>OZ244813.1:0-2938702 GCA_965220225.1 Dehalococcoidia bacterium | reverse complement strand
GATGCCGGTGACCGACAGCCCGTACTTCGGCTCGCGGTCCTTCACCGTGTGGCCGCCCGCGATGACGATGCCCGCTTCTTTCGCAACGTCCATACCGCCGAGCAGCATGCGTCCGAGCACCTCCTTCGGCAGGTCCTCGGGGAAGCAGACGATGTTCAGCGCGAGCAGGGGGGTCCCGCCCATAGCGTAGACGTCGCTGAGCGCGTTCACCGCTGCGATGGAGCCGAAGTCGTAAGGGTCGTCGACGATCGGCGGGAAGAAGTCGATCGTCTGCACGACGGCTAGGTCGTCCGTCAGGCGGTAGACGGCGGCGTCGTCGCTCGTGTCGAACCCAACGAGCAGATCGTCGTGCTGCACGTGGGGGAGATGGCTCAGGACCTCGCCGAGGTCCTCGGGGCTGAACTTACCCGCTCAACCCGCGCAAGTGGCCAGACTGGTGAGGCGTACTTCTTGCTGCTGCATGGCGTGATTATAGACGCATGGCAACATTCAAGTGCTTGTGGAGGTGATGGCGCGACTTGACCCTCTGGGGGCGCATGGCTATCCTCGTTGCAACCCTCTCCCGCATTCATGCGGACACCCCGAAAGGAGACACAGAATGGCGTCCACGGCAGAACGGATAAGGCAACTGGTCAGTGAGAACATCGAGGTAGACGGCAAGGCCCTGGACGTCCCGGAGGACTTGAACCTCAGCCTCTCGGACGCTGGCGTGCCTTCCACGGACATAGTTGCCCTGGGCAAGCTGATAGCCCAGGACTTCAACGTCACCTTCACCCTCGATGACTGCGCAACCTTCTCCGACCTGTCGAAGGTCGCAGCCTTCATCGACAGCAAGTCTGCCTAGACCAACGCGGCGCTGCTGGCAATGACGACCTCTTCCGTCACGGGATGCTGGTGGAGCCCTGTCGGACAGGTCGCAGGCGCTGCCGTCTCGCACATTGCTCTGAGCCCTCATCCGGCCAGGGAAGCCGAGGCGTTCTCCTGGCTGAATGAGCAGGAGCGGGCGCGCGCCCGCAGGTTCATCGGCGCCGGCCCCAGACGCGGCTTCGCTCTGTGCCGTGCCGCTCTCCGTGCGCTGCTGTGCGATGAACTCCGCTGCAGCAATGAGCAGTTGGCCTTTAGGGTTTCTGAGCACGGCAAGCCGTTCGCCCTCGTGCAGGGGCTTCCCGTCGACATCAATTTCAACGTCAGCCACAGCGGGAATCACGGACTCATCGCACTTGCTCCCGAAGGCCGGTTGGGCGTCGACGTGGAGGAGTACGCTTCCCACCGTAACCTGGACACACTGATTGAAACCGTGTTCACGCCTGATGAACAAGCGGAACTCGCCTTGATCGAGGGAGAGGAGAGGCCTCGTGCCTTCTTCAGGCTCTGGACGGTCAAGGAGGCTTTGGTGAAGGCTGAAGGAACAGGCATGTCCCTGGACCCATCCTTGTTCGAAGTCCCCCCGGCGATGCGCCATGGTGCCGGGTCTGCCGTCTTTGCGTTTCCCCGAACGCCATCGGCGCGTTGGCGAGTGGAGAGCTTCGACGGCGACAACTTCGTTGCAGCCATCGCTCACGAACTGGACCCGGCGATCTGATGCGGCCACGTGAAGTAGTATGGGAGCTGCCGGAGCCTCTCTCCGTCCACGAAGTGCGGGTGGACGACGAGACGGTCATCACTGTGCGCCGCCACGGCAACCCCGACGGCCCGCGGCTCATCCTGAGCCACGGCAACGGCCTCGCTATCGACCTCTACTATCCCTTCTGGTCCCTCCTCACTGGCGATTTCGACGTCATCGTCCACGACTTGCGGAACCACGGCTGGAACAAGATCACCTCCCCTGAAGGGCACCACATCCCGACGCTCGCCGCCGACCATGACCGCATCCTCGAAGCCGTCAACCTGCGCTACGGGGAGAAACCCACGGTCGGCGTGTTTCACTCCGTTTCCGCGCTCGTATCGTTGCTCTCCCTCGCCAGGGGCAGCGGGTACTCCGCGCTCGTCCTGTTCGACCCACCCCTGTGCAAACCAGGGCGTGGCTACGAGGACTTCGATATCGTGGCCGCGAACACTGCCGCCCTGGCGCGCCGCCGCACCGAGCATTTTCGTTCCATGGAGCAGCTCATGGAGGTGCTGCCGATCTCGCCGCTGTACCGGCGCGTCGTTCCCGGGGTCTTCGATCTTGTGGCGCGGACGACGCTGCGCAGCAGCGACGACGGGGAGGGCTACCAGTTGCGGTGCCCCCGCGAATACGAGGCGCGGATGATCGAGTACGCCGGCGTCTACGCCATGGGAGTCGACTTCGATTCCTTGCGCTGTCCCGTGAAGGTCATCGGCGCCGATCCCACCCTCCCGTTCTCCTACCTTCCAACCCTGGACCTCAGCGACATCCAGAGTATCGGCTACGACTTCCTGCCGGACGCCACCCATTTTCTGCAACTGGAACAGCCGGCCGAATGCGTTGAAACGATGCTCGCGTTCCTGGATGAGGTCGGTGTTGTCTGACTCCGGCGCTGCCCGTCGCGTGCCGCCTTACACCCAGTGACGGCGGCGCTGGAACGGGTAACCCGGAAGCGAGACGCGTCGCCGGTACTCTCCGGCGAACAGTCCGGGGAACGATAGCGTGATGCCGGCCTCGTATGCGTCGGCAACCGCCTCCACGAACCCGCCGTTCAGGTTCACTTCCACTACGAGATCGGTCTCCGCATCTTCCGGGAGGCTTCTCACCAGGGGTATGGACGGCGAAGCAGGCGTGATGCCGTTGAGGGCTGCTTCCGCGCTCTCCGGTGCGCCCGATGCCGTCAGCTCGCCGCGTCTGGCGGCGGCCATCAGGCCGTCCTCGAGGCTGAACACTCCTGCCGCCTGCGACGCTGCCATCTCGCCGGGGCCGAGGCTCATCACCACGTCCGGACGCACCCCTACGCTCGACCACAGCGCCGTCAGGGCGCACTGGAGTGCGTAGACCGCGGGCTGCGTCCACGCAGGGTCGTTAGGTTCGCCTGCGGCGTCCGGCCTGCCGAACATCACGTCCAGCAGTGAGGCGCCGCGTACCTCTCGCAACACGGCATCGCACCGGTCCAGCACCGCCCGGAAGACCGGCTCGCTCTGGTACAACGCCTCGGCCATTCCCGCCCACTCGTGGCCTTCGTCCGTGTAGACGAACGCGACCTTCGACGCGGATCGCGGCTCCTGCCCTTCGGGCGCTTTATGGCCTTCTGTGATCGCCCGCAGTCCCTCGCGCAGAGACGTGCTATCGCGGAAGACCACGCCCGCGCGGTGCGGGAAGTGGCTCCGGCCGACGCTCGCGGTCCACGCCATGTCGGCCAGTGCTTCGGCGCTGCCGGAGTGCTCGCCTAGCCACGAGAGATACCGCCCCGCCAGCTCCCGCAGAGCGCGGTCCGTCTTCCCCGACAGGGGCAGCAGCCGCGTCTCCCGGTCGGCAAGCGTCTCGTCGAGCACCGGAGCGGGGACCGGCGCCGCTGACCCCGCCGGCCAGCCGTTCCCGGCGATAGCGCCCTCCGGCGCTCCGTAGGCCTCCACGATGACGTGCGCATTCGCGCCTGATATGCCGAAAGCGCTCACACCGGCTCGTCGTGGACGGTCCGGGGTCGGCGGCCATTCGGTCAGGTCGCTGGTGACCCGAACGGGCACCCTGTCCCATTCAACATCGGGGTTCGGGTCGTTGAAGTGGAGGTGTTCGGGGATCACCCCGCGCTGCATCGCGAGTACAGCCTTGATCAGGCTTGCGACTCCCGCCGCCGGTTCGAGATGGCCTATGTTCGCCTTCACCGACCCGATGAGAAGCGGCCGGTCTGCTTTACGGCTTCTGCCGTAGACCGCCGCTGCCGCTCGCACCTCGATGGGGTCGCCGAAATTTGATCCTGTTGCGTGCGCTTCCAGGTAGTCCACCTCCGACGGTTCGACACCGGCGCGGGCAAGCGCTTCCTCCATCACACGCTCCTGCGCCGGTCCGTTGGGTGCGGTCAGCCCGAGGCTCGCTCCGTTCTGGTTGACCGCCGAGCCGCGGATGACGCCCCATATCCGGTCGCCGTCGGCCTCTGCTTCACTCAACCGCTTCAACACCAGCACTCCGCATCCCTCGCCTCGAACGAACCCGTCCGCCGATGCGTCGAACGTCCTGCTCTGCCCACTCGGCGACAACATGCCGACTTCCAGCATGAACCTCGCGACCGGGGCGGAGAGCGCCGCATGGACGCCGCCCACGAGCGCGACGTCCACTTCACCCTGTTGCAGGCCGATGACCGCCTGGTGCACCGCGGCCAGCGACGACGCGCATGCCATCTCCAGCGATATCGCCGGCCCTTCGAGGCCCAGCGCGTAGGAGACTCTTCCCGCGGTGACACTCGAGTTGGTGCCCAGGTAGCTGCTTGCCCTGCCGGTGGCTGCGAGCAGTTCCCGGTACTCGCTCCCCGCCGTGCCGGCATACACCCCCGTCCGGCTGCCTCTCAGCCGGTCCGGGTCCATGCCCGCGTCCTCCAAGGCCAGCCAGCTCGTCTCCAGCATCATCCGCTGCGTCGGATCCATCATCCACGCCTCGATCGGCGCGATACGGAAGAACCGGGAGTCGAACTTGTCGAGGTCCTCGACGAATCCTCCGTACCGGAAGGCTGCTTCCTCGGCAGCCGGGTCTCCGAGCGCCCCGTTCCATGGACCGGTGCCTGGGCGTCCGTCCGTCACCGCGCTCTCGCCCGATTCCAGTTGACGCCAGAAGGCTGAGATGTCCTCCGCCCCCGGGAACCGGCACGCCATACCCACGATGGCGATGCCGTCCTTCACGTCGGAGGGCTCCCGGACTTCCGGCGCCCGCCGCTCCGGGATGGCCTCATCGGCGGGCTCTCCGAGTTGCTCGGCTAGGTGGTGGGCAAGCCCCGTGACGCTCGGGTAATCGAACACCACGGTGTTGGGCGCTACGTACTCTCCGGCGAAGGCGCGGTTCAGGCGGTTGCGCAACTCAACGGCCATCAGCGAGTCCATCCCCAGTTCGGAGAACTCCACCGATGCCGCCGGCGGCGTCGGCAACCGCATCACCGCCTGCAACTCCCGCTGCAGGAATGAAACGAGCACGTCCTCCCGCTCGGCGGATGAGGATTCCCGCAGCTGGGACAACAGATCGGCAGGCGTGGCCTGCTCTCCTGCCTCGCCCTCGAAGGAAACGGCGTACAGCTCCTCGAGGAACAGCGGGCGCTGCTCGTGGCCCTGCGCGAACGTCTGCCAGTCCACCGCCGCCACCATCCCGCCGGTCATGTCCTGCCGCAGCATCTGGTCGAATGCCCTGAGTCCCTGCTCAGGCGTGATCCAACCCGTTCCGACTGCCTCCAGCTGTCTGGCGATGCGTTCCCGCTGCTCCTCGGCCTCTCCCAGTCCTGACCAGGCGCCCCAGGCGATGGTCTGCGCGGGGAGCCCCAGCGCGCGCCGGTGCCCGGCAAGCTGGTCGAGGAAGGCGTTGGCCGCGGCGTGGTTGGCCTGCCCCGGATTGCCCAGGACGCCCGCCACGCTGGAGAACAGGACGAACATGTCCAGGTCGCGGGCGATGGTCGCCCGGTGCAGGTGCCATGCTCCCAGCACCTTCGGCCACAGCACTTCCTCGAACCGTTCCCAGCTCTGGTTCGTGAGCGCAGCGTCCGACAGCACGCCCACGCTGTGGATGACGCCCGCCAGCGGCGGCAGCGTCGCGTCGATGCGCTCCAACATCAGGTCGACCGCGGCGGCATCCGTCACGTCCGCGATCTCCACCTGCACGGTCACACCGCGTTCGCGCAGCGCATCGATCGCTTCCGCAACCTCGGGGTCCGGGGGGCGGCGTCCGTTCAGCACGATGGCGCCCGCGCCCCGCTCCGCCAGCCAGCCCGCAAGGGCGCACCCGATGCCTCCCAGCCCGCCCGTGACCAGGTATGTCCTGTCCTCCCGCAGATGTCCGATCACCGTCGGCGGCATGGTCAGCACGATCTTCCCGATGTGCCTTGCCGATTGCATGAACTGCATCGCGGCGCCGGCTTCCAGCAGCGACCACCGGGCGTGGGTGAGCGGGGCCAGCTCTCCGTCGGCTACTCGCGCCATAATTGCCCTGAGCGCGTTCCCGGGCGTCGCGGGGTCAAGGGTCTTCAGGTCGTCGAGCTCCAGGATGGAGTAGGAGACGTCGGGCCGTACCGCCGCCATCTCCTCTTCCGTCAGGATGCCCACGGCGGCCAACTCGACGAACCGGCCGCCCTGGGCCAGGCACGACAGGCTCGTGTCGATGAAACCCTCTCCCGTCAGGCTGTTCACGACCACGTGAACGCCCGCGCCGCCCGTCGCTTCGAGTATCTCCTGCCCGAACTTCGTCGAGCGGCTGTCGAAGACGTGCTGTACGCCCAGCGAGCGGAGGTATGCCTGCTTGGGCGCGCTCGCGGTCGCGAACACCTCGGCTCCCGCGGCCTGCGCCAGTTGGATCGCGGCCAACCCCACCCCTCCCGCGCCGGAGTGGATGAGCACACGGTCGCCGGGGTTCAGTCCCGAGAGATCGAACGACAACGCCGCCGACACGAACACGGTCGGTATCGTCGCAAGCGCCGCTGCCGGGACTCCCGGCGGAGCGGGTGCAACCAGCTCTTCCCGCGTGACCACGCTCGGAGCGAACGTTCCGAACCCCAGTCCAACCACGCGGTCGCCGGCCGAGACGCTGGTCACGTCGGCGCCGGTTTCGAGCACCCGGCCACAGAACTCCTTGCCGAGCAACCCCCCGGCGACGACGCCAAGCGCCTGGAACAGGTCGAGGAAGTTGAGCCCGGCTGCCTCTACGGCGACCCGCACCTCGCGCGGTTCCAGCGGGCGCGCTGCCTGGGGCGCGATCTGGACCCCCTCCAGGCTGCCGCCTGCGTCGGGCTCCAGCATCCATGATGGCTCTTCCGGCAACGTAAGCCGCTGGGCCGCGGCGCCGAGTCGGACCAGCCGTCCCGCCTGCCGGAACCCCTTACGGTAGGCGATGTGCGTCTCCGGGTCCGGGTACAGGAGTTCATTGACGAGGCCCGACAGAGGCGGCGGGGCTCCGGGCTCCAGGTCGATCATCCTCGGCTGAAGGTGCCCCGCCTCCCGTGCCACCACTCTCCCGAAGCCCCACAGCGTTGCGCCCGCGATCTCTCCGCCGCGCTCCTTCTCGACCACTTGTCCGCCGCGTGTGAGCAGCCAGAAGCCCTTCTCCGGCGCCGCGTCGGCGTCGGTCAGGCCCTGCACCAGCGCGAGCGCACTCGCTCCCGCGTGCCTGACGTCCTGTGCGAACTCTCCGGTCGTGGCATCCGGCCCGTGCCCATCCAACGCGGCAAGGTGCACGATGCCGCTGAGCGGGACGTCGGCAGGCAACCCCTCGAAGACTGATCGCCACGACTCCCGGCTCTCCGGCTCCACCTCCGCCCCCGCCAGCACCACGGTCTGGTTGCGCGTCGACAGTTCCGCTGCGAGTTGCTCCGCCACGCCGCTGCGGTCGCCTGCGAGGACCCAGACCCCTGGCGGCTCCTCGACTTCCGCCGGGCCCTGAGCCACGATGACGCCCCTGTCCGGCTCTGCAGACGCGGACGCCTCCAGTCCCAGCACCTCCGCCTCCGGGAAGCCCGCGTTGGTGAGCGATCGACGCCACACCGCCGGACCAGCGAGGGCGTGGTGCGGACGGAACGGATCAGCGAACCGCCACCAGCCGTCCAGTTGGCCGAACGTGAGGTCCATCCAGCCCTGGCCGCGCAGGTTCTCGAGCGCCAGCAGCTGGCCCGACGGGGCCAGGAGGGTGCGGCAGTGCCCGAGCGTCTCTTCCAGGAAACGGGTCGCGTGGAGCACGTTCGACGCTATCACGAGGTCGTAACCGTGCCCTTCGAAACCCTGCTCGACCGGATCTTTCTCGATGTCCAGCACCCGGTACTCGATCGACGCCTCGCTTCCGCCGAAGCGCGTCTCCGCTTCCGCGAAGAAGCCCGCCGAGATGTCCGTGTAGACGTAGTCGAACCTGCCTGCCGGCAGCTCCGGAAGCACCAGCGCCGTCGCCGAACCCGTGCCGGCCCCGACCTCCAGCACGCGGAGCCTGCGCCCGTCCGGGAACGCTTCCAGGAGCGATGCGACCGCGTCCCCCAGCATCCGGTTTGACGATCTGGCCCCCGGCGCCTTCATGTACAGGTCGGCCGGTGACGGTTCCCCACTCCCGAACAGCACCGTCAGCGGGTCGGCCCGGCCCAGGAGCACCTCGGTCAGCTCATTGACGACACGCCGGAACAGCCCGACCTCGACCGCTCCGTGCGGGTACACTTCGGCGATGCGGTCTGCAACCGCTTCCGGGTCGCCCGACACCGCTTCGGGCAGTGTGTCGTCCGGTCCAACGAGCACCGTGAAGCCGTCCCCGGTCTCCTCCACGACCCCGCCTCTCCCCAGCAGTTCGAACAACCGCCGGAACAGCCGCCGGTGCTCCGGCAGAACGTTCAATCGCTCCCGGACTGCTTCGGTGTCCACCTTCTCGCCGGAACTGCGCTTCCACCCGAGCTTCTCCAGCACTGACAGCGCGTAAGACCACGACAAGCGCTCGAGGTCCGTCAGCAACGCTGCACGGTCGTCCGCTCCGACGCCTTCCGAGGCCAGATAGTCGGAGAACGGCGCGGAACGCGCCGCGACCGAGGACGGGCTCGGGAGGAAGTCCGCGGGCAACATCCCCTGTGCGAGAGGCTTGTCGCGCCAGGTGATCTCGTAGAGGAGTTCGTTGATCCCCTCCGTCCCCGAGAGCAGGGCCGCGCGCGTCGCCCGCTTCACCGTGTACCCGTTCAACCCGCCGAGCTCGACCCCGTCCGGGGAGTAGAACCGCAGGTCTCCTGCGAATACCTCGGCCTCGCGCTCTCCGGCGTCGCCGACGCGCTCCCGCATGCGGGCATGGCAGACGATGCGTTCCGGCAGCGGCCCGGTCAGCCACAGCCGCTCCCATCCGAAGGGGAGGTAGGTCCCGGTCTCCTCGCCGCTCGCCACGTTCCGGGCCACGGCCAGTACCTGGAAGCAACCGTCGAGCAGGATCGGATGCGCCTGCAGGCCGCTTCCGTCCACCGTCGCTGGCAGCACGACTTCCCCGACCGCCTCGCCGTCACCGACCCATGCCGACTGAAGCGTGCGGAACCGGGGGCCGAGGTTGATGCCGACGTCCGCCCTCGCACGGTAGAACGCGGAAATGTCCTCCGCCGACAGGCCTGCCTTCAGCGTGGCGAGGTCGACTCGGGCAGGGGCCTGTCGCTCCCTGCTGGACAGCGTGGTGCCCTCCGCGTGCAGCGTCCAGCCTTCTTCGCCCTCGCCACGGCTGTATATCTCGAAGTGGCGCGACGACGCCTTCTCCAGTGCGTCCAGCACGATCTGGACCCTCCGGCCTTCCTGTCCCGGCGCGCTCTCTGCGTCTTGCTCAGGGAAGACCAGCGGGCTGTGCAGTTGCAGGTCCTCCACGACTACCGCCTCGGACTCCCCGGCGAGCGAGGCGGACACCGCTATCGCCCCGTACAGCGCACCCGGTGCGATGACACGCCCGAAGACGCTGTGGTCGCTCAGCCAGGCCGGGTCTGTCGGGAGCACCTCCGTCTCGAACGACGTCTCGCCTCTCGGCGAATCGTGCCGGACGCCCAGCAGCGGATGGCCCGCGGCCGCCCGGCGCCGCCTCGGCGCCTCGATCCAGTGCGACTGGCGCTGGAACGGGTAACCGGGCAACGCGACCCGCCGCCGCGACTCTCCCGCGAACAGTCCCGGGAACGTGAGCGGGATGCCGGCCTCGTACGCTCCGGCGACTCCCTCGACGAACCCGCCGGTCGAGTCGAGGACAGGTTCGTCCGGGTCGCGCGGAGGTCGGTGCAGGCTCGACACGACCGCCGGTGCAGCGCTCGACGCTGGCCAGGCGAGGCTCGCCATCGGCCCCAGCACCGCGTGCGGCCCCAGTTCCACTACCGCATCGACGCCCATCTCGGCCAGCGTCTCGACGCATCCCCGGAACGCCACCGGCTGCCGCGCGTGCCGCCGCCAGTACGCCGCGTCCTGCGTGTCACCCGATTCCAGCAACCGGCCCGAAACGTTGCTCACCAGTGGGATGGACGGGGACGAGACGCTCGTCTCCCTGATCACCTTCGCCAGGTCGTCCAACGCCGGTTCGACGAGCACGCTGTGATAGCCGGGGCTGCTCCGCAGCCGGTTCACGCGAAGCCCTTCCGCCTCGAACCGCTGCACGATCTGCTCGACCTCCGACGCCTCGCCGCTCAGCACCTGGTGCGCTCCATTGTCGGCGGCGACGCTCAGCCCGAGTCCATCGGACGCCGCGTTCCACGCTTCGAGCGTCTCCGCGACGTGCGACGCGGGCGCGAACACCGCCGCCATCGCGCCCGCGACCGGCAGCGACGCCATCAGCTCGCCCCGCGTCGACGCGAACTGCAGCCCGTCCTCGAGGCTGAACACGCCCGCCGTCTGCGACGCCGCGATCTCACCGAGGCTGTGCCCCATCACGACGTCCGGACGTACGCCCAGGCTGGACCAGAGCGCCGTCAGTCCGCACTGGAGCGCGTAGGTGGCGGGCTGCGTCCATGCGGGGTCGTCGAGGTCGCCCGCCGCGCCGGGCCGACCGAACAGCACGTCCAGCAGCGATGCGCCGCGATGCTCTTGCACCCATCGTTCGCACTGGTCCAGCACCGCGCGGAAGACCGGCTCGCTCTCGTACAGCGCCTGCCCCATCCCGGCCCACTGGGTGCCCTGGCCGGTGTAGACGAACGCCACCTTCGACGCAGGCCTCGGCTCCGGCCCATCGGGCTCGTCCCCATCCACGACGGCCTGCAGCGCCTCGCGCAGCGACGACGCGTCGCGGAAGACGACGCCCGCGCGGTGCGCGAAGTGGCTCCGACCGACACTCGCCGACCACGCCATGTCGGATAGCGCGTCGTCGCTTGCGGTGCTGCCTGGCGGGAACTGCTCGGGATGCTCGTCGAGCCACGAGAGATACCGCCCCGCCAGCTCTCGAAGCGCCTGCCTCGACTTCCCCGCCAGCGGCAGCAACCGCGTCCCGCGCGCGGCCGACTTCCGCTCCTCCGCCGGTTCCGGCAGCGCAACTGCGATGGACACCGACGGCCCGGCGGGCAGGGCTTTCGCTGCGTCGGCGCCGACGGGCTCGCCGTAGCCCTCCAGGATGAGGTGTGCGTTCGTGCCCGACCATCCGAAGCCGCTCACGCCTGCTCGCGGCGGACGACCGGGAACGATCGGCCACTCGGTCGTCTCCGCCGCTACCCGCACCGCGAACCGCTCCCAGTCGATCTCCGGGTTCGGCGTGTGGAAGTTCAGGTGTTTCGGGATGACCCGGTGCTTCATCGCCAGCATCACCTTGATGAGGCTGGCGGCCCCTGCTGCCGATTCCAAGTGGCCGATGTTCGTCTTCACCGACCCGACGAGCAGAGGACGGTCGGCGTCGCGTCCCCGGCTGTACACCGTTCCCGTGGCCTGCATCTCGATCGGGTCGCCCACCGGAGTTCCCGTCCCGTGCGCCTCAACGTAGTCCACTTCCCACGGTTCGAGTCCCGCCTTGAGCAGCGCGGCCTCGATCACCTGCTCCTGTGCGGGCTCGCTCGGCACCGTCAGTCCCGGACTCGCCCCGTCCTGGTTCAATGCCGAGGCCCGGATGACGCCCCATATCCGGTCGCCGTCCGCCTCCGCCTCGCGCAACCGCTTCAGTACCAGGATGCCGCAGCCTTCGCCCCGGACGTATCCGTCCGCCGCGGCGTCGAACGTCTTGCACTGCCCATCGGGGGCCAGCATCCCTGCGTTCGCCCGCAGCTCCAGCAGCCTGCCGGACAGGATCGCGTGTACCCCTCCCGCCAGCGCCAGGTCCGCCTCGCCGCGCTGCAGACCGGCGACCGCCTGGTGGACGGCCACGAGCGACGACGAGCAGGCGGTGTCCACCGCCATCGCCGGCCCTTGCAGCCCGAGTGCGAACGCCACGCGCCCGATCGCCGTGTTGAACGACGTGCCGGTGACGGTGTAGAGGCTGGTGGCGGGGTCGGCGGTATCGCTGACGCCCATGATCAGCCCGCGGTAGTCGTAGTTGCTTATCCCCGCGTAGACCCCGGTGCGGCTGCCCTTCAGCGTGTCGGGGTCTATCCCCGCGTCTTCGAGCGCCCGCCAGCTCGTCTCCAGCATCATCCGCTGCTGCGGGTCCAGCAGCTGCGCCTCGACCGGCGAGATGCGGAAGAACCCCGCGTCGAACTGGTCGATCTCGTCGATGTACGCGCCGAACCGGCACGCCTCGCTCTGGATGGTGTCCTCCGGGAACAGGTAGCCGATGCGTCCGACGCCGGAACCCGGAACGCCCTCGATGATCGCGTTCTCGCCCGCCTCCAGCTGGCGCCAGAACGCCGGGAGGCCCGTCGCGCCGGGGAACCGGCACGCCATCCCCACCACTGCTATCGGCTCGGCGGGCTGCGCGCCGGATACCTCCACCTTCCCCTCGGATGCCATTGCCTTCTCCTATGCCCATGCCTGATTACGGCTGAACAGCCGCATTATAAAACTCCTGCGTCGCAAGCCCCGTCATTCCCGCACCGGCGGGAATCCAGGGTGGCCGGGCAAGCCACGCGGGGAGGTGGGGGCTGTCGGGGCGCGTTGACGGCCACCGGCGCGTCGTTTAGTTTCACGCCCATGGACCGCCTATCCCTCGCTCCCTACAACCCGGAGCCCGTGCAGCGACTGCTGCGGCAGGCAGCCGAGCGATGGCCGGACGAGACCGCCATCATCGACGGCGACCGCCGGTTCACGTTCGAGGAGCTGGACGACTGCTCCGGCAGGTTCGCGTCCGCGCTCGCGGCGATGGGACTCGGTAAGGGCGACATCGTCGGCATCCTCTCCCCGAACTGTGCCGAGTTCGAGATTGCCTTCTTCGGCATCCTGAAGGCGGGCGCGACCGTCACCACCGTCAACTCCGGCTACCGCGAGCGCGAGATCGCCTACCAGTTGAAGGCGTCCGGCGCGCAGGCGCTCATCGTTCACCACACGCTCGCCGACGCCGCGGATCTCGCGCTCTCCGGTTCTGACCAGGTGAGACACCGCATCCTCATCGCCGAGAAGGCCGATGCTGCGCGCTCGTTCTGGTCGCTCATCGAGTCGCAGGACGGCCCGCCCCCGGAGCCTGCCCTCGACCCCTTGGACGACCTCGCCGCACTGCCGTTCTCCTCCGGCACCACCGGCCTCCAGAAGGGCGTCATGCTCACCCACGCCAACCTCCACACGAACGTCCGGCAGAACCTCGGACGCCCCGGCGAGGAGGGCGTCGTCCGGCGCGGCGACGTGATGCTCGTCCACCTGCCGCTCTTCCACATCTACGGCATGACGGTGCTCCAGCTGAGCGCCATCGCCGCCGGAGCGACGCAGGTGATGATGGGGCGCTTCGACATGGGCGAGATGCTGTCGCTCATAGCGGAGCACCGCGTCACCGTGCTCTACACCGTGCCGCCGGTCTGCCTCGGCCTCACGCTGACGCCCTTGCTCGACGAGTACGATGTCTCGTCGCTGCGATTCCTGCTCAGCGGCGCGGCCCCGCTCTCCGGCGAATTGCAGACCCGGCTCGCGGAACGACTCGGCTGCGCCGTCATCCAGGGCTACGGCCTCACCGAGACGTCGCCCATGACCAACACCGACTTCACCGACGAGCGCGGCAGGCCCGGCACCATAGGCCCCGCGATCCCCGACACTGAGGAGCGCGTCGTCGACCTCGAAACGGGCGAGCACGACCTGCCTTCCGGCGAGTTGGGCGAACTGCTCGTCCGCGGCCCGCAGGTGATGAAGGGCTACTACCGCCAGCCCGAGGCGACCGCGGAGGTCATCACCCCCGACGGCTGGTTCCACACCGGCGACATCGCCAGCATGGACGAGGACGGCTACGTGCGCGTCGTCGACCGCAAGAAGGAGCTCATCAAGTACAAGGGCTTCCAGGTCGCGCCCGCGGAACTGGAGGGTCTGCTGCTGGAGCACCCCGGCGTCGCCGACGTCGCCGTCATCCCGAAAGCGGACGATGAGGCGGGCGAGGTGCCCAAGGCGTTCGTCGTCCGGAAGGCCGATGTCGCCCCGTCCGGCGACGAGCTGATGGCGTTCGTCGCCGAGCGCGTTGCGACCTTCAAGCAGCTGAGCGAGGTCGAGTTCATCGACGCCATCCCCAAGAACGCCTCCGGTAAACTGTTGCGGCGCGTCCTCATCGAGCAGGAGCGGGCGCGCGAAGCGTGAGGAGGGCGGACCTTGGCCTACGATGAACGTCTAGCGGAGCGCGTGCTCGACATCCTTGGCCCGGAGCCTTCGCTCGTGCAGAGGAAGATGTTCGGCGGCGTCGCGGTCATGTTGCAGGGCAATCTCGCCTGCGGCGTTCTGGGGAATGACCTGATGGTGCGCATCCCGAAGGACGAGTACGAGGCCGCGCTGGCGCAGCCCCACGTTCGTGAGATGGACTTCACCGGCAGGCCGATGCGCGGCTGGGTCGTCGTTGGCCCCGGGGCCACGGACGATGACGCGACACTCGAGGACTGGGTCGCCACCGGCGCCGCCTACGCCCTCAGCCTCCCGCCCAAGTAGCTCCCGAACCGCAAACTTGGACGGAACGCAAACCTCGTCATTCCCGCACCGGCGGGAACCCAGGGTGGCCGGGCAGGCCACGCGGGACGGCGCGTCGCCGTCCACCGGCGTTCTCCCGAGAGATTCCTCGGCTCCGCTGCGCTTCGCTCGGAATGACAACCTCCCCCTGTCTACGCACCGTTAAGCGACCGCTGTATGTCCCACTCGTGATGCGCCGTGTCGTGCGCCACCGTGAGCACGACCTCAGCCAGTGGTAGCTCGCCCCGCTCCGGGTGCGTCAACACGAAGTCCTGTCCGGCTGAGGCCGCCATCGCGTCCGCCCAGATGTTGGCCGAGTGCTTGAGCGACCAGAGCGCGGTTTCCAGGGCCATGTGCTCATACCCGCGGATCTCCGCGAGGTCGTCCTGATCGAATGGCCGTACGAGGGTCTGCCCCGCAGTCGTCGCGCTCATGATGCGCTCGGCCCAGGTGCGCAGGTTGTCGGCGACGTGGGAGACGTACGCCTTGACCGACCACGTCAGGTCGGCGTGTTGCTCGTTGCCGTCAGCGCCGTCGAGCAGCTCCGCGTACCGGCGCGGCGCGTCGGCTATCAGCGCGTTCGCCTCCTCCGGCGATATCGACCATGAGTACCCGCACTCGCGGCACGGGTTCCCGTAGAACCTCGCTCCCCACATCGTCATCGCGTCTCCTCTTGCCTTGTCATGTTGAGCGTAGCCGGAGGCAGAGTCGAAACATCTCTCAGGAGCGTCCCGATTGCGGCCGCTCATCCTGAGCCTGTCGAAGGACTCCCGAGAGATTCCTCGGCTGCGCTGCGCTACGCTCGGAATGAAACAATCATCATCCCCACGCGCGGCGCGCCGTTTCCACCACGAGTTCCAGTTTGCGCAGCTGGTCGTCCCAGGTGATGGGGTTGCCCTGCAGCGTCGACGAGAAGCCGCACTGGGGGCTGAGCGCGAGGTCGTCCCCGTCCACGTACTGCGACGCCTCCTCGATGCGGCGGAGCAGCGTCTCCTGCGATTCGAGTTCACCTGCCTTCGTAGTGACGAGGCCGAGCACCACCGTCTTCCCCTTCGGCATGAACCGGAGGGGCGCGAACGTGCCCGCGCGCTCGCTGTCGTACTCCAGCAGGAACGAATCGACCTCCAGCTGCCCGAACAGCTGCTCCGCGATGCGGTCGTAGCCGCCGGACGTGTGCCACGCGCCGAACGCGCCGTTGCCCCGGCAGAGGTGCATCGCCAGGAGCGTATCGCTGCGGTCGAAGCCGCGCAGGCACGAGTTATCGGCGTCGATGTCCTCCTGCAGCGCCCGGTCCTGGTCGACCCCCTGCGCGGCCCACTGCGCGCGGCGCTCCTCAGGGACGTAGTCCGGGTAGTGCGGGTTGTCCAACTGCACGTACGGGCATCCCTCGCCGATGAGCGCCACGACCTCGTCGCGGATGATGGACGCGGCGTCGGCGAGCACGGCTGCGCGCGACTCGTAGACCGTGTCCGTCACGCCGGGCTTGTAGCCGCGCGCGACGACGTAGCTGGCGGCGGGCATCGTCACCTTGTACGGCCCCGGCGCGTGCTCCCTGGTGAACGCCGACTCGTGGGCCGTGAGCCGACGCACCTGCCGCAGACGCTCGCCGATGATGCGTCCGCCCGCCGTGCCCGGCATCCCCATCGGGTTCTCCGGCGTGATGCCGGGGCCCTCCCAGTCGCCCTTGCCGCCTTGGAACGGCATACGGACGGGCGGCTCGCCGACGATGAACCCCTCGACCGCCTCGCCGAAGTCGCCTGCCCAGCCGCTGCGCCGCAGCTCGCCGTCCGTGTAGATGCCGATGCCGGCCTGCTTCTGGAGGTCGATCACGCGCAGGATGTGCTCGTTCTCCACCTCGCGCAGCTGCTCCTCGGAGACACGGCCGCCCTCGAACGCCTGCCGCGCCTCCTTCACCTCCGGCGGGCGCAGGAAACTGCCAACGTGGTCCGCGCGGAACCGGGTTGCCATCACCTTCTCCTTGCTGGTTCCCTCTCCCTACCAGGGGAGAGGGTTAGGGTGAGGGTACTGCGGAGGCTGGGCTGGGGTGTGGGCCTGGTCATGTTGAGCGTAGTCGAAACATCTCTCGGGGCCGATCCCCTCTCCCTACCAGGGGAGAGGGCTAGGGTGAGGGTACTGGAAACGTTCGCCCACACCGACGCCCTCCCGAGAGATTCCTCGGCTCCGCTGCGCTCCGCTCGGAATGACAATGCCTCTCTCACCGCAGCGAGAACCCGCTCACCGGGTGGTTGCCGTCGATGCCAGGGCCGCTGCCGCCCTCGATCCAGCCGAACTCCCGCAGCAGTTGCTGGCTGTAGCAGACCCGACCGCTCACCGCGTCGAGCGGCTCCGTCGCGAGCAGCAGCACGGCCTGCGCGAGCACGTTCGGATGCTCGCCGCGCGGGTCGTCGTAGCCCGTCACGAGGTGGTGGAACACCGTGCCCGGCGTCGGCACGATGAGCGACGGCGCGACCGCCGCGACGCCCACGCCGTCCGCGTACACCTCCGACGCGAGCCCCTGCGAGAAACGCTCCAGCGCCGCCTTCTGCGCGCCGTAGCCCGTGCCGCCCTTCAGCCGGTACTCCTCCGCGCCCTCGCCCACGTACGGGCCGTGCCCCGGCCCGATCGCCGCGACCGACGAGATGTTGACGATGCGGCCCCGCTTGCGGGCGACCATATCCTCCAGCGCGAGGCGGCTCAGGATGAACGGGGCGTGGACGTTCACCGCCCACGAACGCATCCAGCGGTTGACCGCATACGCGGTGACCGGCAGGAAGTACGAGAGCGCCGCGTTGTTCACCAGCACGTCGACCGGGCCATAGAGCGACCGCGCCTCCTGCACGAGCCGCTCGCACTCGTCGGCCTCCGAGATGTTGACCGCGACCGCCGACGCCTCGTGCCCCGCGTCGCGGATGCCGGCTACCGTGTGCTCCAGCGAGCCTTCGAGTGGGTGGTCGCCCTCGTGGAGCGTGCGCGCTGCGCACACCACGCGACCGCCCTCCGCCGCGAGCACCCGCGCGATCTCCGCCCCGATGCCCCGGCTCGCCCCGGTCACGATCACCGTCTGGCCGTCCAGCTTGCCCAATGCGCTCACCTCCCACGTAGCCGGTGCATTGTAATAGCACACACCTTCTGGAGTGGCGCAGAGGTCTCCTCAAGGAGAGGGAAGCAGGCAGTGGGGGGCCCTGTGCTCAGGGCTGCGTTGGTTCAACAACGCGAGAGTGTCGGATATACAACATGAATTTCGACAGGACGGCAGTAATCCCCCTCACCCCCGGCCCCTCTCCCGATGGGAGAGGGATTAAGAGCGCCAACTGCATGGTCCCATTGGCACTTTTAAGGTGCAGCTCAACGAGCCGCCCAACCGGGGCAGGAGAGTGCGCCAGGGAGGAAAATCGGCGCACCCCCTCTGAGGGGGCCGTTCAGTTACGAGCACTCCATCGTGGGCGCGCAGGCTCTCAGCTTGTCGCCGCGATGGTGCTACTCGGAGTCAGCGTCAGTCAGCGGGCGCTCTGAAACGCTTGCGCATCCTTCTCGCTCACGATCCGGATGACTTTGCTGGACGGGTCCTCTGCCGCTACGCCGCGGACCGCCTTCTTTCCGTTCTTCAGAGTGATCAGTTCCGGGTCCTTGATGACCACCATCTTCTTCAGCTTCACCGAATAGGCCGTCAGATCTGCCATTCTCGCCTCCTTACCATTTGGGATTCCCTGTGCATTTCAGCGCCGCGGTGAGGGCTGTTCAACCGCACCCCTCCGTCAGCGCCAGCATCCTCGTATGGACCATCATACCCGTATCGTCTTCTCCGTGGCTTCCTACAGATAGTGCTTGTGCGAGGTCTAATCTGTACCTGAAGCCTGGTCATCGATCTCCCTCTCCTCTTTCGGCTCGGTCCGGTTGGTCAGATCGCGTTGCTCAGCGAGCCCCCCAGCCGGAGCTGGGGGGTGCGCCGGGGAGGACTTCGGCGCACCCCCCAAGAGGGGGCCGGTTGGTTGGTAGAACATCAGGTCCACCAGGAAGCTGGCATCGTCCGCGTCCAAGTCGACGAGCACTGCGTTGAACTCAGCGTCCGCCTCTTCCGGATCGAGTTGGTGCTCTGCCGCGTTGGCCGCGATAGCCCCGAAGGTGAGCAGTTCATTCAGTTCGAACTCGCGGGACTCCGGGTAGGGCGACGCGAAGCTGCCGTTGACCGTACGCTCCCGGCAGTCCGCGCACTTCTTTTCGCATACTTCGCAGCCCGGCATCTGGTCTGCGTCGATGCGCTCTGGTTCGCCGTACCACTTCATCGCACACCTCCGTTCAATACGGCGACCGCATTCAGATTGCGCGGCCGCCGTATTGCCGTCTCTGTCCGGCTTACGAACACTCCATCGCGGCGCGCAGGCTCTTCAGGTTGTCACGCATCAGGCCGAAGTAGTCCCCGTGCTCGTCCAACTCAGCCTGGGTGGCGCTCTCTATCGCGTGGATCTGGTAGATGCCTGCCCCCGTCTCGCTGGCGAGCGCCTGCTCGTGCGCACCGGAGAGCACGGGCTCGAGCAGCACAGCCTTGATGCCGAGCTCCTTGATGCGGTCGGCGATGGCGGCGAGACGCTGCGGAGACGGCTCCGCTTCAGGGGAGAGGCCGGCGATCCCGACCTGCTCCAGGCCGTACGCTGCCGCGAGGTAGCCGTAAGCGGAGTGCGACGTGACGAACTCGCGGTGGACGCACGAGCTGAAGCCAGCCTCGAACTCGCTGTGCAGCGCCCGGAGCTCGGAGGAGAGCGTGGCGAGGTTCGCCCGGTAGACGTCGGCGCCTTCGGGGTCCGCCTCGATCAGCGCCTCGGCTATGCGCTCCGCCTGGCCGATGGCGCGCAGCGGGTCGAGCCAGAAGTGAGGATCGAATTCGCCGTGGCCGTGGTCGTCACCTTCCATGTGGCCGTGCTCATCCTCATCCTCGTGTCCGTGCTCGTCCTCATCCTCGTGTCCGTGCTCGTCCTCATCCTCGTGTCCGTGCTCGTCCTCATCCTCGTGTCCGTGCTCGTCCTCATCCTCATGTCCGTGCTCGTCCTCATCCTCGTGCCCGTGCTCCTCCCCTTCGCCGAGGACGCCAACGAAGGCGATGCCGGTGGGCGAACCGCCGACGTCCCAGACTTCCTCCACCTCGAGGTGGTCGAGATCGACCGAGATGATCTCGCCGTGGTTCGGGTTCGTGAGGAACATGGTCTCGCCGACGATGATGAGGCGGGGCCGCGCGTCCTCGCCCGGCTCCATGACGTGGAGGTGCGCAACCTCATCGCCATCGTGGGCGTCGAGCACGTGGAGTTCGCCATCGGAGGTGAGCAGGTAGAGGCGCTCACCGTGCGTGCCGACAGCGCCGGCGGCGATGGGTTCAGAGAAGACCTGCCGGAACTCGCCGGACTCGGGGTCGATCAGCCAGATGCCGTCGTCGGCGAAGCCCTGACCGTCGAAGTAGGAGGCACGACCGAAGAAGTGGTGCAGGTGGTGGTGTCCGAAGAAGGAGCCGATGCGTGACTCCTCGCGCATCTCGGGTGGATTGTCGATGAATTCGTGGTGGTAGCTGCCGCCCTCCGGGTGCAGGAAGAGCACGCCGCCGACGCAGCCGAAGATGGCGCCCTCTTCATTGTGGGTCTCGCCGTGCATGCCGGGGCAGGAGCCGTTGCTGGCGTCATAGATGACTACGTCGTCGAGGGTGCGGACTTCAACGCCGACCGGGAGGGTGCTGTCCGTGTTCTCGGGATAGTCGGGGTTTACGGTGGTCACGATGAAGCGGTCCGGCGAGATCGCCAGGGCAGCGCCGTGCTGCGTGTCGCCGGTCTCGAACAGGATCGGCTGGTAGTCGCCCTGTGTGCTGGTGATCTCCTCCTCGTTGTAGAGGTAGGCGTGGCCGAGAGCGTCAGCAAACACTGCCGTCCAGCCGTAGCTGTTGACGAAGTGGATCGGCCGTTCATCCGTCACCACAGAGGGGTGACGCGAGACGGGCTCACGCACGAGGTCGAAGTGGTCGCCGTGCTCGACGAGGTAGACGCCGCCGTCGAAGAGGTGGATGCCGTCATCGGCGTCTCCCGGGCCGCGAGCGAGCACGAAGGCGTAGCGGTGGGTCGGGCTGGGGTAGATCGCAGCGGGGGGCGCACCGATGTCGAAGGCGCCGACGTCCAGTTCCTCTGTCGACAGATCGAGCACCGAGAGGTGCTGCGCGTCGAGGTCTGCGATCAGCAGACGCCCGTCAAAGGCATGTTCTTCGTGGCCGTGGTCGTCACCTTCCATGTGGCCGTGCTCGTCCTCATGGTGGCCGTGCTCGTCTTCCACGAACGGCAGTGCCGCCTCGGCGTACGCAGCCTCGACCACGATACCGGAAACGTCATCGCCCAAGGACTCGAGCGCGCGGTCCAGCCAGGGCAACAGAGTGAGGCCGTTCGTCACGACGACGTCGGCCTCGGCGATCTTGAGAAGATCGCTCGCCGTGAGTTCGAACTGGTGGGCCTCGACGCCGGGGGGCACGATGGTCTCGACTTCCACCCGGTCGCCGCCGATCCGTTCGGTGAAGTACTGCATCGGGTAGATGCTCGCCACCACGCTCAGCGGTTCGAATGCTGCCTCGGGAGGAGTCGGCGCAGGCGCCTCGGGAGGAGTCGGCGTAGGGTCGGGTTCCCCTGAGCAGGCGACGACCGCCATCGCCATGATTGCGGCGATGAGCAGTCTGTACAAGGTAAGAGGACGAAGTATCGACATGTAAGCCTCCGGCGCTGTTTCCGTGGATTCGATTGCGAGGGCGTGCGGATTCCCTAATCTGTAGGTAACCGGGTGTCCTCTGCCGCCCTTGCAGAAGGGCGGCGCCTCGCTGCTATCAACGGCCCGTACGTTAGCAATGGCCTCACGCACTGTCAATACCTAGTATCGATAAAATCGAAGATGATACCTCGATTTCAGGCGCCAGGCGGCACGAGGCTCACGACTTCCACCCGGTCGCCGCCGATGCGCTCGGCGAAGAAATGCATCGAATGGGTGCTCGCTCACGCTCAGTGGTTCGGAAGCGCTGACCGGCGTGTTTGTGGGTTCGGCATCCCCCGAACAGGCGACGATCGCCGGGCCAGCGCCCCGGCGATGAGCAGCGTGAACGGACCAGTGAGAGAAGGCCTCATCGTTGAGCCTCCAACAACTATCCGTTGAGCTTCAATGTGAATGCACGTGGGTCCCGTGCATATGGATGTCTGTGCCGCCTTGACCGGTCTCCCCGCAGAGAGGGCAGCGGTGGTACAACTCCAGCCGGTGCCCGATGAGTTCGCTCCCGGCCTGGGCCTTCAAGCGACGGAGCATCCGCTCAACAGAGGGATGGGTGAACTCGTCGATGCGTCCGCAGGTGACACAGATGAGGTGATGGTGGTGGTGTGCGTTGTCCAGCGAGTAGCGCGGCGATCCATCGGGCATGACGGTCTTGCAGAGGATGCCGACCTCCACGAGCAGACGGAGCGTGCGATAGACGGTCGCGCGCCCCAGACCCGGCAGTCCGGCCACGAGCTCCTCAGCGCTGAACGAGTCGGTCCGACTGGCAAGCATCGCCGCCAGTTGACGGCGTGGCCAGGTCATGCGGCTCCCATGCTCCGCCAACGCCGCAAGGATGTTGGACTCGGCCTGCATGACCGCGTTCCTCGATATAGCCGAAATCGCCGCCATGGTTCGGACAGTAGCGTTGGCGCTATATCGTGTCAATACTAAGTATCAATATCGTGCGAGAATGATACCCCTGGCGCAAGTGCTACGGCGGGGGAGGCTGTACACAACCGGGTGCCCGGCTTATGCTCGCGGCAGTTGGCCGGAACGCGGGAAGGAGATGAGCCGATGGCCGTGATCGACGCCGACACGCACGTGGACGAATGCGAGGAGACGTGGCAGTTCATGGCGCCCGGGGAAGGGCGGTACAGACCGGTCACGGTTGTCCCCACCGAAACCATGGACGCCGGCGCCGCTGCCCCCGGCTACACGAGGCATTGGCTCATCGGCGGCAACCTCTCCATCCGCCGCATCCGCGACGACGAGCGGACCGGCACGACCATCGACGCCCGCGAGTTGCGGAATGTCGAGACGCGCCTGCGGCACATGGACGAGATGGGCGTGGACGTCCACGTCATGTACCCGACGATGTTCCTGACCTACCTGACGAGCGACCCGCAGGCCCAGACCGCCATCTGCAAGAGCTACAACCGCTGGATGGCCGACAGGTCTTCCCTGAGCGGGGGGCGGCTCCGGTGGGTCGCGGTGCTCCCGATGCTGGATATCGATGCCGCCGTGGATGAGCTCCGCTGGGCGCACGAACACGGGGCCTGCGGGGTCTTCAAACTGGCGACAGAGTTGGACAGGCGCGTCACCGATCCGTACTTCTTCCCCGTCTACCAGGAGGCGAACGACCTCGGCCTCCCGCTCTGCATGCACACCGGCACCGGGGACCCGCCTGTCGGCAGCAGTGCGCCGCTCCTCGGCGACGGGATCACCGGCACCAACGTCATAGACGCGTTCCACGCCATCGTCTTCTCCGGCCTCGCCTTCAGGTTCCCCGACTTGCGTTTCGGCTTTATCGAAGCGGGGTCGTCGTGGGTCCCGTTCGTCGTCGACAGGCTCTACGCCCGCCGGGAGCGCATGGCCTGGGCGTACCGGTCGTTCACCTACACGGACGACCTGAGCGGTCTCTTCCAGGAACACCGCCTCTACGTGACCTGCCAGTCGCAGGAGGACATCCCGTACCTGCTGCAGTTCGGTACCGAGGACCACCTGATGATCGGCACCGACTACTCGCACGCCGACCTGTCGGCCGAGATCGGGGCCATCGACATCCTGCGGCGCAGGGCTGACGAGGGAGAGTTCAGCCAGACCGTGAAACGGAAGATCCTCGAGGACAATCCGAAGACCTTCTATGGTCTATGATGGCGCCCCCATGCGCGACAAGGTCTATCCCGATTTCGACGCCGCCGTCGCCGACATCCCGGACGGCGCGTCCATAATGCTCTCCGGCTTCGCCGGGCCCGGCACGGCGCGCAACCTCATCGCGGCGCTCCACCGGCAGGGGGCGAAGGGGCTCACCCTCATCTCCAACACGCCCGGACGCTGGCAGGACGACCGCATCGATTCCGGCGTACTCGTGAAGGAGGGCCGTGTCGCAAAGATCCACGCCGCCTTCACCGCGTCGCCGCACCCGTCCGTGCCGTCGCCGTTCACTGACCTGTACGAGGCGGGGAAGATCGAGGCGGAGCTGATGCCGCAGGGCACGCTCGCGGAGCGCATCCGCGCCGCCGGGGCGGGCATCGCCGCGTTCTACACGCCCACCGGCGTCGGCACCGAGATGGCGGACGGCAAGGAGACGCGCGTCTTCGAGGGCAGGGAGTACGTGCTGGAGACCGCGCTGCACGCCGACTACGCGTTCGTCCGCGCGCGCCGGGCTGACCGCTTCGGCAATCTGCAGTACCACCGCACGCAGCGCAACTTCGGCCCCGTCATGGCGCGCGCCGCGAAGGTGACCATCGTGGAGGTCGACGACCCGGTTGTCGAGGAGGGCGCCATCGACCCCGATCGCGTCCACACGCCCGGCATCTTCGTCGACCGCATCGTCGTGGTCCCGCCCGACGGCATACAGGAGGAGCCGCCCGAGCGATGAGCGAGAAGCAGCCCCTCGACCGGCAGACGATGGCCAACCGCCTCGCGATGGAGTTCCAGGACGGCTGGGTGGTCAACCTTGGCATCGGCATACCGACGCTCTGCTCCAACTTCGTGCACCCGGACCGGCACGTCGTCTTCCAGTCGGAGAACGGGCTGGTGAACTACGGCCCGCTGGCCGAGCGCGGCGAGGAGGACCCGAACCTAGTGAACGCGGGCGGGCAGTACGTGGTGGAGATGGCGGGCATGGCCGTGCTGGACCACGCGGACTCGTTCGCTCTCATACGCGCGGGCTACGTGGACGTCACGGTGCTCGGCGCGTACGAGGTCGCCGCGAACGGCGACTTCGCGAACTGGAAGGTGGCTGGCGCGAAGGGCGGCGGCATCGGCGGCGCGATGGACCTCGCCGTCGGCGCGAAGAACGTCTTCCTCGCACTGGAGCACACGACGCGCGACGGCAAGCCGCGGCTGGTCGAGCGCTGCGCGCTGCCGGTGACTGCGGTGGGCGTCGTCAAGCTCGTAGCGACGAACCTGGGCCTGTTCGAGATCACGGAGCAGGGCTTCCTGCTCACGGAGATCGCGCCCGGCTACACGCCTGAGGACGTGCAGGCCGTGACCGGCGCCCCATTGACCGTCTCGACGGATCTGCGCGAGTTCGCAAGAGTAAGTTGATGATTTTCTGTCGTTAATAATGCGGGAACCCGGCGTTAAACCTGCTATGCTTTACTCATCGTAGGATGCGTCGGAGAACTGGATGAATCCGGTCAATTGGATGGAACGGCTGGCCTTCCACTACGAGGTGATGCGCAGCCGGTACCCGGACGAGAACCTGATCATCCTCTTTGACATCGATGGCACGATACTCGACACGCGCTACCTGACCCTCACTGTTCTCCAGTCCTACGACGCGGCCCACGGCACGTCTTATTTCCGCAACCTTCGCGTACCGGAAGTGACAACACATGAGGACAACGTCCGGGAGTTGTTGTTGCGGTTCGGGCTGCCCACGGCCGATCGCGAGCAGATCGCGGCGTGGTACGAGCGCGCCTACTGGTCGCCGGATGCGGTGCTGCGGGCGCACCGGCCCTTCTCCGGGGTCATGGAGGTCATGCGGTGGTTCCAGGTACAGCCCGATACGTTCGTGGGGCTGAACACCGGCAGGACGGAGACGATCCGCGCGGAAACGCTGGACTGTTTGAATGAGCTGGGCAAGGAGTACAAGGTCCGGTTCACCAACGATCTGCTGCACATGAATCCGGGTCCCCGGGACCGGAACGTCCCGCAGGTGAAGGCGGACGGCATACTGCAGTTCCAGCGGGCGGGATATCGGGTGTTTGCCGTAGTAGACAACGAGCCGGCCAACCTCGCGGCGATCGCCGAGGTGGACCCCTCCCACGAGATCATGCTGCTGCACGCCGACACGATCTTCGAGTCCCAACGGAAGGCGCTGCCGACGCGCTCCGTCAGCGGGGACGTGTACGACCTCACGCAGCTGGCCCAGGAGATGGACCTCCCGCGGCACGTCCAGCTCGTGTGGCACGGGATCAACGACGAGCGCAACCTGCGCCAGTTCCTGATGTCCGACGTGGCGTGGGGCGAGGTGGACGTGCGCCTGGACCCGGCGTCCGAGCAGCTGGTGCTCCGGCACGACCCGCTGGACGGCGCTCACCCCTGCCGCCGTCAGGACCTGCTGCCGCTGGAAGACGTGCTGGAGTCCGTGGGAGCCATCGGGAGGTCCATCAAGCTGGACCTGAAGGAAGGCGGTCCGGTGATCCACGAGAGCCTGGCGGCCCTGCGGGCGGCCGGTTTCGACGATTCCCGGGTCTGGTTCAACGCCAACGCCACCCTCCTGGGGAAGGAGGGGTTTGGGGTCCTGCAGGACGCCTACCCCTCCGCCATCTTCCAGGTCCCCATCGATGCCATGATCCCCATCCTGTTGAACAGGCCGGAGGAGGGGCTGGAGTGCTTGGAAGAGCTGCGCTCCTGGGGCATCAACCGGCTGTCGGTCAAGTGGGACAAGCCGCAGATAAGCACGTTGGTGGACCAGCTGAACGCGTGGGGGTTCGAGACCAACGTCTACAACGTGCCGGACTTGAAGGCCTTTCTGAAGACGGCGCTTCTGCTGCCCCGGTCCATCACGTCCGACTTCAACTTCCCGCAGTGGCACTACTTCGGCAGGGGCTCAGGGCAGGAGGGCAAGTACCACGAGTACTCCCTTGAGCCCCAGACGCCCTGACCTGGTGACGCTTTACTGAGCGGCGCCGTCCGGCTCACCGAGGACACGCTTGATGAAGCGTTCCGCTATCTCCAGCCCACGCATGTCGATGCTGTGGCCGAGGCCGGGCAGCAGGTACGCCTCCACCGGGAAGCCGAGGTCTCCGAGCGTCTGCCCCGCGTCTGCCATCGCCTCGAGGGGCACGACCGGGTCCTGCTCGCCGTGGACGAGGACGATGGGCGGCTTGTGGCGCGCCTCGTCCGCGAGCCATTCCGGGAAGAGCAGCCTTCCGCTGAGCCCCACGACGCCCGCCACCGGGCGCTCCATGCGCGGCGCGGTGTAGAGTGAGGTCATGCACCCTTGCGAGAAGCCGATGAGCACACACCGGTCAGGGGTCAGCCTGTACTCGTCCAGCAGTTCGCCGACGTACGTCTCGACGATGCGCCCCGCTTCGCGCAGCCCTTCCGAGCGGGCGTCCGGGGGTTCGATGGGGAACCAGCGTCGTCCGAAACCGGCCTCCACGTAGGGTTGCGGCGCGTCCGGCGAATGGAAGGCCATGTGCGGGAAGCGCGGGCCGAGCGCCATCGTCAGTCCGATGAGGTCGTTCCCATCCGCGCCGAGGCCGTGCAACAGGATGCCGAGCGAGTCGGGGGTGCCGCCCGCGTACGGTGCGCGGGACGGCCCGTTCAGTATGGGCATGGGATGTCTCCTTCCTGCGTTGTGAGATAATACCCGCATGACGACACGGACACGAACCCGATCGACCGGCTCCACGCGCATCTCCCACACGGCGGAGAACTACCTGCTCTCGCTCGCCATACTCCAGGAGGACGGGCTGAAGCCGCACATGAGCGAGTTGGCCTCCTACCTGCGCCGCATCCCGGAGGGCGAGGAGGTCGGCACGACGCTCGCCTCCGTCTCCGGCATGGTGCAGCGCATGGCGAAGGACGGGCTGCTCCAGGTGAACAGGGAGAAGCGGATCGACCTCACGCCCGCGGGGTTCGCCCGCGCCCGAGACGTGGTGCGCCGCCACCGCCTCGCCGAGCGTTTGCTCGTGGACGTGCTCGGCGTGCCGCTGGAACTCGCGGAGGCCGAGGCGCACAGCCTGGAGCATGGCATCTCGCCCAACCTCATCTCGCGCATCGAGGAGCGGCTCGGCCACCCGGAGACCTGCCCCTACGGACGCCCCATCTACAAGGCGGACGACACCGAACTTCGCACGTCGGACCCCGGCACGCTCCGGCTGAGCGAGGCGAAGAAGGGCCCCACCTACGTCGTGACCCGTATCCCGGATGAGGACTTCCCGCTGCTCTCCTACCTCGTCAAGAGCGACGTCCTCCCGGGGACGCGCATCGTCATCGAAGAGATCGCCGACTACCGCGGCGTCGTCGACGTCAGCCGCGACGGCCAGCAGGTCTCGCTGGGCATGGACGTCGCGTCGCGCATCTGGGTCAGACCCGCCTAGCGGGGCTGGGTCAGCACGTCGACGACGGCGGGCTTGCCGGAGCGGACGACCGCTATCGCCTCGTCCAGCGCAGCACCGAGCGCGTCAGGCTCCGCCACCGGCCCGAACCCGGCGATGTCGAACGCCCGAGCGAGCGTGGCGAAGTCCGGCGCGGGGTCGGTGATCTGTATGCCGATGCCCTTGTTCTCGACGGGGCGGTCGCGCCAGCGGGCGATGCGTTCCTGGTGCTCCTCGTCGTTGTAGTACGAGCGGTTGTTGAAGACGACAACGAGAAGCGGTATGCCGCAGTGGGCTGCGGTCCAGAGCGCATTGGAGGTCATCAGGAAGTCGCCGTCGCCGACGACGCTGATGCAGAGCCGCCCGGTGTCCCTGTAGGCGAGCGCCGCTCCAACCGACGACGGCAGGCCGTAGCCAACCCCGGCACCGCGTCCGCCGCCGAGCTCGTGGGCGTGCTCCGTGATCTCGAGCACGTCGCGTACCCGGCGCCCGTGCGAGTTGACCATCGCCCACTCCGTGCTCTTCACCCGCTCCGCGATCTCGCCGTAGAGCCGGGCCGCCGATATGGGCGCGGCGTTCCAGTTGTCGCTGACCCACTTCGCCGACGCGGCGCGCATCTCATCGTGCATAGTGGTAACGCACGCCCGGCGCTCCTCGATCGCCGCATCGCCCGCGAGCCGCTCGCGCAGCGCAGCGGTCAGTAACGGGACCGTTTGCGCGGTGTCCGCCGCGATGGGCACCTCCACCGGCAGCAGCCACTGGTTGTCGGTCACCCAGTTCTGCCGCTCCTGATCGAGCAGAGTGACGTGGATGAGCCGTGTTTCCTGCGGGACGGCGAGCTGCAACGCCCCACGCTCGCGCACCGACGGCCCCAGCGGCACACCGAGGCTCGGCACGTCCAATCCGAGTACCACGTCGGCGTCGGCCAGCGCGCGCTCGCGGACGCCGGTGAGGTCGAGCGGGTGGGTGTTCGGGAAGCCGAAGCGCCCCTCCGCGTCGACAACGGCGCAGGCCAGCGTGTCGGCAAGCTCGACGACGGCTGGCAGCGCGCTCGGGTTACGCCCCACCTCGCCGACGACCATCACCGGCCAGGACGCTCCGGCGAGCGCGTCGACCGCCTTCGCCAGCGCGTCGGGATTAGGGGCAGGCGGCGCGGGCGGGCGGAAGAGCGACACGTCCGGCACCGGCAGGGCCTCCTCCATGCGCTGCTCCTGGATGGTGCTGTCGAGGCAGATGTACACGGGCCCCTTCGGGTCGGTCATCGCGGTGCGCATGGCGCGCAGCAGCGATTCCGGCATCGCCTCGATGCTTGTGGGCTGGTCGTCGAACTTGACGTAGTCCCGGACGGCGTTGCCCTGGACGAGTGCGGAGTGCACCCAGTCCGTGGAGCGTCGCTGGTTGGCGTCCTGCGGTCCGCCGCCGCCGAGGTTGATGATGGCGGAGCGGTCGCACCAGGCGTTGAAGATGGCCATGGACGCGTGCTGGAGGCCGACGACGTTGTGAAGGCCGGTGGCGATGGGCTCGCCGGTGACGCGGAAGTAGCCGTTGGCGACGGCGACGGCGATCTCCTCGTGGGTGCAGAGGACCATCTCAGGGCCGCCGGAGCCGAAGTTGACGATGGAGTCGTGCAGGCCGCGGTAGCTGGCGCCGGGGTTGAGGGCGATGTACTTCACGCCCAGCGCGCGCAGCACTTCGACCATGTAGTCGGAGCCGTAGACGGCGCTGCTGGGGGTGCTACCGCCGCTCATGGGGGTATTTGCTGGCTTCGTGGTCATGCGTCCTTCTCCGTTGCGTATTCGGGGGTGGGGACTACAGGCGCAGGAGGCGTTCGGCGTTGCCGTGGTAGATCGCCTCGCGTTCGTCTTCGGTGCAGTCGAGGCGGTCGACCATGCCGATGTGGTGGCCGTCGACGAAGGGGTGGTCGGTGCCAAGCAGCAACCGGTCGGCGCCGACCATCCGGTAGCAGTACGCGAGGGCGTCGTCGCTGTGGGCGACGGTGTCGACGTAGATGCGCGTGAAGTAGTCGCTCACGGGACGCAGGGCGCCCCTGACGTTCGCGCGGATGCGTCCGCCGAGGTAGGGGAGCACGCCGCCGATGTTCGGGACGATGAGCTCGAAGCCGGGCTCGTCGTCGAAGATGCCGGACTGGATGAGGCGCACCGTGGCGAGCGAGGTGTCGTAGATGAAGCCTATGCCGGGCATGAGTGTGCCCTCGATCGTGGCGGTGTTCAGGGGAGCGGTGGGGTGCAGGTTCATCGGAACGCCGAGGGCTGCGATGCGGCGGTAGACGGGCATGAACTCCGGGGAGTCGAGCGGCTTCGCGTGCGTGTTCGAGAAGAGCTGGAAGCCCCTGAAGCCGAGGTCGTTCACGCAGCGTTCGGCCTCCGCGATGGTCCGGTCAGGGTCGCCGAACCCGAGGCTTCCCATCGCAGCGAACTTGCCCGGGTACTGCTCGACGACGCCAGCAAGGAAGTCGTTGATGCGGATGGCCCAATCGTCGGCCTCCGCGCCGCCGAGGAGCTCAGGGCCGGGGATGCCGTGGGTGAGCACGGAGAGGTCGACGCCCATGGCGTCCATCGCCGCGAGCTTGGCCTCGATCTCGCGATGTCCGGGCGGGGAGACGCTGCTGTACGCCGGTGAGCACGCGGTGACGAGCCGGCCGTCCCGGACGACGGCGTTCGGGAGCTCGCTGCGCGTCGCCAGGTAGTCGGCGAAGTCCTGGAAGTAGGTGTGAGTGTGGACGTCGATCTTCATAAGGCTGTTCTACGTTGCCGGGACGAACCGCATGGAGAGCGAGTTGACGCAGTGGCGGGTGTTGGTGGGGGTGAAGCCCTCTCCCACGAAGACGTGGCCGAGGTGTCCGCCGCAGGCCGCGCACTCGATCTCGGTGCGGAAGCCGTCAGGGTCGGGCAGGCGGATCACCGCGCCCTCGACCTCCTTGTCGAACGCGGGCCAGCCACAGTGGGCGTCGAACTTGTCGACGGAGCGGTAGAGCTCCGCGCCACAGCGGCGGCAGACGTACGTCCCCGTCTCGTAGAAGTCGTCGTACTCGCCGCTGAAGGGGTACTCGGTCCCCTTCCGCTCTATCACCCAGCTCTCCATCGGGGTCAGTTCGTTCCAGGCCATCGCTTCGTCTCCCCCTTCGCCGGATACTACGCGAACGCGGGCCAGACGTCCTGCTCGAAGCGCTCCCACTGGCCTGCCTGGTCCCACGACGCGAAGCGCACGATGACGGTGTCTGCGCCCGCGTCGGCGAACTCCTGGATGCGCTCGGCGACCTCGCCGGGCGTGCCCCACGGTCCCCAGGATCTGCCCCAGTGGGCGACCTTGTAGTAGTTGATGAGGAAATCGTGCGCCTCGGCTTCCGAGGCCTGCCGGTCTGTGCCGAGGTTGACGGTGAGGTAATAGGCGTACTGGAAGGGCTCCTTGTCCCGCCCCTCTTCCGCGCGAGCCAGGTCCACCTTCCCGATGGTCTCCGCGTACTGGATCGGCGAGTCGGTGATGCCGATGATGCCGTCGCCGTGGCGTGCGGCGCGTCGCACCTGCGCCTCGGAGCCGGTGCGGTAGTGCGTGGCGAGCAGCATCGGCACGCCGCCGGGCTGCACGGGTTTGGGGTCCAGCGTCAGGTTTTCGAACGAGAAGTGCGAGCCCTCGAACGTAATGTTGTCCTCCGTCCAGAGCCGCTTCATCAGCCGGACGGTCTCGGAGAAGCGACCGGCCCGCTTCTCCGGCTCGACGCCTGCGGCTATCCAGTCCGACCGCTGGTCGTCGTTGAATGCGCCGCCGACGCCCGCGCCGATGACGATGCGCCCGCCGGAGACGATGTCCGCCGTAGCGATGCTGTGCGCCAGCGGGACGGGAGGGCGTATCGCGGGCAGCAGCACCGCGGTGCCGATGCGGACGCGCGACGTGCGCGCGGCGATGGCCGACATGGCGGTAACGGGTTCCAGACGGGGTTTGGAAACGAGGCTGTCGCCGACCCAGACGGAGTCGAGCCCCGCGGCATCGGCACGCTCGGCGAGGGTCAGCATCCCGTCGGCGGAGTAGGGCGTGCCCTCGCGCTGCGCGCGCATCACCATGCCTCTCGTTCCGAGCAGCAGGCCTATCTTCGGTTTCGTCATCTATCGCTCCTGTTCAGCCAGGTCTCCCAATCGTAGACGCTCTGCGCGAACCCGGCGACGTTCTCCTTCGCCCACTCGTAGTCCGCTCGGGTGTCGAGGTCGAACGCGACACGCGGCAGGTCGGGCGTGACTAACGCGGCCCGGGCAGCAACCGCGGCATCGCAGTGCTTCTCGAAGCTGCGTTCTCCCAGGAGGGGCTCGAATGCCGTGCCTACCGGTTGCAGGAGCGCGTTGGTGCCGCCATCGCCCGCCGCGCGAACGCAGACGGTGGCAGCGTAGTGGTCGCTTGCCGTGATGACGGCCCCTACGTCGTCGCCGGTTATCAGCGGCAGGTCGCCGGGCAGGAAGAGCGCGGCCTCCGCTCCATCAGCGTAGGCGTCCTGCATGGCGGTCCAGAGCGCGGCGTTCAGACCGGTGGTTCCATCGGATGTCCAGCGTGCGCCGGAGGCTTCGGCAACCTCGCGCACGACGTCGTCGCCGCCCACGACGACGCATGCTCCTCGCGCCGTGGCGCTCACCGCGGCGACAACGACGCGCTCCAGCATCAGGAGGACGACGGCCTGCCGCTCCAGCGGCTGGAGGTCGTCCCAGAGGCGCGTCTTGGAGTCTGCCAGCGGCTTCATCGGGACGATGGTTCGCAGCGGATGGGGCAGTCCTCTGGTCACCGTGCGCTCCGTCGTTGTGCGGCTTGAGTCACGAGCGCCAGCACCTCGCGGGCAAGCGTCGTCTTGTCTGTGTCCGTCGTCATGACGGTCGGGGCGACGTGCGCGGCGATGCCGAGCGCCTCGACCGCCGGGGCCTCGGCTGCATCGCCATCGTCGAGCACGAGCACGTCGATGAACCCGGCGTAGCGGCGCGCAACGCCGGCGTTGCTGACCTCCTCGCCGAGCTCCGCCATCATCTTGGCGGCGGGGCCCTTCAGCGCGCGTCCGCCGACGATGGGACTGACCGCGATGCGCGGCCCGGCGAAGCGTTCGATGGCGTCGCGTACGCCCTGCACGGCGAGCACGGGCTCGATGCTCACGAGCGGGTTGGACGGACAGAAGACGATGGCGTCGGCGTTCGCCAATGCCTCATCGAGGGCAGGGGAGGGCGGCGCGTCGATTGCGCCGTCGAACCGCACGCCCGTGATGCGCGGCTCGCAGGCGTGCCGCACGAAGTACTCCTGGAAGGCCATCTCTCCATGCTCGGTCTGCGCAATCGTGCGGACCGAGGCGTCCGACATCGGGACGACGGGATGGCGCACGCCGAGGGCCTCGCATATCGCGCGGGTGGCCTCGGTCAGTGTGCGCCCTGCCGCGAGCAGTTCCGTTCGGCGCAGGTGCATCGCCAGGTCGAGGTCGCCTAGCTTGAACCAGGTCTCGCCGCCGAGCCTGCCAAGCGCGTCGAGCGTACGGAACGAGTCGCCCGCGACGCCCCAGCCGGTCTCGGGGTTCGTGAGTCCGGCGAGTGCGTAGACGACGGTGTCCACGTCCGGCGAGACGTGCAGGCCGTGGAACGTCTCGTCGTCGCCGGTGTTGACGGCGAAGGTCAGTTCGTCCGGTTCGAGCAGGCGTGACAGGCCGAGAGCGAGCTTCGCGCCGCCCACGCCGCCCGAGATGGCGAGGACTCGCGGCACGGCGCTATCCCTGCGCGGCGGCCAGCGCCTCAGGCAGCGTGGGGCCTTCCAGTTTCGGCGCGCGCTGGCCCTCGTAGCGGAAGGCCTCGAGTTTGATGAGCTCGCGGTAGGAGCCGAAGCGCTCCGGGTGCTCGGCTGCGACGTCCAGCGGCTCCGGCTCGTCGGGCTCGACCTCGTGCACGCGGCGAGTCTCATAGAGCGTCGTGCGCTCGACGGGGAGGCGGCCCGCGTCGCGGATCCAGCGCCGCAGCTCGGAGGGCGGGACGAGCTGGCCGTAGGACGCCCCCGCAGCGGTGGAGATGCTCTCGTTGATGAGGGTGCCGCCCACGTCGTTACAGCCCGCGGTCAGCAGGAGTTGGGCGAGCTTCGGTCCTTCCTTCACCCAGGAGCACTGGATGTTGTCTATCCAGCCGTGAAGCATGATGCGGGCTATCGCGTGCATCCGCACGACCTCAGCGCCGGTCGCACCGGGGCGCATCTCGTCCGACATCTGCTTCACGAACATGGGCGCTTCCGCGTGGACGAAGCTCAGCGGCACGAATTCGGTGAAGCCGCCGGTCGCCTTCTGGATATCGCGCAGGTAGGCGAGGTGGGCGGCGCGGTGTTCGTTCGTCTCGACGTGGCCGAACATGATGGTCGACGTGGTGGGGATGCCGAGCCGGTGCGCGGTGGTGATGACCTCCGTCCACTGGTCGACGGTGATGCGTCCGGGGGCTATGCGGTCGCGTACGGGCTGATCGAGTATCTCCGCCGACGTGCCGGGGAGCGAGCCGACGCCCGCGTCGCGCAGGCCGCGCAGGTAGTCCTCGACGGTGCCGCGCGAGCGGACCGCGCCGTAGAGCACCTCCTCCGGCGAGAAACCGTGGATGTGGATGTCCGGCAGTTCCGCCTTCAACTCGCGGGTAAGGTCGATGTAGAGTGAGCCTTCCATCTTGGGCGGCAGCCCCGCCTGGATGCAGACCTCCGTCGCGCCGAGGTCTGCTGCCTCCCGCGCCCGCCGGACGATCTCGTTGAGCGGGAGGAAGTAGCCCTCCTCCTCGCGGAAGTCGCGGCTGAACGCGCAGAAGCCGCACCGCTTGATGCAGACGTTGGTGAAGTTGATGTTGCGGTTGACGACGTAGGTGACGCGGTCGCCGTTGACCTGCCGCCGCAGCTCGTCCGCAGTCGCCATCAATGCGAGGAGCGCCGCGCCGTCGGCCTCGAACAGGCGCGTACCCTCCTCGACCGTGACCTCACGCCCTTCGAGGGGCTTCGCAAGGATGCCGGCGATGTCCGCCGGGACGCCGCTCAACAGCGACTCTAGGCCTCCCCAGCCGTGCTGTGTCTGTCCGTCCGATGCGCTTACTTCGCTCAAGTCCATCGCTCCAGTTCCGGTTTCACATAGCCTTCGTCGTCCGTCAACTCCGCGAGGCGGGACGCGACCTGCGGCGAACGCGTCCACGCACCGTCGAGGACGTACGAGGGGTAGAGCGCGGTGCGTTCCCGCAACTCGTAGCCTGCCTCCCGTGTCAGGTCGTGCAGGCGGTCGGTGTTCGGCCATGCCGCCTCGGGGTTGATGAAGTCCTTCGTGAGCGGGGAGACGCCTCCCCAGTCGTTGATGCCGCAGAGTAGGTAGGTCTCGTAACCGTCGGCCTGCAGGTTGGGCGGCGCCTGGATGTTCATCTCCGGGCCGAGGAGCAGGCGGGCGACGGCGAGCGTCCGCAGCATGTCCAGCGCTGACGGCTCCGGCGCGCCGCGCATACGAGTCCCCGGCTTGGCGCGGAAGTTTTGGACGATGACCTCCTGCACGTTGCCGCATCGCTCCTGCACGTCGCGTATCGCGAGCAGGGCGTCGACGCGCTCATCCGGCGTTTCGCCGATGCCGATGAGGACGCCGGTCGTCATCGCGACGCCGAGGCCGGCTGCCGTCTCCAGCGTGGCGATGCGCTGCTCCGGGCGCTTCGTCACCGTCCCGTGGTGCGGACCGCCGGGCTCGTGCAGGCGGAGGCTTGCGCTCTCCAGCATGATGCCCATGCTCGCGTTCCAGGGGGCTATCTCCGCCATCTCGTCCCTGTCCAACGTGCCGCAGTTGGTGTGCGGCAGGAGGCCGGTCTCCTCCAGCACGAGCCTGCTCATGGCCGCTGTGTACTCCGGTGTCGAGTCGAAGCCCAAGTCTCTCAGGGTCTCGCGCATCTCCGGATGGCGCTCCTCCGGGTGGTCGCCGAGGCTGAGCAGCGCCTCCTTGCAGCCGAGCTCCGCCCCTCGCCGGGCGACGGCGAGCACCTCGTCCGGCGTCATCGTGTGCGCGCCGCGCTGGCGGGGGCCCTTGACGAACGTGCAGTAGCCGCAGCGGTCGCGGCAGAGGTTCGTGAGAGGCAGGAAGACCTTGCGGGAGTAGGTGACCCTCCGGTGGGGGCGGGCGCGGTCGTTCAACTCGCAGGCGGCGGCCATGAGCGCGGTGAGGTCGGCGGGGTCGCGGGATGCCATCAGGCGATAGCCGTCGTCAGCCGTCAGACCCTCGCCTGCGAGCGCCCTCTCGATGATCGCCTCGGTGGAATTACGGACCGTCTGCGTCGCCATCGCTCCCCGGAACGGAAATGAATAATCGCACCCGCGACGGCGGTACGCCGGTCAGCGGGCCGAGGCGCGATGGGCCTCCCACGGAGAACCGATGGTACCATGCACCCGGAGGCTGGCCAACCATGGGAATAAGCACACTCGCCGTGCGGTCACTCGCGATAGCGGTGCTGGCGCTCGCGACACTGGTGTCGCTGGGCGCTCTCCGCGACTGGCTGGGCGACTGGGCGGCGCTGCTCTGGACGTGCGGGACGATGTTCTTCCCGTGGGTCGCGGGCATGGCGGTGGGCCGCCGGATAGGCGTCAGCGCCCCTGCGAAGCTCACGGGTGCGGCCATCGGCGTCGTCGTTGTCATCGCCCCGCTGTACATGTTCGCCGCGATGCCGCTGCGGGACGTTCCCACGAGTGGGGACTGGTGGATGCTGGCGGTACCGTTCGGCGCGCTCGGGGCGGTGCTCGGTGGCATGGCGCTGCCGGTCGGCGTGCGAGTACGGAACGCGCGGACGCGGGCGGAGGCATAAGGGCCCGACGCTTCCGGACCGATCAGTCATACAGAACGGAGTACCTCTGACATGCCAACGCTTGCAGACAAGACCGCGCTCGTGACCGGTGGGGCGAGCGGCATCGGGAAGGCGATCGCCGAGCGCTTCGCGGAGGAGGGCGCGCGCGTCGTAATCAACGACATCAACGAGTCAGGCAGCGACGTCGCCGATGCCATCGGCGGAGCGTTCATCCAGGCCGACCTCGCGGACATGGAGCAGACGCGCTCGCTCGCCGAGCAGGTGCTGCACGAGCACGGCGGCGCGGACATCCTCGTGAACAACGCGGGCGTCCAGCACGTCTCTCCCATCGAGGACTTCCCTGAGGATGAATGGACGCGGATGCTGCAGATCATGCTCACGACGCCCTTCCAGTTGGCGAAGCACCTGCTGCCCACGATGAAGGAGCGCGGCTGGGGACGCATCATCAACATGTCGTCCGTACACGGTCTCATCGCGAGCCCGAACAAGTCCGCCTACATCGCCGCGAAGCACGGCATCGTGGGGCTGACGAAGGCGATCGCGGTGGAAGCTGGCGCGCACGGCGTGACGGCGAACGCCATCTGCCCGTCGTTCGTGCGGACGCCGCTCGTGGAGAACCAGTTGCCGGACCTCGCCCGGATGGCAGGCGTCAGCGTCGACGACGTGGTCGAGCAGGTCGTGCTCGCGCAGGCGGTGGTCAAGCGGTTCATCGACCCACGGGAGGTGGCAGAACTCGCGCTCTTCCTCGCGTCGGACGCGGGCAGCGCGCTGACCGGCGCGACGTACAACATCGACCTCGCGTGGACGGCGCGCTGAGCGTTTGACGCCCGGCCCTGGCGGGCGTAGCCTCGCACCAGCGTTCAAGCGTATTGGAGGAGGTTCGCGATGACGACGACGCAGGATGCTCCGGCCGGTGTGCTCGACCTCTCCGGCGAGGTGCTGATCTCCGCCGACTCCCACGTGATGGAGGAGCCGGACTTCTGGCACAGCAAGCTGCCCGACAGCCTGAAGGGCGACGTGCCCGAATTCCCTCCGCGCCCGAAGACGGGCACCGCGATGGACGACCAGCGCCCCGGTGGCTACGACCCGAAGGAGCGCATCAACGAGATGGAGACCGACGGCGTCTCCGCTGAGGTGCTCTACCCGACGCTCGGCCTCCGACTCTTCAGCCTCGAGAGCCCCGAGGCGCAGGAGGCCTGCTTCCGCATCTACAACGACTGGCTGATGGAGTACTGCTCCATCGCCCCCAAGCGGCTCGTCGGCATCCCGTGCATCTCCACCTACGACATCGACAAGGCGGTCGCTGAGCTGCACCGCACACACGAGGGCGGATTGTACGGCGCGCTCGTGTGGCAGGTGCCGTTCCCTGAACAGGAACTGCAATTCACGAGCGGGCACTACGACAAGCTCTGGGCCGCAGCACAGGAACTGGACGTACCGATCCACCTCCACATCCTGACCGGCTTCGACTACAGCGCGCACATGAACTTCGGCGACCGCAAGGGCGACCCGCTGCTCGCGCACCGTGGCTCCGTGAACCTCAAGCTGCAGAGCGTCACGAACTCGCTGTTCGACCTCATCTTCACCGGCGTGTTCGAGCGCTTCCCGCGTCTGAAGGTCGTCGTCGTGGAGAGCGAGATCGGGTGGATACCGTTCGTGCTCCAGCAGTGGGACTACTACTACAAGCGGTTCAAGGACACCCGGCCCATGCCGATGGACATGCTGCCGAGCGAGTACTTCTACCGCAACTGCTACGCCACGTTCTTCAACGACTACGTGGGCGGGCAGCTGCTGTCCTGGTGGGGCGAGGACAACTGCATGTGGTCCACCGACTACCCGCACCCCAACTCGCCGTGGCCCAACTCGCGCCGGGTGCTCGCGGAGAACCTCGGTCACCTGCCGGTGGAGACGATTCACAAGCTGGTGAACACGAACGTTCGGAAGCTGTACCCCATCGCCGGGTAGGGCGCCACGCCCTGGCCCTTCCTCGGGATGGGATCAGGCGGACCAGGCCGCGCGGCGCTCCTTGCGGACGACGAACCGCAGACCAGACCAGGTGTCGTCTATTGCGCAGACCTTGTTGTCGACGAGGCCTGTGGGCAGGAGCACCTCACGCAGCACGTCCTCGGTGATGTCGGTTGGCACGCCGGACGAGCGCTTGGGCCAGACGATCCAGTAGCCGCCGTCCGCTGTTATGCGGCGCGCCTGGGCGGTGAAGGCGGATTCCAGCGCATCCCGGCTGACGTGGAACGCGACGAGCACGTCGACGCCCGTCTCACCGTCTGCGGCATGACGTACGCCGTCCGGCAGATCGCCAAGCGTTGCGTCGAACCCCGGCGGAGCGTCCTCGATGGCGAGCGTCGCGCCCGGCTTGATGCCGAGCTTCCGGGGGAGCGGCGTGCCTGAGTAACCGGCCACGGATCAGACTTCGGGTGCGATGCCCCTGAGGACCTGCTCGTCCTCTTCGAAGGCGTCCGGCTCTGCGACCTGCGCGGCCCATGCGCGGACGCGGTAGGCCTCTCCCTTGTGGACGATGACGGGGATAGTGCCTTCCATCAGGTCGACCGCAGCCTGCATCAGGATCCGGCGCGCGCCCTCGACCGCGCCGTCGTTCGGGCCGAGCATCTCGTGCGAACGGTCGACGATGGTACCCATGCTCTCCTGGCATGCGAGCGCCATCTCGAACGACGTCTCGAACCGCGACGCGAAGTCAGTGGGGCGCTCCTTGCCTTCCCGCACGTAGGCGTTCTCGCGGTTGCGTTCGCGGCGGTACGCGCCTTCCTGGAGCTTGGGGTGGATGCGCTTGCCCTGGCGTATCTCGGTGAGCAGCCGCTTGCTGAGCGGCTTGCGCGGGTTGTAGGTGACGGCGAACGCCATCGTGCTCTCGTCGTCTATCGGTGCCCAGGCCGTGCCCTCGAAGATACCGCGCCTGCCGGACGCCAGCGTGGTGTAGAACGGCATGAGCCACTGGGCGACGGACATCTCCGCCTGCTGCGACTCCGACTCGACCGCCGTGCCGACGAGCAGGCCGTACTCGGTCTCGCGCGCCTGCACGGAGTGCGCTGCCTCCTCGCCCATCGGGTCGTCCGGGCCGAGCGCACCGGCCCTCTGGAGCGCGGCGACCCTTGCGGCGTCCAGCCCGCCCTCGACGGCCTGCATGTAGTTGCACTCGACGAGGAAGCGGGAGAGGTAGCGCTGGTCGGGCTCGACGCGTGTCCACTCGAACTCGGGGAGGTCCGGCACGTCGTCCTGCGGTCCGACGTATCCCCAGAGCAGGCCACCGAACTCGGCGATGCGGAACGAGGGCGCCTTCACCTCCGTCCAGAGTGGGCTGTCTGGGGGCTCGAGTGGCATATCCAGGATGCTGCCCTCGACGTCGAACTTCCAGTAGCAGCGCCCGCAGCGGATGCCCCCCTCCTCCACGAGGCCGAACGAGAGGTCGGCGCCGCGGTGGGGACAACGGGCGTCGAGCAGGCCGAGCCTGCCCTGCGTGTCGCGGAAGGCGACGAAGAACTCGCCGAAGAGCTTGACCCGGATCGGGGGCGAGTCCGGCTCAGGCAGCTCGCTCGCGAGGAGGATGGGCGTCCAGAACCGGCGGAAGAGTTCGCCCATCGGGGTTTCCGGCCCCACGCGCGTCAGCAGTTCGTTGTCTTCTTTCGAGAGCGCCATCGGTGGGAGATTCTACCAGCCTTGCGTGATGTGGCTGCGGCGTACCGCTCTGGCCACCGACTGCCCGGCGACAGAGGGGCGTCCGGTATACTTAAGCGAGTCCCACCTGTGAGGTAGTGCGCCGCATGTTCCGCCCTCTACTCAGCGCCGTCCCGTTGCTGGCGCTCGTGCTCCTCACCGTGGTCGCATGCTCGGACCCCACGCCTATCCCGGTCTTCCAGGCGAGGCCGACCCCCACGCTTACGCCGACTCCCACGCCGACGCCAACGGTGACGCCGACTCCCACGTTGACACCGACACCGACCGCGACGCCAACCCCCACCCTGACGCCGACGCCGACGCCGACCTCCACGCCGACGCTGACCCCCACACCGACGCCGACCGGAACAGCCACCCCGACGGTGACGCCCACGCCGACACCTACCGCCACACCCACCGCTACGCCGTTCCCCACACCTGTCGCTCCCGACGCGCCCACCGTTCAGGCTACGAGTCTCAACGACATCCTCGTAACGTGGAGCGCGCCGTCCGGTCCGCAGCCGGTGAACGACTACGACTTCCGCTACCGCGAGCGCATCCTCGACGGCGAATGGACGGAAGTGACCAACACCATACAGACGGCGACGCAGGCCGATATCGACCTGCTGACGCCCGCCACGACGTACGATGTGCAGGTAAGGGCGGTGAACCAGGGCGGGCCGGGCGAATGGTCGAGTTCCGGCAGCGCGCAGACGTTGTTCCCGCCAACGCCGGCCGTACAGGAAGAGCAGTTGCTGATCTTCTCGGATCCGGGCGTCGAGACCACGTCGCTCCAGAACGCGGTCGCCCGGGCCATTCTGGAGTACGGCTACGGGTATCGAACGCAAAGTGTGTCTGGCACGGAGGCTCAGTCGATCCGGAACCTGGGCCAGGGCGTGACGAACATCCACATGGAGGTGCGGCGCCCGGCCTTCGAGTCAACATGGGCTGCGGCTTCCCGGGGAGGCAACCTGTTGGACCTCGGCGGCAGCCTCGCGGGCTTGGTCTCTCAGAGCGCCTTCCTGGTCCCGGACTACACGGCACGTGCGAATCCTGGCCTGTTCAGGGTCCAGGGTCTGCAGGAAGCGGAGTTCCAGCGGCTCTTCGCCGGACCCGACAGCAACGGGAAAGCCAGGCTCGTCTCATGCGTCACAGAGTGGGAGTGCGCTCGCATCAACGAGAAGCTGGTGTACGGCTACGACCTGGAGGACTTCGTGCAGGTGGTCAACGCCCGCACTCCCGAGGCGCTGTACAACGAGATACGGTCGGCGTTTGAGAACCAGGAGGACATCCTGTTCTACTACTGGTGGCCGTCGGCGCTTGCCACAACCCTGGAGGAGTTCGGAGGCTTCGAGCAGTTGAGAGAGACGGCGTTCTCCGAGAGTTGCTGGGACCACCTGACATCGACCGTCGCGGCTTCGGCTGTCACCCAGGCATGCGAGTACCCGGACTCGTCGTCGCTCATCGCCGTGCGCAAGGGGCTCGAAGAGTTCGCTCCCAACGTGGTCGCGTTCCTCAAGGAGTGGACGCTGAGTGCAGAGGGGTTGGACCAACTGCTGACGTACAAGGGGCGGTTCCGGTTCTTCGTACTGCGGGAGGACCAGTACCGCGAGGCCGCCTTCGCGTGGCTCCGCAACTCGGACGAGTGGAAGTCATGGGTCGCCGGCGGCGTCGCGGACAGGGTGCTCGACGGGATCGGGAGGTAGGACGGACCTACCTGCCGATGAGGTCCTCGCCGGAGAGGTGCTCGACGGTCTGCCCTGTATCTGCGAACGTTCGCGTGACGCTGGTCGAGGCGTAGACCCACATGATCTTCATCGGGACGTCCCCGGTGTTGCGGAAGCAGTGCGTGACGCCGCCCGGGATGAACGTGGTGTCGAAGAGGCCGACCGGCCTGACAACGCCGTCTATCTCGCACTCGCCGGAGCCTTCCAGCACCGTGACCATCTCCTCGACGTTGTGGGAGTGCATCGGCACGTTGAGTCCCGGCGGGAAGTGGCTGATGCCAGCAGTGAAGGCGTCGGTGCCGTCCGCGCCGCCCACGAGCGGGTAGGTCATCGCGCCGTTCCCCCGTGAGAAGGGCGCCTGCTCGCCGAACCGCATGTATTTCAGATCTGCCATGGGGGTTCTCCTCTCCTAACGCTCCCCGACCTCGGTGACGACGTCCACGAGGGCGACGCGGCCATTCTCGATAACTTCGCGCTTTGCGCGTTCGAGCGCGCCTCTGAGGTCGGCGGGGTCGTCGATGGGGCCCTCGGCCCACGCGCCGAACGAGCGCGCCATGCCCGCGAAGTCCACGTAGGGGTCGTCGATGTCGATGCCGATGGTCCTTCTCTCGATGGGCCTGCCGCGCACCTCTGCCATCAGCCCTTGGTGGCCGAGGTCGTTGCCGTAGGTGCGGTTGTTGTACATGACGACGAGCATGGGGATGCGGTGGTGGACTGCCGTCCAGACCGCGGCGGGCGTGAAGAGGAAGTCGCCGTCCGACTGGATGTTGATGGTGAGCCGTCCCTTGTCCCGGTTCGCGAGTGCAACCCCGAGCGCGTGGCCGAAGCCCATGCCGAGTCCGCCGCCGCCGCGCGACTCGATGACCTGGTGCGGGGCGTTGTAGTCCCACAGCCGCTCCGTCCAGCCGCGCAGGTTGCCGTTGCCGAGCACCCAGTCCGTGTCCTTGACGACCTCCCACATCTCCGACGCGAGGAAGGGCAAGGCGATGGGCGACTCGCCGGAGCGGTCCGCGACGACCTTCGCCGCCTGCTGCTGCGCCCCGTCGTGCATCGCGGCGACGCGTGCATGGCGCTCGCGTAACTCGCTCGAACGGTCGGGGCCGTCGTTGAGGCGGCGCTCGACGAGGTCGGCGAGCGCTGGGATAGCGAGCGCGGTGTCGGCCTGCACGGAGAGCGACGTGGGATAGAGTCCGCCGTAGTCCGCCGTCCAGCTGCGGACGGCGAGCTGGCGCAGCGACACGTCGATCAGTTTCGCGCCGGGTGGGAGCAGGTGCTGCAACTGGCGGGCGCGGTAGTCCTGTCCAGTGAGCGCCTGCTGGAGGTCGTACACGTCGAGCGCCAGCACGACGTCGGCCTCTTGCAGCAGTTGCCGCTTGGAAGCGGTTGCGTTCAGCGGGTGGCGCGACGGGAAGTTGTAGAGGTCGCCGCCGGAGACGACGGGCAGGGAGAGCAGCTCCGCGAGCCGCACGAGGCTGCTTGCCGCCTCATCTGAGCGTCCGAGGAAGTCGGCGAGGACGACGGGGCGCTGCGCGTCGACGAGCAGTCCGGCTGCGAGATCAAGCGCCTCGGGGTCGGCCTGGAAGCGCGTCGGTTTCGGGAAGGCGTCGAAGTCGGGCATCTCGAATGGCTCGCTGAGCTGCTGCTCCTGTGTCGTGACGTCGAAGTTGACGTAGACCGGGCCCTCCGGCTGGCTGGTGGCGATGTGATACGCGCGGACCAGCGACTCGACCGATGCGCCGACGCTGGCGGGCTGGTCGTCCCACTTCACGTAGTCGCGGACGGCGTTGCCCTGCACGTTGGCGGTGTGTATCCACTCGATCCACGGGCGGCGTTCGTCGGCGGCCATGGGGCCGGTGCCCCCGAGCACGAGCACGGCGGAGCGGTTGGCGGAAGCGTTGAAGATGGCCATCGTCGCGTGGAGCAGGCCGACGACGTTGTGGACGTAGGCCGCCATCGGCTTGCCCGCGGCCTTGCCGTAGCCGTGCGCTACGGCTACGGCGATCTCCTCGTGCGGGCAGAGGATGAGTTCCGGGCGCTCGTTGCCGAGGTAGTTGACGAGCGAGTCGTGGACGCCGCGGAAGCTCGCGCCGGGGTTCATCGCCACGTACTCGATGCCGAGGCCGCGCAGCGTCTCGACGATGACGTCGGAGCCCCACTCGGCCTTGCTGATGCGCCCGTTGGTGGTCATGCGCTCCCTCCTCTGGGACGATGGGTATGTTAGATGACGGCGCGGCCCTCGAAGCGCTCGCGCCAGCGGGGGATGACGTCCTTGTTGAAGACGTGCTCGGGCACCTCGCCCCGGAGGGCGCGCAGCACGTCCTCCGTTCCCCACTCGATGCCGGGGCCGATGCCCGCGCCGTGGTTGTGCGCCGCGACGTGCGGCGAGAGCAGCACGCGCTCGTCCATCTGCCGCAGGGGACTGTCCATCGGGAGCGGCTCGACCTCGAACACGTCCAGCCCCGCGCCCGCGATGGTCTCGTTCTGCAGCGCGGCGACCAGCGCCTTCTCGTCGATGACCGGCCCGCGCGAGGTGTTGAGGAGGATTGCGGTCGGCTTCATCAGGCTGAGTTCGCGCTCGCCGATCATGTGGTGCGTCTCCGGCGTGAGGATGACGTGAAGAGTCACCACGTCGGACTCCTGCAGGAGGGTGTCGAGGTCGACGCGCTCGACGTTCGCGTGGATGAAGCGGTCGATGGGCTGGTAGGGGTCGTAGGCGAGCATGCGGACGCGCCAGGGCGCGAGCATCTGGGCGAGTCGTCCGCCGATGCGCCCGAGGCCCACGATGCCGACGGTGAGGCCCGGGTAGCCGTCCTCGCGCCGTCCGATATGAGTGGCGGTGAGCGCCGGTGTGCGCCAGGCCGTGCCGTGCTTCATCGCCTCGTCGCGCTGGCGGGGCTTCTTCAGCAGCGTGAGCATCTGCTGCATCGTCGTCTCGACGACGCCGCCCCAGTTCGCCTCGGTCGGCGCGTGCGTGACGATGATGCCGAGTTCCGTGGCGACGTCGGTATCGACCTCGTCGACGCCGACGGTGTACTTGGCGACGATACGCAGCTGCTCCGACGCGAGCATGACGCTGCGGTCTATGCGTCCGCCCTTGATGGACGTGCCGACGAGCGCGTCGGCGTCCATGGCCATCGCCGCGATCTCGTCCGTGGTGTTGCCGGTGGGGTCGGCCCAGGACGCCTTGCCGAGCGTGATCTCACAGCCGGCCTCCTCGAACCGCCGGTAGCTCTTCTCATCTCCGGGCGCAAAAACGACGACCTTGGGTGCGGCCATGACTCCCTCCATCACATCGGGTGCGGGCGCAATGATGCTTTACCGCACTCGTTGGCGCAAGGCGGAGGGAGGATCAGCCTGACTGCGGCCTGAGCGCGAGCAGCACGTTGACGCGGACTTCGTCCTCGACGCTGACCACGCTGCGCGCGGTCGGCACCGGCTCGCCGATCTGGTCCCAGGTGAACGTCGAGCGCCCGACTACGTAGACGATACCGTCGATATCACCATCGTCGCGGGCCTCGATGGTGAACACCAGCGGCACGTCCATGTCGTTGATGCGGAGCGTACCGGTTGCTTCGGTCGAGACGGGGTCGCCGTTCGTGAAACCGTCGGGGAGGGGAGTCAGATCGCCGAACGAGACGCTTGCGGACGGCTGGCCGGGGAACATGCGGCTCTGCACGTAGCGGTCGCGGAACGGTTCGTCGCTCATCATGCTGTGCAGGTCCACGGCCACGAGCGATGCACCGCCGTCCAGCCGTACCTCGCCGCTCAGGCCCGTGGTGTGCATCACGGCCTCGTAGTTGGGGATCGAGACGCCCGCCAGCACCTCGCCGACCGAGAACGTCGCCTCGGAGCCCTCCGATACCACGAACACGATGCCGTCGACCTCGCCGGTCGAGCGCTCGGATGCAGCGGGCGCCTCGGCGGGAGCCGCCGTGGCGGTGTCCGGCGATGGGGCGGCGGGGACGGTCGTGGGTGCAGGGGCAGCCGTGGTGTCGGTGGGTGCGCCAGTGGTCGGGCTAGGGGCAGGGGTGGGGATGACAGCTGCGACGTTGGCCGTTGGGGTGGGGACGGGAGTGGGGGTGGGGTCTGCGCCACAGGCCGGAAGGGCGAGCAGGACGACTATCGCCAGTGGCAGGACGAGTTTCGCGTATCGGGAGGGGAAAGCGTGCATCAGCAGACTCCTACAGTGCTATGTGTCGATTCTAAACGTGTCGTGTCCGGCGCGGGGCGGCAGTTCCAGCCGTCCGCTCTCCTGGTCGCCCTGGCCGGCGAGTCCGACTCCGACCGCAGCCGCGATCACGAGCGCGGCGACGACGACCGGCCATCGCGAAGCGGGGGACAGCCGCGAGAGCAGTGGCGTGAGCAGGGCGATGCCCCCGAACGCTATCGCAGCGAGCGGTACGCTGAACGCGACCATGCGCGTCAGCATCGTCCCGATGGCGAACGCAATGGCTACCCAGGCGACGAAGCCGACCACCATGAGAAGAGAGAAGCGGAGCACCGCGTTCGGCCCGTGGTTGAGCCGGCGCCAAGCGAGGCCGCTCACGAGCGCAAGCAGTAGCACGCCCCAGGTGACGCTGGCCGAGTTCAGGAGCGCATCGTGTGGCGAGTGCAGCGGCAGCGAGACGAGCGCAGCCACGATCGAAGAGAAGACTCCCGCGAGGAGCGCTCCGCGTACGGGGGCTGGGGCAGGACTGGGTTTATCGTCCATACATCGGATGATACGTTACGGGAGCGCAGGGGGATTCACGGGGCGTTGCGGCGCGGGTCATCAGTCTGCTTATCACACCGGAAAGTGGTGCGTATGCCACCAGGGCTGCGGCCCTTTTGACGTTTCTGCGGCGATGCCGGCGCGTTCCAGCACGGTGACAGCTTCATCCGCGTCGTCTGGGTGGACGGACAGTTTCATCATCTTCAACGAACCGCTGCGGTAGGGCGCGTAACGCCCGAAGTCTTCCAACGATCTGATCTCTCCCAGGTACGGCTGAAATGCCTCGGTGGAGTAGGTGACTCTCTCCACGACGCGGGTCTGGGGTGTGAACAGCAGCGCGCCGCCCTCGGTGAAGAACTCAACCATCATCAACTCCATGCGGACCCTTGCCATCAGGAGGATGTAAGCGCCCTGGTACGTGCGTTCCGTGGTCTCGGCCGTCTCCGCGCCGGGGAACGCAAGGCCGAACGGGGAAGCGTATCGTTCGGCGAATGCGAGCCAGACGTACTCCGGCCTCGGTTGCCCGGCTTCACGCTTGGGGCGTCTCCGCTTCACCCACCCGGGGAGGAACGCAGTGGAGATGGACCCCGTTACAAGGGCCACCCCTGTTACAAGGGCCACGGTCTTGAAGGTACTCATGATGGGCCTGCGTCGATTGCCGGGAGGATAACGATTTCGGAGAGCTGCTGGAGCCACCGAACGGATTCGAACCGTTGACCTGCTGTTTACGAAACAGCTGCTCTGCCACTGAGCTACGGTGGCTCTCGGAGAAGGCCCCCTCGGACGAGGGGGTGCGCAGGACATTCTAGCATCACGCGGGGCGCGGCCTACTCGTCCTCGCGGTTGTTGAGCGCGTGGCGCGCGATTGCGTACAACGCGATGAGCACCGCCCACAGCAACACGGCGGTGCGAACTGTTCGCCGGACCGGCGTCGACCGCAGGACCGGCGGCGTGGCGATGAGCATCATCACGACGGCTGCCAGGAACATGAAGGCAAAGATCGTGAACGCCAGTTCGTAACTGCCGGTCTGGTCGCGTATCCAGGCGGCGGCCAGGGGGCCCACCGGGTTGATGAACGCCGTCATCAGGCCCATCCGGCCACGGATCGCGCCCACGGAGCGTCGTCCGAAGTAGTTGGGCACCACGATGCGCTGGCTCACCGTCCACCCGCCCTGCGCGATGCCGAACACGACGCCGAACAGTATGGCGCCCGCGAACGTATGTGCGTTGATGATGACGAGCATGGAGCCGAAGTAGAGGAGCGAGACCATCGCGATGACGAAGCGCACGTGGATACGGTCCATGACCCAGCCCCATGGCACGGTCATCACCGCCGAGATGGAGGCGAAGATGAACACGACGACCACGGAGTTCTCGAACGGGACGCCGCGCACCTGGAAGTGCGGCGCCGCGTGGAGGTTCGTTGCCGTCTGCGCGAAGAACATGATCGACATAGTGAGCAGGATGAGCCAGAAGGCAGCCGTCTTCTGGGCCTGGGACGCTGTCCACGGCGTCTCTGTCTCCCGCGCGTCGTTCCCACTCGGGTTCCATGTTGCATTGGGGGGCGGTTCGCCGTCGGGCAGCAGGCCGTAGTCCTCGGGCCTGCGCCGGAGGTAGACCAGCGCCGGCGCGGTGATGAGCAGGATGGCGGAGATGGCGAGCAGGCCGAAGGCCCAGCGCCAGGTGAGCAGCACGATGATCACCGCCGCCGCAAGGGGCACGAGCGCCTGCCCGGCCCGGAGGCCGAACCCGGCGAAGGAGGTCGCCTTGCCACGCTTGCGGATGAACCAGTTGGCGATCGCGACCGTAGTGCCGACCTGCACGCCCGCGATGGCGAACGCGCGCCCCGCTCCGAAGAAGAGCCACATCTGCCACGGGGCCTGCATGAACGCGAGCCCTATCATGCACCCCGCGAGCACCATGCCGGAAACCGCAGTGATGGTGCGTGTCCCGTAACGGTCCATCACCCTGCCGATGACGGCGGTGAGGATGGAACCGGAGAAACTGCCGATGGTGAACGACGCCGTGATCTCCGACGACGACCAGCCCGTCTCCTCGCGGATCGGCTCGAACCAGACGCTGAGCACTGGGCCGTAGAAGACGGACGACGCGAAGGAGACGATGAGCGCCGTCCACGCGATCGCCCAGCCGTAATAGGCGTCGAACGGCCAGAAGAGACTCGTGCGCCTGCGGCGCCGGGAGGCGATCAGGCTAGGTCCAGCCACGGTTCCACGGCTCGCCGCGTTCGAGTTTCCTCGTGTAGTAGCGCCAGTCGTCGGAGTGATCGACCTTCGGGCGGTTGATGGATGCTTGGCGCTCGCTCATCTTGCGCGCGTTGCCGGCCATCTCCTCCCTGAACGCGCCGTCGACCTGGTCGAACCCCAGCAACCGGGCGGCTTGGATGATCTTGGCCGTGCGCTCCATGTACACCGCCGTGAAGCACGCCTCGTCGATGCTCTTGCCAACCGTGACGATGCCGTGGCCGTTGATGGTCATGCCGGGCGCGTCGCCGAGCGTTCGGGTGATCGCGTCGCCGTCTTCGTCGTCGGAGACATAGGTGGGCACGGGGTGGACCGGCAGGCCGTCAGCGAACTTCGCGGAGGCGAGGTGGACGCCGTTGATGGGCACTCCGGCCAGCCCGAGCGCGATGCACATGTTGGCGTGGGCGTGGACGATGGCGTTGACCTCCGGCTTCGCGCGGAAGATGCGGGTGTAGATGGCCGCCTCCCCCGGCACCGTGCCCTCGCCGGAGATCTTGTTCCCGTCCATGTCGAACTGCATCATCCAGTTCTCGGCTCCGGGTAACTGAGGGGCGCGGAGCATCTTGACCGCGATGCCCTGCTCGTCAGGTAGCCGCACGCCGACGTGGCCGATGATGTCCCCGAACTCCCACTCGATGATGGTGGATGCGGTCACCAGATCGTTTTGCAGTTCGTCTGTCTCGCTCACGTTGGCCCTCCGTCGGTCTACTTAGTTCCGCTCCGGCAGGTGGAAGAAGTCCACGGCGTTCTGGACGATCATCTTGTAGACCTCGTCCTCCGGGACGCCGGAGAAGTTGTGCTCCATGACCATGTCCGAGTGCGGCCAGTCCGACTCCTGGTGAGGGAAGTCGGCGGCCCAGATGAGCCGCTCCACGTTCATGTGGTGCCGCAGGTCAACGCCGGAGCGGTCCTGCTGGAAGCCCCAGTAGAAGTACTCGTTGAGCAGTTCGCTGGGCATTGCCTTGAGGGGCGTGAAGCCGTTCATGCTCTGCGCCCAGTGGATGTGGCGGTTGTAACGTACGTCCGCGATCTCCAGGAAGAAGGGCACCCAGCCGATGGAGGTCTCGGCGAGGCAGACGCGCAGGTCGGGGAAGCGGTCGAACAGGCCGGAGAGCAGCAGTTGCACCGCGTTCGTGCCCCCGCCCCGTGCGGCGAACCGCTGCACCTGGAACGCGAGTTCCGTGGTTACGCGGTCGTCTTCAGCGGGGTAGTCGAGCATCTTCCCGCCGCGCTTGCCGGTCCGGTCGAGTTCGACGTGGATGGAGACCGGCATCTGCAGGTCGAGCGACGCGGCCCAGAAGCGGTCGTCCTCCGGCAGGGGCTTGCCGCCACCGTTGGGGAACGTCATCAACTGCACGCCGGTCAGTCCCACGGACTTGCAGTGTTCCAGCTCGGCGACGGCGTCGTCGACGCCGGTGGCGGGGACCGCGCCGATGCCGAGCAGCCGGTCAGGTGCTTCGGAGCAGTACTCCTCGCCGAGCCAGGTGTTCCAGCCCCGGAAGAGCGCTCGGTGGAGGGCGTCGTCCTTCACCTGCATCCAGAGACGCGGGCCGCAGACCACGGCAGGGTAGAGTATCTCAGCGTCGAGACCGTCCTTCTGCTGCTCCTGCACGCGCTGCTGCGGCGGGCCGGTGCCCGGCGTGGACTCGTATGTCTGACCGCCGGGATACCAGATGTCGCGCCCCTTGCCGCCGTAGAGGTCCATCGGGTTCTGGGTGGGGGGCAGGTCTTCCAGTTGCGTCGCGTCCGCGCCGGTATCGAGCTTCACCGTGCGGGGTGCGCGGTCGCGGAACGCGGGGTCTACGCGGTGTGTCCAGCGCTCGTTCGCTACCTCGAGATGGGAGTCTCCGGAGATGCGTTTGTAGGGAGCCATGCGCCGAGCCTCCTCTGCCTCGCGTTGGGGTCGGGCGCAGTATAGCCGTTCGTAGTTGGCATTCCGAGCGAGCTTGGAATGCTCCAGGGGGTGTCCGCTCACTGCAGCGGAAGGCGGATGGTCACGGTCGCTCCCTGCTCTGGCCCGTCGCTTGCAACGGCGATCGAGCCCCCGTGCGCTTCGACGATGGCGCGCGTGATGGCCAACCCCAGGCCGGTGCCGCCTATCCCGCGGCTGCGCGACTCGTCGGTGCGATAGAAGCGGTCGAAGACGTGCGGAAGGTCCGCCGCGTCGATGCCGATGCCGTCGTCGGCGATCGAGATGGCCAGCGCATCGCCGTTCTGCGGCTCCGCCCTGAGCACGATGCTGCCACCGGTCTCGGTGCAGCGGATGGCGTTGCTCAGCACGTTCCCCAGCGCCTGGCCCATCCGCATACGATCCAGGTTCATGTCCGGGAGGGCGGCGGACGCCTCCAGTGACAGTGCGACCTGCCGGGCGTCGGCCTGCGGCTGCCAGCGCTCCACCTCCGCGGCGAGCAGTTCGTGGACCGGACCTGTCTCCAGCGTGAGCCGCAACTCCCCGTGGTCCGTCTCCGCCAGCCAGTTCAGATCGGTCACGAGGCCGCGCAGCCGCTCCACCTCCTGGATGATGTGGCCGGACGCGCTCTCGCCGCTCTGCAGTCCGTCGCGCAGCCCCGCAGCCTCCAGTTGGATCACGCTCAGCGGTGTATTCAGCTCGTGGGAGACGTCGTTGATCAGCCGCCTGCGGAGTTCGCGCTGGGTTTCCAGGGAGGAGGTCATCCGGTTGAACGCCACGCTCATCTTTCCCAGTTCGTCCGATGACGTGACCGGCAGCTGGGCGGTATCCCCCTGGGCGATCGCCTCGGTTGCCTCCGTCAAAGCCGTTACGGGCGCCGTGACCCGCTTGGACAGCCAGGCAGCCAGCAGTACGGCGACGCCCACCGTCAACGCCCCGCCGATCAGGATGATGTACAGGAGCGTACTGAGGAACCCGTGCGACTCCGTCGACAGGAACGAGCGGTTCACGTCCACGTACACGTGGCCCACGGGCCGGTCCGCGGCGAGGTCGAACACCGCCTCGCGGCGGCCTGACAGGTCGGACGCGGCGGCGCCGGGCGACAGGACGGACATGTTGTCTCTCACCACGCGTCCGTCTGCATCTGCGACGACAACTCGTATCTGGTCGTTGTGGAAGAGTTCCGATGACTCCTCCTCACTCTCTCCGTGCTCCTCGCTCTCCCCGCCTCCCTCGTAGGCGTATCCCGCCTCGGACAGCGCGGTGTCCACGGTCCCCCAGCCGCCCGCGGCGGTGTACTCCCGGCTCAGATCGCGGGCCAGTTGGACCGCCTCGTCGTTGCCTATCCGGTCCACGAACACGTCCAGACGGGACTGCGTCGCGTAGTAGCCCACGCCGACGCTGATCAGCACGGTGAGAACGACGATGAAGATGGTCGCGCCCATGATGCGCCAGCGCAGCGACATCACGCGTCCTCCGTCACGAACCGGTAGCCCCCGCCGTAGACGGTCTGGATCGGCTGCCTGCCGTCCCGATTGATCTGCTTCCGCAGGCGGGCGATCTGGCTGTCGATGGCGCGGTCGAACCCCTCGAACTCATCGTTGAAGGCCAGCGAGATCAACTGATCGCGGGTGAGCAGCTGGTTGGGATGGCGCATGAACGTCGACAGCAGGGCGGTCTGCCCCTGGCTCAGCGTTACGGGCTCCTCATCGACCGTCACGACCCCGGTGGTCTCGTTCAGGGTGATGTTGCCGTGCTTCAGCACCTGCTGCACCTTGCCCTTCACGCGGCGGAGCACTGCCTCGGCCCGGGCGATGACTTCGTCCGGATCGAACGGCTTGACGATGTAGTCGTCGGCGCCGCTGTCCAGTCCGGTGATGCGCTCGACGGGGGCCTCCCTGGCCGTCAGCATGATGATAGGGACGTCCGACTCCCGGCGCAGTATCCGGCACAGCTCCACGCCGTCGAGACGGGGAAGCATCAGGTCGAGGATGATCAGATCAGGCGCTAGGTCGCGGGCCAGGTCCAGGCCGGATATGCCGTCGTGAGCGACCTCGGCGGAGAACCCGGCGCGCTCGAAGTACACCCTGACCCAGTTCGCGATCCTCGTATCGTCTTCGACGATCAGTACGGTGCCGCTCATCGCTGGTCCTCTCGAATCCACGTGGGACGCGGCGCCTCCTCAGGCGCCGCGTCCGTCTGCGGGTGCCTCCGTGGCCGGATTATATCCGGCCACGGACTGGCCCCGGCTCTAGCCACTGCCACGCTCACCGCCGGAGCCGTGTTCGCCGCCGGACTCGCCGCCGCCGCTGCCGGAGCCATGCTCACCGCCGGACTCGCCGCCGCCGACCTCAGCGTGCGCCACCCATCCGGTGAACGACGCCTGCGTCGAGGGCAGGAAGACCAGCTCCACGTCGCCCGGCGCCAGGTCCATCCGGGGCGTCGGCCCGAGCTCCGTCCCGTTGGAGAGGTGCACTTCGATTCTGACGTCTGTCAGCACGCCGTTGGTCGTGTTCTCCACCGTGCCGAGGAAGGCGTTGGTGGAGGCGTTGTAGTTCAGGATCAGCCGTGCGCCACTGCGGATTGCGTCGAAGGTCTGGTCCGGCGCCAGCATGGCCGCGCTGCCTTCCTCGCTGCCGCCGGATGCGCCGGACTCGTTGCCTTCGCTCCTGGAACCTTCGCTGCCGCCTTCTCCGCCCGGGCCGTGCCCTTCGCCGCCTGCGCCTTCTCCGCCGCTGCCCTCAGCCCCTTCTCCGCCGGTGTGTGGCACGGGGCCGGGCCCGGCGCAGTCGAACACTTCCATGTGCACGACGTATCCGTCGAACGACACGCCCGCGAGACCTGGTTCGCTGGAAACGGACACGTTGGACACCGCCTGCTGGCCGGGGTTCAGGTCTCCCAGCACGTCGGGCCCCAGCTCGCCCACGGTCTGCGTCCCGGACTTCAAGTGCGGTTCCGCCTGCACGTAGCAGAGCTTCTGCGAGAGCGTGTTCTGCACCGTCGCCTGGACGGACTGGGTTGCCGCGTCGTACCGCGCGGAGATCGCCAGCCCGCCGAGAACGCCGTTCCACGGTTGGTCGAGCGGAGTGATCGGGCTGGACATGGCCGCTTCCCGGGCAGCTTCGCCTTCGCTGCCGCCTTCGCCGCCGGGGCCGTGCCCCTCGCCGCCGGCGCCCTCGGAGCCGCCTTCACTGCCGCCCTCGCCACTGCCGACCTCCGCGTGCGCCACCCATCCGGTGAACGCCTGCGAGAACGGCAGGCTGACCGCCGCCACCTGGCCCGGGGTCAGGTCTATCGGGGTCGTCGGGCCGAGTTCCGGTCCGTTGGTGATGTGCACTTCGATCCTGACCCTCGTCAGGGTGCTGTTGGTCGTGTTCTCGACGGTGCCGACGAAGGCGTTGCCCGCGGCGTCGTAGTTCATGACCAACCGCGCGCCGCCGCGGACCGCGTCGAACGTCTGGTCCGGCGCAAGGGCCGCTGCGCTGGCCTCTTCGCCGCCGCTGCTACCCTCGGCGCCTTCACCGCCGGAGCCTTCGTCGCCGGCCCCGTGCTCCCCGCCGGACTCGCCGCCGCGCTCGGAGACCTCGCTCGCCGCCCCGCGCTCGGAGTCCCCGCCTTCGGGGCCCCGTTCGCCGGTGCATCCGACGAATACCGCCGTGAGGAACATGGCTGTCAGGGCCATCGCCACCAGGAACTTTGCTATCAGTTTCTTGCGGATCATCATTCCACCTCCTTCGTGAGATCCGTGACACCGCTCACGGTAGGGGTGAAATGTGGCAGGAATATGTCGCCGGTCAGCGGTTCCCGAACGATGGGGGATCGGGATACTGCAAGGAATCGCGCGTGATACGCTCGGGCAGGACCAGTGACCTGCAGGGAGGCAGCCGCATGGCAACGACGGCCATTCACACGAGTGGACTGACGAAGTACTACGGCAGGAACCGTGGCATCGAGGACGTGGAACTGGACGTCGGGGAGGGCGAGATCTTCGGGTTCCTCGGGCCGAACGGTGCGGGGAAGACGACGACCATCAGGGTGTTGCTGGATGAGATCAGGCCCACCGCCGGTACGGCCACCATCCTCGGCCTGGACGCGCACCGGGATGCCGTGGAGATCAGAAGGCGTATTGGTTACATCCCGGGAGACCTCGCCCTGTACCCGAACCTGACAGGGCGGGACACCCTGACGTACTTCGCGAACATGCGCGGAGGCGTCGACTGGGCCCACGTCGACGAGCTGGCCGAACGCCTGGCCTCCGACCTTTCGAGGAAGGTGGGGGACCTGTCGACGGGGAATCGCCAGAAGGTCGGGATCATCCAGGCCTTCATGAACCGGCCTGACCTGCTGATTATGGACGAGCCGACGGCCGGGCTCGATCCGCTGGTCCAGCGGGAGTTCCAGAACATGGTGCGCGAGGTGACTGCGCAGGGGTGCACCGTCTTCCTGTCCAGCCATACGCTCTCGGAGGTCCAGCGTGTCGCGGACCGTGTCGGGATCATCCGGGACGGTTATCTCATCACGGTGGAGTCGGTTGCGGAGCTCAGGTCGAAGGCGATGCGCCGGGTGGAGTTCGTGCTCGACTCGGAGGCGGACGCATCGGTCTTCGAGGCCGTTTCCGGCGTGCGCAACGTCGTCGCAAGCGGCGTCCACGTCGAGATGTCCTTCGACGGCGACATGGGCGAGCTCCTGAAGGCCGCAACGGACCGGTACGCCGTGGAGGACATCAGGACGAGCGAGACGGACCTCGAGGAGATATTCCTCACGTACTACCACACCGACGAGGAGGCCGGGTGATGGCGCTCTCCAGCATATCGCTCAAGGTGGCGCGGGACCGCTGGCTCGGGTGGGCGATCTCGGCAGCCAGCCTCACGCTGCTGCTGCTGTTCGGGATGGCGTCCTACAGGGACATCGACCTCACCGTCTACACCGAGCTGCCTGAGGCGTTCCGCTCGTTGCTCGGCATCGGGGAGGATGTCGACGTGGGGGGTCTGGCGATCGGCTATGTCTTCGGATCGTTCGGGGCCGTGGTGGTGGCCGTGATGGCGCTCGTCATGGGCAGCGCGGCGATCGCGGGCGAGGAGCGGAACGGCACCATGAACATCCTGCTCGCGAACCCGAAGAGCCGCACGCACGTCCTGCTGTCCAAGGTCCTGGCCCTCGTCCTGCTCACGGCACTTGCCGTCGTCGCCATCTGGATCACGGTCCACCCGATGGCCGCCCTGCTGGGTGTCGAGATCGGCGGCTTGAACGTGGAAGCCCTGGCGCTCCACCTGTACGTCAACGCCGTCTTCTACGGGATGCTTGCCCTGGCCATCGGCGCCGCGACCGGCAATCGGGACACGGCGACGGGCGCGGCGTCGGGCATCCTGGTGCTGTCCTTCTTTGCCGTGGGCCTCCTGCCCCTCGTCCAGGGGCTGGAGGGCCTGCGGAAAGCGTTCCCCTGGTACTACTTCGACGGCAGCGAGCCGGTCTACAACGGCATTGCGTGGGGACACCTGGCGCTGCTGGCTTCAGCGTCTGTCACTCTCCTGGTCGTCGCCTTGGTTGGGTTCAACCGCCGTGACCTGAGAAGCCAGTCAGTCGGCACCTCGCTGCTGGACAGGGTGCGGGGCAACCCGCTCCTCAACAGGATGATCGGCCGGCTCGCCGGCTCGGCCAGGGTCTCGTCGATATGGGTCAAGACGGTCTCGGACTACCAGACCCTGCTCCTCGTCACGTCGGCCGCGATGTTCCTGGTCATGGGCGTCATGTTGGGCCCGATGTATGCGTCGTTGCCGGAGGAGACGCGGATCGCGTTCCACAACTTCCCGGAGGAGCTGATCGCGCTCTTCGGAGGCGGAGACCTGGGTACGCCCGAGGGTTGGTACACGCTGGAGACCTTCGGCCTGATGGCCCCCCTGTCGGTCATCCTGGTAACGGCGATCATGGGCGCGGGAGCGCTGGCGGGGGAGGAGTCGCGCAGGACGATGGCGCTGTTGCTGTCCAATCCGATATCCCGGTCCCGGATCGTTCTGGAGAAGGCCGTCACGATGGTGTTGTTCGGCATCGCCGTCGGCGTCGCGACGTTTGCTGGCGTCGCGCTCGGTTCCGTGCTGGGCGACCTCGGCATGTCCATAGGCAACATCGCCGCGACGTCCGCGCTCCAGGTGGTGGTGGGTCTGGTGTTCGGCTCCCTCGCCCTGGCGCTCGGTGCCGGTACGGGACGCACGTCGGTTGCCGTGTTCGGGGCGGCGGGCGCGGCCCTTGCCTTCCACCTGCTGACCTCGTTGGTGGCCATCAACGATGCCCTTGCCAGCATCGCGTGGCTGTCGCCGTTCCACTACTACCTGGGCAGCGACCCGCTCAACAACGGCATGGACTGGGGAAACGCTGCCGTTCTGATCGCGCTCTCTGTGGTCCTCATCGGCCTGTCATTCGTGCTGTTCCAGCGGCGAGACATCAGGCAGAGGGGATAGCACTGCCCGCGCAAGCCGCATCGAGTGCGAGCATGTCAGCAGGAGGAGTGGAGTGCTATCCTCAGAAAGGTTGCCAAGAGTCGGGTGAAGGGTGAAACGATGCGACAAGTGGTGCTCCATCCGGGTGAGGACGGCTACTGGGTTGCTGAATGTCCCAGCCTCCCCGGCTGTATCAGCCAGGGAGAGACTAAAGACACGGCTATCGCCAATATCAAGGAGGCCATCAGGGAGTACGTGGCAGCCCTTGAGGAAGATGGCCTGCCGGTTCCCGAAGAGCGCTTCGAGGCACTAGTCGTAGCGGTATGACAGGGCTGCCCAGGATATCCGGGCAGGAGTGCATCAAGGCCCTCGTCAGTGTCGGATTCTCTGTCAGACGTCAGCGCGGGAGTCATATCGTGCTGCGGCGAGACGACCCCTTTGCCCAACTCGTCGTTCCCGACCACCGGGAACTGGACCGTGGCACCCTGCGCGCAATCATCAGGCAGGCTGGGATAGGTGTTGAGGAGTTCGTAGAGCTGCTCTAAGAGTTGGGCTTGCCTGTCTCACCTCACGGAGCCGGCGTACGCCGCATCCAGCGCGAGCATGTCGGACAGCCCCACGGTGTCGAAGCACTCCTGGATGCTGACCATGCGGTCGGCGACGAGGTGCGCGGTCGTGCCCGTCTCGCGCAGCTCGCGCATCAGGTCGGTCATCGTCCTGAGCGCGGCGAGCATCGCGCTGATGGGGAATATCACGAGCTTGAACCCCAGCGCCTCCAGCTCGGCGACGGGCAGCAGCGGGGACTTCCCCGTCTCGACGAAGTTGTAGAGCACGGGCACGTCGAACCGGCCGGTCACGTCCATCGCCTGCTCCCGCGTCTGGAGCGCCTCCAGGAAGAGCACGTCCGCGCCCGCCTCGACGTACGCCTCGCAGCGGCGGAGGGCGTCGTCCCAGCCGGTGACGGCGAGCGCGTCGCAGCGGGCGATGATCGTGAAGTCGTCGTCCTCGCGGGCGTCGAGCGCAGCGTGCAGCTTGCGCACCATCTCCTCTGCCGGCACGACGCGCTTGTCGTCCAGGTGACCGCAGCGCTTGGGCGACTCCTGGTCCTCGATGTGGATGCCCGCGACGCCCGCGCGCTCGTACTCGCGCACCGTGCGCCGCACCTGCAGCACGTCGCCGTAGCCGGTGTCCGCGTCGGCGATGACGGGCACGCTCACCGTGCGGGCGATGGCCGCCGCGTTCGCCACCATCTCGCTCATCGTCGTGAGGCCGATGTCCGGGTAGCCGGTCCGGGATATCGACGTTCCCGCGCCGGTCATGTAGACGACCGGGAACCCGGCGCGCTCGATGACGGCGGCGCTGAGGCAGTCGTACGCTCCGGGCGCCGGGACGATGCCCGGCGCGGCCAGCAGTTCGCGTAAGCGTGTCGTGGCTCTCATGCTGCTTGTTCCCCCATTCTGTCCATCCTGTTCATCGATGTTGATTTGACGCGGCAACGGGGCAACCATAGCCTACAGCCGTCCCCGATGCCGGACCAAAAGGAGGGTGGCGATGCCGTACGATGCGCTCGATCCGAAGAAGACCGGACTCGTGTTCTTCGACATGCTCAACGTCTATTTCCGGGGCTCCAGCGAGGAGAACCAGAGGAAGATGGAGCCGATCGTGGCCAACTGCGTGAAGGTGCGGGAGGTGGCGTCGGCGCTCGGCGTCCCGTCGTTCTACCCGAAGGCCGACCACCGCCCTGACGGGTCGGACTCGGCGCACATCTACTCCGACACGAACTACGCGCTCGAACCGTGGGAGGACCCGGACCAGGGCTTCACGACGGCGTACCGCAACGTCTCCCACGGCAGCTGGAGTTCCGAGGTCATCGACGAGCTGGCGCCGACACCGGACGACTACCTGATCGCGAAGCACCGGTGGAGCTCGTTCCACCAGACGCACCTGCAGCTGAGCCTGCGCACCAGGGGCATCGACACCATCGTCCTGTTCGGCGGCGCGATCCACATCGGCATCGCGAGCACGGCCTACTCGGCGCGCGACCTCGATTTCAACATCGTGGTCGTCAGCGACGCCTGCTCCGGCCCGGACGACAACCTGAACATGTTCATGGAGCGCATCTTCCCCATCTTCGCGCGCATCCGCACGGCGGACGAGGTAGTGGAGATGTTCAAGCGGGGCGCCGCGGGCTAACGCCTCCTCCGGAACCGCCGCCCGGCGTAGACGACTCCGCCCGCGAGCGCGGCCACCACGATCGCCGCCACGACGATGCCCCACGCGGCGCCACCGCCTGACATCGAGGGCATGTGCGTGCCGATCGCAGCCTGGGGTGTCGGAGTTGGCTGCCCGGGCGGGCTCGTTGGGGTGGGCGAAGGAGCGTCCGACCCCCTCTCCCTCGAGGGGAGAGGGCTGGGGAGAGGGTGGACCTGCGGGGTAGGGCCGGGTTCCGCAACCGTTCCTGTGGGCGTGGGTGAGGGCTGCGTCGCCTGTCCGGGCGGCCCGGCGAACGTGTAGATGCCCCCGTCGAACCCGAGCACGTAGACCTCGCCCGCCTCGTCCTCTCCGAACGACGGCACCTGGAACTCGGCACGGGCGAGTTGTGCCTGCTCCGTGACGCGCTCGCCGTCGTAGCGGAGTCCCCAGATGCGCCCGGAGCAGAAGTCCGCGTACAGGTAAACGCCGCGCAGGTCGGGGACGCGCTGCCCGCGGTAGACGTAGCCGCCGGTGATCGAGCAGCCCATGTCGCGCCCGTACTCCGCGACGGGCGGCTCGAAGGCGCCGGGGTCGCACGCAGGCCGGAAGCAGCGCGAGCCCTCCATCTCGTTCCAGCCGTAGTTGCGGCCTCGCCGGACGACGTCCACCTCCTCCAGCGCGTTCTGGCCGACGTCGCCCGTCCACAGGTCGCCGGTCTCCCGGTCGAACGAGAAGCGCCACGCGTTGCGGAGGCCGTAGGCCCATATCTCGCCGCGGGCGTCGTCGCGTCCGGCGAACGGGTTGTCGGCGGGTATCGCGTACGGAGCGCCGCCCGCCGGCTGCGTCACGTCGATGCGGAGGATGGCGCCCAGCAGCGTGCCGAGGTCCTGCCCGTGGCGCCGCGGGTCGCCCGCGGAGCCTCCGTCGCCGAGCGCCACGTAGAGCATGCCGTCCGGCCCGAACTCGATCATCCCGCCGTTGTGGTTGGAGTACGGCTGGGCCACTTCCAGCAGCACGGCCTCCGATGCGGGGTCGCCCAGCCCGTTCGCGCCGGTCTCGAACCGCGACAGCACCGACCGGCGAGGCGACGCCGCGCTGTAGTAGACGTAGAAGCGCCCGTTCTCCGGGAACGCAGGGTCGAACGCCAGCCCCAGCAGCCCCTCCTCGTTCCCTCGACGGCTCACGCGCGGGCTGATGTCCAGGAAGACGTCCGTCCGGTCCGGCGTAGCGGGGTCGATGCGGTGGACCACGCCGTGCTGCTCCACGACGTACACCCGCCCTGAGCCGTCGCCCGCGTGGGTGAGCAGCACGGGCCGCTCGAACGTCAGCGCCGGGAAGACGCGCTCCAGCTCCAGCGCGGGCAGGGCGGCGCTCGGAGCGTGCGCAACCCCCGCGAGTGCGGTGAGCACGAGGAGCGGAAGGGCAGCGATGGGGAGCAGTCTGGTTGGGAGCCTGCGGGCACGCATGGGAGGCCAGCCTACCACGAGCCCTCGGGTCTGCTCCCTCTCGTGAGGCGCGTGATGAGCAATAACTGCCTCTCTGCAAAGATGTCGATAGGGAGTGCAGAGGGGCAGAGCCCCTATGCCGGGGGAGTGGGGGTGTCCCCCACAAGCGTTCGGGCGGGTGGGTGGGAAAGATTACGCCAGAGCGCGGTCCGCAAGGACTCCGGTTGCCGGAGCGGGGGTGCGCTCCTATCATGGGAGAGGCCCCGCCGCGCGCGGGGCGATCCTCTCCCTGAAAGGGCATCGAATGGACTTCAGCTACACCTATAAGGTCAACGCTTCGCCGGACGCGCTCTGGGCGTTCGTGACGGACATCCCGGCGGTCGGCATGTGCATCCCCGGCGCGGCGGACGTTGCCGAGACGGACGGAACGTACACCGGCACGGTGAAGGTGCGCGTCGGCCCCGTTGCGCTGGGACTCGTGGGCAAGTTGCAGGTGGACTCCCGGGACGACGCCGCGATGCGCGTCTCCATGACCGGCGAGGGCGCGGACCGCAAGGTGCCGGGCAACGTCCGCGTGAAGATCGACATGGCGGTCGAGGACGCCGGTGACGGCGGCAGCAACCTCGTCGTGCACTCGGACGCCAACATCATGGGCAAGCTTGGCGAGTTCGGCCAGGGCATCATCAAGCGCAAGACGGACGGCATCATGCAGGAGTTCGGCCGCAACCTGACCAAGAAGGTCGGCGGCTGAGAAGACCCCAACCCTCACCGCGCGCTGAAGCGCGTTCCCCTCTCCCAGAGGGCGAGGGGAGCCCGAAGGGCGCCCACGAGGGACGCCCCTACACAAGGCACCGCCCCCACGCCACCGGGTCACCCTCACCCGCCGCGCAAGCGCGTCGACCTCTCCCAGGGGGAGAGGTGGGCAGGCAGTAGGGGTCTCGCTCTGATTAAGGATGTCAACGGGGGACACCGCTGACATTCTTAATCGGTTTTCCAAGAGTGGAGCGCGGGTCTGTTTTGACATTCTTAACCGCCCTTCGAGGGGTATTTCACAGGCCACGGCCTGCTTCCCGCCATTAAGGCAATAACAATCTCATCCGTTTACAACTTCGGCTGGGGCGGCGGGTGTCTCATCCTGTTGCAAAGTGTCTCCTGACGGAAGGGACCAGTACCACGCGCCGGCACCGGTGTGGGTACCGGGCGTACCGACGCGAAAGGCTTTGACGTTGCAGAGCGCGCGGGCCCGGACGAGCGTGGACTTCGAGACGCCGATCAGAGCGGCCTCGCGCTCGACATCGGCGGCGGGACGAGGACCATCGCTGAGGGCGCGCATGAGGAAGGTTTGCGCGGCGCGGGTCTTCGCGCCGTCGTTGGGGCGGGGCTCGGTGAGGGCTTTCATGTGGGCGGGGAAGACGGGCTTGCGCCAGGCGACGGTGAAACCCTCACCCGCCGCGCTGGGCGCGGCGACCTCTCCCCGAGGGAGAGGTGGGATGCGAGGCTCACCCGCCGCACTGTGCGCGACGACCTCTCCCCGAGGGAGAGGTGGGGTGCGAGGCTCCTGCTTCCGCGGGAGCGACGGAGAACGGGGAAGGACGAAGGGTATGGCGGGGGTATCGTCGCTCATGGCGGGGCGGAGGGGGACGAGGAAGCGGCGTCCGCCCGGTTCGACGACGGCGGTGGTGAATACGACGGAGGCGAGGGGCAGGCGGTTCTGTATGGCGGTGACGGCGCGGGGGTAGTTCTGCGCGGGGTTGTGGGCGAGGGCGACGACGGCAGCGCCCGAGCGCGCGGCGAGCGCCTTGAGCATGCCCAGGACGGTGGCGACGTGAGTGCGGTGCATGGCGGCGAGGTCTTCGACCTGGTCGACGACGAGGAGGGCGGCCTTCCCCTCGGCAAGGTAGTTGGCGAGCCGTCCCATGACCTTGTCGAGGCGCGGCCAGGGGGCGGTGAGTTTCGAGCCGGAAGTGGCGGGCGTCCAGAACGGGTCGCGAACGGGGGCTTTCAAGCCGACCGGCTTGCGTCGGGGAACGCGTGTCTCGTTGCCGTCGTTGTCAAACAGGTACTCGACGTCATCGTCGTCCTCATCATCGAGACCGTCGTCGTCCTCGAAGGAGTACGGGCCGTCATCGTCCTCAGGCGGGTCGTCGGGGTAGTAGTCGACGGGGTGCGTGGGCGAGAGGAGGTCGGCGAGGTAGATGCGTTCCAAGTCGGCGCCGAACAGGCGGAGGATTGGGAGGACGTCGGCCTTGGGGTTGCCGTCGAGCAGTGCAAGGACGACGGGCGCGGAGGGAAAGAGGGAGTCCGGCTGATCGGGGGCGGCTGCGCCACGGGAGACGCGGGCGGCGATGTCGAGTGCGATGGCGGTCTTGCCGGATGAGGGGTATCCGGCGATGAGGGTGAGCTTGCCGAGCGGTATGCGGTTGGGCCAGAGCCAGTCCTGGGGCTGCTGAATGAAGAAGTAGAAGGGTTGGAGTCCGGCTTCCTGCGCGCCGAAGGCGGTGTAGAACTCCCCTTCCGGCGCGAGTCCGCGCTTCACAAGGGCGTCCCGGATTCGGAACGGGGGACAGACGAGGCATTGGAAGTCGAAGCCGCGTTTCGGGTCGTAGGAGACGGTGAGGGTCGGGACCTCGGCGTGGCTGTGGGAGGGACAGTGGACCATAGGGCCGTCGGCGCACTCGCAGCCGGGTACGCCGCAGCGGAGGGCGCGGGTGAGGCGGTCGGCGTATGCCCTGTCCTGCGGCGGGAGGGTGTCCGGGATATGGGATTGTTCAGGCGCGGGGACGGGTTGGGTAGTCATGCAGACAGGGTAGGGAGGGGTGTGGCGTCTGCGCAACGAGCGCGTGTCATGAAAACAACCTTCACCCCCAGCCCCTCTCCCAGAGGGAGAGGGGGTCGTCATTTCGTCAGAGGCGGGAGTTCTAGGGGAGTGGGGTACTAGTCCGCGCATCAATCAAGCGGCTGTGTATACCGCGTGGCGGTCTATCTAGCTCGTCGAGGGGCATATCGTAGATTCGCCATACGTCTTCCTTGTTCAGTGACATGTCCAATCTCTTTTTGGTACTTGGAACCCTCTGAACACCTCACACTCTGCGCGACCACATCTGTTCCAATATCTCCGGTCTGCTAAGTTTATGAATGCTGATTTTGATCGCATCACGTTCCTCATTCGTAAGTGATTCATATGAATAAGGTGACGCTACCATACTCCCGAATCCATCAGATATTAATTTAGTTACAAACCCTACTCCACTATCAGCTGTCATACGAGATAACCCTGATAGTGTTTTCAATTGTTTGACGTAGTCAGCCACGTGCCTCTTGTCTTTCCGACGGTATACTATAGTCGCAACGTGCGTAGTATTTCCTCTTGGGCTAATTGTTATGTAAGATGTGCCCGAGTCAATCATCAAAGCAGCAGCAAATTTCAAATTGGACTTGAAAGGCAGCGAGACAACATCCATGTCAGATAAAGATGCAGATGCCTTACACCAGAGTTCACCTAGCCCTTCTACTTGCTGAACCATCTGTGGGCTCAGAAGATTTCGCTGAGCCATTAATCTCTTCAATTCAGCTTGGGCATAGGGATTCCTATGTGCCTTTGTAAGCATTTCTGCTTGCTTATATAGGAAATGCCCGTACTTTCTCCAGCGATCATTTGCGAAGAGTGCAATACGGTATGCCATCAGTAGTGGCACTCGCCAGTCCGAGAGATTGGGATTCGCTTGATCAATCACACTGAATGTTTGGTCATGAGCATTGCAAGCAAAAGGCGCAGTCGAGGCTACAGAAATGCTAATTCTACGAGGCCTGAATAATTCTGATGATGCCAAGTTTACAGAAGTGTTCCCTGTGAGGACATTTCTCCACTCAATCATGCCCCAACCAATGTCCAGAACATTACCATTCAGATCTTGCAATTGACTCAGCACAGATGCCTCAGGAATTGAATGGCACTTCACGGTAGGTTGTCTACAGCGACTGCCAGCCCCCGCTGTGACAAACAGGCAAGTGTTGTCATAGTTGTCTACTTCGCGTTCGTATCGACGTATCTTTTTGTTGAACTTGTCTTTCTCAGAGTTCGGAACCGACCAAGTACTCATGACAAAGAGTGTAGCATACCGAACATACGCCCCAACCCGCGACACCGGCCCCTAGACGCCGTGCGCGGCACGCCTGCTACCATGCTCCACGCGGGTTCACTCTCACCCACCCCTCTGCTCTCCAAGAGAGAGGGGACCAGACGCAGGAGAACGCATGGCCGACTGGAAGAACAAGCTGTACTTCGGCGACAACCTGGACATCCTGCGCGAGCAGGTGCCGGACGAGAGCGTCGACCTGATCTACCTCGATCCTCCGTTCAACTCCAACGCGACGTACAACGTGCTGTTCAAGGAGGCGAGCGGCGAGGGCTCAGCCGCGCAGATACACGCCTTCGACGACACCTGGCACTGGAACATCGAGTCTGAGCGCGCCTACCGGGAGGTTGTGACAGACGGGCCGAAGAAGCTAGCGGACCTGCTGCAGGCGATGCGCTCGTTCCTCGGTCAGAACGACATGATGGCCTACCTGACGATGATGGCGCAGCGCATGGTGGAGCTGCACCGCGTCCTGAAGCCGACCGGCAGCATCTACCTCCACTGCGACCCCACTGCCAGCCACTACCTCAAACTGCTCATGGACGCTGTGTTCGGACATGCGAACTTCAGGAATGAGGTCGTCTGGCAGCGCACTCCTGCAAAGGGGCTGATGAAGAGACAGCTGCCTAGCAATCATGACATTATTCTGAACTACCAGAGGAGTGCGCTAGCAACATGGAATCTCGCTTCCGCTTTTCTGCCATATGACGAGCGTGCTTTAGATGAGAAGACTGCCTCCAAATACAATCATCGCGAGTCTGACGGGCGAATCTACCGGCTCGACAATCTAATTAACCCAAACCACAATAGACCTAACCTCGAGTACGAGTTCTTGGGCATTACCAAGGTATGGCGTTGGACGAGAGAGCGAATGCAAGAAGCCTATGACCAAGGCCTGGTAGTCCAAACTCGCCCCGGTGCAGTCCCTCGGTTGAAGCGATACTTGGACGAACAACGGGGTCGCCCTTTAGCAGACGTTTGGGCTGATATCCCACCAATCAACTCACAAGCCAAGGAACGCCTCGGCTACCCGACCCAGAAGCCGGAGGCGTTGCTGGAGCGCATCATTGAGACGAGCAGCAACGAGGGCGACGTGGTGCTCGACCCGTTCTGCGGCTGCGGCACGGCGGTCGCCGTCGCGGAACGGCTGGGGCGGCGGTGGATCGGAATCGACATCACGCACCTCGCCATCTCGCTGATGAAGAGCAGGCTGCACGACACGTTCGGAACCAAGCTCTCGGCTTACGACGTGGAAGGCGTGCCGCAGGATGTCGCGAGCGCGCGTGCGCTGGCAACGGAGAGCGAGCACGACGGGCGTTACCAGTTCGAGTACTGGGCGCTGGGGCTGGTCGACGCGCGGCCCGGCAACAGTCGGCGCAGGGGCGCGGACGCTGGCGTCGACGGCTACATCAACTTCTTTGACGACGAGTCCGGCAAGGCGAAGACGGTGCTGGTGCAGGTGAAGAGCGGTCACGTGCAGCGGAACATCATCGCGACGCTCAAAGGCGACATGGAGCGTGAGCAGGCGGAGATGGGGATGCTGGTGACGCTGGAGCCGCCAACCGGCCCGATGCGGCAGGAGGCGGCTGCGGCGGGGTTCTATGTGCCGGAGCACTTCCCGGACCGGCAGTTCCCGCGCGTGCAGATCGCGACCATCGAGGAGCTGCTAAACGGGCAGGGGCCGGACGTGCCGCGCCTCGGCCTCGCGGACGCTCCGACGTTCCGCCGGGCGGCTCGTCACCGGCGCTCGGAGGGGCGGTCGGAGCGGATGCTGTAAGGGGCGTGGCAATGGTCGACAGCCGAGGAGTAGACGCGAAGATTCGCCGGGCGCGCGAGTGTTTGGAAAGTCTGCGGTCTGACATCACCGCACACTGCGAGTATCAGATACAGCGCAGGGTCCTGGAGATGGAGTCACGCGCCAGGAATCCCGTGATTCGGCGCTTCCACGTACGGGAGAGCGATCCGGGGTATGTTCCAATGGACTTCCCCATCAGGGTGGGGGAGGTCGCCTACAACCTTCGTTCTGCCCTGGACCACCTCGTCTATGCGCTTGTCAAAGATAACGGCAAGGAACCCACTAAGCAGAATGAATTCCCAATCTTTGACGAAGAAGGGGAGTATCTGAAAGTTGCTCCGAGGAAACTCGAAGGAATCACGCACGACCGCTGCGATCTGATCGAGGCGTTCCAGCCGTTCAGGGGCGACATCGGGCGTCACCTATGGATGCTCCACCTGATATGCAACATAGACAAGCACCGGTACCTGAACGTGGTGAATACGCATACGTCGCTGGATGCTCGTTTCAAGGATGGTGTCGAGCCCCCTCGGTTGCCGTCGCGCCTCATCGGAGGCACAGCTCTGTACTACGACGTGCAGGGAACTGAGCATGAGGACAGTGTGGAGCTACGCGTCATGGTCGATGTCTGCTTTCGGGACGAAGAGATAGTAGCGGCGAGCCCCGGCTACGGAACTGGCAGCGAAAGGGAATTTCAACGAAGGCCACCGGTGATATCGGTACTGTCCGGCTGCTTGAGCGCAGTCACCGTCGTGGCAGAGCACCTAGTTTCTGCGGAACCGCTTCCCCCGCAGATGCTGCAAGGGGAACCGGCCCAGCCTAAGCGCGGCGGCTTGCTTGCGCGTCTCCGCAGGTGACAACGGGCGCCGGGCGCGCCTGGTTGAGGCCTAACACCACGCGGCAGGGCTGCGAGGTCCCTACCTGCGCTGGAACGACGAGGGTGGTTCGACAGGCTCACCATGAGCGGGGCAAGGGCACCCACGAGGGATGCCCCTAGACCAGGCACCCTACACCGCCGGTTCACCCTCTCCCTAGCCCTCTCCCCTCAAGGGAGGGGGATTACTAACAATGCTAGCCAAAGGTGACGGCGGGGTAGTCCACGCTGGCGGGCAGAGGCGGAATCGAACCGCCACGCACTGAGTCGTTCAAAGGGTTTGAATCCTCGTCCAGTTAACCACACTGGCAACACTGCCACGGAGAACTACCCCGCCGTCTACGGGCTAGCCATGACTAGCCCGCGTCCGAATCATACCCTGCTCGTTCGTAGGCGGCAACTAGCCCCAATGAGCGAGGTGGTTCCGGTACGCGGAATCGACGGACAACGGGCACAGGGAACCGAAAGAACATTACGAACATAGAACCTCCTTAAATGAGTACAAGCCCGCCCCGCAACACGGTTCGGACTTGTCACTAAGGACGTTAGCATTAACAATCGAATAGAGTCAAATCAAAGACTACGCGCTCGCGTGAGGAGGGGCTGGAGGAGAGGACGGGATTCGAACCCGCGAGGGACTGAAAGGAAATACAAACACAGAATGTCAGACTTCCAAGCCCCTAACCGATTTGGAGTCGGCCCCGTTCAACCACTCCGGCACCTCTCCACGCGCAAGCCTCATGGTGTCAGGACAGGGTTAGCGCAAATCAGTTCCGCACCTGTCCCTACGTATTCATCAGGCTCAAGCCTATCACAGCGCAAGCGGATAGGGTCGCCAATGTTCATTGCGGCTACTTGTTCGATGGACAACTTCGCTCTAATGACCTTCCAATCCTTAGCGGCGCGTTGTGCGTCTGTTTCGGTAAGGAATGAGAAATCACTTGCTGGCGCACGCCGCTTGACGAGGTAGATTAGGCCAAGTTGATTTGTGTGGAATTCGGATACTTCGCCTTGAATATGGACGGTTCCGGTTTCAAACAGGATATGAGCACGAGCACGATTAGTCTGGTAGACCTCCGTGATTTCTTGCGGACTGTACCAGTGGATAGGTGTAGGTGTTGCCGTAGGTAATGGAGTGGACGTAGGTGTCGGAATCAGGGTAGGTGTAGGCGTCGCCGTTGGTGTGGGTGTTGGTTCAGGGGTAGGCGTAGGTGTTGCGGTTGGAATAGGCGTCGCAGTAGGTGTTGGAGTAGGTGTAGGTCTAGGAGTTGCCGTTGGCGTAGGGGTAGGCGTCGGTGAAGCGCACGCTACTAGGCCCGCAACAACGACGACCAGTAACAGATAACGCATGTGGAACCCTCCTTGCGGCAAGAGCTTGGTGCTTTGCTACAAGTCCGCACTGCGAGCCTGACAAGGAGGGCATGGGTAGCCCAACGCTCCCGCCTGGTGACTCACAGGGGTAAGCGGACTTGTAGCAGAATGATGGTAGTACAATCGAATATCGGAGTCAAGTTTGCTGGAGGCGGGAACACGCCTTTCAACAAGGGATATTGAACTAATCCCGCCTCCAGCAATGCACGTAATTGGCGTAAATCCGAGCGCGTTGTCGCTTGACAAATGGAAGTGTTTATGTTATGATTCGCACAGTTCAATATTCTAGTTTGAAGAGGATGTGAAGTATGACTAAGAAGGCACCAGGCAGGTCTGAACGGAAGGGTATCTCGCTTACCGAAGCGATTGCCTACTTTGCTGACGAGCGCAAAGCGGAAGAGTGGTTCATTGCGCGTCGTTGGCCTAACGGGATTGCTTGCCCGCATTGTGGCGTGGTTGGTAATGCTCGTGAGGTTGCGAATCGCAAGCCTATGCCATTTAGGTGCAGGGACTGCCGCAAGCATTTCTCTGTGCGGACTGGTTCGGTTCTTGCCGATTCCAACATCCCGCTTAGTAAGTGGGCGGTGGCGTTCTACCTGTACGCTACGAACCTTAAGGGTGTGTCCAGCATGAAGTTGCACCGTGACTTGGGGATATCCCAAAAGGCGGCTTGGCACATGGCTCACCGCATCAGGGAAGCGTGGAACGCGGGGATGGACAAGCTCTCTGGTGAGGTCGAGGTAGACGAAACCTTTATCGGTGGCTTGGAAAGGAACAAGCATGCTAACAAGAAACTCCGAAAGGGTACGGGCATAGTCGGCAAGGTTGTGGTTATGGGCGCGAAAGGGCGTGAAATGAACAAAGTTGTCTTGCGCGTCGTACCTGACACCAAGACGGAAACCTTGCAAGGCTTTGTGGAGGAGCAGGTAGCGGACAATGCAATCGTCTACACGGATGAACATTCCGGCTACCGGAACATTCCACAAGAGCACAAGATTGTGAAGCATGGTGTTTCGCAGTTCGTGAATGAAGCGGCGCACACCAACGGCATTGAAAGCCATTGGGCGATGCTGAAGCGTGGGTATCACGGAACCTACCACCAGATGAGCGGTAAGCACTTGCAAAGATATGTGAACGAGTTCGCAGGGCGTCACAATCAACGCCCGTTGGACACGGCTCAACAGTTGGACGTTATGGCCGATGGTATTGTCGGGAAGCGTCTGCGCTGGCAAGACTTGGTAAGTCAAAATGTAGTAGAATAGACTCGATAAGCGGGAGGTGGACAGTGGCGAAGGACAATAAGCCATCAAAGGATATGAAGGGCTACACAGCGGAAGAAATCGCGGAAGTCGTGATGCAGTTCCGCGCACCACCTCCTGGCGGATACAAGTATCAGAAGAAGGAAAAGAAAGACAAAGGGAGCAACTAATGCCGGACAACATAAGCCTACGGGACTGGTTCGCGGGACAAGCGTTAGCGGGATTGATGGCAAGTAACCCGCACACTAAGGTTGTGACAGAAGAGGCGACTCGCGTAGGCTATGCTGCGGTAGCGTACATGATGGCCGATGCAATGCTGATAGCGCGGGAAGCAGAGGTTGGCTAGCATTGTTAGTAATTCCCCAAGGGAGAGGGGACCAGGCACCACCCCACCGCGTGACCTGCCCGGTCACTCTGGATTCCCGCCGGTGCGGGAATGACGGTGGTTCGACAGGCTCACCATGAGCGGGCAGAGCCCCGAGAGATTTCTCGGCTTCGCTCGAAATGACAAGCCCTTCACCACACCACCCCGGAGGGCCCTCACCCTAACCCTCCCTCAGGAGAGGTGAGATGCGAGGTCCCTGCCTGCGCAGGATGGTTCGACAGGCTCACCACGAGCGGGGTGCCCCGAGAGATTTCTCGGCTTCGCTCGAAATGACAGGTACGTGGCCTACTCCACGAAGATGCGCTCGCGGTAGTAGCGGAGCTCTTCGATGCTCTCGCGGATGTCGTCGAGGGCGAGGTGGGCGCGGCGCTTGCGGTGGGGCGGCAGGTCCGGGTACCAGCGCTTCACGAGCTCCTTGATGGTGCTCACGTCCACGATGCGGTAGTTCAGGTACGCCTCCAGCGCGGGCATCTCGGCGCGCAGGAAGAGCCGGTCCTGGTGCACGGAGTTGCCACAGAGCGGGGCCTTCTTCTCGCGCACCCACTGGCGCACGAACTCGAGCGTGAGCCGCTCCGCTTCCTCGACACTCACGGTCGACGCCTGCACCCGCTCCAGGAGGCCGGAGTCCGTGTGCGTGCGGAGGCTCCAGTCGTCGATGCGGGCCATCTCGTCGTCGGTGCGGGCGACCGCGATCACCGGCCCCTCGGCCAGCACCTCGAGGTCCGCGTCGGTGATGAGCGTCGCTATCTCCAGCGTCACGTGCCGGTCCGGGTCGAGCCCGGTCATCTCCATATCTATCCACACCAGCCTGCCGGAGTCAGCCATGAGACGCCTTTCGCGCTTCCTGCGCCGAGAGTTCACGAACGCTGCCGGACGGCAGCCTGCCGAGCCGCAGCCCGCCGACACGGACGCGCGTCAGCCGGAGCACGCGCCGTCCGACCGCGCGCATCATCAGCCGCACCTCCCGCTTCTTCCCCTCCGCCAGTTCGACCGCGTAGCGCGCCTCGCCAACCCTCACCCCAACCCTCACCCCAACCCTCTCCCACCGGGAGAGGGGGCGCGCCGCCTTCGCATCACCGGGCGCCTCACCGGGCGGGCGCCGCGTGCTCCGCGCCCCGCCAACCCTCACCCCAGCCCTCTCCCGCTGGGAGAGGGAGCGCGCGACCTCAACCGACACCGCCCGAGCCAGACCGCCCTCGATCTCGACGCCGCTCAGCAGACGCGCTTGGTCGCGCGGGGAGAGGGGCCTGTCCAGCAGGACGTCGTACTCCTTCACGACACCGTAGCGCGGGTGCGTGACGCGCTCCACGAACGCGCCGTCGTTCGAGAGCAGCAGGAGGCCGGTGCTGTCGGCGTCGAGCCGTCCGACGGGCACGAGCCCGGCGACGCGGAGCGCATCCGGCACGAGGTCGAGCACGGTGGGGCGTCCGCGGGAGTCGCTCACGGCGCAGAGGTAGCCCTTCGGCTTGTTGAGCAGGAGGTAGACGGTGCGCTTCTCCGCCTGCGCGAGCGGCTGGCCGTTGACGGAGACGGCGTCGGACGCGCTCACGGGGTGGTTCAGGTCCGTGGCGGGCCGGCCGTTCACGGAGACGGCGCCGGAGAAGATGAGTGCGGCGGCGCGGCGGCGGGAGCCCGCTCCTCCGGCAACGAGTCGCTTCACCAGCGGCATGGAGGGAGCGCGGGATGGCGGGCTGCTGACCATAGTGTGAGGGTAGCACAGGCAGGAGACGGCTGGTAGAATCGCCCATCGCGGGAGGAGGCTGGGACGGGGAGACATTCCATGGGCAAACTCGTAGAGAAACTCGAACGCGCCGAGAAGGGCGCAGGGCAGCCGCTCGGTTTCGGCGGCGCCGCGAAGCGCGAGTCCATCGCGCCGGTGCTGCTGCTGGGGGCGGTCGCCGCGGGCGACGCGGCGCAGGCCGGGGTCGTGACGACGTCGGAGATAGACGGCGCGCTGCTCACCGGCGCTGGGAGCGTGAAGAAGACGGCGCTGAACGCTTCGGTCAAGGCGCTCGGCGACACCCTGTTCGGCGTGTGGACGGACGAGGGGCAGGCCGAGGAGGCCGGAGGCGCGGACTTCCAGGTGTTCTCGTCCGACGCGACGCCCGCGGGCGCGCTGACCGGCGAGGGCCGCACACTCGTCATGGAGGTGCAGCCGGAGCTGCCGGACAGCCTGCTGCGCACGATCGACCAGCTGCCGGTGGACGCGTTCCTCGTTTCGCTGGACGCGCCGCTCACGGTGGCGCAGCTCATGCGGCTGGCCCGCGTGCGCGGCGCGACGTCGAAGCGGCTCCTCGTGCATCTGGGCGCTCTGCCCGCGAAAGCGGACGCCGAGCAGCTGCGCGACGCGGGGGCATCCGCGCTCATCGTGGATGCGGCGGGACAGACCGCCGACGCCTTCCGCGAGACGCTCTCGATGCTGCGCGAGCTGCCGCACAAGTCGCCCCGCCAGCGGGACCGCGAGCGCTCCGGCGCAACCGTCCCCCAGCCGTCGTTCGGCGCGGCGCGCTCGGCGCCTCCGCCCCCGCCCGACGACGATGACGACTGGGACGACGACTAGGGCCGCGCCGCGGGGGAGCCATGCTGCTGGCGGGAATCACCGGCCTCTTCGACGACCCGTTCCGAGCGTTCGTGTGGTTCGTCGCTATCGCAGTCTCGCTGCTCATCGCCATCACGTTCCACGAGGCGTCGCACGCCTTGACGGCCCAGCGCCTCGGTGACGACACGGCGGCGCGGCTGGGGCGCGTGACGCTCAACCCGAAGCGCCACCTCGATCCGGCGGGCACGCTCATGCTGCTCATCGCTGGGTTCGGCTGGGGCAAGCCGGTGCCGGTGAACCCGTCCCGCCTGCGGACAGGCAGGACGGGCATGGCGATGGTCTCCGCCGCCGGACCGATGGCGAACGTTGCGCTGGCGGTCGGGTTCGCGCTCCTCTTCCGCATCGGGGTGCTCGACGGCAGCATCACGCGCGACGAACTGCAGTCGCTGTCACCGATGGCGTGGGCGAGCCTGATCGCGTGGTACGGCGTCGCGCTGAACCTGCTGCTGGCGGTGTTCAACCTGCTGCCGCTGCCCCCGCTGGACGGCGGCGGCATCCTCCAGGGCATCGCGCCGCGGAGCTGGTGGCCTGCGGTCGTACAACTGCAGCGCTTCGGGCCCATCGTGCTCGTAGGCCTCGTCGTGCTGACGGTCGCGACGGACATCAACCCGCTGGGGTACGTCTTTCGCCCGGTCTACTCGGTTGCGGACGCGCTCAGAGGGGTCTGAGGCCCGAGGCTCACTGCCAGGGCAGGGACATCGTCCCGTAGACCTCGATCCCGCAGCCGGCGATCCCCAGGTGCGGATGGTCCGCGAGCAGCGCCTGCGCGGCATCCGTGCTCTCCGCCTGGAGGACAGAGTAGGTCACCACTCCCATCTCGTTCGCGGAGCTTCCGGACGCGGTCATCCTTCCTCCGGGGCTCAGGGGGGACATCTCAACGAGGGCGTCGCCGCACCGGTCGGCCCACGCCTTCCACGCGCCCATGACGGCCTGCATATCCTCCGGCGTGGAGTCCATCATCGCTTGCATGGCGTCCGCCGACGCGTGATAGAGAACGAGATACTTCTGCACCTGGTACACCTCCTGGGATCGCCCCGGGCCCCCGGAGCCGCGACAGGATAGGGTACGTCGGTGAGGGGCGGCAATGAAGGGATGTCAGGACTGGTATGTAGCTGTTCAGAGATGATGAGACAGAGCGCTTTGCGGAGCGTCCACACCCTGCCTCACTTCCCGTGTGCGCTGCCCGCGCACTCTGGATTCCCGCCGGTACGGGAATGACGAGACTCTCCACGTACCTGATCCTCACGAAGCCTGAACAGTTACGCTGCTATGCGGTGATCTGTGTGGGTTCAGCGCGAGGACTTCGCCGACTGCAGTTCGTCCAGCATCATGCGCTTCATGGACTCGGCGATACGGGCGAGCTCGTTCGTGGTAAGTTTCGGGCCCATGAGTTCACGCTCGTAGGCGGCGATGACGTTGATCAGGGTGCGGTCGTTCGGTGTGGTAAGCGCCATGACGGAACCTCGGAACGGAGACTGCGGGAGATGATAGCGCAAGACCATATCCTGCACGTGACGACGCCGGAGGCGTGGCGTCGCGGCGCGGAGACGCCGCACTACGAGCCGGACTCGCTGGCATCGGAGGGGTTCATCCACAACTGCCGCCCGGCGCAGCTGCGGGGCGTGCTCGGGAGGCACTTCGCGGGACATCGCGCGCTCGTGCTGCTGGTCGTCGACCCTGCGCGGTTGACGTCGGAGGTGCGGGAGGAGGAGTCCCACGGCGAGACGTTCCCGCACGTCTACGGCCCGATAGACCGCGCGGCGGTCGTGAGCGTGCTTCCCATCGAGACCGACAGCACGGGGAGGTTCACGCTGCCGGAGGGCATCGAGTAGGCGCCCGCTCCCGAGCGCCACCGGCAGCGATGCTAGAATGACTCCACCTTCCGCAGGAGCGAGTTCTCGATGCAGATGACGGTGCGGCATCCCCGGCGCTTACGCGGCGACGTTACTCCGCCGGGCGACAAGTCCATCTCGCACCGCGCCGCTATCTTCAACGCCATCGCCGACGGGGAGGCGCGCGTCGAGAACTACGGCACCGGCGCGGACCTGGCATCGACGCTCCGCGTGCTCCGAGGGCTCGGAACGCAGATCGAGCGTCACGACGACGGCGCGTTCACGGTGCGCGGCGGCACCCTCGCGGAGCCTTCGGACGTGCTCAACACCGGCAACAGCGGCACGACGACGCGCCTGATGGCCGGTGTACTCGCCGGGCAGCCGTTCATGTCCGTGATGACGGGCGACCGCTCGATACGCTCGCGCCCGATGGCGCGTATCGTGGACCCGCTCCGCCTGATGGGGGCGGAGGTGGACGGGCGGGACAGCGGCAGGCTCGCGCCGCTGACGTTCCGCGGCGGCGGCCTGCACGGCATCGAGTACCGCATGCCCGTCGCATCGGCGCAGGTGAAGAGCGCGCTGCTGCTCGCGGGGCTGTTTGCGGAGGGCGAGACGACGCTGGAACAGCCCGCCGTCTCCCGCGACCACACGGAGCTGATGTTCCGCTCGATGGGCGTGCAGGTGATCGAGGACGGGCTGACGGTGCGCGTGCGCCCCGGACGGCTCACCGCGATGGACGTGACGGTCCCCGCCGACATCAGCTCGGCGGCGTACTGGCTCGTCGCGGGCGTCTGCCATCCCGACGCGGAGGTGCGCGTGCGCAACGTGGGCGTGAACCCGACACGCACGGGTATCCTCGACGCGCTGGCGATGATGGGGGCGGACGTGAGCGTCGAGAACGAGCGCTCCGAAGGCGGCGAGCCCGTCGCCGACCTCGTGGCGCGGTCGAGCAGCCTGCGCGCAACGGAGATCGGGGGCGACCTCATCCCGCGCCTCGTGGACGAGGTGCCGGTGCTTGCGCTCGCTGCCTGCTTCGCGGAGGGTACGACGGTTATACGCGACGCTTCCGAGTTGCGGGTGAAGGAGAGCGACCGGCTCATGGCGTCGCGCGTCGAGCTGTCCCGGATGGGCGCGGAGGTCGAGGAGTTGGACGACGGCCTGCGCATAACGGGAGGACGCGCCCTGCGCGGCGCGGCGCACCGGACGTACGCCGACCACCGCATCGCGATGACGATGGGGGTCGCGGGGCTGGTCGCCTCAGGCGAGACGACGGTCCAGTCGGCGCAGACGGCGTCCGTCTCGTACCCCACGTTCTGGGACGACCTCGAATCGCTGGGGAAGGGCGCGTAGCCGTGGGGCGCCGTTCACGGTGAGTACTGCCGAGCCGCATCCGCTGCTCATCGTCGTCTCCGGCCCGTCCGGCGTCGGCAAGGACGCGATGCTCGCGCTCGTGCGGGAACAGCGCCCGGAGGTGTTCTGGGCCATCACCGCGACGACGCGCGCGGTGCGTCCCGGCGAGGAGCACGGCGTCCACCATCTGTTCCATACGCGCGAGGAGTTCCTGGAACTGCTGGAGCGCGGCGAACTGCTGGAGCACGCGGAGGTGTACGGCAACCTCTACGGCGTGCCGAAGGCGCCGGTGCGCGAGGCGCTCGCCGAGGGGCGCGACGCCATCGTGCGTACGGACGTGCAGGGCGCGGCCTCGATCCGCGCGCTCGCGCCGGACGCGCTGCTCATCTTCGTTGCGCCGCCGTCGCTGGAGGAGCTCGAACGCCGCCTGCGCAGCCGCGACACCGAGTCAGCGGAGGAGACAGCGCTGCGCGTCGAGATGTCCCGGCAGGAGATGCGCGACGCTGCGTGGTTCGACGCGGTCGTCGTCAACGAGACGGACGCCCTCGACAGCGCCGCGCAGGAGGTCATGGCCGTCATCGAGCGGGAGCGGCAGCGCGTGCCGCCGCGCACGGTGCAACTGTAGCCCAAGCCCTGCGCGGCGCTCTGCTATCCTGCGCGCATCCCCTACGAGGCAGGTGGCGATGATCACGAAGTTCTCCGTCCTCTACGTCGGCTTCACGGAACTGGACAACGTCGGGCTGGACGGCACGCCGCCGGACGAGCGGCGTCTCTCCAACGAGCAGATCGTCAAGGCGTACGACATGTCTCTGGACGTGGCGCAGCACATGGACAAGCTCGGGTTCGACACGCTCTGGGGCGCGGAGCACCACTTCCAGCACGAGGGCTACGAGGTCATCCCGAACCTCATCCTGTGGGGGACGTACTTGGCGGCGCGCACCGAGCGCCTGAAGTTCGGCTGCGCGTTCAACGTGAGCCCGATCTGGCATCCGATCCGGATGGCGGAGGACTTCGCGATGGCCGACATCCTCACGGACGGGCGCGTGGTCTTCGGCGTGGGGCGCGGCTACCAGACCCGGGAGGTGGAGACGCTCGGCGCTCCGCTGCTGGACCAGGACGCCAACCGGGAGCTGTTCGAGGAGCAGATGGAAGTCATCATGAAGGCGTTCCACGAGGAGTCGTTCAGCCACCACGGCAAGCACTACACGATCCCGGCGCCGCAGAAGTTCCGCGGCTACGAGCCGACAGAGGTGACGCTGGTGCCGCGTCCGATCCATCAGCCGGTGGAGATATGGCAGGCGATAGCGAGCGGCAGGTCGATCCCCTTCATGGCGCAGAACGGGATCAAGGGGATGATCACGCAGAACGGCGACCGGCTGGCGCGGCAGATCTTCCACACGTACCAGGAGGAGGCCGCGAAGGCAGGCCGGGACCTCGAGCTCGGCGAGGACCTCTGCCTCGGCGTCGCGATGTCCATCGCGTCGACGCCGGAGGAGGCGGTCGAGCAGGTGCGCTCCTACCACGACGAGGCGTACAAGTGGTTCGCGCCGTTCGGATTCGTGCGCTACGTCGACGACGACGGCCGTCCGTGGGGCACGCCCGGCGCGCCGGCAAGGGTGCCGACGATAGAGGAAGGCGTCAGGCAGCGCGCGTGGCTGTGCGGTCCGCCGGATCTGGTGATCCGCGAGTTGAAGGCGTACGAGGAGGAGTTCCCCGGCCTGGACCAGGTGATGTTCCGCTGGCCGGAGGGCATGCCCGCGGAGCAGTTCAAGGAGCAGCTCTCGCTCTTCGCGGAGCACGTCATGCCGGAGTTCGGAGGGTAGGAGGGCAGACCTACGAGACTTCCTTGCCTCCGTTGACCGCGATGAGCTGGCCGGTGATGAAGTCGGCGTCGTCGGAGAAGAGGAACGCCACGGTGCCCGCAAGATCGCTCGGCACGCCGCGGCGTCCGAACGCCCGCGATGCCTCTTCCGTGGCCTCGTCCCCGGTGAGCGAGGGGTCCTGGTCGGTGCCGCCGGGCGCGAGCGTGTTGACGTTGATGTTGTGCTCGCCGAGCTCGCGGCAGATGGCGCGGGTGAACGCCATCACAGCGCCCTTCGACGCAACGTAGTGCGGGTTGCTGTCGCGCACGTTGTTGGAGGTGCGGAGCATCGTGGTGGAGCCGACGTTGAGAATCTTACCGCCGCCCTGATCGCGCATGTAGGGGAAGACGGCCCTGGTGCAGAGGAACGTGCCGCGCGCGTTCACGGAGAAGACCTTGTCCCACCAGTCAGGGTCGACGTCCATGAGGGAAGGGCCGGTGATGTTGCGCATGAGGCCGGCGTTGTTGAGCAGGCCGTCGACGCGTCCGAAGCGCTCGACGGTCCGGCGGGCCAGGGCCATCGTCTCCTCTTCGCTCGTCACGTCCACGTTGAGCGGGAGCACCTCGGCGCCCTCGGCCTCGCAGAGGCGCGCCGTCTCCGAGCAGTCGAGCACGTCGGCGACGGTGAGCTTCGCGCCCTCTTTCGCGAGTCGTACGGCGTAGGCCTGCCCGAGGTGGCGCGCCGCGCCCGTAACGATGATGACCTTGCCTTCCAGGCGCATACGCCGCCTCCTGTGTCAGTCCCGGTCAGTCGAGGATGACCATGTGGACTTCGCCGGGGCCGTGGACGCCGATGGTGAGCGTCTGCTCTATGTCGGCGGTGCGCGACGGCCCGGAGATGAAGTTGAAGTAGTTGACCGCCCGCCCGCGCGCCTGCATGCGGTTCAGCCGCGTGATGGCGAAGAAGTCGTCCAGCGTTTCAACGACCTGCTCCGACTCGATGAGCAGCACGAGCCGGGGCGGCGCCAGCGAGGCCAGGCGCGCCACGCCCCTGCGCGGTATCACTGCGCAGCTCGCCGTCTCCGCGATGGCGTAGGAGACGCCCGTGACGCCCATGTCGGCGCGGAACGCCATGTCGCGCAGCGCGCCCCTGCTCCGCGACCTGCCGGACGCAAGGATCGCGGGGGAGACGCCGACCGAGCGGAGCGCGGTGTCTATGTTCACGCGCTTGAAGATGTCCTCAGCGGACCGGACGAGGTTCTTCACGCCCGACTGCTGTGCGATCTCCGCGACGATGCTCGCGGCTTCCTCCGCGTCGCCCGCCCTGCGGACGTTCCACGACGCGGCCGATGCGGTCCTCGCGAGCCTGTCCAGCGACTGGCTGCGGCGCGCCGCGTTCTTCGCGACGATGGTGCGCACCTTCTCCTGCTGGCGGGTGGAGTTCGCTTTCAGCGAAGGGTGGTCCGGCATGTGGACGATGGGCTCGGTGCGTCCCAGCGCTTCGCGGACACGCAGCAGGAAGGCTGTCTTGTTCGGGTGTTCTTCCGGCGTGGGGGGCACTGCCTACCTCCGCTCCGCTCCGTTCGAGTGCGTATTGTCGTGGGCGAGCTCCTCTTTCCAGAGCCGCGCGAACGACCGAGGGGCGGGCGCAGGGAAGTCGCGGCTCGCCGTCCATCCGTTCACCATCGGCGCGAACGGCAGCTTGCGGACCGTCCCGCCCCGCGTGAACGGACGCGTGAGCAGCTTGCCGAGGTTCGCCTTGCCCTCCAGCGCCTTGCGGCTCCGCATCGCGCTGTGCCACTGGCCCACGAACAGGCGCTCCATCCAGGTCGTGCTGCGCTCGCCGAGGGCACCCTCCGCCACCTTGTGGCGCAGGTGCAGCAGCAGGCGGGGAATGTCTATCTTCACGGGGCAGACGTCCTTGCACGTTCCGCAGAGAGTCGAGGCGTAGGGCAGGTCGCGGGCGACCTTCATGTTGGTCATGGGCGGGGTCACGATCGCGCCGATGGGGCCGGAGTAGACCCAGCCGTAGGCGTGACCGCCTATCTTCTGGTACACGGGGCAGTGGTTCAGGCACGCGCCGCAGCGGATGCAGCGCAGCGCCTCCCGCATCACCTCGTCGCGCAGCAGGTTGAGCCGTCCGTTGTCCACGAACACGAGGTGGAACTCCTCGGGGCCGTCCTCGTCGCTCGGGGCGCGCGGGCCGCCCACGAACGTGTTGTAGCTCGTGATGCGCTGACCGGTGGCGGAGCGCGGCAGCAGGCGCAGGAAGAGCGCCAGGTCCTCGATGGCCGGTACGATCTTCTCCATGCCCGCGAGCACGACGTGGATGCGCGGGGCGGAGGTGGTCATACGGCCGTTCCCCTCGTTCGTGACGAGGCAGACCGTGCCCGTCTCCGCCACGACGAAGTTGGCGCCGCTGATGCCCATGTCCGCCGCGGCGAACTTTTCGCGCAAGGCGTCGCGCGCGTAGACGCAGAGGCGCTTGATGTCCTGCGTCGGCGCGGTCTTCAGCCACTCCTGGAAGAGGGAAGAGACCTCCTGGCGCGTCTTGTGCATCGCCGGAGCGATGATGTGGAAGGGCGTCTCGCCCGCCAGCTGGATGATGTACTCGCCGAGGTCGGTCTCGACCGGTTCGATGCCTTCGCGCTCGAGGATGTGGTTGATGCCCATCTCCTCGGAGACCATGGACTTGCTCTTGATGACGGTCTTCACGCCGTTGCGCTTCGCGATGTCGAGCACGATGGCGTTCGCCTGCGCGGCGTCGTCCGCGAAGTAGACGTGCCCGCCGTTGCGGCGGACGCTCTTGTCGACCATGTCCAGGTAGTAGTCGAGGTGCTCCAGCGTGGACTGCTTGATGGCGGCGGCGCGGGTGCGCATCGCCTCCCAGCTCTCGTCGCCGAAGTCGGACTCGATGATGTTGGCCCGCGCGCCGACGAAGTGCTCCATGACGTGCTCGAGCGCGTGCTGGAGCTTCTCGTCGCGCAGCGCTCTGCCGGACGCCTTCTTGAACTCGGCGCTCTTGACCTCTGCCATCACGCACTCTCCCCGGCCAGGAGTTCGGCGATGTGCACGGCGCGCACGTCCATTCCCCGGCGCTGCATCGCACCACGGATGTGCATGAGGCAGCCGCAGTCGTTCGCGACCACAGTGCCCGCGCCGGACTCCGCGATGTTCTTCAGCTTCTCGTCCAGGATGGCGGTCGATATCTCGGGGAACTTCACGGAGAAGAGGCCTCCGAACCCACAGCAGGCGTCCGACTCCTCCATCTCCTGCAATTCGACGCCGTGAACGCCACCGATGAGGTTGCGCGGCGCTTCCTTGATGCGCAGCTCGCGCAGCAAGTGGCACGCATCGTGGTACGTCACGAGTCCCTCCGCCGCCGCTCCGACGTCCGACGTGCCGACGACGTTGACGATGTAGTCGGAGAGTTCCCGCGTCCTCTCGCCGACGGCCTGCGCGCGCTCCAGCGTCTCAGGGTCGTCCTCGAACAGCTCGCGATAGTAGACCTTGATCATGCTGGCGCAGGAGCCGGAAGGTACGACGACCTGTCCCTCGTTCTCGAACACGTCCAGGAAGTGCTTCGCCACGTCGGCCGCATGCGAGCGGAAGCCGCCGTTGAAGGCGATCTGCCCGCAGCAGGTCTGGTCTTCAGGGAACGAGACATCCACGCCGAGGCGGCGCAGCACCTTTACGGCAGCGACGCCGACCTCCGGATAGAACTGGTCGACGAGGCAGGTGGCGCAGAAGGCCGCCCGGAACTTCGGGGACTGCTGTCCCCGCTGCCTTCCGCCCGTCCTGGGCCTGCCGGAGGACCTTCTGGAATATGCGGACGAACCGCGTCGTCGAGCCACGAGTGCAAGGTAGCAGAGCAGGGGCAGGCGTGGCAACCACGGTTGCCACGCCTCACGAGGTCCCTAGGCGCCGGTGCCGAGGATCTCCCGCCCTATCCATTCGAGGAGCGCAGGCTGCGGCCAGATGATGCTCAACACGTTGTCCGCCATACCGTAGATGAAGAGGAAGACGAAGCACATCGTGATGATCGGCCCCAGTATCCGCCAGGCGAAGAACCCCTGCAGCGAGGGGGGAGGCTGGTACTCCCTGATCGACCGGATGAAGAGCAAGCCAAGCGTGAGCACTCCCAGCGCTGCCAGCAGCGGGACCTCAGCGAACCCACCCCGGGTCATTCCTGCCGCGATACACACGGTCACGATGAAGGTAAGGGCGACCACTCCCATCACACCAGGAAGCCCCGGCATCCCGCCGACACCTCGCGCGTTCACCGAGACGGCCACGGTCATGGCGACGGCCACGGTTGCGCTCGTGGCGATGATCCGTCCCGTGTCGGCGACAGCGTCGGTGTCCGCCGCGAAGGTCTCAGAAGCCCCCGTGATGCCGATGAGGCTCGCGGCGATGCCGGACAGCGCGCCGGTGACTACACCGACGAGGATGCCCCTGGCCAGTGGGAGGCTGTTCCCAGCCAGCAGGGTGAAGGGGACGTAGCCTGCGAAGGCGATGACAGCCCATCGCAAGCCTATAGTGCCAGTGAGCATGGCGAACATCAGGAAGCCGGTAGCTAGGATCCAGATAGCCTGCTTCGCTCCGGGGAGGGCGAGGCTGTGCATCCCCAGGTCCATGATGTCGACGTGCCGGTGGCCCCGTTCGCGGAGGTGGAAGAACAGCTGCACCAGGGACAGGATGATGACGAACACGACCATGAGCCGCGTCAGGAACCAGGACTCCACCGACATGAAGCCGAGGCTGCCCCAGTAGAACGCTATGCTTCCCGCGATGGCCAGGAAGATGGGGACGTTGCGCACTTCCACCAGCCGCCTCAATATCCCGGCGCGATCGTCGGGGCCGGTGCCCGAACCTCCTGCCGGAGCCTGCGTGGTTGTAGTGAGCCCCCGGCTCTGCGCCGCGCGCGAGAAGAAGTAGGCAGTGGCGAAGGCGATGACGATCAGCGCGATGGTCAGCGGGCGCAGCAACACGCCGAGGACCTCGCTCTCAAAGCCGCCGATCGTGAAGGGGTCCACGACGTTCAGAGCGGAGAGGAAGTTCTCTTCGATGATCGGCCCGAGGATGATGCCGAGGAGCAACGGCGGGCGCGGCCACTGGAAGAGTTTCATGATGATGCCGATGCCCATGAATACCGCCGCCACGGGCAGCGCGAGCCATGACGTCCAGTTCATGACCGTGGAAAGTATGACGATGGGGATGAATATGCCGCCGATGAGCGGGTAGGGGATGCGGGTGAGTTTCGCCAACTGGCCGGTGGCGACGATGCCGATCGAGGTCACGATGAGGTTACCGATGCCCAGCGTCAGCACGAACAGGATCATGACGTCGGCCTGGTCGCCCAGGAGCCGTGGGCCAGGCGTCATATCGAGCGCCTGCATCGCCACGTAGACCAGCACCCAAGCGAGACCGCCCGGAACGCCCAACGTGAGCGTGGGGAGCGCCTGCCCGGCTTCCTTGGAGTTCTGTGCCGACTCGGCGAAGAGCACGCCGTCCAGCGACCCTTTCCCGAACTGGCTCTTATCCTTGGTCCAGAAGATGCCGAACGCGTAGGAGAGCCAGTCGATGACCGCGGCGCCGACGCCCGGTATCGCCCCGAGGATGACACCGAACACCGATTGGCGTATCACCATCGGCCACCGGGTGAAGCCGTGTTTCGCTCCTCGCCAGACCTCGCGCGTGTTGACGACCGAGTCAGGCGGAGCGACGGGCCTCCTGGCGATGGCGAGGTCGATCATCTCCGGGAGGGCGAAGAAACCGATGGTCACGACGACGATGGGCAACCCCTCCCACAGGTTCGGCTGGTCGAACACGTAACGTACGTCGCCGGTGATGGGGTTGATGCCGACGGTACCGAGCAGCACGCCCAGCGCGCCTGCCGCAAGCCCCCTCGCCATGGCGCCGGCGCTGAGCGCGGCAACCATGACGATGCCGAAGAAGGCAACCGCCGCGATCTCAGGGAAGCTGAACTTCAGGATGATCGGCTTGGCCACCGGTATGAGCAGCGCCAGTACCGTTGCGCCGATGATGCCTCCCATGGCTGAGACGGCGTAGACGGCGCCCAGCGTATGGGCGGCTCTGCCCTGACGGGCCAACTGGTGCCCCTCGAGGAAGGTCACCTGGGTTGCGGCGGAAGGTTGGCCGAAGAGGATGGCCGGGATGGAGTCGAGCGTGTTGTTGACTCCGGTCATCGAGGCCAGAGCGACCAGACCGATCGCGCGCATGTCGTTCGGGCCGCCGCGGTCGCGGCCGAAGAACTCCACGATGAAGGGGATGGAGATCGCCATGATGATGACGCCAGACGCCCCAGGCACCATCCCGGTGAAGCCTGCAACGAAAACCGCTATGAACAGGACGATCCAGTAGGCCGGGTCGGCCAGGTATCCAAGTGCCTGTCCGAGTTCTCCGTAGAGTTCACCCAAGACTCGCCTCCTTGGCCTGTTCGCGCTTTAAAGCGAACGCCCGCCCCTTGCAGGCCGTCCTGGGCCTCAGTGGGGCGGGCGGATTCTATGCACAGGAAGGGCGGCCTGACAACCATCAGGCCGCCCATTCGTGTCATCTACCGGACGTACTTGTCGTGCACGATCTGCAGCAACTCGTCGATCTTGCCTCTGTTGGCCTCGAAACCGTTCACCATGTCGATAACGATCTGCTGACCGGTTGCGCCGTCAGTGAACAGGTTCTTGATGCCGGTGAAGCCCTGCATGGACGCAGCGAACTCTTCGTCCGCCATGGCGTCCGCCAGTGCGTCGCGAAGCACCTGGGTGATGTCAGCCGGGATGTTGGGCGGGCCGACGATGTTCTTCGCTATGACCGCCCGCGGCCGCATGGCGAGCCACAGTTCGAGGTCCTCGCCCTCAAGGTACGTGTCCGCGACGTTCGGGCAGTGGAAGTCGGCCTCGCCGTTGTGCCCCAGGTCAAACCCGGGGACCGACAGGTCTGCGAACGGGCGGAGGAACTGGTCCCTGGTCCATCCCGGCCGGGTAACGGGGTACTGGTCCCAGATCGTGCCCGTGACCCAGGAGTTCACGTCGCCGCGCTCGATCATGACGTACTGCTCGGCGGATCCCGCGGCTGAGACGTTCCGGATCTCCAGCGGAATGTTGAACTTGTCAGAGAACCAGCCGATGGAAACGTTGGAACTCAGGTCGGCAGGTGTCGGTGCGCTCCAGCCCACCGTAACTTTCGGTCCAGCGGAGTCGAAGGCGTCCTCCACGCAGTCGTAGGGGAGCGTGCCCCGGATGACCCAGGCGCCCTCGCCGCCGGAGGTGATGCCGATCATGGTCGACTCACGCACGTCGAACTGCGCCTGCGGGGTGAACATGTCCGCGACACCGGGAGTCGCCTCGATGGCGAGGGTCAGGCCGTCCGGCTTGGCGTTCCAGACGAAGTTGCGCTCAACGACAACCGGCGTCAGATTCCTGACGATGATGCGGGGGTTGCCGGGGATGAACTTCGACCATGCGCGGGACATGAACCGGGCCTGCGCGTCAGTGCCGCCACCCGGGTTGAAGCCCACCAGCAAGCTGATGGTCCTGCCCTTGAAGTGCGCCTCGGCGTCGAAGCCGGGGTCGACCGGCAAGGGGGTTGCGGTGGGACGCGCCGTCGGGGTCGGCACCGCAGGCGCTGCGGTAACGCCCTCAGGCAAGGGAGTGGGCGTCGCTTCTTCTGCCATCATTGCAGTAGGCGTCGGCTCTGCCGCCATCGCCTCGGGCGTTGGCGTCGCAGCGGGGCGGGGCGTTGCCGTCGGCTCTTCGCCGCCACAGGCTGCAAGTACCAGGGAGAGCATCAGGCCCAGAGCTCCGACGACTCCGATCTTCCCGGACATCTTCACCATCCGAAACCTCCCTATCGTCTGAAAACGATGTATGTAATGAAGCCTCCGGGAACCCCCGCAGGCCGATGTAAAACCCTATCCGTCCAGCGGGAGTGTTGTCAATCAATGAAAAGAGAGGCCTGCCGATAGCGGCAGGCCTCTCTCCAAGCGCTCCGGTCCGGTTGACTCAGCGCACGTACTTGTCGAACACCAGTTGCGTCACTTCGCCGATCCGGTCCTGGTTATCGATGAACGCGTTGACGGTGTCGGTCAGCTCCTGTTGTGCGACGTCGCCATGCGTGAACGTGTTCTTGATACCCGTGAAGCTCTGCATCTCGGTGGCGAACCCCTCGTCCGCCATCGCGTCGGCAAGCGCCTTGCGGAGCGTGGCGACCACGTCGCTCGGGACGCCTGGCGGGCCGATGATGTTCTTGGAGGCGTAGATCTGAGGACCGCGCATCGCGACCCAGAGGGCGAGGTCGTCGCCTTCCAGGTATTCATCCGCGACGTTCGGGCAGTGGAAGTCGGCCTCACCGTTGTGTCCGAGGTCGAAGCCGGGGAACGACAGGTCTGCGAACGGGCGGATGAACCCGCTGCCGGTCCAGCCCGGGCGCGTCCTGGGGTACTGGTCCCAGATCGTGCCGGAGACCCACGAGTTCACGTCGCCGCGCTCGATCATGACGTACTGCTCCGCGGAGCCGGCGGCGGAGACGTTCCGGATCTCGAACGGCACGTTCAGTTTGTCAGCCAGCCAGCCCACGGCCACCATCGATCCCAGGTCGGCAGGCGTCGGCGCGCTGGTGCCAACAGTCAGCTTGGGTTCCGTCGAACCGAAGGCGGAGTCGATGCAGTTGTACGGCACGGTGCCGCGGATGACCCAGAGTCCTTCCTTACCGGAGGTGACACCGATCATGGTTGCTTCCCGCATGTCGAACTGGGCTTGCGGGGTGAACTGGTCGAAGACACCGGGGGTCGCCTCGATGGCGAGGGTCAGGCCGTCCGGCTTCGAGTTCCAGACGAAGTTACGCTCGACGACGACCGGAGTCAGGTTCCGGACGACGATGCGCGGGCTGCCGGGGATGAACCGCGGCCATGCGCGGGACATGTAGCGCGCCTGCGCGTCCGTACCACCGCCGGGGTTGAAGCCGACCATCAGGCTGATGGTCTTGCCACTGAAGTAGCCCTCGGCGTCGAAGCCCGGGTCAGCCGGGACCGGGGTCGGGGTGGGCGCCGGGACCGGCGTAGGCGTGGGGGCGGGGCCGGAATCGGTGCCGGTGTCAGGCGCCGCAGTGGGCTGCTCTTCCATCATCGCCGTGGGCGTGGGCTCTGCAGCCATCATGGCGGTGGGGGTGGGCTCCGCAGCCGGACGCGGCGTGGCCGTCGGCTCTTCTTCGCCACCGCAGGCGACGAGGAATGCGGAGAGAACCAGGGCTGCTGCCCCTATGGCTCCGATCTTCCTGAATATCTTCAGCATCCGAAAACCTCCCCGTGTAGTCCCTGCGACGAACAACGTAAACACAGCCTGTGGAGCTTTCGCTCGCAGGCTGGGCGTAACCCTATCTATCCCGGTAGACCCTGTCAAACCTCGAAAATGCGAGAGAGCCACCCCGTCCAGAACGGGGTGGCTCTCGTCTCTCGTATCGGCGGTATGACTACCTGACGTACTTCTCGAAGGCGCTCTGCTGGGCTGCCGAGATGATGTCCAGGTTGTCCAGGAACTGCTCGGTTGTGTCGTGCAACTCCTGCTGTGCCGTTGCTCCGTCCGTGAAGTTGTTGGGGATGCCCGTGAACTTCGTCATGCTCGTCGCGAACGCCTCATCGTTCATCGCCGTGGTGAGCGCGTCGCGCAAGGCCTGCAGCGGGCCGGCGGGGATGCCGGGCGGGCCGATGATGTTCTTGGACGCGTAGGTGCGCGGCCCGGTGATGGCGATCCACTCCTGGAGCATCTCGTCCGAGGTGAAGAAGCTCTCCGCCTTCGGGCAGTCGTACGGGCCTTCCGCGTTCGGCCCCAACTCGTAGCCGGGGAAGGAGAGGTCCACGAACGGGCGGAGGAAACCGTCCCTGATCCAGCCGGGCCGGGTGATGGGCAGCTGGTTCCAGACGGTGGATGACGTCCACGAGTTCACGTCGCCGCGCTCCAGCATGATGTACTGCTGAGCAGAGCCTGCAGCAGAGACGTTCCGGATCTCCAGCGGGAGGTTGAAGTTGTCCGCCAGCCACGGGATCGAGACCGTGGACCCGAGGTCGGCAGGCGTGGGGGCACTCGTGCCGATGGTCAGCACGGGGCTGGTTTCACCGAACGCAGTGTCGATACAGCCGTACGGCAGGTTGCCGCGGATCATCCAGAACTGGTCCTTGCCGGAGGTGACGCCGATCATGGAGACCTCCCGCATGTCGTACTGGGCCTGCGGGCTTATCTGGTCGAAGATGCCCGCCGTCGCCTCGACCGCGATGGTGAGACCGTCCGGCCTGGCATTCCAGACGAAGTTGCGCTCGACGACGACCGGTGTCAGGTTCCGGACGACGATGCGCGGATTGCCGGGGATGTACTCCGACCATGCGCGGGACATGAACCGTGCCTGAGCGTCGGTGCCGCCGCCGGGGTTGAAGCCGACCATCATGCTGATGGTCTTGCCCTTGAAGTACGCCTCGGCGTCGAAGCCGGGGTCGACCGGTACGGGCGTGGCCGTCGGCCGGGGGACCGGTGTCGGTGTGGGCGCAGGGCCGGTGTCCGTGCCGGTGTCGGGCGCCGCAGTGGGCTTCTCTTCCATCATCGCCGTGGGCGTGGGTTCAGCCGCCATCATCGCCGTGGGAGTAGGCTCCGCGGCGGGACGCGGGGTGGCCGTCGGCTCCTCTTCGCCGCCGCAGGCGGCGAGAATAAGGGCGAGCATGAGGCTGATCGCCCCGAGTGCTCCGATCGTTCTGCTCATCTTTGCCATGCGAGAAACCTCCATGCGTCTACCGGCACGCCGCTACGTATGACGGCTGATGAATTCCTCCAGACCGTTACAGCCTGCGTAACGCTACCTGTCCGGCAAGGGTGCTGTCAATCGCCGGCCTCCAACTGCCTCGCGCGGGCGATTCCGCTGTCAGCCCGGGCGAGCGTGGCGAATGTTCGCGGCGCTGCTAGAATCGGCGCATGGTCTACAGGCAGGGCATGAACCGGGCGAAGCTGCGCGAAGGCTCGGGCAAGGGAACGGAAATCGCCGACGAGCACTTCCACGAGGTAGCGGGCTCCAAGGACTTCTATGTCTACGTCACCCCGAACCGCAAGGCGAAGGGGTACGAGGCCCTGCGGGACTGGCTTCGAGAGCAGGGCTACTCCGTAACCGTGTCGGACGACGCTCCACTGCTGCCGGCGAAGGGCTACAAGGCGATAAAGGTGACCACGGCTACCGGCATACTCTCCGACGAAGCCGTGCGTCGGACGCACCGCTGGGCACACAGCCGGAACTTCCTGCACAGTTTCTTCAAACCGCTGCGAGGCGCATAGCGATGGCCCGCAGGCCTTCCCCGGCAGACGGCCCCTCTCTCTTCGGCGAGGCAGCACCCGAAGCCGCCTCTCCTTCGGACCCCGGGAAGCCAATGCTGCTGCTCATGGACGGCCACGCGATGGTCTTCCGTGCGTGGTTCGCACTCCGACAGGCGCAACCACTCACAATCCGGGCGACCGGCGAGGACGTTCGCGGCGCCTACTCCTTCACCACCACGTTCTTCAAGACCCTCGCGGACCACAAGCCGACACACGTTGCCATCGCGTTCGATCCGCCGGGCCGCACGTTCCGCGACGACCTGTACCCGGAGTACAAGGCAACCCGTCCTCCGATCCCGCCCGAACTGACCCGCAACGTGGGGCGCGTGAAGCAGGTGATGAACGCGTTTCGCGTTCCGGTCCTGGAGTCGCCCGGCTACGAGGCCGACGACGTGCTCGGCACGATCGCAGCATGGAGCACGGAGCACGGCGTCGATACGCTCATCGCCACCGGCGATACGGACACGCTGCAACTCGTCTCGCCACACGTCCGTGTCCTCCTGACCACCGGCTTCGGCGATACACGGGTGTACGACGAGGATGCCGTGCGCGAACGCTACGGCGGGCTCGAGCCTGCGCAGCAGCGCGACGTGAAGGCGCTCACCGGGGATACTTCCGACAACGTCCCCGGCGTCCCCGGCATCGGCGCGAAGACCGCCGTGAAGCTCATCAACGAGTTCGGCAGCGCGGAATCGCTCGTCGAGCGCGTAGACGAGGTGACGCCGCCCCGGATCCAGGGCCTCGTGCGGGAGCATTCGGAGCAACTGCTCAAGAGCAAGGTCCTCGTGACGATCGCGACCGCAGCGCCTACGGGGTTCGACTTCGACGAGGCGGCGTTCGGCGGGTTCTCCCGGGACGACGTGCTGGACGTCTTCCGGGAATTGGAGTTCAGCAGTCTCGTCGCGCGTATCCCGTCGCAGCCCGGCGAGCAACAGCCAGCGGCGGAGGCTCCCGCTGTCGAAACGCAATCGATGTTCGAGGCGGACGCCCGCGTGACGATCGTGGACACCCCTGCCGCGCTCGACGCTCTCGTTGCACGCCTGGGCGCCGCATCCGCACTCGTGGTGGAGGCACACGCCGCCGTTCCCCGCGCGATGGAGTCAGCGCTCGCCGGGCTGGCCTTCGCGGTTGACGAAAGTGAAGGGCACTACGTTCCGGTAGGACACACGGAAGGGAAGCAGCTGTCCGCGGAAGAGGCCCTGGCCGTCCTCCTGCCGGTGCTCCAGAGCAGACCCGTCTCCGGCCACAACCTCAACTTCACGCTTACACTGCTTTCCAACTACGGGCTGTCGCCGACCGACGTGAGCGTCGCATCCGACACGATGGTCGCGGCACACCTCACGGGCGAGAAGGCGCTGTCACTCAAGCCGCTCGCCTTCAACCGGCTCAACGTCGAGTTGCAGGCGTTGACCGACCTGACCGGCACCGGACGCAAGCAGATCACGTTCGACGCCGTCCCGGTGGCGGACGCCGCGGAGTATGCCGCCACCGCCGCCGCGGTGACGCTGCAACTGCAGCGTGCGCTTGCCGAGGACATGGAACGCGACGGCCTCACGGCTTATCACGACAAGCACGCGATGCCCCTCGTGCCCGTGCTCGCTCGCATGCAGACGCACGGCGTCGCCATAGACAGCAGCGTGCTCGCGGAACTGAACGAGGAGATCGCGGGCGAGATCGAGGTCGAGGAGCGCGCCGCCTATGAGGCCGTAGGCCACGAGTTCAACATCAACTCGCCGTCCCAACTCGGCGACCTGCTCTTCAAGGACCTCAAGCTGCCGTCCGGGCGTCGGACGCAGACCGGCTATTCGACCGACGCTTCGATCCTCGAGAACCTGCGCGACCATCACCCCGTCATCGGACACGTTCTGCGCTACCGCGAACTGACCAAGCTCAAGTCCACCTACGTGGACACGCTTCCGTTGCAGGTGAACCCGAGGACGAAGCGCATCCACACCACCTACAACCAGGCAGGCTCCGCCACCGGCAGGTTGGCAAGCGCGGACCCCAACCTTCAGAACATCCCCATCCGCACACCGCTCGGCCTGCGCGTCCGGGAGGCGTTCATCGCCGAGCAACGCCCCGCATGGACGCTGCTCAGCGCTGACTACTCCCAGATCGACCTCCGCGTGCTCGCGCACCTGTCCCAGGACCCCGCGTTGATGGCCGCGTTCGAGCGCGGTGAAGACATCCATTCCTCCACCGCGTCGCTCATCTACGGCGTGGCGCTCGGGGAGGTGACGCGGGACATGCGCCGTCTCGCCAAGGTGATGAACTTCGGTGTGGCCTACGGCCTCAGCGCTTTCGGGATATCGCAGCAGACCGAGCTCACCCGCGAGGAGGGCGCCGCATTCATCGATTCGTACTTCGGGACCTACCCCACGGTGAAGAGTTTCCTCGACGATACCGTTGAGCGCGCGAAGCTGGACGGCTATGCGGAGACGCTCCTGGGTCGCCGGCGCTACATCCACGAGTTGCGCTCGCCGCACTATCCGGTGCGGCAGGCCGGAGAGCGCATCGCGCTCAATATGCCCGTCCAGGGTACGTCCGCCGATGTCATCAACGAGGCGATGGTCGCCATCCAGCGTCGCCTCGAAAGGGACGGATTCCGGAGCAGGATGCTGCTCCAGGTGCACGACGAGCTCGTATTCGAGTTGCCCGTCGAGGAGGAGCAGGAGCTGGTCGGCATGCTGCAGGAAGTGATGCCGAACGCCCTGGAGATGAGCGTGCCGTTGCAGATAGACGTGAAAACAGGGCCCACCTGGGCGTCGATGACCTATGCGGAGTGACAGGGCAGCGCGGGACTAGCCGCGTATGTCCCCCTGGGGCGGGGCCTCATCGGCAAGCAGGGAGATCTGCTCCTCCAGGGTCTGCACCGCGGCGAAGTCCTCATCCAGCAGCTTGTAGCAGCGCTCCACGTACAGTTGCGCGAGCCGCGCCCCGGCGTCGGAGGGGTTGCGGGCTGCTCCACGTACGCGCTCGGCCCAGAACCGCTCGGGAAGGGCCTGCCCCAATGCCCGCAGTGAAACGTCCGTCTCCTCAGCGAGCGTATGGTCCTGCGATTCGAGCGCGAACCGCATGGCGCCGACCAGTTTCGACAACTCCGCGAGCCGGTCGCGGTCGCTCATCAGTCCGTAGACGACCTGCTGCACGCTGCCGCTCGTGTCCCCAGCGTCGCCAGGCAGCGAACGTTCGGGGGCAGCCGGAGCGGGCTGGGGATTGGCGTCGAGGTAGCGCTGGTAGAGCGTCTCGTATTCGTGTACGGCTTCCGTGGCCTGCCGCATCGCTGCCTGGAGGTCGCCCAGCACCATGTCTCCGCCCCAGACGAAGTCGTCGCCCCGCAGTTCCGCCAAGTGGCGCAGCGGCTCGATCGATTCCACTTCCTCCGGGATGGGTGGGGCGGCGAAACTGCCGCCGCCGTCGCCGATCATCTCGCTCGCGAGTCCCCCCAACTGCGCCGCGAGCATGGGCGGGAGGTACTTGCTCATGTCCATCTTCACCGGGAGCAGGACAACGTACGTTGCCAGCAGCCCGGCCTGCGGACTGCCGAAATAGAGCAGGGCATGCCCCTTAGGACGGGACTCGTCGCCGATCTCGAATGTGAGCGCCACGGACGCCTCCTTGCTTGCGAGCAGATTATAGGTTCTCGCGAACCCCGGTGAGCCACCGGCGGACGCCATGAGCGGGTTGACCACCCGGAGCCCGTCAAGGGCTCGGCCGAGGTGTTCTGCCACCGTGTCTCCTTGACAGTCCTCACACGCCGTTCGTAGCCTGCTACCTTGCCGCAAGCGAGCGAACATGAGCACGATACGGACCTTGGTTGAATGAGCAACGAACCCCGTCAGGTGGATGTCCGGCCATCCAAGATACGGCAGGTGCTCAGATGGACGATCCAGACGCTGGCCCTCTTCGCCGTCTGGTTCGCATTCTCCGGCCACACCGAGATCGAATTCCTCGTCACGGGCGCTGTCGTCGCAGTGGCCGGGACTGCGCTCACGCACTGGCTGTTCGCGGGCGACCAGGAGTTGCGCTTCCGACACGTTCCATACCCGTTCGGGTGGTTCGTCCGCGGCTTCTTACGCTCCGTCCTCTACACGCTATGGCTGTTCTGGGAGATAGCGCTCTCCAACCTGCACGTGGCCTATCTCGTGCTGCACCCCCGGCTGCCGGTGAAGCCGAGCCTCGTGGAGTTCGAGACGTCGTTGCGTTCGGAGTCCGCACAGGTGCTGCTTGCACAGTCCATAACACTCACACCTGGCACGGTGACGATGGACGTTTCGGATGGGAGGTTCGTAGTGCACTGCCTCTCTGCCAGGAGCAGGCAGGGTGTGGAAGAGGGGAGCATCCAGCGCAAGGTGGCGGGGATCTTCAGTGAAAGTGCTCCTGATAGCGTGCAGCTGACCGATGTCGTTGCAATCGAACAGGAGTTGCCGTGAGCGTGCTGTTCGTGACCGTGCTGGCTATCGCGGTGGCCATCAACGCGGCGCTGTTCTACCGCCTTATGGTTGGTCCCACCCCCTTCGACCGCCTGCTGGCCGCCGCTGCCATAGGCACGAACGCGGTCATCCTGCTCGTGCTCACCGGGTTCGTGTTCGAGCGGCCCGATATGTTCGTCGACCTTGCGCTGAGTTATGCGCTGCTCAACTTCATCGGTACGGCCGCGGTGGGCAAGTACCTGGAGACGCGCCAGCACCAGTTGTGGTCGCTGATACGAGGCGCGGACGAGGAGGACGCATGAGCGTTGCAGGCAGCGTGCTCATCGGTCTGGGGCTCGCGTTCATGGTCATCACGGCTTTGGGCATGATGCGTCTGCCGGACTTCTACTCCCGTGTGCATGCGGTCTCGAAGTCGGAGACGCTGGGTATCGCCCTCGTGCTCCTGGGCCTCATCCTGCACGAAGGCGCCACGCTGGTGAGCCTGAAACTCGCGCTCATCCTGGTGTTCGTCGCAATCGCGAACCCCGTTGGCGCGCACCTGCTCACCCGCGCGGCGTTGCGTACGGGACAGTCGCCCTGGAAGAGAGGAGGCGACGGATGATCTGGTGGCTTGAGTTGTCTCTGTTCGGACTGCTCGTGGTGGCCGCACTGATCGCCCTCTCGGTCAGGGACATGATTGCGGCGATCGCGACACTCTCGGTGTACAGCTTCCTGGCCGCTACACTCCTTGCGCTGATGGGCGCGGTGGACGTCGCGCTCACGGAGGCCGCGCTGGGCGCGGGCGTGACTGGCGTTCTTCTGATAGCCGCCATCAGCATCGTGGACAGGAGGACCCCGGATTGAAGCTGCTCATGCTGGCATTCCTGGCAGGGCTGGTCGCCCTGCTCATCTGGGCATCCGTCGACCTGCCGGACCGCGCGGACCACAACGCGCCTGCGAACCAGCACCTCTCCCCGGAGTTGACGGAGATGACTGAGTCCGAGGTGGTGATCCCGAACCTCGTCTCCGCCATCCTGGCCGACTTCCGGAGCTACGACACGCTCGGGGAGACGTTCGTCATCTTCACCGCCGGACTGGCCGTCGTTCTCGTGCTCCAACGCAGCCGACGGGTACGGGAGGAGGAGAGCGGAGATGAATGACCGGTACGACAGTATGCTCCTGCACTTCATCGCACGGGTCTTCATGGTGCCTCTCATCCTCGTCTTCGGCGTCTACGTGCTGCTGCACGGCGAGCTTAGCCCGGGCGGCGGCTTCCAGGCCGGGGCCATCGTCGCCGCCGCGCTGTTGCTGGTGCGGCTCGCGCTGGGGAACCGGCAGGCGGCGCTGCGTATACCGCAGGGGCTGCTGATCTGGCTGACGTGCATCGGCCTCGGCATCTACATGTTCGGGGGCATCCTGCCGCTCATCCTCGGCGCGAACTTCCTGGACTACGCCCCTATCCCCGTGGAGTGGTACAACCAGTTCGCCGGCGAGCACCGCACCGCCCGCTCCATGGGCATCTTCATCGTCGAGATCGGCGTGTTCTTCGGCGTCGCAGGCGTGTTGGTGCTCATCTACGACCTCATCGCGGGCAGCTCGCGCCAATGATCGACGAGATCGCAGCACGCTTTCCGTACTGGGCGACCGCCGTACTCCTCGTCGTTGGCCTGTACGGCATGATCGGCAAACGCAGCCTTGTCAAGCAGGTCATCGGCCTGAGCATCTTCCAGTCGGCCATCATCCTCTTCTTCATCAGCGGCTCCCTGCTGGAAGGAGCGACGCTCCCCATCCTCTACAGCGTGCACGGCGCCGAACACGTGGACCCGGACGACTACGTGAACCCGTTGCCGCACGTGCTCATGCTCACGGCCATCGTCGTGGGCGTGGCAATCACCGGTGTCGCACTCAGCTTCCTCGTCTCCATCTACCGCGAGTTCGGGACGCTCGACGAACGCGAGTTGCTGGACGAGATGAGGAAATAGCCGTGGAGCAGCAACTCCCCGCATTCATCGTCGGCGCTCCCCTGCTGTTCTCGGTCGTCGTTCCCATCCTCGGGCGCAAGTGGCGGCAGAGCCCGTTCGGGATTGCCCTTGCCACGCTGGCCGTCTCTGTCGTCGCGTCCGCGCTGTCGCTGGGGCAGGTGCTGCAGGATGGAACGATCCGCTATGCCCTGGGAGGATGGGAACCGCCCGTCGGCATCGAGTACGTGATCGACGAGGTGGCAGCGTTCGTCAGCCTCGTCGTGACGAGCGTTTCGTTGCTCGTCCTGATCTCGACGCGCCGCTGGGCCGAGCGCGAAGCAGGCGATCGCCCGGGTATCTTCTACGGCCTCGTGTTACTGCTGATCGCGGGCCTCACCGGGATCGTCGTCACGGGCGACCTGTTCAACCTCTTCGTCTTCCTGGAGATAGCGTCACTCGCCGCTTACGCGCTCGTCTTCATCGGGGGACGCAGGGCGATGCTCGCGGGCTTCCGGTATCTCATCATCGGCTCCATCGGCGGGGCGTTCTACCTGTTGGGAGTCGGCTTCGTCTACTTCGCGACCGGTACGCTGAACATGATCGAGGCGCGCCAGTTGCTGGAAGGGGCAGAGAGTACGAGGGCGGTGCAGGCGGGCGCGGTGTTCATCTTCACCGGCCTCGGCCTGAAGATGGCGCTCGTGCCGATGCACCTCTGGTTGCCGGACGCCTACGAGCATGCGCCATCCTCGGTGAACTCCCTCATCGCCCCGGTGATGACCAAGGTCGCCGCCTACGCGATGCTCCGCATGTTCCTGAGCGTGTTCCCCGCCGGATACCTTACCGGCACGGTCCCCGTTGCCGATGCACTGCTCATCCTCGGCCTTATCGGCATCGTGTTCGGCTCCGTCGCCGCGGCAGGGCAGACGGACATCCGCCGGATGCTGGCGTACAGCAGTATCAGCCAACTCGCGTTCATCGCCGTCGGCATCGGGCTCGGCACGCCCCTCGCCATTGCCGCTGCCCTGCTCCACGTCGTGAACCACGCGGCGATGAAGGCCACGCTCTTCCTGGCGGCAGGCTCCATACGTTTGCGTGTCGGGTTGCAGCGGACCCACAACCTTGCCGGGCTGGGACCGCGCATGAAGCTCACGATGGGTGCATTCGCTGTCGGTTCAGTGGCGATGGTCGGGATCCCGCCCACTGCTGGTTTCTTCAGCAAGTGGTACATGGTGCAGGCGGGCGTCCATGAAGGGCAGTGGCTGGTGGTGGTGGTCGTGCTGCTGAGCACCCTGCTGACCGCCGTCTACCTCTTCAAGGTGCTGGAGCAGGTCTACCTGCGCCCCGCGAAGCCCGAGCCGTCCGCCCATCACGATGACGAGCACGACTCCCCTGAAGGCGGCGTGCCGCAGCCGGTCGAGCAGGAGGCGGTGCGTCCGGTGGTGGAGCGAGCGCGCGAGGCTCCCCTGGACGTCTGGCTCCCGCTCGTCCTGCTGGCTGCCGCGACGGTCGTGCTCGGCGTCGCGAATGTTGTAATCATGGAACACGTCCTGTTGCCGGGGGTGTCGTGAGCGAGAACTTCGCATCCGGGCTCCCGCTCGCCGCCGTGCTCGTTCCGGTGGGCGCTGCCGTGCTCGCTGCGCTCACGACGGGACGCTGGCCGAACCTGCGCGATGCGTGGGCCACGCTCGCAGGCATCGCAATGGTGGTCATCGTCGTACTGATGCTCACCGACACCCTGGACGGGCGCATCCACCGCACGGTGCTGCTGGAACTCTCTCCCGGGATCGACATCGCGCTGCGCGCTGACCCGGCGGGAATGATCTTCGGCCTGCTCGTCTCTGTGCTCTGGGTGCTGGCGGGCGTCTACGCGGTCGGCTACATGCGGGGCGAGCACGAACAGAAGCAGACCCGATTCTTCGTTGCATTCGCCCTGAGCATCGCCGCTGCCGCTGGAGTGGCGCTGGCCGAGAACCTGCTCACGTTCGTCCTCTTCTACGAACTGCTCTCGCTCTTCACGTACCCGCTGGTCACGCACCGGGAGACAGAGACGGCGTTGGTCGCCGGACGCAAGTACCTCGCGTACACGCTTTCCGGCGGCGTCATGCTCATCGGTGCGGCTGCCTGGCTGCACGTGCTGGGCATCGATGCCACGTTCCAGGCAGGCGGGCTCCTCGACGGAGCGGGACTGGAAAGCGCGGAGCAATGGGGGCTGTTCGTCCTGCTCGCCGGAGGAGTCGGAGTGAAGGCGGCGGTGATGCCGCTGCACAGCTGGCTGCCGAGCGCGATGGTCGCGCCCACGCCGGTCTCGGCGCTGCTGCACGCAGTCGCCGTCGTCAAGGCTGGCGTGTTCGGCATGGTGCGGGTAGTGGTGTTCGTGTTCGGCGCGTCGCTGCTGGACGACATGGGCGCGTGGTTGGTGCTTGCCGTCATGTCGGCAGGGACGCTGCTCATCGCTTCGACGCTCGCGCTGCGGCATGACAACCTCAAGCGCAGGCTGGCCTACTCCACAATCAGCCACCTCTCCTATATCGTGCTCGGCGTTGCGCTCATCGGCCCGCTTGCGCTCACGGGCGCACTGCTCCACATCGTGGGGCACGGCGTCACCAAGATCACGATGTTCTTCGTGGCCGGCGCCATCCACGTGCGGACGCATAAGGAGAACGTGAGCGAACTGGACGGCATCGGGCGCCAGATGCCCATCACGATGGGCTCCTTCGCTCTCGCCTCGCTCAGCATGGTGGGCATCCCTCCGTTCATCCTGTTCACGAGCAAGATGTACCTCGGTTGGGGCGCCGTGGAGGTCGGCCAGCAGGTATTCCTCATCGTCTACCTCGTCAGCGGACTGATCGCCTCGGGCTACCTCTTCCCCATCGTCATCCGGGCGTTCCTGCGCTCCTCGCCCGACCACACGCGGTACGGCGAGGCCGACATGCGCATGGTCGCACCCATCGCCGTGACAGCGGTGCTGGCGTTGGTCTGGGGCATCGCGCCGGACCTGCCGCTCGGTTTCTTCGAGCTCGCATCGACCGTTGCCGCTGACGCCTTTCCGCAGTCCGTTGCGCTTGCCGGAGGGACGCCATGATCATCGATAGGCCCATCGTCATCGCGGTCGCCATCGGCGTTGTGCTCTCAGTTGTGCTTGAGCGGTTCTTTGTTCCCGACCGCAAGTTCCTCTTCGCCGGAAGCGACGAGCCCTTGTTCTGGGTGGGCTTCGGCCTGGTGGGCTGCATCGGCATCGTCGTCATCTCGAAATGGGTTGGCCACACCTTCCTGATGAAGCACGACGACCCGTATACCGGCGAGCACGTTGAGGCCGAACCCGGGGAGCACCGCGATGGCTAGCTTCCCTCCCGTCATCATCCTGCTCGTCGCGGCGGGGGTCGTCGCGCTGATGCCCGTGAGCATCGTTCGCAAGGCCATCGCGGTCGGCGCTCCGCTGGTCGTTCTTGCCTATCTGATATGGGGCATCGATGCGGGCGATTCCTGGAAGTTCACCTGGTTACCTCCTGTCCCCTTCAATGACCTCACGCTGGAACTGGAGCCGCTGCGCGCCGACAAGTTGAGCATCGTGTTCGGGTACGTGTTCGCGATCGCCGCCGCGCTGGGCGGGATCTACGCCTGGCACCTCGAGGACCGCTACCAGCAGGCGGCCGCCCTCGGCTACGCGGGCACCTCGCTAGGAGTCGTGTTCGCCGGGGACCTGCTGACGCTGGTGGTCTTCTGGGAGCTGATGGCGCTCGCGTCCGCCTACCTGGTCTGGGCAGGGGGCTACCCCGGATCGCGCAGCGCGGGCACGCGCTACCTGTTCGTGCACATGGTTGGCGGCAGCACGCTGCTGGCGGGCATCCTGTGGCACCTGGGCACCGGCGGCTCGCTCGACTTCACTCTCTTCGAAGGCACGGTCGCCGGTTGGCTCGTCCTCGGAGGGTTCGCAATCAACGCCGCGATCGTTCCGCTGCACGCGTGGCTCACCGATGCCTATCCCGAGGCCGGGGTCACCGGCAGCGTGTTCCTGAGCGCCTTCACCACGAAGACCGCGGTCTACGTTCTCGCTCGCGGTTTCGCCGGCTGGGAGATCCTCATCATCCTCGGCGTCATCATGGCCCTCTATGGCGTCGTCTTCGCCGTACTGGAGAACGACATCCGGCGCTTGCTCGCCTACCACATCATCAGCCAGGTGGGGTACATGGTGGCCGCCGTCGGCATCGGCACCGAGATCGCGATCAACGGAGCGGTCGCGCATGCGTTCGCCCACGTCATCTACAAGGGTCTGCTGTTCATGGGCGCGGGCGCCGCGGTCTACGCCACCGGCCGCCGCACACTCACGGCCCTGGGCGGCATATCCGACCGGATGAAGACAGTCGTCGTGCTCTACATGGTGGGCGCGTTCGCCATCTCGGCGTTCCCACTGTTCAGCGGCTTCGTTTCCAAGTCGCTGGTCGCCTACGCGGCGGAGAAGGAGCACATCTACTGGGCGGTGGCCTTGCTCTATCTCGCGTCGGTGGGGACGTTCCTGCACACCGGCCTCAAGCTCCCGTACTTCACCTGGTTCGGGCCGAAGCGGGACGACATCCACGTCGGCCCGGTACCGCGCGGGATGATCGTCGCGATGGTGCTGGCTGCAGCCTTGTGCATTGGGATTGGTGTTCATTACACCGCTCTGTACGACCTGTTGCCCTTCCCAGTCACCTACGAGCCGTACTACGCCGACCACGTCGTGCGGACGCTCCAGATGCTCGGATTCACGGCGGTCGGGTTCTGGCTGCTGCGCGGGAGGCTCGGCGGCGAGGCGACCATCACCATCGATACCGACTGGCTCTACCGGAAGGCCGGGCCGATCGCACGCGTTCTGATACAGACCCCGCTGGAAGCCGTGTTCACCTTCTGCGAACGGCTCGTTGGAGCGCTTTCGCGGCGCGTGAGCGCCATGGCCGTTGCCCCGGCCACCGGGTGGGCGCGCCTGTTGCGGCTCAGCGCCTATGCACGCGAACGCGGGCCGGACGAGGCGCTCGCCTTCATCGGACGTCCACCCATGGGCATCGCGATCGCCGCTGTCCTGCTCACGTTCGCCGTCGTCGTGCTCGCGGCGCAGGTGCTCGGCGGGTAGGTGGGATAGAATCGGAGGCGCAGCCCCGCCGGTGCGGGGCGCTATCTTTGCCCCGCGAGGTCTGTTCCTTGGCCATCGGCATATTCGGACTGCCGCTCTCCGGCAAGACCACCATCTTCAACGCCGTGACGCGCGGCCACGCCGAGACGGCGTCGTTCCGCAGCGGCTCCTCGCAGCCCAACATCGGCGTCGCCAAGGTGCCGGACCCGCGCCTCGACGTCCTCGCCGAGATCTCCAAGCCGAAGCGTATCGTCCACGCCGAGGTCGAGTACATCGACATCCCCGCCGCGCCGGAAGGCTTCGGGAAGACGAAAGGGATCGGTGGCGAGTACCTCAACCTCCTCCAGCGCTGCGATGCTCTGCTGCTCGTGGCGCGCGCTTTCGACGATCCTTCCGTTCCGCACGTGCAGGAGACGGTCGATCCCTATCGTGACGCTGCGACCATGCAGTTGGAGCTCACCTTCTCGGACCTGGCCATCCTCGAACGGCGGCAGGAGCGCATCTCCTCGCAGCTGCGTTCGGCGCGGCAGGCGGAGCGCGACCTGCTAACCCGCGAGCAGCACATCCTCGGCCTGATACGCGCCGGACTGGAGGATGAGGTCCCGGTCCGCGAGCAGGAGTTGCCTGTGGAGGCGAGGCCTTTCCTGGAGAACTTCCAAATGCTCACTGCCAAACCGCTCATCATCGTCTTCAACATCGGTGAGGACGCCATCGACGCCACGGACGCCACCGAGGCCGAGATCCGCGAACGCCTCGCCCGCCCCGGCGTCGGCGCCGCCGCACTATGCGGGAAGCTGGAATCCGACCTTGCACAGATGGAGCCGGAGGACGAGGCCGAGTTCCGCGAATCACTCGGCGCGGGAGAGCCGGGCCTCGACCGCATGATCAACCTCTCCTACGACCTGCTCGGGCTCATCTCGTTCCTGACGACGGGCGAGGACGAGAGCCGCGCATGGACGATCACGAAGGGTATGAGCGCGGTGGAAGCCGCCGGCAAGATACACTCGGACATCCAGCGTGGCTTCATCCGCGCCGAGGTCGTTGCTTACGGGGACCTGGCTCGGACGCGCAGCATCGCCGAGGCGCGCAAGCAGGCGCTCCTGCGCACCGAGGGCAAGACCTACGTGATGCGCGACGGCGACGTCGTCAACTTCCTGTTCAACGTCTAGCAGGAGGGCAGGGTAGTGAGCGGGTCGGGCGCAATGCAGGACGGGCAACCGGCTCTCAGCAGCGGGCTCGCGCTCTACGTGCACATCCCCTTCTGCGAGTCCAAGTGTCCCTACTGCGACTTCAACACCTACGCGGGCATCGAGCCGCTCATGCCGTCCTACGTCGCGGCGCTGGTGCGGGAGATCGAGCAGTGGGGGGCGTGGCTCGAACGCCCGACGCTCGCCAGCGTCTTCTTCGGCGGTGGTACTCCGTCTTACCTCCCGCCAAACGACCTCCAACGCCTGATGGACGCGATACGCGAGGCCTTCGCTCTGCCTGCCCATGTCGAGGCGACGCTGGAGGCGAACCCCGGCGACTGCTCGCCCGGGCGCCTCGCGGCGATGCGCGATGCGGGCTTCAACCGTGTTTCCATCGGGGTGCAGTCGTTCAGCGATGCCGAGCTTGCGATGCTCGGACGACGCCACGACGCCGCACGCGCCGCGCAGGCTGTGCGCGATGCCCGCAACGCGGGGTTCGAAAACGTGAGCATCGACCTCATGTTTGGGCTGCCCGGCCAACCGGTCGCCGTCTGGGAGCGCTCCGTCGAGCAGGCCATCCGCCTCGAGACGGACCACCTCTCCGCTTACTCCCTCACACTCGAGCCCGGCACGCCGCTGGAGGCCGACGTACGCCTCGGCAGGACGCCCGAGCCCGACCCGGACCTCGCGGCCGAGATGTACCTCCGCGCGCAAACGATGCTCGGCGATGCCGGACTGCAGCAGTACGAGATATCCAACTGGGCGAAGCCGGGCAGGGAGAGCGTCCACAACCTGGCTTACTGGCGCAGCCTGCCGTACCTGGGCGTGGGTCCCGGTGCGCACAGCTACCTCTACGGCGTCGGAGGGCTCGACACATTCGGCGTTCGCTTTGCCAACGTCAACCCGCCACGCGCCTACATCGAGCGCGTCAATGCCTGGGAGGCCGAGGCCGCCATCGATGCAGACGCCGTCGCCGCTGCCGCTGCCACTGGCTACTGCGAGCCCACGAGCCGCCGCGACGCGATGGCCGAGACGATGATGATGGGCCTCCGTCTGAACGCCGGGGTCTCAGACGAAACGTTCCGCGAGCGCTTCGGCGAGGGCATCGGCGACGCCTTTCCGGGCCCGACCGCGGAGTGCGTCGACCTCGGCCTGCTGGAGTGGGACGGCGACGCGCTCCGCCTCACGGAAGACGGACGCCTCCTCGGGAACGAAGCCTTCTCTCGGTTCGTCGCTGGCTGAAGCGTTACACAGAAGTCGCCATCGGGCGTCGCCTCACGCGTCTAACCCGGGCCTCCGCCGCCCGTGGCGGAGGGGCTCGCGGTGCGGTCCGTCCCGGAGACCGCCAGAAATGCCGCCGACAGGAGCAGCACACCCCCCACGATGCCGAATGCCGCGGGGATGCCCAGCGGCGCGGCGATGGCGCCCACGAGGAGCGGACCGGCCAGGTGGCCGAAGTCCATAGTTGCCTGCCACGTCCCCAGGAAGTAGCCCCGCTTGTCCACCGGCGCGAGGTCCATAGCGTAGGTCTGGAGCGTGTTCGTGCCGGTGACCTCGCCGATGCTGAACGCGCTCGCTACCACCAGCGCCATCATCAGGGCGTCCATCCCGAGGGTCAGGAACATCCCCGCCGCCATCGTCACGAGTCCGACCAGCAGCAGCGGCCTGCGTCCCCACCAGTCTGCCAGCCCGCCCGCAGGCAGCGCCGCCAGCATCGCGAGTATGCCGGACATGCTGATCGCCGCACCGATCTCCTCGATGCTGAGCCCCACCTCCTCGGCCTGCACGGGGAAGTAGGTCCGGAACGCGCCCGGCCCCGCGGTCACGAGGCCCACCGCGAGCGTCACCACGCTCAGCGTGATGAAGTTCCGCGTCCTGAATATCGATACGTCCAGTCGCGGGAGGCGTCGCGGCTGCTCTGTTCGCCTCTCGTCGACCTGCACCGCAGCCTGCCGCGTTTCCCGGATCAGCAGCACTGCGATAGCCACGATGAAGATCTTGGTCACCGCGATGAAGATGAAGACGGCGCGGATATCGACCGCCGCCGCGATGGCTCCCCCGACGGCCGGTCCCGCGAGTATGCCCAGTCGCATGGAGGTGTTCCGCAGGGCGACCCCCCGGCCCCGGTTGGTCACCCGAGTGAAGTCCGCGAGCAGCGCGGCTGATCCCGTCATCCATACGGCTACGCCGAGCCCGGAGAAGAGTTCGAGGCCAAGGAAGACCGCGTAGCTGTCGGTGAACGCCTGCAGGGCCGCGGCTCCGCCATGCAGGATCGCGCCCGCCGCCACTACCGGACGCCGCCCGAGCCTGTCGGCGACCATCCCCGCCAGCGGGCCTCCGGGCATCCTGGGGGCTGCGCTGGCTGCCGAAACGAGTCCTACGAGGAAGAGGGAGCCGCCGAGCTCGTAGGCGAGCAGTGGCCGGGCCATCCAGAGCGCCCCCGTCCCGAAGCCCCACAGGAAGAACGCAGAGAAGACGGGCAGCGCCGCCTTGCTGAGCAGCCCCGGCGTTCGCTCGGTCTCCGGGTCCCCGCCTCTCTGCACTCCTGGGGGCTGCGCCATCGGCTAGGCGCCCAGGAGGCGGCGGTACCTCCCTGTCTGCAGGAAGTCGATGTACTCGCGGAGGCCAGCTTCCATGTCGTACTCGGGGGCGAAGCCGAAGTGCCGGTTCGCGGGCGAATCGGGGTCGACAGGCCCGCCGCGCACCTCCGGCTCCGGCGCCTCGATGGAGGAGCCGGGTATGAGCCGCATGATGATCTGCGTGATCTCATACATGGTCAGCTCCTCTTTCGATTGGAGGCGATAGACGTTGGCAGGGAGTTCGTCCGCGAGTGTCGCCATCATCTCGCCGCGCCCCGCGTCGGAGGCGTACATCACGGGCACGGTGCGGATGGGCGGCGTGGGGTTGAGCTCGCGCGGCGTCGACACCGCGGCAGCGTCCCACGAGTCGAGCACCACCAGCTCGCCGCGCAGCGATTTCTCGACGATGGGCTTGAGCGCGCGCCCGAAGCCTCCCGCGAAGTCGTACCCCGGCCCGAACAGCTGGCCGGGGTAGATGACGATGACGTCCATGTCGTACAGACCTCGGTAGTCGTTGCAGAGCAGTTCCGTGGCGACCTTATGGCTCGTGTAGGGGTCCGGCATGATCTTCACGTTGCCGGAGCCCGCGGCCTCGGCGAACTGGCGCGCCGTCGGGACGGTCTTGCCGGTGCTGACGTGCACCACGCGCTCCACCTTGAGCGCCCGCGCCGCTTCCAGCACGTTGAGCGTGCCGATGACCATCGTCTGCGCCGCCGCGAGCGGGCGGTCGTACGCCGGGCCGGTCAGGAAGCTGGCCGTGTGCAGGATACGGCGCACGCCGTTGTCGGCTACCGCGCCGAATACCTCGGAGGCGTTGGAGATGTCGCCCTTCACGAACCGCACGCGGTCCTTCACGTCGTCGAGGAGCTCGGTCTTGATCGCGATGTCGAACGCGACCACGTCCTCGCCCTGGTCGAGCGCGTAGCGGACCGCGAACGATCCGCCGAGGCCGCATCCCCCCGTCACCATCACTGTCATGGGCTGCCTCCTTCGGAAGTCGCAGGCACGCTAGTGGGCTTCGAGACCTGCGGCAACGGGCCGCCCGTAGAGCGCGCGGGCGTTCTCAGACAGCACGCCCGTCCGCTCCTCGCCGGTGATCTTCGTGTTCTCGAAGATCTCGCTGAGCTCGTGCTTGCAGATCTCCGCGTTGACCTCGTGCGGGAAGTCGGACGAGAAGACGAAGCACTTTCCGCTCGTCAGGCGCAGCGCCTCCGAGATGAGCGGCTCGGTGCCTTCGCACCCGACGAACAGGCGTCCGTCGTGGATATGGCGCAGGATGTAGTCGCTCACGCGTTCGCCGTCGCGCAACTGCAGCAGCTCTCCGCGCGGGTCGAGGTCGATGTGCGTTTCATAGGAGCGGTCGAACCGTTCCATGCAGAGCATGAACCAGGCGACGCCGCCCTCGAGGAAGCCCCAGCGCGCGTTCGGGTAGCGGTCGAGGACGCCGTTGAAGACGACGCCGGCGAAGGCGGTCATCAGCCCCACCGGGTGGCCCATCGCATGGACGGGCGCGTAGACGTTCAGGTGGTCGAACCCCATGCCGCTGTGCGAGCCGCCGTGGACGGCGAGGCAGCAGCCGAGGCGGTCGGCCTCCTCGTACACGGGCCAGTACTCCTTCGCGCCGAGGTGGTTCGGGAGTCCGCGCGTCGGGAGCATCGCGCCCGCCATCCCAAGGTCGTTGACGGCACGGCGCAGCTCCAAGGCGGCCTCCTCCGGCTCCTGCATGGGGATGAGGGCGAGGCCAACGAACCGCGGACTGCTCTTCACGTAGGTGTCGTAGAGCCAGTCGTTGTAGGCCCGGCACACGGCGATGGCCCAGTCCCTGTTGACGATGCGTCCGTAGGACAGGCCGCCTGTCGGGAAGAGCGCGGCGCAGTCGATGCCGACCTCGTCCATGAACATGAGCCACTCCTCGACGCCGATCTTGGGGAACGACCCCGGCGGCGTCGCGACGGGCTGAGCGGCGTGGAGGTGGTCTATCGGCGGGAAGATGTTGCCGAGGCTGCTGCCTCCCGCGCGGTTCAGAAACTCCTGCGGCATGCGGCTTGCCACCGCCGCGATGTCCGTCACCAGGTGTCCGTCCCCGTCAACGACCTGCAACTTGCTTGCCATGGCACATACCTCCTCCCACGTATGGACGCGGTATAGCACCCGCCCCCTCGCGCGTCAAAGCGCGGGTCCGGCCAAGGATGCCAATGGCACCCCGTTCCTGGCATTCTTGGTCGGCGCCCACGAGTAAACCGAAGGCTCGATCTGGCACTCTTGGCATCCTTGGTTTGGGGTGTTTACAAGGCCACGGCCTGCTTCCCGCGACCAAGGATGCAAGGATGCCAACGTTTTCAGAAGTTGGCGGCGGAACCATAGACCCTGTCTATAGCTGAGGCGCGAGGTATAGGCGCTGTCTATGGGTGCTGTCCGTACGACGGTCATGCAACCAGCCTACGAGGGCAGGGCGCGACCGCGAAAGGGGCGCGTGTCAGTGGTTGGCGGAACCGATGGCACCCGACGCCCCACCCCTCCGCAGTACCCTCTCCCTAACCTCTCCCCTTGTAGGGAGAGGGGATCCTACCGGGCAGGCTCGAGGAGCGCGGCGCGCAGGGTCTGCAGGTCAGCGAGCCATACTCCCGCCTGCGAGAGGTAGCGCTCCACGCCTCCGTGGCGCCGCCGCAGCACGTCCAGCGTGTGCGTTATCACCTCCGGGCGGCATTCGAGCATCCGCTCGAGGTGGTCGAGGTCCCAGCCGCTCGCGGCGCCCTCCACCCGCAGCGCCTCCAGGACAGGAGCAGCGCCGTGCAGGCTGAGGAGATAGTCGTCAGCGATGACGTTGTCGGGGACTCCAACGAGCGCCAGCAGGAGGGCGGTGATGATCCCGGTACGGTCCTTGCCCGCGGTGCAGTGGACGATCGCCGGAAACGCGTTGGACCGGGCCAGCACCCGCAGCACCATCGCTATCTGCTCTGACGAGTCCTCAAGGTAGCGTTCGTTCTGCGCTTCGAGGTTGGCAGGGCGGTCGCCGTTCGTCCTGATGTGGGCAGGAGTGAGCGGGATGTGCTTGTAGGCGATGCCCGGCCAATCGGCGCAGGTGTCGGGCGCTCTGGCGATCTCGCCCTCGCCGCGAAGGTCCACGACCGTGCGGATGCCCATGTCGACCAGCATCTGCATGCTCGACGGACCCAACGCGTGCAGGCGTGCGGAGCGGAAGAGTGTGCCCCAGCGCGTCGTACAGCCGCCGGCTGCGGGGTAGCCGCCGGTGTCGCGCATGTTGTGCACGCCGGGGATGTCGATCTGTCTCGTCTGCGTCAGGGTTTCCATATGGTACTAGGCGATCGCCGCCAGAAGCTCGGAATCGATGGACGGTGGGACGTACTGCAACAATGCTGACGGGGCCGGCAGTATGACCGGGTGCGAGGTGATCTTCCCTGATCTCAGGCTCACGATGTTGAAACCGATGCCCGATGTCCTGCAGAAATCGCGGCCCGGAGCGGGGTTCGCCAGATACGCGGTGGACGGCGCCGAGAGCGACGCCGCGTTCCCCAAGCGGGCGTGCGAGGAGAGATGCGTGTGCCCGCTCAGGACCGCCAGCACGTTGTGGCGGGCGATCACGCGTTCCAGACGTTCGCGGTCCTCCAGGGCGAAGCCATCGAGATGGGTGTTGGCGGCAAGGTGAGGGGGATGGTGCAGGGCGATCACTGTCGGCTGCCCTACCGGGCCGAAGGCGAACTGATCCTCCAGCCATTCGAGCTGGCGCGGCCCGATCTCGCCGTCGTCCCGTCCTGAGATGGTTGAATCGAGGACGATGATGCGGAGGCCGTTGATCGTCGTGGCGTAGTAGTACTCGTCCGCGTCGGTAGCCTCGGCGTCGCCGAGTATCGCCTGGCGGAATGCCGAGCGGCGGTCGTGGTTGCCGAGCACGAGAAGCACCGGAACGCCGAGCCGCAGTTCGGTTTCCCGGACGAGGCCGCGAAGCCTGCGGTAGCTGGGCCATTCGCCGTGGTCGGTGAGGTCTCCGGTGATGAGGACGAAAGAAGGTTCTATCTGCTCAGTCTCCAAGTGATCTATGACCGCCCTGAAATTCGCGGTGGTGTCGTTTCCGTAGAGTCGTTCGTCTTCGTGGGCCAGGATGTGCGTATCGCTCAGGTGGACGAAATACGTATCCGAGTTACCCATATAGCGCACCCCCCAAGTGAGGACTGGTTCATCCAAGAACGTACCGTGCAGAGGGCTGGGTGTGGTTAAGTGAACTTTAGACGCCGGTTAGCGCATAGTCTTGCGCTGTGTGGGGTCCGACTCAACTAGCGCAGGGCGATGAGCGTTCCTGCTTCCCCGGATGTGACGTAGAGACCGTGCTCCGTTACGACGATCTGCCCGCTGACCGGGACACCCGCCTGGATGATTTGAACCGGCTCGCCGGTAGCCCGGTCGACGACGTGAACCTCCCCGGCGTCGTTGCCGATGTAAACGTGACCGCCTGCCGCGGCTGGAGCGGAGTGGAGCAGCGCTCCGGTGTCGTACTCCCAGAGCAGGCTACCGTCGGCGACCGAAACCGCGTGCAGCCTCCCGTCCCGGCTGGCCAGGTACGCCACACCATCGAGGACAGCCGGACCGCTCAGGGCGCTGTCACGGGCGAGGATGCGTCCCCAGACCAGTCCCTTGGGGAGTGGCGGTTCCGCCTGCAGCCCCCAGATGACGAACTGCTGCCGCCAGGAACGGAAGGCGCGCTCGAACGGGTACTCGAGTTTCATCCGGTCGACCGCTGCCAGTCTTCCCCGCCCCGTGCCTATGAGGATGAGGTCGCCAGCGAATACCGGGCTCTCCGCGAGGGCGTTCACGGTGTCGAAGATGAGCCGTTTCCTGCCGGTGATGAGGTCGAGCACATAGACGAGTCCGTCGTCCGTGGCGAGGGCCATCAGGTCGTCCTGGAAAGCCGGAGGCGCAACGATGCTCCCGTCAGCCTGGAACGTCCAGAGCAACCGACCGTTCTGAGCGTCAACCGCGTAGAGCACGCCGTCCCATGACCCTGCGTAGACCACGCCCCGGTAGACGGCAGGCGACGCGAAGAACCCGCTGCCGGCCTGGAAGTCCCACAGTTCGGCGCCGCCGTGACGCCCAAGCGCAAGCAGCAGGCCGTCCCGCACCGTCACGTATACGGCGTCCTGCGTCACCGCAGGAGTGGTGACAGTAACAGTGGTCAACCGGTGCTCCCAGAGCACATCGCCCGACGTGCTATCCAAGGCCACGATCCGGTCGTTGCCTGTTCCCAGGAAGACCTGCCCGTCGGCGACGGCGGGCGCGGCGCTGAGCGGGTGCGGGGTCTCGAACCTCCACAGCTCCTCGCCCTCGAACCCGTCGTGGGACGGGACGGCTGCGGTGTGCGCGGGGTCGCGGCCTGCCAGCGCCCAGTCGTCCGCGTCCACCGGCGCGTCGACTCCGCTCGCCGGGAGCGGGACCGGCCCGTTGAAGATGACTCCGGAAACCCAAAGGCCCCAGACCAGCACGACTGCACCGGCGACGCAGGCAGCAGAGAGCCACTTGATGCGGGAGCGCGAACGGGCGCTGCGTCCGGCCGCGGCCTGTTGCGCGCCAAGGCTGCGAAGGGGGTTGGTCATCTGCGGGGCACTCTCATCGGCCTCCTACCCGGTGATGCTACGCGAAATCACGCCATGGCTGCCGTGGGGTCCGCCCTCACCCGCCGCTACGCGGCACCCTCTCCCAGGGGGAGAGGGGATAAGGCCACCCCGAGAGGATGTTGCGTGCTAAAGCGCGGACTCGGCCTCCGGCTTCGCTCGACATGACAACAACTGTCGCGTGCCTTGTGGCACAATGCATGTGACACACGACGCGGAGGATGAACGATGCCCCAGGTAGTGCTCCTGCGACACGGCGAAAGCGACTGGAACCTGTCCAACCGCTTCTCCGGCTGGACCGACGTCGACCTCACCGACACCGGACGGGAGGAGGCTGCGCGCTCCGGTCAACTGCTGCTGGAGGAGGGGTTCACCTTCGACGTCGCCTACACGTCCGTCCTCAAGCGGGCCATCCGGACGCTCTGGATCGTGCTCGACGAGATGGATCTCATGTGGCTCCCCGTCATACGCGACTGGCGGCTGAACGAGCGCCACTACGGCGCACTCCAAGGGCTCAACAAGGCGGAGACCGCCGCCGAGCACGGCGAGGAGCAAGTGCTCCTCTGGCGCAGGAGCTACGACGTGCCGCCTCCCGCGCTCACGCCGGACGACGAGCGCCACCCCGGACGCGACCGCCGCTACGGCGCCATCCCTGACGGCGAGATGCCCCTGACCGAGGCGCTCAAGGAGACGGTCGCCCGGTTCGTACCGTACTGGGAGAGCACGATCGCACCGGACATCCGCGCGGGCAAGCGCGTCCTCATCGTCGCGCACGGCAACAGCCTCCGCGCGCTCGTGAAGCACCTCGATAACATCTCCGACGCTGACATCATCGACCTGAACATCCCCACCGGCGTTCCGCTTGTCTACGACCTCGCGGACGACCTCACGCCGCAGGGCAGCCGCTACCTCGGCGACCAGGCCGCGGTCGAGCAGGCGATGGCAGCGGTCGCGGCGCAGGGCAAGGCGTCGGCGTAGGGCAGGGCGCCGCTCAATCGGCGGGGGCCTCGGTGCGCTGATCGTGGCGCCAGATGCCGCGCCACGTCAACCCGGATGCCGCGGTGATGCTCAGGCAGATGCACCCGTTGATGATGAACGCTCCGGGTACGCCGGCGATGGATGACACCCCCCCTATGACCGCCGAGCCCGTACCGTTCCCCAGCCCGGCGAGGATCGAGGAGAAGCTGCCCACGCGGCCCCGGTAGTAGTCGGGCGCCACGAGTTGGATGAGCGCCTGCCTCGCGGTGAAGCTGACGACGTCCATCAGGCCGAGGAACGCCAGCACGGCGAGCGCGACGTAGAACCACGACGCCAGCGCCAGCGCGGCGAGCCCCAGCATGGCGAGGCCGAGCGAGTAGCCCACGTTCGCGAGCACGATGATGACGCCCTTGCGGGGCGGGTCGCCCATGCGGAGGAGTATGGCGGTGCCCAGGAAGGAGCCGGCCGCGGGCGCCGCAACGAGCATCCCCAGGCCAACCGCGCCCACCCCGTACACGTTTTCCGCCAGGGCAGGCATGATGATGCGGAAGAACCCGAACGACATCACGCCGAAGTCCATCAGGTACGCCCCCCAGAGCACCTCCTTGGTCTTGAGGTAGCGCGCCCCTTCCCATATCGCCGCGAGCGATACCCGCCGGGCCTCTCCCAACTGCTCGCCCGACGTGCGGATCGCAATCGTTGCGAATACGGCCAGCAGGAGGAACACCGCGTTGACGGCGAACGCCCAGCCCACGCCCACCAGCGCGATGAGCACTCCACCGACGAGCGGCCCGCCGAACAGCGTGCCCTGACTCAGCGCGCCGAACCAGGTGATGCCATTCATGACATAAGCCCTCGGCACCAGGCGGGGCAGGAACGCCCGTTCCGCCGGGCGCCCCAGGATGCTCATGCCGGACCAGAAGCTCGCGAGGAGCCACAGGTGCCACACCTGCACTGTCCCCGTGAATATCAGCACGGGCAGCAGCGCAAGCCCCACGAAGTTGGCTGCCTGCGTGTAGATGAGGAGTTTCTTCCGGTCCACCGCGTCGGCGAGCGCTCCGCCCAGAAGGCCGAGCACCACGACCGGAAGGGTCATGAATATCCCAGTGATCCCGAGGTCCAGCGTGGAGCCGGTAAGGTCGAATACCAGGAAGCCGAGGAGGAGCTCGCGCATGTTCCGCGCGAGCCCCTGCAACAGCCCCTGGGCCCAGAACAGTTGGAAGTCGCGGATAGCGAGCGCGCCCCACCGTCCCAGCGGGGCGTTCTCGGCGCTCGGCTCCTCCCCATGTCGCCCGATCGCCATCCCGCTCACTCTACCATCGGCGCGTTGCCACACGCCCGCTCGCGCCGTATCGTTGCGGACGGCAGTATGCCGCATCCGCGCACCCAGGAGGCCCGTCATGGTCGAAGACCGCACCATCGCAGCAGACCCCAGCTGGAGCGAGCACGACGCCGACGAGTGGGCGGACGCCATCACCACTGCGATGAAGCTCGGCGGTGTGGAGCACTTCTTCTTCGTATCAGGCTCAGAGATCGGCTTCTACCAGGAGGCCGTTGCCCGCGCCGCGTCGAAGGGCTGGCCCGCGCCGCGGCTCCTCACCGTGACGCACGAGGGCTCCGCGCTGAACGCCGCGCTCGGCAGCGCGATGGTGCGCGAGCAACCGGCCGCGACCGCGGCGCACGTGGACGTCGGCACGTTCAACTACGGAGCGGGGCTGCACACCGCGTGGCGCGGCGGCTACCCCGTTCTCATCACGGCGGGCGCGGGGCCGCGCGCCTATCCGGGCTCGATGCGCGGCGCGCGCACCAACACGGTGCAATGGGTGCAGGAGCCGCGCGACCAGGGCGAGATCGTCCGGCAGTACACGAAGATCGACCACCGGCTCGACCACACGGACAACCCCGGCCTCATCGTCAGCCGCCTGCTGCAGGTGGCGATGAGCGAGCCGCGCGGGCCGGTCTACATGACCGTGCCGCAGGAGGCGGCGATGCTACCGCTGCCGGGCAAGACGCGCTTCCCGACCCGTGACGAACTGGGCGTCGCGCGTCCCGCGTGGCCCGACCCGTCGGACGCGAAGCGTCTCGCGGAGTGGCTGGTGAAGGCGGAGAACCCGGTTGTCATCCTCGGGCAATCCGGGCGCAACAGCGCGTCGGTGGAACCGCTCGTGCGGCTCGCGGAGCTCCTCGCGCTGCCGATGAATGACTCCGACCGCACGATGACAATGAACTTCCCGACGACGCACCCGCTCTCCGGCACGGGGCCGACCGCCGCGCAGGCGGACGTGGTGGTGGTCATCGAGACGCCGGTGCCGTACATGCCTGCGAACGCGCCGCGCCCCGGCACCAAGATCGTGTGGGTCGACCCGGACCCGGTGCAGTCGCGCTACAAGACGATGGAGTTCCACGCCGACGTGTGGCTGCCGGTGCTGGCGGGTCCGTTCGCCGAGGCGGTGTACGAGCAGGCTGCCGCCATGCTGACGAAGGCGGACATGGGGCGCATCGAGGAGCGCCGCGAGCGGCTGGCGCAGCGCAAGCAGGAGATCCGGAAGCAGGACGAGGACGCCGCGATGCGGGTGGCGACCCGCGACCCCATCAGCCCGCGGTGGGTCGGCTACCAGATAGGGCAGGTGCTGGAGGAGCAGGCGATCGTACTGGACGACACGCTCAGCTCGACGGCGGCATTCCGCCCGTACCACGGGCGCCATCTGCCGGGCTCGTACTTCAAGAGCGGCGGCAGCGCGGGCGGCTGGGGGACTGGCGCGGCGTTCGGCGCGAAGACGGCGGCGCCCGACCGGGACGTGGTGCTGGTGACCGGCGACGGCTACTTCATGTTCGGCAGCCCGCTCGCGGCGCTGTGGTCGTCGGGGCACTACAAGACGCCGTTCCTGACAGTGGTGTTCGTCAACAAGTCGTACAGCACGGGTACGGCGGGCGTGGACGGCGCGTACCCCGGCGGCTTTGCCGCGACTGCGGGCTACGAGGGCGGGCTGTTCGACCCGCCGCCGGACTTCGCGAAGCTGGCGGAAGTGGCGAACGGCTACGGCGAGTCGGTGACCGATCCCGCGGAGGTTGGCCCTGCGCTGAAGCGAGGGCTCGCCGAAGTGCGGAACGGCTCGCCCGCCGTTATCGCGGTGCAACTGCCGACGCTGCCGGACGAGTTGCACAAGCTGGGCGGGACGAGGTAGGGAAGGGGCCCTCCTCCACCCCGCCCCGGAGGGCCCTCACCCTAACCCTCTCCCTCAGGAGAGGGGACCAGGCCCCCGCTCCCATCCCGAATCTTCACACCTGACGGAGGTACGCAGAGTCCCTAGAGGCTCAGCCCCATCAAAGGCAGCACTTCGCTGGCCAGGAGGCGGGCCTGACGTTCGTGGTCGTAGAGGGGGTTGAGGGCGATGAGGCCGAGGCCTGTTTCGGCGATCTCCGCGAGACCCTCGGCGCACTGCTCCGGCGTGCCGTAGACGCCGACACGCTCGGCACGCTGCCCGCTGCCGGAGTGCATCGTGAACCAGGGCTGCATCCGCCGCAGGGCCGTCTCCGGGTCGTCCTCCACTCCGACGAACACGCGCTTCGACGTGGTGAACGCGGCGGGGTCGCGTCCGTGGGCGTCCAGGGCGGCGCGCATCGCCTCCTGCTCGTCGCGGAAGCGTGCTGTGGAGGTTGCGCCCGCACCCATCCAGCCGTCGCCCAGCCGTGCGGCGCGGTCGAGCGCGGCGGGAGCGTGGCCGCCGAACCAGAGCGGGATGCGCTGCTGGACGGGCGTGGGGCTGATGAAGGCGTCGTCCAGTTGCCAGAAGCGCCCGTCGAACGTGACGCGCTCGCCGGTCCAGAGTCGCTGCATCAGCACCAGCCCTTCCTCGAAGCGCGACGCCTTGCCCGCCGCCGGTGCGCCGAACGCCTCGGAGAAGGGCGCGCCGGTCGCGTTCCCCATGCCGACCCCGGCGATGAGGCGTCCGTTCGAGAGGCGGTCGAGGGTCGCGAGGCTCTTGGCGAGGTTGATGGGGTTGCGCAGGACGCTGATGAGGACGGAGCTGCCGAGGAGCGCCTTGTCGGTGAGGGCGGCGGCGTAGGAGAGCAGGGGGATGGGGGCGAGGTCGTTCCGGGCGTTGATGGCTTGCTCGACGACCCAGCAGCTGTGGTAGCCCAGCTCCTCGACGGCCGCGAAGAAGGGCGGCAGTACGGCGACGTCGATCTCGCCGGGGAACCGCTGGGGTATGGCGATGCCGAAACGCAGGTTGGGGTCGATGATGGCGGTGCTCTCCTTGCCGAGCCCTTGTGCAACTTCGCGAGGCGGAAGTGGTACTTCCCTCCCACCCGCCCGAACGCTTGTGGGGGACACCCCCACGCCCCCGGCAGAGGGGAAACCCCTCTGCACTCCCCTCAAAAGCCTACTTGCCGAGGATGTTGAGGGCGGCGCCGGCGCGGAACCACTCGAGCTGCTCCCCGCTCATGGTGTGCGTGAGGTCGATCTCCTCGTCGCCGCCCTCGAAGTGGTGGATGACGGCGCGGACGGGCTTGCCGGGGGCGATCTCGTCCAGGCCGGTGATGCTGATGGTGTCGGCCTCGAAGATCTTGTCGTAGTCGTCCGGGTCGGCGAAGGTGAGGGGGAGGATGCCCTGCTTCTTGAGGTTGGTCTCGTGGATGCGGGCGAAGCTGCGCACGATGACGGCCTTGGCGCCGAGGAGGCGCGGCGACATCGCGGCGTGCTCGCGGGAGCTCCCCTCGCCGTAGTTGAAGTCGCCGACGGCCACCCAGCCGAGGCCGTGCTCCTTGTAGTAGCGGGCGACCTGCGGGAAGGGGGCGCGCTCGCCGGTGATCTGGTTCAGGCCCTCGCCGCGCTCGTCAGTGAAGGCGTTGACCGCGCCGAGGAAGGCGTTGTCGCTCAGCCGCTCCAGGTGGCCCCTGAATCGCAGCCACGGGCCGGCGGGCGAGATGTGGTCGGTCGTGCACTTGCCCTTGGCCTTCACGAGCACCTGTACGCGCTCGAAGTCGCTGCCGTCCCAGCGGGGGAAGGGCGAGAGCACCTGCAGGCGCGTCGACTCGGGGTCGACGTTCACGACGATGCCACTGCCGTCGTCGGCGGGGGGCTCGTAGCCGAAGCCGCGCCCCGCGAAGCCGTTCTCCGGCACCTCGGGCGCCTCGCCGGGCGGGTCGAGCTTGAACGGCTGACCGTCGGCACCGGTGAGGGTGTCGGTCATGGGGTTGAACGAGAGGCGTCCGGCAAGGGCGAACGCGGTCACGATCTCCGGGCTCGCGATGAAGTTCATCGTGGAGGGGTTGGCGTCATTGCGGGCGGGGAAGTTGCGGTTGAACGACGTGACGATGGAGTTGACGTCGCCGGGGTTGATGGTGGGGCGCTTCCACTGGCCGATGCACGGGCCGCAGGCGTTGGCCATGACGCTCGCGCCGACCGATTCGAGCGCTGCCATCTGGCCGTCGCGCTGGATCGTGGCGTTGACGGCCTCCGAGCCGGGGGTGACGAGGAAGTCGACGGCTGCCCCGACGCCGTGCTCGGCGGCCTGCCGGGCGACGTTGGCGGCGCGGGAGACGTCCTCGTAGGAGGAGTTGGTGCATGAGCCGATGAGGGTGGCGGAGAGCCGGTCCGGGTAGTTCTCCTTGATGACGGCGTCCGCGAGTTCGGAGATGGGGCGCGCGAGGTCGGGCGTGTGCGGGCCGACGACGTGCGGCTCCAGTGTGCCGAGGTCGATCTCGATGACCCGGTCGAAGTACTTCCCGGGGTCGGCCTCGACCTCGGCGTCGCCAGTGAGGAGGTGGGCGTACCTGTCGGCGAGTTCGGCGAGCTCGGGGCGGCTGGTCGCGCGCAGGTAGGCGGCGGCATGGTCGTCGTAGGGGAAGATGGAGGTGGTCGCGCCGAGCTCCGCGCCCATGTTGCAGATGGTCGCCTTGCCGGTGGCGCTGATGGAGTTGACGCCGGGGCCGAAGTACTCGACGACGGCGTTGGTGCCGCCGGAGACGGTGAGGATGCCGGCGAGCTTGAGGATGACGTCCTTGGGCGCGGTCCAGCCGCTCATGGAGCCGGTGAGCTTCACGCCGATGAGGCGCGGGTAGAGCACCTCCCACGGGAAGCCGGCCATCACGTCGACGGCGTCGGCGCCGCCGACGCCGGAGGCGAACGCGCCGAGCCCGCCCGCGTTAGGCGTGTGGGAGTCGGTGCCGATGATCATGAGGCCGGGGAAGGCGTAGTTCTCCAGGATGACCTGGTGGATGATGCCGGAGCCGGGGCCCCAGAAACCGAGGCCGTACTTCGCGGCGGAGGAGCGGAGGAAGTCGTAGACCTCGCGGCTCTCGCTCTTGGCGAGGTTGGTGTCGGCGAGCGCGCCCTCGAAGGCGGTGATGAGGTGGTCGCAGTGGACGGTGGAGGGGACTGCGGTGGTGGGCTTGCCCGCCTGCATGAACTGGAGGATGGCCATCTGGCCGGTGACGTCCTGCAGGCCGACGCGGTCGGGTCGGAGGTTCAGGTAGCTCTCGCCGGGGAGGAGGTCGGCGTCGCCGGGGTCGTCGAGGTGTCCGAGCAGTACCTTCTCGGCGTAGGTGAGCGGTCGTCCGAGGCGGTCGCGCACCGTCCGGAGCCGCTGCTCCATCTTGCGGTACGCCTCCTCGACGAATGCTGGTGTGGAATCAACCAGGGGAGCGGCCATGTGCAATCATCCTCCGCGATGCGTTTTGTGCGTAACGGCTAGATTATCACGCCCCGGCGCGTGCTGCGCCGAGTGACAGTTCCTGCTCGCCAGCACACCGCCAAGGCCTTACCATGGAATCGTGTTCGGGTACTGGGTGCTGGCCGTCCTCTTCTGCTACTTCGCGATACTGATCGGGATAGCGCTGGGCCGGGCGCGCCGGATGCGCACCATGTCCGACTACGTGCTTGGCGGCCGGCAGGTCGGCAGCTTCACGTCAGCGCTGAGTTCTGCTTCGTCGGCCACCAGCGGGTGGACGATGCTGGTGTTCCCGGCGCTGGCGTTCACGAGCGGGCTGGTCGAGATATGGTCGGTGCTTGCGATCATCGTAACGCTCTGGCTGGCGTGGGCATTCATGGCGAAGCGCCTCCGCCGCTATACGATAGCCACCGGAGACTCGCTCACCCTTCCCGACTTCCTGGAGAAGCGCTTCGCCGACCGGACGGGGACACTGCGGACGCTGGCGTCGCTCATCACGGTCTTCTTCATCATCTTCTACGTCAGCTCCGGCCTCATCGCGGGGGCGAAGCTGCTCGATACGACGTTCGGGCTCGACGAGAGGACCGGCGTGTTGATCACGATGGTCGCGGTCGTCTCGTACACCTTCATCGGGGGCTTCCTGGCCGTTTCGCATACGGACGTGTTCCAGGCGCTGGTCATGCTGCTGGGCTTTGCGATCATCCCCGCCACGCTGCTGGTGGTTGTCGACGCTCCGTTCCAAGGTGTGGGGGAGACCGTACCCGGGTTCTGGAACCCGTTCACCGACGTTGAGGGCAACAGCATCGGCATCGCGTTCCTTCTCACGGCGACCGGCTGGGGGATAGGGACGTTCGGGTCACAGCGCATATTGCAGCGGTTCATGGCGATAGAGAGTGAAGACCGGATACGGGCGAGCCGGGACATATCCACGCTGTGGACCGCGCTGATCTTCGGGTTCGGGTTACTGCTCGGGCTGTTGGCGTTCCCTGCGCTGTCTGAGGTGGGGATGCTGGAAGCTGTTGCAGACCCGGAGCGGTTGTACATCGTGGTTGCCGAGGTGTTCTTCCACCCGGTGGTAGCGGGTGTGCTGCTGACCGGAGTAGTGGCGGCGATCATGAGCACGGCGGACTCTCAGTTGCTGCTGGGGTCCGCCATCGCCACGGACGACGTGCCGTTCGTGCGCAGGTGGGCGACAAGAGTGGATGCCCTGGGGCGGGTCTGGCTGGGGAGGCTGCTGTTGCTGGTGATCGCCGTCATCGCTACGGCGCTGTCCATCTTCAGGCCGGAATCGGTGTTCACTCTCGTGAGTTTCGCCTGGGGAGGGATGGGCGCAGCCTTCGGGCCGGTTACGTTGATGGCGTTGTACTGGCGGAGGTTCAATCTCCAGGGAGCGCTCGCGTCGATGATCGTTGGAACGATGGCAGCCGCGGTGTGGGGCTATGCTTCCGGGGGACCCTGGGGGATGTGGGACATCGAACCGGCGACACCGGGCTTCGCCCTGGCGACGCTTGCGGGCATCGGGGCCGCACTGCTGACATCGCCGCCCCCGAAGGACGTGGCGGCGCTGTTCGACGAGGTCAATTCCCCGAGAGGCGCGGTCTAACCCAGTTCCGCGACGGCTGCGGCGAGGTCGAGGGTGCCGAGGTAGATGGCGGCGCCGATGATGGCGCCCTCCGCGCCGATGTCGGCGAGCGTGCGCAGGTGGCCGATCTCAGCGATGCCGCCGGAGGCGATGATGCGCGCGCCGCCCGCGGTTTCCGCCCGGAGCACCATGTCGCCGACCGCCGCGAAGTTGGGCGAGGTGAGGGTGCCGTCGCGGGTGATGTCGGTGTAGATGAACCGGCGCACGCCGAGATCGACCATGCGGTCCAACAGGTCTGTAGCAGGGACGGCGCCGCTCTCTGTCCATCCTGAGACGGAGGCGATGCCGTCGCGGGCGTCGATGCCGACGATAACGCGCTCTGTCCCATGTGCGGCGAGCGCCTGCTCGATGAGCGCGGGCTCCTCAACGGCGGCGGTACCGAGCACGACGCGGTCGACGCCGTCGGCTATCGCCTCGTCGATGGTGTCCGTCGAGCGAAGGCCGCCGCCGAGCTCGATGGGGATGCCGACCGCGGCGGCGACGGCGCGCACCTCGGCGGCCTGCGTGCGCCGTCCCTCGCGCGCGCCGTCCAAGTCCACGACGTGGATGCGGGGCGCGCCGTCGGCCTCGAAACCGCGCGCGACGCCGACGGGGTCGTCGCCGAACGTGGTCTGGCGGTCGTAGTTGCCCTGCAGCAGGCGGACGACGGCTCCGCCGCGCAGGTCTATGGCGGGGATGATCTCCATGGCGTCAGGCGCGCTCCTGCACGAGGTGTTTGACGAAGTTGTCGTAGAGCATGAGGCCCGGCGCGCCGCTCTTCTCCGGGTGGAACTGGGTGGCGACGACGTTGTCCCTGGCGATGAAGCTGGTGAAATCGACGCCGTAGTGCGTCTGGCCCGCGGTCCAGGAGTCGTCGTCGGGCGCGGCGTAGTAGGAGTGGACGAAGTAGAAGTAGCTCGACTCGGGCACGCCCTCGAAGAGCGGGTGCGGGCGTTTGAGGCTGACGGAGTTCCAACCCATGTGGGGCACCTTCAGCCCCGGCTCGAAGCGCCTGACGTAGCCGGGCACGATGCCGAGGGCGGGCGTGTCTCCCTCCTCGGAGTGGTCGAGGAGGAGTTGCAGGCCCAGGCAGACGCCGAAGAACGGCCTGCCGTCGGCGATCCAGTTGCGGATAGGGTCGGCCATGCCGTGGGCGTTGAGCGCGGCGATAGCCTGCGGCGACGCTCCCTGTCCAGGGAAGACGACGGCAGCCGCCGAGTCGAGTTCGCCCGGGGAGGAGACGAAGTGCGCGGGGTAACCGAGGCGCTCGAATGCCTTCTGGACGCTCCGGAGGTTGCCTGCGCCGTAGTCGATGATCGCGATGGGGCCCACGGAGAGATTCTAGCAGGGGGCGGGCATCTCATCGCTGCCCGCCCTGACCCGGATGACGAGTGTAGTTCTTCCCACCCACCCGCCCGGAGCGTTGTGGGGGACACCCCCACTCCCCCGGCAGAGGGGCAGAGCCCCTCTGCACTCCCATCACGCATCACCGGGTGACCGTGTGCGCTACCGCGCACCTGTGGATCCGGGCGAACGACGGGAGGGTGTCAGAGCACCTTGTAAGCGAAGACGTAGTACCAGATGTCGGGCTCGCCGTTGGGCATGGGCTGGAAAGGTTCGCTGCGCTCGGCAAGCTCCCACTTGCCCGCTTCTTCAAGTGCACCCTGCTTCACGTCGAAGCCGCCCTCGGTGTAGTAGTCCGTGCGGATGCTGAAGACGATGTAGCCGCCGGGCTTCGTAACGCGGACGAGCTCGTCGAGCGACTCCGCCGGGGCGTGGCCGAAGGTGAACGTGCCGACGCAGGTTGTGGAGTCGAAGGCGCCGGTGTCGAAAGAGAGGGGCTTGCCCAGCTCGCCTACGACGAGTTCCTCGTAGACGAACTTCTCGTTGGCGGTCATCAACATGCCGGGGGAGAGGTCGAGCGCGGTTACGCGCTTGAAGCCGAGCCGCGCAAGCTCCTGGCCGACCATGCCGGTGCCGGCGCCCGCGTCGAGCAGTTTGGTCTCGGGGTCGGAGACGTACTTCGAGAGTGTCTCGGCCGCGGTGCGCGGGCCGATGAAGCCGAGCGACTCGAGGTCGGCGTCGTACTCGGTTGCCCAGCCGTCGTACTCGGTGGTCAGTTCGTCGTAGTCCTTGGAGTCGTAGACCCGCTGTATGCGTTCGGTGCGCGCCTTGTCAGACGTCATGGCAGTACCTCCGTGTCGTGTGGTGCGGTCGCAGGCTATCACGGACGCAGATGACCTTGTGTAACTGATGCCCCGTGGTTCGACAGGCTCACCACGAACGGGCACGGCTTGCTGCTCAAGGAACGGGCGCGGCTGGCGGTCCGAGGGACGGGCGTGGTCAGGCAGTGCGGCGGAGCGGGGCGAGGAGGAATATGAGGGCGCCGGGGGCGGTGACCGCACCCGCAAGCCAGAAGATGCTCCGGTACGACGTGAGGTCGACGACGATCCCCATGACGATTGCGCCGACAGTCGCGCCGCTGAGGCTGCTGAGGAACATGATGCCGACCGTCGATCCCTGCAGGCCGGGCGGCGAAGCGTCCATCGCGGTCGCGTTGATGACGTCCTGGCTCGACCAGAGGAAGAGTCCGGCGAATGCGAGAGCGAGCGTGAGCACGAGGAACTCCGTGCTGACGGAGATGGACGTGAGCGGCAGAACGAAGTCGAGCACGACGTTCGTTTCCCCGATGGCGGCACTGACGAACATACCGAGGCCGACGACGAGCATGGCGGCGACGATGGGGAGCCGCCGCCCGACGCGGTCGGAGAAGTAGCCGAAGAGCGGCCCGATGGCGACGCCAAGGAGGGTGAGCAGCGCAACGTGGAAGCCGACGCCGAAGCTGTCCATGCCGAGGTCCTTGCGCAAGTAGACGGGCATGAAACTGAGGAGCCCGAAGTGCGCGAAGGAGCGGGTGAAGTTGGCGTAGGCGAGGCTGACGTAGACCGGGTACCGGAGCAGGCGGATGGGGTCCGACAGGCGGGGGAGCCGGGCCTGGGCCTCGTGCTGCTGCCTGGGCGCCCCGGCGAGGAGCCAGAACATGAATAGCGAGATGGCGACGGCGGGCAAGAAGCTGAGGAGCGTGTAGAGCCGCCAGTCGTCGGCGAGCCAGAAGGCGAGGACGAAACCGACACCGAGCGGGCCGAGCGCCTCGCCCGCACCGGAACCGGAGCCGTGGAAGGCGATGGCCATACCCCTGCGGTCGGGGAAGCGCGTGCTGAGCATGGAGATGGCCGGCGGGTGCCAGAACGAGGCGGCGAGTCCTCCTATGGACGCGAGCGCCACGACGGGCCACACCCACGGCGCGAGGCCTGAGAGCATCATGAAGAGCGCGGCGAAGAAGAAGGAGAGTGGGAGTATCCAGTGCCAGTAGCCGCTGAGCCTGTCCGATACGTAGCCGACGAAGAAGTTGGGGAAGCCGCCGCCGAACTGTTTGATGATGGCGATGGCGGTGACGCCGGTGGCCGTCAACTCGTACTCTTCGACGATGAGGGGGAGGAAGACGGCGAAGGCGGCGATGTACCAGTGCTTGAGCCCGTGGCCGATGGCGATGGTGGCGATATAGGTGGCCCCGGCCGCGCGGAACGACCCGGAGCCGGGGACTGCTGATGCGTCGCTTGCCATGGGGTGTTCTCGAGAGTCGCCGTTGCGTTCGCTAGTCTTCGGAGACCCCCTTGGCTGCGTTCATCGCAGCGCGGTTCTTCCCACCCACCCGCCCGGAACGCTTGTGGGGGACACCCCCACTGCCCCCGGCAGAGGGGGATCCCCCTCTGCACTCTCCCATTCCGAGCAGAACCCCGTGGGCCGACCGCTCACCACGAGCGGTGCGAGTCAAGCAAGGTCTCCTCAGGCATGATAGCAGGCGAAGGGTAGAGGCGAGGGCGCTTGTAGGGAGAGGGGACCGCGCTGGTATGCTCGCTGCATGTACGTCATCGGCACGGCAGGGCACGTGGACCATGGGAAATCGACGCTCGTGCAGGCGCTCACGGGCATCGACCCGGACCGGCTCGCGGAGGAGAAGCGCCGCGGCATGACGATCGACCTCGGCTTCGCGTGGGTGACGCTGCCCAGCGGGCGCGAGGTGAGCATCGTGGACGTGCCGGGTCACGAGCGGTTCATCAAGAACATGCTCGCGGGCGTGGGGGGCATCGACCTCGCGCTGCTCATCGTGGCGGCGGACGAGTCGGTGATGCCGCAGACGCGCGAGCACCTGGCGATCCTCGACCTGCTCGGCGTGCGCCGCGGGCTCGCGGTCATCACGAAGGCCGACCTCGCCGACGCCGACATCCTTGCGCTCGTTCAGCTGGAGGTGGAGGAGCTGCTGGCGACGACTACGCTCGCGGGCTCGCCGGTGTACCCGGTCTCCGCAACGACCGGCGAGGGCGTGCCGGAGCTCGCCGCCGCGATCGACGCCGCGCTGGACGAGACGCAGCAGCGACGCGACGTGGGGCGTCCGCGCCTGCCGGTCGACCGATCGTTCGCGGTCGCGGGGTTCGGGACCGTGGTCACGGGGACGCTCATCGACGGCTCGCTGGAGGCGGGGCAGCCGGTGGAGATCGTGCCGGGCGGCGTGCAGGCGCGCATACGCGGGCTGCAGTCGCACCGGCAGAAGATCGACGCAGCCGCGCCCGGCAACCGCGTCGCGGTGAACCTGAGCGGTGTGAGCGCGCAGGAGATCAGCCGGGGCGGGGTGCTGACGAAGCCGGGCTGGCTTCGGGCGACGCGCGCCGTCGACGTGCGCCTTCATATGCTGAGCGACGCGCCGCACGGCATTCGCCATAACTTCCCCGCGACGTTCCATTCGTTCGCGGCAGAGGCCCCCGCCAAGGTGCGGCTGCTGGAGAACGACGAACTGGCGCCAGGCGAAGAGGCGTGGGCGCAGGTGTGGCTGGAGGAGCCGGTTGCCGTCGTGCGGGGCGACCACTTCGTATTGCGCTCGGCGGATGCGACGCTCGGCGGCGGGACGGTCGTGGACGTGGACGTGAAGCGCCACCGCCGTCGCCGCGCGCCGCTGTTCGAGCGGCTGTCGCGCCTCGCGGAGGGGAGCCCCACCGCGCAGTTGCTCTCGGCGCTGGAGGACCAGGAGCCCGCGAGCGTGGGAACGCTCGCGCGCCGCGTCAACGTCTCGGAGGCGGAGGCGCTGGCGCTGGCACAGGAGGCGGTTGCGGAGGGCTCCGCGGTCGCGCTCGGGGGAGAGGGTCTGGCGGCGGGGTCGCAGCTCTACACGGCGGGAGGATGGGCGCGGTTGTGCGGGAGCGCGCGCTCGGTGCTGGGGGCGTTCCACCGGGAACACCCGCTGCGGGAAGGGATGACGCGCGAGGAGCTGCGCAGCAGGCTTGGACTGCGGGGCAACGCGGCGCAGCCCGCGCTCGACCGGCTGCTCGCGGACGGCGTCATGAGCGCATCGGGGGGTGTTCTCCACCTGCCGGAGCACAGCGTAGAGGTCACGCCGCAGCAGCGGACGGCGATGGACGCGTACGTCGCGGCGCTGGAGCGCGACCCGTTCCCGCAGGGATCACCCACGATCGGGCCGGAACTCCTCGCGCTGCTGGCGGAGCAGGGCCGCGTGGTGCGCGCGGCGCAGGGAGTCGTGTTCGACGCCGCGACGTACGAGCGTATCGCTGGCGAGGTGACGTCGCTCCTGCGCGCACAGGGCAAGGTGACGGTCGCGGAGGTGCGTGACCTGCTGGGGACGTCGCGCAAGTACACGCTCGCGCTGCTGGAGCACCTGGACGACGAGAAGGTCACGCGCCGCGTCGGCGACGAGCGGATGCTGCTGGGCTAGGCGGTAGCTCCCGCCGTCGAGCGGGCTGCGCCGTTGCGCCAGAGGCCGCGCGCCACGACCTCCTCCGCTATCTGCACCGCGTTGGTCGCCGCGCCCTTGCGGAGGTTGTCGGAGACGAGCCATAGCGCGAGCCCGTTCGGGAGCGCCACGTCTTCGCGGATGCGACCGACGAACACTTCGTCTCTGCCTTCGCCGTCGAGCGGCATGGGGTAGGCGTTCGATGCGGGGTCGTCGACGACGGCGATGCCGGGGTAACCCGCGAGCAGTTCGCGCGCCTCGCCGGGACTGATGGCGCGCTCGAACTCGACGTTGACCGCCTCGCTGTGGCAGACGCGCACGGGCACGCGGACGCAGGTCGCTGAAAGGGCCAAGTCCGGCTCGTGCAGGATCTTCCGCGACTCATTCAGCATCTTCATCTCTTCGGAGGTGTGTCCGCCGTCGCGGAACGAACCGACGTGCGGGAGAAGGTTGAAGGCGATGGGGTGCGGGTACTGGTCGGTGCGGGCCTCGGTGCCCTCGAAGAAGTCCTGCGACTGCTGTTCCAGTTCGGCTAGGGCCGCCGAGCCAGTGCCGGTGACGGACTGGTAGGTGGCGGCGATGACGCGCCGGATGGGGCTCGCCTGCCGGAGGGCGTCCAGCACCATGACGAGCGGGGTGGTCGAGCAGTTGGGGATGGCGAGGATGCCCGCGTGCGCGTCCATGTCGCCGGCGTTGATCTCGGGGACGACGAGCGGCACGCCCGGGTCCATGCGCCAGACGCCGCTGTCGTCGATGACGACGCAGCCCCGTTCCTTCGCGGCGAGCGCCATGTCGCGGCTGATGTCGTCGTTCGCGGAGATGAAGGCGATGTCGGACTCGGCGAAGACCTCGGGCGTTGTCTCCTCCACCATGAGTTCCTCACCCTTGAAGAGCACCTTCTTACCGATGGAGCGCGGGGACGCGGTGAGCCTGAGGCTCTCCATGGGGAAAGCGCGCTCCTCCAGCACGGCCAGGGCAACCTTGCCGACCGCGCCGGTGGCGCCGACGATGGTTACTCTCGGGTGGGCCACGGCGGTGTCTCCTTCACCTCACCCTTGGGGGGAGGCGCGTACGTACTCGTTAGATGATACCAGAGTGGGAATAGAGCCCGAGACTTGTTTAGCGTAGGGGCGGTTCGCGAACCGCCCCTACGGGTGGAATGGACCTACAGGCCCATGAGCTTGTCGAGCCCTACGGTGAGGCCGGAGAGGCCGCCGACCTTGCGGACGGCCATGAGGACGCCGGGCATGTAGCACTCGCGGTCGGTCGTGTCGTGGCGGAGGGAGAGGGTCTGCCCCGGCCCGCCGAACGTGACCTGGTGGTGCGCCATGCGTCCGGGCATGCGCGCCGCGTGGATGCTGATGCCCTCGTAGTCGCCGCCGCGCGTGCCTGTCAACGGCTCGCGCTCCGGGTCGTTGTGGGCGAACCGCTCGGGGTGCGCCTCGTGCACCGCCTTCGCGATGCCGAGCGCGGTGCCGGACGGCGCGTCGACCTTCATCTCGTGGTGCTCCTCCACGATGTCGGCGTACTCGAAGTACGGAGCAGCGAGCGCTGCCAGTTTCGTGAGCAGCACGGCGCCTATCGTGAAGTTGGGGGCGAGGAAGCCGCCGAGGTTATGCTCGGCGCAGAGCGCGCCGATGCGCTCGACCTGCTCGGGGGTGAAACCCGTGGTACCGATGACGGGCCTTGCGCCGAGCGCCAGCGCCTGCGGGAGCATGTCCAGCGTGGCCTGCGCGAGGCTGAAGTCGACGATGGCGTCCGACGAATGCGCGGTCAGCGCTTCGCGTACGTCGGTGTGGTAAGGAACGTCGACGGGCAACGAGGCGAGTTGGTCCGGAGGCACGCGGTCGATCGCCGTGGTGAGCGTCATGTCCGGCGCCCCTGCGACGGCGCGGAGCACCTCGCGTCCGACGCGGCCCGCCGCGCCGTGCACTGCTACGCGTATGAGGGGCGTCGTGGTCATCGTCGCTTCCTCCGCTGCCGGTTCACCCTCACCCTAACCCTCTCCCCTCAAGGGAGAGGGGATCAGATGCGTTGCCAGAGGCTCAGGAGCGCGGACCCATGCCCATGGACGAGCCGCCGGCCTCCCGCATGCGCGCCGCCATCTCTTCGTCGACACCGCGCCGCCACTCGCGCTTCGCGGGGTCTTCAACGTTGACGTGCAGGGTGCCGATGCCGCCGATGGTGAAGTCGAGGCGGTCGCCGTCCTGGAGCGCGCCGAGCCCCTGGTGGTTCGTGCCGGTGCTGATGACGTCTCCGGCGCGCAGGTGGGCGATGCGGGAGATGAACTCGATGCACTCCGGGATCTTGTGCGCCATGTCGTCCGTGTTGAACGCCTGGCGGTCCTCGCCGTTGTTCGCGATATGCAGGCTCACGTCGTGCGGGTCGGGGACCTCGTCCTTCGTGATGATGAACGGCCCCATCGGCCCGAACGTGGGCCAGGACTTCACCTGGAAGAAGCTGGTGCGTCCGCCGGGCTCGAAGCCGCGGGCGGAGACGTCGATGAAGCCGGTGTAGCCGAATACCTTGTCCATCGCCTCGTCCTGCGAGACGTTCTTGGCGTCCGAGCCCATCACGACGGCGAGCTCGGCCTCGTGGTGGAAGATGGTGGCGTGGCAGTCGGGGCTGAGGTGGACGGTGTCGCCGTCGCCGATGACACAGTCGGAGGACTTCTGGAAGCAGTCGATCTCCGGCATGGGCCGCTGGCCGAACTCGAGGTAGTTGACGGCCATGCAGAAGATCTGGTCGGGGCGGGGGATCGGCGGGCGGATGCGTACGCTGCTCAGGGGCACGCCCTCCGAGACGTCGCAGAGCTTCTGGAAGGGGTCGCGCACCTGCTCGAAGTGGGAGATGACGAGCTTGATCATCTCCTGCGCACCGTGGGCGTGCACGCCCTCCAGCGCCTCCGAGACGTCCACGATGTGGGTGTCGTTCTTCACGACGCCGAGTGTCCAGTCGTTGAAAAAGCCGAGTTTCATGCGCGCTTCTCCTCCGTCTCGATCGTGTTGTGGGCGCGGGTCACCGCAGGATGATGGGCCGGACGACGATGCTCTCATCGCGTCGCGGTCCGGTGGAGATCAGGTCTATGGGGCAGCCTATCACGTCCTCTATGCGGCGGACGTAGGCCTTCGCCTCCGGTGGCAGCTGGGACAACTCCGTGATCCCCGCCGTTGGCGCGCTCCAGCCGGGCATCTCCTCCCAGACCGGGGTGGCGCGCTCCAGCAGGCCGGGCTCGCTGGGGAAGCGGTGGATGCGCTTGCCGTCCGCGTCGTAGGCGGTGCATATCTTCACGGGGTCGATGCCGTCCAGCACGTCGAGCCGCGTGAGCACCGCGGACGTGAAGCCGTTGATGGTCGCGGAGTAGCGCGCCGCGAGGCCGTCGAACCAGCCGACGCGCCGGGGCCGACCCGTCGTTGTGCCATACTCCCACGCGCGTTCGCGGATATCGCGTCCCACCTCGTCGTCCAGTTCCGTGGTGATCGGTCCCGCGCCGACGCGAGTGGAGTACGCCTTGAAGACGCCGATGATGCCGACGATCTCACGCGGGGAGATGCCCAGGCCGGTGCATGCCCCGCCGATAGAAACGGACGACGAGGTCACGTAGGGATAGGTGCCGTGATCGAGGTCGAGCATCGCCCCCTGCGCGCCTTCGAGCACGACGCGGGCGCCGCGCGCAAGCCTGTCCAGGATGCGGTCCTCCACGGACGCGGCGAACGGTCGCAGGGCGTCGCCCCACTCCCGCACCTGCGCGTACAGGGCATCGAAGTCGATGGGGTCGGCGTCGAACACCCTGGTGAGCAGCCGGTTCTTCTGTGCGACGACGCTCTCCAGCCGGGACTTGAGGTAGGTCTCGTCGAGCAGGTCGCCGAGGCGGATGCCGGTTCGCGCGACCTTGTCCACGTACGTGGGGCCGATGCCGCGACCGGTGGTGCCGATGGCCTTGCTTCCGCGCGCCTCCTCCTCCAACTGGTCGAGGAGGATGTGGTAGGGCATCACGATGTGGGTGTGGTCGCTGATGAAGAGACGGCTCGTGTCCACGCCCCGTTCGTTGAGACTCTCCAATTCGCTCAGCAGGACGACGGGGTCCAGCACGACACCGGGGCCGATGACGGCGTCCACGTGCGGGCGGAAGATGCCGGAGGGTATGAGGTGAAGCGCGAACTCGCCCTTCTCGTTGATGACGGTATGGCCGGCGTTGCTCCCGCCCGAGTAGCGGACGACAACGTCCGCCTCCTCAGCGAGGAAGTCGACGACCTTTCCCTTGCCTTCGTCGCCCCATTGGGCGCCGACGATGCCGTAAGCGGGCATCGCGATACTCCTTGCTCGTTCCGGGGAACGTCTCGATTACACACTACCGGCCTGCACCGTAGCCGGGCGCAGGCCGGATGGCAGTATAGCAGAGCAGGCGGTGCGTTATGACAAGAGCGCGTCGCTGGCGAGGGCGATCGCCCCGAGCGCGCCAGCCTCCGCGCCCAACGCGGGAGGGACGACGGGCGTGAGCTTGCCGACGCCGGCGAATGACTGCTCGCGCATCAAGGCGACAGCGGGGGCGATATAGGCGTCCCACTCGTTGGAGAGGCCACCGCCGATGATGATCTTCGCCGGGTTGAGCAGGTTCACGAGGCTCGTGAGTCCCGCACCGAGGTAGACGATGGCGTCGGCGACGATGTCCTGCGCGAGCGCGTCGCCGGAGCGGCACGCGGCGAAGACGTCGCGGGAGGTCAGCCCTTCCTGGTTGGTGTCGAGCAACGCCGTGCTCATGGAGGAGCGCTCACCTGCGGTGATGCGTTCCGTTGCGATGCGCGCCAGCGCCGTGCCGGAGCAGAGCGACTCCCAAGCGCCAGGCACCGTGCTCGCACCGTACGGGCCGTGGGCGTCCACCGTCATGTGTCCGACCTCTCCCGCGTATCCGGCCGACCCGGTGAACAGCCTGCCGCCGTTGATGATGCCCGCGCCGATGCCGGTGCTGATGGTGAGGAAGACGACGTCCTGTACATCCTTGCCCGCGCCGTACCGTTGCTCTCCCAGTGCGGCGACGTTCGCATCGTTCCCGATGAAGACCGGTATGCCAAGCCGGTGGCTGAGCATCGATGCGACCGGAGTGTTGTCCATCGCCGGAAGGTGCGGGGAGTGGACGATCGTACCTGCGTGGGCATCTATCGCACCCGCGGCAGCGACGCCTGCGGCACCGATGGAGTCCGTGTCCAGCCCGGCCTGCGCGATGGCTGCACGGGCAGTCTCGGCCATCGCCGAGATGATGCGCTCAGCGCTCTCCCGCGACGGCGTCTCAGCGACGGCGGACGCGAGCGTCGTGCCGTCCGTCCGCGCGGCGAGGGCGAGGATCTTGGTGCCCCCGACGTCTATGCCGAGGACTGCGTCGTTAGCGGTCATCGCCGCTATGTTACCCCGGCGAGCGAGTTCATCAAGCGGAGGTGGTCCTTGAGCAGGCGGGTCGTCAGGAAGTGCTCGCGGACGTGCTCCTTGCCGAGCCTGCCCATCTGCTTGCGGCCTTCCTTGTCCTCCAACAGAGTGCGGATCGCGTCGACGAACTCCTGCGTCGTACCTGCGACGGGACCGGCGTTGCCGTAGTCCAGCTGGAGGGGGATCCCGCCGGCGGGGCTTCCCACGAGGGCCTTCGATTTCCAGAGTGCCTCGGAGATGACGAGCCCGAACCCCTCCCGGATGGACTTCTGCAGCAGCACGTCTGCTGCGCTCTGGAAGGCGTTCACCTCCAGGTTGCCGACGCCGTTCAGGTTCGTCAGCACGTGGATGTCGTAGTCCTCGCCCGCCTTCCGGACGATGCGTTCGTAGAAGGACCATGCTTCCGGGTCGTCGTTCGCCATCGCGGCGACCATGAGCAGTTGGAGAGCAGGGTACTCTTCCTTGAGCGTCTTGTAGACGTCCAGGACGCCGAGGGGGTCTTTCCAGGGGTCGAACCGCGAGATCTGCGCGATGATGGGCCGGTCCGGGTCGATCTCGTATCGGGCGAGGATGTCCCGGATGACGACGGGCGATATCTCCGAGTTCTTGGTGCTCGTGGGGTCTATCGCGGGCCAGATGATCTCCAGTTGCGGGCCGGTGATGGGTTCCTTCACGTACTCGGCGAGGGTGAAGACGAGCGCGTCGTAAACGGAGATGTAGCCCCGCAGGAAGCCCCACACCTCCGGGAGCGCTTCCGTCGTGTCGAGGTGGCAGCGCCAGACCCACTTCGCACCGAGCATGTCCGGGTCGCGTTCCCGGAGGAACTCCAGGATGCCGGCGGGCTGAGGGTCGTGGATATAGACGAAGTCGTACTTCCCGTCCATGGCGTCGGCGTTGGCCTTGTTGGTCTCGCGCCAGAGGTCGGCCATCGCCTTGTTCCAGGGGATGTACATGCCTTGGAGGGCGTTGTGCATGCTCTTGGAGACGTTGAAGAACTCCGCGGATGCTTCCATCACGTGCCAGTGCGCGTCGATGCCCACGTCGCGCAGCAGCGGGATGAAGCTGTTGAGTATCTCCGCGACGCCTCCGCCGAACGCGGTCGCGTTCAGGTGCAGCACCCGCGCGTCCTTCAGGGGCGAGGCGAGGCTGCGGAGCTCTGCTATGCGCTCCTCGCCGATGTGCGGCTCGTACTCGTGCAGCGCCTTGGGGGTGATGGGGACCGGTGTGGGCATTCAGCGCCTCGAGGTTCGTTGCCGCCGCTTCAGCATCTGCTGGAAGACCTTCAGGTAGTTGGCGATGTAGTGCGTGATGAGGTGGCGCCGGGCGACGTGCCGGTGAGCGGCCTGCCCGATCCGGGTTGCCGTCCTGGGGTTTCTCAGCAGCCGCTCGATGGCTGCTGCCTGCTCCTCCGTGCTGTCGGCGAGCAGGGCTGTCCTGCCTTCTATGAGCAGCGCCTCCGCAACCGAGCTGCGTGCGCTGACGATGGGGCGGGACTGCCACATCTCCTCGAGGAGTTCCACGGAGATGCCGCGCGGGTAGCCCTCGTGGATCAGCACCGTCGCCTCCTCCCGCAAGGAGGAGAGCTCCACGTTGCCGACCCGGTCCATCTCCGTGAGCACGAGGACGCCGCCCAACCGCTGCGCGCGTTCACGCAGAGTGTTGAGCTTCTCGGGCTCGACGGAGACGAGGTTCGTGATGACGAGTTGCACGTCCGGGCGGTGCTGCCGGACGAGGGCGAAGGTGTCCAGCACGCGCTCAGGGTCGTCGTCACGCATGCTCAGCACGATCTGGCCGATGACCGGAAGGTTCACGTTCAGCCCGCGCTGGGCGAGGATGGTCTCCCTGACCTCGTCGGACACGGGCCGCGCACTGGGGCTGAGCGGGTCGACGCCGGGTGCGACGACGAACGTGCGGGGCGTCGGGGCGTCATCGCGGATGAACGGCCTGTAGTCGTAGACCGACGCGTCGAAATCGTCGGCGTGCTGCCGTATGAGCGACCATGCGTTCGGCACGGCATTGCGGTAGTCGCGGTGGGAATGCCACAGCCAGACGCCGGGAGGAGGGTGCCCGTGCAGATGCGTGAGCGCCGCGTGGAGCCCGACCGACGCGGAGTGGTGCACGACGACGATGTCGAACTCCTCGTCGAACACCTGGGCGTTCCCCTGGTTGAACTCGCGCCATTCGCTCTCGCGGTTCTCGTGCCAGCCGGGATAGCCGGAGAGCGCCCGGCGGAGCGCCCGGTCCATCTCCACGTACTCAGAGGCTATCCGCACCTGCTGCCACTGGATGTTGAGGCCGAGGTCGGCCAGCAGGGGGACGGAGCTCTGGAGCAGCCGGCGCACGGCGCCGCTCGCCGCGGGGGAGGAGAGATAGAGCACGCGTGCCCCGCGGAGGGGCGCGGCTGCCGCGCGGAGCGACTCGATGGCCGCGTCGCCGACGAACTGGGCGTACTGGTCTATGGAGTGTGTGCTGGTTGCGACGCTTCCGAACATCCGCCTGCCGCCCGCCCGCCGGGCGCTCTGCGCCGGCGCGGCGTCTGCGAGCGATTATCCGGGACGCTTTCCGAGGCGGTCAACACAACTTGACCGCGTTCGTCCTATAATCGCGCCGTTCACACCGATGCTTACCGAACGCTTAAGGAGGCGTTAGCAATGACGGACTACGACCGCACCACCCAGGACCTCGGCAACATCGTCTCTCTCGATCACGTCAACCTCACCGTGCCCGACCAGCAGATGTCGACGCTCTTCCACATCGTCGGCATGGGCCACACCCGCGACCCGTACATGACGGTGGGACTCGAGAATATGTGGGTGAACATCGGCAGAGAGCAGTTCCACCTGCCGACCCGGGACTCGGCACAGGTGCTGCGCGGGCGCATCGGTCTCGTTACGCCGGACGTCGACGTGCTGGAGGAGCGCCTCGACGGCATGGCGCCCCGTTTCGAGGGGACGCAGTTCGCCGTCGAGCGGGAAGGGCACAACCTGGACGTCACCTGTCCGTGGGGGAACCGCATCCGCTGCCACCCGGCGGATGGCGAGCGCATGGGCGGCGCGAACATCGGGCTGGAGTACCTCATCTTCAACGTTCCGGCAGGCACTGCGCCGGGCATCGCCCGGTTCTACGGGGAAGTGATGGGCGCGACGGCCGACGTCGTGGAGCGCCGCGGCGCCCCGACCGCGCGTGTGCAGGCGGGCAGGCATCAGGCGATGCTCTTCCGGGAGGACCCGGATGAGACGCGGCCCTACGACAATCACCACATCGCAGTCTACATCGCGGACTTCTCCGGCCCGCACAAGGCGCTTCAGGAGATGGACCTCGTCACGGAGGAGAGCAACGCCTCCCAGTACCGCTTCGTGAACATCACCGACCCCGAGACAGGCGAGACGCTCTATGAACTGGAGCACGAGGTGCGGAGCATGGCGCACCCGATGTACGCACGTGAACTCGTGAACCGCAATCCGGTGCAGTCGTTGCAGGTCTACCGCAGGGGAGCGGACGCGCTGATGGTGGGGTAGGGCAGGAAGCGGCCTAGGCTGCGCCGCCCCTGATCCGGGTTGGACGCTCGACGTCCTCGCCGCGCAACTGCTTCGGCAGGACGAACTCCACGTCCTCCCGGGTCACCTCGACCGTCTCGACAGAGTCCGGCTGCAGGAAGTTGATCACGCCCTCGACGAGCGACTCGGGTGTCGACGCGCCTGAGGTGATGCCAACGCGCTCGATTCCCTCGATCCATGCGGGATCGATCGCCGAGGCGTCGTCCACGAGATAGGACGGGACTCCGGTCTGCTCAGCGACCTCGCGGAGGCGGTTGCAGTTGGAGCTGTTCTGCGCTCCGACGACGATCACGACGTCCACCTGCTGCGCCAGTTCCTTCACCGCGTCCTGCCGGTTCGTCGTCGCGTAGCAGATGTCGTTCCGTGCAACGATGTTCGGGAAGCGCTCGCGCAGCGTCCCGATGATCTCCTGCGTATCGTCCACACTCAACGTGGTCTGTGTGAGGGCGACGACACGTTCCGGGTCCGGGACAGACGTGCTCAGGGCGTCCTTGCCATTGTCGACGAGCTGCGATGCCTCCGGCGACTGGCCGAGGGTGCCGATGACCTCCGGGTGCCCCTCGTGGCCGACAACGATGATGGAGTACCCCTCACGGGCGTACTTCTTCGACTCCATATGCACCTTGGTGACGAGGGGACAGGTGGCGTCGATGACGTTCAGGTTGCGCTCCTCAGCAGCGCGCCAGACCTCGGGGGCGACGCCGTGGGCGCTGAAGACGATGGTGGAGCCGTTCGGAGTCTCGTCGGTCTCCTCGATGAAGACCGCGCCCTTCTTGCGGAGGCTGTCCACAACGTACTTGTTGTGGACGATCTCATGGCGCACGTAGACCGGAGCGCCGAACCGTTCGAGGGCGAGCTCCACGATGTCTATCGCGCGCACGACCCCTGCGCAGAAACCCCTGGGCGAACCGAGCAACACTTGCATGCGCCTATGATACCAGTGCGGCGCTAGACCTGCGCGAATTCGCTGCCTTCTCCCACGAGACCCTGCCCCGGCAGCACGACGCGGCGTTCGCCCTCGCGGACCGTTCCGATGACCGACGCTTCGCCTCCGGCGGCGGCGATGGCCGCGAGCGCATCGCCTGCGGACGACTCCGGCACAACGGCACAGAACCCGACGCCCATGTTGTAGACGCGGTACATCTCTTCAGGCGCTACGTTCCCTCTGCGCTGGATGACCTCGAACACGGGCGGCGGCGCGGGCAGGGCGTCGAGGTGGTACTCGACGTCCGCATCGAGACGCAGCAGGTTCAGCAGGCCGTCGCCGGATACGTGCGCGAGGCCGTGCACGGCCACTCCGGAGCGCAGCATCGCCGTCACCTCGGGCACGTAGACGCGCGTGCGGCGCAGCAACTCTTCGCCGACGGTACGCCCGCACTCCGGCAGCACGAGGCCAACGGTCTCGTGGGCGTCCTCGCCCAGCAGGATGCTGCGCGCGAGCGTGAGCCCGTTCGCGTGGACGCCGTTGCTCACCATGCCGATGACGGCGTCGCCGGGACGGATGGCAGCACCGGTGATGGGGGCTGCGCCGTCCTCCAGCACGCCGACGCACGTCGCGGAGATGTCGAACGCGTAGCCCTCGCGCGGGCCGGTGAGCGTGTCCGGGTGCTGGGACAGTTCGCCGCCGACGATGGCGACGCGGGCGCGCTCTGCGGCGTCGTGCATCCCCTTGCCCAGCCCAGCCAGCATATCGCTGTGCGGGTGTTGAAGTGCGATGTAGTCCACGAGTGCGACGGGACGGGCGCCCGTGCAGATGATGTCGTTCACGTTGACAGCGATGCAGTCCCAACCGATGGACTCGAAGTCGCCGGTGAGTTGCGCGAGCACGCTTTTGGAGCCGACGCCGTCCGTCGAGATGGCGAGCGAGAGGCTCTCGTTGAGCGGCAGGACGGCCGCGAAGAACCCCCCGGGGACGGGCGACGCGCCGACGCCATCCGCGAACGCGGAGGTCTGCGATACCCAATGGAGCAGGCCGGAGAGTCCCCTCGCGGCTTCGTCCGTGTCGACGCCCGAGGACGCGTAGGTCTGCTGCTCGGTCCGCGCGTCGTCAGGCATGGAGCGTCCGGGCGGTACTGGCTATCGTCTCGCCCGCGGCGCGCGTGCCGCCGACCGGCTGGCCGTACTCCCCGATGCTGAGCGCTCCGCTCTGCAGAGAATCCTCCACTGCCCGGCGCGTCAGTTCCGCTGCGGCGCCCTCGCCGAGGTAGTCGAGCATCATCGCGAGCGTGAGCACCTGCGACACGGGGTTCGCCTTGTTCTGCCCGGCGATGTCGGGCGCGGAGCCGTGGATAGGCTCGAAGTAGGCGTGCTCGTCGCCGATGTTGCCGGACGGGCAGAGGCCGATGCCGCCGACCGTTCCACCACCGAGATCGCTGAGGATGTCGCCGAGGAAGTTCTCCATCACCAGGACGTCGAAATGCTGCGGGCGCACGACCAGCGCCTGCGCGGCGGCATCGGCGTACAGGTACTCGCCCTGCACGTCCGGGTACTCCTCCGCCACCTCGTCGAACACCCGGCGGAAGAACGCCATGGACGGCAGCACGTTCGCCTTGTCCACGCACGTCACGCGCCGGACGCCGTCCGACGGCGCGCCGTTCCGCTGGAGCGCGATCTCGAAGGCCCGGCGCACGACGCGCTCGGTCCCCTTGCGTGTGATCAGCAGCGTATCGGCCGCGGCGTCGTTGGTCTGCACGCCCTTGCCGCGCGAGAGGTACAGCCCCTCCGTGTTCTCCCGCACGATGACGTAGTCCACCTCGCCGGGCTCTGCCTTGATGGGCGCCTCCGCTCCTGGCAGCAGCCGGATGGGGCGTACGTTGGCGTAGACGTCGAGGCCGGTGCGGAGCACGCCGCCGAGCACGCCGGCCTCCGTGCCGTCCGGGAAACGCACCTCAGGCAGCCCCACCGGGCCTTTCATCGTTGCATCTGCTGCGCGCACGGCTGCGATGGACTCGGGCGAGAGGTTCGCGCCGGTCTCCCGGTAGAGCGCCGCGCCGCCGCGATGGACGTCCAGGTCCAGGTGGAACCCGCCCGACGCCTCTTCCACCGCCTCCAGGACGGCCAACGCCGCGTCGGTGAGTTCAGGGCCGATTCCGTCGCCGGGGATGATGACGACGTTGTGCTCGCGCTTGTCAGTGGGGTCCGCCATGCCAACCGAGTATATCAACGGAACGCGCGGGCAGGGCGCGTGTACAATGGCCGGGCCTGCCTCAGGCAGGCCAATCTCATCCCGCGTCCATGCTCACGGACGCGCGCAGGCGGCATGCTCGACGACGCTCAACTCACCGAGATGCAACAGCAGGCGTGTGACCTCGTTCGCGGGGCGGGCGCCATCCTGATCGGCTACTTCGACCAACCCCTGAACATCGACTACAAGTCCGCGAACAACCGGAACCCGGTGACCGACGCCGACCACGCGGCTGACGAGTACCTCCGTTCGGAACTGTCGCGGCGCTTCCCTGAGCACGGCATCGTCACCGAAGAGACGGAGTCGGAGAGCGACGAACCGAAAGAGATCACCTGGGTGGTCGACCCGCTCGACGGCACCACGAACTTCCTGCACGGCCTGCCGATGTTCGCCTGTATGGTGTGCGCGCTGGAGCAGGGCACGCCAGTTGCAGGCGCCATCTACATCCCGCACATCGGCGGCTCCGAGGGTCGCGTCATCCACACGCGGCGCGGCGGCGGAGCGTTCCAGGACGACGCTCCGATCACCATCGAGGCGTCCGATCCGCCGAGGCGGATGGCGTCCGTCCCCGGCTACTTCCTGCGGATGTTCAAGCACCGGCGCAACATGAGGCGCCGCTTGGGCGACCTGCGCAACACGGGCAGCGCCGGCTACGAGATGGCGATGACCGCCCGCGGCGTTTTCGACTACTCCGTGTTCAGCGGTCCGTGGGTGTGGGACCTCGCGACGGGCTGCCTCGCGGTGCGCGAAGCCGGTGGCGCGGTGATGTTCCGCAACGCCCGAAACAAGGAGTGGACACCGTTCGAGACGTTCGCGACGTCGCCGGGCGTAAGCCCGCGCCCCAGCGAACTGCGCCGCTGGCGAGGTTCCCTTGTGCTGGGGAGACGGGAGACCGTGGAACGCATCACCTTCGGCGTGTCGCCGAAGACGTACCCCATCCGCCAGCTGCGCAGTCGCGTTGCCCGTGCGTTCGGCAAGGGCCCGCCGCCGGATGCGGCGCCAGCAGCTCCGCCGCAGAGGCAGGTGCAATAGTCCTTCACTCGATCAGCGGATAGCGTTCTTCTACAGCCACGGCCACGGCAGGTCGCGGCGGGTGCGTGGCGACGGCAGTACCGGCTCCGCCAGCACGCGCCGCATCCGCTCCCGGAGCATCTGTAACTCTGCGTCGTCCAGCAGGGCAGCGAGCGCCTTGGTGCAGGGGCCCTCGGAGTCGAAGTCAGCGGCCACGCGCTCGACGTCGGTGAGCAATGCATCGGGTATCGCTTCGCCGGAGTAGTCCCAGATCACCGTACGCAGTTTGTGGTCTTCGTGGAACGTCAGTCCGTTGTCGACGGCCCAGAGGCGCCCGTCCGGCCCCAGGAAGCAGTGCCCTCCCTTGCGGTCCGCGTTGTTCGCGAGCACATCGAACACCGCCAGGCGGAACGCCTCCTCCGGGTGCTCGTCGCGCAGCGTGAAGAAGTTGGAATCGGGGTCGTGGGGAACGAACAGCTGGAGCGACCCTTCGCCTGCCTCGCCCTCGCGGAGCACCGTGGGAGGTATCGACCCCCAACCCAGCGCCTTGGCGAACTCGTACGCCGCACACTCACGGCGGCCCAACGTGCCGGTGGGGAAGTCCCACAGCGGCCGTTCGCCTGCCTGCGGTTTGTAGACGCCATAGCCTTCCCGGTCGCCGCATGACAGAAGGACGACGAACGTGTAATTGGATGCGTAAGGGTGGAGCCAGCCGTCGCCGATCTCCGCCTCGCAAACGAACCGTTCGGCGTCAGGCGAGGAGGGTGGCACATCGTGCCGCCCCGCCGCTATCTCGGCGTGAGGGTAGTCGGCGTAAAGGGGCATGGGTCAGTTCGCGCGTGGACAGGCGTGGGTCTCGTCAGGGGGCGTTGCGCCGCCGCAGAGCGCGCAGCGTGGACGTCCGGCGTCGCACACCTCGAACGCGCGGTCGGCGAGCCAGTCGAGTGCGTCGTGCTCTACCCAGAGGGCGATGGCGTCGTCCTCCTCCTCGGAGCACTGCGCCAGCAGCATGTAGCGCCCGGTCGAGCGGTCGTGGCCGAGTGAGAGGGCGAAGACTTTCTGGTCGAAGTCCGCGCGTGTGTTGGCGCTCGCGGCGGCGACGGGCTCGCCGGTCCGGCACACTGCGGTGCGGAGAAGTCGCTTGATGGTGGTGGCGAGTTCGTGGAGCTCTTCTTTCTCCAGCCAGAGGAGCGCGGACCCGTGCTCTCCGGATGCTCGCAGACGGAAGAAGCGGCGGCCTGGCGGGCCGACCGACTCCGGCTCGACGAAGGCGCAGACGCCCAGGTCATGCCGCGCGTATGCGCGGTCGTCAGGCATGGGCCCGCTTCTGGAACATGGCGCCGACGGACGTGCCGGTGTGGATGCGGTGGATCGCCTCGCCCAGCAGCGGGGCGATAGAGACGATGTTCATGTGGCCGGTCATCTTGTCGGGAGGCATCGGGATGCTGTTCGTGCAGACGTACTGCTGTATGGGGCTGCCGTTCAGGCGCCCTGCTGCACCGCCGGAGAGCACCGCGTGCGTGGACGATGCGTAGACCGCCTTCACGCCTGCATTCTCCAGGGCCACCGCCGCGTTGACCATGGTGCCGCCCGTGTCCACCTCGTCGTCCATGAGGATGGCCGTCTTGCCCTCCACCTCCCCGATGATGTTGAGCAGTTCGCTGCTGTCGTTGTTCCCCGTGCGGCGCTTCTCGATGATGGCGAGCGGCGCGCCCAGTTCCTCGGCCATGTCCCGCGCGCGCTTCGAAATGCCGATGTCCACGGCGACGACGACGGGGTCCTCCAGCTTCATCTTCTCGAACTCGTCGACGATGATGGGCATGGCGGTGAGTTCGTCGACGGGGATGTTGAAGAAGCCCTGTATCTGCCCGGCGTGGAGGTCCATCGTCAGCACCCGGTCGGCCCCGGCGGTCGTGAGCAGGTCGGCGATGAGCCGCGCCGTGATGGGTACACGGGGCTGGTCCTTCTTGTCCGTGCGCCCGTAACCGTAGTACGGGATGACCGCGGTGATGCGCCCCGCCGATGCGCGCTTGGCGGCGTCGATCATGATGAGCATCTCCATCACGTGGTCGTTCACCGGGACAGAGAACGACTGCACGAGGAAGACGTCGCGCTGGCGCACATTCTCGTTGATGCGGACGAAGGTGTTGTCGTTGCTGAACTTGAACGCCTGCAATTCGCTGAGCGGCAGGCCAAGGTACGCGGCGACCTCGCTGGCGAGGGCGGGGTTGGAGTTGCCGCTGAATATCTTCAGCTCTTCGTAGAGGGGCATCTCTTCACTCCGGGTGTACAAGGGTTCTCAGGATGATTGGTCTGACACGACGTTGGGGTTGCGGGGGGCGCATCGCCGATTCTACACAAACGCAGGCCGCGTTGGGGAACGGTGAGGGACGGGACGAAGCCCTCCTCCTGTTCCCGGTGTGACATCTGCCCCTATCGCGGTCGCGCCCCTTCCGCGTACGCTGCCTCTATCGGTGGTGATGCGCAGGACACCCAACGGCGCAGATGGCCGCGAGGCGAGTGAGTAGGTACGAGCAGGAATGAGGGGGTTATGCACAGGAATGAGCAGCGGATGAGCAGTTATAAGCAGTCGGACTGCTCATGCGGGAGGCCGGTTTCAGAGGTGAGATCAGGTCGGGTGAGCAGAAATGAGCAGCGTTTCCCCCCGAACGTTCCCTCCGGCCACCCGTATAATGGCCCGCGAGGTACGACGTGAAGATCGACCCCGGCAAGGCAGCTATCCTCTACAACGCCGTCTCCGAGCGCGCTCAGCCGCTCGCCGAGGAGCTGGCAGACGCGCTCGGCACACGCCACCCCCTCCTCTCGACCTATTCCGGGGAGGCCGCGCTCGCGGAGATCGCCCCCGAAGCCCTCATCACCGTGGGCGGCGACGGTACGCTCCTCCGGGCGGCCCGCATGGCCGCCGAGGCTGACGTACCGCTTCTCGGCGTGAACCTCGGACGTCTCGGCTTTCTCACCGAGATCGAGGCTGGCGACGCACTGGAACTGGTGCCTCAGTATCTCGACGGCGGGTTCACATGGGTGGACGAGCGCCGCATGGTCCAGGCCTTCAAGGATGTGGGAGGCGGGAGCAACGGGTCAGCCGCCGTTCTGAACGACGTCGTCGTTGGGAGAGGGCGCATCGCCCACCTCACCCGCATCGGCGTCGCCGTCAACGGCGTCGAACTCACCACGTACCAGGCCGATGCAGTCATCGTCTCGACGGCCACAGGCAGCACGGCGTACGCGCTTGCGGCGGGTGGTCCGATCCTCTATCCCGCGTCCGGCGACATGGTGATCGTACCCGTTGCCACCCACGGCGACCTCGACGCCCCGGTCGTGGTGCCTGAGGACTGCTCCGTCGAACTGACCGTGAAGAGCGACCACGATGCCATCATGACGGCGGATGGGTTCGTCGACGTGCCGATGGGGAAGGGGGACACAGTCACGGTGTCCCGCAGCCCCTATCGCGCGCGCTTCCTGCGTGCGGGCTCCCCGGACCGCTTCTACGAGACGCTGGTGTACCGCCTCCGCCGGGGCGCGGAGCAGTCCGTGCACATCGCCCGGCGGCTGGCCGCTGACGAGGCGCGTCTTGGCTGACGAGCCGGAGCGCACCGTCGCGGTCGAACGGGAACTTGTCGGACGCCGCGTGACCCTGCGCGTGGAGCGCGTTGTCCTGCAGGACGGGACGGAGACGCTGCGGGACATCGTTCAGCACCCCAGTTCGGTCGTCATCGTTCCGCTGGAGGATGACGGCAACGTGGTGATGGTGCGGCAGTACCGGAAGGCTGCCGGCCGCGAACTCCTGGAGTTTCCCGCCGGCGTCATGGAGGAGGACGCATCGCCCCTCGAGGCTGCACGGCGTGAACTGCGCGAGGAGACCGGGCTTGACGCCACAGAGCTGATCGAACTCGGCAACTTCTTCGCTGCGCCGGGCTCCATGACCGAGCGGCTCTACTCGTTCCTCGCAACGGGCCTCTTTCCCAACCCGCTCGCACCGGATGAAGACGAGCGCATCACGTTGGAGCGTATGCCGTTCGCCGAAGCGGTGCGCCTCGCTCGTGCGGGGGAGCTGAACGATGCGAAGTCGCTCGCGTCGCTCATGCTCGCCGCGCCGCACGTCATTGACTGACAGGCGCGCCGCGCGTCTCCCTCGACAGTCTCAGAAGGGCAGGGAACCATTCCGGCTGGGCGCGCATAGTATCCGTTAGAGCGCGCTCGCATCATCAACCCAGGAGCCGCACCCGGGAGCAGGCATGACCGAGAACGAGGCCGTTCAGCGTTGCCAGCGTGGCGACCGCGAAGCGTTCCGCTACCTCGTGGAGCGGTACCAGGGTGTCGTCTTCGGCACGGCCTACAACATGACCGGTAACCGCGCCATCGCCGAAGAGCTGGCGCAGGAGGCCTTCCTCTCGGCGTGGAAGGGGATACGCACCTTCCGCCGGGGGCGCCCATTCAAACCATGGCTGATGCGCATCCTCGTGAACGAGGTGATGAGCCAGCGGCGCAGGCGGTACGTCGTCACGACACCCATCGAGGGCGGCGACTGGCCCGGCGATGCGGAAGACCCCGCAGCGTCGCTGGAGTCACGCTTGGAGCGGCAGACGCTGCGGCAGGCGATAGCCGGACTCAGCCCGGAGCACCGGCAGGTGGTGGTGCTCCGCTACTTCGCGGAGATGTCCGTACAGGAAGTGGCGCGGGCAGCGGGGCTGAACGAAGGCACGGTGAAGTCGCGCCTGTTCCGGGCGCACCAGGCGTTGCGGGAGCGGTTGAGCGACGAGCAGGAAGTTGCAGGTGGACAGCGATGAACAGGAACGACGCGAACGAAAGGGAGATGGAGCGCCTGCTGGAGGAGCACTTCGCTCCCGGCGCGTCCAACGTTCCTCCCTCACCTGATCTCTGGGGAACGCTGGAGAGCCGCCTCGGCGAACAGGACCCGAAGCCGCTCTGGGCGGTGCTCCGCGACATCGGGACGCCGGTGGACGGGTTCCGCTTCGCGCCTGCGCTGGCGGCGACGGCGGCGGTGGCAGTCATCGCGGTGGCAGGCGGCTCGGTGTGGTTCACGGTCGGGACCGGTGGGGGTGGTGGTATACCTGCGGCGGTGCCGATCGTTGGGACACCCACGCCCTTGCCGGCGATGATGGAGTCGGCCGGTGCCCAGGACTCCGCCGGAGCGGCGAGCGAGGAAGAGTCGGATGGCGTACCCGGCCCCCCCGGCGTGCCGAGCATACCGGGCGACCCTGGAGTCGCCGCGCCGACTCCCACTCCTATGGCGATGTTGGAGGAGTGGCCCACACCGACCCCGCTGCCGGAGGTGATTATGGAGGAGGCGCGGCCTACCCCTCGTCCGCAGGCCACACCGCTCCCGCCTCAGCCGGGACGACCTGCGCCAACGGCGACTCCTGCGCCTGCTTCGCACCTCGCTCCCGGGGACGTTCCTCCGGGACTGCCCGAGCAATTCGTTCCGGATGGTCCCAGCGACGTTCCCCCTGGACTGCCGGAGCAGCGCTGGTCAGATCAACCCGGAGCCACGACATTCCAGGACTATGACCGCCAGCCGTTCACCGACGCGAACGATGACCACGTGTCCACGTTCAGCCTGGACACCGACCGCACGTCCTTCCAACTGGCGTTGAACTGGGCCAGGGCCGGCTACCAGGTGGACCCGGCGTCGGTGCGGGCAGAGGAGTGGGTGAACGCGTTCGATTACGGCTACGCCGCTCCCACTGCCAGCGACCGGTTCGCCATCACCTCGGACCTCATCGCGCACCCGCTGGAGAACGGCAGGTACATGGCACGCGTGGCGTTCAAGGCGCCGGAAGTGGCGCAGGACGGCCCGCTCAACGTGACGCTGGTGCTCGACGCTTCCGGCTCGATGCGGGAGGGCAACCGGGTGGCCATCGCCCGCGAGGCGGCCGATGCGGTCCGCCGGAGCCTGGATGGCGACGACCGCATATCGGTAGTGCACTTCACCACGGACGTGCTCCACCGGTTCACGGTCGAGAACGCGTCGCCGGACGACCGTGCGGTCATCGACTCCATCGCCCGGCTCGCGCCGCACAACAGCACCAATGTGCAGGCCGGGCTGGACCTTGGCGTGCAGCTGGCGGATGAGATGCGGCGGGAGCGTCCGGGGGCGCTGAACTACGTAATCCTGATGTCCGACGGCGTGGCGAACGTGGACGCCACCGACCCGTTCGCCATCCTGGAGTCCACGTCCGCGCCGGACGGCGCCAACCCACTGCGGCTCGTCACCGTGGGGGTCGGCATCCAGAACTACAACGACCACCTGCTTGAGCAGCTGGCGCAGCACGGCAACGGATGGTACCGCTACCTGTTCGACGAAGAGCAGGCGCGCGCGACGTTCCGCCGCGACAACTGGCTGGCGCTCGCCGCCCCCGTCGCCGACCAGACGCGTGCCCAGGTGACGTGGAACAGGGAAGCGGTGAAGGCATGGCGCATCGTCGGCTACGAGAACCGCGTCACGTCCGCCGAGTCGTTCACGCAGGACCGCAAGGAGTTCGCCGAGATCTACTCGGGCGCGGCCACGACCGTCTTCTACGAGCTGGAACTGCACGACGACTTCGAGCGTCAGGGCGCGCTGGGGCAGGTGGAGCTGCGCTGGGTGGAGCCGGAGAGCGGCCGCGGCTGGAGCCAGAGCACGGACGTCGTGAGCGATGGGCGTGTGGCCCTCGCATACGCGGACCCGCTGCTGTCATTCGGCGCAGTCGTGGCGCTGACGGCTGACCGGTACACCACGCTGGACGGCTCCGGCGACCCGTACGCTGCCGGCCGTGGCCTGTGGGGCCTGCAGGGCCTCGTGGACGGATTGCAGAGCGACCTGGGACACCTGGAAGCATTCAGGGACTTCGCCTACGTGCTGGAGGCGCTGCTCAGGAGCGTTCCGCTCGTTCCGCCGGACAGTTCCGGTTATAGCCGGTAGGGGGCTGGGATCAGGCGCGCTGCGGCCACTCCCGCAGCAGCCTCCCGCAGCCCTCTGCGCCCGACGGTAACCGATGGCCGAGCAGCGACGCGATGTTCCAGAGCATCGCCGGATTGCTGGCGACGACCGGCACTCCAAGGTCGGCCTCGAGCCGCTCGACCACGAGCAGCGGATTGAGCGGCGCACCCTGGAAGTAGACCGCATCGACGTTCGACGCGTCGGTGAACGCGTCGACGGCGAGCTGGTAGACCTCGTCAGCGCTCTTGCGTTCAGTGGACGTGACGTCCTCCCGGCTGGTGTCGGTGCGGTTGTTCACGGGCACGATAACGTCCAGCCCCTGGGTGGTCAGGAACTCGCGCAGCATGGCGTTCAGGCCGTCGTCGAACGGCGTGAGCAACAGGATACGCCGGGCCCCGAACGCCTTGACCGCAGCCGCGCCGGACTCCAGCGCCGTAGTGGCAGGGATGCTCAGCAGACTGCGCAACTGCTCGACGTGCTCCGGGTTCTGCACCTGCATCGGCGCGCCCATGAGCGCGATGCCGTCCCAGCCGTGCTCCGCGACGAGCGCGGTCGTGCGCTCGATGTGCTCGCGAGTCTTTCCCTCGAGGTCGTACAGCGAGTTCTGCCAGAGGTTCAGGGGGATGATCTGTACGTCGGCCTCTTCCGGCACGAGGCGCAGGAAGTCGTCGTAGTGGGTGCTGTGGCCTCGCGAGTTCGCGCTGAGGAATCCAAGTCTGACCGTGGCCACGTTATGCCTCCTTGCATGGACAGAGCGAGGGCAGCGTAGCACCGGGGCGCAGGCGATGGCTAGGGACTGCTACCGAGGGGAGAGTGGTTTGGTAGACTTCCCCCAGCCCGGTAGCAGAGGAGCGGACCTGATGGGAGTGCCTGTTTCGCAGGCGTGGGCAGTGGCGTCCCACGTCATCAGGCAGCGTTTGGCGGGACGCAAGCGCTACCCGCTCGTGCTCATGCTGGAACCGCTGCTGCGCTGCAACCTCGCCTGCGCAGGTTGCGGGAAGATCCAGTACCCGCCGCACATACTCAAGCGTGCGCTGACGGTCGAACAGTGCCTCGCCGCAGTGGAAGAGTGCGGCGTACCCATCGTCAGCATCCCCGGCGGCGAGCCGCTGCTGTACCCGCATATCGGCGAACTGGTGGAGGAGCTGGTCCGCCGCAGGAAGTACGTCTACCTCTGCACCAACGCCCTGCTGCTCAGGGAAAAGATGGAGCAGAACGTCTTCACTCCCTCGAAGTACCTCAGCTTCAGCGTGCACATGGACGGTCTGCGCGAGGAGCACGATGCGTCGGTCTGCCGCGACGGCGTGTACGACATCGCCGTCGATGCGATACGGGAAGCTGTGGGGCGTGGCTTCCGTGTCACCACCAACACGACGCTGTTCAACACGTCCGAGCCGATGCGCGTCCGGGAATTCTTCGACGCGATGATGGACCTGGACGTCGAAGGCATGATGGTCTCGCCGGGTTTCAGCTACGGTAAGGCCCCCGACCAGGACTCGTTCCTGGAGCGTGAGCGAACACAGGAACTCTTCTCCGATGTGCTGACCGGCAGGAAGAAGCGCTGGCGGTTCAACCAGTCGCCGCTGTTCCTCCAATTCCTCATGGGCAAGCGCGACTTCGAATGTACGCCGTGGGGCAATCCGCTCTACACGATATTCGGGTGGCAACGCCCTTGTTACCTGCTGCAGGACGGGTACGCTGCCACTTTCAAGGAGCTGATAGACGAGACGCCCTGGGACGAGTACGGCAGAGCGAGCGGCAACCACCAGTGCCAGGACTGCATGGTGCACTCCGGCTACGAGCCCTCCGCCGTCCACGCGACGTTCACCACGTGGCGCGGCCTGCGCGATTCCGCAGTGGCCACGGTCACGAGCAGGCTTTGAGCCATGAACGAACAACAGTCATCATCCGGCATGGCACACCCGGGAGTCGTCAATAACGTCGCCGACCTCATCGAACGCGCTTTCCACTACCGGGGCGACGTGACCGTGCAGACGGATGACGGCGGTTCCATGACCGGCTATCTCTTCAACCGGAACACTCGTGTGAGCGAGCCCTTCGCGCAGTTGTTCGAGACCGGGACAGGCCGCGAAGTCTCGGTCCCTTACCGGAGAGTCACCGACGTACTCTTCACCGGGCGTGATACGGCCACTGCGTCGGTCAGGCACTTCGAGGCCTTCCAGGACCGGCATAAGGGATGCCATGGGGACTGAGACCATAGCGGCCCCTCTGTTGACCATAGCCCCGACCCAGCGGGAGTTGGGTGGACTAGGCTACGGCAATGCACGCACCCGCACGAGCATCGTCGGTATCGGACGCGTTGCGGGAGAGCAGGTCGCAGCCCTCCTCGACGCCGCGCCGTGCCGGTTGCTCGTCTCGCTGGGATACGCGGGCGCGCTCGACCCCCATCTCCACCCCGGCGACATCGTCGTGGCGAACGCTTACCTCCACGGGGCGAGCGCAGCTGTTCCCGGCGCTCTGCACACCACCCGCGCGGCGATGCTGCTGCGACAGGCCGGCATCTCCGCCCTCGAAGGACCGGTGCTGACCGTCGACGAACCACTCCTTTCGCCCCGTGCCAAGCGCAGGGCGTACCACGGCAGCGGCGCGCTGGTGGTCGATATGGAGGGCCGCTGGATCGCGGAGGAGGCAACCTCGAGAGGCATCCCGCTCATCGGCATCCGCGCGGTGCTCGACGAGGCCCACTACCCATTGCCTTCGTTCATCGCAACCATCATCGCGGACCCGGGGCGGCGCGAATGGGCTCACGCCGTGCGAGCGATGTCCCACCCTTCAGCGGTGAGAAGCTTCCTTCCGCTTGCGTTGAAATCGCGCGGAGCGTCGCGCGCCCTGCAGACAGCCGTGCAAAGCATCCTTCCGGAACTGTCTCGTCAGCTCTGAGCCGAACCGATGGCGAATCTGGTCGAACAGGGCATGGAGAGCCGCCTTAGCGAGGCGTTGGAGCGAACGCAGGAGTATTTCTTCCGCACGCAGCACGAGGACGGCTACTGGTGGGGTGAGCTGGAGTCCAATCCCACCATGGAGGCGGAGTACATCATGCTCACGTACTTCATGGGATCGGACGAGGGCGACCGCATCCCGCGCGTCGCGGAGGACATCCGGCGCAGGCAATCGGACGACGGCTCGTGGCCCATGTACTACGGCGCGCCGGGAGACCTGAGCACGTCTATCGAGTGCTACTTCGCGCTCAAGCTCGCCGGCGACCCGGTGGACGCTCCTCATATGGCGCGAGCACGCGCCTTCATCCTGTCGCAGGGCGGGGTGCCTCAGGCGCGCGTCTTCACCAAGATATGGCTTGCCCTCTTCGGTCAGTGGGACTGGAAGGGAACCCCCGTCATGCCTCCGGACATGATGCTGCTGCCGAAGTGGGCGCCCTTCAACATCTACCGGTTCGCGAGCTGGGCGCGGGCCACGATCGTGCCGATGACCATCATCCTCACCCTCCACCCCACACGGCCCCCGCGCGAGAGCGCATGGGTCATGGAGCTGTACCCGGAAGGCCCCACTGCATTCGCGCTGTCGCGCTGGAAAGCGAAGCCCTTCTCCCTCAAGGGGTGGTTCCTGTTCCTCGACAAGGTGCTCCGCATCTACTGCAACCTGCCGTTCGTACCGAGGCGGGAGCGGGCGCTTCAGGCGGCCGTCGACTGGATCGTCAGCCACCAGGAAGCGGACGGCTCGTGGGGAGGTATACAGCCGCCCTGGGTCTACTCCCTCATCGCGCTGAGCGCCCTCGGCTACCGACTGGACCATCCGGTCATCGCGAAAGGACTGGAGGGGTTCAGACGGCACTGGAGCCTCCCTTCGGAGGACGGTGAGGCGCTCAGAGTGCAGGCGTGCCTCTCGCCCGTGTGGGACACATGCCTGGCGATGCGCGGGCTCCTCGACTCCGGTGTGCCCCCTGACCACCCGAGCATCCGGCGCGCCGCGGGCTGGCTCATCGACGAGGAGATACGGGTCAAGGGCGACTGGGCCGTCTACCGTCCTCACCTGGAGCCCAGTGGATGGGCGTTCGAGTTCGATAACGTCCACTATCCGGACATCGACGACTCAGCCATCATCGTGACCGACCTCGCGCTCGCACGGATGAAAGACGGCACCGGTGAGCAGGCCAGGAAGGCGGCCATCGACCGTGCCGCGGCCTGGCTGACAGGCATGCAGTCCTCGAGCGGGGGATGGGCCGCGTTCGACTGGAACAATGAGTCCCGCGAACTGGCGGAGATCCCCTTCGCCGACTTCGGTGAACTCCTGGACCCCCCGAGTGTGGACGTCACCGCACACGTGCTGGAGATGTACGGGATGCTGGGGTTCGGGACGGACCATCCGCCCGTACGCCGGGGACTCGCCTATATCTGGGACCAGCAAGAGCACGACGGCCCGTGGTTCGGACGCTGGGGCGTGAACTACGTCTACGGCACGGGGGCAGTCCTCCCGGCGCTGGAAGCCCTTGGGGTAGACATGTCGCAGCCCCGCGTGCGACGCGCGGTCGAATGGCTTCTCGCGCACCAGAACCCGGACGGCGGATGGGGCGAGACCTGCGTCAGTTACCCGGACCCGTCGCTGCGCGGACAGGGCGAGAGTACGCCCTCACAGACGTCGTGGGCGCTCATCGCACTCATCGCTGCGGGCGAAACGCGCCACGAGTCCGTCCGGCGTGGCGTCGAGTTCCTCCTGCAACGCCAGCAGGGCGACGGGACGTGGGATGAGCCGCAGTTCACGGGGTGCGGTTTTCCCGGCTACGGTCCCGGCGACCAGCCCGAGGAGTACGAGCCGCTCGATGCGCCGAACTCGCAGGGCCCCGAGTTGAGTGCGGCCTTCATGATCAACTATCACCTGTACCGGAACTACTTCCCGCTATGGGCGCTGGGACGGTATGCGCGGGCATAGGGCCGGGCGGGCCCTTGGAAGACATTGGGGGACTCTTGGTGACCCGCGAGGGACTTGAACCCACAACCCGCTGATTAAGAGTCAGCTGCTCTGCCAAATTGAGCTAGCGGGCCACGTTCTTCAAGGGTAGGGGACGCGGCGCTTGCCCGTCAACGCGGAACGCGTATCGGTGGGGCGTTCTATAATCTGCCCACTGCCGTGCACCATCCGCTGCGGCACAGGAAGCACACACCATGGACCTCAATACGCTGGAACCTGGCCACTCTCTGGTCGAACGCGAGATCGTCATCAGTGCCGCCATGGCTGATGCCTACATCAATGCTGTGGGCGATACCGATGCACTCTATGCAGAGGAGGGGCTCGTGCCGCCGATGGCTGTTGCCGCTCTCGTGATGGCCGAGGCGATGGATGCCGTGAGCCTGCCTGCGGGGTCCGTGCACACCGGCCAGGAGTTGACGTTCTCCCTTCCGGTGGAGACGGGGTCGACCGTCCGCTGCTCCGCGACGGTCGCCGCCAACAGCGTGCGGCGCGGGACGCGCTTCCTGACACTCGACCTGCGCGGCGAGCGAGACGACGGTCCGGCCGTCGAGGGCAGGGCGGCACTGGCCATCCCGGAGGCGGAAGAATGAGGGCCGCGCCGGACGGTCTGCAGCCGGTAGAGCGCCGCATAACGCAGGAACAGTTGGTACAGTATGCGGACGCCAGCGGCGACCATAACCCGCTGCACCTCGATGAGGACTTCGCGCGCGGCACGCCCTACGGCAGGACCATCGCGCACGGTATGCTCGTGCTGGCGCTGGTCTCGGAGTTGATGACGCACTCGTTCGGCGGAGCATGGTTGCGTGGCGGGAAGCTCAAGATACGTTTCCGCGCCCCGGTGTTTCCGGGCGACACGGTCCGGGCGACCGGAACGCTGAAAACGTCCAACGGCAGCGCCGCCACTTACGAAGTGACGGTCGCGAACCAGGACGGAGAGAACGTGATCACAGGTGACGCGTCGGTGATGCTGGACGCCTGAGCGGTGGAGGGACAGGACTTGGCGAAGTACACGATCGCATTGGACGCCATGGGCGGCGACCTAGCGCCTGCGGTCCCGGTTGAGGCCGGGGTCATGGCGGCACGGGAGCACGACGTCGCCATCGCCCTCGTTGGAGATGAAGCGGCGGTCTCGGCGGAACTCGCGAAGCACGACGCCAGCGGTCTGCCGGTACAGGTCGTGCCGTCGGAGGGCGTCGTTTCGGAGGATGAGGCCCCGGCGCGCGCGTTGCTCAGCAAGCCCCGGGCGTCCGTCGCCGTTGCTGTCGGGATGGTCAAGGCTGGCCAGGCGCACGCCGCCGTCAGCATGGGTTCTACCGGCGGGACGATGGCGGCAGCCGTGCTCGCGCTGGGGATGTTCCCGGGATTGGAGCGCCCGACGCTCGGCGGCCCGTTCATCGGGCTGGCGCCCGAGACGACCATCATCGATCTCGGCGCGAACGTGGACTGCAAGCCGGCGCAGATGCTCAGCTTCGGAGCGCTTGGCGCGTCGTTCTCCCGCTTCTACCACCGCAAGGAATCGCCCCGCGTCGGACTGTTGAGCGTCGGCTCCGAGGAGGGGAAGGGGAGCAGGCAGGTGCAGGAAGCGTTCCCGCTCTTCAAGGCGAGCGGCCTCAACTTCGTGGGCAACGTCGAGGGGCATGAGATATTCGCGGGCAAGGCGGATGTACTCGTATGTGATGGGTTCGTAGGGAACGTGCTGTTGAAGTACACGGAAGGGCTCGCCGCCGCGGCCGGACGCTACCTGGCGTCACGACTCGGGCCGGACAACCCGGCGGCCCAGGCGATAGCAGGTCTGGCGGCGGCTGCCGAAGGCGGCGGCGGGCCACTCTTCGGCGTGAACGGCGTTGTCATCGCTGGGCATGGGCGCTCGAGCGCACAGAGCATCGCGCGCTCCGTCGGGCTCGCATGCCACGCGCTCGACTGGAACCTGGTGGAGACGATGCGTGACGACCTCGCGCAGGTGCTCGGCCGCGCGGAGGTCGGCAGTGAGCAGGCTTAGCGGCCAACGCGCGCTGGTGACGGGCGCGAGCAGGGGCATCGGCCGTGCTGTCGCATTGCGGCTTGCCTCGGAGGGGGCGAGCATCGCGCTGAACTACAATTCCGGCCAGGGAGAGGCTGAGGCCGTGGCAGCAGAGATCGCTGCGGCGGGCGGCAGTGCGGTGACGTTGCAGGGGAACGTAGCGGACGCGGCCCAGGCCGAGGCCCTTGTGGACGCATCGGTGGCGGCGCTCGGTGGTCTGGACATCCTCGTGAACAACGCCGGCATCACTCGCGACAACCTGCTCATGCGCCTCTCCGAGGACGACTGGGATGCGGTGATCGACACGAACCTGAAGGGCGCGTTCCTCTGCACCAAGGCGGCTATCCGTCCCATGTTGCGCCAGCGCTCAGGGCGCATCGTCAACATGTCGTCGGTCGTCGCGATCACAGGCAACCCGGGACAGGCGAACTACACCGCGGCAAAGGCGGGACTCATCGGTTTCACGCGGACGGTTGCGCGCGAGGTGGCATCTCGCGGCATCACGGTGAACGCGATCGCGCCCGGGTTCATCGCGACGCAGATGGTCGATTCGATACCCGAGGACCTTCAGGAGCAGATACGCGAGCGCATACCGCTTGGAGCGTTCGGCACGCCGGAGGACGTGGCGGGATGCGTCGCCTTCCTGGTGAGCGCGGACGCCGCCTACATCACGGGCCAGGTGCTCAGCATAGACGGAGGGTTGGGACTGTAATGACTGATTGGCCTGAAGACCACGAAGGACCGGGGCACAAGATACTCGTGATCGTTGCACACCCGGACGATGCCGAATTCATGTGTGCTGCCAGCGTCGCCAGGTGGACGTCCGAAGGGAAGGAGGTCGTCTACGCACTCGTGACGTCGGGCGACAAGGGTACGTCCGACCCGGACGTCGTGCCGTCGGAGTTGGCGACGCTGCGTGAGGGGGAGCAGCGGGAGGTGTGCCGCATCCTCGGGGTGAAGAAGGTGGAGTTCCTGCGCTACGAGGACGGCATGGTGCAGAACACGCTGGAGCTGCGGAAGGACATCGTCCGCCTCATCCGGAAGCACAAGCCGAGCGCTGTGATCACACAGAACCCGATGGTGCGCTGGTCCGGCCACTACATCAACCACCCGGACCACCGGAACACGGGCGACGCGACGCTCGACGCGGTGTTCCCGTCGGCGCGCGACGTACACATGTTCCCGGAGCTCGCCCTGAACGAGGGGCTGGAAGCGCACATCGTCGAGCACGTCTACCTCGGCGCTCGCGACGACATCGCGGACGTCTACTTTGACGTCACGGACACCGTGGAGACGAAGATACGCGCGCTCAAGGCGCACGCCAGCCAGATGCGGTTCACTCCCGCCAACGGCACCGAGCCGTCCGACGAGGAGCGGGAGTTCGGAGAGCGCCTTACGTATTGGCTCAAGGACCGCGGCTCCCAGAAGGGTATTCCCTACGCGGAGTCGTTCAAGTACTTCTACCTGGGCTAGGGAAGCGATGATGGGCAAGGGCGCTGGCTACAGCCGCGTGGCGCAGGTAACGCACTGGGCGAGCGCCCTGCTGATCCTGAGCATGCTCTGCATCGGATTGGCGATGACGCGCATCGGTGAGGGCGGGACTCAGGACTCACTCTACAACGCCCACGTGGGCATTGGTCTTGCCACCCTCGCGCTGACCGCCGTCCGCCTGGTCGCACTCGTCGTGCACCGATGGCCTGCGCCTCCGCCCGGGTTGTCTTCCGCGAACGAACGGGCGTTCATCGGGACGCACGTCCTGCTGTACGTTCTGCTCGTTTCGCTGCTGGCGAGCGGCATCGCGATGCTTGCGCTGAGTGGGATAGCGCTCGTTCCGGGCAGCGTCGTCCCCGCCGACATCGAGAACGTGCCCCCGCGGATGGCCCACGACCTGCTCTCCAAGGTCTTCATCGCGCTGCTGCTGGTCCATGTCGCGGGTGTCGTTCGCTATCAGGTGGGGAAGGGCGACACGCTGGGACGGATGGGCGTGCCGTGGTTCAGGCGTACCGGGGTGCCGGACGCATCCGAGGGTGAGGCGAGCGCCGGCTAAACTTCTACCGGCTCCGTTGCCAGCGCGTACGCAGGCTCCGATAGGGTAGCCACACCCCCGCCCGCAGTCCGCAGCGACGCCCCGGCGGTTGCGTGCTTCGCCGCTACGAGCGCCAGCCCCATTGTCTCGTTGTCCACAGTGCAGGCCGAGGTGACGACGCCTGCTTGCGAGCCGTCCTCCGTCTGTAGAGCGTCGCCCGGCACGGCGGGAGCGTCGGACGTGAACGACATGAGCAGGCGTTGCACCTTGCGGTACGTCTGGAGCCGCGCGATGACCTCCTGGCCCGTGTAGCAGCCCTTGTCGTCGCTGATGGAGCCGAGCAGCCGCGCCTCCAGCGGATTATTGAACGCCCCGAACTCCGCATCGTAGGCGGGTACGCCCTGCGCGATGCGGTAAGCGTCGAACGCACCCGCAGCCACCTCCTGCGCGGCGGAGCGCAGCGCCGCTCTCGCGTGCTCCGCTTCGGCGAGCGACAGCAGCACGTCGTAGGCCGGGTGCGCTCCGAACGGGGAGGCGACGACCACTACGCCGTCCTGCGCGAGCACGCCGTCGAGCGGGGGCACAGGAAAGCCCGCGGCTGCGAGCGCGTCGGCTGCGAGCGCGCCCACGACGGTGAACTGCGCAGTCTCGCTGCTCTCATCGACGACTGTTATCTCCTCGCCGAACGTGTAGAGGTCGACCCAGTCGGCGACGTCCTCCGCTCTGCCCGGGCTGGTGAGGCACCACATACCGCCGTCGACCGCCGCGAGGCGCAGATGGTCCAGCACGCGGGCGTCGCCGTTCGTCAGCACGGTCGAGCACGCCGTGCCGTGGGGCAGCATTTCGAGCTTGTTGGTCGTGAGGCGGTTGAGGAGGTCGAGCGCGTCGGCGCCCGCGATCCGCAGCCGTCCGCAGTCGCTGCGGTCGGTGAAACCGGCGCGTTCGTAGAGCGCGGCAAGGGATGCGGTGTCGATGCTCATAGCGTGAGCATAACAGGGCAGGGCAAGTGAGGGGTCGGGGGGCTGGCTAGACGGAGAACGAGGTACCGCAGCCGCACGCCTTCTTGGCGTTCGGGTTATTGAAGACGAACCCCTTGCCGTTCAGGCCGCCGGAGTAGTCCAACTCCGTTCCTGCGAGGAAGATGTAGCTCTTCCTGTCCACGGCGAGCCTGATGCCGTTCTGCTCGATGAGCTTGTCACCTTCCTGCGCCTCGTTCGTGAGGTCGAGCACGTAGGTCAGGCCGGAGCAGCCGCCGCCCTTCACGGAGACACGGAGGACGCCCTCGTCGATGCCCTCCGCAGCCATGAACTGCTGCACGTGCTTCGCGCCGTTCTCCGTGATGGTGATGGTCAAGGGTTGCTGTGTCGTGGTCATCGGCGTGTCCTCGCTCGTCGCTTACCGAATGCCAATGTATCGTAGGGAGGGAGTGGGAGTGCGTCAAGCGGAGCGCGTCACCTACATCTGCCACACGGGTCGCGCATCGCTGCGGGCCGCTGGCATACAATGCCGCCGTGCGCAGGTTGACGGACAAGATACTGAGCGACAATCCCCACGCCCTCTACGGCGTTTCGTAGCCCATGACCGCTCGCGCCGATGCACTGCTGGAAGGGCTGAACGCGCCGCAGCGCCAGGCCGTTCAATGTGTGGAAGGGCCTCTGCTCATCGTGGCCGGGCCCGGCTCCGGCAAGACCCGCGTTATCACGCACCGCATCGCCTACCTGAACCGGCAGGTCGGGATCAGCCCTTGGCGCATCGCGGCCGTGACCTTTACGAACCGCGCCGCGCGGGAGATGCGGAACAGACTCGCCGCACTGATGGGCGACGGCGCCCAGCGTCTCACCGCCGGCACCTTCCATGCGCTCTGCGCCTCCATCCTGCGCCGTGACGGCGAGGTGATCGGCATCCCACCGGACTACGTCATCATGGACGACGAGGACCAGATGAGCCTGGTCAAGCAGTCTATGGAGCAACTCCAGTTGGACCCCAAGCGCTTCCCGCCGCGCTCCGTGCTCTCAGCGATAAGCAGGGCGAAGTCGCAACTCCTCGGCCCGGATGCGCTTGCCGCGAAGGCCGACGGCTACTACGACGAGGTCGTCCACCGCGTCTTCGCCGCATACCAGGCGTCGCTCGCTCGAAGTCATGGGGTGGACTTCGACGACTTGCTCAGCAAGGCGGTAGAGCTGTTCCGCCGTGCGCCGGAGGTACGCGACAGGTGGCAGGAGCGGTTCATCCATTTCATGGTGGACGAGTTCCAGGACACGAACACCGCGCAGTACGAGATAGCACGGCTGCTTGCCGGAAAGCACCGCAATCTCGCGGTCGTCGGCGACCCCGACCAGTCCATCTACTCGTGGCGGAATGCGGACATCCGCAACATCCTCTCCTTCAAGAAGGACTACCCCGACGCGACGATCGTCGCGCTTTCGCAGAACTACCGCTCAACGCGCACCATCCTGGATGCAGCCCGGCACGTCATCCGCGAGAACAGCCAGCGCATCGAGCAGGAGCTGTTCACGGAGAACGACAAGGGCGTTCCCATACGCATAGCGGACACCTACTCGGAAGAGGAAGAGGCACAGCAGGTCATCCGGGAAGTGCAGCGCCTGACGGATGAGGAGGGCGTGGGACTTCGGGACTGCGTTGTGACCTACCGGGTGAACGCCCAGTCCCGCGCGTTGGAGGAGGCGTGCCTGCGCTACGGTCTGCCATACAAGATCGTGGGCGGCGTGCGCTTCTACCAGCGTCGCGAAGTGAAGGACCTCATCTCGTACCTCCGGTTGCTCCAGGACCCGTTCGACGAGGTGAGCCTCGCGCGGATCATCAACGTCCCCACGCGGGGTATCGGCAAGCGCACGGTGGACGAACTCCTCGGGTGGGCGAACTCACTGGAGGTGCCTGCCTACACCGCGTTGCAATTGCTCGCGGACGATGCCGACCGAGCCTCTCCCTTCGACGCGCGCCAGAAGCGGCAACTCAGCGGGTTCCTGGCGTTGCTGAACGGTCTGAACGGACTCAAGCCCGAGATGGAGCTACCCCAACTCGTCGATGAAGTGTTGGAACAGTCGGGGCTGCGTCAGTCCATACGCGAGTCCGACGACCCAGACGCGGAGGACCGACTGGAGAACCTGCGCGAGCTTCGCGGGCTGAGCGCCGAGTTCGGCGACGCCCCGGCGGAGGAGAGCCTCCCTGCTTTCCTAGAACGCATCGCCCTCGTATCCGACCAGGACGCGATAGAAGAGGACGAGCAGCAGTACCTCACGCTCATCACGCTGCACCAGATCAAGGGTCTCGAGTTCCCTGTGGTTTTCATCACCGGGATGGAGGACGGCGTGCTCCCGCACATGCGGTCCATCGACGACCCTGACCAGTTGGAGGAGGAGCGTCGCATCGCGTACGTGGGCATGACCCGGGCGCGTGAGCGACTCTACCTCTTTCGCTCGCTCCGGAGACGCATGTTCGGCTCCTTCGGTTCCTCGCGGCGCTCGCGCTTCCTGAAGGACATCCCGTTCGAACTGATCGAAGCCCCGGAGCGCGGCCAGCGCTACGGAGAGAGCGGGATGAGCAGGCCGGAGCGTGAACTCGCTGTCGTTGGAGCGGACAGCGGCGCTCCACTGCAGGCGCCGCCGTTCAGGACGGGAGAGAAGGTAATGCACCCGGTCTTCGGGCTCGGCATCGTCGTGGACTGCAGTCCACGACCTGGCGATTACGAGGTAACGGTGGCGTTCCCCGGTAACCAGGGCGTGAAGCGCATCCTCCACAGTTACGGCAAGCTGGAAGGAGTGCAACGCTCGTGAGCGCCCTGCTGTCCATCGTCATCCCCGCTTACAACGAGCAGGATCGTATCCGCCCCACGCTGAAGGAATACGTCGACCACTTCCGCGGCTGGTACCAGGGCGATTTCGAGATCATCGTCGTGCTGAACGGCTGCCGCGACAACACCCGGGGAGTCGTGGAGGAGGTTGCCGCGTCAGCGCCGGAAGTGCGCCTTGCCGAATTCACCGCGCCGCTCGGCAAGGGTGGGGCGCTCCGGGAGGGGCTGGCGCTCGCCGACGGTTCGCTCATCCTGTTCGTGGACGCCGACAACATGGTGCGTGCGCCCGAGGCCGCCAAGCTGGTCGAAGCGCTCGAAACGCACGACATCGCCATCGGCGACAGGTTCCACGGTGAGGACGAGAGTGACAAGTCGCCCGTTCGACGGTTCGTCAGCAAGGCGTCACGGGTCTGGGTGCGCGGTTTCCTCGGCCTGCGTCATTCGGACACGCAGTGCGGGGCCAAGGCGGTGCGTTCCGAGGCGTGGCGCACCATCGCTCCGCACATCCGCGAGAACGGTTGGGCGTTCGATCTCGACCTGCTCAGTAATGCCCAGCGGTTCGGGTGCTCCGTGGCGGACGTGCCCGTCCGCTGGCAGCACATAGAGGAAGGCTCGAAGGTGCAGCCGTGGCGCGACGCCCCGGCGACATTCCTCGCCACATTCCGAATCAGGTGGCGGACGCGGAAGTAACCTTGCGCCGACGCCATCGGCGTGAGGCGAGCCGGAGGCAGAGCACGGCAAGCCCCAATGCCTCCCGCGCATCCGCTTTGGAGACCCCCGTGTACCGGTCCCTGAAGATGATGGGCGACTCGCGCACTCGGAGACCCCCGTACACCGCGAGCAGTTCCACCAGCCACTTGAACCCGCGCGACGAATACCGCGTCGGCATCTGCGTGAGCAGTTCGCGCCGGCAGAGTGCATAGCCCGTCAGGACGTCGTGCTGCGGCAGCATCAGCATCACGCGGACAGCGGTGTTCAGCACCCGGCTGATGAGCCGTCGCGCCAGGGGCTGGTTCGCGAACGACCCGCCCCGCACATAACGTGAGCCGATAACCACGTCGTAGCCGTCCTCGGCGTGGGCGAGCATCTCCGGCAGGAGTTCGGGGGCGTGCGAGAGGTCGGCGTCCATGACGGCGGCGAAGCGTCCTCCGGCTTCCGCCGCTCCCGCGAACACGGCGCTGGCAAGACCTGCCTTGCCGGCGCGCTCGATCAACCGCACGCGGGAGCCGGATGCCATCATCTCGCGCACGACGTCCGCCGTGCCGTCCGGGCTGCCGTCGTCCACGACGATCACTTCGCAGGGAACGTCCCGGAGGATGTTGAGCACTGTGGGTACGAGCACGGCGACGTTCTCGCGCTCGTTGTACGTCGGCAGGATGACTGACAGCAGGGGTTCGGGTGCGGCGGCCACGGCAGGTTCCGGGCGTGAGTATAGGAGGGCTTGGTTACGCCAAACAATACGTCTGCGCCCGCGTTTACCTGTCGCTTGCCCGCCCGATAGACTACGTCGCGTGACTGCGATGGCCCAACCGGAAACTGCGCTTGTGCTCGCGGGTGGCAGGGGCGAGCGCCTCTGGCCGCTCACGCAGGACAGGCCCAAGCCGATGGTGGAGGTGAACGGCAGGCCCATCGTGGAGCACCACCTCGCTTGGCTGCGGGCCAACGGCATCGAACGGGCGTTCCTGCTCACCGGCTACATGCACGAGGTCATCGCGGAGCACTTCTCCGTGCCGCGCATCGAGGGGCTGGAGGTGCGCTGCATCGCCGAAGCGTCGCCGCTGGGGCGCGGCGGCGCGTACAAGAACGGCTACCGTGAGGCCAGCCTTACCGATGCCGCCGTCATCGCCACGAACGGCGACGTGCTCACGGACCAGCCGCTTGCTCCGCTGGTGGAAGTCCACGAGCGGATGGGCGCATCTGCGACCGTCCTGCTCACTCCCATGATCAGCCCGTTCGGCATCGTCGAGACTGACCGTGGGCTGGTTACCGGCTTCAGGGAGAAGCCGCCGTTACCGTACTGGGTCAACGCCGGGGTGTACGTCCTGACGCGGGAGGCCATTGCTCGCTTCCCGGACGTGGGCGACCACGAGACGGAGACGTTCCCCGCGCTGGCGTCGGAGGGGCGACTGGCGGCATTGGAGAGCGGCGCGTTCTGGAAGTCGGTCGAGTCCCAGAAGGACCTGCGGGAGGCGGGTGAGCGCCTGGCGCGCATGGCCTGAGACCGGCGTGGCCGCGTCGCTGTGCTAGAATCGTGGAGGCGGCCTTCGGTGAGGCCGCTCGTTGCGTCGGGGAGTAGCGCAGTCCGGTAGCGCGCTACGTTCGGGACGTAGAGGCCCCGGGTTCAAATCCCGGCTCCCCGACCAGCTTTTCACCCGTTCCTGTTTCGTCAGAAGCGCCTTCCTGCCGCACGATTCCCGCGCGCTTGCGTGCGCGGAGTGGTATGCTTGCGCCGAAAAGCCCGCCAGGGAGGGTGGAACATGCTGACGACTGAACAGAACGATCGGTTGGCTCGTGTTGGCCCCGGCACGCCCGGAGGCGAGTTGCTGCGCCGGTACTGGGTGCCGTTCCTGCCCAGCGCGAAACTCGACGAAGACCCCGTGCAGGCCGTCCGCCTGCTCGGCGAGGACCTCACCTGCTACCGGGACAAGTCCGGCAATGTCGGCCTCATCGGCCAGCGGTGCATGCACCGCGCCGTCGACCTGCGCTGGGGCATCCCGGACGAGAACGGTCTCCGCTGCCCGTACCACGGCTGGATGTACGACGAGACCGGCGCATGCGTGGACGCACCGCTGGAAGCCCGCCGCGACATGTTCAAGGACAGGCTCAAGCTTCCAGGCTATCCAGTGAAGGAGATGGGTGGCCTGCTCTTCGCCTACATGGGGCCGCAGCCTGCACCGCTGCTGCCTCCGTGGGACCTGTTCGTCTGGCCCAACTCCGTCAGGCAGATGGGCATCGCCGTCCTCAATGCCAACTGGCTCCAGTGCCAGGAGAACACGGGCGACCCGACGCACGGCGTCTGGCTCCACGGCTACCAGTTCGCGTACATCCTCGAGAAGATGGGCGACCATGACCGCCTCGCACGGATGAGCAAGGGGTTCATGGAGCAGGGCGTGGGGATCAAGGACCTGTACGTCCACGCCACCCAGTACGGCATGGAGAAGGGCGTTATCTTCTCCAAGGAGCTCGGGGCGAAGGAGGACAAGAAGTCCCGCCACTCCACCGTCATCTTCCCGTTCTACACGGAGCAGAACGCGGCAGGCGCTCCCTGGAGCGAGTTCCAGATCCGCGTGCCCATAGACGACGAGCACACCTACCACATCTCCTATAACACCTACGCGGCGCCGCCCGGCGTCGAGGCCCCCAGGCAGGACAAGGTGCCGTACTACGAGGTGCCGATCTACGACGAGGACGGCAAGCCGGTACTGGACTGCATCCTCAACCAGGACTTCATCGGCTGGTGGGCGCAGGGCCCGCTGACCGACCGCAGCGCGGAGAACCTCGGACGCACCGACATCCCGGTCGTTTTCCTCCGGCGCCAGCTGGACGAGCAGATACGCATCGTCGAGGACGGCGGGGACCCGATGAACGTCTTCCGTGACGAGGCGGACATCGAATCGCTCCCACACGACAGCGGCGACATACCAATCCTGTACGGTGGGGGCAGGCCGGCAGACGCGTGGCTCAATCCCGATTGGGCCAGGAACGTCCCCGAACTGACGCGGAACACCCGCGCCCAGTACCACAAGGGCGGCGCGGTCTGGGAGTCCGACCGCTACGGTCCGGCCATACCTCTGGCGGCTGAGATCCATCGCCGCATGGAGGAAGTGGTGGAGCAGGCGCAGGCTTCGTCTGCGTAAGGCTTCAACGCCCCCGAATGCCCTGGAGGAGCCCAGCACGTTGCTGGGCTCCTCTCGTTCAGGGGTGTTCCGGCCCGGCCCCGCAACGCAACGGCACGCTTAACGTAGTAGGGTATGGGGCGCACCGCGTCGAATGACCCAGGCAAGCCTTGTCTTCGGAGAGAAGCGTGACCCAGAGTCAAACAGACCAGACCCCACCCCAGGTGCTGCCCGAGTTCAGTGCCGCACTCGATGGACTCATCGCCCTCGCGAAGCGCGGTCACGCCTCGGACAGCGAACTCTTCAACCCCAGCGACGAATGGCTCGTCTCGCAGATGCGGGAGGTCGACGGGCTGACGGGACCCGAACGCGACGCCGCCCTCGACGAGTGGCGGAGCATCGCCGAAGAAGCCGCCGCCGCGAATGCCGAGGGCAGGGCGGCGGGGCGCGCGGGCCCTGAGGCGGTGGTGCGGTTGAACTCCGGAGGGTTCGCTTTCTACAGCCAGCGCGGCGTCGCTCGCCAGCCCCACCTCACCCGCTATCTCATGGACGGCTTCACGCCGAACCGCGACTCCCTCGAGTTCGGGCACGACGATCAGCGGCTCTTCTGCCGCATCCTGCCGGTCATCGCTCAGAAGCTCACCGAGTGGCTGGACCGGGGGGAGACCGTCGTGCAGTCCGACCGCCGGATCTGCGACGCTCCGGGACGTTCGTTCCACGCGCGGCAGCTCGTCGTGGGTGCACGCTATCCGCAACTCCCGTACATGTGGCGACAGCTCACCTTCGATCTTCCGGAGGAGGAGCGCGCGGACGCCCCGCAGATCGTGGAGCTCTCGATACCGGAATGGCTGGAGGTGCTCGACCTCCCCGCCGACGTGCGGGACGAGATCGAAGCGCAGGGACTCACGCGGCTCGTGTTCAAGGCGCCGACGCGCGGTCTGTCGCTCCACCTCGGGTTCGACTACGTCGGCGAACACAAGATGGGCCCGCTCAGCATCGCCATGCACCAGACGAAGATGAACGGCGGACTCGCGCTGCAGGCGGCGTTGAGCGTCGCCCGCATCCGCGCGCTGGACGGCAGCATGAACAACGCGGCCGTCGTGACGACGGGACCTTCGCTCCACGGCAAGAGCACGCTCACCATCATGATCGAACTGGCGAACAGCGAACTCGCCTCCCGGCTCTCGCTCCAGACCGACCCCGAGGAAGGGGTCTACCCGATGAACGACGACATCATCCTGCTCCAGCCCCTCGCAGAGCCGGTCCAGGCTGAGCTGGGCGGTGATCGCGTCTCCTACGCCTATGGCATAGACGGCACCGAGAACAACTTCTACGCCGTGCCGTCCGGCCTCACCCGGGAGGACGACCCCGTGACCTACGACGTCGTGCGGGGCGCGCCAGGCGAGCCGAACCCGCAGGAGACGCTGGAGAACGTCGTCGCCGACCCGGAGACCGGCGAGCCGGACTTCTCACAGAACCCCACACGCAACATGCGGATGGTGCTCTCGCGGCGCAGGCTGCTGCAGCGGAAGGGTGTTGCGGAGGTCATCAGCCGCGTGACCGGCGGCTCGCTGACGGAGGCCGCCCACGTCCCGATGGGGCACATGCACCGCATCGTATGGCAGGCGGTCATGCGGGAGAACACCGTCATCCCGCCGCTGCGCAGGCTCAGCCTGGAGCAGTACGTGCGCGTCCTGATGTACGGCGAGGCCGTGCAGATGGGCGCAGCCGCAGGGGCCATCGGCAGGCCGTACGTCGAGTACTTCTCGGACCCGTTCATCATCGGGCTGGAGGACGACAACGCGAACATGCTGTACGACATCCTCAAGCGGATGCAGGCGGACGGCGTGCGCCAGGAGTTCTACGCCTTCAACACGGGCGGGTTGGGCGCCGACTCCAACGATGCGGCTGAGGGAAGGCTCTACCGCAAGATCCCGCGCGAGGTGACGCTGGCGCTGCAGGAAGCCGTCCTCCGGAACGCTGCGAGGTACGAGTACGACCCTTACATCGGCTCTGAGGTCGCCGCGTCCGTGACCGACGCCTCGGGGAGCGAGGTGCTCGACCTGCGGGCCGAGTGGCTGCCGCGCAACGTGTACGGCGAAGAAGACTACGTTCGCCGCATCGATGCGCTTCGTTACCGCCGCTTCTACGGCTCACCCGAGAACGAACGCACCGGCATCCTGCGCTACACGAAGGTCGTGAACGACCTCATCGACCTGACCGACATCCCGCCGCCGCGGTCCGAGTGGGAAGCAGCGCGTCTGCTCTCCTTCTGCTGGAGCCTGGACCGCTCCTACGAGACGCTGGCTGACGCAGCGGCCCACCGCGCGGAGGGCGAGGCGCCGTCCGCCGAGATGCTGGGCGCGCTGAACTACGCTCTCGCGCGTGGTGTGGCTGAAGGGCTGACGCTCTCCTCCGGCGAGGATGCCGCGCTGCGAGAGCTCGGTATCCGGATGTAGGAGAGTGGTGGGTGGCTGCACAGAGACAAGGAGAGGAGGGCATCGAATGGCGAACGTAGAGCACCTGCAACCGGAAGGCATGTCCCCGAATGGCGGACGGTACACGCACGTCGTGAAGGTCGGCCCGTGGGTCTTCATCGCAGGTCAGACCGCATCGGACGAGAATGGCGAGGTGGTCGGTATCGGCGACCCTGCCGCACAGGTCGGGCAGGTGATGAAGAACCTGCGCCTCGCGTGCGAGTCGGTCGGCGGGAAGTTCGAGGACATCGTCAAGACGACGGTGTACGTCGTTGGGGAGGAGAACGTGGAAGCGGTGCGCGCGGCGCGCGCCCAGTACCGCCCCGAGAAACCGCCAACGAGCACGCTCCTCATCATCTCCGGGCTGGCGAGGCCGGAATTCATCCTGGAGATAGAGGCGGTTGCCTACGTGGAGTAGGATACGCAGAAGCAACGCAGAGGAGGGGAGAGCATGGCAGCAGTAACGGTCCTGCACCCTGGAATGACGACCCAGACGATCCAGATCACCGGACACAACGGCGACGAGATCGACGCCTACGTGGCGAGGCCGGAGGGGCCCGGCCCGTTCGCGACGGTGCTCGTGGCGCACCACATGCCGGGATGGGACGAGTGGTGCATCGAGGTGACTCGTCGGTTCGCCCACCACGGCTACCTGGCGGTATGCCCGAACCTGCACCACCGCATGGGCCCCGGCACGCCCGCGGAGATGTCGGAGCGCATCCGCGACGATGGCGGCCAGCGCGACGCGTTCGTCCTCGGTGACCTGCAGGGCGCGCTGGACTACATCCGCGCCCGAGACGACGCGACGGGCAAGGTGGGGGTCATCGGCTTCTGCTCCGGCGGGCGCGTCGCCTACATGGCGGGCTGCAACCTGGAGCTGGACGCGGCGGTCGACTGCTGGGGCGGCAACGTCATCCCGACGCCCGACCGCATCAACGAGAACCAGCCGACGCCGGTCATCGAGATGACCCCGAACATGGGCTGTCCCGTCCTGGGGTTGTTCGGCAACGACGATGCCAATCCGGACATCGAACAGGTGAACGCCATCGAGGCGGAGCTGAACAAGCACGGGAAGGAGTACGAGTTCCACCGCTACGACGGCGCGGGGCACGCGTTCTTCAACTGGGCCGGTCAGGCGCACCGCCCCGAGCAGGCCAAGGACGGCTGGGAGAAGGTGTACGCGTTCTACGCGAAGCATCTGAGCTAGCGTCCGTAACGTCATCCCCGTGCCACTTCCGTCGTTCCCGCCTGCGCGGGAGTGACGTCCGGTGTCGGTTGGACAGGAGAACGAGGCTTGAAAGCGGCATTCATACGCAACCACGGAGGCCCCTCCGTTATCCAGTACGGCGACATGCCTGAGCCGGAGGCCGGGCCGGGCGAGGTGCTTGTGCGCGTGCGCGCATCGGCGCTGAACCGGCTGGACCTCTATACGCGGGCCGGTCTGCGCGGCACGAAGGTTGCACCGGAGGAGATGCCGCGCATCCTGGGCGGCGACTGCTCCGGCGACGTCGCTGCGCTGGGCGAGGGCGTGGACGACGTCAGCGTTGGAGAGCGGGTCGTCGTCAACCCGCTCTGCGGCTCGAGTCCTCCCTCGATGCTTGGCACGAACCGGCAGGGCTCGAACGCCGAATACGTTGCCGTCCCCGTGGAGAACGTCGTGCCGATACCGGACTCGCTCTCCTACGAGGACGCCGCGGCGCTGCCCACGATCTACCTCCCGACGTGGGGCATCGTCGTGCGGGAGGGACGATTGCAGGCGAACGAGACGGCACTGGTGCTCTCCTCGTCGAGCGGCGTCGGCACCGCCGCCATCCAGCTCATCAAGGGCGTTGTTGGCGCCACCTGCATCGCGGCCACGAGCACGGGCGACAAGGTGCGCAAGTCCAAGGAGTTGGGCGCGGACTACGCCATCAACTACAAGGTGGAGAACCTCGCACAGCGCACGAAGGAGCTGACCGGCGGGCGGGGCGTCGACCTCGTGGTGGACAGCACCGGCGCGGCGTTCTTCGAGGACGCGTACGCGTCGTTGGCGCGGGGCGGCAGGTACGGCATCTGCGGCGTCACCGCGGGCTACCAGGCGCAGATACACCTGGGGCAGCTGTTCAGCAAGCAACTGCGGCTGTTCGGGACCTTCATGGGCTCGACGGACGAGTTGCGGCGCATCGTCGATGTAGCCGGCAAGGGACAGATCGGCACGGCCATCCAGTCCTCGGTCCCGTTGGCGGGGACAGCCTCCGTGCACGAAGAGATGGAGAAGTCGGAGCACTTCGGCAAGTTCATCATCGTCGTGCCCTGATGGGGACCGAGGGCCGACAGGCCCCCACGCGGCGCAAGGGGCGCTGGTTCTACGGCTGGACCATCGTCATCGTCCTCTCGGTCATATCGTTCGCCGGGGGCGTCGAGACGAACCCGGTGCTCGGCGTCTTCCAGGGGCCGATGACGGACGAGTTCGGCTGGAGCCGGGCGATCTACACCCTCCCGATGTCCATAGGCTCGTTCATGGGCGGGCTGGCGTCTTTGGTGGTCGGCCCCCTCATGGACCGGTACGGCTCGCGGGCGGTCATGTCGGTCGCTATCGCCATCATGGGGCTCACGTTCGTGCTTATGGGCGCGGTGCAGGAGCTGTGGCACCACTTCGCGCTCCAGATACTCGGGCGCACCGTCATCGCCTCCACCTTCTTCATGGTGATCGGCGTCGTCATCCCCAAGTGGTTCATCGTCATGCGGGGCAGGGCGAGCGCGTTTGCGAACATCGGCCAGCGCGTCGGGCAGATCGCGTTCCCCGTCATGGTGGAGCGCATCCTCACGGTCGGCTCGTGGCGGACGGCGTGGGTGGCGATGGGCATCACCGTGTGGGCGTCGTCGCTGCTGCCCGCGCTGCTCTTCCTGCGGCGCAGTCCCGAGGACTACGGACTGCTGCCGGACGGCGCGGACATCCGTGACACCGGGCGCGTGCGGAGGTCCGAGCCGCCCGCCGAGGTTGCCTTCGACCGCCGGATGGCGCTGCGAGCGCCGGCGTTCTACCTGATAGCGGGCGCGGTGAGCATCCAGAGCTTCGTGACGACCAGCATCCACTTCCACTGGTTCTCCTACCTCACGGACATAGGCGTCTCCAGCGAGGCGGCGGTGATATCGCTCTCGCTCTCGCCGCTCATCTCCATGCCCATCTCCATCGTGGCGGGGTTCGCCACCGAGCGCATGCCGGTGCAGCGGCTGATGGCTTTCAGCTACTACTTCATGGCGGCGAGCATCGTGCTGTTCCTGTTCACGGACAACGCGCTGCTCTCGTACGCGTTCGGGCTGTTGTTCGGCACCGCGACGGGCATCCTGTTCACGGTGATGAACGTCATCTGGGCGGACTACTTCGGCCGCGCCTCCATCGGCGGCATCCGGGGGATGGTGTCGCCGGTGCACATGCTGTGCAACTCGCTGGGCCCGCTGACCGCTGCGTGGTCGTTCGACGTCACGGGCAGCTACCTGCTCATCTTCGCCATCAGCGCCGCGCTGAGCGCCGTCGGCGGGACGCTGGTGCTCGTCGCGCGCCGGCCCCGCCTGACCGGCAACTGAGGCAGGCGCTGGTAAAGCCCGTTAACTTCTTTGAGTGTCGCATCCTGTCGCATCTCGTTCTGTTCACTCGTGGGCCGGGCCATCGTCCCGCGACTCATTTACGTGGTTCTACGTTCTCAGCACGTCTCTGCGCGACCGCCGTGCGATGGGATGCGACAGGAGTCGATGGTCGGGATGGGCGCCGGCTGAGCAGGAGAGCGACGGGGCATGAGGACATGGTAGGAAGCGCGGCATCGTCGGCGCAATGGCCGCGTGTCACAGTGGGGACAACCCTCACGATGTGACACCTGCCCGTTGCGCGATTAACCTCGGCCCTGCGTCAATGGGTGAAAGGTCGCCTGACTATCGCCTGTGTTCCAGGCAACTCTCACGGAGATAATGACGCGCCATGAGCGACAACTCCAAGATCGAGTGGACGGAAGCGACGTGGAACCCGGTCACGGGCTGCACGCAGATCTCGCCGGGGTGCGCGCACTGCTATGCGATGCGCTTCGCAAACCGGTTCCGGGGTGTGCCCGGGCATCCGTACGAGCAGGGGTTCGACCTGCAACTGCGCCCGGAGCGCCTGCGGCAGCCGCTGGAATGGGAGAAGCCGCGCCGGATCTTCGTGAACTCCATGTCTGACCTCTTTCACGAGGAGGTCCCCTACTGGTACATCCGCGAGGTCTTCGCGGTCATGGAAGAGGCGGAGCAGCACACGTTCCAGGTGCTCACGAAGCGGGCAGAACGGGCGCGACAACTCGCGCCGTCGCTGCCGTGGCCGTCGAACGTCTGGCTCGGCGTGTCGGTCGAGAACAAGTACTGGACGCGCCGCATCGATGCGCTGCGTGACGTGCCCGCCGCCGTGCGCTTCCTCTCGTGCGAGCCGCTGCTGGGTCCGCTCAACGACCTGGACCTCTCGGGCGTGCACTGGGTGATCGCAGGCGGCGAGAGCGGCCCCGGCGCGCGGCGTCCGAAGCCGGACTGGTTCCTCTCGCTCCGCGATCAGTGCGCGGAAGCGGGGGTCGAATTCTTCTTCAAGCAGTGGGGCGCGTTCGACGCTGACGGCAGGCGCGTCGGGAAGAAGAAGGCGGGCAGGGAGCTGGATGGGCAGGTGTGGGACGGGATGCCGGTGGGGGTGGCAGCGTAAGGGAGCCTCCGTTTTGTGACACAGACCCCTTGCGCGGCTGGCCGCCCCTGTGCGCCAATAAGAGTCCCCAGATAGCTGACTCTCCAAGGAGATAAAATCTGACATGCCTCCGAGAACGACCTTGTGGAAACTTGACCCCCACACGATAGGCAAACACCAGGTACTTCGTTTCTACTTAGATGCGTGGTTGCCTATAATGACCAAGTGGAACGGACGGGTTCTAATTATTGATGCTTTCGCTGGCCCTGGCATGTATGAGAAAGGTGAGGAAGGGTCACCTGTGATTGCTATCCGTGCTTTAGTTGAACATAGAGCCCAGATAGTAAACGAAGTAAGGTATATTTTCATAGAAAAGCATACTGCTCGCTATGAACACCTAATGGAAGTGCTCAAGGATTGGGACGACTCTTTACCTGCAAAATGTAGTTACCAGGCTAGCAACTCTCAATTTGACGAGACACTATCGGACACCCTTGATTTACTTGAACAGCAACGGCAACGTTTAGCGCCAGCATTCGTCATGATTGACCCGTTCGGAGTTTCAGATACACCGATGGATATCATCAACCGCATCCTGAGCAACCCGAAATCGGAAGTCTACATCTCTTTCATGTACGAGGCGATAAACAGACATATCGGGCACGAGAGCTTCGAGGCACACTTGGATTCCTTGTTTGGCTGCTCCGAATGGCGGCCAGCAAAGGATATGGACGACAGCCCAGAGAGGAAGCATTTCCTCTTTGATCTGTACGCGAAACAACTCAAAGCAAACGGAGCACGAAACGTGCTTCATTTTGAATTGTATGAAGAGGGGCGCTTGGTATACGCCATATTCTTTGGAACCAAGAGCCTTGAAGGTTGCGACAAGATGAAGCAGGCCATATGGAAAGTGGCACCTACCGGAGATTTCAGATTCAGAAGTAGTCGCATAGACCAACCTATATTAGGAGAAGAAATGATAGATTGGAGTCTCCTCCAAAGCGCTATTAGAGATCAGTTTAGAGGGAAGGGATGGCAGCCGATTAAGGCAGTGGAGGATTTCGTGAAATCCGACGCTGTTAGTTTTCATTCAACACAGCTAAGGAAACATGCGCTAGTACCAATGGAGAATGAGGGACTATTGGAGGTGCAGGAAGGTACACGCAGCAGACCGAGCACATTCCCCGCTGGAAGGGCGGTAGTCCGGTTTCTGTAGCCTGTGCCTTGTCACACGCCCGCGCCCCAGGTCTTGCCGAAGTCGTTCTTGGGGAGGACGCGGCCGGTGAGGGCCATGGGGGGCTGGGCGAGCATCCAGAGGAACGACGGCTCGACCGTCTCGACGCCCTCCTTCGCGCGGGGCCAACTCATGTCGGTCAGGACGTGGCCGGGCGTCCATGAGACGACCTCGATGTTCTGCTCGCGCACTTCGAGGGCGAGCGCCTGCGAGAAGACGTCGAGCGCGCCCTTCGCGGCGGAGTAAGCGACGCGCCCCGCCGCAAAGCGGACCGCGAGGTCGCTCGACACGTTGTAGATGCGTCCGCCGCCCTGACGCGCCAGCACCGGCAGCGCCGCGCGCGTCACGTAGAAGACGGCGTGCATGTTCACATCCATGTTGTCGTGCCAGTCCTCGTCGGACATCTCGGCGATGAGCGCCTCAGGGTAGACGCCCGCGTTGTTCACGAGGATGTCCAGCCGTCCGACGCGCTCGAGGGTCTCGTCGACGAGGCGCGCCGCGTCCGCGGGGTCGGTGATCGTTGCGGCGATGGCGTGCGCCGTGCCGCCTGCGGTCTGGATATCGTCCGCGGTCCCGCGCAGCGTGTCGCCGCTGCGTCCCGGCGAGGAGTCGAGGTTGCGTGCGGTGACGACGACGGTCGCGCCGTGCCGTGCCATCGCGAGGGCGAGCTGCCGTCCGATGCCACGGCTGCCGCCGGTGACGAGGGCGACCTGTCCGGTGAGGTCAGGGGTGGTCATGAGGGGAGTCTAGCATGCCGTAACTCTCATCCCTTGCGGCGATGGTGGCGGGGCATTCTGGTACGCAGGGCGCTTGGCACATCCCTGTACGGCATGGGCCCGCTATCGCACGGGATAGAAGACGGACCTGCTTGTACCTGCTGGGGGCAATCCCTATCCTAAAGCCCCTCACTGACCTTGCTGCTACCAGAAGGGGGTTCCATGAAGGGACGCGTGCTCGAGTTCTCGATTCAAGCGAATACAGGCATTATCTCTGGAGACGATGGACACCGATACACGTTCGCTGGCGCGGAATGGAAGGAGTCAAATCCGCCGACTGCCGGTGCGTACGTCGATTTTGCAACTGAAGAAGGTTCTTCCGATGCCAGTGCCATTTATCTTGTTCGCGGCGCCGCTGGAACATCGGGCCTCACTAACGACACCCCCAACAGAATCACTGCTGGACTGCTGGCGATATTCCTGGGGGCCCTCGGAGTACACAAGTTCTACCTGGGCTACAAAAACGAGGGCATCATCCTGCTTGCATTAGTGGGAAGCGGGTTCTTGTTCTCCTTCCTGATAGTCGGCTTGCTATGGATTTGGATACCGGGAGTGATTGGCCTCATCGAAGGGATCATCTACCTTACCAAGACGGATGAAGAGTTCGAGAGGGTCTACGTACTAGACCGAAAGTCGTGGTTCTAGGTTCTCACAGCGATGCGATAGACCGCAGCGGGCGGGTGGACTGCCGGATGCGCCAGAAGAGGTACTGGTTCGCGTAGCCGGCGTCCGCGCCGAAGCGCTGCCACGCCCACTGGCGCGCCGTCGCGTACTTGGCGTTCGCGGGCAGGCTGTACCACTCGCGCAGCACCTTCAGCACCCAGCGGTCGGCCGGAAACGCCTCCGGCTTCTCCAGCGAGAACAGCATCGCGCAATCGGCGATCTTCTCGCCGACGCCGTGCAGCGCCGTGAGCGCGGCCAGCGCTTCGTCGTAGGACGCCTCGCGCAGCGCGTCGAGCGTGAGCCTGCCGTCCGCGACGGCCTCCGCGGCCTGCGCCAGGTACGGCGCGCGGAAGCCGCAGCCGAGCTCGCGCAGGCGCGCCTCGCCTGCCTCGGCGAGCTGCGCCGCGTCCGGGAACGCGTGGCGCGCCGCGCCGTCGAGCGTAAGCCGCTTGCCGAACGTCGTTGCGAGCAGTTCCACCGTGCGGCTGATGCGCACCATGTTGGACGTGGACGAGAGGATGAACGCGGCGAGCGTCTCCCACGGCTCCTGGCGGAGGATGCGCATGCCGGGGTACTCGTCGATGCCCGCACGCACGTTGTCGTCCCACGCGATGCGCTGCTGCACGGCGCGAAGGTCGTCGCCGATGCGGAAGTAGGCGCGCAGCGCGTGTGCCGTCTCGTCCGGCGGGGCAGGGGCGCTCGCGACGCGCAGTCCGCCCCGCGTCCTCTCCAGCTGCACGATGCTGCCGCTCAGCACACCTGTCCAGCGTTCCCGGTCGTCGACGCGCCACCGGAAGCACTGGCCGGACGTGAGCGAGCTCTGGAGGTCGAGCGGCTCCTCGACGCGCATCGTGACGGTTGTGGTCACGATTCCAGCGCCAGCCAGCGGCCCACCGCCGGCGCGAGCTCGTCGAAGCGTCCCTTGACGATGGTGGCGGGCGGCATCGAGTTCAGGAACATGCGCCCGTACGCCTTGGACGTGATGCGGCTGTCCAGTACGACGGCGACGCCGCGGTCGCCCTTACTGCGGATGAGCCGCCCGAACCCCTGCCGGAAGCGGAGCACGGCCTGCGGCACCGCGTACTGCATGAACGGCTGCTCGTACTGGCCGGAGCGCGCCGCGAATATCGGCTCGGTCGGCACGTTGAAGGGGAGACGGGCGACGACGAGCACCTTGAGCGTCTCGTTGCCGACGTCGACGCCCTCCCAGAACGACGCGGTGCCGAGCAGGACGGCGCTGCGCTGGGCGCGGAAGCGCGCGAGCAGTTGCTGGGGCGTGCCGTCGACGCCCTGCGCGAGCACGCCGATGCCCCGTCGCGGCAGCACGCGCCGGAGCCGGGACGCGGTCGCGCGGACGGCGGCGTGGGACGTGAAGAGCGCCATCGTGCGCCCCTCTGCGACCTGCGCGAGGCGCTCCAGCACGCTCGCGACGGCGTCGGTGTAGCGCGGGTCGTTCGGCTCCGGCACGTCGGTCGGCAGGCAGAGCAGGGCGGCGTTCCGGTAGTCGAACGGCGAGCCGAGGCAGACCTCGCCGGGCTCCTCGACGCCGAGTCGGGTGCGGACGTGCGCGAAGCCGCCCGCGACGGTGAGCGTCGCGCTCGTGAGGACGACGGTGGGCTTCGGCGCGAACAGCTCCTCGTGCAGGCGCGGGGCGACGTCCAGAGGCGCTCCGTTCAGCGAGAGGTTGTCGCCGCGTCCCACCCAGTAAACGGTGTCGGCGTCCGGCTCGGAGACGAAGCTGCGAATCTTCTGGCGCGCCTCGGCCTGGTCGACCATCCACTCGGTCAGTTCGCCCTTCAACTGCTCCAGCACGGGCGCGGTCTCCTGCGGCAGGCTTTCCATCTCGCGCAGCAGGGCGTCGGCGCGCTCGCTCGCCTCGGCGGCGCTGCGCTCGAAGCCGTCCCAAGCGATGTCGAGCGCCGACCACGAGGGCTGCGCTCGCTCCGCTGACGTGATGCGTATCTCGCCCTCGTCGGACTCGCGCTGCTCCGCCGTGAACTGCGCGAGCCCCGCCGTGAGTTGCGCCCACTCGTCGCGCACCTTGTAGAGCGGCATCTGCGCTTCGTCGCGGCGCAGCTCGGCGCTCTCCTTGCGCGACTGCTCGATGGCGCTCGCGCGCACGACCGTCCCGAAGCCGTGGATCACGGTGCCGAGCCGCTCGACGAGGGTCTCGACCGTCGCCTGGGAGACACGGAAGCCGAACTGCCGCGTCGCCTCGGCCTCGAGGTTATGCGCCTCGTCGACGATGAGGTAGTCGTAGTCGGGCAGCAGCGAGCCGGCGACCTGGAGGTTGGACAGCAGCAGCGAGTGGTTGACGACGAGCAGGTGCGCGGACGCGGCCTCCTCGCGGGCGTGGCGGTAGAAGCACGCACCCTCCCGCGCGCCGTTGCAAACGGCGAACCCGCTGGCGCTCATGCGGTCCCACGACGCCAGTTCCATGCCGGACAACCGCAGTTCGGCGCGGTCGCCGGTGCGCGTCTCGCGGAGCCACGCGAGCGTCTTTGCCAGCGTGCGGGCCTCGTCGGGCGACGCCATGTCGCTGTTCGCCGCCGCCTGCCAGCGCTGCAGGCAGAGGTAGTTCGCCTTGCCCTTCAGCTGGGCGTAGCGGAAGTTGGCGACGTCCAGCCCTGGCACGCCGCGCAGCACGTCCAGCAGGTCCGGGATGTCCTTCGCGATCAGCTGCTCCTGCAGGTTGATGGTGTTCGTGGAGACGACCACGCGGACGTTGTTGCGCAGCGCGAAGAGCACGGCGGGCAGCAGATAGGCGACCGACTTGCCGATGCCGGTGCCGCCCTCTACGAGCAGGTGGTGCGGCTCCGCGTCCGCGTTCGATGAGCCGAACGCCCGCGCAACGGCTTCGGCCATCTCCGCCTGCTCGGCCCGCGCCTCGTAGCGGCGGAAGCGCTGTGCGAAGGGGCCGTCGTTCGCGAGGAGTCGGCATACCTCGTCTGCCGTCACCGGTCTCGTTGGCTTCGGCATGCCGAGGCTGCGCGGGCGCTCCAGACGCCGCGCGATCTCCTGCTGGTCGATGCCGCCGATGGGCCCGGCGTCTGCGGCGCCCGGCGACTCCGCGAGCGCGAACACGAGGTCGGCGAGCGGGCTGTGCGCCCGCGCCAGCAGATCGGCGAGACGTCGGAGCAGTCCGCTTCCGAGGGACTGCGCCTGCTCGACGAGTTCCAGGTAGACGGCGTAGGTGAGGCGCGCGTCGGCGACCGCAGGCCGCTCTGTTCCCCTCTCCCTTGAGGAAGGAACGGAGTCTCTTCCCTCTCCCTCTGGGAGAGGGTGCGCGTGCCCTGCACGCGCGGGTGAGGGTGAACCAGCGTCCACGCCGAGGCGTTCCGCAAGCTGAACGAGCGAGTCGTCGGCACTCGCGGGCATGAGCAGCTCGGCGAGGTCGCGCACGTCCCAGACCGTACTCATGGCCGATGCCGCGTCCTCTCCGAGTGCATCGGCGAGTCCGTGCGCCACGATGGGCGAGCCGCTTGCGAAACCGGCGAGCGCAACCATCGCCCTTGCGTCGGCGGCGTGGAAGGTGTCGATCTCGCGGCTGCCGTGGCATTTCACGGCCCCGACGGCGGAGAGGCCCCCACCGGGGCGGGCACGTGCACCGTCCGGCGTCATGCCTGCGGCCAGCGCGACTACCGGCGCGTCGAGCGGGTGCACGCTCAGCAGGCGCATGCGGTAGGTGGACTCGGTCATCCGCTGAACGGTACGGGAGCGCACGCCCGTCGCGCAAGGAGTAAGTGTCGCCTGCCCCGTGTTGACCCCTCGTGCGTAGGCCAGCACAATGCGGGCGAACGCCCACCGGCAGGAGGCAGGCCATGAGCACCGACGCTCCCGCGCAGCGATTCGTCGACGAGGTGATCAACGACATCATCGAGCCCGGCGTCGAACGGCTGCTGGAGAGCCGCTACTTCGCGGACCTGCGCGCGGGCACGCTGACGAAGCGCCGCATGCAGGGGTTCGCCATCCAGCACTACCGGCACAACATGGCCATCCTCAAGGGCTTCGCGCTCCTCGCGGTGCAGGCCGCGCCCCGCAACGACCTCTTCAAGGTGTATGCGGGCGGGCTGAACGAGGAGATCACCCACCCGGACATGTGCAAGAAGTTCGGGTTCGCGCTCGGGCTCAACGACGACGACTTCGAGAACGCGCTGCCCGCCTACGGCTGCCTCGCGCACACCGCCGCCTGCCTCCACGACATGTACCTCGCGACCCCGGCGCAGATGCGCGCCAACGCGCTCTCCAACGAGACGATGGTGCAGCGCTACTCCACGGAGTTCGACAACCACCTGCGCTCCTACGGCGTACCGGAGGAGGCGATGGAGTTCTTCATCGTCCACAAGGGCGCGGACATCGAGCACACGGAGCGCGCGGCGAACGCGATAGCCCAGCTCGCGGTCACGGACGAGGAGCAGGAGCGCGTGCGCGCCGTCTGCCGCAACATGGCGAAGTTCAAGCTCGGCAAGTTCGAGAGCATCTACGACGAGTACGCCTAGCGTCGATTGCGCCTGGCGTTCGTAGTCCTTCCCACCCACCCGCCCGTTGCGCTGTGGGGGACACCCCCACGCCCCCGGCAGAGGGACGAAGCCCCTCTGCACTCCCGGCGGGAAGGGCACCCGCGGGGGGCGCCCCTACTCGGCCTCATCCCCTCGTCCCATGTTCAGCAGACGCGCCTGTACACCAGCGCGTTGCCGTCCTTGCCGCAGATCTCGATGACGCCGCCTTCGCGGAAGCAGTACGCGGCCTGCTGGGCGAGACCCCGCGATGATTGCATGGCCGCCGCGATGTCGTTGGTCGTGAACGTATCGGGCAGGTTGGCGTCGACCATGGCGAACAGGTCGGCCATCGACGCGATGGCGTGCGTCTCGACGACGTCCACGAGCCGGCGGTCGATGCGCGTCCAGCGGCGTCGCCACCGTGGCCGCTCGCGGGGGACACGGACCTCCTCCTCGACGGTCATCACGACCTCCAACGTGAGGTTGGGGTGCGCGAGCAACGCCGGGATGCCGACCAGTGCAGAGAAGACGTGGAACACGGAGCCGTGCTTCGGGGACCTGCGCCGCGTGGGTGCTAGGGCAGGGTCGACCGCCCTCACGAGGTACCTGTCTTTGGCGATGGGGTGCACCAGCGTGACCGGATGCGCATCGAGCAGGCGCGTCAGCTTGTTCCTGAGCGGCCCGAAGCTGCCGGTCTGTATCTCGATGATGCGGCCACCGGCGACCACGTCCGTCACGAAGCCATCGACGACACGCTCCGTCTCGCTCCCGTCGACGGCGTAGCGCTCCTTCAAGGCCCGGTGCAGCGACCGTTCGTTGAGCTCTCCGATGGAGGTCATGTTGCGCTACTGCTGAGCAGCAAGCCGCTCCCGCACGAAGCGCTCCGCCTGCGTCCGGCCGCGCACGACGCCGTCCAGCACGGCGTTGTGCAGCGTGGTCAGCATCGCTCCGACCGCGGGACCCGGCGGCACGCCGAGCGCGAGCAGGTCGTGGCCGTCGAGCGGGGAGCGTCGCCGCGATGCGTCGAGATAGCGCGTGAGGTTGCGTCGCGCCGGTGTGCTCGCGGCCGCGGCTGAAGCCGCCTCTAGCGCTTCGCGGGGCGCGACGCCCACGACGCGCGATACCCGGCTGGGACGCTCAGCGGCTGCCAGCCGTGGTTCAGCCTCGCGCAGGCGCGCGACAGCGCGCATGACCTGCGCCTGCCGCTTGCCCGCCCCGATGCGCTCGCGGAAGGCGTCGGCGCGCTCGGCGGGCAGGGGCCAGGTGAGCGCGCCGAGCAGCGGCAGCCCGCGCAGCCCGCGTCCGTCGGCGCGCCGCAACGCGGCGCGGACCTCGGGCGCAGCGAGTCTCTCTTCGACCGCCGGGAGCACGCCGAGCCGTACTGCTGTGAGCAGAGCGCGGCCCGCGTCCTGCTCGGCCACCATGCGCTCGATCTCGCGCCGCACCCGCGCGGCCGAGAGTGCGTCGACGTGCGGCAGATTGCGTCGCAGTTGCCTGCGCGTGGCGTCGTCCATCCGGAACCCCAGCCGCGAGACGTAGCGCGCCGCGCGGAACATCCGCGTCGGATCGTCGCGAAAAGAGGCGGGATGCAGCACGCGGACGACGCCCGCATCGAGGTCGGCGACGCCGCCCTGCGTGTCCAGCAGCTCGCCGAACCGGCTCGGGTGCAGCGACGCCGCCATCGCGTTGATGCCGAAGTCACGCCGCGCAAGGTCGTCCGGCATCGCGGCGTTCGCCACGATGACGGGCAGCGCCCCCGGCTGCGGGTACACCTCGGCGCGCGCGGTTGCGAGGTCGAGCGTTCTGCCGCTCAGCCGCAGCTTGACCGTCCCGAACGCCGATCGCGCGCCGCAGGTCCCGCCGAGGCGCTCCGCGAGCCGGGGCCCGAGCTCGGGGGCAGGCGCTTCCGACGTGAGGTCGAGGTCGAGCACGGGACGCCCGAGCAGCGCATCGCGCACCGGCCCGCCGACGAGCCACAGCTCAATGCCCTCGTCGTCGGCCGCATCGCCGAGGCGGCGCAGCAGTGCGAGGTCGTCAGGGGTAAGCGCGGCGTCGAGCGGTACGAGGGCCATGCGGGAAGGGTATCACTCTGTGTTGGAGCCCCGGGGCTCTACCTGTCATTCCGAGCGTAGCCGAGGAATCTCTTGGGAACGCGCCGCATACCCAAACGCTCCCCGAGAGATGTTTCGACTTCGCTCAACATGACAATGCTAGAGCGGCACGATGCGGATGCCGTCACTCTCGACCACGAGCACGACCTCGCTGCCCGGCGCTTCGCGGATGCGTTCGGCGAGGGCTGACGCCTCGTCGTCGGAGAGCGACGGCGCTCCGGCGGCGTCCGCGCGGATGCGGCGTTCGGTGGTTGTGCCGAGCGCGCGCTCCAGTGCATCGACCGTCGCCGCGCCCTCCGCGCCCACGAGCGCCGTCACGCGCTTGGGTGGCGTCTCAGGTGCGGATGGCGTCTCCGGCGCAGGCGCTGCTGCTGCGTCCTCGCGCAGGACGAGCCAGTGGTAGACGCTGACCGCGGCAGCGGTCAGCACCACGCCCAGCGCCCACTTGCCGCCGTCCAGCACTTCGGTGGAGAGTTCGTTGTTCAGGGCGGCTTCGAGCACGCCGTAGAGCAGGGTGATGAGCGAGATGAGCCCGGCCCCCACGGAGACGCCGAACACGGTGAAGAGATAGGCCCGCCGGGAAAGCGATGCGCGCTCGTCCGCCTCGGAGCGTGCGGCGCCCTGCAACCGGGGCCAGTGCCATCCCCAGAGACCCGCGCCGACGATGAGCAGGGTGATGCCGGTGGAGAGCGGCAGGCCCCACCAGCGCTCCCCGCTGAACGATCCCTGCGCGCTCGGGACGGCGAGCCCCACCGCGACCGCGATGAGCAGCGTCAGCCCGACCCAGAGCGTGCCGAGGCCGATGGCGGCGGAGAGATAGCGGTAGGCGCGCTGCGCATGGACTCCCTGGTCCGGCGCAGCGGCAGCCTCGTTCAGCGCGGTGCGCCGGTGGTACGCCGCGGCGGCAGCAGTGACCAGCAGCACCACGAGGGTCTCCGGTACGGGGTCGAAGTGCTCCAGCCGCACACGGCCAGGCGCAGGGTCCAGCGGCCAGCTGATGAAGACGACGAGGAGCGCGGAGAGTGCGCCGATGGCGGCCGCCGTGCCTCCGAAGACTCCCAGGACGTAGAGCACGGCCTGCCGGAGACCGGACGCGTCGCCGCGCGCGAACCAGAGCCAGTGCGTGCCCCACAGCGCCGCCCCGACGATGGCGAAGCTCCAGGCTTCCGGCAGGCCGTCCGGCATGTTGTTGCCGTCGAAGGCGGCGTGGTACCCGGCGTTCAGCAGCGCGCCGCCGAGGATGGCTGCTCCGGCGGCCAGCAGGATGAGGCCGTAAACAGACAGGGTATAGACGTAGACCCGTCGCACCGCCGCCGCCGTGGGGGAACGCTGTCCCTCAGCAGACTCGATGCGCCAGTGGAACGCCCAAACGCCGGCCCAGACGAGCGGAACGGCGAGGTCGGCAAGGTTTGCTCCAACGCCGTCGATCAGGTCGCCGATGTACAGCGTGAGGGAAAAGGCGACGGTTATGGCGGCCGCGCCGAGTACGAGGTAGACGTAGACCTTGCGCCCGAGCGCTCCGGCCTCGGCCGGGTTGCGCTCCACGGAGCGTTGCGCCGCGCGCCAGAGCAGCGCCCACACCGCGAAACCGACACCTCCCGCGGCGATGCCGAAGGCCAGGGCGCTTGCGCCCTCACCGGCTATGACGTCGCCGGAGATAGCGGTAAGCAGGGCGCCGGCGAGCAGGGCCAGCCCGCTCGCGGCGGTGACGAGTGCGGCGAACGCGAGGCCGTACAGGAAGATGCGGCGCGTCGTCCCGATGCCGGGGTCGGCGCCGTCGTTCCGTGAACGGAGCGCGAGCGCGATGATGCTGGCCCCGCCTCCGAAGAGGAGCAACATCGCGACTATGGGGATGATGAGGAAATCGAAATCCGTAAACATCGTTATGGCTCTCCTGGGGAGGCGGTAGCCAGTGGGGTGGGCGTGGGTCTGGGCGGGCACCATCCGGGGTACTCCAGCCGCCACTCCCCCTGCTCGCGGGTGAGGGTGTAGGTCGTTTCGTATTCGGAGACCGAGCCGCCCAGGAACGGGATGTCGCTGGGGGTGTCCACCTCGGTGACCTCGACGGTCACGGTGGCCTCGTCGCCGTCCTCTTCCTCACCCAGAAGGCGGATGCTGAAGGAGTCCGAGGGGAAATAGCCCAGGGGTGCGTAGAAGCTTCCGCTTGCGGGCTTGTCCCAGTCGCAGCGCTCGCGTGACTCCTCGTTCAGCAGTGCGTTCGCGGCGCGCTGTCCTTCTTTTTGCGCGGTGAGGATGTAGTCCTGCACGGCACGCCCCGGCGACCCCGCGGGCAGGAGGCCGGGCTCGCTGTTGCGGTTGAGCACTGCCATGACGACGCTGAACGCGATGAGCAGCACGACGATGACGGCTGCCCCGGCGAGCCACCGGCCGGAGGTGGTTCGTGGGATCATCCGCTGTTCCCGTTCGTCGACTCCACGGCGCGTACCTCGAACCTCGCGGGCTCGGAGGTCTTGTCAGCGAACCCGGTCACGACCATCGTAACAGGGCGGTCGACGCGGAACGACGCGACGCCGTCGTTGCTTACGGACAGCGGAGTCACGGTCGCCGCGTCTCCTTTGCCCTCGACCAGCCGGATGGCGAACCGCTGCTCGACGCCTGCGCTGCCGATGCGAACGAAGCCGTCGGCCTCCCATACGTCGTCCGCCTCGGCGTCCTCGAACAGGTCGATCTCGTCGATGGCGACGTCGTCGATGCACCACCCGCTCTCGTGCGTCGAGTCGTCGGTGAGGTAGTCGAAGCGCAGCAGCGCCTTCCGCCCCCCGAATGGTGTGAGGTCGGCGCTCTCGTGCCGCCAGTCCCGGGATGCGCCGGTGTACGACGGACCGAACGCGACACGGAAGGGGTCGTGGGACGTGCCGCTCGACGTGTTCAGGATGCTCCACGACTCGCCGCCGTCGGTCGATACAGAGACGTAGCCGCGGTCCCAGTGCTTCTCGATGTCCCACCACGACTGGAACGACAGCGTTGCGCTGTCCACTCCGCTGAGGTCGATCTCGCGGATGAGGCTGGCGTGTATGGAATCGCCCGCGTTGCCCCACCAGCACGACCCGCCGCTGAACGGGTCCACGGGAAGGAGAGGAGTAGCCAACTCTCCGCTGAAGGTCACGTCGAGAGGGGCGCTCGCGTCGATATCGAGCAGCCACGCGCCCATCTGGGTAACCTCGCCGTCTACGCGCCCGGGGCCGGTGAGCGTGCGCTTCGCCTGGATGGTGGGCGACGCGTCGGCGTAACCGTAGGGCGGCATGGAGCCGCCCGATGCATTCGCGGCGAGCCAGTCGGCGAAGAGCGCCTCGAAGTCCGTTCCGGGGAACGTAACGTCGAGCACTGCCTGCACGCTCTCCTCCCCATCCCCCTGCTGCGCCGCGATGGAGGCGATGCCTTCCTCGCCCAGGCGTTCCGCGAGGTAGGCGGCGAAGAGCGCGGCGCCGGCATAGTTGGGCAGTGGGTTCTCGTCGAGCGGCGGCCAGTCGCGTATCGAGACCTCCGGGTCGCCGCGGTAGAAGATGAAGGGGATGCTGTCGTACCCGAGCGTTCGCGCCGCCAGTTCCGAGAAGCCCTCCTGCACCCACGCCGACTCGGTGGGGTCGGCGTGCCAGTGCACGAGGTGCTGGAGTTCGTGCGCCAGCACCGCGAGGTGGAAGTCGCTGCCGACGGGCTGCTCGTCGTTCATGTACAGGCCAACGCGCTCGTTGCTGTGCGCTCGGACGGCAACGGGGAGCGCGTCGCCCCCGTTGAAGTAGCCGCCTACGCCGGGCAGCGAGCCATGGACGATGGCGATCCTGCCCGGCAGCTCACGCTCCGGCAGCACGAGGTCGAGCACGCCTGGCAGGATGTGACGCTCGAACTCATCTGCCGCCGTTGCCAGAGCTTCATTGTCCACGTCGGCGTCCGAGCGGAAGTACCAGACCGCGTTGGGGGTCACGAGGCGTACGGTGGCGTCGAACTCGAACGTCCTGTTGGCGATGAGGTCGAAACCGATGAACCGCCGCGTGAAGCCGACCTCCTCGTTCGCATAGAGCGTCTCGATCGGAAGGGGGGCCACCGTCATGCCGGAGAAGAGTTGCGCGAGTGCGAAATCGTTGCGTTCAGGGGCGTCGGGGACCTCGGCGAACGGCGTGCCTGTTGGAGCGGGCCGGGACGTGACGGTAGGCGTTGGCGCGGGTGTCGGGGACTGCGCTGCCGTGGCCGTGGGCATTGAGATAGGGGGAGTTGTCGGCGTCGGCGTTGCGTCGGCGCAGGCGGGCGCGGCGAGCAGTGTGGCGGCAAGGGCGATGAGGACGGGCAGGCGCACGGTCAGTTGAAGTTGTCCATCGCGTGGTTGACGCCGTGCGTGAGCCATGCCTCCACGGCGTCAGCTGCGCGCTCGAGTGCGGCTTCCGCCTCCGGCGCCTCCTCCGGCGTGAACGCGCCGAGCACGTAGCCGACCGTCTCGCCCTGCGGTCTGCCGATGCCGATGCGCAGGCGAGCGTAGTCCTGAGTTCCAAGCGCTGCGTTGATGGAGTTGAGGCCGTTGTGGCCTCCCGACCCTCCGCTCGCGCGCATCCGGATCCTGCCGAGCGGCAGGTCGAGGTCGTCCAGGACGATGAGCACGGACTCCGCCCGTACGCGGTAGCGGTCCATCGCGTAGCGCACCGCCTCGCCGGAGATGTTCATGAACGTGCGCGGCTTGACCAGCACGACACGCTTGCCCTCGATGCGCCCCTCGCCGAGCAGCGCGGTCTTGCGCTTGTCGTTCAGCGAGATGCCCGCGCGCTCGGCGAGCCGGTCGATGCACATGAACCCCGCGTTGTGCCGCGTTCCGGCGTACTTCGGGCCGGGGTTCCCGAGCCCGACGATGACGAGCGTCGGCTCGCGCTCCATCGTCTTGCGCCGCATGAACCGGCCCAGCAGCCCGCTACGCATCCGCCGTCTCCCCGGACGTTCCGCCCTCCGCAAGCGCGGTCAACTCCTCCTCGGAGAGGATGGCGACCCCCAGCCGCTCCGCGTCGTCGCGCTTGGAGCCGGGCTCCTCGCCCACGACGACATAGCTCGTCTTCTTGCTGACGCTGCCGCTGACCTGTCCGCCGCGCTCCTTGATGAACGACTCAGCCTGCGAACGAGTGAACCCTTCGAGGCGTCCGGTTACGACGAACCGCATGCCCTCGAACGGCATCGGCCCGTCTGCCTGCGCGGCGTCCCAGCCCTCGGGCGCCGCGAGTGCAACGCCCGCCTCGCCGAGCCGCCGGACGATGCTCCGGTTGCCCTCGTTTGTGAAGTGCGAGGCGATGCCCGCCGCGACGATGGGGCCGATGCCGGGGACGGCCTCGAGTTCCTCCTGCGACGCGTCCATGAGTCGCTCCACGCTCCCGAACCGCCGTGCCAACAGCTCCGCGGTCTCGCCGCCAACGTGCAGGATGCCCAGCCCCGATATGACCGACGGGAGCGGTCGCTGCTTGCTCGCCTCAATGGCCTCGACGAGGTTCCTTGCGGACTTCTCGGCCATGCGCTCCAGCGCTGCAAGTTGCTCATGCGTGAGCGCGTAGATATCCGGCAGGTCCCGGATAGTCGCCAGTTCCTCCATGAGGTGCGGGTAGGTCTGGCGCGTTTCGAGGTCGCAGGCGAGGTGGCTTCCCAGCAGTTGCCCGACGAGCTTCTCCCCGAGACCATCGATATCCATCGCGGCCTGCGACACGAAGTGCCGGATGCGCTCGAACCGCTGTGCGGGGCAGGCGACGTTGACACAGCGGTGCGCCGCCGCGCCCTCGTCCCGCACGATCACGGTATTGCACGCGGGGCAGAGCGCGGGCATCTCGAACTCGGTCTCGTTGCCGGTGCGCCGCTCCACGACGGGGGCGACCACCTGCGGGATGACCTCCCCGGCGCGCTCGACCACGACGTAGTCGCCGACGCGGATGTCCTTCCGGCGGATGTCGTCCTCGTTGTGCAGCGTCGCCTGCCTCACAGTGACGCCGCTGACCTGCACGGGTTCGAGCATGGCGTACGGGTTCAGCGCCCCGGTGCGCCCGACGTTGATGCCGATCCCCAACAGGCGTGTGACGGCCTGCTCCGCAGGGAACTTCCACGCGATAGCCCACCGCGGCTCCCGCCCCACGAACCCGAGGTGCCGCTGGTAGTCCAGCCGGTCTATCTTCACGACCACGCCGTCCGTCTGGTAGTTCTTGTCGGCGCGCTCGCGCATCCAGCGCTCGTGATACCCAGCCACTCCTTCCAGCGACTCGAAGCGGTCGATCTCCGGGTTGACGCGGAAACCGAGCGCCTGGAGCCACTGCATCGTCTCCCAGTGCGTGGGTGGGGACTCAGCGTCCTCGACCCAGCCCAGCTGGTACACCCAGATGGCGAGTTGACGCGACGCAGTGACGCGCGGGTCGAGCTGGCGTAGCGAGCCTGCGGCGGCGTTGCGGGGGTTCGCGAACAGCGGTTCGCCCGCAGCCTCGCGCTCCTCGTTCAGCCGCCGGAAGGCGTCGCGCGGGAAGTAGACCTCGCCGCGCACCTCCATCCGGGGTGGGAGTCCGAACCCCCTTTCACTCCTCTGGTTCCCCTCTCCCTCAGGGAGAGGGTCAGGGTGAGGGTGAGCCGGATCCTGCAGCACGAGCGGCACTGACTTGATGGTCCGCACGTTGAGCGTCACGTCCTCTCCGCGTTCCCCATCGCCGCGCGTGGCCGCGCGCGTGAGCCGTCCGGCCTCGTACGTGAGCGCGATGGCGAGGCCGTCGATCTTCGGCTCGCAGACCATCGCGAAGTCGTCGCGCTCCAGCATCCCGGCGGCCCGCCTGCGCCATGCGGCGAGCTCCTCCTCGTTGAAGGCGTTGCCCAGGCTGAGCATCGGGCGGGGATGCGCCACCTCGTCGAACTGGGGCGCGGGCGCCGCGCCGACGCGCTGGGTCGGCGAGCCGGGGTCGGCGAGGTCGGGGTTCGCCTCCTCCAGCGTCTGCAGTTCGCGGAAGAGCGCGTCGTACTCCGCGTCGGTGATGAGCGGGGAGTCGAGGACGTGGTAGTGGTAGTTGTGGCGGTGCAACTGCTCCCGCAGTTCGTTCACGCGCTGAATGGTTACGGCGTCGACCATCTGCTGATTGTATTCCCCTCTCCCTCTGGGAGAGGGCGCGCGTGCTCGGCACGCGAGGGTGAGGGTTCCCCGTCAAGTATACGGGCGTGAGGAGGGAGCGTGCTCTCCGGCACGGGCGTAAGATGCGGGCATCCCGCCATGGAATCTCCCGCTGCACTATCTCCCCGCATCCCCCGGCTCTGGCCCTTCAAGCGCGTCTACTACGGCTGGGCCGTCGTGTCGGCGTCCACGGTGGCGGCATTCGGGATGGCGCCGATGTTCGGGCCCGTCCTCGGCGTCTTCTTCTCCTCCATCGAGGAGGAGCTCGGCTGGAGCCGGACCACCATTGCGCTGGCGTTCACCCTCGGGAGTGCGACCGGGTCGGTCATGCAGTTTCTCATCGGACGGCTGCTGGACCGCTACGGCGCCCGGATGGTGGTGGTCGCGGCGGGCATCATCATCGCGCTCGCGATGGTGGGTCTGTCCTGGATGCAGGAGCCGTGGCACTTCTGGCTGGCGTTCGGCGCGGGCAGGGGTTCCGCGCTCGCGGGGATACAGGTCGGCACCGGTGTTGCGCTCTCCAACTGGTTCATCCGCAGGCGCGGACGGACCATAGCGATCCGAGGCATCGGTCAGCGCGCGGGGCAGTCGATCATGCCGATGGCGATCTTCGCCATCATGGCCGTGGCCGGCTGGCGCGCCGCATTCCTCTCGCTCGCGGGTGTGACGGCGATACTCATCATCCTGCCCGCGCTCCTCTACCTGCGGCGTCGTCCCGAGGACCTGGGTATGACGCTGGAGAACATGACGCCGGAGCAGTTGGCGGACATGAACAGCGGCGGAGGAGAACGCCGAGGTCTCGGGCGCCTCTCGCGCCAGATGCGGGACGTGTCGTTCACACTCGCTGAAGCGAAGCGCACGCGCGCGTTCTGGCTGCTGCTCTTCTTCGTCATCGTGGAGCGGTTCGCGCTCGGCTCCATCAACCTCCACATGGTCGTGAACTTCGAGGACAGGGGACTGGCGCAGGGACTCGCCGTGAGCACGCTCTCCATCTTCGCCGCAACTTCCGCGCTCACCACCTTGCCCTGGGGCCTGGCGTTCGAGCACCTGCAGGTCCGCTTCGGGGCCATGATCATGAGCGGACTGCTGGCGCTATCGATGGTGGCGCTGCTCATGGCGGACAGCTATCCGCTCGCTGTGCTCTTCGCCGTGCTGTTCGGCGTGGCCATCGGTGCGGGGAACATCGTTGAGAACCAGTTGTGGGCCGACTACTTCGGGCGCGAGCACCTGGGAGCGATACGGGGCTTCGGCGCGCCGTTCCGCATCGCCAGTCCCAGCGGCCCGTTCCTCACTGGCTTCCTGTTCGACTGGACGGGCTCCTACGTGGTGCCATTCTCCATCTTCATGGCCATCTTCATGGTGATGACCGTGGCGATGTACTTCGCGACACCGCCCGTGAAGCCCGCGCAGAGCGGGGACGGGTGACGAAGGCGTCCTACTTTGCCGAGTCCTCGTCCATGAGCGCGGCGACCTGACGCCCCATCCGCACGGAGTAGTTCGTGCCGCGGTCCTCCGGGTAGATCTGCGTCGTGTTCGCGAGGTAGAGACCTGGGATGGGCGTGCGATGGTCCGGGATGCGGTCGGAGTAGCCCTGCGTCACGATGGGCTGCGCCGCGTCCACCTTGTGGTGGTGGTACTCGGCTACCCAGGACTCGTCGAAAGCGGGGTTGATCTTCTGAAGATGGGGGATGTACTCCCGGTACAGCTCCTCCGGCGTCATCTTGTAGAGCGGGTCGTCGCGCTCCAGGTAGTTGGTGAGGTAGACGATGTGCGCGCCGCCGTAGTGCTCCGGCGGGATGAAGTTCGTGTGCTCGATGATGCCGAGGAACGGCAGCGAGCGGTCGCCCACGTACGTCCAGTAGTGGGGGCTGAGCGAGCGGTCCATCACGAGGATGACCAGCACCGCCGCGAGGTACACCTTGTCGGTGAGCCTGCCCAGGTACTCTTCGGGCAGGTCCACCAGCCGGGGGAAGATGTACGACGGCGTCGTCGAGAGCACCTGGTCGTACTCGCGTCGCTCCGGTTCACCGCCGTCGACGCTCACCTCCAGACCGCGGGCCCGTCCGTCCTCGACGATGACGCGGCGCACGCCGGACGAGATGTGCACCTCGCCGCCCTGCTCCCGCACGCGTTCCCCGAGCACGTCGAATATCTCGCCGAACGAGCCGGTGGGATAGGCGAGCTGCTCCTTGAACTTGCCGGCCAGCCCCTTGCCGCGTGACGCGGTGCGGAGCGCGAACTTGTTCCACAACCACGCCATCGTGATCTGGTCGTGGTAGCGCCCGAACTTGCCGCGCAGCATCGGCTCGAAGATGGCGTCGTACGCCTTGTTGCCCGCGTTCTTGCGCATCCACTCCGTAGCGGTTGTTTGTTCGAGCGACGCCCACTCCTTCCGGCGCTGCAGGCCGAGCGTGACCAGGCCGAGGCGGATGCGGTCGACCAGTGGTAGGGGACGGAAACGCAGCAGGTCGAACGGAGAGGTGAACTTCCAGAGCCGTCCGCGCGCGTAGTAGCCCACGTTGGAGTCGATCCACTTCAGCCGGTGCGACAGCCCAAGCTCGCCCATGAGGTCGATCATGGCCGTGTCGCTCCGGAAGAGGTGATGGTAGCCGCGCTCCAGTGGAACGCCGTTCACGGGGAACGTGGACGCCTGTCCGCCGAGGAACGGCGCGCCCTCGAATACTTCCGCGTGATGTCCTCGCAGTCCGAGTTCGAAGGCTGCCGCGAGCCCCGCCGCGCCTCCGCCGATGATGCCTGCCTTCACGATCGTCCTTTCGTTGTCGGTTCCGTGCGGCTCTGCAGCAACTCGCCCAGGGAGATGCTGCGTATCGCAAGGTAGAGCAGCCCGGCGATGATGACGGGCAGCAGCAGTGTAGCGTGCAGCACGACGGCGTAAGCCGACGCTTGAACGGACTCCACTCCCAGCACGACGAGTGCGAGCGCCGCGAATATCTCGAACGGCCCGACCCCTCCCTGCGACAGCGGTACCGATATGGCAAGGTTCGCCAGGGAGACGATGAGCAGCATGGAGCCGGCCAGCAGCCAGTGGCTGCCGAGGTGCGTGTCGAGGTCGAAGCCCAGCGCGATGGCGTAGTACGTGATGCCCTCCGCTACCCAGACCGGGACTGTGAGTAATGCGACCCTTGCGAGCCGGCCCGGCCTCTGCAGACCCTCGAACCCTTCGATGAAGCGCCTGGCGAATGCGCTGACGAGGGCACGCAAGCGCCTGGGCAGGTGCAGCCGTCGTGCGATCCCGTTGCCGACGGCGAGGAACTTCTGAGGATGCAGGGCTGCCAGGATGATGACTGCGAAACCTCCGACGAATGGCACGACCATGACGGCGGCCGCAGCCCAGACGGGAATGTCGACGGCATCCCGAACGCCTTCCGGCAACCCGGAGAACGGCAGGAAGAGGACCCCGGCCAGGAGCAGCAGCAGCATGAGCAGGCCGTCGAACACGCGCTCTACGACGATCGTCGCCAGTGCCGTTGCGCCGCTCACCGGCTCACGGCGTGAGAGGTAGTAGCTGCGGACGAACTCGCCTGCTCGGAGCGGCAGGATGTTGTTCGCCATGTATCCCACGATGACGACCGGGTACAGGCGCCCCGTCGTCGTCTCAGCGAACGGACTGAGCAGGAACCGCCACCGGAGCGCCCGGAGGTAGAACGATGCGAAATAGGCAACGAGGGCCGGTGCGAGCCACGCGTAGTTCGCTTCCGACAGTGCGTCCAGCCACTTCTGGTAGTCGGTGCGGACGAACAGGAAGAAGAGCAGAACGAGGAAGCCCGCGGCGGGTACTATCCCCAACAAGAGCCTCTTGCTGTTGGTCACTCCGGGTCTACCCGTGCGGCCTGCGGCAGGGGGAGGAGTCATGCTGCCGCCTCGTCCGGGTCTGGCTGTGCGCGCAGGAATGCCCCGCATCCCCGGGTGTGCTGGTTCAGGTCGTTCCGCACGAAGATGACGCCCCGCGAGTACTGCATCTCTGATGCCACTTCGCGTTGCAACTGGTAGTCCACGGCGAGGCGCCAGCCGTCCCTGGACGTCACGCCGGAGAACACGGTTTCGGGGGTCACGTCTGCGTAGGCGTAGTTGGGGAACCACCAGAGCGTGTACAGCTCGCCGAGGCGCGTGTAGCCGGCCAGGTGCTCCTTGTTGGCATCCTCCGACCAGATGCTCATCATCACCAGGGGCTGGTCGGGCGGCTCGGTCAGCGGGTCGGTGTTCAGGGTGCGGTATTCAACCCATGGATAGTCGCGCAGGTACCAGCGCCACTGCCACGCGAAATTGTCGTGCTCGTCGGCGAGGATCCGGATGCTGTCCCTGGTGAGGCCTGCGTCCTCGGTGAAGTTCTCGATGCACTCGGTGGCGTAAGGGGTCTCCTGGCCGGTCTGCGAATAGACGAGGAGCTCTCTCGGGTGCTCGAATCCTTCGTAGGAGTAGCTCGTCCGGACGGAGAGGAACACCGTCATGCCGAGCGCCACGGTGAGGAACCCGAGCGTCACGAGTGCCAGTTGCGGCGTGATGCCCGCAAAGGGAGAGGTGAGTGTTCGCCACGCTCGCGCTCCGAAGCGGATGGGCACGCGCGGGGCAGACGCCAGGAGTTGCACCAACGATCGTCCGAGCCTGCGCTGTCGTTCGCTCCGTGTAGCCCGCCTCCGTTCGGCGCGGCTTCCCGAAAGTTCGAACAGGGGAACGGATGGCGTGGCTGTGTCGGCGGGGTCGACTGGCGAAGGAGTTTCGGTCCGTCCTGGCCCGCGTTTGAAGGCGTAGCTCAACGCCACCGCAAGGACGATGCCTCCGGCAACCGCGAACAGCGCTTCCACCCTGAACCGGTCCTCGGCGAGCATGAAGCGAGTAGCCAGGAGCGCGGTAACCACGGCAAGCGCGATGCTCCCCGCGTAACCGGTGACAATGGCGCGTGGGGTCCGGCTCGATGCGGCGATGTGCTCGGCCAGCACCCCGGCTATCCGGCCCGCAACGAACGCACAGGGCAGGGCGATCCCGGTCAGCAGCCACGGCATACGCTCGCCTGCGAACGAATAGATGGCGAAGGAGAGCCACGCCCACCCCACGATCGCCATGTCGAACGTGTTCCGATGCCGCGCCAGCAGGTAGAGGGAACCGATCAGGGTGGGGACTGCAACTGCGAACTCGTAGACCGAGAGACCTATCGTGTAGTAGTACCACGGCTGGTTCGCGCGCTCGACTCCCTGCTGCGCTATCCAGTAGCCGAGAGAACCCCACAGGCCGGTGAAGAAGCCCTCCCAGTTGGTGAAGACGCTGGTGAACAGCAGCAGCCACACAGCTGCGAACGTCAGGAACAGGAGCGGCCAGCGCTGTCTGTCCCACGTCATTCCAACCGCGACGGATATGGCTGCCAGCCCCAGCACGATGGCGCCGGCTATGTACTGTGCGCCACCGGCGGGCGCGCCCGTCGGCACGCCTGCCTCCCGGAGGAGTTCGCCGCTCTGCACCAGCGGATGGTTCCCGTCCGGATTGACGAGGGTGAGACCGACCACGTCCTGGGCCAGCCCGGCGATAGGGGCCCACATGGGCAGGGTCAGTGTTCCCATCACGATGAGCAGGGCTGCCGCCGGACCTGTTTCGGAGAGACGGCGCTGGTTCCGTACCCACCCCAGCAGGGCGGGTGCGCTTCTCGCGAGGAGGAGAAGCCCGAACATGCCCACCAGGAAGAAGGCGCTCTCCTTGCTTGCGAAGGTAAGCGCCCATAGCGCCGCCCACGCGAACAACATCCACGTGCGCGGCCGCTCCATGTACCGGAGGGCCAGTGCGAGCAGTGCAACCGCCCACACGGCCATGTAGATGTCGTTCCGCATGAAGCGGGCGAAGTAGAGAACGGTGGGGGAGGCCAGCAGGAATACGGAAGCCGCAAGCGCTCCGTACCGACCGAGCTCCTTGCGGAACAGCCACGGCATTACCACGAGGACTGCGCCGAACAGCGCGGGCGCCAGCCTCGCCGCGAACTCGCCTGAGCCGATCAGCCAGTATGTTGCGGCGCCGACGTGGTAGAGCAGTGGGCCGTGGGTCAGCGGGTTATGTGCGTAGCCCAGCCCCTCGGCGTAGCGCCATGAGTACCAGGCATGGAGTATCTCGTCGTAGTGGAGCGCACGACCTCCCAGGTCCCACAGCCGCGTTCCGAGCGCGACAACGAGCAGGACCAGCACCGCCCATCCTTCCCATGTCCTGGGCGGGCGGATGCTGGTGAGATGCCTTCGGAGCAGCGCGGGAGCGCCCTTGATGGCCCCGAGCTTTGCCGGGACCTCCTTCACGGCCTGCACTTACGCCGCTCCCTCCGCGTCGATGCGGTACACGGTGATCTCACCCTCCGTGAAGACGCTGGGACCAAGCATCGCGAATTTCGGGATGCCTGCGTCGCCATAGATGTTGCGTTCCCGAGGTCCTACTACTACGTAGTCTACGCCGTACTTTTCGAGCAGGCGGGCGGCAATAGCAGGGGATTCGGTCTCGTAGATGATGCGAACGTCGCGCTGGCGCCCTTCGAAGTCAGCGCCCTCGTTACTGCGCCACTGGCGTTCGTGCCACTCCCAGCCCAGGATCGTCGGCCGTCCTGTGGCAGACGCTATCCGTGCGAGTTCAGGTTTCCAGTCGTTGCAGCCGTCCGGGTTTTCCAGGCAGGGGACCAGCGAGCCCTCCAGCACGACGGCGTCGCGCGGGGTGTTGTCGCGCACCCACTCGATGGTTGCGGCATCCTCCGGCGAGGATATGCTCAGGTAGGCGAGACCGTCCAGCGTGAACCTGTCCTGTTCCGTGATGCGTGTGGCCACTGCCGCCGCCGGATAGTAGGCGACCAGTACGAAGAGCAGCACCAGCGTGACTCGCCATGCGTACCCTCCCAGGCGTCCGGCGGTGCGGCTCATGTCCCATCGCATCGTCACGAACCAGATCGAGAACCCGCCCAGCGCTGCAAGGAGTAACCACGTCTGGTAGTAGAGCTTGAAGATGGTGTTCATCCGGCGCAGGTCGCCGCCGAAGATGTCCACGACGTGGAACAGCTCAGCCCCCATCACGAGCATGCCGGCGATAGCGAACAGGAACAGGCCCGGGACTATCGAGTTCCACTCCGCGGCGCGCTCGCGGTCCACGGACAAGCGCATGTTCTCGCTGTCCCGGTGCGCAAGCGTCCACGCCCCGTACAACGAGAGGCCCACGATGACAGCCAGGGGCACCACCGGTATGAGCCGGTCTATAGCGAGCAACTCGCCGTCGATGCCGCGCTCTCCGTTCACGATACCGTCCCACAGGATGCCGAGGATTATCGCGAAGCTGCCTGCGATGAGCGTCACCCGTGGGTTGAACGCGAACAGCGCCTCGTCTGCCCGGGGCTGCCTGATGCCCATCTGGTGGAAGCCGAACAGCACGGCCGCGATGCCCAGGATGGGAAGTCCGTACAGGGGTTGCATCCAAAGCAGGATCGGAGAGAACGCGGCGAGCATGGGGATGCTGAAGCGCAGCAGGCTCCAGTTTCCGTGACGGAAGACATGCCGCATCATCACGAGGAAGAAGGGAACGGTCACGACGCCAAGGGCGCCCCATACGAGCACGAAGTGCGCAGGCCGTGTCATCACTTCCTGGACAGGGGAGACCCCCTTGGCTGAACTCTCGAAGTTGAACAGGAACGGCAGTGCGGCCACCAGCGCTCCTCCCAGGAGGAGGGCTGCTGTAAGCAGGGCCCGACCGAGGCGTCGGCGTCCCGTGATCTTCGAGTCCCGCGTCCACATCTCCAGGGTTCGATGGAACGTGTAGACGCCACCCTGGCCTCCACCCGGCGCTCCCAACACGACCGCGTCGTTCTGAATCGCGACTGCGCTCCCGAGAGCCGTGTCGATGCTCGTGTCTTCTGCGACCAACTCCGACTGAAAGCGCCAGCCTCGTGACGTCTCTTCGAAGATGAACGCGCACCCGGCATTCGGGGCTGGTCCCTTGCTGCCGGGGGCCCCCACAACGAGGTAATAACCTTTCAGAGCAACTGCGGAACCGAACGAGTCCCGTGCGGAAGGGGTGGGGCATCCAAGTGTTGCGATGGGCACCCAGCCACGCTCCGCCTCGCTGAATATCGTCACCACCGCGTCGCCGCCCACTGCTATGCGACCGGCGTCGAGCGAGATGCTCCTGCCGAACCGGTTCAGGTCGGTGAATGAAGGATGTATGGCCGACGAGTGATGCCACTCTCCCGCTTCGCGCTTGTATACGTCCACCAGCCAGCCGTCGAAACTGAGGATGCCGGTTGCCAGTAAGTCATCCTCCAGCGCTACCTGTGTGGGCAGACCGTCTGTGGACGAGGGGTACAGCCTTGCGGCGAGCGTCCAGTCGAGCCCCTCACCCGTGTAGACGTAGACCGCTTCCAGCGATGCGACCGCTACCGTGTCGTTGTGTATCGCAACGGACTGACCGAAGCCCACGACGCCCTCGTCGTCATCGGGCCGCAGCGTCGCGGCAAGTGTCCAGTGGCCGTCGGCGAAAGAGTAGAGCTGGACAAGGCCGCCCAGGTGCGCTCTCGGAGCGCCAACCGCCACCATGTCTTCGTGGGCCGCTACCGACGCACCGAAGTCTGCGCCTGTCCCGAGCCCCCGCGCCTCTATCGTGTGGGTGAGACGCCATCTGTTGCCCTGCTTCTCGTACAACCAGGCGGCGCTCAGGTCCTGCTCTGCCCGCGGTCCGGCAGCCGCACCGACGATGAGGAAACGGTCGGTGAACGCCAGGGAACGTCCGAACTGGATGCGCCGCTCGTTCCGCGCCGTGTTCAGGAGCACCGCTCCGCCAATCAGGGTCAACCCCAGTGGGAGGTCCCAGAGATTGATGGCCCCCAGCCCACCGACGCTCAGCACGGTCACCAGGATCAGCGGGATGTGCCGCCAGATCGTGTCGCGCTGGATGATTCCCGGACGCAGGTATATCTGTACGGCTGTGCCTGCTGTCATCAGGACGAACCCGATCGACATGACGTGCGGGTGCATGTCCCCCAGCAGGAAGCTGAACGCGGGGAATTCGGTGATGGCGTTCGGTATCGCTCGCGATACGCGCCACCACCACCAGAACTCCTCGGGCCGCCAGGAAGCGGATGCCTGTGCGTTCTGGTACCAGTTCGGATCGGGCGTTATCCACGCCCAGAACGCCGCGGTGCCGGCATTGGAGGCCCACGCGAGTTCCAGTATGCCCAGGACGTTGCTCGCTATCAGCAGGAGGAAGACGGATGCTGCGCCTGCAAGGGCGCTCGCTACGGGTGAACCCCTGGCGATCCGCACGAGGTTGAAGGTCAGGCCGAAGGCGGCGACTGCCGCCATCGCCGCATAGGTTGCGAGGCCGAGGCTGTAGGCGACGGGCGTTATCGTGTTCGTGAGCAGCGCCACGGAACCGATGAGCAGGTACCCCAGGTAGTAGTACGTGACCTGCTCGCCCGCGAACCACGCGTCCATCGGCGGGTAGTACGCGCTGGCGATCGTGGAACTCAGGAACATCAGGTCCATCGGCTGTTCGGTGGTCGTGATGTCCGGGATCATCGCTCGCAGCAGCGTCATGGAGAGGAAGACCAGCGCGAACAGGCCTTCGATCAGGAGGACGAGGCGCCAGTTGTTCCGCAGGAACATCCCGATCTCGCTCCACCATCGGCGGCCTGCGAGCAGTGACAGCCCCACAACGATCACCATCGCGGCAAGCACTGAGAGGTTGGAATTGGGGATCGTGCGGCTCATGCCGATGAGGCCCGTTATGAAGCCGACGCTCAGCAGCCCCAGCGGCTTGGCGAAGGCGTAACCCCTGTCCGGCATACGCGAGAACGCCCGGAAAGCGATGGGAAACACGACGAGAGAGAATGCCTCCAGCGTCAGGAACCACAGGGCTGCACTGAAGATCAACATCGGCTGGGACCTTGCGGTTCATCGCCGAAGAGCGCGTCGACGAAGTCATCTGTGTCGAACAGCGTCAGGTCTTCCGTACTCTCGCCCGTCCCGATGAATACCACGGGGAGGCGGAGTTGCTGCGCGATGGCCACCGTAACGCCGCCCTTGGCGGTGCCGTCCAGCTTGGCAAGGAAGACCCCGTCTACGCCAACTGCCTCCTGGAACAGACGGGCCTGCTCCACCCCGTTATGCCCCGTCGTCGCGTCCAGCACCAGTAGCGTCTGCTGCGGCGCTCCCGGAGCGCGGCTCTCGAACACGCGCCGTACCTTCCGCAGTTCGTCCATGAGAGGCGTTTTCGTGTGCAGTCTCCCCGCGGTGTCGAAGAGCAGTACGTCCGTTCCCCGGGCGGTCGCGGCCTCGTAGGAATCGAAAGCCACCGCACCGGGGTCGGACCCGGGCTGATGCGCCACCACGTCGGTGTGCAGGCGGTCGCCCCATACCTTCAATTGCTCTATCGCGGCGGCGCGGAACGTGTCTCCGGCGCCGATCAGCACCGACTTGCCCATCCGCTGGTAGTGCGCCGCCATCTTGGCGATGCTCGTGGTCTTTCCCGCACCGTTCACGCCCACGATCATCAGCACGAACGGCTTGGCGGCGAGCTGCTCCTGGTCGTACCAGTCCCAGAAGCTCTTGTCCTCCGGGTCGAGGAGGTAGGCCAGCTCCTCCTTGAACAGTTCGATGACATCATCCGGCTCGGTGACGCCTTCCTCCCGGACGCGTTGGCGGACGGCGTTGACGACTCCCAACGACGTATCCACCCCGACGTCGGCGGAGATGAGCGCGTCTTCCAGGTCCTCCCACAGACGGTCGTCCGCGAGCGTTGCGCCCTGGAACAGCGACGCCAGCCCTCCGCCCCAGCCCTTCCGTGTCTTGGCCAGGGCGTGTGTCGTCTTGTCCTTACGGCGGAGGAAGTTGAAAACCACGTGGGCGAATCGTCCTTATCCGGGGCTGCTCCGCGCTGCTCTCCGAAGCGTCAGCGGTTTGCATGGTATCAACGCGGGGATTCCGCTCACAAGACAGCCCCTGCGTCTCCCCCGCTCCGCAGTGCGGCCAGCGCCTCTTGCGCCGCCGACTGCTCCGCGTCCGCTATCCTCCGGCCGGCTCCTCTCCCCATCGCGCAGCCGTCAACCAGCACGCGCACCGTGAACCGCTCATCATGCGGCTCCCCCGTATCCGAGACCGTTTCGTAGACGGGCAGGGGCAGGCCCTGACCCTGGAGGAACTCCTGCAGTGCGCTCTTGGCGTCTCGCTCCGCCATGGCGTCCCCCAGCGCCTGTATGCGGGGGCCGAGCCACCGGAGGACGAGCGACCTGGCAGCATCCTCGCCCTGGTCGAGAAGCGTTGCGGCGATGACGGCCTCGACCGCGCCCGCGAGGTTCCTGCTGCGGTTGCGTCCGCCGCTGGCCTCCTCTCCCTGTCCGAGCAGCAGGTACTCTCCGAGACCGATCTCGCGAGCGACCTCGGCCAGCGTATCGCCGCGTACGAGCGATGCGCGTGCGCGGGTCAACTCGCCCTCGTCGAATTCCGGATGCAGCCGGTACAGCTCGGCGGCGACGACCCAGTCGAGGTAGGCGTCGCCCAGGTACTCGAGCCTGTCGTAGCTCGCCAGCGACGGGTCGTCCTGCTCGTTCAGGAACGAGCGATGCACGAGCGCTTGATGCAACAGGCCGCGCTCGTTGAAGCGAACGCCAAGCGTCCGTTCGAGCGCGGCCTGCTGCTCGTCGTTCGGCAGACTAGTCAAATACGCCCTTGGGCCACGGAGGCTGCGGACGCTTCACTTCACCGACGAAGACCTCGTCGCGCATCAACCCCAGGAGGGAATTGAACGCGCTGAGCGCCTGCTCGTTCTCCTGCGGTCTGATCAGCTTCAGGAATGCGGAGCCGCCGCCCTCGAACACGAACGTCGGCGTTCCGAATACACCCAGTTCCTCGACGGCATGGGTGTGGCTCTCGGCTATCTCATCCAGCGTCGAACGATCGTTCAGGTCTGCGGTGAAGCGGTCGACGTCGAGGCCGGCCTCACCGGCCAGCCGCTGCAACACGGCCGTGTCGTTCAACTCCACGCGGTCCTGGTGTCGGGCGTTGAGCAGCAAGGGAAGGAAGGCTCGGAGCGCGTCCTCGCCCTGGCGGCGGGCGGCCTGTCCGGCGCGCAGCCCCCAGAGGCTCTGGTCGAGGCTCTCGTCCGGCTCACTCCAGGCCCTGTAGTCCGGGTCGCCCGTCTTCTGGTTGATCTGCGCAAGCGACAACGGCTTCCAAGTGACCTCGAGGGGGTCCTCGTCGCCCATCGCTTCCTTCACTTTATCCAGCCACACGGCTGCATTGAAAACGAACGGTCAGCGGAAATCGTAGTAAACGTCTGCCTTCTGAGTGGCCATGAGCGCCCTCCATCTCCCGTCATTACCCGTGCACGCGGGAACGACGCATTCTCTAACCGGGTCGGCTGCATTGTACCCGTTCCCGCAAGCCTCCGCCCGCTATACTTTGGCGAGCCGAACAACCGCAGCAGGGGAGAACGCCTTGGTAGATTTCCGCCCGTTCAGAGCCGTCCGATACTCCGGGTCCGCGGGCCCGCTCGACAACCTCATCTGTCCTCCGTACGACGTGATATCCCCGGCTGCGGAGCGCGATCTGCTCGACCGCAGCCCGCACAACATGGTGCGGATGGAACTCGCGGAACTGGACGGCCCTCCTTCCCCGGACCGCTATGAGAATGCCGCTGCCGCGCTTCGCTCCATGTTGAGCGATGGGGTGCTTGCACGCGACGAGACCCCGGCCTACTACCTGCTGCGCCAGCGCTTCTCGGTCGGCAGTGCGGAGCGGGAGCGCCACTGCCTGTTCGGCGCCCTCCGCCTCGAAGAGTTGGGCGAGGGAGTGCTCCCGCATGAGAACACGGCAGCCGGTCCGAAGGAGGACAGGCTTGCCCTGATGCGCGCCGCCCACGCCAACTTCAGCCCCATCCTCATGCTGTACCGGGACGAGACCGACACGATCGCTCGCACGCTTGCAGAGGCGGCTGCCGCACCTCCCGCCGCCGAATTTGCCGCGGGTGATGAGCAGTACGCACTCTGGCTCCTCAGCGATGCGTCTGCCGTCGATTCGGTATCCGGTGCGCTCACGGACGAAAAGCTGTACGTCGCCGACGGACACCACCGCTACGAGACCTCGCTCGTCTATAGCAGCGAGGCAGAGGATGGCGCGGCATTCGTCCTGACCGGCCTCGTTGCGTTCGACGACCCGGGACTGCTCATCCAGCCCTACTACCGCGTCGTCCACGGCGCGTCGCAGGCGCAGATGGCGAAGCTCGACCAACTGCTCTCGTTCTACTTCGTTTCACGCCCGTCAGGGACGCCGGTGGGCGGGCCGGAGCAATTGGACGCAGTGGTCGCCACGCTGGGACAGGGCCAGACGGTGCTCGGCGTTGTGCAGCAGGGACAGCCCCCACGACTGCTCACCCCCGCGAACGACATCATCCCCGAGCCGGACCCCGAGGACCCGCCGGAGACCCAGGTGCGCTCCGTTGAGGCATTCGTGCTGCAGGAGATGCTGTTCCGCCCGGTGTTCGGTGACGCGTTCCCCGACCACGTGACGTACGTCCACGACGGCGCCGAGGCGATGGCGATGGTGGAACGCGGCGAAGGGCAGATCGCGTTCTTCGTGAAGGGTCTGCCGGCGGACGTCTTCCGGGCGGTGGTCGGCGCGGGCATACGGCTTCCACGGAAGAGCACGTATTTCTACCCGAAGCTCCCCAGCGGAGTCGTCATAAACCTGCTCGACGAGAGCGCGTAACGCTTGTCCGGAGGCTAGGCGAAGAGCTGCCCGTGTGGCGTCTCTTCGTCCAACTCTCTGTGGCGCCTGCTCGGCCGGTGTACCACGGAAGCCAGGCCGCCCGGTACCGGCTTGATCCCACGGCGAAGGTTGAGCATCTGGGCTTCGTCCGTGCGCCTGATCTCACTGGAGAACTCCGCGCACCACACCAGGATGACCGACACGACATACAGGAACAGCATGGTGACCACGACCGTGGCGATGCTGCCGTAGACCAGGTCCAGCCGGGACATGTTCGCCAGGTAGAAGGAGAACAGGAGTTTCGTAACCTCCAGAGCGATCGCGGCGATCACGCCCGGCACTATGGCGTCCCGCCAGCGCACGTCCGTATCGGGGAGCATCCGGTACACGAGTATGAAGAGCCCTACGCTCACGACGAAGGGCAGGTAGTTGAAGAACAGTCCCCAGGGGATGGCTACGGGGAGCAGATCGGTCTCCGACGCGACGGCACGTCCTACCGACCCGGCAACAGCCGCTGAGATGAACAGCATCACTGCGCCCATGGATGCGGCGATCTGTGCGACCTGGTCCACGAAGAAGTGCGGCGGTTCGGCTATCTTCCAGGCGCGATTGACCACGCGCCGGACTGCCCCGAACACGGCTCGTCCGGCCCAGATGAGACCTACCATCGCTAGGGCCCCCAATGCGCTTCTGGCAGCCTCCAGGTCTTCGAGGTGGTCTTCAACGAAATCGTGGTCCTGGCCGGGGAACTGCCGGTCGATGAAGTGGACCACGTCCGACTGGAGGTCTGCCGAGTGGATGAAGTACTCGGTGACCGCGATGGTCGCAAGCATGAGTGGGAAGAGCGAGAAGATCGCGTAGTAGGCCACCCCTGCCGCCATGTGGGAGCCTTCGTTCAACACGAAGTTGCGGGTTGTGCGGAACAGGAGCTCCGCTACGGAGCGGAACACCGGTGGCGCAGGGAAGTGGCGGATATGATTCCTGCCCCGCTGCAACGTTGCCGCATACAGGGAACGCATAGCCGACATTCTACAAACCGGAAACCGGTATGTCTCAACAATCAGGAGGCGCTTGCGCGCCACGATGAACCGGCGGTTGCCGCCAGGAACCGTTCGTGGATGTGTGGCGCGCCTGCCGCGATGCTCCTGCTCTCCGGTGTCAGCGGGCCGCCGTTGAGTTCGGTCGCGACGCCGCCGGCCTCCCGAACGACCACGATCGCCGCTGCGATATCCCAGGGTTGCACGTAGTGGTGCGCGTACAGCTCCAGCCGCCCGCACCCCGCGTACGTGATGCCGAGCGCGGCGGAGCCCATCATGCGCACGGACTGGAAACCGGGCCACAGCTCCGCGACCGCTGCCAGCAGCAGTTTGCCCTCCGGCCCCTTGTAGCCGATGTCGAACCCGAGCAGCGCCTCTTCCATGCGGCTCTCGTCCGACACGGCCACCGGCGTCCCGTTCAGTGCGGCCCCTTGTCCGGCTGCTGCGGTGAACGTCTCCTGCCGCACGGGGTCGAGCAGCACGCCGACCAGTGGCTCGCCGTGCCCCCAGAGCCCGACGCTCACGCAGATATGCGGGAGCCCGCTCGCGAAGTTCCTCGTGCCATCGATGGGGTCGACGTACCAGCGGTACGGGGAATCGCCACCGTGTGCGCCCGACTCCTCGCCTACGATCTCGTGGTCGGGGAACGCGCTCGTCAGCACCGCGAGGGCCGCGTCCTCAGCCGCCTTGTCGACCTCCGTGACGCGGTCGTTCCATCCGCCCTTCGTGGTGAGCCCCAGCCGCTCCTTCGCGCCGGCGCCTATCGTGTCGGGGAGACGCCGCTCGATCTCCGCGCCCGCCGCCTCGGCCACGCGCACCGCCACGCGCAGCGCATCGCTCCCGTCCGGCGCGACCGGCAGCGTGGGGCGCTCCGTCATGCCTCCCGCAGCCCCATGCGGACGTAGACCTCCTCGACCGTCGCGCTTGCCACGGCCTGCGCGCGCTTCGCGCCCTCGTGGAGTATCTCCCGAACCTGCTCCGGGCGCTCAGACAGCTCCCGCCGCCGCTCCCGGAACTCGCGGAGATAGCGGTTGATCCCTTCGGCGAGGTCGCGCTTGTCGTCCACGCAGCCGATGCCCGCGGTCGTGCAGAGCCGGTGTATCTCGTCCGTCTTGTCCGGGTTGAACACCTTCTGCAGGGCGAACACGTTGCACACCTCCGGCCTGCCGGGGTCGGAGCGGCGCGCGCGCTGCGGGTCGGTCACCATCGTCATCGTGCGCTGCGCCGTCTCCTCGTCGGTCGCGGCGAGCTCGACGTGGTTGTCCAGGCTCTTGCTCATCTTGTTCTGGCCGTCGGTGCCAAGGATCATCGGCAGGTCGGTCAGCAGCGCCTGCGGCTCCGGGAACGTCTCGCCGTAGAGCCGGTTGAAGCGGCGCGCGATCTCCCGCGAGATCTCGATGTGCGACGCCTGGTCTATGCCCACGGGCACCTTGTCCGCCTTGTAGATGATGATGTCCGCCGTCTGGAGCACGGGATAACCCACGAGCCCGTACGGCACATGCTCCTCGTCCTCCCCCATCTGGCGCAGGCGCTCCTTGAACGTCGGCACCCGCAGCAGCCACCCGAGCGGCGTGCTCATGCTGAGCAGTCCGTGGAGCACGAGGTGCTCGGGCACGTGGGACTGCACGAAGATGACTGCGCGCTCCGGGTCCAGCCCGGCGGCGAGCCAGTCGAGCACCATCTCCTGCGTGTCGTTGGCGATGGTGTGGACCTCGTCCCCGCCGGAGAGCGTCGTGAGGGCGTGGACGTCCGCCACCATGTAGAAGCACTCGTACTGGTCCTGCAGGCGCACCCAGTTCTGCAGCGCCCCGAAGTAGTTGCCGAGGTGCAGCCTGCCGGACGGGCGCATCCCCGAAAGTATCCTGCCGTCAGCCATCTAGTCGTTCTCCCTAAGCGGCGCTTGCTGCTTCCTCGTAGCAGGGCTTACAGAGCGGCCTTGCGAACGAGGTCTTCCGCTTCTTACTGCAGCGGTGACAGTAGTGCTCCGGGTAGGCGCGATTACCATGCACTTTCCACTTGCCGTAGCACTCGCGGCACAGCGGAGCGTCGGGATTGTAGGGAATCTCCTCTTTCCCACAGCGAATGCACAGGCCTCGCGCTGGAGCTTGTTTGGACCCCGCTTTGAGAGGGCGAGCAGGAGAAGTCTTGGGTTTGCTCGTAGCGCGTGGGGCCTCTGCGGGCTTGCTGTGTTCTACCAAACGCCCACGCACATAATCTTCGACCTGACGGAGAGTAGTGGCATCGTCGATGCTGAAACCAATCTCCTTTGAGTTGGTGGCCGAACTGTCGTGCAGATTCATTGAAGTGACGATGCCTGCGGACTCATTGAAGTAGATTTTCGCGTGAAGGCGTTCCACGAGGTGGAGCTTCGCACCAAGGTCGGCCCGGAGCCATTCAAGATGGGTTCGTTCGTCTTTCTCCTGATCCTTACGGCAAACCGCAGTTATCCTCACTTTACGTTTGGCAGCCCGTTCTAGGGCGTGGCTCAGGTTAGTGGAGTACTTGTTGTACGGTGAAACGAGTACGAGGTACTCCTTCGCGCCATCGATAACGTCGATAATGGCAGGCAGAACCTTCTCGTCGTAGATGATTTCAGCCAGTTGCGCCACTTCCCCGCCTATTCCCCGTACAGATCGCGCTCGTCGATGACGCGGCGGGCCTTGAACTGGGTGCGCTCCAGTTCGCCGGGGGCTTTGAGTTCGACGCTGGAGCGGATGCCGAGCGTTGCGCCGAGGTCGGACTGGAGCTGGCGCTTGACGTTGTCGATGCCGCCCTCGGTCGCCGCCGCCTCCGGGGTGTACTCCGCAAGGACAGTGAGCTCGTCCATCTGCCGCTCACGCGAGACGACCATGCGGAACTCGCCGGTGAGGCCGGAGACGGCGCGCACGACGTTCTCGACCGCGCTCGGGTAGACGTTCTCGCCGCGCACGACCACCATGTCGTCGACGCGTCCGTAGATGCCCCACGGCATCCTGGGGTAGGTGCGACCGCACTCGCACGGCTCGTCTGTCCAACTCGCGAGGTCGCCGGACCAGAAGCGGATGAGGGGCTGAGAGGTGCGCTCCAGGTGCGTGTACACCGGCACGCCCTCGCCGCCGTACGGGGTGACCTCGAGCGACGCGGGGTCTATCAGTTGCGTGAAGACCATGTCCTGCCAGAGGTGCATGCCGCTCGCGTAGCGGCAGCCGCCGTTGCTCATCCACGGCGACATCTCGCCGGTCGAGCCGCTGTCGACGATGATCGGGTTGCCGTACGCCTCCTCGAGCGTCCTGCGCGTCGCGGGGATGGAGCCTCCGGGCTCGCCGGAGAAGAAGAGCGTGCGGAAGCCGAACTCCTTCGGGTCGACGCCCTCCTCTCGTGCGGTCTCCGCCAGGTAGAGGCAGAATGACGGCGTGCCGTAGAAGACGGACGGCTTCGTCGCGAGGCACCAGCGGACGGCCATGCGCGTCTGCCCCGGCGCGCCCGCGCCGAACGGGAAGCACTTCGCGCCCATGCGCTCCGCGCCGACGAGCATGCCCCACGCGCCCATGTAGAGGCTGAACGGGGCCGCCATGAACACCGTGTCGCTGGGCCGCACACCCGCGCCCCACTCGACGCGCGCGTGCGCCTCGCCGATGCGCTCCCAGTCGCCCCTGCTGATGGCGATGACGGTCGGGATGCCGGTCGTGCCGGACGAGCCGTGGATGCGCAGGATGTTCTGCCAGTCGTCGCAGATGTTGCTGCCGAACGGCGGGTTGTCGAGCAGGTCCTGCCGGAGGTCTTCCTTCGTGATGATGGGGATGCGCCGCACGTCGTCGAGCGACTTCAGCTGATCAGGGTGGAAGCCCGCCTCGCCCCAGCGCTTCTTGTAGAACGGCGAGCGCTCGTACGCCCACGCGGCCTGCCGCTGCAGCTTCGCGACGATGAGCATGTCGCGCTCCTCGACCGGCATCGTCTCGAGTTCGGGGTCCCAGTACTCCTGGTCCGACGGCGGCACGTAGGAGGGGTCGTACTGCGGGGGCCACTCGAGCGTCATGACTGCCCCGCTCCGCCCGAGAGGCGCTCCTTGATGAACGCCTCGATGTCGCGCAGGCTGGAGCCGACCGGGAAGACGCCGTCGATGCCGATCTCCTCGAGCGCTTCGCGGTCGCCGTCGGGGACGGTGCCGCCGAGGAGGATGAGCGTCTCGCCGCGCATCTCGCGCTCGTCGACGACCTTCATCAGGCGGGTCATGAGCGGCTTGTGCGCGCCGGAGAGGAGCGAGATGCCGATGACGTCGGCGTCCTCCCGCTGCGCGCGGTCGACGACCTGTTCAGGCGTGACGCGCATGCCCATGTAGACGACGTCCATGCCCGCCTTCTCGAGCGCCTTCGCGATGACCTTGATGCCGCGGTCGTGGCCGTCCAGGCCGAGTTTCGCGAGGATGACCTTGGTTGGTTTGGAGGTCGTCATGGCTAGAAGATGCCCGGGTCCTCGTGGTCGCCGAAGACGTCGCGCAGGGCGCCCATGATCTCGCCCTCGGTGGCATCGGCGCGGGAGGCGTCGAGGATGAACGGCATCGTGTTCTCCGTGCCGCGCGCGGCCTGCCGCAGCGCTTCGAGCGCCGCCTCGGTGCGGGCGGAGTCGCGCTCGTGGATGACGGCTTCGAGGCGGGCTATCTGGCGCTCCTCCTCGTCGTCGTCATGCTCGTACAGTTCGGGCGGCGGAACGGAGTCCTCCTCGTGCTCGTTGAGGCCGAGCACCTTGTACGCGTGCTCCTCGATGCGCTCCTGGTAGTCGAACGCGGCCTCGGAGATCTCGCGCTCGATGTAGCCGTTCTCGATAGCCGCGAACATGCCCGCGAGCACGCCCTCGCCGCCGCCCATGTCCTCGATCGTGCGGATGTAGGCGAGCGCCTCCTCCTCGATCTCGTTCGTGAGCTTCTCGATGAAGAAGGAGCCGCCGAGCGGGTCTATCGTGTTCGCGACGCCGGTCTCGTTGCCGATGATGCGCTGGGTGTTGAGCGACATCCGCATCGCGTCCTCGGAGGGGATGTCGTGCGCCTCGTCGTAGCCGCTGACGTGGAGCGACTGCGTGCCGCCGAGCACGGCGGCCATCGCCTGTGTCGTGCCGCGTATGAGGTTGTTGAGCGCGCCCTCGCGTATCAGCGTCGAGCCGAGCGTCTGCGAGTGGAATCGGCAGAGCATCGCGCGGGGGTCGGTCGCGCCGTAGCGCTCCTTCATGAGGCGCGCCCAGAGCCGCCGTGCCGCGCGGAGTTTCGCGACCTCCTCGAAGAAGTCCATGTGGACGCCGAAGAAGTACGAGAGGCGCGGGCCGAACTCGTCGGGCGTGAGGCCGCGCTGCAGCCCGCCCTCCACGTAGGCCATGCCCTGTGCGAGCGTGAAGCCGACCTCCTGGCCGGCGGTCGAGCCAGCCTCGCGGGTGTGGTAGCCGGAGATGGAGATCGTGTTCCAGTTCGGCACGTTGCGGGTGCAGAACTCGACCACGTCCATCGTCATGCGGTACGCGCCTCTCGGCGGCAGGGCGAACGTCTTCTGTCCGTGGAACTCCTTGAGCGAGTCGTTCTGCACCGTGCCGCGCAGCGTCTCCCACGGCACGCCGACCTTCTCCGCGTGCGCCAGCAGGAACGACAGCAGCACGATGGCCGGGTGGTTGATCGTGAGCGAGATGCTGACCCTGTCGATGGGGATGCCGTCGAACAGGTCGGACATGTCTCGCGCGGTGTCTATCGCGACGCCGAGCCTGCCGACCTCGCCCTCCGAGAGCGGATGCAGCGAATCGTAGCCGGTGAGGGTAGGGTGGTCGAAATCGGTGGAGAGACCGGTCTGCCCGTGCGCCAGCAGGTACTTGTAGCGCTCGTTCGTGGACTTGGCCGTGCCGAAGCCGGCTATCTGGCGTCGCGTCCACTGGCGGGCGCGGTACATGGTGGGGTAGACGCCGCGCGTGAACGGGTACGCGCCGGGGAAGCCGATGTCGGACGCGTAGTCGAGGTCGGGCGCGTCAGCCGGCGTGTAGATGCGGTCGATCTCGCGCCCGGACACGGTGAGGAAGCGCTCCTGCGACTCGGGCGCGCGCTCGAGCGTTCTGCGCAACTCGTCGTGCTCCCACGCGAGTTCCGCCTCCTGCGCCTTCTTGGTGGCTTTCTGGTCGTAGAGGGTCATGAGCGGGGCGCATTATACGGCAGCGCCCCGGAATCGACATCGATGGACGGGGTGAACAGGATGGCGGGCAGGGCGGCGGACGTGCAGAACCACGGGGAATGGGCAAGTGACCTTGAGAACTCGTCACGGTTATACTCGTGCCGAACCGTAGGATCGCCTGCCGCAGTACGGGATGTGCGGCCTGGCGGCATCCCGGAGGGCGATATGCCGAAGCAGTACAGGCTGCCGTACATCATGAGGGCGCCGTCCGAGGAGACGGAGGAGATGTACCTGGCGGAGGTCCCTCTCCTGCCGGGTTGCCGGGCCTGGGGCGCGACCGCTGATGAGGCCCTGTTCAACCTGGAAGGCGTCGCCGCCGATTTCATTGCGTCCTGCGAAGAACACGGGGACCAACTGCCCGATGCCATTACCAAGGCCGGAGAGCTCGTGGTAACGGTTTGACCTACAGGGAACTTACCCGCAAGTTGAGGGCGCTCGGTTGCGAGTTCGACCGCCAGTTACGGGGTTCACACGAGATTTGGCGCAATCCTGCAAGTGGCACACGGACCACGATCCCCAACTGGAGCGGAAGAGATCTGCGCCCCGGGACGGTCGGAGCAATCTTGCGGGACCTTCGCGTCGATAGGGGCGCGTTCGACCGGGCATAAACGGAAGGAGTCCCCATGCTGCGCAGCCTCGGCGGGAAGAGCCCGCAGGTCCACCCCACCGCGTTCGTCAGCGAGTTCGCCTACGTCGTCGGCGATGTCCGCATCGGCCCGTACGCGTCCATCTGGCCGGGCGTCGTGCTCCGCTCCGACCGCGGCACGATGACCATCGGCGAGGGCACCAACATCCAGGACGGCTCCATCTGCCATGCCGACGGCGACCTCACCATCGGCGACTACGTCACGCTCGGCCACGCGGTCATCTGCCACGCCGAGACGGTGGGCGACCACTGCCTGCTGGGGAACAACTGCACGCTCAACGACAAGTCGAACGTCGGCTCGTGGTGCATCGTCGCCGCGGGCGCGGTGCTGCTGGAGGGCCGCAACGTGCCGGACAACTCCATCGTCGCGGGCATCCCCGCCAAGGTGCTCGGCCCGCTCACGGACAAGCACTACGAGCTCGTCAAGTTCAACGCCGACGAGTACGTCAAGCTTGGGCAGGAGTACAAGGCGGAAGGAACGCTGGAGGGGTAGGGGCTCTGTTCCAACGTTTGTGAAACGGCGCACAGACGCTTGTCGCGGAGAGCGGCGAACGCCTATAATCGCAGTCGGCGGTTCCCGCTTCGGGCCGCCGCTCTGCACGCACCCCTGCGCGCCCGCGCTGCCTCAGTCCGTTACTCCCGCAGTGTCCTGCGCGCCGCCTGAGAGGAGGCACCGATGGCCAACCTGCGTCTGCCCGGCCCCACGCCCGTCCCACCGGACGTGTACGAGGCGATGAGCAAACAGATGATCGACCACCGCGGCGTGGAGTTCGCCGACATGCTCCGCCGCACGACGGCCAATCTCAAGCGCGCCTTCCAGACCGAGAACGATCTGTACGTCCTCACGTCCTCCGGCACCGGAGCGATGGAGGCCGCCGTCGTCAACACGCTCTCGCCCGGCGAGCGCGTCCTCGGCGTCACGATCGGCAACTTCGGCGACCGCTTCCTCAAGATCGCCTCGGCCTACGGCGCGAGCGTCAATGAGCTCAAGTTCCCCGACGGCGACGTCGCCGACCCGGAGCAGATCCGGCAGGCGCTCAAGGACGACCCGGACGTGACGACGGTGCTCGTCACCCACAACGAGACGTCCACCGGCATCACGAACGACCTCGAGACCATCGCGGGCATCGCGAAGGGCGAGTTCGACAAGATGGTCCTCGTCGACGCCATCTCCTCGCTTGGCTCCATCAAGCTCCCCGTGGATGAGTGGGGGCTCGACGTGGTGGTCGCCGGCTCGCAGAAGGGCTGGATGTGCCCGCCCGGTCTCGCCATGATCAGCTTCAGCGAGCGCGCCTGGGGGGCCGCCGAGACCTCGAAGATGCCGAAGTTCTACTTCAGCATGACCGAGGCGGAGAAGTCGCTGAAGGCAGGGCAGACGCCGTGGACGCCCGCCATCTCGCTCCTGTTCGGCCTCGACTACGCGGTGCAGCAGATGCTCGCTCGCGGCGACATGCAGGCCGTCTACGACTTCCACCAGGAGATAGCCCAGTACACGCGCGACGGCCTGAAGGCGATGGGCATCGGGCTCGTTGCCAAGGATGAGCGCTTCGCGTCCAACACCGTGACCGCCGCCTGGGTGCCTGAGGGCATCACCGACGAGGCGCTGCTCGCCATGCTCCGCGACGACTACGACATCATCGCGGCGGAGGGGCGCGGCCTGCTCACGGGGCGCGTGTTCCGCATCGGCCACATGGGCTACGTGAACCAGGAGGACATCGACGACGTGTTCGGCGCGCTGAAAGACGCGCTGCCGAAGCTCGGGCGCCAGGCGTCGGCGGTGGGGCAGGCGTGATCCCGGACCGGAGGCTGACATGGCCAGGGTCCTGGTAGCCGACCCGATAGATGAACTCGGCGTCGCCCGGCTGAAAGCCGCCGGGCATCACGTCGACGTCCGCAAGGGCCTGAGCGAGGACGAGCTGTGCGCCATCGTCGGCGAGTACGAGGCGATGGTCGTCCGCAGCGAGACGAAGGTCACCGAGCGCATCATCGAGCATGCGACGAAGATGCTTGGCATCGGGCGCGCGGGCGTGGGCGTCGACAACATCGACGTGGACGCCGCCACGCAGCACGGCATCGCGGTCGTCAACTCGCCCACGGGCAACACCATCGCTGCAGCCGAGCATGCGTTCGCGCTCATGATTTCGCTTGCCCGCAACATCCCGCAGGCGGACGCCTCGATGCGCCGCAGCGAGTGGACGCGCTCCCGCTTCATGGGTGTCGAGCTGCGCGGCAAGACGCTCGGCATCATCGGCCTCGGGCGCGTTGGCTCAGAGGTCGCACACCGGGCGCGGGCCTTCCAGATGCACGTCATCGCGTACGACCCCTACGTTTCGATGGAGCGGGTGCGCAGCCTCGGCGTCGAGTCCGTCCCCATGGAGCGCCTGCTCAGCGAGTCCGACTTCATCAGCATCCACACGCCGCTCACCTCCGGCACGAAGAGCCTCATCGGCGAGCCGGAGTTCGCGCTGCTCAAGCCCGGTGTCCGCATCGTGAACGCGGCGCGCGGCGGCCTCGTGGACGAGCGCCTGCTCCAGAAAGGGCTCGCCGACGGCAGCATCGGCGGCGCTGCGCTGGACGTGTTCCCGGTCGAGCCGCCGCAGGACCTGCCCCTGCGCGAGGAGCAGCGCGCCGTGCTCACGCCCCACCTTGGCGCATCCACGGAGGAGGCGCAGGTGGAGGTGGCGCTGGAGGTCGTCGACCAGCTGCTGTCTGTCCTGAGCGGGGGAGCGGCGCAGTACACCATCAACATGCCGTTCGTTCCGCAGGAGGTCATGGAGGCGCTCGGCCCCTACCTGCCGGTCGCGACGGCGATGGGACGCCTCGCCATCCAGCTCGCCGACGGCCAGCTGGAGACCGTCGCGGTCCGCGTCGCCGGGGAGATAGCGCACCACGACATCGAGATTCTCGCGTCGGCGGCGCTCGTGGGCGTGCTCAGTCTGGCCACGGACATGCGCATCAACCTCGTGAACGCGCAGGCGATGGCCCAGGAGCGCGGCATCAGGATCGTCGAGGAGAAGGACCCGGAGGGCGCCGAGCAGTACCTGAACCTCGTAGGCGTCGAGGTGCGCTCCACCGGCGGCACGGTCTACACCGCGGGAACGTCGGTGCACGGCACGGTGCACCTGAACCGCCTCAACGCCTTCACCCTCGACATGGAGCCGAGCGCCCCCTACATGCTCTTCACCACGCACACCGACCAGCCGGGCATGATCGGCAAGGTCGGCACGCTTGCGGGCGAGCACGACGCGAACATCTCTTTCATGGAGGTGGGACGCGCGGCCCCGCGCGGCGCGGCCACGATGATCGTTGGGTTCGACGACCCCGTGACGGACGACATGCTGGCGGCCATCAAGAGGATCGAGGGCATGACGAGCGCACGCCTCGTGACCTACCAGACCTCGGAGCCGTTGCAACCCCGTCTCCGGGGCACGTAGGGAGTGGGCAGGCGTTCTTGTCCGTGCTCTCCGGCGCGTGCTACGATGCGCCCACCATTCGTTAGGAATTTCACGAACAGACGCCCTTCATGACGACCACATCCAGACCGCACGGCGCTCCCGGTCCCGCATCGTCCGAGTCCCTGCGTGAACGTGCGCGCCGGGCGATCGCGGAGCAACCCTCGCCCACGGTCACGATGCTCTCGTCCCTGCTCGCAGCGCAGGACGAGCTGGGCTACCTCCCGTACGAGGCCGTCGACGAGGTCTCGCTGAGCACGGGCTCCAGCGTCAACGAGGTCTGGGCCGTCGCCTCGTTCTACCCCAACTTCCGGTTCACGCCCCCGGCGCGGCACTCCGTCGAGATCTGCTGGGGGCCGACCTGCCACGTTCTCGGGGCCCAGCCCATCCTGCAGGGTCTCGTGAGCCACCTCGGCCTCGATGGCGAAGGGGATACGGAGGACGGCAGCATCTCGCTCAAGTACAACACCTGCCTGGGCGTCTGCCCCCACGCTCCGGCGATGAGCTTCGACCATGAACTGGCCGGCCACATGTCGCTCGACGAGGCGATGAGCCGCGTCGAACGCATCAGGGCGACCGACTCGGAGCGGGGCGCGTGACGGAAGCGTATGAAGCCCTCGCCCGGCGCGCGGCGGCGCGCTGGGACGCACTGCACGCCAGACCCTGGGTGCGTGTGGGTACGGGGCTGATGGGCGAGGCCGCAGGCGCGTTCGAGGTGCTGGCCGCGCTCCGCGAAGCCGTCGAACGGGCAGGGGTCGAAGCAACGGTCTCCGAGGTGGGCACCACGGGCCTCTGCTACGCGGAACCCATCGTCGACGTTCACGTACCTGACGGCTCGCGGGTGCTGTACGGCAACGTTCGTCCCGAGCAGGTCGAAGCCATCGTCGAGCGCCACGTCAAGGGCGGCGAGCCGGTGACTGACCTCGCGCTCGCGACCGTCGATTCGAACGTACCGGGCGTTCCTCGACTCGAACAGCTGCCGATGATGAAGGGTCAGGTGCGCGTCGCGCTCCGCAATGCGGGCGAGATCGACCCGACCGACATCGACCAGTACGTCGCGCGCGGCGGCTTCTCCGGACTGGACAAGGCGCTGACCTCGCTCACGGCGGAGCAGACGCTGGACGAGGTGAAGAACTCCGGCCTGCGCGGACGCGGCGGCGCGGCGTTCTCCACCGGCATGAAGTGGGGCTTCCTCGCCGGGAACCCTGCTCCGCAGAAGTACATCCTCTGCAACTGCGAGGAAGGCGACCCCGGCGCGTTCAACGACAAGACGATCCTGGAGTCGGACCCGTTCACCCTCGTCGAGGGCTGCATCATCGCGGGGTACGCCACAGGCGCGAGCAACGGCATCGTCTTCATCCGCCACGGCCACGACTCCCCCATCGACCGCACCCGCGCCGCCATCCAGGCGTGCTACGACAGCGGCGTGCTCGGGAGCAGCGTCCTCGGCACGGACTTCTCGTTCGACATGGAGGTCTCGCTCGTCGGCGAGTCCTACGTCGCGGGCGAGGAGACGGCGCTGATGGAGGCGATCGAGGGCAAGCGCTCCATGCCGCGCTTCCGCCCCCCGTTCCCCGCGGCCTACGGCGTGTGGGGCAAGCCGTCCAACATCAACAACATCAAGACGCTCAGCTACGCGCCGGAGATCGTGCGGCGCGGCGCGGAGTGGTTCTCGGGCATCGGTACGGAGAAGAGCACCGGCACGGCTATCGCCTGCCTCTCCGGCGACATCCGCTACCCCGGCCTCGTCGAGGTGCCGTTCGGCCTGACGGTACGCGACGTCATCGAAGGGATGGGCGGCGGCGAGCCCAACGGCAGGGCGCTCAAGTTCTTGCAGACCGGCGGCCCGCTCGGCGGCGTGCTCCCCGCGGAGCAGTTCGACATGGTGCTCGACTTCGACGAGATGGTCGCCGCGGGTGCGATGTTCGGCTCAGGCGGGCTCATCGTCTGCAACGAGGACCGCTCCGTCGTCGACCTCACGCGTACGCTCGTCGCGTTCGACCAGATGGAGTCCTGCGGCAAATGCTTCCCGTGCAGGCTCGGCATGAGCCACATCCTGGAGATACTGGAGCGCATCGCGGGCGGGAAGGGCAGAAGCGGAGACATGGACCTGATGGAGCGTGTCGGCGTGAACATGCGCGGCGGCTCGCTCTGCGGCCACGGCCAGCTGGGCTACAACCCCGTTGCGAGCGCGGTGCGCTTCTTCGGCGCCGAGTTCGAGGCGCAGTTCGAGGGCGACGCGTCGGCGCTCGCGGCATTCGTGGGACCGAAGTCCACGCGTCGCGGCGCGCAGATGTCGGGCGACACGCCGACGGCGTCGGTCAAGCCGGACTTCGTGATGAACATCGAACCTGCACCCGTGGCCGCAGGTGAGGCGGAGTAGGGCTGGAGATGGCTGACGAGATCACGATCACGATAGACGGGCAGGAGGTTACGACCGAGCCCGGCAAGATGGTGGTGCAGGCGGCCAACGACGCCGGCATCTACATCCCGTATCTCTGCTACCACCCGGGCATGAAGCCCTACGGCGCGTGCCGCATGTGCGTCGTCGAGATCGAGGGCCAGCGCGGAACGCCCGCGTCGTGCACGCTGCCCGTCCGCGACGGCATGGTCGTGAACACGAAGGCCGACGAGGCCGTGAAGGTCCGCGATACGACGCTCGACCTGCTGCTGTCCGAACACCCGCACGGCTGCCTGACCTGCCACCGGATCGACCTCTGCGGCCCGCAGGACATCTGCCTCCGGCACGTCGACGTGGTCGACCGGTGCGTCACCTGTCCGAAGAACGAGCGCTGCGAACTGAAGGACACGACGCGCTTCCACGCGCAGGAGCTCGTCTCCCCGCTCACGTACCAGTACCGCAACCTGCAGGTGGAGACGAAAGACCCGTTCTACGATCGCGACTACAACCTCTGCATCGTCTGCGCGCGTTGCACGCGGGCGTGCGACGAGCTGCGCGGCGACGTCGCGATAGGCATGACCGAGCGCGCGGGCCAGGTGCTCGTGGGCACCGTCATGGGCGACTCGCTGCTGGAGTCCGGCTGCGAGTTCTGTGGCGCATGCATCGACGTCTGCCCGGTGGGCGCGCTCACCGAGACCTCCTACAAGTGGGAGCGTCCGGCGCGCACCGAGCAGTCCATCTGCGCCGAGTGTCCCGTCGGCTGCACGATGACCTACGAGGTCAACCACTGGGAGCGCGTCGTGCGCGCGGTGCCGGAGCTGAATGCCCCGGCGAACCTGGGGCAGGCGTGCTTCAAGGGCAAGTTCGGGTTCGAGTACGTCAACGACAAGCGCCGCATCCGCAAACCGCTGGTGCGCCGGAACGGCGAGTTGCAGGAGGCCACCTGGGACGAGGCGATCGCCGCCGCTGCCGAGGGGCTGGCGCCGCATCGCGGCCCCGCCTTCGGGCTCATGGCGAACCCGCGCAACACCAACGAGGAGCTCTACGCTGCGCAGAAGTTCGCCCGCGTCGCCATGAGCTCGAACTGCGTCGACGTGGCCTCGAACGACCGCCCCGGCGTCGTCGAGGGGCTGCAGGACGTGTTCGGTTACTTCGCCGGAACGATGTCCGTGTGGGAGCTGGCTGACTCCGCCGCCGTCATGGTCGTGAGTGCAAACCTTACTGAAGAGCAGAACGTCGTCGGCGTGCCGATCAAGCGCGCCGTCCGCGCCGGGACGCAGCAGCTCATCGTCATCGATTCGCGCGAGGTCGAGCTGACCCGCTACGCGACGCTCTGGCTGAGGCCGTACCCCGGCACCGACTCCGTCGTGCTCGGCGGCCTGCTGCGCTGCATCGTCGACAACGGGCTGGCCGACATGGAGTTCGTCAACGAGCGCGCCGAGGGCTGGGACGAGCTGGTCGCCTGCCTCGAACCGTTCACGCTGGACGCCGTCGCGGCCGAGACCGGCGTGCCCGCTGAGCGCATCGAACAGGCGGCTCGGCTCTACGCCGGGTCTGGCCCCGCCGCGCTGCTGTTCGCTGGCGACAGCTCGATCGGCGGCACCCGCCGCACGCTCTCGCGGATGGTGGCCGCGCTCGCCGTCGCCACCGGCAACGTCGGCAGGCACGGGGCTGGCGTCCTCCCGCTCTATCAGGGCGCGAACGTGCAGGGCGGACTGGACATGGGCGCGTGGGCCGCGGCGCTGCCGGGGCACCACCTGCTCGACGAGGCGGACGCCCGGGAGAAGTTCGGCGCGCTCTGGGGCGTTCCCGTACCGGATGAGCGCAACCCCGGAAACCGCGGCATCTTCGCGCGGGCACGGGAGGGCGACATCAAGGCGATGCTCATGCTGGGCGACCACGTCCACTACGAGGACGGCACGCTTGGCGACGTTACCGGCGCCCTCAACGCGCTGGAGTTCCTCGTGGCGACGAGCGCGTTCCCGTCCGCGATCACGGAGCGGGCGCACGTCGTCTTTCCCTCCGAGGTCTGGGCCGAGAAGACAGGCACCTACACCAACATCGAGCGCCGCGTGCAGCCGCTCCGCAAGGTCGCGAAGAACAAGCGTGTGGACTCCCGCAGCGACCTCGAGGTGCTTTGCGCCGTCGCCGTCGCGATGGGCGCGCAGGGCTTCGCGTGGGACGGCCCGCCGCAGGTGCTCGACGAGATAGTGCAGACCGTGCCCGAGTACGCGGGCATCTCGTGGGAGCGCTTGCTGCGCGAGCGGCTGGACATCGTGACGACGCCCAGCGACGAGCCGCAGCCGACGCAGGTGATGTACACCGGCAACGTGCTGACCGGCCTGCAGTGGCCGTGCGCTGAGGAGGGCGCGTCAGATGACGGGCAACTGTTTGTGGACCGCTTCCGCCACGGCAAGGCTCGTCTGCAGCCCGTGGCGTGGCACTCGCGACCGGCCGTCGATCCGCGGTTCCCGTTCATGCTCGCGCATGGCCGCGTGCTCCTGGAGCCGGGCCGCAAGCCGAACGTGACGGTGGTCGGCAAGCGCAACCGCATCGAGCGCGAGGAGCGCTTCGTGCTCAACCCCGCGGACGCCGCCGCGGCGAAGCTCGACGATGGCGCCGCCGCCGCGGTGACGACTGCCGACGGCACGGAGCGCCGCGGCGTGGTCGCGCTCTCGGACGCCGTGCCCGCGGGCGTGGTGTCGCTGACGACGCTGTTCGGCGAGCTGGCGGTGGAGGTCGACTCCTCCGACCGCCCTGACCCCATGAACCACATCGCCCGGCTGAACGCCGTGCCAGTTCGTATCGAGCCCGTACAGTAGTAGCGGAGGAACATGACGCAAGCGCAGGACCGTCTGGCGAATCTGCCGCGTGCATACGTGGCCAAGAAACAGGAAGTGGCGGAAGACCTCTTCCTGCTGTGGCTCCGGCCCGATGAGCCGTTCAGGTTCAAGCCCGGCCAGTACATCACGATAGGGACGGGCGGCATCGAGCGCCCGTACTCGATAGCGTCCGCTCCGTACGAGTCGCTCATCGAACTGTTCATCGAATACGTGTTGCCGGAGTACGGCGGGAAGCTCACGCCGCTGCTCTGGAACCTCCACGTCGGAGACTCGGTCTCCATGCGCCCTCGCGCCAAGGGACTGTTCGTCTTCCAGCCCCAGTTCCACCACCACCTCATGCTGGGGACCGTGACGGGCGTCGCGCCCTACGTGAGCATGATCCGCCAGGCGCTGAAGGACAACATCCGCGGCCACCACTTCTACGTCATGGAGGGCGCGAGCCACCAGGACGAGTTCGTCTACGACTCGGAGCTCCAGCGGCTCGCGGAACGGCTGCCGGAACTGGTCACGTTCGTGACGACGGTGAGCCGCCCGCAGGCCGAACGCAACCGCAGCTGGAACGGCCCCACCGGCAGGGTGAACACGCTCGTCGAGGAGTACATGCAGCGCTGGAGCCTGCCGAGAGAGGACACCGCGATCTACCTCTGCGGCAACCCCGGCATGATCGAGGACGTGAAAGAGCGCCTCTCCGGCCAGGAGTGGAACCTCTACGAGGAGCGCTTCTGGAAGGAAGACGAGTAAGCTCCGCTAGGTTCCCTCTCCCGAAGGAGAGGGACAGGTTGAAGGTACGGCGGGTTTCCCCAGGTGCCTCTGGCTACTAGGTCGCACGACCGCCCCGTTGAGCGGCCCACCCGCTTAATCCAGAATTGGGAATATCTGGTAGCCAGACAGGTAAGCGGAGGACGGTTGCAATAGCAGAGGCGGGTAGAGTAGCGTACCGGCGATATGGCCATGGTCGACAGAATACGACAGTTGCTCAGCATGAAGCCCGGGCTCACTGCTGAGCAAATTACGGGTATTCTGGCATACCCTGAACAGGATGTAGAGCGAATACTAAGGACAACGCTGCGTGGAGAAGTCTTTAATATCAATGGCAGATTCTCACTGAATCCTTCGCCGGAGCATCAGGCAATTCGTTCACAACAACTATCAGGGAATAGTGATAGTGCTACGCTGCCAGCTTTTGAGCGCGGTGATGCTGTTAGGCTGAGAGCTGACTTGAACCAAAAAGGTGTTGTTATCGACGTAGATGCTCTCGCTGAAGGTGGCGGAAGCTATCGAGTGTTCTTTAGCCAACATCACATTGCATGGTATAACGAAGAAGAACTCATACCAGTCGAAGAACCTGTGGGAAGGCATATTATAGGACGGGATGACTTTATCAAGAATCTGGCGCTGGTCAAAATGCGAGGGCAGTTCAGCGACGTGCTATACTCCTACCTTGCTTCGCGGACAATTGTTCAGCCTCATCAGTTCCGCCCCGTTGCTAAATTCCTTGAATCTGCGAACGCGCGTTTGCTTATTGCAGATGAAGTGGGCCTAGGGAAAACTATTGAGGCAGGGATAATATACTTAGAGATGAAGGCTCGAACAAACCTTGAGAGGTTCTTAGTTGTCTGCCCTTCTCGACTGCGTGACAAATGGGAGTCCGAGTTTCGCGACCGATTCGGAGAGACCCTGAAGAAATGGGATAAGCGTGATGTCCAGGACTTCCTTGACAAGATCGAACGAGGTGAACAGCCGCGATTCAGAGCTGTAGTTGCAATTGAATCTATACGCGATAGGCTGGTAAGTTCCCGTATTGCCTCACTGGGTGTTCGTTTTGACCTGGTTGTCGTGGATGAAGCGCATCACATGAGAAACAGAGGAACATTAACTAATGAGCTGGGGCATGTATTGTCCGATGCGGCGGATGCGATGCTTCTGCTGACCGCAACTCCAATCAACCTAGGTAACGAAGACTTGTTCCATTTACTCAACATCCTGTCGGAAGGCGAGTTCCCTGACGTGGGAACATTTGAAGGTTTACGTGAACCTTCGGAAGTGATTAACCGAGCAATCCGGTCACTAGGGCCAAACCCTGATCAACAGGGAGAGTCTCTTGAACAACTCATGAAGTTGGCTGATTCATCAATCGGTCAACAAATCGCGGAATACCATCCCGACTACGAACATGCGAAAGCGAGGCTCGAGGCCGGTGGTCAGCTTTCTCTTGAAGAGGTTGCAGAATTGAAGAATAGGCTCACTGCCGTGAGCCCACTAAGTCGAGTCTTGAATAGAACAAGGAAAAGAGATGTTCCAGACAGCGGAGCGATGCGTGAGGCTTACACACAGCCTTGTAGTCTAACGCGGGATGAAGTGGATTTTTATAATGAATACCTCAATTACGTGAAGTTGGAATATATGCTCCGCAATCAAGAGATGCCTATTGGATTTGTGTTGGTGATGAAAGAACGCCAAGCTGCCAGTTGCTTGGTTGCAGTTAGGAATTCGCTCCGAACTGGGTATTCCGATTCACTTGTAGACTACGAAGGTCTTGATAGCGAACTGGATTTTGAATCTGATGAACTCGAGGGAAGTACCGAAGGACCTTTGACTCGCTCTCGTGCCACGAGTGAAAAAAAATCGGAACTCCAAGCGTGCCGCGATGCCTCTCTAGCCAGGTTACAAGAGATAGGCGAGTCAATGGGAGACACTGATTCTAAATTTGACTCATTCCTTCGAATACTCCACGAAGCACATCTAAACGAACCCGGGGCAAAGATCCTCGTATTCTCTTCTTTCAAGGCGACATTGCGCTACATTGAACGCCAACTACGTGCCGAAATAGCATGGATTACTGGTGGAGTTCGTCTATTGACAGGTGATGTACCTATGGATGATCGTACTGCTTTGATTGAGCAGTTCAGGACAGCGAAGGGCTTTTCCGTCTTACTGCTGTCTGAAGTTGGGTCAGAAGGACTGGACTTCCAATTTACTGATATTCTCATTAACTATGATTTGCCTTGGAACCCGATGCGTGTTGAACAGCGGATTGGCAGGATTGATCGCTTTGGACAACAGAGCGACAAAGTGCGTGTCTATTCCCTTTTGCTTAACGACACAATAGAAACGCGTGTCTTGGGGCGATTGTATGAAAGGATTGGCGTTTTCCGTGAATCCATCGGTGAATTGGAGCCTATCTTAGGAGAGATTGTGAAGCAACTGACACAAGGCATGTTCGCTCCCAATTTGTCTGAAGCCCAGAGGACAGAACGAGTTGAACGAGAACTTAATGCAATTGAGGCAAAAAGAATCGCTCATAGGAACCTGAATGAATTAGAAGATAGGTTGATGGGCCAGGATATCTTGTTGTCCCGTGAAACAGATGAACGGGTCAACCGTGGCCTATTCTTTTCCGAAGGAGAGTTGCGGACTCTCTTGGTTACTGGCCTAGAGAAGCGCTATGGACGTGCCCACCTTACAGCGACGGAGGACGGCTATTTTGTGTTGCGCCCGAATGCACGATTACCTGAAGATGTAATCACCTATTGCCGAAATGTGAATAGACCTCCCTCACGCTTGGAAGTACGTATGCGGAATGACTTGGAAAATGGTGAACTCGCTCTCACCTTCAAGGGTGACTTGGCACACAACCACCCCACTGTGCACCTCTTGAATTCAGATCATCCCTTAGTACAATTTGCTGCTGCCACCTTCCCTGATGTCGAGAATACCGACTTGGGTGTCCTTCGTCTGCCGAACGGCAACTGGGATACGGGGAGATATCCTTTTTTTATCTACAGACTTGATATACAGGCGATAGACTCTCGAACGGAACTGGTTACAGTAGTCATGGATGAGAACTGGAATCTCTGTAACCACTTGGCAGCTGGCTTATTGGGATGTGTCGCTGACGCGACTGATTGGGCTGCTGACGCACCTGCCAACATAATCAATGATTGGGATAGCTACTTGCTGAAAGCTAACAATGAGTTAGTTAATAAGCGCAGAATGACGCACGAAGTTACACAAAGGCGTAATGATACTTTGCTTAATGGAAGACGAATTGCAATTTGGGATACATATAGTGTCAAACTGAATCGTATCCAAGAAAAGCTTAGCCAAACTACTAATGCTAATATTCGTCGCATGCATGAAGGTGAAATAAGGAACCGCACTGCCGATAGAGATTATAAATTGCGGGAATTGGAAACGAAGCGAGAAGTTTCGGTGGGAAGCGAGTTACTCCTTCAAGGCATCATTATGGTGGGCGACCCTGACGAGATGGCTGACATACAACCAGAATTTCAACTGATCCCCAACCGGAGTGCCCTGGAGCCGGGCATGGACGATCCCAAGGCCATGAAGCAACTTCTGGAAGACGAAGACACGGAATTCCACTTTCGTGCGCAGGTCGACGTGTGACGTGATCGTCCCGGACGTCAGCCTGCTCATCTACGCGTACAACGACGGCGCGCCCCAGCACACCGCGGCCCGTCACTGGTGGGAGACGCTGATGCACGGCGAAGAGCCTATCGGAATACCCTGGAGCATTGCCACCGGGTTCATTCGACTCATGTCCAACGCCAGTGTGGTGACATCGCCACTGTCTCCCTCCGATGCGGCAGGCTGCGCAAGAGAGTGGTTTCGTCAGCCACACGTTCACCCGCTCGACCCTGGCGACGAGCACTGGAAATACTTTCATCAGAACCTTTCTGTTCAGGGAAGCGGTCCCAGTCTGGTCGCCGACGCGCATATCGCAGCGTTCGCGATGGAGGTGGATGCCGTGGTTCACACCCACGATTCAGACTTTGCCAGATTCTCAGGACTGCGCTGGCACAATCCACTCCCATCAGTGTGAGCCTCCCGTTCTGGCGGCCCCCGCGCGACCGCGGGGGGGGGGGGGGGGTGACGCAGCCCACTAGGGGCGGTCAACGACCAACCCTCCATCCTGTGCATCGATGTTGATGTCTGGATTACTGACACATGCCCCTTCCTCGGTCGCGTCCGCTTCCGCTACGCTGTCACTGCGATGCGGTGCCTCGCGCACGCGGGAGTCGGCAGCGCAGAAGCGGAAGTGCGCGGAGGCGAGCGTCTTTGAGCGGAGAATGAGCGGTGATGCGCGGTTCTGCACACTCAGCCGCAGGCCCCAACCAGAGGTGAATGAGCGGAAATGAGCGGTCCGCAGGAGTGAAACGCGAAACGTCTCTCCGACCGTGTACACTCCGGGGCGCAGCCGTCGGAAAGGAGCAGTCTCATGGAAGTCAAGGAACTCGGCCACGTTGTCCTGTTCGTCGCGGACGTCGAACGCTCGCGCCACTTCTACACCGACGTTCTCGGCTTCAGCGAGATACGCCGCGAGGGGCAGCGACCGAACACGGCGATGTACTCCACGGGGCGGACCCACCACGAGCTCTACCTGATGCAGGTGGGCGAGGACGCGCAGCCCATCCCGCAGGGGAAGCGGCTGGGCATGTACCACATCGGCATCAAGATCGGGACCACGGATGAGGAGTTGCAGGATGCGCTCGCCGAGCTGCAGGCGGCGGGAGTGCGCGTCGTCGGCTCCAACGACCACGGCCAAACCCACAGCCTCTACATCCTCGACCCGGACGGCAACGAGATCGAGCTGTACATCGACGTGCAGCCGGAGACCTGGCGCGAGGAGTTCGCGCGGGAGGTCCCGCTCCGCCCCGCCCTGCGCTGAGTTCCAACATCGATGGACAGGATGCACAGGATGGGTGAGGTGCTTGGCTCCCCTCGCCCGCTGGGAGAGGGGCTGGGGGTGAGGGTTGCCATCGATGTTCGAATGTCGGCCCCGCATTCCGTTTGTCCGGCTGCCTGACTAGAATCCCCCTGTGGCCAGCCCCGTCCGCAAGCAGTACCTGGAGATAAAGTCGCGCTACCCCGATGCGCTGCTCCTGTACCGCATGGGCGACTTCTACGAGACGTTCGACGACGACGCCCGGCTCGCCGCGCGCGACCTCGAGATAGTCCTCACGCAGCGCGACATGGGGCAGGGCGAGATGGTCCCCCTCGCGGGTATCCCGTACCACGCGCTCGACGGCTACCTCGCCAAGCTCGTTCGCAAGGGGCATCGGGTCGCCATCGCGGAGCAGACGAGCGAACCGGACGGCAGGACGCTCGTGAGCAGGGACGTCGTGCGCGTCGTCACCCCCGGCACCGTCATCGAGCCCGGGATGCTGGACTCCGGCGCGAACAACTACCTCGTTGCCGTGGCAAAGGGCGGCGTGGAGTCCGGCATCGCGTTCGTGGACATCACCACCGGCGAGTTCGCCGTGACGCAGCTGCCCTCCGGCGCGGTGCCGCAGGAGATCGCCCGGCTCGCCCCCTCCGAGGTCTTGCTCGCTGAGTCCGACACGACCAGCATCCCGACGGAAGCGCCGGACTGCCAGGTGACACGGGTGAACGGCGCGGGCTTCGCCCCCAACGCCGCCCGGCGTCGCGTGCTCGACCATTTCGGCGTGCGGTCGCTCGACGCCTTCGGCTGCGAGGGGCTGGAGTTCGCGACCGCCGCCGCCGCCGTCGTGCTGGACTACGTGGGCAGCACCCACGTGGCGGTCCTGCCCCAGTTGACCGGCCTGCGGACGTACTCGACCGACGCCTTCATGGCGCTCGACCCGCAGACCCGGCGGAACCTCGAACTGTTCGAGGGAGGGCGTTGGGGAGCGAAAGGGCAGTCGCTGCTGAGCGTCCTGGATCAGACGCAGACGCCGATGGGCGCCCGGCTGCTCCGGCGCTGGGTCGGCCAGCCGCTGCTCGACCTCGACGCGCTCGAACGCCGCCTCGACGCCGTGGCGTGGCTGCACGCGTCGGACGTGCGCCGGCAGCGGATACGCGCGGAGCTGGCCGAGGTGTCGGACCTCGAACGGGCGGTGCAGCGCATCGGCACGGGCGTCGCGTTTCCGCGTGAACTGGCCGGGTTGCGCCGCTCGCTCGAACGCGTTCCGGCGCTGCGGGCGCTGGCGCAGGAGGCGGGCGCCGAACTGGCGTGGCTCACGTCGGAGTTGGACCCGTGCGCCAGCGCGGTGGAGCGCATCCAGGCGGCCATCGCGGACGATCCGCAGGGCGACGTGGGGCAGGGGAGAGTCGTCCGCGAGGGCTACTCGGAAGAGATGGATGAGGTGCGGATGGCCGCCCAGGACGCCCGCTCCTACATCGCGGGGCTGGAGCGGAAGGAACGCGAGCGCACCGGCATCCCCAACCTCAAGGTCGGCTACAACAAGGTGTTCGGCTACTACCTGGAGGTCTCCAATTCCCACCGCGGGAGCGTGCCGGACGACTACGTCCGCCGCCAGACGCTCGTCAACGCGGAGCGCTTCTACACGCAGGAGCTGAAGGAGCACGAGAACCGCGTGCTCAGCGCGGGCGACCGCTTGCAGGAGTTGGAGACCGCCATCTACCGGCAGGTCTGCCGTGACGTCGCCGCGCACGCCTCGGAGATACTCGCGACCGCCGCCGCGCTCGCGACGCTCGACGCCCTGCTGTCGCTGGCCGAGTCAGCCGTCCGGTACGGCTACGTGCGGCCGGTGCTCGACGAGGGCGAACGCCTCGTGCTGCGCGACGCCCGCCACCCGGTCGTCGAGCGTTTCCTCCCCAGCGGCGCGTTCGTCCCGAACGACGCCGACCTCTCGACCGACGAGAACCAGCTCGTGATACTCACCGGCCCGAATATGGCCGGCAAGTCCACCTATCTCCGGCAGGTGGCCGTCGCGGTGCTGATGGCGCAGACCGGCTCGTTCGTGCCCGCGGCGGAGGCGCACGTGGGGCTGGTCGACCGCATCTTCACGCGCGTCGGCCTGCAGGACGACCTCGCGGCGGGGCAGTCCACGTTCATGGTCGAGATGGTCGAGACCGCCGCGATTCTCCACCACGCGACCCGGCGGTCGCTCGTGATCCTCGACGAGATAGGCCGCGGCACCTCGACGTTCGACGGCCTCTCCATCGCGCAGGCGGTGGCAGAGCACATCCACGACGCCTCCCGCCTCGGTTGCCGGACGCTCTTCGCCACCCACTACCACGAGCTGACCGCGCTGGCCGATCGCCTGCCGCGCGTCCGCAACCTGAGCGTCGCCGTCTCTGACCGTGACGGCGACGTGGTCTTCCTGCACCGTATCGTCCCCGGCGGAGCGGACCGGAGCTACGGCGTCCACGTGGCCCAACTCGCGGGACTGCCGAGGCCGCTCATCGCGCGGGCGCGGGAACTGCTTGAGGAGCACGAGGGCATGCCTGCGAAGGGCCGCACTCGCGGCAAGCGCCCGCTGCCGGGCGCTCCGCCCCAGAGCGCGATGCCGCTGTTCGGCGGCGTGCCGCCGGAGGCGTCGCGCATCCTCGCCGAACTGCGGGAGCTGGACCTGGACAACCTCACGCCCCGCCAGGCGCTCGACAAGCTCGCGGAGCTCCGCGAGCAGGCGGAGGAAGGGTGACGTGGACCGCGACACCCACGTGTTCGTGGACGGCAACAACGTCATGGGCTCGCGTCCCGACGGCTGGTGGCGCAACCGCGCCGCTGCTGCGCAGCGTCTCGTCGCCGACCTCGCGCCGCTCGCTCGCGGGCCTGGCGCCTGGACGGTCGTGTTCGACGGAGCGCCGCCGGACGACGCCTCGCAGCCGGACGATGCGCTGTGTGTGGAGTACGCGGAGCGCCATGGCGCCGACGCGGCAGATGACCGCATCGTCGAACTGCTGAGCGGATTGCCGTCCGACGCCCACTCGCTGGTCTACACGTCCGATCGCCGGTTGCGCGAGCGGGTGTTGGCGCTCGGGGCGCGGGTCGAGGGCGCGAGCGTGCTGCTGCGGGCGATAGAGGAGTCAGACATGGAAGAAACGGCATCGTGGGGAGCGTTCGAGGAGGCGTCGCCGGAGCTGGCGCGCCTTGCGCGGGGCTTGTTCGACGAGACAGGGCTGGTGATGCTGGGAACGATACGCAGGGACGGCTTCCCGCGTATCAGTCCCGTGGAGTTCTTCATCTTCGCCGGCGAGATCTACCTCGGCATGATCTGGCAGTCGCGCAAGGCGCAGGACCTCCAGCGCGACCCCCGCTGCATGGTGATGAGCACGGTGCACGACAAGATGCTCAAGGACGGCGAGTTCAAGATGGCGGGCATCGCAACCGAGGTCACGGATGAGGTGGAGCGCCAGGCATGGGCGACGGCGCTCCTGGAGCACATGGGCTGGTCGCCGGAGGACGACGACGATGAGCCGTACCACCTGTTCAAGATCGGCATCCTCACCGCCTCGTTCGCGAAGATCGAGAACGACGACTGGTTCCGGCTCTTCTGGCGAGCAGGAGGTGAGGCGGAGCTTGCGCGCGGCGGCTAGAATGGGCCTTGTTGAGACATGAGCTGCGCGGGAGGTGCGCGATGGTGCGAGAGGCCGAGCGGTCGGAGGTGGACGGCAATGCGGCTTTCGCGGACGCCCGTCGGAACACGGAGCGGGCTTAGCATGCCTATCTACGAGTTCAGGTGCAATGAGTGCGGGGCCAGGTCGTCGGCCTTCTTCCGGTCGATGATTTCGGGGGCCAGGGCGGCCTGTGGCCGCTGCGGGAGCGCCGACACCCGCCGGCTGTTCTCCACGTTCAAAGTGAAGATGCCGCGCCCGACCCCGGACCAGCTCAACAAGGCCGAACTGCTGAACGGCGTCGACTACACCAACCCCGCCTCGATGGCGAACTTCTTCCGCAAGATGGGGTCCGCCTTCGACGACGAGCCGAACGAGCACATGGACGAGATCGTGGGCAGGCTCGACCACGGCGAGCCTGTGTACAAGGCGCTGGACCTGGACATGGGCCACTCCCACGGGGCCGGGTCCGCCGAGGAATAGAGCGGAGCGCAGGCAGGCCTCTACCTGTCCATGGTCATTGAGAATGGCGTGACACAAGAAGAGGGGCAGGATTCCCTGCCCCTCTCTTCGTTGCGGTGTCCTGCTCAGCCTAGTCGGGGACGTTGGCGAACGACGGGAAGACCTTCAGCGGGTTCTTGTTGATGATGGTCAGCTTGTCCTCTTCCGACAGCGAGGGCAGGTAGTCGATCACCGGGAGCAGGTTGTCCGAGGTGAGGCCGACGCCCGTGTGGGACGGGTGGTCGCTCTCCTGCCGGACGTTGCGGCCGGAGCCGGGGGCCTCGGTGCCGAACGCCATGTTGGCGACGCCCCACTGCTTGATGGCGAGCTCCAGGTAGTCGATGTCGTAGGTGCAGGTGTCGAAGAAGAGGTTGTCGCCCTCCCAGTTGCCGCGGTGGCGGGAGGAGGCGATGAACCGGTCCAGCGCTCCGCCGGCGTGGGCGATGCAGATGCGGAGGCCGGGGAACTTCGTGAAGATGTCGCTGTAGGCGAGGATGCGGGTCGCGAGGAACGTCTCGACGACGAACCCGACCTGGTAGTTGCCGGGGATGTGCCCGATGCGGGGGTCCAGGCAGTTCGTGCCGTGGATGAACACCGGGATGTTCCACTCCTGGCACTTCTCGTAGACCGGGTACCAGTACGGCTCGTGCATGCCGGGAGAATTGTGGCGGCCGTCCGGATCGGGGCTGAGGTACGTGCCCACGAAGCCGTACTCCTTCACCGCCTTCTCGAACTCCGGCAGGCAGTTGCTCAGGTCGTCGGCTTCGGCGATCTGGGGCAGCATGGACGCGCCCAGGTAGCGCGTGGGGAAGTTGTCGACCTGCTTCTTGATGGTGTCGTTGGTGAACTCGCACCACGGGCCATACAGATTGCGGGGCATCCAGCCCATCATCGTGAACGGCCGGGGTCCGATGACCTGGACGTCGATGTTTCGCTCGTCCATGTACTCGGTGTGCATCGTGTTCGTGCGCATGAACGCTTCGTCGCTGAACTCGCCCGCCCCGGAGCCCGTCGCTCGCAGCGGGCTTTCCCCGACGTGGCCGGAGGAGAACCCCCCGACGATCCAGGAGCGCACCGAGTTGGGCGCCGATACGTGGCCATGCACGTCAAAAACCTTCGTGCCTTTGAACATGTCCCCCTCCTGATACCCGCCTGTGCGAGCGGGTGTTTTAATGAGACGCACGGCGCTGGAGGCCTCCCATGGTCTGCATCGCGCCGTTACGTCGTGCGGAGGGTAGTCCTTCCAGCCGACGGTTGCAACCTCTGTATCGATAACGACGTATCGATACAAGGACGTATCGATAACGCAGGCTGCCGGTCAAGCAACCAGAACGCCCGCCTCGGAGGGGAGCTGGTCGAATATCTTGGCGTTGGCGTACTGCGGATGGACGGGCACCTGGTGCTGCAGCTCGATCATCTTCCCGGTCTTCCCCGACTCGATGACCGCCAGCGTCGCCTCCAGCGTGGCCATGCCCCATTCCGGCGTGTGGTACACCGGCGCGCCGTTCACGACGGCGTCGTACAGCTCCTTCAGCTCGGCGCGGCGGTTCATCGCCCACCCGGACGGCGGCTTGAGGTCGATGGTGTGGTGGCCGTCGTTGTCGTAGATGGTGATGCCGTAGGCGGAGCGGGTGATGTCGCCGCGCTCGCACGAGACGACCACGAAGCCGGGTTCGGCGGGTACCCACGGCTCTCCGCCGGGGTCGCGGTTCTGCCCCTCGCGCTTGAACACCTCGACCTCGCGCTCGCCGCCGATGCGGATCGCCTGCTTGTCGGACTCCTCGTCGCGGGTGCCGTCGATCATGCCGTTGCGCACCAGGATGCGTTCCTCTTCGCCATAGCGCTGGCGGTCGTGACCCCACGGGACGAGCTGCGCACCCATGAAGTAGCCGTGCGCGTTGTGGATGATGGTGGAGACGGCGCCGTTCTCGAACTCGAACAGCGCTGAGTAGTAGCCCGGGATGGGCCGCTCGGGCATCCACTGGCCAACGACGCCGCGCACGTTCTTGACCATGCCGCCGCCGAGCAGGCGCACCGTGTCGATCTGGTGCGGGCCCTGCCGGTAGACGAGCCCGCCGCCCTGCGCGAGGTCCAGTTCCTCGGTGACGCGGGGGCGCAGCAGCCAGTCCGTGTACGCCATGAAGTTGATCGCCTTCACGGCGCCGAGCTGGCCGGACTCGATGATGCTGTACATCTTGCGGAACGGCGGGATGAACGAGCGCGTGTGGCCAGCGATGAGCACGTTGCCCGTGCGCTTCGCTGCGTCGCACATCGCCTGCGCCTCTTCTAGGTTGAGCGCCATCGGCTTCTCGACGACGACGTGCTTGCCGTGCTCGAGCGCGTAGATGGTCATCGGCGCGTGGAACCTGTTGGGCGTCGATATCCAGACCGCCTCGACGTCGTCGTCCTCGCACAGTTCTTCGATGCTTGCGTAGGCCTTCGCCTCGTAGCGCGCCTGGAAGCGCTCCCTTGTCAGCGGGTTGATGTCCGCCCCGGCGATGAGGTCGATCTCCTCCATCTGCTCGAACGCGGGGAGCATCTCCGTGCCGCCCACGCCGATGCCCGCCATCGCCACGCCAAGTGTTCGTTTGGTCGTCATGTTGCTCTCCTCCGCAAGCGTTGTTTTCCCGCCCACCCGCCCGTGACGCTGTGGGGGATACCCCCCCCACTCCCCCGGCGGAAGGGCCGCGCCCCTCTGCACTCCCGTGGTGGGCGAGGCTATCCGGCAGTGTTATACACCTGTGCGCTCAAGACTGCCACGCTTGCCCAGGGACACTCGGTCTCACCGACGAGCACTCACTTCCCCGGAGGGAGGGTCTTCTCCATGAAGATGAGGTCGTCCCGCGTGTAGCCGATGCCGTCGTAGAAGCGCTGCACGCCGCTGTTGTCGGGCTCGATGAGCAGGTTGACCTTGACGCACCCGATCGCCCGGAAGCGCGCTTCGAGCTCCGCCATGAGCGCCGTGCCGATACCGTTCCGTTGCGAGCCGGGGGCTACCGCGAGATGGTTCACCCACCCGCGCCGACCGTCGTAACAGCCCATGACGGCGCCGACGATCTGCCCTCTGGACTCCGCGACGATGAACAGGTCCGCATCGCGCTGCAGCCGGTGTTCGATGCCGCTCACGTCGTCGGAGAGGCTGAGCGAGAGTCCCGCGGCGCGCCAGAGTTCTGCGACCTGTTCGTAGTCGCGCATCGCGAACGCCCTGATGCGCAGTTCGCTCATGGCCACCCCTCCTGCTCCGCCAACTCCTCCTGCATGAGCTCTTCCGCGTACCTCAGCAGCGCTCGCTCACGGTCATCCGCGGTCCCCTTCGACTGGAAGTACCGGCGGAGGGCGTCGAGCGGTTCGATGCGCTCCGCGTCCTCCCAGGGGAGGCGCGTCCGGCGCTCGCGCTCGACACGGCGCTCGATGCCCGCCACGAAGAAGGCCGGTTCGAACGCCGCGCGTACGTCGGACTCGCGGAACGCGGGCTCCTGCTCGGCGCGCATGTCGACGCGGAGGCGGACGATGGAGCGCGCCAGCTCCTCCGCCGGATGCGCCGCGATGGCCTGCACGGCAGCCTCGGTGGGATTCTCCATCGGACCTGTGGACACGCGTATCGTCAGCATGGGGCGCGCGGGCGTCGGAACGAACTCGTAGCCGACGAGGCGCTCGCCCTGCGGGCGGGCAGTGTCTATCTCCGCGACGACGAACCCCTTGTCCTCGCGCTCCTCGCTGAAGTCCACGCGCTCGATGCTGCCCGCGTAGACGACCGGCGGATGCTCCGTGAGCACCTGGTGCTTGTGGATGTTGCCGAGCGCGACGTAGTCGAACTGCGGGATGGCGACGGTGCCGAGGCTGAGGACGTGGTCGTTCCCCAGCATCATGGACTGTTCGGATGCCGTCTTCGCGCCCGCGATGTTGACGTGGGCGCAGAGCACGGCGGGCAGAGCGGAGTCGAGTTTGTCGACCTCTTCCTGAAGGTACGTGACGAGCCCCGCCTCCACCTCCTGCTTGATCTGGTCCAGTGTCTTGCCGCGCGTCTCCTCGCGGTTCATGTACTGGCCGATGCGTACCCACGGCAGCGCGACGACCTGCACGTCTCCGGCGTTCGTGGCGATGCGGTGGGTGCCGAGTTTCTGCCCGACGGTGACGTTGGCGACGCTGAGCGTGGGGAATATCTCGAGGGCGGTGGCGCGGTTGGCGACGTGCGGCAGGTCGTGGTTGCCGATGGTGAGGAACGTGGGGATGCCCGCCGCGGAGAGCCGTGCGATGCGGCGCGCGAACTCGCGCTGGTGCGTCTGCGTGGGGTTGCGTGCCTTGTAGGCGTCGCCCGCGAAGAGCACCAGGTCCACGTTGCCGCCGATGGCGTAGTCGACGGCGTAGTCCATCGCGGCGAGGAAGTCGAGGAGGCGCGTGTTGACGCCGAGATACTCCGTCCGGTCCACGCCGGGCGCGAACCGGTCCGGCAGCACGTCGAGATCGGCCTGCGAAGCAGGGCGCCCGTACGTCTCGACGCCGACGTGGATATCGGAGATGTGCAGGAGGCGCATGGGGGTCAGGCCCGGGTGCTGCCCATGTCGCGGAGGGCGGCGCGGAGCGCGTCCGGGAGTTCGGCGATGGGGACGCGGTGCTGCTGCATCGAGTCCCGGTTGCGGATGGTCACCGCCTGGTCCTCCTCCACGGTCTGGAAGTCGACGGTGACGCAGAGCGGCGTGCCGATCTCGTCCTGCCGGCGGTAGCGCCGACCTATAGACTGCGCGTCGTCGTACTGGGCACGGAACGCGCGGCGCACCTGCGCGTGCACGTCGCGCGCGGTGGGGGTGAGCTTCGCGTTGCGGCTGAGCGGGAGGACGGCGACCTGCGCGGGCGCGATGTCCGGATGGAAGCGGAGGACGGTGCGCACCTCCTCCTTGCCGTCGCCGGTAGGGGCTATCTCCTCGTCGTAGGCGTCGAACATGAACGTAAGCGCCGCACGGTCGGCTCCGGCGGCGGGCTCGATGACGTACGGGAAGTAGTGCTCGTTCGCCTCCTGGTCGAAGTACTTCATCGTCTTGCCGGAGACGGCCTCGTGCTGGCTGAGGTCGAAGTCGGTGCGGTTGGCGATGCCCTCGAGCTCGCCCCAGCCCCATGGGAAGTTGTACTCCACGTCCGCCGTCGCCTTGGCGTAGTGGGCGAGCTCGTCCGGGTCGTGGTCGCGGAGGCGCAGGTTCTCCTCCTTGATGCCGAGGTCCCTGTACCAGTTGAAGCGCTGCTCTATCCAGTGCCGGTGCCAGTAGTCGTCCTCGCCGGGCTTGACGAAGAACTCCATCTCCATCTGCTCGAACTCGCGCGTGCGGAAGATGAAGTTGCCAGGCGTGATCTCGTTGCGGAACGACTTGCCGATCTGCGCGATGCCGAACGGCAGCTTGTTGCGCATGGCGGTGAGGACGTTGTCGAAGTTGATGAAGATGCCCTGTGCGGTCTCAGGGCGCAGCCACACCTGGTTCGCGGAGTCCTCGACCGGCCCGACGAACGTCTTGAACATCAGGTTGAACATGCGCGGGGCGGAGAGCGCCGAGCCGCAGATCGGGCACTTGGTGGGGTCGTCCAGGTGGTCAGGGCGGAAGCGCTTGCGGCACCCAGTGCACTCGACGAGGGGGTCGGTGAAGTTCTCGGCGTGGCCGCTGGCGACCCACACCTGCGGGTTCTGGATGATGGCGCTATCGAGGCCGACGACGTCGTCGCGCTCGTAGACCATCGCGCGCCACCACGCCTCCTTGACGTTGCGCTTCAGCTCGACGCCGAGCGGGCCGTAGTCCCAGCTCGATCCGATGCCCCCGTATATCTCGCTCGAGGGGAATACGAACCCCCGCCGCTTGGCGAGGGAGACGAGTTTCGCGAGGTCGGGTGGGGCCATCGGTCATCTCCTGGAGTGCGCGACGGAATGGAAGGCGCGCTCATCAAGTATAGCGGACGCCTGCACGTCTTCTCCCAAGCGTGGGAGAGGAGACCAAGCAGCGCGGTGTTATAGTGGCGCCATTCCCCGTGCGCCGAGTGGAGGCCCGATGAGCCCGGTGGTCCGTGGGCTGACGATGCTCTACCTGACGACGATCCTGCTCGGGTTCGCGCACGGGATGCTGCCGCCCATCATCCCGGTGCTGGAAGACACGTTCGGCGTGTCCGGCGGCATGGCGGCGCAGGTCGTCACCGCGTTCACGATGGGGCGGCTGATAGGCCAGCCACTCGGCGGGACACTCATCGACAAGTTCGGCACGCGGCCTGCGGTGCTCATCGGGCCGGTGGTCATCGGGCTCTCGGTGTCGGTGGGGATAGTGACGCAGTGGTTCTGGCCGCTGCTCGTCGGGCTGTTCATCGCGGGAGCGGCGGACAGCATGTGGATGCTGGGGCGCGAGGTCGCGGGTGTGGACCTCGTGAAGGCGAACCAGCGCGGGCGGCTGATGAGCGGTTTCATGGGTTTCCACGGCGTGGGGATGGGCCTCGGCGCATGGCTTGGCGGGACGGTGGGAGAAGAGATGGGCATCCGCGTCGTGTTTGCGCTCTACACGGGCATCGCGGCGTTTGTCTTCCTCATCAGCGTCCTCATCCCCAGCGCGGAGCGGCCGCATCCGACTCCTTCCGCTGTGTCCGGGGCAGAGGCTGAGGCGGAAGGCAGCCGACTCGAGCGCCTGCGGAACCTCTACCTGCAGATCGACCCCCGTCTGCGGGCGACGTATCTCGTGCTGGTGTTCGCCACGGCGAGCATGATGCTCTACCGCATGGCGTACCAGGCCATCCTGCCGCTCCGTATGGACGAGATAGGCCTGGACCCCAGCGACATCGGCACGCTCTTCCTCGTCGTCTCCTTCGGGTCGCTGGTGATGATCGTTCCGGCGGGGTTCGTCGTGGACAAGATAGGGCGGAAGTGGGCGACCGTGCCGAGCACGGCGATACCCGGTATCGCGTTCCTGCTCATCCCGCTCACGGGCGATTTCGGACCGCTCATCGCGATAGCCGTCCTCATGGGCTTCTCGAACGGGTTGTCGCTGGGCTCGGTCGCGACGTCTACGTACGACGTTGCGCCGGACGCGGTACGCGCGCGGCTGCAGGCGGCGCGGCGGACGGTTGCGGAGGTGGGCGCCATCACCGGGCCGCTGCTCGGCGGCTTCCTCGCCGTGATGTTCGGGGCGGGCGTTGCATTCGTCGTATATGCGCCTGTGCTGCTCCTCGCTGCGGCGCTGCTCATGTTCGTCGCGCGCGAGACCCTGGTGAAACGCCCCGCGACCGCGGCGGCGTAGGTCCGGGCGCCCGTGTTCAGAGGCATCGCGCAGCGGACGCCTTTCTACTACGGATGGGTGGTAGCCGGTGCGGTGCTGATGACGATGACAATCAGCGGGGCCGTCGCCGCGCCGATGTTCAGCGTCTTCATCCCCCGGTGGTCGGAGGAGTTCGGCTGGTCGCGCACGGCGATCTCCGGTGCGTTCAGCTTCGGAACCGTCGCGGCGGCGCTGGCCGGGCCGCTGGTTGGCCGGGCGCTCGACAGGTACGGAGGGCGGTTGGTGATGGGAGGCGGCGGGCTGCTCATGGCAGCGGCTGTGGCGGGGCTGGGGTTCGTGGAAGGTCTCGTCGGCCTCTACGTAGCGCTCGTGGTTGCGCGGACAGCGTTGATGAGCATCCAGAACCTGGGCGGGCATACCGTCATCGCCAACTGGTTCGTGCAGCGGAGGGCGTTCGCGACGGCTGTAGCGGTCAACGGGAGCCGTCTGGGACTGGGGCTATGGCCGTTGCTCGGAGCGGCGCTCATCGCCGTGATGGGGTGGCGAGAGGCGTTGTGGGTGGTCGGAGCGCTCATGGCCCTGCTGTCTTTCTTCCCCCTCGTCGCCATCGTCTCACGACAACCGGAGGACGTGGGGCTGCACCCGGACGGGAGGCCGCCGCAGCTCGTACAGGCGGACCACTCCAGGCAGTCGCGGTCAGAGTACGAGTGGCGTCCGAGGGAAGCAGTGCGGACCCGGGCTTTCTGGCTGCTGCTCTTCGCTCACATGGGCGCGATGGTTGCAGGAGGCGGCTATGGCCTGCACCGCATACCGTTGTTCCTGGACCGGGGCCTCACCGAGGGCTGGGTTGGGCCGGTGCTGATGTTCCACGCGGTGGGCATGCTCGCGGGCGGCTTCATCGCCGCGTGGTTCATGGGACGCACGTCCTACCGCGTCGTGATCGCGGGGTGCATGGTGGGCGCTTCGGCGGCGATGGCCGCGGCGGGGTTCGTGCCGCCGGGCGCGCCCATGGCTGCTTTCACGTTCGCGGAATCGATGGTTTTCGGCGGCGTTTTCGCGATGTTACCGGTCGTTTACGCCGAATATTTCGGCAGAGACTCGCTCGGAACGATACGGGGTATCGCGCACCCGGCGGTGGTGGCGTCGAACGCGGTCGGGCCGGTGTTCGCGGGATATGTGTTCGAAACGTCGGGCGCATACACGCTGGCGCTGGTTACCTTCAGCGTGGTACTGGGAGTGGGAGCGCTCAGCGCTCTCCTGGCCCGCCGGCCCGTCCTGCGGCAGGGAAGCATCGCGTGAAATCGTTGAGGAGAAGGCATGTCCGGATGCAACTCAGTATCATTTGCAGTACCTTATTGACACTAACACCTGTACGGTGAACAATCTCTCCTGAGACTACGACCGATCCGGGGACGACGTCCAAGGAGGAAACATGACCACTCACGTTCACCAGCACGACCACCAGGAAGCGGCTGACCATTGCCACGAGCATGAGGGTGAGCACTGCCACACCCACGGCGACGTGCATTGCCATGAGCACGGCGCGGGCCACTGCCACGTCCACGGCGACGAGGCTTGCGTGGCCATCGGCGGAGGCGAGCAGTTCGACGAGCACGGCGCCGAGCACTGCCACCAGCATGGCGAAGAGCACTGCGCGGACGCGGACGACCCGCACCACGCACCCCACGCGGCGTAAAGTCTCAAAACAGTGCATAGCGCCGGTTGAACCCGGTAACGCAGTTTGGGCGGTGGCCTGGGGTATACCAGGCCGCCGCTTTTGCGTGAAGGAGCCTTGCAGCTGTGACAACCGAACATCGCCACGAGCATGAGGGTCACGACCACGACGCGCATGCTGGCCATGACCACGAGCACGAGACCCACGAGCACGAGGCGCACGCGGAGCATGACCACGGGCACGAGGGCCACGACCACGACGCGCACACGGAGCATGACCACGGGCACGAAGGCCACGACCACGATGCGCACGCCGAGCATGACCACGAGCACGAAGGCCACGACCACGACGCGCATGCCGAGCATGACCACGAGCACGAGGGCCACGACCACGACGCGCATGCCGAGCATGACCACGGGCACGAAGGTCACGACCACGACGATCATGGTCACGGTGGGCACGACCACCATGGGCATGGGCACGATCACGACCATGCCCACGACCTGCGCGGAGCAAGCAAGAAGAGCCTTGTCATTGCCCTGGCCCTGATCTCCAGCTTCATGTTCATCGAAGTTGCCGGCGGCATCCTGTCCGGCAGCCTCGCTCTGCTCGCGGACGCAGGGCACATGCTCACGGACGCAGCGGCGATCCTGCTTGCGCTCTTCGCCATGTGGATAGCGGAGCGCCCGGCGTCGGTCGAGAGCACGTTCGGCTACTACCGGACGGAGGTGCTCGCGGCGCTGCTCAACACGCTGAGCCTATGGGTCATCGCGGCCTGGATATTCTTCGAGGCGTATCACCGCATCAGGGAGACGCCGGAGGTCGAGGGGCCGCTGCTGCTCGGCGTCGGCGCGGCAGGCCTGGTCGTCAACATCCTGGCGGCCTACGTCCTCCACCGCGCGGCGGGCGAGAGCCTCAACGCCGAGGGCGCGTTCCAGCACGTCATGGCGGACCTGTTCGGCTCCATCGGGGTCGTCGTCTCCGGTGTGCTGATCCTCGTGTTCGCGACGACTCCGGACTCGTCCTGGTTCATCGTCGACCCCATCCTGAGCATCGGCATCGGCCTGCTGATCCTGCGGAGCTCCTGGGGTCTGTTCATGCGCGTGTTCAAGGTGTTGCTCGAGGGCACCCCCAAGCACCTGGACATGTACCGCATCTGCAGCGACATAGAGGACCTGCCCGGCGTGACCATCGTCCACGACGTGCACGCCTGGACGATCACCTCCGGCTACGACGCCATGACGGCCCACGTGCTGATGGACTCAGCCCAACGGGGGAATGAGGATGCCATGCTGGCGTGTATGCGGCAGATCGCCTACGGGTACGGGCTCGGCCATGTGACCTTCCAGTTGGAGTACTCAGCGACGGAGTGTGAGGAGAACCACCACGTGGAGCACCTCGTCGCGCGTGCCCGCAGCTAGGCGCTGCTTGCCCCGCCGCGCCCCGCCTCGTAACCTTCCGCTGGAGGTGGGCCATGGCTGACTATCCCAGGAACGATCTGCTCGTCGAGACCGAATGGCTCGCGGAGCATCTGACGGACCCGAACGTGTGCGTTATCGAGATGGCGCAGGACGGCAGCGACTTCGAGGCCGGGCACATCCCCGGCGCGGCGCTGTCGCCAACTTGGCAGATCAAGGGTTCTGAGAAGACGAGACTCGTCGCGCCGCCGGACGAGGCGAAGGCGTGGTTCGAGTCAGTGGGTATCGGCGACGACACCCTCGTAGTGGGTTACGACCGCTTCCACAGCCGGGATGCCTCGCGCCTGTGGTGGGTGCTCAACTACTACGGCCACGCGAACGTTCGCGTGCTGAACGGCGGCTGGACGAAGTGGACGGCGGAGGGGCGCGACGTCGAGGCCGGCCCGTCGCAGGTCGCCGGCGGCGGCGTGACGTTCACGCCTCAGCCTCCGGACCACGCCATCGCATCGGACGTCGACAAGCTGAAGGCGGCCGTCGGCGCGGAGGACACCGTCATCTGGGACGTGCGGACGGAGGCCGAGTACACGGGCGAGAACTCGCGCGGCAACGCGCGGGTAGGGCACGTGCCCGGCGCGGCATTCCTGGAGTGGGTGCACCTCGTGGCGGAGGACGACACCTTCAGGTCCGCCGCGGAGATCGAGGAGATAGCCCGCGGTCTCGGCATCACGCCGGAGAAGACCGTGCACGTCTACTGACAGGGCGGAGTGCGTGCGTCGCACGCCATGCTTGCCCTCACGCTCATCGGGCACGAGTCCGTCTGCATGTACGACGGCTCCATGGGAGAGTGGGCCAACCGGGACGACACCCCGCTGGAGGTGTAGGCGTCGCTGGGCGTGGGGTTGTCATGCTGAGCGGAGTCGAAGCATCTCTCGGGGAACGTTCGCGTTATGTCGCACGCCTCCCCGAGAGATCTCTCGGCTGCGCTGACGCTCCGCTCGAAATGACGATTCGTTATTCGATAGCGAACACCGCCTGGACGTGGACCCGCACCTCGATGTCGCCGGCGAAGAACTGCGTCGGCGGTCCGGCCGAGTCCATGGCCGCTACCGCGAACCGCGCCTCAGGGAAGGCGATGGGCTGCGCCGTGGTCTCCGCGACGTAGAGCAGGTCCCCCCGAACGACCTCCAGCTCCTTGGCGTAGATGTCGGCCTTCTTCCCTGCGTCCTCCAACGCCCCGACGAGGGCCTCCTCTTCCAGCGTGGACGTATCTTCCAACTGGAATGAGACGCTCTGAACGCGGGTCAGGTCGCCGCCCGCACTGACCGCGCGGTCCACGATGTCGCCGGTGGCGTCCAGGTCCCGCACCGTCACGTTCAGCGTGTTCGTCACCTCGAAGCCGAGCAGCTGCTGCTGGCCGTCGCGCACGTACTCGTAGCGAGGGTTGATGGAGAAGTGCGCCGTGCGGATGTCGTCCTCGGCCACGCCCGCCTCGCGCAATGCTGCAACGACGGCCGCGAGCGCCCGCGCCGCCTCGTCGCGGGCCTCGCCCACGCTGTCACGCAGCGCTTCGACGCCCAGCGAGACGACTGCGATGTCCGGTTCGCCCGATGCGACCCCGCTGCCGGAAGCGTGGATGCCGATGGGCGTCGTGCTGTAGATGGATGGGCTGCCGCCAGGCGCAGCGCTGCCTGAGTCTCCGTTGCCGGAGCATCCGGCGAGCAGGACCGCGACCATCAGAAAGGTGCTTACCAGGACTGTCTTCTTTGCCCGGAGTGTGGGTGTCAAGGCCATCGTTGGTCCTCCTGTGTTACCGCGTGCCGGCAGCGTGGTGTCCTCTATCAGGATAGCGCAGCCATCCGTGTGGTCTGTCGCCCTGAACGGACGCGGCTGCCGACAGCACCTGTATACTGAAGAGTACGTGCCGGGCGGCGCGTTCGTTCCGTGTCATGCGCTCCATCCTGCGTGAAACCATCCAGACCATCGCGCTCGCGGCCTTCTTCATGCTGTTGCTCCAGGGAGCCGTGCAGAACTATCGGGTGGATGGCCCGAGCATGGTCCCCCTGCTGGAGAGCCAGGACGGCGTATTCGTCAACAAGCTCGCTTACGAGACGGTCGACGCGGAGCACGTTGCCCGCTGGGTCCCGGGACTGGGCGCCGCGCCGGGCGAGGTGTGGCACCCGTTCGGTGAACCGGACTACGGCGACGTGGTCGTCTTCCGCTGGCCCAGGGACGAGCGGCAGTACTTCGTGAAGCGCATCATCGGAAGACCCGGCGACGCGATCGAGATCGAACAGGGCGAGATCTACCGCAACGGCGTGCCGCTCGTCGAGCCGTACGTGGAGCATACGTCCGGCGAGACGATCATCGAGCGCATCGTGCCGGAGGGCCACTACTACGTGCTGGGCGACAACCGCGCGCAGAGCGACGACTCCCGCCGCTGGGGGTTCGTACCCGCGGAGAACATCGTGGGCCAGCTGTGGTTCGGCTACTGGCCGCTCGAGCGGTTCGGCTTCTTCTAGGGCACGCGGTCCGACGGGCCCGCCACGACTCTTCGACAAGCTCAGGATGAGCGGGCGAGCAGGGTTTGCGATAGCCTGTTGGGAGTGCCCCCGTAGCTCAATGGCAGAGCGCCGGGCTTTTAACCCGGGCGTTGCAGGTTCGAGTCCTGTCGGGGGTACCAGAGGCAGCCCGGTCTCAATCCTCCGGGATCGATAGCCCCTCGATGAACTCGAGGCCCGGCAGTTTCTCCAGTTCCCTGGGCGCCATCTTCAGCTTGCCCGATCGGCTGCCTGCTCCAAGGATGATGTAGTCCATCTCCAGCAGGCGCACGTCGGCGTAGACCGGCAACCCCGCCGGCAGCGCCGGCGCCGTAACCCCGCCGATCATCATCCCCGTCACTTCACGGGTCTCCTCCGCCGAGGCGAACGACGCCCGCGACACTCCCATCAGCCCCCGCACTCGCTTGTTCACATCCAGCCGGTCGCACGCCCGCACGATCCCGGCGCAGTACGCTGCTGGCCCCCGCTTGCTCGCAACGATGATCGTATTGGCGCAGTGGGGCAGGTCGTACCCGTACTGCTCGCAGAAGTCCGCGGTGTCGCCGTACTGCGGGTCGATCTGGATCCACTCCCAGCCCGTGATGCCCAACTCGCCCAGCGCCGCCCGCACGCGCCCTTCGATCTGTTCTACGGTGCTCACGAAGCAAGTGTAGCGCAGCATCGGCGGTTCCCGGGGCCTTACGCCACCACCTTCACCACCCGTACACCCCGAGGCTGTGAATACCCCAACCCCTTCGCCCTGCTATACTCCGCTGCGGCGCGCGGCCGACGCTCAGGCGTCCGGCCGGACCAACGCGATCCCATCCGATTCAGAGGTGAAACATGGCGAGGAAGGTGATCCACATCCCTGGTAACTGGCACGCCGGTCAGCCCATCCCTCCGGCGACCAAGACCGGGCCCATCGTGACGTCCGGCGGCGTCAGCGGCCTCAACCCGGACACGAACGAGATGCCGACCGATCTGGCGGAGCAGGCGCAGTGGGCGTTCGAGCACGTCCGCCGCATCGTGACCGAGGCTGGCGGCACGGTCGAGGACATCGCCCACATGAACGTCTACGTGAAGAGCCGCGACATCCGGCCGCTCGTCAACGAGCAGTGGGTAGCCATGTTCCCGGACGAGGAGAACCGCCCGACGCGCCACACCATCCAGTACGACGCGCTCGCCGGCGGCATGGAGATGCAGATCCAGTTCATCGCCTACGTCGGCGCGTAGAACGCAGCGACGGGACGGAGAAGAAGCGATGGCAGTTGACACGTGGGTTGAGCGGCTGCGCCAGTTGGACACCTGCGCCGTCTCGGACGCGCAGGACAAGCTCGGCATCAAGGGCACCGTCCTTGGCATCCTCCCGTTGTACGAGACGGAGCGGATCGCCGGGCGAGCCGTGACGTTCAAGCTGAAGACGAAGGGCAACGAGACCACGACGCGCCACCTCGGCACAGCCGCCGTCGAGGCGTCCGACCCCGGCGACATCATCGTCTGCGACCACCGGGGCCGGACGGACGTGGCGGGCTGGGGCGGCATCCTGTCGACGGCGGCGAAGACGCGCGGCGTCGCGGGCGTCATCATCGACGGCGCATCGCGCGACGTCGATGAGGCGAAGGGCCTCGGCCTGCCGCTCTTCGCGCGCGCGGCGGTGCCGCTCACTGCGCGGAACCGCGTCGTCGAGGAGTCGACGAACGAGCCCATCGAGATAGGCGGCGTGAGCCTCGCGCCTGGCGACTACGTCATCGCCGACAACAGCGGTATCGTGGTCGTGCCGCAGGACCGCGTTGCCGAGGTCGTGCCCGAGGCTGAGAATATCGTCGCCCGTGAGCAGGCGATGGCCCGCGACGTGATGAACGGCAAGTCCGTCGTGGAAGTGATGGGGATCAACTACGAGCAGATGCTCGCACGCTAGGAGGAGACGCAATGACGCAGACACTCACCCGTCCGGATGCCGCGCTGATCGAGGCGGTCCGGGGCATCGGGACCGCGACGCTTCACGAGGCCGGTGGCCAGATCGGCGCGCTGCCGTCCTACATCAAGCCGGTCGTGCAGGACTGGTACATATGCGGCCCGGCGATGACCGTGCTCTCTCCGCCGAAGGACAACCTCTGGCTGCACCGCGGCATCTACCACGCGCAGCCGGGAGACGTGATGGTGGTGGACACCGGGCACTTCCATGAGGCCGGGTACTGGGGCGAGATCATGACGCACGCCGCGAAGCAGGTCGGCATGGCCGGTCTCGTGATAGACGGCTGCGTGCGCGACGGCTCCCTCCTCGATGAGCTGTACGAGACCGGAGAGGGCATACCCGTCTTCTCCGCCGGGCTCTGCATCAGGGGCACGGGCAAGGACAAGGAAGCCTACGGGGCCATCAACATCCCCATCCGCATCGGCGAGATATGGGTTTTCCCCGGCGACCTCGTCGTGGGCGACCGGGACGGCGTCGTCGTCGTGCCGCAGGCGCGCATCGCTGAGGTAACGGAAAAGGCCAAGGCTCGCGAGGAGAAGGAAGCGAACACCATCGCTCGTCTCAAGCAGGGCGAGCGCACGGTGGACATGTACGGCTTCTAGGGCTCGTTATCTACGGGTTTCGCATCGAAGAGGCGGCGCACCAGCGCCGCCTCTTCCGCATTAACGTGCCTGCGTATCTCGTTCCATCCGGGGTAACGGGGTGATACAAGCGGCTGACCCTTTACGGGAGGTGTCGCATGAACGCCAAGAAGATCATCATCGGGCTCATTGTCATCGCGGTCGTCGTGACCATCATCATCAACGTCGCGTAACGCTCAACCCGGCGGCGGGGGCAGCACCACCGTTGCGTCGCCGAGGAAGAGCGGTTCACCTCGCAGCACGCGCATGAAGAGTTCGTGCGTGAGGTCGAGGTCGACCCGGTTGTAGTCGACCAACCGCTGCGGGGTCTCGGCCCATGCGCGGGCATTCTGCCGGTGGTCCCACGAGACCTTCTCTTCGCCGAACGTGTAGTAGCAGAGCCGGTCAAGGCTGATGCGCCGTCCCGCCGCCCGCACGATCTCCACCATCAGGTCGTAGTGCTGCTGCACGACAAGGCCGAGACCCAGCGCGTCCCGCATCCAGCGGTCGAGGATGGGGATATCGAAGCGTGCTCCGTTGAATGTGACGACGGGGCCGTCGAAGTTCACCATGAGGCTGTGCAGCTGGGCGAGGCTCGCGGGGTCGACCGTATACATGCCGTAGAGCGTTCCCTGCCGCGTGCCGGTCAGCAGCAGGCGGAAGCCTTCCGGGAAGTTCTGCATCGAACCGCCCGACGTCTCAACGTCCAGTACGAGGAAGTCTCCGGCATCCATAGCGGTTCGTCAGGATAGCGCAGCGGGCGGGTCACTATCCTTCTCCCTCAGGGAGAAGGTCACGGTGAGGGGAGACTACCGGGGCGCGCTCTGCTGGAGAGGGTCGTCTTCAGGACGAGTCCCGTCCTCCGCGGGTTCGTCCTGGGCCTCCGGCGCAGGCCCGTCGTCCGTGGCTACCGGGGAGTCGTCAGGCGCCGGTGGCCCTTCCGGTTCCTCTTCCGCCTCCTGCGGAAGTTCCGGCTCGGGTTGCTCCGGGTACCCGGTATCGGCGGCGGCCTGGGCAGCCTCCAACTCGGCGAGCGCCTCTGCTGCAGCCATCGCTTCGAGGGCCGCGATAGCTTCCTCTTCGGCTATCGCCCTCGATTCAGCGGCCCGCGTGGAAGCTTCTCTGTTCTCTAGGATGCGCGCCTGCTCCTCCGCCTCGCGCCGCGTCCGGATGACCATTCCGTAGTGGACCGCAAGCGTGTAGATGACGCCCATGGTCGGTACGCCGAGGAGCGCTCCCGTGATGCCCGCGAGCCGTGCGCCGAGCACCACCGCGATGACGACGAGCATGGCGGGCATGCGGACGGCGCTTCCCAGGATGCGCGGGCTCAGGATGTTGAGCATCACCTGCTGGATGAACAGCAGCACGAGCAGCACCGTAAGCAGTTTGACGAAGTCGCCGGAAAGGGCAGCGATGATGAGCGGCAGGGCGAGCGCGAGCCAGTCTCCTACGAACGGCACTGCCAGCAGCAGGCTGGAGACGAGGGCTACGGGGAGTGCGGCGGGCAGGCCGGTCGCGAACATGACCGATGCGGTGCCGACGCCGTAGATGAGGGAGATGAGCACCATGCCCCTGAGGTAGCTGCGGAACGTCTCGTCGATGACTCCCAGGACGTACCGCGTCTCGCGCTCCGCGTTCCGGGGGAGCACCTTCAGCGCCTCGTTCAGGCGGCGCCCCCCGTCCAGTACCACGTAGAAGGAGATGACGATGATCAGCGAAAGGGCGAAGACAACGGCGACCACGTTCCCCAACAGCCCGATGGCATTGCTCGTGATGCTCTCCTGGACATTGGCGGCGATGCTCCCCAACTGCTCGATCTGCAGCAGCGTTGTGAGGTCCACCCGTATGTCGAACCCGGCGAGGTACTCCTCTGCTGCGGTGATGAACTCGGGGATGCGCTCGACGTAGTCGGGGATGACCTCCGCCAGGTCGACGACCTGGGTGATGGTGGCCGGCACCACGAGCGCGCCGATGACCGCCACGATGGAGATGAGTGCGAGGTAGACGATGAAGATAGCCAGCGGCCGCTTCATGCCGGGGATGCGCATGAGCCAGCGCACCGTGTGGATGATGAGCGAGCCGACGAGGTAGGCCAGGAAGAGGACGAGGATCAGATCGCCCAGGAAGTCCCAGACCCGCCGCAAGGTGTCGACGACGAAGATGATCGCGCTGAACGCGATCACGACGATGGCGGTCCTGAACCAGAAGTTGCGCTCTAGCATCTCAGCCCGGCGGCATTCTAACTGTTCCTGGGCGCTGGTGAAACGCGGGGGTCCTTGGCAACGGATTATGCCGAGGGCATTTCAGGGACTGCCAGTGAGTTGCTGTGCGAGTGTTGCCGGGTCGTGGGTGGGCAGGTCGCATACATAGCCATGGCAGACGTATACCGTGGGTATGTCCGTATCGGTGCGGTCCTCCAGGAGTGGCGTCCGGAACGGCGACGCTTCGCCGGGGGCGTACCCTACGAATGCGAATGACGGCAGGCGTCCGCGCAGGGGCGCCAGCAGCGCCCGGGTACGTTCGTCGGCGGGGTCCCCGACGACAACGACCTCGGTGGGCGGCGCAAGGTGGCGCTCGATGACGCGCAGCCAGTTCCCGAACCCCAGCGGATAGCGTGCCGTGAGCGGTGCGATGCCCCGTATGAGGCGCTCCGCCTTCTGCGCGAGGGACTGGTCGCCCGTGAGCACGGACATCCGCAGCAGCGCCTCGGCGGCGGCCGAGCTCCCGCAGGGCGTTGCGTTGTCGGTCAGGTCGCGTGGGCGCACGATCAGCTCCTCGTGGTCGGCGCCCACGTCGTAGAAGACTCCGGCCTCCTCGTCCTGGAAGAGCGCCAGCATCTCGTCCGTCAACGCTTGCGCCTCGTGGAGCCAGCGGTGCGAGAACGTCGCCGTGTGCAGCGAGAGCAGCCCGTTGATGAGCAGTGCGTAGTCTTCCAGGTAGGCGAGCAAGTGAGCTTTGCCGTCCTTCCAGGTGCGGAGCAGCCGTCCATCGGAGCGCATCTCGCGGAGCAGGAAGTCGGCGTTGCGCTCCGCGGCGTCCCGGAGGTCTGGCCGGTCGAGTGCGAACGCCGCCTCTGCGAGCGCGCGCAGGGCCATCCCGTTCCACGCGGTCAGCACCTTGTCGTCGGTCGCCGGTGGCACGCGCTCCGCCCGCCGTTCGAGGAGCGTGCGCCGCATCGGCTGCAGCCTTTCGACAAGGTCGCCTGCTTCGACGCCCAGTTCGCGGCCGGCTGCCGCCGCGCTGTCGCGCACGTGGAGGATGTGCCGCCCCTCGAAGTTCGGATGGACCCCCACGCCGTAGTACCGACGGAACAACTGGGCGTCATTGGCGCCGAGCAGGGCCTCGATCTCCTGCGGCGTCCAGACGTAGAACCTGCCCTCGACTCCCTCGCTGTCGGCATCCTGCGACGAGAAGAAGCCGCCGTCCGAGTGGCGCAGGTCGCGCAGCAGGTACGCGGTCGTTTCGTCGACGACGTCGCGGTAGCGCGGGTCGCCTGTCGCCTGGAAAACCTGCGTGTACAGCGACACGAGGAGCGCGTTGTCGTACAGCATCTTCTCGAAGTGCGGCACCAGCCAGAAGCGGTCGGTGGAGTAGCGTGCGAACCCGCCGCCGAGGTGGTCGTAGATGCCGCCGTCGTGCATCGCGGCGAGCGACGTCTCCACTGCCTCGAGGGCGTCCGGGTCGGGAACGCGGGCGTTGCGGGCGAGCAGGAACTCCATCGGCATCGACTGCGGAAACTTCGGCGCGCTGCCGAAGCCGCCGTGCTCCGCGTCGTGCAGCGACACGATGCCTGCGCTCGCCTGCGCGAGTAGTTCCTCACTCACGTCCTCGTCGGCCATCGCGACGCTGGACGCGTTCTGCAGCGCCTCCGTCAGGACGCGCGCGTTCTGCAACACGGCGTCGCGGTTGGTGCGGTAGGCGTCGTTCACCGCCGCGACGACCCTCGTCCACGACGGCATGTTGGCGCGGTCCGCCGGAGGGAAGTACGTGCCGCCGTAGAACGGACGCCCGTCAGGCAGCAGGAAGACGTTGAGCGGCCAGCCGCCGTGCCCGTGCAGCTGCTGCACCGCGCTCATGTAGATGCCGTCGACGTCCGGGCGCTCCTCCCTGTCCACCTTGATCGCGACGAGGAGGTCGTTCATCACGCGTGCCGTTTCATCGTTCTCGAACGACTCGCGCTCCATGACGTGGCACCAGTGACACGCTGCATAGCCGATGGAGACGAGCACGACCTTGTCCTCTGCCTTCGCCCGCTCGAACGCCTCCGGACCCCACGGGTACCAGTCGACGGGGTTGTGCGCGTGCTGCAGCAGGTAAGGGGAGGTCTCGTTGATGAGCCGGTTCGGCATGACCTGCCTACGTTACACCATCGCCAGCAGCGCCATGACCGCCGCCGACACGATGGGCACCGTGACGTTGTCGTCGAGCGGGACCGGCGCCAGCTCCGCGAGCGCGGCAACGATCGCGCCCGGCGCGAGCCACCACGCGAGCGGCACGTCCGGGTGGAGCGTCGCGAGCAGCCCCGCTACGAGAGCCGCAACGGCGAACGCCGCTGTCCCCGCGAGCGACTTCCCGAACCGCCGCGCCCGGTGGTCGCGCACGCCGATGAGCGCCGCGAACGGGTCGCCCACCGACAGGAAGAGCATCGCCAGCACGGCGACCTCCTTCTCGAATACGAACACGAGGAGCGTGGCCGAGAGCCACATGAACGTCGCGCCGGTCACCTGGCGGCTCTCGGCGGCCTTGAAGAACGGCAGCGTCCGCACCATCCAGTCGTTGATGCCGCCCACGAGCCCGCGCAGCACCTCCAGCAGAACGGCCCCGAGACTCCCGGCGATGAGCAGCCACTGCGCGGTCTCCAGCGGCAGGAAGAGGATGCCGAGCGGCAGCGTCGAGCCCGCCACCAGGTGGAAGACGCGGCGCGGCCAGAGCGACGGCGCGACCGGCGGCTCGTACAGGAACTCCGCTACCGGCTCCGGAAGCTTCACGGTCTACCCTCTGGATGCCTTGGTCCCCTCTCCCTACAGGGGGAGAGGGTCAGGGTGAGGGTACCCCGGGGTGGTGCGGACGGGTTACGCAAGGCCGCCTGCTACCGGGAACCGGCCTTCGACAGCGCGCGCAGCTTCGGTACGAGGCTTGCCATCGTCTCGACGACGTAGTCGACCTCCTCCGCCGTGTTCTCCGGCCCGAGTGTCAACCGCACGCAACTGCGGGCCAGTTCGTTTGAGCGCCCGAGCGCCAGCAGCACGTGCGACGGTTCCAGCGAGCCTGCAGTGCAGGCGCTGCCGCTCGACGCCGCGACGCCCGCGAGGTCCAGCCCCATCAGCAGTGGCTCGGCCTCGACGCCGTGGAACGAGACGTTGACGTTGCCCGGCAGCCGCGCGTCCGTGTTGCCGTTCACCTCGACGCGGTCGACGCGCTCGAGGATGCCGCTCAGCAGCTGGTCGCGGAGCGCGGCGCACGCAGCGGCGTTCTGCTCCCGCTCGCGTTCCGCGCGCTCCAGCGCGATGCTCATCCCGACGATGCCCGCCGTGTTCTCGGTGCCCGCGCGGCGTTCGCGCTCCTGCGCGCCGCCCACCTGCGTCGGTGCGAACGGCGTCCCCCGGCGGATGTACAGCAGCCCGACGCCCTTCGGTCCGCCGAACTTGTGCGCCGAGAGCGACAGCAGGTCCACGCCGAGGTCGTCGACCCTGACCGGCACGGCGCCCGCGGCCTGCACCGCGTCCGTGTGCACGGCGATGAAGCGCCGCTCCGACGCCGCGCGCTCCTTCACGAGCCGCGCTATCTCTGCCACCGGCTGCAGCGTGCCGATCTCGTTGTTCGCGAGCATGACGCTCACGACCGCCGTCTCCGGCCTGACGGCGTCCGCGACGTCCTCAGGCCGCACGATGCCGTCGCGGCCGGGTGACACGTACGTCGCCTCCCAGCCGAGGCTCTCCAGCAGCTCGACGGCGTGCAGCACCGCGTGGTGCTCGATGGACGTGGTCACTACGTGCCGCCTGTGCTCCTTGAGCGCGAGCGCGGGGCCCATGATGCCCGCGTTGTCGGACTCCGTGCCGCCGCTCGTGAAGACGATCTCGCCCGCACGCGTCCCGAGGACCTTCGCGCACCGCTCCCGCGCCTCGTCGAGCGCCTGCCGCGCCTGCTGTGCCAGCCCGTAGATGCTGGACGGGTTGCCGTACCGCTCCGTGAAGAACGGGCGCATCGCCTCCGCCACCTCCGGCAGCACCGGCGTCGTGGCCGCGTGGTCCATGTAGACCGTCTGCTCAGCCGTCATGTCCTCTACCTCTGCCACAGCATACGCCTCTGCGGGGCCGACCCTCACCCCCAGCCCCTCTCCCAGTGGGCGAGGGGAGCCATTCATACCTCTCCCTGGGGGAGAGGTCGGCGCGCGGCAGCGCGGCGGGTGAGGGGGCATCCCTTGTGGGTGCCCTGTTCGGCCCGCGCTTCAGGGCGCCCCCTGCATTGTCATTCCGAGCGGAGCCGAGGAATCTCTCGGGTGGTCTGATTCCCTCTCCCTTGAGGGGAGAGGGCTAGGGTGAGGGTGAACCGGCGGGGTGGGCTGTGAGGCTGCCCCCCGTCATCGCGTACCCGAAGATCTTGTACACCAGCTTCGCCGCGGTGTAGGCGCACGCCTCCGGCCCCTCGTCCGGCGCGAGCTCGACCACGTCGAAGCCCACGATGCGCCGGCGCTCCCCGACGGCGCGCAGGATGCGCAGCGCCTCCCACCACCCCATGCCGCCCGGCTCCGGCGTGCCGACCGCCGACATGAACGACGGGTCGAGCGCGTCGAGATCGAACGAGACGTAGACCTCCTCGCCGAGCGTGTCGACGATGGCGTCGACGTCGTCGATGGGCTCCGCGCCGCGCGGGAACAGCGCGACGCCCCGCTCCTGCGCGAACGCGGCTTCCTCGCCGGTCATGCTGCGCACCCCGACGAGCGTCAGGCTCGACGCGTGGTCGAGCGCCCGCCGCGCCGCGCAGGCGTGGCTGTGCGCCCAGCCCTGGTAGTCGTCACGCAGGTCGGCCTGCGCGTCGAAGAAGAGGACGCTCAGGCCGGGATGCCGCTCCGCGTGCGCGGCGACCGCCCCCGATGTTATCGAGTGCTCGCCGCCGAGCATGCCCACGAGCTTGCCCTGCGCGGCGTAGGAGGCCACTGTCTCCCGGACGCGCCCCGCCATCGCCTCCGGTCCCCCGTTGGGTTCGAGCAGGGGCGGGGCTTCGAGCGCGGGCGCAGTGTGGATGCCCACGTTGCACGGCTCGCAGCCGAGCTCGACGTCGTAGTCCTCCATCTCGGCGGACGCCCGGATGATCGCCTCCGGCCCGCGCCGCGTCCCCTTGCGGTAGCTGGTCGTCTCCTCGTACGGAACGGGCAGCACGACGCACCGCGATCGGGCGAGCGAATGCTCGTCCGGGTCGAGTATCAGGAACGTCTCGGGTAGGGCGGGATGTGTTTCCCTCTCCTGGGGGAGAGGGTCAGGGTGAGGGCCTCCGGCTGCGTGTTCGCCCTCGGTCATGGCGGCTCTCCGATTTGTCCCCTCTCCCTCTGGGAGAGGGTTAGGGTGAGGGCGCCCCTACACCCGCTGGCGGACGGTCTCCCGCTCTTCTTCCACCACTGCCTTGGCGGTCGCCGGGTCGAGGTGCTCCAGCCCGCGGTCCAGCACCCAGTTGCGGACCTCGGCCATCGAGAAGAACTCGCCGACCTGCGCCATCGCGTCGTCCGCGTCGAACTCCTTGCACGAGAAGACGTCGATGTTGACGTAGCCCCGGTCCGGGAACGTGTGCACGCTGATGTGGCTCTCCGCGATGATGACGAACCCGGAGACGCCCCAGTCCTCCGGCGTCGGCCCGTGGTAGGTGTAGACGGCGGGCGGCGTGATCTTGGTCATGCTGATGCGGTCCGGGAACTCGTCCAGGAACCGCCGCACGCGCTCCGCGTCCGAGAGCTCCGCGGCGTCGCAGCCGTGTCCGTCGATCACGAGGTGCATGGTCTCCGTTCCGTCTGTCCCTTCGCCCTTGAGGGGAGAGGGTTAGGGTGAGGGTGTTGCGCCGTAGCACAATAACAGCGCCCCGCTCCCGGGACGCCGTGCATAGCATAGCACGCCGCCTCCGCGCCCGCACAGGCCGACGCGCAAGCGGCGGATGAGGGTGGACCGGACGCGCGGGTGAGGGCTGTCATTTCGAGCGAAGCCGAGAAATCTCTCGGAGGCAGCCTGGTGTAGGGGCGTCCCTTGTGGGCGCCCTGTTTGGCCCCTCTCACTTAGGGGAGACCCTTGCATAACGGGCGAGGAGTGGGCGCCCTGCCTGACTCCCTCTCCCGATGGCGGGAGAGGGTTGGGGTGAGGGCTAACCCCTATACCCCCGGCATCGTCGACGCCACGCCCTTCCGCGCGACGTCCTCCTCGTACATCCGACGTATCGCGGGGTCCTCGCGCTCCAGCGGGACCGTCGACGTGAACGCTGCCGCGTGCGCGTGCCGGATCCCCAGCGGGTTCTTCATGCTCCCGTTCCGCAGCGCCAGTTGCAGCGCCGCGTCCGGGCTCGTGTTGAAGTGCTGGTGGTACCAGTTGGTCGGCGGGCTGAACGAGCTCCCCACCTTCCAGTCGATGCGGACCACCTTGTCGCCGTAGCCGTTCTCGAAGGGGCGCTCGCCGTACTCGTTCGACCACATCAGGCTGAAGCCTTCGCCCTGCACGATCTGCAGGATGGCGCCGCCGCCGTGGTAGTGCGCCAGCATGTAGCGGCCTGCGGGCCAGTGCGCGAGGTGGCAGATGAGGCTGTTGTTCGCGATCTCGAACATCGAGAGGTTCGTCCCCGCGCCGCGCCACTCCGCCGGGTCGATGCGGGCCATCCGGATGTCCGCGATGAAGTTCGTCTCCCAGTACCTGTCCTCGCGGATCTCCTTGCTGAAGTAGTCGTCCTGCCCGTCGAACCGGTCGCGGAACGCGTACGGGTTGTCGTAGACGAAGTTCTCGTCGTAGAAGAGGTCGAACACCATCGGCGCGGTAGTCCACGCGACGTACTCGGTCGGCTCGACCGCGCTGATGGAGTGGCGCGTGTTCAGGGGTATCGCGAAGACGCTGCCCGTCTTCCACTCGAAGTGCTGCTGCTTCCCGGTCGAGTCCTCCACCGACGTCGCGCCCCTGCCGCTGTAGATGTAGACCACCTTCTCGTAGAGGTGCTGCTCCCACTTCGTGCTCTGCCCGGAGGGGAGCCGCACGGCGTACTGCCCGGTGATGCCCTCCATGCCCTTCATGATGACGAAGTACGCGTCCGCGCCGATGCGCTCCCATCGACCGAACTCCTGGCTGAACGGGTCCGCCACGCCGTAGCCTTCGATGACGGGGATACCCTGCCGGTGGACCCACTTCTCGTACGGCGTCCTCCGCGTCTGCCAGTCGTCGACCACCTGCTCACCCTGCGACTGAGAACTGGTCATGGCGCCATCCTCCCTTCGCTGTTGCCCACTCGCTCCTCGCGCCGCGAGTGTAGCAGCCCGCACTAGCGCCCGCTTCACTCGTCGTTCCTGCGAAGGCAGGGCATCGTCTCCTGCGGGGTGTTTGCTCCCTCTCCCGATGGCGGGAGAGGGCTGGGGTGAGGGTTAGGGCGTCATGCCGAGCGCAGCCTGCGCCTTACCGTGCGGCACCCTCTCAGGCTGCGGTTCGTGGTGAGCCTGTCGAACCACGGGTCTTGGCCAGAACAGGGAGTACAGAGGGGCGTAGCCCCGCTGCCGGGGGCGTGGAAGTGTCCCTCACAAAGCGTCCCTCCCTCTCGGGGAGAGGTCTCTCTGGCTGGTTCCCTCTCCCTGGGGGAGAGGGTTAGGGTGAGGGGCGCACCCCCAGCCCCTCCAGCCTGCCGTCGACGTCCTCCGCCTCCAGCGACAGCCGCTCCCACTCCTCCCACAGCCGCCTCGCCTCCTCCTTGAGCGCGCCGTACTCCTCGCCCGCCGACGCCAGGTGCGCCGGGCCGTCGAACCGGTCGGGCTGCGAGAACATCGCCTCCAGCTCCGCTATGCGTGACTCGCGGTCGGACAGCGAAGCGCCCAACTCCTCTATCCGCATCGCCAGCCTGCGCGCCTCGCTCCGCAGCGACCGCCGCTCGATCTCCGCGTCGTCGAGCGGCCGACCGCGCCTCCTGCCGCGGCTCTGCACCGGCGCCGCGTCGATCGTCCCGTTGACCGCAGGCGCGGCGACCCCGTTCGTGGCCTCGCTCTGCTTGCGGTACAGGTAGTCGTCGTAGCCGCCGAGGAACACCGTCGGCTCTCCGGCGTCGATCTCGACGATCTTGTTGGCCGTCTGCCGGATGAGCGTCCGGTCATGCGTGATGAGGCAGATCGTGCCCTTGTAGTCCCCGAGGGCGTCCGCGAGTATCTCCCGCGACGCGATGTCGAGATGGTTCGTCGGCTCGTCCATCAGGAGCAGGTTGCTCGGCTGCAGGAGCAGCTTGGCCAGCGCCACCCGCGCCTTCTCGCCGCCCGACAGCACGGATATCGGCTTGCGGACGTCGTCGCCGCTGAACAGGAAGCCGCCCAGCGTCGTGCGCAGGCTCTGCTCCGGCACGTCCGGGGCCGCGTGCCGCAGCTCGTCGAGTATCGAGTTGGCCGGATCGAGCAGTTCGAGCACGTGCTGCGCGTAGTACGACGTCACCACGTTGTGGCCGGTCCTTCGCTCCCCCTCGTCGATCGGCAGGACGCCCGCGAGTATCTTGAGCATCGTGGTCTTCCCCGCGCCGTTCGGCCCGACCAGCGCAACGCGGTCGCCGCGCGACAGCGACAGGTTCACGCCCCGGTAGACCGTCGTCTCCCCGTACGACTTGCTGACGCCGGCCAGCGATATCACCTCGGCGCCGCTGCGGGGCGGCTCAGGGAACGAGTAGCGCACCTTCTTCGTCGTTCGCGGCAGCTCGATGGTCTGCACCTTCTCGAGCTGCTTGAGGCGGCTCTGCACCTGCGTCGCCTTCGTCGCCTTGGACCGGAAGCGCTCCACGAAGCGCATCTGCTTCTGCATCCGGCGCTCCTGCCGGGCGGCTGCCGCCCGCTTGACCTCCAGCGACTGCTCGCGCGCCACGACGTACTCGTCGTAGTCCCCCCGCATCAGGACGACCTCGTCCTCCTCGATGGCGAGCACCTTCGTCGCGACCTGGTTCAGGAAGGCGCGGTCGTGCGACGTGATGAGCACCCCGCCCCGGAACCCGGCCAGGTACTTCTCGAACCACAGGTTCGCTTCGAGGTCGAGGTGGTTGGTCGGCTCGTCAAGGAATAGCAGGGCAGGGCTCCGGAACAGGAGCCGCGCGAGTCCTGCCCGCATCGCCCAGCCGCCGCTGAACTCGCTCATCGGCCGCAGGAAGTCGGTCTGCTTGAACCCGAGTCCCGAGAGGATGGTTTTCGCCTCGTGCTCCCGGTCGTCTCCGCCCGCGGCGTCCAGCGCCATGTCCAGTTCGCTGAGGCGCTCCAGCAGACCGGCCTGCTTCTCCGGGTCCGGCTCCGACGCCAGCGCCTCCCGCGTCGCGGCGATGTCGTCCGTGAGCGCGATCACCTCCGCGCTGGCCTCCAGCACCTCTTGGAGGAGCGGCTTCCCGTTGAACGACGCCGGCTCCTGCTTCAGATAGCCGATGGAGACGTCGCGCCGCGTGGACACGTTCCCCGAGTCCGGCGGCGTATCGCCCGCCAGGATGTCCATCAGCGTCGTCTTCCCGGAGCCGTTCGCCCCGATCAGCGCGATGCGGTCCCCGGCGTCGACGTTGAGCGTGAGCCCGCTGAACAGCGTCCTGGTCGAGTAGGCCTTACTGATGTTGAAGGCAGATAGCATGGGGTTCGTGTGAGGGGGCTAGTGTATCAGTGAGGAGGAGGAGCGGATGATGACGGTAGGCATAGGGGCTGAACAGTCAGGCTCATCAAGGACATCAATCGGGTGTGTCTCCGGCTAGTTGACACAGATGACGAAGGCGGTCAAGATGAATATCGTACAGCCATGGACCCATGGCAGGGGGGGGAACCATGAACATTGCTAAAGCTAGCCAGATGACTGCAATGTTCCTGCTGAAGGCGGGTAGGCCAGTCTCCCGGGTAAAGGTTATGAAGCTTCTCTACCTTGCCGACAGAGAATCACTAAAGCAATATGGGGAGTCTATTACTGGTGATACTGCGTATTCTATGCCTCAGGGGCCTGTCCTCACTACGACATATGACTTGATGAAAGGAGAGAAATTTTCTGATGAATGGAGTAGGTTTATTGGAGATGCTATTTCGGTAAGACTCAAAGAAGGTGTTACGACTAGTGCACTTGGCGACCTCTCGCGCGCTGACATTGAGATAATAGACGAAATATGGGAACAGTACGGTAAAATGACTGATCGTCAACTTGTTGACCTCACGCACCAGTTTCCTGAATGGTCAAACCCGATGGGGTCATCAACCTTGATTGAGTTCCAAGAGTTGCTTAGAGCAGTTGGAATTCCTGATAATGAAATTGACGAGCTATCTGCACATGCCGACCACCGCGAATCCATCGATGCAATCCTTGGACGTGATAGGGTGATATAGTTGGCGAACCCAATTCCCGCTCTTGTTCGTTCTGGACTCGTAGAACGAACTTCTTTCTTCGTAGACCAAGGTAACGGACTTGCACATTTATTCGTTGCCCTGACCAACGAATTTGATGATGGGACTGGCAACGGAAAACGCATCCTCGTCGTCAACCTGACGACTGACTATAAGAACAGGAGCACCGATACTACTTGTTTGGTCGCTCCAGGCGAGCATATCTCTATCAACAGGCAAAGCTATGTCGCATACAGATACGCTGAGTTACGGCCCTTACAGGAATTCTTCAACCAGAAGATGGAGTATAGAGGTACAGTGACTACTGAGATATATAACCGCATAAGTGCAGGTATTCCGATATCCAGACATACTCCAAATAAAGTGATTGACTTCTACAACGCGTACAATGTCTATAGAACTCAGCCACGAGAATGACCGCCGCGATATTCGCCACGCACCCCCGACACACTCCGACCGTGTTAATAGCCTGCCGCCCTTTTCTCTAAAACGGGTTTACCTCGTACAGTTCTTTTCTTGGCAAGTCCTTGGCCATGAGCACCCACGCTCCGCGCGTCGAAATCCACGATCACTTCCACAGTCGCCTGCTACACTATTCGCCCCCCGCCCCGGCATGCTCCCCGGACGTTTCGACAGCCAGTGACCGCAGATAGCGCACCACCAGCGCCGGGACCACCCCGTGCTCAAGCGGCGCCTGTCCCTACAACCCCCACGTGTGACACCCGCCCCTATCGCGGTCGCGCCCCGACCGCGTACGCTGGTTGCATGAGCACAGCACCCGGCACCCAAGAGCCCATCGGACCGCGAGGCGAGTGAGCCGTAAAGAGCGGAAGTGAGCGGTAATTGCACTGGAATGAGCTGCGGATGAGCGGTTATGAGCTGTTGGACAGTCCACATGGAGGGCCGATTTCAGAGGTAGATCGGGGCCGGTGAGCTGAAATGAGCTGTGTTTCCCCCCGGAACGTTCCCTCCGGGTAGCGCGGCTGCCTCCACTCGCTGTGGTTCGACAGGCTCACCATGAGCGGGCACTGATCCCGTCCTGTCCATCGATGTCGATTCCCGGCTATACTCGCCGGACTGCCACTCAGCGCTGGAGAGACATGAACACCGAGATCATCGCCGTCGGCACCGAGCTCCTCATGGGCGAGACGCAGGACACCAACTCGTCCTGGCTCGGCCAGCGCCTGCCGGAGTTCGGCCTCGAGCTCAAGTTCGTCACCATCGTCGGCGACGACCTCACGCGCCTCACCGAAACGCTCGACCGCGCGTGGCGCAGGTCGGACGTCGTCATCGCGATGGGCGGCCTCGGTCCCACGCTCGACGACATGACGCGCGACGGCATCGCCAACATGCTCGGCGAGCAGATCACCACCGACCCGGAGCTCAGGGTGTGGCTGGAGGAGAGCTTCGCGCGCCGCAACGTCAACCCGATGCCCCAGCAGAACCTCCGCCAGGCCGGCATCATCCCGTCCGCCGTCGCCATCCGCAACGCCATGGGCACCGCGCCCAGTTGGTGGATAGAGAAGGGCGACAAGATGCTCATCACGCTCCCCGGCCCCCCGCGCGAGCTCACCAACATGTGGACCACCGAGATCGCCCCGCGCCTCAAGGAGCGGCTCCCCGGCCAGAAGATCATGGCCCGCACCTTCAAGACCATCGGCCTGAGCGAGGCCGCCGTCGACGAGATGGTGCGCGACGTCTACGACGTCCCCGGCATGGACTTCGGCGTCTACGCGAAGCAGGACGGCATCTACCTGCGCGGCATCGCGAAGGCAGACACCGAGTCCGAGGCGCTCACGACGCTCCTCCGCGCCGAGACGATGGTGCGCGACGCCCTCGGCGACTACATCTGGGGCACCGACGAAGAGTACCCGCCGGAGCGCGTCGGCGACCTGCTGCGCGAGAAGGGCTACACGCTCGCGGTGCTGGAGTCGTGCACCGGCGGCATGATCGGCGCGGCGCTCACGGAGATCCCCGGCTCGTCCGAGTACTTCGTCGGCGGCGCCATCACCTACTCGGACGACATGAAGGTGCAGTCGGGCGTCCCCCGCGAGACGATCGACGCCCACGGCGCGGTCAGCGAGGAGACCGCCCGCGCGATGGCCGACGCCGCCCGCCGCACCTACGACGCCGACTGCGGCGTCAGCGTCACGGGCATCGCCGGCCCCGGCGACCAGGACGGCGTGAAGGCGGGCACCGTCTTCATCGGCGTGTCGACGCCCGGCAGCGCAAGCGTTGTGCGCCACGAGTTCCCGTCGCGCCGCCCCCTCGTGCGCAACCGCGCCGTCACCGCCGCCCTCCTCCAGCTCATCCGCGCCCTCCAGTCCGAATAGTCCCTCCTCCCTTGAGGGGAGAGGGCTAGGGAGAGGATGAACCGGCGGGTTGGAGTGGACTGGTGTAGGGGCGCCTCTCGTGGGCGCCCTGTCTGACCCCTCGCCCCCTTGGGAGAGGGTGCCGCGCAGCGGCGGGTGAGGGTGCCTGGTGTAGGGACGTCTTTCTGAGGCGCCCTGGTCTGATCCCCTCGCCCTCTGGGAGAGGGAACCGGGCAGCGGCGGATGAGGATGAACGAGAGAATGCAATGAGAACCGGAACGCTGTCGCGAGAGACATCTGCAACGGCCACCCTCATGGGAGTGGCGCTGACGGTGTTTCTGCTGCTGTCCGGGTGCAGCAGCCCGGAACCAACAGCGACGGCTATACCCACCCCCACACCGGAGCCAACGCCGACGCCGACTGCGACGCCTCTGCCTCCGAGGCTGGAGGATGAGCGCATCGCGGGCGATCTCGGCGCTCCCCTCGACGCTCTCCGGACGATGATGGACCCGGTCGAGCCGGTATGGACGGTCTATCTCTACAGCGAAGACTGGGTCACGCCCGGCAGAAACACGCTGATGAACGACATCTTCGAACTGCTGAAACTGGAGAACATAGCCACCCACGACGGCTACCAGGAACTCAGCCCGGAATCGATAGTGGCGGTCGAACCCGACATCATCATCACGGACTCGATAATCAGCGTGATCGGAAACCCCGAACTATCGGAACTGCATATGGCACAGGACGCGACACATATCGACCACCACATATTCGTATTGCGCGATGGCTATTCGTTCAGTCCGGATAGTCCGCATTTCATGGAAACCGTTGAGAAACTCGCTGCCTTCGTCTACCCGGAGGTGTTCGGCGACGACGGGCACAGCCACCCTCATTAGGGCCGTGCCGGAGACCTATCTAGCAAGAATGACACCACCGTATTGCAACGCATGGCATGCCTGCGCTAGCCTGTGTATCAGAGGCGGTCCACAGCCATGACCACAGCAGAACATCCCATCACGCGGTCTGAGCTCAGGGAGGAGCTTGCCCGCTACCCCACCAAGGCCGAGCTCAGGGAAGAGTTATCCCACTATGCGACCAAGGCGGACTTGGCCGAGTTGAAGGCCGACCTGCACCAGTCCATGCACCAGATGGAGAGCCGCTTGCTGCGCTGGATGGCTGGCTGGACTACCGGCGGCATGGTGGCCATCACCGGCCTCGTGCTCGCAGTGGTCAGGCTCGCGGGGAACTGACGCTCCCCCCTAGTGCCCGCCGCCTGACGACGACGCGGCGCGCTCCTCCCGGTAGAACACCTCCTCCGGGAAGATCTCGTCCCACGGCTGCTTGCGGGCGCTGAGTCCCTGCTCCATGGAGAACGTCTGCGCCATGTCGAACGCCTTGGCGTTCGCGGTGATGCCGTAGGCGAACGGGTCCGGCCCGAACACGCCGTCGACCTCCTCCTGGTACTGCTTCCCGAACACGAGCAGCGTCGGCGGCATGGAGCGCAGCCGGTCGATGGCGATCCGCTTGGACGCCTCGAACGCCTCCATGAGGCTCACCGCGATCCACGGGTGCTCCTCGACGATGCTCTCGCGCACGACGGTCACGTGGTGCGGCGGGAACACGCCGTGCTTCCGGAAGAAGCGGATGGACTCGCCCTTCGGGTCGGAGAAGAGGGTGGGGAAGTCCGGGCTGCCGACCAGGTTCACGCTCTGCTGGCGGTCGATGCCGGAGCCGCGTATCGAGCCGATGCCGATGGAGGCGTCGAGCTCGCCGTCGAGGTACATCGAGCTGAAGTCGGTGGTCGCGTGGCGCAGGTCGAGGTCCTCGGGCAGGCCGAGCCCGGCGTCCGCCGACGCGCCGGTGTGGCTGTAGTGCTCGCTGCGCTCCATGTACCAGGTCATGTCCTGCGGCTCGATGCCCCACTCCAGCTTCAGGATGCCGCGCGTCCAGAGGCCGACCGACTGCTGGTAGTCGCCGATGCCGAACCGCTTGCCCTTCAGGTCCTCCGGGTGGTCCTGCCGGATGCCGGACGCCTTGCGGGTGTAGACGTTGGTGTAGGAGAACGTGCGGTTGTGGAAGACGGGCAGCATCCGGTACGGGAAGCCGAGCGGGCGCATGCGCAGGTACGACGACATCGACATCTCGGAGACGTCGAAGCGGTGGTACTTGATCTGCTCGTAGAAGACGCGCGGAACCGCGCCGGGCATCCCCTGGTAGTCGAGCGTGAGGCCGTCCGGCTTCACCTCGCCGGTGATCATCGGCATGACGCGGTCGTAGGCGGTGATGGCGAACGAGAGTTCGATGTCGGGCATGGCGCAGCCTCCGCACGGGCAGGGTGCGGCGATGATACTCCAGACGGCGGCTGCCCGGTGTGCCGGACAGCTTGCGGTTGCATCCGCCCGCCGCGTTCCGTGAGAATCCGCCCGACCCCAGAGGAGCGGGAGGCAGCAGCGTCCAGTGGCGAGACTCGCCGGCATCGACGTGGGCGGAACGTTCACGGACCTCGTGTTCGTGGACGGCGAGACAGGCTCGCTGCAGGCGCTCAAGGTGCCGTCCACGCCTGCCGACCAGTCCGTGGGCTTCATCGCGGCGCTGCAGGCGACCGGCGAACCGGTCTCGTCGGTGTCCGGGGTCGTCCACGGCACGACGGTGGGGCTGAACGCGGTGCTTGAGCGCAAGGGCGCCGCCTGCGCGCTGCTCACGACGGCGGGGTTCCGCGACGTGCTGGAGCTGCGCCGCCGCGACAGGCCGAACATCTACGGGCTGCGGGGCTGGTTCGAGCCGCTCATCCCGCGCGACCTGCGGTTCGAGGTCGCGGAGCGCACGGACTTCAGGGGCAACGTCCTCGAATCTGTCTCGGAGGAAGGGCTGGAGGCGTTCCTCGATGCGGTGTCGGGCCGCGACGTCGAGGTCGTCATCGTGTCGTTCCTGCACGCGTATGCCAACCCGGAGAACGAGCGCGCCGCGGCTGCGTTCATACGCGAGCGGCGCCCGGACCTCAAGGTCATCGCGGCGTCGGACGTGCTGCCGGAGATACGGGAGTTCGAGCGGACGAGTACGGCGGCGCTCAACGGCTTCATCCAGCCGGTGATGGCCCGCTACCTGAGCACCATCAAGACCCGCCTCGCCGACGAGCGGTACGCGGGCTCCGACCTGATGGTGCTGCAGTGCAACGGCGGCGTGATGTCTGCCGACCGCGCGATCGAGCAGCCGGTGAGCACCCTCTTCTCCGGCCCGGCGGGCGGCGTCGTGGCGGGAGCGGCCATCGCCAGGGCGGCGGGGTTCGAGAACGCCATCTGCTGCGACATGGGCGGCACGAGTTTCGACGTGTCGCTCATCGCGGGCGGGCAGGCGTCGTACGTTGAGGAGCGGAAGATCGACTACGGCCTCCCGATGCGCCTGCCGAGCATCGACATCACCTCGATCGGCGCGGGCGGGGGCAGCATCGCGTGGACCGACCGCGCCGGGCTGCTGCGCGTCGGCCCGCGGTCAGCGGGAGCGAACCCGGGGCCGGTGTCGTACGGGCAGGGCGGGAGCGAGCCGACGGTCACGGACGCGAACCTCGTGCTGGGGCGCATCAACAGAGAGCGCCCCATCGGACGGGACGGCGATGCGCGGCTCGACGAGGCCGCGGCGCGCGCGGCGATCGAAGCGTCGCTGGGCTCGGCCCTCGGAGTGGGCGTCCACGAGGCGGCGTCGGCGGTGCTGGACGTGGTGAACAGCAACATGGCGGACGCCATCCGGCTCATCTCGGTGGGGCGCGGCCACGACCCCCGCGAGTTCGTGCTGGTCGCCTTCGGGGGCGGCGGGCCGCTCCACGCGATAGCGCTCGCCCGCGAACTCGGCATCCCCCGCGTGCTCGTGCCGCCGTTCCCCGGCGTGACGTCGGCGATCGGGTGCGTGGCGGCCGACCTGCGCCACGACTTCGTGCAGACGCTCAACGCGGCGGTCGGCGAGCTGGACATGGAGGCGCTGGAGTCGGTGCTGGACGGCCAGCGCGCCACGGGTGAGGACCTCATCGCCGGCGAATCGGAGGAGGTCGAGGACGTCCTCACCGTCCACGAGGCCGCGATGGGCTACGAGGGACAGATCCACACCGTGGACGTGACACTGCCGGGCGCGCGGCTCTCCAGGGAGGCGCTGACGGAGGCGTTCAGCGAGACCTACCACGCCCAGTACGGGTACCTCTTGGAGTACCCGGTGCGCGTGCTGAGCGTCCGCACGGCGGTCGTCGGGCGTCGCCCGGCGTTGGACGTCGGCTTCACGTTCGCGGCGAACGGCTTGGAGCAGCCCGCGCCTGCATCGAGGCTGGTGCTGTTCGGAGGACGGATGCTCGACACGGCGGTGTACGAGCGCAACGCGCTGCCGCCGGGCGCGCGCATCGCAGGCCCCGCCATCGTGGAGCAGGCCGACACCACGACGGTGGTCGACCCGGACTGGCAGGGGTACGTCGACCCGCAGGGAAACCTCATACTGGAGCCGTTGTCATGATCGACGCCACGACGCTTGCGGTGCTGCAGGGGAAGCTCGCTTCGGTGACCGACGAGATGGACGTGCTGCTGGTGCGCGGGGCGTTCTCGCCCATCATCTCGGAGGCGCTCGACCGGGCGAGCGGGGTCTACCACCCGGAGACGGGCGAGATCATCGTCCAGGGCGAGACGGGGCTGCCCATCTTCGCGGTGACGATGCAGTTCGCAGTGCTGGCGGTGATCGACCGCTGCCGCGAGCTCGGCGTCGAGCCGGGCGACGTCTTCATCCTGAACGACACCCAGCGGACGGGGACGCACCTGCACGACGTGAAGCTCGTGAAGCCCATCTTCCACGACGGCAGGCTCATCTGCTTCGTGGCGAACGTGGCGCACTGGCTCGACATCGGCGGCGCCGTGCCCGCCGGGTACAACCCGAAGGCGACGGACATGATCCAGGAGGGGCTGGTGATCCCCCCGGCGAAGGTGTACGAGGCGGGAGCGCTGAACCGGTCCGTCTTCGACCTCATCATCGCCAACACGCGGCTGCCGGAGCAGAACACCGCCGACTTCTTCACGATGGCCGGCTGCCTCGACGCGGGCGGTCGGCGCATCGGCGAACTCATCGAGCGGTACGGCGCGGACGGGTTCAGCGAGGCGCTGAACGAGCTGATACGCAGGTCCGAGCAGCAGATGCGCTCGCACATCCGGGAGATACCGGACGGACGCTACGAGGCGAGCGCACACATCGACAACGACGGCGTGACGGACGCGCCGCTGACCATCCGGCTCGCCGCCGTCGTCGAGGGCGATTCGATGACGCTCGACTTCACCGGCACCTCTGACGCGTGCAACGGCCCGTTCAACATCGCGTCGCCCACCACGATGGCGGCGTGCTTCATCGCGCTCAAGCACGTCTTCCCGGACGTGCCGCTCAACGCGGGCTGCTTCAAGCCGCTGGAGTTCGTGCTGCCCGAGGCGTCGCTCGTGAACTCCCCGCGCGGCAAGAGCCAGGAGTTCTACCTGGAGGCCGCGCTCAACATCGCGGCGGCACTCCTCAACGCGATGGGGCAGGCGGTGCCGCACCTCGCGTCCGGCGGGCCGTTCACGACGCTGCCGTTCGCGCTCTTCGGCGGCAGGAACCCCGACACCGGGAAGTACCAGGCCGGGATCGTTGCCCTGCTCGGCGGCGGGTACGGGGGCAGTTCGGACGCGGACGGCCTCATCAACGGCGCGATCAGCGTCGGCGCGGCGCGCATGCCGTCCCTCGAGGTGATGGAGCAGCGCTTCCCCGTCCGGTACCACCGGTACGCGATACGGGAGGACTCGGCAGGGGCGGGCGAGCACCCCGGCGGCCACGGCACGGAGATCGACCTCGAGTTCACGTGGCCCGCGGGGGCGGCGTCGGTGACGATGGACTCGCTGCGGCACGGGCCAGACGGCGTCGGCGAAGGGCTGCCGGGGCGGTCGGCGGAGTCCGAATTGCGCATCGGGGGCGAGTCACGCCCTCCAACGCTCGGCAAGGAGGTCGGCGTGCCATTCAAGGCGGGCGACCGCGTCGTCATCCGGAGTCCGGGCGGCGGTGGCTACGGCGCGCCGCTCAACCGGGACCCCGACCTCGTCGCGCGCGACGTCGCACGAGGCTACATCAGCGGGGCGACCGCGCTCGATACCTACGGCGTCGTGCTGAACGACGACGGCACCCCCGACATCGAGAGCACCGCGCTCCGGCGGCTGTCAGGCAAGTAGGCCCTTTCGTCTAGCCGATCTCCAGCGTGCGGAAGACGCCGCGCTGCAGTGCGGCGGTGGCGAGGAGTTGCTCCAAGACGACCTGCGCCTCGGGGCGTCGCAGGTCCAGCGAGGACGCGCCGATGGCGCGGTACAGCACGCCGGAGCCGACCTTCGTGCTGACCTCGCCGCCGATCTCCTCCGGCAGGTCGACGCCGAGCGCGAGCGCCATCGCCTGCGCCTGCAACGCGCCGACGCCTGAGGCGTGCGTCTTGGTGAGGGCGCGGCGGTTGTACAGCAGCGTGTAGCCGTTCTTGTTGCGCCGGATCGTCACCGGCGTCTCGCCGCGCGGGCGGTTGATGAGGCGCTCCGCGTAGTCGAGCGCTTTCGTCCGGGAGAGGGCCATCGCTGGTGAGCCGTGCGTCGCCTAGAGCCTGCCGGCGGCGCGGTGGGCCGCGACGTCGTCGGGGTGGCCCCAGGTCTCGAACCCGCCGAGGCCTTGCTCCTCGTTGAAGCCCATGCAGCTGATCCAGCGCCCGGTGACGCCGCTGGCGTCCTGCTCGGCGAGGTAGAGCGCGAGCGGCACGACGTTGTCGGCGCGGACGCGCTGCGGGATCCAGCCGGAGGAGTCTTGCCCCAGCTTCATGCGTATCTCGTGGCGCACCTGCTCCTGCTCGTCGGAGCCTGTGGTGGCCGTGTGGCCGGGGAGCATGACGTTCGCGGCGATGTTGTACTGCTGGAGCTCCTTCGCAAGGTAGATGGTCATGGAGCCCATCGCGGCCTTCGCGGGCTGGTAGGCGCCCTCGCGGCTGAGCCCGTAGAAGACGGGCTCGCCTTGGCCGGAGGCGTGGGCATTGAGCAGCATGCTGGACGATGAATTGATGATGCTGCCGCTGCGCTTCTCGATCATCGGCTGGACGAACCGCTTGATGACCCGGAGGTTGCCGAAGACGTGCGTGCCGAACATCTTCTCCCACTCGCTGATGTCGGTATCGAGGACGGTGACGCTGCCGTGGGTATCAAGGTAGAGGTCGCGCTGGCGGGTGCCGCCGTTGTTGATGATGACGTCGACCGTGCCGAACTTCTCGATCGTCTTCCGGTATGCCTCGTCGACGTGCGACTGGAGCGTGATGTCCATCGTGCAGACGAGGGCGTTGGGGTTGTCCTTGAGCTCCGCGGCGAAGTCGTAGTCGTCGTTGGAGACGCCGGTGGGCACCCAGGAGAGGTCGGTGGCGACGACCTTCGCGCCTTCGTTGAGGAACGCGCGCACCATCTCGCGCCCCATCCCCCGCGCGCCCCCGGTGATGAGTACGACTTTGCCTTCTACGGACATGGCGGCCCCTCCTTGTGCACGGTTGGCGAGTAGCCTGACTCTACCAGAGTGGCCTTGCGTAATCATGCGCGGCGAGGCGTGGGAGACGGGAAGGGCACCCACGAGGGGTGCCCTTCAGATCATACCTGCGCTCGTGCGCCTGCCCTCACCCGCCGCCGCACTTGCTAGACCGCGCACTCGCCTTCGCCGCGTTCCAGCTTGTAGAGGATGCTCTTGCCCCAGTCGATGTAGGTGTCGAGGTTCTCCTTGTTGAGAGCGCCGACCTCGCGGAACTGCCCGGCGAGCTCCTCGAACGGGGCGGTGCCGACGCGGTCGACGAAGTCGTTGAACGACTCGCCGCCCTCCCGGTTCGACTGGTAATGCGAGAGGATGCCGTCCATGAAGGCGGGGACGCGCTTGGCGGGCACCTTGGCCTTCACGCGGTGGCCGAAGCGGACGGGGTCCTGGTTGCCGTAGTTGCCCGCGAGGAAGACCTCGTAGGCGGGCACCTGGTTGCCGTCGCCCTTGGTCGCCGCGCCGTGGAAGCCGATGTTGGCGATGTGGTGGCGCGAGCAGCCGTTGGGGCAGCCGCTGACCTTGACGTGGAGGTCCTTGATGCCGGGGTCGTCCACTCCGTGGCTGCGGATGCTGGTGCGGAGCGCCTCGGCGACGCCCATCGACGACGTGATGCCCATCTTGCAGCTGTCGGTGCCCGGGCAGGAGACGACGTCCGTGATGGAGTTCGCGCCGTCCTCGGCGAGGCCGGTGGCCTTGAGGGCCGCCCACACGTCGTACAGGTAGCCCTCCGGCACCCAGCGGTAGAGGATGTTCTGCTCCGTGGTAGCGCGGATGCCGCCCGCGTACTTCCGCCCGATGTCGGCCAGCACCGGGAACTGGTGCGCGTAGATGTCGCCGAGCGGCAGCGTAACGTAGACGGCGTAGTAGCCCTCCTGCTGCTGCGGGTGAGCGTTGTCCTTGCGCCACGCGAGGAACTCAGGCTCGTCGTGCGCTTCGACCGGCACGAAGGCAGGGGGCTCGTCGATCATCTCGGGCGGGAGCTCCATCCAGGGTGTGGGGTCGAAGTCGGCCTGCGCCCAGTCGCCCTTCATCTCCTCTTCGACCTCCTCGCGGAAGGCCTCGATGCCGATGCGGTCGACGTAGAACTTGATCCGGGCGCGCATGCGGTTCTTGCGCAGCTCGTCGGTGCGGTGGAAGACGCGGATGGCGGCCTCCGCCACCTTGAGGTACTCGCTGACGGGCACGAAGTCGTAGAGCGTCCAGGCGATGCGGGGCATGATGGACGTGCCGCCGCCGATGCGTATCTCGAAGCCCTTCTCCGGCTCGCTGCCGTCTTCGTTATCGCGGAGCTTCGGGAGGAAAGCGAGGTCGTGGATGTCGGCGACCACGTCGTCGTTCCCGCCGCTGGAGAAGGAGGTCTTCCACTTGCGGGGGAGCGCCTGCGTGTACTCGTGGCGGACGAAGTAACGGGCGTAGGCAGCGAGGTAGGGCGCCACGTAGAACGGCTCCTCCAGCTTCACGCCGGAGAGGGGGTCGCCCGCAACGTTGCGGACGGTGTTGCCGCACGCCTCGCGGGTGATGAGGCCCGCGTCGCCGAGGATGCGCATGACGTGCGGGGTATCGGCGAGCTTCACGAAGTGGACCTGCAGGTTCTCGCGGGTGGTGATGTGCCCCTTCTTGAGGGGGGCGTACCCGCTGACCACGTCGCCGAACGCCTCGAGGTGCTCGGGGGTGAGCGCGCCGCCGGGGATCTTGATGCGCATCATCTGCACGTCCGGCTGGCGTTGGCCGTAGACCCCCCGCACGAGGCGGTACATGATGAACTGCTCCTCGGTCGGCCATTCGCCGTTGAGGTAGCGGGTTGCCTCGGTCTCGAAGTCGTCGACCTCCTCGGGGACGTAGGGGAGTACGCCCTTGGAGTAGTCGTACTGGCGCTTCTCCTCGATGGTCTTCGTGCCTCGGATGATGGGGCGGGGAGCGGTGCTGGTCATCTGCTTCTCCTCTTACATAACAGTGCGCCCTTCTCCGGGTTGCTGAGAAGGGCGCAGTTTTGACGGCGTGCGGTAACTGTCGGCCCTATGGTCGACAACAACAAGCGCACATCGTGACAGCGATGTTCATCTCGCAAGGCAGTATAGCACACGCTGGCAAGAGGGCGCACTACCGGGTACGGTTTCAGGTTCGAGAAGCTGGAAGTTCGCAACAAAGACGGGCGTCCAGGGTTTGACGGCTGCCCTGCGCCGCCCGTACTCTGCGCGTCCTGCCCGTTCGGTAGGTACGGCCTGCAGCGCGAGAGGGAGTGGGCGGGGAAAGTCCTTTCTGGTCGCCCTCGTCCCGCCAACCCGACGGAGGTGCATCGATGTCCTACGGACTGATTTTCTTCCTCGCGCTCCTGGTCTTCATCGTCACGCTATCGTTCTGCATCGCGAAGGGCGCGCGCCCGTGGACGTGGCCGTTCATCCGCCACGTCCGCTACTTCATGCTCTCGCGGCTCGTCCTGAACACCCACGCCGCCGGGCACATCATGGGCCTGCCCTACCGACACATGCACGAACAGACGCAGGCAGATCTCGACTACCTCGATGCCGTCTGGCACGGACGGATATAAGCACGAACGGACTCGCGCTCGTTGCGGCAGGGCTCAGTCTGCCAGCCAGTCGCGCTTCGGCTGAGGTACGCGCACGAGCCAGGCCAGCGCGAGCGGAACGACGACGAACAACCCCAGTCGTATCGCATGCCACAGTCCCCACAACCGAATCTCATCGACCTGAAGAAAGGCGCCGAAGGGATAGAGGCCAATGGTTACCCAAGTGGATATCTGGAGCGCTACGCCCCGCAAGAACAACCCACTCACGATCGCTGTAATCATGAGCCTCCGTGCGCGGGGTCCGCTCGCATCGAACCGGATCATTGCCAGGAACATGACGACATTGACGCCTATCTGCGCTGCCAGGCGTATCAACGCGGTGGGGACCAGGTACGGGGTTGGGCCGAACTGCACGTAGTACAGCAGAGAGAAAGTCGAATCCGAGAAGGACAACGCCACGATCAGGAACGCATGGCCGATGCTGATACGTGAGGCGCGCCTTGCGAACCAGAGAGTGATGATGAGGTACGCCAGGGAAGTAGCCGGATATCCTATCTCTGTGCCTGAACTCCCCGAGCCCGCGGTTACCTCTATGGGGATGGTGAACAGTATGGGAACTATCGACATCTCTCGGCCAAGCGCGAGGTTCACGCCGTTCAGCAACAGACTGAGTACTCCTGTAACGATCTCCAGCACCCAGAGCAATGCCAGGAACTCCCGCTTCTGCCTCCGGACGGCACGGTAGGAGACGACCAGGAGCAGAAGGCCGACGACCCCGGTCACTACAGGGGGAACATTGAGGCACACACCGGGAGCGCACTGGAACACTGCGGCAGGCACGAATGCGAGATGCCATACGGCGCCCTTGATAGCGGGTATGCCGAAGAGCAGCCATAGCTCCCAGCGGTATCGCATCACCACTTGCCTGCCGGGCAGGGCGGAGATGATCGTTCTGACGTTCAGCATGGGGATGGGGACAAATGAACGCCCGTCCGGACGCTTTGGTGGTGGCACTCTACCCTAACCTCTGTGACTGAGGTGTTACTTTTTCTCAGATGTTCTATAACTTCTTGTGACGATGGGATGACGGAAAGGGGCGGCCAGTTGGCCGCCCCCTGTCAGTACACTCTCCCTGACCCCCTCCCTCGTTAGGGAGAGGGCATCGCCCCGAGCGTTACGGGGCGACCATGTCGCCGGAGACCTTCTTCTTGTAGGAATTCCACACGCCGTCGCGCGGCGGGTTGCCGCCGATGCGGCGCATGAGCTCCTTGAAGTGCGGGTACTCGTGCTGCGGCGGGCGGTCCGACATCTCATTGACGAGCGCGTCCGGGATACGGGGGTGGTCGGAGCCCTTGGCAAGGAGGCCCCAGTAGTTCATGCGCGCCTGCTCCTCCAGCTGGAGCATGCTGACGACGGAGTCCTGGGGGTCCTTGCCGGTCATCGACGCGCCATGTCCCTGCATGAGCACGAACTTGTGGTCGCCGAGGCACTCCGCGAGCTCCAGTCCCTCCTCGTGGCTCCAGACCGTCTTGGTGTGCGGGTAGAGCGGGTGGGGCTGCTCCAGTACCATCTGCGCGCCCTCCTGCGCCATCGGCACGATCGGCTCGCCGAGTACGGTCATCAGGACGACGTTGCGCGGGTGCACGTGAACGACCGAGTTCACGTCCGGGCGCGCCTTCATGATGGAGGAGTGGATCTTCACCTCCGAGCACTGGGTGGAGTACGCGGGCCCGTCCACCTTGTAGCCGTCCAGGTCGCAGACGATCATGTCGTAGTACTGCATCTCCTCGAGGGCGTCGATGGCGTAGCCCCGGCCCTTGACGACGAACAGGTCCGGCTGGTTGGGGACGCGCATGCTGACGTGTCCCAGGGCCGCGGTCACGCCGGTGGCGAGGCCCATGTGGGAGAGGATGCGCGTCGCCATGGCAACTTCGTACTTGATCTCGTCGATCTCGCGGGACATCGGGGCCTCCTTTGCGTTCGGTCAGGTTCGGTAGTGCTGGCCTAGAAGAGGTGCAGGTCCTTGTGGGCTTCGACCTCCTCCGGCACCCAGGTGCGGAGCACTTCCTCGATCATGGGCACGATGGGACTGTCCCCGCCTTCGCCGGGACGGTAGCGTCCGTCCGGCTTGATGCCGTGCTTGACGCTCTCCATCGGCAGGGCGATGTGGTTGGCGACAGCGGGATCGCGGAAGACGTTCATGGGCTCGCCGCCGTCCTCGACGACCTTCATCTGCTGGCGCAGCATCTTGCGGAAGAGGATGATGCCCACGTCGGACTGGCCGAGCATCTCCTTGTCGCGCTGGGCGACGGCGCCCTGGGTTATCCAGCACATGTAGTCCTGGTTGAACGTGACGCCGGTGTAGAAGCGGCCGTCCGGCTCGTAGAGCGGCACGTAGCGGTAGGCCGCGATGTCCTGCTGCGGCACGGGCGTGCCGGGCTTCGCGCGGTAGACGTAGTAGGAGACGTGGTAGGTGTTCTCGTCGTCGATGGGCACACGCCACTGCGTGGTGGTGCGGACCTGGTCGCCGACGAAGAGGATGTTGGGGAACATGATGGGGTGGCCCTTGGCCCAGTCCTCGCCGTCCTCAGGGAAGCCGAGCTGGAGCCTGCGCTTGATGATGCCGTACTCGAAGGCGTCGAACGCGATCTTCATGGTCTTGGGCTGGCTCTCCGGCGCGACGGCGACGCCGTTGCGGACGTAGTTGCCGAAGTAGAAGTGCAGCCACTCCGTGTGGACCGGGTCGACGGAGTTCTCCTGGCACTGCAGCCAGTTGCAGGGCAGGTGCGAGATGGCGATGTCGCGCACGGCGTCGTCGTAGGTCAGCTGCTCCCAGTGGGGCAGCAGCGGCGCGGGCTGCGGGCCCATGTAGGCGAAGATGAGTCCCCCGAGCTCCTGCACAGGGTAGCCTGCGACCTTGACCTTCTCCTTGAAGCGCCCGTCCGGGTGAACCGTCTCCTCGAAGGGCTGCTCGATGCACTGGCCGGTCTCGTCCATCATCCAGCCGTGGTACATGCAGCGGAGGCCGTGCTCCTCGGGGATGCCGTAGGAGAGGTCAACCCTGCGGTGCGGGCAGAAGCGTTCGATAAGGCCGAGGGTGCCGGACTTGTCCTTGTAGAGGACGAGGTCCTCTCCGAGGATGCGGACGGCCTTGGTGGGGCGCTCCATCAGTTCGCCCGCCGCGGCGATGGGGTGCCAGTAGCGGCGCATGAGTTCGCCCATCGGCGTGCCGGCGCTGACCTGCGTGAGTTCCTCGTTGACGTGGCTTGGGATCATGTTCTCCTACACCTCGTAAGTCGTTCGTTCCGGCTGCCGCCTACGCACCGCCCAGGCGGTAGAAGCGGCGGGCGTTCTTGTGGAGGATGGCCTCCTTGTCCTCGTCGGTCAGTTGCGGGTTCTCAAGGAGTTCCTGCAGCTCGTGGCGGCAGGTCTCGGTCGTGACCTCGTGGGGGAAGTCGGTCGAGAAGAAGAAGGGCTTGTTGCCGACCTGGCTGACGGCGAACGCTATCGCGGGCTCCTCGCCCTCGCAGCCGATGAAGAGGCGGTCGTTGTCGATCTGGCGCTGGATGTACTCCTGGACGCTGTCGCCGATCTTCGGGCCGAGCATGTCGTCGTCGCGCAGTTGGTATTCCATGTGGGTGCTGTGGGAGCGGTCGAAGCGCTCCAGGCACATGACGAACCAGCCGATGCCGCCCTCGAGGAAGCCGAAGCGGGCGTTGGGGAAGCGCTCGAAGACGCCGTTGAAGACCATGCCCGCGAGGGCGATGGCCTGCCCGGCGGGGTGGCCGAGCGCGTGGATGGGGGCGTAGACGTTCATGTGGTCCAGTCCGATGCCGCTGTGCGCGCCGCCGTGGACGGCGATGGCGCAGCCGAGGCGGTCGGCCTCCTCGTAGACGGGCCAGTAGATCTTCGAGCCGAGGTGGTCCGGCAGGCCGAAAGAGGGGAGCATCGCGCCGACGAAGCCGAGGTCCTCGACGCAGCGGCGCAACTCCTTGACGGCCTCCGACGGCTCCTGCATGGGGATGAGGCCGACGCCGTGGAAGCGGCCGTCACGCTTGCAGTAGGTGTTGTAGAGCCAGTCGTTGTAGGCCTGCGCCGTGGCGATGGCCCAGTCGCGGCTGACGATCTTGCCGTAGGAGAGCGCCGTGGTGGGGTAGAGGACGGTCGCGTCGATGCCGACGTCGGTGAGGAAGACCTCCCAGCCGTCCGGCCCGACGAACGCTCCCTTGCGGTCGCGGCGTCCGGGCGTCTCGACGAAGTGCCCGGCGTGGAGGTGGTCGAGCGGCGGGAAGAGGGAGGAGTTGAGCTGGCGCGCGGGGTTGTCGCGGAACTTGGCCGGGAGGAACTCGGCCATCGCCGGGATGTCCTCCATGATGTGGCCGTCGCCGTCGACGATGATCTCCAGGTTCGTGGTGGTCATGTGTTCCTCCCGGTAGCGTTGTCTCAATATGCGTATGCGCGCGGATTCTAGCAGGTCAGGCGCGAGCGGGGGCGTCGGGGCCGGCGAACTCGCCAAGCGGCGCTTCCCGTCCGGCGATGAGGGAGTCTATGTCCGGGTCCTCACGCTCGTGGAGAAGGGCGATGGGGACGGCGGGGAGCGTGGTGATGCTCACCCCGACGTGGGTGCCGAGGCGGACCGAGTAACGGGCCGCGGCCTCGTTGTCGGGCGCCTGGATGATGCTGACGAAATCGTACGGGCCGAGCACGGCGTAGAGGCCGAGGCCGGTCACGTCCTGGATGTGCACCTCTGCGGCGGCCTCCGCTATGGAGTCCGGGTTGTTCAGGAGGGCGTGCTGTCCCTCCGGCGTGAGCTTCATGAGCAGGATGTAGTTCGCCATGGGCGTGCTCCCAGCAGGCAGGATGGCCGGATTCTAGCAGGCGGCGTGGAGTAGCATACGGCCCGGACGCATACGACCCGGCAGAACCGGAGGTACGAGATGGACTTCGCCTCACTGCGTGACTCGATCGCCTGCATGGACGCGATGACCTACATGAACGCGGGCTGGGCGGGTCCGAGCCCGTCGCAGGTGGTGGAGCGGATGCGGGAAGCGGGGGAGCGCGAGAGCGCGGGAGGCCCCGCAGGGCCGGAGGGTAGGGCGTTTGCGTCGACGGTGGAGGAAGAGGCGCGCACCGAGGCCGCGGGCCTGTTCAACGTCGACCCGGAGGACGTGCTGCTCACGCACGGCACGTCAGAGGGCGTCGCCATCGCGCTGTTCGGCCTCGACTGGCAGCCGGGGGACGTACTGCTCACCACCGACCTCGAGCACCCGGGCATCGACTCGCCGGTCGCGGTGCTGGAGGAGCGCGGCGTGGAGATCAGGCGTGCGACCGTGCCGCCGGACGCCTCGCCGGACGCGTGCGTCGAGGCGATACGATCGGGCCTGGACTCACGGGTGAAGGTCGCGGCGCTCAGCCACGTGATGTTCACGACTGGCCTGCGGGTACCTGCTGATGAGATCGTGGCGGCGGCGCACGAGGCAGGTGCGCTCGTGCTCTTCGACGGGGCGCAGACGGCGGGCCATATCGCCATGGACTTCACGGCGATGGGCGTCGACTTCTACGCATCGTCGGGACAGAAGTGGCTCATGGGGCCGACCGGCAGCGGTGCCTTCTACGTGCGGCCCGACCGCAGGGAGTTGCTGAAACCGCTGCTGAGGCGTCCGGGCACAGGCTTCAGGTCGGGGATGGCCCAGTACGCGCTGGCGTCGCAGGGCGTGGCCGAACGCGCCGGGTACGCGGAGGCGGTGAAGATCAACCGCGAACTCGGCCCCGAGCGTGTGGAGGAGCACGCGGTCAGGCTGGCGACGGCGTTGCGGACGGAGCTGTCCGGTATCGGCGGGGTCAGCCTCAACGGGCCTGCCAACGGTCCGACCGCGTGCGCCATCACCGTGATCAGCGTCGAGGGCTGGGAGGCGCCGGCGTTCGTCGACGCGCTGTGGGAGACGCACCGGATAGTGGCGCGTCACGTAGCGCACCCGCCGGGGATACGGCTCTGCACGGCGGCGTTCAACGACGAGAGCGACGTTGAGCGCGCGGTTGCGGCGATAGCCGAGCTGGCTGGTCGCTAGACCGCGTCTAGCCCCGGACGGCGGAGGGCAGGGGTATCTCGACGCCGTACTCGCCGTTCGTGGCCCGTACCTCGTACCGGGCGCAGGAGCCCGGGTCCCGGGCATCGAAGGTCCAGTGCATGTCGTATGCAGAGATGCGATGCGTTCCGGCGTCGAGCGCGATGCTCACGCGGAGCGTGGCGCCGCGCGCCCACGATGGCGGAGGGACGTCTCGCAGCATCCCGTCTAACGCGACGGTGCGCGACGAGGTCCGCGTGATGCTCATGTCGCCGGGGTCGGCGTGCGCGATGACGTTGATGAGCATCTCGATGGGATCGGTGAATGCCAGGCGCCAGACGGTTGCTCCATAGACCTGTTCGAGGGTGCCCGGCTTCCAACCGCCCGAGGTCCGGTGCCAGCCCTGCCAATCCCCGGCCTCCGAATAGGTGAGGATGACGTCGGCACGGTCTCCGTCGAAGCGGACGACGCTCGGATAGCCGTGCGCGAAACTCCCGAGCGCGTGGCTTCCCGCGAACTCCTGCTCGCACCCGCGGTCGGGCCACCCGCCGCGGACGTCGAAGCGCGCCGAGCCGGCATCCAGCAGCGCGGCGTACGCGCGCTCCGTGAGCCGTATGGCGTCGTCGTCCTGTGCGGCAGGGGGAGGGTCGAGCAGTTCGTCGGCGAATACGATGAGGCGGCGGACCTCCGGCATCGTCATACCGGAGCGGACGAGCGGGTGCGCGTGCAGGCGCAGCAGGGCCTCGTCGGAGTCACTGAGGCCGGGCAGGCGGAGCGCCGTGTTGACCGACATGACGCTCAGTACGGCCGGGCGGTGGTGCATGGCGGCCAAGGCATGCAGGGCCTCGTGGAGGGTCGCGTGCGCGATCTCGTTTTCAGTCAGCGGGGCTTCGCCGGGATTGGCCAGCCAGACGCTCATCGAGGCGCTTGCGATGGCGCCGTCCTCGAAGGAATCAGGCCCCGCGCAGCCCGTCGCATCCTGGCAGTAGGCGTCGACCCCGATGGCTTCGGCGCGTGCGGACGGGACGCCGACATACGCCTTCAGGGTGGCCTCGGCTTCTGTCTGCACCCATTCGAAGTCGAGGTTGAGCAGCGGACCGAGTTCGTCGAGTGTCTCCTCGAGGATGCGCACGTAACGCGCGTCGCCGGAAGGGTCCGCCCAGACGAGCACGGGTCTGTCCGGTGCCCACTTCAACACCGAAGCGGACGTCCATCCGCCGCACCCGCCGAGGAAGTCGTTCTCGTACGCCGCCTCGCGGCGCGGCCTGTCGCTGAAGCACGCCCACGTCTCCCGGTCCACGCCGAGGATGCGCTCCGGCACGACGACGGTGTTCGATGCCGTGCCGTCGTCCATCACGGCCCACAGCTCCGTGCCCATGGGAGATCGGAGGCGCAGGGCTGCCTCTCCACGGCCTGTGCCGTCCTGCAGCGCGAGGTCGTCCAGGGGACCGCCGCAGCCGCTCAACGGAGAGCCGTCCAGCGTGCACTCCACTGTCACGACCGGGGAGCCCTGCGCAGGAGTGTCGCCGTCGTTGCGAAGTTCGATGGACAGTTCGATCTCCGCAGTGCCGTCCCGGTGGTAGCCGAGGACGGTCATCAGCGTATCCAGCAGGAATGCGGGCGTGGGTTCGTCAGGTGTGGGAATGGGTGTGGCTGGGACAGGGGTGAACGTAGCGGTTGGCGTGGGGGGTGGCGCGAGCGTCGCGGTAGAGGTGGGCGTCGGATCGGACTCACACGCGGCCAGCAGCGCCACCATGACGATGGCGCTGGCGAACGCGGTCAGCGCGGTATGGATGGAAGGGCGAACCGGTAGCAATGCCGCACTCTCCCTTCCGTCAGGCTACTCCGTACCGGAATGAGTCAGAGGGCGTCACCGGTCGAGTCTGAAAGAGTAGAGGAGAGTGTCGATTTCCTGCTCTACGTCCAGGAACCCATCGTACGGAGCGAGAGCAAGCAGAAGGTACCAGCTCGGACCGTTCCTGATCACAAGATTGCGTTCATAGTAGAAGTAACCTTCTGTATCAATGACCTCGTAGTCGAACTCCCAAGCTTCTGAGCCGCTTGGATGACAGACCACGCGGGCATCGGTCGTTGGGGTGTAAGTCCAATCTTCCCATCCGGTTAGGCCCTCAAACAGCTCATAAACGTTGGCATAGGGATGGGCGACCTCTTCGATGTAAACCTCCATCCACGGGTATGGCGATTCCCTGTCCACGAGGTGGTAGCCAGCGTCGTTTGGGTGGAACGACCGATCGTACCCAGCGCCACGAGGCAAGCGTATGGACCAGCCGTTGGGATGGGAGAAAGTCGTTCCGTCCAAGAGAGGAGGAGTGGGCTGGCAGATGCGCTCACCGTTCTCCAATCGGCTCACAAGTGCATCGCTCAGAGAGCTGGCGAATCCCACACCTGCCGCTGTGTAGTCTTTGGCGACCACGATGCCAGCGAGTTCTCCGCCGGTGGTTATGATGGGCGCGCCGGAGTCTCCGGGGTTGACATCAGCCGTTACCTGGATGCGGCTGCTGTTGATGCGGTAAGGCTCCACCAACGCCGATACGATTCCCGTTGAGACTTCCAGGTAGCCAGACGGGTATCCCAGTTTGCTCACGGATTCGCCGATCCTGATGCTGGTGCTGTCCGCGAGCCGGATAGGAGTCAGCCCCGACCGTGGAACCTTGACGATGGCCAGATCTCGCCCCAGGTCCTCTCCCAGCAACCTCGCTTGCGCCTCTGACCCGTCGCTGAAACCGACGACGATAGATGTCGCGTCTTCTACCACATGAAATGCGGTCGCGATCAATCCGTCTTCCCCTACGACGACCCCAGACCCCAAAGCGAAGTCAGTGCTGATACTGACCACGCTCGGGGTAACCAAGGCGATGATGTCTGCAGGACTGGGTGTGGGAGTCGGTGTAGCAGTGGCTGCCGGTGTGGGTGTTGGAGTAGCGGTCGCCGCCGGAGTTGGTGTTGGGGTAGCCGTCGGCTCAAGCTGGGGTGTCGGAGTAGGTGTCGGTTCTGGGGTGGGAGTATGTGTAGGAGTCGGGGTAGGGCTTGCACATGCGCCCACGAGCAGCGCGAGTGCTGCTACCGATGCGAGCGAGGCATGGCGCATTCGTGTGGAACCCCTGGTGCGGCTCACGCCAGGCCCAGCTCCTGCTCCGTCGCGGTGAGCGAGCGCTCGAAGATGTCCGTCATGTCGTCGATCTCTTCCGCGGTAACGCAGAGCGGGGGAGCGAAGAAGGCCTGTTTCGTCGCTCGGGTGAACAGCCCGCCGTCCATGAGGCGCTGGTTGAGGGCCTCGACCGCGCCGGGGGTGTCGGCGAGCGGCGTCTTCGCCTGCTTGTCGGAGACGAGGTCGATGGCGCACATGAGGCCGAGCCCGCGCACGTCGCCGATGGTGGGATGCTCGCGGAGCGATTCGAGCCGCGCCAGGAGGCGCTCGCCCATCCGCTCCGAGTTCCCGATGAGGTCTTCGCGCTCCATGATGCCGACGTTGGCGAGGCCGGCGGCCCCGCCCGCGGGATGCCCGCCGTAGGTGATGCCGTGGCGGTAGGTCGTTTCCGGCCCGCCCTGGAACTCCGCGAAGATCGCGTCCCGCACGACGCACGCACCGACCGGGAAGTAGCCGCTGGTGATGCCCTTGGCCATCGTCATCATGTCCGGGACGACGTTCCAGTGCTCGATACCGAACCACCTGCCGGTGCGTCCCCATCCGGTGATGACCTCGTCCGCGATGAGCAGCACGCCGTGGCGGTCGCAGATGTCGCGTAGCATCGGCCAGTACTCGGCCGTGGGGATGGCGACCCCGGCGGAGAAGGAGACGGGCTCCGCGATGACCGCGGCGACGGTCTCCGGCCCCTCTTCCAGGATGATGTCCTCGACAGCCTGCGCGCAGCGGATGCTGAACTCCGACGCCGAGAGCGACTCGTCCTCGCGGCGGTAGTACGCGGGCTGCGGGGCGACAAGGAAGTTGTCCGGCAGGATCTCGTCGTAGGCGTGGCGGTCGAGGACGGCGGAGGTGGAGACGCTGAGCGCGCCGCGCGTCGAGCCGTGGTAGGAGCCCTCGCGCCCGATGAACTTGCGCCTGCCTGGCTCGCCCCGGTTGTAGTGGTAGCGGTAGGCGGTCTTCAGGGCCGTCTCGACCGCCTCCGACCCGCCGCTCGTGAAGTAGACGCGGTTGAGGTCGCCCGGTGTGTGGGAAGCGACCTTGGCGGCGAAGCGTGCCACCGGCTCCGAGCCGTACTTGAACGTGTTGGCGTAGTGCAGCTTGCCCAGTTGCGCGGCAACGGCGTCCACGATCTCCTGCCGCCCGTGGCCGACGTTCACGAGCATCAGCCCGGCGATGCCGTCGTAGCCCCACCTGCCGTTGCCGTCCCTGATGCGGACGCCGTCGGCCTCGTCCATGAACGTGACGCCGTTCTCGGCGAGTTCGCTCCAGTCCTGGGTGGGCATCCAGAGGTGGTTGAGCGCGGCTTCCTGCAGTTCGTCGTGCCGGTTGGTGGTCATGGCGTGCTCCTTACGGCCCCTGCTCCGCGGCGGGGCGTCCGAGTTGGGGCCAGGCGGCGGGTGCCGCCGCGGCCTCCAGGCGTTGGTCGACGGACAGGCTCTCGTCCCACTTCGAGGCGATGATGCGACGTCCGGTGACGCCGTTCGCCTCGTCGGACGCGAGCCACACGATGGGCGCGCGCATCACGTCCGGCTGGATGAGGGCGTCGCGGTCGCGCACATCGGCGTCCGAGATGAAGTTGGTGTTCGTGGCCCCGCCGGGGATCAGGACGTTCGCGGTGACGCCGGAGCCGTCCAGTTGCTTCGCGATGATGGCGATGAGCGACTCGTGGGCGGACTTCGACGGGCCGTAGGGGAGGTTGCGGATCATGGTGTCAAGGCTGGTCGTGACGCCGACGATGCGCCCCCATCCCTGCTCACGCAGGTGGCCGATGGCGGCGCGCGCCATGAAGAACGGCCCGTTGGTGTTGACGCTGAGCGCGTGCGCCCACTCCTCCGGCGGCAGCTCCCAGAAGCCCCCCGGGCGACGGCTGGGGACACCCGCGTTGTTGACGACCATGTGCAACCCGCCGAGTCCTGCGATCGTCTCGCTCACCGCGCGCTGGGCGTCGTCCCAGCTGTTGACGCTGCCGACGACAGGGAGTGCGCAGCCGTCGCCACCGACCTCCCGCGCGTCGTTCGCGTTGCGCTCCAACTGGTCGGCGTCGATGTCCATGAGGGCGACGCGCGCTCCGGCTCCCGCCAGCGCCAGCGCCATCTCGCGCCCCATGCCCATCGAGCTGCCAGCGCCGGTTACGAGCGCAACCTTGCCTTCCAGCGGCTTCTCCGCCATGCGTTTTCCTCCGCGTCAGAGGGTGTCGGGCCAAGCCTATCACGGAGCGGGGCAGGTGCGGGGGTCAGGGAGGGTAGTTCGTCCTACTGGAACACGCCCTCGTCCGACAGCGCGCGGTACTCGTCCTCGGGCATGCCGAGCAGTTCGCGCATGACGTACTCGGTGTGCTCGCCGAGCAGGGGGGCGCGGCGGTACTCGGGCGCGGCTTCGGAGAGCACGAAGCAGTTGGCGTCCGAGGCGTAGCGCCCCATCTCCGGGTGATCCCTGAACACGAAGTGACCGCGATGCGCCTCCTGCGGGTCGTCGAAGAGGTCGCGGCAGTCGCGCACCGCGCCCGCCGGGACGCCCGCGGCCTGGCACGCCTGCATCACCTCGTCCGGCGACCGCGTGATCGTCCACGCCTCGACGGCCGCGTCGATCTCGGCCTCGCGCTGCTTGCGCCCGTCGAGGGTCGCGAGGCCGGCGTCGTCCGCGAGGTCGGGACGGCCTATCGTCTGCGCGAGCGCGCGCCACTCGGCGTCGGTGGGGCAGGCGATGGCGCACCAGCGGTCGTTGCCGTCGCAGCGGTAGACGGCGTGTGGGGCCATGTCGGGGTCGTGGTTGCCGTTGCGCGTCTGGATGTGACCGTTGGCGAGGTAGTCGAGCACGGGCGGCCCCGCGAAGTAGAGCGCGGCCTCCAGCTGGGAGAGGTCCAGGTACTGCCCCTGGCCGGTGCGCCGCTTGTGGTCGAGCGCGGCGCAGACGGCGGTGAACGCGATGTGCGGGATGAGGAAGTCCGTGTACGCGCCGTAGGGACTGACGGGCACGCGGTCCGGCCAGCCGGTGAAGTTGGTGTGGCCGGAGAGCGCCGTGAGCACGGGGCCGAAGCCGGGCTGGGAGTCGTACGGGCCGCCTCGCCCGAGCATCGAGGCGCTGAACATGACGAGGCCGGGGTTGTGCTCTCGCAGCGCGTCGTAGCCGAGCCCCCACCTCTCCATCGTGCCGGGCGTGAAGTTCTCGGTGACGACGTCCGCCCATTCCGTCGCGAGACGGAACGCCAGGTGGCGGGCGCGCTCGTCGCCCATGTTGAGGCCGAGCCCGAGCTTGCCGCTGTTGTAGTTGGCCCAGTAGCCGCTCCGGTTCGTTCCCGGCTTGCCCTCGGCGAACGGCAGGCCGTGGCGGATGACGTCCGGCCGCAGCGACGATTCGACGCGCAGCACCTCCGCGCCGAAATCGCTGAAGTAGCGCGTCGTCATGGGGCCGATGACGACCCAGCAGAAGTCGAGGACGCGCAGGCCTTCGAACGGCTTGGCGAATGGCTGGGTCATCGCGCCGCTCCCGATGCGCGCAGGTCCGCTACTTCGTCCGGCGAGAAGCCGACGCCCGTCAGAACTTCCTCCGTGTGCTCGCCGAGCCTCGGCGCGCGGCGGAGCTGCAGCGGGCGCTCGCTCGACTTCACCCACGGGCCGAGCGTCGTCATCGCGCCGCCGTCGGGCGCCTCGGTCTCGCGGAAGAAGCCGCGCGCGGCGAGCTGGGGGTAGGAGCAGACATCGGCGGGGTCGTTCACGGGAAAGAGGAGGACGCGACGCTTGATCGCCTCCTCGGAGAGGTAGCGCTTCGTGCGGGAGCGGAAGAACGCCTCCAGCGTCTCGCTCATCGCGTCGAGCACGTCGTCGGGCAACTGGCCGAAGCCGTACGCGCCAAAGTCGGTACTGCTGAGGAGCGGGTGGCCCTCGCCCTGCTCGTCCATCCATGTGCAGAGGGCCGCCATGCCGCGTCCGCCCGTCGCGCCGCCCGGCTGGATGTAGTTGACGTAGCCGTCGGCGCACTCGAAGTTCACGCGCAGGTTGCGCCCGTCGCCGATGGGACGGAAGGGGCCGGAGCGCTTGAGGATGATCTCGTTCATGTCCCAGAACTGCGGCGCGTGCGAGAGCGTCCGGGTGAGCGCCTGTTGGCACGAGACGTCGACGTGCTGCCCGCGTCCGGTGTTCAAGCGATGGGCGTGCGCCGTCATCGCCCCCGCCGCGCCCGCCGCGCCGCCCAGCGTCCAGAACTGTGGCACGCTCACGCGCAGCGGCGGACGGTCAGGGTCGCCAGTGAGGTAGGCGAAGCCGCTGAGCGCCGAGCCGGTGAGGTCGGTCGCGGCGAAGTCGCGGTACGGCCCGTCCTGCCCGAACGGCGTGATGGAGACGTAGATGAGGGCAGGGTTCATGACGCGAGCGTCGTCGTAGCCGAGGCCGATCGAATCGAGATAGCCGGGGCGGAACGACTCGACGAAGAAGTCGGCGGAGGCGATGAGCCTCCGGAGCGCCTCACGCGTGTCGTCCGACTCGATGTCGAGCGCGACGCTCTTCTTGTTCGCGGCGTAGAGCTGCCAGAAGAGGCTGTTCTCGACGCCGGGCTCGTCGCGGTAGAAGGGGCCGATGCGGCGGGCGGGGTCGCCGGCCGTCGGCTCCACCTTGACGACTTCGGCGCCGAGGTCCGCGAGGACGCGCCCGCAGAAGATGCCCCGGTCGTCGGCGAGGTCTATGACGCGGTACGGGGAGAGCATCGGCAGGGCAGACCCGGCTAGAGGCCGAGCGCCCCGGCGAGCCTGCGCCGGTGGTAGCGGGGGCTGCCGAGGTGGTGGTAGAGGGTGCGGGACATGCGCGTGTGCAAGGTGAGGCCGTACTCGCGGACGATGCCGACACCCGCGTGCACGTCGTGCGCGGCGTTGCAGGCGAGGTAGTAGCCCTCGCTCGCGAGCGCGGCAGCCATGTGCACCCCGCTCTCAGCGGGACGTCCGGTGTCGAGCTTCCAGAGCGCCTCGTAAGTCGTCCATCGCGCGGCGTCCAGGTGGTTCACGATGTCGATGATGTGGTCCTGCACGCGCTGGAAACGTCCGATGGGCTGCTGGAACTGGCGGCGCGTGCGACTGTACTCGAGGCACATCTGGAAGACGCTCTCCAGCCCGCCGACCTGGTACGCGGAGAGCACTGCGGTCGCCTTGAGCATCGCGTGCTCGAACGCGTCCCAGCAGTCTGCCGCGCCGCCGAGCAGTGCGTCCTCACTGGTGACCACGCTGTCCAGCCGCACCTCGCCGAGGCCGGTCGCGAGTCCGCGCAGCGTCCTGCACGCGACCCCGGGCGCGTCCGCTGGAACGATGAAGAGGCCGACGTTCTCGCCGCTGGTGCGCGCCGCAACGAGGAGGTGCGTCGCTTGCGCGACGTCCGGCACGTGGAGCTTCACACCGCTGATCGTGTAGCCGTCAGCGGTGCGCTCTGCTGTCGTCTGCACGTCGCCGCGCTCCCAGCCGTACTCGGGCTCGGTGACGGCGACGGCGAAGACCGCGTCTCCGCTCGCGATGGCGGGCAGGTGGGTGGCCTGCTGGTCAGCGCTGCCGCACTCCTGCAACGCGATTGCTGCAAAGACTCCGGATGAGAAGTGCGCGCCGGGCACCGGGCCCCTGCCGAGCTCCTCGAACAGGACGCCCGCATCGCTGAACGAGCCGCCAACGCCGCCGTGCTCCTCTGCCACGAGGCTGCCGAGCAGACCGGTCGATGCGAGCGCGGGCCAGCCCTGCGATACGTCGCTCGTTCCTGCGTCGATGGCGACGAGCGTCTCTTTCGCGTAGTCGCGGCGCAGCAGGTCCTGGACCGTGGACTGCAGCATGCGCTGCTGTTCGTTCAGGAGCAGGTCCATCGCTAGCGGAGCCTCCCCGGCTCTTCACGAACGTCGCGGCCGATGCCGAGCCGCCGCGCGATGATGACGCGCTGGATCTCGGCGGTGCCTCCGGGGTGCTGGTCGACGATGGAGCCGCGCTGGTGGACCTCGATGTGGCCGTCGGCGACGGTCCACTTGTCGGGCGCTTCGACGAGCGCCTGCGGGCCCATCACGTCCAGCACGGCGCGCGCCTTGGAGAGTTGGCCGCGTTTCTGGTAGAGGTACGCCTGCGCGCCCTCGTAGGTGAGCTGCTTCCCCTGGCCGCGCCAGGCGTAGTTGCGGAAGTGCAGCAGGCGCGTCACCTCCGCGTCGACATAGAAGTCGACGAGGCGATCGCGCACGTCCTGGTCTTCGAGGAGCGGCCTCCCGCCGCGCTTCGCGTTGCGGGCGTAGTCGAACACGCGCTCGGTGAGCGGGTCGTCGCGGACGGCGCTGCGGAGCAGGCCGTGCTCGATCTCCAGGTGCGTCCCCGCGACCTTCCAGCCGTTGCCCTCGCCGCCGACGAGATTGAACGCGGGCACGCGGACGTTGTCGAAATAGACCGTGTTCTTGATGCCGCTGGCAGCCCCGCGCTCGCCGCCGACGAACAGCAGGTCCATCTGCTCGACGGTGATGCCGGGAAGGTCCATCGGCATCATCAGCCAGCCGAGGTTCTCGTGGCGCGGGGCGTCCGGGTCGGTCACCACGATCATCCAGGAGTACTCGGCGCCGTGGCTGCTGCCGACGAATATCTTGGTGCCGTTGACGACGTACTCGTCGCCGTCGCGGATGGCGGTGGTGCGGACGCTTGCGAGGTCGGAGCCGGACTCGGGCTCGGTGAGCAACTGCCAGGTGCGGATCTCGCCGCGCAGGATCATGGGGAGGAAGTGCGCCTTCTGCTCTTCCGTGCCCCAGACGAGGATGGCGACCCCGCCAAGCTTGCCGCCGGTGTCGTAGTAGGGAGGCAGCGGCATGTTGTAGCGGTCGAGCTCCTCCTCCAGCGCCATGGCGAGCTCCATGGAGAGGCCACCTCCGCCGTACTCGGCGGGCATCGTGGGGTAGAGCCAGCCCTTCGCGCCCAGCCTGCGCCCGAACTCGCGCTGAAGCTCATACTCCTCGCGGGTGAGGTTCGCGGGGTCGGGGTGATCGGGGATGCTGGGGACGTTCGCCTCTATCCAGGCGCGCGCTTCCGCGCGGAACGCTTCCTGCTCAGGCGTCCATTCGAGTTCGAAGTCCATGGCAGGCGGATGTTAGCAGATGGCGCGTCGGGGAACGGGTGAGGCTAGGCGGCGAGTAGTTCAATGGTTACGGCACCGCCGTTGACCACGTCCATCGTAACCCGGCTCCCAGCGAGCAGCCGCATCCCGATGAGAGGCTTGTCTCCCATCCCCATTATGGGAACCGTCTGCCGTTGGCCATACCATATGACCGTGGTGCGGTAGATATCGTGCATCTGCACGCTTCCATCAGCGAGGGTAATCCGTCCTTCACCTTCGCTGACCAGTCCAAGCTGGCCGATCAGTGATTGCGGCAGCGCAAGGTATCCCGTGAACCCCGTGTCCAGCACAGCGGCTACACGCTGCTCGATATGCGCCTTATCCAAGATGAATATTGGAACGACGGCTTCTCTGCCGTGCACCGTCCCACTACTTATCGTCATCAGGGATGGCGCCTCCTCCGGTGCTGTAGAGGGCTCTATAGCCAACGCGCTCAGCCCAGGTGCGAGCGCCAGGCCTTCTGGTCAGGAGAGCTTCGAAGGCGCGCGCGTCGTCGTCGTCTATCTCATAGTCCCCGCTGTCGACGTCTATAACGACGATTTGACCCTTCATCTCCGGGTAGACGAGGGGGCGTATCTTCTTCCGGTAGATCGCCTGACCCCGACCAGCAATGCTCCTGTCAAGGAACGGCAGCCTGATGTTCATGCGCTCCTCCTGACAACCGTCACGACGAGTGTAGAACGCTCCCGGACGGAGGGGCAATGGCAGTGTGTCGCACATTTAAGGACTGCCCTGCGCCGGTGGGCATACGCGCGGCAGCTTCTTCGGTCGGGGTGCTTTCGCTGTCCCTACAGCGTGATCTTCTTGTAGAGCTGCGGCAGGCGGCGCGGGAGCTCCATGATGTCCGGCAGCACCTCGTAGTTGAGGTCGCCGGTCATGGTGCGCAGGTAGTCGTGGCCGTTGCGGTCGACGGTGAGGCAGAACGGCGTGATGTCCAGGTTGCGCGCCTCCATGAGGGCCATGCGCGTGTCCTGCACCGCGTACTCTTTCTCGACGCCCTCGCGTGAGTAGCCGCGGTCCTGCGGGCGGCCGTCGCTGATGACGAACATGAACTTGGTCTTGGCGTCCACGTTCGCGAGCTTGGTTGTGGCGTGTCGTATCGCCGGACCCATGCGCGTCGCGTGGAGCGGCGCGACCTTGTCCATCCGGCGCTTCACGCGGTCGGAGAACAGCTCCTCGACCTCCTTGATGACGTAGAACTCGACGTTCTCGCGTCCGAAACCGGAGAAGCCGTAGACGCCGTAGCGGTCGCCGATGGTCTCCAGCGCGTTCATCAGCAGCACCATCGACTCCTTTTCGACGTCGATGATGCGCTTGTACGGCCTGCGGGCGGTCTCGCCCCTGCGGGCGCGGAGCCACGCGGTGTATGCGACGGGGTCGCCGGGGGCGTTCCAGTCTGAGTCCTTCGAGCTCTCCTCGACGGCCTCCGCGGTCGAGGCGCTCATGTCCAGGAGGAAGACGACGGCGACGTCGCGCTCGTCCTTGTTACGGCGCCAGTAGATGCGCTCGTCGGGCGTCATCTTGTTGCGCAGGTCGATGAGCGCCTCGATGCCTGCGTCGAGGTCGACGTCCTCGCCCTCAGGCAGCCGCTTCACCTTGCGGTACATCTCGGGGCGGACGGACTCGAACTGGCGCCTGATCTGCTCGATGAGCCCGGCATAGGCGTGCATCGTCTCGTTGTAGAACGCGGTCTCGCCGGATACGGCGAGGCGCTCCTGCACGATGCACCAGCGCGGGCGGTAGTCGTTCGCGCGGAAGTCCCACTCGTCGTAGGCGTAGGAACGGGGCTCGAGCGGTTCGAGCGGCCCGCCTTCCTCATCGACGTGCGGTATCTGGTTGTAACCGGAGCCCGCGGGGTTCTGCGGAGCATCCGCGCCCATCTCCTTCATCATGTTCGCGGCGACGGTGGTCACCTCGGCGTCGTCGGCGAAGTCGATCTCGGTGGACTCGCGCAGCGCCTGCTCCAGTTCGGCCTGGGATATGCCCTGTGCGCTCTCTGAACCGTCCTCTTCGCCAGGCTCGGCCTGACCGCGCATCTGCGCGAGCAGTTGCACCATCTCCGGCTTGAAGTCGCCGCGATAGTCGACGTCGTCCGGCGACTCGTACTCGTCTCCCGACGCCTCCTCCTGCGACTCCTCCGCCTCGGCGCGCAGGCGTGCCACGATCTCCTCGAGCGTGGGCTCGTCGAACTCGGCCTTGGAGAGGTCGACGGTCTCCCAGTCGTCCGGGGGCACGAACGCGTTGGGCACCTGCGACAGTGCGTAGTACATGCGGAGAGCGGCCTCGGCGGAGTCCTCGACGGTGGCGTCCCGGTTGCGCACGCTGCGCAGGAGGCCGGCGAGTTGCTCCGCCTGCGCTGCGTAGGTGGACGGGATGCGGGCGTTGGTGGTCTGCCCCAGGCTCAGCCGCACCAGCATCTCCATCAGCGCCTGCTGGGCGGGCAGCGCCTCGATGGGGCCGCGGGAGGCCAGAGCGTCGTTCTGCACGCGCTCGTAGCTCGGCGCAAGCCCGCGGTACTGATTCACGATGCGGTGGTCTATGCGGGCGCTCTCGATGGTGGAGAAAAGGTCGGCTGCCATCGGGCGCACCGGGAAGAGGTCGAAGAAGGAGGCGACGTCGGTCGTGCCGGGCGCTGCGCCGAGACCTTCAGCGAGTCCCTCGCGGTAGTCGTTGAACCCGGCCGACGGCGTGTGGAAGTTGAAGTCGAAGCTCTTGAACTCGAGGTGCCCCACCTGGTGCGTGGTGACGACCTTGAGCCAGGCGAAGTTCTCGCTCTTGGAGTCGCGCAGGTCGACGGTGGCGGGAAGGAAGACGCTCTTGCCGTCGGTCGTGGCGAACTCGACGGATACCCAGCCGATGTTGCGATGGGTGATGTCGTTCGATTCCTGCAGTTCGACCTCGGTGCCGGCAAGTGCGTTCGAGTACATGCGCAGGAGCCCGTGTACCTTCTCCAACTCGATGCTGGAGGAGAGCTGGTCGAGCAGCGCCTCGGCGCGCGCGGACTCGAGCCGGAAGTAGGCGATGCCGGCGTCGGGGTTCTCCTTCAGGAACTCGAGGCCTCGTCCGAACCAGGTGTCCAACTGTACCGGGCTGATGCGGTCCAGCACGCTGGGCGCGGTGCGAAGGAAGGCGCTGACTGCCTCGGCGGAGGTGTCGGCGAGGTCCTCGGCGCGCTCGATCACCATCGTCTGCAACTCTTGCGGAAGCTGGCCGAGCGACTGCGCGCTCTCCACCATGAACGCGGAGACGTTGCCCAGCCCCTGCCGTGCGAGCCGTTCGCTGAGTGCGAAGTAGCGCGGGCGAAGGCGGCGGTCGACGCTGTTGCCGACGCGGGTTGCGGCCTCGAACGAGCCGCGCACTTCGCGCCAGCTCGTCTCGGCGAGCACCTTTGCGAGCGATATCAACTCCTCGCGCTCGCTGACGGTCGGCAGGACGCGCTGGCCGAGCACGAGCGCCTCTGCGGCGAGGTCGTAGGAACGGCTTGCGAGCGTCTGCACGAGCGAGACGAACAGTTGTAGTTCGTGGAAGTTGACCTGCTGGACGAGTTCGTCGCTCACGTCGAAGAAGCGCGCTGCGAGGCTGGAGGACTTCCACGTGCCCTTGGAGAGCCCGCGTCCGAGCCCGGCCCATCCGGCGATGTGGCGCGGGGCCAGGGTGGGGAGCACTCTGGGGCTGGCGCGGAAGAACGACGCCGCGATGACGGGCGCTTCGGCGGTGAGCTCGATGCCGCTCTCCGCCCAGCGCTCGAACTGGGTGAAGCCGATGGTCTGCACGACCTCGGGAGACGCCTTGAAGTACTCGGTGGCCGCTTCCCATGCACGCGGGCCCTGCGATGCGATGCGGACCCCCTGCTGCGCCCAGCGCAGGGCAGGGACAGGGCCGAGGGCCTCCGTCACCTCGTCGGTGACTGCCTCGTACGCGGCGATCAGTGCGGAGGGGTGCTTCTTCAGCTCCTCGATGACGCTGTCGTACTCGCTCGTCACGAGGTCTCCTTCTCCCGCGTCTCGTTGGCGGGGTGCAGGTCCTGCAGCAGGTCCAGCAGTTGCGCGAGTATCCATGCAGTAGCCCCGAACACGAAGTTGGGGCCGTGGACGTATGCCTTCCGTTGCAGCAGGCTGCCGTCCGGGTTCAGCCGCGCCTCGTGGCGTTCGGCGGCTTCGGTCAGCAGGTGATCGAGCGGGATCTCGATGATCTCCGCGACCTCGTTCTCGTCGACCTCGAACCGGTACGGGTGTGGGATGACCCCGACCGTGGACCAGACGAGGTAGTCCGTTCGAGTAAGGACAGGTTCCAGCGAGCCGATGACGTCCACGTCTCCGGGGGCGATGCCCATCTCCTCGCTCGCCTCGCGGAGGGCGCATGCCAGCATGTCCGGGTCGGTCGGTTCGTACTTGCCGCCGGGGAAGGCGATCTCCCCCTGGTGCATGCCCACGAACTGCGAGCGCACGTTGAGGATGACGTGCCATCCGCCGTCGTGATAGTGCAGGGGAATGAGGACGGCCGCCGGCCGCGGGCCGTCGGCCCGGGGCTGCATCGACGGCGTGCGCGAGGCAAGGGCGGCGCGCAACTTCTCGATGCGGGAGACCGCTTCTGCCGGTATCGCCGTTGTCTGCAAGGTGGCTGCCATTACGGGAAGATGGAGGTCACGATCTCCATCACGCTCGCCTGCGTCTCGTGGTCGTCCGTGAGACCCCACACGACGGCGACCTCGCACGCCCTGCGGGGCGCGATGCCCTGCTCGATGAGCTTGCCGGCGTAGATGAGCAGGCGCGTGCTGACGCCTTCCTGCAGGCCCTGGCCGATGAGGTTCCGTATCTTCTCGCCGAGCAGCGCGAGCTGCTGGGCCGTCGTGCGGTCGACGCCGCTCTCGTGCTCGATGATCGGCCCCTCGAGGTCGCGCGGCGGGAAGTCGAACTCGATGGCGATGAAGCGCTGGCGAGTCGAGTGCTTCAGGTCCTTCAGCGCGCTCTGGTAGCCGGGGTTGTACGAGATGACGAGGAGGAAGTTGGGGTGCGACTCAAGCACCTCGCCGATCTTCTCGATGTGCAGCAGGCGGCGGTGGTCGGAGAGCGGGTGGATGAGCACCGTCGTGTCCTTCCGCGCCTCGACGACCTCGTCCAGGTAGCAGATGCCGCCGTGCTTGACCGCGCGGGTGAGCGGGCCGTCTATCCAGCGCGTGCCCTCCGGCTCGAGCAGGTAGCGTCCGACGAGGTCACTCGCGGTGAGGTCCTCATGGCAGGCGACCGTGACGAGCGGCGACATCTGGTCGGCGCGGCCGTCGCGCTTGCGCGCATTGTTCAGCCGCCAGGACATGTACTCGACGAAGCGCGTCTTGCCCGAGCCCGTCGGTCCCTTCAGCAGGATGGGGACGCGCTGGGCGTACGCCGCCTCGAAGATGTCTATCTCGTCTGCAACCTCGAGGTAGAACGGCTCTTCCTCGATGAAGTACTCCTCGATGTTGTGCTGCTGATAGAGCTGGGTCTGGTTCGCCATGTGTCGCACTACCTTACGGACAGGATTCTCTCTTCCCACAGTTCCTGAACGCGCGTCCGCAGGTCCTCCTGCGAGCCCGAATTCTCGATGATGGCGTCTGCCTTGCTCAGCGCGGCCTCGGCCCCGCTCTGCGCCTCCGCGCGCCGCCTGACGTCTTCAGGGGTCAACCCGCGCTTCTGGAGGCGCTCCAGCACCGCAGCGGGCTGGGCGGAGACGACCCACACCTCGTCCGCGAGGTCGTCCCACTTTGCCTGGTAGAGGAGCGCTGCGTCGATGACGACGGCGTGCTCTCCGTTCTCCCGGTGCTGCTCGATCGCCCGTGCCACCTGTTGACGGATGAGCGGGTGGATCGCGGCGTTCAGCCAGGCAAGCGCCTGCGGGTTTGCGAAGACGAGTTCGCCGAGGCGGGTGCGGTCTATCTCCTGGTCGTCGTTCAGTATGCCGCTGCTGAATATCTCGACGAGGCGCCTCCAGCCGATGGTCCCCTTCGCATAGGCGCGGTGTCCTTCAGCATCGGCGTCGATGATCACTGCGCCAAGTTCCGCGAGGATGTTCGCTGCCTCGCTCTTGCCGGCGCCGATCCCGCCCGTCAGCCCGATGACCCGCACGTTGCCCCGGAGCCTCCGTTTCCGCGCCGCGCCCTCCCGGGCGATAGCGCAATGGCTGAGTTTAGCACGCGCGCGAACGTGCGTACACGTTAACAGTGCTCCCCTGTAGAATCCGGGGAAGATGACGAACCTGCCGGACGTGCGGCCTGCTTCTGCAACGGGACCCGAACTGCGCGAGCGGACGCTGGAACTCCTCGAGTTCCCCCGCATCCGCGAGGTGCTGGCGAGCCATACTCGCACGCCGATGTCCCGCGAGCGCGCGCTCGCCCTCACGCCGGTCTACGACGCCGCGGCCGTCGCCGAGTTGCAGCAGGAGACCACTGAGGCCGCGCTGCTGCTCAGCGAGTCCCCGTCGCTCGCGCTCTCCCTGGACCCGCGACCGTTCATCCAGCGCGCGGCGCTGGGCGGCATGCTCCTGGGCGCCGAACTCATCGCGGTCGCCGACGGTCTCGACGCGGCCCGCTCGGCGAAGGCCCTCGGCGGCCCGGCCCGCTCGCGGACGCCGCTGCTGCGCAGCCTTGCGCGCAACATCGCCGACATGCGGCCGCTGGAACGCGAACTCCGCGCGAAACTGACGCCTGCCGGCGAGGTGAAGGACGACGCCAGCCCGCTGCTCCGCCAGCTTCGCACCGAGAGCCGTGCCGCCTATCACCAGGCGGCGGGCGGCCTGCAGGAGTACGTCGACTCCGACCTCGGCGTGGAGGTGCTCCAGGACCGGCTCTACACGGTGCGCGGCGGCAGGCTCGTCCTGCCGGTGAAGGCGGACTTCAAAGGGAGGATGCCCGGCATCGTGCACGGCTCCTCCGATTCCGGCGCGACGCTGTTCATCGAACCGTTCTCGAACGTCCACCGCACGAACCGCTGGCGCGAGGCAGGCGACGCGGAGCAGGAAGAGGTGCGCCGCATCCTGCAACGCCTCACCGTGAGCGTGGCGCGCCGCGCGGCGGAGGCGATGCACGCGCTGGAGATGGTCGCGCGCCTCGATGCTGCCCTCGCGAAGGCGCGCTATGCCGAAACGTACCGGGGCGTCGCAGTGGGGGAGGGAGACGCGGTCCGGCTCGTGGAGGCGCGCCACCCGTTGCTGGGGACGGCGGTGCCCGTCTCGCTCGCGCTGGAACCGCCGGTCTCCGTGCTCATCGTGACCGGCCCGAACACGGGCGGCAAGACGGTCGCACTCAAGACGCTCGGCCTCATGGCACTCATGCGCCAGAGCGGCCTCATGCTCCCCTGTGCGCCTGGGACGTCGCTGCCGCTCTTCGACGGTGTCTACGCCGACATCGGCGATCAGCAGAGCATCGAGCACGCCGTCTCCACGTTCAGCTCGCACGTGACGGCCATCGCCGGAGTGCTGGCGCACGCGACGCCGCGCTCGCTCGCGCTCTTCGACGAACTCGGCACGTCGACGGACCCGGAGGAAGGCGCGGCGCTCGGCTGCGCGGTCGCGGCCCATCTCGCGGAGCAGGGCGTGCCGTGCGTCGTCACGACGCACTACCGGCCGCTCGCGGCACTCGCGGAGGAGCACGAGGCGATGGAGAACGCCAGCGTAGAACTCGACCCGCAGACGCTCCGCCCCACGTACAAGCTGACGATGGGCCTGCCGGGCAGGAGCTACGCGATGGACATCGCGGCGAGGACGGGGCTCGACGCCCGGATCATCGAGGCGGCGCAGCAGCGGCTCGGCCCCATCCACCGCGAGACCGAGGGACTGCTGTCCGCGATACGCTGGGAGCGTGCGCTGACCCGTGAGAAGCTCGACGAAGCGGAGGCGGAGCGCGCTCGCGCGGCACAGCTCTCGGCGGAGCTCGCCCGCGAGGTTGAGGCGCTGGAGTCGGCGCAGTCCTCAGTGGTGGAGGAGGTGCGCGCCGAGTTGCGGCAGGAGGCGAACCGTGTCCGTGCGAAGCTGCGGCAGGCCGAGTCCGCGGCGGAATGGCAGACGTTCCGCGGCGAGCCGCCTCCTCCGCGCGTCATGGAAGCGGCGTCCGCCGACGTGGCCGACGTGCAGCGCGCGCTCCGCTCGCGGGTGTGGGGGAAGCGCCCCGCGCCTTCGACCGCAGGGCGCAGAACGAAACTCGCGGTCGGGGAGACGGTGGAAGTTGGTGCGCTCGGCATCAAGGGCTCCGTGCTGACCGAGCCCGACAGCGCGGGCCGCGTCGAGGTGCTCGTGGGCTCGGCGCGGCTGCAGATGAACGTCTCGCGCCTGCGCCGTTCCGGGGAGCCGGTCGAGGAGGAGCGTCCCGCCCGCTCCAGCGTTGCGGTCCCGCTCTCCGCGCCTGCGCCCGGCATCGAACTGGACGTTCGCGGCGAGCGCGCCAACGAGGCCGTCGAGCGGCTCGACGCTTACATCGACAACGCCATCGCCTACGGCATGACGCACGTCCGCATCGTGCACGGGAAGGGGACGGGTGCGCTGCGCAACGCCGTCTGGCGGCGCCTCGCGGACAGCAGCGCGGTCGCCTCGTATGCGTTCGCGCCCCGCGAACGCGGCGGGGACGGCGCAACCGAGGTGGAGCTGCGCTAAGGCACACCTCGCAGAGGTCTGATTCCCTCTCCTGGGGGAGAGGGCCAGGGTGAGGGTCCTTGGGGTGGAGTGGAGTGGAGGTCGGGTACTGGTTACCCGAAGGTCTCCTATAATGGCCGTGACGGTACTCCCGTGCGGGAGGTGAACGAGATGCAAACGGCGGGACTTGGACTGCTGCTGCTCGGCCTGGCTGGGCTGCTCGGCTACTGGGTCTTTGCGGTGCTGGCAGTCGTTTTCGCAGACACTGAGATACCGTTCTTCATCAGGCTCTCCCTCTCCGCTGTCATCGTCGGGTTCATAGTGCTGATGGCCTCGGTTGTTCGCGACCGGATACGCGAGAGTAAGACGGAACGATTCGAGGAGGTTGACCGATGATCCTTGCCACGTCCGACCAGGTCCCCGGGAAGCGCATCACGGAGGTGAAGGGCCTCGTACAGGGCAACACGATTCGCGCGCGCAACATCGGACGCGACATCGTCGCCGGCCTGCGCAACATCGTGGGCGGCGAGGTCACGGAGTACACGCGGCTCATGGCCGAGTCGCGCGAGCAGGCCATCGCGCGGATGGTGGAGCAGGCCGAGGGTCTGGGCGCGAACGCCGTCGTCGGCATGCGGTTCGTCACGTCGATGGTCATGACGGGCGCGTCGGAACTGCTGGCGTATGGGACCGCAGTCGTCGTGGAGGACGAAGGGTAGAGGGACGGGCTAGCCCGCCTGCGTCTTGCGGTAGTCGGCGATGGCGTCCTGGAGCGTCGTCCAGCTGAGCAGGGCGCACTTGATGCGGATGGGGAACTCGCGAACGCCCTGAAGGGACACGGTGTCGCCCAGCGCGTCTTCCTGCTCTTCGGTGAGCTCCTCGCCCTGCATGACGCCCTTGAACGTCTGCACCAGCGCCTCAGCCTCCTCGATCGTCTGACCGCAGAGGCACCCCGTGAGCATCGAGGCCGACGCCTGGCTGATCGAGCACCCCTCGCCCTCGAACCCGGTCTTGTCGATGCGCCCGTCGGCGTCGAGGCTGATCGTCAGCACCACCTGGTCGCCGCAGAACGGGTTGAAGCCCGTCGCCTGCAGGTCCGGGTCGGGGAGCAGCCCCTCGTTCCTAGGACGGCGATAGTGGTCCAGGATGATGTCCCTGTAGAGGTCATCGAGCCGGTCGGGCATCTGCATCGCCGAAGTACTCCATCGTGCGCCTGAGCGCGGAGATGAGCATGTCCACCTCCTGCTCCGTATTGTAGAGGTAGAAGCTCGCCCGAGCGGTCGCGGGAACGCGCAGCTTGCTCCGCACCAGCGGCATCGCGCAGTGGTGCCCCGCGCGTATCGCGACGCCGAAGCTGTCCAGCACCTGGCTGATGTCGTGCGGGTGGATGCCGCTCATGTAGAAGGAGACGACGCCGCCCCGTACCGACAGGTCGGTCGGGCCGTACGTCTCCACGTCCTCCAGTTCGCGGAAGCGTTCGAGCGCGTAGCCGGTCAGCGCTATCTCGTGCTCGCGGACCTGCTCCATGCCGAGGCCGCTCAGGTAGTCGACCGCCGCGCCGAGCGCGATGGCGTCCGCGATGTTCGGCGTGCCGGCCTCGAACTTCATCGGCGGGCGGCTCCACGTCGCGTTCTCGTACGTCACCTCCAGCACCATCTCCCCGCCCCGCAGGAAGGGCTCGACCTCGTCGACGACGTCGGGTGAGATGTAGAGTGTCCCGATGCCGGTGGGCCCCGCCATCTTGTGGCCGGAGAACGCCATGAAGTCGCAGCCCATCGCCTGCACGTCCACCGGCATGTGCGGAACGCTCTGCGCGGCGTCGACGAGCACGCGCGCGCCGACCCGGTGCGCCGCCTCCGTGATCTCCTTCACCGGCGTAATGGTGCCGAGCACGTTGGACATGTGCGTGAGCGCAACCAGCCTCGTGTTGGGGCTCAGGAGTTCGTCGAGGTCGGACAGGTCGAGCGTGTAGTCCGCGCCGACGGCCATCAGGCGCAGTTCGGCGTCGTTCGTGCGCGCGACGTGCTGCCAGGGCACGAGGTTGGAGTGGTGCTCCATCTCCGTCGTGACGATGCGGTCGCCTGCGCCGACGCGCTCCGCGGCCCACGTGTGCGCCACGAGGTTGATCGCCTCCGTCGTGTTGCGCACGAAGACGATGTTCTCCGGTGACGGAGCGTTGATGAAAGCGGCGACTTTCTCGCGCGCCTCCTCGTACGCCATCGTCGCTTCCATGGCGAGGGTGTGCGCGCCCCGGTGGACGTTCGCGTTGTGCTGCTCGTAGTAGTCGACGAGCGCGGCGATGACGGACGCGGGCTTCTGCGATGTGGCCGCGTTGTCCAGGTAGACCAGCGGCACCCCGTTCACCACGCGGTCCAGGATGGGGAAGTCCTTCCGCACCTGCTGGATGTCGTACATCATCCGCCCCCGTGCAGGCATCGATCGACGGCCTGCTCGACGTGCTGCCGCACCGCCCCGTCCTCTATCGCGTCCAGCACCTCGCTCACGAAGCCGTGCATGAGCAGCTTGCGCGCCACGTCCTCGCCGATGCCTCGGCTCTTCAGGTAGAACAGCGCGTCGGCGTCCAGCTGGCCCACCGCCGCGCCGTGGGTACAGGTCACGTCGTCCGCGTAGATCTCCAGCTTCGGCTGCGTGTCGATCTCGGCGTCGGAGGAGAGCAGCAGGTTCTTGTTGACCTGGTGCGCGACGGTCTGCTGTGAGTCCGGCCTGACGAGCACGCCCCCGGAGAACACGCCATGCGATGCGTCGTCCAGGATGCCCTTGTAGACCTCGTTCGAGGATGCCCCCGGCGCGGCGTGGTCGATGAACGTCTGGTTGTCCACGTGGCGCTCGCCGTCGCCGTGGTAGAGACCGCAGAGGTTGACGCTCGCGCCCGGCGCGCCCAGCAGCGTCGCGACCTCGCGGCGCACGAGCCGCCCGCCGAGGTCGACCGCCACGGAGGAGATACGGCTGTCGCGCGCCTGCTCCATGCGCGTCGTGGCGATGTGGAAGGCGTCGTTGCTCTCGCGCTGGAGCGTACAGAGGCGCAGGTTCGCGCCGGGAGCGGTGACGACCTCCGTGAGCGCGTTGGTGAGGTACGTGCCGCCGTCCAGGCTGTGGAAGCTCTGGAGGACCGTCGCGCTGCAGTCTGCACCTGCCGCGATGAGCACGCGGGGGTGTGTGACCACCGCCTGCGCGCCGGTGGAGATGAAGAGCAGGTAGATGGGCTCCGGGACGAAGGTGCCGTCCGGGATGTGGACGAATGCGCCGTCCCGCAGGAAAGCCGTGTTGAGCGCGGTGAACGCATTGCCCGACGCCGGGGCGAGCTGTCCCAGGTACTCGCGCACGAGCGGCACCCGGTACTCGATGGCATCCGCGAGGCGACCCACCACCGGGCCGTCGCCGCGTCGGGGGAGCACGTCGCTGTGCAATCCCGCCTCGCTGACCGGCTCGGTGGACAATCCCGGCTCGTAGTGGCCGTCCACGAACACCAGCTGGTGGACGCGCGGGCAGGGAAGTTCGTACGCGTGCAGGTCGATGCCGCCGCTTGCCTCCGGCGTGTGTTCCGCAAGAGCGAACGTCGCCTCGGCTATCGGGCGGACGTTGGTGTACTTCCACGGTTCGTTGCCCCTGCGGGCGGTGGGGAAACCGAGCCGTTCGAAGTCGCTGAATGCGCTCCTGCGGACGTCGCGCAGCCAGGCGGGGCTGCCTTCGGCGCCGTTGTGCTCGAAGCTGTGGAACTGCTCCGCCCAGGATGCGGTTGCGGTTGCGTGCTGGGTCATCGGAGCGTCAGACGCCTGCCCCGGCCTCGATCCAGTCGTAGCCGCGCTCCTCGATCTCCTTCGCGAGCGCCCTGCCGCCGGAGCGCGCGATGCGGCCGTCGATGAGCACGTGGACGTGGTCCGGTTCGAGGTAGGAGAGGACGCGGTCGTAGTGGGTGACGAGGATGGTGGACGTGCCGGGGGCGCTGAGGTCAGTGATGCCGCGCGCCACTTCGCGGAGCGCGTCGACGTCCAGCCCGGAGTCGATCTCGTCCAGGATGCGCAGGCGCGGCTCCAGCACCGCCATCTGCAGCACCTCGTTCCGCTTCTTCTCGCCGCCCGAGAACCCTTCATTCACCGCGCGCTTGGTCATCGCCGGTTCCATCTCGACGACCTTCGCCTTGCTGCGGATCAGGCGGTCGAACTTCAGCGGATCGAGCTGCTCCTCGCCCGCGCTCTTGCGCAGCTCGTTGTAGCCCGCGCGCAGGAAGTGGTCCATCCGCACGCCGGGGATCTCCACCGGGTGCTGGAACGAGAGGAACAGTCCCCTGCGGGCGCGCTCCTCCGCCGGCAGCGCGAGGAGGTCCTCGCCGTCGAACGTGACGCTGCCCTCGGTGACCTCGTAGCCCGGACGCCCCGCCAGCACGTAGGCGAGCGTGCTCTTTCCGGAGCCGTTCGGTCCCATGATGGCGTGTGTCTCGTCCGCGCCGACGCTCAGGTCGACGCCCTTCAGTATCTCGACGCCGTTCACCTCGGCGTGGAGGTCTCTCACTTCGAGCATCAGCCGACCGTCCCCTCCAGGTTGACTTCGAGCAGCCGGTCAGCCTCGACCGCGAACTCCAGCGGCAGCCGCTTCACCACGTCCCGCACGAAGCCGTTGACGATGACGGACTGCGCGTCTTCGCGAGCGAGCCCGCGCTGCTGGCAGTAGAAGAGTTGCTCTTCGCTCACCTTCGTCGTGGACGCCTCGTGCTCCACGCTCGCGGAGCGGTTCTGCACCTCGATGTACGGCACGGTGTGCGCGCCGCACTGGTCGCCGATGAGCAGCGAGTCGCATTGCGTGAAGTTGACGGCGCCCTCCGCCTTTGGCATCACCTTTACGAGGCCCCGGTACGTGTTGTTGCCGTGGCCCGCGGAGATGCCCTTGGAGATGATGCGGCTGGAGGTGTTCTTCCCTATGTGGGTCATCTTCGTGCCGGTGTCCGCCTGCTGGCGCCCCTTCGCGAGCGCAACGGAGTAGAACTCCCCGGTCGAGTGGTCGCCCTGCAGCAGGACGCTCGGGTACTTCCAGGTGATGGCGGAGCCCGTCTCCACCTGCGTCCACGAGATGCGCGACCGGTCGCCCGCGCACTTCCCGCGCTTCGTGACGAAGTTGTAGATGCCGCCCTTGCCGTTGTCGTCGCCGGGGTACCAGTTCTGGATGGTCGAGTACTTGATCTCGGCGTCGTCCAGCGCGACGAGTTCAACGACGGCCGCGTGCAGTTGGTTCTCGTCCCGCATCGGCGCCGAGCAGCCCTCCAGGTAGCTCACGTACGATTCCTTGTCCGCGATGATGAGCGTGCGCTCGAACTGCCCGGACCCCTCCGCGTTGATGCGGAAGTACGTGGAAAGCTCCAGCGGACAGCGGACGCCCGGCGGGATGTAGACGAACGAGCCGTCCGAGAACACTGCCGAGTTCAGCGCCGCGTAGAAGTTGTCCGAGTGCGGGACGACGGAGCCGAGGTACTTGCGCACGAGCTCCGGGTGCTCCTTCACCGCCTCCGACACGGACGAGAAGATGACGCCGTACTTCGCCAGCGTCTCCTTCGCGGTGGTCATCACGCTCACGCTGTCGAATATGGCGTCGACCGCCACGCCCGCGAGCCGCTTCTGCTCTTCGAGCGGGATGCCCAGCTTCTCGTACGTCTTCAGTATCTCGGCGTCGACCTCGTCGAGGCTTCCGAGTTCCAGCTTCGGCTTCGGCGCCGCGTAGTAGCGTATCGCCTGGAAGTCGATGGGCGGGTGACTCACGTTCGCCCACGCGGGGAGTTGCGCGTCGCCCAGCAGGCGCATGAAGTGGTGATAGGCCTTCAGCCGCCACTCCAGCAGCCACTCCGGCTCGCCCTTGCGCTCCGATATCCACCGCACGATCTCCTCGCTGAGGCCGGGCGGTGCGGACTCCTCCTCGACCTCGGTAGTCCACCCGTACTTATAGGACTGCTCGGCGAGTTCTTGAACGGTGCGGTTCGTCATTTCGCTTTCCCCCTCTCCCCCTGGGAGAGGGTAACGCGCTTCAGCGCGGTGAGGGTGTTCCAGGGCCTATTGTCGACCAACGAGGTCAACAATAGCCTATGGCCGTGACCCTCTCCTGTCAAGGAAGCCACGCTGACGCACGCCGGTTCAGATACGCCTCGAGCGCCTCGCGCGACGTGTGGCGATACACGAAGCCGGTCTCCCTGCCGAGCTTCCCTGTGCTGACTGCCCAGGGCCAGCGGACGAAGTCCAGCCCCGCCGCGGGAGCGTCGCTCTGTACCCGCGTGTACCAGGCGAGCCCCGTCAGCCCGTAAGCGAGCGGGGCGGGGAGTCGTACGAGCCGCTTACCCGCGAGTGACACGACCTCTCCCCAGGAGATACTTCCGGGCCCGGCGACGTTGTGTATCCCCGGATACAGCCGTGTAGCGAACCGCAGGAGCAACTCCGTGAGGTCGTCCTCGTGGACGAACTGCATCGTTGGATCGTCGCCCCAGATACCGATGAGCAGCGGCTTGTCCAGCGCGGCGGTGATGAAGTTCGCTGCGTTCGGGCCCATCACGATGCAACCGCGCAGGATGGAAACGCACGCCTCCGGGTGCTCCCTTGCGAACGCCTGGAAGAGCACCTCGCACGCAGCCTTGTCCTCGGCGTATGCGAACCCTTTGGGTGGGCGGAGCGGCGAGTCCTCGGTCAGTGCGACCGGGTTGTCCGGGCGCGGGCCGTACACGGTCGCGCTCGACATGAAGACGATGTGCCCTATGCCCGCACCGGCGCAGGCGCGCAGCACGCTTTCGGCGCCGCCGACGTTGAGCCGTCTGCCTTCCGCACGCTTGCGAAGTTGCCGCAGCACGAACGCCAGGTGAACGACAGCCTCCGCCCCTGCGAACGCCTCGTCGAGAGGAGCGGTCACGTCCTGCTGGAAGTGGGTGTATCGCTCGTGCTCGATGGTGGCGGGCAGCACGTCCACGCCCGTGACGCGCTCGATGCCCCGCGTTCCGAGCAGGCGCTGCACGAGGCGCGTGCCGATGTAGCCCGACGCCCCGGTGACGGCGACGGCGTGCGGCGCGCTCAACCGGCCCCGCGCTCCGCCGCGGCAGCTTCATCGGAGAAGTCGAAGCCGAGCTCCCCGAGCCCCGCAACCTCGAAGGCCATGCCGACCTTGTGCGGCCCCGGCTCTACCGCTCCGCCGCGGTAGGAGATGGTCGTCGTCTTGTTCATCGCGAGCGTGAAGGGCACGCCTTCGGATACCGCGTCGAAGGTCGTCTCCTCACCGTCGATCTCGAACGTGGAAGCGGCAAGGTCCAGCGGCTCGCCGTCGAGCGTCAGCGGCAGCATCCGCTTCGCGTAGCCGGAGCCCAGCTTGTTCTGCAACTGGAACGTGAAGCCGTCCGCCGTTGTGGTGAGGCTTCCCTTCACGTACAGCCTCCGGAGCAGGAACGGGGGGACCTTCATGCGCTCTCCACCTTGCGGCTCATTCTGACTCTTATCCCCTCTCCCAAGCGTGGGAGAGGGTTAGGGTGAGGGTTGGAGGGAATGCCGTGCGCCCTCATGCACTCTCTACCCTGCGGCTCATTCTGAAGAGCGCCGTTTCAGTTTCGATAGCTTCGTCCGGCAGCGGCTTCGGCGTGCCGAGCGTCTTCGCAGCAGCGTAGATGTGCGCGACGTGCTCGGCCAGCTGGCAGACGTGCAGCGCCTCCGCGAGGCTGCTGCCGACGCCCACGAGACCGTGGTTCCGGATGAACGCCGCGTTGCGCTCGCCGAGCGCCGCGACGACCGCGTCGCCCAGATCTTCCGTGGCGGGGAATGCATAGTCCGAGACCTGGATGCTGTCGCCCAGGACGATGACCATCTCGTCGATCAGCGGCGGGAGCGGCTCGCCTGCGACCGCCATGGCGCTGGCGTACACGGAATGCGTGTGCATCACGGCGCGCACGTCCGGGCGGGCGCGGTAGACCGCCACGTGCATAAGCATCTCGGTGGACGGCAGCCCGTCGCCCTCGACGGCGTCGCCCTCGAAGTCGGTGACGACCACCTCGTCGAGACCCATCGTCTCGTAGTCCTTGCCCGCGGTCGTGATGGCGAGCATCTCCTCCCCGGGCACGCGCGCGCTCACGTTTCCGGACGACCCCACGACCAGCCCGCTGCGGTGCATCGCCCGCGCCGCCTCCATCACCTCGCGCCGCAGCTGCTCGTATGTCGTCCCGTTCGTAGTCATCGCGGATTAAGCATAGCAGCGCACGGCAAACGCGTGGACTGGTGTAGGGGCACCCCTCGTGGGCGCCCTTTCACCTCGCCCTCTGGGAGAGGTCGACGCGCTTGCGCGGCGGGTGAGGGCCCGGCTGGGGTGTGGGAGTGTTGTCATGTTGAGCGAAGTCGAAACATCTCTCGGGGAAGCGTTGGTAAAGCGTGGCGCCTCCCGAGAGATTCCTCGGCTTCGCTCGGAATGACGATTGATCGCCTACAGTTCCTCCGCCAGTGCGTCCAGGCGTTCACGGAGCCGCAGCCACCGCGCGTACGACTCCTCGCATTCCCGCGAGCGCGGGCCGGGTTCGGCACTCGCGCCGTTCGCCCCGAGGTCCGTGCACCGCAACGCAAGTTCGTTCGCGGGCGTCGTCGCCAGCGCAGCCGCGCCGGTGGCGGTCGCGTTGCGGTGCACGCGCACCGGCTCGCCCAGCACGTCGGCCAGCAGTTGCGGGAAGACGACGCTCTCCGCCAACCCGCCGCTGAGCGCGAACGTCCCTCGCTCCGTGCCTGCGACGCTCCGCGCCAGCGCCAGGCTCTCGCGTATGGCGAATGCGGCGTTCTCGTACGCGGCGCGGGCGACGTCGGCGGCGTCCAGCCCTTCCTGCGTGACGGGAACGGGCAGCAGCACGCCCCCCATCGTGATGCCGGGGTTGGCAAGGTCGATGGCGCGCGGGCCGAGGAACGCGGCGACCGGCTTGCCGCTCTCGAACGCCGACTCCGCCAGCGCGTCGAACCGCGCGAGCGATGCTCGGGGCGTGATTAGCCGCCGCACCGCATTGAGCGTTCGCCCGGTGTCGCCGGGGTTCGCCTCCACCGTCCACTTCTCGCTGACCCCGTGCACCGACGTCCACGTCCGCGCCTGCGGGTCGAACGCTGGCGACGCTGTCGTCACCTGCACCGGTGCGCTCCACCCGGCGGCGCATGATGCCGCGCCTTCCTGCGCTGCGCCGCAGCCGACCGTGGCTGCCTGCGAGTCCGGCCCGGCGAGGTGCACGGGCGTCGTGCGCGGCAGGCCCGTCGCCTCCGCGGCCTCCTCCGTGAGCCGTCCCACAGGCGTGTTCGGCGCCACCGCGTCCGGCAGCAGGTCGAGCGGTACCCCGAGCCGCTCCAGTAGCACCCCGGCGGGTTCGCCGGACGTGACGTCCAGCAGGCTGGACTCTGCCAGTCCCGTCCTCGTCTCGGCGAGCGTTCCGGTCAGTTGCAGCGCGGCCCAGGCTTCGAGCCCCGCCGTCTTCGCGATGCGCCGTGCCGTGCGCGGGCGGCTCTCCCGCCACCACGCGTACTTCGCCGGCGCGAACAGCATGGAAGGCAGGTGGCCCGTCGTCCGGCGGATGAGCGCGCCGTGGACGTCGTCCATCGCTCCGCCCTGGAAAACGGCGCGGGTGTCGTTGTTCGCGCCCGCGCTCAACGTCGCGAGGTCCGCATCGAAGAAGCACGTTGCGAGCCGCTGCCCCGTCACGGCGACTGCCGCCACGTTGCGCGGTCCCGTGGCCTGTGCTCCCTGCGCCAGCACGCGCAGCAGCCGCTCCCGGAGCAGCCGCGGGTTGTAGGCGTGTGCCAGCGTTCCGGCGCGGTCGTTCGTGACGGGGTAGGGGGCATGCGCTGCCTCGACCGGCGGCGCGCCGCCTTCCTGCGGCACGACCGCGCACCGCATGCGGCTGCTGCCCAGGTCGAGCACGAGTATCACGGGCGCCATAACGCGCGGAAGCCTACCATCCGCCCACCGCCGCCGCATTGACCCGCGCGCCGCGATTGGGTAGAAAGACTCCATGAAGAACGGGTTCAAGGTCCTCGACAGCGACATCCACGTCATCGAACCGGCGAGCCTCTTCGAGGACTACCTCGAAGCGCCGTTCCGCTCCCGCATGCCCGTCATGCAGCGCAGCGACGTCACCGGCGTCGACACCTGGGTGATCGACGGCAAGCCGTTCCCGCTCTGGAACGAGTGGCCGGAGTTCTTCAAGGCGAACGCCCTGCTCAAGACGAAGAAGGAGCGCACGCCGTTCCAGGTGAAGGCGTACGAGCACGGCTTCGACGCCGCGACCACCCTCGAGGCGATGGACATCGAGGGTGTCGACGTGGCCGCGCTGTTCCGCACCAACGGCGGCACGTGGATCGTCGGGCTGGACGACCTCGAACCGGACTACGCCGCAGCCCTCTGTCGGGCGTACAACAACTGGATGCGCGACTACTGCGCTACCGACCCGGACCGGCTGAAGGGCATCGCGCTCCTGCCGCTGCAGGCGCTCGACCTCGCCATCGAGGAGGCCCGCCGCGCGGTGACGGAGCTGGGCTTCGTCGGCGTCACCGTCCACACGGAGCCGGTCAACGGTCGCCTGCTCTACGACGAGGAAGTGGAGCCGCTCTGGACCGAGGTCGAGCGCCTCGGGGCTGCGGTCTGCCTGCACGGCACTTCCACGGCGCCGGGACGCGAGGACATCAGCCGCAAGTTCCTGCGGCACCCGTCGCCGCGCACGATGACGCACGCCCTCAGCTTCCCCACGCAGATCATGGGCGCCATGGCCGGCCTCACGATGACCGGCGTGCTGGAGCGCCACCCCGCGCTGCGCGTCGCGTTCCTGGAGGCCAACTGCGGCTGGTTGCCTTGGCTCCTCTACCGCCTGGACGACCAGTATGCCAAGTACATGGAGACCGACCTCTCCCTGCCGCCGAGCGAGTATTTCCTGCGCCAGTGCGTCCTCTCCATGGAAGCGGACGAGGAGCTCGCGGCGGACGTGATGGAGCGCTACGGCAACGACATCATGGTCATCTCCACCGACTACCCGCACCCGGACAGCGCCTTCCCGCACGCCATGGACGAGTTCTTCGAGCTCGACCTGCCTGACGAGTCCCGCCGCAAGGTGCTCTGGGACAACTGCGCCCGCCTCTACGCGCTCGAGGGCTAACCCCGCCTCTGCCCCCACACGTCCGGGTTGACGAGCCGCAGCGGCTGCTCGCCGCGAGCGAAACGTTCGAAGTCCTCGGCCACCATTGCCGAGTGTCGCTCGATCGTCTCCTGTGTCGCGCCGCCGATATGAGGCGTGAGCAACACGTTCGGCAGGCCGATGAACGGCGAGTCCGGCGGGATGGGGTGCGCCTCGTGTACGTCGAGCGCGGCCCCGGCGAGCCTGCCCTCCGCGAGCGCCGCCGCAAGCGCCGCCCGGTCCGCCACCGACGAGTTGGTGACGTTCACGAAGTACGCGCCGGGCTTCATCGCCGCGATGCGCGCCGCGTCCAGCATCCCCATCGTCTCCGGCGTGTCCGGCACGTGCATCGAGACGAAGTCCGACGCGGCCAGCAGCGCCTCGAGGCCGGTCATCTCCGCGCCCTCGGCCTCACTGACGTACGGGTCGTACGCGAGGATGCGCATCCCGAACCCGGCGGCGATCCGTGCCACGGCGCGCCCTATCGCGCCGAAGCCCACGATCCCCAGCGTCGCTCCGGCGAGCTCACGCCCCCGGAAGCGGACGTAGGGCTCCGTGGGGTCCTCCCACTGCCCCTCCCGCACGTACCGCTCTCCCGTGCTCGTGTGACGTGCGAGCGCAAGCATCTGCGCGACTGCGAACTCGGCGACGGCCTGCGCGTTCCGCGCGGGTGTGCGCACGATGGCGATGCCGCGCTCGGTCGCGGCGTCGAGGTCGGCGTGGTGCATGTCGCCCCGGCAGATGGCGGCGATGCGCAGCCGGGGCGCCGCGTCGAACAGCTCCTCGAACAGGAAGTCGGCCTCGACCGCCAGCGCGTCGAACCCCTCTTGCGTCACCCGCGCGCCCAACTCCTCCGGGTCCCAGAGCGTGCGCGTCTCCGTCCACGGCTCGTGCGCTACGCGCCCGAGCGCCGCGAGACGGGCGAGCCCGTCGTCCGAGAACGGCGCAAGCACGAGCGTGTTCATCGGGCACCCGATCCCCTCTCACTTGAGGTGACCGGGTCAGGGAGCGGGTGAGTCCGGGGGCTGTGGGCGGGCGTCAGGCCCCCTCTCCCTACAAGGGGAGAGGGCTGGGGTGAGGGTACTCTGGGGCGGGATGGGGGTGCCTGGTCCCCTCTCCTGAGGGAGAGGGTTAGGGTGAGGGCCCTCGGGGCGGCGGCGGACGGGCTACGCAAGGCTTTCACGCTTTCCCCACTGCCTCCGCGGCGATGTTGCCGCTGCGCACGGCGCTCTCCATCGTTGCAGGCCAGCCGGTGGCCGTCCAGTCGCCTGCAAGGAAGAGGTTGGGCAGGGGAGTAGCGGACGGCAGGCGGTTGTCCGGCCCGTCCGGGAGCGACCGGAACGTCGCCCGCTGCTCCTTCACGATGACGAACCGCGTGATCTCGGCGTCCTTCGCTGCGGGGAAGAGGCGCTCCAGCTCCGGGATGAACTTCTCGCGGAGCGCCTCCTTGGACATCGGCCAGAACTCCCACGCTCCGGACAGCGAGACGGTGATGTACTGCCACGGGCCCTCGAGTCCCGCGATCTCCGTGCGGTTGAACACCCACTGGACCGGGCTGTCCACGAACGCGAGGAACTCGAAGTCTGCGACATGCCGGTCGTACCAGACGTGCAGGTTCACGATGGGCGACCACGTGTGTGTGGCCGCGTGAGCGAAGGCGGTGTGCTCGCGCACCTCCTCCGGCAGCAGGCGGAGCAGCACGTCCGGCGGCAGTGCGCTTACGCACGCGTCCACGGGCAGCGTCTCGCCGTCCGTGAACCGGACGCCGGTCACGCGCCCGTCCTCCACGACGATCGCGTCCGCCGTCCTGTCGAGCACCACGTCTGCGCCCGCGCTCGTGAGCCGCTCGCGCACCGCGTCGCCCATGATTGCGGAGAGCCCCGCCTTCGCGAAGCCGATGTTGCCGCCGTTCCTGTCCCGCAGCAGCGCCTCCTGGAAGAGCATGAACCCCGCGCTCGCCGATACGTCCGTTGCCGCGTCGTTCAGCGCCGGGACGACGATCAGGTCCCAGAACGTCGCGATGGCCCGCTCCGATTGCCAGTGCGACCGCAGCCAGTGATGGAGCGACTGCCTCCGCAGCGCGGGCCGGTCACGCTTGCGCTCCAGCCACATCAGGACCAGCGCGGGTATCGCCCGGAGCCGCTCGGCGACGCTGATATGGGGGTAGCGCAGCAGCGACGGCAGCAGGTGGAACGGAGCGGGCAGGGGAAGGCCGGAGAGGATGCCGCGCCTGCCGTCCGGCGCTCGCACCTCGACGCGCAGCCGTTTCTGGCGGCTCGTCAGCTCCAGCGAGCCGATCTCGTCGAGGAAGCGGCGGTAGGCGTCGCAGCAGCCAAGGAAGACGTGCTGGCCGTTGTCTATCTCCTGGCCGGTCTCGCGGTCGACGAACGAGTACGCCCGACCGCCGAGGTACGGCCTTCGCTCCACGAGGGTGACGCGGTAGCCGGCGTTGACGAGCCGCCATGCCGCGGCCATGCCCGCCAGACCGCCTCCGAGCACCGCGACGGAGGTCAGCGCTTCAGAACGCCGCGGAGCCGGGCCGTTGTCCACAGTCTGCATGTCAGTTTGAGCTTCTCCCAGGACGAGAGGCTCACGCGTTCCGAGAACACGTCCCAGCCGCGCGACGCCATCCGGTGCAGCAAGCGATTGTAGAGGTGGTGCAGCCCTTCCGCACAGCCGCGCGACTCCGCCTCCAGGAGTGGCATCAACCGCGAGGCCGAGTCGAAGTAGCCCTGGGCGCGGTTGGCCTGGAAGCGCATCAGGAGGCGGAACGCGTCGTTGACGACCCCCTCGCGGAGGTCGTCCTCCGTGTAGCCGAAGCGCGCCATCTCGTTGAGCGGCAGGTAGACGCGGTCCCGCTCGATGTCCTCCCGCAGGTCGCGGAGGATGTTCGTCATCTGCATGGCGAGGCCGAAGTCCACCGCGGTCTCCTGCGCGAGTGGCACGTCCCGGTAGCCGAAGATGCGGATGGAGACGAGCCCCACGACCGAGGCGACGTGGTAGCAGTAGTGACGCAGTTCGTCGAAGCCCGCGAACCGCCGGGGCTCCAGGTCCATCTCCACGCCCGTGATGATGTCCTGGAAGAGCGACTCCGGGATATCGTATGTGGCCGCCGCGTCCGCCAGCGCCGTCAGGATGGCGCCCTCCGGGCGTCCGGCGTAGGCGTCGCGCAGGCGCTCGCGCAGCGCCGCGAGTTCGCTGCGCTTCTGTGGCGGGGCGCCGTCGCCGTCGGCGATGTCGTCGGCGAGGCGGCTGAACGCGTAGGCGGCGTAGATGGCCCGCCTGCGTGGGTGGGGCAGGGTGAGGAAGGCGTAGTAGAAGTTGCGCGCCTCCCGCTTGGTGACGGCCTGGCACTCCTCGTAGGCGGCATCCAGCGCGGCGTTGTCCGCGGAGGTCGTCATGGGCGGCGCAGCACCGTCAGCCGGGCGGCGGTGGAGAGGATGAGCCACAGCTTGCGGGAGCGCGTGACGACCGGACGGTTGCTCAGCACGTCATAGTCCTGCTTGCGGATGGCGTCCAGCACGCGCATCCCGCCTTTACTGAAAAGTGCAATGGCGAGCCTGGCGCGTCCCTTGAGCCGGGTCGCCAGTGGCAGCCCCTCCTCGAACAGCGCCTGCGCGCGGTCGACCTCGGACCGCATCAGGTCGCGGAACGCCTTGTCCGCGACGCCGCTCCCGATCTGTTCGTCCGTGCACCCGAACGCCCGCATGTCCTCGAGCGGGATGTAGATGCGGCCCATCGCGTAGTCGCGCGCTACGTCCTGCCAGAAGTTCGCCAGTTGCAGCGCGGTGCACGTCGCGTCGGAGAGCCGCACGTTCTCCTCGCTCGCCTCTCCGAGGACGTACAGCACCATGCGCCCGACCGGGTTGGCGGAGTGGTCGCAGTAGTGGAGGACGTCGGCGTACGTCTCGAACCGCCCGGACCCCTGGTCCATACGGTTCGCCTCGATCAGCTTGCGGAACGGCTCCTCCGGTATCTGCGCGCGCCGGATGGTGTCCTGCAGCGCCACCATGATGGGATGTGTGGGCCCTTCCAGTCCCCTCTCCCCTTGGGAGAGGGTTAGGGTGAGGGCGCGCGTCAGCTCTGCCTCCCACTCGTCGAGGAGCGCGAGCCGGTCGCCCCCTGCCTCGTCCCCCAGGTCGTCGGTGTGGCGGCAGAAGGCGTAGACCGCTTCGAGCGCAGGCCGGTGCTGCCTCGGCGTGAACCGCGAGATAACGGTGAAGTTCTCGTAGTGGGAGCGGGCGAGGTCGGCGCAGTAGGCGTAGGACTCGGCGAGGGACGGGGGGCTGGCGGAGGCATGGAACACGGCCATGCGGGGCCTCAGCTTCCGTAGACGCTGATGATTACCTCTCGCGTCCGGGGATGGTCGAGTTCGACCAGGAACACGCTCTGCCAGGTGCCAAGCGCGAGCTGTCCGTCGATGACGGGGATGGTCTCGCTGGATGGGAGCAGCAGGTGCGCGCAGTGCGCGTGGCCGTTCGGCACCTCATCGGGCGTCATGTTGACCGTGCGTACCGCGAAGTCGTTGTGGGCGTAGTAGGCGTCTTCCGGCGCGATGTTGCGCAGGAACCGCTTCATGTCCTCGATCAGCAGGGGCTCGTGCTCGTTGATGACGATAGAGGCGGTGGTGTGGGCGGTGAAGACGCACAGCAACCCATCGCGAACACGGGAGTCGGCGAGCGCCCATCGAACGTGCTCGGTGATGTCGTAGAACTCGGGGGCGAGGCCGGTCTCGATGCTTACGCGGGTTACGATGGTGCTCGTCATGTGATCATCCCCTGGGATGCGGCCCTTCCGAACCGGAACGGCCGGAGTTGATACGACCCCTGCAACGTAGCATCAAGGAGCATCGAGAGTCAATGCCTTAGCGTCCCGGTAGGGGATTTTGAGACGATGGCGCATCTGACGTGCCGTACACGGAGTACTGGCAACGCCTAGTCTACTGCCACGCTCCGAGTATCGCGCCGCCGAGCAGCATCTGCAGCAGCGGGTAGCCCGCGTCGATCACGTACAGCTTCAGGCCCCGCGACTGGAAGGCGTAGTTGGGGATCTGCCCCACGCCCGTAACGATGACGCCCACGACGAGACCCACGAGCAGCCCTTCCGCCGCGCCTGCCGCGCCCGTGGCTTGGACGAGAATGGCGAGCACCACCGCTCCGATGATCGACGCGAGGGCAGCGAGCGCGTAGGGCGCCGCGTTGTTGCCCTCCTGCACCTGCTCGCGCGTGAGGTTCGCCGCCGCCATCCACGGCTTCGCAAGCGCCATGTAGTACACGGCCCCCAGCGCGTAGGCGGCAACCGCCGCCACGACCACGGCCAGCCAGTTCAGCTCTCCTAGGTCGATGTTCATGCTCTCTCCTGATGCGCTGTGTTGATACCCGCGTGGCACGAGAGTGTATCACTCACGTGGTTGGGTTCCTACATGTCACGCGTCACGAAGAACTCGGCCACTGCGCTCAGGAGCTGCTTCGACTCATCCGGGATCGCGAGCGTCTCGACTGCGGCGACGGCCTGGCGCGCCTGCTCCTCCGCGATGCGTTGTACGTAGGAGTCTCCTCCCAGGCGGTCGAGCATCGCCATCACGCCGTCCAACCGCTCGCCCTCTATCTCCTCCGCGCGATACGTCTCTTCCAGCCACGGGCGCTCTTCGTCCGTGGCGTTGTCGAACAGGTACACGGCGGGAAGCGATTTCTTCTTCCTGCGGATGTCGGCGCCCACCGCCTTGCCGGTGAAGGCCGGGTTGCCCCACACGCCGAGCCAGTCGTCCCGCACCTGGAAGGCGAGGCCGAGCCGCATCCCGCACTCTCCGAAGCCCCGTGCGGTGGCTTGGTCGCCCGTGGCCACCAGCGCTCCCATGTGCATCGCGCTCTCCACCAGCGCGCCGGTCTTGCGCCCGATCATGTCCAGGTAGTCGGCGACGGTGACGTGCTCGGCGGCCTCGAACGAGAGGTCGAGGTATTGGCCCTCGATCATCTCGAGGTACCTCCGCGTGAGCTCGGCGACGGTGCCCTGCGCCACAGCCGGCGTCGCTCCCCCCGCGCTGAGCGCCCCGGCGGTCCGGTCCGCGATGGCGCGCATGGCGTTGCCGGCGGTGAGCGCAGTCGGCACGCCCCAGATGCGCCAAAGCGTAGGCGTTCCGCGGCGGGTCTCGTCACCGTCCTGGATGTCGTCGTGAACGAGTGAGAAGTTGTGGATGAGCTCCAGCGCGGCGGCTGCGGGCAGGGCGTTGCGCCAGTCGCCTCCCGACATCTCGCACGCCGCGAGGCAGAGGATGGGGCGGAGCGCCTTGCCGCCTCCATGCGTGGGCGTGCCCTCCAGCGTCTCCCAGCCCAGGTGATAGCGCAGCATCGGTGCGATCTCGTCGTCCGCCCCGACCGCTTCACGCAGACAGCGCTCCACGTCGGGCAGGAAGCGCTTGGCCAGCTCGGCTATCTGCTGCTCGGCGTTCACCACCATGATCCGGTACCTGCGTGACTTGTCATGCTGAGCGGAGCCGAAGCATCTCTCGGAGGAGCGTTGAAATTGACGAGCGTTCGCCCGGGAGATTTCTCACTCCGCTCGAAATGGCGATTCCCATCCTGTCCATCCTGTGCATCGATGTTGGTTCCCCCGCTATGCGCCGAGTTCCGTGATGAGCTCCGCCGTATGGAGCACTCCCAGGCGGAAGTAGTCCAGCCTGATGTTCTCGTTGGGCGCGTGGATGCGGTTGCCGGGGTAGTCGATGCCGCACGAGGCCACGGGGACACCGAGGATGTGCTGGACGGGGTGTTGCGGCCCGGTGCCCGTCATGCTGGGCACGATGTACGGCTCGCTCTCGTAGACGCGGCGCGCCGAGTCTGCCACCTGCCGCACGAACGGGTCTTCTATCGACGTGCGCGCCGGGTGCTCCGACGTGAGGCTGGAGATCGTCACGTCGCTGAACCCGTGACGGTCCAGGTGCTCGCGCAGGTTCTGCAGGATCTCCTGCGGGTCCTGGTTGGGGACGAGCCGGAAGTCGAGCTTGGCCCGCGCGACTGCAGGCAGGATGGTCTTCGCTCCCTGTCCAGTGTAGCCCGCCCCGAACCCGGCGATGTTCGCCGTCGGCTCCATGATGAGCCTGCGGCGGAACTCGTAGCCGGAGGCCTCGCCGACCGCTATCTCGACGCCGAGGTCGTGCAGGAACTCGCGGGAGGTGTCGGGCAGGGCGGCGATCGCCTTCGTCTCGTTCTCCAGCGCCGGACGGATGCGGTCGTAGAAGCCGGGGATGGCGATGCGTTCGTTCTCGTCCTTCAACGTGTTGAGCGCCCACACCAGGCGCCAGGCGGGGTTCGGCACGACGGGGGCGTAGGACGAGTGGGAGTCCGTCTTGGCGGAGCGGCACTCCAGCTCCACGTAGAGGAGACCCTTCACCCCCAGCATGACCATCGGACGGCCGTCCCAGTTCACTCCGCCGCCTTCCCAGATGCAGACGTCAGACTTGATGCGGTCCGCGTTCTGCTCGACGAACTCGTGGAAGCCGGGGCTGCCGATCTCCTCCGCGCCCTCCAGGCACCACCTGATCGTGATGGGCAACTCGCCCATCGTGTCGCGCACCGCCTTGACGGCGGCGAGCCGGGCCGCGATGGGGCCCTTGTCGTCGGAGATGCCGCGACCGTACAGGTAGCCGTCGCGCTCGGTCGGCTCGAATGGCGGCGTCTCCCACTCGTCGAGCGGGTCAGGCGGCTGCACGTCGTAGTGGTTGTAGAAGAGGAGCGACCTGTCGGACGCGCCCTTCAGCTCCGCGATGATGCCCGGATAGCCGGGGTCGGCGGTGGGCACGAGCTCCGCTTCGAAACCGGCGTCCCGCATCATCTTCACGACCATCTCTCCGCACTCCAGGACGCCGAGTCGCTGCGCGCTGATGCTCGGCTGGCGCGTGAGCCGCTTCAACCCTTCGATGGTCTCGTCCAGGTGGCTGTCTACGTGGTCGGTGATCGCTTGCTGCATCGCGGTTTCATCTCCGTCATTCCAGCACCGGCTGGAATCCAGGGTGCGCGGGCAGCGCACGCGGGGCGGGGTGGGGTGTGAGGGAGTGTTGTCATGCTGAACGCAACTGAGGAATGCCACACATTCTGTGCATCCTGTCCATCCATGTCCGTTCCTATGCTTTCGCCCGCTGCTGCCTGCGGCGCTCCGCCCGGGTCTCGTGGATGATGGGCCAGACGGACTCGGCCTCGCAATCGTCTCCTTCGTCGATCCCGCGGAGGTCCGTCAGGTAGACCTCGCGTGCGGGTTCGCCGGAGGCCTGCACGTCGTTCGAGTGCATCCACGTATGGACGGCGCGGTGGGCCTCCGCTATCTGCTCGTGCGGGCCCTTGTAGTGGGCTACGGCGCACTTCCCGCCGGGAAGCGAGTTCGGCAGAACGCGCCCGTTGCCTTCCACGTCCACGTCCACCGGGTAGCCCACCTCCACGTCCACGAGGAATGCGCCGACCTCGTAGTAGACGCCGAACCCGGGACCGGTGGGCTCCACGCCGACCGACTCCAGGTAGTCAGCCGTCTCCTGGAGGAGCTGAACGACCTTGGGCGTCACCTTGTTGATGGTCGTCTTCGCCCGTATGGCCGCTATCTTCTGGGGCTTGCAGTCCCGTATCTGGATGCCGAAGTCCACGTCGACCTCCTTCCTACCGTCATTCCCGCGGAGGCGGGGATCCAGTCCCACCTCTCCCTTGAGGGGAGAGGTCGCTGCGCGTCAGCGCGGCGGGTGAGGGTGAACCCTAGCCGCCTCCGCCCGACGCGCCCTCCACGATGCCGGGCGCGGTCATGCGCGCGGGGTCCAGCAGCTCTTCGAGTTGCTCGTCGGTGAGCCCGGCCTCGGTCTTCGCCAGCTCCCGGATCGTTATTCCCTGGGCCGCGGCGGTCTTGGCGATGGCGGTGGCCCTGTCGTAGCCGATGGCGGGAGTCAGGCCGGTGGCCATCATCAGCCCCTGCTCCACCATGTCCGGCCCCTTGCTCGTGGCCTTGATGCCGCGCAGGCACTGCTCCTCGAAGTTCGCGGTGGCCGAGGCGAGGAGCGTGATCGACTGGTGCAGGTTGTACGCCGCGACCGGCCAGTAGGTGTTCAGTTCGAGATAGCCGCCCTGCGCCGCTGCCGCGACTGCGGCGTCGTTGCCGATGACCTGGCACACCACCTGGACGACGGACTCGGGAATGACGGGGTTCACCTTGCCCGGCATGATGGAAGAGCCCGGCTGCACGGTGGGCAGTTCCAGCTCCGCCAACCCGGCCCGAGGACCGGACGACAGCCACCGGAGGTCGTTAGCGATCTTCTGCAGCGAGACCGCTGCGCTGCGCACCGCACCGCTCGCCGCGAGCATCGTGTCCTGCGTGCCCTGCGCCTGGAAGTGGTGGGCGGTCTCGGCGACCGGCAGCCCCAGTTCCTCGCCGAGCGACGCGCACGTGCGCGCCGCGAACTCCTCGTGCGCGTTGATGCCGGTGCCGACGGCGGTGCCGCCCAGCGCGACCTCGCTCAGCGCCGTGACGTGCGGGCGCAGGCGCTCGATGCTCAGTTCCAGTTGGCTGGCGTAGCCCGCGAACTCCTGCCCGAGACGGATGGGCGTGGCGTCCTGCAGGTGCGTCCTGCCGGTCTTGATGATGCTCCAGAACTCCTCGGACTTGGCCGCGAGCGCCGCCCGCGCCTGCTCGAGCGCCGGGATGAGCTCCCCGTTGAGCGCCTCCGCGGCTGTGAGATGGCTCGCCGTCGGGATGACGTCATTGGACGACTGCGCCATGTTGACGTGGTCGTTGGGATGGACGTTCACGCCGGGCGTCAACTCGCGGGCGCGGCGGGCGATGACCTCGTTCGCGTTCGTGTTGGTCGACGTGCCCGAGCCGGTCTGGAAGAGGTCGACGACGAAGTGCTCGTCCCACTTGCCGTCGATCACTTCGTTGGCCGCCGTCCCGATGCTGTCGGCGACTGCCTGGTCGAGCAGGCCGAGCGATGCGTTCGTCCGGGCCGCCGCGCGCTTGATGCGGCCGAGCATGTGGATGAATGCTGGAGGGTAGCGCAGGTTGCTGATGGGGAAGTTGAGCACGGCGCGCTGCGTGGACGCGCCCCAGTAAGCGTCCGCGGGCACCTCCATCTCACCCATCGTGTCTTTCTCTATCCGGGACGCTTTCGTTTCGGTCATTTCGACGATCGGCTCCTTCGGTTGGCGGGCGTCTTCGCCGGGGTGCAACCCCCGTCGTTCCTGCGCAGGCAGGTACCTCGCCTTCTGGTTCTGACGATGCACCATCTTATCGTTGCCGCCGCGACGCTGCCAGATGGACTGTGGGGGTAGTGTCGGCCCCTCTCCTGAGGGAGAGGGTTGGGGCGAGGGCCCTCGGCGGGGTACGGGCGCCTCGGCGTAAGGGCGTCTCTGCGTCCCGAACGGGAGTGCAGAGGGCGGAGCCTTCTGCCGGGGGCGTGGGGGTGTCCCCCGCCGCGCACCGGGCGGGTGGGTGGGAAGAACGACGCTCCTCGGAGCGATTGCCAATAGCCCTAAACAGGAAAGGTCAACTCCTTCTCGCTGCCATGCTGGCAGAGTAAAGTAGAGTATCTGAGAATACCCGCGGCACAGGCCGTCTGCAGTGTGAACATGACCGAAAAATCCCCGGCGCGGCAAGCAACCTCTGTCATCGTCGCCTCCATAGCTCTCTGGATACTGGTACTCCTCGTCGCATGGTTCGTGGAAGGCACGGACCGTGCATTGGGCCACGGACCGCTGCCCAGTGCGCTCAACGGCTTGGCCGCTTACCTGCGGACACTGCTCGTGGGGGTGCTCGGCGTCGTTGTCGGTGCAGCGATGATCGTAGGCGTGCGGGGCAGCTCCCACTTCGGCGCGCGATACTCCTGGCTTATCTACGTGTTCGTCGTCGCGCCGCTCGTGCTCATGCTCTTCATCCCGCTGGAGCGCTTCAGCTCCGGCACCTTCCTCGGACTCCCCGCCTTCCTCGTGGGGATCCCCGGACGGATGGTGATCGCGACGTCGCTCGGCGCCCTGCTGTTCGGTACGCTCGGCCTGCGGGTGCTGTTCAAGGCCCCTGCGGACGAAGGCGCCTCGGCAGCGTTGTCGCAGCGCTCGAGCGGCGGTGGGCTGTCGCGCGACGCGGCTCCCGGCCGGTTCACCGGCCTCGCGTGGCGTGCGCTCTCCTTCATGCAGGAGGAAGCCAAGCGCTTCGAGCAGTCCAACATGGGGACGGAGCACCTGCTGCTCGGTATCCTGAGCGACTCACGGTCGCAGGCAGCCCGCGTCGTCATAGAGCTCGGCGCTGACCCGGCGTCCATCAGGCGCGAGATCGAGAACATCGTCAGCAGGCGCGGGGCGCTGTTCGGCGGACCCGCAAGCATGACGCAGCGCTGCCAGCGGGTCATCGAGCGCGCGGTGCGCATAGCCCGCAACGGCGGACACCGCACCGTCGGCACCGGGCACCTGCTGCTCGCACTGGTCGAGAACCCGGAGGACGTGGCAGGCCAGCTGTTGGACAGCTCCGGCGTCACCTCCGACCGCGTCGCCTCCGTCATACGCCAGATGCCTCCCGAAGCCGACTAGCAACCGCTTGCCCTGTCATTCCGAGCGGAGCCCCGCGCTTTAGCGCGCTGCTTCCGCTCGGCGCATATACTTAGTGCCTGGGGCCGGTAGCTCAGTTGGTCAGAGCGGACGACTCATAATCGTCTGGTCGCGGGTTCAAGTCCTGCCCGGCCCACCAACGTTCTACGGTAGACAAGGGAGTACCCGTGAAGGGCCTTATTCATCCCACATGCGCAGACCTCGGACGTGGCTGCTTTGCCTTTCAGCAGCGGTGGTGTTGGAAGCATGAGCTGGCAGGTTAGGGGTGCGTTCATTAACGAGCGAGCACTGCTGGGAGTCGTGATTGGCGTGGCCGTCGTAGCGACGCTGCTGGCGTGTCAAGCAAAAGGCGAGCGCATCGAGACGATGGAAGAGTATGCCGATAAGGTGACCTGCCCCGACCGTACGCCCCTTCCGGATGACCTCGACTTCGAAAGTCAGGCACAAGCCTATGACAGGGAGGTTGAGCGTCTCCAGCGTATGAGAGTGCCGCCGGAATTCCATGAATTGCATGCTGCTATTATCGAATCGGACAAGGCGAAGGCGGCCCTGCTTCGCGCCGGCCGCACAGATGTGCCTTATGACGCACAGACCAAGATGATGGTTGCCTTCGAGGGGCTGGACATGCGAACGCAGCATTTCCTCATGGAGTTCTGCTCCACGCGGCGCAAAGAGCTTCAGGCACTTTCACCAAACTGAGAACCTCCTCGCGGCGACGCCTCAGCCCCGACCCGGGCCCGGCGAAAATATTGACATAAGGTATCAATATTGCGAAACTGGGGACCGTAAGAATGAGAGTTCTGGAGGAAAGATCGTATGAGCAGAAAGGGCACCCTACGGCAGCGGGACCAGACCCCGAAACGGTCGCGCCTCCGCCAGGTCGCGATCGTGGGAGCGGGGCCGGCCGGACTTGGATGCGCGGCTGCCCTCAAGGAGTTCGGCGTCAATGACATCACGGTCCTCGATCGCCACGACGTCGGCGCCTCGTTCCAGCAGTGGCCGGAAGAGATGCGGCTCCTCACGCCGTCGTTCACTTCGAACGCGTTCGGGTTGCTCGACCTCAACGCGATCGTCCCCGGCACATCGCCCGCCTACACGCTCGACCGCGAACACCCCAGCGGGATCGACTACGCGAAGTACCTCGGCGCCATTGCTGATCACTATCGGCTCCCCGTGAAGCCTGGCGTCGATGTCTGCTCCCTCACGACCGAGGACAACGGGACGTTCACGCTCACGACGACAGACCGACCGGTGCGGGCGCGACATGTCATCTGGGCGGCCGGAGAGTTTCAGTATCCGGAGCTCCATCCGTTCCCGGGCGCCGATTCCTGTTGCCACTCCTCCGAGGTTCGTACATGGAAGGAACTCGAGGGCGACCGTTTCACGGTGATCGGCGGCTACGAGAGCGCCGCCGACGCGGCCGTCTCGCTCGTGCGGTTGGAGAAGAACGTGACCGTTCTGGCGCGGACGGCGACATGGAGGAGTGAGTCCCCTGACCCAAGCATCTCCCTCTCCCCGTATTCCCGCGAACGTCTCGAATGGGCCTACTCCACAGGCTACCTGGAGCTCATCGACAGTGTCGAGATCACGTCGGTGCGCGAGGACGGCGGCAAGTGGGTCGTCCAGGCCTCGGACGGCCGCGAGTGGCCGAGCGAGACGCGCCCGGTCCTCGCCACCGGCTACAAGGGATCGCTCGGCTACCTTGACGGCCTGATCGAGTGCGACGAGGACGGCGCTCTCGTCGTCACGGAAGAGGCGGACGAGTCTACGCTTGCGCCTGGTCTGTTCATCTCCGGCCCCATACTCGAGCACCGGGGCGTGAACTTCTGCTTCATCTACAAGTTCCGGCAGCGCTTCGCGGTCGTGGCCGACGCGATCGCACGGCGCCTCGGAAAGGACACCACAGAAGCCGTTGCGGCCCGCCGGGCGGCGGGGATGTACCTGGACGACCTCTCCTGCTGCGCGGAATCTTGTGCGTGCTGAGCGACGCGACATCGACGTCGCGGCGCCTCCTGCCACGGTGAGGGCAGGGTGGCGGATCGAGCCGCGGCGCGGACTCCTCGACCACGCGATCGCAGGCCCCGCGACCGCGGTCGCCCTCCTCGTCCTGCCGGCTCTGCTCGCCGTGCTCGGCGCGAACCAGGTTGCCGCCTGGCTTGAGCCGCTGGCCCTGGCGATCACGACACCTCTGGCGGGGAGGGTAGAGGGCTGGCCGGGACCGCTCGAGGCTGTGCTCGCCGGTGACTACGGACTGTTCACGATGGGGCCGTTGCTCTTCGTGTGGGCGGTCCCCACGGTGCTGGTCTACTCGGTGCTGATCAGTGCCTACAAGGCGAGCGGCCTCGCCGACCTTATCGGGACGGCGCTTCACCCGCTGTTGCGGCCGGTCGGCCTGCACGGGCGCGACGTGACGCGAGTGCTGATGGGCTTCGGGTGCAATGTCCCGGCGGTCGTCTCGACACGCTCCTGCTCTGCCTGCACCCGGCCGACGACCGTCGGCGCCATCTCCTTCGGGTCCGCCTGCTCGTACCAGCTCGGCGCGACGCTCGCGGTCTTTGCCGCCGCCGACAGGAGCAGTCTCGTCGTGCCGTATCTGGCGCTGCTCGTCGCAGCGACGCTCGTCTACACGCGCCTCATCAGCCGCCCTGACGCGCGGTCGAGGCTCAACACGCTCCTCATGCAACCGCGCCCCTTCCTCATCCGGCCGTCCTTCGCGGCAGTCGGGGCGGAGGCACGAGGGACGGTCTGGGCATTCTTCCGCACGGCGCTTCCGACCTTCTTCGCGATCGCGATGGTCGCGTCGCTCCTCCACTGGTCGGGCGCGCTCGATGCAGCGGGGCGCCTGCTGGCGCCGGCGATGGCCGTGTTCGCACTGCCGGTAGACGCGGCATTGCCGACCGTGCTCGCCGCCGTCCGCAAGGACGGCATCCTGCTCCTGGCCGAGGAAGGCACCGTGGCCTCATTGAGCGCGGCCCAGTTGCTGGTGGCCACTTTCCTCGCCGGAACGGTGCTGCCATGCCTCGTCACTGCGATCACGATCGGGCGCGAACTCGGGCTGCGGTTCACGGGCAGGCTTGTCGTGCAACAGGTCGCCTTCGCCGTCGCGGTCGCCGCCGCTGTCGGATGGGCCTCGGCCGCGTTCGCTTGAGAACAAGTCTGCGCGGGGGTGCGAGAGCTACTGCCGTCCCTGCTGCTGTCGGCGTCTGGCCGCGCGGTTCTGTGGCTCCTGTGGTGCCTGTGGTGCCAGCCAGACCGTCACGCCGCCCTGGGCGTCGAGGGCGGCGAGTGCGCCCCCGTCGGGCCGCCAGTACAATCCGGCCACTGCGTGCCCCAGGTCCCCGGCCCCTGTCCGGTCGCCTTTTCCGTTTCTCTGAAGCGACCACACAGCCACGGCGCCGTCGCGGCTCCCCGATGCCAGCCGCATCGCGCCGGGAGCGAAGGTAAGCGTCGTGATGGGCTCAACATGAAACTCCAGGACGCCGGGCCGCGTGCCTTCGGGACCCCTCCCCTGGAAGCTCCAGACCGTCACGTCTTCCCCGCCGCCGGTGGCCAGAAGAGTGCCGGTATCGTCGAAAGCCAGGGCCGACGGCTTGGCAGGATAGCCGGACATCATGGAGTCCTGCTCCGTGGAGCGGCGCCAGAAGTGCACCGTGTTGTCCTGGCTGCCGCAGGCCACGATATCCCCGTTCGGGCTCAGCACCATCGACACCAGGGACCCCTGCCACTCCAGCTTCTGGCGAGGTTCGCCGGTGAATGCGTCGAAGAACGTCGCTCGACCGTAACAGGTCGTCGCCAGCTCCCCTAAGCTCGACCAGGCGATCGCACTGACGGTGCTGGGATGATCATCGGACCGCCAGACCTCCGCGCCGTCCGCGCTGTACGTGTGGACCTGCCGGGAGCAGGAGGCCGCCAACCGTTGGCCGTCCGGCGACCACGCCACGTTCTCCACCCAACCGCTTCCAACGTCGATGGTCCGGATCACCTGACCTTCGGCGGCGCTCCATATCAGGACTCGGCCGTCCTGTCCGGCCGTAGCGAATGTGCTTCCGTCTGGGTGGACCGCCACCGAGAGCACACCGCCGTCATGGACCCCGCGCCGCGTCCAGGCAGTCGTGCCGGACTCGCCGTCGAATGCGTAGATGCCGCCCTCGGTATCGCCGACCACCAGCGCCTCGCCACACAGGGTCCAACCCCCGGCGATAGCGTAGTCGCCGACCTCCGCAGACCAGCCCCGGCGAAGATCGCCCTTCGGGCTGCCGGCGTTCAGACCAGACATGCGTCGAACCCCTTCCGCATCTCCTTCTCATCGAGGTTGCGGCCGATGAAGACGAGTTGATTGCGGCGGGGCTGGTCCCCCCATTCGCGGTCCGCCTGGCTGTCAACCAGCATGTGGACCCCCTGGAAGACGACTCGACGCGACTCACCCGCTAGGCTGATGAAGCCCTTCATTCGGAAGATGTCCACTCCACGCTCACTGAGCAGTTTGGCTATCCAGGCGTTGAGCTTCTTGGGATCAACGTCGCCGTCCCTCTCGATCGCGATCGACCCCACCGTATCGTCGTGCTCGTGCTGCGCGACCCAGGTTCGCTCGGCCTCGGCGGGGACCGCCGCTCCGTCCGCGTTCCTCAGTTGGAGATTGAACTCCTCCGGGAGGTGCTGGGCGTAGAGGCCGAACTGCCCCGGCGCACCGACCTCCAGGAAGAACGACTTGCGCCCTGGGGAATCGAGCCGGAGGTTCGCGTGCGTTCCGACCGGGATCGCTTCCCCTGGATGAATGCTCTCCGCAGGCTCGGCGTACTGCCGTACACACCACTCCGCGCTCTCCCGGAGGGCGGCATCATCCGTGCCCTGGTCGGGCACGACGACGAGCGACATCGCCGGATCGGGGCCATCGGAGAGGCAGAGCTCGTAGCGGCCGGTATCGAGCCGGTAAACCCCGGTCCATTCGAACGGGTACTCCGGCTCGAGGAAGGTGGGACGACGCTCGAGGACCTGGTCCAGGTCGAAGGCGGCGAGGTCGAGTACCGTGCCGACCGGTACGTTCGCCCGCTCGCTGCGCACGACTCGCGCCATCCGGTTCATGCCTCGGAGCCGGGCTTCGAGACTGTCGAGGGACTCGCCGTTGACGAGGTCCGTCTTGTTGAGGACGAGAACGTCTGCGAACGCGATCTGCTCCGTGCTTTCGTCGCTTCGGCCGAGCTGCTGCTCGATGTGGGCTGCATCGACGAGTGTGACGATCCCGTCAAGCGCGTACTCGGCGCGAAGCTCGTCGTCCATGAAGAACGTCTGAGCGACCGGACCGGGATCGGCGAGCCCTGTGGTCTCCACCAGCACATAGTCGAACTTGTCGCGGCGCTTGTTGAGATTGTTGAGCACCCGGATCAGGTCTCCGCGCACCGTGCAGCAGATGCAGCCGTTCGACATCTCGAAGACCTCCTCGTCAGCGTTGATGACGAGCGCCTGGTCGATGCCGACCTCCCCGAACTCGTTCTCGATCACGGCTATGCGCTTGCCGTGCTCCTCGGTCAGGATCCGGTTGAGCAGGGTCGTCTTTCCGGAGCCGAGGAAGCCGGTGAGGATGGTGACAGGTACTCTGCGCTGCGTGTCCATAGGAGGTCCTCCTTCGGGAGTTACTGGGACTTAGTACCTGGTAGATACTACCATAAATACCGCAGATTACCTCTGAAGTGATGATTTTATCGATATAGAGTATCGATTCATGACTGTAGGCGGCAGCCGTTGTTGCTGTCGGTCCAGACCATCCGCTGAGCTGGTGGCTGCCGACGCCTTACTCGCGACTGGGGCCGACGCGCACGTCCTGGAGGTTCGGGTCGCTGGCGGCGACGTGCAGCAGTTGCAGCGGCTCCGTCCCGGAACTCTCGAACCAGTACTTGAAGCCGTGGGGCATGACGACCCCTTCCTGCGCGTTCAGCTCGGCCAGCAGGACGTCGCCCTCGCCGTAGAACTTCGCGCTGCCCTGCAGCACCATGAAGAACCCGTCGCTGTTCGTGTGGTGGTGGAGCTTGTTCTCCCCACCCTCCTTCACGAGCTGCATGTCCGCCCATAACCTGTCGGTCTGGCAGAGGGGCGTCAGGTTCTTCGCCCGGTCGTTGTCCGGACGCTCGTAGCTGAACCGTTGTGGTTCCATGCCCTCGAACCTCCCTTCATCGCTGCGCAGGGAATAGAGGAGGGGTCATAGCCCCGTGATGTTCCCCTTGCTGTCCACGTCCAGCGCGCGGGGTGTGCGCGGCAGGCCCGGCATCGTGACGATGTTCCCCGCGATCGGATACACGAACCCCGCGCCCGTCGAGGCGCGCACGTCCGATATCTCGAACGTGTAGTTGGACGGGCGGTTCTTGAGCGACGCGTCGTGCGAGATGGAGAGCGGCGTCTTCGCCATGCATATCGGCATCCCGCCGAAGCCCTGGTCCTCGAAGCGGTCGATCTGCCGCGACGCCTGCGGGCTCCAGCGGACGTCCGCCGCGTTGTAGACGTTCTCCGCGAGTGCCCGCACCTTCTCCCGCAGCGGCGCGTTGAGCGGGTAGAGCCACTTGATGCGCGGCGGCCCGGCCTCCGAGGTGCGCACGACGGCTTCCGCGAGCTCGATGGCGCCCTCGCCGCCGTCCATGAAGCCGCTGCAGACAACAGCCTGCGACGCTCCTGCCTCGATCGCCGCGTCCTGCATCACCACCGTCTCCTCCGGCGTATCGGTGGGGAAGTGGTTGATGGCGACGACGACCGGCAGGCCGAGCTTGCGCACGAAGCTCACCAGGTGCTGCAGGTTCGCGCAGCCGATGCGGACGGACAGCGGGTCGGGGTAGTCCAGGTCCTTGATCGCGACACCGCCGTGGTGCTTCATCGCCCGCACGGTGCCCACGAGCACCGCCGCGCTCGGGCGCAGCCCGCTGGTGCGGCACTTGATGTGCATGAACTTCTCGAAGCCCAGGTCGGCGCCGAACCCCGCCTCCGTCACGACGTAGTCTGCGTAGCCGAGCGCCAGCCTGTCGCCGACGACGGAACTGCAGCCGTGCGCGATGTTGCCGAACGGCCCCGTGTGCACGAACGCCGGCTGCCCCTCCGTGGTCTGCACCATGTTCGGGAGGATGGCGTGCCGCAGCAGCGCCATCAGCGAGCCGACCGCGCCCACGTCGTCCGCCGTGACGCGTGTCCCGCCGCTACCCGAGGCGACCGTGATCCTGCCGAGCCGTGCGCGGAGGTCGTCCAGCCCGGACGAGAGCGCGAGCACGGCCATGATCTCGGACGCGGTGACGATGTCGAACCCGGTCTCGCGCAGCGGCGCGTTCGCCGAGCCGCCGAGGCCGGAGACGATGCTGCGCAGCGCCCGGTCCTCGATGTCGACGACGCGCCGCCAGGTGATGTCGGTCGGCTTCGCGTTCGGGATGAGCCCGCGGTCGATGGCGTTCTCGGCCAGCGCTCCGAGCAGGTTGTGCGCCGACGAGACCGCGTGGGCGTCTCCGGTGAAGTGGACGTTGATCTCGTCCTCCGGGATGACGCGCGCCCTGCCGCCGCCCGTGCCGCCGCCCTTGATGCCGAATATCGGCCCGAGCGACGGCTCCCGGAGCGTCGTCACGACGCTCTTCCCGATCTTCCCCAGCCCCTGCGTGAGCCCGACGCTCGTGGTCGTCTTCCCCTCGCCCGCGGGCGTGGGGTTCACGCCCGTCACGACGATGAGCTTGCCCTTCTGCTCCGGGCGCATCGCGTCCAGCAATACCTTCGCCTTCGTGTCGCCGAAGGGGATGAGGTGCTTCGGAGCGATGCCGAGGCTCCGCGCCACCTCGCCTATGGGCCGTAGTTCGTCCATATGTTCATCCGTCGTTCCTGCGGAGGCAGGAACCTCGCATCCATGTGGGGTGGGTGGGGGTGCCTGATCCCCTCTCCCTGCAAGGGGAGAGGGCTAGGGTGAGGGTGCCCCGGTGCGGGGTAGGGTGGTGTGCAGGGTGGCTTGTCATTCCGAGTGTAGCGCAGCGGAGTCGAGGAATCTCTCGGGCACCTGCTCCCCACCTCTCCTGGGAGAGAGGTCGCCGTGCGACAGCGCGGCGGGTGAGGGCGAGTCCCCTGCGTCTACGCATCCTGTAACGCCTCGTAGACCTTCTCCGCCGTCGCCGGCAGGTCGCGCACCCGCACGCCGCACGCGTCCGCTATGGCGTTCGCGATGGCCGCCGCGGTCGGCGCGTTGGGGCTCTCGCCGATGGCCTTGATGTTGTACGGACCGACGCCCTGGCCCGGCGTGTCCAGCACGACCGTCGTCAGCTCCGGGATGTCGGCGATGTTCGGTATCTTGTAGTCCGCGAACGACAGCGTCGAGACGAAGCCGTTCTCGCGCACGAGCTCCTCCTGCAGACCGAAGCCGATGCCCATCATGGCGCCGCCGTTGATCTGCCCCTGGTGGCCGATGGGGTTGATGATGGTGCCCGTGTCGTGGACGGTCGTCAGCTTCGTCAGCCGTATCTGGCCGGTCTCCGCGTCGACCTCGACCTCGGCGATCTGCGCGCAGTAGCCGGTGACCGGGTTCTCGTAGCCGCCGGAGGCGACGCCGCGCCCGACGACAGGCGTGCCCACGCGCGCGATGAGGTTGCTCCACGGCTGCGACTCGCCCGTGTCCGTCCGCACGAGCATCTGCCCCTGCACGACGAGCTTCTCCTCCGGCCAGTTCTGCAGCTCCGCCGCAAGCTTGAACAGCTCTTCCTGCGCCTGCCCGACGGCGTCGTGCGTGGCGACCGTGCCGAGGTTCGTGACCCGGCTGCCGCCCACGCCCTGGTCGTTGTCGAACAGGCCCGTGTCGGCGACGACCATGCGCACGGCGTCGGCGGGCAGGCCGAGGTCCTGCGCCACGACCTGCTGCAGCACCGTGTACGCGCCCGCGCCCTGCTCGAACAGGGGAGTGGTGATGAGGACGGAGCCGTCCGCCTCCATCGACACCTGCGAGTTGATGCGTCCGCCGCCGGGCGGGCGCTCGCCGACCGAGACGCCCCGGCCCACGCCGGACGCCTTCGGCGCGTTGTAACCCGACGCTTCGACCGCGACTTCGAGCGCCTCGGCAGCTCGGTTCTCGACGAACACGTCGCCGAGCGCGGTCGGCTCGCCGTCCTCGACGAGGTTCATCAGGCGGAACTGCACGGGGTCCATGCCGAGCGCCTTGGCGACCTCGTCGATGTGCGATTCGAGGGCGAAGACAGCCTGCGGCTCGCCGGGCCCGCGCATGTGCCCGCACGGCGTGTTGTGGGTGTAGACCATGTCCTCCACCACGCGCGCGTTTTCCGTTCGGTAAGGTCCTCCCGCCGCCTTCGCGCCGCCGAGATGCCCCGCGGGCTTGAAGCCCGCGTACGCGCCGCTGTCGAACACGATGGACACGTCGTGCGCGGTGATCGAGCCGTCCTTCTTGACCCCCGTGCGCATCCGCAGTTTGGAGTAGTGGCGCGGGTTCGCGGCCAGGAACTCCTCCGCGTAGTCGAACACCATCCGCACCGGCCTCCCGCCGACCGCCTTCGACAGCACGTAGCCCAGCGCAACGTTCATCGGCGACCCCTTGCCGCCGAAGTCGCCGCCGATCGTGACCGGGTGGAAGACGATGCTCTCCGGCTCGACGCCGAGCGGCCCCGATATCTGCGACCGCACCGCGTACGGCGCCTTGCCGGGCGTCCACACCTCCGCCGTGCCGTCCGGGTTGACGCGCACGGTGGCGTTGTGCGCTTCCATGTACGTCTGGTGCTGTGACGGCGTCGTGTACGTGTTCTCGACGACGAGGTCGGCCTCCTGCAGGCCCGCCTCCACGTCGCCCTTGCTCCACTCGAAGTGAACGACCACGTTGGTCGGCTCGCTCACCTCGTACAGCAGCCCCTTGAAGCCGTGCATGTTCGGGTTCACGAGGATCTCGTTCTTCATCGCCTCTTCGGGGTTGGTGACGGCGGGCAGTTCCTCGTAGTCGACGTCGATCAGTTCGAGCGCGCGCTGCGCGATCTCCTCGTCGTCCGCGACGACCGCCGCGACCTGCTCGCCGACGAACCGCACCTCGCCCTGCGCGAGCACGGGCACGTCGACGATGCGGCGTCCCCAGCGCATGTCGTCGGGGATATCGTCGCCGGTGAGCACCGCGTGGACGCCGGGCAGCGCGAGTGCGGCGGACGTGTCGATGCCGCGTATACGGGCGTGCGGGAAGGGGCTGCGGAGGGTCTTCGCCCACAGCATGCCCGGGATCTCGAAGTCAGCGCCGTAGTTGGCCGCGCCGGTCACCTTGTCTTTCCCGTCGATGCGGGGTACGGGCGCGCCGACGACGCGTGGTGCGGTGGTCATATGCTCTCTACTCCTGCCGTGGTGTGTATGGCGGCGCGTAGCATAGCAAACCCCGCGCCAGCGGGCAGGCGGAGCGCCTTGTCATGCTGAGCGAAGCCGAAGCATCTCTCGGGTGTAGGGGCGTCCCTCGTGCCTCCGTCGTTCCCGCGAAGGCACGCGCTTTAGCGCGCAACCGCGCAGCCCCTGCCGTAGTACACTCCCCGCCAACCCCCGAACAGGAAGGACCGCAGAATGCGTATCGAACTGACCAGCATCCACGTGAACGATCAGGACGAAGCCCTGGCCTTCTACACGGAGGTCCTCGGCTTCGTGAAGAAACAGGACTTCCCCGTGGGGCAGTTCAAGTGGCTGACGGTCGCCTCACCCGAGGCGTCCGACGGCGTCGAGCTGCTCCTGGAGCCGAACGACAACCCCGCTGCGCAGGCGTACCAGCAGGCGCTCTACGAGCAGGGCATCCCGCACGCGGCGTTCGCCGTTGACGATATCCGGGCTGAGTACGAACGCCTGAAAGGGCTCGGCGTCGCGTTCCCGACTGAGCCGGTGGAGGCGGGGGAGGTCGCGCAGGCCCTGTTCGACGACACGTGCGGCAACCGCATACTGATCTACCAGGTACTGAAGGGCGGGTAGGGAACCCCTGAGGTGAGTCAAGATTCGCTACGAACCGGATGAGAAGTGCCCGCCATCGGTGGCGGTAACGTCGGCGGCGTAGATGTCTGCGAGCGCATCGCGTAGGGCGCCTTGCCCGGCGTCCACACGGTGGTACGTCATCTGCTCTCTTGCCGCGGTGGTATACGGCGGCGCGTAGCATAGCAACCCCCGCGACCCCTCGTGCCTCCGTCGTTCCCCGCGAAGACAGGGACCCCGCCGCCTGCCTGGCCTGCGCCTGCGCCGCCCGTAGTAGACTCCCGACACTTCAGTGAAGGAGGACCGTTAGTGCGTATCGAACTCACCAGCGTCCACGTGAACGATCAGGACAAGGCGCTGACCTTCTACACCGAGGTCCTGGGCTTCGTGGTGAAGGAAAACTTCCCGGTGGGAGAGTTCAAGTGGCTGACGGTCGTCTCGCCGGAGGCGCCGGACGCAGGCCAGCTGCTCCTGGAGCCGAACGATAACCACGCTGCCCGGGCGTACCAGAACGAGCTCTACGAGCAGGGCATACCGCACGCGGTGTTCGCCGTTGACGACATCCAGGCTGAGTACGAACGACTCGTGGGGCGGGGCGTCGTCTTCTCGATAAAGCCGATAGAAGCCGCGGGCGGCTCGCAGGCCGTCTTCGATGACACATGCGGCAACCACGTAATGATCTACGAAGTGCCGTAAAGTGTGGGATTAGGGGACACTGTGGCAAGGCCGGTTGCAGAGGTGAGTCGAGATTCGCTACGAACCAGATGAGAAGTGTCCGCCCTCGGTGGCGGTAACTTCGGCGGCGCAGATATTCGTCCCCAACACCATCGGCCTCATCATGCTGGCGGTGCTGGTGATACGCGCAGCCGAGGAGTCCGAAGCCTACCTGGGGTGGGCGATATTCGCTGCCCTCGTCGTCTCCGGGGCCGGAATGATCCTGCACACCCTCCGGCTCCGGTATTTCGGTTCGGGCCGCCTCGTCGTCACCAACTTCAACGTCCCGTTCCTGGCCGTTTGCGCCCTGGCGCTCCAAGCCGGCGGCCCCTCGCTGCTGGCGAGCCTGCTGGTGGCTTCCACCCTGTTGCAGTTCGTCCTGACCCTGCGGCTCGCTTCCCTCCGCCGGGTGTTTACGCAGACGGTCAGCGGAGTAGTGATCATGCTGGTGGCGGTATCGGCGGTGCCCTTCATCGTACGCACCGCCGTTGTTCCGCCGGAAGGCGCATCGGCGATGCTGTTCGTGGCGCCGGGGCTGGTTGCCCTGGCCGCCGGGGGATTGATATCCCTGCAGGGTACGCCGGCCTGGCGTATGTGGATCCTGCCGGTCACGGCGGCCGCCGGTCTGGTGGTGGCTGTTCCCCTGGGCTACTACGATGTGGACATCATCGCCGACACCCCATGGGTGAGCCTGCCCGATTTCACATGGCCGGGGCTGGACCTGACCTTCGACACGGATTTCTGGGCCCTGCTTCCGGCCTTCGTGTTCGTCAACCTGACCGCCTTCATGAAAGCGGTGGGAGACCTGTCGGTGATCTACCGCGCCTCCTACAGGGACCATTCGGCCATCGACTTCCGCTCGGTACAGGGAGGCCTGGGCGTCTACGGGCTGGGCACCCTGCTCTCCGGCCTCGTGGGGACGTTGCCCGTCGCGGCGCCGTGGGCGGCCACCGTGGTCTACATAGGCTTTACCGGCGTCGCCGCCAAGAGCGTCGGGATATACCTGGGACTGCTGACCATACTGATCGCCCCCTTCTCCAAGTTGATCGCCGTGCTGGTCGCCATCCCCAGCCCGGTGGTCAGTGCGGTGTACGTCATCATCTTCGGCATGCTGTTCGTCGAAGGCGCAAAGACGGTCTTCACGGGCCGGGTGGACCAGAAGAAAGCCACCATCGTCGGCGTCTCCATGGTGCTGGGCCTGTCCGCCGGGACGTTCAGCGGGTTCTTCGAAGGGATCACGAGTCAACTGGTGGGCAATACGCTCTTCTTCGGCGGTACGACTGCCATAGCCATGACCGTATTCTCCGAACTATCGAGCTCCCGCCCGAGGAAACTGCGGGCCGACCTCGCGCAGTCTTCGCTCCCTGCCGTTGACGACTTGCTCAGCCGGTTCGCCGACAAGCAGTCCTGGACGGAGGAAGGGAAGGACCGGCTGCGCCTGGTGGGAGAAGAGGTGATGCTGAGCCTCCTGGAAGGAGAGAACGGAGGCGCGGACGGTCAGAGGCGGAGCCTGGTCGCTACGGTCCGCCCCGAAGGTGGCGCCGCCGAACTGGAGATCGTGGTCGCTTCGGACGACGTCATCCAGGGGAACATCGAGAGCCGCATGGCCTATCTGGACGAGAGCCAGGCGCTGGAAGACGAGCAGGAACTCTCCATCCGCATCCTGCGCCACTACGCCTCGTCGGTACAGCACCGCAAGTACTACGGTATAGACGTCGTCAGTTGCCGCGTGGACAGGTAGCGCCCCCGGGACCTCTCGCCGGATGCAGGAAGCGCGCGTCCCCTGGGGCGCGCGCTTCCTTGACTCGACAGCTGTTCTACGTTTGGACCGCTAGGGCGCGGGATCGCCCGGCTGGTCGTCGTAGTAGCGCGACATGAAGAGCAGCCCGTCGTGGCGCACTGCCCACGTATGCGCGTACAGCGTCTCCGATGACCTGGTGTTGGGGAAGACGTAGCTTATCCAGATGCCGTCCTCCGTGGCTTCCGCCATCTCTTTGCCGATCTCCCGCTGGCGGAACGTGGCAAGGTCCTTCAGGTCGGTGCCTATGAGATGTTGGGCGAGGAGAGCGACGCGGAGGATGTCGTTCTCGTCGGCCAGAGTCAGACCCCATTGACCGTCGAGGCTCTCCTGGCTGTTGTAGTGGGCTACCGTGGCCTCAAGCCCGTTGTCCTCGTAGTACGCGATGGCCTGCTGCACGTACGCGGCGGTCTGGCCCGCGGGGTCCTCGACCGGCACGTAGTAGCCGGAGGCGAAGAGCATCCCGTCGCGGCGTACGGCGTAGCCCACCTTGGGGACCTCCTCCAGCGTTACCGGGTGGGGCCACAGGTATTCGACCCAGACTCCCTCCTCGGTGGCCTTGGCCAGCTCCTCGCCGAGTCTGTATCCGTCGGAACCCACCACGTCATTGATGTCGGTCCCTATGAGCTGCGGCAGCAACGGGTGGACGTGGTAGATGTCCGCGTCGTCGGTGGCGAAGAGATACCACTCGCCCTCGAAGCTCGCGACGCTGTTGTAGTAGTTGAGCATCGCGTCCAGGCCGTCCTGCTCGTAGCGCTCGATGGCCCGGTCCACGTACTCGACGGTGTACTCCCTGGGGTCGGCGTCCCGCCAGGCCGGCTCGCCTGTTTCGGGCTCGCCTGCGTAATAGCCGGAGGCGAATATCAGCCCGTCGTGCCGGATGGCCCAGGTGACCTTCTGCTGTTCCTTCCGGGAGACCGGATGGGGCCACAGGTACTCCACCCACACGCCTTCATCGGTGGCCTGCGCTATCTCCTTGCCCAGCTCCTGCCCGTCGGAGCCGACCACGTCCTTGATATCGGTGCCGATGAGGTGCGCGAAGATGGGATGGGCCAGGTAGATGTCGTCCGCGCCGATGAGGAACAGGTAGAACTGCCCGTCCAGGCTATCCTGGCTGTTGTAATGAGCGATGACCGCATCGAGGCCCTCGCTGTCGTACTTGGCTATGGCCTTGTCCACGTACTCCTGCGTGGAGTCCGCTATGTCTTCCACCAGGGCCGAATGGCTGGCGGAGAACACCAGGCCGTCGTGAAGAACGGCGAGGACCCGCCGGGGCTCTTCCTGCTTGGTGGTCGGATTGATGCCCCGGGCCGTATCCCAGCCGCCTGCTCCGGTGGCAAGGATTATCAGGTCACCGAAGGCGCTGAACCGCGAACCGGGGCCGATGTATTGGCCCACAAGGGCAGGTATGGGGCGGTACCCCAGCAATACGCTTTCAGCCTTGTCTATGAGGATCAACGACCGCTCGTTCTCGATGCTCGCCTCGGACGCGTAGAACTCGACGGTGGCCTCGAGGCCGTTCTTTCCATAGAACTCTATGGCCTTCGTCACGTAGGCGTGGGTCAGGTCCTCGTCCGACGGAGCCGGTTCCGGCGTTGGGGTTGCCGTGGGCGCCGGGACCGGGGTGGCCGTGGGCACCGGCGTTGCAGTGGGGTCGGCGCTGCAGGCGATTGCAAGGACGGCCAGGGAGAGTAGGGCCGGCAGGACGAACAAGAGGTTCAGCCTCTCTGTCACTCGCCGGTGCGTCCGTCCGGTCTGGTTCACCGCTGGCTTTCTGGTCTGCTGTGTTCGCACGTACATCTCACCCCATTCAGGATGCGAAATACCCTATCACAACGACACAACTCCCCTGCGACTGCAGACACCGCGGGGCGTCCTGATGCCCCATCCTGTCCACCCTGTCCATCCTGTGTATCGATGTCCGTTTGCCTCCTGTGCGGGTACACTCGCGTCGTCGAACGCTCAGCACAACAAGGAGGCGCGGCATGTCCGTAGAAGGCAAGGTAGTCGTCGTCACGGGTGGGGCGAAGGGCATCGGCCGGTGGGTGGCGAAGACGTTCGCGAAGGAGGGCGCGCGGCTCGCGATCGCCGACGTCGCGCCGATGGAGACGGTGATGGGCGAGGTGCAGGCGCTCGGCGCCGAGGCGATGGCCGTCCGCACCGACGTCTGCGTCGAGGACGAGGTGCGCTCGCTCATGGACCGCGTGTACCGGCGCTACGGGCGCATCGACGTCCTCATCAACGACGCTGCCATCGTCACCCACTTCCACGAGGGCGCGCCGCGCTGGCCGCGCATCCGCGATATGGGCGAATCGTTCTTCGACCGCGTGATGCGCACCAACCTCGGCGGCACGTTCCTCTGCACGAAGCACGTGCTCCCGTACATGGAATCGCTCAACGCCGGGCACGTCATCCACTTCGGGCAGGGGACACTGAAGGTGCGTCCCGGCGCCGCTCCCAACATCGGCACGTGCGTCTACGCCGTCTCGAAACTCTCGATCAGGGCGTTCGCGAAGTACGTCGCCGAGGAGGAGCGCGAGTTCAACATCTGCGTGCTGAGCATGGGGCCCGGCAGCGGTGGCGGGGACGAGCGTCCGCGCGAGACGGGCGCCGGCATCCCCGGCGGTGGCGGCGGCATCGTGACCGAGGACAGCCCGCAGTGGGCGCGTGAGAGCCCGCGCCCCGCGCAGGTGGACTCGGTCGCAGACCGCTACGTGCTCGCCGCCCAGGCGGGGATGGAGTTCTCAGGCCACCAGGTCACCGTCCGCGACGGCGCCCTCGCCATCGTAGAGGACTAGGAGTTCCGTCATTCCCGCACAGGCGGGAATCCAGAGGTGCGCGGGCAGCGCACGTGGCGGGGCGTGGGGATTAGGCCTACCCCCGCCCCAGTATCGCCCCCGCCTCTTCCTCCGGCACTCCGAACCGGCGTAAGACGTCCTCCGTGTGCTGGCCGAGGGTAGGGGCGGGCATCCGCACCTGGCCCGGCGTCGCCGACATCTTGACCGGGATGCCGAGGTTGTTGATGACCCCGGCGACCGGGTGCTCCAGCGGGACCGTCATCCCGCGCGCCGCGACATGCTCGTTCGTGAAGACCTCGTCCATGCCGTATATCGGCCCCGCCGGGACGCCTGCGGCCTCGAACACAGCCAGCCACTCGGCTGACGTGCGCGTGCGCGTCGTGCGCTGGACCTCCTCCGCCAGCGCCTCGTAGTTGCGGACGCGGTCCGGGTTCGCGGTGAAGCGGGGGTCGCTCAGCAGGTCGGGGCGCTCGAGAGCGGCGCACAAACGCTCGTAGTTGGCTTGGTTCGCTACGCCGATGTTGAAGTAGCCGTCGGCGCTCTCCATCGCCTGGTACGGCGCGACGAGCCGGTGCGCCGACCCCTTGGGGCCCGGCACGACGCCGGAACCCCAGTACTCGGCGGCCTCCCAGACGGTGAGGGCGATCGCGGCCTCGAGCAGCGAGGTGTCGATGACCTGCCCCTCACCGGTCTTGAGTCGGTGGACGTAGGCGGCGAGCACGCCGTTGGCGGCGAACAGTCCGGCGCTCAGATCGGCCAGCGGGATGCTCACTTTCACGGGCGGCGAGTCCGGGTAGCCCGTCACGCTCATCATGCCGGACATCCCCTGCGCCAGCAGATCGTAGCCCGGTCGGTTGGCGTAGGGTCCGGTCTGCCCGAAGCCGGAGATGGAGACCCAGATCAGCTCCGGGTGCTCCCTGCACAGTTCCACAGGACCGAGGCCGAGCCGCTCCATCGTGCCCGGGCGGAAGTTCTCGGCGAGCACGTCGGCCTGCGCGGCGATGCGCCGGAAGGCGGAGCGGTCGACCTCCTTGCGCAGGTCGAGGACGATGCTCTGCTTGTTGCGGTTGATGCCGAGGAAGGCGGCTGATTCGCCGTTGATGAACGGCGGCCCCATACGCCTGGAATCGTCGCCTCCGGGCTTCTCGACCTTGATGACGTCCGCGCCCATGTCGGCGAGCAACATGGTGCAGAAGGGGCCTGCCATGACCTGCGTGCAGTCGAGGACGGTGACGCCATCCAGGGGCATGGGAGGCATCGCGCTACCTCCCCTGGAAGCGCGGCGGGCGCTTCTCCATGAAAGCCCGGTATCCCTCTTGTCCGTCCTCCGTGTCGAAGATGGACAGCGGCAGTTCACGCTCCTCATCGGTGAGGGCTGTGAGACTGGGGTTGGCGAGAACTGTGCGAACGATGCGCTTGTGGCCGGACTGTGTAAGCGGTGCGTAGGTCGCCATCTCCCTTGCCAGGTCGTAGGTGTGCTCGACCAGCTGGTCGGCGGGGACGACCTCGGACAGTAGACCGATGCGCAGCGCTTCCTGCTCGTCGATGCGCCGGGCGGTCAGCAGGAGGTTCGCGGCGTGCCCGGGTCCGACAAGGTGTAAGAGTCGGCGCATCTCGTTGTACCCGACGAGCACCCCGATCTTCGCTACGGGGACTCCGAACGTGCTGCCGGTCGCGGCGATGCGGAGGTCGGCGGCCATGGAGAGCTCGCAGCCGCCTCCGACGCATATCCCGCGGATCATGCAGATGACGGGCTTCGGCATCTGCTCCACGGCGTCGAGCGCGCCTTCGAAGGCGTCGGCGTAATCGCGGGCGAGGTCGCTGTTGCTGCGGTGGGCGGGGAAGTCCTTGATGTCGGCGCCCGCCGAGAACGCCTTCTCCCCTGCGCCGGTCAGGATGACGACGCGCACGCTCTCGTCCGCGCCGAGCCGCAGCGCCGCGTCGCGCAGCAGCCCCCACATCTCGAAGTCGATAGCGTTGTGCTGCCCGGGCCGGTTCAGCGTTATCGTCCCGACCCCGTCCTTCACCTCGACGAGTACCTTGTCGCTCATGGAGCGCAAGTATAGCGGGTCAGGCGTTCGTGAGGCGTTCCCGCGCCTCACGCGCAGTGAGGATGGGCACGTCGAACACGGGTGCGAGTGCGAGGAGGTCGGCGTCCCCGGTCACCAACGCGTCGGCTTTGCCTGCAACGGCCAGTTGCAGGAACGGGCGGTCGGACGGGTCGCGGCATTCCGGGACAACGGTATCGTCCGGTACGTCGACGGTCTCGCACCAGGGGAGGTAGTCTTCGATCAGTGCGCGCTGGGTTGCCGGCATAAGGCCGAACCGCGAGTAAGCAAGCACTCGGGAGAGTTCACTCATCGTGGCGGGACTCACAACAGGAACGATACGGTCGGCCTGCCACGCTCCCCGCAGCCAGACCAGTTGCCCGTTAGGGAAGCGCAGTGCGGGAAAGACAACGCTGGTGTCCAGCACGAATCTCGGCGGCATCAGCCTCGCCGCGCCCACTCGATCGCGTCAGCGATATCCTGCTCCGTGATGCCCAGCCGGTCCAGGTGGTTCCGCACGGCATCGGCGTTGTCGGTGTTCACGCGCTCCAACCAGACCTCCGGGTCGGCGGTGTCCAAGGGCATCTGTAGCCGCTTCATCTTCTCGATGTAGGCCTCTGCATCGGCGAGCGACCAAGTCCTGGCGGGAGTCACCCGCATGGGCGTCAGCATGATGCGCCCGTCTTCATGGGTGACGTCAAAGTAGTCCGTACCTTTGAATGCGGACGCGACCGCCTTGGGCAGGGTTATCTGGTTCTTGGAGGTGAGCTTGGCGAGCATGGCCATCCCCTTACTGTAAGGATGCAGGGAAATCTTACTTCCTTACCAGTGTGTGGTCAATCACGCCTTTGGCTTTAGGTGCCCATCAGGGACACTCATGCGCTCCTACAGGTCCCCGCTCACCAGGTCCGTGTAGTACTTCCAGACGCCGCCGACGGGGATGGGGGGCATGTTGGCGAGCGGGCGCGCGAGGTGCGGCGCCTGGCTCATCGCGGCCTGCCCTGCGGCGAACTCGTCCATGTTCTCGGCGGGGATGCCCTTGTAGTCCGGCCCGAAGGCCGTAAGCGCGACCCAGTTGAGACGGGACTGCTCCTCTAGGTGCAGCATGTTCATCACGGACTGCTCCATGTTGCGGCCCGTCGTCACCGCGCCGTGCCCGCGCAGCAGGAGCGCCGGGCTGTTGCCGATGGCCCCGACCACCTGCATGCCGTCCTCCTCCGTGATGATGAGCTTCGAGTGCGGGAAGACAGGTATCTCGTTCCGCACGAGCTGGTGCCCCTCGTTCGACATCGGCTTGAGTTTCACGTCATTGAGACCGAGGACGTTCGTGTAGCGGGGATGGGTGTGGACCACGGAGAGCACGTCCGGGCGCTCGCGGTAGATGCACGAGTGCATCTTCACCTCGTAGCACTGGGAGGTGCCCTTGGGTCCGTCGATGAAGTTGCCGTCCAAGTCGACGACGATCATCTCCTCAGGGCGGACGACGTGCAGGGCGTCTGTCTCATAGCCGCGCCCCTTCACGACGAAGAGGTCAGGCTGATTGGGGATGCGCATGCTGACGTGTCCGAGCGAGGCGAGGATGTGCGTGGCGAGGCCCATCTCCGCCAGGACGCGGTTGGCGATGGCGACTTCCCGTTTGACTTCGTCGATTTCGCGTGACATGGGGGCTCCTCCCTGGTTATTGAGACTTGCCCGCTTGTTATCACCGGCTGCATGGCGCGTCAAACGGCCGCGTGGTACTCGAACACCTCCGCCGCTGCCGCTGCCTCTGCCACGAGCGTGGCCACGTCCAGCCGCGCCTCGTGTTCCGCGATCTGCTCCGGCTTGACGGCGGTCGCCGGCGAGCGCGGAACGAACAGCGTGCAGCAGTCCTCGTCCGGCAGGATCGACGTCTCGTATGTGCCGATGACCTGCGCCTGGTCGATGATCTCGCTCTTGTCGAGACCCACGAGCGGGCGCAGTATCGGCATCCCCGCGGCCTCGTCGACGGTAGCGATGTTGCGGAGCGTCTGCGACCCGACCTGTCCGAGGCTCTCGCCGGTCACGAGCGCCTGCGCGCCTTCACGCACGGCGATCGCCTCCGCGATACGCACCATGAAGCGCCGGTACGCGATGACCCGCAGCGGCCCCGGCACCTCCAGTATCACGCGGCGCTGTACGTCGGCGAACGGCACGAGGTGCAGGCGGGTGTCGTACTGCCACGCGTTGAGCGACTCCGCCAATTCCTTCGCCTTGTCCCGCGAGCGGCCCTCGACGAGGGGGAACGCGTGGAAGTGGACGAGCACGGCCTTGCAGCCGCGCCGCATCATCCGCCACGCCGCCACGGGCGAGTCGATGCCGCCGGACATCATCACCGCGACCTTGCCGCCGGTCCCGACGGGCAGGCCGCCCGCGCCCCGGTAGTCGTCCGCGTACACGAAGGCGTCGTCGCGCCCGACCACGACGCGAAAGTCGGCCTCGGGATGCGCGAGGTCGACGCGCGCGCCGGTGGCCTCCCGTATCTCGTCGCCGAGCCGCACGTTGAGGTCGTGCGAGGTGAACGGGAACGTCTTGTCGGTCCGGTTCGCGGAGATGCGGAACGTCGAGAACGAGCGTGCCTGCGCGGTCTCGTGAAGGAGCGTGGAGACCGCATCGTAGGCGGGCTCCGTGCGTGCGGCGAGGCTGAACTTCACCGCGCCGAACACGGTCGCTGTCCGTGCGCGGACGGCCTCCCAGTCCGCCTCCGGCGCGAGGCGCATCCGCACCATCATGCGCGTCGCCCACACGCGCTCGACGCCGAGCCCGGCGGTCGCTCGTTCGAGGTTATCGACGAGACGTCGCACGAACATAGGCTGGTTCTTGCCCTTCAGCCCGATCTCATGGAACCGGACGAGGACGTCACGCGGCTGCTGCACCTTGGGCTCCTTCGGTTGAGGGGATGATTGTACCTGCCCCCGCCGATTCCCCCGAAAACGTCCCGCGTTACGCGTGGCGCGCAGCGACTGGTGTGGGATAATCGCATCACGATGGCAGATGCGGAACTGCAGACCGGCCTCCCTGATGCTCCGGCAGATTCGCTGACTACGGAAGACCTGCTGGACATCTACGCCACCATGCTCCTCGTCCGTACGCTGGACGAGCGGGTCTGGGCGATGAACCGGCAGGGCAAGGCGGCCATCGTCGCATCGAGCCAGGGACACGAGGGCGCGCAGCTCGCCGCTGTCTGGGCCCTCCGGAAGAACGCGCCGGACTTCTTCTGCTTCACCTACTACCGCGATCTTGCAGTAACGACAGCCCTCGGCCTGACGGCGGAGGAGTCGTTGCGGGGCTTCCTCGCGAGGGACGGCGAACCCCTCTCCGGAGCGCGCCAGTTCCCCCAGCACGGCGCCGCTCCGGAGTTGAAGTTCATCAACCATTCCAACGTCATCGGCACGCACGTCCCCCACGCCGTCGGCTGGGCGCTCGGCGTGAAGATGCGCGACGAGAACACGGTGGTTGCCTGCTTCTTCGGCGACGGCACGACGAGCCAGGGCGAGGTGCACGAGGCGATGAACTTCGCCTCCATCCACAGGCTTCCCATCGTCTTCTTCGTGGAGAACAACAAGTACGCCATCTCCGTTCCGCTCTCGCGCCAGATGGCCATCGAGCGCTTCGCGCTGCGGGCCGGCGGCTACGCGATGCCGGGCACCACCGTCGACGGCACGGACGTGCGCGCCGCGTACCAGGCGGCGGCGGCCGCGGTGCAACTTGCGGCGATGGGCGGCGGACCCAGCGTCGTCGAGTTCGACGTCGAGCGCTACCTCCCGCACACGAGCGACGACGACGACACCGTCTACCGCAACCCCGCGGAGATCGAGGAAGCGAAGAAGCGCGACCCGCTGGAGAAGCTGCATTCGCTGCTCTCCGGGACAGGGCTGCTCGCCGAGGACAGGGACGCCGCGATGAAGAAACGCGCGCGGGACGAGGTGAACGTGGCGACGGACGCCGCAGAGGCCGCGCCGTTCCCCAGCGACGAAGACGTGTTCCGCCACGTAACGAGCGAGACGTAACGATGGCAGTCGTCACCGTCAGCACCCGTCATTCCCGCACCGGCGGGAATCCAGAGCGCGCGGACAGCGCACACGGCGGGGCATGGGCGATGGGCAGAGTCCCCTTTGAGGGGCGAGGGTGAAGGACTAGCGTGAGAGAGTAACGATGGCAGTGGTCACGGTCATAGAAGCGATACGCGACGCGATGCGCGAGGAGATGGCGCGCGATTCGTCCGTGTTCGTGATGGGCGAGGACGTGGGACGCCGCGGCGGCGTCTTCCTCGCTACGAAGGACCTCCTCGACGAGTTCGGCGAGCAGCGCGTCGTCGACACGCCGCTTGCCGAGGCGTCTATAGCCGGCATCGCGGTCGGCGCGGCGCTCTCCGGCCTGCGCCCCATCGCGGAGGTGCAGTTCGCGGACTTCATCTGGCCCACCGTGAACCAGATGATCGGCGAGGCCGCGCGCATCCGCTACGGCTCCAACGGCAAGCTGAACGTCCCGATGGTCCTGCGCTCCCCCTACGGCGGACACGTACGCGGCGGGCTGTACCACTCGCAGAGCGTCGAGTCGTACTTCGCGCACACGCCGGGCCTGAAGGTCGTCGCTCCCGCGACGCCCTACGATGCGAAGGGCCTCCTGAAGGCGGCGGTCCGCGACGACGACCCCGTGATCGTGCTGGAGCACAAGCGGACGTACCGCTCCGTGCGGGGAGAGACGCCGGACGAAGACTACGTCGTGCCCATCGGCTCGGCTGAGGTCAAGCGCGAGGGGACCGACGTGTCGATCATCACGTACGGGCTCACGCTGCACTATTCGGTGCAGGCGGCAGCCGAGCTGGAGAACGAGGGCGTGAGCGTCGAGGTCGTCGACCTGCGCACGCTCCGGCCTCTGGACACGGAGACGGTGCTGGAGTCGGTGCGCAAGACGAGCAAGGCGCTGGTGGTGCACGAGGACAACGCTGCCGTGTCGGTGGGCTCCGAGGTGAGCGCGCTCATCGCCGAGCACGCGTTCGAGTACCTGGACGCGCCGGTGATGCGCTGCGCGGGGCCGGAGATACCGGCGATGCCGTTCGCGCCCACGCTGGAGGCGGCGTACATGCCCACGGCGGAGAAGATAGCGGCCAAACTCAGGGAATTGGTGGCGTACTAGGCATGATCAGGATCATCGAACTGCCGCAGGTAGGTGAATCGGTGACGGAGGGCGTCATCGGCAAGTGGCTCGTGGAGCCCGGACAGCACGTCGAGAAGTACGACCCGCTCGTGGAAGTCGTGACCGACAAGGTCAGCATGGAAGCGCCGTCGCCGTACACCGGCGTCTTCGTCCGTGCGCTTGCCCGGGAGGGCGAGACCGTGCCGATGGGCCAGCCGATCTGCGAGATGGAAGTGGAGAGCGATGAGCCTGCCCCCCTCATTCCCGCGGAGGCGGGGACCCAGGGACCCCTCACTGACGGAGACGTTGCGTCCGAGGAGTCAGCGGAGGAGGCCCAGGAACTGGAGGGAGAAGGAGAGGGTGACTCAGAGGATGGCGACGACGCCGGACGGGTCGGCGGAGCCTGGGCGATGCCCGCCGCGCACGGGGCGGACCCTCAGGCGGAAGGGCAGGGCGAGGAAGCGGCGCAGCACGCCTTTGAGTTCATGGACAGCGTTCGCAGCGTCGGCCCCACGGGTTCCGGCGAACGCGGCGAGGGGCGCCCTGACGCGCTCCAGGAGCAGGCGCTCGCCGAGCACGCGCAGTACGGCGCGCACGAGAGCGCAGATTCCAGCGCCGCCGAGCCCGACCGGCGTCACGTCATCTCGCCGCTCGTGGCGAGGCTGTCGGCGCAGTACGGCATCGACCTCTCGACACTGCAGGGCACCGGCACCGGCGGGCGCATCACGAGCAAGGACCTGCTCGAGGCTGTAAACCGGCTCAGCGCACCGGCGCAGGAAGAGACCGCTGAGGAGGAAGCGTCGGAAGAACCTCAAGCGGTGGCTGAAGCCGCGCCCGAAGACGCGAAGGTATCTCCTCTCCTTGTGGAGGAAGGCGAGGGTGAGGGCATTGCGGCGGCGGAAGCTGACACTGAGGCGGCAAGCCCCGTCATCCCCGCACCTGCGGGGATCCAGGGTGCGCGGGCAGCGCACGCGGAGGAAGTGGGGCCGGTGGAGGGCTTGGAGGCGGAAGCCGGGACTGAGGAGACGGTGGAGGAGGTCACGGAGGAGGAAGAAGAGGCGCTTGGGGAAGAAGGGGTTGAGGACGTCGAGGAGGCGCTGGACGAGGCCGAGGAAGAGGAAGCGGGGCTGGGCGCTGTTGCCGTCGAGGAGGAAGATACCGAGCCCGCTCCCGTTCCCGTCATTCCCGCTTCCATCCCCGTCATTCCCGCGGAGGCGGGAATCCAGGAACCTCCCGCTGACGAAGACGCTGCGACTGGGGAAGCGGTAGCGCCGGCCCCCCTCTCCCTACAAGGGGAGAGGGCTGGGGAGAGGGTACCCTGGGGCGGAGTGGTGGAGGACGTGGAGGAAGAGGCAGCAGTGGAGGAGCCCGCTCCTGCTCAACCGGCAGCCGAGGACACCTCCGTGATGCCCCTGACCCCCGTCCGCCGGATCATCGCCGAGCACATGGCGCGCTCGTCCCGCGAGATACCCGCGGCGTGGTCGATGGTGGAGACGGACGTTACCCGGCTCGTGCGCACGCGCGATGCGCTCAAGGCGGCTTTCGAGGAGAAGCACGGCGTCCCACTGACGTACCTGCCGTTCGCGGCGAGCGCGGTCGCCGCCGCGCTGCGGGAACACCCGCGCCTCAACGCGCGCTGGGACGACGGCCACATCACGCTCAACAACCGCGTCAACCTGGCGGTCGCCGTCTCGACCGAGGCGGGGCTGATGGTGCCCGTGCTGCACGACGCTGACACGCTCACCATCGCGGGTATCGCCGCGGAGCTGCGACGGCTCTCCGAAGGCGCGCGGGCGGGAACGCTCGGCATCGAGGATGTGGAGGGCGGAACGTTCACGCTCAACAACACGGGCGCGCTCGGCTCCGTCGTCTCCGTGCCCATCATCAACCACCCGCAGGCCGCGATCATGACGACGGAGGCCATCGTGAAGCGCCCCGTGGTCGTTGAGGGCGACGCCATCGCCGTCCGCTCGATGATGAACCTCTGCATCACCTTCGACCACCGCGTCTGCGACGGCGCCGAGGCCGCCGCGTTCCTGAGCGCGGTCAAGGCCCGCCTCGAAGTCATCGACGAGAGTATCGGGCTGGGGTAGGGCACGCGCACGGCAAGCCCCGTCATTCCCGCACCGGCGGGAATCCAGGTGCGCGGGCAGCGCACGCCGGGGTGGGGAGCGGGGATTGGGGAGTCATGTTGAGCGGAGCTGGAGGCGGAGTCGAAACATCTCTCGGGGAGCGTTCGCGTGTGTGGTGCGTTCCCGAGAGATTCCTCGACTCCGCTCGGAATGACAGTAACTGGCTCCCCTCTCCCCCAGGGAGAGGGGCTGGGGGTGAGGGTATTCAGAGACTTGACGAGGAGTAACGATGCCTGAGTCCGAGATCACGCTGCGCTACGGCATGAACCCGCACCAGACGCCCGCGAGGGCGTTCGTCGAGCAGGGAACGCTCCCGTTCGAGGTTCGCAACGGCTCGCCGGGGTTCATCAACCTGCTGGACGCGCTCAACTCGTGGCAACTCGTCTGTGAGTTGCAGGCCGCGACCGGCATGCCCGCCGCCGCTTCGTTCAAGCACGTCAGCCCTGCCGGAGCGGCGGTCGGCGTGCCGCTGAGCGACACCCTCGCGCAGGCGTACTTCGTCGACGGCTCATCCCTCTCCCCACTGGCGGCCGCCTACGCTCGCGCCCGCGGCGCCGACCGCGTCTCGTCGTTCGGCGACTGGATCGCACTGTCTGACGTAGTGGACGAGTCCACGGCGCGCCTCATACGCCGCGAAGTGTCGGACGGCGTCATCGCGCCGGGCTTCACGCCGGAGGCGGTCGAATTGCTCTCCGCCAAGCAGGGTGGGCGCTACTGCATGCTCGAGGCCGATCCCGATTACGAGCCGCAGGACGAGGAGACGCGCACCGTGTTCGGCGTGCGGATGCAGCAGGGGCGCAACAGCGCCTCCGACTGGACCGCGCAGCTGTCCAACGTCGCCGGCGCGGACGGCGGGCTGCCGGAGTCCGCTCGGCGCGACCTCACGGTGGCGCTCGTCACGCTCAAGTTCACGCAGTCGAACTCGATGTGCCTTGCGCTGGATGGGCAGGTCATCGGGAACGGGGCAGGGCAGCAGTCGCGCATCCACTGCACCCGGCTCGCCGCGAGCAAGGCGGACACCTGGTGGCTGCGCCAACACCCCGCGACGCTGGGGCTGCCGTTCAGGGAGGGCATCGGCCGTCCCGAGCGCGACAACGCCGTCGACGGCTTCCTGCGCGACGACCTCGCGCCTGCCGAGGACGAGGTCTGGCGCGCCGCATTCGCGGAGACGCCCCAACGCCTGACTTCAGCGCAGCGCCGCGTGTGGCTGGACTCGCTCACGAGCGTCTCGATGGCCTCTGACGCCTTCATCCCGTTCCGTGACAACATCGACCGTGCGGCGATGAGCGGCGTGAAGTACGTCGTGCAGCCCGGCGGCTCCGTCCGCGACGACGACGTCGCCGCTGCCTGCGCCGAGTACGGCATCGCCATGGCGCTCAGCGGCGTCAGGCTCTTCCACCACTAGAAGTTCCCGTCGTTCCTGCGGAGGCAGAAACTTCGCCTGATCCCTTCTCCCTTGAGGGGAGAAGGTTAGGATGAGGGTGAACCGGCGGGGTGAAGGCCCTGTGGGGGGTGGAGCCCAGGTGAGGAGTGTCATTCCGAGCGTAGCCGAGGAATCTCTCGGGGAGCGTTGGAGAGATGGACCAGCCTGATACAAGAGTTACGCAAAGCTCTCCTGGAGGGAGAGGAGAGCTGATGCATCCCGGCTCGATGCACTGGCTCGGCGAGGGCATCGACTACGCGTGGGCATGGGGGCTGCAGCGGGAGCTGCTCGAGGAGCGCGTCGCCGGCGAGCGTGAGGACACGCTGCTGCTGCTTGGCCACGCGCCGGTCTACACGACAGGGCGCCGCTCCGTGCCGGAGGACGTGCTTGCCCAGCTCGAGGCGCCCCTCGTCGAGACCGACCGGGGCGGGCAGACGACGTACCACGGGCCGGGGCAACTCGTGGGCTATCCCATCGTCTCGCTGGCCGACCTCGGCCTCGGCCCGAGGCGGTACGTCGAGGCGGTCGAGAGCGCGCTCATCGCGGCGCTGGCCGAGTATGGCGTCGAGGGGCGCCGCGAGGCAGGGCTGACGGGGGTGTGGACGGATGCGGGGAAGATCGCGGCGATAGGCGTGAAGGTCTCGCGCGGCGTCACGATGCACGGCTTCGCGTTGAACGTCGCGACCGATCTGCGGGCGTATGAGGCCATCGTCCCGTGCGGCATCGGCGACAGGCCCGTGACGTCGCTGCACGCGCTCCAGGGCCGCGCCCCGGACCTGAAGGAGGCCGCGTACGTCGTGGCGGAGGCGCTTGGCGCATCGCTCGGTATCGCGTGGCGTGTGGGCTAGGGGCCGTGGTAGACACCGCGAACGAACTTTGTCCAAGTAAGCTGCGGACAAAAAGAGGCCCGTTCCCCTGATAAGAAGAACGGGCCTGTGGGGACGTGGTCTCGCCCATCATGCAGATGCATGGGCTAGAGCCTCGCTCCCGTAACGCATTGTTATCATATCACTCAGGTCGACCAGCTTGTCAAATCCTCTGCTAGATGGTGCCCCCGACGGGACTTGAACCCGTGACCACTACTGCGTTACGGAAGCGCTCTATCCTTCTGAGCTACGGGGGCAATTCTGAGAATAACACAATTGAGGCATTCGGCGACTTCAACCAAGCCGCACTTCTCTGGGGTTCGGGGCGGTATCGACTTGCGTCCCGGCGCCTTCGCAGCCGACGCTAACGCGCACCCCTCTTTTATGTACAGGCAGGTAGGCGCTTCCTAGAATTCCTCCATGCCCGCGACCCGCGAACTGCTCGCGCTGCAATCGGTGGACGGTGAGCTTGCCGTCCGCCGTGCCCGGCTGAGCGAGATCGCGCCGCTGCTCGGGGACGACTCCGCGATACGCGCGCTGGCGCAGCGGCTCGCGTCCGAGCAGGCCGAGGTCGACTCGGGGCTCTCCCGGCAGCAGGAGTTCGACTCGGTTATCGCCGGTTTCACCGAGCGCGTGGACGCCGCCGAGAAGAGGCTCTACAGCGGGGTGGTCGTGAACCCCCGCGAACTCCAGGACCTGCAGGCCGACGTCAACATGCTCAAACGGCAGCGGGGCCACGAGGAAGACTCGCTCCTCGAAGTGATGGTGGAGCTCGACACGGCGCGCGGCAAGCGCGACGCATCCACGGAAGAGCTGGAGTCGCTGAAGGCGTCGTGGGCGGAGGAGCAGGCGTCCCTCATTGCGGAGCAGCAGCGGTTGGAGACTGAGGTTGCCGGTTTCGAGCGTCGGCGCGAGGAAACGGTCGCTCGCACCCCTGCGCCCGAGGTCGCGCTGTACGAGCAGGTCCGCAGGAACCACGCGCAGCCCGTCGCGCAGATGCACAACAACGCATGCAACGCGTGCCGCGTCGGAGTACCGATGCGCACGGCACAGGAGGTGCGTACCTCCTCGGTCCCGGTCCGGTGCCCGAACTGCGGGCGGATCCTGCTCCCGGAGTAGTCCAGTCCCCTCTCCTGAGGGAGGCGTCCGAACAGAAAGGCAGCATGGAGTAGAGCGATGCGAGCGATAGGCTATTTCACCATCGACCCGGAGACGAAGAACGGCCGCTCGTCGGCTGAACAGCTGTCCCAGGCCTTCCGGCAGTACTGCGAGACGCGGCGGCACATCCCCCACGGGACGTTCGCCGACCTCAAGGGAGAAGGCGGCGGCGACGGCTGGCAGGAGATGGCGGACTTCATCCGTGAGAACCGGCAGGGGTACCTCGTCGTCACTCCGGACGCGGGCCACCTTGGCGCCACGCTGGAAGAGCAGGTGGAGCGCGTGCTGGAGATGGACGCGCTCGCCTCGAAGGTGGTGTGCGACGACCTGGACCTGCCCGACCCCCTGCAGAATGCGCTGAGCGGCTCCCGGAGGGCGGCGCAGCGGAGCGAGCGCATCAGGGCGGGGATGATGGCGAAGGCGGCAAAGGGCCTCGGGCTCGGCAAGCCGCCCTACGGCTACTACATCACTGCGGACGGCGCCTTCCACGTCTCGCCGAAGGAGTCGGAGGTCGTCAGGACGATCTTCCGGCTGTACCTGAAGCCCGGTGGCAGCGTGCGCACGGTCGCCGCGGCGTTGAACGCACGGAACGTGCGCACGAGGAGCGGACGCAGGTGGAGCCTCGTGACGGTGCGGGACGTGCTGCGGAACGCCGCGTACATCGGCACGTACCACCGGTTCGGGATCCGCATACCCGGGAGCAATGAAGCCATCGTCTCGGCGTCGGACTTCCGCCGCGCGCAGGACCGGCTGCAGGAGCGGAGCCCGTCGCAGCGCACGCCGCGCCCCGCGCCGGTGTTCCTGCTCGCCGGCGTGCTGTACTGCCATCACTGCGGCAAGCGGATGGTGGGCATCGTGCGCCGCCAGACGTGGCGCCGGAAGGACGGCGAGCGCGCCCGCGCGCAGTACCGCTACTACCAGTGCCAGTCGCGCATCAACCGCAACCAGTGCAGCTACCGGACGATGCGGGCGAGCGAGCTGGAAGACGAGGTCGTGCGCATCGTCCATGAGCGCCTCGCAGCGGGCGAACGCGGCGACGACCCCGGCGACGTCTCGTGGCTCGCGGGCGACAAGGCGCGCTCCGAGGCGACGATGCACTCGCTCGATAAGCAGTTCCTGGAGGGCGTCCAGCGTGCGGCGAGCGGGACGATGTCGCTCTCGACGCTGCGCGGCGGACTGGAGCAGTTGCGGGCGATCAAGAAGGACCTGGGCGAGCAGGTGAGGCAGGCAGGCGACAGCGCGGCAGCACGGGCGCAGCTCGAGGCGAACGTCACGAAGATACTCAACGAGTGGGATGACCTCCCGGATGCCGAGCGCCGCGACCTGCTGCGCTCCGTCGTCTCGAAGGTCGCCGTCAAGCGCGGCAAGCCGGAGATCACGCTCCGGTAGTACTGTCTGATCCCCTCTCCCTACAAGGGGAGAGGGGTAGGGAGAGGGACCCCCGGCGGGTGATGGGGCGGCCCTGTCATGTTGAGCGGAGCGCAGCGGAGTCGAAACATCTCTCGGAGAAAATGAAATGCACGCCCGCCTCCCGATCCCCTCGTCCGACTACCCCTTCGATCTCGCCCGTCTCCTTGACAACGCTGACCAGGACTTTCGTTGGCGGAAACTGGAGCAGGGATGGTACTCAGGCGTTCTCGATGGCAACATCGTTCACGTGCGCCAGGATGGCGATCACCTCGAATACCGGGCCAACGCCAATCTTGACTCGCTTCTGCGCTCCTACTTCCGCCTCGATGAGGACGTCGATGCCATCTTCGACGAGCTTTCCTCATCGGACCCCGTCATGGCAGCCCTGGCGCAGGAGTACCCTTGGCTGAGAGTGCTCCGGCAGCCCGACCCCTGGGAGTGCACGGTTGCCTACATCTGCTCTGCGCCCAACAAAGTGAAAGGCATACGCACGATTGTCGAGCGCATAGCGAAGGAGATCGGGACGCCGGTACAGCTGTGTCAGGAGACTCGCTACAAGTTCCCCGGCCCGGAACAAGTCCTGTCGGCCAGTTCAACGCTAACCGTTATGCGGCTGGGCCTGCGACGGCGGCCCAGCACGATCCTGACTGTAGCCCGCGATGTCTGCAACGGCCACCTCGACTTCGATTGGCTCGCATCGCCTGAGACTCCGTATCCAGATGTGAGACAGCGGCTCGAGCAGTTTCATGGCATCGGGCCGAAGATTGCCGGTTGCATAGCCCTGTTCTCGCTGGACAAGCCCGACGCCTTCCCGATAGACACCCACATCGGGCAAGCGCTCATCTCCCGCTACGCCGGCGCCGGTCGCAGCTTCGGCAAGTACGCCGGCTGGGCGGGCCAGCTCCTCTTTCAGTCCCACAAGAACGCACCCTGATCGGTATAGCAGGCAACGACAACCGCGCCCCCTGCGCTCGAATCCCGTCCATCCTGTGTATCGATGTCGATTCCCCGCGTATACTGAACACGTCAAGAGGGCCGGGCGGCCGCTCCGGCATCGCCGGGGAGGAAAGTCCGGACTCCGCCGGGCAGGGTGCTGGGTAACGCCCAGGCGCAGCGATGCGACGGAAAGTGCCACAGAGACCATAGCGCCGATGGCCCCGCGTTCGCGTGGGGGACAGGCAAGCGTGAAACGGTGCGGTAAGAGCGCACCAGGTCCCGGCGCAAGCCGGGATGCTGGCAAACCCCACCCGGAGCAAGGCCAAATAGGGGGACGTCTCCGCCCTGCGGAGCGCAGCGCCCGGCTGCTGTCCCCGGGTAGGCCGCACGATCCCTTCCGGCAACGGAGGGACCAGATAGATGGCCGCCGCCCGAGCAAGCTCGGGAGACAGAATCCGGCTTACAGGCCCTCTTGGCGCTCGTCTGCATTCCAGGTGCCGTCCGCACGGCGACGCACCATAGTTGCGCAGGCGACACACCGTCGGTTATCATGTGTGTGAGCGCACCAGCCAACAGGCGCTGTGAACGCGCGCAACGAACGGGGACGAGCCCCGGCCTTCGAGAGGCCGGGGCTCTTTTTGGTTAACGAGGACCTTGTCATGTTGAGCGGAGCCGGAGGCGAAATCGAAACATCTCTCGGGAAAGTGTTGTCAGAGAGCGGGGCATTCCCCGAGAGGATTCTGCGCGCTAAAGCGCGGGACTCCGCTGCGCTCCGCTCGGAATGACAAAGTGGACAGGGCCCACCTGCTCCCCTCTCCCCCTGGGAGAGGGGCTGGGGGTGAGGGTTGACTTGACGGCGCAAGCATCACGAAGGGTTGACGAACGGGACGGAAGGCACGCATGAGCACCGAGGTACGCTATCCACAGTATCGGGACGATCCTGCCGGGTTCGTTGAGAACGTCCTCGGCGAGGCGGGCAAACCCTACTCCAAACAGCGGGACATGCTCGACGCCGTCGCGTCGTCCCGCCGCGTCTCCGTCGTCGGTGCGAACGGCAGCGGCAAGGGCTGGGTGCTCGCCCGCCTCATCCTCTGGTGGCTCGAGACACGCGCCCAGGCGAAGGTCGTCGTCCTCTCGTCCACCAACCGCCAGGTGCGCGAGGTCCTCTGGCAGGAGTTGGCCGCCGTCTGTGACGCCGCCGGAGATGCCCTCAGCGGCAAGCTCACCAAGGGCCACTACTTCATCTCTCCCGACCGGTTCGCGATCGGCTTCGCGACGAACAACCCGGACAACATCCACGGCTTCCACTCGCCGGAGCTCCTCCTCATCGTTGACGAGGCCCACGCCGTCAGGGAGTCCCACTTCGATGCCGCGCTCCGCCTCAACGCGGCGAAGACGCTGCTCGCGGGCAATGCCTTCTCCACCTCCGGCACGTTCTATGAGTCCCATCACGCGAAGCGCCACCACTACCACTACATGCGCATCTCCGCCTACGACACCCCGAACCTCACCGGCGAGGAGCCTGCGGCCCCCGGCCTGATCAACGCCGACGACATCGCCGACAAGGCGCTGCAATGGGGCGACGACCACCCCAAGTTCATCGCCGCCGTCTACGCGCAGTTCCCCGATTCGCTGGAAGACTCGCTCGTGGGGCGCGCCGCCGTCGAGGACGCCATGCGCGAGGACGCCCCCGCCGGCGAGGGCGCGCCGACCGCGGAGGAGGACGCGCAGCAGCCCGTCTATATCGGTGTGGACGTCGGCCGGTTCGGCGACAACGAGTCGGTGCTCTGCGCGCGCCGGGGGCAGCGTGTCGTCGCGCTCAAGTCGTTCGGGCGCGTGGACCTCATGCGCGTCGCGGGCGAGACCGAGCTGATGGCACGCGAGCTCGGCGCGGAAGCGATATTCGTGGACGAGGGCGGCCTCGGAGGGGGCGTCGTCGACCGCCTGCGCGAGCTGAAGGCGCCCGTTCACGGCGTGCAGTTCGGGCGGAAGGCGCCGCATCCGACCCGCTTCGCCAACCATCGTTCCGAGATCTTCTGGGAACTGCGCCGCCTGATTAACGACCGCCTCATCGCGCTGCCGAACGACGAGGAGATGACCGCGCAACTCCTCTCGCTGCGCTACGACGTCTCCAGCTCCGGCCAGGTGTGGATGGAGAGCAAGCGCGAGCTGCGCAAGAAGAAGCTCCCTTCGCCCGACCGTGCCGACGCGCTCGCGCTCGCCTTCATGACCCCGCCGTCGCTCCAGATATGGACCGGCTACGAGCCGTTCCTGCTGCATCCTCGTCCGCCGGTAGGCGTCCCGGTGCCCCCGCCCGACAGCGACGAGGACGAAGGGGATGGAAGCGAGGACTCCGCCACCTGGCCACCGCCTAACTTCGGCGTGTGGTGACGATGATGGAGGGGAGGGGTGAAGAGCTTCTGATGCTGAGCGGAGCGCAGCGTGTTGTCAAAGGTGCTATCGTGACCGCATCGTCCCCTCGCTTCGAGGGGGGCGGGACGGTAGGCGGGAGGAGCCCAGAGGCGAGATTCCTGCTTCCTCAGGAACGACAGGGGCTGGCAAAGGAGGCATCCGATGGCTCGAACGTACAACGGCCCGATCTATGACGGCGATGGCCACGTTCTGGAGAACAGGGACGGCATCATCGCGCGGATGCCGGCGGAGATGCGGGCCACGCGCGCGGTGGAGCGGATGTACCGGCGCGGGGTCTTCCCGGAACTCGACAACTACCACAACCTGCTGACCATCTCGCCGGAGGGCTCATTCTCCAATCCGGAGGAGGCGCGCGGGTGGGCGCGCTTCATGGACGAGCTGTCCATCGGCGCGGCGGTGCTGTACCCGACGGACGCTCTCGCGGTGGGGCGGATGGTGGACCTCGACCAGATCGTGATGACCTGCAGGGCCTACAACGACTGGATCCACCAGGAGTACATGCAGAAGGACAGCCGCTTGCAGGCGATGGCGCTGCTGCCCATGCAGGAGCCGGAACTCGCGGCGGAGGAGCTGCGGCGCGCGGTGGAGGACCTGGGGATGTGCGGCGGGATGCTGCCCGCGACGGGACTGGTGGGCCACCTGGGCGCGAAGCAGTACTGGCCGGTCCACGCCGAGGCCGACCGGCTGGGGTGCTGCCTCTCCGTACACGGCGGCTCGTACCCGGACCTGGGCTTCCACGACCTCAACATCTTCGCGGCGATACACGCGATGGGGCACCCGTTCGGCATCATGATCTCGTTCATGAGCATGCTGTTCAACGGCATCTTCGACAAGTTCCCGAACGTGCGCTACGGCTTCATGGAAGGCGGCGTGGCGTGGTTCCTGATGACGCTGGAGCGGAGCGACGGCTCCTACAAGGCGTTCACGCCGCTCGACCCACAAGCGCGGTTCCTGCAGTTGAAAGACGGCGAGGACATGCGCGAGCACATCCTGCGCCACGTTCACGCGGGGCGCATCTTCGTGGGCGTCGAGGGCGACGAGCCGGATCTCGCGCACGCGGTGCGCACGGTGGGCAGCGACCCGTTCATCTGGTCGAGCGACTTTCCGCACGAGGTGACGGTGGAGACGTGCGCGCTGGAGATACGGGAACTGGTCGAGAACGAGGAGGTGCCGGACGACGCACTCGAGGCGATCCTCTGGCGCAACGCCTCGCGGCTGTACGGTCTGCGCACGCCCGCAGTGGCGTAGGGGAAGGCGAGGTTTACGGAGAGCCTCCGAGCGTCTGGACGATGTAGGCTGTGGCCGCGCCCACAATCACGAGGATGCTGCCAACCACCCCGCCCATGAGCTTCAGCAGGAGGTTGTTCTGTGTGCGGATGATACGGTTCTCGGATTCGACGATGCGTTGACCGAGTTCACCGTGCTCCCTGGCATTCTCGGCCCTGAAGTCCGCGAAGTACTTGGGAACGTTGTCAGGCGTCTCGGTGGTCATCGTCTCTTCTGTCAGGTCCGGACGGCCATCATCCGAACACCATCCAATCGTATCGTACCGTTGTAGCAAACCCGACGGCAACCGCACCGAGGCATGCGCCGCGCCTCCCATCAACTCCACCGCGTGCGCTGCCCGCGCACTCTGGATTCCCGCCGGTGCGGGAACGACGGAAGCGTGCCGACGCAGCGCTATTTCTCCCAGGAACGACGGGTATAGGGCGGTTTGCGAACCTCCTATAGCTGGCGGAGCCGGGGGTCGAGGTAGTCGCGGAGCCAGTCACCGAGCAGGTTCATGGAGAGCACCGTGAACATGATGGCGAGACCCGGTATGACTGAAAGCCACCAGGACGTGACGATGAAGTCGCGACCCTCGGCGACCATGACGCCCCATGCCGGGTCCGGCGGAGGGATGCCCGCGCCGAGGAAGCTGAGCGACGCCTCCAGCAGGATGACGTTCCCCACCTGGAGCGTCGCAAGGACGATGATGGTGTTGAGGACGTTGGGGAGGATGTGGCGGAAGATGATGCGCAGGTTGGACGCTCCCGCAACGCGGGCGCGCGCGACGAAGTCCATCTCCTTGAGCGTCAGCACCTCGGCGCGCACTTGCCGCGCGTAGCGCGACCAGAGCAGCAGCGCCACGACGGCCACGGTCGTGGCCGTGCCGGGCTCGAACAACACGACGAGCACGAGCGCGAGCAGGATGAGCGGCAGCGAAAGGTTAATGTCGACCAGCCGCATGATGACGTGGTCCCACCAGCTGCCGAAGTAGCCCGCGACCAGGCCGAGCATCGAGCCGATGGCGCCGCCGACTGCCAGCGCGGCGAGCGACACGAGCGCCGCGGTACGCGCGCCGAAGATCATGCGGCTGAGGATGTCGCGTCCCTGCCGGTCGGTGCCAAGCGGATGGCTCCACTCTCCGCCGTCCGTCCAGGCGGGAGGGAGCAGGCGAACGCTGAGCTCGCCGTCTATGGGGTCATGCGGAGCGATGAACCCGGCGAACAGGGCGGGAATGACCAGCACGACGAGCAAGACGCCGACGGGAATGACCGGGTACCGGCGTACGAATGCCCACGCCAGGCCGGGCGTCCTCAGCCAGGGGGTGCGTGCGGTAGCGGCAGGGGAGGTTGCGGCCGCCATATCAGCCTCGGCCTCCGCCGTAGCGCACGCGGGGGTCTATGTAGGCGTAGAGGATGTCCACGACGAGGTTGATGGCGATGAACATGGCGGAGATGAGCAGGACGAGTGCCTGCACGACGGCGTAGTCGCGGGCGAGCACGGCGGTCAACGCAAGCTGGCCGATGCCGGGCCACGCGAACACGGTCTCCAGGGTGACGACGCCGGTAATCATGACGCCGGCGACTATGCCGAACAGGGTCAGGGGAGGTATCGCGGCGTTCTTGAGGGCGTGCTTCCAGATGACCTTCCACTCCGGTATGCCCTTGATGCGCGCGAACTTCACGTATTCGCTGTCGAGCACGTTCAGCATCGCGGAACGCGTGATGCGCATGAACGCCGCCATGGAGAACCAGCCCAGGGCCACTCCGGGCAGGATGACGTGCGAGAAGCCGCCGCGCCCCGAGACGGGAAGCCAGCCGAGGTTCACAGAGAATATCCAGATGAGCACGATCCCGAGCCAGAAGGGCGGGAGCGACTGGCCCAGGAGGGCGACGACCTTGCCGAGCATGTCGATGAAAGTGCCCTTCTTCACCGCCGATATCACACCTATGGGCACGGCCATGAGCACACTGAAGAGCAGGGCGAAACCTGCGAGCTGCAGGCTCGCAGGGATGGCGTCCGCGATGAGGTCCATCGCACCCTGTCCCTGGAACTTGATGGAATCCCCGAAGTTCAGCTGCAGTGCGTTCCAGACGAAGTGGAAGTACTGCTGGTGGAGAGGCTCGTCGAAACCCCAGAGCGCAGCCACACGGTCCAGGTCTTCCTGGGTCGCATTGACGGGCGCGAGCACATCCAGTGGACTGCCCGCGACGCGGATGAGTGTGAAGACGATGATGCTGACGCCGATGAGCGCGAGCACGGCATGGAAGAGCCGGATGACGATATAGCGCTGCATCGGTGGGTGGCCTTGCCTGAGTAGCGGCTATGGTAGAGACGTGGAGGGGCAGGAGCAAGGAAGGCTCATCCCTGCTTCGTATCCTCTCTGACGAGGGCCATGGCGCGGACGCCGGCCTTGTAGTGCTCCTCCGCCGTTACGACGGGGCCGGGGCGGTAGGTGTAGTCGTTGCCGGGGGTGAGGAACTCCTCGTACAGCAGTTCCCTGTGCCCGGGCCAGGTGACGATCATGGCATAGCAGGCGAAGCCCGGCACGTAGAGCCGCGCGATGCCTCGCGAGTCGGTCCTCGAGCGCCCCAGGCCCGCGACGGCCAGTTCCGCGCCTGCCACGGCATCACCGTCGCGGTCGAAGACCTGAACGCTGACGTTGGGGCGAGGCAGCAGGCCCAGGGAGAGCCTGCGCTGGAGCCGGGACCCGCGGTCCAGCAGCGCGTCTTCCGCGACCTCCCCGACGACGTCGGACTCGAAGCCGGGCCCCTTGGGCGTCCGCCAATCGGGGCCGTACTTGCGGCGCAGGTACTCCTCGGGCGGGTTGGGGGTGCGGAAGCGCTCGCCGATGAACTCGATCTCTCCAAGGGTCTCGAACAGGTGCAGGGGCAACTCGACGCCGGGGAACTCGTACGCCCTGCCGTTGATGATCTTGTGGCACGTCCAGTCCGTGCGGATGCCGTCCTTGATGAGGGCCACGCTGACGTGTCGGACGTTGGGCCTGATGCGCGGGTAGAAGCCGTGCGCCCGGAATGCCTCACCGACGCTGTAGATCTTGTCCATGTCGAGGCCGTGCATCCCGATGACGCCCGCCGTGTCCATCTCGTCGTCCCAGGGGATGAAGCGTCCCTCGCGTACGGCGCCCAGCAGGGTGCCTGAGCCGATCCAGAAGTGAACGCCCTCCTCGTCGAAGATGCGTTTCACTTCCTTCAGCCGCGCAGCGGCGACGTCCGGGTCGAGGGGAGTCGGGTCCTTGATGGTCTTCTCGTAGGCTGCTTCCCCTGCGGCGTCGTACCGGTCCATGCGCACCTCCCATGCGAACAAGTCGCCTCAGTGCCAGAAGGAGAGTATGCGCCAGACCGACGCGGGGAGGAAAGGCCGGCCCCCTGAACGGGCAGTCCGGAGAAGCCGCTATCTGGCAACGAGGCCTTCCAGGTGGTCCACGGGCGCACCGGAGATCATGCCGGAGAAGACGAAGTCGGCGACGATGTCCGGGTCGCCGACCACCTCATTCGGGAGCCAGAACAGCGGTATGTCCTGGTGCATGTCGTAGGCGAGGTTCCCGGCCTGGCGCAGGAGATCGTCCCGGTCCTGCGGCGTGTTGGTCTCGTATGCCTCGCGGATGAGCGCCTCGGTTGCGGGGTCCTGGAAGCCGATGTAGAGGCTGGAGAAGATGGAGCTGCCGTAGACCAGCATCGTGAGGAGTTGCGCGCCGCTGGACGACGCGGAGAAGACGTGGTTGTCCCAGTGCATCTCGCGCTGCCTGCGGATGTAGTCCGTGGGGTCCACCTGCTGTTCCGAGACTTCGACGCCGATGTCACGCCAGTAGTTGGCGATGGCCTGCTGGACGTCTACGGCCGCCGGCACCGCCGCAAGCGGCGTCAACTGCATCGTCGTCTGGAGGGGGTTGTTCTCGTCGTATCCGGCCTCGGCCAGAAGGGCGCGGGCCGCATCGGGGTCGTAGCCGTACTCACCCTCGAAGCGCGTCTCCCAATCAGGGTTCCAGCCCACGCGCTGGGCGTTCTCCGGCAGGTAGTGGTTCCGGAACATCGTGAGGCCCTTGCCGTCGAAGAATGCCTCGTTGATGGCGTTGCGGTCGATGGCCCTGTTGAGCGCCTTGCGGACCCGGAGGTCGGCCTGCGGCGAGGCGGGGTAGGCCGAGCAACTCAGGAAGGGGAGGTCGTCCGGCGCAGCGTCGGGGTTGACGACGCACTCCTTGAGCGCGGGCGTGCCGCTGGCGCCGACGCGGTCCTCGGTCGCGTTCGCCCCAGCCGGAATATAGACACCCTGCCAGGTGAGGAAGAACCGCGTGGCCGGGACCTGTGCTGTGAACGTGACGAACCCCTGCTCCCCGGCCTCGTTGGCGAGGTCCTCCGGCAACTTCGCCAGGTGTACCTCTCCGGCGAGCAGCTTCGCCAGGCGCGTGGAGCCTTCCGGGATGAACTGGAACTCGAACTCGGCGAAGTCCGGTGTGTCCCGCCAGTGATCCTCGACCCGCCGGTAGACCACACCGGTCTGCTCGTCCATGGACACGATGCCGTAAGGCGCGGTCCCTGCGAGCGGCGGCTCTCCGGCGACCGGGTCGCGACCGCCCGTCAACTCGGCCAGGCGCGGGTCATCCGGGTAGTCGGCCCACTCCGACGACGGCCTGCGCGCCAGCGTGCCCGGCCCCCGCGAGAGGAAGTCCGCCCTGCTGGCGATCTCCATGCCGCCCTGTATCTCCGAGATCACTTCGAACGTGTCGGCGTAGGGTTCGTCGGTGTGGAAGACGACCTCGTAGTCGTTAACGACCTCCACGTCGAGCACGTGGGTCCGGAGCGTGTTGGCCTCGGTGCTCGCGTCGTCGGGGAGGATGTTCATGAGCCAGGAGAAGCGGACGTCATCGGCAGTGAACCCGCCGTGGCCGTTGTGGAACTCCACGCCTTCGCGCAGCTTGAAGCGCCACGAGTGGCCGTCCGGTTCGAGGCTCCACTCGGTAGCGAGCTGGGGAACGTATGCGCCGGTCGTCTTGTCGAAGCCGACGAGGTACTCGTAGTGGGGGCGGATGTACCAGTTGCTGTCCTGTCCGGGGATGCGGCGGATGTTGCTGAAGTCCCGCGGAGGGGCGACCGCCATCACTATCCGGCTGTCGGAGGAGCCGGACCCGGCAGAGCAGGCGGGCACCAGTGCGAACAGGAGCGCCGCTGCGGCTACGAGAATCGGGAAGTACGGAAGGATACGGACCGTGGACATGCTCTTGGCGTGGTAACTCCGGCGCTGCTGTGCCGTGCTGCCGGTGGTGCAGCGGTGGTGCCGCACGGCCGGCGTCTAGGCGACTGAAACGACAGTATATGCTAGTTCGACCCATGCGTGACGCGGAGAACGGGAGTGACCGAAAGCGGAGCAGAGCGGGACGCAGGCAGCGTCGTCCTGGACGTGCAGGACCTGCAGACGCACCTCTTCACCAAGTGGGGGGTGACGCGCGCCGTCGACGGCGTGAGCTTCCGCATCCGTGAAGGTGAGACGCTCGGGCTGGTGGGCGAGTCCGGCTCCGGCAAGAGCATGACCGCGCTCTCGCTGCTGCGCCTGCTGCCGGAAGCCGCACGCATCGTCGAGGGACGCATCCTGCTCGACGGCGACGACGTCGTGCGGATGCGGATGTCCGACGTGCGGCAGATGCGGGGCAGCAAGATATCCATGATCCTGCAGGACCCGCAGACCGCGCTGAACCCGGTATTCACCATCGGCAACCAGCTCACGGAGTCCATCGCCGCCCGCGGCAGCCGCAACGGAGGACGCAGGAGCAGGCAATCGGTCAGGGAGCGGGCGGTCGAAGTGCTGCGCATGATGCGCGTCGCGGCCCCGGAACGCCGTCTCTCAGACTTCCCGCACCAGATGAGCGGCGGGATGAAGCAGCGCGTCGTGGGCGGGATAGCGATCGAGAGCCAGCCGCGGCTGCTCATCGCGGACGAGCCGACGACGGCGCTGGACGTGACGATACAGGCGCAGTACCTCAACCTGCTCAAGGAGATACAGCGCGAGACGGGCGTCGCCATCCTGTTCATCACGCACGACCTGGGGGTCGTGGCGCGGATGTGCGACCGCGTCGCGGTGATGTACGCGGGGCGGATCGTGGAGCAGGGCGGCATCCGCGAGATATTCGACAACCCGTCGCATCCGTACACGCAGGCGTTGCTCGGCTCGATCCCGAAGATGGAGGAGCGGGTCGACCGGCTCACCGCGATAGAGGGGCAGCCGCCAGCGCTGTTCGCCCTGCCGCAGGGCTGCAGGTTCGCGGTGCGCTGTCCCCACGTCCATGACCGGTGCGAGGAGACGCACCCGCCGGAGTTCGCCGGCCCGGACGGTCACGCCGCCGCATGCTGGCTGATGGAGGAGCAGTGGAAGCGGACGTCCTCGTAAAGGCCGAGAACCTGCAGAAGCACTTCCCCGTGACCGAGGGGCTGGTGCTGATGAAGACGGTGGGGTGGGTGCGCGCGGTGGACGGCATCAGCTTCGAGGTACGGCGCGGCCAAACGCTCGCGCTCGTGGGCGAGTCCGGCTGCGGCAAGACGACGACGGCCAAGCTCGTGCTGCGGCTCGAACAGCCGACCGGCGGCACCATCTCGATGGACGGGCAGGACATCCACGCGCTGAGCGGACAAGACCTGCGGCGGTTCCGCACGCAGGTGCAGGCGGTATTCCAGGACCCGTGGAGCTCGCTCAGTCCCCGGATGCGCGTGCGCGACATCATCGCGGAGCCCCTGGTGGTGAACAAGCGCGTCAGCCGCAGGGAGGCGCGCGAGCGCGTGCTGGAGCTGCTGAACGACGTGGGGCTGCGCCCCGAACAGGCCGATCTGTTCCCGCACGAGTTCAGCGGAGGCCAGCGGCAGCGCATCGCGATGGCGAGCGCGCTCAGCGTGGAGCCGTTGCTGATCGTGCTGGACGAGCCGGTGTCGGCGCTGGACGTGTCGGTGCAGGCGCAGATCATGAACCTGCTGCGCGACCTGCAGGTGGAGCACAGCGTGAGCTACCTGATGGTGTCGCACAACCTCGCGACCGTCCGCTACCTGGCGCACGAGGTTGCGGTGATGTACCTCGGCGAGATCGTCGAGCGCGCGCAGACGGACGACCTGTACGAGCATCCGCTGCACCCGTACACGCAGGCGCTGTTCTCTGCGGCGCTCCCGGCGCACCCGGCATCGCAGCGCGACGAGATCATCCTGCAGGGCGAGGCGCCGAGCTCCCTCGATCCGCCGTCCGGCTGCCGCTTCCATCCGCGGTGTCCGTTCGCGAAGGACGTCTGCGCGGAGGTCGCGCCGGAGTGGAAGGAGGAGACGCCGGGGCACTTCGTGGCGTGTCATCTGTACTAGGGGGCGCCCTCACCCGCCGCGCTGTCGCGCGTCGACCTCTCCCCCGGGGAGAGGTGGGGTACCCCGAGAGATTTCTCGGCTTCGCTCGAAATGACGAGTTACCCCACGCCCCGCCCGGCGCGGGGGCGCCCTCACCCGCCGCGCTGTCGCACGTCGACCTCTCCCCCGGGGAGAGGTGGGGTCCCCGAGAGATTTCTCGGCTTCGCTCGAAATGACACGTGCGCTGCCCGCGCACTCTGGATTCCAGCCGGTGCTGGAATGACGAGTAGGGGCGGCGTTGACCGGCGGGCGGTGCGCTCCTACACTCCGCTTGACCTTCAGGACGCTCCCGGACCGAGGAGGTACACGCCATGCTGACGAGGGAAGAGAACGAGCTGCTCTGCCGCACGGGGCCGAACGATCCGGCCGGCGACTTGCTCCGGCGGTACTGGCAGCCGGTCGCGCTGGTGGAGGAGATCGAGCCGGGGAGCGCGCCGCTCCCGGTGCGCGTCCTCAGCGAGGACCTGACGCTCTTCCGCGACGAGTACGACCGCCTCGGGCTCGTGGCTCGGCACTGCGCGCACCGCGCGGCGGACCTGAGCTACGCGCGCATCGAGGACGGCGGGCTGCGCTGTCTCTACCACGGCTGGCTGTACGACGTTCACGGCAACTGCCTGGAGCAGCCGGGGGAGCCCGAGGGCAGCACGTTCAAGGACAAGATCCAGCTGCCGTCGTACCCGGTGATGGAGCGCGCGGGAGTGGTGTTCGCGTACCTCGGGCCGGGCGAGCCGCCGCTTCTGCCGGCGTACGAGTTCCTGGACATCGCGCCGGAGCATCGCGTGGTGACGAAGATATTCCACGAGTGCAACTACCAACAGGGGAACGAGGGCAACATCGACCCGCAGCACCTCTCGTTCCTGCACTTCTTCATCCGCGAGGACGCCGCCGGCAGCCGCGCAGCGGCCGGCACCGTGCAAGGCGCTGAAGCCACGTCGAACCGCATGTTCGGCGACGACCCATCGCCGACGATCGAGGTCGAGGAGACGGACTACGGCATCCGCATCTACGCGGTGCGGGACACGAACGACGGCGACGACTACGTGCGCATCACGAACTTCATCTACCCGAACCTGGCGTCGTTCCCGGCGTTCCCGGGCGTGTACGGCGTGAACTGGCACGTGCCGGTAGACGACACGCACCACTGGAAGTACATGTTCATGGTGCGCTCGGAGGGGCCGCTGGCCCGGAACGCGCTCGGGCTGACGATGTTCGAGGGGATGCAGCCGGACTACACGAACGAGCGCAACATGCGCAACCGGTACCTGCAGGACCGCCAGGAGATGCGGACGCGGAGCTTCCTCGGCATGGGGCCGAGCTTCCCCGTCCACGACATGTGGGCGACGGAGGGGGAGGGCGCGATACAGGACCGGACGACGGAGCACCTGGGGTACACGGACAAGGCGGTCGCGCTGTCGCGGCGCCTGTTGCTGAAGGCGACGCGGCAGGTACAGGACGGCGCGGAGGCGCCGCACGTGGTCCGGGAGGCGTCGGCCAACGTTTTCAACCACATGGGGGCGTGGCAGGAGGTCATCCCGAAGTCCGAGGAGTGGTCGTCTGTGTGGAAGCGCAATGCGGAGGCGCTGGCGGCGCGGAGCCGCTCGAACGGGCACAACGGGGCGTAGGGGTTTTGCGTAGGGTTGGGTAGGGGGCGTGCGTTGGGCAACGGCGTAGGGGCGGTTCGCGAACCGCCCCTACAGGTGCAGGAATCCAGCGGCGTGCATATGGCGTAGTTCCCTGTAATGAGGGCGTTGGCACAGGAACCCGTTGCGTAACCCACCCACCACACCGCCCCGGAGTACCCTCTCCCTAACCCTCTCCCCTTGGAGGGAGAGGGGGCCGGGCCTCACCCCATACCCCGAGGGCCCTCACCCCAGCCCTCTCCCCCAGGAGAGGGAATGGAACTCCCCATGAGCCGAACCGTCCTGTTCATGTTCTGCGCGCTAAGCATGTTGGTGCTGGCCGGGGCGCTCGGCTGCGACGATGCGCCGGAGCCAACCGCGATGCCGGAACCCACGCCGACTCCGACGCTGGCCGCGCCTGACGCGGACTTCGCCGCGTGCTATGAGACGTGCGTCGCGAAGGGTGGGAGCGATTCGAACTGCGGCACGTTCTGCGCAGGTGGCACGGTCGAGCCTCCGGCGAAGGAAGAGGCGGGCGGCAAGGGTAAGGAGGACAAGGCGAAGGTTCCCACCGGAGACTCCGAGGCGTGCTACGAGGGGTGCACCGCGAAAGGCGGCGACGAGTCGACGTGCCGGGGGTACTGCGAGGAGGGGAAGGTCGACGTTGACGGGGAGAAAGACGGTACGGAGCGGGCGAAGAAGCCCGTTCCCGATACAAGCGCGTTCCTGACGTTCGAGCACGACGGGGTCACCCGGCACTACGTGTTCCACGCGCCTCCGGACCTGCCAGCGAACGCTCCGCTGGTGTTCTTCCTGCACGGCCATGGGGGTAACGCGGGCGAGACGCGGGCATGGGTCGGGCTGGACCGTGTCGCCGACGCCAACGGGTTCGCGGTGGTCTACCCGCAGGGCAGCGGCGACTATGCAGGGACGCCGTACTGGAACGCGCACACGTTCCCGGGCGTCGACGACGACATCGGCTTCCTGAGCGCGCTGGCGCGGAGCCTGCAGGCCGAGCACGGCCTGGACCCGGAGCGGACGTTCACGGCAGGGTTCTCGAATGGCGGGATGATGAGCTACCTGCTGGCGATGGAGGCGCCCAGCGTCTTCCGAGGGGCGGCGTCGGTCGTCGGAGCGGCGTGGGGCAGCGCGTGGGAGGATAGGGAGAGCGCCAGCACCGGGTTCCCACTCCTCCAGATATCGGGGCTCGACGACACTGTCGTGCCCGTGGCGGGCATCGTCGATCCGAGCGGCGGGCCCGGCGCTCCCGCCTACGATGAGATCGTCGCGTACTGGAGTGAGCGGAACGGGTGCTCGACCACGGAGACGGATACGCTCAACGCGAACACGGTCCGGCACCGGCACGTGGACTGCGTGGGCGGTAACGAGGTCTGGTACTACGAGATCGACAACTTCGGGCACGAGTGGCCGACGGTTGACGGCAGCGCGGGGTTCGCGGGCGCGGAGGCGATCTGGGAGTTCTTCGGGGCAGCGTAATCCTTCCCACCCACCCGCCCGGAACGCTGTGAGGGACACCCCCACGTCCCCCGGCAGAGACTCCTCTGCACTCCGCTCAACATGACAAGGCGGGCCACTCCGCCGGTTCACCCTCACCCGCCGCGCTGTCGCGCGTCGACCTCTCCCAAGGGGAGAGGTGGGGCTGCGTCCGCTTCGCGGCGCGTCGTGCGCTGCCCGCGCACCCTGGATTCCAGCCGGTGCTGGAATGACGGGGCTTGCCAGTGAGCTCCTACTCTCGAAGCAACGACAGGACTCGCCCTGTGCGTTGACACCCCGCAAGGAGCGGCTTACCGTTGCGAGCGCCTCGAATCTTCCGTGCGGAGGGAACGTACGCGATGCTGACGCCGGAGCAGAACGATCTGCTCGCCAAGGTGGGGCCGGGGACGCCGATGGGGCGCCTGATGCGCCGCTACTGGCACCCGGTCGCCGCCGTTGGCGAGCTGGACGACAACCCGGTCAAGCCGATACGCCTGATGGGCGAGGACCTGGTGCTGTTCAAGGACGCGTCCGGCGAGTACGGGTTGCTGGAGCGTCATTGCCCGCATCGCCGCGCCGATCTCTCGTACGGCTGGGTGGAGGAGGACGGCGGACTGCGGTGCAGCTACCACGGCTGGCTGTTCGACACGGAAGGGCGTTGCATCGGTCAGCCGTTCGAGCAGACCGTGCATCCGGAGGCCAACTTCAAGGAGAAGGTGCGCGCGACCGCGTACCACGTCGAGGCGAAGGCCGGGCTGCTCTGGGCGTACATCGGCGAGGAGCCCGTGCCGGAGCTGTGGGACTGGGACCGGTACTACGACCGCGGCTACAAGCAGGTCGTCTTCTCCACTGTCCCGTGCAACTGGCTGCAGTGCCAGGAGAACTCGATAGACCCGGTGCACTTCGAGTGGCTGCACTCCAACTGGTCGCTCCGCCGCAATGGGAGCAACGACTACTCGCCGACGCACACGCGCATCGGGTTCGATGAGTTCGAGTTCGGCATCCGCTACCTCCGCATCCGGGCGGACACCGACGAGGAGAACGAGCTGTGGAAGGTGGGGCGCGTCTGCCTGTGGCCGAACGCGCTCTACACGGGCCACTTCGAGTGGCGCGTGCCGATAGACGACGAAAACACGCTCAGCGTCGGGTGGTTCATCGACCCGATCCCCGGCGAGCAGCCGTTCGAGCAGGAGAGCATCCCGTACTGGCACTCGCCCATCGTGGAGGAGCAGACAGGACGATGGGTAACGAGCCATATCATGAACCAGGACTTCGTGGGCTGGGTCGGGCAGGGCAGCGTATCGGACCGGTGGAACGAGCACCTGGGCGAGAGCGACCGCGGCGTCATCATGCTGCGCAAGCAGTTCATGGATGACATCGCGGTGGTCGAGGACGGCGGCGACCCGAAGGGCGTCCTGCGTGACGCAGGCCGTAACGACAAGGTGCCGCTGCCGCGCATCCGCGCCGAGATAGGGCAGTTCGCGCCGACGCGGCATCCCCCGCGCTTCCCGTTCCTCGTGGGCCAGCCCGAAGCCATCATCAGCGAGTACCACGCGCTGTGGGCCGAATACGGCGGCGAAGTGCCCGCCTGAGGCGCCCCTTTTCAGCAGATCTCCACACTAACTGTGACTTTGCCGGCTGCATGGTTTGACAAGCCTTGCAATGCCGTTAGAATGTACGTCACAGTTCCTGTGGAGCTCGGCTGATGAAGAACATCACCGTGACTGTTGACGACGAAACCTATCGCTCCGCGCGCATCAGGGCGGCGGAATTGGACACATCCGTGTCGGCGATGGTCCGCGAGTACCTGCGATTACTTTCCGTAAGACAGTTGGAGGATGCGCGCTCCGAAACCGCGGGCCAGCGGCGCGACAGGCTGTTGCGTGAGGTCATCCAGGACTTCGACGCGCGAGGCATGGCGTTGCGCGTAGCGGACCAGTTGTCCCGGGAAGAGCTGTTCGACCGTGCCGCCGCCCAGATAGACGCCGAGGTGAAGCGCCGCAACGAGCGGACCCGCGACCGGCGTTCCTGACGGGAGCAGACCCCTGACAGGAAGTGGGGATTAGCCAGTGGGCGTGACGCCCATGCCGGCGAGCATGGCCCGTACTTTCGCCTCGACCTCGTCGCGGATGCGGCGCACCGTTTCGATGGGTTGTCCGGCGGGGTCGTCCAGACTCCAGTCCTCGCTGGGGACGAACACGGCGGGGCAGGCCTCGTCGATGGCGCACCCCATCGTGTAGGCGAAATCAGCCTCGTCCACCATCTCCTGGTCGATCACTTTCGGGTACTGCCCCGCCAAGGGAATGCCTCTCTCCTCCATCGCCTGGGCCACGACCGGGTTCAGCGTGCCGCCGGGCAGGGTGCCAGCTGAACGCGCCTCCACAGTTTCACAGGAAAGCGCTCGCGTGAACGCCTCCGCCATCTGGCTGCGTCCCGAGTTGTGGACACACACGAACAAGACCTTCATGGTTGTACTCCTTCAGATACCCCGTCCTCGCCGCGCAGCAGGCGGTAGCAGAGGGCAGCAAGCGACGTACCGGCCAGAGGCCCCACGAGGTATATCCAGAAGCTGTCCAGCTCTCCTGCCACCAGGGCAGGGGCGAACGAGCGGGCGGGGTTCATCGACGCGCCGGAGATGGGACCGGCGAAGATCGCTTCAAGTCCGACCGTCGCGCCGATGGCGATGGCGGCAGCCTGGCCGACGGCGCGGACGTCCGTCGCGACGGCCATGATGACGAACATCAGGATGAACGAGAGCACCGCCTCGAGCGCCAGCGACTGCAGCGCGCTGCCCGAAGGGAGCGTCGCTCCCATCGAGCTGACGTTGCCGAACATGGCGAGGAGCGAGAGGCTTGCGAGCGTTGCACCGGTCAACTGCGCCGCCCAGTAGAGCGGGGCCATCCGTACTGGAAAGTGTCGCGCCAGCGCGAAGGCGAACGTGACTGCGGGGTTGATGTGCGCGCCGGAGATGTGGCCGGTCGCGTAGATCATCGCGGCGACGGTCAGCCCGAACACGATGCCGATGCCGAGCGTGCCGATGCCGCCGCCTGCGATGTCGTCGATGATGATGGCGCCGGTCCCGGCGAAGACGAGGACGAACGTCCCCACGGCCTCGGAAGCAAGACGGCGCAGCGTCGGTGCGTAGAGCATGAGTCGATGATAGACGCGGGCGGCGGGGATTCGGTTAACGTTCCGCTAACGGCGGGGCGTCTCCCGCCCACGCCCCGCCCCGGGGTACCCTCACCCCAGCCCTCTCCCCTTGTAGGGAGAGGGGACCCGCTGCGCTTCGCTCCACCCTCACCCGCCGCGCTGTCACGCGTCGACCTCTCCCAGGGGGAGAGGTGGGCTGCGAGGTTGCGCGCTAGAGCGCGGGCCTTCGCAGGATGGTTCGACAGGCTCACCATGAGCGGGGTTCCCAAGGGTTCCGTGCGCTAAAGTGCGGGCTCCGCCTCCGGCTGCGCTCAGCATGACAACGTTCCTCCCCACCGCCGCCACCCCACCGTGTGACCTGCCCGGTCACTCTGGATTCCCGCCGGTGCGGGAATGACGGAGGGGCGTTTGACCTGTCTGCATCGAGGGCGTAGGTTGCCGTGAGCAGACCCTACGGGAGACAGGATGGCCTCATCCGGCTCGACCCAAAGCCCACAGACCCCGAAAAGCAACCTGGCCTACCTGCTGCTCACGCTGCACCTGCCCTCGATCTCCATGGGCCTCGGGCTGGGCCTCACCGTGCCGGTCATACCGAAACTTGCCCAGGAGATGGGCGTCGACCTGGAAGGCGCGGCGCTCGTCTTCGTCTTCCAACTGCTCGGGACGTTCGCGGCGCCGCTGCCCACGGGTTTCCTCATCGACAAACTCGGTCGACGGCGCGTGCTGCTCGCGGGGCCCATCATCACGGCGGCGGCTTCGTTGCTCGTCGCCAAGGTGGCGCTGGAAGGCGCGGACGGTTCGTACGTGGAGCTGCTGATCTATCGCTTCATCGCAGGGTGGGGCGAGCAGATGTGGATGATGAGCCGCATCACCGTCATCGCCGACACGGGCGCGACGAACCAGCGCGGCAAGCAGGTCACGCAGATGTTCGGGGTGCAGCAGATAGGCAACCTCTCCGGCCCAGTCGTCGGCGGGTTCGCCGCGGTGCTGCTGGGGCTGTGGGCGCCGTTCGTCATGCACGCGGCCATCGTCGTCATCGCGCTCATCCCCAGCTTCTACCTGCTGCGGGAGACCGCGCCGCCAGCCAGTCCGCGGCAGGCGTCCGCTTCCGGAGCGCCAGCGCAGGGGGTCTGGCGTCACATGATGGCCGCCCCGATCCCCGCCGTGTTCGTGGTGCAGTTCCTCGCGAACGTCACGCGCGGCGGCGTGTTCGGCGGGGGCGTCATCGTCGTCTACGCCGCGTACGCCTACGGGCTTGAGCCGGACGAGCTCGGCGTGCTTCGCGGCGCGATGGCCGCGGTTGCCATACCGATCGTCTTCACCGGTGGCTACGTGATGGACCGGTTCGGGCGGAAGTACACCATCGTCCCCGGCCTCATCCTCTCCGGGGCCTCGATGGTGTTCCTCGCCGGAATCGCCTACACGGAGGCTTCCTACGCGTGGTTCGTCGCGGGCTTCATCGCCATACACATGTCCGCCAACATCATCTCCGGCAACATGCAGACGCTCGGGACGGACGTCGCGCCCTCGGAGGCGCGCGGCAAGTTCTTCGGCGTATCTCGCACCGTGGCGCAGGGCGGGATGGTGCTCAGTCCCGCGAGCTTCGGCTGGCTCACGGCGCTCTCCACGGCCACGGTGGGGTTCGGGTTCCTGGGTGCGACAGCCCTTGTGGGGGCCGTTATCGTGATAGCACTGATACCGGAGACGCTGCGGCGGGGAGAGCCTGCCCCCGCAGCACAGTCAACGGCAACCCACACCACCCCCGGAGGGCCCTCACCCTAGCCCTCTCCTTCAGGAGAGGGGACGGGGCGCCCGAGAGATTTCTCGGCTCCGCTGCGCTCCGCTCGAAATGACAAGCCCCCACGTCCACCTCCACCCCGGAGTACCCTCACCCCAGCCCTCTCCCTACAAGGGGAGAGGGGATAATACACTCCAACCTCACCATCGAGTTGTGCGCAGGGACAAGCAAGGAGGAGAGCGTCATGGACTACCTGGACGAGAACAACCGGCTGGTCACGGCGTTGGAGCCGCGCTGGATAACGAGCCCCAAGCGCCTGCGGGTGTTCTTCGGTGGCGAGACCATCGTGGACACCACACGCGCGAACCTGTTCCGGGGCGGCGGGCCACCCGTGTACTACTTCCCGAAGGACGACGTGCGGCAGGGCGCGCTCACTGCGACCGGGCGGACCGAGACGAACGCTCGCGGGACGATGTCGCTGTACGACGTGCGGGTGGGGGAGCGCTCGGCCGAAGGCGCGGCGTGGGAGTACACCGAAACGGCGGACGACGTGCCGTTCCTCGCGCGTATGCTGTCGTTCCGGTGGAACGAGATGGACGCCTGGTACGAGGAAGAGGAAGAGGTCTTCGTCCACGCGAAGGACCCGTTCAAGCGCATCGAAGCGTTCCGCTCCAACCGCCGCGTCGAGGTCTACGCCGGCGGCGAGAAGGTCGCTGACAGCTCGGCCCCGGTCCTGCTGCTCGAGCCGGGGCATCCGCTGCGCTACTACCTGCCGAAGATGGACGTTCGGATGGACCTGCTGGCCCCCAGCGAGACGTTGAGCCGCTGCCCGTACAAGGGCAGGGCGAACTACTATTCCGTGGAGACGGGGAGCGGCTTGCTGGAAGATGCCGCGTGGTGCTACAAGTACCCCACAACAGAGAGCGCTGCGGTCGCGGGGCTGGTGTGCTTCTTCAACGAGCGTGTCGACGCCATCCACGTCGACGGCGAAGAGATAGAGAAGCCTGTGACTAACTGGCGGCGCTAGGGGGATCACCCTCACCCGCCGCGCTGTCGCGCGGCGACCTCTCTCCCAAGGGGAGAGGTGGGCTGCGAAGTTGCGCGCTAAGGTACGGGAACGACGGACAAGAGAGAAGGAGGACTGATATGGCCGGAACCAGGAACGGCTACTCGGAAGCGGAATGGGAGGCCCGCGTCAACCTGGCCGCCGCGTACCGCCTCACCGACCATTTCGGGATGACGACACTCATCTTCAACCACATCACCGTGCGCGTGCCCGGCACCGACGACCAGTTCCTCATCAACGAGTACGGCCTCGGCTACGACGAGGTGAAGGCCTCCAACCTGGTCAAGATAGACCTGGACGGCAACATCCTGGAAGAGGGCGAGCACCGGATCAACTTCGCCGGCTACGTCATCCACTCCGCCGTTCACGGCGCGCGGCACGACGTCAACTGCGTGATGCACACGCACACGCCCTACGGGATGGCCGTCTCGGCGCTGGAAGAGGGATTGGTCCCGCTTCAGCAGGACACGTACCGCTTCCACGAGCGCGTTGCGTACCACGAGTTCGAGGGGGTCGCGGTCGACACGGACGAATGCGAGCGGCTCGTCACTGATCTGGGCAACAAGGACGCGATGATCATGCGCAACCACGGACTGCTCACGGCGGGCCGTACGGTCGGGGAAGCGTGGACGCTCATGTGGCAACTCGAGCGCGCATGCCAGGTGCAGGTGCTCGCGCAGTCGACCGGGCAGGCGCTCCACCAGGCCCCGCTGCCCTCCATCGAGAAGGCCGCCTCGCAGCTGGAGATGACTCACGGCTCGATGGAATGGGAGTGGCTCCTGCGCGTGCTCGACCGGAAGGACACGTCCTACCGGGAGTAGAGGGGCCCCCTCACCCGCCACGCTGTCGCGCGGCGACCTCTCCCAGAGGGCGAGGTGGATAAGGGCGCTTCGCGCGCTGGCCCCCCGCCTTCGCGGGAATGACGGCGCCTCTCGCCTAATTTGGTTCACCCTCACCCGCGCTTGCAGCGCGACCTCTCCCCTCAAGGGAGAGGTGGGGATCAGGCGCGTTCCAGGGCGTTGACGATGGCGTTGCCGATGGCCTGCGTGGAGGCTGAGCCGCCGAGGTCAACGGGTATCGTTTCGCCGTCGCGCAGGACGCTCTCCACCGCGGCGTCGACGGCGTCGGCGGCCTCGGTCTCGCCGAGGTGCCGCAGCATCATCCCGCCCGAGAAGACGGTCGCCATCGGGTTCGCGATGCCCTTGCCGGCGATGTCGGGCGCGCTGCCGTGCACCGGCTCGAAGACGGAGGGGAACGCGCGCTCCGGGTTGATGTTCCCGCTGGGCGCGAGGCCCATGCTGCCCGTGATGATGGCGCCGATGTCCGTGAGCACGTCGCCGAACAGGTTGCTGGCGACGACGACGTCGAACGACTGCGGGCGGCGGATGAAGTTCATGCACGCCGCGTCCACGAGCAACGACTCGGTCTCGATGTCCGGGTACTCGGCCGCGACCTGGTCGAAGACCTCGTCCCAGAGCACCATGCCGTAGCCCTGCGCGTTGGACTTCGTGATGGAGGCGACGCGCCGCTGCTTGCCGCGCGAGCGCGCGAGCTCGAAGGAGTAGCGGACGACGCGCTCGATGCCGCGCCGCGTGAAGACGGAGGTCTGCACCGCGACCTCCTCGGGGAAACCCTTGTACTGGAACCCGCCCACGTTGGCGTACTCGCCCTCCGTGTTCTCCCGGATGACCACCATGTCGATGTCGCCGCTCTCCATGCCCCGCAGCGGCGACGTGACGCCCGGCAGCAGGATGCTGGGACGCTGGCAGACGTACTGGTCGAACCCGCGCCGCATCGGCAGCAGGAGGCCGTTCAGGGTGACGTGGTCCTGGATGTCCGGGTGCCCGACCGCACCGAAGAAGACGGCGTCGAACCCGCGCAGCGTGTCCAGCGCGTTGGCGTCCATCATCCTGCCGTGCTCGAAGTAGTAGTCGGAGCCCCATGGGAACTCGGTGTATGCGAACTCGACGCCGAACCTGCCCTGGGCGGCATTCAGCACTTTGATGCCTTCCTCGATGACCTCCGGCCCGATACCGTCTCCGCGGATGACCGCTATGTTGTGTTTGCCCATGCGTGCGCCAGCCTCCGTCCGGGTGGGGATGGTGGGATTCTCCCATGCTCTTCGCTGTCCGCGCTACAATTGGGGCAATGGCGGCCTTCGCGCATTCCTGCCCAGCAGGTGTAGTTCTTCCCACCCACCCGCCCGAACGCTCGTGGGGGACACCCCCACACCCCCGGCATCGGGGCTCTGCCCCCTCTGCACTCCCCATTCCACACAGAGGCCGTGGTTCGACAGGCTCCCTACGCGATACTGATTTCATAAATCGACGCCCCAGCGCCACCTCCGCAACGTCCGCACCCCCTATCGGACTGTCATCCGGCGTAGGAACCGTGTAATGAATCGTCGCGTGTCCGGGACGCACCACGATCTCCTTCACGAACGTCCGCAGGAACGCCTTCGTCTCCGCAAGCCCGCTCTCCATCAGCCACTCACCCATCTCGCGCGCATACGCGGCGACCACCTCGGCGTCCTGCACCCCCGTCAGCCGCGCATCCAACTCCACGCGCGCCTCATCCGCGGCACGTTCCAGCCGCTCCTGGTTCTCCTGGTGGTGACGGATGCGCGGCAGGATGTCCTCAACCGTCATCTCGGTCTTCTCCACCAGTTCCCACAAGCGGTTCATCCGCTGGCGCACCTCCCGCAACTCCAACTCAGCAGCCTCCAGCCGCTCACGCTCCCCGGCGATCACACTGTCCATCTCCTCGTTCACCATCCGCACGAGGTCGCGCATGTTGCTCTCGGTCAGGATGTGCTCGCGTATCTGCTCGACGATCAGACGCTCGAACCGCTTCGCGCTCAGTCGCGGCGTCGTGCACGTCCCCTTTCCCCGGTTCAGCAGCGAGTGGCACACGTAGTACGTGTACCGGCCCCTGCCCGACTCGGAGGCGGAGAGCGCCCTACCGCACCTCTCGCACTTCAGCAGCCCGCTCAGCAGGTACGGGCTGGCGATGCGCCTCGGGTGCACGCTCCCCGGCGCACGGGAGCCCAGCGACCGGGCAACCCGCTTGAACTCCTGCGCCGTGACGATGGCAGGGAACGCGTTCTCCACGCGGACCGGGGGCACGTTGTCCTTCGCCTTCTTGCCCCATACCAACGTGCCTGTGTACACCTCGTTGGAGAGCATCCGGAAGATGGTGGCCTTCAGCCACTTCGCGCCGAACGGGCTCGGTATGCCGTCGGCGTTGAGGGCCTTGGCGATGTCGAGGGTCGAGGAGCCGTGCAGGGCCAGGTCGAACATGCGGCGCACGACCGCATCGGCGGGCGGGTCCAGCTCCAGCTTGGGCCGCTTCTTCGCCCCGTCCTGCACGTGGACCTTCCTGTAGCCGTAGGGGGCGAGCATGGGCATCCAGAACCCGCGCGAGGCGGATTCGCGCATCCCCCGCAAGACCTCCTGTGCCAGGTTCTCGCTGTAGAACTCGTCGACGGACTCGATGATGGCCTCCATCAGCTTGCCGGTGGGAGTGTCGTCGGCGTGCTCCGTGATGGAGACGACGCGGATGCCCTTCTTGCGGAGCATGGACTTGAAGGCGACCGCGTGCTCGCGCTTGCGGGTGAAGCGGGAGAACTTCCAGACGAGGATGACCTCGAAGGGTGAGTTGGCCCTGCCGCCCTCATCGATCATGCGGCGGAACTGGGGTCGGTCGGCGACGCGTCCGCTCTCGGCCTCGTCGACGTACTGACGGACGATGACGAAGCCATTGCGCTCGGCGTACTCCCGGAGAGCGCGAAGCTGTGCAGCGACGGAGAGGTCGACGTCCTGCCGGTCGCTGGAGACGCGTGCGTAGACGGCTGCGGGGGTGGTGTTCAGTCGTTCGGTCATGTGGAGTCCATCTCCTACTGTTGTGTGCTTGTGGATCGGTATGGACTGATGGTCTAACTCCTCTGACGCGGGGGTCGAGGGGCAGGTGTCACGGTTAGCAACCCTGGTGTGTAAGCGGATACGAAGTACGTCCTCTCGGTTGCTGGTGGGAGAAAGGGATGCGGAAACAGCTCGGGTATTGCTAGATGCTATACGGTCTGCCTGTTGAAGTGCCTGCAGTTGACCGGAAGCAGAATCGCACGGGGCGGCTACGTGTTTCCGGCTGACTCTACCTGCGCACGCACCGACCCCAAGCCAAGCCTCATATGACCTGACTCGATCATGGACAACGGGTCAGGGAAGCGCTTTATGAGTGGGTTCGTGCTGTCGACACGATAGACACGGCACAGGACGTAGTGTTCCCGCCCTTCCATGGCCTTGGCAACCTCGGATTCTGGCCAGTCAAAGTTGCCGTCCAAACCTGTCGTCGACTTTACTTCGATCCAGAGTGTCTCCCCGTCGCTACCAACGGAGCGAATGTCGTGGTCTGCGGTCGGGTCGTCGCGGCTGACCCAGGTCACGAGTGACTCTGGAGAATCGCATCCTGCATCACGGACTCTTGCAAGTTCGAGCAAGTAGACAATCTCTTCGCCTCGCTCCCCAAGAAGACGGTCCCATTCTGGATTGCGTGGCGACCAGCCGCCCCCGACCCCACCGCTTCCTATGCCACCAACGCCAGTAGAGATATGTGTGCCGGCGGGGGTGACTTCCTGTGCCACCACTTCATTGATCGGCGGGAGCTCTCGAATCTCCGGCTTGGGGTCAGTGGTCCGCGTTCCGCCTGGCGGAAGAGACGGGTCTGTCACCATCCTGATAGCTCGCCTCTTGAGATTGGCCGCTACGGAGTCACCGATCTGTTCAAGAATCGATTCACTATCGGGGTGCTGGTCATCCTCGTTCCAGTCCGCTCCTCCTTCCGTTTCCCAAGCTTCAAAACGTAGGCCCATCTGCCAAGATATGCCACGGTGTGCTAGGACGCCAGCAATCTCCTCAGTCGTGTCGCATTCAAGCAGCCGGTAGATCGAGGAGGCAAACATTCTGGCTCCACCAGAGGAGCCTACTACTGCCTCAGCGAGAGCGTACGACACGGTGTCGCGGAATGCATTCCGGGTCTGTGGGTAGACAACGTATAGAGCCTCAGGCTTCCACACATGACGGGCTTGGATAGTTGCGCTAACGCCGTCCAGTTCATACTCGTGTGAAATGGCATCGACGAAGACTATCGACTGTATCTTTGGCAGTTGGCTAGCTAGTATAGGTGTCGCACCAAGGCCGGGCCGTTCCGATATTTCACGGTTGATCAGCGCTGAGAGGCCTGAACGAAAGCTGTCTGAGCCAAGTTGTCTCTTTGTCTTTGTGGCACCAATCCTGCTCGGCTCGTCCTGCGGATCGCCCATTCGGGTCTGTGAGAGGATTGCTGCCTCGCTAAGTCTTCTAACGCCACACGAAAGGTAGAAGCCTAGTGCGGTCTGGCCCGAGTCTTCGGCGACGGGCACACTAGCTCCAAGCAGTTCTGCCAACTGGGGGTAGTCGTCAATAAACACATGATCAGGTTCATGAAGCCGTCCATCTCGACCTAGCACGATGGGTTGTTCATTGAGTTCTGCGCCATCGGGAATGCCGTCTCGAAGCTCGGCGTATGCCCGGAGTAGGCGAAGCCGGTCAGTGTACGGCACGATTCCTTCTGCTCCCACGGACTGGCTGATTGAGGAGACTAGCTGTACCCAGTCCGTTGGAACAGGACGTGTGCGGCAGCCGAGCCCTCTCAGAGCCTTAGCCGCGTTCTCCGACCGCTGTCTTGTAACAGGGATAGCACCGAGGAACAGTCCGGCGTGCCTGGAACTCACTAGCGTCTTCGAAGGAGAAGCGTAGCCCAGATGAGTCCAGACTATCGGCTCATCGGCGTACGTTGTGACTTGGCGGCGCTCCCGTCGTAGCGCCTCAGCGAGGGCGACATAGAGCGCGTCTGCCGTAGGGATGTCAGAGTTGCGATTCTCCCGGATGGCAGCAACAATGTCTGAAGAGCGAGGAAGTACACTGCACCCGATCTTTTCCTGCAATGCTCTATTGAGTCCATCGACGTAGGGAACACGGTCACCCAGTACATCAGAGACGCCCCTCGTTCTGATGTAGAGTTCTTGAGGAGCCTTTAGGGTGCCCCCTGAACTTCTCAGGCACACAATCTCCCGTAAACGCCTCCACTGGCCAGGTTTAAGCAGACCATGGTGTCGTTGAAGAGCTTCCTCAAATCTGTTCGCGACGTTCGGGCTAGTGCTGACCGCCCTCGCTAGGCTCACCAAGTCTTCGCCGTCGACTTCGGTACGGAACGACAGCCGTTGACTGAGTCTGGAGTCCTTGGCGTACGACCGCCCGGGAAAGCTGAGGATTTGCGCAAGGGCCTGTGCACCTCTGGCGCGGCGAACTGTGATCTTCCGGGGTTCAACCCAACGCCCGCGATGGTCAAGCAGTACAGGCGACCTCCCAAGCAGACTTAGCGTTCCGACATCGAAACTGCCGCTACGAGCGAGTATGAGGTCCATCAATGCCTGCCGCTCTTCTTCCGACGCCTGTCCCGTTTGTGTCCGACGAGCGGTCGACCGAATCCAGTTCGTCATGTCATACTTCGTCGCTAGAACGCGTAGAGATCGGAAACCAGCAAGGTCAGGGTGTAGGCGTTGGCTAAGGGGGAGGGGACAGGCCTCCCACGTATCGGGCTCTACCACATACAATGGCTCCGAAAGAGCGCGAAGGCTACCGTCGGCTGCCAGGGTAGTAGCTGAGTTGAGCAAATCAGACTTGTGATTGTTTGTTAGTCGAATCTTGTCAAGAGCATTGGCAAACTTGATCTGCATAGGGAGTTGGCGGATCAGTCGGTCGAAGTCATTGAAGTACCAGCAGCCCTGGTCCTGAGGACGCGTAAGGAGGTTGCCTGCGTCCTCTCCTGCACATCTGAGTCTGACTAGCGAGTCTGCACCGAAGCGCTCCGCTCCGCACTTGCGTGACAATTCCATTATCCGCTCGTTCGTCGCCAGTTTCGCGTCAAGATAATCCTCTGGTTCAAAGAACCCATCGAACTCCGGTCTGTCAGGCAAGACCAGTGCATCGGCTGCTACGAACAAAGGCCCTTTTCGCACTTGCCTGCGGCTCGCCCAGGCTTTCTCGCTACGCAGGCGGTCAATTACAGCATCAGCGTACACCTCGCCTAGTTGGCTACCAGAGTCACGGTGCCTAGCCTCAAGAGCTAGGTACGCGTCGGCACCGAAACGCTCATACCAGTCTGCGGTTAGCAACCTGACGGTGAGGTCAACACACTCCTGAACGAGCCACTCGTTCCAGGAGCTAGACGAAGGTGACACTATGTTCGCTCGGTTGTTGTCCATTTCGAATGGCGCATTGAGACTCACAAGGTTGCCAGTGCGGGCCAACGGAGCCCCAAGTGGGTAGTACACCAAGCCTGGGGATTGCCCATCTGGCCGTCCCCTAGTAAGCCTGAGGGACACCCCTATCCACAGTCTGTTTGAGCTGCTTCTAAAGTATGAAGGGTAATCCTTCTCGTGATAGAACCCGGGTATCTTAACTGATGCTTGGTACTCAAGTTCAACGATCCTCTTCCGGTCACCGTCACTCTCTTGCAGAGCTTGCCGCCTAACCAACCGTATACCCTTGGCTGGTGTTGGGACTTCTCTGGCTCGCTGGCCCCACGAGATTTCCGGTGCACCACCAGTACTGAGAACGACTCGGCGGAGACTCCGTGACCTCCCGGGATGGGCGAGTTTGATCAGCGTGTCCACTAGTGAGTCGCTTATCTCCCGCACCCATGTGTTTCGCTTCGTGGGGGTGAACGCTTCAAGTGCGCCCGTTTTGGATTGACGGTAAGGCACCTCGATACGAACCCCACGCGAAGGCGAGTCCAATGATTCCATAGGCGGGTATATGGCTCCTCGCCGCCAGTTGAGGGCGGACCACTTACCGCCGGAGTACAGTACTATCTCATCACCGACTGTGAACAACGATCTGAGTCCAAAGTTCTTCGAACCAATGCTGCTCTTCTTAGGCTCAATGTAGGTGTCGGCATTGGGAACCCACCCGGTTCCCAGCATGACTCGAAGCCGTTCCCATCCAGCTGAGTCGATCGGGTTGCCGTTCCCTGTGATGACTAACTGCTGGCCACCGAAGTCCACGCCGAGCTCATCCCCGTCCGCATCGTACTCATTCTGAACCAACTCACGCAGAATAGCCGTTGGCGTGTGGCTCAGAGCGAACTGCTCGACCACGCTTTCCGCGACATAGTACTGGTAGGGCAGGTCGTCCATCGGAGTCTTCGCTGGATTCATGTTCATCACGCTATTTCGCCCCCCTAAGGTGTCCTCGGCTGATTCTCTGATGGCTGACGCGCGACCGCGCGACGTCTTGTCGGCTGGGCGACGGCAACGAGGCTGGCGTCGGCATCGGACAGGACCCGCTCCCCTGGCCAGCGGACGGAGCGCTGCTCCTGGGCAGCGGCGACTCTTCTGGGCCCAAGCGTAGCGCGAACGCTCGCACGCCGCACACTATCCGCCGGGAGAATACCCGGCCACTTCTATCATGCGCGTGTCTTGTGATACCTCTTTTGTGAAATCCGGTGTGTTATTTCTGTTTGCATCGCACACTTACAGGCCGCCTGCACGCTCTAGGATTGGGGCTATGGCACGAGTGTGGACGGCTCTTCTGGCCAGACCCAGATCCCCTCTCGTTCACGATCTCCGGCGCCGCGCTGCCACCGGCCGCGCCGGCCTCGCGAGTGCACGGCATTCAGCGTACCACGCTCTCCGGATGGCCGCCGGTTCGTCGATTCTCCGGGCAGGCTTACGGCCTGCTCACTTTCTCGTCTTCGTAGCCGCGCAGTATCTCCGCAACCACAGCCATCGGCATAACATCGCGGACCAGCAACCCGATCGACAGGCGCAGAGCCTCACAGTCGAGGCCGTCGAGCCGCTCCACCACCGGCTCGCACTCGACAATACCGCGGTCGCTCATCATCACGACCCACAGACGGAGAGCCTCACAATCGAGCCCATCGAGCCGCTCTATCAATCCCTCGCGCTCGAGGATACCGCGCTCGCTCATCACCACTTGAAACCCTCCTCGAAGGGCCACTCGATGAGCAGGCGTGGAGTCGAAGGTCGCAGCCTTGTTGCCTAATCGTCCAGTGCGGTCGGCGTCGACGTCAGCATCATCATTCCTCAAGCACTTGCAAAACCAGTACGCAAGCGACACCACACCTACCAGAGCGAGGAACGACAGTGCGCCGAAGGCATCGCCATCGAGGACGACCTGCTGATGCCCAGCGCTCACCGCGCTGATCCTTCCTTGGCGAATCGGAAGCTGCCATCGGCCCGCTTCACGAGTACGTGCCGCATGCAGACACAACGAATCGCGCCGACCGCGCCAAAGAAATCCATGCACTCCAGAGGCCCACGCATAGGCTGCATTGTCCTAGCATGAGGACGAGAGGATAGCCGCCCCTCATCGGTCACTGACCGGACAGGTTCCCAACCACGGACCAGCCCGGCTACAGGGAGCATACCAAACCCTCGCCCTCGCAACTCAACAGGCGAAAGGCGAAGGATTTTGAGCAGGAACACTCCCGACGACGTAGCCGACCAGCTAGCAGCCCACGGTCTGCAATCCCTGCACGATGGGGCGCTCGCCTCGTACGGCCGCACTGACGGCCAGTTCTTCGAACCACCGACCAGGCCCGGCGCCGCCGAGGCCCGGACATGGCCCTACGTCGAGTTGCGGCTACTGCCGCTGTTCGTGCACAGGAGCAGGGATGTTTTCCGACCTGATCCCGGATCTGTATCTGCACGGTCTGTCGGAGGGGGACTTCGACCGGTGCTTCGGGGCTTCTGCGAGACGAAGCGCCGCTGTTGGGGAGCACAGTGGGCCGCCCCTCTGTTCTTGCGAGCGGTACGAGACAAGAACCTCGCAGTGCTATAGTGTCGCGCACTGTGGCGGGTCTGTTCGGCGCAGGAGCGCCGGCAGCGGCGGTGACACCCATGCCCACGTTCAGCACCCTTCCGATTGGCGAGGCCCGCGCGAGGAGCGCGACCGGCAAGCGCGCGGCGTTGCTCCAAGAGTATGTCGGTTACATCGAGCGCGTCGCTCCTGGTGAGGCAGGGAAGCTGGAGGCCGGGGAGGGCGAGACGACGCAGGCGATGCGACGGAGGCTGAACGCAGCTGCGACAGCGCTGGGGAAGCGGTTGGATTTCCGGCGCACGGCAGATACGGTCTACTTCTGGTTGTCGGACGGACGGCGACGCGGCAGGCCGCCCAAGAACCCGGTCGAGTAGCTAGGCGCGCTCGTGGGAGCGAGTTCATACTCAAGGAAACGTCTGCAGGAGTCGAAGCATGGCTGTACCTACATTGGACGAGCTGCACAGGCCAGTCCTAGAGATAGCCAACGCATCCGCTCAACGGTTGACCCGAAAGGAGTTCCTCAACCGACTGACTGATCTGCTCTCGTTATCCGGTGCCGACCTGCGAGAGTTGGTGCCTTCAGGCAAGCAGTCCCGGATGGAGAACCGTACGAACTGGGCCATAACCGACCTGAAGAAGGCGGGGCTGATCGTCAATCCCCAACGCAACCGATGGGAGGTTACCCAGGCGGGACGAGCCTTTCTGGCTACTCATCAAGGCATCATCAAGTTTGTCGACCTCCAGAAGATGTGGCCCGAGTCCCGGGGGAATGCGGAGATACCCACGCCCGACACCTCAGGGTCTGTTGAAATCACTCCTGATGAGCAGATAGCCAAGAGCCATCAGCAACACCAGAGTATGCTGCAGGATCAGGTCTTGGACAGCGTGAAGGGCGTAACGCCCTCTGGCTTCGAGCAACTGGTCGTTGAACTACTATCAAGGATGGGTTACGGGGATGGTCGAGTAGTAGGTCAAAGCGGCGATCAAGGTATTGACGGCATCCTCAACCGAGACACGCTGGGGCTTGAGAAGGTGTACGTCCAGGCGAAGCGGCACACATCTGGCCAGGTGGGGGAACCTGAGATCCGCAACTTCTCCGGTAGCTTGGTCACGCAAGGAGCAACCAGGGGCGTGTTCATAACCACTTCCACTTTCAATCCCAAAGCCAAGCAGACCGCTGAATCGATATCATTGGGAACCCAGTTCATCAGGTTGATTGACGGATCGGAGCTAGCTGAACTCATGATTAGGCACGATGTCGGCGTGGTCACTGAAGTAACCTACGAGGTCAAGAAACTGGATGCGAACTACTTCACTACTGTTGATTGACGCCTGTGCATCGCTCTTCGCGTTACCGCTGCTTCCTCGTTGAAGCACCTCCGGCGGGGGTTCGACCGATACCGCACTGCAAGAGGGCGAGTAACCACTCCCCGATGCCAGCGAGTACCATCGCGTGGCATAACCTCCTGAGTGGGAGCCGTGTTGCAAGCATCACCACGGGAGTCTGGTCGGACACACCGTGCATTCTCCCGAGGTTGCCACGTCACGCCACTATTGCTCAGAGCGGTCGTTGACGGCGACTGCCTCGATGGAGTGAGAGGAGTTCTGGGATGGGAAGGCTAGACCAGAGAACAATCATCGTAACAGGCGCAGCGAGCGATCTTGGGCGGGAGTACGCCGTTCGCTTCGCAAGAGAGGGCGCTAGTCTCACCATCGCCGATGCCGACTCTCGGGACGTGAACAGGACAGCCGAGCTCTGCCATAAGGAAGGCGCAACCGTGCTACCGCTATCCGTTGATGTGTCGTCCGAAGAGTCGATGAACGGTATGGCGAAGAAGACTGTCGAGCGCTACGGCCGCATCGACGGTCTACTGAACAACGCAGGCGCGACAGCGGCAGAATGGGAGGATTTCGCCAGGGAGCGAATCCTACACATCCAACCGTCGATGCTGGAGACCGCATTCAGGGAGTTCGTGTGGGGTGCTTTGCTCGGCGCGCGCGCTGTCTTGCCCGCCATGCTCAAGCAGAATTCGGGCGTCGTCGTCAACCTTATCCCCGAGTGGCACAACGAAGCCGTCGGGTCGGCGATCAGAGGTGTCACGCGCACTGTCGAGCGGGAATTGAGGGGGACCAGAGTTCAGGTTGTTGCTGTACCTCTGCAGTCGACATCTTCGTTGGAGGACAGGACGGGCGTGCTCGTGTACTTCTTCAGCGACGACGCACAATTCGTCGACGACGAGACACGGAACAACAGACGGCGTAGCAGGCAGCGACGCCTAAACGTAGCCGATGGCTACTCAACGCGAGACGGGTTCGAGAACGAGAATTCGCAGGTAAACCTCGGCAGGACGGATCCCCCTAGGCTGGGGAGTGACTTCTCAGCCTATGTGCATGTGATGCACTGCCTCCGGTGCGGCATGAACTACGGTTCAAACAGCACCAACATCTGGAATCGCGCCTGCCCGTACTGTCAAGGTGGGAAGCCAGGACTTCCTCTTACGCACGACGAAATGGACTGGCGATCGTGATTCCGAACGGCGTTCGCCGAGGTTTGCGCTGTGAGCTACGACGATGCTGTGCTCACAGCGAGACCACGTGTGAACGAGCCGAGCACTTGCAGGCGCGCGGTCAGTGAGGAGCCCTCCCGAGCATCTGAGACGACGGCTTAGCCGATGGCAGCGGTGTTGGCGTTGCGATCGGGCAGGGTGAGAGCGGCGCGACCCTCGCGCCAGGTGGTGCCGGTGCAGGAGCCGCCGCGGCGGTGGGAGTCGGCGTGGCGAGAAGGTTCCTGCACTCGGCGACGGGCGCGTGAGAGCTGACGGCCTCGACCAGCAACTCGCGCTGGAACCGCAGCCAGATAATCCAGCTGATGCCCGCATGCTGGCCGGGGACGTTCTCGTTCCCCAGCCGATGCGCGTCGACCAGGTGCCGGGCCATCTCGAGATGCACCTCGAACGCGGCCGCGTGGGCGCACGCATCGCTCTTCGGCAAGCCCTCCAACCCGTCCAACCCCACCTCGAAGACGCCGATGCTCTCCAGGAGTGCGGCGTTCACCTCCGGCCTGCTCCACCTACGCGCCCAGTCAAGCCAAGCCTCCGAGAGCGGTTGCGGCGGCCAACCGGGCGTCGGCGTCGCTGTGGGAGCGGGCGTAGCGATTGGCGGCTGCGTGGGAGTCGGGTCTGCGCAGGGGATAGGCGTCGGCGTCGATGTGGGAACGGGCGTCGGTGAAGGCGACGGCGAGGGCGTCGGCACCGGCGTTGCTTCCGCTGTGGGGGGAACGGTCGCGGTTGGAGTCGGCATCGGTTCGGCCCCCGGGCCCTGCCCGATGACGGGCCAGTAGTGGTAGCCGCCTGCGCCTGCTCCAACGATGAGCAGCACGAGGAACATGAGACAGCAGCACCTGTGCCTGTCGAGCGACCTGTCCGAGTAGATCTCTCTCCGATGCGTGCCGGAGCGCTCCGCGCTCCCCGAGCGGCTCCCTCCGGCGGCTTCGCCGGTCCGGCCTCGTGCCTCCGTTCGAGGGCGGACCTCTTCCTGCTCCCGCCTAGCTCCCTGCTGTTGTGCGACCTCCTCTTCACCCCGGTCCTCTCCGGGCCGTTCCTCCGTCACACCTTGGTGCTCCTCTGTCTCGGGCAGTGTCTGGCCGGCAACCTGCTCTCCCGCCTCCATCTCGGCGGAGACCTCGTCGGTCGACTCCTGGGCTCGTTCGCGGTCCTCTTCCTCCTCACGGCGGCGTGCTTCTTCTTCCTCGGCGCGTTCCCGCTCACGCTCCGCCGCCCTGCGGTGCTGCTCGCTGAGAGCCCATTCCGACGCATACCCGGTGCCCCGGCATCCGGAGCAGCGTATCCATCGCCCGCCGGGGTCCTCCGCATCCGGCCCGCGCCCGCGACCGTTGCACACGGTGCAGACGCCGCCGTCGACGAACCGGACGTCATGTCCCCAGCGGCGGTGCTGCACGAGGTGGGCGCCGCAAAGCGGCTCCAGTCCCTGCTGGAGGGGAGCGTCGGCGCAATACCCCACCGCGCGCTCGTCGCAGCCGGCATCGGAGCAGTGCACCTGCTCGGGGTTGTGGGCGTGCATCTGCCAGAGCGTGACGGAGAAGCGCCGGTTGCACCGCGGGCATGTGCGAAGGTGATTGCCGGTCATCCTGCTGCCCTCCCTTCGAACACAGGGTTCAGCGGTTCAGTCGGCGCACGCATGGACGTCCGTCCTCACTCGAAGGCGCAGCGGGGTTCCAGCACGCCCGGCACGCGCCACGCCGCGCCCAGCGGCCCCACATCCTCCAGCCGCTCCCGGTGGGAGACGAACAGCGGGAGGCGGACGCGGCTGCGAGCCATCTCCCGCCGCGCGACCACCAGGAACCGCGCCTCCACCGCCGCGTCGTCGAACACCATCAGCACGACGGGCTCCGCCCCGTGGTCGTCGACGGGCCCGTGCGTCGCGTAGTAGCGCAGGTACGGCGCGAGCCGCGCGGCCATCGTCGCCGGGCGCACCGCCCGGTGCTCCCACTCCAGGAGGAACGGCTTCTCCGCACGATCGACGCGCAGCATCCCGAAGGCGTCGGGATGAACGGCCCGCATCCCGTCCGGGCGCCGAAAGTGCCGCGACGCGCGGTGCGGCGGGTCGAGCTGCACCACCCTCCAGCCCTTGGCCTTGGCCTGCATGGCCAGCCGCGCCAGGAAGCCGTGCACCGCGTCGGTGTGCGCCATGTTCCGCGCCAGCAGCCTGCTCCGCCTCCCCGAGACCGTGCGCCACGTGAGCGGGCTCCCTCTGCCGACCGGCGCGACGCTCCACTGCCGCCGCAGCCCGCCGATCGACGTGCGGTCGCGCCGCGCCAGCACCGCGAGCCCCCAGTCCGTCAGCGCCAGCCGCTCCTTCCGCTCCATCTCCAGCCGGGAGACGAGCCTCGCGCTCACCAGCGGCACGGTCAGCTGCGAGGTCCGCCCCTTCGAGACGCCCAGCATCCCGCCCAGGTCCCTGGACGTGAGCCACGGCCAGTCCGCGAGCACGTCCAGCACCCGCTTCCACGCCGGCTTCAGCACCACGGGCAACAGGTGATCCGGAACGGCCAGCGGCTCGCCGGGAATGCGCATGTCGGCGGGAACAAGCGGCCGTGACAGCCTCCTCTCCCCCGCCACTTGGCCCTTCTGGCGCGTGGATGCGAGGGCCGTGCGCAGGTCGACCACGTTCTCCAGGCTGGGCAGGTCCCATACGCGGTCTCCGGGCGAGGAGAGGACGGCGTGCCGCTCCAGCGCGAGGAACACGGGCACGTTCGTCCGCCTGAACAGCTTTGCAGCGTGCCGGAGGCGCACCTCGTCGGGCGTGAGCACCAGCACGGCGCCGGGCCTCGGCCCGTCGAGCAGGCGCCACATCCGTTTGGAGAACCCCGTCCTGTCCGAGGTCGCTCCCTGCCGCACGATGCCGGCGATCCTCCCGTCTCCGAGCATCACGGCGGCGTCCATCGGCGCGTTCCGGTACCAGCGCAGGCCGACCGGCCCCGCGACATGCGCGATGGTGGATGCGAGCCGGTAGACGGAGCCGACCGCGTCGAGCCGCCCCAGCAGGATGCGCTGCCAGTGCGCCGAGACCGGGTAGCGCTCCAACACGTCCCGCACCTCCACGCCCAGCTCCCAGGCGAGCCGCTCCAGTCCCCCCTCCGTCACGTGGAGGCGGCGCGTCGGCGCGGTCAGGTCCGTGGCGTGCGGCACGGCATCGACCAGGCCCTCCTGCCTGAGACCGCTCACCGCGTCGTGCATCGTCCGCGCGGCCGTCCCCGACACCGAGGCCAGCTCCAGCGCGTCGAGGAACGGCATCGCCGCCAGCGCGCGCAGCGCGTGCATCTCCCGCTCTATCGGACTCATCTCCTCGTCCTCATCGTCGATGATGTGCTCTTCGTCAGGCTCTGCGCCGTGCTGCGCGCGGCGCAAGGGGCCGGTGTCAGCATGCGCGCCCGTCCGCCGCCGCCGTCAGGCCCCCGGAGGAGGGTCATACATGACCTCCCTGTAAGGCCCGCATGGCGGACGGCCGCGCCATGCGCGGGGGTAGTACAGAGAAATAGAGTGAGTGGGAACGGGAGGGCTGCGTCGTGGGCAAGGCCGTAGTGGGATTGCGTGGGTGCGCGAGAGCGGCGCAGGCAGCAGTTTGGGTTTACCGCCGGTGGCAAGGAGGGGCGACAAGTGGCACGCCTGTCGATTGCATTTTGGCAATCTGCGGTGACCGGGGGTCGGACAACCGCTACGAGTGAGAACGACAATGCTTGCAGACGTGGGCGGAGCGTGAGGGCGAACTTGGCTGCGCACGGAGATGAGGACGGTGACGTGTCACGCGAGGGGGTGGGCGAGGGCGCTGGGCATGGCTCGGGTCGTGAGGGAGCACCACGTCCAGCGCCTTCGGCGGGCCGGTGTCGGGAGCGTGGGCGGGATCGCGCAGGTGGCCGGGAACATCCTCTCTGGCGGGCGGGCACACAAGCCTCGGCGGTGACCACAGGGCGGACGGTGAGCATGACGTGGGCGGCGAGGTCGAGGTGGACGACGCGGATGTTCGGATGGCGTTGGATGGGGCTGCCAGGGGAAGCGACCATGTGACGACCGTCGCAGCGGGGCACCGGGGTCGATAGTCTGCGCAGGTCTATCTCAGTCCGCATTCGGGTTGTCGATGGATTGCGCGCCGGGTTCTGCGGCGGGCAGTGATACCTCCCGCCGGAGGTAGGCGCGCACGGCGAGCCTCGCGAGGATGCGCAGCCCGTGTTCGAGCAGCTCCCGCGCCTCGTCGTCGGACACGGTGCCGGCGTCGGCCCAGACGACACTGATCTCAGTGACATCCCCGGCGGGTCTCCGTCTTCTGTTCTGTCTCTTGGCGTCTCTCATGTCCTGCAGTCGCAGCGGTGGTCGGACGCGCCCTGGGGATCCTTCTTGCACTCGACGGGGTTTCCATCATGGCCGATGAGGGTGGGGCCGCGATCCCGCAAGAGAGTGTGAACGACCCCGGACCTCTGCATAACTGCCCATGGGACATTTCAAACCTGCGGGGCTCCACGGGAGGGAGCCCAGCGGGTAGAGGCCCCACGGGAGGAGGCCCTGCAGGCGGCTGACCGAAACGGCCCTCTGAATCCGGACGCCGGTGACATCGTCAGCGGTGAAGAGTGACATTTGCACACCCGGCGGAGAGGTGTTCGGTGACAGAACGAGCTCAGGGGTATGCGGATGGGTGAGGGTGAACGACCGCCTTCGATGAAGTGGGACTAGGAACCGGACCGCAGCCGGAGCGGAGCCGTGAGGGAGAGGAGAGCATGGAGACGACCGGACACGGCGTCAATGAGAGCGGGACATGGAGGGCCTCTACGATCCGGGGTTCATGGCGCTGCTGAGGGAGCTGGTGCGGAGCGGAGGCGAGGCAAGGCTGGAGCAGCTGCCCACGGCGGTGGAAGTCCACCCGTGACCGGCGCGAGCGGTACCCTGGCGTCGGGCATCCCAGTCCGGGCGGGTGCGCTATTCTCTAGAGAGACGTATGACACGAGGACATCCGTTGCGAACGGCCCGTTTCCCGGTGGTGATTCTTCTCGCGCTGGCCTTGGCCGCGTGCTCCGAGCCCACACCCACTCCCACCCCCGCGCCACCCACCGCGGCGCCAACCGCTACGGCTACGCCCACTCCCACGAAGTTCCCTACGCCGACCCCGACTCCCACGCCCGTGGCGTTCTCCCTTACCGTGGACGACGACACCACATGGGGAGAGGCCTTTGATGCCTTCACGCCCGCTGAGCAGGACTGTATCCGTGACCATGTGGAGCAAGAAACGCTGAAACGTGCCATGGAGCGGGACTTCTTCGACGCCGATGGCCTGCTCTTCCACGAGTCCATCGTAGTGCTCTGCCTCGCTCCTGAGACCGCCCGCGCTGTGTGGCTCTCGGCCATCACTGCAGAGCTTGCGGAGGCGGGCTTCGACGTGAGTGAGGATGCAGAGCAGGCATGTTTGCGAGACCTGCTGGCAGGGATCAAGATAGGCATGCACCTCTCTGATGTCGTGACCCACGTTCTCGAGGAGTCCCCTGGGCTCTTCGTTTGTAGCCCGGATGTGTACGAGGACGTTGCCGTGAACGTGGCCGCATACTTCGGATTGGAGACAGTACCGAACGATCGAGAGCAGGCCTGTTTGCAGGATTGGATGACCAGCGTCGACACCGAGTCGAGAGTGCCATGAGCGATCTGGAGCTCTCTGATTTGTTGTTCTACGGCATTTACGTCTGCATACCCGATGTGTCTGTGAACCTCGTTGCCCAGACCGTTGTCAGTTCCTACGGCACGCGGGTGATACCAAACGATGAGGAGCAAGCCTGTGTAGATGACGTCCTGACCAGTCAGGCCGATGCAGGCCCGACGGTCCCGCCCGGCCGAGACGACATGGCTGGCGCGCTCCTCAACATCATCGCCTGTATGCCCGCCACGTTCACGGACCTGATTGTTCAGGATGCGGTGGAGTTGGGTGGGATGGATGTCACACTGAATGAGCAGGAACGGATATGCGCGTGGGAGGTTCTGACGAGGCTGGCGGACATCGATGCCGATTATGATGGCTTCGATGACGTGGTGGTTGACATGCGCGTTGACGTGCTGGAGTGTGCCAACCCTCCAACCGTTGCTCCAACCCCCACGGCATCATGAACACAATGCGGCCTGTGCTGCTCCCACGCGCTCTGCGCCGGGACCAGCACCGTGCCGGGCGGCGGGAGGGGTCCACTCCGCTATCGCACGTAGGCGCTCGTAGCGACCGCCTGCGCAGCCCGAGCCCCTGGCGCACCACCCCGAAGCTGCGGCCGTCGTCCAGGGTGACCGTGGCGTCGAACCCGCCCGCGGCGGTGGAACTCCACCCGGGAGCGGCGCGAGCGGTACCCCGGCGAGAGCGCCATCACCAGCTGGTAGACGCTGGCGACCGCGTCCACCCAGCGTAGCAGCAGCGTCAGCCACGGCTGCGAGGCCGGGTACGCGCGAACGAACTCGGAGGGCGTCGCGTATCCCAGCACATCGGTCGCCTCCTCAATGCCCTCGGCCGTCAGGAACCACCTCCCGCTCGTCGGCAGGTGGACGGTCCCGTGGTTGACCCGCGCCGCGATACCGGCAGCGAGCAGGCCGGTCAGCGCGCGATGCACGGTCGCGTACGCCTCGCCGAGGATGACCGCAAGCTCCAGTGTGTCGGCGAACGGCATCCGGGCGAGCGCGTCGAGCAGTTCTTCTTCGGTGAGCCTCATGGAACGAGCCTAGCAACGGGGGAGCGGTCCACGCAGCCGGCGGATGTCACCAGGTCTCTTTCACCGTGGGTGCGTGCCTACATGCGTCGTCCTCCCGTTCCGCGATGGGGTCTGACCTTCGGATTGTGAACGGGAATCGCTTGCCGGGGTAAGGACCTGCAGAACACTGTCGAGGAGGAGGTCTCCTGGTAGGCGCATCGCTAGGGAGACGTCGCCTTGCGAGCCTCCACCCTCCATCGGGAGCCGGACGGTGGCGGCGCCTGCGGGCGCGAATCATCAGGGAGCGGGAGCAATGGCAACCTCCGGGCGCAGGGAACTGACGCCCCCCCTCATTGCCCTGACAAAGCGATTATGGCCATCGTAGCACGAGTAAACGGCTCGACGGTCGCCCTGGTGGATTGCCGCATGCGAACGCTCCCTAGTGGCGACGGGTGGAGCAAAGGTAGCCCGTGGGCGTCACCGCTGTCGATCGGAGAAGGGGACACCGGAGCCGCGATATCGGAATCGTGCTCGTGTACAATGCTCTTGGTCAAGGGCATGGAGACGGTCATGCGGGGCCTAGCGGAGAGGTGCGGACGGGAGACTTCATGCAGCGGGCGCGGCAAGTCATCCGCATCGCCACCGGCGAGGCTAGAACGCAGGTCTGAGATAGCGCCGCAAGCCGCGCTCGAACGCTGGCATCCAGACTCCTGAGCAGGTGCGGGATGGGAATAGACATCCGCCGTGTCCCCGGCACAATCAATGGCAAGATAGTCCTGTCAAGAGGTGAATTCCGATGCACGGGACTGAAATGTAGTTACTCGGCTAGAGTGAATCATCCCGCTCATTTTGAGTCATGTCTACAGGCGGCTTTGCATCACATCGACTTTCATCGGCCCGACCCCAGAGACAGCCGGGTTAGGTGGGCACTGGGGCAAATCTACCGCAACGGAGGGGAGGCACGGTTTTGGCCAGATGAACCAGTGTGGCCGCTGCTGAGAGAGTTGAGAGACGATGGCATCGTTGACGGGGACTTCTACGATGCTGATGGTGAGACGAACACGGATTCATGGATACGGGTGATGTCTCCACCCTGTGCTCTCTATCATCTTCATGGAGTCATACATACGGTAACGGAAGAGACATGGGGAACTCTGGCAATGACTTTGGGTGCCCCCAACGTAGTGTTGAGGTTTGACGGGCAGCGGCTTGCCTGGCACGAGTGGGGAGCCATTCGCTTGCTGATGGATTCGAAGAACGGAGAGGGCGACCGCATTGCGGAGGGGGAGTTCTACGTTCCCAATGTCGCCACAGTGCACTTGACACACAAGGGAGAAGACTACTGGAAGGCGTTGCAGGACAAGGCATTGGAGGCAAGGCTGCTGCACGGGGCAATGACTGCCGCAAAGGTGATTCCACGTTGGTTGGGGTTGTGTTGACATGGTGCAAGCCTCCAGTTTTCCCCCATCCTGGTTGACGCTGCTGGTGCGGCGACTGCCAGCCCGACGCCCACAGCCATCATCGGATTTGCACGCCTTGCCACCCCTGTGACAGAATCCCAAGCCCATGGGAGACACACCGCGAACCTACGCCACTATCAACGTGCTGGAGGCACTCATCGCTCGGCTATACGTTGATGTCTTACGGGACGACCGCCAAGCGCGAACTACACGCCGCCGAGCGCATCTTCCTTGAAGCATGGGTAACCGACCCCGTGTTCATCAAGGAACACCGTGCGGCGTTCAGGCGGATAGAACACCGCTTGCCCCCGCCTGTCGTCATGCCATGAAAAGAGAACCATGACTTCCATCGCTCAGATATGCGTGAACTGCCGACACTGGGATAAGGACGCAAACGACCATGACGAATTCGGGGCGTGTACCGCCATGCCGCCTCAACCGGCACTCGCCCCTCTAGGCCACGACCCCGTCACTGTCCGGGCATGGTGGCCTCTCACCCATAGCGAGGACACGTGCGGAGAATGGGCAGTCAAAGGAAAGGGGCGGAAGTAGAAGGGAATATGGCTGACCAGCACGAGATACCCGCAGACACGCCAGAGGGGTTGAAAGCCTACTTGCTTTGGTTAGAGGCGCGTGTCGCTACGTTGGAGCGAAGGGTGTACGAGCCGGACGAGGCGTACATGAGGGTGGAAGAAGGACAGAAGCCCCTAAGGGGCATCTAGCACGGGGCAGCGTCTCCGGTCGTGGCGTGGCAGCGAGTGTAGCACAGGGCTAGTGGCTGAGACTTGAATGGCCGGCACCGAGGGCGAGGGCGAGGGCCATACCTTGGCGAGAGCGCCAATGCCAGCCGGTAGGTCCCGGAGGGGGTGTGCGCGTGACCCCTGTTTGGCCCGCATGGCGGACGGATGCCCGGGGTGCGGGTTAGCCTGTGCAGATCAACCTCAGTCCGCATTCGAGTTGCCTGGCGACCGCTCCCCGGGGTCTGTGGCAGGCAGCGACGCTTCCCGCCGGAGGTAGGCGCGCACAATGAGCCTCGCGAGGATGCGCAGCCCCTGATTGAGCATCTCCCGCGCCTCGTCCTCGGACGCCGCGTCGGCCCAGACGACACTTATCTCAGGATCGTCTCTGGCTGGCCTCCGTCTTCTGTCCTGTCTCTTGGCGTCTCTCATCTCTCCACGGTCGCTGCGGCGGTCGGACACGCCGCTGGGGGTTCTTCCTGTGCTCGGCGAAGTCGCTGTCATGGTTGGCGAGGGTGAGGCCGCTGCCCTGGGTGAGGGCCACGCTGCTCGCGGTCGGCACGGCCAACGACAGCACCATCGGCGGCATCTCTCCGCGGTCGCTGCAATCTGGGAGGCCGCCACACTCACCAACGAGTGTGGACGACCGAAGTCCCCTGCATAACTGCCCATGGGGACGCTCGGTTGTGAGCGGTCCTACCAGCCCTTCTCTTCTCGGCCCTTGGCACGAGGCATGGGGGTGGACAGGAGGTCGGCGTCTGTTACAGGGCTGTGAGAGCTGGAAATGTGACGCGTTACGTGATGGGGCTAAGCTCCAGAGGAGTAGCGCGAGGGAGCCCCTGCTCACTTCGATATGTCGTGCCCTCTCCAGTCGGGCATGTGCGCTGTCATCAGAGCCTTGAAGAGTTTGCCGTGGTTTGGCACCCGGAGGTGGAGCAGTTCGTGGGCAATCACGAAGTCTTGGAATCTCGCTTCCCGATCAGCAAGGTCAGAGGCCAACGTAAGGACGCCGCTGGTTGAACATGACCCCCATTTCCGCGACATTCGCTGGATGCGGATTCGGGGAATCTGGACAGACAACCGCAATGCCCAAGCCTCGACACGCTGGCGAAGGACGGCGTGTTTCTCGTCAACCCTCGGCATCTGCTTCTCCGCCTAGGAGTATTGCCAAGGCTTGGTCCACGATGCGGCCCCGCTCTTTGCCTTCCACCTTTAGCAATGGTGTGTAGAGAGAAATCCGAAGCCTCCGCTGTTCATCGACGTTGACGGCGGCGTTGGGAAAGCGCTCCGCAAGCGTCTGAGCTTCTTCCGCAAGCTGCAGTGCACTCACGCCAGCGGCTTGGAGCGCGTGGTCGTCCTTCATCATCCAGTACACACCGAAGGCTCTTGGAGATAGCGTGCTATCCCTTGCAGCAGAGAGCGCAGCCTCTTTCTCGCTGGCGAGGGCCTCCAACAGGTCCATCGCTGCGAGTCCTGTCGTCGTGCGCTCTTCGAGGCCCTTCAGCACGTGCTCTGCGCGTTCCTTGAGGGGCCGTAGCACGGACTCCAGGTCTTGCTCGCTCTCCACCTCTGCCTGAAGACCGCGCACCAAGTTGAACACCTTGGATTCGTCTGGACCTGATTCCCTCCTCAGCGCAGTTAGGGTTCGAAGGTCGAACGTCACAGCCTTGGTTAGGTTACCCAGGCCGTACACCGAGGCTGACTCTTCCAGGAGCCTTTGGGTCTTATGCGCGAGATCCGCTACGAAGCCGGGATGGTCGGCGTAGGCGTTACGGACAACAGCGTAGAGCTGCGTCAGACGCTTGAACGTCTCGATGTGGTCGCGCAACCCGGCGGACGGCGAGAGTATCTCCCACAGCGCCTCTACCTCCCTATAGGCAGAGAAGAATTCCTTGCGGGCATCGGAATCGAGGAAGCGTGTGTAGACAACCTGTTCAAGTTGCTGATCCGCACTTTCCCCGACTGTTCCATAGACTGCCCGAGGTTCAGCCAGTCTGCGGCCGCCCGCATTGTCTAGGTAGCTCGCTTTCGCCTTGACGATCTTGTCTTGGAAATCCCGCATCAGTACGTCGAGGTCTTCAATCGCACCGCTGACATCGGCCGAGTCGAACTGCAGCGCCTTCCTCAGTTCGCGCAGGACGCCCACGAAGTCGACGACGAGGCCGATGGACTTGCTGATGCCCTCCCCGTCCACGTATGGCCGGTTCACCCGCGCAATGGCTTGGAGGAGGACGTGGTCGCGCATCGGTTTGTCCAGATACATGCAGTACAGCAGTGGTGCGTCGAAGCCGGTCAGCAGCTTGTCGGTGACGATGAGGATCTTCGGGTCCTCGTCCGCCTTCTTGAAGGTAGCCCGGACATCCTTCTCCTCGTCGTCTGAAATCTGAAGCTGGGCGACCAGCGGCCTCTCGACCGCGTCATTGGCATTCTGCGAGTAGACTGGCGCGCTCCACTCTGGCGGCAACAGCTTGTCGAGCGCTTGCTTGTACTTGGCGCACGCCTCGCGATTGACGCCCACCAAGAAAGCCTTGTAGCCGAGCGGCAGAACGTTTTCTTGAAAGTGCTGAGCGACAAATGAAGCCACCTTCTCGATTCTGTCATCGGCGGTGAGGAACGTGCGCAATCCCACGGCCCGATCCAGGACACGATTCAACTCATCCACATCTGTGACGCCTTCCACCTCGGCCAGAGTGAAGAATTCGCGGTCGAGCTGGGCTGCAGGTATGGTCATCTCACTAGGCGCCATCATGTGTCGGATCGGCAGCGTTGTCTCGTCCTCGATGGACTCGGCTATCGGGTACTTGTCCAAGTAGCCCTGGTCGTCGTCGATCCCGAATATCTTGAAAGTGCCCTCCCCATGCGCCGTTCGCGCGATGGGCGTGCCGGTGAAACCGATGATCGTGGAGTTGGGTAGCGCGGCCATGAGGTACGTGCCAAGGTCCCGGGCCACCGAACGGTGTGCCTCATCGATGAACACGTAGATGTTGTCTCGGAGGTTGGCGTCCTTCTCAATGCCCTCGAACTTGTGAATCATCGAGATGATCAGCCCTCTCTTATCGGTGGCGAGCAGATCTCGTAGGTCTTCCTTCGAACCGGCGCGCCAGACGGCGATGTCCTGCTGTTGCATCTCGCCAAGCAGCCGCTCCACCCAGCCCGCGAGTTGACCCTCCAACTCCGTGCGATCCACTACGACAACCACTGTGGAGTTGCGGAACTCCTCCTTGGCCTCTAGAACCAGGCGGGCGGCGGTGAGCAACGTGAAAGTCTTGCCAGCCCCCTGTGTATGCCAGACGAGACCCCTGCGTTTCATCCTCTCGGCGCAGCGTTCGACGATGCGGCTCACAGCACGGCGCTGATGCTGGCGCAGCACGGTCTTCCGTGTCTCACCATCCTCAACGTAGAAGAGGATCCAGTCCCGCAAGGTGCGCAGGAAGTCCGTCGGTTCGAAGAAGGATTGTACGGCGAAGCGGTAGCTCTCTTCTTTGGTCTCCTTCCACCGCGCCATGTAGCGGCGGGACAGGTTCCACGTGACTCCGTACCAGTAGTCCAGCAGGTGGGTCACGTTGAACAACTGTGCCGCACCCATTAACTCCGGCGTCTCGATTTCGTAGCGGCGCAGTTGTTTTACACCTCGCTCGATGGCGTCGGCGTCCGTGGGGTTCTTGTGCTCGACGATGGCGACGGGTACGCCGTTGATTGCGAACATCACGTCAGCGCGGTTGCCCTTGCGGGCCGGAGGTTTGAGCCGCCACTCCCAAGTCACGTTCAGAACATTGGCCGACACATCGTCGAAGTCGATTAGCCGGACCCGCCGGTGGCGCTGCTCGGCCTCGTCGTACCACTGCCGCTCGCCCCGCAGCCAACCCAGCATCTGCCGGTTGCCCTCAATGGTCGGCGGGAGAGCGTCGATGTTTTCGACCACCGACCGCACGGCGTCGTCAGTCATCCAGGCGTTGAAGCGGTGCAGAGCATCCTCCAGCACGCCGCGAAGCAGCAAGCCGGCTTCGCTGCCTCGCATGACGAGGGCATCCACTGGCCGCACGGGAACCCACCCGACCTCCGCCGCATGGCGGACCATTGGGAACTGAACGGAGCCCGCCTCGGTTATGCTGAGTTCAGTCATAGCTGAATCCTATCTCGCTCCCAATTACGCCCCTATTGACCCCCTATCGCATTCCTATCGCACCCGTATCGCGCCCCACGATTGCGCCCCAAAGCGCCCCCTTATCGCGCCCCCTGTCTACGTATCCAGCGCGTCGACGGGCCGCGATTCGTGGATACGACCCACCCCCTGTTCCTCAAGTCTTCCAGTATCCTCCGCACCTGGCGCTCGCTGATGCCAGGCCCCAATCGATTACCAATCTCGCGGCGTGTCAGACCATCCTCCGCTCTATCCAGCATGACTAGGACCTCGCTTCGTCGTTCGGCCGGACTAGCTTCGCTCCTTAGTCTCTCCGGCACGCCCCCCCTGTGTCGGAATCGCACCGTGACCGCCGCGCCGTCATCCTCGATCTCCGGGACCGGAAGGCCAGCGCTGCTCGTGAGTTCGGCCATCTTCAGCGTTCCGCTGCCCCATTCCTCGATAATCCCGCAGCGGTAGAAAGTGCGTGCGATCAACGGGTTCCACGGGCGCGATTCATGCGGCCCAAACAGCTTCTCCGGCGTCAGGCCGAAGTGCAGGGAGCCCGAGGAGGTCACCTCCAGGCGGTCATCATAGATCGCTATGCCGACCGAGCCCCCGCCAATGGAATAATCGCGGTGGCACAGGGCATTCGCGAGCGCCTCGCGTGCCGCTAGGGGTGGGTACAGGGGTTCGTCGATCCGCTCGAAGCGGTCCTGCTCGAACCGCCCGGCGATGGGTAGATTGTCGCGCAGGAACCGCTCCGCGTTCGTCAGGAGAGTGAAGACGTTGCCGTTGAACTGGCGATTGTCCAGAAACTCTACTCGGTCAGTTCCACGAAAGCGGGCGACGCGCAGCAAGCACTGAGGCATCTCGAATTCCAGCCGTTCCGCGTTACCAAACAGTACCACTGCCGCCCGAAGCAACACGCCATCACGCAGAAGGCCGAGACCGCGCAGCTGGTCGGTTGGTTCTCTACCTATAGGATCTTCAAGCCGCCCCCGGCGGACCGCCTCTGCAACGGTCCTGTGAATCTCAGCCACATCGAGGTCGTTTACGGTCCACCCGGTGGCAGGTTGATTCTCCCAGCGCTGTTCGCTGTGCATTCGCTCGAAGAGCATCCGGTTGTACTCGTCTGCGGATATGGCTGCCGTGGTATTCCCGACGCGGCGGTAGGCGATGCCCTTGTAGGTGTACGGCCTTGAAGCTCCCTGGGCTGTGCTGACCACGATGACTTCACGACCACCATCCACCGAGACCCTCTCTATCGTGGGGAATGCCGGAGGGGCAATCTGTCGAAGTTCGGCGCTCAACCCCTCGATGGTGTGCTCGCTGACATGCTGCCCGATGACAGTTCCTGTCTCCGTCACGCCGAACAGTACCTGTCCGCCGTGTTGGTTCAGGAAGGCGCATACCGTCCTTGACGCCTCACGACGCGTTCCGGTGGTTTCCTTGAACTCTAGAGTCTCGGACTCGCCGGAGGCGCTGAGGGTTGCAATCTCGTCGGGACTCATTCAAACCCCCTGCCGTTACGTCCGTCTCCCTGGCGTGTTCGGAGGTAATCGAATAGGCCACCGATATCAATAGAGTGGATGATATAGGACTTGTCTAGCAGCTTCACAAGCCTGTTAGGCAAGCCTGCTTCTTTCAAGGCTCCAACAAAGTCCTCGTACCCCCACAAAGGGATCGACGTATCGGTAGGTTTGAAGTCGTCGAAATCACCTAGGAACACAAATAACCCTGATACACTCTCGACTTCGCATCCCAGAGCCTTTGCCAGAGAAGATGATTGGCTTCGGAGTCGCTCAATCTTAGATGCAAATCTGCTAATCTCCATATCAAGTTTGTGATCAATTATTTCAGCACCTTTTACTTCAATAACCAAGCAATCTTTGTCCTTTATGCCGATTGCATCGTACTCAAAACGGTCTAGAGCCGTGTGTCGAAACGAGACTTTAACATCATGATACCCTTGTCCGACCAGCCAGAATCCAGCCAAGAGTTCAGAGTTGCCAGACCGCAAAGCGGCATTAGCCTCTATCGCCTTAAGGTTCAAATCGCGCATAGCACGAACGGATGACGGTTCACAAAAATGCAAGAAATCATCAGAGCTTAGGCCATTTAGTTCTTCCAGTTCTAACTTGTTTTTGAATTGCGAAAGTAATCTATTCACTGCTGATTTCGCATGAGCGACATCACTATCAAAGACACGACCAGCATGATATATTTTGTGAAAGAGAAACCATTTTGATGCATTGGAAAAGATTCCGTACATAGGGAGTCTAACTGCTATAGAGACCCATTCGCGGGTATCCGACTCCACAGTATGAGTTAGCAAGAGAATGCGGACTCTGGAATCGCCATGCACTGCAATCGCCCCGCGCAGCATGACCTCCAGTTCTAACGAATCAGTCGCCCCTGCATCGGATATCAGATGTACTTCGTCCGAGCCGAGTAGCACCGCCACCCTGCTTTTCGGAGATACAACTTCAATACTGGCTTCAAAGTGCCCCACCACGGCTTCGACTTGGGACTGTGACAGTTCCGTGAGTCCGTATTTCATACTCGGCCATTGGTCCGGCAAGTCGAATGGGTTTACAAAGGCATGGAGTTCGTCGAACCAAGTTGGGGCGATGACAGAGGATTCGGAATGAGATGGCAATTCAATACGGTTTAGGCGGACCACTGAATCAAGGCCAAACCGAAAGCCATCGGACCACGCCTTAGGCACACCACCGCTGCTGTGCCACACCATTCTGCGAGCCAGTCGCACAATACTGCGGTCGTATCCAGCATAGTCCAATACACGCTCCGCCATGACTAAGGGGAAGAAGGACTCTCCATCGAGCAGTTCTTCACCGGTGTCGAAGTGAACTATCTCTGTTCCCGAGACAATGCCACTGAAGGCCATCGCAGTTGCTTGGCATTTCTCTAGGGCGGCCACTGTGTCAACGAGCTTCCCCTCAGCTTCACGCAAAGCAGTCTGAAGGATATCAAACGCAAAACAGAGACGCCCCAACCCTGATCTTGGATTGGAAACGGCGTGCAACAGCGACTCGCCTTTTTCAGGATCGCGGTAGTGAAACCAATTGAATAGCCTTTCGTCGCTCTCCAGGCTCAATAACTCTGGGAAATTGACGGTAAAGTACAAAAGACCAAACAAGGGCGTGGCGACGGCTAAGCGGTACCCCCGAAGGAAACCTCGCTGGTCTTTTGTGTTGAGCGACTCAACCGTGTTCTCCAAGCGCGTGATAGCTTCAGGGTGACACAGCGATTGTAGAGCGACCACATCGGTAAGGTAATGCAATCGTGATCTAAAGTTTATCTGGTCTTCGGGAAGAATCATCTACTAATACCTCACTTTACTTGGCCCGCGAAATCCAAATCCCTCACCCGTATCTCCCCCGTCATCAGCTTGTGCAGGAGAGCCTTGAACAGTTCCTCCAGCATGGCACGCTTACGCCGGTGCAGGTCTATCTTGTGGTCAATGGCGTCGAGGATGGTGACTATCTCGCGTTGCTCGGAGAGGCTCGGTAGTGGAATAGCATGCTCGTTAATCAGACCTTGGGTTATCAGTGGCTGTCCTGCCGTCCGCTTGAATCGGTTGAGACCAAAATACTCAAGGAACGCTGCTACGAACTTTAACTCTGCATCATCGTTGAGCCATTCTTTAGCGTAAAGAGCGTTATCGGTTATCCATACCTTGCCACATGCCAAGTGCACTGCGCCGCAATACTCCCCGACCCTCCCGATTACAAGAGCTTGCGGAACATCCAAAAACCACTCGTCGGCGAATCCCATCACGCCATTCCCGCCGAGGACTGAGAACGACCTTTCACCATTCGGCTGCTCAGAAAGAGTACTCGGACGTTTTCGTCCACTGGTCAACTTGAAGATTCGCTCGCAAGAAGTCATTTTCCAACTCTCTGGCACTGGCCCGACCTCCGTCTCTTTCTGCGCCTCACCTTGAAGCCCGCGCGTAAACAGCATTCGCATCGTGGTTCGCTTGAGGGTTTGGGCTTCCTCAACTAATGCCTCGGACCGACTGATGGCCTCATGCACTAGCCAAAGCACGTCGGCAATCTGCCGTTGCTCGCTAAACGTGAACGCGGGGCCCTCGAATTCGCGTATATGCGCCCACGACGTTCGAGGGTGCTGGACGCCGGTGGTGCCTGCGACGGCATGCTCGACAAAGCGAGGCGAGTGGAGAACTGCGGTTAGAAACCGTGAATCCACGCACTCCCGGACCCGGAGCACCAGTAGTTCCGTTGTGCAGACACCTGCCTCGTCAGCTAGGATGGCTTTGTCTAGGTACGGACGTAGCTTGCCGTAAAGGACGTCGCCGGTCTGAAACGCCGACGTAGTGCTCCTCATTTCAGAGGCTTGCCCGCCGCCGATGCGAGAGAGCCGTCCAGGGGCAAGGTGCTCAAGACCCAGATATAGGGCGTTCGGTCTTGTACCGGGTCTGGCGGGCTCCGCGATGAGTTCGCACAGGTCAGAGAGCCGGAGGGTCGAGCCATTCATCACGCCAACTCCTTCAGCTTCAGAAGCATGCGTTGAAGGTCAGCTGAAACCGCAGTCTCTTCCGCAGCGATGGCCTCGAACCGCTCCATAATGTCCCGTAGGTCGGCTTCCTGGATGTCATCCGTTTGCCCCACCCAGCGACTTGGACTCAGATTGTAGTCAGCCTCTGCTGCTTGTTCACAGGTGATGACTGCGGCTTCGCCCTCTACTGGTTCGGCCTTCAGGAAGGCAGCCGCTATGGAGCGGATGTCCTCCTCCGGGATGTAGTTCTTAGGGCGTCCCTTACCAACACGACGGCTGGCATTGACGAGCACGATCTTGTCCTTCCGAGCCTCCGGCTTGCGCTTGGACAGCACGACGATGATGCCGGCAGCGCTGGTGTTATAGAAGAGGTTGTCCGGCAGCAACACCACGCCATCAATCAAGTCTCGCTCCACGAACCACTTGCGGATGTTGCGCTCCCGGTCCTCGTTCTTGCTGCCTGAACCGCGCGTCACAGCGCCGGTGTCCAGCACCACGGCGGCGCGCCCGCGTTCATTTAAGCAGGCCAAAGTGTGCTGGAGCCACGCCCAGTCGCCCTTGCCGGTGGTGACGCCCCCAGCGGCGCGGAAGCGATCGAACGGGTCGTTCTCGAAGGTCGACTGGTTGAAGTCCTGGTTCCACATGGGATTGGCGACCACGACGTCGTGGCCGGCGATGCGGCCTGCGGCGTCCTTGAACTTGGGGTTGATCATGGTGTCGCCGCGTTCTATCCGGACATTCTCCATGCCATGGATGATGGCGTTCATGTGGGCAACGGCATAGCTGTCGGCTTGCAGCTCCTGGCCGTAGAGCCTGAGAGGCACCTGGCTGGTGGGGTCGGTCTCGCGTGCGACCAGCTGGAGCTTGATGAGCAGCCCCGCCGAACCACAGGCGTAGTCGTGGCACGTCTCCCCGGGCTTGGGGCGCATGATGTGGGCGATGAGGAAACCGACCTCGGTGGGGGTGAAGAACTCACCCGCGCTTTGTCCGGAGCCCTCCGCGAACTTGCGGAGAAGGTACTCGTAGGCGCGGCCCAGGAAGTCGGGCTGCACGTTGGCCAAGCCCAAGCGGTAGCGGGGGTCGGAGAAGGTCTCGACGACAGCGGCGAGTCGGGCCGGGTTGAGCTCGCGCTCGCCGTTGCGCTCGTAGGCAAAGTCTACGAGGTTGATGACGCCCTCGAGAGTGGGGTTGTAGCGGACGACCGCGCGCATGGCCATGGTTAGGTGTTCGCCAACGTCACGGGGCCGGGTGCTGCGGCCTCCGGCATCCAAGGGCCAGTCGTGAGCCTCACGGCCATTGACGACGCCCCATCGGGCCTCGGGCGGCAGGTAGAAACGGAGTAGGCCGTGGTCGTTCTCGGCGATCTCCTGCGCGACCGCGCGGTCCCCGAACTCCTCGGCCAGCCGATCGATCTCGTCGTCGAACACGTCCGAGAGGCGCTTGAGGAAAAGAAGCGGCAGCAAGTAGTCCTTGAACTTGGCCGCGTCCTTTGCACCGCGAATGGAGCACGCGGCGTCCCACAGCATCTGCTCCATGGGCTTGGTTGTGGGAACGGCGTCCTTCCTCCGGCGGGAGCGGCGCTCGGTCACGCGGGTTGCGGACTCCGCTTCGTCAACGGCCAGCTCGGCGGCGATGCCAACCTCGGCCGCAAGCGCGGCGATGGCCGTCCGTGCCGCCCTCTGCGGCGTAGTGAAGCCGCCCTCCCAGCGGTTCACGGTCGCGAACGACACCCCAAGCCGCTCCGCAAGCTGCGCCTGCGTCAGGTCTAGCCTCGCCCGTATGGCCTGTAGGGTTGGGGCGATGGATTGTGGGCCTGCTAGTTCAGTCATGTGTCTCTGGTTCAATCAGAGAGCCACCGCGCATACGCTTGCACATCAATCATGGGCACTGTACCACTGAGCTGGAGCTGGGAGATTAGCGCGAATAGGAAGGCAGTCGCAGGCTTACCGCCTGCGCACATCTCGTATGCTCCGCTCTCCTCGTCAAATCTGAAGTACCCGTGGGCAGCAACACACCCAAGGTCAAGGTGGTCATCGCCCTTTCCATCGCCGAGTGCTGTGAGTAAAGACTCGCCTAGTGCGGGCTTCCAATCGCTCTCCAAGGCCAAAAGACCACCGCGTATGGCAATGAGCGGCTTGGGAGGATAGGTTCCTCCTGCATGTGGAATCGGCAGGCTGGTTCGGTGAAGCCGACGCACGCTGGCCACCTTCTCCCGTGCATACCTGACGTACTCCGCATTCAATGTCTGCTTGGCTTCGAATACCGCGTACACACTTTCAGCAGGGATGATGGTCTGCTCTTCGTACCGGAAGATGAAGGGCGAATATTGCCGATCGTATACGACCACATCGATTTGGTCGCTGAACATCCCTTCGCTATCCACCACATGGGCCTTGGCGGCACGGTAGCGCTTGGGCAGGTACGTGCCGAGAAGGTCCAGCCATACGTTCTCGCTGGCGTCTCCTTTGGCGCCTGGGTGCGCAAAACTCTGCCGGGCGGTCTCCAAGCGTCGCTGGATGTCGTCATGCAGTCCGGCGAAGAGTTGTTTCAATGACCATTCGCTCATGCAGCACCATCCCGGAAGGGTGCTGTGGGGGTCATCGCCTGGGTAATCCTCAGGGCACGGTCTGCGTCCACTGGACCGTCCGGGTACGCATCGAGCACAACTGCGGGAAGAAGCCGCTGCGTGAGGTCCGAGAAAGTAAAGCCGTAGTCCCCATTCTGGCCTGGCCCGGTGGCAGCCACTATAGCCGCAATCTGCATCTGAGAGAAACCCAACCGGCAGAGGTGTGGCGCTAGCACAGCCTCGCGTTGCTCGCTGTCTGGTCGAGTGAAAGTAAGGATATCTGCTGCCCGGCGTTGTACCGCCGGATCCAAAGCCCCGAGCCGGTTCGTGCACATGATGACGGCAGCGGGAAGCTTGCTGTTGGCGAGGCGATCTATCCCTCGGATGAAGGCGTTCACGCCTGCCCGGTCCTCGTGATGCATTTGGGACGCTTCCCGCGACTGAGCGATCGCGTCCGCTTCGTCTACCAGGAGGATTACCGCTCCTCGTGAAGTCCCGTTGGCGCCCTTGAGCTTCTGAGCCCCCTCTAGAGTGTGATCGAAAGCAGCAGATAGCAGCTGGGTCATCTCGCCGACGCGTCCCTGTCCACGCGTGGAGAGGCTCATCGGAAATAGGTCGATGCTAACGTTCTCCCTTCGGGCCACGTCATCGCCGATGGTCTCCGCGAGTTCAGACTTGCCGGAGCCGACGTCACCGGCAAGCACAACGAGGGGCGGCCTTCTCAACACTGCGTCGAGCAAACCGTTGGCTCCCGGATGATACTTACTCGTCCACGATTCCAAGCCAGCGGGATTGATGAGCAGCCCAAGGATTTTCGCCAAGCGCGCCTTGTGCTCATCCAGTCCTACCAGACGGGTCAAGCGCTCTCGCGCTCCAACATCCGGGTAAGTGATGGGACGGTCGAACAGCTCGTCGATGGTCGGTCGGGTCGTCACCGGTAGCTCCTCAGGCTGGCGCGGTCAAGGGCGCGGCCACCCGCCGAGTAGGTCAGGTCTCGGCTCCAGTATCCGCTGACACCAGGTTCGGGCGCCCCAGTCCGCTGGAAAGGAAGGCGGTTCTTGAATTGCTCCTTCTCCACCTGTCCTAGTCGGTCCCAGCTAGGGCTGTAGATCAAGTAGCTATAGAAGGAAGCTCCGCTGATGTCCGCCCCCGGGCGAACCCGCCCAGGATCATCGTCATCGGAGGAAACAGTTATGAGCTGTCGCGCAGCGTAACGCAAAGTCGGCGCGATCCAGTCGCCGTTTCGGCGGAAGCCATAGGCCACGGTGTCAATGAGCCCTTCCTTGAGAAACTCAATGACCTCTGCCTCATAGGCGGCGATACCCTCGTCCGACGGCTCACCGTAGAACCTCTGCATCCGCTTGAGGTCAGTGGCAACCTTCGCGGCTATATGCCTGGCGTGTGTTCGGGTGAAGGTGGTGGTGTCGTTAACTGTATAGCTGTAAGTCATTCTCCCTCTCAGACTTGGAACGAAGGGCCAAAGACCTTCCGCCAGTAGTTGGTTGTCTCGGACTTCGTCGGGGCGGCGAGGGCCGCGTCGATAGCGTCGCCCGCGTCGAATGCCGCCTCGACGATTGCGTCAGCCTCGGCGTCCGTGTAGAGGCTGGCAACGTTGTTCTTCTCATTTACCGGGTCGATGATCTGCACCGGATCGGTGAACTGCCCTATGGCGGAGGCCCGGTAGTAGTCGGTGAAGGCGATCTTCTCACGCATGTCGGTGCGTGCGACATACGTGAAGAAGTGCTGGAGCGCCTCTGGGTAGTCGGATAGGTCGAGGCCTTTGTCGCAGAGATGCGAGAGAATCATCTCGATCATGAACGACTTGAACCGGAAGCCTGGCTGTTCGTACTTCACCCTGCGCGCCCAGAACTTCACGAGACGTACTACTTGTGCGAAGTGCTGGGGCTGCGCCTGCTTGCGTTTACCGATGAACTCGAGGTGAAGCGGGATGCTGGTCTCCAAGAAGGACCCGTCGTCTTGGCTCACGAGCCTCCCGTACCATTGCTGGTCTCCATCGTAGAGGATAGGAACCACGTCAACGTCGAGTCCTGTTCCCCGGAAAGAGACTGTGACGCTGTATGTCTGGGGCTGTACCTGATCCGGCTTGAAGTTAGGGAACGCCTTGCGGAGACGCTCGGCCAAGTATTCAAGGAGCTTGGCCACTTCACCGGGAGTATCAGCGCCGCTGATGTAGCAGGCTAGGTCGATGTCGTTCAATGAACCCAGCGCTGTCCCCTTCGCGAGACTGCCCGATAGCAACATCTTCTTGAGAGAGAAATCTGGATGCTCACTCAGATAGCCGTCGAGCTTCTCGCGGAGGCGCCTTGCCTGAGTTCGGTATTCGTTCGCCTTGTCTCTAGGGAGGTTCACCTTGTCCTCAGCGAACCTCGCGATGTCGCCATGATTAACGTGCTGTCGCGTCAAAGCTCTTACCTCTGCACTCCCGCTGAGCCCTTCGACACTCCCGGTAGGGACGGCAGAATGGGCCGCTCCCTGCCGTCGAGCAGACGCGGATGGTGTGTCTGTAGGCGAAGAGCTCGCTCGTCTGTTATGTCTGCCATGTATGCAGTATAACACACAGAGGGAGCCGGGCAAGCGGCCCTGTTCTCTAACCCAGTGCTCAGTGAAACCGCTGGCTACAGTTTACAACGGTCCCTGTCGGTTGCTCTCTTGACTCAGCGGGTAGAGACGGGCATGCACGGAAGCAGCTACAAGGCCACCTCCCATTCGAAAGTTCGCAGTACAGTATCCTTTGGTTCACCACGAACGGATATAGGAGGCTTGCGTGGGTACGAGGCCCGCGCACGGGTCTCATGCCGCACAGAAGCCTCATACAATCAGGTAACGGAGACACCCTACCCACGCGTGCGCAGCACGCGCACCCTCTCCAGGGGAGAGGAGAGAAGCGATGAATCCGAATCTTCCGTTCCATCGTAGTACCCAGCATAGAGAAAGAGTGCCGCGCTATGGCGAGCGGTGAGGACTTGTCCATCTCTCTGGCTGCTCAACCGGACGCTGTTCTGGCCTCTCGCGTTGCGGCCGGAGACGCGGGCTCCCTCGAAGAGCTCTACAACCGCTACGGCGTGCAGGTGTTCAGCATGGCGTACGGGATCCTGAAGGACTACGCACTGGCCGAGGACCTTGCACAGGAGGTCTTCGTGGCGCTCTGGACGCGGGCAGGGCGGTTCGACGCAGCGAGAGGCATCTTCCGCCACTGGTTCCTGCACCTGGCGCACAACCGGGTCATAGACGAGGTACGCCGGAGGCGACGCGTGGCGATGATGGATGCGGACAGAGCACCGGAGGACGCGACGCTGGGTTTGGTCTCGTCCGGCGACACCGCCGACGAGGCGATCACTTCCGTTCTGGCCGGCGAAGCGCGCGAGGCCCTTCGCGCGCTGCCGGAAGAGCAGCGCGTCGTCATCGTGATGGCGTACATGGAAGGCGCGACACAGCAGGAGATAGCGCAGCGCACGGGGACCCCGCTCGGTACGGTGAAGACCCGCCTGCGCCTGGGGCTCGGGAAGTTGAGGCAGACGATGCAAGCACCCGCAGCGGAGGGAGCGTAATGGCGGATGGGCCGCAGTACCCTCACCCCGGCCCTCTCCCCGAGGGCGAGGGGAACGAGGCAGGCGACGACGTAGCCGACCTGCTGCCGGCGTACGCTCTCGGGGCGCTGGATGCAGCGGATGCGCTGGTTGTGGAACGCGCCCTCGACCGCGAGCCGCGCTATCGCGAGATGCTCGATCAGCACCTGGAGAGCGTCGGTGCGATCGCGGGTTCCCACACGTTCGCCGTCCCGAGTTCCCAGGTGCGGGAGCGCATCATGGGGCGGGTGCGCGGTTCCGTCGTGGCCTCGCAGGCGCCCCGTCCCGCCCCGCGAGTGCCGTTCTCCCTGCTTGGCGTCGCGGCCGCGCTGGCCGTTGCGGTGGTTGGACTCGGCGCATTCTCCACAGTGCAGCAGCAGCGCGTGGTCCAGTTGCAGGACGAAGTGGAAGTGGTTACGGCGGAGGCGGAGGACGTCCGCAGCGACCTCGTCGGCCTCAGCGACATGGTTGCGGACAGCGTCGCGATGACACCGCTGACACCCGCGCAACCTGTCGAGCAGGTCGAGGCGCCCCAGGAACCAGAGCAGCAGGTCCGCCACAGCGCCAGACACGCACGGGGCATCCTCATCACCCGGCCGGACGGCCAGAGCATGCTCGTCGTGAAAGGGCTCCGCGCGCTGGAGCCCGGTTTCATCTACCGCGCATGGTGGTGGGACGCGGAGCATCGCACGAAGAGCGCCGCCGTGTTCACGGTGGGAGACGACGGCTACGCGTGGGTGCGGCTGCTGGGAGACGTGGAAGGCATGAGCAGGCTCGGTGTGAGCGTCGAATCCGAGATGGGTTCGGTCGAACCCGGCCCGCAGATCGTGCTGCATGCCCACGTTCACGTGGTGGACGGGGGAGGGGAGTAGGGGGAGGGCCCTCACCCCCCGCGCTATCGCGCGTCGACCTCTCCCCGAGGGAGAGGTGGAACCCTCACCCACACGCTGGCGCGTGTTGCCCTCTCCCAGGGGGCGAGGGGAGCCAGACATGGGCACCCATAAGGGATGCCCCTACACCAAACTTCTGGATTCCAACTTTCGCTGGAATGACGGGGCTGGGCTAAGGGAACTCGGGCGGGCGGTGGTCCGCCCAGGGGCGCGCCTCCTCGAATGCGGCGGATGCCCGGAGGAGCGTCGATTCCTCGCCCATGCGCCCGATCAGCATCAGCCCCACAGGCAGGCCCTCGGCGGTGAAGCCGCACGGAACGCTGGCTGCGGGTCTTCCCGTAAGGTTGGCATGCAGGCAGAACGGCGTGAAGCCCCAGGACGGGTGCACGTCCCGCCCATCGATGGTCTTCGGATTGCGCTCGATGGGGAACGCGGGGACGGCCATCGTCGGGAGCGCGAGCACGTCGTACTGCTCGAACAGTTCGTCGAACCAGTGGCGGTGCCACTCGCGCATGTGCAGCGCCTCGGCATAGCGCGACGCCGGCCATGCCTTGGCGTCGGTGAGCCACTTGAGCAGCATCGCAGGCAGGAAGTCGCCCTGGCCTCCCTCGATGGCAGGGGCCAGGTTGATCCAGAGGTCGGTGAGCATGAACGTGACGAAAGCCCAGATGGCGTCGTCGGTGGTGACGGCGGGCATGTCCTCGTCGACGCTCGCGCCGAGATCCGCGAACGCCTCCGCTCCCGCGCGTGCGAGCGCCAGCACCTGCGGGTCGGTGGGCTGGTCGTCCATCGAGCCGCCCCACGCGATCCGGAGCCCCTCAACCGACGGCGCTTCGACCGCTGCGAGGTAGTCCTCTTTCGACTGCCCCATCGAACGCGGGTCGCGTGCGTCCGGCCCAGCGAGGATGTCCAGCAGGAGGGCGGAGTCGCGCACGTTCGTGGACATCGGTCCGTTCTGCGACAGACCGCCCCAGCTCGCACCTGACGAGTAGTCGCTCGGCACACGTCCTGCGCCCGGCTTGATGCCGTATACGCCGCAGAAGCTGGCGGGGATGCGTATGGAGCCGCCCGCGTCGCCGCCGTTGCAGAGCGGCACGAGCCGAGCCGCGAGCGCGGCGCCGGAGCCGCCGCTCGATCCGCCGGACGTGCGCGTCGTGTCCCACGGGTTGTAGCACGGCCCGGTGATGGTGCTCTCGGTCGTGCCCTTCCAGCCAAAGTCGGGCGTGTTCGTCTTGCCGACGATGATGGCGCCGCTCGCGCGGATGCGCTCGGAGACGATGTCGTCGTTCTTCGGGACGTTGTCGCCGAACAGGAGGGAGCCGAAGGTGGTGCGGATGCCCTTCGTGGCGTTGAGGTCCTTGATTCCGAAGGGGACGCCGTGCAGCGGCCCCAGCTCTTCGCCCGCGATGACCGCCGCCTCCGCGCGGTGCGCCTCCGCCATCGCCTGCTCCGGCACGGTGGTGATGAACGCGCGCAGTTCGCCGTCGTACTTCGCGATGCGTTCCAGGAAGTGCGCCGTCACCTCGACGGGCGAGACCTGCCGCTCGCGGATGAGCGCGGCCAGTTCGGAGGCTGTGAACTCGGTGAGGTCGGCGCGCGCCATACGGACTACGACGCCTCCGCGAAACGGGCGAGGGAGAACGGGGAGATGTCGATGTCGCTCTTGCCGTTCGCTATCTGCTGCGCCATCGCCTTGCCGGAGATGATGGCGAGCGTGATGCCCTTGTAGCCGTGGCCGGTCGAGAGGTAGAGCGAGTCCGTCCCGGGAACGGCGCCGAGGACGGGCATCTGGTCCGGCGAGTAGGGGCGCAGGCATGCCGTGAGGTCGCGTATCGGTGCGTCGAGCACGTTCGGCGCAAGGCGTATCACCGATTCGAGGATGCCGTTCTGCGCCTCCATGGTCGGGTAGGGGTCAAACCCGACCAGTTCCTCAGTCGTGCCGACGAGCAGGTCGCCGCCCGCTTTCGGCAGCACGTAGCCGGTCTCGTGGAAGATGGAGTGCGTCGGCATCGGCATGCCCTCGGGCGGCGAGACGTGCACGATCTGCCCGCGCAGCGGAACGACCGGCACCTCCATCCCGAGCCACTCTGCCGCGTGCTGTGACCAGGGACCGTTCGCCACGACGACAGCGCCAGCCTCGATGCGCTCACCCGACGTGAGCGTTATGCCGCAGGCGCGTTCTCCTTCGCGCAGCACGCCGTTCGCCTCGGCGGTGCGTATCTCGACGCCGCGCCGTTCGCACGCCTGCGCGAGCGCTATCGCGAACGGGTACGCCTCCAGCTGCTTCTCGACGGTGTAGGCCGCGCCGAGTGCGTCCTCGGTCAGCCACGTGCCGAGCGAGCGCACTTGGGTCTCGTCGAGCCACTCGACGTCGATGCCGATCTCGCGCTGCCAGCCCATCTGCGCCTGCAGGTCGTGGGCCTCCTCTTCGTCGAGGGCAGGGCGCAGGATGGGGATGTCCGAGAAGAGGTAGTCCACGCCGGACTCGGCCACGAGCGTCTCCGCGATCTCCGTGTGCATCCGGATGCCTTCCAGCAAGAAGCGCGTGTACTCGATGGAGTAGCGGTGCCTGCCGACCGCTCCCAGCTCGCCTGCTGCGCCGCCCGACGCTCCGCTGGCGACCGCGTCGCGCTCCACGATGAGGGAGCGTATGCCGTGGTCCGCCGCGAGGAAATACGCGGTGGAGCAGCCCATCACTCCACCGCCCACGACAACGACGTCGGCGGTCCGGTTCGTGGTCATGGGGAGGTCACCGCCTCGCCCTGGTATATGCCGGCGTACGGCGTCTCGGTAGCGTCGTCGAGCGTGAAGAAGACCATCTGCACGACGCGGGCGTTGCGGGCGAGCGTCAGCCCGTGGGGGTTGTATACGGCCACCTGGATCTGCGACCTGCCGGTGTAGCCAGCATCCCAAACAGCGTTGTGCGCCGCAGCGCCGTTCCGCAGCAGCGAGGAACGGGGTTTCGCGAGCGCCATGACGTGGCGGGGCAGGGCGACGGTCTCGTTCAGCCGCACGGCGTACACGCCCGGCTCCAGGTGCGCCCAGCCCTCCGGGTCGAACGCCAACTCCTGTGTCTCAGCCAGTACGCGGTCGGCGTTGCTGATGCCGATACGGCCTGCACCGGTGAAGGCAGCGATGGACTCCAGCGTCATGTCGAAGCCGTTCGCCTGCAACTGCTCATCGATGTCCAGGAACCCCGCGATGAGCGGCGGGGTGTCCGAAAGCATGGCGCGTATCTGTTGCGATGAGAGAACGCCCATCGGCGTGTGTCGACCTCGGTGGTGGTAGCGGATGTGCGCAGACTATAGGAGTGGAGGGCAGGGGTGTCAAAGCAGGGACTATGTCCCAATCATCCTATCGTAGTCGGCGTGGGTGCCTATCCACACCCAGATGAAATCCGCCTCGTCCTCCACGGCCAGTGCACGATAAGAGCGGCCAACCCTTGCGGACCAGAAGTTGCCCACCTTCTTAAATCGAAGAGAAAGGGTGTCGCGGGCTCTCCTTGAGACGCTCGAAATTGCGCCTCGCGACTCTCTGTGCTGCTTCGGGGAGTTGCTCGAAATGCCCTCAGAAGTCAGGCGTCGTGCGATGCACTACAAGTCTTCCAGCGTTCCTTGACGCTTGGCTTCCAACGCCCGAGAGACGAGCGAACCCAGCTTGCCCTCCGATGAGTCCGCTTCGATCTGGCGGTCCCACTCTGCCCAGTCGTATTCATTGAGCCAGCGCATCAACTGGGCGTAGTCGGACTTGGTGAGGCTCATGATCGCCTGCTGTATCTCAGCGACACTCATCGTTGCGACCCTTTGGAACAGCGTAAGCCCAGCGTATCACGTCGCAGACTATAATGACGTGACGCATCCGGCTGACGCATCGCGCGGCGGACCGGCACCCCAGGAGCCAGTGTGGACTTCGATATCACGTTTCGCGGCCTCATCCTCTTCGGCCTGGAGATACGCTTCTACTCCCTGATGATCCTCGCGGGACTGCTTGCGGGCATCGTCCTGGCGCAGTTCGAAGCGAAGCGCCTCGGCGAGAGCCCGGAGCACGTCCTGAACATAGCCGTGCTCGGCGTCATATTCGGCCTCATCGGCGCGCGGCTCTACCACGTCATAGACCTGTGGAGCTTCTACTCCGAGAACCCGGGACAGATATTCGTGCTGCGCTCCGGGGGCATCGGCATCTTCGGGGCGATAGCTGGCGCGGCGTTCGCGCTCGCGCTGTACGTCTGGTGGGTGAACCGCCGGGCGAGGGCGGGGCGAGGACAGCGCATCAGGATGTTCCGCTGGTTCGATATAGGAGCGCCGGCTTTTCTGTTAGGGCAGGCAGTCGGGAGGTGGGGCAACTTCTTCAACAAGGAGCTCTACGGTCCGGAGACGAGCCTTCCCTGGGGCATACCTGTCGGGCCAGAGCACCACTTCCCCTGGGACTCGGGAGCAGCGGCGTACTTCCATCCGCTCTTCCTCTACGAGTCGTTGCTGAGCTTCCTTGGCGTCATCGTCCTGCTGTGGGTCGGCCGCCGCTTTGCACACGGCCTCCGGCAAGGGGACCTGCTCTTCCTCTACTTCATCTGGTACGCACTGGAGCGCTCCGCACTGGAGTTCCTGCGCATCGACAACTGGAAGGTGGGCGACGTGCCGGTCGCGCACCTGGTCTCGGCCGTGATGATCGTCGCGGCGCTGCTTGCTCTCTTCCTCTGGCGCAGGCCGCCATTCCTCGAGTCAGGCAGAGAGGATGGCCGCCGGGCGGACAGCAGGCCGGTGGACCAGCCCGCCTCGCGGTCGCGCTCGGCGGAGCGCCGGGCCCGGCGCCGCGTGCAGAGCAGCGAAACGGACACGGAATAGTCTTCCTGAGGGGCTGGCGCTCACGGGGTGTCTCCTGAGAGGATCCCTGCGCGCTAAAGCGCGGGGTTCCGCTGCGCTTCGCTCGGAATGACAATCACCAAGGGTACTGGGCCAACCCGGACGCGGCCTGACGGTCGAGCAACCATGTCAGCATCCCGTCGTGTGGCGCCACAAGCGCGGCGGGCAGGGGCGGCTCGCCGCCTGCCGGGTGCAGCGCGAGGCGCACAGGCTCTGCCTTGTCGCGTCCCTGCACGAGGAAGACCACGTGCCGCGAGGCGTTGATGAGTGGCAGGGTTGCCGTGATGCGCCAGGCGTCCATCTGCGGTACCCAGTTGCCGGCGAACAGCTGCTCGCGCTCCTCCATCGCGCTCGTGCCCGGGAAGAGCGACGCCGTATGTCCGTCGTTCCCGATGCCGAGCAGCAGCAGGTCCGGTCGCACCGCCGCACCGCCGGATATGCGGCGCAGCGCATCCTCTACGGCGGCCGCGGACTCCTCCGGGGAAACGTTCTCCGTCGGCACAGGGACGATGTTCGCCCTTGCGGCGGGGCGGTGGGCGAGCAGCGATTCGGCTGCCATCCGCTGGTTGCTGTCGGGATGGTCGTGCGGTACCCAGCGCTCGTCGCCCCAGAACACGGTCGTGGCGCGCCACGGCATCGCGGTCGAGTAGGGCGGTTCCGTGAGTTTCCGGTACAGTGCTTCCGGCGTGCTGCCACCGGACAGTCCCCACACGAAACGCCCGCGCTCGCGGACGGCTTCCTCCGCCCACGCAAGGACGAGGTTCGCCGCGGCCTGTGTGAGCGCAGTGGGAGTGGGGAAGACGCGCACGTCAGTCATGGCGCGGCCCCGGCGCGTGCGCAAAGCGCCCCACAAACGATGAAAACAGGGGAGCAGCCCAACCCAACCCCACGATCCCGTGCGCGCTGCCCCGCGCGCTCCGGGTTCCCGCCGGTGCGGGAGCGACGGAACTCGGTCATCGCGTCAGGACTGTCGCTTCACGGCATGGCCGCCGAACTGGTTGCGCATCGCCGCGAGCAGCCTGAAGCCGAACTGAGTCTCGTCGCGGGAGCGGAAGCGCGCCTGCAGCGCCATGGATATCACGGGCAGGGGTACCGCCAGTTCGATGGACTCCTCCACCGTCCAGCGCCCCTCTCCCGAGTCGTCCACCCACGGGGCGATGCCGGCGAGCGAGGCGTCTTCATCGAGCGCGGCGGCGGTGAGGTCGAGCAGCCACGAGCGCACGACGCTCCCGTGCCGCCATATCTCGGCTATCTGCGCCACGTCAAGGTCGAGACTCTGCTTGGCGCGCATCAGCTCGAAGCCCTCCGCGTAGGCCTGCATGAGCCCGTATTCGATACCGTTGTGGACCATCTTCACGAAGTGTCCCGCGCCGAGCGGCCCGACGTGAGCGTAGCCCGTCTCCGGCGTGGGTGCGAGGGTGCGGAACACCGGCTCCACCAGCGCGATGGCCTCCGGGGAGCCACCCACCATGAGGCAGTAACCCTCCGCAAGTCCCCATATGCCGCCGCTGACTCCCGCATCCACCATCTCGATGCCTCTTCGCCGCAGCGACTCACCTCGCCGCATCGAGTCGTTGTAGTTCGAGTTCCCTCCGTCCACAACGAGGTCACCGGACTCCAGTACGTCGCCCAGGGCCGCAACGGTGGCCTCCGTTGGGTTCCCGGACGGCACCATCACCCAGACCACGCGGGGCGCCGGCAGCGCCTCCACGAACCCCTCCAGGGAGTCCACGACCTCGCATCCGGACGCTGCGGCCGCCTGGCGCGTGTCGGGGTCGCGGTCGTATGAGACGACGCGGTGCCCGCCCCGGCGCAGGCGTTCGGACATGTTGCCACCCATACGTCCCAACCCCACCATGCCGATGTCCATAGCGTTCCTCCTGTTCACTTACACTCCCGGTCACACTGGATTCCCGCCTGCGCGGGAATGACGGAGGGAGTTGCGCGGGTTGCGCCGAATCAGCTGCGCGCCTGGGCGAGCAGGCCGCACTTCACCTCGATGCTGTCCAGCAGTTGCCGGTACGAGCCGGCGAAGGCATCCACGCCGTCGCTGAGCAGCTTGTCCGTGACGGCGTCCATGTCCACGCCCGCATCCTTCAGGGCAGCGAGCGTGTCTTGAGCCTCGCGCTCGGTGCGTTCCAGCGTGAGCGCGGAGACGCCGTGGTCCAACGTGGCCTGCAGCGTGTCCGGCGGCATCGTGTTCACCGAGTAGGGGCCTATGAGGTTGTCGATGTAGAGCGTGTCCAGGTAGGCGGGGTTCTTGGTGCTCGTGCTCGCCCAGAGTGGGCGTTGGACCTGGGCTCCCTGCGCCTGCAGCGCAGCGAAATCGTCCCTGGCGAACCGCTCCTTGAACAGCGCGTAGGCGGCCTGGGCGTTCGCGACCGCCGCCTTGCCCTGCAGCGACGCATCGGCGCCGGTCTTTTCGAGGGCGTTGTCGACCGCGGTGTCCACGCGGCTCACGAAGAACGACGCCACGGAGGCAACGCGCCCGATCTCGCCGCCGCGTTGCGCGAGCGCCTGCAGTCCACTGATGTAGGCGTCCATGACGCGCCGGTAGGCGTCCAGCGCGAAGATGAGCGTGACGTTGACGTTGATGCCCTCGCCGATGAGCTGCGTGATGGCCGGGAGACCTTCCGGGGTCCCCGGCACCTTGATCATCACGTTCGGCTCTCCCACCGCGCTCCACAGACGGCGCGCGTCCCGGACCGTGCCTTCCGTGTCGTAGGCGAGGGTAGGGGCAACCTCGAGCGAGACGAAGCCGTCGCGACCGCCGGCCGCGTCATAGACCGAACGGAGCGCCTGCGCGGCGGCGCGGATGTCTTCGACGGCAAGCGCCTCGAATATCTGCGTCGGCGACTTTCCTTCGCGCGAAAGCGCCGCCAGCGCTTCGTCGTAGTCGGCGCTTCCGGAGATGGCCTTCTCGAATATGGTGGGGTTGGACGTCAGGCCGGTGACGCCGTCCCGCACGAGCCGATCGAGTTCGCCGTTGACCAGCATGTCGCGGCTGATGTAGTCCACCCAGGTGGACTGTCCGAGCGCAAGGTTCCGGCGGATCGTGTTCTCCATGTCACTGCCTCCTCTGTTCACTCTCTTGCTGCTGCGTTGCGCTCCAGCGCTATCACCTTGGAGAGCCTGCGTACATGGCGCTCTTCCCCGGTGAACGACGCCCCCAGGAACGACCCGAGCACCTCGCGAGCGGTCTCCGGTCCGATGACGCGTCCACCGATGCAGAGCACGTTCATGTCGTCGTGCTCGACACCCTGGTGCGCCGAGTACGTGTCGTGGCACATCGCGGCGCGGACACCGGCGACCTTGTTGGCCGCGATGCTCGCACCGACGCCGCTGCCGCACACGATGACGCCGCGTTCCGCCGTGCCGTCAGCAACCGCACGGGCGACGAGAGCAGCGAAATCGGGGTAGTCGTCGTCCGGGTCGAACTCGTGCGCGCCGAGGTCGAGCACGTCGTGGCCCCATGCGTTGAGCATCGCGGCGACGTCGGCCTTGAGTGTGAACCCTGCGTGATCGGCTGCTATCGCTACGCGCACTGCGGCTCCTGATGCTCCGTGATGCTGTGCAAGCGGGAGGGCTGCTCCCGCCTATATCGTAGCAGCAGTTCAGGCCGCAGGGGTAAGCGTCCGCCACGATGAGCGGGTTGCCCCTGCCGCAGGCGAACGGTGACGCGCGATATAAAATCGCCAGTCATGCCGCGTACAGACCGTGCCCCGCAGGGGATAAATGCACGTTAACAAACACAGCATCCCAACCGCTCACGAGAGCAGGTCGGGATACCGTGTGAAATTGGGCGAGGGAAGGTTGCTAAGCGACGGGGTTCTTGCGAGGCCTGCCGCGCCGGCGCCCGTCAGACGTCCAGAAGTAGACGGTGCTGGCGGAGCGGCGAACGTCCAGTTTCTTGCCGAGCGCTTCGGCAGCGGCGTTGAGTCTGCGCCGGATGGCCTGCGTCGTCTCGCCCTCTCCGGCCTCCAGCTTTCCTGCCTCACCAGGAGCCACGCGCTGGATGTAGCCGATGTATTCCTGCAGCAGTACCGCCCGCTTGCCGGTGGCGCTGTTCGCGCGGGCTTCACCAATCGAAACGATGTCGAAAGTGGGCATGCCACCTACCTCCTGTATATGGCAGTTTCATCGAATCACTGCCGTTGCGGGAGCAAGGATAACGCGCGGAATCTGATACGTCCAGTGCTGCTTTCCAATCGAAGTCTTGCCGTGTTCGTGCATCGCGAGGGGCGAGTTAGAACGAGGGTTAGCAAGAGGGGATCCGGCGCGTGCAGGCGCACTCGAGAGCCATGTTTGGCGCTCCTGAACCGCAGAAAGCAGGTGCAATCTATATCGCAGGTTTGGCCCACGGCCTGCGTGAGAAGCGCGAAGACTGCATCCGCAGTCATCCCGAACGCGCACATGTGCTTGGCGAGGCGCGTGCTCGTGGTAGGATAAGGCCAGTTCCACGCTCCGCTGCGTGGACCCCAGATGCAAGCATGAATCTCCCGCCCATCCTAGACGCTCACCGCCAGCCCGCAGCCCCGGACTCTGCAGGGGAGTTCGCCGCACTCGCGTCCTCCTGCGGCGTGCAACGTACGGTCCTCGTGCAGCCCGAGCCTTCGGATGAGGCCACGGATGCGGCGCTTGCACACGCGGCGCAAGACGACCTCGTGGCTGCGGCTGCAGTCTGGGCGGACGTCACGTCCCGAAACCTCGGCAAGACGCTCAAGCGGTTGGAAGGCAACAAGAAGGTGCGCGGGCTCTGCCTTCCTGCGTTCCGCGAGGAGGACAACCACTGGTTGACACGCTCCGACGTGCTCTCCGGGCTGCGGGAGGTCGCAAAACGTGGCTTGAGCCTCGACGTCATCGTGGAGCCGCGGCAGGTCCCCTCCGTGCGCGATCTTGCCGAGGCGGTCCCCGATCTCCGTATCGCCCTGGCGCATATCGGCTCCCCCTTCATCGCCCGCAGCGAACGGGAGCCGTGGGGCGTCCACATGCTCAACGTCGCGCCATGCACCAACGTGTCGGTCAAGCTGAGCGGCCTCGTTACGCTGGATACGGAGCCCTGGAGCACGGCCCACCTCAAACTGTTCGTGGAGCCGATGGTGCGCCTCTTCGGCTACCGCCGCATGATGTTCGGCAGCGACTGGCCGAACCACCTCGCCGTTGCAACGTACGAGCAGGTGTTGCAGGCCACGATCGAAGCGGCGGGACCCATGACGGACGCGCAACTCGCCGACGTGCTCGGCGGCACCGCTGCCGCGTTCTACCGCCTCGATTGAAGCAGCGGGCAGGAGCCTATTCGTTACGATTTCGTTACGCCTTGCGCCGCACCCCCTTTTCTCGCTTGCCCCGCCACCTGTCAGCGCATATCCTCTCCGCTAACGCAGCACGTTCGGATCCCTCGGGGACGCTGCCGCCGGACGATGAGAAGACACTTACCAACGACACTTCTTGCGCTGGCTGCGCTCACCGGCCTTCTGCCTGGATGCAGTGCGGAAGGCACACCTCCCACCCCAACCCCGGACCTGCGCGATACGAGAAACGGAGCACAGATGCCGCAACAGTACGATGCCCCGCCAGCGCTGACGATCGACCCGGAGAAGAGCTACACGGCCACGTTCAAGACCGAGAAGGGGGACATCGTCATCGAGCTCTTCGCTGACAAGGTCCCCAACACCGTCAACAACTTCGTCTTCCTCGCCCGCGAGGGCTTCTACGATGACACGACGTTCCACCGCGTCATCCCGAACTTCATGGCGCAGGGCGGCGATCCCACGGGAACGGGCACAGGCGGGCCCGGGTACCGCTTCGCGGACGAGTTCCACCCCAGCCTCAGGCACGACAAAGCCGGCATCCTGTCCATGGCCAACGCCGGGCCGAACACGAACGGCAGCCAGTTCTTCATCACCCACGGCCCGACGCCGCACCTGGACAACCGCCACGCCGTGTTCGGTCAGGTGTCGGGCGGGTTGGACGTGCTGATGTCCATCAGCGTCCGCGACCCCCAGGCGGCACGGACACCCGGCGACGCCATCCACACGATCGAGATAACGGAAGAGTAGCGGGCGCGGCACAAGCGCACCCGCCGTACCGAACGACAACACTGAAAGCAAGAGAAGAAGGAGGGTTACTGCAATGATCCGCGCGGAATATATCTGGGTAGACGGCACTCAGCCCACGGCGAAGCTCCGCTCCAAGGCTAAGGTCATCGAAAAGACGAACAAGCTGGAAGACCTCCCCATCTGGGGGTTCGACGGCTCGTCCACGAACCAGGCCCCCGGCGACGCGTCCGACTGCGTGCTGCGGCCTGTCTTCTGCTGCCCGGACCCTATACGCGGCGGCGACAACATCCTCGTCCTGGCCGAGGTGCTGCTGCCCGACATGTCTCCCCATCCCACGAACACGCGCGCGGCATGCGCTGTTGCCGCCGAGAAGTACGCGAGTCTCGAGTTCTGGTTCGGCATCGAGCAGGAGTACACGTTCTTCAAGGGCACCCGCCCGCTCGGCTTCCCGGAAGGCGGCTATCCCCCGCCACAGGGCGGCTACTACTGCGGCGTCGGCGCCGACGAGGTGTTCGGACGCCCCGTCGTTGAGGAGCACCTGGAGAACTGCCTCCAGGCCGGGCTGGGCATCTCCGGCATCAACGGCGAGGTCATGCCGGGACAGTGGGAGTTCCAGGTCGGTCCGCTCGGCGCGCTGGACGTGTCCGACCAGCTCTGGGTCGCCCGCTGGCTGCTCTACCGCACCGGCGAGGACTTCGACATCAACGCGACGCTGGACCCGAAGCCCGCGCGTGGTGACTGGAACGGGGCAGGGGCGCACACCAACTTCTCCACGAACGCCATGCGCTCCAGCTACCAGCCCAACATCGACGCGGCCGAGGCGCTGGGGAAGCGCCACGATCTCCACATCGCCAACTACGGCTACCGCATCGAGGAGCGCCTGACCGGCCTCCACGAGACTGCCTCCTACAAGGAGTTCAAGTACGGCGTCTCCGACCGCGGCGCTTCCATCCGCATCCCCTGGCAGGTCGAGGTCGAGGGCAAGGGTTACATCGAAGACCGCCGCCCGAACGCCAACATGGACCCGTACACCGTCACCCGGCTCATCATGGAGACGGTTGGCGAGGCGGCCACGGCGTAACCGCAGGTTGCATCCATTAGGATAGGAGCCGCCCAACCGGGCGGCTCCTTCTCATACCGCGTCCTACCCGGAGTAACGCAATGGCTATCGAAGATGTAGAGATCGTTGCCAGGAACCCGGACATCGTCGGGGAGAACCCGCTGTGGAACCCCGACGACCAGCGCCTCTACTGGACCGACAACCGGTCGCAGCGCGTACACCGTCTGCACCCGGCAAGCGGCGCGGTGGAGACGGTGGTCGAGGGCCAGTCGTTCTACGCGTTCACGCTCCAGGCGGACGGTCCACTGTTGCTCTTCATGGACCGCACGCGGGTAGGGGCGGCACAGGCCGGCGGACCCGTCCGGTCCGTCATTGACGGATTGCCGGGGGAGGGAGAGGCCCGCTTCAACGACGTCGTTGCCGACCGGTTGGGGCGCGTCGTGGCGGGCGTCATACCCCCGGAAGGCGGGACTGGATCGCTCTACTCGGTCGGGACGGACGGGTCAGCCTCCGTGCTTGCGAGCAGGCTGGAGATGCCCAATGGCATGGCCTTCTCGTCCGACGACCGGTCCCTCTACGTCGCCGAGACGCGAGGCAGGCGCATCGCTCTGTTCGACTATGACCTCGACTCGGGAACGGTCTCCAACCGGCGTGTCTTCATCGACCTCTCCGGCTTGGAAGGCGGCTCACCCGACGGCATCACTCTCGACGCGGACGGCTGTTTATGGGTCGCACTGTCGGGCGGCTGGTCCGTCGTGCGGTACGATCCCTCAGGCGCACAGATGACGCGGGTGGAGTTTCCCGCGCGCAAGATAACCAGCATCGGCTTCGGGGACGACGACCTCTCCACCGCGTACGTCACCTCGTCGAGCAGGGAGTCCACGCCGGGCGAGGAGATCGGTCCGGAAGGTGGGGCGCTCTTCGCGTTCCACCCGGGCGTGGCGGGCGTTCCGGAGCACCGGTCGAACGTCAGCGTGTAGAGGGCGGGCTGCCTAGCCGGTGAACGTGCGTCGGAACTTGACGAGGTTCTCTTCCACGACGACCTTCGGGCGCTGGCGGGGCTCGCCCGTCTCTTCGATGTCGACGTGGATGAACCACGGGCCCGGCTCGCGTATCGCCTGATCGAGCGCTTCCTCGAACGCCTCAACCGTCGCGGCGCGCGCGACGTTCTCGATGCCCGCGGCGCGCGCGATGCCTCCGAGGTCGGTGCCCGTGGACGTATGGGTGGGCTGGCCGCCCGTCTCGAACCACATCTGGTTGTCCCATACGATGTGCACGAGGTTCGGAGGCGCCTGCCGTGCTATCGTCGCCAGCGAGCCGAGGTTCATGAGCAGGGAGCCGTCGCCGTCGGTGACGAAGACCTTGCGGTCCGGCGCGGCGAGCGCCACTCCCAGCGCGATGGACGATACGAGTCCCATCGCGCCCCAGGTGTAGAGGTTCGCGTCGCGGTCGCCGGACGCGTGCAGGTCGAACGTCGCCGGGCCGAGGTTGGCGATGACGGGTTCGTTGTCGAGCCTGCGCACGAGCGCGGCGATGCCCTCACGACGTAGCACGTTTCGCTCCTACTAGTTGCGCGTACCAGAGGACGGCGACGGGCATCCGGCTCGCGAAGGAGAGCTCGATCGCGCCGTCGACGTACTTCTGCACCTCGTCCTCGCGCTCCGGGGCGTAGTGCTGGATGTGCAGCGTGTCCAAGATCGCGGGTATGGGGCGCGCGGACGGCACCTGCACCTCGTTGAACTCGCTCAGCCCGCCGCGCATCCCGATGAACAGAGGGACGGGGATGCGGTATGCCGTGAGCAGCTGCGCAAGAGCGTTGATCGTGTTGCCGAAGCCGCTGCTCTGCATGAACATCGCGGCCCGCCCGCCGCCGGCGTAGATGCCCGCGGCGACGCCGACCGCTTCCTCCTCGCGCGACGCGGGCACGACAGTGAACGCGGGATCGGCTTCGAGCTTGGAGAGCACCTGCCAGTTTATGGCGTCCGGCACGTACGTCGCGTGCCACACTTCGTGCTCGCGGAGACTCTCGACTACAACGTCAGACCAGTGCATGGCCGGTGGAGTATATCAACATCGATGGACAGGATGGGCAGGATAGTAGGGGCAGAGGGGGTGTGGGGCTGTCGTTGCCCCGTTGACGCCGCGGCTGTGCCCTCCATAGCCTGTTTGCCCGGGCCACGATTCCCTGGGAACAAGAGCGAGTCGCATGCGAGATCCCGCCTCCTCAGCCTTCGAAGGGTCTATCAACGCGGTCGTCTTCGACTACGACGACACGCTTGCAGATACCTTTCCCGCCCGCGTCGAGGCGACCCGCTTGACGTTCGCGGAGGTCGGATTGCCTTACGACCCGACCGAGTTCGTCGAGACGATGCGTGGTTCCCCGTTCCGGCCAGCCTTCGATGAGATGAGCGTTGCCCGGGGCTGGGAGCTGGACCTCATGGCCGTCTACCTCCGTCACTACTGGAGCAAGGAGCCCGGCTTCGTCTACCTCTTCGATGGTGTGCGCGAGATGCTGGATGCCCTGAAACAGCGCGGCGTGACCATGGGCATACTCACCTCGAAATCACACGACGTCCTGGTCGAGGGTCGGCGCGCCGGAACGGTGGTCGAGGCAGAGGAACTTGGTATCGGCGGCCACTTCCCCCACATCGTCGGCTTTGAGGACGTTACCCACCACAAACCTCATCCCGAAGGGCTGGAGCGCCTGATGGCCCACATGGGCGCGACCCCAAGCCGGACCCTCGTGGTGGGCGACAGCTGGTCGGACGTTGAAGTCGCGAAGAACTGCGGCTGCTGGAGCTGCCTCGCAACGTGGGGCCTCGACGACCCCACCGAGCAGATCTCCCGCGCAGCCCCTGACTTCATGGCCGGGACACCGGCCCAACTGGTCAGCCTGCTCTCCTGAGCCACTCTCTCGTTCCCGTGATTGCCCGAGCCATGGAAGGCAAGCGGGTCTCAGCACACAGGTCTCATTGGCTATAATCTCCACCAGGAACGCCTCCCCCAATACTCAGAGTACTCTGAGAAGCCGGGAGAGTCCCGGGAGGCGTCCGCCAGGGATGAAGAGACGCAACGAAAGATACCGACTGATTTCGTTGGCGATAGCAGTCCTGGCGGTTGCGCTCCTTGCCGCCTGCGCTTCCCCAACCCCGACGCCAACCCCGCTTCCGACGCCAACTCCAACGCCCACTCCCGCTCCGCCCGAGGCGCCAGCGGCGCCAATGGTGAAGTCCCTGGGCATCACGGTCATCGAGGTGTCGTGGGAGGAGCCGGTCAGCGAGCGGCCGGTCAGTGAATATGAGTACCGCTTCCGCGCCGAGTCCAGACCGTGGGTCGAAGTACTGGATACCGGCCACGTAGAACGCAGCGTTCAGATCGTAGCCCTCGCCCCGGAAACGACCTACGGCGTGCAGGTGCGGGCGTTGAGCAGCGCCGGGACCGGCCGGTGGTCGGCTACCGGGACTTCGAGGACGGACGCGCTTCCAACGGCTACACCCACGCCGACTCCAACCCCTACGCCGACTCCAACCCCGACATCCACACCGACTCCAACGCCCACACCGACTCCAACGCCTACGCCGACTCCAACCTCAACGCCTACGCCGACTCCCACCCTGGTACCGACACCCACGCCCACACCGGACTTCGTTTCCAGCACGAAGAGAGCCGTGGTGAGAGTGCAGACAAGCCAGACGCAGGGATCCGGCTTCTTCGTGGATACCGACGGTCAGAACGGGTTGGTGCTGACGAACTTCCACGTCATCGATTCCGATCTATCCGATGTGAAGGTCACCGCCGGTTCGGAGTCCTACGACGCCACCGTGCTGGGTTACGACGCGGAGAAAGACGTGGCCCTGCTGCGGGTGTGCTGCTCATCGTCGTTCGAGTACGTGTCCATGAGTCGCGTGCAACCTCCCGAAGGACAGCAGGTCATAGCGGTCGGCTTCCCCCTGGGCAGCGACAGTGCGGTGGTGACGGGCGGGATCGTGTCACGGACGTTCTTCGACTCCGAGCGCGGAGCCCACGTCGTGCAGACGGACGCTCCTCTCAATCCCGGGAACAGCGGTGGGCCGCTCATCTCCCTGTCCACCGGTGAAGCCGTTGGCATAACGACGAGTGTGATACGCGAGGCGGGTGGGATATCAGTGGAAGGCACCGGCTACGCTGTAGCGAGCAGCAGTATCGTTACCATCCTCAGTGACCTGGAATCGGGCGCACTCAAGCATGCGCCTGCACGCGCTCGTGTGGTGCAGTCCTCCGGTGCATGGAGGCACGGCACCTTCGACAACAGCAGTCCGTATGCCTCTGTGCGGGACCCGGCCTCGGACAGCTGGCTCATCCTCCAGTGCAGGGATTCGGATTTTCGAGCCTACATCACGTGGACGAACAGTCACATCCCCGGCCATCCGACAGGATGGTATGAGGTGGACGGCAGGCGATTCACGATGGACTGGGTTGGTTCAACATCGGATACGTCCGTATTCGTTCCGGGAGCCCGGGAGCGGCTGTTCCTGTCGCGTCTGCGTACTGCGTCCGAGTTGACAGCCTACGCCGCCGGTTACCGGGGTACCTACGCCGTAGGTGGAGCAGGTGACGCGATACGCCAGTTGCCCTGCTCGCCATAGCCCGGGGCAAGGCGCATCCCTGACCCGCGCGCAAGACGTGCGTGCGTGCGCTACAATCGCCCTCGAAGTAAGCCGGACGCCGGCCGAGCCGGCGCTTACAAGCGAGGAGGTTCCATCGCATGCTCACTGCACAGGAGAACAAGGACCTGACGAGCGTCATGCCCGGCACGCCGATGGGCGAGTTGTTCCGCCGGTACTGGCACCCCATCGCCGCCGCCGCCGAGCTGGACGACCGCCCCACGAAGGCGGTGCGCGTTCTCGGCGAGGACCTCGTCCTCTACAAGGACAAGTCCGGCACGCTTGGCCTCATCGACCGGTTCTGCCCGCACCGCAGGGTCGACCTCTCCTACGGCATCCCGGAGGAGCACGGCCTTCGCTGCATGTACCACGGCTGGATGATGGACGAGACCGGCCAGTGTATCGAGCAGCCATTCGAGGAGACGGTGCACCCGGACGGCCGCTTCAAGGAGAAGGTGAAGATCGCGGGATACCCGGTCGAGTCCTACGGCGGGCTCGTGTTCGCGTACATGGGCCCGCAGCCCGCGCCGCTGCTCCCGCACTGGGAGACGTTCGAGTGGGAGGGCGGCTGGAGCGACATCGGCATCGTGGAGCTGCCGTGCAACTGGCTGCAGTGCATGGAGAACTCGATGGACCCGGTGCACCTGGAGTGGCTGCACGGCTACTGGGGCGTCCGCCAGCAGCAGGACAAGGCAGTCAGGCTCGGCCTTGCCGAGGCCGACTCGTTCCCCACGGTGCCGCGCAGGCACCAGAAGATCGGGTTCGACGTCTTCGACTACGGCCTCATCAAGCGCCGCGTCGTCGAGGGCACGACCGAGGAGGACCACGACTGGGCCGTCGGCCACCCCGTCCTCTTCCCCAACGTCCTCTTCGTCGGCAGCATCGTCAACTGCACGCTCCAGTACCGCGTGCCGGTGGACGACACGCACACGATGCACATCACCTGGTTCTTCTACCGCGCCGCCGAAGGAGCAGAGCCGCCGAAGCAGGAGAAGGTGCCGTACTGGTACGTAAACCTCTACGAGCCCGACGGCACGCTCATCCCTGACCTCGTGAACCACCAGGACTTCGTCGCGTGGATCACGCAGGGCCCTAACGCCGAGCGCGAGAAGGAGAAGCTGGGCGAGTCCGACCGAGGCATCATCCTCTACCGCAAGGTGCTGAAGGAGCAGGCCGGCATCGTCGAGGACGGCGGCGACCCCATGGGCGTAGTGCGCGACCCCGAGGTGAACAAGCGCATAGACCTGCCGCTCGAACGCTGGCAGGCCCTCTCCGACGTCACGTGGATGACGCGCTACATGCCGCTGCAGCAGGGCGAGCCGCCCGAGCTCGTCTCGACCATCGAGCAAGTGCTCAGCACATGGGCAGGGGAGAAGCCCTGGAAGGAAGCGCAGGCCACGCTCAACGAGTAGGGGCGCGCAACAAAGCGAGACGTACGAGAAGGGGCGTCCATGAGGGCGCCCCTGCTTATGTTGCCGCACTCCACCCCGCCGATTCACCCCCACCCTAGCCCTCTCCCCTCAAGGGAGAGGGCATCAAGCACCCCGAGAGATGTTCGACTCCGCCTCCGGCTCCGCTCAACATGACAACGCGCGGGAGACGAGGGTTCGCGAACCGCCCCTACAGGTTGTAGAAGTCCTTGGCGTTGGTCTCTAGGATCTTCCGGGCGACCGCATCGCTGATGCGTCCCTCGCTCGCCCACTTCTTGACCTCGTCGAGCGCCGCGAGGTTCGCGGACGGGTCGGAGTGGCAGTAGTCGGTGCCGATGATGAGGTTGTCCTCGGTGCCGAAGTCCAGCAGGTGCTCGATGTGGTCCATCGGGTCTATCGTCACGTACAGCCGGTCCTCCTTGAAGAGGTCACGCTGCAGGTCGAACGTCGCCGAGCGATCGTGGAGGGCCAGCGACCGCTGCACCATCCCCAGGTTGGAGAGCGCGTAGGAGATCCACGCCGCACCCGCCTCGATGAACCCGAACTTGAGGTTGGGGAACTTGTTCGGAAGCCTGCTGGAGACGACCGCGAGGAACGCCGCCATCACGGGAAAGCCCCGGTCCCACTCGCGGCCGGGCAGGGGATGGCCGGTGTGGATGCAGAGCGGCATGTTCAGCGAGTCCGCCTCCTCGTATACAGGGAAGAAGTGCTTGTCGTTCACCGGCTTGTCGAGGTCGAACCCGCGCTTGAAGATGGCGCACGCGCCGTTCTCCTTCGCCCAGCGCAGCTCCGCGACCGCCTTGTCGGGGTCGAGCAGGGGCAGCACCGCGGCCCAGCGCAGGCGTCCGTTGCTCATCGCGCAGCGGTCGGCGAGCCAGCGGTTGTACGCGCCGGCGAGGTCCGCCTCCGCCTCCGCGTCCTGCGCGCCGTAACGGATGAAGAACGTCGGGAAGATAATCTGGGCGTCCACGCCCATCTTGTCCATGTCCTTCAGGCGGCCCGCGACGCCTGCCGCGTCGTCCAACTCCCGGTGCTCGCGCAGCGGGTGGTGTACCTCGTCGCGGATGATGCGCGGCTGCAGCCGGTTCTCGACCAGCCACCAGCGGTTCCCGAGCGCTCCCGCGATGCGCACTCCCGGCGCCTCCGGGCGGTCCGCTACGGCGGAGCCAACCTTCGCATCGGGCGATATGGAGACCGGCACGTACTTGGAGCCCTTCTCCTCGAGGATCTGCCACGTGGCCTCGTTCTCGTCCACGTGGGTATCAGCGTCGATCACACCAAACGTTGCCATGACCCTGACCTTCCTTTACGCAAAATCAACGGCGGCGGCACGGCCTGCGAGACCTGTCCGACGCTCGACCGTAACTATACTACGCACCTGCGCCACCCTCACCCTCAAGGGTGAGGGGACCAGGCGCCGGCGCCTTCGTCGGCTGGGTCGCGAACACCATGAGCAGCAGCATCAGCACTGCGACGCCCGCGAACAGGATGAACGCTCCCGTGTAGCTGCCTGTCGCCACGAAGATATGTCCGGCCAGCACCGGTCCGAACGGGCTGATCATGCGGAACGGCGCCGTGAACCCCTTGATCGCTCCCAACGACGCTCTCCCGAAGTAGTTCGCGAGCAGCAGCACCTCGATGACGTTCCGCATCCCCGCCGCCACGCCGAAGATGATCGCCCAGAGTACCGCCAATGGGAAACCGCCTGCTGGTAGCAGGAGCAGCACCATCGACGTGAGCACCAGCACTGCCTGCGCCATCGCTCCAAGCCGGACGTGCACGCGCTCCATGATGAACCCCGTCGGCAGGATCGACGACACCGAAGACAAACCGAAGATGGACACGATCGCCACGGCCTGACCCTCGCTCAGCCCGCGATCGTGGAAGATGGGGGCCATGTGGAGGTTCGTCGCTCCCTGCACGAACGGCGTGCAGACCAGAAACACGGTGATGAGCCAGAACGACCGCGTGCGCCGCGCCTCCCGCAGCGTCCACGACTCCTCCTCGACAACGCGCGCCCCCGCCTCGCGCGCCCCGTGAGCGTTGCGCAGGTCAGTTGCGCCGTCCGGGAGCAGCCCGTGGTCTTCCGGCTGGCTCCGCATCAACAGGAGGGCGGGCCCGATGATGGCCAGGCACGCGAAGCCGGAGAGCGCCACGTACGCCGTCCGCCAGTCGGACGCGTCCATGATGAGGAAGGCCACGATGGGCAACACGACCTGCCCGGAGCGCTGTCCCATCGACTTCACTGCAAGCGTTCGCCCCCTTTGCCTGACGAACCACTTCGCTATCGCTACCGACGACCCGATCTCCACGCCCGCTATCACCGACCCGCGCGCCAGCCCGAAGTACGTCCAGAAGTGCCACGGCTCCTGTATCGTCGACAGTCCCAACAGCGCTCCGGCGAGGCAGACGCCTCCCAGCGCGACCACCACGCGCGGCCCGTATTTGTCGACGAGCCACCCCGTGACACTCGAAGCGACCGCACCTGTCGAGCTCCCGATAAGAAACCCCCATGAGATTACGGTGCGGTCCCAGCCCAACTCCTCTTCTATCGGGATGACGAAGACGGTGAGCACCGGCCCGAAGCCGGGCACCTCCGCGAAGGTGGCGACGAACGCCGCGCCCACGATGGCCCACCCGTAGAAGACTCGGTGGGCCGGCCAGAAGCGCGGTATCCCCGGCGGGCGGGGGCTGGTGCTCGAGGGATTACGCAGTGCCGAACGCTTTCCGCAGCTCGGTGGCCGCCTCGTCGATCGCATCCCACGTCCGCGTGAAGGGAACACCCGCGTTGAAGAGCGCGTGAACCTGCCCGTCGTAGCGCGACACCCTGGTCGGCACGCCCGCCTCGCGCAGTCGCTCGGCGTACGCCTCTCCTTCGTCGCGCAGCGGGTCGTACTCACACGTCAGCACGAACGCCGACGGCAGGCCGGAGAGGTCTTCCGCCGCCATCGGCGCGACGTACGGATCGGAAGCGTCCGCCTCGTTGCGCACGTAGCACTGCAGGAAGTAGACCATCGTGTCGTAGTTGAGCCCGTAACCCTCGCCGTTCTCGAGGTAGGATGGGCGTTCCAGGTCGGTGTCGACCACGGGGCAGATGAGCGACTGGTGCGCGAGCCGCGGCCCGTCCTGATCCCGCGCGCGCAGCGCCACCGCTGCCGCGAGGTTGCCACCCGCGCTCGATCCCGCGACCGCCAGCCGCGTCCCGTCGCCGCCGAACACCGCCGCGTTCGCCGCCGCCCACTTCGTCGCCGCGTAGCAGTCGTCGAAGGGAATGGGGAACCGGTGCTCCGGCGCGAGGCGGTAGTCCACCGAGACGACGATGGCGCCTGCCGCGTTCGCCAGCGCCCGGCACGTCGGGTCATTCGTCGCGATGCTGCCGACCACCCAGCCGCCGCCATGGAACCACACGCAGACGGGCAGGGGGAGTGCGTCATCCGTTACCGGCACGTACACCCGTACGGGCACGTCGCCGTGCGGCCCCGGTACGGCGAGGTCGCTAACCGCCGCGACTTCGGGTCCGGGGATGCGCGGCTGCGCCTCCGACATCGCGCGCGCTTCTTCGGGGCTCACCTCGTGCTGGGCGGGCAGGCCCAAGGCCGCGTGCTTCTCCAACGAGGCTTTCGCTTCAGGGTCGAGCGGCACACCGCGCCTCCACCCAAACGGATGCGCGGAGTATACGCGACACCTACGCAGTCCCGAATGCCTTCCGCAGTTCGAGGGCTGTCTCGTCTATCGCGTCCCACGTCCGCGCGAAGGGGATGCCCGCGTTGAAGAAGGCATGGATCATCCCGTCGTAGCGCGAGTGCTTCACCGGCACGCCCGCCTCCTGCAGGCGTTTCGCGTACGCTTCACCCTCGTCGCGCAGCGGGTCGTACTCGCACGTGAGGACGAACGCCGGCGGCAGGCCGGAGAGGTCATCGGCGAGCATCGGCGCAACGTAGGGGTTGGACGCGTCGGCCTCGCTGGAGAGGTAGCAGTCGAAGAACCAGACCATCGAGGCGTACGAAAGGCCGTAGCCCTCGCCGTTCTCCCTGTAGGACGGACGGGTGAAGTCCCGGTCGGTCACGGGGTAGATGAGCGACTGGTGAACGAGACGCGGGCCGTCCTCGTCGCGCGCCCGAAGCGCTATCGTCGTGGAGAGGTTCCCACCCGCGCTCGCTCCTGCTACCGCGAGGCGGGACGGGTCGCCGCCCAGGGACGCCGCGTTCTCCGCCGTCCACACCGTCGCCGCGTAGGAGTCGTCGAAGGGGATGGGGAAGCGGTGCTCCGGCGCCAGCCGGTAGTCCACCGATACGACGATGGCGCCCGCCGCGTTCGCCAGCGCCCGGGCCGTTGCGTCGTTCGTTGCGACGCTGCCGATGACCCAGCCACCGCCGTGGAACCACATGGAGACGGGCAGGGGTCCGGCGTCGTCCGTCACCGGAACGTAGACCCTCACCGGCACGTCGCCGTGCGGTCCCGGTGCGAGATGGTCGCTCACCGATGCAACTTCCGGGCCCGGCAGGTTCGGGCGGGCCGCCTGCAGCGCGCGCGCCTCCTCCGGACTCGACTCGTGCGGCTCGAGCACACCCATCTCGATGCGCTTCTCCAAGGACGCTTTCGCTTCAGGGTCGAGCGGCATGGCGCGCCTCCTGCAGACCGGATGGCTGGATTATACGCAGGGGATAGGGCCCTACGCGGAGCCGAACGCCTTCCGCAGGTCGGCGGCTACCTCGTCGATCGCCTGCCACGTCCGCTCGAACGGGATGCCCGCGTTGAAGAACCCGTGCACCACGCCGTCGTAGCGCGACACCTCCGCAGGCACGCCCGCGGCACGCAGCCGCTCCGCGTATGCCTCGCCCTCGTCGCGCAGCGGGTCGTACTGCACCGTCAGCACGTACGCGGACGGCAGGCCGGAGAGGTCGTCCGCCGCCATCGGTTTCGCGTAGGGGTTGTCGGCGTCGGCCTCGCTGGACAGGTAGCAGTCCCAGCAGTAGCGCACCATCTCGAGCGAGAGGTTGTAGTAGGCGTCGCCGTTCTCCGCGTATGACGGCCGCTCGAAGTCCCTGTCGAGCACAGGGTAGATGAGCGACTGGTGCACGAGATTCGGCGCACCCTCGTCGCGCGCCCGCAATGCGATCGTAGCCGCGAGGTTGCCGCCCGCGCTCATCCCGGCGACGCCGACCCGCGACGGGTCGCCTCCGAACGACGCGGCGTTCTCAGCGGCCCAGGCCGTCGCCACGAAGGAATCGTCGAAAGGGACGGGAAATTTGTGGTCAGGAGAGAGCCGGTAGTCCACCGACACCATGATGACGCCGGCCCTGTTCGCCAACTCGCGGCAGTTCGCGTCGTTGGAATCGATGCTGCCGTAGATCCAGCCGCCGCCGTGGAACCACATGCACACGGGCAGGGGGCCGGGGTTGTCGGTTATCGGAACGTACACCCGCACGGGTACGTCGCCATGCGGCCCCGGCACCATGTGGTCGCTCACCGCTGCTATCTCAGGCCCCGGCTTGCGCTGCAGCGCCTCCTGCCTCGCGCGCAACTCCGCAGGAGGAATCTCGTACTGGGCCGGTCCGCCCGCGGCGGCCCTCCTGTCCAGCGCCGCTTTCACGTCGGGGTCGAGTGGCATGAGCGTGTCTCCTAGAACCGGATTGGGCGGATTATATGCGGGAGTAACGCCGGGCAAGAGTGGATGCCGGACAGCGCCGAGAGATTTCTCGACTCCGCTGTGCTCCGCTCGAAATGACAAGCGCGCGCCATCGCTTGCCATCTGCGCTACAATCCGGCCGTCCGGCACGGAAGCGCATGGAGCACAGGGAGGTAGACGATGCTCAGCGTCCAGGAGAACGAACGGCTGTCGAGAGTCGGCCCCGGATCGCCGATGGGTGAACTGATGCGGCGTTACTGGCACCCCATCGCCGCCGCCGCAGAACTCGACGAGCGTCCCACGAAGGCCGTGCGGCTGCTCGGCGAGGACCTCGTCCTCTACAAGGACAAGTCCGGCACGATGGGCCTCATCGAACGCTTCTGCCCGCATCGCAGGGTCGACCTCTCCTACGGCATTCCGGAGGAGCACGGCCTTCGCTGCATGTACCACGGCTGGATGATGGACGAGACAGGGCAGTGCATCGAGCAACCGTTCGAGGAGACGGTGCACCCGGACGGGCGCTTCAAGGAGAAGGTGAAGGTTGCGGGCTACCCCGTGCAGGTGCTCGCGGGCATGGTGTTCGCGTACATGGGCCCGCAGCCCGCGCCACTGCTCCCGAACTGGGAGCCGTTTACGTGGGACGACGGCTGGAGCGAGGTCGCGCTCGCGCCGCTGCCGTGCAACTGGTTGCAGTGCATGGAGAACTCGCTGGACCCGGTACACCTCGAATGGCTGCACGGGTACTGGGGCGTCCGGCAGCAGCACGATAAGGCGGTGCGCCTCGGCCTCGCGAAGGCCGAGGAGGTCGGCATCCTGCCGAAGCCGCACAAGAAGATCGGTTTCGACGTCTTCGACTACGGCATCGTGAAGCGCCGCATCACCGAGGGCATCGATGAGAGCCACGGCGACTGGGCCATCGGGCACCCCATCATGTTCCCGCAGATCCTGTTCGTGGGCAGCTCGGTGCGCTGCTCCATGCAGTTCCGCACTCCCGTCGACGACGAGAACACGCTCCACGTCACGTGGTTCTTCTACCGCGCCGCGCCCGGCCAGGCCGTGCAGCAGCAGGAGCGCATCCCGTACTTCAACGTGAACCTCTACGAGGAGGACGGTCGGCTCATCGAGGACCTCGTGAACCACCAGGACTTCGTCGCATGGATCACGCAGGGCGGCATCGCACCGCGCCACCGCGAGCATCTCGGCGAGTCCGACCGCGGCATCATCCTCTACCGCAAACTGCTCACCGAGCAGATGGCGGTCGTTGCGGACGGCGGCGAGCCGATGGCCGTCGTGCGGGACGAGGGCGAGAACGAGTGCATCAGGCTGCCGCTGGAGCACTGGCCGTCCATGAACAACCCCGCGCGGCTGGCGAACTTCACGCCGTCGCAGGCAGGCCAGAGTCCTGAGCACCTGAAGGAGATACAGGACTTCCTGCGTCCGTGGGCGGACGCGCCGCCCTGGCAGGAAGCGGCCGTCTCCTGACCACGCATCGCCACCATGATGGAGGCCGCCGGTGAACCGCTCGCCGGCGGCCCTGCTTCGCAGCCCGACGGCCCGCGGTCTCGGTAACCTGTACGCCGGAACGCTCATCTCCGGCTCCGGCTGGGCGATGGTGTTGCCGGTCACGCCGGTGCTCGTCGACCACTTCGGCGTGAGCCCCGGCGCCGCCGCGCAGGTCGTCACCACCTACGCCCTGGGGAGGTTCTTCGGCATCCCGGGCGCGGGTGTGCTCGTCGACCGCTTCGGCACCCGGAAGATGCTCATAGGCGGGCCCGGGCTCGTCCTGCTCGGGGCGCTCGTCGGCGCGGTCACACCGTGGTTCTGGCCCATCCTCCTGGCGACGTTTGTCGTGGGCATCGGGGACAGCCTCTGGGCGCTCGGGCGCGAGGTCGCCGGCATCGACCTCGTACGCCTCGACCAGCGGGGCAGGGTGCTCAGCGGCTTCCACGGGATGCACTCCGGAGCGCTGGCGATCGGCCCGTTGCTCGGCGGCTTCCTGGCGGAAGCCATCGACTTCCGGGCGACGTTCGTGGGCTTTGCCGCCCTGACCGGCATCGCAGTCGCCCTCGGCCTGTTCGCGCACGACGCTTACGCTCCACAGGGAGCGCCACAAGCAGCGTCGAAGCCCACAGGCGAGACTGTTCGGAGCGGACTCGGTCAACGCGTGCGGGACTTCATCGAACTGTTCAGGCAGATCGAGCCCGGCCTGCGCTTGAGCTACTGGGTGTTCGTCCTCGCGACGTTCGCGGGGTTCACGTTCCGCATCACGCTGCAGAGCGTGCTGCCGTTGTACGCGGACGCGGAGCTGGGACTGACGCCCACCCAGATCGGCGCGCTCTTCTCGATCTCGGGCGGGGTGGTGTTCGCGATGATCCTCCCGGCGGGGTTCGTGCTCGACAAGCTCGGCCGGAAGTGGGCGACGGTGCCGAGCACCTTCCTGCCGGGCGTGGCGTTCCTGCTCATGCCGTTCGTGGATACGTACGCGCACGTGGTAGCGCTCGTCAGCGTCATGGCGGTCTGCAACGGGCTCTCGCTCGGCTCGCTGGCCGCGAGCACGTACGACGTCCTGCCGAACCACGTGCGCGGCCGCTTGCAGGCGTTCAGACGCACCGTCGCAGAGGTGGGAGGCGTGGGGGCGCCATTGCTCGGCGGGCTGCTGATCAACACAGTCGGGTCGACCGCGCCGTTCATCGTGTACGCGCCGGTCCTGCTGATCGCGGGCCTGCTGCTGGCGTTCGCTACGAGGGAGACGCTCGTCAAGCGCAGGGCCTGATGCGGGGCACCCCACTCCGCCCCCGCCCTCACCCTGACCCTCTCCCACCATCGGGAGAGGGAACCAGACCACCCCGAGAGGATATTGCGCGCCAGAGCGCGGGACTCGCCTCCGGCTCCGCTCAACATGACAGCCACCGCCCAGCACCCCATTCCGGAGGGCCCTCACCCGCCGCCTCTTCGAGGCGGCACCCCTCTCCCCTAGGGGAGGGGTGCAGGCCGATCAGACCGGGAGGCTCGACACGTGGGTCGAGTTCACGGTGATGCGCCCGCCGCCGGGCTCGGTGACCGTGAAGGAGGCGTGGATGCGCCCGCGCTCGATGGGGGAGGGCGCTAGGCCACGCGAAGCATAGTCCGCATGCGTAGCGTCGATGTCCTCGACCATGAGGTCGAACGGCGCGTCTCCGGGTTGAGCGTCCGCGTCGGCGACCAGCACCAGGTGCGTTCCGCCCCGCAACTCGAAGATGCCCACGGACTCGTTGTGGAACATCGGCCTCATGCCGAGCCCCTCCATGAACGCGCGCGAATCGTCCAGTTTCGCGGTGCTCATGCTGACGTGTCCCACCCAGACCGGAGGTCTGCTGTCGCTCTGATCCGTGCTCATGAGTGAACCTCCTCTGGTTGCGATGGTGAGGCGGGGGAGTCGTCTCCGCCGAGGAATGCCTTGAGCTGCTCCGCGGAGGCGCGGCTCATGCCGCGTATGCTCGCGAGTTCCTCGACGCTCGCGGCGCGGACGCCCGCTGCGCTCCCGAACCGGCGTATGAGTTCGCGGCGGCGCTTCGGCCCGATGCCGGGCGCGTCGTCGAGCCGCGAGCGGGTCGCGGCCCGTGAGCGTCGCTGTCGATGGTAGGTGATGGCGAACCGGTGCGCCTCGTCCCGGACGCGCTGCACGAGGTACAGTCCCTGCGAGCGACGGGGCAACAGCACCGGCTCGGGCATGTGCGGCAGGAACACCTCTTCCTCCCGCTTCGCCAGCGAGCAGAGCGGGATGTCCGTCAGCCCCATCTCGAGGAAGACTTCCTGCGCCGCGTTCAGATGTCCCTTGCCTCCGTCGATGATGACGAGGCCGGGCACGAACCCGAACGAGTCCTGCGTGCTGCGCCCGTCGTCCGGGCTGCCCTCTGCCTCGTCCGTCTTCTCAGCATCGGCGGGCAGGGGGCCGCTCGCTCCGGCCTTCGCCTCTGCCCTGCGTTGCTCTCCCATCCTGCGGAAACGCCTGCGCAGCATCTCCTGCATCGAGGCGTAGTCGTCTATACCGCTGACGCCCTTGATCTGGAAGCGGCGGTAGTGCCCTGTGCGCGGACGCCCGTTCTCGAACACGACCATGCTGCCGACAGAGTTTGTGCCCTGGATGTTCGAGATGTCGTAGCACTCGATGCGTCGCGGGAGTTCAGGAAGATTGAGCGCCTCTTGCAGCTCGACGAGGGCTTGCAGCACCTTGTCCGACTCGTGGAGCCACTTGATGCGCCGCTGGGTGAGGGCTTCGACAGCGTTGGCTGCGGCCATCTGGACGAGTTGCCGCTTCTCGCCGCGCTGCGGGCGGAAGATCGAAACACGTCTGCCGCGCTTGCTGCTGAGCCAGTCGGCGATCGCGTCGGCGTTCTCGATGTCGTGCTGCATGAGCAGCGCCCCGGGCACGTCGGTTGACGCCTCGTAGAACTGCTGAACGAAGTGCTCCAGCAGGGCGGGCTCGTCCTCCGCTTCGCCGCCCTCCATCACGAAGTGGTCGCGCCCGATCAGCTTGCCGCGCCGTACACGGAAGAGTTCGACCCATGCCTCGCCCTTGTCGTAGGCGAGGGCGATGACGTCCGAGTCCTCGTTGCGGTTCGAGACGACCTTCTGGTTCTGCGAGACGGACTCGATGGCGCGGAGCTGGTCGCGCAGGACGGCGGCGCGCTCGAACTCGAGCGCCTCGGACGCGCGTTCCATATTCACCTGCAATTCCATCTCCACGCTCTCGGAATCGCCTTCCAGGAAGCGCAGCACCTGGCGTATCACTTCGCCGTAGCCGCCCGCATCCACCGCCCCGATGCACGGGCCGACGCACCGGTGGATGTAGTACTCGAGACAGGGGCGGTCGTCGTTGCCGGTGATGGTCTTCGTGCAGGAGCGGTAGGGGAACAGCTTCTTGAGCAGGTCCATCGTCTTGCGGACGGAGCTGGCGCTGGCGAACGGTCCGAAGTAGCGAGCGCCGTCGGCAAGTACGCGGCGGGTGAAATAGACCTGCGGGAACTCCTCTGCGAGGTCTATCTTGATGTAAGGGTAGGTCTTGTCGTCCTTGAGCCGGGCGTTGTAGAAGGGTTTGTGCTGCTTGATGAGCAGGTTCTCCAGCAGCAGCGCCTCCTGCACCGACTCGGTGACGATGAACTCGAAGTCCGCGATGTGGCGGACCATCGCCTGGATGCGCGGCTCCTTGCCGTACGGTGTCTGGAAGTAGGAACGCACGCGGTTGCGGAGGCTTGCTGCCTTGCCGACGTAGAGGACCCCGCCACTGGCGGACTTCATGAGGTAGACACCGGGCTGGGCGGGCAGGGCGCCGAGGCGGTTCGCGAACTCCGGCGCGCGCGGCTCTGTTCGGACGCGGGTGCTCATGCTTCAAGTCTACCGCGTGCGCGTACGCGCGTTCTTCCTGTACCTGAACGGCATTTCGTTACGAAGCCTCGCGTGACGCCGCTTCTCAGAGCCCCGGGCAGGCTATCTGGTAGGCGTTGGGATGTAACCTGGTGGCAACCAGCAGATTATCGCAACGTTAACCCGCTGAAATCCTGAAACTGACTATTGCATAATCTCTCTGGCGCTGTTAGATTACCTTGGTGGTCGACGCAGATGAGAATACGGGTAAGTACCCGATCAGTGTAGTCGCGAGACTCACAGGCGTACCGGAGCACCGGCTTCGCGCGTTCGAGTCAGCAGGGCTCATCGAGCCCGAGCGTACAGAGGGAGGTACGCGGTTGTACTCGGACATCGACGTGGGGCTGGTGGTGCGCATAGCGGAGTTATCCGACAAAGGCGTCAACTACGCAGGTATCCGCGAGGTACTTGACCTCGAAGCCCTGGTGCAGACCGAGGCTTTGGACGAGAACCCGGACAGCGAGGAGAACGAGGAAGGAAACGAATAACGCTTTGGCGCCTCGGCTCCGGTGGGCCCGATGAGCCTACCGGCCGCTCCAGTCCCGGGGCGGACGCCCCCAACTCGAGATACGTTCACTCCTGAAACAGCGTGCTCGTACTTGGTTCAGCGCATAGCACAGCCCAAGCGAGAGGGAAGGAACAGAGATGGATTGGGTAGTGTTATCGTTGGCCAGCGCGCTGGCCTTCACCGCGTACTCGGTGATACAGAAGCGCGTGCTGGACCGCCATGTAGACGGGGCGGCGACCTTTGCGGCGATCTCGTGCATCCCGCACGCGTTCGTTGCAGGCGTTATCCTGCTCCTGTCTCCCCCGAACTGGTTCTCGTGGCCCGTCCTCGCCATGGCCGTGGCGGGAACGCTGCACGCGGCGATCCAGTTGCTCAGCAGCTACGCGTTCCGCAGAGAGACCGACATCTCCCGCATTGTTCCCATCTTCGATGCGTACCCATTGTTCGTGCTGGTCATGGCGGTGATGGCGCTCGGGGAGTCATTGACGCCCCTGAAGGCGGGCGCCGCGCTTCTCGTGACCGTTGGCGTCATGGTCGCGTCGTGGCATCAGTCGCTGCCGGGCGCGCGCATAAGGCTGAACCGTTCGTTGCTTGCCATCCTCGGGTCTGCCCTGTGCATCGCTCTCTACTCCGTGCTGGCGAAGGCAGTAGTAGGGGAGATGTCCATCCTGCAGATGTACGCGGTCTCCTGGGCGTTCTCCATCCCCTGCCTGATGGGCACCTCATTGCTCCGGAACCGCGCCGGTCTCCGCGAGGCACTGGCCTCACGCCCGGCACTTGTCTCTACGGGCGTCGCGCAGGCGGTGATCCTGTTCGCGTTCATGGTGTCGTTCATGGCGTTCGAACTGGGCCCGGTGTCACTGAGCACGGCGATCATGTCGACGAGGCCGGTGCTGCTCCTGTTCTGGGTGGCGGCGAGCGGGATGAGCGTGCGCGCCGTGCTTGGCAGGCGCGAGGGACGCTCCCGCTGGGTATCCGCTTCGTTCGTCACCGCCGGCGTCGGGGTGATGGCAGTATAGGCGTCGCTCTGTCCGGTGAGCGGGTACAATGCTCCCCGACCAGACAGGAGGGGCGCATATGGGCAAGGTTCTCTTCAGCGTCGGTGGGAGCTCGGGACTCGAGTGGAGCGATTTCCTCCACATCTGCCAGACCTGCGATGAACTCGGGTTCCACGGGTTCTATCCGTCGGACCACCTGATGCAGATCAATCCGGGCCGGGGAACGACTCCGGCACGGCTCGACGGTCTGACCGTGATGGCGGCGATGGCCGGCCACACCAGGAACCTCCGGCTGGGCATGCTGGTGATAAACAACAACTTCCGCCACCCTGTCATAACGGCAAAGATGGTCAATACCATCGACCACGTGTCCGGTGGACGGGCGGAGCTGGGCATCGGCAGCGGCAATGTCAGGCACGAGTTCGACGTCCACGGCATCCCGTTCCCTCCGTTCAAGGAGCGCGCCGACCGGCTGGACGAGGCGCTCTCCGTCATCAAGGCGATCTGGACCGAAGAGCCTGCCTCGTTCCAGGGCACGTACTACTCGCTGGACGAGGCGCCGCAGATGCCGAAGCCGGTGCAGCAGCCGCACCCGCCCATCATCGTCGGGGGGCGCGGTCAGCGTACGATGCAGATAGCTGCCAAGCACGCCACGGACTACAACCAGATCGCGCCGTTGGAAGAGGCGAAGGTGAACCTTGGCCGGATGCAGGCGGTCTGCGACGAGGCAGGCCGTGACTTCTCCGGCATGCGCCACTCCGTGCAGATGCAGATCAAGCTGACCGACGACGCGTCGGAGGTCGAGGCGACCGTCGCCAGAGGCGCGACGCTGGCGACGCAGGAGACGTCCTACTACGCGACGCCGGAGGACCAGGTGCGCGACAGCATGCTGCTCGGTTCGCCCGCGCAGATCACGGAGCAGTTGGGCAGGTGGGTCGACGCAGGCATCGACCACTTCATCCTCATGACTCCGCGTCCGTTCGACGCGCGCGCGATGGAGCGCTTCGCGCAAGAGGTCGCTCCGCAGTTCGCGTAGTTGGAAGCGAACCCGAGAGGAGACGAGCAGATGTCCCGCTACTGGCTGTTCAAGTCCGAACCGACGACGTACTCCTACGACGACCTCGTGAAGGATGGGGTCGCGGAGTGGGACGGCGTGCGCAACTTCCAGGTGCGGAACTGGCTGCGCGACGATATCAAGCCCGGCGACGGGGTGCTGTTCTGGCATTCGAGCGCCAAACCGATAGGCGTCGTGGGCACGGCGACCGTCGTGCGGGAAGGGTACCCGGACAGTACGGCGTGGGACCCGGACTCCGACCATCCCGATCCGAAGAGCACTCCCGAGAAGCCGCTCTGGTACATGGTGGACCTCAAGGCCGACCAGAAGTTCGCGGACATCGTCACGATGGAAGAGCTGCGGGCAGAGCCCGAGCTCGCGGAGATGATGGTGCTGAAACGGGGCAATCGCTTCTCCATCACGCCGGTTACCGAGGAAGAGTTCAACACGGTGCTTCGTCTCGGGGAAGCCAAGTAGGGCGACGGTGCTGGCCGGGAGAATGCGCCGCGGACGTCTACTGGCGTTCACGGCGGTGATGGCGGTGGCGATGGCGTTCAGCGTGTTGCCTGCGGCAGCGCACACGACGCACGAGGGCAGCCAGACACTGTTCAAGGGCACGAGCGGGCCGTACGAGTTGCTCGTGGAGGCTGTGCCGCTCGTCGGTTTCCTGGAAGTGACGGTCGTCGTCGATCTGGTCACGGACGACGGGAGCGGCGGCCGTGACTCTCTGCCGCGCATCGTCGTTATGGCATCGCGCGAGGGCGTGAGGATCGGGCCGGAGGTAGCGCGGCAGGGAGGGGCGCCGGTGAACGAGTACGTAGCGGTCCTGAAGCCGGACACGCCCGGGCGCTGGGATATCGTCATCAACATCGACTCAGAGCTGGGACCGTCGTCGCTGACGCTACCCGTGGAGGTGCGTGAGGGCGGCCGCGGGTTCCCATGGACGGCGCTCGTCGTGGCGCTGGGAATCGTGCTGCCCATCCTGTGGCTGGTGTTCGTTCCGCGCAAGCGGCGGCAGGCACCGTGAAGCGCGTCCCAGTCGGCAGTCAGGGAGGGCAGGGAGAACCAGGTATGCGATCGATAAGGAAGGCCATCGTCGTGCTGCTCGCTGCCGGGATGCTCTCGGCCGGGTGCGGGATCGTTGGCGGAGACGCAGGAGTCGAGCCTCACACCCATCCTCCCGGAACAGGCCCGCACACCCACGACGGAACGATGGCCGACGGCAGCATGACACACGCGCCGGTCGAGGCTCCGGAAGGTATGTCCGTTTCGCTACAGGTGATCGCGGACAGCGTGAGCGGGTACAACCTGCGCATCGCGACGCAGGGGTTCCGCTTCGCACCGGAGAACGCGGGCGCGGCGCACATTCCGGGCGAGGGTCACGCGCACCTGTACGTGAACGGCGTCAAGACACGCCTCTACAGCGAGTGGTTCCACCTGGATGGCCTCGCGCCGGGGGCGCATGAGGTACGCGTGACACTGAACGCGAACGACCACTCGCCGTACGCTGCCGGGGGCGTCATGCTGGAGGACAGTCTGAGCCTGCAGGTCGCGGGGTAGGGCGGCGCCGGTAGCTAGTACCTGGAGACCTGGCTGGGGTCGACCTGTTTGCCGGTGACCAAGTAGACGACCTGCTCTGCGATGTTCGTGGCGCGGTCGGCGATGCGCTCGAGATCGTGGGCGGTCCACAGCAGATAGGTTGCGCGTTCGATGACCTTGGGGTCCTGCACCATCATCAGCAGCAACTCGCGGTAGACCTGATCGTAGAGCGCGTCCACCTCGTCGTCATCGGCCAGCACCTGGTACGCCTTATCGACGTCGTGCCCGACCAGCGCATCGAGTGAGGCGCGAAGCATGGCCGCAGCCTTCTCCGCCATGCGGGGGATATCGACCAGGGGCTTGATCGGGGGCTGGTCGCCCATCATCAGGCTGATCTTGCCGATGCCCTCCGCGTAGTCGCCGATGCGCTCGAGCTCCATCGAGACGTGGAGGGCTGCGATGAGCATGCGGAGGTCGGAGGCGACCGGCTGCTGGATGGCTATCAGGTCGACGGCCCGCTCCTCCAATTCGGCCCTCTTCTTGTCGATGACGTCGTCATCGCGGATCACCTGTTGGGACAACGCGAGGTCGCGGGTCTTGAGCGCCTCGACAGCCAGGAACGTCGCCTTCTCCACCATGCTGCCGAGAGCCAGGAGCTCATCCTGCAGGTTCTGGAGGTCACGGTCGAACTCCGCACGCTGGTGTCTGCCCATGGGTCTGTCCATCATCACGTCCTCCTGCCACGCCCCAACGGTGGTTATCCGAACCTGCCGGTGATGTACCCCTCGGTGCGTTCGTCCCGGGGATTGGTGAATATCTGGTGCGTGTCGCCGACCTCCACGAGGTAGCCTGCCCGGTCGCCCCCCATCGTCATGAACGCGGTCCAGTCCGAAACCCTTGCCGCCTGCTGCATGTTATGCGTGACGACGACGATGGTGTAGTCCCGGCTGAGCTCGCGCATGAGGTCCTCTATCGCGAGCGTCGAGATGGGGTCGAGGGCGGAGGCTGGTTCGTCCATGAGGATGACGTCCGGCTGGACGGCGACGGCGCGCGCGATGCAGAGGCGTTGCTGCTGCCCGCCGGAGAGCGTGAGGCCGCTCGCCTTCAGGCGGTCTTTCACCTCGTCCCAGAGCGCGGCCCTGCGGAGGGAGCGCTCCACTGCCTCGTCCATGTTGCCCCTGAAGCCGTTGATGCGCAGCCCGAAGGCGACATTGTCGTAGATGGATTTGGGGAAGGGGTTAGGTTTCTGGAAGACCATCCCGACGCGGAGTCTTATCTCCGTGGGGTCGATGCTGGGGTGGTAGATGTCCTCGCCGTTGAAGAGCACTTCGCCTTCCACGCGCGCGCCGGGAATGAGGTCGTTCATGCGGTTGAAGCAGCGCAGGAGCGTGCTCTTGCCGGAGCCGGACGGACCGATGAGGGCAGTGACGCTGTTCCGCGTCACATCCAGATTGATGTCTCGCAGCGCCCTGAACGAGCCGTAGTACATATCCAGGTTCGTAACCCTGAGGGTCGTGTAGGTGGCGGTAGCATCAATCGCGGTAGTCATTCCTCAGACCTCTTCTGTGTGCGGTTGCGGATGTAGATCGCCACGGCATTCATGGAGAGCAGGACGAACAGCAGGACGATGATGCCTGCCGCGGCGATGCCACGGAACTCAGGCCTGGGCTGGCTCACCCAGTTGTATATCTGTATGGGCATGACCGAGAACTCGTCCAGCGGGTCGGTTGGGATGAACGTGAGGAAGACGAGCGCGCTGATAGCGATCATGGGCGCCGCTTCTCCGATGGCCCGGGACATGGCGAGGATGGTGCCCGTCAGGATCCCGGGGAGCGCGTGCGGCAGAACGACGTCCTTCACGGTCTGGAACTTGGTCGCGCCCAGGCCGTAGGACGCTTCACGGTATGTCGACGGGACGGCGCGTATCGCCTCTCGTGAGGCGATGATGACGATGGGCATGACGAGGAGCGACATCGTCATCGCTCCGGCGACGACCGTTCTTCCCAGCGCAAGTATCTGCACGAAGACGGCGAGGCCGAGCAGCCCGTAGACGATCGAGGGCACTCCGGCGAGATTGGATATGTTGACCTCGATGATGCGGGTGAACCAGTTCTTCGGCGCGTACTCCTCCAGGTAAACGGCTGCGCCGACGCCCACGGGCACCGTGAAGAGGCCCGTGAGCCCCATGATCCATATCGTTCCGAAGATGGCGGACTTCATGCCGGCCTGCTCAGGGAAGCGGGAAGGGTAGTCGGTCAGGAAGTGCAGGCTGAGCCAGGGGACCCCCTGCCAGAGCACACGCAGGAGCAATGCCGCCAGCCCGGCAAGCCCGAGCAGAATGGCGGCGATGAAGATGACGTATGCCACCGAGCCGATGCGCTTGCGAACCGCGAGGCGCGGATTGAGCAGCGCCGTGACCTCTGCTTTCGCCATGCTAATACTCCTCTCGGAAGCGGCGGACGAGGAAGTGTCCGAGCACGTTCATGCCGAGCGTGAACACGAACAGAAGCAGTCCCACTGCGAAGATGGTGTTGTATTCCAATGAACCGTGCGGGGTCTCCCCGAGCGCAAGCTGCACTATGAATGCCGTCATCGCCTGGATGCTCTCGATGGGGTTGAAGGTGAGACGCGGCGTTGCGCCCGCGGCAAGGGTTACCAGCATCGTCTCGCCTATGGCGCGTGAGAACGCCAGGATGAACGAGGCGATGATGCCCGAGAACGCGGCAGGTACGACGATGCGGATCGAGACCTCCAGCCTGGTTCCGCCGAGGGCGTACGCCGCATGCCTGAGCGAGCGGGGCACCGCGACCATTGCGTCCTCGCTGAGCGACGAGACCATGGGGATGATCATCAGGCCCATGACCAAGCCGGCGCTCAACGCATTGAAGACCAGCAGGTCCTCCTGAAAGACACGGACCGGAATGCTCTGCAGGAGCGGGGTCACGAAGGTCAGAGCGAAGTACCCGTACACGACGGTGGGGATGCCTGCGAGCACCTCGAGGACCGGCTTGATGGTCCGGCGCATCTTGTCAGGGGCGTACTCCGAGAGGTAGATGGCTATGGCCAACCCGGCAGGCACCGCGACCGCCGCAGCGATCGACGCAACGAGCAGGGTACCGCTCACGAGCGGCAGTACGCCGTAGTGCCGGTTTCCTTCCGCATCTTTCAGGATGGGGGACCAGGTGGTGCCGAAGAGGAATTCCCAGACGGGGATCTCACGGAAGAAGCCGAGGGATTGGCTCAACAGACTGGCGACAATGCCGAAGGTGGTGATGATGGACATCACAGCGCAGGCGAAGAACAACCAGTGAACGATGCGGCCCTGCAGCGCGCCTCGCTTGCGGTTGCGGCTCAACTGCATAGTTGCCTGGCGCTGTCCGATCTGTGCTGCGAAGCCATCTCGTGCGGTAGTGTCCATCACATGCCCTCGTCTCGTCTAGCCCCGGAGGAGAGATAGGAAGGTGGGGCGGTGGCGCATCGAGCAGATGCTCGTGGGAGGAAGGCCACCGCCCCACAGGGGACGACTGATCTATCCGGCTAGAGACCGGCCGCGGCCTTGTTGTCGGCGTAGACGCTTCGGTCCACGGGGACGTATCCCTCCTCGCTGGTCAACTGGTAGCCGTGGTCCATGTAGAACGTGACGAACGCCTTCACCTCAGGCTTCTCGAGGCTTGCTACGTTGACATAGATGAAGAGTGGGCGTGAGAGAGGGGTGTAGGAGCCGTCCTCGATGGTCGAAGGCTCAGGGGTGACACAGCCGCTGCCGTTGTCGATAGCGACGATCTTGAGGCTGTCCTTGTTCTCCTGGTAGTAGGCATAGCCGAAGTAGCCGAGTGAGCCGCGGTCGCCGGCGATGCCCTGTACGAGGACGTTGTCGTCGGCGGAGGCGGTGTAGTCAGCACGCGACACCTGCGCCTCGCCGTTGACCTCTTCGGTGAAGTAGTCGAACGTTCCGGAGTCGGTGTCGGGTCCGTAGAGGCGGAGTCGCTGGTCGGGGAAGCCTGCGCGGACGTCCTGCCAGTTGTTGATGGTGGAGCCTGGCTTCCAGACCTCGTTGAGTTCCTCGACGGTGAGGCAGTCCACGAAGTCGTTGGAAGGGTTGACCATGACGGAGAGGCCGTCGGTGCCCACGCGCATCTCGATGAACTCGATGCCGTTGGCTGCTGCGGCCTCGGCCTCGGAGTCCTTGATAGGGCGGGAGGCGTTGGAGATGTCGGTCTCGCCGACGGTGAATCGCTTGAAGCCTCCGCCGGTGCCTGAGACTGCTACGTTGACCTGGACGTCGGGCTGCTCCTTGCGGAACTCTTCGGCGACGGCCTGGGTGACGGGGAAGACGGTGGAGGAGCCGTCGATCTGGATCGTGCCGCTGAGAGTGGCCGGAGCCGCGGTAGGCGTTGCGGCAGCCTGGGGTGGGGACGTCGGGGTCGGGGTTGGGTCGCCACACGCGGCGACGAAGGCGGCGAGCGCCGCCACGAGGAGCATCAGCCCACTCAGTCTGAGGTATCTGGTCGCTATCATCCTGCCTCCCTTGGGGGTTGGGTTACATCGTTAGCGTAGGGAGGCGAAGTTAACGGCGAGCGCCGGTCTTCTTTAGCGGAACGTTAACGGGGACCATGGGCTTTCCAGCAGGGATAGATATCAGGCTGCACGAGGGAGCGTGAACCAGAACGTGGAGCCCGCGCCCTGCGTGCTCTCAACGCCGACCTCGCCACCGTGCAGTTCGACGATGTGCTTTGCTATAGCGAGGCCCAGCCCCGTGCCCTGGTCCCGGCGGGAGCGGTCGGCCTTGTAGAAGCGCTCGAACAGATGAGGCAGGTGTTCGGGAGCGATGCCAGGGCCGCTGTCCCGCACCCGGATGAGGATGCGTTCGTCGTCCGTGTTGTCCGCGCTCAGTTCTATGGTCCCCCCGCTCGGGGTGAACTTCAGCGCGTTGTCCAGCAGGTTGGATATGACCTGCCGCAGCTTTTCGGCGTCTCCCAGCGCGACCACGTCACCGGAGGCGTTGATGGTGACCGAGACGCCGGTCTCCGCGATCCGGTGTTCGAGGTCTGTTCGAACGGCTGCGATAGTGGCGGCGGCGTCCACCCGTTCCTGGTGCAGCCCCGACTGCCCGCTCTCGATCCGGGAGAGTCCAAGGAGGTCGTTGACCAGGGCGTTCATGCGGTCGACCTCGTCGTTGATGCGTCCGAGAAAATCAGCCGCAGCCGTTGCATCGCGTACAGCGCCGCCTTCCAGCGTCTCGACCATGGCCTTGACCGACGCCAGGGGATTGCGGAGTTCGTGCGAGACGTTGGCCACGAACTCGCGCCGCGTTGTTTCGAGCTGACGGATAGGGGTGAGGTCGTGCAGCATGAGAAGGACGGAGGTTACCTGTCCATCCGCTTCGGTCTCGCCGGGTTCGGCGGCGATGGGCGTCGCGGTTGCGCTCAGGCTGCGCCGGGGGCTGGAGAGAGCGAGTTCCGCGTGCTGGCGCTCCCCGGACTCTCTACAGAGGGTGACGAGGTCCCGCAATTCATGGTCGCGCAGTATGGAACTCAAGGGTGTTCCGACGGGCGCCTCGATGGTGAGCAATTCTTGTGCGGCAGGGTTGGAGAGTTCGATACGGTTCTCGGGGTCAACGAGGATGACGCCGTCCGCCATCGTGTCGAGTACGGCGGTCAGTTGCTCGCGACGGTCGGCGAGCTGCGAGAAGAGGGCCGCCAGCGCCTCAGTCATCGCGGCGAACGGCGCCTGGAGCCCGCTCAGTGGGGTGGAGGTCAGCCGTTCGGGGCGCATGTCGAAGTTCCCCGTGGCGATGCGCCGCATCGCAGCTACTGCCGCCCGGGTCTCACGGGCAGCGGCAGCGCCTGTCCGGCGCTCCCGCACCGTGACGAGGAGCAGGGCGGCGGCCACGAGGAAGGAGAGTAGAGCGATCAGCGGCTCCGAGGCGGCGACGGCCAACACTCCGGCGAGAAGCGAGAGCAGCGTCAGCGTTCCGAGGACGATCGCAGCGCCTCTCAGTCCGGCCATGAGGCTCACCTCAACCTTCGAAGCGGTAGCCGACCCCCCGGATCGTGATGATGCGGGCTGGGGTCGAAGGGTCAGCCTCTATCTTTTCACGGAGCCACCGCACATGCACGTCAACCGTGCGGACGTCACCGATGTAGTCGTACCCCCACAACTGCTCCAGTATCTGGTCCCGCGTGAAAGCGCGGCCGGGGTTCCGCATGAAGAGTGCGAGCAGGTCGAACTCCCTGGGCTTGAGCCGTAGCTCCTCATCGTTGAGCGAGGCCTGGTGTGCGTCCACGTCCACGGCAAGCGAGCCGGAGCGCAGCGGTTCGGCCATCCGGGCCGCCGCGGTCTTGCGCGGGCGGCGGAGCATCGCCCGCACGCGCGCCATCAACTCGCGCATGCTGAACGGCTTCGTGACGTAGTCGTCCGCGCCGATCTCCAACCCGACGACACGGTCTATCTCCTCGCCCTTCGCAGTAAGCATGAGGATCGGCACGTCGGTCTCGCGGCGGAGGATGCGGCAGACTTCCAAGCCATCCAGGTTGGGGAGCATCACGTCGAGGATGACGAGGTCGGGAAGGGCGGTGCGCGCGGTCTCGAGTCCGCTTCCGCCGTCGGGAGCGGTGAGGACGGCGTAGCCCTCGTGCTCCAGGTTGTAACGGAGCGCCTCTACGAGGTTCTCCTCGTCTTCCACCACCAACACAGAGCGGTTCGTCATAGAAGTCGGCTCCGGGGCCGGCGCCCCCTGTGGATTCGTTAGTCGTGCAGCCATTATGCAAGGGGACTCTTAACGAGTCATTAAGGGGGTGAGTACAGTCGTCGGAAGTTTAACTAGGCCTGCTTCCGTTCGAATGCCTTGCAGCCAGGCAGGCAGCAGGGAGCTACGCGCCGCGTATCCGCTCCAGCAGTTCGCCGAGCGTCAGCCAGTAGTAGACGATGAACGTCCCGGCGATGAGCAGCATCACGGCGCTGATCGTGCCGATGTGCGGCAATGCCTTCCGCAGGACGCCGGTCATCGCTCCCTTGAACAAGGCCATGCCGATGGTCAGCGCCAGGATCACGGAGCCCATACCCAGCCCGTACAGGACGAACTGCCACACGGAGTCCAGGAATGTCTCTGCCGTAAACGTTCCGCCGATAACGGCGAGGAAGATGGGGAGCGTGCAGCTCAGCGATGCGGTGCCGTAGGCGAGTCCGAAGGTGAAATAGCTCCGCATGCTCTGGTTGTTCGCATTACCGAACCGCTGGGAGATGCTGACTGCGAAGTTGTTGTAGAGCTTGCCGCCCGAGAGGAGGTACGCTCCGGCCACAACGAGAAGCACTCCTATGATGAGGCCGATCCATGGGAAGGCGTCCGCTATCCCGCGCGCGCCCAGCCCGATCGGCGTGCCCACAGCCGCGAACAGCACTACGAATCCCGCCGAAACCGTCATGCCGACGAGCAGGGCACGCCGCAACCGCGCCGCGATACTGCGTTCAGCCGCATCGGTGCTGGCATTGTCGCTCATGTAGAGGCCGAGGTAGGCGGGAAGCATGGCGAAGCCGCAAGGGTTGACCGACGAGACCATCCCTGCACTGAATGCGAACCCGAAGGGGAACAGATCACCGAGGTCGCCAAGGAAGTTGCCGGATTGAGCGGACACGGACTCCACGCCCTGTGTCACCGTGCCGAACTCGCTTCCGGTGATGAAGGCACCGACGATCGCGACCGCGAGCGACCCCACGAGCGCAAGGATCGGCCCGGCCGTTCCCCAACTGATGTTCTGTACCGCGGCACGCATCATTCAGTTCCTCCGTACGAGGGTGCTACCTGTCTTCTCTCTATGATACGTCTGCCGGAGCAAGGAGGCTTTCTCTTCCCGGGGCGAGCTAGCGCCAGCGCATCCCTCTCCGGCGCATCCCGAACGCGACGGCGACGAGCAGGCCGCTTGCGGCGAGCGTGAGCGTGAGCGCGAGCACCTGCGCTTCACTCGTCCGCCCTGTCAGCACCGCCTCGTAGATGGCGATGGGCATCGTGCGCGTGCGCCCCGGGATGCTTCCCGCCACCATGAGCGTCGCACCGAACTCGCCCATCGCTCGTGCGAGCGCGAGGCTGACGCCGGTCATCACCGAGCGCCAGGCGAGAGGGAGCGTTATGCGCACGAATACGGTCCACTCCGTCTGCCCGAGGGTGCGGGCCGCATCTTCCAGCGTATGGTCCACCGACTCGAAGCCAGCCTGTGCCGTGCGAACAAGGAAGGGAGCGGAGACGAAGAAGGCGGCGAGCGCAGCACCACTCCACTGGAAGACGAACGTGAACCCGAATGCCGCTTCAAGCGCTTCGCCCACGGGAGAGTTCCGCCCAACGGCGAGCAGCAGGTAGTAGCCAAGTACGGTAGGAGGCAGCACCATGGGTATGAGCACTGCCGTGGAGAGCAGGTCGTGCACCCATCCGCGCAAACGTGAGAGCCCCCACGCGACAGGAACGCCGACCACGAAAGCAAGCGCCGTACTTGCAACACCGGTCTGCAGGCTCAGTCGAAGGGCGTCCCAGTCCATAGCTACTCCGCGCCGTCAACCTTACCAATGTGCGGCGTGTAGCCGAACCCCTGCCATACTTCGAGCGCCAGCGGATCACTCATCGAAGCGATGAAAAGCCGGGCCGTCTCTGCCCGATCAGAGTCGAGACTGATGCCAGCAGTGACTTGCAGTCCCGCACTCGCTTCAGGCGGGAGCGGGGCCAGCACGTTGACGTTTCGAGCGTCCGAGGCGATGACCAGGGACCGCGAGACGAACCCCAACTCCGCGTTCCCGCTCGCCACGAACTGGAACGCCTGGGCGACGTTCTCGCCGTAGACGGCACGTTCAGCTACTCCATCCCAGAGGCCCCGGTCCTCGAGGTAGCGCCTCGCTGCGTCGCCGTAGGGGGCCAGGTCCGGGTTTGCAAGCGCTACCTGTCGCACCGCGCGCCCGCGCAGGAGAGCAGAGACGTCCTCCTCCGAGTCGTCGAGGCCCGTGATCGCGACAAGTTCTCCTGTTGCGAGCGCCGTGACGCCGGCAGGGTCCAGCGATCCCTCAGCGGCGAGCGCAGACGTGTATCGACTGTCAGCCGAGATGAGGATGTCCAAGGGCGCTCCCTGGCGGAGCTGTTCGGCCAGTGTGCCGGACGAACCGGTAACGAGGGTCACGGCTGTCCCGTGCTCGGACTCGAACCGGGCCGCCAGTTGAGCGGCTACGGGTTGAACGCTCGCGGCGACGCCCACCAGCAGGGCAGGTTGGCCTTCACCTTCGCCGGGTGCGCAGGCGGCGGAAAGCAGCGCAAGGAGCAGGGCGACCGCCAAACCGCTCAGCCGGAGCGTCGTGCGACTGCGCCGCCGGCTAAGCCCGGAAGCAGTGAGGGCCGCGCTAAAGCGATTCAAGGACTGCGCCGGCGTGGCCCTTCACCTTTACATCCTGGAAGACGCGCTCAACTATGCCTTCTTCGTCTATGACGAACGTCGTACGCGCCACTCCCATGTAGGTACGCCCGTAGTTCTTCTTCTCGACCCAGACCCCGTACGTGTTGACGATCTCCCTCTCCGGGTCGGCGACGAGTGTGAATGGCAGGGAGTACTTGCTCTTGAAGTTCCGATGGGACCTTACGCTGTCGGTGCTGACGCCGATGACCACGGAATTCTTCAGGGAAAGGGCAGGGGAGAGGTCCCGGAAGTCGCACGCTTCCTGCGTGCAGCCCGGAGTGTTGTCCTTCGGGTAGAAGTAGAGGACTACCTTGCTGCCCCGCAGCGAGCCGAGCGTGAACTCAGCGCCGGTGTCGTCTGCAGCAGTGAAGTCCGGCGCGGTGTCACCAACCTGGACCATGAATCCCTCCTGGGCATCTCGTGTGAGAGTCGATCCTGAGAGTAAATCGTAAATCTCAAGGTATCTCGGGACAAGCCTAACGGCTCAGGAGCCTCGTAGAGCGATTCCATGAGGTGAAGCCGACGCAGAGGTCATCCAGCGCCGGTAAGCGGCCTCCATGCGCCCTTCCCGCGGGCTCCACCACAGACCCAAGGGAACGCGCAAGCCCTCGGCGGCACCCGGCCCACACCCTCGATACAGGAATAAACAGAGGTTCCGGCAGCAGTTCTCAGGAGCACGTGTAGCAGTTTCCAGATAGTCCGGCAGAGAAATGCAGAGAAATCTGCTGAATTGCTCTATTGTTTTATCTGTTGCAGTCCTGCAGAATCTTCCGAGCGCACAGAGCGGCTCTGCGCCGCTGCAGAATGAACAGAGCGGAGGGAAGAGGAAATGGCGAGACTCGGTCAGTACAGCTACCCGGACATCAGGTTCGGTGACGCGGTCGAGATAGCGAACCGGATCCTGAACAAGTTCAAGGGAACGGTGAGCGTGAAAGGCCTGGCGTGGGAACTGGGGATGGCCGAGGGGAGCGGCACCCTGTTCGCGAAGGTCGCGGCGCTCCGCGATTTCGGCCTTGTGGAAGGCCGTGGCGAGCTCCGCATCTCACAGCTCGCCCAGCGGGTCCTGCACCCGGCCAGCTCAGAGGAAGCGCTCGAAGCGACGGCCGAGGCGTTCCAGCGCGTTGAGCTGCTGAGCCAGCTCTACACGCGCTTCGAGGGCGAAGTGCCGGACGACATGAGTCTCCTGGTGGGGCTGGAGGAGATCTCCCGTGCCCCCCGGGATGAGATCGTCAAACGCGCTCCACTCATCCAGAAGCACCTGACCGACGCCATCCGCGTCCTGGGCAGGCCTGCCAGGGCAGAGAAAACCTCAGAACATTCTGGTAAACGCCAGAGAGTTGCTGCCGAGTCTCCGTCTGCGGCGCCTGAGCCGCCCGCGGGAGAGCCGTCCGCCGACGGGTTGCACATCACTGCAGCAGGGCGGCATCTCTCGGTCCCGCTGACCGCCGAGTACATAGAGGTGGCGATAAGCCTTCTCCGCGCGATGCAGGTGGAGATGCGCCAGGACGCCTCAGGCGAGCCTGCTCTCCCGCTCTTCGAGGGCATGGAGGTCGACCTGGGAGAGCAGTTGGACGTGTGAGGGTGGGGGACTGGCGCCCCAGACAGGATTCGAACCCGTGACCCGCTGCTTAGAAGGCAGCCGCTCTATCCTACTGAGCTACTGGGGCCTCTCTTCGACTATAGTGCCGGGGCGCAGGAGGGTCAATCAACCCCTCCTGCGCCCCGGTTGCGCTTTGAACCATTGGAAGACACGGAGGAACGCGTTCCCATGACGTATCAGACGATCAAGTTCGAGACCGAAGGCCCCCTTGGCGTGCTGACGCTCAACAGGCAGGAGCGTCTGAACGCCATCAGCAGGCAAGTCACTGAAGAGTTGCAGCACCTCGTCACGCGCCTCGAGACGGACGACGAGGTCCGCGTCCTCATCGTTACCGGCTCAGGCCGCGCCTTCTGCGCCGGCGCCGACATCAAGGAGCGGGCCGAGAACCTGGATGACCTGTCCCTCGCGCGCACCTCCGCCGTCATCTCTCCCACGTTCCGCCGGCTCGAGCGTCTTAACCAGGTGAGCATCGCAGCCGTCAACGGAGTCGCGGCCGGAGGAGGGCTCGAGCTTGCGATGGCGTGTGACCTCCGGATCGCGAGCACGGAGGCCCGGATGGCGTTACCGGAGCTGACGCTCGGCATCCTCCCTGGAGCCGGAGGGACCCAGCGTCTGCCCCGGCTCATCGGTCCTGCACGGGCAAAGGAGATGATGCTCTTCGGGAGGTTCATCGACGCACAGACCGCGCTCGAATGGGGGCTCGCCAACGCTCTGTCGTCGCCCGGCGGACTGTTGGCCGAGGCACGAGCCTGGGCGGCACGCCTCTTCGAGCTGCCGCCGCTCTCGCTCGCGAGCATCAAGAACGCCGTCAACGTGGCGATGGACGTGGACCTGGATAGCGGCATCCAGTACGAGCAGCGCTGCTCGGCGATGCTGGCGCTCACCGAGGACCGGAGGGAAGGGCATACTGCGTTCGTGGAGAAGCGCCCTCCGGTATTCGCGGGGCGTTAGGGCGAACCGTCTCAGCTGCGCCCGAACCGCGTAGCGACCCAGTGCATCGTGATGGGGCCGAGGCGGTGACGCTTCACGCTGCGGATCGACATCGAGCCGACGTCTGCCGACGTCGTACAACGCTCCTGGACGAACCGGCCGAGAGGGCGGGAGGCCACAATCGCGAACATGGTGTTGGAGAAGGCGCGGCTCAGTCCCCGGCTGCCGCCTCCGGCCATGCGATAGCCTCCCAGCGACGCCATGGTCGCGAGCGCTGCTCCCACTACGATGTTGGTCCCGCAGAACGGGGATACAGCCAGGTTGCCTTCTCCCGCCTGCATCCGCCGCAGCGCTTCATGGGCCGACTCTTCCACCTGTTGGGTGGGGATGTCGCCAAGCACCAGGAAACCCGCCGGTATGGAATAGCCAGCGACCGGTCGGCCGCTGGCCGACGGCAGCAGCAGGAGCGAGATGGTCGCATGCTCCAGCCCGTGATTGCGCTTCGTCTTAGCCCAGGGATCCAGGGTTCTCTTCCGTGCGGCCGGTTGCCGTTAGTCCGATTGTATACGGCTGCGGGCAGCGTTGCCTTGGGCGGCAGGGTAGGGCAGTGGTACGAGTGCGTCTGTCAAGGGGCCGGTGGCAGCACGCCTCCTAAGTCAGGCGGATGATCTCGATGCCGGCGAGGGTCAGGGTCGTCACAATGATGCCTGCGATCACGACCCCGGCCGCGATGGCAGGCAGCCCGCGTCGCACCGGCTCGTGCAGGGTCCAGACGACGAGCGCGCCGGTCCACGCTCCGGTGAGCGGCAGAGGGATGGCAACAGCCAGGACGATGCCGAAGAAACCATAGCGCTGCACACGAGGCCCCCATGAGTGCTGGATGCGAGCAGTGCGCCAGCGCAGGAGGCTGCCGACGATGTTCTGCTGCGCTTCCACTCGTGCTCCCAGGGTGCGCAGCGCGTAGAGGATGAACGGCACCGGGATGATGTTCCCGACGATCGACAGGCCAAGCGCTTGCGGCCAGGGCATGTCCATCGAAGTGATCGCGAGGGGGATGGACGCCCGCAGTTCGCCGATGGGAGTCATCGCGGTGAGCAGGACGATCAGTGCGTCGGGCAAGGGGTGAACCTCGGAGGGTCGGGGGTTTGTGCGTTGGGACAGCCGACATTGTACCGGAGGCAGGCGTGCCGAGGCGGTGTTCTGAACGTTTCTTATACTTTGTCTAATCTATTGGATAATCCAAAGTCCGGAAAGTTCGTATGCCAAACCTTGGGCAAAGTGCCATGCGAAGGTGTAGAATCTGTCTCAACATTCCGTAAGGGGAGGGTAAGCATGGCGCGCAAGACCCGTCTCATGCGGCAGGTGGAGGAGCGTTTCCATCAACCGCTAGAACGTCTGTTGCCTGAAAAGATCAACGAGAACGGCCTCTCGGCCACGGCGGCTGAGTTGGAGGTATCCAAGGCCACGCTCGGCTACTGGCTCCTCAAGCTCGGCATCAACGTCCGGCGCGTTGCACTTGCTCCGGGGGAGACCCTCGAGGTCAAGCGGGCAAGCTGAACAGCGTTCCTGAACGGAACAGAGAGGCGGACCGGCGGTCTGGGGAGATAACGCCGGTGCCGCCTCTCTTGTTGTTTCCGGACCATCCGGCAGGGCAATGGGGGCCTCTTCCTTGACACGACGAAATGGCGGGTGATACAACGTGATAGAAATCACAACTGCCCCTGCCCCCCGATAAGAGGCCGCGTGCGATTCCGCCGTCCAATACCCCCCATACTGTTCACCATCACAGCCCTGGCTTTATTCGTCGTCGTTGCGGCTTGCGGGGGAGCGAGCCCGGTTTCGACACCTGAGTGCTATCTGGCGCAGGAAGGGCAGATCGTTGGAGCGGCAGGCGCTGACTGCGAACCGCCCGCCGGGGCGACCGTCCAGCCCACCCCGACTCCCACGCCTGATCAAGGTACAGGTGGGAATGACGGCAGGGTGCTCTTCATCACCTACGCCTGCGCCACCTGCCACGAGTTGGACTCGGTCCCGCAGTCGAAGGGCAGCAGCGATGGTCCGAAGCTCGGCGGCATCGGCACGAAGGGTGCGGACTACATCCGCACATCCATCCTCGACCCGGCCGCTGAAGTCGTCGAAGGCTACGAAGACGGTCTGATGCCACAGGACTTCGAAACCCAACTGACGGCTGAAGAGTTGGACACGCTCGTCACGTTCCTGTCCGAGCAGTAGAAGCCCGAGCTCCTTCGCCAGGTAGCATCCGTTTTCCCCTTCCTGTTCGTTGACCCTTCGGAGGGCGTCCCCTATACTGCGCTGCCAAATGCGGCTTGATGTTTTCTGCCGCAAAAACCACAACGTATTGAGGTTTCGAGATGCAGTTGCACTGCCTACAGGAGAATCTCAGCCAAGGGCTCAGCATCGTGCAGCCCGCGGTGGCTACCCGCACGACGCTCCCGATCACCCAGCATGTTCTCCTTGCGACGGACGAAGGCCGGCTGAAGCTTTCCGCCACCAACCTTGAGGTTGCCATCAGCACGTGGATAGGCGCCGACATACAGGAGGAAGGCTCCGTAACCATCCCCGCCAGGCTGCTGACCGACTTCGTCAACTCCCTCGGACGTCAGACCATCAAGGTGCAGACGGCTTCTCAGGGAGGCGGCATCTCCGTTGAGGGAGACCGCACCAAGGCCAACATCAACGGGACCGCTGCTGAAGAGTTTCCGCCCATACCGGCAGTGGACCAGGGTGTTTCCACCAAGATGTCGGGCAGGGCGCTCCGCGAGGCCATCCACCAGGTGGTGCTGGCCGCGGCGGTCGAGGACTCCCGCCCGGTCCTGACCGGCGTGAACATCGAACTGGACGGCACGAACGTCACCTTCGCCGCCGCCGACGGCTTCAGGCTTGCAGTGCGCAAGGCCCAACTCATGGAACCTGCCAGCGAGAAGGTCTCGGTGATCGTTCCCGCCCGAACGCTCTCCGACATCGAGCGCCTCCTGGACGGAGACGATCCGGTTGACATGGTGGTCACTACGCGGCGGAGCCAGATCCTCTTCAGGTTCAAGAACATCGAAGTTGTGTCGCAGTTGATACAGGGCACGTTCCCCAACTACGCGCAACTCATCCCGCAGGAGCACGGCACCCGGGCCATCATCGGGCTCAACGAGTTGCAGCGAGCGACGCGCACAGCGGCCATCTTTGCCAAGGACGGCTCCGGCATCATCCGACTGCAGATGAGCGCAGAGGGTGAAGGCTCCGGGGCGCTCACGATATCGTCGCGGGCAGAAGAGGTCGGCGACAACATCGGTAATCTCGAAGCTGACGTTGAGGGGGCGGAAGGGAAGATAGCCTTCAGCAGTCGCTACCTGAGTGACGTGCTCGGCGTCATCGGTAAGGACAAAGTGGCGCTGGAGATGACCACTTCGTCGAGCCCGGGAGTGATCCGCCCCGTTGATGACGACGGGGAATACGTTCACGTCGTCATGCCCATGTTCGTTCAGTGGTGAACCGCATCCGCTTCCGAGGAGGTCAGCGATGAACAGAAAGGTAACCCGCATAGGCCTCGCCGTGGCCCTGGTCATGTCCATGGGCATGTTGTTGACCGCATGTGGGGAGGACGAACCGGTCAAGATCGGCTCGCTGATGGAGTTCACCGGCGAGTTATCCGAGTTCGGGACGCTGATGGACCAGGGGGTCATGCTTGCCGCTGACCAGGTCAACGAAGCCGGCGGCGTTCTCGACGGACGTCAGATCGAAGTCGTTTCCGGGGACGCAGGCACCACCGACGTTACTGCGGTGGACGCCGCCCGCAAACTCGTGGACGTGGACAGCGTCTCGGCCATCGTTGGCCCCCTGCGCAGCAGCCACACCCAGGCTGTCGCGCGCGCGGTAACGATCGACGGGGAAGTGCCCCTCATGTCGCCGTCGGCCACCTCGCCCACCATCACCGTGCTGGACGACAACAACTTCGTCTTCCGCACCGCTCCCTCGGACTCCTTCCAGGGTGTTGTCCTTGCGAATCTCGCCTACGGACTCGGTTACCGCTCAGCAGGCGCGCTCTACATCAACGACGCTTACGGACAGGGACTCGCCGACCAGTTCGAGGCGTCCTTCTCCGCGCTGGGAGGGCAGGCGGTAACCGTCCCGCATGAACCTGAACAGCCTTCCTATGCCTCCGAGGTGGCCCAGGCGACCGCGAACGACCCCGACGTGCTCGTGGCGATCAGCTTCCCCGTCAGCGCCGGCGTCTACATCCGCGAAGCCATCGAGAGCGGCGCAGCGGACACCTTCCTCTTCGTGGACGGCAGCAAGTCCAACGACCTCATAGACGCCGTCGGTGCAGAGCACCTCGAAGGGATGTACGGCACCGCTCCCGAGGCGCTGGAGAACACTGCGCGCGCTCAGTTCGACGGCGACTACATGGCCGCTTACAACAACGACCTGTCCCTGCCGTTCATCCGCGAGTCCTACGACGCGGCAGTCATCTTCGCGCTCGCTGCCGAGGCCGCAGGTTCCTCGGATCCAATCGACATCCGCGACTCCATACGTGCCGTCTCCGCTCCGCCCGGCGAGGAGGTCGGTCCCGGCGTGGACGAGATCAAGCGCGCGCTCGAACTCCTCCGCGACGGCAAGCAGATCAACTACCAGGGCGCATCAGGGCCCGTTGACGTGGACGAGAACGGGGACGTGACCGGCGCGATGGGCATCTGGAAGATCGTCAACGGCGAACTCGTAACCGAGCGGATCGTTACCGAGTAACGCCGGACGGAGAAGTCTCCACGAAGCGCCCGTTCATCCTGAACCTCCCGGGGGGTGGATGAACGGGCGTTGGCGTGCTCATCCGCCGAGGGCTCTCGAACGCCGCAGGCGCGCTACCCACCGCTCCCCCATGCGCGAGGCCGCCGGCGTGATGCCGTCCGGCGCATACACGAGCACCAGCACAACCAGCGCTCCGATCGAGAAGTAGCGCACGTTCGGGGAACCGAACGGGTCCGGCAGGAACTGCGACCCGCTCCAGATGCCCCACACGACGAACGCGCCAACGATCGGGCCGTAGAGGCGTCCGCTGCCGCCTGCCACCAGCATGGCCCAGATGATGAACGTGCCGAGCAGCGGCGTGAACGCCGACGGGGAGATGGCGCGCAGATTGAAAGCGTACAGCGCCCCGCCAATGGCCATGATCACTGCGCCGAGCACGAACGCCTGCAGTTTGAAGCGGAACACGTGTTTGCCGCTGGCTTCCGCCGTAACCTCGTCCTCCCGTATCGCCTGCAGCACACGCCCCCACGGCGAATGCACCAACGCGCGGACCCCTGCGAACAGCACGGCGAATACTACGAGGACCACCACGAGGTACACGCGGTCGTAGTCCTGAGTATCGACAACGTCGCCGAAGACGCGCGGGATGGTGTACAGCCCCTTGCTCCCGTTGCTCAGCCAGCGTTCGTTCAGGAACAGCAGGCGCACGCTCTCCGCGATGCCCAGGGTTGCTATCGCAAGGTAGTCGCCGCGCAGCCTTATAGTGATCGCGCCGATGAGGAGCGCAACCATCGCGGCTACGAGCGACGCTCCCGCCAAGGCAATCACGAACCACAGATCGAGCGCACCGACCACCGGCAGCGCTTCCATGCGCCGTGCCAGGTCGCCCGCGAAGAGGTAGTCATCGACCTGCGCCGACAGGGGAGGGCGGATGGTGAGCAGCGCCGCTGCGTACGCGCCAAGTGCAAAGAACCCCGCCACGCCGATGTTGAACAGCCCGGTGTAACCCCAGTGCACGTTGAGCCCGAGGGTGAACACGGAGTAGATGCCTACGAGTATGACGAATGCGGTGAGGAACTCCAGCATCAGCCCTTACCCCCCAGGAGCCCTCGGGGCCTGAACAGCAGCACGATCACCATGACGGTGAAGGCTATGGCCGGCTTGTACGTCGGTAGTGCCCACGCAGTGGAGACCTCCATCGAAATGCCTATGAGCATCGCGCCCAGGAATGCGCCGTACGGGTTGCCGATGCCGCCCACGACCACTGCGGCGAACAGCGGCACGAGCAATTGGAAGCCGGTGGTGGGCTTCAACTGGGAGGTCGCGTTGAACACGACGAGCAATACGCCCGCAGCGCCCGCCAGCGCTCCGGCGATGCCCCACGTCCAGAGCAGGACGCGGTCCGTGTTGATGCCGCTGGCGCGCGCCAGATCGGGGTTGTCGGAAGTGGCCCGCATCGCCTTGCCCTGCTTGGTGCGCGTGAGGAGCAGGTGCAGGGCGATCGCCAGTACCAGCGCCGCTCCGCTCACGAAGAGATGGTTCGGCGCGACGCTGATGTCGGCGGGCAAGGAGAAGTGCTGACGGCCCTCATTCGGGAAGTAGCGCACCGGCGTTCCCCAGACCATCTGGACGAAGCCGCGTATCGCGATGGCGATGCCGAGCGACGCTATCTCTATCGTCACGATGTTCGCCCGGCGCAGGCGCAGCTTGCGGAAGACGAGCAGGTCCATCCCGACAGCCAGGGCCGCCACCGCGGCCATGCTCACCGGGATCGCGATGAGCAGCGGGAAGCCAAAGGTGAACGGTCCCAGCCCCGTGTGTTCCGGCAGGACGCTTACGAGCAGGAAGAACGCTACGTAGGCGCCCATCGTCATCATGTCACCATGTGCGATGTTGGCGAACCGCATCACGCCGAAGACCAGCGTGATGCCGACCGCTCCCAGCGCGAGGATGCTGCCGAGGAAGACGCCATTCACGGCTAGGCCTATCTCACTCAGCGCGAGGACGACGAAGACGATGGCGAGTACCGCCTGCGCCGCGCGGCTCACGCGCGCGACCGCCGGACTCCTCATGGTGCGTGCAGTGAAGAACATATCGCCCTGCTTACTCGCTCCCCAGGTACAGTCGTCCCACCTGCGGGTCGTTCGCCAGCTCCGGCCCTGCGTTCTCCATGCGTACCTCACCCACCGCCAGCACGTAGCCCCGGTGGGAGATGGAGAGCGCCTTCCGGGCGTTGTGTTCGACCATCAGGACCGCCACTCCAGTGGCATTGATGTCCTGGATCATCCGGAACACGTTCCCCATCAACATCGGCGATAGGCCGGCGGTGGGCTCGTCCAGCAGCAGCAGCCTCGGCTCCAGCATCAGGGCGCGCGCTACGGCCATCATCTGCCGCTGGCCGCCCGAGAGGGACCCGGCCTTCGCGTTACGCTTCTCAGCCAGGTCAGGGAACAGCTCGAACATCTCCCCGATGCGACCGTCCAGCCTGTCGTTACGGAGGAAGCCGCCCATCTCCAGGTTCTCGGTGATCGTCAGGGTAGGGAAGACGTTCTCGGTCTGGGGGACGTAGCACATCCCCAACGGTATGCGGCGGTCGGGGTCGAGCCTCTCGATGCGGTGCCCATCGAAACTTATCTCCCCGGATGATGCCTGCACGATGCCGACGATCGCCTTCATCATGGTCGACTTGCCGGAGCCGTTCGGCCCGATGATGGTCACGATCTCTCCCGCATCTACGCGCATGTCTATGCCATGGATGATCTCCGTGTCGCCGTACCCGGCACGAACGCCTGTTGCATCGAGGAGCGGCATCGGCTCAGCCTCCCAGGTACGCCTCGACGACGCGCTCGTCCTGCTGCACGACGTCGGGCGCCCCTTGCATCAGCACCGCGCCTTCGTTCATCACGATGACGTGGTCGCACAGGCGCATCACCAGCCCCATGTTGTGTTCGATGACCAGGAACGTGATCCCCAGCTCTTCGCGCGCCCGCCGGATGCCGTCCACCAAGCGCCTGAGCAGCGTGGGATTGACACCTGCGCCAGGCTCGTCGAGCAGCACCATCCGCGGCTTCGCCATCAGCGTGCGCGCCAGTTCGAGGAGCTTCTTCTGTCCGCCGGAGAGTCCTTCCGCCGGGAGGTCCGCCACCTCCGATAGCCCGGTGAACTCGAGCACCTCGCGCGCCTGCGCCTCGATGGCCCGTTCCTGGCGTTTGATGAGCCAGCGGGCCGCAACGGCGCGCCACATGCTCTCTCCGAGCTGGTCAGACGGCACGAGCATGAGGTTCTCCAGAACGCTCATCCGCTTGAGTTCGCGGGGGATCTGGAACGTCCTGACGATGCCCTTGCGGAAGACGAGGTAGGACGGGAGCCCGTCGATGCGCTCGTCGCGGAAGGTGACCCGTCCCGAAGTGGGTTTGTGGAAACCTGCTATGAGGTTGAACAGCGTCGTCTTGCCCGCGCCGTTCGGCCCGATGAGGCCGGTGATGGTGCCCTCGTCCACGTTGAGGGAGCAGTTGTTGACGGCGCGCACGCCGCCGAAGTCCATCACCAGCCCGCGTACGCGCAGGATCGCAGTCGCCATGCCTCCTCACTCAGGGGCGGGATGGCGCGGATTATACGGGCAACGTGGGGCCGGAGTATCGCCGGCCGACCTGTGTGAGGGTGCCTACTCGCCCGTGGTGGCCGCGGAGCGGTTCCTCTTCGGGCTGTTGTTGAAGCCGATGTTGTCCTCGAACGGGTGGAACTCTCGCGCCTGGAGACAGTACTTACACTCGCCGGCCATCGTGGCGCTCGGGGAACCGACTATCCAGTGATGCGCCCCGGTGGGAGATAGGTCGCAGTGACTCGCCTCAAGGTTGATCTTCGGCTGTGCCTTCGTTGTCATCCCAAATCCTCCGATCTCTGCAAAGCCAGGGGGACTTTGAGTCCGTGGCCCGTCTGTGGTGGAGATGGGGGAGAGTCGAACTCCCCGTCCAGAAGACGCTCAGCGCGGATGTACTACAGGCTTATCCGGCGTTTGTATGGGTGGCTGAGCAGGCCCACCGGCGGGCCGTCCCGCCACCTGCCGCGAAGTCTTGAGTGGCTCGCAGCGGCGTCAGAGCCACTGCACCCCGGCTCTATGGCGCTTCCGGTAGCCGCCGGAGTGGGCTATCGGGGCGTGGCTACGCTGTTAGGCAGCCAGTGCGACTGGTTCGTCGGCAGTTGATGTTTTACCGTCTGATTAGCGAGTGGGCGGCGAACTCGGCCTGCAATCCTGCCAAGCTGATCCCCTGTCGAAACCACGCATCCCCACAGCAGACCAGTTGCACTACTATCGTACAACGAGGGCAGGGGGTGGTCAAACGAAGCGTGTCGCTCAGTCCTCCCGCCGGAGGGCGCGCGCTATCTCCCGGTCGGTCTCGCGCCGGATGATGGCCTGCCGCTTGTCGTAGCGACGTCTGCCCTTCGCCAGGGCCAGTTCCACCTTCGCGTGGTGGCCCTTGATGTATATGCGCAATGGGACCATCGTGAGGCCGCGCTGGGCCGCGGCGCGACTGAACCGGTCTATCTCACCCGCGTGCATCAGGAGCTTCCTCGAGCGCGCGGGCTCGTGCCCCCACGGCCCGGCGCTCGTCCACGCTGCAACGTGCATGTTGTGCAGCCACATCTCGCCATTCCGTGCCTGGGCGTAAGCGTCGCGGATGGTGACGCGCGCATCGCGCACGGACTTGATCTCCGTACCGGTCAGGACGATCCCTGCTTCGATGCGGTCGAGGATGTCGTAGTCGAAGCGCGCCCGCCGGTTGTCGGCGACCGTCCGGATGCGCGGCTGACCTGCGCGCTGCTGCTCCGGTTGCTTCTTCCTTTTGCGTTTGGGAGGCATCGCTCAACCGCCTGTCATTCGCCTGAGTTCGACAACCGCTGCGTCCAACTGGTCGTCCGGGTAGGAGGCCGTTTCCTGTCGCGGTTGGATAGCGCAGAGCGTGGCCAGCGCATCAGCGAACTCATCGGGCCCACCCAGTTGGACGGACCCTTCCTCGTAGGCAGCACAGAGGTCTCGCGTCAATTCGCCTATACGCCCGTGGGCCCGCACGTTCACCTCACGCCCAACGTTTACATCCGGCTCGATGCCATCGCCTTCGATAGTACGTCCATCCGGGGTGAGCCAGCGCGCGATAGTGAGGTTCAGCCCCGCGCCGGACTCCAATTCCCGGAGCAGATTGACGGCACCCTTGCCGAACGTGGGGGTGCCGACGACCCTGGCGCGCCCATGGTCCTGCAGCGCGCCCGATACTACTTCGGAAGCGGACGCGCTGAACCCGTTCACCAGCACAACGAGCGGAAGATCGTAGGCCGTGCCTTCGCCAGTGACATACTCGACCATCTCGTTGCCGTCGGCGTCCACCCAGCTGAGGACCTCGCCTTCCTCCACGAACTCGGAGGTAACGCTCACGGCGGCATCCACGAGCCCTCCGCCGTTGTTCCGGAGGTCCAGCACGAGTCCGTCGGCGCCGAGGTCCCGCAGCTCAGCAATGGCGGCGCGCAGGTCGGCGCCCGTCTCCGCATCGAACGACGACAGGCGTATGTAGCCGAACCCACCGGGGAGGATATGGGAGTGGACGGAGCTGACGCTGATCGTGCTTCGAACCATGGAAAGCTCCACGGGACGGGAGATGCCGGCGCGCGAGACACCGAGCACGACGGGCGTGCCTTTCGGGCCGCGTATGAGCGCGACCGTCTCATCGAGCGTGAGCCCTTCGATGGACCTGCCATCCACACTGATGACGATATCGCCGGGCATCAGTCCTGCGTCGAAAGCCGGGGAGCCGGGGAGCGGTCCCAGAACGACGATCTGGCCGTCCACCTCGGTGACGCTCGCGCCGATCCCTTCGAAGTCGGGGTGATCGCCCTGGAGCGATGAGTTGAACTCCTCGTAGCGCTCCGGGGGGAGATAAGAGGTGTATGGGTCGTCCAGGTACTCCAGGAGGCCTTCGATCCCCGCACGCTCCATCTCCGTGGCGGAGAGCTTATCCCGGTCGATGAAGTCTTCCTCGAGCACCTCCACGACCTCGATGAACTCGCTGTGCTCTTCCTGTGCGCATCCAGCGACGGCGAGGGTGGCAACGCCCACGACAGCAACACAGGCTGTCGCGCGCATTCCAAACAGATGCCTCGTCATCCCTGCGCTCCTGCGGGTGTTATGGAACAGCCCGGGGGCTGCCGCGTCCCGGAGCCCCCTTCGGTTTAAGGATACGGCACACGCCGCGGGCCCACGCCGGAGCGCGCTCATGATGAGCGAAGGCGCTGACGGAAGGGGGGAGCGGGCTGGTGGCGCCCCGGCATCACAACTGGGATAACTAAACATAACAGCAATAGTGCGCAATCACCTTCAGGCAGGCTCTATCGCCCTCCAAGGCCTTTCCAGGCCAGGACCTGACCTGCGGGTCATGCAAGGCCGAAGTCCGCGTCCTAACGCGCAGGAAAGTATCCCATGCCGTCGTTGCCGTCCTCGAGGCCGCCCCGGTACAGAAACTCGCCCTGTGGCGTGGTCTTGCTGGCCGTCAGCGCGTCGAAGTCGATGTGCACAACCTCGCCGCCTTCGCATTCCACACTGACGTGCAGATCGTCCTTCTCAGCGACCTGCACCGGCCGCCGCTCGAAGATGTTGCCTTCGCCGACCATGAGCTTGATCAGCGGCTCCAGAGCCAGGATGGCTGCCGCCGTGCCCATCTGCGATCCATCGGCAACGAGGAAGCAGTCTTCCTCACAACTGTAGAAAGGATGCTCAGGCAGTTGGAAGAGTTCGTCTTCAGCCATGGTTCCTCCGGGCCGTTCCTCCCCTGGTTTTCGCGCCCGCGGACGCGGTTCCGGCGCCGGAGGGTATATCATCACCGGCCTGCTCGGACACTGCCTGCAGCAACTCATACAGTCCAGCTCCAGTCACCGCAGACGTCAGCACAGCCTTGATGCCTTCCGTACCCGGCACGAACCCCGCGCCGTCGTTGGAGTCCAGCAGGTCCACCTTGTTCAGTGCGAGCACACGCGGCGTGGCGGTGAGGTCCATGTCGCGCAGGATGTCCTCGACAACCTCCACCTGCTCCGCCGCGTTGGGGTGTGAGATGTCCACGACATGCAGCAGTACGGACGCATCCTGCACCTCTTCCAGCGTTGCGCGGAACGCGGCGACGAGCGTGGTGGGCAGCTTCTGGATGAACCCCACCGTGTCCGTCAGCAGTGCCTCGGTACCGTCCGGGAGGCGAACCTTGCGCGTTACGGGATCGAGCGTGGAGAACAGCTGGCCGCGCGCAAGCACACCAGCGCCCGATAGCGCATTCAGCAGGCTGCTCTTCCCTGCATTCGTATAGCCGACGAGCGCGACGACGGGCTGCCGGTTGCGATGCCGGCGCGCGCGGTATTGAGCACGGTGACGGCGGACCTTCTCGAGTTCCTGCTTCAGCCGCTGTATGCGCTGGCCTACGAGCCGCCGGTCGGTCTCTATCTGCGTCTCGCCGGGCCCTCGTGTGCCGATGCCGCCTCCGAGCCGCTCCAGGTGGCTCCACTGACCGGCCAGTCGCGGCAAGAGGTACTCCGCCTGCGCCAGTTCCACCTGCAGACGGCCTTCACGCGTCCTCGCGTGCCGCGCGAACACATCCAGGATGAGCGCGGTGCGGTCAATCACCTTTACACGCTCACCGAGCGCTCGTTCGAGGTTCTGCTGTTGCGTCGGGGTCAGTTCATCGTCGCAGATGAGCGTGCCGAAACCGATGGAGCGCCGCGCATCAGCGATCTCCTGCAGCTTGCCCTTGCCAACGTACGTGTGGGACGGCGCTTCCAGCTGCTGGGAGACGGCCCCGGCCACCTCTGCGCCTGCGGTATCGGCGAGTTGCGCCAGCTCGTCGAGCGAGTCCGCAACCGTCCAGGGCGAACGCCGCCCCTTGATGCCCACGCCTACGAGCAGCGCCTGCTCCGGCAACTGGGCGGTTTCCACTGTTCTCGATCGCCGTGCTATGGGTGAGCGCTCCTACCTGTCCTAGCCTACGGGCGCGTCCGGCAGACGCCAGCCCTCGAGGCGCTTCAGCCCCTCGTCCACGCGTTCGTCGGGCGTGGTGAGCGAGAGGCGGATGTAGCCTTCGCCCGCCTCTCCGTAGCCCCGCCCTGGTGTCACGACGACAGCGTGCTTATCGAGCAGTTCAGTGGCCAACTGTGCCGAGGTCCAGCCGTCCGGACAGCGTGCCCAGATGTAGAAGCCGGACTTCGGCCTGTTCACCTGCAGCCCGATGGCGGTGAGCGCGTCCACGACCCGGTCGCGCCGCCTCCGGTAGGTCTCGTTGTTGGCGGCGAGCCACTCGGGCGTGGTGTTGTCGAGGGCTTCGATGCCCATGTACTGGACGGCTTGCGGGATGCCGGAGTCCAGGTTGGACTTCACCCGCACGAGTGCGTCGATGAGCGTCTGGTTGCCGACGGCCATGCCGATGCGCCAGCCGGTCATGTTGTAGGTCTTGGAGAGCGAGTGGAACTCGATGCCCACGTCCATCGCGCCGGGCGTCTGCAGGAAGCTCGGCGCCTCGTAGCCGTCGAACGTCACCTCGGAGTAGCAGGCGTCGTGGCAGACCGCTATGTCGTACTCCTTCGCGAAGGCGACGACCTCCTCGAACAGTTCGGGGGTCGCGAGCGCGCCGGTGGGGTTGTTCGGATAGTTGATCCAGAGCACCTTCGCCTTGCGGGCGACGTCCTCCGGTACCAGCGAGAGGTCCGGGTGGAAGGCGTTCTCTTCCAGCAGCGGCATCATGTACGAGGTGCCGCCCGCGAACATCGTGCCGACCGAGTAGACCGGGTACGCGGGGTCAGGAACGAGCGCGACGTCGCCCGGGTCGATGAGGCAGAGGGCCATGTGGCCGATGCCCTCCTTCGCTCCGATGAGCGGCACGATCTCCTTGTCGCCCAGTTCGATGTCGAACCGGCGCGTGTACCAGCGGGCGATGGCCTGGCGCATCTCCGGCAGGCCGTCGGACTCCGGGTAGCGGTGGTTGGGCGGGTCGTCGGAGGTCGTCTTGAGGGCTGTCAGGATGTGCTCGGGCGTTGGGATGTCCGGGTCGCCGATGCCGAAGCTGATGACGTCGATGCCCTGGGCGCGCTTCTCCGCGATCTTCCGGCTGATCTCCAGGAATAGATACGGCGGAAGCTGGTCGAGCCGGTTGGCGAGTTGCATACGAAAGGGACCTCCGGGTCAGTCAGGAATCATGGGCGCCGTGTCGGGCGCGTGGAGGGATTATACAGGCGCGTGGTGGGCGTGAGCGTCAGCAGGCGACAGAGAGAACTTTTTCCAGAGGACATACCGCTCATTTCCGCTCATCAGCCCCGAATTCACCTCTGGACCCGCCCCGCAGGGTGAGCGGTCCAACCGCTCATTACCGCTCATTTACCGCTTATTTCCGGTCATAACCGCTGGGAACCGTCCATCCCTGCTCATCCCCGCCGGTGGGGTTGCGGGTTGCCCTGCGTTCGACCGCTGCGCTCATGGGAACAGCGTACGCGGGCATGGGCCGTTGGCGAAAGGGGCGGATGGCAGAGCCACCCTCACCCGTCGCGCGAGCGCGTCGACCCGTTCGGCAAGCTCAGGGCAGGCTCTCCCCCAGGGGCGAGGCGGGCAGGCAAGGCGAGAGATTTCTCGGCTTCGCTCGAAATGACAGCACTCCCCCCACATCCCTCCACCGCGTGCGCTGCCCGCGCACCTGGAATCCCGCCGGTGCGGGAATGACGATCCGTCGGCGTGGCGCTCTTCACAAGAACGACGGAGACGAGGCGTGCGTTCAGTCCGGGAAGTCGCCGGAGAAGACCTCAACCGCGTCGCCGTCCATGAAGACGGGGCCGTGGCCGGGCCAGGTGATGGTCAACTCGCCGCCGGGGACTTCGACGCGGACCTCGTCATCAACGAGGCCGTGCAGGCGCGCCGCAACGACGATGGAGCTTACGCCCGTCCCGCAGGCGAGCGTCAGGCCAGAGCCGCGCTCCCACGTCCGCGAGACGAGGTGGTCGCGGGCGACGTAGTTCACGAGGTGGAAGTTGATTCGCCGCGGGTACGCCTCGTGGTGCTCCATCCGGGGCCCGAGCCTGTCGAGTTCCACGTCATGCACTGGCTCGTCGATGAAGGCGGTGACGTGCGGGTTGCCCATCGAGACGGCGGTGAGCGTGAATGGAATGCCGTTCACGACCACCTCTGAATCGAAGGCCAACTCGTCCGGGCGCAATCCGAGCGATTCGACGAGGCCAACGTCGAGCGCTGAGTAGTCGCTGGGGCCCATCTTCGAGACGTCGACAGGCACGTCAGCGGCGCGGAGGATGGGCTCGCCCATGTTGACGCGCGCTCCGACGACGCGGTCGCCGCTCCAGTGGGGCGCGATGTTCAAGACGCCTGCGCCGGTCTCCACGTCCAGCGTGGCGCCGTTGGCGGGCACCATGCCGCGCTCCAGGACGAACTTGGCGAAGCAGCGGATGCCGTTGCCGCACATCTCGCCCTCCGAGCCGTCGACGTTATACATCCGCATCCGGACGGGGGCGCGCTCCGAGGGAGCGACGACGATGAGGCCGTCGGCGCCGATTCCGAAATGGCGGTCGGAGACGCGCCTTGCGATCTCCGGCCAGTCGCGTTGCTCGTTCAGGCCGTCGACGTAGATGTAGTCGTTGCCTGCGCCCTGGAGTTTGGTGAAGTGCATCGCCTTACCTCAGGGGTCATTCTAGCACGGCGATGCCCCCTGCCCCGCCCCGGTTACGCCAGTTCTCTCCTTCACGAGACCTTGCGTAACTGCGTTCGGCGCGGCGTAGTTCTTCCCACCCACCCGCCCGAACGCTTGTGGGGGACACCCCCACGCCCCCGGCAGAGGGGGACTCCCCCCTCTGCACTCCCTGTTGGGCACTCACTCCTCGAATGCCCCTGAGTGCCCGCTCTACCCACCCCCACAGGGCCCTCACCCTAACCCTCTCCCTCAGGATAGGGGACCAGACGCCCCGGCATCCCACGTCCTCGCCAGTTATGGCCAAGGCCTCACGCAGGAGTGAACGGGGTACTATAGAGGGAGTCGCCTGTGAGGAGGGACGCCATGCGGATCACGAACCTGGACGCGCTGATCGTCGTTGACGTGCAGAACGACTTCTGTCCCGGCGGCTCGCTGGGCGTGACCGGCGGCGACGCCGTTGCGCGGAAGATGGGGGAGACGGCGAGGACGTTTGCGGAGCGCGGCGGCAAGGTGTTTGCGACGCAGGACTGGCACCCGGCGGGGCACCTGTCGTTCGCGTCGCAAGGCGGACAGTGGCCGGACCACTGTGTACAGGACTCGCACGGCGCGGCCTTCCACGCGGAGCTGGGTCTGCCGGAGGGGACGCGGGTGATCAAGAAGGGCGCGAGCCTGGACAAGGACGCCTACTCCGGCTTCATCGACTCCGACCTCGACGCGCAGCTGAAGGCCGGCGGCGTCACGCGGGTGTACGTGGGCGGGCTGGCGACCGACTACTGCGTGGTGAACACAGTGGTGGACGCGGTTGCCAACGGGTACGAGACGTACGTGCTGGCGGACGCGGTCGCGGCGGTGAACGTCGAGCCCGGCGACGGCGACCGGGCGCTGCACTTGATGGAGCTGAACGGCGCGGTGCTCACGACGACGGAGGAGGCGCTGGCGGAGGAGTAGCGGGTCTCCGCACCCACTCGCACCCTGCCGAGGGCCCCTCACCCGCCGCCCTCGCTGCTGCGTCAGCGTTGCTGCCGTGCGAGCGTGTTCTGGGTCGCTCTCCATTGGGTTTCCTCAAGCGCCCAGCTGTGGTGTACGGGGTAATCGTCGGGTGAACGCAGCGTCTTGTAGCGCTCCGGCAGGCGCGCGAAGTTGGCGGCGAAGCGCTCCCGTAGTTCCGGCAGCGTTGGCGCCTGCCCGGTGCGTTGGCCGTCGTGCATGACGGAAGCCAACAGGGGCGCGCCGTCTTCGTGCGGCAACTGCTCGTCTTCGAGGGCGAGGGTGTCGCCTGCGTACATCCCATCGGCATCGATGCGGCGGTGGACCTGCTTGCGTCCGGCCAGCGAGGCCTTGCCCTCGCTGAGCTTGAGGACGGGAGCGCCGCCGTACTCGGCGAGCTTGTACGCCCAGTCCATCCATGGAGCGTCCGCGGAGACGCCCAGCTTCGTGCCGATGCCGAAGCCGTCGATGGGCGCCCCGGCCGCGAGCAGCGCCTCCACGTCGAACTCGTCGAGACCGCCGCTGGCAAAGACGCGCACATCCTGCAGCCCCGCTTCATCGAGGATCCTGCGGCTCTCGACTGAGAGCGCCAGCAGATCGCCGCTGTCGAGGCGGATAGCACGGAGAGCGTGGCCGGTCTCCCGGAGCCGCTTGCCCGTCTCCGCGGCGCGGCGGACCCCTTCGAGCGTGTCGTAGGTGTCGACGAGCAGCGTGCTCGTGTCCGGGAAGGAGTCGGCGTAGGTGTCGAAGGCTTCGGCTTCCGTGGGGAAGCTGGAGATGAAGGAGTGGGCCATCGTGCCCACCGGCGGGATGCCGTAGCGGGCGGCGGCAAGGACGTTGCTCGTGCCGCCGAACCCCACGAGGTAGCTGACGCGGGCGAGCCGGTCCGCCGCCTCCTCGCCCTGGGTGCGGCGGGCCGCGAACTCGATCACCGCCCTGCCCTGCGCTGCGTGCATGACGCGCGCGGCCTTCGTGGCGAGCATCGTCTGGAGGCCGACGGCGTTCATCACCGCAGTTTCGACGAGCTGCGCCTCGATAACGGGGGCGGTGACCTCGATGACGGGCTCCTCGGCGAAGACGAGGTCGCCTTCGCTCATGGCGCGCAGGTCGCCGGTGAACCGGAGCAACGGCAGCCAGTCAAGGAACGCGGGGTCGAAGAGGCCGAGTGAGCGCAGGTAGGCGACGTCGGCGTCGGTGAAGCGGAGCGCCTCCAGGTGGTCGAGGGCTTCCTCCAGACCCGCGAAGACGGCGTAGCCGCGGTCCGGCGGGAGGTTGCGGAACGCAAGGCTGAACGTGGCGGGAGCGTTGTGGCCGTGCTGCCAGTACGCCTGCGCCATCGTCAGTTCGTAGAGGTCGGCGAAGAGCGCGCGGCTCGGTGCGGGTTCGGCCATATACCGATGCTAAGGAGGAGGCGTGTGCTCGGTCAACCGGCAACTCTCACCCCAACCCTCTCCCAGGGGGAGAGGGGGAAGAACCCGCCGAGAGATTTCTCGACTTCGCTCGAAATGACAGGCCCTTCCAAACCCCGAGTACTCTCACCCAGCCCTCTCTTGTAGGGAGAGGGGACCAGACAGCCCGAAGGATGCTGCGCGCTAAAGCGTGGACCCGCTGCGCCTTGCTCAGCATGACAACGCTCCACCTGCTCTCCCCAGCCCCCGTGTGCGCTGCCCGCGCACTCTGGATCCCCGCCGGTGCGGGAATGACGGGGCTTGGCTCGACGGACTAGAGGTCGAGCATGGGTGGGGCGAAGAGTTCCTCCATGTCCGGCTTGCGGGGGATGAAGCCCTGCTCGTGGGAGAAGCCGATCATGGTGTCGATCATCTTCTGGTTGTCCTTCAGCCCGTAGGTGAACGGGTCCGAGCCGAAGATGGAACGGGTCTGGGCCATGTACTGCGAGCCGAAGATGAGATCGCTCGGGACGCGGCTGGAGAGCTCGGCGTACCACTCCTCCTTCGCGCGCACGAATGCGGCGTAAAGGTTGAAGGCGATCCATGGGTGCTTGCGGTAGATGTCGCCGCGGATGGCGTAGCAGTGGTTGGCGGGGATGTAGCCGTGCGTGTCGAAGAAGCGCTTGCCCTCCCCGATGAAGTCAGGGAAGAGCGGCTTGACCTTGGCGAACTCCTCCGGCTTCGGGCGGATGGTCGTGGAGCGGTCGATGACGTTCTTCTCGTTGGAGAAGGCGCGGCCTATCGGGGCGGCGTCGATCTCGCCCCGGACGAGCATCGTTGCGAGGCTCTTGTCCTCCGGGATGCGGTTGAAGTTGATGCCCTCCATCGGCTTGAAGCCGGTGGCGCCGCCGTGGCTCAGTTCCTCGGAGCGCTCCATCCACCATTCGACGCTGAACTGGTCGACGCCGAAGTCGTGCTGGAGGACGCCGCGGGTCCAGAGGGAGGCGGTCTGCTGGTACTCGCCGACGCCGATGCGCTTGCCGTAGAGGTCGTTCGGCTTCTCGACACCGGAGTCTACGTTTACGGAAAGGAGCGCGTGCATGAAGCGGCGCGACGGGAAGACGGGGATGGCGACCATGTCGCTGCCGCGGGCCTTGGCGATGAGCAGCGAGGAGAACGACATCTCAAAGACTTCGAACTCGTCGAACTTCAGCTGCCGCCAGAAGGTCTCCGAGGGGTCGGAGTTCGTCCAGACGAGGTCTACGCCTTCCACCTCGACCTCACCATCCAGCAGCTTGGCGATGCGCTCGTTCCTCGCCGATATGAAACTGAGTTGCACTTTCCCTGCCATAGAGTCGCCCTCCTCCGGAGATGTGTGTCCGCGCGGCGAACATACCCGCCGCTCCAGGGGGTGTCAAACGAGAAGCGGAGTGTTGGCGGACATCAGCGCAGGCGGCGGGGGCGCGACGGTGCTAAGGGGATTGTCACCAGCCCAGCAGGTACTTGGAAACGGCCACGAGCAGAGGCGCGCCGACCACGGCTGCGATGCCCGTGAGCACCCATAAAGCGCCCCTGACCCCGGCGATCTCTCTGCCAAGGGCCGCGTGCTCGTCAGCGTTGGCCTTCACGAAGTTGGCGAAGTACCGGGGGACGTTGTCGTGCTGTGCATCGGTGGTCATTGAAGCTCCTCGGTGTGCAAGGCGGGTTGGCCAATGGTCTCCTGGCAGACACCGATGTATCAGTTGGATTGTAGCACTGTACGCAATCCAAGAGGAATGGCGCAATGGGTGGATGGCACGACCTCCCGCTCCCGACCGCGTGCCCTACCGGGGACTTGGCATCCCGCCTCTGCGGGAATGACGAGGCCCTGGACTACCCGACGTCCTCGGCGGCGGAGGCGCCGGCGATCTTTCCGAAGACTGAGCCCTGCATGAGGCCCGCACCGCCGGCGTAGTTGTGGTAGAAGAGGCCGCCGACGATCTCGCCCGCGGCGTAGAGGCCGGGGATGGGGTTGTCGGTGGTGTCCATCACCTGCGCGCGGCGGTCGATGCGGAGGCCGCCGAACGTGAACGTGATGCCGCACGTCACGGCGTAGCCCTCGTACGGCGGGGTGTCGAGCGGAAGCGCCCAGTTGGTCTTGGGCGGCTCGATATTTTCCGTATGGACGCCATCCAGCACCGTGGGGTTGTAGTCGCCGGGCCGGCAGGCGGCGTTGTACTCGGCGACGGTCTGCGCGAGCCCCTCGGGGTCGATGCCCAACTGGTCGGCGAGCCCCTCGATGGTATCGGCCTCGCCCTTCGTCACCTGGGGGATGCGGTACTCGTCACGCAGCAGGTGGAGGGTCTTCTGGTCGAAAAGCTGGAAGGCGGCGCGCTCCGGCTGAAAGAGGATCTGCTTGCCGTACTTGGCGTAGGTGTAGTTGCGGAAGTCCGCGCCCTCGTCCACGAAGCGCTTGCCGTCCACGTTGACGATGAGGCCGAACGGGTACGAGTGCTTCTGGTAGAGGTCGGTGATGGAGCGGTTGCCGAACGGCGGGGCATTGAGGTCCCACGCGACGGCGTGGCAGCCGCTGTAGTGGCCGAACGCCTGTGCGCCGACGTCGAACGCCATCTTGTGGCCGTCGCCGGTGTTGTAGCGGACGCCGCGCACCTTGGCGAGTTCCCAGCCGGGGCCGAGGTAGCGCGCGCGCATCTCCGGGTTCGCCTCGAAGCCGCCGCATGCGAGCACGACCGCGTCGCCGGTGAGCGTCTGTCGTCCGTCCGGCGTGCGCACCGTAACGCCGTTCACCTGCCCGGAGTCGTCCTGCTCGAGGCGCATCGCGGTGTGGTCGTAGCGGACGTCGACGCCGCGCTCGATGGCGATCTCGAAGAGCTGATCGGAGAGGCCCTTCCCGCCTCCGACGGCCTGCAGGCAAAGGCCGCCCCAGAAGCGGAACTTGCCCTCCACCTTGAACGCCTGGTGCGTCCAGGACGGGACGAAGCGAACGCCTTGCTCGTACATCCACTTCATGGTGGGGAACGACTGCCGCACGAGGGTGTCGGCCATCTCCTGGTCAGATAGCCCTTCGGTGACGCGCATGAGGTCCTCGAAGTACTTGGCCTCGGTGTAGGAGCCGACCTCTATCACGTCCAACTCCGCTTCCGAGAGGTCGGGCACGAGTTGGACGACGTCGTCGATGCCCTTGTAGGAGAAGCGGATGGCGCCGCCGGTGAAGTAGGTGTTTCCGCCGCGCATAGGCTCGGGGGCCTTCTCGAGGACGACGACGCTGCGTCCGGCCTCGCGGGCGGCGAGCGCGGCGCAGAGGGCGGCGTTGCCCGCGCCGATGACGATGATGTCTGCGGTTTTGGCGTTTGTTGTGCTCATGGCGGGTTAGGTTAGCACGTTGGGGGTGCGCTCGCGTGCGCACCTCCACCCGCTCTGGCGTGGTGTAGTTCTTCCCACCCACCCGCCCGGTACGTTGTGGGGGACACCCCCACGCGCCCGGCAGAGGGGCATGCCCCTCTGCATTCCCGCTCAAGCTGCCTCGTTTGCCGTCACCCTAACGGCCTCCCACCATTGGGAGAGGGAACCAAAGGGTACCCACAAGGGGATGCCTACATCGGACCACGCCGGTTCGCCCTCACCACTGGGCTTGGCAGGCGTAGTTCTTCCCACCCACCCGCCCGGTACGTTGTGGGGGGCACCCGCACGCGCCCGGCAAAGGGACGAAGCCCCTCTGCACTCCCTGAAGGGCACACACAAGAGGTGCCCCTACATCGGACGCCCCCTACCACGCCCCACCGGGGGCCCTCACCCTAGCCCTCTCCCTCAGGAGAGGGGATCAGGCCGGCCCGAGAGACGCTTCGGCGCCGCTCAGCATGACAGCAAGGGGAGTCAAGTGATGGAGCGGGCGCCGTCGACGACGATGGTCTGGCCGTTGACCATGGCGGACTCGTCGGAGGCGAGGTAGAGGGCGCAGAGGGCGGTGTCCTCGGGCGCGACGTGCCTGCCGAGGGGGACGGCCTCCTTCGGCGGGCCGGAGCCGCTCTGACCGGCGATGCGCCGCTGTCCCTCGGCGTAGACGAGGAAGCCGGGGGCGATGGCGTTGCAGCGGATGCCGTACGGGCCGTACTCGACCGCCATCTGCTTGGTGAGTCCGGCGATGGCGGCCTTCGCCGCCGCGTGCGCCGGGTGGCGCTTGGAGCCGGACGAGTAGCCGGAGACGGACGATACGTTGACGATGGAGCCCCTGCCCGCCTCCATCATGGACGGCAGGACGTGCTTGCACGTGAGGAAGACCATCGTGAGTTCGTGGTCGAGCACGAACCGCCAGTCCTCGAGGCTCGTCTCGTGAAGGGGGCTGAAGCGCACGAGCCCGGCGGCGTTGTAGAGGGAGTCGATGCGTCCATGGGCGTCCAGCGCGGCCTGCGCGAGACGCTCGTTCGCGTCCTCCTGCGTGAGATCGCCGACGACGGTGACGGGTGGCGCGGCTGCGCCGGAGAGCCAGGCCGCGGTCTCTTCGAGTCCGTCGGCATCGAGATCGGCGAGCACGAGCGCGGCGCCCTCGCTGTCGAACAGTTGGGCGGCGAGCCGCCCCTGCCCGCTCGCTGCGCCGATTATGACGGCGACTTTGTTGGCTAGACGGCTGGTCATGGGCAGACTCGACTGCTGCGCCGTCTACCCAGACTGGATAGATTCGAGTCGCTGTAAGACCTCATCCTTCAAATCCGACGGCATCACGAAGCACAGTCCTTCTCTACACGTGCGCACGTTGAAGGTGCTTTCTCTGGCCTGTTCCACCAACTCCGGAATCTTGGTTATGTCCCCATCGCTTCTCTTGAGAATCTCCTGCTGGATGCCTTGCTTGAACCCGCCGATCTGCCCCAGAACTTCCTGCTGTTCCTCGACTGAGAAGATATCTGCCAGTGTCGAAAGTGTTCCGATTCCGGCAGGCCCATCTGCGGTCGTCAGTTCATCTTGGATTGATGGCGAAAGGCTCAGTAGAGCCAAGTAGCGACGGACAGTGGGGACAGTGATACCCGTTTCTTTGGCAACTCGCTTTACGTCCTGGTGCTTGTCGTAAATCGCCGAGTACGCCCTCGCCTTGTCCATAGGATTCAGGTCGGCTCGCTGGACGTTCTCGATGAGAGATACGACCGTGGCATCCGTCTCATCCAGGTCGTCTCTGACGGTAGCAGAGATGGTCTGCCAACCTAGGACCCGACAGGCCAGGAGGCGTCTCTGGCCAGCGATAACGTCGTACTTACCTCCCGGGACCGATCTGACAATGATCGGCATAAGCAAGCCTTGTTCTCGAATACTGTTCGCCAAGTCCATCAGGCTTGCATCCTCAGTCCCTGAGTCGATGTCCTTTCGAGTATTGAGGCTGGACACGCCGACCGCGCTGATTTCAATCTCTGTAACGCTGGGCATTCTCGTTTCCATTGTGTTCTCCTATTCCGTGGCGCCGAGGTTGGCGGTGAGTTCGCTCATGGAGGAGAGCGATTCGAGGGAGGCGACGCTCTCGATGACCTGCGCGGCGCGATCGGGGCCGATGACGGGCTCGCTCCACTCGGTGAACTTCGCCTGCATCTCGTCCCACGTCATGGGGTTCTCCGGCTCGCCCTTGGGGTACGGCACGGTGCGCTCGATGGTGCGGCCGTCCGCCGTGCGCAGCGAGACGATGGACTCCATGCCGGAGCCGAACCGCTCCTGGAGCGTGACGTTCGTGCGCTGCATGAGGCGTTTCACTTCGGTGTCGTCCAGGCGGTCGTAGGCGTCCCAGGCGTAGCCGCCCTTCCCCGCCGTGGCCGCGGCGGCGAAGTAGACGCTGAACTGTCCCTCGACGACGTTGGACGGCACGCGCTTCATCTCCGGCGGGTCGGCCACCATCGAGTAGCCGGTCACTCCCAGCGCGATGTCGATGCCGTCAATGTCGGGCGACGCGAGCGACTCGGCGCGGACGATGTCGGCAACGGCGTCTATCGTGGCATGGCTGTAGCGGCAGCACGGGTACGGCTTGACCGCGGTGTTCATCACCTCGAAGTCGCTGCCGAGGCCGTCGAGCGCGCGCGATGCGTCCGCACCGTCGCCGGCGTAGAGCGCGAAGTAGCCGCGGCTGCCCTCGATGGGCGAGGTCGCGCCGAGGTAGTCGTGGCGGGCCATGACGAGGCTCATCACGGCGTTGTGGGCGGCGAGGCCGGTGTGGAAGCGCTTGTTCCAGGAGCCGTTCTCCAGGAACTGGGTCGAACCGGCGGACTGGCTCACGTTCAGGCCCATCGCGTTGGCGGTCTGCTGCGCGGAGTAACCGAGCAGGCGTGCTCCCGCAGCGGAGCAGCCGAAGATGCCGGTGGTAGCGGTGGGGTGGAAGCCGCGCGCGTGCATCGAGCCGCCGTGCGCCTTGCCGACCTTGCCGGTCACGTCGTAGCCGATGACGGCTGCGGTGAGGAAGTCGCGCCCGCTGACCTCGTGCTCGTCAGCCAGCGCCAGGAGCGTGGCGAAGAGCGGCGTGCCGATGTGGATGACGGCGTCGCGGTGGGTGTCGTCGAAGTCCATGCTGTGGGCGAAGGTGGCGTTGAGGAGCGCAGCGTAGTGTGCCGGGAGCCGCTCCGGCCGTCCGACCACGGCGCTCTCCCCTGCCGCGCCCGCCGAGAGGTCGAGCACGCCGTCGATGATCGGGCCGGACGACTCGCCGGTACGCAGCCCGCCGTAGGCGACGCCGAGGAAGTCGAGCAGCATCTGCTTCGTGCGTTCCAGGACGTCGGGCGGGATGTCTTCGTACTTGAGGTTCTGCGCGTAGTCGACCAGCGCGTTCGTGATGCCGGTTGCCATGGCTATGCCTCCTTATGCCGTCTGCGCGGCGGGCTCGGGGAACACGTCGTTGCTGGGGGCGTGCTCCCGCTTCCAGACCATGATGTCGCGCTCGAACTCGATGACGGTCACGCCGTCCTGCTGGAGCCCGCGCGTCCTGATGTGGACGATGCCGCGCCGGGGGTCGGACTTCGACTCGCGGGTCGAGACGACCTCGGTCTCGGACCAGAGGGTGTCGCCGGCGAACACGGGATGCGGGAGGCGCACCTTGTCCCAGCCGAGGTTGATGCCGTTGCGGCTGACGTCCGGCACGGTCAGGCCGGTGACGACGGCGAGCGTGACGAGGCTGTTCATCAGCGGACGCTGGAACTGGGTGTTCTTGGCATACTCGGTGTTGAAGTGGATCTGGTTGTCGTTGTTGGTGAGCAGCGTCATCCAGGTGTTGTCGGCTTCCAGCAGCGTCCTGCCGACGGACGAGCGGTAGACGTCGCCGACCTGGAGGTCATCGAAGTAGCGTCCTTCCCAGCCGGTCTTGATGCTCATACGGGTCGAATCCTCCCTCCGGGGATGGGGGTACTGTAAGGCTGGCGCAGGCGCGTTGTCCAATGGGGTTAGCTCTGGCAGACGTAGTTCTTCCCACCCACCCGCCCGGTACGTTATGGGGGACACCCCCACGCCCCCGGCAGAGGGGCCCAGGCCCCTCTGCACTCCCTGTTCGGGCACCCCCCACCCCTGCGGCCCATCCCCCATCCCCGCGTCAAAGTATGGGGCAGGCTCTAACCTTCCCCCACCAAGGAGGAAGGGACCAGACAGGGCACTTACGAGAGGTGCCCCTACACCGGGCGAGGTTCCTCCTTCGCAGGAACGACGGATCTGCGCTCCGTCCGGTCCACCCTCACCCGCCGCGCAAGCGCGTCGACCTCTCCCAAGGGGAGAGGTGGGTCAGGCAGGGCACCCACAAGGGATGCCCCTACACCAGACACCCCGGCCCCACTGATGGCCCTCGCCCGCCGCCACTGGCGCGGCAGCACCCTCTCCCTCAGGAGAGGGGATCAGGCGGGGACCTGGAACGGGAGGCGGTCCGCTGTGCGGGCCTCGTTGAGGGCGACGAGGAGCTGGTACTCGATGTCGAGCCGCTCGCGGAAGGCGCGGGCCGCCGTGAGTTGGCGCTCCGTCGTGCAGGCCCAATACGCCAGCGCTTCCTCCTCCCACGGCAGGTGCGTTGCGAGGTCGGCCAGGAGGACGTCGAAGAACTCGAGGGCGCCCTCGGAGATGCCGTACCTGTCAACGAGCGCCTGTCGCACAGCGCCGTAGTACTCGCGCCAGTAGAGGTCGGCGGCGTACCAGGTGGCGATGCCGTCCAGCCACGTCCAGTCCCAATAGCGGGAGTAGGTCATGAGCGTACGCATGGAGAAGTAGGTGCGGGTGAACTGCCGCCACTCCAGCACCTCCTCCCGCGAGATGCCGATGCCCTCGCCGAAGCGCATCCACAACTCCTCGTAGGCGGGCGTGGTGGCGCCGGTGAGGTCGTTGACGACCTCCTTGCCCTCGAGGTCCACCATGCGACGGAGCATCTGCGTGCGGCTGGGCTCGTCGTTGGTCTTGATGTAGACGGCGCCGGTGGCGAATACGAGGCCGTCGTTCCAGTACGGGTAGAGGTCCTGCACCCACATGCGGAGCTGCTCGACAGAGAGTTCGCCCCGGATGAGCGCGTGCAGGAACGGCGGCGCAGAGGAGTACTTCCGCGTCTTCTCGCGCTGCAGGAAGTGCACGAACGTCGTGCCCTGCATGGGCGGGGTCATGAGTTCGTCGGGCCGGAACGGCGGTTGATTGCCCATGCGTCCTAGACCCGGTCGCGGGCGTTGCGCTGCATGGTGAGGATGAACGCACGCCTCATGGCGTCCTGCGTCTCGGCGGTCGTTGCGGTCTCGCGGACGACCTCTTCGCCGAACATGGCGTGCTCCATGTCGGCGCCGAACGGGGCGTGTTCGATGAGGAGCTGCACCGCCCTGTCGACGCTCTCGACGCCGAGGGACGCGTAGTGCTCACGGGCGTCGGCGATGAGCTTCTCATAGTGCTCGACCGCGCCGGGGAGGCGCTTGGAGCCCTCGCCGACGAGCGCGCTGCTGAGCGCGACGGGCCAAGGGTTGGAGCGCTGGAGGTCGAACCACCATCCGTCCTTCACGAACGTCTCGGCGGGCATGTCCTCCTTCTCCAGCGCGTCGATCTCGGCGTCGGAGAGGCCCATCTCCTGCGAGTGCCAGCGGGCGAGGATGGGGTGGCTCGGCATCGGGCCGCCGACGGTGGTCTGGCCGCCCTCGTCCACGAGCTTGCGCAACTGCTTGCGGCGTATCGCCTTGTCGGTGACGTGGAGGTAGCGTTCGCCCTCGAAGCGGTGGTTGGGGTCGCCGCCGGTGTGGAAGCGGCGCTTGGAGGCGGCGATCTCTTCCTTCGTCCTGCCCGTGGTGCTGTCGCCGCGATAGGGAGACTTGCCCTCGAGGAATTCGGCGCGGGTCTGCTCGAGCAGTTCGATGAACTCGCCGGGGGACAGTGCTTCGGCCATCGTGCGCCTCCTTCGAGTGTGGCTTCGGGGGTACTGTACGGCGGCGGGTGCCGTTCTGCAACGAGCCCCTGTGCGATCTGCCTCGGCGGAGCGTAGTTCTTCTCACCCGCCCGCCCGAACGTTGTGGGGAACACCCCCACACCCCCGGCAGCAGGGCTTCGCCCTCTGCACTCCCCGTTCCAGACAGGGCACCCACGAGGGATGCCCCTACACCAGACACCGCCCCTCCCCCGCCGATTCACCCTCACCCTAGCCCTCTCCCCTCGAGGGAGAGGGGACCAGGCGGTGCAGTGGCTACTCGACCTGGAACCGTTCGGCGAGTTCGAGGGTGCGGCGGGCGCGGGCGATGACGGGCTCCTCGAGGAACGCGCCGTGGTAGTTGAGGACGCCGGTCCCCTGCGCGACAGCCTCGTCCAGCGCGGCGATGACCTCACGCGCGTAGGCGATCTCTTCGGAAGTGGGGCTGAACGCGGCGTTGACCGGCTCGATCTGCGAGGGGTGAATGACGGCCTTAGAGGTGAAGCCGAGCCGCCGCGCCTGGGCCGCCTCCCGTGCAAGGCCTTCGAGGTCGTTCAGCTCCGTCCAGATGACGTCGACGGGTTGCACGCCTGCGGCGGCGCAGGCCGTGGCGACAGCGGCGCGCTGGTAGAGGAGCTCCTTCGCCTCCCCGGTGCGGACGAGCGGCAGGCCCATCTCGCGGGAGAAGTCCTCGCCACCGAATTGCACGGCGATGATGCGGGGGTCGGCTGAACAGATGGCGTAGGCGTTCACCACGCCGAGGGGGCTCTCGGCAAGCAGGTGGAGGCGGGTCGAACCGGGGTCGATGCCCATGCGCTCCTCCTCGTACGCGAGCGCGGCGCTGACGCCCTGCACCTGGGCTGCGGTCTCCACCTTGGGGACGACGATGCCCTCCACGTTGAGCTCGAGGCCCGCGCGGAGGTCATCGGCGAAGAGATGCTCATGGCGGGGATGGTTGACCCGGACGTACCTGCGCGGCGTGCCCTCCGGCGGCACGGCGGGAAGTGCCCCGGCCAGCACGCTGCGCGCGCGCACCTTCTCGGCGGGCGGAACGGCGTCCTCATAGTCGTAGATGACGGCGTCCGCCGGGAGCTCCAGCGACTTTTCGATCATGCGTTCCTTGTGGGCGGGAACGTAGAGCCAGGAGCGGACAAGAGCGTCGTTGGCCATGGAGCGTTTTCAGTACGACCGGGGCATGCCGAGGACGTTCTGCCCCAGATATGCGAGGACGAGGTTGTTATTGACGGGGGCGGTCATGAAGAGGCGTGTCTCGCGGAACTTGCGCTCGATGTCGTACTCCTTCGCGAAGCCGTAACCGCCGTGGGCATTGAGGCAGGCGTTGCCCGCCTCCCACGCTGCCTCGGACGCGAGGAGCTTCGCCATGTTGGCCTCCGTGCCGCAGCGCTCTCCCCGGTCGAACTTCGCTGCGGCGTCGAAGCGCATGAGGTCGGCGGCCTCGGTGTGGGCGTAAGCCTGGGCGATGGGGAGTTGCACGCCCTGGTTCGCGCCGATGGGGCGTCCGAACACGATGCGCTCGCTGGCGTAGGTGGCTGCGCGCTCGATGAAGAAGCGCGCGTCGCCGATGGCCTCGGCGGCGATGAGGATGCGCTCGGCGTTCCAGGAGTCGATGATGTAGCGGAAGCCCTTCCCTTCCTCGCCGATGAGGTTCTCCGCCGGGATCTCCATGTTGTCGAAGAACAGCTGGTTGGTGTGGCGGTTGAACGTCATATCGATGGGGTTGACCTGCAGACTGTCGCCGGCCTCGCGCATGTCCACGACGAACACGGAGAGGCCCTCCGTCTTGTTGGTCAGCTCTTCGTAGGGCGTGGTGCGCGCGAGCAGGAGCATGAGGTCCGACTGCTGGACGCGAGAGATGAACGTTTTCTGGCCGTTCACGACGTACCTGTCGCCCTTGCGGACGGCAGTGGTCGAGATCCGTGTCGTTTCGGAGCCCGCATCGGGCTCAGTGACGGCGAACGCCTGCAGGCGGAGCTCGCCGGTGGCGATGCCGGGGAGGTAGCGCTCCTGCTGCTCCGGGCTTCCATGTCGGAGGATGACGCCCATGATGTACATCTGGGCGTGGCAGGCCGCGGAGTCGCCGCCGGAGCGGTTGATCTCCTCCAGGATGACGCTCGCCTCGGTGACGGTCATGCCACCGCCGCCGTACTGCTCCGGGATGAGCGCGGAGAGCCAGCCGAGTTCGGTGAGCTCGCGCACGAACGCCTCGGGGTACGAACCGGCCTTGTCGAGCGCGCGCCAGTACGCGCCGTCGTATTTCTTGCAGACGTCGCGAACCGCAAGCCGGATGTCGTTCAGGGTACCGGGTTGTTGCTCAAGCAGCATGGTGGGATTGGACAAGGCGCGCGCCGGTGTGTCAAGCGGGGAGAATCAACATCGATGGACAGGATAGACAGGATCGGGGAGTGATGAACGCGGGGCGGACGCCTCCGCCGGAGACCCCTCAGGCCACGCTCCCGTCCCCGTAGAGGGCGTCGATGCGCTCGGTGTCGTAGCCGAGGACGTCCCGCAGCACCTCCGTGGTGTGCTGGCCGAGCGTTGGCGGCGGCGTGAACCGCTCCTCACCCGCGCCGGAGAGTTTGAACGGGTTGCCGGTCGCTTCGTAGTAGCCGCCCTCCGGGTGTTCGACCTCTACGATCATGCTGCGGGAGCGCACCTGCGGGTCCTGCACCGCCTCGTCGAGCGTGTTCACGGGCGCGACGGGGATGCCAGCGGCGGTGAGCGCGGTCACCCACTCGTCGCGGGAACGCGTCGCGACGACGGTCTCGATGGCGGCGTTGATGCGGTCGCGGTTGGCGATGCGCCCTGCCCTCGTGGCGAGCGCCTCGTCCTGCAGCGACGCAGCGGCCTCGCGGGCTGGGCCTTCGAGGCCGGTCTGCGGTGCGTTGAGCTTCTCCACGAACGCTTTCCAGTGCGTGTCGATAGAGACGGCGATGAATATCCATCCGTCGGTGGCGCGGTAGGCGTTGTAAGGGACGTGCAGCTTCATCTCGTTGCCGGTGCGCGGTGTGGGGATGCCCGACATGAGGTGCATGACGGCGTGGTAGTTGATGAGCGACATCTGCACGTCCAGCATGGAGATGTCGACATGCTGGCCCTCGCCGGAGCGCTCCCGCGCGGCAAGCGCCGCGAGGATGCCGAGCGCCCCGGCCATGCCGGCGCAGAGGTCGCTGTAGAGGGGCCCCGCGCGCACGGGCGAGCCGTCAGGGTCGCCGGTCATGCCCATCACGCCTGCGAACGCCTGCACGGTGGCGTCGAGCGCGGCCCTGTCGCGTCCCGGCCCGGTCAGGCCGTAGCCGGTGATGGAGCAGGCGATGACGCGGGGGTTGAGCGCCTTCAGCGACGGGTAGTCGATACGGAGCCGTTCGGTGACGCCGGGGCGGTAGTTATCGACGACCACGTCCGCCCAACGGACGAGTCCCTCGAACACCTCCCTGCCGCCCTCGCTGCGCAGGTCGACGACCATGCCGCGCTTGTTGCGCTGGAGGTTCATGATGTGGGCGGTGAGCGAACCCATCATCAGCGACGGGTCCTCACCGAACCGCCGGGAGTTCTCGCCGCCGGGGGGCTCGACCTTGATGACGTCCGCGCCGAGGTCGGCGAGGATGGCAGCGGCGTAGGGGCCGGACACGATGGTTGTGAGGTCTACGACACGGAGTCCATGGAGCGCGTTCATCCGGACCTGCGGGGCCTCCCCCTCGGGCGCCTCTTCAGCCAGAAGCAGACGGCCCTCGGCTTCCTCCGGACAGAGATGCCAATGGGTTCCTCCGCGACCGCGGCGGCGAGCGTGAGGCAGCGCCGTACGTCACGGACCGTCTCGCCTTCGTTGCAGGTGAGCATGCCCATCTCGCCGGGACGGACGCGGTAGATGTACTCCAGATACTCCCGGACGACTTCAGCCTTCGTTTCCGCCTTTGCGGCGGCTTCGTCGATCCTGGCCTGAGGAAGCGCTGCCATCAAGTTCTCCGATACGGGGACACCACTCGCGGGTACCCCGTACGTTGTACTGTACCCTACTCCACAAGCCTACCCCGCGAGTGCGTCAGCGCCGGCCTGTGCGACCTCTTCGTCCTTGTCGGGCGGGCCGCCGCCGGCGCCCACCGCGCCGACGAGTTCGCCGTTCTTGTAGACCGGCACCGCGCCCTGCACCCACGTCACACGCCCTCCGTAGAGGTCACGCACGGTGTCGAGCAACCCCTGCGGGAAACGGCCCGCCGCCACGCCGCTGGGCGTTCCTTTCGTCACGGCGGTGGCGACGGCCTTGCCGCGCACCACGTCCGGCGTGAACGGGTTGGTGCCGTCCATGCGCGCCGAGGCCACGAGGCTGGTCTGCATGTCGACGACGGCCACGGCGACCGTGAGACCGAGCTCGCGCGCCTTATCGAGCGCGGCTGCGATGACCTTATCCGCGTCTTCAAGCGTGATGCCACTCATGCCACTTCTCCTGTGCCGTGCGGGCTATCTCACGGCGTAGCGCTGCTCCATCTCGGTGATGGCCCCGAGCCCGAGGGCGTCCGCGATGGACGTGCGCAGCTCGCCGCCGGAGCCGTAGCGGTCGATCGCGGAGATGCGTCCGCTCTGCCGGAGCTCCACCATCATCTCCTTGATTATGGGATAGAGAGAGAAGATGGGGCCGCGGTGTATCTGGAACCTGAACCCGAGCGCTTCCACCTCGTCCGGCGGCAGCTCGCCGTTGTACATGCGGGGGAGGTCGCCGAGGCGCCGCGCGAACTCCTGCAAGTCGTCGCTCGTGCGTATGCCGTCCACGAACACGAGGTCGGCGCCGGCGGCGACGAACGCCCGGCAGCGGCGTTCGACGTCGTCCCAGCCGTTCACGGCAAGGGCGTCCGTCCGCGCGATGACGACGAAGTCATCGTCGGAGCGCGCCTCGACGGCGGCGCGTATCTTCGCCGCCGCCTCGTCCACGTCGATGACCTGCTTACCCTCGAAGAAGCCGCACTTCTTGGGGGCGACCTGGTCCTCGACGTGAACTCCGGCTACACCCGCCCGCTCGTACTCGCGGATGGTGCGGTGGACGTTGATGGCGTTGCCGTAGCCGGTGTCCGCGTCGGCGACGACGGGGACGTCCACCACCGAGGCGATGCTCGCGGCGTTCTGCACCATCTCCGTCTGCGTGAGCAGGCCGACGTCCGGCAGTCCCCTGGACATGGAGGTTGCGAAGCCGGACATGTAGACGGCGTCGAAGCCGGCCTCCTGTGCGATGCGAGCGGTGAAGCCGTCGTAGGTGAACGGTGCGAGCAGCATCCGCTCACCGGAGAGCAGTTCGCGCAGGCGCGTCGTCGTTCTCATCGCGTCTCCTCCAGCAACTCACGGAGTCCGGCCTCCAGCACGGGCAGCCAGTCGTCCAGCATCGTCGAGAGCGGCAGCGTGATGGCGATAACCTCGCTCCGCATCATGCCTCCGGGCGCCCTGCTCCATGAACCGGGGTCCTCCTTGCCGAGTTCGATATTCAGGTCCTCGCGGTCTATGCCCAGCGCATCGGTCACGTCATAGACCATCCCGATCTCTTCCATCGTGATGACGTCGTCGGCCATTGCCATGCCTACTCCAAACCCAACCTCATCTGCCGTCCGTTCGGCTTGCCACCGGGTATCGCATGATGCTCCGGCGAGCCCTGCCCGCCTGTCAATGGCACAGTGTCATGACTCCCAGAGTTGCACGGAGCCGTACTCCCCGTCGAAGCCCGGCCGGACGCGGACCTGCCCGAGCCGTGCGCGCATCACACCTTCGGCCACGCGCGCGCCTGCACACTGCTCTATCTCCGACGGGTCGGCGGCGGCGAGGACGTGCAGTTCGGAACCGACGCCCTCTGCCAGGTCCAGGCAGGTACGTTGGACGGCCTTGCTCGAGACGCCGTACCCGAGCGATTCCGCAACGATCTCCGCCAGCGGAACGAGTCGCCGGAACGGCGGGCGCTCGCTCTCCGTCCCACGCAGCATGCCGTTCGCGTCAGCGGCCAGGCGTTCCGGGGGACGCTCCGCAAGTGACCCGATGCGGTGCAGCACGCCTAGCGTGAGCCTGCGCCCGCACACGGGGCATCGGCCATCGTGCTCGCCCGGCGGGAGGTTGACGCCGCACTTGCGGTGGCCGTCCTGGTGGTACTTCCCTTCCTCCGGGTAGAACTCCGCGGTCCACTCCACACCATCGGTGCGCAACGCTTCGATGAGACCGCGGTAGCCCGGCTCTCCCGCGAATACGGTGAGTTCGCGCCCCAGCCGTGGCGCAGAGTGCGCGTCGGAGAAAGAGACGAGCGTGCGCCCATCGAGTTCGGGCACTCGCCAGTTCATGGCGGGGTCGCTCGACAGGCCGGTCTCGATCGCGTGGACGTGGGAGGCCATGTCCCCGAAGCACTCGTCGAGCGAGTCGAAGCCGCTCTTCGAGCCGAAGAGCGCGTACCACGGCGTCCAGGCGTGCGCCGGGACCACCTCGCACCGCGTGTCCACCGAGAGCACGGCGTCGACGACGTCACGGCCGGAGAGTCGCAGCGTGGGGCGCCCGTCCGAGGCCAGTGCGCCGTAGGGAGCGAATGCCCGGCAGATGCCGTCGACGGCGTGGAAGTCGGGGGCCAGTACGAGCAGGTGCAAGCGATGCGAGCGGCCCTCCTGGGGGTATACGCAGCTCACCTCAGTGCCGAGGACGAAACGCGCGGGATGAGAGCGGCCTCGAACGGGGTGCCGCTCCACGGGGGCGTCAAGCTCGAACAGGCCATCGCCAGTTGGACGGAGGCCGGCCCTCAACTCCTCCAGCCACGCGGGGTGGGTGAAGTCGCCGCAGGCGAGCACGTCGATGCCCTTGACGTCCGCCCAATATGTAAGCGTCTGCAGGGAGAGCGCGGAACTCGTTCCCATGGCGTAGCGCGAATGAATGTGGAGGTCTGCGGTGAAACTCACGTCGACGGAAGTGTATCGCAGGTGGGCGTGCGCGGCGTCATTGCCTGCTTGCCGCGCCCGTCGTTCGTTGACACTCACAGGAGCGAGGGTTACGATTTACAAGGCCGTGGCCTGCTGGTTACGGCCTTTCGATAATCCGCTGGAATCGGCTGATCCACCCTGCGCCACGGGCTTCCTGCCTGCGCAGGCGGCAGGAATGGACGGAACCATGCAGAAGATAGGCGCGAGCGTCGTCTGCGAAACCCTCATCGAAGAGGGTGTCGACGTCATCTTCGGCCACCCGGGCGGAGCGATACTGCCCTTCTACGACGCGCTCTGGCACTACCCGCAGATACGGCACGTGCTCGTGCGGCACGAGCAGGCCGCGGCGCATGCCGCCGAGGCATACGCGCGCCTCTCAGGTAGAGTGGGCGTCTGTGTCGCGACGTCCGGCCCGGGCGCTACGAACCTCATGACAGGACTGACCGCCGCGAAGATGGACTCGACGCCCATCGTGGCCATCACAGGCCAGGTCGCGCGCCCCTTCATGGGGACGGAGGCGTTCCAGGAGTGCGACACGTGCGGCATGGCCGCGCCCGTTGTGAAGAAGACGTACCTCGTGATGTCCCCTGAGGACATCGCTCCCACCATTCGTGAGGCGTTCCGGGTTGCGCAGGAAGGGCGCCCGGGCCCTGTCCTCGTGGACCTGCCGAAAGACGTTCAGGCCGAGAGCTTCCTGTTCGAGGAGTTGGAAGACGCATGGCATCCCTCCCCGCCCGCGGTTGCGGACGCGGAGTCGGTCAACGCGGCTGCGCGTCTCATCAACGAGTCCGAGCGCCCCCTGCTTATCGCGGGGCGAGGTGTCCACGTCTCGGGCGCATGGGAAGAGTTGCAGGCAGTGGCGGAGCACATCAACGCGCCGGTGCTGAACACGCTGCACGGCACGTCCGCATTCCCGCGCCATCACGACCTCGGTTACGGGATGCTGGGCATGCACGGCATGTACTGGAGCAACATCGCCACGACCGAGGCCGACCTGATCGTGGGCGTGGGCATGCGCTTCGACGACCGCGTCATCGGCAGGCCGGGCACGTTCGGCGAGAATGCAAAGATCATCCACCTGGACATCGAGCCATCGCAGTTCCATAAGAACGTGCGCACGGAGGTTGCCCTGGCGGGCGACGTGAAGGCGAGCCTCGATGCGCTGATGCCTCTCCTGGACCGGCATACCCACTTCGACTGGCTGGACCGGATGCGGTACCTGGAGCACAAGCATCCGAGCATCGATGTGCCCGAGAGCGATGTGGTGACCCCGCAGTACGTATTGCGCGAGCTCAACAAGCTGGTCGAGCACGACACCGACCCGGTGGTGATCACCGGTGTCGGGCAGCACCAGATGTGGGCGGCCCAGTTCCTGTTCATGCCGACACCCAACTCGTTCGTCTCTTCCGGCGGGCTCGGGGTGATGGGGTTCGAGGTACCGGCGATGATCGGCGCGCAGGTCGCGCGGCCGAACTCGCGGGTGTGGGGCATCTGCGGCGACGGCGGTTTCCAGATGACGCTGCAGGAGCTGGCAACGATCGCCCAGGAGCACCTGCCGGTGAAGATCTGCATCATGAACAATGGGTACCTGGGCATGGTGCGACAGTGGCAGGAGCTGTTCTACGACCACCACTACAAGTCCGTTTCGATGAGCGGACCGGACTACGTGAAGCTCGCGGAGGCATACGGCATACCCGGGGTGTGCGTGCAAGACAAGCACGACGTCGGCATGGCGCTGGCAACCGCCGCGCGATATCCGGGCCCGTACCTGATCGACTTCCGCATCTCCCCCGAGGAGAACGTCTACCCGATGGTGCCTCCCGGCGCATCGCTCGCGCAGACGGTCGAGGACCCGCGTGTGGTCCACCACCGGGAGCCGGTGCACGTCATCGAGGGCCTCGTCTCCTACCCGTAGCCCTCGAACCACCTGCCCGTTCGACCCCCTGCGACGTCTGGTGAACCGTGCCGGAACACTGAGACGAACTCTCAATGCGACACCCTCGGCATTCTGCACGAGTTGGCACTTGGACGAAATCGCCGGATGCCAGCGATCGAAACGACGATTCCAGCCACAAGCCGGCATATCTTGTCTCGTACCCGTTCATGATGTCTTGCCGTTGGCGCGGATGGATGGTGGAATCCTGCCATTGACAGGACAGAACCACGCCCCTAGAGTCTGCGACGCTGTACGCGCGGGTTCTCCCCAGCGCCCAGGGATCGAGGATGCGCAGGCACATGCGCTCGATGGGAGAGAGCGCCCAGCCGCATCCACTTCGCGCAACTTCGCTTTCGCTGGTGAGGCTTCCTATGAGTGGAAGAACTACGCTGCACCTGATATCGGACGGCACGATCAAGATAGACGGAGGAGTGCTCTTCGGACAGGTGCCCAAGAGTACCTGGCAGGACTGGATGTCCGCCGACCGCAGGAACCGGGTCAAGCTCAGCTTGAACTGCCTGCTGGTCACCGTTGGCGACCGGAACTACCTCGTCGATACGGGAGCAGGCGCGAAGCACACCGCAGAGGAACGTGACGTGCTCGGGCTCTCCACGAGCCAACTGCTCTCCGAGTTGAAGACGCACGGCCTGACCCCCGCCGACATCCACGGCGTTGTGTTGACCAGTCTGCATTTCGAACACACGGGCGGGTGCACACGCACGAACCGCCGGGGCGAGTTCGTGCCGACGTTCCCCAAGGCGACCTACTTCGTACAGCGGGAGGCCCTGGAAGAAGCCCTGTCCCCCACCGACCGGCACGTGAACGGTTACGTGGCGAACGACTACATCCCGTTGCGGGACAACAAGAGACTGGAACTGGTGGACGGCGAGGAGACCATCGTGCCTGGACTGCAGGTGCGCAGGGCCAGCGGTCCGTACCAGGGGCACCAGATCATCGTCGTGACGCACGGGGGCGAGCGGGTCGCGTTCCTTGGCGACCTCATCCCGACGCACCATCACCTGCAGCCGGACTGCATCGCTGCGAGCGACCTGCACCCGGAGGAAACGCTGCAGACGAAGTACAGCGTCCTCGACGAGGCCGTTCGGGACGGCTGGCTACTGGTTTTCAGCCACGGCACGGACCGCCGCGCCGGTTACCTGCAGCAACGCGGGAACCGGCGATCGCTGCGGGCCATCTCGCTGGACTGACGAACCGCGGAAGACGTTACGCGGCCCAGACGCATGCAGACCGGCTGACAGAGCGGTTACCGTGCCATACCTGCCTATCCACGAGTACGGTCTCATAGGAGACATGAACTCCTGCGCACTCGTGAGCAGTCGTGGTTCCATAGATTGGGCGTGCTTCCCCCGCTTCGATTCCCCGAGCGTATTCGCGGCAGTGCTGGACGACAGGAAGGGAGGCCGCTGCTCGCTGCATCCCCCCGGCATCTACTCTTCGACACAGCGTTACCTGCCGGATACCACCATCCTGGAGACTTCCTTCGAGACAGAGGACGGGACGGCCAGGGTATGCGACCTCATGACGCGCGCCCCTGCCCGCAGCCCGGATGCGCCGCATGAGATCGTGCGCATCGTCGAAGGGGTCCGGGGCAGTGTCACGATGCGCCTCGTCTTCCAACCGAGGCTCGATTACGCCAGGGGCGCGACCACTCTCAGCGTCTCCCGCAACGGCGTGCTTGCGAGCCACCCAGAGGGCGTTCTCGCACTCGTCAGCGACGAGCCCTTCACCGTCGAACCTGCGGAAGACGGCGGCGAACAGGCGATAGCAGAGTTCACGTTGGAAGAGGGTGACCGGGCTGAGTTCGTGCTGGCGTTCGGGGTCCGAAGGGTGCCCTCGATCAGTGCGATGGACTGCGGCGCCAAGCTGGAGCGCGCGGTCCGACACGACGAGGCAAGCGTAGCGAAGCTGGGATACAGCGGTTATCTGCGCGACGAGGTCGTGCGCTCCTACCTGACGCTGCACATGCTCATCTTCGAGCCGACGGGGGCAATAGTGGCGGCGCCGACCACGTCCCTGCCCGAATCGCTCGGCGGCGTGCGGAACTGGGACTACCGGTACTCCTGGCTGCGGGACAGCGCCTGGACGCTGGGTATCCTGTACCGCCTGGGCGACCCGCATGAGGGCGAAGCGTTCATCGACTGGGTCGTGGACCAGTGCGCGATGAGCATCGAGTCGATGCAGATACTCTTCGGCATCGCGCCGGAGAGCGAACTGGAGGAGCTGGAGCTGGACCACCTGGAGGGCTACGCGCGCTCGAGCCCCGTTCGCATCGGCAACGGCGCGGCGTTCCACCGCCAGTTGGACGTGTTCGGCGAGGTTGCGCTGAGCCTGGCGGTGTTCCATCGCTACTCCGGGAAACTGTCGGACAAGGCCTGGGGGCTGTTCCGGCACATGGCGGACCTGGCGGCAGAGATGTGGCACATGGAAGACCGGGGCATCTGGGAGGTCCGTGGTCCGGAGCAGCATTTCGTCTACTCGAAAGTCATGTGCTGGGTCGCGCTGGACCGGGCGGCGAAACTGGCGGAGGGGCACGGGTTCGAGGGAGACGTCGCACACTGGCGGAGGCAGCGGGACCTGATACGCGAAGAGGTGCTTACCAGGGGCTGGTCTGACACCAAACGGAGTTTCGTGCAGGCCTACGATTCGGACGCCGTCGACGCGAGCGCGTTGCTGATCCCGTTCCTCGGGTTCCTTCCCGCGGACGACCCGCGCATCCGGTCGACAGTGCGGCGCGTGCAGATGGAACTGGCCCACGGCCCGTTCGTGCGCCGGTACCGCACCGACGACACAGACGACGGTCTGGTTGGCGAGGAAGGCGCGTTCTACATACTCAGTTTCTGGCTCATCGGCGCGCTCATGACCATCGGCGAGACACAGGAGGCGCTGGACTATTTCCACACCGTGTTCGGCACGGCGAACCACCTGGGGCTCTTCGCGGAGATGCACGACCCGGCAACCGGCGAGGCGCTCGGCAACTTCCCGCAGGCCTTCAGCCACATCGGCTTCATCCACACTGCACGGAACATCAACGAGATGATGCGCAGCCAGTCCTACGAGGAAGAGTTGCAGGCATGAACCGTGTGCTGCGCTTGTAGCCGCCCCGCGCCCGCCCCTAGAATCAGGCATCCGTCCCCTGCCCGCTCATAAGCAAGGGGAACGGACGGCAAAGGAGCAACGCTTGACAACGAAGGTCTACGTTACCGGCGTCGGCATGATCACTCCCGTGGGGGTGGACACGAAGTCAACGTGGAAGAGCCTGCTGCAGGGCAAGTCCGGCATCGCCCCTATCGTCGCCTTCGACACCGAGGGCTTCGCGACCACGATCGCGGGAGAATCGCCCGACTTCGATCCGACGGCCTACGTGGACCGCAAGCAGGCCCGCCGGCTGGACCGGTTCGCTCAACTGGCGGTTGGCGCGACCGCGCAGGCGATGGAGCAGGCCGGCCTGGACCTGCAGGACGGGAGCGTGGACGCAACGCGCGTGGGCTCGGTCATCGGGAGCGGTATCGGGGGAATCCTCACGCTCTCCGAGCAGTGGGCCGTGCTGCACGAGAAGGGGCCGGACCGCGTGAACCCGTTCCTCGTCCCGATGATGCTGGCGGACATGGCCCCCGGCCAGGTGTCCATCCTCTACGGGGCGAAGGGCCCCAACTACTGCACGGTAACCGCGTGCGCGAGCGGCGCCGACAGCATCGGGATAGCGGCGGCGATGATCCGTCGTGGCGAGATCGATATCGCGATCGCCGGCGGCACGGAAGCGCCCATCTGCCCCATCGCGGTTGCCGGGTTCAACGCTTGCATGGCGCTCTCCAAGCGCAACGACGACCCGGAGGGCGCCAGCCGCCCGTTCGACGCCGGGCGGGACGGTTTCGTGATGGGCGAGGGCGCGGGCGTGCTCATCATCGAGAGCGAGGAGAGCGCCCTCAGGCGCGGTGCAACCCCGCTGGCCGAACTCGCGGGCTATGGGGCGTCGTCGGATGCCTTCCACGTCACCCAGCCGTCTCCCGGCGGTGAAGGCGGGGCGCGTGCGATGGCCAACGCGCTCGCCGAGGCCGGCATGGAGCCGAGCGACATCAGCTACGTGAACGCGCACGGCACGAGCACACCGATGAACGACCGGCTGGAGACGGAAGCGTTGAAGGCTGTGTTCGGCGACGAGGCGTACAAGATCAAGATCAGTTCCACGAAGTCCATGACCGGCCATCTTCTCGGGGCAGCGGGAGGGGTCGAGGCTGCCATCTCCGTACTTGCGGTGTCCGAGAGCGCCATCCCTCCTACCATCAACCTGGAGAACCCGGACCCGGACTGCGATCTCGACTACACGGCCCACCATGCCCAGAAGGGCATCGTGAACGCCGCGATGAGCAACAACCTCGGCTTCGGCGGGCACAATGCCTCGCTGATCTTCAAACGCGTTGTCTAGCGCGCCCGTCGTGCTCGCCGGGAAGCGGCAGCAGTGGCGCGTCGCCGAGCCGACCGACCCGTCGCCGCTTGCTCCGCTGCCCGCCGTCATCGCCCACCTGCTCAGGCGTCGCGGCATCCACGACGCCGAGGAGGCGCGGGACTTCCTGAACGTCTCCGAGAGGCTCTTCGAGGACCCCGACACGCTGCCTGACATCGAACGCGCTGCCGAGCGGCTTGCGCTCGCGCGGCGCAGGGACGAGGCGGTCGCCGTCTTCGGCGATTTCGACGCGGACGGCGTGACCGGCACCGCGTTGCTCGTGAAGGCGCTGCGGCGGTACGGGCTCCGGACGCTGCACTACATCCCTCACCGCGTGACCGAGGGCCACGGTCTCAACCGCAATGCCATCGCTGCTCTCCACGAACAGGGCGCGACCCTCATCGTCACCGTCGACTGCGGCGTGACGAACGCGGAGGAGACCGCCTACGCCGGGTCGCTCGGCGTGGACGTCATCATCACTGACCACCACCTCGCGACCGCCACCCTCCCCCATTCCGTCGCCATCATCAACCCGAGGGCGCCGCACTCCACGTATGCGTTCGATCACCTGACGGGCGTGGGCATGACGCTGAAGCTGGCGCAGGCGGTCCTGCGCCCCGAGTTCGGCGAGGACTGGCGCACCGGGCTGATGGAGCTCGCGGCCATCGGTACCATCACGGATATGGCGCCGTTGTTCGGTGAGAACCGGTACATCGTTCACCACGGCATCCGCGACCTGCAGCAGACGCGTTCAGTAGGTCTGCGCGCGCTCCTGGACGTGGCGCGGGTGACCCCGGGGTACGCGAACGTTGAGACGCTGGGCTTTGCCATCGGACCGCGCATCAACGCCGCGGGGCGGCTCGACCACGCGGACACGGCGCTCGACCTGCTGCTCACGGACGACGAGGCGCGGGCGGCCGACCTCGTGCGCCAGTTGGACGACTACAACACGCAACGGCGCGCCCTGACCGATGAGACGCTGGAGCGTGCGCGTGCGCTCGTCCCGGCGCAGATCCCGCCGCTGATCCTCGTGGGCGAGCCCGATTTCAATCCGGGCGTCGTGGGTCTCGTCGCGGGACGACTCGCGGAGGAATTCGGCGCGCCGTCGGCCGTGTTTGCCATGGACGGCGACCAGGTGATGGCGAGCTGCCGGAGCGCGCCGTCGTTCCACTGGGCGGATGCGCTGGCCCAGTGCGATGGCCTGCTTTTTCAGTTCGGCGGGCACGCGCAGGCGGCGGGGTTCCGTTGCAGCGTGGACGTTCTGCCGGAGTTACAAGACCGGCTCGCGAGCATCGCGGCTGAGCGTGTCGGCGCCGCCCCGCAGGTACGCGAGGGCATCGTGGACGCGGAGGCCCGACCGCACGAACTGATGGGCCCGGCGTTCCAGGACCTGCGCCGGATGGAGCCGTTCGGTATCGGCAACCCTGCGCCGGTCTTCCTTGCGCGCGGCGTCGAAGTCCTGCGGGCCTCAGAGATGGGCGCGGAGGGCAAACACTTCCGGCTGAACGTTCGCTCCGGCGCCGCGATGTGGGAGGCTGTCGCCTTCAACCAGCAGTGGGAGCGCGGGGTCGACCAGGCAGACCTCGTGTACACGCTGGACGTCGACCACTGGAACGGCGACGAGCGGCTGCGCATGACGCTCAAAGACTACGCGCCGTCCCTCCGCCCCCGCCTCGCGCTCTAGGTCGGCTCCGGAGACGCGAGCACCCCGCCCAGAGGGCGACGGCGACGAGCACGAGCAGTCCCGCCCACTGCGCCTGCTGCAGGCCGAGCATCGTGGGGTCGAGCCGGACGAACGAGATAACGAACCGCCCCGCTCCCCACACGGCAAGCGCCAGCGGCATGAGGGCGCCCTCCGGCAAGCGCCTCCGGTATCGAAGGACGATCAGTGCGGCGACGGCGTTCCACAGCAGCTCGTAGAGCGCCACGGGATGCACGGCTGCGCCCCCGGCGAACGCGAAGGAGTCCGGGTGGTCGTATACGACGGCCCACGGTAAGGACGACTCCGTAGCGGGCGGGTCGCCGCCGAGGAAGCCGCCTACGCGGCCTATCGCGAGCCCCAGGAGTCCGGGGAGTGCAGCCGCGTCTGCGACCGGTGCGCGCTCGAGGCCATCCCTCCCCGCCCTCCAGAGTCCCACAGCGAGTCCGCCCAGCACGCCACCCCAGAGCGAGTAGCCTCCTTCCCAGAGGTAAACGATGTGGAACGGCGCGTCGGTGAAGAAGTCCCAGTAGTCCACGATGTGGAACAGGCGCGCACCGACGAGGCCACCGATCACGGATACGAGCACGAGCCGGAACGTCGTGCGCCACGACGCGCCCTGTCGAGGCATCGCGCAGGCGAAGAGCATCCCGCCGACGAGTATCCCCGCAATCATGAAAAGGCCCGCCCAGGTGATGAACGGTGGACCGAATGCGTATGGTCCGTAGGAGAGGGTCATCGTCACTCCGGTTGAGGCTGCATCTGCTCACTGCGCATTTTCCGCGAGCGAAACCGGCTACGCCAGCGCGCGGCGCTCCCTACAATTGCCATATCCATGACGACTGCAACACGTGCAACCGACCAGCAGATAGAAGCGTTCCTGAGCCACCTGCGAGCAGAGCGCGGCTTCTCGGTCAATACCATCGCCGCTTACCGGAGCGACCTGGCGCAACTGCAAGAGGCGCTTGCGGGAGGAGCTCGTGACGTGCGTTGGGACGGCGTGACCCAGCGTGACGTGGAAGACGCACGCCTCGCCCTGGGTGAGCAGGGTTACTCCAGCACGAGCCTCGCCCGGAAGGTCGCGGCGGCACGTTCGTTCTTCCGCTTCCTGCTCGAAGAAGGCGTGATCGACGCGAACCCCGCGGAGCGGCTGCAGACGCGTAGGCCGTCCCGCACCCTGCCCGACGTGCTCTCGGAGCGAGAGGTCGTGCGGCTGCTGCAAGCCGCATCGGAGCGTCCCGGACCTGAGGGTGTGCGCGACCGGGTGATGCTGGAGTTGACGTACGCTGCCGGTCTGCGCGTGTCGGAGGTTGTCGGGCCGCAGGGGCTGGAGCTCTCCGCACTGAGCCTCGACAGCGGTTGGGTGCGCGTTTTCGGCAAGGGCGGCAAGGAGCGGCTCGCGCCGGTGTACCCGGGCATCGTCCGGCAGATATCGGCGTACGTCAGGGACGCGCGCCCGCAACTGCTGGTACACGCGAAGCGTCGCGGACCCGTGGAGTCCGCTCTCTTCCTGAATTCGCACGGCTACCGGATGACGCGCCAGGGGTACTGGTTCGTGCTCAAGAAAGCCGCGGCGCGCGCGGACATCTCACGGAAGATCACTCCCCATACGCTGCGCCACAGTTTCGCCACGCACCTGCTGCAGGGCGGCGCTCCGCTCCGGCATGTCCAGGAATTGCTCGGCCATGCTAGTATCGCGACGACACAGGTCTATACACACCTGACGGACCGGCAGGTCCGCGAAGCATTCGAGCACGCACATCCCCGCGCCTGACGAACGATGAAGATAGCCGTAGGCAGCGACGAGGCGACGCACCTCACGAGTTACGTCGTGGACGAGTTGCTGCGGCGCGGCCACGATTTGGAGCTCATGGGAGCGCTCGCCGAGGGTTGCGACCCGAGTTGGCCCTCCGTAGGCCGGGCCGTGGGCGAGAGCGTCGGTGGCGGGGACTGCGAACAGGGCATCGTGTTCTGCTACACGGGGACCGGCGTGAGCATCGCCGCGAACAAGACGCCGGGCGTTCGCGCCGCCCTCTGCACCGACGCGCAGACCGCGGACGGCGCGCGGCGCTGGAACGACGCCAACGTGCTGGCGATGAGCCTGCGCTCCACCTCCCCCGATGAAGCCGCAGAGATACTGGATGCGTGGTTCTCGGCGCCCCACGGCGACGCGGATGACGCTAGAATGATAGACATGCTGCGGGAGATGGACGCTCCCCGGCAGTACTGAGTCCAGGAGGACCTCGAGATGCCCGTCATCACCGTAACGGGACTGATAGGCAGCGGCGTGATAGAGATCGGGCCCAGGATCTCCGATAAGCTGGGTATCGACCACGTCGACCGTACCATCCTCGCCGAGGCGGCGAGGAAGATGGGCGCGTCCGAGCAGGACGTTGCAGAGCGCACGGAACGGGCGCCAGGACTGGGCGACCGCATTGCCGGGTTCGTCAAGACGGTGCTGGAACGCTCCGCACTCGCAGGCGGCGGCGCCGACCCATACTTCGGGGGCGGACTCGATGCGCTGCTCGTTCGTGAGTACAGGGACTTCCCGGAGGAGAGCCACGGCAGCGGCGAACTCGACGACGAGAACCTTCTGAAGGTCACCTCGGACGTCATCCACGAGATCGCGTCCGGCGGCAACGTGGTGATCGCGGGGCGGGGCTCCAACGTCATCCTGCGGGACGTGCCCAACACGCTGCACGTGGGCCTCATCTCGTCCATGGAGGTGCGGGTCGACCGCATCATGCGGCGCGAGAGCCTCGGTGAGGAAGAGGCCGTGCGGTACATCCAGGAGAACGACCGCGCGCGGATCGCCTACTTCAAGCGCTTCTTCGACATCGACCCGCAGGAAGCACGGCACTACCACCAGGTGCTCAACACCGACATGTTGACGATAGACCAGACAACCGAGGTCATCGTTGCGACAGCCCAGACCCTGAACTAAGCGAGGCGGATATCCATGGCAAGGAAGAAGGCGGGAAGCAGAGCGGCAGCAGGACAGGCGAAGGCCAGGGAGCGCGCACGCCGGAAGGCGCGAGTCGCCGGCCCGTCGCTCGCACAGGCCGCATACGTCCCGCCGTCCCCGGAGGACGATGCTCCCGAGACCGGACCGGAAGCGGTTGTCGCTTCCGAGGCGGCCCAGGCTGCTCCGGCCCCTGCGCCTGTTGCAGCGCCCCAGGCAGCGGTTGCGCCCGCACCCCAGACGCGAGCCGCCGGCGCGCAGCGCCGTGAGCGCCAGTTCGCCGGGATGACGCCGACCGGCAGCCTGAAACGCGAGCTGGTGCTGATCGGCTCGATCACGCTCATCATCGCCGCCACGCTGGCTGCGCTCGCGACGACTACTACGCTCGGCGCGTAAGGGCATCCCCCGACCTGTCATTCCGAGCGGAGCGTAGCGGAGTCGAGGAATCTCTCGGGCCGTCCTTCGACAGGCTCAGGATGAGCGAGGCTGTGCGCACGGACGTTCCCCCGAGAGGTGCTTCGACTGCGCCTTCGGCTTCGCTCAGTATGACACTTCCCCGCCCCTAACTCACTCACGGTTGAGAAGCACAGGCGCTTCATGTAGTGTTCCTGCGTGGCGCGCCGCGACGCTTGGCGCGCCTTCACCACGGAGGGGATACATGACGGGCAAGAGGCGATTGGGACTCGCGATGGTCGGCATCGGCGTCGGCGGTACGGAGATGCTGCCGGCGATGGAGGCGATGCCGGAGCTCCGGCTCGTGGCCGGATGCGACGTCAATGAAGATACGCTGAACCGGTTCGCCGAGCGCTACAACGCGAAGGGCTACGGCGACTACGACGAGATGCTGGCGGACCCGGAGGTAGAGGCGGTGTGGGTCTCCACGCCGAACCGCTTCCACGCCGAGCACTCGATCAGGGCGATGGAGGCAGGGAAGCACGTCGTCGTCGAGAAGCCGATGGCGCTCAACATCGAAGACGCCAAGCAGATGGTGGAGACGGCGAACCGCACCGGTGTGAAGTTCCTCGCCGGGCACACGCGCAGCTTCACCCCGCCCGTCCGCACGATGTGGAAGATCATCCAGTCCGGCGAGATCGGCCGGGCGCGCGCCATCAACGCGTTCGCCTACACGGACTGGATGCTGCGCCCGCGCACGTGGGAGGAGCTGGACATGGAGCAGGGCGGCGGACTGCCGATGCGCCAGCTGCCGCACCAGATAGACAGCGTCCGCCTGCTCGGCGGCGGCATGGTGAAGAGCGTGCGGGGCACGACCGGCCAGTGGATGCCGGAGCGCCCCATCCCCGGCTACTACGCCGCGTTCCTGGAGTTCGAGGACGGCACGACCTCCCTCGTCTGCCACAACGGCTACGGCTACGTGATGGGCGCGGAGTTTGTAACGTGGGGGCACGACCGCCAGCGCTACACGTCCGAGGAGCGTGTCGAGGTGCGCCGCCAGATGCGCGAGGGCACGCGGGACGAGTCCGAGGACAAGCAGGCGCTGCGCATCGGCGGCCTGCAGGAGCGCGAGGTGTTCAAGGCGGAGAACGAGGAGCTCTGGGTGCCGGAGGACCTCGGCCTGCTCATCGCGACGTGCGAGCGCGGCGACATCCGCCACGGGCCGCGCGGCCTCATCCTCTACGACGACCGCGGCACGCACGAGATAGACCTCTCCATCGACCGAGACATGGGCCCCGGGTACCGCCGGGCGGAGCTCGAGGAGCTGTACGACGCGGTGGTGGAGGACAGGCCCATCTTCCACACGGGCGAATGGGGCCTCGCGACGCTCGAGGTGGTGCTCGGCATCATCCAGTCCGGGGCGGAGGGCAGAGAGATACCGATGCAGTACCAAGTCCCGGTGCACGAGCGGTACGGCGAGGCGCGCAACTTCTCGCCGGTGTCCGTCTAAGCCAGCCGGCACGCCGGCGAGAACGGAGGAGCAAGAGCATGACGAGCGTAGACACCAAGCCACTGAAACTGGGCGTGATCGGCATCGGCGTTGGCGCGGCAGAGATGCTGCCGCCGATGGAGCGCGCTCCCTACATCGACCTGTTCGCGGGCGCGGACGTCAACCCGGACGTCCGCGAGCGCTTCCAGGCGCGCTACGAGACGGCCCGCGTCTACGACAGCGCGGAGGCGCTCTGCAAGGACCCGGACGTCGAGGCGGTGTGGATATCGACCCCCAACCGGTTCCACGGCCCGATGACGGTGCTCGCGGCGAACCACGGCAAGCACGTCGTGGTCGAGAAGCCGATGGCGCTGAACATCCGCGAGGCGGAGGAGATGGTGGAGGCGTGCGACCGCAATGGCGTCAAGCTCGTCGCCGGGCACACGCAGAGCTTCATGCCGCACATCCGCCTCATGCGTCAGATCGTGGCGTCCGGCGAGATGGGAGCGCTCGGCGCGGTGAACGCCATCGCCTACACGGACTGGGTGATCCGCCCGCGCACGGCCGACGAGTTGGACCCCGACCAGGGCGGCGGGCTCGTCTACCGGCAGACGCCGCACCAGATCGACAGCATCCGGCTCATCGCGGGCGGTAAAGTGAAGAGCGTGCGCGGCGCGTACGGTCAGTGGATGAAGTACCGCTCCATCCCCGGCTACTACGCCGCGTTCCTCGAGTTCGAGAGCGGCGTCACGGGTGTGGCGATCCACAACGGCTACGGCTACTTCGTTGCGTCAGAGCTGGTGCCGTGGGGCGACGCGAACACGCGCTACACGCCGAGTGAGCGGAACGAGATCCGCAAGGCAATGGCCGCGGGAACGCGTCCCGAGGACGCGGAGAAGCTGTCGCTGCGTATCGGCGGCGAGGCGGAGTCGGCCATCTTCCGCCGCGAGCATGGGCCGGAGAAGTGGAAGCCCAACGACCTCGGCATCGTGCTCGTGAGCTGCGAGTTCGGTGAACTGCGGCAGGGGCCGGACGGGCTGTACAAGTACACCGACGACGGCCTGACCGAAATCATCGTCGACTCCGACCCGCTCCACCGCGACCAGGAGTTGGAAGAGCTGTTCAACGCGGTGCGCCTGAACAAGCCGGTCTTCCACAGCGGCGCGTGGGGCATGGCGACCCTCGAGGTCGGTCTCGCCATCACGGAGTACACAAAGACCGGGAAGGACGTTCAGCTGTCGCACCAGGTCGAGATGCCTAAGGAGTACGGCGAGGAGTACGGCGTCGAGGTGCTGGAAGAGCGGAAGATAGACCACTAGGCGGACAGGGTGTCCCGTAGGACCCTTCGACAGGCTCAGGGTGAGCGGGGGTTCCATGGAACCCCCTGAGAAGCAGGAGGCAGAGAGATGACGATAGGAGTCTCACACGGCGGCGGAGCGAACATCCTGACGGCGGACGCGCCGAGCGACGAGGCGCTCGTCGGTACGGTGAACGGCGTCGTGCGCATCGTGCGCGGCGCGGCGGGCTGGACGGAGACCGAGCGGACGCTCGAGGGCAACCACATCCACGCGCTGGTGCAGGACCCGAAGAGCGGCGTGTGGTTCTGCGGGGTCGAATTCGGCGGCATCTACGCCAGCGAGGACGACGGGCATTCGTGGGAGAAGCGCGACGTGGGCATCACGGCGCAGGACATCTACAGCCTCTCGGTTGCAGAAGTGAACGGCGCAACGCGGGTGTTCGCCGGGACGGAGCCAGCGCACCTGTTCGTGAGCGACGACCTAGGCCTGACGTGGTCGGAGAAGCCCGCGCTCCACGCCCAGGAAACGGAGGAGTGGCGCTTCCCTGCCCCGCCGCACGTCGCCCACCTGAAGCACATCAGTTTCCACCCGGACGACACGGGCGTCGTGTACGCCAGCATCGAACAGGGCGGGCTGTACCGCTCGGACGACGGCGGCGACTCGTTCGCGGAGATCCCGGGCATGTACAACGACGTGCACCGGCTCGTCTCCAACCCCGCGGACCCGCAGCGGATGTTCGTGACGGGCGGGATGGGGCTGTGGCTTTCCCGCGACTACGGCGCGACGTGGGACAACGTCTTCAGCCGGGGCAGCGAGTACGGCGGCTACCCTGACCAGTTGGTCTACAAGCCGAGCGACCCGTCCTATATGCTCATCACGGCGGGGCAGGAGAGCCCCGGCGCGTGGAACCGGAACGGCACGGCGGAGACGCGCATCTCCCGCAGCCGCGACGCCGGCGAGACGTGGGAGGTCATCACCAACGCCGGACTCGACGACAAGTTCGTGCCGAGCGTCGAGGCGATGACGCTGGAGGAGGCGGGCGGCGTCGTGCAGGTGTTCGTGGCCACGTCCCACGGCGAGGTGCTGTGGTCGGAAAATGGCGGCGAGTCGTGGCAGAAGGCGGTCAGCGGTCTGCCCGCAGTCTCGAAGGGCGGCCACTACCACGCTTTCGAGGCGGACCCGCGCCGGTAGCGCGGGACAGTATCAGCTATCAAAGGGGCGTCCTTCGGGGCGCCCCTTCTGTTGGCTGTCGAACAGGGCACCCACGAGGGATGCCCCTACACCAGCCACGGGCCATGGGCTTTGCAGTTGGGGTGGGTTGTGAGGGCGAGGCGTCAGCCCATGTCGATCTCCTCGTCGTCCTCGTCTTCTTCGCCGTCGTCCCAGTCGCCGCACCAGTCGGACGCGCGCACCCAGGGCCAGATGGCGATGCCGGCCTCGTTGACGTGCGGAGGGTTGGAGCGGCAGAGCCCCGCGTACTCGCTGAAGGCGGGGTCCATGCGCTCGTCCATGTAGATGCAGGTGGCACAGGTGCGGTCTTCGTCCATGTGGTGTGGCTCCTCCCGGTTCGTTTCGTTGGTCCTGCCTGGCGGATGTCGGTTCTTCCCACCCACCCGCCCTAACGTTGTGGGGGACACCCCCACTCCCCCGGCAGAGGGGCTTCGTCCCTCTGCACTCCCCGACGGGCACCCACGAGGGATGCCCCTACACCATACACGTCCCCGCCGGATCACCTTCGATGGCAGCTGCTGCGCTGCGGTCCCCTCTCCCAGCCGTGTGCGCTGCCCACGAACTCTGGATTCCCGCCGGTGCGGGAATGGCCCCCTCAGACGTTGAGGTGGGCGCCGCCGGTGACGGGGAGGATGGCGCCGGTTACGTGTTTGGCGGCGTCGGAGGCGAGGTAGGCGATCGCCTCGGCGATGTCCTCCGGGTCCCCGGCCTTGCCGAGCGGGACGCGCTTCGCGAAGGCGGCGAGCGCCTCGTCCGTAGCCGGGCCGACCATCGGGGTGAGCGTCGGGCCGGGTGCGACGCAGTTGACGCGGATGCCGTCGGCGGCGTGGTCGAGCGCCATCGCCTCGGTGAGGTTGTGGACGCCCGCCTTGGACGCTCCGTAGGCGGCGCGTGAGGACGGGCCGCGGAAGCCGGAGATGGCGGAGACGTTGACGATGGCGCCGCCTCTGCCCTGCTCCTTCATGCGCAGGGCGGCCGCGCGGGCGACGAGGAACGTGCCGGTGAGGTTGGTGTCGAGCACGTCGGTCCAGCGCTCGGGCGAGATCTCGGTGACGGGGCCGGTGGCGCGGATGCCCGCCGAGTTCACGGCGACGTCCACGCCGCCGTAGCGGCGCACGGCCTCCTCGAACGCGCGGTCGACCTCTCCGGCGGAGCGGACATCCGTGCTGACGAACGTTGCCTCGCCGCCCTGCCCGCGTATCGCCGCGACGGTCGCCTCGCCCGCCTCGGCGTTGCGCGAGAGGCCGACGACGTTCGCGCCCTCGGCGGCGAGGAGGATGGCGGCGGCCTGTCCGATGCCTGAGCCGAAGCCGGTGACGACCGCGGTCCTGCCGTCGAAGCGTCCCATCAGATGACCGGCAGCGGGTCGATCCGGCCGTTCGCGATCTCGGCGATGCGGGCCTCGTCCGGCTCGATGCCGTACATCTCGGAGCGCATGCGGAGGCGCTCGGTGCAGATCTCCATCAGCATCCGGCGCAGCGTGACGAGTTCCTCCTCGGTGTCGAGGGCGCTCTCGGCAGCCTCGACTCCGTGCTCGCCGTGGCCGACCTCGTCGTCGTAGACGATACGGGAGGCGCGCTGGATGCGGAGCAGGAGCGGGTCATCGGTCTCGAGCGCCGCGCCCGCGTGGAAGATGCCCGCGCCGCCGCCCTCGGCGAAGCTGTAGGCGATGTGGGCGATGCGCTCGTCCTCGGCGATGAGGCGGCTGCGCGTCGCCTCGATGCGGTCGTCGCTGGGGAGGCGCAGCCCTTCGAGACTGCTCATGCGGACGGGCTCGCCGGTGATGTCTTCCAGGATGTCGGCGAAGAGGCGGAAGTGCGTGAACTCCTGGCGCAGCGACTCCAGCTGGTACTCGAACTCGTCCCTGCCCTCCCTGGACTCGGCGGCAGGCAGTGTGTCCCCGATGTTGTCGATGATCCACTGGACGCGGCTGTGGGCGCGCTTGAGGAGGCCGGGGCCGCGCAGTTCGCGGTAGCACTGGTGTCGGATCCAGTGGACGTGGTCCGTGGGTTCATGCGGCGCGGTGAGGAAGTTACGTGCGATCTCGGCCTCGCCGGCCCAGAAGCACTGGCCGAGCGCGCGTATCTCGGTCTTCATGTCTGCTGCGGTTGTGGTTGTCATGCGGCCCTCCTGTGCAGGGTCAGGCGTAGACGTTGAGCGGGGCGATCTTCCCCTCGGTTATCTCGGCGATGCGGGCCTCGTCGACGGGGAGGCCGAACATCTCGTAGCGCATGCGGAGGCGCTGCTGGCAGATGGCGATGACGATGTCGCGCGCCTCGGCCCACTCCTCCTCGGAGTGCAGGTTGTGGGCGAACTCGGACGCGCCGTGCTCGCCGTGCTCGGTCTCGTCGCCAAAGACGACGGCGCATGCGGCGGCGATGGCGTCGGAGAGCGGGTCGCCGCCTATCCTGCGGCCCTCGTAGAAGAACGACGCGCCGCCGCCCTCCGTGAAGCCGATGGCGGCCTCGCCGACGCGGCCCCGGTCCTCGCGGGCGGACTGCCGCACCCGCTGGAGCTTCGCGTCCTCCGGCAACTGCCAGCCACGCAGCTTCTCCAGGCGGACGGGCTCGCCGGTGGCGTCCTCGAGGATGTCGGCGAAGAGGCGGTAGTGGTTGAACTCCTCGCCGAGCACGCGGATGTCGCGCTCGAAGTCGTCGCGCTGCTCCTTTGTCTGTGCGTGGGGCAGCGTCTCGGAGAGCTTCTCGATGAAACCGCGGATGATGCCGTCCTTGTGACCCGAGAGGCCGGAGCCGAACATCTCCTTGTAGACCTGCAGGCGGAGCCAGTGGGCCTGCTCCTCCGTGGTGCGGGGCACGCCCCAGAAGGCGCGGCAGATCTCGGCCTCGCCCGCCCAGAAGCGCTGGGCGAGTTGCTTCATCTCTTCGGCGAGTTCACGTTTGCGTGCGTCGTCCATGCGTCCGTTTTCCTGCGCGCAAGGCTATCCCGTGCGCCGCGCGGCGGGCAAGCGGCATCCCTCACCCCCGGCCCCTCTCCCGCCCAGCGGGCGAGGGGGGGAGTAGTGGCGACGTTCCGGGGGGAATTGCGGTCCATTTCGGTCCACCCGCCCTAGACCACCTCTGGAACAGGGCAGGCTGGTGGGCTGTTCCGTGGCCCATAGCAGTCCATCCGTGGCCCATCAGGGGTCATTTGCGGCCCATTGCGGTCCATTCCGGTCAACCTTCGCTTCGCTTTGTCGATGGTGCTGTGTTGGCGGAGTGCGGAGGCCATGCAGACAGGGTACGCGGGGCCAGGGCTATGGCGGAAGGGGCGGATGGCAGTGGCTAAGGGAGGCGTGGTGGTACCATTAAGTTGAAGGGTGGGAATGTGAGGAGGTGGAACGGCGATGCTGAAGCGGCTGTTGGACCTGATGGGAGCGGCGGAGAAGGGACGGAGGCCGCGCAAAAGCCAGGGCGGACCCTGTGCCGGGGCGCCAAGGGGCGGAGGGCTCCCGGCTCCAGGAGAACCCGTCGATCAGAGCAACGTCCACGACCTCAGCGCGGCATACGCGTACGCGCTCGACGAGGGCATCGGCCAGGAGAGAGCGTACGTTTTCAGCGCGGCCTATGCCGTCGGCATAGGCCGGGGCTTCTCCAGGGCGTACTCCATCGTCTACGCCGCTGCATACAGCATCGCCTGTTCCATCATCGGCGCGTCCGAGGGGTGGGCCCAAGCCTATGCACAGGCGTGCGCGGAGGCGATCACCGCCCGCGAGTCGATAGGGTTCGCTTCGATGTACGGGCGCGCTGTCGCTGACGGTGTGTCACGGGACAGGGCGATCTCGTTCGCCCGCCAGTACGCGGCTTAGAAAGGGCGGGCGCACGAGCAGCCCAAGAGATTTCCCGGCTTCGCTCGAAATGACAGGCCTTACCCGTTCTCCGCCCTCCCAAGGGCCCTCACCCTGACCCTCTCCCTCAGGAGAGGAGATCCGGGCAGTTCGCGTATCCTCTGACGCATGACGACGGAGGAGTTGATCATCGCGGCGGTGCGCGTGGCCGGGGCGCTGCTGGTGCTGCGCTGGGCGTTCGCGGGGTCGCTGCTGGCGATCCTCATCGATTTCTCCGACCTGTTCATGATGAATCTGCTCAACCTGGGCGGGGTGCAGAACTACCAGGCGCTCGACAAGTGGCTGGACCTCGCGTACATGGTGACGTTCCTCTGGGTGGCGTGGGGGTGGCAGGGGCCGGTGCGGACGATCGCGGTGGTGCTGTTCGCGTACCGGATGGTGGGCGTGCTGGCGTTCGAGACGCTGGGGAGTCGCGAGGTGCTGCTGGCGTTCCCGAACGTGTTCGAGTTCTGGTTCGTGTTCGTGGCGGGCATGCACCGGTTCGCGCCGGGCTACGAGTTCACGATGCGGCGGTCGCTGTTGTGGCTCGTGCCAGTGACGCTGCTCAAGGAGTTCCAGGAGTACGCGCTGCACGGGGCGCAGTGGCTCGACAACTACCGGGCGGTGGACGTGGTGGTGGATATATGGAGGTGGGTGCGGCGGCTGTTCTGAGGGACCGCGTGCGCCGCCTCACCAGTCGGCTCGGCGGGGGTAGTTTCTTCCCACCCACCCGCCCGAACGCTTGTGGGGGACACCCCCACGCCCCCGGCAGAGGGGCGAAGCCCCTCTGCACTCCCCATTGGGTACCCACGCCTCTACTGCACCTGGAGGACCCTCGCCTCCGCATCAGGTGCGAGGCAGGCACCGGGCATCTACAGGGGATGTCCTGTACAGGCGCCACGCCACCCACCCCACCGGAGGCCCTCACCCTGGCCCTCTCCTGAGGGAGAGGGGATCAAAACAGGGCACCCACCAAGGAGACTCCTACACTACACCACGGGTTAGCCCAGCAGGGCGAGGACGGCGTCGTGGAGGGGGCCGTTGGTGGAGAGGGCGTTGGGGGCGTGGATGGAGTGCGCGCCGTCGAGGCCGGTGAAGCGTCCGCCTGCCTCCTCGACGATGGGGAGGAGCGGCGCGTTGTCCCAGACGTTCATCAGCGGATCGATCATGACGTCCGCCCTGCCCGTCGCGACGAGGTAGTGCCCGTAGCAGTCGGACCAGCCCCGGGCTTCGCGCACCGCGGCGAAGAGCCTCGCGAGCCCTTCCGCCTTCCCGATGGCCTCGAAGTTGTGGAAACCGGTGGAGGCAAACATCGCATCGCCGAGGTCGGCGACCGACGAGACGCGTGCGGGACGCACGTCGAGGGAATCGGACGGCGCGCCGACGGCGTTCGCCCACCATGCGCCCTGCCCGGTCGCGGCGTAGATGAGCTCGCCGAGCGCGGGGAAGCAGATGGCGCCGGCAACGGGCTCGCCGTCATGCTCGAGCGCGGCCATGCAGCCGAAGAGCGGGACGCCGCGCACGAACGACTGCGTGCCGTCGATGGGGTCGAGGTACCAGCGGTAGCCGGACGAGCCGTCCTTCGCGCCGTACTCCTCGCCGAGGACGGCGTCGGCGGGGCATTCGGCGTCGAGGATGCGTCGCGCGAGCTCCTCGCCTTCCTTGTCGGCGCGGGTGACGGGTGAACGGTCCGGCTTGAAGTCGAGGCCGATGTCCTGCTGCTGGTAGTAGGTGACGGCGTGCGCGCCGATCTCCCGCACGATGCGGACGGCGAGCTGCGTGCGTTCGGTGAGTTCGCTCATGGGAGGAACAGGATACACGGCACGTTCAGGAATCAACATCGATGGACAGGACGGACAGGATGCCAGGAATGCCGTGCGTTCGGTGGGCGTAGTACCATCCGCGCAGTTGCCCTAGAGGTGTGTGCGATGGCGCTGCTGGCCCCCGAGTCGCTGAGCTACGGCCACTACGAGTGCCGCTCGCTGGACGAGACGCTGCCGGTGTTCACCGACCTGCTGGCGTCGGAAGTCGTGCGTCGCGAGAACGGGGCGGCGGTGGTGCGGCACCCGAACACGCCGTGGGCGATCGTGGTGCACGAAGGCGGGCCGGACGCGCCGGTGAAGCCGCACGCGAACCACTACGGGTTCCGGGTCTCGGAGCACACGGAGATCGACGCGGCGGCGGCCTATCTGCAGGAGCACCGGGAGCGGTACGGGCTGACGCTGATCGACGGGCCGCGCGGCAGCCACTTCGCGTACTCGGTGTACATCGACGAGCCGGGCGGCAATACGATAGAGATCGAGCACTACAACCCGCGCGCGGCGCTGCACGGGCGGCAGATCGCGGCGGGTCACTGGAGCGAACCGCTGTCGGCGGAGCGCTTCCCGGGGCGCGGGTACGTGCCACAGGCGCTGTCGCACGGGACGATGCAGTGCGCCGACAAGGAGGCGAGCAACCGCTTCTACACGGAGGTGCTGGGGCTGCAGATCGTGGGCGGCGGGAACATCTCGACGTACGTCGGCGCGGGCGAGGACCCGTGGTACATCGTCGTGCTGCCCGCGACGGAGGGGCGGACGCTGCTGCGCCCGGTGAACCGGTATGCACTGCGGCTCGGGGGCCGGGCTGACGTGCTCGCAGCCCACGACGCGCTGGGGCGCCTCGTGGGCTCGGGCGTGTCGCACCTGGGAGACGTTTGCGAGGAGGGCGGTGAGGCGTGGTTCGTGCTGTCGGACCTCGACGCGAACTGGTGGGAGGTTACGTCTTCTGCTGAGGCGAACCTTTTGGCGTTGGGTTAGGTGCCTCTTTCCAGTTGCGGACGTAGTCGAGTTGCTCCGGCATCTGGGGGGAGCGAGGGTGGCGCGACGACTTCGGGCAGTCCCGCCAGAGCTCGGCCAGCCGTTCGAGAGCCTCGTCACCGGAGCGTCCGTGCCGGACGAACCAGCAGCCGACGATGGTGCCGGTGCGCCCGACGCCGCCGAAACAGTGGACGTAGACGGTGCGTCCTTCCTCGATGTGCCGGTCTATGGCGTCGAGGATGGCGGTCGTGAGCGCGGGTGAGCCCGGCACGCCCAGGTCGGCGATGGCGAACCGCTCGTGCGACGCGCCGTCGATCATATCGTCGTACGGCTTGATCCACCCCCACGCCTGCGCCTCGACCTTCTCGGTGAGGTCGATGAACGCGGAGACGCCCGCGTCCCTCAGCGCACGGAGCTTCGTGAGCGAGGGTGCGTGGTCCGGCTCCCTGGGGTACTCGCCGGCGAGCAGTTTGCCGGGCTCCACCCAGTAGCAGTTCTGGATGGGGCGCTCCACCCCTACCCTTCGCCGCGGAGACGGGGGATGAAGTCGGCCATCTTGGACTCGCCGCCGACCTTCGCGAGCGTCTCGGCGAAGGTGTCGTGGATCCAGGGGTCTTCGTCCTCGTACTCGATCTGCGCGCCGCCGAGCTTCACGGAGACGTCGGCCTCGCCCTCCATGGCGACGCCCAAGCTGAAGCCGTGCTTCTGGGAGCCCCAGCGGAATGCGAGGTAGCGGGCGGGTGTCGTGCCGCCGTTGAAGTGCTGGTGGAACCAGTCGTTCGGCGGGACGACCATCGCGCCGGGCTTCCAGTCGACGCGGATGACATCGTCGGGGACGCTGCCGCTGCGGGGCCAGAGGAGGCTGTAGCCGTGGCCGGAGATGATGATGACGTGCGCGCCGGGGCCGTGGCGATGCGCCTTCTTGTAGGTGCCGACGGGGAACTGGGAGACGTGCGCCGCCTGGGTGTTGTCGGCGAACTCGAACATGACACTGGAGCCGCCCGCGCCCCGCTCCTTCCAGGAGAAGGTGGTGAACGTCTCGATGTCCGGGATGAAGTTGGTCTCCCAGACGTTCACGCGGCCGGTGTTGCCGGTGAACATGTAGCCCTCACCCTGGAACTGGCGTGAGTCGCCGATGCGGTCCTCGAACACGAAGGGGTTGCTGAAGATGAAGTCCGGGTTGTGGAAGAGGTTCATGGTGATGGGGGCGGTGGTGACCGCGAGGAAGCGCGCCGGTTCGGCGCCTCCGTTGAGGTGCTGGTGCCAGACGTTGAGCGGGATGGAGAAGATGCTGCCCTCTTTCCACTCGAACGACGTGCGACTGTTGGGGTCGTCGCCGACGAGCGTCGCGCCCCTGCCCTGCAGGACGTAGATGTTCTTCTCGAAGAGGTGCTTCTCCGGGGCCATCTTCCCGCCGGGCGGGATCTCGGCGACGTAGGCGTCGTTCGTGCCGCCGTTGCCGTCGAGGTTGATGTATGCGCCGAGGCAGTCCAGTCGTGCCCAGGGCGCGACCTCGACGGTGCGGAGGTCGTCCACCGCAAACCCGGTGATGTTCGGGATGCCCTCGCTCTCGACGAAGGCCTCGTAGGCGCTGATCTTGGTGAGCCGGGGCTGGTCTGTCGTGACTTCCGGCTTGGGGCTGAGCTGGGTCATGTGTCGTTCCTCCTGTGAGAGCCGCGTCGGGCGGCGCCGCTGTGGTTCTTTGTACTATCGGGGGCGTCAGGCGTCAAGGAACGACGCCACCCCTTGCCCTGCCGAGGGGCCCTCACCCGCCGCCTGCGGCGGCACCCTCTCCCCCAGGGAGAGGGGAATCATGGCCTCGCCTTGCCGACGGACGCTCGCAAGAATAAGATTGCTCCATCTCCGGATGCGCGGCAGTTGACGGCGGGTTGTGCCCCGTTTCGGCACACGCGGATGCCCGCGCTCTCCGATATCCGAAAGGCGGCCCATGCACGACGATCCCTGGGAGCACGGACATTACGGCGCAGAGGACGAGGTCATCTTCGGTTCCATCGCGGAAGACGGCTTCCCGATCAACCCGGACTGGTTGCGGCTCACGAGCGTAGGCATCGATATCGGCTCGTCCACGTCCCACCTGATGTTCTCGAAACTGGTGATGCGGCGTCGCAGCACGGAGATGTCGAGCGAGTTCGAGGTGGTGTTCCGGCAGGTGCTCTACCGCTCACCCATCCTGCTCACCCCCTACTCCGACCCGGACACGATCGACACGGACTCGCTCGGCGACTTCGTGAAGCAGAGCTACGCGGAGGCCGAACTCGAGGCGGACGATATCGACACCGGCGCGGTCATCTGCACCGGCGAGGCCGTGCGGAAGCACAACTCCGAGGCGATCATCCGGATGCTGGCCGCGGCGGGCGGGCGTTTCGTCTGCGCGACGGCGGGACCGAACCTCGAAGGCATCCTCGGCGCGCACGGCTCCGGCGCGGCAGCGCGGTCGCTCAAGATCGGTGCGGGCATGAACGTGGACATGGGCGGCGGCACCACGAAGATCGCCATCGTCCAGAACGGCAAGGTCGCCGAGACGATGGCCATCAACGTCGGCGCACGCCTCATCGCGTGGGACTCGGACAGCGTCGTGGAGCGAGTCGAAGACGCGGGCCGCACCGTAGCGAAGAGCGTCGGGATCGACGTCGAAGTCGGCAAGCGGATGGAGGAGGAGGAGAAAGAGAAGGTCGCCGAGAAGCTGGCCGAGCTGCTCTTCGAGGCATTGAGCCGCAGCGAATACTCCCAGCTAGCTTCGGACCTCGTCATCTCCGGCCCCATCGCGTTCGATGAGCCGATCGACGAGATCGGTTTCTCCGGCGGCGTGGCTGAGTACGTCTACGACTACGACCAGCAGGACTACGGCGACATGGGGCCGCTGCTTGGCGCCGCGGTGCGCCGCCGCCTGCCGTCGCTCGGCATACCGCTGGCAGGAAGCGCAGAGCGCATCCGTGCGACCGTCATCGGGGCGTCGCAGTACACGGTGCAGGTGTCGTCCAGCACGGTGTTCGTTTCGAACTCCGAACTGCTGCCGTACCTCGACCTGCAGGTGGTGCCCGCCTACCTCCCCGCCGACCCGAACGACCTGACCCAGGAAGCAGTGGCGCAGGCGATAGCGCAAGGGTTCGAGCGGCTGGACATCGCCGAACACGACATCGGGAAGCACATCGCGCTGGCGGTGCTTGGGCCGGTTATCCCGACCTACGACTCGATCAGGTCGATGTGCGGTGCGATAGCGGAAGCGCTCGCGCCGTTCCACGACCACGTCTGGACGATCGTGTTGAGCGCGGATGTGGCGGGTCTCGTTGGGGCGATGCTCAAGAACGAGTTCAAGGTGGAACCGGAAGTCATCGTCGTGGACGGCATCAACGTCGGCGAGTTCAACTTCATCGACCTCGGCGAACAGCTTGAGTCGGTGGAGGCGATCCCGGTGGTGGTGAAGTCGCTCGTGTTCGAGGGATAGCGGCCCGGATGCCGCGACTCGGTCCACCACGCTCACAACAACCGGCCCACGACAGGCGGTCAGCATGACCCTCGCGCAGACGGGGCACGAGCAACGCGCAGGAGCAGAGAGCGCGGGAACGTTCCCGCCGCTGCCCACGGGCGTCTACGACGTCATCTACGCGGACCCGCCGTGGGACTACAAGGGACAGCTGCAGCACGCGGGCCCCGGCAGCGGCGATACCGGCGGCGCGGTGCGGCACTACCCCACCGTCACCCTGGACGACCTGAAGCGGTTGGACGTGGCCGCCATCTCGGCGGAGGACAGCCTGTTGTTCATGTGGGCGACGAACCCGCACCTGGACCAAGCGATCGAGCTGGGCAAGGCGTGGGGGTTCGCGTGGGCGACGGTGGCATTCGTGTGGGACAAGAAGCGCGTCAACCCGGGCTTCTACACGCTGAGCCAGTGCGAACTGTGCCTGGTGTTCAAGCGGGGCGCGATACCGCAGCCGCGCGGCGCGCGGAACGTACGCCAACTCGTGAGCGCACCGCGCGGGCCGCACTCCGCGAAACCGGAAGAAGTCCGCAGCCGTATCGAGCGGATGTTCCCCCACCAGCGCAAGATAGAATTGTTCGCGCGCAGCCAGGCGGCGGGCTGGGAGTCGTGGGGACTCGGCTGCGATGACGCGTGAACTCCGGCGGGGCGGCTGAGCAGCGTTGGCCACGGCGATAAAGCACATAAAGCTGAACATGCCGTTCTACGGCTGGTGGATCGTGCTGTCGTCCGTGCTGTTCCACGGGCTCTCCGGGTCGGCGTTCGGGTTCACGTTCGGCCAGTACCTGCTGCGCATCGAGGAGCAGTACGGCTGGAGCACGTTCGCCATCTCCAGCACCTACTCGGGTTCGCTGCTGCTCGCGGGCATCCTGAGCCCGGCGCACGGCTGGCTCCTGGACAAGTTCAGCCCGCGCGCCATCATGCAGGTGGGCACGCTCACCTTCGGGCTGGGCTTCATCGCCCTGCCCTTCGCGACCACGTTCCCCGCCTTCTTCGCCGTCATCATGGTGATGTCGGTCGGGTCGAACCTGTCGGGCTGGCTCACGCTCACTACGGTGACGACGCGCTGGTTCCGCCGCAAGCGCGCGCTCGCCCTCGGGCTGAGTTCCACAGGCATCGGGCTGGCGGGCGTGCTCTCGACTATCGTCGCGTGGTCGCTCGTGCTGCACGGCTGGGAGTCGACGGCCATCGGCTCCGGCATCGCGGTGCTCGTCATCGGGCTGCCGCTCTGCCAGCTGCTGCGCGGCTACCCGGAACAGCACGGCATGCTCCCCGACGGTGAGTCGCCCTCCGACCGCGCCTCGACCGGTACAGCCTCAACACAGGACTTCGGCGAGGTCAACCTCACCGTGGGTGAGGCGCTGCGCGACCGCAGCTTCTGGTACGTTTCGCTCGGACACGGCGTCGCGCTCATCTCCGTGTTCGCGGTGCTCGTGCACCTCGTTCCCCACCTCGTGAAGGGGCTGGAGTGGAGCGAGACGTCCGCGCAGGCGGTGTTGACGCTCGTAACCGTGACGAGCATCGTCGGCCAGGTGGCGGGCGGGTACATCGGCGACCGCACCAACAAGGCGCGCATGGCGGCGCTCTGCATGCTCATGCACGCCGCGGCGATGCTGATGTTGGCCCTTGCCACGAGCGGGGAGATCATCGTTGCGGCCGCGTTGCTGCACGGTCTTGCCTGGGGGACGCGCGGCCCGCTGATGATGGCCATCCGCGCCGATTACTACGGGCGCCGCCACTTCGGACAGATAGCCGGCTACTCCAACATCATGGTCATGTTCGGTCCCCTCATCGGACCGTCGCTCGCGGGCTGGATGTTCGACAAGTACGGCGATTACACAGGGGCATTCACCGCGGTTGCGGTTGTGGTCGGCCTGGGCGCGGTCCTTTTCCTCGCCTCGCGTAAGCCTCCCCTCCCGAAGCGGCTGCGGTGACGCCATGACGAGCGTCCGCAATGGACTGCGGTGGCTGTGCGCGATCGAGCACTGGACGACGCTGGTGCTCCTTGCGGTCGTCGCGGTGCTCGTCGGGCAGCTGATCGGTGTCGGGTTCGGAGTGACCTCAGTGGTGAAGTCGCCGCGCGGGACGCTCGAGGCGCTCTACCAGGCGTCGCAGGACGGGGACTACGAGGCGGCGTTCGAGTTGCTCGACAGCGACGGCCAGGTGCAGGCGGAGGCGTTGGGCGCCGAGGGGTGGCGCGAACTCGTGGACGGACTCACCAGCGGGCGCGTCATCGACAACATGGATATCGGCAGACAGATGATCTTCGGGAAGAACGCGGTAGTGGGCGTGATCGTTCAGTACACGGATGGTGAGTTCGCAGGGCGCACCGAGGAGTTGGTGCGCGAGGGTACCCACTGGCGCATCATGTGGCCTCTGGGGACGCGCAAGTTCACGGAGACGGTGCGCAAGTACGACCCGTGGTTCAACCGCTAGCGCGTTAAATCAACATCGATACACAGGATGCACAGGATACGGTGCCGCACGGAAGGCAGCGCCCTACCCGGCAGCCTGGTCCGTGCCCGCCCATCCGTGGACGGAGAGGTCGAACGTGACGCCGTCCGGGCCGGTGAACTTGACCTCGACGTTGCCGCCGCCCGTCTCCTCCGGCCTGCGGGTGTTGTACTCCTCGCGGATCTTCGGTTCGACGTGCTCGACCGCGCCCGCGGACAACACCTGCGCCTGCGCAGAGTCCATGTCCTCGACCCCGAAGCCGATGTGGTGGACGCCGGTGCGCTTGGGCGCGCCTTCCGTGACGGACGCCCACTCCTGACGCCACTTGAGGATGGCCATGTTCACGTGGCCGTCGCTCAGGTAGTAGCCCTCCGCAGTCGGCGAGTCCACCCTGCCGACCTGCTGCAGCCCCAGCCCTTCCATGTAGAACTTTGCCGTTGTCTCAGGGTCGTCCGTGCCGATGGCGATGTGTCGGATGCGCGCCATGACGTTCACCTCCCGGTTGGTGCGTTCGTTCCCGATGTAGCGCGTGCATCATAGCGCACGCTTGCTCCTCTTGCGCGGGGGCGTACCATATGCGCAGCTAACGCACGGCAGGAGGTGCAGCATGGGCGGCATCAGCGGCGTGAACCACGTGGCGGCGATAGCACGGGACATGGCGGAGACGGCCAGTTTCTACGGCGAGGTGCTGGACGTGACCGTGCGCAGGATCGTGAACGACGAGCCTGGCCACAAGCACTACTCGTTCGACCTCGGCGGCGAGGGGACGCTCGACTTCTTTGAGGGCGCACCCGGCGTGAGCGACGGCACGGCGCACGACACGATCGGCGCGCTGAACCACCTCGCCGTGACCGCGACGCCGGAGTTCATCGACGAGGCGGAGTCGCGGCTGGAGGCGCGCGGCGTGCAGGTGCACGTCACGCAGCGGGAGGGTCAGAAGACGATCTACTTCGAGGACCCGAACGGGATCAACCTGCAGCTGTATCCGGCGACGGGCGGCAGCCGGGGATAGCGGGCGCTCAGGACTTGTCCGGGCTGTTGGCGTTCGCTTGGCGCGCGCTGACCTCGTACAGGTTTACGCCTCTGCCCGCGCGTTTTGCTTCCAGCCAGCGTTGGAAGGACTGCGGCCCTTCTTGGGAAGCACGGCCGGCCAGGAGGCCTTCGACACTGACGTCCTCGTCGAGGTCAGGCCAGTGGATACCGAGGCCATCGCCCATGAGCCGCCAGTTGTTGCGCTCTTCCGGAGTAGCGTGAAGGAGCCTGGGATACCAGTGCAGTGGCACAGAGATGACACGCCCATCGCCCAGAACGGCAGAAAGCGACTCATCTGAGACAACCACGCTGGTCGCCTCAGGAACTTCGATCTCAGTTGTCGAAACCGCCATCCCATGCTCCCATGAACGAATCCCGTTGCTGCTCTATTATCCTCGCGATCCGGCGGAGTTCCAAGCCGCTCATCCCACCGCCTGATTGCATCCTCACCGGCGCTAACCAGAACTTCGCGATGCGGTTGTCGCGCTCGACGTGCACGTGCGGAGGCTCGTTCCTGTCAGACGCGTAGAAGAAGAACCGGTACGGCCCCTGTCGGAATATGGTCGGCACAGAGCGCTCCGGTGCACCTCGGACAGTGGTCACACGACGCTGTGCCTACGCGGAGATGCAGTTGACGGGTGCGAGGCCGTCGGCGATGACGTTCCACTCGTCGCTGTCGGCGGCGCGGGCGAGTATCTGCCCGCCGTGCGTGCCGGCGTAGACCGTGCCGTCAGCGTCCACCGAAAGCGCCTCGACGGACTCGACCAGCCCTTCGTCCATGAGCGGACGCCACTGCGAGCCGCCGTCGTCGCTGCGGTAGACCTTCGCGACCGCGCCCTCGGGGCGCGTGCTCCAGTTGCGCGGCCTGCCGAGCGTTGCCGCGGCGTAGAGCCGCTGGCGGTCGGTGGGGTCGTTCGCAAGCGTCACGGTGTACAAGGTCTCGAAGCCGTCGCAGCGCGACTGCCAGGAGCGCGCCGCGTCCCGGGAGTTGTAGAAGCCGACGCCCGTAACTGCGAAGACGTGGTCGCCGTCATCGGGCGCTGCCGCGAGTCCGTGGATGTCCGGGTGGATGCTCTCGCGGGCTTCCTGCCACGTCTCTCCGCCGTCCTCGGTGAGCATGATGCCCCCGACCTCGACGCCGACGTACACGCGGCCGGGCTGGGTGGGCGAGGCGACCATCGCGCGGATGTTCGGCATGTGGGGAGACACCGGGAACGTCCACGTGCCGTAGGTGGGCAGGTCCTTGAAGCTCTCGACCTCGGAGAAGTGCTCCTCGGCGGCCCGTCGGCGCAGCACCACGGCGTTGTCCGCGCCCACGAACACCGTGCCGTCCAGCGTTGTGACGACGCAGCGGGTGTCCATGTCGGACAGGGTCTGCTTCCAGTCAGCGGGGTCCGTTCCGCTCTCGAAGACGCCGTCCACCGTAGCGGCTATCGTGCCGGTGTCGGTCGAGCAGACGCCCTCGACGCGCACGCCGGGCAGCGCCTTCGCGGCAACTTCCCACGCGCCGTTCTTCCTCTCGAGCGCAACGATGCCGTCGTTCGTGCCTATCGTGAGCATCCCGCCAACCTCCTGCTGCAGGGTGCTTGGACTATAGCACGGCGCGTCAACCGGCGCGCCCTTGACGCGGCGGGCGCATCCCTCAACAATGCGCGCCAGCCCACCCGAGGAGCGTGACGCGATGTCAGAGGAGAACAAGGCGTTCGTCCGCCGTCTGTACGAAGAGGTCTACAACAACGGACGCATAGACCTGATCGGCGAGATGTACGCGCCGGACGTCGAGTTGCACATCGCGGGCATCCTCGAGGACCCATTCGGGCCGGAGCCCATCAAGCAACTGGTGACGATGACGCGGACGGCATTCCCCACGATTCACGTTACGGTGGACGACCTCATCGCGGCGGAGGACCGGGTTGCTGCGTGCGTGTCGTTCACCGGCGGGTTCCAGGGCATCGGCATGGGGACGTCGCCGCGGGCGAACATGTCGTGGTGGCGGCGCATCGACGTCTATCGCATCCAACTCGGGCGTGTCGTCGAGCAGTGGGGCGACCGCGACGACTTCACGATGCTGCAGCGCCTCGGCGTCGCTGTGCCGGCGTTCAACGACCCGAAGCCCACGCCGCGGGAATTCGGGCGGCTGTAGGGAGTAGCCCTCCTAATCTGCTTGCTACAATCCATGCAGAATCTACGGACCCTGCTGCCCGGGAGGATGAGCATGCAACGTACCTATGAAGTGGTATTGGAACCGGCTGAGGAAGGCGGCTTCGCCGTATACGTTCCGGGCATGAGCGGGTGCGTTTCTCAGGGCGAAACGGAGGAGGAGGCGCTGGAGAATATCAGGGACGCTATCGAGTGCTGGCTCGACTCATGGGAGCAGATCGAGCGGGAACGAGCGGGCCATGGTCAACGCCGCACGGTCGTGGTCGATCGGTGAACCGGGTCCCCGACATTTCTCATCAGCGCGTGGTGCGCGCTCTCAGCAAAGCAGGATTCGTCATCAAGCGGCAGGGTAAACACATCTCGATGTTCAGCGAGGAACGAAACGTTCTGGCGGTGATACCCAGGCAGAACCCGGTCAAGCGCGCTACGCTTGCACAACTCTTGAAGGGTATCGGCATCTCACCGGAAGAGTTTGCAGACCTGATCTGATCAGCAACGACCCGAAACTCACGCCGCGGGAATTCGGGCGGCTGTAGGGAGAGGCGAAGGGCACCCACGAGGGGTGCCCCTACATCAGGCCCCTTCTCGAGAGATCCCTCGACTCCGCTGCGCTTCGCTCGGAATGACAGTCCCCTGCCCGCTAGTCGATGGCGTAGAGGCGCGAGGGGTTGTCGGAGAGGACTTTGTCGACAACGCGGGGCTCGAGCAGCCCACTTGTCTTCAGCGACTTGAGCGCCTCCAGTTCGCTGGAGGTGTCGGAGTGGCCGTAGTCGGAGCCGATGACGAAGTTGTCCTCCGAGGCGTTCGCGAAGATGTACGGCAGATCGTCGTTCGTCTGGCAGGTGACGTACATGCGGCTGTCGGCCATGAGGTTGTCGGAGTCGAACCCGTTTCCGTCGCGGCGGGCGCGGTGCTGCACCTCGTTGAGGATGTAGGGCACCCAGTTCGCTGCCCCCTCGACGAAGCCGGCGCGCAGCCGGGGGAAGCGCTGCCACAGGCCCCGGTAGAGCATGGAGTGGAACGCGCTGATGATGGGGAGCTTGTTGCGAGAGTAGGCGTCGGCCTCGGTCAGGTCCGCGAAGGCGGGGTTGCCGCAACCGGCGTGGATGCAGACCGGCATGTCGTACTCCTGCGCCGCCTCGTAGAGCGGGTCGAAGTACGGGTCGATGAGGCGGCGACCACCCTCGAACCCTCGCATGAAGATGGCGCACGCGCCGTGCTCCTTGCCGTAGCGCAGCTGCCCATCCACCTCCTCCATAGAATCGAGCGGCGGAACGACGGCCCAGCGCAAGCGCCCGTCGCTCTCAGCCCAGATGTCCGCGAGCCAACGGTTGTAGCTCTTGGTGAGCGCGAGCTCGACGGCGGGGTTCTCGGAGATACGGGTGAGGAAGATGGTGGGGAAGAGCACCTGCACGTCGACGCCGAGCTCGTCCATGTGTGCGAGGCGCGCGGTGATGTCGGCGAGCGAGCGCGTCTCCATGGAGGTCTTGTCGAAGCCGGAGAGCTGCTCGGCGACCGCGCCGGTGCCCGCCGTGGCGAAGGGCCGCTGCTTGTGCTGGCCGTCGATCACCCAGACGGGCCTGTCGGGCCGGTTGGGGTCGAACATGGACGCGGGCTTGTACTGTTCGTCGGCCGGGTCGAGGTACTCCCAGGTCTGTTCGCTTTCGATAACGTGGCAATCAGCGTCTATGATGGGCATCGTCGTCCCTCCCGCAGACGGATGGCAGAAGATTACACCTTTCGCGCCGCGTCAACACCCTGCGGGCGGCGCGTTGAGAGGAGCGAACCGGATGGTGAAGAGCGACGCGGGAACGGTGGAGGAGTACCTCGCGGGTCTGCCGGAGGAGCGGCGCGAGGCGATTGAGGCGGTGCGCAGAGTCGTGCTGGAGCATCTGCCGGACGGCTACGAGGAGTGCATGCAGTTCGGCATGATCGGTTACGTGGTGCCGCTGAGCCGCTACCCGGTCACGTACAACAAGCAGGCGCTGCAGCTGGCGGCGCTGGCCTCGCAGAAGCGGTACATGGCGATCTACCTGAACAACGTCTACGGCGACCCGGACACGCTGGAGTGGTTCACGTCCGCCTACGCGGAGACCGGCAAGCCGCTGGACATGGGTAAGTCCTGTGTGCGCTTCAAGCGGCTGGACGACCTCCCGCTCGACGTGATCGGGCAGACGATCGCGCGCACGAACGTGGACGACTTCCTGTCCTTCTACGAGTCGGCGCGAAGCAAGGCGAAGCGAGGGTAGAGACTCCCTCTCCCTCAGGAGAGGGGACCGAGCCAGGAGGCCCTCACCCCAGCCCTCTCCCTTGTAGGGAGAGGGGATAAGACAGGAGGCAACGATGGCGAAGCCACGCATAGCAGTGTTCTCGGGGCCGCGGTCGACGATAGCGAACACGCCGACGCTCGTGACGAGCAACAAGGGGCGGAAGGCGGACGAGCCGCAGATTGAAGGGCGGTTCGACCATCTCGTGCCCCAGCGGCTGCACGAGCCGGTGCGGGTGCGCATCGCGAAGTACAGTGCGCACCCGCTGGAGTCGGACGCCGCCGAGGTGTACCACGATGACGGCAAGGAGTACTACGAGGTGGAGCTGCGCCCGGAGGACGGCGTGTACCTCCTCCCCTACATGGCACGGCGCGCCGATGGGTCAGAGGGAGGCACGCCGTTCGAGGACTCCGACCTGACGAACGCGGCCATCAACTTCGGCGGGCGGCAGACGTTCTTCCCGGACGCATCGCGGCTGTTCGAGAACATCGACCGCGGCATCGCGGGGCGCGGCCACGACGGCGCGGCGAGCGAATTGGACAGGATCGCGGACTACGACTTCGTGCGCGTGTTGCCTCCGGCGGGCTACACGAAGCAGGGCGAGACGGCGGGGCGCGATTTCTTCGCGTACAGCCCGCGCCCGCTCGGCAAGTTCCTGTCGAACGCGGCGATGGCCCGCGCCGTGAACATCGTGCAGCAGACGATCGACTCGGGGAAATACGACGGCTTCATCTGGCTGGAGGGCAGCCCGCACGTCGAGGAGACGCTCTACTGGCTGAGCCTCGTGCTCGATACCGACCTGCCCTTCGTGGGAATCTCGTCGCAGCGGGCGCACGGCACGCTCGCCAACGACGGCGACCGGAACATCGTGGACGCCGCGCACTACATCACGTCCGGCCTCGGCAAGGGGCTGGGCGCCGTCGGCATCGTCGACGAACAGATATTCGCAGCGCGCACGTTCAAGAAGGGCGACGCGCGCCCGGGCGGCTACCGCGCGACGGGCGGGCACGGCGGCGTGCTCGGCAGCGCGGGCGAGTCGGTGCGCGTGTGGTTCAGGCCCGCGTACCGCACGACGGGCTCGTCGGAGGTCGCAGTGAAAGGCCTGCCCTCCGAAGTGGCTTTCCAGGAGTACGGGGACAGTCCCGGAACGGTCAGCGTGCGCATCAAGGACGACGACGGCTCGTTGCGCGGCGACGCCATCGCGCCGGTGCACATGGTGAAGTACGGCCACTACATGGCAGAGGAGGACACGGCGGACCCGGACGTGGAGGTGGACATCATGGCGCGCGTCGAGCGCGGGCTCGCGCAGCAGGCGTCAGACGAGCCGGGCGCTCCCCGCTTCCACGGGTTCGTGCTCGAGGGCGCGGCAGGTACGGGCTCTGCCCTGCCGAGCCAGACCGCCGCGCTCGCTATCGCGGTCTACAGCGGGATGCCCGTCGCGCGGGTGAGTCGGGGCGACCCGGAGGGCGCCATGCCGCCCAACCCGAACGACCTGACGATAGAGGGGAGCAACCTGGACGCCATCAAGGCGCGGGTGCTGCTGCGTGCGGCGATGCTGCGGCTGGGGCGTCTGCCGAAGGCGCGCGACCCGCGCAGCCCGACCGCGCAGGAGCGCGAAGCTGCGCTCGCGGCCATCGCGCGCTACCAGGAGATCTTCGACACGCACTAGGAGGCGGGGGATCAGAGGTTGAACCACGCCCGCAGTTTCGCCAAGCCGGACTTGGGCTGGGGCTTTGGCCTCGCCGTGCGGCGCTTGCTTTCCTCGCGCAACTGGGACGTCGTCATCTCGTCCATCGGCCGCTGCTTCTTAGTGGGTCCGAACAGGAGTTCTTCGCTGCCTTCGTTGCCGTTGAGTTTGATCTGCTCGGCGACCTGGGACTTCCATTCTCGACCGTATCCTGCCATCGGCGACTCCGTTGGGTTAGCAGTGTACTCCTCGGAACATGCCACGACAGTGTGCTCCGGGATGGAGCTCATGTATATAGAGGCGTACGAGTGGGATGAAGGCTACCGACGCAGCCAGGCACGGAACCCGATGGAGCGGGGTCGAGGGGGCGCGTGTGACCTGGTCGCCCGGCGCTGTGCCTCCCGGCGTATGTCGCTGGTCAGCAGTTCGTCTGCAGGCAATCGGTGTTTGCCCGTCCTGAACAGGACTTCATCGCTGCCCGGCGCGTTCATGAGCCTGATCTGATCGACAACCTGAAAATCCCACTCACGCGGCGCAACCATGGCCTGTTTACCTCCTGCTGGACCATCCACCCATTCCACCTGCCATAATTGTAATCCCACGGCGGTCGTTTGTGTGATATTTTCACCTCCGTGTTGAGGTCAGTTTCCGCGACATGAACGGAGGGCGCCCAATGGACGCCCTCCGTTCTCCGCAAAAGTGCTGCTGCGGGATCGTCGTCCCCTGCCCGCCTACGATGCGCCGAAGCGCGGGAAGCACTCCCGCGCGACGTTCTCGAACACGTTGGCGCGGTCCTCGTCGGTGAGCCAGTCGATGTCCTCGATGACGGGTTTGAGGTCGTCGAGCCAGAGGCCGGTGTTGGGGTCCTTCGACGAACCGGTGCCGGGCCGCTCGGTGCCGAACATGCAGCGGTCCGTCCCCACGATCCTGAACAGCAGTTCCAGACCCTCCTTGTTGTAGAGGACGGAGTCGAAGTAGAGCTGCTTCAGGCTCTCGTCGAACGGCGTGACGTTGGGCTGCCGCCAGCGGAGCGCGCGCCACCGCCCTATCTGGTACGGGATCGAGCCGCCGCCGTGGCACATGATGATCTTCAGTGAGGGGAAGTCCTCGTAGACGGTGGAATCGCAGAGCGAGACGGTCTGGATGCTCTCTTCCGTGATGAAGTGGCCGGTGTACGACTCGCGGACGTTCTTGCAGGAGGCGGAGTGAACGAAGGCAGGCACGTCGTACTTCACCATGCGTTCGTAGAGCGGGTACCAGTACTCGTCGCCCATGGGGGGCGTGTCGTTGTCGAGCCCCTCCGACGGGTCGGGGTTGATCATGATGCCGATGAAGCCGAGGTCGTTCACGCAGCGGTCGACCTCCTCCAGGACGACGTCCACGGGCTCGCCGTGGAGCTGCGGCAGCCCGGCGACGCCCTGGTAGCGGTCGGGGTACATCTCGACGGTCTTCGCGATGAGGTCGTTGTTGGCGCGGCAGAACTGCTCCACCAGCCTGCCCGGTTTCTCCGAGTGCATGAGTTGGAAGGGGCGCGGCGAGAGGAACTGCATGTCCGTGCCGACGACGTCCAGCACCGTGGCGATGTGGTTCTCCACGACGGCTCTCAGCTTCTCGTCCGGTATGCCGCCCCAGTGCGAGTAGGCCCCCCGGCTGGAGAGCAGACCGGCCTTGTACGCGTACAGTTCGGGCGGCGCGTTCAGGTGTCCGTGGATGTCGATGATCATGTGACTCTCCTCCTTGAGCCCGGGTAGTGAGTTCGCGGCGCCGATGCTAGCACGGCAAGGCGCGAGGTGCGCGCGAGAGTGGTAGGATGCGGCCTGCACTCGGAGGGCACAGGAGGGCGGCGATGCTATTGGAAGGCAAGGTTGCGGTCGTAACGGGCAGCGGGCCGAACATCGGCGGCGAGATATGCCGGACGCTGGCGCGGGAGGGCGCGAAGATCGTGTGCGTGGACTTCCTCGACGACCGTGCCGACGTGGCGGCAGCGTCCGTCCGGGAGGAAGGCGGGGATGCCATAGGCGTGAGCGTGGACATCTCGTCGCCCGAGCAGGTAGAGGACCTGTTCGCGCGCGTCGACGAGGAGTACGGGCGCGTCGACATCCTGGTGAACAACGCCGCTGTGAACAACGAGGCGGGGCTGCTGGACATCGAGTACGACAAGTGGAAGTGGGTGCAGTCCGTCATCATGGACGGGACGATGCTGTGCAGCCAGCAGGCGGCCCGGCGGATGGTGGCGCAGGGCGAGGGCGGCGCTATCGTGAACACGGCCTCGACGACCGGCCATCGCGGCAAGGCGGGGTTCATCGCGTACTCGGCGTCCAAGGGCGCGGTGCTGCAGATGACGCGCACAATGGCGATCCAGCTCGCGCCGCACGGCATCCGCGTGAACTCCATCACGCCGACGCAGACCGGCGATAACCGGGGCACGACGCCCGGCGGCAGCACGGCGCCGCGCGCCGCGAAACCGAAGAACATCCCGCTCGGCAGGTGGGGCCAGCCGTCCGATCAGGCAGGGGCGGTACTCTTCCTCGCTTCGCCGATGTCGGCGTTCGTCACGGGCGAGAACATCAACGTGGACGGCGGCCTGCTGGCGCTCTTCCCGTCTGAGCGGGGGCTGATGGAGACGTAGGGCGCTACTGCCCTACCCATACTCAGGCTCCTTCTACTAGGCCCAGGGGTCGTAGGAGCCGACGTGCCAGAGGTGGCCTTCCGGGTCGCGGACGGCGAAGAGGCTGCCGCCGTAGAACTGCTCTGCCAACTCCATCACGATGTTCGCGCCGGCGGCCTTGACGCGCTCATAGTGCGCTTCGATATCGCTCACGACGACGAGGTTCGCCTGCGTGAGCCTGCCGCCGGGCTCGGCGGGGAAGACGATCGCGCCGGGATCGTTCTCCCGTGAGGAGCCAAGCATGACCATGCCGTTGCCGTACGCGAGCTGTGCGTGCGCGATGGTCCCGTTCTCGCCGGGGACGACCAAGCGGCGTTCGAAGCCGAGCACGTCGCAGAGCCAGTCGATGGCGGCGGGGGCGTCGCGGTAGGTCATGCCCGGTATGACGTAGCCCTTCGGGCCGGTTGGGTCCGCCATGCGCCGGTGCCTACCTGCCCGCCTCGCGGACGAAGTCCGCCACGCGCTCGCCGATCATGATGCAGGAGACGTTCGTTGCGGAGTGCGGGACGACGGGCATGATGGAGGCGTCCGCCACGTAGAGGTTGTCGAGTCCGTGCATCTTCAGGCGGCTGTCGACGACAGCCATCGGGTCGGTCGCGGGGCCCATCTTGCAGGTGCCGGAGCCGTGGTGATGGCTGTCGTAGGTGGCCTGCGCGAACTCGACCCAGTCCTCGTCCATCGTGGGCAGGATGAGGTCGCCGTAGAAGGGGCGCATGAGGTCGTCCTGCATGAACTCGTACATGAAGTTCATCACGGAGCGCACCGCCTCCATGTCGTCCGGATGCTGGAGCATGCCGTCGTCGACGATGGGGAGCTCGTGCGGGTCGGTGGAGGCAAGGTAGATGCGCCCCCGCGAGCGTTGCTCCACGAGGTTCATCGCCACGGGCATCATGGGCTTGAGCCCCTCGACGCCGACGGGCGCCCGCATGTAGATGTGGAAGTTGCCCGTAGGCAGACTGGGGTTGCTCTTGTAGACGAGCTGGAACCCCGAGACAACCCAGTCAGGCGTGAAGTCGGACTTGCCCTCGAACGTCATATTGACGGCGGCGTGGTCCTGGTAGTTGCGCCCGATACCTTCCAGCGGGTGCGCGACGCGGATGTCCAGCCGCTCCAGTTCGCTGATGGGTCCGATGCCGGAGAGCATGAGGACCTGTGGGCTGTGGTAGGTGCCGGCGCTGAGGATGAAAGTGTCGGAGGAAGCGGAGTAGACCTCGTCTCCCTGCTCGTACAGCACCTCCTCCACCCTTCGCCCATTCAGCTTGAGCGACACGACAGGAGCGTCCGCGACGATGTGGAGATTCTTCCGGTTGCGCGCAGGGCCGACGTAGGCGACGGCGGTGGACTGGCGGATGCCGTCCTTCACGTTACTGGCGGACGCCACGATGCCCGCTCGCTCCGGCCCGTTGCCGTCCTTCATCACGGAGTAGCCCAATCCCTTCGCGCGGTCGACGAACGCCTGCATCGGCGGGGCGAGCTCCTCCTCGAAGTCGATGCGGCGCTTGACGGTGAGCGGGCCGTCGCTGCCATGGTGGGGCTGGTCGCCGAAGTCCTCGTCGGTCTCGATGCGCTTGAGCACCGGCAGGCAGTCCTCGTACGACCAGCCGGGGTTGCCGAGCGACTCCCAGCGATCGAGGTCGAACTGCATGGGGCGGGCGACACCCATCATGTTGACGGAGGAGCCACCGCCGAGGATGCGACCGCTGAGCGGGTAGTACTCGCTGCCGTCGATCTTCCGCTTGGTGGGGTACATCACGACGTATTCGGACTCGAGGATGGGGCGGTTGTTGTTGCGCCCGTCGGCGATCATGTGCGGGAGCGGCTGCGGGTCGGGGCCCGCCTCGAGCAGCAGTACCTGCCGGTTCGGGTCTTCGGAAAGCCGGGTTGCGGCCACACACCCCGCCGAGCCCCCACCTATCACGATCACGTCGTAGTAGCGCCTCTGGGTCATGCCGCCTCCTGCTCTGTTATCGTCGTGAATTTCGCCGAGAGAATCATACTCCCCTTTGGCCCTTTTGCGTAGGCGTACGCGTGCTGCGCGCTTGCCCTGAGAGCGGGCGCTGGCCGATACTCACGCGCGGACGGCCCCCCTCACCCCAACCCTCCCCCAGGGGGAGAGGGGCAGAAGGCGCGCTACGAATCGCGGAGGTAGACAGATGACAGAGGTTCCCGGCTGGTACCTGGAGTTCGCGGGGGCAGTGACCGCCGCGCTTCCGCCGGATATCGACGAACAGGCAGCGCAGGCGTGGGTGGACGACCCCGTGGGACTGCGCGAGGCGCTGGCAGGCGCGCTCGGGGGCTCGGCCGCTGCCGGAGGCTCCGGCCGGCTCCGGCTGGACAAGACGGAGGACGGCTGGACCCTCGTACGGGACAACCCGGAGACGGCGGTCGTAGCGGGCGCGAACATCCGGGGCGGCGCGTTCCCCGAAGGGACGGAGGACCTCATCGGCGAGCCGATGGTGGAGCTGATCCTGGGCATCGAGGGCCTGCTGGGACAGCGACAGGCCGAGTACCTGATGGACCATCCGAGCGGCATACCGGAGGAGCTGGAGCGGTACGCGCTCGTCTTCCCGGGCACCGTCTGGCAGAGCCCCGACCAGAACCACCAGGTGCCGTGCCTCGTGAACCGCGGCGGGACCTGGGAGATCATCTTCGGGATACTGGAAGGCGGCTTCGACTCCCGCGACCTGCTCGCAGAGACGGCTTCCGAGTAAGCGCCACGACACCGGCGAAATGATACGTATCGTCGCCGAGGCCGACCTGCCCGCCATCCTGGGCGGTGTACAGTGACGGAGGACGCGCGCCACGCGCTGTTCGCGGCATACGGCCCGGCTGTGGCGTCGCTCGCTGAGGAAGTCGCGGCACTCGTCGAGCGGACTGTCCCTTCGGCGTATTGGGCCGTGCGGCAGGGCTGGCAGTGCCTCGCATACATGCACCAGGACGTGGGTTACTTCTGTGGCGTCTTCCCACGCTCGGATGCCGTGCAGATAGGGTTCGAGTTCGGCGTACTGCTCCCCGACCCGCAGAGCGTGTTGAGCGGGAGCGGTTCGCAGTTGCGCTACGTGGTGCTTGCGCCGGGTAAACCGGTGCCAGAGGCTGCGCTCGTGGGACTGTTGCAGGCGGCGGTCGCGCTGCCGCCGGATGCGGCGGTGCGCCGGAGCATGGCGAAGGCCGAGCGAGATTGAGCGTTGCGTGGGGAGCCCCCTGCGGATACCCTCACGAGTGGTTCGTGGGCCGAAACGCTCGCCACGAACGGCGTGAAACATGGGCAGATGTGGTCTGTCGGCCACTCTGGATTCCCGCCTTCGCGGGAATGACGAAGTGATGGAGGTGCTGCTATGGCGAAGGTGACGTCGCTCGGACACGTGGGACTGTTCGTGAACGACCTGGCGACGATGCGCGACTTCTACACACGCGTGCTCGGCATGACGGTGACGGACGAGAGCGCGGAGCGCGGGATGGTGTTCCTGTCGGCGAGGCCGGGCGAGGAGCACCACGAACTGCTGCTCATGCCCGGCAGGACGGGCGACGGCGACGTGAAGATCGTGCAGCAGATGTCGTTCCACGTGGACAGCGTCGAAGACGTGCGCGAGTTCCACAACCGGTTCGTCGAGGACGGCGTGCAGATCGACTCGGTCGTCACGCACGGCAACACGGCGAGCGTGTACTTCCGGGACCCGGAGGACAACAGGCTGGAGATCTACTACAGCCTGCCGGTGGAGTGGCCGCAGCCGTTCCGCGCCCAGATAGACGTGACGCAAAGCGACGACGACATCCTCAAGCAGATACACGACGTGACGGTCGGCGCTCAGCGGTAGCCACCTTGTCATGTTGAGCGTAGCCGGAGGCGAAGTCGAAACATCTCTCGGCGCAGTGAATCAGGCATAACCAGTCAGGAGAAGAGACACGATGACGGAACCGAGGTACGTGGAGCCAACGGGGAACCAGCGCGCCGGGTGGCACAAGGAAGGCGAAGGCGGCAGCACGAGCTACACCGTTCGGCTGGCGACGGCATGGGAGAAGTTCCAGCGGTCGGAGGGCATCCCCATCTTCAAGGGCGTGGGCGTGCGCGACTCCCGGGAGTTGCCGCGCGCCGAATGGAAGCGCGTCGGCGGCAAGGGCACGTACATCCAGGTGACCGGCACGAACAACGCGACGGGCATGTTCGTCGTGGAGGTGCCGCCGCGCGGCGCACTGCTCCCCCAGCGGCAGATGTACGAGGAGCGCTACATCGTGCTGGAGGGCCGCGGCAGCACAGAGGTTTGGCGGAACGGCGACACGGCGATGACCGCGTTCGAGTGGCAGCCGTGGAGCCTGTTCGCGATACCGCTGAACGCCAACTTCCGCATCATCAACGCCTCGTCCGCCCCTGCCCTGTTGCTCGCGGTCAACTCGGCGCCCCGGACCATCAACGCGTTCCAGGACATGAACTTCGTGTTCAACTGCGAGTTCAACTTCGACGACCGGCTCGGCGGGAACCTCGAGGACTTCTGGAACCCGAACGACGAGATAGAACCGCAGCCGGTGCGCGGACGCGCAATGGTGACGTCCAACCTGTTGCCGGACATCCAGAACGCCTACCTGCCGCTCGATAACAACCGGGGCCCCGGCTTCCGGTGGGTCGCGCCGAACCAGGTGGGCAACACGATGATCCAGGGGTGGCTCGCCGAGTACCCCAGCGGCCGGTACGCCAAGGCGCACGCCCACGCGTCCGGCGCGGTGCTCGTCTGCTGCAAGGGCGAGGGATTCTCGTGGACGTGGCCGAGCAGCGAAGGCGGCCTGACGCCGTGGAAGGACGGCAAGGGCGACCTGGTCAAGATACAGGAGTACGGGCCCGGCGGACTCATCAGCGCGGCGCCCGGTCCGGCCAACTGGTTCCACCAGCATTTTGCAGTCGGGAAAGACCCGTTCCGTGTCTTCAACTACACGGGGCCGATGCCTGGCAACCCGGAATCAAGCAGGAACCGGGCGAACGACTTCGCCGAGGAAGGGCAACTCATCAGGCAGCACGCCGACATCACCGACGGCGGGAACGCCATCCCCTACCACCTCGAGGACCCGTACGTGCGGCAGCACTTCGAGGAGAAGCTGCGACAGAACGGCGTGACGTCGACGATGCCTGATGTGGTCTACACCGAGGCAGGCGCGAAGATGGAGGTCATGTCGGACTAGGCGCGCTGGCGGAGGCTGCCGTAGACGCGCTCCGGCGCGACAAGCACGACGGTGCGCTGCTCCTCGCGCATCGAGGCGTCGAAGTCGTCCCACCTCTCCGGGGGACGTCCCGCCGAGCTGTAGGCCTTGCGCAGCAGGTCCAGCAAAGTAGCCTCGTCGGTGTCGTTCCAGCCGTGCACTGTGGCCCCGCCCTGCACCGTCACGTAGCGTGTGTTCTCCGGGTTGATGACCGTGACGGAGCACTTCCCGCTCCGGCGGGAGTTGCGCACCTTGACCGTCTCGCCGCGCGAGACGAAGGCGACCTGTCCGTCGACCAGCCCCGCGCTGACCACGGTGGCCTGGGCGCGTCCGGACGTGCCGACAGTGCTGACGACCGCGAGGTGGTTCGCTTCGAGGAACGGGAGCGCTTCGGCGAGTTCCATGATTAACCCCAGACTCCAAAGGTGAGGCCGTGGCCGGTGCCGGCGAGGGAGCGGTAGCACGGCAAGTAATCGAGCAGCGTCATGGTGCCAGGGGACATCGCGCCTGCGACTGCTACCCAGTTGAGGATCTCAGGCGTGCCGGGCGCGCCGTTCAGGCGGTCGCGCTCCAGCGCCCCGAGCGCCTGAACGTCACCGTTCTCCAGCGCGGCGATGACGCCCCGGTCGAGCTCCTCGTCGATGATCTGGTGGCTGAGGCCGCCGGAGGCCATCAGCGCGACGCGGGCGTCGGCATCCCACGACTCGATGGCGCGTCTCAGCGCTCCCCCGATCGCGTAGCAGCGGGCGGCGCTCGCCTGGTACGGGAGGTAGCGGCTGACCATGAAGGGCACGACCGGCAGGTTCTCGTCCGGCATCACGAAGTGGTGGGCGTAGGCGAATGCGTCGTCCAGCGCGTGGCCGTCGCGCACGCCGTCGCCGCAGCCGACGTCGAAGCCATCGTCGTTCAGTGCGGTGATGAGGTGCTCCGCGAGGTGTGGCTCGCCGGGACGGTCGTTGATGGCGGGCGCCCGGCGCTCCTCGTTCGACTTGAACCGGGCGTCGGGGTCGAAGTCCTGGCGCTCGGCGACGGGCAGCGACTCGGCGCGCATGACGGCGAACACGGCGCGCGTCTCGTCGGCCCAGACGCGGTGCGGGTTGCTGATGACGACGAGCACGTCGGGCTTTGCCTCGTCGAGCGCCGTGCGCAGCTTCCCGATGGCGGCGTGGGCGGCCTCGTAGCGCTCGCGCTGTTTCTCCGGCGTCAACTGCGCCTCGATGTCGGCAGGCGCGTTGGCGAGCAGCGACTGGTAGTCGAAGCGTGGGTCGCGGGTGTCGGCGTCGCCGAGGCGGGGCCAGCCGACGGGGTCGGTCTGTATGGAGGGGCCGTGCGAACTGCCGATGCCGAGGACGATGTTTGCCATGTGCGCCTCCTGTGCGGCTACGCGCCGCGCGCGTTGCCTGCTTGCTTAGCGAGCGTTGGTTCTTCCCACCCACCCACCCGGACGCTTATGGGGGACACCCCCATACCCCCGGCAGAAGGGATTCCCCTCTGCACTCCCCGATCGTTGCCTCATGAACTGCTTGGACGTTCAGCGATGCGCCTGGCCTCAGCGATGAGTTCACGAGCTCGCGCGAGTCGATCGTCTTGCTCAGGCCTTCCGGTGCGTGCCCCTTGTTCACCTGGGGAAGACAACGCGTCGTCCGGGTGCTCTTGGTCGACCATGGTGATGGGCGCCTCCGTTACAGCAGCCGCATCGTAGACGGCAGCGGATGGCGGAGCAAGGGGTGGGTGACGCATAGGACGCGGGGCGGCGCAAGGCAAAGGCAGGTGCTATCCTGCGCCGCATCTGAGCCTCGTTGGAGGAGGGCGCATGACCACTGAGAACTCGACCGTGCTGGGCATCGGCATCATCGGGCTGGGCGGCGCGGCGGTCGCCATGATTCCGAGGATGGCGTTCAACCCGCGGTTCAAGATCATCGCGGCGGCGGACCTGGACACGGAGATACTCGGCCGCTTCGCGCAGGACTTCCCGGACGCGGCGCCCCACACGAGCGCCGAGGATATGTGCAAGGACCCGCGCATCGATCTCGTCTACATCGCGACGCCGACGATACTGCACTCCCAGCATTGCGAACTCGCGATGTCGTACGGCAAGAACGTGCTCATCGAGAAGCCGATGACGATCAACGTGGAGGAGGGCACGGCGCTTGCGGAGTCCGCGGAGCGGCAGGGCGTGCTGCTGGGCGTGAACGTGAAGCACAGCTTCGAGCCGCGCGTGCTCCGCATCCGCGAGATGGTGCGCACGGGCGAGTTCGGCGAGCTGCGGATGATGCACCACTGGCGCTACCAGGACTGGCTGTACCGTCCGCGCTCGGGAGAGGAGCTGACGCCGGGGCCCGGCGGCGGCATCCTCTGGCGGCAGGGGCCGCACCAGTTCGACATCATCCGTACCATAGGCGGCGGCATGGTGCGGAGCGTGCGCGGCACGGCTACCGCGTGGGACCCCGCCCGCCGGGTGCCGGGCGCTCATGCGGCGTACCTGGAGTTCGAGAACGGCGTGTTCTGCACCGCCGTCTACAGCGGCTACGACCACTGGGACTCGCGCGAGTTCATGCACGGCGTCGGCAGGGAGGGTATCTTCCCCGACCCGGAGAAGCACGCCGCGGCGCGCAGGGAGCTGGCCGAGGCCACCGACCCTGATTGGGAGGAGGCGGCGGCGCGCGCGGAGCGGTACGGACTCGGACGCTCCGATCCCATGGAGCCGCCGACCGGTCCGTCGAGTGCGGGCTGGCTGCTCGGCGGGCCGCTCATGGTGAGCTTCGACGACGCCGACGTGCGGCTGTCGCCCGGAGGGCTCACCGTCTATGGAAACAACGAGCGCAGCGAGATCCCGCTCGTGACGGTTGAGGACGGCCGCGACGGGCGGCTCAACACGTTCTACGACGCCATCACGACCGGACGCCCCCTGCCCGCCCACGCGCGCTGGGGCAACGCCACGATCGAACTGCTGCTGGCGATCGAGCAGTCCGGCGAGCAGCGCAAGGAGATGTTCCTGGAGCACCAGGTGCCTACGGTGGACTAGGGCAACTACTGGAAGAAGGGACCACCCCTTCTCCCCGCTGAGTACCCTCACCCTCACCCTCTCCCCTTGTAGGGAAGGGAACATGCAAGGAGAAGAGATGCTGTTCATAGACAACGCGACCGTGGAGCGGCTGCTCCCGATGGACGAGTGCATAGACGCGCAGGACTACGCGTTTCGCGGCCTGCCGACCGGAGAATCGGTGCACCGTCCCCGCATCGACCTGTACATGCCGGCGCAGCGCCCGGACGGCTACTACCGCTGGGGCACGATGGAGGGGGCGAGCGACGCGCTGGGCGTGTTCGCCATTCGCATGAAGTCGGACATCCTCTATTGGCCGCGCGACGAGCACGGCTACTGGAAGGAGGAGAAGTACTGCATGGAGCCGGGCACGTACTGCGGGCTGATCTTCCTGTTCAGCACCCGCGACGGCGAGCCGCTGGCGATGATCAACGATGGCATCCTGCAGCACATGCGCGTGGGCGGCGGCGCGGGACTCGGCGTGCGGTACCTGTCGCGCCCGGACTCGCAGACCGTGGGCATGCTCGGCTCCGGCGGAATGGCGCGGACGTACCTGGAGGCGTTCGCGGCGGTGCGCAACATCCGCAGCGTGAAGGTGTTCAGCCCCACGAAGGCGAACCGCGAGCGCTACGCGGAGGAGATGTCGGCGAAGCTGGAACTCGAGGTGCGCGCGGTCGACACGCCGGAGGCGGCGGTGGAGGACGTGGACATCGTCTCCGCCTGCACGAACGCGATGGAGCCCGCGCTGAAGGGCGACTGGCTCTCGCCGGGGCAGCACGTGACCGACGTGCGCGGCGAACTTGACGCCCGGGTGTTCGAGCGCGCGGACGTCACCGTCAAGCAGGGCGTGGCGCACTCGCGGCCCAGCAACGAGGATGTGCGCAGCATGGGCGACGGCTACAACCGCGGCGACTACATCGGCGGGACGGAAGAGCAGAAGCAGCGCCTCCCTGCCCGGCTGCGCGAGGCGCGGGTGAACGCCGGGGGCACCGACGAGACGCCGACGTTCAACGACCTCGCGAGCGGCAGGGTGAGCCGCACGTCGCGGGACCAGATCACGCTCTACCTGAACTCCGGCAACCAGGGGTTGCAGTTCGCGGCGGTCGGCTCGGTCGTCTACCAGAAGGCGAAGGAGCAAGGCCTCGGTCGCGAGATCCCGACGGAGCTGTTCCTGCAGGACATCCGGGACTAGGGGGACATCCGAGCCATCCACAGGGACCGACAGGATGCACAGGATAGATTGGTGACACGCGCCCCTACCCGATGCGGTGGGGGCGCGTTACGATAGGCGCAGCGACAGGGATGGAGGCACATAGTTCATGGGAACGTTCAGCGTGGAGATCGGCATAGGGAATCGCGACCGGGACGAGTGGGTGGCGCTCGACGCGCTCGTGGACACCGGCGCGTTCGTCACGTCCGCTCCGGCGTCGCTGCTGCGCCGGTTGGGCGTGGAGCCGATGCGGACACAGGAGTTCGAGCTTGCCGATGGCAAGATGCGAGAGATGGAGGTCGGCCAGACGTGGGTGCGTGTGGGGGACCGCGAAGTCATCACCCTGGTGCTGTTCAACGACGAAGAGTCGATGCCGTTGCTGGGCGCACTGACGCTCGAAGGCGTCTTCATGGGCGTGGACCCGGTGCACAAACGGCTGGTGCCCATCCGTGCGGTGATGGCGTGAGAATGCTCCGCGAGTAAAACACGAAGAGGGCGCCCACCGGCCGCCCTCTTCCTTATGCCTGTCGTCTGCGTCGGTCCCTAGAAGCCGCCGACGTCTGCCGCGCCGGGGGGCGGGCTGTAGTCGGTGTAGGCCCATTCCGGCATGGTGCTCTCCAGTCCCTCGATGCCGATCATGCGCTCGAACTCGGCGCGGATCGCGGGGTCCTGGTCCGGGTATGCGATGGCGTTGCCGCCGTCACGAGTGTCCTGCGCTCCGCCGTCGCGGGCGTCGGAGCCGGGGGCAGCCGCGCTGCGCATCCCCGGGCCGTAGGGGCCGTCGAAGATGAGGAAGCGGATGCCGTTGGGCGACGTGCCGAAGTGCTGGTGGAACCAGTCGCCGGTCATCGGCGCGGCGCTGATCATGCCGACGGGCTCGTAGTCCTGCCGCTTGACCTCGTCGCCGGTGCCGGACGCGAACGGCTGCTCGCCGAGCCGGGACGGCCAGGTGATGCTGTAGCCCTTGCCCCGGATGCAGACGAGGATGGCGCCGGACGAGTGCTTGTGCGCCTTGGAGTACTGGCCGGTCTCGTACTGGCCGATCTTCATGTAGAAGTTGGCGCCGGCCATGTGCGGCTCGACACGGCGGTAGCTGAAGGAGCGCCGGTTGTCGCGCGGCAGGTGGCAGTTGACGATGTCCGGGATGACGTTGGTGCGGCGCATGGCGAGACCGCGCACGGGGTCGGCGAATATGTCGTCGACGGGCTTGAAGTAGTCGTCTTCGGCATCGAAGAGGTTGGTGAATTCGTAAGGGTTGTTGAGGACGAACTCGGGGTTGCGCACGAGGTTGACCATGTTCGGCGCGGTGGTGGCTGCGAGGAGGAGCGCCGGGCTGGAGGTGGCGTTGACGAGTCGGTGCATAGCGTTCATGGGGATGCCGAAGAGCGAGCCGGCACTCCACTCGAAGACCTGCTTCTTGTGGGGGTCGCTCTCCTGCCAGACCTCGGTGGAGCCCCTGCCCTCTGCGACGTAGTAGATCTCCTCGTACATGTGCTTCTCAGGGTTGAGGGCGCCTGCTCCGGGGATCTCGACGACGTACATGCCCCAGAGGTGCTCGGTGCCGAGCAGCTGGATGGCGACGCCGTTGCCGCCGAGGCGCTTCCACGGCTTGAGCGGCAGGTCCTGGATGCGGCGTACGCCGATGTCGCGGTGGATCTCGATGCCCTGGGACTCGATGAAGAGGTCGTAGGCGGACTTCGGCGTCTTCCAGAAGCCGAAGCCGGCCTTGTTCATGCCTTCCGGTTCGTGCCATTCGGCAAGGTCGGCGGTTCTCGTTACCATTCGTAAGCCTCCCGTGGACGTGCGCCATCGTGCGCAGGATGCGCCCTATTATGCTCGGGAACGCGTGCGGCGTCCACGCTGGGACCGGATTTGCCGCTTGCGCCCGCCCGCCGTACAATCCGCGCACGGTTCACCCTCACCCCACACCTCTCCTATCGCGGGAGAGGGAAGCAGAGCAGGAGGCAGGAATGGCTACGGCAAACCTGGAACGCATCATCGACGGCGACGGCCACATCATGGAGGACATCGCCGGCATCGTTTCGTACATGCCGGACGAGTTCAAGGGCAAGAGTTTCGGGGAGGCCCGCTCGGAGCGGAACCCGTTCCCGCCCATCGATCACCTGCACTCGGCGAACCGGCACATCACGCCTCCCGGCGCGTTCGCGAACGTCGGGCCGGACGGCTGGATGGAGTTCCTCGACGAGGTCGGCGTGGACTCGACGGTGCTCTACACCACGAGCGGACTCGGTTTCGGAAAGATCGTCAGCCGCGACTGGGCCGTCATGCTCGCGCAGGCGTACAACAACTGGGTGTACGACAACTACGTTTCCCGCGGCGACCGCTTCCAGGCGATGGGCCTGCTGCCGCTGCAGGAGCCTGCGGCGGCGGTCGAGGAGCTGCGGCGCATCGTGCAGGACCTCGGTTTCGTCGGCGCGATGCTGCCGTCTACCGGCGCGCAGCAGCCCCACCTCGGCGACAGCAAGTTCTGGCCCGTCTACGCGGAGGCCGAGCGGCTCGGATGCGCTCTCGGCATCCACGGCGGCGCGCACGAGGGCTTCCTGATGGACGACATGAGCCCGTACGCGCCCATCAACGCGCTCGGCCATCCGATGGGGCAGATGGTGGCGTTCGCCGGCATCATCTTCAACGGCGTGTTCGACAAGTACCCCGGCGTCCGCATCGGCTTCCTGGAGGCGGGCGCGGCGTGGCTGCTCACCTGCATGGAGCGCTTCAACGGCTCCTGGGCGTCCCATATCCAGTACGACCCGCGAGGGCGCTTCCTGCAGATACGCGAGGGCGAGCGCGTCTCCGACTACATCTGCCGCCACATCGACGAGGACCGCATCTTCGTCGGCGTCGAGGGCGACGAACTCGCACTGCCGGAGGCGGTGCGCCTCACCGGCAACAAGCCGTACCTCTTCTCGTCGGACTACCCGCACGAGGTCGACGCGAACACCTGCAAGGCGGAGCTGGACGAGTTGCGTGAGAACGCGGACATGTCGGCTGACGACAAGGAGGCGGTGATGTACCGTAACGCGGCCCGCTTCTACCGGCTGGCGGCGAACTAGGCAGGAACCAGGACGACTCCAAGGAGATAACAGCCATGGTCACTGAAAACATCGAGCGTGTCGTTGACGGAGACGGCCACCTGGTCGAGGACCACGACGCCATCTGGGCGCGCATGCCCGAGGACTACCGCGACCGCAGTTTCGTGACGACGCGCGGGCCCTTCCCGCCCAACGACCACCTGCACGCGGCGAACCGGCACTTCCTGCCGGAAGGCGCGTTCGCGCGCGTCGGCCGCGAGGGCTGGATCGACTTCCTGAACGACGTGGGCGTCGACAAGACGGTGCTCTACACGTCCAACGGCCTCGCGTTCGGGCGTGTCGTCAGCCGCGACTGGGCGATCGAACTCGCGCGGGCGTACAACAACTGGGTCTATGACGAGTACGTCAGCAAAGACTCGCGGTTCCAAGCGATGGGTCTCATCCCGCTGCAGGAGCCCACGGAGGCCGCCGTCGAGCTGCGGCGCATCGTGAAGGAGCTCGGCTTCTCCGGTGCGATGCTCCCCGGCACCGGCGCGCTCCAGCTGCAGAATCACCTGGGCGACCCGAAGTACTGGCCCATCTACGAGGAGGCGGACCGTCTCGGATGCGCCATCGGCATCCACGGCGGCGTGCACGACCACATGGGGCTGGACGACATGAGCCCTTATGCTCCGGTGAACGCGCTGGGCCACCCGTTCGGCCAGATGGTCAACTTCGCCGGCATCGTGTTCAACGGCGTGCTCGAGCGTTACCCGAACGCCAAGTACGGCTTCCTGGAGGCGGGCTGCGCCTGGTTCGTGGGCTGCCTGGAGCGCTTCCAGCGCTCGTGGGACAGCCACATCCAGTACGACCCGAACCAGCGGTTCATGCAGCTGAAGGACGGCGAGTCCGTGACGGACTACATCCTCAAGCACGTCGACGAGGGCCGCGTGTACGTCGGCGTGGAGGGCGGCGAGTTGACGCTTCCCTTCGCGGTGAAGGTGGCCGGCAACAAGGCGTTCATCTTCTCCTCCGACTTCCCGCATGAGGTCAACCACGAGACGTGCAAGGAAGAGATCGCCGAGATCCGCGAGAACCCCGGCCTCACCGACGCCGACAAGGCGGCGATCCTCCACGGCAACTCGGAGCGCTTCTACGGCCTCAACTAGGGCCGGATACGGGAGGGGCGATGGCTGACTCCGACCGCGCAGCCGTTCAGGCGGGCGTGAGCAATCTCGTGCGGCATTGCGTCGCCGTGGAACCCGGCGAGGCGGTGCTGCTGCTGAACGAGCGCGGTGCGCTGGACGCCGACCTTGCGGGACTCGTGGAGCAGGCCATCGCCGAAGCCGGCGGCGTTCCCTACTCGCTCTGGGTCGACTCGCTCGCCCGTGTCGAGGAGCTTCCCGCTCCAGTCGCAGGCGCGGTGCTGGGCGCAGACAAATTGCTGCTGAACTGCAACCTGAACCGCGCCGTACTGCTCGAGCACCTGCGGGCGAACGGCGCAGCGGGGTTGGTGCGCATCAACAACCGCATCCGCGCCGCCGAGGGCATGAGCACGCCGCACGCACTCTTCGACTGGCGACTCGTCATGGCGCTAGCGCACCGCATCGAGGAGCGCACGGGACAGGCGTCGACGTACCGCGTCACGAGCCCGCGCGGCACCGAGATGACAGGCCGCGTCGCGCATGCGAGCGAGGTGGCGGACGCCTTCTTCGTGCAGGACGCGGAGATGAGCCGCACCGAGCGCGTCTTCCCCGGTGAGGTGTACGCGCCCATCGGCAGCGCGGACGGGAACGGCGTCGTCGCGTTCGACCATCCGGGGATGGCGGACCGCGAACAGTTCCACAATCCGATGCTGCTGGAGATACGCGACAACACGCTCAAGGGCATCGAGTGGCGCGAGGAGCCGACGCGCGAGAACCAGAAGGACGACCCGACCGGCAACACGGTCTGGACGAGCGCGCAACTCCAGCACCTGCTGGACGTGAGCGAAACGCGCTACGGGACCGACGCCGCATACGCGCTCGACTCGTTCCACGGCGGCTTCCACCCGAAGGCGACGAAGCGCCCCGGTCAGCAGAGCAACCAGGACGTGATGCACTTCCACATCGGCAGGACGCCCTCCCCGCTCTCCGCCTACGTCTCCGACCAGACGATCGAGCTGGACGGCGAGCCGTTCTGGGAGAGCGGCCGCTCGACGTTGCTGCAAGAGGACAGTATCCGAGAGATGGCGCGCGAGTACGGAGAGGAGATCTAGATGGCCGATGTTCCCCTGAGCATCGCGCTCGAACATTACGACAGGCACGTGCCGTGGGTGGAGGGCACCGTCCGCCCGAAGGGCATCGAACCCACCGTGCTCATCGTCGGTCAGGACGGCGCGGGCGGCAGGCGACACGAGCGGATGCTGCTGCACCGCGAGTTCGATGTCTGCGAGTTGTCGCTCGGCTCGTACATCATGGCGAAGGCGCGCGGGGCGCCGCTCACGGCCATACCCGTCTTCCCCCGGCGGCTGTTCAGCCAGTCGCAGATGTACGTCAACACACAGTCGGGCATCAGGGGACCGCAGGACCTCATCGGCAAGCGCGTGGCGCTGCGCTCATTCCAGACGACGCTCTCCGTGCTCGCCAAGGGCGATCTCGGCAGCGAGTACGGCGTGCCGCTGGACGGCGTCACGTGGGTGACGACCGCCGATGAGCCGGTCGAGTTCGACCCGCCGCCCGGCGTGACGCTCGAGCGCATGGACCGGGGCCGCAGGCTCGGTGACGCGCTCGTCGAAGGCGAGGTGTCGGCGTTCCTGTCGCCGCGTCCGCCCCAGCCGTACCTGGACGGCGCGCCGGAGGTCGGCAGGCTGTTCGACGACCCGCGCGCCGAGGAGGTGAGCTACTACCAGCGCAACGGCTTCTACCCCATCATGCACGTGGTGGCGATGAAGTCCGAAGTGGCCGAACAGCACCCGTGGGCACCGGTAAGCCTGCTTGACGGTTTCGAACAGGCGAAGCGGCAGTGGTCGCACTTCATGGACGACCCCAACTGGAGCAGGCTCACGTGGGGGCGCCACTACCTGGAGGAAGAGCGCCGCGTGCTTGGGCCGGACCCATGGCCGACCGGAGTGGCAGCGAACCGGGCCAACCTCGAACGGTTCATCGGCTACGAGGTCGAACAGGGCCTCATCCCGGGGCCGCTCGCCGTTGAGGACCTCTTCTTCGAGACGACGCTGGAGACGTAAACTACAGCAGCAGGAACAGAGTTCCAGGGAGGAGAACGATATGACACAGACCGCGGTCTACACAGAGCAACAGTTCATCGCCGACCTCCGCGAAGTGTTCGCGACACATCGCGACTCCGTGCAGCAGGCGCACAACGTCGCCACACTGATGCGCCGGGCGTTCGAGAGCGGCTGGCCGGAGAACAGCGAGAAGTTCGGCGATGGCAACGGCACGTTCGAGGTCTACCGGGACACCGAGTACGGGCACCCGGGACCGGGCTTCGTCGTCCTCGCCTACCGGCAGGCCCCGCAGGAGGTCAAGCGGCCCGCGCCGCACGACCACGGCGTCTGCTGGGTTGCCTACGGCGTCAAGAGCGGCGGCAACACCCAGACCCGGTACGCCTATCGCCATGACAGCGGCGATTCGGAACTGCCCACCTTCGAAATCGTGGAGGTCATGGAGCAGGGCGCCGGCGACGTCCACTACATACTGCCCGGCGAGATCCACAGCGTGCAGGGTTCGCCCACCGACGAGACCATCTACTGCCGCATCACGAGCATGGACCTGGAAACGGTGCAGCGCCACCGCTACGACGTGGAAAGCGGGCGCAGCGCGGTATTCTCCTCCGCCACGACGACGGACCCGTAATGGGAGTTTCGGTCGCGGTAGGGAACCGCCTCATCACACGACACCTGCTCAGCGGCCGCGTCACCATCGACCATCCGGACGTGGAACTCGTGGACGCGGGCCCTGCGCCTGCGCCCATCTTCCCGGCCATGGTCACGACGCGCCCGTTCGACGTGGGCGAACTGACCATCGGGAACTTCATCGTGGCGAAGGACAACGGCGTGGGCCTCGTTGCGCTGCCCATCTTCCCCAACCTCTTCTTCCCGCTCACGGGCGTGACCGTGAACGACGCTGCGAGCATCGCCGCGATCGGCGATCTCGCCGGCAAGCGCGTCGGCGTGCCGCTCGGGTTCGCGTCGAACCCGGCCGTATGGCTTCGCGGCATCCTCGCGCACCATCACGGCGTCGCGCCCGACAGCATCACGTGGGTCGAGGGCGGGAACGATTCGCTGCGCGGCGTGCCGTACCCCAAGCCGGAGCGGTTCGCCCGCGAGCAGATGTCGGACCTCGACGCGCGGCTCGTTGCGGGCGACCTCGACGCGCTCGTGGTCGCGGGCGGCAACGCGGCGCAGGTCGACAACGTACGGCTGCTGGTCGACGACCCCTACCCGCTTCTCCAGCAATACCACGAGGAGACGGGCGTCTTCCCCATCAACACGCTGCTGGTGATGAAGGAAGAGTCCGTTACGGAGCACCCCGGCCTCGCCGACGCCGTCTGCAAGGCGATGGACGAGGCGACGGCCATCTATATGGACGAGGAGCCGGACGACTCCGTCCACCAGGGTCTGCTCGCGGGCGACCTGCGACGTATCGGCCTCTTCCCGCGGGCGCAGGGCCTCGATGTGCACGGCGCGTCCGTGCGCGCGGTCGTGGACTACCTCTACGAGACGGAGATCATCCGTAAGCGCTGGACGCTCGAGGAGTTGTTCGTCGCTGACTAGATCCGCAGCACGAACGGGTCCGGCGTAGTCTCGGCGAGCTCGACCCAGACGCTCTTGACCTGCGTGAACTCGTTGATGGCCTCGACGCCCAGTTCGCGACCGTGGCCGGAGCCCTTGTAGCCCCCGAACGGCGACGCATACGACAGTGCCCGGTACATGTTGATCCAGACGGTGCCCGCGTCGAGGTCACGGGCGAGCCGGTGCGCGCGCTTGATGTCGTCCGTCCAGATGCCCGCCGCGAGGCCGTACCTCGTGTCGTTGGCCAGCGCGACCGCCTCTTCCTCCTCGCGGAAGCGCTGCACGCCGAGCACCGGCCCGAAGACCTCCTCCTGCGCGACGTACATGTCGTTGCGGACGCCGCCGAAGATGGTGGGCATGTAGAACCAGCCGGAAGCGAGGTCGGGCGAGTCCGGGCGGTAGCCGCCGTAGACCAGCTCGGCCCCCTCCCCACGCGCGCTCTCCACGAACGATTCGACCTTCGCGAGCTGGGCCGTCGTCGCCAGCGGGCCGAGTTCCGATTCCATCGCGGCGGGGTCGCCCATCTTGATATCACGGGTGCGCGCCACGAGCCGCTCCATGAACTCGTCGTGGATGTCATCGTGCAGCAGCAGGCGCGAGCCCGCGATGCACGTCTGGCCTCCCGCGGCGAAGATACCCGCGATGGTGCCGTTGACGGCGTTCTGCAGGTCCGCGTCCGGGAAGACGATGTTCGGCGACTTCCCGCCGAGCTCGAGCAGCGTGGGCGTGAGGTTCAGCGCCGCCTGCTCGGCTATCTTGCGCGCCGTCTCCGGGCCGCCCGTGAACGACAGCTTGCCGATGCCGGGGTGGCTCGCCATCGCGGAGCCGGTCACGGCGCCGTACCCCGTCACGACGTTGAAGATGCCCGGCGGGAAGCCTGCCTGTTCGACGAGCTTCGCGAACTCCAGCGTGGAGGCCGACGCGTGCTCGGACGGCTTCACGACCACCGCGTTTCCGGCGGCGAGCGCGGCGGCGAGGCTGAACGACAGGAGCAGCAGCGGCGAGTTCCACGGGATGATGATGCCCACGACACCGATCGGCTCGCGGAGCGTGTAGTTGAAGACGGACGTCTTCTCCAGCGGGATGGTCGCGCCCTGTATCTTGTCGGCGAGCCCGGCGTAGAAGTAGAAGTAGCTCGGCACCGCCTTGCACTGCGCGGACATCTCCCTGATGAGCTTGCCGTTGTCGCGGGTCTCGACCTGGCCGAGGTGCTCGGCGTTCTCCGCAACGATATCCCCCAGCCTGCGCAGCAGCGCGCCGCGCTGGGCGGGCACCATGCCGCGCCACGCCGGGTCCTTCACCGCCTTGCGTGCCGCCCGCACCGCGCGGTCGACATCCTCGGCCTGCGCGTCGGGCATCTGCGCCCATGTCTGGCCGGTGTACGGGTTCATCGAGTCGTAGGTCTGGCCTGAAGCGGCGTCGACCCACTCGCCGCCGATGAGCATCTTGTACTGCGTTACGCTGCCGACTGCCGTAGCCATCGCACACCTCCGCTATATGGGCATTCACGCTATGCAGACGCCGGTGGGCTGTCAAGGAGAGCGCTCCTGACCCCGCGCCGCCGCCAGCATGTCCGAGTACTCCTCCACGGGCGTGCGCCCCTGGCGCAGTTCCGCTATGCGCTCGCGCCAGCGTCGGGGGATGGCGTCGATGCCGAAGCGAGCGCCCAGCATTGCGCCCGCAACTGCGCCGTTCGTGTCCGTGTCGCCGCCCGCTTCGACCACGGCGCACAGGCCTTGCTCGAAATCTTCCGCGTGCCAGAGCGAGATGAGTCCAGCCTCGAGCGCCAGGAGCGTGAAACCCATGTTCCAGCCGTCGAACTCGATGTCGTCTATCCCCAGGCTGGCAGCCTTTGCTACGGAGATACGCACAGCGTGCGGCATCCCCGCTTCGTAGCCGTAGTGCGACAACTCGGGCAGCGACGGGAGCACCGCCTCCTCCGATGCCGCGATGAGCGCGTCCGCGTCGAGCGTCTCACCTCGCAGCACGGCGGCGATGGCGACGTTCAGCACGACGCACGACCAGCCGCATCGCCGGTCCCAGTGGGTCGGCACTGCGCTGATTACGCTGTTCCGCGCAAGGGCCGCGGGGTCGTCGCGCCACCGGATGGCGATGGGTGCGCAGCGCATCAGGGCGCCGTTCCCTGCGTTCTTCCCGCCCCACGCCTCCCGTGAGGCGTCCTCGATGGCCATGCCTCTGGGCTGGCGCACGTCCTCCAGCGTGCCTCCGTGCAGGCAACGGGGGTGGCTGCCGCCGAAGAGCCTGAGCACCTGGCTCGTCAGTTTGCCCATGCCAAGCCCGTTGACCTCGGCCCACTCCCAGAAGCGGTGGCCCAGGTCTTCCACGTCGAGCGGGCCTTCTTCAGCCGCCTCCGCGATGATGAGCGACTGCGCCAGGTCGTCGTCGTCCGGGTATCCCGGCCTGGCGACGATATCGCGCATGCCGTCCGGGAAGCGCTCGCGTATCCACGACCTCGGGCGGCCTTCGACGGTGATGCCGAGCAGGTTGCCAGCCGCGATGCCGACCACCAGCCCGCGTTCGCGGTCGTCCGCCGTGCTCATCGAGCCCTACCCGCCGACCTCGCTCTTCATCTCCTGCCAGGCGGCGCGGGCCTCGTCAACGGAGCCCTCGTCCTCGATGGTCGTGATGTCGCCGGGGTCGGTGTCGAGCGTGACCGCCTTGAGCACGCGGCGCATGATCTTGCCGCTGCGCGTCTTGGGCAGCATCTTCACGAAGTTGACCTCGCCGATGACCGCGAAGGGGCCTAGCTCCCGGCGGACGGTCTCGATGAGCTCCTTGCGCAGGTTGTCGCTCGCGGTGCGACCTTCCTTGAGGACGATGAACGACGAGATGACCTCGCCGCGCAACTCGTCGGGGCGTCCGGTGACGCCAGCCTCGGCGACGTCGTCGTGGCGCAGGAACGCGGACTCGACCTCGATAGTGCCGAGGCGATGCGCTGCTATCTTGATGACCTCGTCCGCGCGGCCCGAGAACCAGACGTAGCCGTCCTCGTCTATCTCCGCGAGGTCGCCGGTGAAGTAGACGCCGTGGACGCGTTCCCAGTAGTCGGTGCCGTACCGCTCCGGGTCGCCCCAGAGCGTGGGCGTCAGATTGGGGAACGGGCGGCGCAGCACGAGGATGCCCTTCTCCCCCGGTTCGCACATCTGCCCCTCCGGAGTCATCACCGCGAGGTCCATGCCGGGCAGCGGCACTCCCGCGGAGCCGGGCTTCTGCGGCAGCATCGCGATGCCGTACGGGTTGCCGACGACGGGCGCGCCGGTCTCCGTCTGCCACCAGTTGTCGATGACGGGGATGCGGTCCTCGAGGACGCGCTTCTGCAGCCACTCCCACGCGGGCGGGTTCAACACTTCGCCGGCGCAGACGATGCGCTCGAGCTTCGAGAGGTCGAAGCCGCGCGCAGGCTCCTCGCCGAACCGCATCAGCAGCCGGACGGCGGTGGGTGACGTGAAGACGCCCGTGATTCCGAACTCCTCGATGAGCCGCCAGAAGACGTCCGGGCCGGGGTAGTCGAGCGCGCCCTCGTAGAGGATGGACGTCGCGCCGAACAGCAGCGGGCCGTAGACGATGTACGAGTGGCCGACCGCCCAACCGAGGTCGGACGTCGCCCACCAGACATCGTTGCCGTTGAGGCCGAAGCACCACTTGCCCTGGTTGTAGACGCCGACCGGGTAGCCGCCGTGGGTGTGGACGGCGAGTTTCGGCGTGGCGGTGGTGCCGGACGTGGCGAGGATGTAGGCGGGCTCGTTCGCCTCCATCGGCTCGATGGCGCCGCTGTAGCCCTTACCGCGTTCGATGAACTCGTCCCAGGAGAGATCGCGCCCGCTCGTCATCGGCACGCCCTCGTTGCGGAGGAGGACGACCTGGTGTTCGACGGTGTCGCAGCCGAGGGCAAGCGCGTCGTCGACGATGCTCTTGAGGTTGACCTCGCCGCCGCGCCGGTAAGCCACGTCCGCTGAGAAGACGAGCCGCGAGCCGCTCGCGCGGATGCGGTCGGCCAGCGCCGGCGCGCTGAACCCGGCGAAGACGATGGAGTGGATCGCCCCGATGCGCACGGTCGCCAGCATGAGGATGGCGGTCTCGAGCGCGTTCGGCATGTAGATGGTGAGGCGATCGCCCTTGCGGAGCCCCATGCCGCGCAGGGCGGCGGCGGTCTGGTCCACCCGCCGCTGCAGCTGGGCGTAGGTCAGCACTTCCCGGGGGCCGCGCTCGCTGGCGTAGATGAACGCCGCGTGCCCGCCCCGCCCTGATGCGTTCTGATGGTCGACGCACATGTACGAGAGGTTGGTCTGCGCGCCCACGAACCAGCGGAACGATGGGTAGTCGGCTTCGTAGACGGTGTCCCAGGTTTTCAGCCAGGGCAGCTCCCGCGCGGCGCTGTCCCAGAAGGCTTCCGTGTCCTCCAGCCCCGCGCGCATCCGGTTCCTGACGATGGGATTGACGATGTCCATTGAGGAGTCCTCCGTGTGTCGTGCGAGCGGGATGTTATGGGAGAGCGGCATTTCCGGCAACGCGCACCTTCTCCGTGGCGCTGGCGCCGGTGCTATGCTCCCCGATACTGATTGGGGTAACGAGTGCGCGTCAACGATCACATCCGGTACGGACCCGACGAACCGTGTCCTCTGCCCCTGGCGCTGGGAGTCGCCGTTCAGTACGTGGTGCTCGCTCTGCCGCCAACCGTGCTGGTCGTCATCCTCACCGTGCGGGCATCGGGCCAGGACGACGCCTACCTGACGTGGGCGGTCTTCGCGGCGTTCGTCATCAACGCGGTCGTAACGACCACCCAGGCGGTCCGGTTGTGGCGTCTCGGGTGTGGCCTCACGGTGATCACCGGGCCGACCATCCAGTTCGTAGCGGTAAGTGCGGCGGCGGCCTCGCAGGGTGGACCTGCCCTGCTGGCGACTCTTCTCGTCGCCTCGTCGATCTTCCAGTTCGCGGTGGCCGCGTGGCTCCCTCTTCTGAGACGCGTCATCACACCGGTAGTGTCCGGGACTGTGCTCATGCTGGTCGCGGTCACCATAGCCCCGGTCGTGTTCGAGAGGTTGGCGGACGTGCCGGAAGGAAAGCCCCCGGAGTCGGGCCCGGTCGTAGCTGCGGTGACGCTGGCGGTATCCGCTGCGCTCGCGCTGCGCGCTTCCGGCATGTGGCGGGTCTGGTCTGCGCTCATCAGCATCGGGACCGGCTGCTTGGCCTCGGCGCTGTTCGGCATCTACGACTTTCAGCGTGTGATCGACGCGCCCTGGCTCGGCATCCCCGAGGTGGGGTTCCCCGGGTTCGACCTGACGTTCGGCATCGCATTCTGGACGCTGCTGCCGACCTTCCTGGTGCTCACCCTCGTGCTCGCGATAAAGGGCATCAGCGACAGCGTCATCATCCAGAACGCCTCATACCGTCGGCAGCGTGCGATCGACTTCCGCCAGGTGCAGGGCGCAGTGAGCGCCAACAGCGTGGGCATGTTGCTGGCGGGTGTAGCCGGGACGCCTCCCACGATGGCCTTTTCGTCGTTCGGCGCCTCGCTCACGAGCCTGACGGGAGTTGCGGCGCGGAGGGCCGGGTTCGCTGTAGCGGCCGTCTTCATTTTCCTGGCGCTGTTGCCGAAGTTCGCCGCCTTGTTGCTCACGGTTCCGGACCCGGTCATGGGCGCATACCTGCTGTTGCTGCTGGGGATGTTCTTCGTCGGTGGCCTGCAGACGGTTACGCAGGACGGCCTCGACCAGGGGAAGGTGCTCGTCGTCGGCCTGTCGTTCGCCGTCGGCATCGGTATGCAGCACCTGAACGTCGTTGAACCGCTGCTCGGACCGTCGTGGGGCTCGCTTCTTGGCAACCCGATAGTGTCCGGGCTGATAGTCGCCATCATGCTCACGGCCTTCATCGAGCTTACCGGCCGCCGGAGCAAACGGATCGAGGTCGCGCTCGACGACTCGGCGCTCCCCGCCACCGATGGATTCCTTGTTGACGTTGCGGACGGTATGCAGTGGAACGAGTCCTCCGCGATGCGCCTGCGCTCGGCGGGAGAGGAGGCTGTCGCAAGCCTGATGCCGCTGAGTGCGAGTGAAGGTGGAGGCAGAGCGCCGTGGTTGCATGTCTCAGCGCGTCCCGGTGCAGGCGTGGTCGAGTTGGAATTCGTGGCCTCGGTTATCGGCAGAGAGAACCTGCAGGACAGGCTCGCGTACCTGGGAGAGCAGCCTGCGGTCGCGGACCCGGGCGAACTGTCGTTCCGGCTGCTGCGCCACTACGCATCCGGCGTGCAGCACCGCCAGTACTACGGCATCGACGTCGTCACGGTGCGGGTCGAGGGTTCACCTTAGGAACCGAGGTCGTCCGAGGTGTTTGACGCTTCCCCTGCCCGCTTCTAGACTCGCGCCAGCCTGTTCGAGGAGTGTGCGACATGGCGGAGAGTTGCCTGGCGGCAGTGTTCGTGGGAGCGGAGCGCCCGCTGGAGGTGCAGGAGTTCCCTGTGCCTGACGTGGGGCCGGACAACGTGCTCATACAGATGAGCATGGCCGCTGTCTGCGGGACGGACGCGCACAACTGGTACAACGCGAGTGCGCCGCACCCCATCATCTGGGGGCACGAGAACATCGGCGTCGTGGCTGCGCTCGGGTCGAACGTCCGCACGGACATCCTGGGCGAGACGCTGCGAGAGGGCGACCGCGTGCTCTTCCACTCCGCGCCGTGCGGTCACTGCTACAACTGCCTGATGGGGCTGCGCTGCACGAACGCCATCCACTACGGCAATTCGCACGTCGACCCTTCGTCCGAGACGATGCTGCGCGGCGGCTTCGGCCAATATCTCCTGCTGGAACCGAACCCCGCCATCATGCGCGTGCCGGACGATATGAGCACGGAGCGCGCGCTGATGTCGGTCATCGGCAACCACACCACGATGAGCGGCCTGCGGAAGCTGAACGCGCCCGACCCGGGCGACACCATCGTCGTCCAGGGCTCCGGCCCCATCGGCATGGGCGCGCTGGTGCAGGCGAAGGCGCGCGGCGCCGCCCGCGCCATCATGATCGGGGCGCCCTCGCACCGGCTGGCGCTCGCCCGCGAACTCGGCGCCGACGAAACGATCGACCTCGCCGACTACCCGACGCCGGAGTCCCGCATCGAGCGCGTGCGCGAGCTGACCGGCAACGGTCCGGACCTCGTCGTCGAGGCGTCCGGCGCGCGCACCTCCGTCCACGAAGGGTTCCAGATGGTGCGCTACGGCGGCAAGTACCTCGTCATCGGCCTCATCCTGCCGACCTCGGTGGAGATGGACCCGTCCCGCATCGCGGCGAAGGACCTCACCGTCGCGGGCGTCGTGGGGTCGAAGGTGGAGAACATCATCCGCTCCATGCGGCTGATGCGCACGCGCATCGACGTGCCGGTGGAGAAGATGATCACGCATCAGTACCCGCTGGCGCAGGTGAACGAGGCGCTGCAGTCGCACGTCGATCTCTCGGCGATGGTACCGGTCGTCAACCACTCGCTGTCGTAGGGGGCGATATCGCGGTCGCGCTCAAGAGAGTCAGCTCGGGCATCGGATGGTGGTTGGCGCTGGGGACCGTCTTTGCGATCGCCGCCGGTGCGTGTGCGGAGTCCACCCCCACGCCTACCAGCCCGCCTGTACCCACGCCTACGACTTCACCCACGTCTACGCCCGCACCCAGCGCGACGCCGAACCCTGCCCTGGTCCCGGTCCCGTTGCTCATACCCACCCCCTCGCCCACCGCCGTTCCCACCGTAACGCCGACTCCGACTGCAACGCCAACCCCCATGCCGTCACCCACGCCTACGGCAACCGCCACGCCTACGGCAACCGCCACGCCGACTCCCACTGCGACGCCGCGGCCCACTCCCACGCCATGGCCTCGAGGGCACATCTACACGGCCCTGGGAAAAGATGACGTATGGCGTGAACTGACTGCTTTGCTGGGAGAGTACCCATGGATCACCTTTGATGGTAGGGACTTCAGTGCCAAGGGTTACGCGATAGACAGCAGGTGCCGGAGTGAGGGCCGCTATCGTGAAGTGGAAGGCACGGGAGACTACTATGCAACGCAGGCCTGCATTGATGAATACAAGCTGCGTTGTGGGTCGAGATACAGAGAGGAGTTCATTCCGGGAAGCCCGGGCTGTCTGGATGACGAGTACTCCTCGGGGTACGGCACCTTCAACCTGAACCTTGCGGAGTTGGGGGTGCTGGGCAAGCCTTGGGTCGGAGATGGCGTAACGCAGGAGAACGTAGGGGCGCTGCGCTCGTTGGATGGCATAGTACAGACCTGGGCGAACAGGAACAGGCTCGAAGGCAGGTGGGGAGAGGGAGCGATAACGATGAGGATCGCGGACATGCCTTTCCTGGAAACACTGGAGCCTGATGACGAAGGGGCTCTGCGGGGGTTGGCTGCTGTTGTCAGGCCTGAGAGCCGCTTCCGGGCAGTTATGTCTCACCCGCTGTTGAGTGGCGGCATCACGGATGAAATGACGGGGGTCATCGCATCGCTGAGGCAGGTAGTCCTGGGGAGGCGGCCGGACGGCAGCAGATTCTCCGAAGCTGAAATCATGCAAAGGCTGATAGCTCTGCTGGACAGTACGAACCGGTAGCAAGGGGCGATGAGTCGTCGATACGTATGTGCTACATGCTCGGGCGGAAGCGGCCCCAGACCTCCCACAGCGCGTGGGTGATCTGGCCGACGGTGGCGTGCTCCACGGCGTTGAGCAGCGCCTCGAAGACGTTGGCGTCGGAGACGGCGGCGGCCTGCAGCCGTTCGAGCGCAGCCTCGGCCTCGACGGCGTGCTCGCGCTTGAATGCCCGGGTGCGCGCGGCCTGGGCGCGCTTCGCCTTCATGGGGATGTGGACCAGCTCACCGCGCGGTCGTGCCCCGTCCCTGCTCGTGAGGTAGTTCACACCCACGACGCGGCGCCTGCCGTCGCGCATCGCCCCGCGCTCCCGCTGCACCTCCTCCTGGATGGACGTGCGGAAGTACTCGTTCTCGATAGCGGGCAGCACGCCGCCCTGCTGGTCTATCTCGCGGAAGATGCGGTGTACGGCGCGCTCCACTTCGGCCTCGAGGAAAGTCAGGCCGTACGCGCCCTGGTTCAGGTTCTCGATGTAGCCGAAGTCGCCGCTCTCCACGAGCGGGATCTGCTGGCTGCCCATCGCGAGCAGGACGTCGTCCTCCTGCGGCGTGGTGTACGTCTCCTTGTAGGAATTGGTGTGGAGCGAGTTGGTGTTGTTGTGGAGGGCGTGCTCCGCCTGCAGCGCGACGCGGGTGAGGTTGTGCAGCGGTTCAGAGTCCTGCAGCGAGCGGCCGGACGTCTGGCTGTGGAAGCGCAGCGCGAGACCGGGTCCTTCGACGCCGTAGCAGCGCTTCAGCGCGACTGCCCACACGCGGCGTGCGACGCGCCCCAGCACGTTGAACTCCAGCTCGGAGCCGGACGTGAAGAAGAACGAGAATCGGCGCGTGAACTCCTCGATGGGCAACCCGCGCGCCCGCAGCGTCTCGATGTACGTGAGGCCGTTCGCGAGCGTGAACGCGAGCTCCTGCACCGGGTTCGCGCCCGCCTCGCCGATGTGGTAGCCGGAGATGGAGAGCGGGTACCAGCCCGGCGCCTCCCGCATCATGTACTCGCTCATGTCGGCGATGAGGCGGAGCGACGGCTCCAGCGGGAAGAGCGCCTCGTTCTGCGCCTGCACCTCTTTGAGGATGTCGGCCTGCACGGTGCCGCGCAGCGCCCTCCAGTCGAACCCGCGCCTGCGCGCCGCGACGAGGAACATCGCCATCAGCGTCGGCGCGGGGCCATTGATGGTCATCGAGACCGAGGTGCGCGACAGGTCGAAGCCGTCGTAGAGGCGGAGCATGTCGTCCAGCGTGTCGACGGCAACCCCGCCCTCCCCGACCTTGGCGAGCGCGCCGGGCTCGTCGGAGTCGAGACCGTAGAGCGTGAGCGAGTCGAACGCGGTGGAGAGTCGCGGCGCGCCGTGTCCGGCGGCGAGCAGGTGGAAGCGGGCGTTCGTGGTCTCCGGCATGCCGAGCCCGGCGAACATGCGGATGGGGTCCTCGTCGCGGCGGCGGAAGCGGTATGCGCCTTCGGTGAAGGGGAACGCACCGGGGAGGTTCTGCGTGTAGAGGTAGCGCACGATCTGGCGCGGGCTGGCGTCGCGGTCTGGGAGCCCGAGCACAGGCGTCCAGAGGCCGGTCGTCGTCTCGCGGGCGATGGGAACACGCCCGTTGGACGTCTCGCGATAGGCGACGCCGTCCTCGACGATCGCATCGGAGAGGTCGCCGTCGAAGCCGTACGTCTGCCAGATGCGGTCGTACTCGGCCTGGTAGTCGCGCGACGCTCCGCCGTTCGATGCGAGCGCGGCTTCAGCTTCCGCCTCGGCGTAGTACGCCTCGTGGGTGTCGACGACCGCACCGAGGTAGCCGCGCCTGCTGAACGGTACGGGCGGCGGGCTCTCGCCCCAGCCGACATTCTGAGTCCGCTTGCCTGCACCAGGCTTTCCACGGGACGTTTCACCCTCACCCCCGCGTGCCAGGGCACGCGCTCCCTCTCTTCTCGAGGGGGAGGGGGCAGGCAGGCCGGAGCGGCGGGCGATCTCATCGAAGAGCGCCGTGACGCCTGCGTCTCCGAAGCGCTTGGCCTCGGTGAGGAAGACGCGCTCATCGTCGCCGACGAACCGGCGGACACGGGCGTAGCGCGCCTCCGCCTGGGGGAAGTCGCGCTTGTTCATCACGACGAGGTCGGCCCTTCTCAGAAGGGCTTCCTTCTCAAGCTGAACGTCGCTGCCGTACTCCGGCGTCATGCAGAAGACGGAGGCGTCGGCAACGGGCGCGACGCCGAGTTCGTTCTGCCCAAGGCCAACGGACTCGACGAGGATGAGGTCGAAGTCGTGGGCCCGCAGTTCAGCGACGAGGGGCGCGGTCCTGTCCTCTGTGGAGTCGCCGGGACCGACGCTGACGGAACGGACGAACACGCGGGGCGAGTAGCAATGGACCATCCGGAGGCGGTCGCCGAGCGTGGGGTCGGCGGTAAGCACGGCGATGCGTCCGTCCGTGGAGCGCAGGAAGCGCAGCAGCAGTTCGTCGATGAGTGTGCTCTTGCCTGCCCCGCCGCGTCCGCCGATGCCCCAGACGACGGGCCTGCCGCTGGCGTTCGCCCCGGCGGGTTCCACACCGGCCCACTCTATCGCGGTGATGCGTTCCGCGAGGGCACGGAAGGGGGCTGCGCCGTTCGCGGACCCTGAAGAGCGTTCGCGCGCGGCGTCGCTTGCGAGGGTCGTCATGTCCCGTACGGCCTCGGCGAGGTCGAGGGGCGGCCGGTAGACCTTGGTCACGCCCATGCGGAGGAGCGGGGCGACCTCGCGTTCGAGGATGGTGCCGCCGCCCCCGGCAAACAGCGGCACGTCGGGTATGCCATGTCGAGCCTGTTCAGCGAGCACTTCGCGCAGGAACGACATGTGCCCGCCGTTGTACGTGCTCACCGCGATGCCGGTGGCGTCCTCCTCGGACGCTGCCTTTGCGATCTGGTAGGCGCTCTTGTTGAAGCCGATGTAGACCGCCTCGGTGCCCTGCGCGCGCAGGATGCGGGTGATGGCCGCGGCGGCAACGTCGTGGCCGTCGCAGATGGGCGTCGCAATGACGAATCGCGGTGGGCGGTGCATGCGGGAGAGTATAACGTGCGTGCCGGTGCCCCGGGCCGGCCCTCACCTGTCATTCGTCGCGTCGGCGCAGGTGCAGTTACCTCGCAAATGCCTGCCCCATTCCCCGGGCTGGCCATCCTGTATACTCCCTTTGTGCCTGCTCTTCTCGAAGCCCGGAACCTCACGAAGCACTATGGATCCACGGTTGCTCTCGACGGAGTGTCGTTCGACGTTCACGAGGGCGTGACCGGGCTGCTCGGCCCCAACGGCGCGGGGAAGAGCACGGCGATGAAGCTCTTCCTGGGCCTCATCCAACCCACCTCCGGCTCCGCGATGCTCCTCGGTGAAGAGCCGTACCGCTCGATCGAAGGACGTGCCCGCATCGGCTACATGCCGGAGAACGACTGCCTGCCCAAGAGCATGACTGCCTCCGAGTTCCTGATGCACATGGCGCAGGTGAGCGGCATCCCGCCGGGCCAGGCGCGGACCCGCGCCGCCGACGTGCTTCGCCACGTCGGGCTGGACGAGGAGCGCTACCGGCCTATCGGCGAGTACTCCACGGGCATGAAGCAGCGCGTGAAACTCGCGCAGGCGATCGTCCACGACCCGGTGCTGGTGCTGCTAGACGAACCGACCGCCGGTCTCGACCCGGACGGACGCCAGGACATGCTGCGTCTCATCCATCGCACGGCCAACACGTTCGGCATCAGCGTCATGCTCTCCACCCACTTGATGGGTGACGTGGAGCGCACTGCCGACTCCGTCATCGTCCTCGAGTCCGGCGTGCTTTCGCAGGAGGGCGCAGTCGCCAAACTCACCGAGGAGACCGAGACGTTGCTCATCGAGGTCGCCGACCGACATGAGGAGTTCGTCACGGCGCTTGCTGCGAAGGGCGTACAGGTGTCGAACGACGGACAATCGCTCGTCATCGAACAGGCGCGAGAAGCAGACTACGACCTCATCCGCGATGCGGCGGTCGAGTCCGGCGCTCGCATACGGCGGCTCTCACCGGAGCGCCGAACGCTCACCGACATCTTCAGGAGCAGACCGGAGTGAGGACCGGAGAAGCGGAAGTCTTCGACCTCGGGTACCAGCGGTACACGGGCCCGCGCGAAGGACGCAGCCGCGCACGGCTGGCGCTGTTCGAGAACGGCGTCCGCACCGTCCTCGGCATCGGGCGCGGGGGACGCGCCAAGATACTGCCCGTCGGCTTGTTCCTCGCAGTGATGACGCCCGCGGTGGTGTTCGTCACCATCCTCGCATTCCTTGACCCCCTCGCCGGCGACGATGCAGCAGACTTCATCCCCGGCCCGGCCGACTACTACTCGCTCGTGAGCGTGGTGCTCATCATCTTCGGCGCGATCATGGCGCCGGAGCTGCTCTGCCCCGACCGCCGCGATAACGTGCTGCCCCTGTACCTCGTCCGGCCGCTCACCTCGAACGACTACCTCATCGCGCGTTTCCTCGCGTTCTTCGTCATCGTCCTGGCGCTGGTCTACGCCGGACAGATCGTCCTGCAAGCGGGACTCATCCTCACGGCGAATGACCAGGTGGAGTACCTCCGCGAGAACTGGTTGGACCTGCCCCGCATCCTGCTCATGGGCGTGCTCATCGCCGCGTTCATCTCGATGGGGCCGCTTGCCGTGGCCGCGTTCACGACACGGCGCGCCTACGCCGCTGCGTTCGTGATCGCTGCATGGTTGCTGCTCAACTCCATCAGCGACGGTCTCACCTTCCAGGAGTGTACGAGTACAACGATCACCCAGGACGGAGCACTCACGTCGAACACCGAGGAGTGCACGCGCCCTGCCGGCGACCTTGCGCCGTACATAGGACTGCTCCACCTGGGCGGGGTTACGGACAACATCAACAACATGGTGTTCGACATTTCCCTCGAACCGGGGGAAGGCGCTCCGTCGTCGGTGGCCGTCTCCGAACTGCACGACGCGTTCCCCGTCGGCGTGTACATGCTCTGGGTCGGCATCCCCGCCCTGCTGTTGTGGCACCGTTACCGGAGGATACGGCTATGACTACGGCGTTCACTCCGGCGGTCGAGGTGCAGGCTGTCTCCAAGTGGTACGGCAGCGTCGTCGCGGTCAACGACGTTTCGTTCGACGTCTACCCTGGGGTTACAGGCATCCTGGGCCCGAACGGCGCCGGCAAGACGACCTTGCTGAGCATGATGTGCGGCCTGGTCAAGCCATCGCGCGGCGGCGTGCGCGTCCTCGGAGAGGATGTGCAGGGCAACATCGGCCTGTACCGGCGCATCGGCGTGATGCTGGAGCACGACGTGCTCTATCCGTTCATGACCGGGCGCGACTTCGTGCGCTTGGCGGCGCGCCTGCAGGGCATGAACGACGAGGCGGCGGTGGACCGCGCCATCCATGCGGCGAACCTGGAGGACGCGCAGCATCGCCCCACCGGCACGTACTCGCGCGGGATGCGGCAGCGCATCAGGCTCGCGGCGGCCGTCGTGCACGAGCCCGAAGTGCTCGTACTCGATGAGCCGCTCAACGGCACCGACCCTCGCCAGCGCGTCGAGTTCGCAGATTTCGTCGCGCGGCTCTCAGCGCAAGGCAAGGCGATCCTCATCTCCTCACACATCCTCGAAGAGGTCGAAGCGCTGGCCGACCGCATCCTGCTCGTGGTGAGCGGAAAGCTGGCGGCATCGGGCGACTTCCATGCCATACGCGAGAAGCTGGACGAGCGCCCCTTCCAGGTGCGCATCGGCGCGTCCAGACAGCGTGAGATGGCAGCGGCGCTTGTGGGACTCGATGCGGTGGAATCGGTCTCGCTGGCCGAGGGTGGGAGCATCGAGGTGCTGACGCGCAACGTCGCCGAACTCCAGCGCATGGCCCCGAAACTCGCGCAGGAGATCGACAGTCGCCTCTACCGCATCGAGCCACTGGACGACTCGTTGGAGAGCGTCTTTTCGTACGTGGTGCAACGGTGATTGCGGCCCTCTTCATGCTGGCGCTCCGCCAGGCGCTCACGAAGCGGAAGGTCGCGCTGCTCATCATTCTCGCACTGTTGCCGCTCGGGCTCGCGGTCATCCTGGACTCCACTGTCGGCGAAGCCGGTGGGCTCATCGGGCCGGTCCTCGGTGGGCTCGTCATCTCCGTCACTCTTCCGATCACCGTCATGGTGCTGGCGACCAGCGCATTCGGGAACGAGGTTGAGGACCGCACGCTGAGTCTGCTTACCACGAAACCCGTGCCACGCTGGACGATCGTACTCTCGAAGTTCGCCGCGACCATCGTGGTCGCGGTCCCGCTGATGGCCGTCGTTGCCGCGGTCATCACGATGATGGACGCCGACGGGACAGGGAACGCTCCGCTTGCAGCTGCCGTCGGGGTGATCGTCGGCGTGGTGGCTTACTCCTCGGCGTTCACCTGGCTGGGGCTGCTCACGACGCGAGCACTCGGGTTCGGCCTCGTCTACGTGCTGCTCTGGGAGGCGCTCATCACGAGTTTCCTGAGCGGCACGCGCTACCTGAGCATCCGGAGCTACATCTTCGGCACAGCGCACGGACTCAACGACCAGGCGTTCGGCGAAGACCTCACCATCGCTCTCACCCCTGCCCTTGTCGGCGCTGGACTGGTAACGGTCGTCTTCTTTCTGCTCACGACACGGCGTCTCAACCGGATGGACATCCAGTAGGCGCTGCCCGCCGGCTGCTACAGGCGACGTCACCCATCCCGCCCATCCACCCGTTGCGTTGTGTGAGGGTAGAATCGCCCCATCCCTCAAGGAGCCAGACCCCAGGCCGCATGGGCGAACCGCAGAAGAAGAAGGCATGGTGGCGTGACACCACGTTCATCACGATGGTCAGCCTGCTCGCCGCCGTTTCACTGGTCGCCTTCCTGCAGCACGGCGCTGACGGCCTGCTGGAGGGTGGTGAGAACACCGTGTCTATCATCCGCCGGGCCGCGCCGGCCCTCTTGCTCGGCTTCGTATTGGCCGGACTGCTCACTGTACTCTTCCCGCCCCGGGTGGTCGGGCGCTGGATGGGCGACGAAGCGGGGACGAAGGGCGTGCTCATCGGCGCCGTGGCAGGCGTACTCTCGCCCGGCGGTCCCTACGTTATGTACCCCATAGCCGCGGCGCTCATGCACGGCGGTGCAGGCATCGCTTCGATCTCCGCCTTCTCCGTGGCGCGGAATATCTTCACCGCCAATCGCTTCCTCGTTTTCGAACTGCCGTTCCTCGGCGTGCCGCTCGCGCTTGCGAAGACGCTCTCGACGCTGTGGATGATCGCTGTCGGAACGGTGCTGGTCCCCGTTGTCTTCCGCCTCATGCCACGTAGTGCGCAGGAGGCGGCGCGGTCGCGCATCGGATCGGCGGAACGGGAGCAGTCGGAATGACGCTCTACCTGCTGGCCGGAATCGTGGCGCTGACCTTGGTGTTGGTTTTCCGCAAGGAGGGCTTGCCCGGCGTACGGTATGGCGGGGAAGTGAGTGTCCTGCTGTTGCGCTCCGTCGCACGGATGCTGGTACTCGGCATGTTGCTCGCGGGAATGACGCAGGTCATCCTGCCCCAGGAGGTCATCACACTCTGGATCGGCGACGAGTCCGGCTTCACCGGCATCCTCATCGGTGCGGCGGTGGGGATGCTCGTTCCCGGTGGGCCGTACGTGGTGATTCCTCTCGCGGCGTCCATCTTCCTTGCGGGCGCAGGCGTCGGCCCGGTTGCGGCGCTCATCACCGCGTGGAACACCATCCCGTTCACGCGCACGGTCATGTGGGAGCTGCCGTTCCTGGGCGGGGCGTTCACTACCAGCCGGATGCTCGTGAACCTGCCCTTCCCCATCGTGGCGGGGCTGCTTACCCCGCCGGTCTACCGGTTGCTCGTCTGAGCAGGATCACCGGGAGCCGAACACGTCCAGAGTCGGGAAGAGCAGATCGTTCAGCACAGCTTCGCGCTGGTACGGGAACCCGATGACCGCTGCGAGGAGTATGCTGGTGGCGCCGGTATCGGACGCGGGAGCCTGGGCTGCTGCTATTGCCTGCAGCCTCCCGTCGATCTCGATCAGGACCACACGCCAGTCCAGACCGCGAACGGAAATCGTGTCCAGCTCTTCCGGCTCTATTCCCGGTATGCTGCCGACCTGTTGCTCCATGAACTGATCGACTGTCGCCCCGGGGATGACGGTCTGTATGAGCACGGGGCCGGCTATCTCGTGCCGGAGGAACCTGCCCGGCTGGTTCTCTATCGGCTCCCAGCCCTGGGGTTCCACGATCTTCACGCCGAATGGGGAGTCCACCGGCGTAAGGGTTATCTCCCCCAGGGGCGCCACCCAGGCTGGAGAGGAGAACTCCTCCGCTACGCATGATGTGTCGGGTGCGTCTTCTCCGTCGAGGAAGGCATTGACGATCGCTTCTCCGCACTCACCCTCATTGAGCACGCCGTGCCCCACAGCAGGAAACTCGATGAACGTCGCATGGGAGAGGTTCGCTGCCACCGCCATGCCCAACGATGGCGGCGTGATCGGGTCGAACTCGCCTGCGAGCACGAGTGCAGGGATGTCGCTGCGCACGGGCTCGTTCTCCACCGGCAGGGACGGCGTTACGTTCCAGAGGGCGCACGTCCCGACCGCGTCCTCGGCGTACGTCCCTTCCGAGTCCTGCATGCGGGCGAACAGCGGGCTGGCCTCGATGCCGGCGGCGATCGCTTCCCTGGTCGTGAACGGGGCCTCATCCGCGCACTGCGTCGAGTAATGCATCCCGATGGATATGAACGCGTCGTTGATGAGACTGTTGGAGAGCATGAGGTTCGCGGGCTCCACATTTCCCTCTGCAGCCTCGGCAATGATCTCCGGCAACCACGGTATGACGTCGGTCTGGTAGAGCGCCTCGAAGACGAGCCATGCGAGGCGCTCACCGGTCATCAAAGTGTCGACCACGTTCCCTTCGAGATCGAACGACGCGGTGCCCGGCTCCGGCGACGCCGTGAGTCTGTCGAACGCCTTCAGCAGCGTGCCTTCGAGACCGGGGTAGTGCTCGCTGCAGGCGCCGTCTGCCGCGCAGGAGTCCAGCATCAGGCGGAACGCCCGTTGTGAACTGGGCGGGATGCTCGCCTGGAGGTCCAGCTCCAGGGGGTAGGCGGAGTCCAGCACGACGCGGCGCACGCCGTCCGGGAAGTCGCGCATCACGTTCTGCGCCAGTCGTGTTCCATACGACACACCGTAGACGTCCCACTGGTCGTGGCCGAGCGCGGCACGCAGGCGGTCCACGTCGGCTGCGTTCGCGGCGCTGTTGACGTGCGAAGGGTCTATGCCCTTCTCGGTGAGACGGTCGCGGCACGTGTCCAGGGCATTGAGAAAGCGCTGGTTCTCTTCCGCCAGTGGCAGTGCCTGGCTTATCAGTTCGCGAGAAAGTTCGCGTGTCTCAGGGCAGGCGAACGATGGCCGTGAGAAACCGGCGCCGCGCTGGTCGAAGATGATAACGTCCCTGGTCTCGTTCAGCGGCTCCAGGAACCTCCCCCCACTCACCTCCGTTCCCTCCAGGGCGTTGCTGCCGGGCCCACCTTCCAGGTAGACGACGGGCACGTCGGTGGAGCGTTCGCCGGTAGCGGGGAAGACGGCGACGGCGATCTCATACGTTCCGGCGGCGGGGTCGTCGTAGTCGGCGGGAACGGTCAGGTAGCCGCATTCGGCCATCCACAGCGGCGTGCCGGGCTGGTTGCTGAACGGACACGTGTCCTCCCGGAAAGCGCCCTCGGCCGCAGGGACATCGCCCGCTGGAGCAGGAACTGGCGTGGGTGTGTGCGTCGGCGCAGGTGGCGGTTCCGGCGTCGGTGTTGCCGTCGACGCCGGCGTGGGAGTCGGTTCTGGCGTTGGAGTGGCAGTCGGGGCTGATTCAGGGGATTCGCAGGCTGCGAGGAGAGAAACAAGGGCAGCAAGAGCCAGGGCGGCGAAATGAGGGGATCTCATGGATCAATGCTAGCACACCACTTCGGCCAGGCTTTGAGGAAACGGAGGGGCGCCCACCAGGAGCGCCCCTCTCTCTTCGGTCGATGTCTCGTATACCGAGAGGTCAGTCTTCCGAAGTAAGCTCGCTCTGCCCCCGGTACATCCCCAGCCCGAGGATGATGAAGCAGAGGGATCCGAACGAAAGCATACCGTTGTCGATCCTGAGGATCACTATGGGATCGATCCCCGGGGCGTGCTGAAGGACAAGGAAGTTGATGCCCGCCAGGACCCCCATGACGGCAAGGCCGTAGGAAGCCAGTTTGTAGATGCTCATCGCCCCGAAGCGGGAGCCAAGGCCGAGGCCGACGAGGATGGATGCGACAGGATAGACGGTCACCAGCGCAATGACGATGCCGGCCATCGGTGTGTAGGCGCTGAGGGCAAGGGACTCGAACATGGCAGTGTCAGCGCCGGATTGCATGCCGCGCTGCATCAGGTGGATGCTGAAGTGCCTCATACCCATCGCGATGATGTAGAGGCTCCATCCGAACAGGCTCGTGAACACCCCCAGCCGAAGGAGTGAACCGCCGAGTCCCGGCTGTTTAGGCAGACGGAGCCAGGTGAGCGCAGCGTACCCGTAGAGGAACATCCCGATGATCGACGCCATGGATGCCAGGTGTGCAAGGCTGGGATTCTCGGCCATCGCATCGAGGGCTACCGGGAAGTCGGTCTGGTCCACCGGGTCCAGCAGTACTCCCCCGGGAAAGACGAGCGATGCGAGCACGAGCAGGATGACTCCGCCTAGAAGGGCCAGTCCTCCGAGCCTGGTAGCAGGGCTCGTTGTGGTCGATGCTGCCATGTCCATCTCCTTCTGGGCGTGCGGCGCCCGCCTGAGGTAGGTGAAAGGTACCATTCAGAAGATTTGACACGCAATGCGGAAGCCCCCCGTTTCGACAGGAAATCCAAAGGGCAAAGAGCAAGAAAGAACTTCCTTCCGCTGGTTGACGCCCTGTAGCGACGGCAAGATGCAGTGGTACTTCCCCCGATGGCGCGGGACCGCGCAGGATGGCACACTGTAGCGCGCTCATCGGCAATCGCATCTATCCAGAGGAGGAGCAGCGTGAAAGCAGTCCGGTTCCACGAGTTCGGCGGCCCCGAGGTCTTGCGCTACGAGGACGTTCCCGAGCCTGAACCGGGACCTGGCGAGGTGGTGTTGCGCCTTGGTGCGTGTGGGGTCAATTTCATCGACACCTACGAACGCAGCGGCGCCTACAACGTTCCCCTGCCCTATGTCGCCGGGCAGGAGGGAACGGGTGAGGTGGTTGCGGTCGGCGAAGGAGTCACCGGCATCACGGTCGGTGAGCATGCGGGATACGCGCAGATCCCCGCATCGTACGCCGAGTATGTGAAGGCGCCTGCACACCGCCTGGTCAAGATGCCGGAGGGGATAGACGATGCCACGGGCACTGCAGTGCTGGTGCAGGGCATGACCGCGCACTATCTGGCGGTGTCCGCGTTCCCGCTCGAACCAGGACACACCTGCCTCGTGCATGCCGCGGCGGGAGGGGTCGGCCTGCTGCTTACTCAGATGGCGAAGATGCGGGGCGCACGCGTCATCGCCACCGTCTCTACCGAGGAGAAAGCACAACTGGCACGGGGAGCTGGAGCAGACGAGGTGGTCCTCTACACGGAGCAGGACTTCACAGCGGAAGTGAAGCGCATCACCGGCGGCGATGGCCTGCACGTGGTGTATGACTCCGTTGGCAATGACACCTTCGAAGGCAGCCTCGACTGCCTCGCGCCGCGCGGGTTTCTGGTGCTCTACGGCCAGTCGAGTGGACGAGTACCGCCGATCGACCCACAGGTGCTTAACGCGAAGGGCTCGGTGTTCCTCACACGTCCCTCACTCAACGCTTACACCCGCACCAATGAAGAGCTGAACTGGCGCGCCAACGAACTCTTCGGGTGGATCGCAGAAGGAGCGCTCAACGTCAGAGTGGGCGGAACGTTCGCGCTGTCGGATGCGGCTGAGGCGCACCGGCAGATCGAAGGACGTCTCTCGACAGGCAAGCTGCTACTGGTCCCCTGATATGCGATGCCTGCAGCTGGCACCGGTTGCGGTGCCTGTCCAGAAATCTCGTACACTGGAATTGAGGCCTGCAGAGCCAAGGGGGTGAATGATGGGTGGTTTGGGGAACAGCATCCGCAAGTACCGTGGGCGGCTCATCATCGCCGCCGTTGTCGTAGCGATACCCGTACTGGCGCTCGCGTGGTGGCTTGGTTCGCCGCTCTTCATCAACAAGACGGTCGATGAAGAGTTCCCGTACAGCGTCGGCGCCGTGGTGCCGGAAGGCATGACGCGTGCCCAGGTGGACCAGACCATGGCAACGATGGCCATGATGGACTCGGAGACGATGGCCGAGGCGATGCCCTCTCTGACACCGGACGAGATGATGACGGCTGCGATGGGCTCCATGACACCGGAGACGATGGCAGCGGTGATCGCAAGCATGACGCCGGAGATGCAGTCCGATGTTGCCGAAGCGGTGGCGGAGTCCGTACCGGGGATGTCACCGGAGACGGTCGCCGGCATGATGGGGAGCATGACGCCGGAGATGATGGCGGGGATGATGGAGAGCATTGCGCCGGAGATGGCGGCGGTGCTGGCGGAGACCATGACGCCGGAGATGGTGGCCCAGGTGGCCGGGATGGCGCCTGAAGTGATGGCGTCGATGTCTCCGGCTGCTCTCAAGCGCGGGATGTTCCGCGACGCTGACAGCTTCCACAGAGGCGAGGGTTCCGCAACCCTGTACGAACTACCGGACGGTTCTCACGTGCTCCGTTTCGAGGACTTCCGCGTGACGAACGGGCCTGATCTGCGCGTGCTTCTGGCAGTCCACCCTGATCCGCAGGCGCGGAACGAGGTGCAGGGGCCGGGTTACGTAGAACTGGGCAAGCTGAAAGGGAACATCGGCAATCAGAACTACCCGCTACCGGACGGCTTATCGCCGGACGACTACGGCTCCGTCGTCATCTATTGCAAGCCGTTCCACGTCGTGTTCAGCGTGGCGCCGCTGTCCACCGGCTGAGGCTGGTATCACCCGTGAGTTACGAGGCCTCGTGTCCATGCGGCCGGCATGTGACACGAGGCCCTTTCGTGGTCGTCCCCGTTTCCCGTAGCGTGAGTGCTTATGAGAGCAGTACTCGTCGCAGCGCAGCTTCGCCGTATGCCCGCAGTGCCGGTGCGCCCCTCGCCACGCGGAAAACGAGGTGCACCACTGTGCACCATCACGGCCCCATTCAGCCCCGGTCCGGCCCCATTTCAGCCCCGTTCTGCCCCATCTTGGCCCCGCCGGGGACCGGTTTCCAGGAGTGGATGGTGCCGAATGGTGCAGGATGGTGCAGGATGGTGCCACGTTACGTGAAGAAACGACCCCGCGCCCGTCCCATCGTTCCCCTGCTACACTCCGCCCCGCACGCTACACGAGGGGAGCTGCGCCATGTTCCACGGCAACAAGGTGATAGACGTCCACGTCCATCACTCCACGCCTGCGCATTTCCGTGCCTGCGCCTGCAACATGATCGCGCTCCGCACGCCGGCGGGCCAGGCGTGACGGACTTCAGGGTCATCGGCCGTCCGACAGGGAGAACTGAAGGGCCGGACAAGACGACAGGAAGCGCGCTCTACGCGTTCGACGTATGCCCTCCGGGCACGCTCTGGGCAAAGACGTTGCGTAGCCCCTACCCCGCCGCTCGCATCAAGGCCATCGACGTCTCCCGGGCTGAAGCGCTCCCCGGGGTCCATGCCGTGCTGACTGGAACCGACGTGGCGGGACGATTGCAAGGGCGCCAGGTCCGCGACGTTCCACTCCTCGCACAGGACCTCGTGCGTTTCGCGGGTGAGAAGGTAGCGGCTGTAGCGGCCGACGACGAAGAGACTGCCCAGCGGGCCGTCGGCATGATCGATGTGGAATACGTGGAGATGGAACCGCTCCTGGATGCGCTCGAAGCGATGCACCCGGAAGCGCGCCTCATTCATCCCGGTATGGGCGCCTACGAAGGCTTCCGGCGTCCGCCAGCGCAGCCGTCCAACGTGTTCTTCAGTGCGACGTTCGGCATCGGCGACGTGGACGTGGGGTTCGCCGACGCCGACTTTATCCTCGAGGATGAGTACCACTGCGCCAGGACACACCCGGCATTCTTCGAACCGCGGTGTTGCGTCGTCTCGGTGGAGAGCGATGGACGCGCGCACGTCTGGTCGTCCAACAAGACCCCCTTCGGGCTCAAGCAGGGCCTCGCCCTGGCCGTGGGAATCGATGAAGGCTCCATCGTCGTCCATCCTGTCCACGTCGGCGGAGACTTCGGCTCCAAGACCGCGCCCTTCGACGAACCGCTGGCCTACCTACTTTCCGTAAGGACGGGGCGTCCGGTGAAGATGGTGATGGACCAGGTGGAAGACTTCGGTGCGGGCAATCCGAAGCATGCCGCAGTCATGCGCGTCAAGACCGGTGTCAAGCGCGACGGTACGCTGACGGCGCACCTGCAGGAGATGTACTTCGACAGCGGGGCCTACGCGGGGCTGATGCCGCTCGGCGCACTTGCAGGCGTCGATCGCATCGCCGCCAACTGGTACATCCCGAACGCTCGCTTCGACCAGCATCACGTCTACACCAACAACCTGCCGGGCGGCTACATGCGCGGTCCCGGTGAGGTACAGGGCTCCTTCGCGATGGAGTCGCACCTGGACGAGGTCGCCCGGCGCCTCGGGATGGACCCGCTGGACTTCCGGATGAAGAACATCCTGCGTGAAGGGCAGCGCACGCCGATGAATGAGCTATTCGCCGAGGTGCGTGCCGAAGAGACGCTGCGCGCAGCAGTCGAGCGGAGCGGCTACGGCAGGTCCAGGCGCCCTGGCATCGGGAGGGGCATCGCGATGTGCGCTCGGCCTGCGGGCGGCGGCGAGTCCTACGCTGAAGTCGTCCTCAGCGCGGACGGGTCGGTCATCGTCAGAACGCCGATCTTCGAACCGGGAACAGGCGCCTATACCATGTTTGCGCAGGTTGCCGCCGAGGTGCTTGGCGTGGACGTTGACAAAGTGGACGTGCAGGTGTGGGACACCGATGCGGTACCCTTCGATTCCGGGGTAGCCGGCAGCCGCACGACGCGTATGGCGGTCCCGGCGGTGCACGAGGCAGCTGAGGCCGCTCTGAGCGCACTGCTCCAGGCCGCAGCAGCCCGGACCGGCTGGCCGGTCGAGGCAATGACCAGCCAGGACGGACAGATATGGCACGGCAGGACCGAGGCGATATCTTGGTCGAGCGTGATCGGAGCAGCAGGAGAGGGGATCAGCGGTAGAGGACATTCAGAGGTCATCGGCCAGCCGGAGCACACGGCGTTCGCGGCTCAGGTGGCAGAGGTCGAGGTGGACGAAGAGACGGGGCAGGTTACTCTCCTGCGGTTCACGAGCGCACACGACGTGGGTACCGTCATCAACCCCATCGCGCACCAGGGCCAGATCAACGGGGCAGTGGTCATGGGGTTCGGCTACGCGCTGCAGGAGGAGCTGCTGACCGACGCAGGCAGGGTGACGACGCTCTCGCTGGCGGACTTCAAGCTGCCGAACGTTGCCGACCTCCCTGCCCTGAATACCGCGCTGGTCACGTCTACCGCGGGGGCAGCCCCGTATAACGCGAAGGCCATCGGAGAGGTGCCGTTGCTCGCGGTTGCACCCGCCATCACCAACGCGATCCGCGACGCCACAGGGGTCCGCATGAAGAGCCTGCCGGCTACCGCCGAACGAGTGCTGGCGGTTCTCAGGGAGCGGGAGACCTAGCCTGACTTCGCCTCTGCCTCAGCAGGGTGATGAGCGACGAGATGTCACTCTCACTCAGCCCGCGCGCCATCCCCTCGTCGAACAGCGCGCGCGTCCGCTGCACGAGCGGCAACGGAACGCCGAGGTCTGCTGCCGCGTCCTCCACGAGGCCGAGGTCCTTTGCAAGCAGGCGTACCGGCGCCAGCGAACCGTAGTCGCCCGAGAGCATCATCGGCCCGTTCCGCGTGAGCATATTGCTGGCGCCCCAGGAGGTCGAGAGCACGTCGAGCAACTGCTTGCCTTCGGCGCCTGCCGACGTGCCGAACAGGAACGCTTCGCAGGCCGCCATCGTATGGATGCCCACGAGCAGCTGGTTCGTGAGCTTGACGACGCTGCCCTGTCCAACGGGCCCGACAAGGTTCAGGTTCGCGCCCATCGCCTCGAGCACTGGGTGCGCAGTCTCGAAGTGCCGCTCATCGCCGCCGGCCATGATGGTCAAAGTGCCGCTTTCCGCACGCTCCACTCCCCCGGACACCGGCGCGTCGAGGTAGCCCGCGCCGCGCTCCGCCATGGCCTCGCCCACCCGTACCGCGAGCGAAGGCGCTATCGTGCTGTGCTCGACGAACACCTGCCCCGCCCGCGCGTTGGCGGCGAGCCCATCCTCATCGAGGTAGGCCGCCTCCGATGTTGCAACGTCTGGCAGACAGGTGCAGACGACCTCTGCGCGTGCTGCCATACCGGCGAGCGACGCAGCCTCTTCTGCGCCTGCCTCGACGAGCGTCTCGACCGGAGGACGCGAGCGCGACAGCACCAGCACGGAGAACCCGGCGCGCAGCAGGTTCAGCGCCATCGGTTTCCCCATGCGCCCCAACCCAACGAATCCAACGGTGGAGATCATGGATGCAGGATACGTCAACGACGCCTCATGTGTTTTGACACGCCTCGCCCGCTCCCGTACAGTTTGCACCGGCGTAACGCTCAGGAGGGACCACGTATGGCAACCGCGCCCGCTCAGGCACAACAGCAGTCCTACGTCCGCAGGCCGCAGTTCTACGACCAGTGGATGGAAGCTCAAGGCATCCCCATCTACCGCGACTACTACATCGAAGACGGGCGCACCATCGAACTCGGCTACTGGAAAGAGCGAGGCCACAACGCCGCGTTCCTGCAACTCGCAGGGCAGGAAGGGGTCTCCGAGGCGCGCATCACGGAGGTCCCCGCAGGCGGCTCCGTCCCGCCGTTCAAGATGACGCTGGAGGACGTCGTCTACGTCCTCAGCGGGCGAGGTGTGACCACCATCTGGAAGGATGGGGGCGAGAAGCACTCGTTCGAGTGGACCGACCACGCGATGTTCCGCATCCCCGGCAACTACTGGGTGGAGTACGCGAGCATGTCCGGCGGCGAACCCGCGCGGTTGCTGCACTACAACAACATGCCCATCGCGATGTCAGCCGCGAAGGACGCGAGCATCTTCTTCAACACCCCTCTTCAGCCGATGGAGGAGCTCAGCTCATCCGACGAGTTCTACTCCGACGCTGTGGTCGTAGACAATGACCCGTCCGGGCGCGGCGCGGTCCGCCAGTACTGGGTGGGCAACTTCTTCCCGGACATGCGGGCGTGGGACAGGCTCGTCCCGTTCAAGGGTCGCGGCGCAGGCGGCACCACGGTATTCGTGCAGTACCCCGGCTCCGAGCTCACGGCGCACATGTCCGTGTTCCCTGCCAAGACGTACAAGAAGGGGCACCGCCACGGACCTGCCTACGTCATCGTCATCCCTGCGGGCGAGGGCTTCTCGGTCATGTGGCCCGAGGGGCAGGACAAGGTATTCATCCCGTGGCACGAGGGCAGCATCTTCGTGCCGCCGAACCGGTGGTTCCACCAGCACTTCAACGTTGGCGAACAGCCGGGACGTTACCTCGCATTCCACCCCCTGCCCCAGTTCACGGGTTTCATGGGCGAAAAGGTGGACCGCTCCTCCGACCAGTACGAGTACCACCAGGAGGCGCCGGAGATCCGAGAGCGATTCGAGGCAGAGCTCGCGAAGCGAGGACTGAAGAGCGAGATGCCGCCCGAGTGCTACTCGGACCCCAACTACAAGTTCGAGAACGAGAAGGACTGATTCCAACAAGGATCAGCGAATCGTCGAGAGGGGCCGGTACACCGGCCCCTCTCTTTTCATATACGGAGGAACATGATGACAGGCGAGATTACGTTCGAAGCGGTCGCGCCATCTCACCCCGATGCTGAAGCGCTGATGGCTCTGCTCGATGCGGAGGTACTGGATATCTACTGGGACACCGGCGACATCGAGACCGGTGCGCTCAGTGATGAACTGAAGGCGGCATTCAACGGCGTCTTTCTCATCGCGCGGCGGAACGGCGCACCGGTCGCGTGCGGCGGGGTACTCGTGATGGACGAAGCGATGTGCGAACTGCGGCGTGTCTACGCCCTGCCCGAGGAACGCGGCACAGGGCTGGCGCGCAGACTCATGGCTGAGCTGGAACGCGCCGCATCGGAACTCGGGATGTCGCGTATCGCTCTGGAGACAGGCGACCGCCAGACCCGCGCCATCGCCTTCTACGAGGCGCTCGGCTACAGGCAGATCCCGCTCTACGGCGAGCACGTCGGGAAGTGGTGGGCCATCTGCTACGAGAAGCGCATCCTGCCCAGCGGGATCACGTTCGAGCAAGCCACTCCGGACACGCCGGAGGTCGCAGCGCTCCTCGCTGCGTATGAGGCTGAACTGTTGACGCTCCATCCGCCTGACGAGTCCGGTTGGACCGGAGCGGCCGTGCACCAGCACCTGGCGGCGATGCTGCTCGTCCGGCGTGGAGACAGACCCGTTGGCTGCGGCGCGCTGCGGGTGCGGGATGCCGCCACCATCGAGTTGAAGCGCATGTACATCGTTCCTGAGGAGCGCGGCAGGGGCATCGCAACCGAACTCATAGCCCGGTTGGAACGGATGGCTATCGAACGCGGGGCCACTCGGATGGTGCTCGATACCACCGAAAAGATGGCGAGCGCCGTCCGCCTCTATCGACGGCTCGGCTACGTCCCCACTGAGCCGTTCGGAACGGTCGCGCCTGCTTTGCTCTACTTCGAGAAGCGCCTGATCTAGTCGCGGATGTCCTGCAGGAACATACTCGTCGGCATCTCGTGGCCGAGGCCCATCGCCAGCGCCTTGTCGTAGACGACCTTCCCGACCGCGGCGAACTGGAGGCCCTGGTTGCCGCCGTTCAGGTAGAGCGTGATGTCGTCGCGCGACGTGCGCCCGTCCACGACGCCATTCACGACGTCGGTGAACGTCGGGTAGGAGGACGTGCTGAAGCGCCGCATACCTCCTCCACTGGGAGGCAGGCGCTTCATCTCTTCCTCGGTTCCTGCCACGAACGCCACGGGGCTGTGGCCGCGCCCGTACTGGATGCGCGGGTCTTCCTCCAGCTTCGCACCTGCGATGCCTTGGCGGATGATGACGTTCGCCTTCTTGAACACGGTCTCGTCGAGCTCGTAGCCACCCAGGTTGGTCACGTGCATACCCGGCTCCAGCCACTCGCCGTTGAACACGGGGCGCATCGCGTCCGTGCAGGTGGAGACGATGTCTGCGCCGCGCACGGCGGACTCCGGATCGTCCACCGGTTCGATGTCGATGTCGAGCAGGTCCATCATCTCGGCGGCGTATGCCTCCCGGTTGCGCTTCGTGGGGCTGTAGACGCGCACCTTCTCGATGGGGCGCTCGTTGCAGAACGCCCTGAGGTACGTCCGCGCCATGCCGCCGGAGCCGAGCATCCCCACGACGCGCGAGTCCTCACGAGAGAGGTAGCGCGCGCCGAGCCCTCCGCCCGCGCCGACGCGCATGTGCTGGAGTTCGCCGTCGTTGATGATGGCGAGCGGCTCGCCGTTGACCGTGCTGAACAGGAAGATCAACCCGCAGTACGTGCCGGGCTCCACGCAGTGCTTCTCTTCCGTCCAGTTGCCGTTCTCATCCTCCGGCCAGGAGACGATGTCCGACTTCATGCGGATGGCGAACACGCCGAGGTCCCGGCTCGCGCCTTCCATCGTGCCCCAGCGATAGTAGTCCTCCTCCCTGCCGGTGGGGACGTACATGTCGATGCGCGGGCGGTGGATCGCCGCACCGTCGACCAGCCCGCGGAACGCGGTGTCCTGCGAGTCGATGGCATCGCCGATGGTCAGTATCTGCTGGACGGTAGTGTTGTCGATAAACAGCATTGCGTGCTCCTTTGTGTTCAGTCAGGGTACGAGACCGAAGTCGTTCTCGTATTTCTACTCCCCTCAACCGATTCTCACAAGCGCGGTCATATCCGGTCCGGAGATTGCCCCGCCAGCGCACAGGTTCGCTAGAATGGAAGTAGCACCCCTGTCCATGGAGGCGGCATGACGACCCGGACGAGCGCTCCCCCCGACGAACTCTGCATCAACTCCATCCGCTTCCTCTCCATAGACGCCGTCCAGAAGGCGAACAGTGGACACCCAGGCGCCCCGATGGGCGCGGCCCCCATGGCCTATGCGCTCTGGGACAGGTTCCTCAAGCACAATCCGGCAGACACTTCGTGGCCCGACCGCGACCGATTCGTGCTCTCGGCCGGCCATGCGTCGATGCTCATCTACTCCCTGCTCCACCTCACCGGCTACCCGGTTACGCTCGACGACATCCGTGAGTTCCGCCAGTGGGAGAGCAGGACGCCGGGCCACCCCGAGTACGGGCTGACACCCGGCGTCGAAGTGACGACCGGCCCGCTCGGCCAGGGCTTCGCGCATGGCGTGGGGATGGCCTACGCGGAGCGGCTGCTGGCGGAACGCTACAACCGGCCGGGGCACGAGATCGTCGATCACCACGTCTACGGCATCGTCTCGGACGGCGACCTCATGGAGGGCGTTGCCTCTGAGGCTGCGTCGTTCGCGGGCACGCACCAGCTCGGCAAGCTCATCTACCTCTACGACGACAACGGCATCTCGATTGAGGGCGATACAGACGTCACATTCCTGGAGGACGTCGGCGCGCGGTTCCGCGCTTACGGTTGGCACGTCGTCGGCCCCGTGGACGGCATGGACCTGCCCTCGGTCGAAGCGGCCCTGCGGGAGGCCCAGGCCGAGCGAGAGAGGCCCAGCCTCATCGTTGCCCAGACGACCATCGGCTACGGCAGCCCGAACAAGGCGAACACCGGTGGAGTCCACGGTGCGCCGCTCGGCGTGGACGAAGTCACACTTACCCGCGAGACGCTGGGCTGGCCGTACGAGCCGTTCGTCATCCCGCAGGATGCGCTCGATCACATGCGACTGGCGCTCCCTCGCGGGGCCGACGCGCAGACAGAATGGGAACGTCGCTTCGCTGAGTACAGGGCCGCCTACCCTGCCGAGGCCGCCCAGTTCGAGGCCGACCTCAAAGGAGACCTCCCGGACGGCTGGGCGGATACGCTGGACGAGCTGTTCGTGAACGAGGAGAAGCCGCTGGCCACCCGCGAAGCCGGGGGACGGGTGATGAACGCGATCGCCGAGCGGGTTCACATGCTGGTCGGCGGTTCTGCCGACCTTGCGCCATCCAACAACACCATGCTTCGCGCGTACGAGGATGCAGATGGGGAGAAAGTGGCCCCGCACAACATGCACTTCGGCGTGCGGGAGCACGCGATGGGCTCCATCGCCGGCGGCATGGCGCTGCACGGCGGAGTCATCCCCTACACCGGGACGTTCCTGATCTTCTCCGACTACATGCGCCCGCCCATGCGCCTGGCGGCCCTGATGGGCTTGCGCGTCATCTACGTGTTTACGCACGACTCGATCGGGCTGGGCGAGGACGGCCCCACTCACCAGGCGGTGGAGCAGCTCATCGGGCTGCGCAGCGTGCCCAACATGGTGGTGTTGCGTCCTGCGGAGGCAACCGAGACTGCCGTGGCATGGCGAGCCGCTATCGAGCGCAGAGACGGCCCCACAGTGCTCGCATTCACGCGCCAGGGACTCCCCGTGCTGGACAGGAGCGTCTACCCGTCTGCTGACGGTGTGTTGCGCGGGGCGTACGTGCTGTGGGAGTCGTCCGACAATCCGGAACTCATCCTCATCGGAACGGGCTCCGAAGTGCAGATAGCGCTCGATGCGGGCAAGGCGCTCGCGGAGAAGGGCATCGCGGTCAGGGTGGTCTCGATGCCGTCGTGGGAGCTGTTCGACGCGCAACCGAAGGAGTACCGCGAATCGGTGCTTCCGCCTGCCGTCACGGCGCGAGTCTCGGTAGAGGCGGGGCGGACGCTTGGCTGGGAGCGGTACGTGGGAATCAGCGGCCTCTCGATAGGGGTGGACACGTTCGGCGCCTCCGCTCCGTACCAGCGCATCTACGAAGAGTACGGCCTCACCGCAGGGCGCGTAGCAGCGGCTGGTGAATCGCTCGTGCGCGGTGGAGCGTAGCACCAATGGCGGTTGCTCTATACTGCCCGCGGCTTTGACACACGACCACCGGAACGACAACACGCATGACGCAACGAACCCAACAACCCAACTCCCCTCTCGGGCCGCATCAGCGGGCAGTTACCGCAGCGCTGACGCAACTCGCCAGGGACAACGTCGTCGCTCGCATCTGGGACAAGGACCACACAGTCTGGAAAGACGACCCGACCGAGATCACCGACCGGCTCGGCTGGTTGACGATCTCCCGCGATATGACGGAGCACGTGAGCGACCTGCGCACGTTCGCCGAAGAGGCCCGGAACGAAGGTATCAGGGACGTCGTGCTCCTTGGCATGGGCGGCAGCAGCCTCGGACCGGAAGTGCTGCGGCAGTGCATAGGCAGCGCAGAGGGCTTCCCTGCCTTGACCGTGCTCGACTCCACGGTGCCTGCGCGCGTTGGTACGGTGACTCGTTCCATCGACCCCGCGAGGACACTCTTCATCGTTTCGTCCAAGTCAGGCGGCACGATAGAGCCGAACTCGTTCTACAAACACTTCCGCCAGTCGGTAGAGAGAGCGGTCGGTGTGGAGCGTGCCGGCAGGCACTTCATCGGGATCACAGACCCGGGAACGTCCCTGGCTGCGCTCGGCGCTGCTGACGGCTTCAGGCGTGTATTCGAGAACCCGCCTGACCTCGGCGGGCGCTACTCGGTCGGTTCGTTCTTCGGGCTCGTACCCGCGGCGCTCTGCGGCATGGACTGCGGCAAACTGCTGGACCGCGTTTCGCAGATGGCGGCCCGCTGTGAGGCCGGACCGGGTGTGCGCAACAACCCCGGCGGCTGGCTCGGCGCTGCGATCGGCGCGCTGGCATTGCAGGGCCGAGACAAACTGACGCTTGCCGCATCGCCTGAGGTCGGGAGCTTCGGCCTGTGGGTCGAACAACTCATCGCGGAGAGCACGGGCAAAGACGGCAAGGGGATCCTCCCCGTGGTCACCGAACCGCTGCTGGAACCGGATGCGTACGCCGACGACCGTCTCTTCGTGCATGTGCGCCTATCGGGCGGGGACAACGCGGCAGCGGACGTGGCGCTGGAGCGGATCCGCGACGCCGGGCATCCCGTCATCACGCTGGAGATGGACGACGTGTACGACATCGGAGCAGAGTTCTTCCGCTGGGAGATGGCTACCGCCGTCGCAGGGCATCTGCTCTCCATCCAGCCGTTCGATCAACCGAACGTGCAGCAGGCCAAGGACATGACGAACCGCGTGCTGGAGACGTACGTGAACGAAGGCGCACTCCCCGATGCCGAGGAAGGCTCCGTTCATGGGCTGCTCGATCAGGCGACCGAAGGCGACTACCTCTCCATCATGGCCTACGCAGAGGAGACGGACGGCGTGACGAACGCCGTGAACATGCTGCGCCAGTACGCGATGCGCAAGCACCGCATCGCGACAACGCTCGGGTACGGTCCTCGCTTCCTTCATTCCACCGGCCAACTGCACAAGGGAGGGCCGAACACGGGCCTGTTCCTGCAGATGGCTGCAGACGTGCGCACGGACATCCCCATACCCGGCGAACGATTCGGGTTCGGGACGCTGGCGGCTGCCCAGGCTATCGGTGATTATGAGGCGCTCGTAGAAGCCGGGCGGCGGGTCGTCCGGATCAACTTGGGCGCAGACGCGGAGGCGGCGGTGCTGCGGCTGCTCGGAAGCCTGTAAATCGACCCATGAGCAAGACAACCATCGTCATCTTCGGTGGCACCGGCGACCTCGCGCAGCGCAAGCTTATTCCCGCGCTCTACCACCTGCGCCGCAAGCGCCGCCTCGATGGCGAGGTGAATGTGGTTGGCTTCGCCAGGGTCCAGCACACGGACGACGCCTACCGCAACCTGCTGTACGACGGCGCACAAGAGCTCGGCGGGCTAGAGGCAACCCCGGAGGAATGGGCGGAGTACGCCCAGTGCCTGCACTACGTCTCCGGCGACCTGGGCAAACCCGAGTCTTTCGAAGCGCTCGGGCAGAAACTCGCGGAGATCGAAGAGGGGGAAGGTGCGAACCGTCTCTTCTATTTCGCCATCTCCCCTTCCTTGCATCGCATGGCTGCGGAAGGCCTACGCGACGCGGGGCTCACGACGGAGGAGAACGGCTGGCGCAGGGTGATCATCGAGAAGCCGTTCGGCAAGGACGAAGAGTCCGCACGCGAGCTCAACCGGGCGTTGCACAACGTTTTCCGGGAGAACCAGACCTTCCGCATCGATCATTACCTTGGCAAGGAGACCGTGCAGAACCTCCTGGTGCTGCGTTTCGGCAACGCCATCTTCGAACCGCTCTGGAACCGGAACTACGTCGACAACGTGCAGGTGACGGTATCAGAAGCCGTGGACGTCGAAGGACGCGCGGGCTACTACGACACCTCTGGTGTCGTGCGCGACATGCTCCAGAACCACCTCATGCAGCTGCTTTGCCTCGTGGCGATGGAACCACCCGACTCGTTGTCCCCCGAGTCCGTGCGGGACCGGAAGGGAGACCTGCTGAGAGCGGTGCGCCGATGGAGCCCGGAGGAGTTCCGTGAACACGCAGTGCGGGCGCAGTACGAGGGCTACCTCGATGAACCGGGCGTCGCGCCGGGGTCGGTGACGCCTACCTACGCCGCGATGCGTCTCTACGTGGACAACTGGCGCTGGCAGGGCGTCCCTTTCTATCTCCGTTCCGGCAAGGCGATGGAAGCAAAAGTGTCAGAGGTCATCATCCAGTTCAAGAGCCCGCCTCTGTCCATGTTCGAACGCCTCGGCGGGAGCGGGTTCGCGCCGAACATCCTCTCCATCTGCGTCCAACCGGACGAGGGCGTCCATCTCCAGATAGACAGCAAGACCGTGGATGCAGGTTTCATCACACACCCGGTGGACCTGAGCTTCCACTACAAGGACGAGCTGCACGGAGACGAGGACCTGCCGGAAGCGTACGAGCGCCTGATCGAGGATGCGATGGAGGGTGACGCCAGTCTCTTCATCCGCGCCGACCAGATAGAAGAAGCGTGGAACATCGTCGATCCGCTGCTGAAGTGTTGGGAGTCACCGGAGGCGAGCGCCCTGGAAACGTACGCGCAGGGCACATGGGGGCCGTCAGGTTCAGCGCGGCTGCTGAGGGAGGACGGCTTTCTCTGGCAGACGCTCTGCGGCGGGCACTAGCCGCGCCGTGCGCCGCGTATCCACAACGACGGCGCCGCCGCGAGGACCACGAGCACCAACCCAGACCTGAAGAAGAGCCTGAACACGTCGAAAGAGGCGTTCGAGATGCCCTCTTCATATGCGGCGACGCGGGAAGAGAAGGCCTCCGCGCTCTCTCCCGGCAGTTGTATCGGTACCGGCAGGCCACCTGCGAGCGATTGCAGGTAGTCCACCCCCAGCGCAGACATCGCCGCGAGCCCCGCAGTCATCCCGAACATGCGTGACGCCGTTATCCAGGCGGCTGCGGTGGCGCGGTACTCATTGTCTGCAGCCTCCACCGCCGCGACGGTGAACGGCGCGATGAGCAGGCCGAACCCGAGGCCGCCTACTGCCAGGTGCAGCGTGAGCTGCGGGTCGGCGATCGTCTCGTCCCACGTCGTGAGCAATGCGAAGCAGACGGCCGCGAGGGCAAGTCCCACGAATGTGGGAACACGGACATCGATGCGCGACGCTGCGTAGCCGCCCAGCAGCGCACCGACGGGTATCGCCCCGGTGAAGCGCATCAGCCGCAGGCCGCCTTCCAGTGGCGGCTCGCCGAGCACGGTGTCGGTCATCAATGGGACAGTGACCAGGATGAGGACGAGCGCGCCGCCCGCCAGCAGTTGCGCGCTCATCGCAGCCGCGAAGCTCCGTGCACGGAACAGTGCCATGCTCACGACCGGCGCGAGCGCTCGCCGCTCCGCGAACGGCAGCGCCACGAGGAGCAGGAAGCCCACGCCGATGAGGGCGTACGGCAGTATCGAGCCTCCGCCGAACAGCGAACGTTGCGCGAGGCCGCCGGTCACGAGCGACAGGCCACCGGCGAGCAGCACGCCGCCAGTAAGGTCCAGCTTCCCACCCGAACGGCCTGCTTCCGGCATGCCAAGAAGTGCGACAGCCAACACGGCGACGATGGGCAGGTTGCTCCAGAACACCCAGCGCCAGCCGATCCAATCGACGATCAGTCCTCCGTAGAGAGGCCCGAGAACACCGCCTGCCTCGGCGGCAGCACCGACGATGCCGAACACGATGGCCCGCCGCGCCGGAGGCAGCCCTTGCCCCGCGAGGGCTATCGCTGCCGGGACGAGGGCGCCGCCGCCCACGGCCTGCACGACGCGCGCCGCGATGAGCCAGCCGAGGTTCGGGGCGAGCGCGACGGCTGCGGAGCCCACGCCGAAGAGCAGCATCGCGCCGAGGTAGAGCCGGCGGTAGCCGTACACGTCCCCTGCCCGCCCCAGCAGCGGCATCGCCACGGTGAAGCCGAGCAGATAGGCCGTCACCACCCAGGCGAGGTCGTTCAGCCGGTCGATGCTGATACCCAGGTCGACCATCACGGCAGGAAGCGCCGTGACGACCGACGTCTGGTCGAGCGAGGCGAGGAACACCCCGGCGCAGACGACCACGAGCGTGGCATTGGGCGAGAGCCGGAGTAGCATGCGAGTGGACTCCGGAGAGGCCATGCGGTTGCCTAGGCCGGCGGCTCGATGGTGACGGGTTCGTCGAACCGGGAGAGTTCCAGCACGCGCACGATGTCCGGCGTGTCGGCTTCCACCAGCCTGCCCGTCAGGCGCACCTTCCGCACGAGGTAGTCGTCACGTCCGATCCAGACTTCCATGTGCAGCGTTTCGCCTTCCGGTGCGCCAGGCACGAGCCCGCGCATCGAAGTCGAGGGCGTCGTGCCGGTGAGCATGTGCACGGGCGCGCCGTCCACTGAGCCGCCGTCGGTGAGGTCGAGCCCGCCAAGCGAGGAGAGCGCGTCCGCGATGCTGCCGTTGATGTTCGTGAAGTCGATGGAGAGTGTTCCAGCAGGGAGCGCCTGCCAGACCATGCTGATGCGGTCGCGCAGGTGCGTGATCTCGCCGTACTGCACGATGTCCAGTTCCAATGCGGCGTTGCCGAAGAGCGCGCTGGTGGCCTTTGCCACGAACTCTGCCTTGTCAGGGAAGACGCCGTCGCCCTCCGCCTCGGTGAGCGTCGAAGAGAACCCGATATCCGTGCCGCCCACTTCGTGCGTCACGAGGAAGTGGACGGTCGAGAGGTTGCGCAGCGTCTCGGCTCCCCTGTCGCGTACGTCCTCCGCCGTGATGCTCGGCGTTGGAGTCGGTTCGGGGCCGCCGCAGGAGACGGCAACCAGAGCGACGGCCATCGCGAGGATGGCCGCCGCTGCACTGCCCTGTAACGCTGCCCTCACTACTCCTCGTTGTTGCCGGAGGGAGTGGCCTGTGCTCCCTGCAGGAACGGCTGCAGCATGGACGTGAACTCCATCGGGAATATCCACTTGGTGGATGGACTGCCGCCGATGTCCTTGAGGGTGTCGAAGTACTGGAGGCTCATCGTGCGGGGGTCAGCCTGCATCGCAGCCACGTTGATGCGCTCCATGCCCAGACTGAAGCCTTCCGCCCGCAGGATGGCGGCCTCGCGGTCGCCCTGCGCCTCGAGGATCGCAGCCTGCTTGGAGCCTTCCGCACGCAGGACGGCGGCCTGTCGCTCACCCTCGGCGCGGTTGATCTCGGCGTCGCGCTCACCTTCCGCTTCGGTGACGGCGGCGCGGCGCGTGCGCTCGGCGGAGAGCTGGCGGTTCATCGCATCCTGCACGTCGCGCGGCGGCTCGACCTCCTTGATCTCGACGCGCGTCACCTTCACTCCCCAGTTCACCGTGACCTCGTCGAGCTTCACCTGGAGCTGGGAGTTGATGCGCTCACGCTTGGAGAGCACGTCGTCCAGGTCCATCTCGCCGACGACCGCGCGGAGCGTCGTCATGGAGAGGGCCTGCGCGGCTGCGCCGAAGTCGCTGACGTTCAGGATAGTGTCCTGCGGTCGATCTTCGATGACGCGCATGTAGACGAAGAAGTCGATGTCTATCGGCGCGTTATCCCGCGTGATGCTCGTCTGCCGCGGGATAGGCACGGGGATCTCCCGCAGATCGACTGTGTTCGAACCGTTGTTGACGAACGGCCAGAGCCATCTGATGCCCGGGCCGCGTGTGCCGGTGTACGTGCCGAACGTGAACACCACGAGCCGCTGATACTGCTTGATGACATTCAAACCCCAATTGGCCATGCGTTACTCCTTCTGTGTCTCCTCTTCCTGCGTTGTCTCCGCTCGTTCCACTTCCAGGAGTGCGCCGTGCTCCGTCCGCACGACGATGGATGCCCCGCGCTCGACGTGCGAGCCGTCTATCGCCCTTGCGTTCCACGTTTCTCCGCGCACCCGGACCTTGCCTTCAGGAGAGAGCGCCGCCGATACCATACCAGTCATGCCGACGAGGATGGGCTCCGGCGTGCCATGTCTGAACTGCTCGCGGCGCACGCGTCCGACCTCTCGCGAGAAGAACAGGACACTGACGCCCATGAAAACGGCGACCGGTGTGATGGCCCACCAACTCACGCTGATGTCCGGCAGCACCGGCGACGGCGTGCCGAAGTGCGAGAAGAGCAGGATGCCGCCAAGCACGAGGCTTGCAACGCCCAACGCGCCAACGACACCGAACCCGTCGATGTTGAACTCGATGCCGAACAGCACGAACGCGAGCAGGATGAGCGCCACGCCCGCCCAGTTGCCCGGCAGGCTTCCCAGCGCGGCGAGTCCCAAGACGAGTGCCACGAGTCCGGCCACGCCGGGGAAGATGAGGCCGGGGTTCCAGAACTCGACGAACAGGCCAAGCCCGCCGAGGGAGATGAGCAGGAACGCGACATTCGGGTCGGCGATGTAGGAGAGGATGCGGTCGAAGAGGCCCATGCGGATGTTCCGCACCGGCGCTTCCGCCGTGTGCAGCGTGACGGTCCGCTCTCCGTCCGCGGTGACCACGACGACGCTCTGACCATCGATCTGCTTCAGCAGGTCGTTCATGTTCACGGCGACGACGTCCACGATGCCGAGCTCCACCGCCTCCTCCGCGGTGTATGACTTCGCCTCCAGCACCGTAGCCTCCAGCGGCTCGGACGGCCTGCCGCGGACCTCCGCGATGGAGCGGATCAGGGCGGCGGTGTCCTCGAAGGCCTTGTCCTTCAGCGTCTCGTTCAGGTCCTCGCCCTGCCCGCCGACCGGGCTGGCCGCGCCGATATTCGTGCCCGGGGCCATCGCCGCGATGTGCCCGGCAGCGGTGATGAACGTCCCAGCGGATGCGGCGTGCGCTCCCTGCGGCGAGACGTAGACGATCACCGGCACGGGCGCGGACAGCAGGGATTCTGTGATGTCCCGCGTCGCACTCAGCAGCCCGCCGGGGGTGTCGAGCGTGATGACGACCGCCTCCGCCCCGCTGCGTTCCGCCTCCTCCAGCGCTCGCGTGATGTAGCGGTCGGTGATGGGGCTGATGATGCCGTCCACTTCGACGACATGCGCCTCGCGGGACTGCGCCAACGCCTGACCGGCAAGCCCGGCCAGGAGAAGGAGTACGCTCATCGCGAGCCATATCACTCGCGCCCACGCAAGGAGGGTTGGCCGGGACCGGGGACGGGCTCTAGAGGAACGCGGCATAGCAGGGCCTCACGTTCTATTGTACGGCCTCTGCTCGACCCACTCTGCCGCCGGGTGTCAGCCGACGTTGAAGTAGAGGGTGTCCGGGTTGTCGACGAGTACCTGCTTCTGGACGGCGGGGTCGTCCGTGTACATGCCGAAGAGGTCGACGAGGTGTCCGTCGTTCGGCATGTGGCGCACGTTCGGGTGCGGGAAGTCGGTACCCCAGAGTACGCGCTCCGGCGCGGCGGCGATGAGCGCCTGCGCGAACGGCACCGCGTCCGTGAACGGCGGGCCGTCGGTCGAGACGCGCTCGCCGCCGCATATCTTCACCCACGCGTTCGGGCGCTCCATCAGGCGCAACAGTTCCTGGAACGGCGTCTGCTCGAGGCCGTCTCCCGCCTTCACTCGCGCCATGTGGTCGATGACGAACGGCACGGGCAGCCCGAGCAGCATCGGCGAGAGTTCGACGATGTCCTCGGCGTCGAGGTGGACGACGAGGTGCCAGCCCATCGGTTCGATGCGCTCAGCCATGCGACGCACGACCTCCGGCTCCGGCACGCTCTCCAGGTGGCGCACGAAGTTGAACCGCACGGCGCGGATGCCGCCCTCGTGATAGCGGCGCAACTCCGCGTCGCTGATGTCCGGCTCCACGATGCTCGTACCCCGGTACGCTCCATCCGACCACGCGATAGCATCGAGCGTCGCGTCCATGTAGGCGCCATGGCAGCTCGCGTGGACGATGACCGCGCGAGCGATGCCGAGGTGGTCGTGCAGCGCCTTGAGCGCTTCCTTCGGTGCGTCGGGCGGCGTGTAGGACCGGTTCGGGTGGTACGGGAACACGTCGCCGGGGCCGAAGATGTGACAGTGGGCGTCGCATGCGTTCGGGGGCAGTTGCAGGTCCGGCTTTTTGGGGTTGGGGTCGGGTCCGGCGATCAGGCGTATCTCGCGCTCCGTCATCGTGCAGCAGCCTCCGCAAGAGAGTCCTGCCCCTGCCAGACCTCGGCCGGGATGTAGACCTCGCCCTCCATCAGTTTGCGCGCCGTCCGCAGCAGCGCCGCGCGCTCGATGGCCGGCTCTTCGTCCGTGCCTCCGACCTCGACCTCTACGGCGAAATAGCCGGTGGGGTGCTCGAGTTCGAGCATCTTGCGACGGCCCTCCGGGCGCACCGCGTAGTCGTAGGCCGTCGTGCCAGGGAAGACGGCGGCGGTCGCGACCGTCACCGCGGCGAGGACACCTATGGAGGCGTGCGCAACCTTCGGGATGTACGAGCGCGTGCAGATTGCTCCGCCGTTGACTGGGGGTGCGAGCAGGAACATCTTGGGGACGACGTTATCGGTGACGTCGCCGAGGTTCATCATGTGTCCCGCCTGGAGGCGGATGCTCTCGATGCGTTCCTTCAGTTCCGTGTCCGCGTTCAGTTCGTCGCGCGTCTCGTAGCCGGTGCGCCCGAGGTCTTTGGCGCGCATGGCGACGACCGGCATGCCGTTGTCCATGAGCGAGCACTCGACGCCGTCGATGACGTCGGCGCGGTTGCCCGTGGGGAAGAGCGCGCCGCAGAACGAGCCTGCGGTGTCCTCGACGTCGATCATGATGGGCGCGGAGGTGCCGGGCACGCCGTCGATGCGGGCGGCGCCCTGGTACTCCACCTGCCCGCCCGGCGTCATGATGCGCGCGATGGCCCTGTCGCCGGAGTTGACCATGTGGATGCGGACCTCGGTCTCGCCGTCGCTGGCGCGGACGAGGCCGTGCTCGATGGCGAACGGGCCGATGCCCGCGAGCATGTTGCCGCAGTTCGGGCTCACGTCCACGACCGCCTCGTTCACGACGACCTGCGCGAAGAGATAGTCGACGTCGCAGTCATCCCGGGTCGCGGGGCTGACGATGGCGACCTTGCTCGTGAGCGGATCAGCGCCGCCGAGGCCGTCGATCTGGCGGTCGTCGGGCGAACCCATGACCGCGAGCAGCACTTTGTCGCGCGTCTCGGGGTCGCTCGGCAGATCGGACGCGAGGAAGTACGGCCCCCGCGACGTGCCGCCGCGCATGAATACGCAAGGGATGGAAGTCTGCATCGCTCACATACCTCCTCTGTTGTCTCTGCCTTGGCGGGCGTAGTTCTTCCCACCCACCCGCCCGAACGCTTGTGGGGGGCACCCCCACACCCCCGGCAGAGGGGCTCAGCCCTCTGCACTCCTGTTCAGGCCAGACGTTCTGAGTTCACCTTTTGCCGAACCAGTTGCGGGAGGGGCATGTATACCTACACCCGGCTCTGCAGCTGGTGGTAGCGGAACTTCTCGCGGGCTGCGTCGAGGCGTCCGCCCTTCATGATCTCGTTGCGGATGCGCTCCTCGGCCTCGTCGATCTCCTGCGCGGCCTTCAGTACCTCCTGCTCGTGCTCCTGGGCGATGACGAGCACGCCGTCGCCGTCCCCGAGCAGCAGGTCGCCGGGGAGCACGCGGACCTCGCCGAGCGACACCGGCTCCTGGTAGGCGTCGGCGCGGACGCGGTCCTTGCCGGTGCGCATGTAGGTGCCGCGGGAGAAGATGGGGTAGTTCAGCTTCAGGGCGCGGTTGGAGTCGCGGCAGACTCCGTGGATGACGGTGCCGCCGAGGTTGTTGCGGTCGGCCATGATGGTGAGGATGTCTCCCCAGACGGTGGCATCGAGCCGCCCGCCGTTGTCGATGACAACCACGCCGCCGGGCGCGACCTCGTCGATGTAGTCGCCGACGCTCTCGCCCTTGTGTCCGGCGGTCATCGGCTCGTTGCGGACGGTGTGGGCGCGCCCGCAGAGCGTGAAGTCGCGGTCGACGGGCTTGATGCCGAAGCACTGCCCTATGAGGCCGAGCCTGTCCATCGCGTCGCTCACCGGCGTCGTGCCGAGCTTCGCGAACGCCTGCACTACGGGGTCGTTGGGGTCGAGATAGCCTGCCATTGTCACCTGCTCTCGTCGTGTGATTACTCCTCGAACAGCGCCAAAGGAGCGGTGCTAGGTTCCTACGAGTGCGCGCATGCCGTCAAGCGCGGAGCGTCCTCAGCGCCTGCGCCGCAAGGGCGGGTGCATCGGGGCTCCACGCGATGCGTTCGTCCCTCGCCTTGAACCACGTTGCCTGTCGACGGATGAGGCGGTGCGTTGCAATCTTCACCCGTTCCGCCGTCTCCTCAAACGTCACGCTCCCCTGCACGTATGCGGCGACCTCCCGATAGCCGACGCTCGAGAACGATGGCAGGTCGGGGCCGTAGCCTGCGCGTAGCAGTTCCCGCACCTCCTCCGACCAGCCGCCGCTCAGCATGGCGTCCACGCGGTCATCGGCGCGTTGGCGCAGCGTGGCGCGCTCCGGCGCGACGCCGAGAACCACGGAATCGAACTCCGGCGGCGATCTCCTCCGCTGGCGCGAGAACGGCGCTCCGGTCTCGTGCCACACCTCCAGCGCCCTGACGACGCGCCGCACGTTGCGGGGGTCGATCGCATCAGCCGCGTGAGGGTCGATGGCGCGCAGACGCTGGTGGAGCGACGCCGTGCCGTGCAGGCGGGCGTCCTCGGCGAGTTCGGCCCGAAGCGCGGGGTTGGGCGGGACGGCAGGAGCGTGCCAGCCCTCGGCGAGCCCCCAGAGGTACTGCCCGGTGCCGCCCACGACGACGGGCACGGCATCGCGCGATGCGATGTCGGAGATGGCGGCGCGCGCCTCCGACAGGAACCGCGCGAGGTTGTAGCGCTCATCGGGCGTCGCGACGTCGATGAGGTGGTGCGGGACCGAAGCGAGCTCTGCGGGCGTTGGCTTCCCGGTGCCGATGGACATACCCCGGTACACCTGGCGGCTGTCCGCGTTGACGATCTCGACATGTGTATGGGCCGCGAGTTCCAGCGACGCGGCGGTCTTGCCGCTCGCCGTCGGGCCGACGATGAAGAGCACGCGCGTCGCGGCCATGATCAGGCCGGCGTGAACGCCCTGACGATGGCGGCGAAGTCCGCGGCGACGAGGCTTGCACCGCCTACGAGCGCGCCGTCTATGTCCGGCTGCGTCGCGAGGGAGTCCGCGTTCCCCGGGTTGACGCTGCCGCCGTAGAGCACCGGCACGATGCCGCCGTCGGCATCCAGCGCCACGCTCACCTCGGTGCGCACTACTGCGCACATCTCCTGCGCCATCTCCTGCGTCGCCGCCCTGCCCGTGCCGATGGCCCACACCGGCTCGTAAGCAACGACGATGCGGTCCGCCTGCTCCGGCTCGACGCCCGCGAGCCCCGCCGACACCTGCCGACGCACGACCGCTTTCGCGCGGCCGGAGTCGCGCTCGTCCATCGTCTCCCCAACGCAGAGGATGGGCATGAGCCCTGCGGAGAGCACCGCCTGCACCTTGGCGTTGATGAACGCGTCCGTCTCACCGAACAGTTGGCGACGCTCCGAGTGGCCGACGATGACATACGCGCAGAGCCCGTCCAGCATCCCCAGCGGGACTTCACCGGTGAAGGCGCCCTTCGTCTCAGGGTGAGCGTTCTGCGCACCCACGCCTATACCGGTACCCGCGAGCGCGCCCGCGACGGCGGACAGCGCCACGAACGGAGGGCACGCGACGCGCGTCACGCCATCGATGGCGCCGACGGCTTCCACGAGCTCCGAGGCGAGCGCCTGGGCGTCGGCCACGGACGTCGGGTTCATCTTCCAATTGCCTGCTACGAATGGCGTTGGCACGGGTACTCCTCTACGCGGTGGTGTCTGTCGCCTACACGTCGTCCAACGCGGCGACGCCGGGCAACTCCTTGCCTTCCAGGAACTCCAGGGAGGCGCCGCCTCCCGTCGAAACGTGTGACATACGGTCGGCGAGCCCCAGGTGGGCGATCGCTTCCGCGGTCGAGCCGCCACCGATGACCGACACGATGTTGCCGGATGCGATGGCCTCGGCAACGGTACGCGTCCCTTCGTCGAACGGCGGCACCTCGAATACGCCCATCGGCCCGTTCCAGACAACAGAGCCCATCGAGGCGATCCGTTCGGCGTAGGATGCAGCCGTGCGCGGACCTATGTCGAGGATCATGGCGTTCGCCGGAATCTCGTCGATGCCGACAGCCGATGTCGGCACGCCCGGTTCGATACGCTCGGCGACGACGACGTCCTCCGGCAGCGTGATGGGAGTCGAGGCCGCGGCGGCGCGCTCCATAGTCTCGGCGCAGAAGCCGATGAGATCTTCTTCCAGCAGCGACGCGCCTATCTCACAGCCCTGCGCCTTGAGGAACGTCCCTGCCATGCCACCGCCGACGAACAGCCCGTCGGCGTGGCCGATGAGCCGTCCGAGCACCTGCAATTTGTCACTCACCTTTGCTCCGCCGAGCAAGGCCGCGAGCGGGCGCACAGGGTCCTCCAGCACACCACCGAGGAACGCGATCTCTTTCTCCATGAGCAGGCCTGCCATGGCAGGGAGATGGTGCGCTACGCCCTCCGTCGATGCGTGGGCGCGGTGAGCAGTGCCGAACGCATCGTTGACATAGCCGTCGGCCAGAGACGCGAGCGCCGCCGCGAAGTCGGAGTCATTGGCCTCTTCGCCGGGCCAGAAACGGATGTTGTCGAGCATCAGCACTCCGCCAGCCTCAAGCGCTTCGGCAGCCGCCTTCGCCTCGTCACCGGGAGCGTCGTGGACGTACCCGACCGGCGCGCCGAGCAGTTCGCCGAGGCGTTCAACGATGGGGGCGAGTTCCAGGTCCGGGTTTGGCTTGCCGTCCGGACGACCGAGGTGCGTGCAGAGGACCACCGAAGCGCCCTGCCCACGGAGGTGTTCGATGGTCGGCAGGGCCTCACGGATGCGCATGTCGTCGGAGATGCGTGTCGTACCCCGTTCGAACGGTACGTTGAAGTCGACGCGGACGAGCGCCCGCTTCCCCTGCCAATCGAAGTCCCTGAGCGTTCGTTTCATCCCCATGCCTCGCCTGTGAGTCCGTTAACGATCTCTCCCCAGCCGTCGAGCTGGATTATCGTCAGGTCGGTCTTTTCGAGCGCCTCGATGGCGCTCCGCTTCGTTTCGTGCATCACGGTGAGCGTCCGTTCCCGCGCGCCCGCGTCCTCCAGTACCGCGCGGATACCTGCGAGGTCGTCCGGTTCCATGACGCGCTTGAAGTAGTAGCCGCCGAGCGCGCGCTTCTGCGCGAGCGTTCCGTTCTGCAGCGCGGCGACCACGGGGTAGAGCTTGCTCTTGTTCAGCGCGCGGCCCGCACTCCCTCCTTCACCCCAGAAGAGACGCTCATCACTCGCGACGAGCGCCGCGACGCCCATGTGGACGCCCGCTTCGCGGAACGCCAGCACCGTGGCCTCGTCCGCTCCCGCCGCGACCGCGCCAAGCGCCATCGCGCCGCCCGTCAGTGCCCCGTACTTGCCGCGCGCCATCCTCATGTACTGCTGCTCCGTGACGTCGACGCGCTCCTGCAGCTGGAGGTCCTGGTATTGCCCCTGGTAATACTCCAGCGCGGCGGTGTCTAGTTCGGTGAGCACAGCGGGCAGCCGGACAGCCGCGTCGCCACTCAGGGTGTCGAGTATCGAGAGACGCGCGAGCGCGTAGAGGCCGTCGCCGGCGTTGATGGCCTGCGCCGGTCCCCACACCCACCAGACCGCGTCCTGTCCTGCCCGCTGCTGCTGTGCCGTCTGCATGTCCTCGTGCACGGCGACCGACTCGCCGAGCAGCTCGATGGCCGCCGCGCTCGAAGCGCTCTGCTCCGGGTCGCCGCCGAGCGATGCCGACGCCTCGAGGCAGAGCGCGCCGAGCGTACGGACCGTCTCCGCGGACCGCTCCTCACCAGCGGCGTCGATCCAGCCGAGCTGGTAACGCATCATCCGGTAGAGCGGCAGCGTGGGGTCTTCGGGCAGCTCGAGGCTCGCGCGCAACGCCTGTTCGACGAGCGGTTGGTGCGCGCGCAGACTATCGGGTGTCCAGGGTGCGTCAGGCATCGGGGAAGCGTCAGCAGGCGGGTACGTCAGGACCTGCTATGGCGCAGACCTCCCGCATCTGTTCCAGCGTGACGCCTCCGAGGCGAAGCACCTTCGGCGGGTCCTGCGTGGTATCAACGATGGTGGACGGCACCGCCACGGGGCTTTCGCCGCCGTCCAGGATCATGCTGAGCCGGTTGCCGAGCTGGCGCTGGACCTCGGCGGCGGTGGACGGCTCCGGTCCGTTGTGGCGGTTCGCGCTCGTGCCCGTGATGGGCTTCCCGAGCGCCTGGACGAGCGTCTGGGGGCACGGGTGGTCCGGCAGCCGCACGGCTATCGTGTCGCCGCCGCCCGCGACGAGCGCGGGTACGTTCTCGTTGCGAGGCACGACGAGCGTCAAGCCGCCCGGCCAGAAGCGCTCCGCAAGCGCGTATGCGCTGTCCGACACCTCGGACGCCACCTCCGGCAACTGCGACTCCGACGCGATGAGCACCGGCAGGCCCTGGTCCCTGCTGCGGTTCTTGATGACGAAGACCATGGAGACCGCGGCGTGGTTGAACGCCGACGCCCCGAGCCCGTAGACCGTGTCCGTGGGGAACGCGACGACACCACCTTCGCGCAGCAGTATGGACGCGACGGAGCGGTTGTTGGGGTTGTCAGGGGCAAGGGGCATCAGGAGACCGTCCTCAGGGATCGACGGATGCGAGTATAGCACCGGCTACGCTCACCTCTTGCAGCACGACAGGCGCCACAACCGGGACAGCGTACGTTCGAGCGGCGCGACCGCGTAAGGGGCGCGTGTCGCATATGCATCGCGCGTTGACCGGCTGCCGTGCGCCGTACTAAATTGCGATGTACCGCATGGACTCGCCGAACGACAACGCCCCACCGCCGCTCACCGACGGAACGCACCGGGTGTCGACGAGCGGCGACGTTGAAGTTTCCACCTACCTCGGCATCGCCCAGGAGCGTGAGCAAGCGTCCGGCGAACGCCGGAGCATCGGCGAGTCCGAACCCCTGAAGCCCGAAGCCATCGCGGTCATCGACTTCGGCTCCCAGTACAGCAGGCTCATCGCACGCCGCGTCCGCGAGCAAAACGTTTACTGCGAGTTGATCTCGGCCACCGCTCCCCGCGCGGCCGTCGACGCACTCGACCTCAAGGGCATCATCCTCTCCGGAGGACCTGCTTCCGTCTACGGCGACGACGCACCCATGGCCCAGCCGTGGGTGTTCGAGAGCGGTGTCCCCGTCCTGGGCATCTGCTACGGCATGCAGTTGCTCGCGCACCAACTCGGCGGCAGCGTCATCCCCGCCACGGAGCGCGAGTACGGCTTCGCCGTCGTCCACAAGAACGACCCCAGCCCGCTCTTCGAGGGTCTGGACGGCGAGACAGCCGTCTGGATGAGCCACGGCGACCGCATCAGCACGATGCCGCCCGGCTTCCGCGCCGTGGCCTACACGGAGAACTCCCCCATCGCCGCGATGGCGAACGACGCCGGGATGTACGGCATCCAGTTCCACCCGGAGGTAGCGCACACTCCGCAGGGCGCGGAAATCATCCGCAACTTCGCCTACAAGGTCTGCGGGCTGTCCGGTTCATGGACGCCCGGCAACTTCGTCGCGGAGACGGTGCAACGGATACGCGAGCAGGTCGGCGAGGGGCGCGTTATCTGCGCGCTCTCCGGCGGCGTGGACTCCGCCGTTACCGCGAAGCTCGTTCACGAGGCGATCGGCGATCAGCTGACCTGCATCTTCGTAAACAACGGCCTGCTGCGGCGCGAGGAGCCGGAGCGCGTCCGGTCGGTGTTCGAGCGCAACCTCGGACTCAACCTCGTGTACGTCGACGGAGTCGAACGATTCCTCAGCGCGCTGGCGGGCGTGACTGACCCGGAAGAGAAACGCAAGACCATCGGCGCGGAGTTTATCAACGTGTTCGAGGAGCAGGCCCGCGCGATGGGCGCGGTGGACTTCCTGGCGCAGGGAACGCTGTACCCCGACGTCATCGAGAGCGAGACCGCCGAGCACAGCGCATCGCACAAGATCAAGACGCACCATAACGTGGGCGGGCTGCCGGAGCGGATGCAGCTGGACCTTGTGGAGCCGCTCCGCTACCTCTTCAAGGACGAGGTGCGGCTCGTTGGCGCGGAGCTCGGGCTGCCGCCGGAGATGCTCAACCGGCAGCCGTTCCCCGGCCCCGGCCTCGCCATCCGCATCATCGGCGACGTGACGTACGACAAGCTGGAGACCCTGCGCGCCGCCGACTGGATCGTGATGGACGAGATCAAGGGCGACGGCCTCTACGACCAACTCTGGCAGAGCTTCGCCGTCCTCACCGACACGCGCACCGTGGGCGTCATGGGCGACCTGCGTACCTATCAGCACGTGGTGGCGCTGCGGGCGGTCACGAGCGAAGACGCGATGACGGCGGACTGGGCCCGGCTGCCCTACGAAACGTTGGCGCGCATCTCCAACCGCATCGTCAACGAGGTGTCGAGCGTGAACCGCGTGGTGTACGACATCACGAGCAAACCCCCCGGCACCATCGAATGGGAGTAGGCGCGATGGGCGTCGTCAACCTCAGGCGCGCGGTGAGGACGGTGTTCGGCGCGTTGGGTTTAACGTTCATCGTGGGCGGCCTTGCGATGGGCGTCGCGGGGGAATGGGACGTACCCCAGGTCTTCATAGCGATGGGCATCGGCGTCGTATGCCTCGCCATCGCGATCGCCATGCTCCGGCAGCCGAGGGACCGCTCGTGAGAGTGCTCGTCATCGGGAGCGGCGCTCGTGAGCACGCCATCCTCTGGAAACTCGCACAGAGCCCACGCAATCCCGGACTGTTCGCCGCGCCGGGCAACGCAGGCACCGCGTCCATCGCCACGAACGTTCCCATTGCCGTGACCGACTTCGACGCCCTCGTGGGCGCTGCGCGCGAGCACGATATCGATCTGACGATCGTCGGACCGGAGCTGCCGCTCACGGTCGGGATCGTTGACCGGTTCCAGCAGGAAGGGCTGCGCATCTTCGGACCCACGAAGGCGGCGGCCCGCATCGAGGGCAGCAAATCGTTCGCCCGGGGCATCATGCGCGATGCGGGAGCGCCGACGCCCGCATTCGAAGTATTCGACGAGGCCGAAACCGCGCGAGAGTACGTGCGTTCGCAAGGAGCGCCCATCGTCATAAAGGCGGACGGGCTCGCAGCCGGCAAGGGAGTGGTGGTCGCTCAGAGCGTCGACGAGGCGCTCGAGGCCGTCGACGATGCGATGGTGAACGGAGCATTCGGCGCGTCCGGCGAGCGGCTCGTTATCGAACAGTGCCTCGTAGGGCAGGAGCTGAGCGTCTTCTGCTTCACGGACGGCGAGTACGTGTCACCGCTCGTGCCCGCGTGCGATTACAAGCGCGTGTTCGACGGCGACGAGGGCCCGAACACCGGCGGGATGGGTGGCTACAGCCCGCCCCCCTGGTGGGATACCGCGATGGAACGGCAGATACGCGAGATGTGCATCGAGCCGGTCATCCGCGAGATGGCGCGCCAGGGCTCGCCCTTCACCGGCGTGCTGTACGGCGGACTCATGCTGACCGACGACGGCCCGTCCATCATCGAGTTCAACTGCCGCCTCGGCGACCCGGAGGCGCAACTGATCCTGCCTCGGATGGAGAACGACCTGCTGGACGTGGTCGAGGCGGCGCTTGACGGCGCCTTGCCTTCGATCGATCTCCGCTGGAGCGGTTGTACGACCGGGGTTGTGCTTGCGCCTGTGGGTTACCCCGGCCTCCATGAGACAGGTGAGGCCATCGGGGGACTCGCAGCGGCGGAACAAGAAGCGTTCATCTTCCACGCGGGCACTGCCCTTGCCGGAGGCGAGGGTTTCGTCACGAGTGGCTCGCGCACCATGGCAGTCGTGGGGCTCGGCGCGTCGATGGCCGAGGCCCGCACCCGTGCCTATGCGGCTGCGGACACGATAACGTTCGAAGGAAAGCACTACCGCACGGACATAGCAATGTTCGCGGCGGTATGAGGCCCGCGTGATAGATTACTGACCCAGTCACCAAATCCACCCAGAGGAGAAGCCCCGTGCCACAGGTAGGCATCATCGTTGGAAGCGCAACCGATCAGCCCGTGATGGAAGACACGCTCAAGACACTCACGGACCTTGGCGTCGAGGCCGAACTCATCATCGCCTCGGCCCACCGGAACCCGAAGAAGGTGCAGGAGTACGTGGAGAACGCCCCGTCAACCGGCGTCGAAGTGTTCGTTGCGGCGGCGGGAGGCGCAGCGGCGCTTCCGGGCGTCGTCGCCTCGCACACCACTCTGCCCGTCATCGGCGTACCGATCGCATCGAGCGAGCTCGGGGGCGTCGACGCGCTCTACTCCATCGTGCAGATGCCTCCCGGCATCCCGGTCGCCACGGTGGCCGTCGGGGCGTGGGGCGCACGTAACGCAGCCCTGCTCGCAGCGGAAGTGCTGGGCATCAAGTATGCTAATATCCGAGAGGCGGTGGAGCAGTACCGCGAGCGGCTCCGCCAGCGCTGAACGAGACCCTGCAACGCCCCGCCGAATGATCATCCTCTGCGATTTCGACGACACCGCCGCCGTGCAGAACGTCGGCCAGATGCTGCTGGAACGCTTCCAGCCGGACGTGTCGCAGCCCGGCATCGTTCACTGGCGCGACGTGAGCAAGCGGCGGGCCGACGGCGAGATCTCGCTCGCCGAGTACCAGGAGATCGCGTTCCGCCAGATGACTGCAACCGTCGACGAACAGACGGACTATGTCCGTTCCAACGCGCAGTTGCGCCCCGGCTTCGCCGAGCTCGCCGCATACTGCTCGGAGCACAGCATCCGCCTGGCCGTCGCGAGCCACGGACTCGACTATTACGTCGAGGCGCTGCTCGACGAGCATGGCGTGAACGTAGAGTCCCACACGGTGCGGACGCACGGCGCCGACGCCAAGACGTACGAGTACACCTTCGCTGATCAGTCGTGCGCGTGGTGGCCCGGCAACTGCAAATGCATGGTGCTCGAGCACTCCCGTGACGATGGGGAACACGTTGTCTACGTGGGTGACGGCGTCTCGGACGCCTGCCCCGCTGCCCGCGCCGACGTGGTCTTCGCCCGCGAACCGCTGGCCGGCATCTGCCGCGAGCGCGGCATCGCCTACCGGGAACTGCCTGACTTCTTCCCCGTGCTTGAGTATGCGAAAGCACGCGTGCTCGAGTACGGGCGAACGCACGCGCAGGTCAAGCCATGATCGACCGCTACGCCCGCGAGGCGATGAAACAGATCTGGTCCGACCAGGGCAAGTACGACCGCTGGCTGGCCGTCGAGGTCGCCGTCTGCGAGGCGTGGGCGCGCCTCGGTGTGATCCCGGCGGAGGACATGCAGCGCATACGCGGCGCGACGTGGGATGCCGCGAAACTGGACGAGAAGTTCGCGCAGACGAAACACGACGTGACCGCGTTCCTCTACTCGGTAACGGGAGGACTCGGCCCCGAAGGGCGCTGGGTCCATTACGGCCTCACGTCCAACGACGTGTGGGATACGGCAACGGGCCTGCAACTGCGCGACTCCGCCGCCATCCTGCTCGCGGACGTTGACGCCCTCATCGAGGCTATCGCCGAGCGCGCCATCGAGCACAAGCACACGCTCATCATGGGCCGCACGCACGGCGTCCACGCGGAGCCGACCACGTTCGGACTGAAGCTCGCGCTCTGGTGGGACGAGATGCGCCGCAACCGCGGCCGCCTCGAGCGGGCCGCACGAGAAGCGTCCGTTGGCAAGATATCCGGCGTCGTCGGCACCCATGCAACCGTTCCGCTCGAGGTCGAGACCTACGCCTGCGAGGCGCTCGGCATCCCGTACGCGCCGCTCTCCAACCAGATCGTGCAGCGCGACCGGCACGCCAACTTCATGACGGCGCTCGCGGTCACTGCGGCATCGCTGGAGAAGTTCGCGACCGAGATCCGCGGCCTGCAGCGCACCGAGGTCCACGAGGTCGAGGAGCCGTTCGGCGCAGGCCAGACCGGCTCGTCCGCCATGCCGCACAAGCGCAACCCGGACCTCTCCGAGCGCGTCTGCGGCCTCGCCCGCCTCATACGGGGGAATGCCCTCACCGCGCTGGAGAACGTCGCGCTCTGGCACGAGCGCGACATCTCGCACTCATCCGCGGAGCGCATCATCCTGCCCGACGCCTGCATGGCGCTCGATTACATCCTGGACCTGTTCACCGGCATCGTGCGCGGGATGAGCGTCTTCCCGGAGCGCATGATGGCGAACATCGAGTCCACGCGCGGCCTGCTCTTCTCCCAGCGCGTCATGCTGGCACTCATCGAGGCAGGCATGCCACGAGAGGGCGCCTACCGCATGATGCAGCGCCATGCTGCCGCGACCTGGGACGAGGGAGGGGACTTCCGCGAACTCGTGAAGGCTGACTCTGAAGTGCAGGCGCACCTCTCCGGGGCGCAGCTCACTGAACTCTTCGATTACGGCTACTACACGGCGAACGTCGACGCGTTGTTCGAGCGCGCCGGCCTTGGAGCAGCCGCAGATTCCATACGGGAGCGAGACCATGCCACTGCTTGATACGCCACTGCCTGACCGACTCTATCGCGGCAAGGTGCGCGACACCTACGACCTCGGCGACGGACTGCTGCTGATGGTAGCCACCGACCGCATCTCCGCGTTCGACGTCGTGCTGCCCACCGGCATACCGGACAAGGGACGCGTGCTGTCGCTGATGTCGCGGTTCTGGTTCGACCAGACGCGCCACATCGTGCCGAACCACTTCATCGCGCTTGCGGAGGACAAGGAGGCGCTGGGCGACCTCGCAGAACACCCGTTACTGAAGGACCTTGCTCCGGAGATCGCACAGCAGGCGATGGTCGTGAGACGCGCCGACCGCATCGACGCCGAATGCGTCGTGCGCGCGTACCTGACGGGCTCCGCGCTCGTCGACTACAACGCAACAGGCACGATGTTCGGCGTCCCGATGGCGCCGGGGCTCGTCGACGGGAGCAGGCTCCCGGAACTGATGTTCACGCCCACAACGAAAGCGGAGGTCGGGCACGACGAGCCGCTCAACGCGGAGGAGATGGCCGACCTCGTTGGCGCGGAGATGGCGGCGACGCTGCGCGACCTCTCGTTCGCCGTCTTCCAGCACGCCCATGACGTCGCCGCCGAACGCGGCATCATCATCGCTGATACCAAGTTCGAGTTCGGAGTACGCGACGGCGAAGTGATCCTCATCGACGAGGTGCTCACGCCTGACTCCAGCCGGTTCTGGGACGCGAGCGGATGGAACCCCGGAAAGTCGCAGCCCAACTACGACAAGCAGTTCGTGCGCGACTGGCTCCTCACGCAGAAGGACTGGGACCGGACGCCGCCCGCGCCCGCACTGCCGGACGACGTAGTGCAGAAGACGACGGAGCGCTACTGGGAGGCCTTCCGGAAGCTCACCGGCCAGGCCGCCTGACCCATTCCGCGACACCATCACACCTGAAGGACACCCCACTTGGCAGACGAGGACCAGCAGCAACCCGACGCGCAACCTGCGCAGCCAACGCAACCCACCCGCTCTGCGCCTGACCGCCGGGGCCCATCACGCCGGACAGCGGCACGCCACGAGCGCCGCCAGCGTTCCCTGGCGAAACGGGCCCGCAGGCGCCGCTTCTTCATGGCGGGAGGCCTCATCATCGCCCTGATGCTCATCACCGGCCTCGCCCTGCCCTCCTTTGGCCTCCAGCCGACGCAGGCACCCCCGGAGCAGCGTCCGGTCAGCGGCACGCAGCTGGCGATCCAGGAGGGAGACCTGCTGGAGCCCGGCGAGACAGCGGCCTACGACACGTCGCCGCCCACGTCGGGCCCCAGTTGGGCGGAGGCCGCCGCATGGGGCGCTCACGAGGAGCAAGTGGCGGACGAAGCGGTCGTACGCAACCTGCGCAACGGCGGGATCGTGTTCAACTACCAGTTGGCGAGCGCATCACAGCGCACCGAGCTGCAGGCATTCGTCGAGTCGCTGCCCGGCTACCCGGACTGCTACGTGGTGCATCCGCACGAAGGCGTCGACGAGGGCGATATCCAACTCACGGCGTGGGGCTGGCTGGACACGGTCACGCCCAGCGAGACGGACGCCATGCGCAACTTCGTGGACGACCACCGCGCGAGCACGCTGGACGCGGTGTCCCGGGGCGAGTCGTGCGGCTCCGGGGCCGGTGCGTGATGCGCTTCACCGCTCGCATCCAGGTGATGCTCAAGCCTGCCGTGAACGACCCGCAGGGCAACGCGGTGCTGGGCAGCCTGCACTCGCTCGGCTTCGACGGCGTGCGGGACGTGCGCGTCGGCAAGATGCTGACGTTGGACGTCGAGGCGCCGGATGAACCGTCGGCCCATCGCGACGTGCACGAGATGTGCGACAAACTGCTCGCCAACCCGGTCATCGAGGCTTACGAGGCGGAGATCACGCCTGCCTGAGGCTCAACGCGCGTCGAGGCTTCCCTGACAGAAAATCAGCCCGGTCCAAGGCGCACCACCCTACCCGATGACGCCCTTGGTGCTCGGGGTGTTGCCGCCTGCGCGCGGGTCGATCTCCACCGCGTCGCGCAGCGCTTTGGCGAGCCCCTTGAACGACGCCTCGACCTTGTGGTGGGCGTTGACGCCGTGCAGAACGTGGACGTGCAGCGTGAGCCTCGCTTCCACCGCGAAGGACTCCAGGAAGTGGCGCACGAGGTCGCCCGGCAGGTCGGCGATAGTCGTGCCGCTGACGCCCAGATCGACGACCGCGTAACCGCGCCCGCTGATATCCAGCGCAACGCGCGCGAGCGTCTCGTCGAGCGGTGTGAGCGCGTGGCCCATGCGACGTATGCCCGCGCCGCTGCCGATGGCGTTCGCGAATGCACGCCCCAGAGCGATGCCGCAGTCTTCCACCGTGTGGTGCCAGCCGGTCTGCGCACTGTCGCCGGTAGCCTTGATGTCGAGGTCGAACAGGCCGTGACGGGAGAGCTGGTTAAGGAGGTGGTCCAGCATCCCGTTCCCGGTTGCGATGTCCCCCTGCCCTGTGCCGTCCAGCCCGATGGTGACCGAGACGTCGGTCTCGCCCGTGGTCCTGCTGTATGTTCCTGTGCGTGAAGTCATCGTGCCTGTCGCAAGGCCTCGCGTAACGCCTCGATGAACCGCCCGGTCTGCTCGGGTGTTCCGGCGCTGACGCGCAGGTAGTCGGCGAGTTTGCCGCGTGAGTAGTATCGCACCGAGACTCCCCGCGCCGCGAGCGCGTCGTATATCGCTTTCCCTCGCCCTTCGGGCAGGCGACAGAGGATGAAGTTGGCCTCGGAGGGCAGCGGTTCGACGCCCGGCAGCTCCGCGAGCAGCCCGGCCATCTGTTCGCGCTCCTGCACGATGAGCCGCGCCCGTTCATCGAGGATCCCGGCGTCTTCCAGCGACGCCAGGAGCGCGGCCTCCGCCACCTGCGAGACGTTGTAGGGCGGCTTGCCGCGCATCAACACCTCGGCCATCTCCTCGTTCATGATGCCGTAACCCGCGCGCAGGCCCGCCAGCCCGGCCCATTTGCTCATCGTCCGCAGCACCACGAGGTTCGGGTGTTGGTCCACGAGCGGCAGCACGCTGCGGCCGGCGAACTCGGCGTACGCCTCGTCCACGACGACGAGGCAGTCCGCGCTCAGCAGCCGCTCCACGTCGGCGAGCGGCGTGCCGTTGCCGGAAGGGTTGTTGGGAGAGGCGAGCACGATGAGCTTCGCGCCTTCGGCCGCGGCGAGCACGCCGTCCACGTCGACGTCGAAATGCTCGTCACGCTCGACCTCTACGATGACGCCGCCGCAGATGTTCGCAGTCACGTCGTACATGCCGAACGTCGGAGGGGCGTTCACGACGACGTCCCCCGGTTCGAGCGTTGCGCGAAATACGAGGTCGATGATCTCGTCGCTCCCGTTCCCTACGACGATCTGCTCGGGCCTCGCGCCGGTGTAACGGGAGAGCGCCCGCCGCATGAGTACCTGAGCCGGGTCCGGGTAGATGTGCGCCCGCGCCGAGTGGTTCAGCGCTTCCAGCGCCTTCGGCGACGGCCCGTACGGGTTCTCGTTCGCGTTCAGCTTGACGACCTCGGCCTCCGTGATGCCGCCGCGCTCGGCCAGCAACTCCGGCGGCTCAGCGGCCTCGTAGGGATCGAGGTCCCGCCAGTGCGGCTGGACGAAGTCGAGTACGTTCCGGCGCGTCATGAGCGTCCCCTTTCGGGCGTGCCGCCCGTGCCTTCCAATCGCATCTCGGCAGCGCGGGCATGAGCCGTCAGCCCTTCCGCACGCGCCAGCGCCGACGCTGCGGGGCCGATCTCGCGGGCCGTCTCGGAAGACAGGCCCACCACGGGCACGTGCTTCAGGAACGTGTGCACGCCGAGGCTCGACGCGAAGCGCGCCGTTGCTCCCGTCGGCATGACGTGGCTCGGCCCTGCCGCGTAGTCGCCCATCACTTCGGGCGAACTCTCACCGACGAAGATACCGCCGGCGTTGCGGATCAGACCGACAACCGCTTGCGGATCAGCTGTCAGAAGGCAGAGGTGCTCCGGCGCGAACGCGTTGGCCACCGTTGCCGCTTCCTCCATGCTGTCCACGATGACGACCGTCCCCTGCCGCATGAGCGCCTCGCGTGCGATCGGTTCGCGCTCCAGCAGAGCGATCTGCCGCTTCAGCTCGCGTCCAACCGCATCCGCCACCGCCTGCCTCGTGGTCACGAGCACAGGTGACGCCAGTTCGTCGTGCTCCGCCTGCGCGAGCAGGTCCGCAGCAACGAGCGCCGGTGTGGCGGTCTCGTCGGCGATGACGAGCGTTTCGGTCGGCCCGTAGAGGCCGTCGATGTCGACGTGGCCGTAGACCAGCCGCTTGGCTATGGAGACGAAGACGTTGCCGGGGCCGCATATCTTGTCCACCTGCGGGACGCTCTCCGTCCCGAACGCCATTGCGGCTACGGCCTGCGCGCCGCCGATGCCGAAGAGGCGATCGACCCCGGCCGCCTGCGCGGCGGCGAGCGTTACCGGCGACGGGTCCGGCGTGCAGACGACGACTTCGGATACGCCCGCCACCTTTGCGGGTATCGCCGACATGAGCACCGTCGAGGGGTAGGCCGCCGAACCGCCGGGCACGTACAGCCCGACGCGTTCGATGGCAACGCTCCGCAGCCCATAGCCGGCGTCGGTGTTCTCCCAGGAGCGCGGCATAGCCGCCTCGTGGTAGGCGCGGATGCGCGCCGCCGCGATGGACAGCGCTTCCTGCAATTCGGCGCCGATGCCGCGTGCGGCGTCCTCCCATGCGTCAGGCGGAATCTCGAGGGCATCCGGGTCTGCGCCGTCGATGCGCCGGGCGAAGTCCCTGACGGCTGCGTCTCCGCCCGCGCGCACGTCCCGGACGATGCGTTCCACCGCCTGGGTTGCGGTGAGCGGTCCGCCGAACAGCGCCTCGGTGCGTGCAGCCGACGCAGGCGTCAGTTCCGGCTCCTCGTAGCCGGGACGGCGGGCCAGCGCCGCCAGCCCCGCATCTATGCCGCGGAGGACACGCATCAGGACAGCTCCAGCGCGCGGAGCAGCCGCGTGTAGATGGCGCTCCCCTCCCGGAAGAGGTACTCCGCGCTCGATACGCTCACCGACGAACCGCCGATGCTTCGCAGGTGGTCGACCGCCGCGGTGAGGTCGCGCTTGGGGATGGACACGGTGATCGAGTACACCTGCCGGCCGTCGCGCGAGTAGACCGGGGATATCGTCGGGCCGCTGATGCCGCTCGCTTCCGGCAGCTCCAGCACCTTCGCGGCCACCGCCTGCTCGCTCTCGCCCTCGATGTTGGCTGTCAGACGCGAGTAAGTGGCAGCCGACTGGCTCGCCTCGATGCGTTCGATGATCTCCCGCGCAGTCTCGAGCCGCTCTGGGTGTTCGCGGAGCATCCTGCGGTTGGCGATAAGCGCCCCTTCCGATTCGAGCACCGTGCCGTCCGCGACCTGCTTGAGGTGGTTCTCACGCAGCGTCTGCCCGCTGGCCGTGAGGTCTACGATGAAGTCCGCATAGCCGATGGCCGGGGTCAGTTCAACAGCGCCCGAGAGCCGCTTCAGTGTGAAGTAGTTGACGTCGTGCTGGTGCAGGAAACGGCGGGTGAGCATGGGGTACTTCGTTGCGATGCGCAGCTCGCGTCCGCTCTCCTGGAACTCGATGGACAGGTCGGCGAGGTCGGCCATCGATTCCACGTCGACCCACGAGTCCGGCACCGCGGTGACAAGCTCGCAGTGGCCGTAGCCGAGCGCCTCGATCACGACGAGCGCGTCGCCGTCGTCCACGCGCGTCTCGGCGAAGTTGTCGTATCCCACCAGGCCGAGGTCGGCGTCACCTTCTTCAACGCGCGCCGTGATGTCCGAATTGCGTTGAAAGACGACCTCCACGCCGCCGAGCGCCCGGACCTCCCCGGTGTAGCCGCGCGGGTTCGGGCGGCGCACGCGCATGCCGCTGGCGCTCATGAAATCGAGCGTGCCCTCGTACATGACGCCGTCGCTCGGCATGGCGAGGCGCAGGCGGTCCCGCACCCGGCCGTTAGACGAACTGTTCAGCGACTCGGCCATCCTGCCCCACCCGCATGATCGTTTCGATGCCACGCTGCTTCGCGTACTTCGCAGCCGCAGCGTCGCTCTTGCTCTCCAGGTCCAATTCCGCCGGTATGCCCTGCGCCCGCAGGCGTTCAGCCGTGGCCACCGCCTCGCTGAACGCGGTCTCCTGCGCCGTCACCAGCACCTGCGCCGGTCCGTCTAGGTCGTCGTCGGCGAACCCTCCCGGCAGCAGGCGCGCGACGTGGTCGAGCCCGTATGCGAACCCTATCGCCGGCGTCGGGCGCTTCCCTCCGAGCGCACCGATGAGGTCGTCGTACCGTCCTCCCCCGCCAAGTGCGTGGGTACCGCGCACCCGTGGGTGTTCGATATCGAACTGCACGCCGGTGTAGTAGGCGAGCCCGCGCGCCAGTCCGAGGTCGAGTGTGACCGGTACGTCGCGCAGGTCGTACTGCTCGAGCGCGGCCAGCAGGTCCTCCAACGGAGCGAGGACGTTCTTCCTGATGCGGAACCGCGATGCGATGCGCGCCAGCCTGCCGCGTACGCGCGCCGCAGGGCCCGCCGCGCGGGCGAGCTCGCCGCAGAGCGCGAGGCCATTCTCGAACGCTCCCGGCTCGTCGGCCTGGCGCAGTTTCTTCAAGTAGCGCCGCAGTATCTCGTCGGGCGTACGCTGCCCCGTCGAACCGGTGACGCCCTGCCCCACGAAACTGCGCACCATCTCCGCCGCGTCCTCCGCCGCCATCTCTCGCGTGATGCGCGAGACGCGCTCGTTCGCCTCCGGCGCAAGCAGGCCGAGGCGTGCTGCTTTCGTGCGAACGTCCCCGGGGGTCTCGGTACCGGAGCGCAGCGCGGCGAGGCTGCTCATCAGGAATACGCTGGAGCGCTCGGACAGCCCCAGTGCCTCGTACATCGCAGCCACGACGCCCACGTGCCCGATGCGCAACCGGTGGCCGCGCACGCCCAGCACGGTCAGCCCCTGCACCGCAAGCGCGAGCATCTCCGCGTCTGCCGCTACGCTGCCCGCGCCGATCAGTTCCGCGCCGAGCTGTTCGAACTCGCCCGAGTCGCCGCCCTTCTCATAGCGGAACACGGGGCCCGAGTAAGACCAACGCTGCGGCTGCGGCCCCGGCAGATCACCGTCCACGAATGCCTGCACGACGGACGACGTGAACTCGGGGCGCAGGCTCACGCGCCGACCGCTGGGGTCCGTGAACGAGTACATGCGCGCCGCGAGCTCGCCGCCCGATTTCTTCAGGAAGAGGTCGGTTGGTTCGATCATGGGCGTCGTTACCGGCTGGTAGCCCCTGCGCTGGAGGAACCGCTCCAAGCGCATGCGGCTGCCTGCGACGACGCGCTGACGGGCAAGCGATTGCTCTCGTGCGTTGCTCATGGGATCGTGACCTGACCGGGACTGTTCCGTCATTGTAGCGCACCAGGGGCGGAGCGCTGGACGGGATAAGGGTGTGCGCTACGCTTGTGTGGACGCCGAGACCTCTCCGTCAGAGAGCGCACGCACGTCGCCTGATGCAAGGCGCACCAGCAAGCGTCCCTCGCCATCCACGCCTTCAGCTATCCCCTGGACAGCGCCGTCCTGTCGGTGCACCGTGACTTCTCGGCCAAGCGTGGAAAGCCGGGCTGACCAGTCGTCGACCAGCGCCTGCGGGGCCTCGATGCACTGGATGTAGCGCTCGCGCAGTGCGGCAAGGAACGCCTGCTCAGCATCCTCGACCGCGAACCGGATCCCCATCTCCGACGACAGGCTCGCGGCGGCTTCCGCTATGTCCGCATGCTCAGCAGGATCGAGGTTCACGTTCAAGCCGACGCCGAGTACAGCGATGACGTTCCCATCCGTGTCGGCGCGGACCTCGGTGAGCACGCCGCAGACCTTCCTGCCGTTCAGGAGGACGTCGTTCGGCCACTTGAACGCGCACGACAGGCCGGTGAGCGCTCGAACAGCGTCCGAGGCTGCGAGCGCCCCCGCGATACTCAGAAAGGGCGCGGCGTCGACCGGCGGGCGGAGGAGCACCGAGGCCAGGAGGCAGTCGCCCTCGCCCGACACCCACCGCCGGGAGAAGCGTCCGCGCCCCGCCGTCTGTTCCCGTGCAACAACGGCCATGCCGTGCGGCGCGTCCGCCTCGACGAGCTGCCATGCCACGTCCATCGTCGACGTGACGCGCTGGAAGCGCATCACCTGTCCCCCGATGGTGCCTCGCTGTGACTCGTCTCGTTCCATGCAGGGGATTCTACCCGCGCGACATTCGATAGTCGTAGGTCAGAGCTGCCATGCACGGGTATAATCCAAGGGCTATTGGCGCTAGATGTTGGGCACGGGGGACAGACCATGGACAAGGAATCGCTCCTCCACTTGCTGCAAGCACACAAAGCCGTGCTCACAGAACGTTTCGGCGTAATTGATCTGGGTGTCTTCGGTTCGTTCGCCCGTGACGAGGCGACCAACGATAGCGACCTCGACATCCTGGTCGCGTTCGATGGGCCTGCCACGTCCCGATCGTACTTTGGCGTGCAGTTCTACATCGAAGACCTGACGGGTAGGACTGTTGATCTGGTGACCAACAAGGCGTTGCGCCCTGAAATTCGGTCGTCCGTCGAAAGAGACTGCGTGCATGTCTGATTCTGGTGAAGAGTCACGGGGCTGGCATCTCTACATCGAAGACATGCTGGCATGCGGCGAGAGATTACTCTCCTACACCGAAGGGATGACTCAGGCAGCCTTCATCACTGACAGCAGAACCTACGACGCAGTCCTGCGCAACCTCGAACTAATCGGAGAGGCTGCAACACATGTGCCTGACGAAGTGCGTGTGCTGAATCCGCAGGTTGAGTGGCGAAGCATCATCGGCACCCGCAACCGCGTTGCGCACGGCTACCTGGGCATAGACGATGATGTCGTCTGGGACATTGTTCAAAACGATGTTCCCCGGCTACTCCCTCAACTCCGCCGCCTCTTGGGAACTGCCTGCTAGAACCGTATTCCTTTCTCCCCGTCCTGCGGGAAGGCCAACGTAGTACCATCGCCCGGCGATGCGCTCTTCTCCATCCGGCGAGCGGTTCATGGACCTGTTCACTCCCCGGACGATGCCCATCTTCATGATGTTCTTCTTCTGGGGGTTCGGCACCGGCGGGCTGTGGCTCGCCAGGCCGCTGGTCGCCTACGATCTCAGTGAGTCGTTCCTGCTCGTCGCAGTCGTCTCCGCCGTCAGCGCAGCGCCGCGGTCGTTCACCGGTCCGCTCACCGGCTACCTGACGGACCGCTTCGGCAGGAAGTGGTTCGTCATCCTGGGCGCGGTCATCCATATCGTCGCGCTCATCGGGCAGTACAACTCCACCGCCTACGTTCCGTACTTGCTCATGGAACTGCTCGCGGGCCTGGGCATCGGAACGTGGATGACCGCCTCCAACGCCCTGATGGCCGACTACACCCAGCTCGCGACGCGCGGCAGGGCCGTCGCCCTCCGGCAGACCTCGTCCCGCGCGGGAACGCTCATGGGGCCGCTGGTGGCGGGGTTCGTCGCTTTTTCGGGGGACCTGCGCGACGTCTTCCTGTTCATTGCCGTGTGCAAGGTCGCGGTCATCATCGTGACGCTGTTCTGGGTGCGCGACTCCCGTGGGAGGCCTCGGCCCGTCTCGAGCCCCACGAAACGCGGCGGCGTCCTGCAACGCCTGAACCTCGCCATGTTCCGGTCGCGGGCCTTCCTCGTGCTCATCATCGCGACCTTCTCCGTCAACCTCGTCACCGGAGGGACAGGCGTGTTCCGCACCTTCTTCCCGGTGCAGGGAGCGAACGCCGCCGGACTGGACGAGGCGCGGGTCGGCACGCTCATCATGTTCTCCGGCATCCTCGCGCTCGCCGCCGCCATCCCCGCCGGGATCGCGAGCGACCGCATCGGACGGAAGCGCACGCTGATCTTTGCGCTCCTTGCGACATCACTGGCCGTCTGGATGATGTCCGGCCTGTCGGACTTCGAGAGCGCTCTGCTGGCCGTGCTGGCATTCGGACTGGCGGAGGCGTTCGCCACCGGCACGAACCAGGTCTACGCGATGGACCTCGCACCCGACGACCGCCGCGGCGCGTTCCTCGGGGTCTGGTCGCTGTCGATGATCGCGGGACAGGTGATCGGTCCCATCGTCATCGGTTCCGTTGCCGACAACGCGGGCTTCCAGACGGCCTTCGTCACCGTGTCCGGCTTCCTGGTCGCCGCCGCCCTCATCGTCGCCATGTTCGGCGTGGAGACGCGGCAGGTGCGCCAGCGGTCAGGCGAGCACCCGCCGTAGAGGCATACCCCGCTATAATGGGAGCGCCACCGGCGGGAGTAGCTCAGTGGTAGAGCTCTTGCCTTCCAAGCAAGATGTCGCGGGTTCGAGTCCCGTCTCCCGCTCCACTCCTTCACCCGGTTGTCTGTGAAGTTTGCGTGTGACACCTGCCCCTTTCACGGATGCGGAGAGGGCGCGTACGCTGGTCCGGTGACGGCGCAACGCCAGGACCGGCTGCTCCGAGACGAGTGAGTTCGCAGGGGTGAATGTTGCGGTGTGTTACTGAATGTTGCAGTTGTGGTCGGCGCTTCCGTCGACGCGCCTCTGGCGGCTGCTGTTCGCCTGAGTGGAATGGCATGCGCGCCCCGCAACATACGCGCTCGGACTCGACCGGAGGACGCGCGTCGGCATTCCTCCGGCGGAACGTCGTGCCACGTGGAGTGGCACAGGCGTGGAAGGCATGAGCGGTCGTCGGCGGTTCCGAGCGGGAATGGCGCGGGGATGAGCGGGAGCGGTACGGCGAGGTTGAACAGCGGTGCGGAACAGAGGTGGATGAGCGTGGAATGAGCGCGGATGCGCGGTTTTTCACGGGGATCCGGATCGCTCCGGCTGCGCGTACGTCGTGCAGGGAACAGAGCGCACGCCTCGCCGTTCTCTGCTACACTCCGGGCACATGTGTCATATCACGGTCCGTTGCAGGGAGGTAATGGATGCTGACCGCTGAACAGAACGACCGCATGACGAGAGTCGGCCCTGGCACGCCAACCGGCGAACTGATGCGCCGCTACTGGCACCCCATCGCCGCCGTAGCCATGATGAACGACCGCTCCACCAAGCCCATCCGGCTGCTCGGTGAGGACCTCATCCTCTACAAGAGCAACAAGGGCGTCTTCGGACTCGTAGACAACTACTGCCCCCATCGCAGGATGGGCATGGTCTACGGCATCCCGACCGACGACGGCATCCGCTGTCCCTACCACGGCTGGATGTTCGACGAGACGGGCCGCTGTCTCGAACAGCCCTACGAGGAGACCGAAGCGCCCGACAACCGCTTCAAGGACAAGGTGCGCATCAAGGCGTACCCGCTGGAAGTGAAGGCGGGCCTCATCTTCGCCTACCTCGGCCCGGCGCCGGTGCCGCTGCTCCCCAACTGGGACGTCTTCTCGCTCGACGGGGTCGTGCGGGACATCGGCTACACCGAGCTCCCCTGCAACTGGCTGCAGTGCCAGGAGAACTCGCTCGACCCGGTCCACTCCGAGTGGCTGCACGGCGAGTGGGGCAACTACGTCGCCATCATGAACGGCCAGGGCGACAAGGTGCGCACACGCTACGAGAACGTGCGTATCGGCTTCGACAAGTTCGAGTACGGCATCATCAAGCGCCGGTTGGTCAAGGGCGGCGGGTACGAGGACCCGGAGTGGGCGCAGGGCCACCCCATCGTCTTCCCCTACTTCCTCCGCCAGGGCGGCAGCGGCGTCGCGCTCGACACCTGGAAGGACCCGGGCGACACGCCCGGCATCGCGCGCGGCGTGGGACCGTCGTTCCAGATCCGCGTGCCCCTGGACGACCACCGCACCGGCCACTGGTGGGTGATGTGCCACCCGAAGGTGTCGGCTGACGACCCCGACCAGCGCGACGAGGACATCCCCCTCTTCCACCCGCCCCTCATCCAGTTGAAGGAGGACGGTCGGGTGCGCTTCGAGATACTCGACTCCAACTCGGCGCAGGACGTCGCTGCGTGGATCACACAGGGCCTCATCGCCGACCGCACGGGCGAGCACCTCGGCCGCTCGGACAAGGGCGTCATCATGTTCCGCCGCATGCTGGAGGAGCAGATACGCATCGTCGAGGACGGCGGCGACCCCATCAACACGTTCCGCGATCCTGAGCGCAACGCCTACCTCGGCATGGACACGGAGCACTGGTCCAAGCGCGCCGAACTCGGCGGCGGCCAGGCGTTCGCGTTCGCGCGCCAGGGCATGGCGAGCAAGTACAGCCCCATCATGAACCAGCGCGGCGCCGAGGGCGGCGAGGATGCCGACGAGCGTAACCGGGAGATCGCCGGGGAGGTGGCTCGCTGATGGGCGCGGAGACGTTGAAGGCAGGAGACAAGGTAGAACTCGCCAACGGCGCGACGGGCGAGGTAACCGGCCCGCTCGCCGGCGGCGCGGTGCCCGTCACCATCATCGATTCGCCCTTCGGACCCGAGAGCCCCGGAGACGCCGTTCAGGCCGACCCGGACGACATCTACGGCGTCTTCCTGGACGAAGCGATGACAGAGGTACGCGCCCTCTGAGGGTTACGAGGAGGAGTGTCTGTCCCCTCTCCTGGGGGAGAGGGTTAGGGTGAGGGCCCCCGGTGGGGAGGGTGGGTTAACACAAGGGAAGAGACGCATAACGAGAAGGCCAGCCGAAGGCGGCCTGCGCGAACAGAAAACGGAAGGAGCGCAACAACGATGGTCCGCAGCTACTTTACGCACGACAACTGGCTCGACGACCAGGCCGCCAAAGGCGTGCCGGTACTCTCCGACTGCTACGTGGAAGACCTCCGCACGCTCAATCTCGCGTACTGGGACGTCCGCAACTGCAACACCGCCTTCGTCCGCTTCACCAACATGGAAGGCGTCACCGAAGCGCGCGTGCAGGAGATCCCTGCCGGAGCGTCGCTCGACCCGTTCAAGCTGGGCGTCGAAGAGATGGTGTACGTGCTGGCCGGCCGCGGCTTCGCCTCCGTCTGGGGCGAGATCAGCAACGCCAAGCGCGACTTCGAGTGGTCGGACCGCAGCGTGTTCGTCATCCCCCGCAACTCGTGGTGCGAGCTGCGCAACATGGGCAACACGCCGGTGCGTCTCCTCTTCTTCAACTACCTCCCCATCGCGCTCAGCACCATCCCTGACCCCGAGTTCTTCATGAACAACCCCCACGTCAACAAGAGCATCCTCGACGACGCCGACCAGGACTTCTTCTCCGAAGCCAAGGACATCGAGAAGGACTTCGGCAGCGCCTGGGGGTCTGTCGGCTCGACGGTGTGGCGCGGCAACTTCTGGCCCGACCTGCTCGCGTGGGACAAGCTCACCGCAGCAGGCAGCCGCGGCGCGGGCGGGTCGTCCATCGCTATGTACGTCCCCGGCTCCGAGATATCGGCCCACATGTCCGTCTTCCCGCCCGGCACGTACAAGAAGGCCCATCGGCACGGCCCTGGACGCCTCATCGTCATCCCCGGCGGCGAGGGCTACTCCATCATGTGGCCCCAGGACGGCGGCGAGAAGAAGGTCTACCCCTGGCACGAGGGCAGCGCCGTCACTCCGCCGGACCAGTACTTCCACCAGCACTTCAACCTCGGCCTCAAGGCCGCGCGCTACTTCGCCCTCCACCCGCCCGTCCAGTTCCTCGGCAAGGACGAGGACGAACAGGGCAACGCGGAAGGCGTCAACATCGAGTACGTCGACGAGGACCCGTGGATCCGCGAGTACTTCGAGGATCAGCTCGCCGAGCGCGGCCTCGAGTCGAAGATGGCTCCGGAGGTCTACACCGACCGCGACTTCAAGTTCAAGACCGCGTCGGTATCGTCCACGTAGGCGGTACGTAGAACGACAGAGGAGGACGGCCATGCTCACTGCGGAGATGAACGATCGCCTCACGAAAGTCGGGCCCGGCACGCCGATGGGCGAGCTGATGCGCCGCTATTGGCACCCTATTGCCGGCAGCGCCCAGCTGAACGCCGACAACCCCACGAAAGAGGTGCGTCTCCTCGGCGAGGACCTCGTCCTCTACCGCGACGCCAGCGGTACTGTCGGCTGCATCGAGCCCTCGTGCGCGCACCGCAAGGCGAACCTCTCCTACGGCATACCCGAGGAGAACGGCATCCGCTGCGCCTACCACGGCTGGATATTCAACGAGCACGGACAGTGCGTCGACCAGCCGTCGGAGCCTGAAGGCTCCAAGTTCAAGGACAAGGTGCGCATCAAGTCCTACCCCGTGGAGGAGCTCGGCGGCCTCGTCTTCGTCTACATGGGTCCCCTGCCCGCTCCCGTTCTTCCCAAGTGGGACGTGCTCTCCTGGGAGGGCCACAAGGACGCTTGGGGAACGATGCTCCCCTGCAACTGGCTGCAGTGCCAGGAGAACTCCCTCGACCCCCTGCACTTCCAGTGGCTCCACCGCTACTGGGGCGGCTGGCAGATGAACCGCATCAAGTCCCCCGAGGAGCGCGACGCGTGGAACACCGCTGTCGGCGCGCGCGGGGCCGACCACCGCAAGATCGGGTTCGAGGTCACGGACTACGGCGTCATCAAGCGCAGGCTCGTCGGCGACGAGCAGGAGAGCGACGACCACTGGGCCATCGGCCACCCCATCCTGTTCCCCAACATCCTCCGCGTCAGTCACGGACTCGAGATCCGCGTCCCCGTGGACGATACGCACACCTACCACATCATCACGAACTACCGGCAGTACAACGAGGGCGAAGAGCCCCAGACCGGGATCCCGTACGACGAGCGCCCCCTCTTCGATGCGAACGGGCGCATCGTCCGCGACTTCGTCGCCGCACAGGACCAGGTCGCGTGGGTCATCCAGGGCGCCGTCTCCGACCGCACGACCGAGCGGCTTGGCGTCACGGACGTCGGCATCATCATGTTCCGCCGCATGCTCGATGAGCAGGCGGCTGTCGTCGAGGACGGCGGCGAGCCGATGAACGTCCATCGCGAGGAAGAGGGCACCATCGTCCTGCCCTGCGAGCACTACATGTACCCTGGCTACGAGGAGATGGGCGGGCCCTACCGGGGCACGACGCCACGGAAGCCGGACGTCGAGGCGGTGCTCTCCGGCGCAGGCGCGCGCCTGGGAGAGTGGGAAGGCATCAAGGCCGAGTACCAGATCTCCGGCAAGCGGGTCGACAGCGGCGGCGCGCTCCGGAAGGGCAAGTGGTTCTCGGACGGCCGCGAACACTAGCCGGGGACATCCTCTGAACAGACCGGGTTGCGGGTACGGACCATCGGAGGAGGGTCGCATGCCAACGGTGATCGACGCGGACACGCACGTGATCGAGTCGGAGCGCGTCTGGGACTTCTTCGACGAGGAGTTGGCGCACCGGAAGCCTCAACTGGTCCCCGGCGCCGACCCGAACAACGGGGCGGTGCGCAACTTCTGGATCATCGACAGCCATTTCGTGCCGCATCCGCCGGGCAAGGGCGGACAGGCGCTGGCGACGCCACCCATCGAGGACGAGATACGCAACTCGACGGCGTGGCACAAGCGCGCGATGACCGACATCGATGCCCGGCTCGACGACGCCACCGCGATGGGTGTCGACATGCAGATCGTCTACCCCACTCTGTTCATCGGGTTCCTGACACACGACGTTGAGTTGGAAGTGGCGCTTGCGCGGTCGTACAACCGCTTCATGGCCGACGCGTGCTCCCGCTCCGGCGGGCGTATGCGCTGGATCGTCGTACCGCCGTTGCGCGACCTCGACGCCACGATGGAGGAGCTGCACTTCGGCAAGGAGAGCGGCGCCTGCGGCGTGCTCTTCAAGGGTGTCGAGAAGGACCGCTCACTCGCCGAGCCGTACTTCTTCCCGGTCTACGAGGAGGCCCAGCGGCTCGATCTCTCGATCTGCATCCACACAGGGCCCGGTTCCCCTTTCCTGACGGAGTTCTTCGACAGCCGGCTGAGCTTCGTATTTCCGGACGTGCGGTTGCTCCCCGTGATGGCCTTCTACGACCTGGCCTGCAGCAAGATCCCGGAGCGGTTCCCCGACCTGCGGTGGGGGTTCATCGAGGCGAACTCGTCCTGGGTACCGTACCTCGTCCACTTCCTGCACCGGCGCCTGCGTGTCCCCGCCTCGGAGTTCGGGCCGTCGTACTTCCGTGACAACCGCCTGTTCGTCGCATGCGAGGCTGACGAGGACCTGCCCTACATCCTCCGGTACATCGGTGAGGACAACATGATCACCGGATCGGACTACGGCCACGGAGACCAGTCGGCCGAGCCGGAGCTCGTCCACCTGCTGCGAGGACGTGAAGACATCTCTCCTCAGACGCTGGAGAAGGTGCTGTCGCACAACCCCGCCCGCTTCTACGGGTTCTAACGCGCACCCATGACCGGACTTCGAACACCCGAGCGACCGTCTCTCTGGGTCAGCCTGCTGGGCGCAACGGTGCGCGTCGTGGATGGCGCGCGCTACCGGACGCGCGTGATAGAGGCCGGTTCCGGCGACCCGCTCATCCTCATCCATGGCGTCGGCAGCAGCGCCGAGCTGTTCGCGCGCAACGTCATGCGGCTGGCGAACGATTTCCACGTCTACGCCATCGATGCGCTCTACCACGGCTACTCATCGCTCGAGCCCTACGACGCCGAGCACCGCGTCGAGCGGCAGGCGGAGGCAGTGCTGGACTTCATGGACGCGCTCGGCATTGCCTGGGCGCACATCGAGGGCGAGTCCATGGGCGCGGGCATGGCGTTCCACATCGGCCTCCACCACCCCGAGCGCTGCGGCAAACTCGTGCTGAACTCGGGTTCGTACTACGTGAACTTCAAACGCGAGTTCCCGGACATGCCGGAAGGAAACCTGCTGGTGCCGCTCTGTCGTGACGCGGTGACGAACTACAGTTGGGAGACGGTGCGCAAGCGGATGGAGTACCTCGTCGCCAGCCCCGACCACCTCACCGAGGAGCTCGTAGATGTGCAGTACCGCATGTACGCCGTGCCGGAGATACGCGAGTCCATGGCGAAGGTGTACGGCATCTCGGCGCCGAGGCCACGGCTGATGCACTATGAGGAAGAGGTCGCGGCCACGCTGCAACCGCCGGTGCTCGTGCTCTGGACCGACCGGAACCGGGGTGCAGGCCCCGAGGTCGGCGAGTATCTCGCGAGCGTCATCCCCGGCGCGCAGTGCCGGATCATCGAGAACGCAGCCCACTGGCCGCAGTGGGAGCAGCCCGAACAGCACGACGAGGTCGTTACGGCTTTCCTGAAAGCGTCCCACTGAACCGTCCCGGGATACCTCTGTGGCACGAGCGGGCGAGCACGGCTAGACTCGCCCTGCTGCCAGTCGACCGTATGAGGAGACCAACATGACAACCGCTCCTGCCCCTGCGTTCACGGTCATCGGAAGGCCCATCCCCCGCGTGGAGGGAGTCGACAAGGTCAACGGTTCGGCGTCCTACACGGCCGACGTCGTTCCGCCGGGAACGGTCTGGGCGAAGAACGTCCGCAGCCCGTTGCCCCACGCGCGCATCGTCTCCATAGACGCTTCGCGGGCGCTCGCCATGCCGGGCGTACTCGCGGTCGTCACCGCAGCCGACATCCCGAACGCACGCACCGGCAGGAACATCAAGGACGTTCCGCTGCTCTGCGACGACAAGGTCCGTTTCATCGGGGACAAGGTGGCAGCGGTGGCGGCGGAGAGCCGCGAGATAGCGGCAGCCGCGGCGCAACTGGTCGACGTGCGGTATGAGGAGCTGCCCGCCGTCTTCGACCCGGAGGAAGCGATGCAGCAGGGCGCGCCGGTGCTCCACGAGGACACCGGCCGATACCTGGGTTTCCCGGAGGTACCCGAGGGCGTGCCGAACCTCTGCGGCTACGCCATCTCGGAGACCGGCGACGTCGAACAGGGGTTCAAGGAGGCGGACGTCATCGTGGAGCGCGAGTACGTCACCCAACTGTCGCACCAGGCGTACCTGGAACCGACCGCATGGGTGGTCGACGCTGCGTCTCCCGCCGATGGAGAGGCCGACCGCGTGGAGGTGTGGGCATCCAACAAGGTGCCCTACACCACCAAGACCGAGCTTGGCAGGCTGCTCCAGCGACCGGAGGAGGACATCCGCCTGAACACGGTGGTCATCGGCGCGGATTTCGGCAGCAAGAGCGCAACCGGGGACGCCCCCGTTGCCTATCACCTCTCCCGCATGCTCGGGAGGCCGGTCAAGTTCATCAACAGCGCGGTCGAGGACCTCACCACCGTCTCACCCAAGCATGCGTTCATCGTCAGGCTGCGCACCGGGTTGAAGCGCGACGGCAGGATCGTCGCCCACGACGCCAAGGTCATTATGAACCGGGGCGCGTACACCGGGCAGAATACGTCCGCCAACGGCCTCCTCGGCGGGGCGCAGCGCGTCGGCAACTTCTACGACATCCCGAACGTGCGCATCGAGGCGTTCGCGGTCTACACCAACCGCGTCCCGTGCGGTTACATGCGTGCCCCTGGCTCGCCGCAGGCGCTCTTCGCTATCGAGGCGCACATGGACGTCATCGCGGCGGAACTCGGCATGGACCCCATCGAACTGCGGAAGCGCAACGTACCGGCAACGGCCCCGACCGGCGCTCCGCACCTCGCTCCGCGCGTGCTGGACGAGGCTGGCCGCGCCTTCGGATGGAGCGACCGGACCCGCGCGGGCTCACGCGAACGCAGACGCAACAAGCTCGTGGGGCACGGTGTCGGCATGGCGGACCGGGGGCACGGTGCAGGCCAGGCCTCGTCATCTATCAGGGTGAACCCGGACGGCACTATCACGGCGACGACCTCACTGCCTGAGAACGGGACGGGCGGGCTCACAGTCGTGGCCGCCATCGTCGCCGAGAGCTTCGGGGCGCCGCTCAACCGCGTCCGCATCGTCCATTCGGACACCGACGAGTTCCCCATCGACGTCGAGGCGGGCGGGAGCAAGACCACGAACAGCTCCGGCACCGCGGCGCTGGCGGCCTGCGAGCAGGTGAAGGAGCAGCTTACGCCGCTCGCCGCGCGGGCACTGGGAGGCGAGCCTGTCGAATGGCGGCCCGGGCAGTTGAACGAGGACGAAGTCCTCACTCCCGGAGGCTGGCAGTCGGCGGACGGTCGTTTCATCTCATTGGAGAGCCTCGCGGCGGAGCTCATCCGGGAGGACGAACCGCTGGCGAGCGCCACGGTGACGATGCAGGCGCCGCGCACACCCGACCCCGGCGTCTGCGTGCAGATGGCGGAGACGGAGGTGGACAGCGAGACCGGCCAGGTGACTCTGCGGCGCCTCGTCACGGCGCAGGACGTCGGGACGATCATCAACGAACTGGGACACCAGGGGCAGATCAACGGCGCGGTCGTCCAGGGCATCGGTTACGCGTTGATGGAGGAGCTCACCGTTGAGGACGGGCGCGTGACCAACCCCAACTTCGCCGACTACAAGATACCTACCGTCCGGGACATCCCGGAACTCCTTACGGTGAATGTCCCCGACTACGGCGAGGCGCTGGGGCCGTTCCATGCCAAGTCCATCGGTGAGATACCGACCATCCCCACGGCCGGCGCCATCGCGAACGCGGTTGCCGACGCGATCGGTGTGCCCGTCACGGAGTTGCCGTTGACCGCCGAGCGCGTGCTGCAGGCCATCGCGAGGAAGGGCGGCTAACTGCCGCCCTTCCCTGTCGTCACTTCGCTTGTAGTGATGCCTAACCCTGGTAGGCGCTGCTCCGCAGGAGCCGTCCGGGCAGTGCACCGGTGTGCTCTCCGGCCTCTATGAGCACCTCACCGTTGACGACGGTGCAGGCGACGCCCGAGCTGGGGCGGCGCATCCGCACCGCGTCCCCCGGGTAGTCGGCCACTTCGTCGAGTTCGCCCGCGCCGACTGTGTCGGGATCGAACACCGTCAGGTCTCCGGCGAGGCCCGGCCTGATGAGGCCCCTGTCGTGCAGGCCGAAAGCGCTCGCACCCATAAAGGTCAGCTTCCGCACGGCCTCCTCCAGGGAGAGCGCCTGCTGCTCTCGCACCCAGAAGGACAGCAGGAACGTCGAGAAGTGGCTGTCGCATCGGCGCGTAACGTGCGCGCCGCCGTCCGAGAGGCCGGGGAGCACGAACGGGTCCGCGAGCACCTCCGCCATCGCCGCCGTGCTGACGTCGGAGCGGAAGTAGAAGAGGGTCTTGAGGTCTTCTTCGAGCGCGAGGTCGAGGAATGCGTCGAGCGGGTCCTTGCCGAGGTATCCCGCGATCTCGCTCACGCTATGCTCCACGTATGACCGGTGCTCCTCCAGCGCCACGCGCGCCACGTACAGCAGGTCCCAGCGCACCGATGGGTGCCCGGGGTTCCGCTTGTCAGGGGCGTCGGCGTCGGCCCTCAGGCCTGCGCGCACCGCGGGATCCTGGAATGCCGTGCGCTTCTCCTCGGGCGAACCGCTCATCACAGGGAGCCAGTGCGGGAAGCCGTCGAAGCTGCCCACGGTGACCAACGTCCAGCGTGCAGTGTTCTCTATGAAGGGCGACACCATCGCGTACATCCGGGCGTCGTTCCTGGTGGTGCCGGCACGTCCCGCGAGGCTGGAGATGACGGGGCGCCCCGTTACCCGTGCCGTTCGCGTGAGCAACCCCTCCGACATCTCGATACGCTCCGAGTCGCCGAACTGGATGGAGCCCGCGCCAACTTCGGCAAGCGCTCCCGCCACGGCAACGAACTCGTCCGGGGGCGCGGCGTTCGCCGGCAACAGGCGGTTCTCCAGGTCCATGTGGCGCAGGTTCCGCTCCGAGGACAACCCGAGCGCTCCCGCGCGGATACCCTCGCGGACGATCTCCTTCATCTGCTCGATCTGCTCGGAAGTTGCGACTGCGGAGTAGGCGGCCTCACCCATGACATGCCGCCGCACCGCCGAGAAGCCGATGAGTGAGCCGACGTTCACGCCGAGTTGGCAGTCGATCGTTTCGAGGTACTGCGGCACCGATTCCCACGTCCACTCGACTCCGGCCTGCAGCGACTCGACGGGGATGGCCTCGACCCGCGACAGCATAGAGACGAGGTCGGCGCGTTCTTCCGGGCGGGCCGGGGCCAGCCCCAGTGAGCAGTTGCCGTTGATGACGGTCGTCGCACCGTGGTAGCAAGCGAATGTGCACAGCGGGTCCCAGAGCACCTGTGCGTCGTAGTGGCAGTGGTTGTCGATGAAGCCCGGGGCGATGACCTGCCCCTGCACGTCGATGACCCGCTTCGCGGACGCACCGAGCCTGCCGGTCTCCACGATGCGTCCATCCACGACGGCCACGTCTCCCTCGTAGGATGGTCCGCCGGTGCCGTCCACGATGCGGCCGTTCTTCAGCAACAGGTCGTAGCTCATCGTCGTCCTCCCTTACAGCGCTTCGGGTACCGGTATGTCGTACAGACGGCAGACGTTGGTGCTGAGCACCTTGGTCCGTGTTTCCGCGTCCAGGTGTCCTAGGTGTTCGGCTATCACCTTGCGCGAGTTCGGCCAGGTGGAGTTGGCATGCGGGTAGTCGTTGGACCACATGCACGCGTCCGCGCCCCAACTCGACAGATAGCGCGTGCCGACGGCGTCGTTGAAGAACGTCGCGTATATCTGGTCGGCGAGGTAGTCGCTCGGCATCTTGTCCGGGGCAGGGCCCGGCTCCCGATGACGGTGCCTGCCCAGGTAGTAGCCCCACTGCTGCAAAGCGAACGGGATCCAGCCTATCTCGTTCTCCACGAGAACGATCTTGAGGTTGGGGAACCGGTCGAGCGCTTGGTAGAAGATGATGTCGAAGAGACTGTTCATCACTTCGGCGATCTTGAGGTTGACGCTGGAGCGGTAGTGCTCGGTGCCATGGCGGAGATGCGCCTGCTTCATGTAGCCGTGACCGGTGAGGATATGCAGGCTCACGGGCATCCGGAGGTCCTGCGCCGCGGCCCAGAAGCGGTCGTAATGGTCGGATGAGAAGGGCATGTCCTCGGGCGGGTTCTGCCAGATCATCGCGCCCCGCAGTCCCGCGTTCCGGCACCGCTCGAGCTCCGCGACAGCGTGGTCGACGTCGTACAGTGATATGAGACCGATCCCGAACAGTCGCTCAGGGCTGACCGCGCAGTACTCGATGAGCCAGTCGTTGAAGGCCCGGACACACGCCTCCTGCAGGGGCACGTCCTCGATGCGGAAGAGTGTCATGCCGCGCGTTGCGTAGAGCACTTCGAGGCTGACGCCGTCCACGGTCATCTCTTTGAGACGTTCGTTCGGGTCCCATCCGCCGGGCTTGGACTGATCGGAGACCGCGTCGGAGAAGGTTGGCGCCTCGTCCCGGAGCCCGCTGGGCAGGCGTGTCGTCCAGAGGTCGCCCGGTTCCATGACGTGGGAGTCGGCGGAGATCAGCAGTTCATCAACAGCCCCTTCTGTGCCTGCACTCGCGATCGTCGTGGTCATGGCCGCTCCTCTCTTCGTGCTCGACTGCCTGCTACGCCTCTTCCCGGCACTTAACCACCGCGCCAACCGCCTGTCAACGAGCGACGACCAGCGGTCGGCCTATCCTGCTCGTGGAGTGGCGCTCTCCTTCTCCGGTTTCCTGAGCGTCTCCTCCAGGAAGAAGGCGACGATTATCCCGGCAAGGAAGGCTGTCGACGCGAGGAACACGAACGCCGGACCGTATCCGAACGCCACCGACAGGTACCCGAAACTGGCCGGGCTGGTTGTCGAACCGCCCTGTGCGACCAGTCGCGAGACACCGAAGAAGAGCCCTCGTGCCTGCGAAGGAGCCACATCCGTGCCCAGTGTCTGCATGTTGCCGGAAATGACGCCCATCGACAGGTGCAGGAACACGAAACTCGCGATGAACCAACTCAGGTCGAGGCCGGCGAATGCGGTAACCGCCACAGAGGCCATCGAGAGGCTCGACAAGAACAGTCCTGGCACAACGATGTACTTCCTGCCGAACCGGTCCATCACGAACCCGGTGGAGAACATGATGGGGACGGTCCCCACCGCCATCACGCTGCGCAGCACGCCCAGTTCGGCAGGGTCCAGCATGTATACGTACGATGGGTACAGCAGTATCACGCCGCCCTCGAAGACGACTCCCCTGGTGATGTTCGTGAGGAACTGAATGGAGAAGACGGTGGGGATCGGCTTCCTGAGCAGCAATGCCCAGCGGGAGCCCTCGGTGATAGCCTCTGCCGCACGCCTTGCTGCAGGGGCACTCTCCTTGACGACGAAATAGGTCGGCAGGATCGAGAGGAGCGTGAGGACGGCGTGGATCAGGAACGGCGACCACAGCCCCCATGCGACTGCCGCGAACCCTCCGATCAGCGGGCCGCTGAGCGCGCCGATCTGCTGCACGCCGAACATCTGGGTTATCTGCTTGCCGCGCTGCTGCACCGCCCCTGTATCGGCGATCACGGTGATCCGGCTCTGCATCCACATCTGCGTACCGACTCCCGCGATGAACCGGTAGGCCAGTAACTCGGGGAACGAGCCGGAGACTGCCGCCTTGGCGATGAGCAGCGAGGACACTGCAACGACCAGCGGGCCCGCAAGCAGTATCCACCGGCGGCCTATCCGGTCGATCAGCATGCCCGTGGGAAGCGAGGCGGCGAGGGTGCCGAGGAGGTAGGCGGTGAACACCCAGGTCGCCTGGCCGATGCTGACGCCGTAGAGCTTGGTGAGCTCCGGGAGAACGGGTAGTGATAGACCGTTACCCAGACCCAGCGCGATGGCAGGAACGTGCAGCCCGAGTATCAGGCGGAGCTGCGGGTGGAGCCCTCGACGGGCGGGCGTCTCACCCGGGCCCCCTTCGTCCTTCTGGCGCATGAGCGCGATTGTACTCCCGCAGGCGCCGCCTCAAACGGCGGCCGTTCGACGAACGGCACACACTCGTCTAATCTGCTGCCGTCACATCCACCGGAGGAAGGGATATGAACACCAGGGTACGGCTGAGCATCGAGCGTCAGGCCAGTTTCGCTGAAGGAGCCTCCTTCGGGGACGTCGGAGCGTACGAACGGTTGACGGGGTCAGCATTCTTCGAGGTGGACCCGGCTGACCCGGCCAACGCCAACGTGGTCGACCTGCAGATTGCGCCCCGCAATGCGAATGGCCTCGTCGAGTTCAGGGCAGACCTCGACATCCTGAAACCGGTCGACCTCTCGCGCGGAAACGGATGCCTGCTGTACGACGTGAACAACCGGGGGAACAAGACCGCCCTGCGGGCGTTCAACGACTCTTCTCCGGACAACGACCCGCTCACACTGGCATCTGCCGGCAACGGGTTCCTCATGCGGCAGGGATACACCGTGGTGTGGTCCGCATGGCAGGGCGACCTCGTCGCAGGCGACGGGTTGCTCGTCGCCGACCTGCCACAGACTATGGAGAACGGCGCACCGGTACGCGGCAAGGTGCGCCAGGAGTTCATCGCCGAGCAGAAAGGCGTGCTCTGGATGCCGCTGAGCGGCGCGCCGAGCATCGAGTCCTATCCCGCGCTCGACCTCGATACGTCCCACGCAACGATGACGCTGCGGGAACACGAGCGCGACCCGCGCGTACCGGTCCCGTCGGATGCCTGGGCATTCGCCGAAGCGTCGTTTACCAACGGCACGTTGCAAGTGCATCCCTCCCCCACGGCCTGCTATGTGCAAGGCGGGTTCAAACCCGGCTGGATCTACGAACTCATCTACGAAACGGCGGGCTCCCGCGTGATGGGGCTGGGCATCACGGGCATCCGTGACCTCATGTCGGTGCTGCTCCACGATTCCGTCGATGCCAGCGGCTCGCCCAACCCTGTCGCGGGACTCGAGCGGGCATACATGTACGGGCAATCGCTCAGCGCGCGGGTGATCCGCCAGTTCGTCTACGACGGCTACAACGTGGACCCGGAAGGGCGAAGGGTCTTCGACGCCGTCTACCCGCACGTGTCCGGCGCCGGGCGCCTGTTCGCGAACGCCCGGTTCGCTCAGGTGGGCCGCTACCCTCGCCAGCACGAGGAGCACCAGTGGCCGTCTGAGCGTTACCCGTTCGCTTACTCGGTGGCGCCGGACGCCTTCTCGGACGCACTCGACAGTGTGATGAAGCGCCCCGACTCGGACCCGCTGGTCGTGCACACGCACACGAACACCGAGTACTGGAACCGCCACGCCTCGCTCGGGCATACGGACCCGTGGACGGGCGATGACATCGAGTTCCCGGACACGGTGCGCGTCTACTTCCTGGCGAGTGCGCAGCACATGGGAGCCAACCCGCCGCCCGAGGACGTCTCGCAGCAGCGCCCCAATGTGATGAACAACGGACCTTTGATGCGCGGAGCCCTGACGCTGATGCACCGCTGGGTGACGGAGGGCACGCCGCCTCCGCCGAGCATCGTGCCCCGGCGAGCGGAGAGCACGCTGGTCAGTCCGGAAGAGGCGCTCGCGGCATTCCCGAAGGTGCCCGGCTTCCCCACGCCTGCAAACCCCAGCCGCCTTCCCCTGTACGACTACGGTCCCGGTTTCGATGAAGGGTTGGTCACGGAGCATCCACCGCAGGCCGTGCCGGGCAAGGAGTACACCGTACAGATGCCCAGCGTGGACGAGGACGGCAATGACCTCGGCGGCCTGCGCTCGCCGGAGATCGTGGTCCCGGTCGGCACGCATACGGGGTGGAACCTGCGCAGGGCGGGATTCGCCGAAGGCGACCTCGCCTCGTTGGCCGGCAGCTTCGTTCCCTTTGCACGAACGCGCGCCGAACGGGAGGCTGACGGCGACCCACGGCGCTCCATCGAAGAGCGGTACGAGTCCCATGGCGTATACGTGGACCGGGTCGCCGATGCAGCGCGGGAGCTCGTCACAGCAGGGTTCCTGCTGGAGGAGGATGCCGCCCGCTATGTGGAAGCTGCCAGAGGGCGTAACCCACTCGACGAAGAGATCCCGCTGGCGCCGCTTGTACTGAAAAAGGATGCGCCTGCTGCTGCGCCAACTCCGGCGAGGCAAGCGTCCTGAGGTTCGCACTCGACGGTTGACTCCAAAAGGAGCACAATCCCGCCGCAAGTGAGTCAGACCCGCATCGAGGAGGTCGTCGGCGATGGTTACGACAGCAGAGGAAACTGCCAGCACCACCAAGCGCATCAACATCGGCGTCATAGGGATCGGCGTCGGTGGACTCGAGATCCTGCGTTCGGTCGTTCAGCAGCCGGATATCGTCCATCTGGCTGCAGGCTGCGACGTCGTCCCCGTCACCCGGGAGCGCTTCAAGGAGCGGTTCCCCGACGTGAAGGTCTACGAGAGCGCCGAGGACATCTGCAAGGACCCCGACGTAGACGCCGTCTACATCGCGTCGCCGAACCGCTTCCACGCAGAGCACACCATCACCGCGGCACGGCACGGCAAGCACGTCATGGTTGAGAAGCCCATGGCCATCTCGCTCAGGGAGACGGAGCAGATGGTCGAGGAGTGCGACAAGGCCGGCGTCCACCTCGTCTGCGCCCACACCGCCAGCTTCGCCCTTCCCTATCGCACGATGCGGAAGATCATCGAGTCCGGCGATATCGGCGCCGTCCGGGCGATCCACCTCATCGCCTACACGGACTGGATGCTGCGGCCGCGCACGCCGGACGAGCTCGACTTCAGCCAGGGCGGGGGCGTGCCGTACCGCCAGGGGCCGCACCAGATCGACACCGTCCGCCTGCTTGGCGGCGGCATGGTCAAGCGGGTATGGGGCAAGGTCGGCCAGTGGATGCCGGAGCGGCCCATGCCGGGTTACTACACCGCCCACTTCGAGTTCGAGGACGGCACGGTCGCCACGGCGACCCACAACGGCTACGGCTACTTCACACTGAGTGAGGTTAACGGGCCGGCATCAGGGCGGAGCTCCATAGAGAACCTCGTGCGCATCCGCAGGGAGATGCGGACAGGAACACGCGACGAGGAATCGGACAAGCAGGACCTGCGCATCGGCGGGAAGATCGAGGCCCAGCAGTTCGCCGACGCCCTGCGTTCCGACGGCGGCCGAGGCAACTTCGGGCGCCAGGTCTCCCGCGAAGCCGGCGACCGCTCAGGGCTCAACGACACCGGCGACCCGGGCACGATCTTCGTGACGTGCGAACGCGGCGACATGCGCATCGGCTCGCAGGGCGTCCTCGTCTACGACGATGACGGCGTGCGCGAGGTCACCGGAGAGTCGAACGTCCACAGCCGGGGCGAGGTGCACGAACTCTACGACGCAGTCGTCAACGGGAAGCCGGTCTACCACTCGGGACGCTGGGGCATGGCGACGGCGGAGGCCATCTTCGCCATGGTCGAGTCCTCGCGGACCGGCAAGGTCGTCGAGCTCAGCCACCAGGTGCCCGTACATCCCGAGTATGACGCCGACCTGACGGTCGTTCCAATCTAGGAGTGCCAGAGCATACGGCCTGTCCGTTCAGGTAAGGTGAGGCAAACTTCCCTGAGGCAGCCTTCGCATGTTCTCCGCGACGGGAACCGGCCTGCGCATCGACGTCAACGATCCCACCGACTTGCCCCTTGCCGAATCATCCCGGTTCGCGGTGAGGGCCGAGGAGTTGGGCTTCTCCGGCGTAGGGATGCCCGACCATCCGCATACCGGCAGAGACGTCCTGGTACGACTCGCGCTCGCGGCCCAGCAGACGACGCGCGTGACGCTCTTCCCGTCCGTCGCAAACCCGGTGTCCCGTCATCCGAAGATGCTGGCGACGCTCGCAGCAACGCTTGGGGAGGCGGCGCCGGGACGTGCCCGGTTGGCCATCGGCAGTGGCGACCTTGCGGTCCGCTACCTGGGCGAACCCGGCGCCACGGCGTCCGCTATGCGCGTTGCCGCGGAGACCGTCCGCCGCACGCTCGCCACCGAGCTTCAGAACGCCACGCCTGTGCCTGTCTACATCAATGCCAGCAGTCCCCGTATGCTGGAGGCTGCGGGGGCTGCCGCCGACGGGGCCTACGCCATGGTGGGTGTCGACCCCGAAGTCGTGGAGATGGCGATGGGGCACGTCGCGAGCGGCGCTCGTGAAGCGGGACGTGAGCCTGGTGAAATAGCTGTAGCACTGGGACTGCCCGTTTTCATGGCGGACACCGAAGAGCGCGCCTACGAGAGCGCCGCCCGGTACGCGCTCTCCGGTCTGCTGAACCGGAACCGGGCCTTCTCCCAGGTGATGCGCGAGAGGATGCCCTCACTCGAGGGCGTCACGGATGTCTCCGACCTTTCAACAGCGCAGTTGCGCCTGCTGGTCGATGGCATGGTGGCGCACGGTACGTCACTGCAAGCGGCAGCACGGGCGCTCGCCTTCACGGAACGCGCACCGGCGCGCCACTTCATCGCTCGCGTGCAGTTCGCCGGTGAAGACCCGCTCCAGGCGATCGAGGCGTTCGCTTCCGCCCTACGGGCTGCGGCAGGAGATGACATCCTCCACACAGGCGATTGACATCCTCGGAAGCCAGCACTACCTTCGCGAACGCGACCACGGTGCACGGGAGGCGTGATGCAACTGAACCTGAGGGCCGAACCGGAGGCCATCAACTTCGACGTAACGCAGAGCGCGCTCTGCGTTATCGACATGCAGAACTACGACATCAAGCCCGGAGGGTTCTTCGACCTCACAGGCGTCGACACGGAACACGGCAGGCGCGTGATCCCGACCATCCAGCGTGCGCTGTCCTATGCCCGTGCAGCAGGCATGCCCGTCCTGTTCACCCGTATGGTCATCCCTGCCGACCCCATGCTTCGAGCGGGTACCGACTCTCCCTGGTACTGGAAGAGCGCCGCCTACCAGGCGGACCTGAGCGACCCGGCGATGGAGCGTGCGGTCGGCATCGACGGCACGTGGGGCGGAGAGATCGTCGAAGAGCTCACCCCGCAGGAGGGCGAATACGTCATCGCGAAGAACCTCTACAGCGCGTTCCAGCGGACGGACTTCGACCTCGTGCTGAAGCGCCTCGGCGTGCGGCACCTCTTCGTCACCGGCATCGGGACGCCCACCTGTGTCGAAGCGACCGCCCGGGATGCCTACTTCCACGAGTACTTCCCCGTGCTCATCGAAGACTGCTGCGGAGGCATCATCCCGGAGACGCACGAGCAGGCGCTGTTCGCCATCAAGCGGCGCTACGGCTGGGTAACGGACCTCGATAGCTGGACGACCGCGATCGCGGAGGGCGTGCCGGACTTCAAGGCGCCGGACTGAGCCGGGGGCCATCGGAACCGGCTAACCCGTGAGCAGGTCGGTGGATGCCAGGTCGGTTATCGCTGCATCGAAGCGCTCCAGCGAGTTGTGCAGGTATGCGGTGGCGCGCTCGCCCTCGTAGTCGCAATAGCCACCGACGACCACCCAGAAGACAAACTCCTCCAGCATCGAGAGGCGGTAGTCCGCCAGGCACTCGTCGAACGAGTAGCCTTCCACGCCGTTGGCCACGAGCGTGGAGTGGTACGTGCGCAGGAGGCCCAGCTCTTCCGCCCTGCGCCGGTCCGGGGGAAAGGAGTCGCTGATGAAGGTGGCAACGTCATAGGCGCCCCTGCCGCGTACGCAGAACTCCCAGTCGAAGACCACTGCCCGCTCAGGCTCTCCCCCAACGGTGAAGAAGAAGTTATCGAGGCGGTAGTCCCCGTGGGCGATCGTCCTCGGACGTCTTCCCAGCATCGCCTTTATCCTCGGTACCTCGTCTCCCAGGCGGTTGCCGAGCGCGCGCAGGCTCCCGGGCATCCCGTCGGCGGCCTTCTCTACGAACGACTTCCATGCGTCGGTGTACAGGTCCTGGTAGGCGCCGGCCTCCGAGTCCCTCGATGGCATCCAGTCCAGTTCGTCGAGGCGGGGGTCTTCCCACCACGAGGCGTGGAACCGCGCCAGCTGGCTGATGGCGTTCCGGGCCCGGCCCATGGAGCATCCGGCGACGCTGTCGCCCTGGCGGGCGCTGCTCATGTCCTCCTGCACCAGCACGCTGTCACCTGTCGCTGGGTCTACTGTGCAGTGATAGATGTTCGGCGTCAGGAGGTGACCGCCCGTCCCCACCTCCCGGTAGAACCGCGCCTCACGCCGGTTCTGCCCGAGCGTGTCGCAGACCTGCCTCAGCAAAGGGTCATTAGATGGAAGTTTGACGACCATGGAGGACGGTAGGTCCGGGGACTCGGAGTCGTAGTCGATCCTCAGCCTGAACAGCTGGTTCATGAACCCTTTGCCCTCGGCTATGGCCTCGACCGAGATATCCCGCACCGAAGCGCCGACGGAGTCTCCGTTGTTCCGAAGAGCGGCAGTCAACCATGCCGGGGTTATGTCCCGCAGGTCCCTGGGGACAGGTAGACCGGCCATACTCACCCACCCTTGCGCGCGAAGAGGACGCAATGGTCAGTGGGTTTGGGGTCCGTGAAGTACATGACTCCTCCCAGCTTGTCGTTTTCTGCCGGGATGACGCTCAACCCTCTCTCCTCCAGCGGGCCGAGCACTTCATCCACGCCGTACAGCTGGAAGGCCCGCTCCGCGGCGTAGTCCTTGTCGTAGAGCGATGTCACTCCGCTCCCTACCTTGAACATCAGTTGGAGCACGCCGCCGGATTTCAGCACCCGTGCGAGTTCCGGCAGCGTGACGCCCAGGACGATGTCAGGGACGATGTGCTGGATGACCGCGTTGCAGGTGACGAAGTCGAACCAGGCGTCCGGATACCCGAGAGGTTCGCGGAGATCGGCGACCGACACCCGGTCGGCGATCTCCGGGTGGAGCCTTCGTGCCTCCCTGATGTTCTCTTCGACGGCATCGACCCCGTGGATGTCGTAGCCCTTCTGCCAGTAGAAGAAGACGTCGCGGGCGCCTGCGCCGCAGCCCGCGTCCAGCCCCCGGGTCCCTGCGGGCACTATCTCCTGGAGGCGGTCGATCAGGTCGGTATCGCTTGTGAGCGCCGGGTGAGAAACGTTGGTGTACACGGACTGGATGAAGCCGTGGCTCACCTCGGCGTAGCGCTGGGCATGGCGCCTGTAGAAGGATTCTGAGAAGTCGATGTTCTGGTCCATCGGAACGTCACACTCCGGACTGCGGTCTACACGCCAAAGATGTCGATGAACTGTCCGGTCATAAGCCTGGGTGCATGGGACGCAAGATAGAGGGCTGCCTGCGCTATCTCTTCCCCGGTGATCCAGTCCGGGTCTCCTTCCGGGTGAGAAGCCCTCGCCATGTCGGTATCCACCCAGTCGGGGTTGATGCCGTTCACCCGTATGCCATGGGAGCGAAGCGAGTGTGCCAGCGACGCCGTGTACCCCACGACGCCGTACTTCGACGCCACGTAAGCGCCGTAGTCACCTTCCGGCTGCCTGCCTGACGACGACCCTATGTTGATGATGATGCCCTGCTCCCGCTCCATCATGTGGGGGATGACCCCATGGCAGACGAGGAACATGCCTCGCAGGTTGGCATTCATCACTTCGTCCCACTGCTCCACCGTCGTGGCCCAGACGGGTGTGTCGTAGGTGATGACTCCGGCATTGTTCACGAGTATGTCGATGCGCCCCCAGACCTCGATGACCTTCCCTGCCACCCGGGGGGCATCGTCCGCCTGCGTCACATCCAGGAGGAATGCCTCTGCTTCTCCTCCGGCGGCGCGTATCTCGTCGACGACGGGGGTGAGGCGGTCCATGCTCCGTCCGGTCACGGCCACCCTTGCGCTTTCCTTCGCGAAAGCCAGGGCTATCGCACGGCCGATGCCTCGGCCGGCGCCGGTGATCAGTACGACCTTGTCGTTGAGTGCCGTCAACTGTCCTCCCACAGGCCGGGTCAACCGCCCCGGTATATCACATATCGAAGGTGCGGGCATGCGAGTCCCCACACGCTCGTGCTCCCTGCCCCTCTGCTAACATGAGCGCATGGACGACTTCCTCTCCGCCAGCGGCCTCACGAAGAGTTTCGACAGCGTACAGGTCGTGAACTCCGTCTCGTTCACCGTCCGCTCCCGGGAGATATTCGGACTGCTCGGTCCCAACGGCGCAGGGAAGACCACCACCATCCGCATGCTCTCCACCGTCCTTGACCCCGACGACGGCGACGTGAGCATCGGCGGGCACTCTGTGGCGAGGGAGAGCAATGCGGTGCGCAGGCTCATCGGCGTTTGCCCGCAGGAACTCGCTCTCTACCCCGAACTTTCCGCGACCGACAATCTCGTCTTCTTCGGGCGCATGGCCGGATTATCGGGCGGCGATGCGAAGGAACGTGCGGCGGACGTGTTGGAGCGCGTCGGACTCACCGATCGGGCGAAGGACGCCGTCCGCAAGTACTCCGGCGGCATGAAGCGCCGGGTGAACATCGCCATCGCACTCATGAGCAGACCCCAATTGCTCTTCCTCGACGAACCGACCGTCGGCATCGACCCGCAGTCACGCAACCACATCTTCGACACGGTCCTTGCCCTCCGCGACGAGGGCATGAGCGTGCTCTACACAACTCATTACATGGAAGAGGCGGACCGCCTCTGCGACCGCCTGGGGATCATGGACGAGGGGCATATCATCGCCCTCGGCACACCCGCCGAACTCAAGGCACAGGTCGGCGACACGGACACGACCACACTAGAAGAGGTCTTCCTCAGCCTCACCGGCCGGAGCCTCCGCGACTAGCATGACCCGCCCTTTCCTGCTCGCGCTCCTCGAAGTCAAGCGTTTCCTCGCAGACCGGGGAGCCCTGGCGTTCAGCATCGCACTTCCTATCCTGCTGTTCGCGCTCATGGTCGGCGTGTTCGGCGGAGAGGCGTCGTTCAACGCCACTGCCCACGTTGCCGACCTGGACGGTGGCGAGGCCGCGCGTGGGTTGATCGAGCGCATCGAAGAGATCGATGGCCTCGACGTCCGGCTCTACACCGAAGGTGGGTTGGACGATGCCCTCGACCGTTCAGCGGTACTCACGGGGTTCGTCATCCCGTCGGGTTTCACTGCCGGGCTGGAGTCAGGTGTACCCACCGCGATACAGGTCAAACGGCGCGGGAACGGCGGCGATGCGGGCCAGATAACGGCGTCCATCGTGCGGGGAGCGGCCGACGGCCTCGCCTCGGAGTACGAGCTGCGCCGGACGCTCCGCGCACTCGTCAGTGAGGGGATATCGTCGGAGCAGGTCCAGTTGCATTCCGGCATCCTGCTCGCTGACGCGAGGAAGGAGCCGCCCGTTCGCGTCGTGGCGCAAACGCTCACCGGGCAGGACGAGGAAGAGGACATCCTGGACCGCCTGCTTCCCGGCGTCATCGTCATGTTCCTGCTCTTCTCGCTCACGCTCAACGCCCAGACGCTCATCGAGGAGCGGCGCAACGGCACACTGGAGCGCCTGCTCACGACCCAGTTGACCCCCGACGGACTGTTCGCCGGCAAATTCCTCGCCGGCGTCAGCAGGGGCATGCTGCAAACGCTCGTCCTCCTTGTACTGGCGTTCGTGGTGCTGCGCATCGCGGGTGTGAGTGCGTTGGCTCAGAGCACGGTGCTCGCGCTCGTGATTGCCGCAGCGGCCAGCGCCATCTCCCTGCTCATCGCCGCCGTCGCCCGAACGGACGACCAGGCGACATGGGGCGCGGTATTCATCACCATGTTCATGACCGTCTTCGGCGGTACGTTCTTCCCGATCGGCGACTCCGGCACACTCGAGCTCCTCAGCCGGTTCACGCTGAACCGTTACGCCATCGATGCCTACGAAGGCATCCTCGGCGAAACGGCCACACTCGCTGACGCTACGTTCGAGATGGCATTGCTTGGCGGCGTTGCAGTCGTCTGCCTCGTTATCGCGCGTCTGCTCTTCCGCGTCTCGTCGGAGGTGAAGTGATGCGCCTCTTCATGCGGCAGGCCTTCCTCCTCTCCATGAAGGACACTCGCCTGTTCCTGAAGGACAGGTTCGCTCTGGGCTTCGCCCTGCTCTTCCCCATCCTCTTCATCGTTGCCTTCTCTCTCGCGCTCGGCGACCTCGGCCCGGAGGACGAAGAGCTGCGGATGGCCGTCGTGACGGAGGAGGAGAGCGGCTTCTCCCGCCAGGCCATCGACGCGCTCACCTCGGTGGAAGCATCCGGCGTAGACGAGTGGGACCCGAAGGACGCGGGACTTGCGCTGCACGAGGGCCGTATCCCCGGCTACCTGCTGTTCCCCGTAGACTTCACACAGCGCATCTTCAGCGGCGAGAGCGCGGAGATATGGGTCGTCACCGCGGACGGAGACCCGGAAACCGAAGCCGTACTGGGCGGGCTCGCGCGGTCCATCGGCGGGCGCATCGGCACGCTCAGCCTCGCCGCTCGCGGCGTTACGGAACTCGAGGGGATCACCGAGTTGGACCTCGCCAAGTTGGGCGAAGTCGGTGCGGCCCCGCCCTCGATCTTCTTCACCACCGAGCAGGTCGGCGACGTGGAACCCTTCAATGCCACCAACTTCACCCTGCCCGGCTATCTCACCATGTTCGTCTTCTTCGCTGCCGCGCTAGGTGCGGAAGCCATCGCCCGCGAGCGCCAGACCCAGACGTTGGAGCGTCTACTCACGAACGGAGTGCGACGCTCGTCGATCGTTGGCGGCAAGATGCTCGCGAGCCTCTACCGCGGGTTCCTCCAGCTCCTATTCCTCTGGGTGCTGGGCATCTTCGCCTTCTCCATCGACTTCGGGGCGTCCCCACTGGCCGTCATCGCTGTCTCCGTGTTCATGGCTGTGGCGTCCTCCGCATTCGGGGTCATGCTCGCAGCGCTCGTGCACACGGTGAAGAGCGCGTCATCGGCGGCGGTGCTCGCCTCTCTTACCCTTGCCCCACTCGGCGGCTGCTGGTGGCCGCTCTTCATCACGCCGGACTGGATGCAGACCATCGGACGCCTCACGCCGCACGGCTGGGCGAACGACGCCTTCAACAAGCTCATGCTCTTCGGCGCGGATGGCCGGGATGTGCTCATCAATATGCTGGCGCTTGCCCTCTTCGCCGCCGTGTTCCTCGCCGTCGCCGTCGCGCGGTTCCGCACCGTGTCGGCGAACTGATGGCAACCCCCGAATCGACTCCGCCAGACTTCACTAGCCACGCGGTTCACGTGATGGCGGAACGCAGGATTCCGGTGGACTGGGTTACACGAGTGCTGGCAGAACCGACGTGGCGTACGCCAGACCCGAACGGTCCGGAGATCGAACGATTCTTTGGGCTTATCCCTGAACGCGACAACCGCATGCTCCGCGTTGCCGTGAACACTCGTGTTGTACCATGGCGAGTGGTGAGCGTATTCTTCGATAGGAACATGAGAGGCCAGGTATGAAACTGAATGTCGACAAGAACTCCGATGCGCTCTACCTGCGGCTGGATGATTCCCCCATCGCCGAATCAGAAGAGGTCTCACCTGGCGTGGTCCTCGACTACAACGGTTCCAACGAAGTTGTGGGCATCGAGATGCGCGACCTTTCCAAGCGTTCCTCGGACTTGAACCTATACGCCTTGGAATTCGAGACGGCCTGACTTCTCCGTTACCGGAACCAAACAGAAGCGCCGGTGGATATCCACCGGCGCTCGTTGTTCGTGTGCTGTTGCGAGCAGGCTAGACCCAGCGGCCGAAGCCCCAGCCGCCGCCGGTGCCTGCGGGTGTCCGGTAGACCGGAACGTACTCGATGGTCTCGAAGTTCAGGTCCGTGTCCGCCATCGCGCCGCCCACGGCGATCCAGTTCTGCGTCTCGGACGCAGCGGAGTACAGGTGGGTGCGCGGGATCGTCATGAGCGTCTCGGAGTCCTTCTCTTCCAGCGCCTTCAGCACCGTCCGGTCCAGCCATTCGTCGACGACGAAGTGGCTCAGGCCGCCGGAGCCGATGATGGCCACGCGGGCGTCGCTGTCCCAGGCGCGGATCGCGTTCGCGACAGCGCGCCCGAACTCGAACGAGCGCTTCGGCGTCGGCTGGTTCGGCGGGTAGCAGGTGTTCTGAAAGATGGGAAGGATGGTGCGCGGTTCGTTGTCGAACAGCCGCTTCACCACGAACGCGAAACCATGCGGCAGGCCCTGCTCGCGGGGCTCCGTCGTGCGCACCGAGTCGAGCTCGCCGTTCTCCTTCGGGTAGCGCCGCGCAACCTGCCCGCCGTAAGTGTCGTGCAGGTAGGTGAAGTGCGACACGTCGAAGTCGTTCGCGATCATGTGCTCGATGACGTGGCGGCCCAATCCGGACGCCACGGGCACATCCATCTCCACGTCGCCGTAGCCGTCTGCGATGGACTGCGTGATGTCGGGGTCCCGGAAACCTGCGGCCAGCGACCGCGGCTTGATGGGCACCGACGTCCCCCAGAAGACGGAGAAGGTCGGCATGTTGTCCTCGAAGAACCATTCATCCTGATCGTCGGAGATGATGACGGTGATGTCCGGCTTCACCTCGTTGAACGTCCGCGCCAGCTCGGCTATCCCACGCTGGCAGGCGTCCACCTGCGCCTCGAATACTTCATCCGTCAGCGGCTTCTCCTTCACCGCCGTAGGGACGCGTGCGAGTCCTTCGTCATACGGCATCGCCCAGCCTTCCGGCGGGAAGACCAGTTCCGGGTGCCGCAGGTCGCCCTGGGCGTAGCGCGGCCACTGCTCTGCATTCAGTGCAAGCATGGGGCTGTGCGATGTTCCCGCTCCAAGCACTATCTCGGCCATCCTTGACCTCCGCTGTGCAGAATCTCGCGGACGCGAGCGTCCGCTGGAAAACGTTGCTCGGTCTGAGTCCGCGCCTAGTCTACCACGCGTCGCAAAGGGCGCGCGCTATCCGCGACGTCCTGTCACTCGTGGTGAGTCTCGATAACGCTCGTGCACTTGACACCTAACTTTACTTGATTTCCACCCTGCGCCCGTATAAACCTGTATCGATGGGTAGGGCTAACGTACACGTGCCCGGCCATCCCATCGCAGCCCCAACCCCAACCACGGCGGGCAATCCATCACACGAGGAGAAGAGATGCTTGACGGACGAAAGATTATAGACATGCACGGCCACACAGTGGCCCCGCCTGAACTGTACGCAGCGAAGGCGTCGCTCTTGTCAGGGCGCGGCTACCACGGCAAGAGTCCCATCTCTGAGGAACGCATCGAGCAGTTCGCCCAGAACAACATCAAGATACTGGACAAGGTGAAGACCGACGTCCAGATACTCTCTCCCCGCCCGTTCCAGCTGATGCACTCCGAGAAACCGGAGAGCATCGTGCGCTGGTGGAACGAGATGAACAACGACGTCATCGCGTCCCAGGTGAAGGCGCACCCGGACCGCTTCGGGGGCATCTGCGGCCTGCCGCACGTCACGGGCGCGAAGGACGCCTCTCACGTCATCCCCGAACTCGAACGGTGCGTCAACGAGCTCGGCTTCGTCGGCTGTCTGATCAACCCCGACCCCGAAGAGGGACAGGGCAACCCCGCCGACCCGAACTACACCCCGCCGCTGGACCACGAGTACTGGTTCCCGCTCTACGAGGCGATGGAGAAGCTGGACGTCCCCGGTCTCATCCACTCCGCCTCATCCAAGGACCCGCGCGAGCACTACAGCCAGCACTTCATCACCACCGAGTCCCAGGCCGTGCTGAACCTTGCCCGCCCGTCGAGCAAGGTCTTCGACACCTTCCCGAACCTCAAGATCATCGTCGGCCACGGCGGTGGCTCCGTCCCCTACCAGATCGGCCGCTGGCGCGTCCACCGTTACAACGCCATGAAGAACAACCCCGATCTGGAGGACTTCGACACCAGCCTCCGCAAGATGTACTACGACAGCGCCCTGTACACCAAGGAGTCGCTGGACTACTGCATCCAGATCTGCGGCCCGGACCGCGTTGTGTTCGGCACCGAGAACCCCGGCAGCGGTTCGTCAGTCCATCCCGACTACAAGTGGGAGAAGGGCAAGAAAGTGCCCGCCGGCGACCTCGCAGGCTGGGAGACCGACGACATCGCCCCCGTCATCCTCAACCAGATCGACTGGCTGACCGACGAGGACAAGTACAACATCATGGAGGGCAACGTCCGCCGTCTCTTCTCGCGGGCCAACTTCTAGTCCCCCGACTGCAACTCAGATACCACCGGGCGCCCGTTTGAACGACGGGCGCTCGGTGGTATATTTGACCCCGCGTGTATCCGCACGCTGCAACCCACCCGGGGGAGGAACCACCAATGGCGGACAGAGAACTCATCACAGTTATCGAAGGCCCCAAGGGCCGCGCGGAGGTCTATGAGGTCTCCGAGGGCGGGAGCACCACGTCGGCCACGTCCGGCGTGATGTCCTCCAGCTACGAAGTCGTGTGTGGCAGCACCACCGAGACGGTCATGACCCTTGGGGAGGCATCCATCGTCGCCCACGAGCTCTCCGGCGCGGACCAGTAGAGAGTCCGGCGCGGGTTCCATGCGACTGTTGCCCAGGCAGAGGGTGTAGCGCCCTCTGCCTGTCGCTTTGTCCGGTGGGCGGGATGCTACCCTTAACTCCGGCTGCGCCATGACATCCCCCGACGAAACGCCCCAGACCGAGACCCTTCCTCAGGCTGAGTCCGCCTCCGGCAAGAGACGCCTCCTCTTCTTTCTGCTGGCGATGACGCCCGTACTGGCAATCGTCGCCCTGCTCTTCTGGGGCCAGTTCCGCTCCGACGACAACCCCGGCGGCGTGCTGGTGCACGAAGAGTCGAGCGAGTCGCAGGTCCTCGTGCGTCTGGCGCCCTGGTTCGGCGGGTACGACCGCGTCTCCGGGGAACGAGTGGAACTGGACGATCTGCGCGGGCGCGTGGTCATGGTCGACTTCTGGTCGTCGTGGTGCGTCGCCTGCCGCATCGAAGCCGACGACCTCGCGCAGGTGTACCGCGAGTACGACACGGCAGACATCGAGTTCGTCGGCATCGCCGTCTGGGACCGCCCCGCCGATGTCGACGAACACATCGAACGCTTCGACGTGACTTACCTCAACATCCTCGACCCGCGTGGCACGGTAGCCGTCTCCTACGGTGTGCGCGGCGTCCCCGAGAAGTTCTTCCTCGACACCGAGGGGCGCATCGTCCGCAAGCTCATTGGCCCCGTCAGCGTCGAGGAGTTACGCAACATCCTCGACGGCCTGCTCACGGCCTCGTAGCGCGATGATCGGCGCCCACGCCTTCCACAACGCCGTTGCCGCCTGGTACGCGCGCAACGCCCGCATCCTCCCCTGGCGCGGCATCGCCGACCCGTATGCCATCCTCGTCTCGGAAGTGATGCTTCAGCAAACGCAGGTGGAGCGCGTCATCCCCAAGTACCACGCATTCCTCGAAGCGTTCCCCACGCTTCGAGCGCTCGCCGACGCCCAACCAGCCGACGTCATCCGGCTCTGGTCAGGCATGGGTTACAACGGACGCGCCGTCCGCCTGCACAGGCTCGCGCGGGAGGTTGTGGACAACAATGGGGGCGAGTTGCCGCGCTCCGCTGCTGAACTGCACAAGCTTCCCGGGATCGGTCCATACACCGCTGCGGCCATTGCCTCTTTTGCGTTCGATGAGGCCGTTGCAGTACTCGACACGAACATCTACCGCGTCCTCAGCCGCGCGGTCCACGGCATCGACGCTCCGGCACGCGACGCGCTCCATCCGCTTGCCGAAAAGCTGCTCCCGCAGGCAGGCAGTCCCATCACGCACGCCGACTGGCACCAGGCGCTCATGGACATCGGCGCGACGCTCTGCACGGCGCGCCAGCCGCGCTGCATGCTCTGCCCGCTGCGGACGCTCTGCGCTGCCGCGCCGCACCTGCAGGCCGGCAACGACCCGGCACTCGCTGAAGCGTCAGTGCCTTATGCGCCAAGGCAGTCGCGGTTCCAGGGTTCGGCGCGCTACTTCCGCGGGCGTATCGTCGACCACCTGCGCCAGCAGCCCGACGAGGGCGTCGAGGAATCTGCGCTGGAAGCCGTCCTCCGCAACGCTGAAGCCGCTTCCGGCGCGCCCTGCCCCGTTTCTCTGACCGACCTCCTCGCCGCCCTCCAACGCGACTCCCTCATCCACCGTGAGGATGGTCGCGTGCGCCTGCCGTAGCCAACCCCAATCTCTCCACCAGCCCCCGCAGGGGCTCGCGCAGCGACTGCCATGGGTCGCCCAGCCGGATCGTGTCCTCCGTAGACAGCTCCCAACGCCGGGTCCCGTCCCGCGTCACCCAGAGGCCACCCACCCAGAAGCCGTTCATGCCGCGCTCAGGCGGAACGAAGTCGTGGGCGATGTAGCCTTCCAACCCGTTCGCTTCCCACGCGCCCAGCAATTCACCCGACCGCGCAACCGCCACTGCCTCCGTCCACCAGCACGCCCGGCGTTCGCCTTCGAGGTCGCGCATGCGCCGCAGCAGGCGGCGTGCGCGCTCTTCGTCAGAGACGTCGTCCCCCGTCCCGCGACGCGTGATGAGGCTGGACCAACCGTCGCCCAATGCCGGGATGCTGAGCCCGCCGTCCGACGCCACCACGAGCGCGCCGAGCGCACGCGACCACGCCACCGCCTTCCCGATGGCTATCGCGAGGTGTGAGCCACCCTCCTCCTCGACGTCCGGCGCCTCCGGGAACGACGCTCCGTCCGACAGCTCCGTCTCGAGCCCTTCCAGCAACTCGCTCAGTTGGGCTGCCTTCGCCCGGTTCCGCGTCGCGAGCACGAGCGTCACGCCCATCACAGCCTCCCGAACTGCCTCCCGAGCACGTCCGTCGAGACACGGATCACCGTCGGTCTGCCGTGGGGGCAGTGCTGCGGGTTCAACTCCGATGCGAGCGCCTCGCCGAGCGCTGTCATCTCCTGGTGGTCGAGCGTCTGCCCTGCCCGCACCGCGCTGTGGCACGCGATGGACGCCGCAGCCGACAGGTGGGTATCCACACCGTTGGCGCGGGAGGAGAACCCGTCGAGCGCCTCGGCCACGAGCTTCACGGCGTCCACGCGGCGCGCCATCACCGGCACCGCGCGCACGAGCAGCGTATCGTCGCCGAACGGTTCCACAAGGAGACCGTACCGCTCCAGCACAGCCCGTCCCTCGCCGAGCGCATCCATCTGCTGCGGCGTCAGGCTCATCGGCAACGGCTCCAGCATCGGCTGCACCTCCGGCGTGCTGTTCGCCCACTGGCGCAGCAGCCGGTAGTACAGCACCGACTCGTGCGCCGCGTGCTGATCGATCAGGTACATGCCGTCCGGCCCGTCGGCCACGATGTACGTGTTCGCGATCTGTCCCAGTACGTGCAGGCGCGACAACGGTGACGTCCCGAAAGGAAGCACCAGCGGTGCATGCGCTTCCTCTGTGACAGGCGCGGGCTCCGGCAGCGGCGTCTGCACGCGCTCCTGCGTCGTGAACGTCAGCTCAGGTTGGAGCGATGGCGGAGCAGGCACCGCATAGGAAAGCAGCCCTTCACCCTCGGCGATCGGTGATGCCGCGAGCAACGCGTCGCGCACGGCATGTTGCACGCTGGAGAATGCGTCGCCCTCGTGCGACAGCCGCACCTCGCGTTTGTTCGGGTGCACGTTCACGTCCACCTCACCCGGTGGTACGTCGAGGAACACGACCGCTATCGGAAAGCGGCCTTCCATCAGCAAGCCCCGGTACGCCTCTTCGATGGCGACGCCTACTGCACGGTGCTGCACCCAGCGGCTGTTCACGAACAGGCTGATACCCGTGCGGTTCGCACGGCTCTGTTCCGGCGTTCCCACGAGCCCCCACACAGGGTATGCCCCTGTCCACGAGCCGACCTCGATCATCGCCTGCGCCAGCTCCGCACCGTGCACCGCAGCGACCGCGTCGCGCAGGCTGCCGTTGCCGGAAGTGGAGAGCTGCAGCCTGCCGTCCGTTTTGAGCGAGAACTGCACGTGCGGGTGCGCCATCGCGAGGTGGTCCATCGTCTGCCGCACGCGCGCCGTCTCCGCGGCGGCCGAGCGGATGAACTTCAGCCGTGCCGGTATCGTCGAGAAGAGCGCTTCGACTTCGATCGTGGTCCCCAGGCCGGTGCCCGCCGCCGACTGCCGCACGATCGTGCCGCCCTCCAGTTCGACCGCCGTCGCCGACTCCGCGTCTGCCGTACGCGTCGTCATACGTACGCTCGCCGCTGCCGCGATGCTCGCCAGCGCCTCGCCCCGGAACCCGAGTGTTCCGATGTCCCCCAGGTCCTCCACCGACCCCAGTTTGCTCGTCGCGTGACGCTCGAACGCCAGCGAGACCTCGTCCGCCGGGATGCCGCAACCGTCGTCCGTCACCCGTATCGAGGCCAGTCCACCGTGGCGTATCTCAACCCCGATGCCACGCGCTCCCGCGTCCAGCGAGTTCTCGACCAGCTCCTTGACGACGGACGCCGGGCGCTCGATGACCTCGCCGGCGGCGATCCGCGCCGCAACGCCCGGAGGCAACACCCGTATCGCCATCAGAACCCCAGCACCGCCCCGAGCTGCTTCGCGTTCGCGCCCGCCATCAGCCGGCCGTCCACTACGACAGCCGGACGCTTCCAGTAGCGCGGCTCCTCCACGAGCAGATCCAGCATCCGGTCCTCTGTCAGCGACTCCGGGTCGATGCCGCTCTTGCGGAACGTCGCCGACCTCAGGTTGAACAGCGCGCTCGGAGGCTCGCCGCCGAGCAACGACTCGATCTCCTCCTTCGAGAGACGTTGCTTGAAGAAATCACGTTCCGTGAACGCTATCCCCGCTTGCGAGAGCGCCGCCCTCGCCGTCTTGCAGGTTCCTCACCCCACCCAGTGGTACAGCGCGACATCGGCCATCGACCTACCTCCCGGTTCGTCCAGTCCATGGTACGCATCCGGCTCCTGCCGATGCTACTGCTACACACCGATATTCGCGTCCTTCCCCGGCGGCTTTTCGTCCCCCGGGATTAACCGCTCACTCCCGCTTATCCTGCGTACATCCACTCCTGGCTGCGACCTTTCGCTGGCGCTGCCCGGACCGCTCGATACCGCTCATCGCCGCGCGGAAACCGCCGAAAACCGCTCCGAGCCGCTCTGTCGCCGGAAGAGGACGCCGTACGCGAGTGACCAGCCACGTCCAGAACCGTATCCATGACGGAAACAACGTACCCGCTCGGTGGGTATCCGCGTAAGGGGCGGATGTCACGCCGCATTGCCCGAACGCCCATGCTCCCCTACCATGCCTTCCGCCATGACCGACGCTGCTCTGCTCGCCGCCCGTTGGGTGCACGCTATCGCCGCTGTGACGTGGATCGGGGGCGGCCTCTTCTACCTGTTCGTCCTGCGCCCCGGCGTCACGAACAGCGCGCTCCCCTCCGACTTCACCCGGGCCGCCCTGGAACGGTTCGGCGGACTCGTGAAGCTCGCGATGTGGACGCTCGTGGTCACCGGCGCGGTCCTCTTCTTCACGCGGATATCGGAGCCGACCGCCACAGCGAGCTACGTTGCCGTGCTCGCGCTCAAGGTCACCCTCTCCGCCTGGATGTTCTTCATCGCGATACGCCGCCGCAGGCGTATCGCAGAGGCTGTTACCCTCCGGACCGGACGCATCCGCGCAGTCGCCGCCGCGCTCGGTCACGCCAACACGGTGGTCATCCTGGGTGTCATCGTCTTCCTGCTGTCGGACGTACTGCGCTACATCGTCGAGCAGGAGCTCGCGGCATAGGCATGGTCGAAGGCGCCCGACCTGCCACTCTTGGTATCATCATGGTCCCGATGAGAGTGACCCGATGCGCCGCGACCTGATCGACATCCTCGCCTGCCCCACCGACAAGGCGCCGCTCACGCTCGCGGTCGAGCAAGCAGACGGCGACGACGTCGTGGACGGGACGCTGGCCTGCACGGCGTGCGACGCCGTCTACCCTGTCCGGGACTCGATCCCGAACCTTCTCCCACCCGACTACCCCGCCTGACCTGCCGCCGGCCAGTTCCGAATCTCCTCGTTAACACCCCTTGACAACTGTTGGGTGTTGCATATACTCCCTTGCATAGTTAGTGCATACTAACTCACTGAAACAGGTTGGCCTAACACTCCCAGGAGATATGCTTCATGAGATTCCTTCATCACCTCAGACCGGCGTCCGCCGCGGTGGCGCTCGCCGTCGCGGCTGTCGTCCTCGCAGCATGTGGCAGTGAGGACCCCACCCCGACACCACCACCGACCGCTGCCCCGCCGGAACCAGAAGGGGCCGGATCGCTCGTCATCTACTCCGGACGCGGCGAGAGCCTGGTCGATCCCATCATCCAGCAGTTCGCAGACGTAACCGGCATCGACGTCCAGGTCAAGTACGGCGGCACGGCATCGCTCGCGGCCACACTGCTCGAAGAGGGCGCGAACAGCCCGGCAGACGTCTTCTACGCGCAGGACCCCGGCGGACTCGGCGCGGTCGAATCGCTGCTCGCACCCCTGCCCACCGGCATCCTGGAACGTTCGCCGGAGTGGGCACGATCGCCGCAGGGTCTCTGGGCCGGCGTCTCCGGCAGGGCGCGCGTCCTCGTCTACAGCCCGGACCGTGTCCCGGAGGACGAACTTCCCGCCGACATCTCCGAGCTGACCGATCCCAAGTGGAAGGGACGCGTCGGCTGGGCGCCCACGAACGGTTCATTCCTCACCATGGTCACCGGCATGCGCAAGCTCTGGGGTGAGGAGAAGACTGCCGAGTGGATAGAAGGCATGGTCGCTAACGACGCCACCATCTACCCGAAGAACACACCGCAGGTTGCCGCCGTCGCCGCTGGCGAGATCGATATCGGGCTCGTCAACCACTACTACCTGTACCGCTTCATCTCCGAAGAGGGAGAGGACTTCGCCGCGCGCAACTACCACCTGTCCGGCGGGGGCCCCGGTGCGCTCGTCATGGTCTCCGGCGCGGGCATCCTCGGCACCGCAGCGAACCGCGAGAACGCAGAGCGTTTCGTTGAGTTCCTCCTTGGAACGGTTGCCCAGCAGTACTTCGCAGGCCAGACCTTCGAGTACCCGCTCGTCGAGGGCGTGAAGGTCAACCGCCTCCTGACGCCGCTCGACGAGATCGCGAGGCCCGACATCGCGCTGGCCGACCTGTCTGACCTCGAAGGCACCACGGCGATCCTGCGTGACCTCGGCGCGCTCCCGTAGCGTGAGTGGAGGACGAACGCCATGGAGACGGCACACAACGACCGCGAAGCATGCTGGAACGAGATGCTGGAGCGTTGGAACGAACTGAGTTGGTGCGCGTATGCCTACCATGAGACGGACATGATCGCTGCCAAGATCCTGCTCTGGAGAGACGCTACCTGTGAACCGGCGCTGTTCCCGTACAGGAAGCAGGAGCCTGCTGTGGGAGAGCAGCAGATCGAGTACGAGGGGCAGCCTGTAACTCAGAATGCGCTGTGCAGGCCTTCCATCCTGCCGGAAGGCCTGCGCGTAGTGCAGGTTGGCGGACGTGCGGTGTGGTGGACTCTATTGAGCGTCACTGCAGCCGTGGGCAAAGTCCTCAGGTAGCACGTTCCCGCTTCCGATACAGCCCCGGCCGCCGATCCTCCCCGGCGCGCCGGGGCGCTTCTTTGAGGGATCAAGGACTAGGCCCTGAGCGGCCGGAAGAAGTCCCGCAGCTCATTCGCCAGCAGTTCCGGTTCCTCCCATGCGCCGAAGTGTCCGCCGCTCGGCATCAGTGTGTAGCGCTGGACGTTGTAGGAGCGTTCGGCCCATTCGCGCGGCGGCTGGCTCGAGTCGCCGGGGAATATCGCGAAGCCGGTGGGCACCTCGACCCGTTCGCCCGGTCCCAGGCGCACCGGGTCCTCCGCCGATTCCTTGTAGAACCGGACGGACGACGAGATCGTCTGCGTGGCCCAATAGATCGTCGCGTTCGTGAGCAGTTCGTCCCTGGTGAACCGGGCCTCGACGTCGCCCTGGTTGTCGCTCCACTTCCAGAACTTCTCGACGATCCAGGCCAGCATCCCAACGGGTGAGTCGCTGAGCCCGTAGGCGAGCGTCAACGGTTTCGTACGCTGTTCGTGCGAATACCCATGTTCGGTGGCCTGCCACCAGTCCCGGTGCTTGACGAGCGCCTGTTCGGCTGCACTGAGAGGCGCAGACCCTTCACCGAGATGCGGCCCGACGATGGTTGCCGAAGTCAGGTGGACCGCGGCGACATGATCGGAGTGCGCCAGGCCAAGTTGCGTGGTGACGGCAGCGCCCCAGTCGCCCCCGTGGGCTACGAACCGGGGGTAGCCGAGTCCCTGCATGAGCTCTGACCACAGCGCGGCCGTACGCTTTGCGCTCATGCCCTTCTCGGACGGCCGGTCGGAGAAGCCATAGCCCGGCAGTGAGGGAATGAGGACGTCGAAAGCGTCGGCGTCGTCGCCGCCGTGCGCCGCAGGGTCGGAGAGCAGGGGGAGCATCTCCAGCTCTTCGAGGAACGTGCTCGGCCACCCGTGGGTCAAAACGATCGGCAGGGGATGGGGGCCGTTGCCCCGGACGTGGATGAAGTGGATGCCCAGTCCGCCCACCTCGGCCGAGTAGTTGGGCAGCGAGTTCAGCCGCGCTTCCTGGGCGCGCCAGTCGAACCCCGTGCGCCAGTACTCTGCCAGCTCGCGCACGTAGTCGAGGTTGGCCCCGTAGTCCCAGCCGGCGCCATCGACCGCGTCCGGCCACCGGGTCCTGGTGAGCCGCTCGCGCAGGTCGTCGAGGACGCCGTCCGGGACGTGGATGGTATAGGGCTGAACGTTCATGGTCCGGCAGCTAGATCCCGTACAACCTGCGCGGGTTGTGCAGCAGGATCCGTTCCTTCTCCACCGCGTCCAGCCGCTCGTCGGCTTTGAAGACGGAGATCGCGTCCACTTCGCTGGACGGATCGATGTGGCCGTAGTCGGTGCCGATCACGAGGCAGCGCTCACCCGCGTAGCTCCGGACGTACGGCAGGTCGTCATCGGTCTGGCAGGTGACGTAGATGTTCGCGTCGCCGAACGGGTCGTCCGACATCTCCTTCCCGCCCGCGCGCCAGCGGTTGGCTATCTCGTGGTAGACCCACGGCACCCACGACGCCGACGACTCGATGAACCCCCAGCGCAGCTTCGGGAACACGCTCGGTATCTCGCTGTTGAGCAGCGAGTGGCAGACCATCATCGTCGGGGCGCGGAAGAGTGCGAAGGAGTTCGCGTTCTGGAAGATGGAGCCGAACAGCTCGCGGTACTGCGGGCTGGCGTTCGCGATGTGTACCGCTATCGCCATGTCGAGGCGCTCGGCCTCCTCAAAGAACGGGTAGAAGTACGGATTGATGAGATATTTGTCGCCGTCGAACGGACGCAGGCACACGGCGACGGCGCCGTTCTCCTTCGCGAAGCGCATCTGCTCCATCGCCTCGTCGGGCAGCAGCGACGGCACGACGCACGACCAGCGGAGCCGGCCTTCGGCTTCCTTCCAGATGCCAGCCAGCCACTTGTTCCAACTGCGGCAGAGCGCCGCTTCGACGTCGGGAGCCGGGCTGACCTGCTCGATCCACAGCGTGTTGTGCAGGACCTGGACGTCGATACCGAGGTGGTCCATCTCCTGGAGGCGCAGTCCGACGTCGTCGAGTTCGCGGGCTTCCCTCGGGGTGTCCATGCGGCGTCCCGCCGTCTCGGACATCGTGAGGAGTTGCTGCTCGGACAGCGTCGGAAAGCGGAGCCCGCGTATCCGCTCGTCGATCACCCAGAACTCCTTCGTGGGAGCGGACGGCGACGTGTAGAGGATGGGCCGGTACTTCTGTTCGGCGGGTTCGAGGTAGTCCCAGGTGCGCTCCGTCTCGACGACGTGCGCGTCTGCGTCGATGACCTGCAGCTTCGTCTCGATGACCATGAGCGTCCTCCCCCGGCGCATGCCGGTTGCGGCGCGAGCGTAGCAAAGGGGACGGGAGCCGTCCATACGCACCCTTCCGGCGTACGAATGGGCTCAGCGAGCGGAGCGCAATGCCTCCGTAGCCGCGTCGTCCACGGTTCCACCAGCGATGACGACGCCGTAGTCGCGGCGCGCTCCGTCCTCCGTGACCCAACCCGCGAGCACGTCTTGCAGCACGAGGTCCGGGTCGCGCTCCAGCGGATTGCCGTACCCGCCACCGCCGGAACCCGCCACGACGAAGGTGTCGCCGGCCTCGAGGTCGTAGAACCCGGACCCGCCGAAGTGCTCTTCCCGCTCCGTCCCCGGATGAAGCGCGAACTCGCCGGTGCGCCCGGGGCGGCCGCCGTCCGAGCCCGAGGAGGGCTTCTTCACGCGGTCGGCGCGCCGGTTGAGCTTGGCGGTCTTGAGCACTTCGTAGATGCGCCGGTAGCTCAGGCCGCCCCGGTATTTGCCGGGCCCGCCGGAGTCAGGGACCATCTCGAACCGGCGCAGCCGCAGCGGCGCGGCATTCTCGATGATCTCGATCGGCGCGAGGAAGAGGTTGGACGAAGAGTTGGTGGCGACGCCGGACTCGCCGTCGCCGCGGTTCGACCCGGCGGTCGCCGCGCCGAGTATCTCGTAGTGCGTATAGGGGTGCGGGCCGACCACGCCGGCAGGCCAACTCAGCGCGAGCGTACCGCCGCTCCCCCCGCTGTGCGCCACGCCCTTGTCCGGCTGGAACTTCCCCAGCACCTCGACCAGGAGGTCGATGAGGCGGTGCATCGACTGCGTGCAGTTCCCGACCGGTGAGGGGTACTCCGGCGAGACGACCGTGCGCTCGCCGAACCGGAGCGTTATCGAACGCCACATGCCTTCGTTGAAGGGAAAGTTCGGGTCGATGAGCGACACCAGCGCGAACGTCACCGACGCCTTCACGACGGAGATGACCATGTTCGCGGGACCGCGGGTCTCCGGGTCGGTACCGGTGAAGTCGAACTCGATCTCGCTTCCCCTCTTGGTCACCGTCACGAACAGTCGCACCGGGTCGCCCGTGCCGCTGCCGTCGTCGTCCAGCCACGCCTCGCCGGAGAACGCGCCGTCGTTCCATTCGCTGAGGTAGTCCTTGAACAGCTTCTCGGTGCCGTCGATCGTGGTCTCGAACGCATCGAGCACCGCCCGCTTGCCGAAGCGGTCGAGCAGTTCGGTCATGCGTTTCGCCGCAGCCTTCGTGATGCCGATCTGGCTGTTCATGTCCCCAAGGACGAGGTGCGGGCTCCGGACGTTGGTCTGGATGAGCCGGGTGAACTCGTCGAACACCCTGCCTCGCCGGGCGTACCGGATGATGGGGAGCAGGAAGCCCTCCTGGATGAGCTCCGTTGCCCGGCTGTAGGAGCTGCCCGGCATCGCGCCGCCGAAGTCGGGTTTGTGGGCCGCCGAGCAGCTGTACGCGACCAGCTCACCCCCGTGGAAGACGGGCGTCATCACTGCAAGGTCCGGCGCGTGGTGGACGAAGCTCTCGTACGGGTGGTTGCTGATGTAGATGTCGCCCGGTTTGATGTCGTCCCTGCCGTACACGCGCCAGACCGACCCGATGAAGTGCTGGAAGGAGTAGCCGTGTATCAGGGAGCCGGGCGGACCGAGCAGGCGGGCGTCGGCGTCGAGGAACTCGTACGAGCAGTCCCGCGACTCGCGCATGAGGGTCGAGTACGCCGAACGCGCCAGCAGCACGTTCATCTCGTCCACCATGCTCTGGAACTTGGTGCGGATGATCTCCGTGTTGAATGATGCTGCGAGTGTCATCGTCTCACCGCCGCGTCATGATGATGTTCGCGTGCTCGTCCACCTCCGCCCTCCAGCCCGGAGGGACGACGGCTGTCGAGTCCTCCTGGTAGACCACTGCGGGGCCTTCGAGCCGTTCCCCCGGCGACAGTTCGCCGCGGTAGTACACGTCGCCGGAGACGACGTCGCCTCCGAAGTACATCTGCCTCCGCCCTGACGGCTGGGCGCTATGGCGCCCGGCGGGAGCAGCGGCCTCGGACATCGTCTGCATCCTGGGCGTCGGCACGACAGCCCGCACGCGGAAACTGACGATCTCGACCGCCTCGTTCGGCGCGGAGTGGCCGTACAGCCGCTGGTGTCGCGCCTCGAACCTCCTGCGTATCTCGCGCTTCGCGCTGTCGGCCAGCGCGCCCTTCCGCACCGGAACACGCAGTTCGAAGCCCTGCCCGACGTAGCGCACGTCCGCCTCGCGCTTCAGCTTCGCGCGACCGACCCGCAGCCCCTCAGCCTCCACGTCTGCCAGCGCCTGCTGTTCGAGTCTCGCGAACTGCCTGTTGAGCTCGTCGGCCGGCGTGCTCTCCAGCTCGGACACCGACGTCCAGACGTAGTCGTGGACGACGTCCGAGCAGAGCAGGCCAAGCGCAGAGAACGCGCCCGGACGCGGCGGCAGGATGATGCGGGCGATGCCCAGCTCTTCGGCGACACCGGCGCTGCGCAGCGGTCCCGCGCCGCCTCCGGCGATCAGCGAGAACTCTCGGAGGGAGATGCCCTTCTCCGACGCCAGCGCGAGGATACGGTCGGCCATCTTCACCTCGATGACCTTCACGATCCCCCATGCGGTCTCCCGGGGGTTGTCGCTTCCCAGGGGTCTGCCCACCTTCTCCATCAACGCGCGCTCGGATGCTGCAGGGTCGAGCGTCATCGCCCCGCCGAGGAAGTAGTCCGGATCGAGGTAACCCAGCGCCATGTCGGCATCCGTGATCGTCGCGTCTGTCCCGCCCCTGCCGTAGCACGCGGGGCCGGGGTCGCTGCCTGCGCTGTCAGGCCCGACCCGCAGCAGACCGCCGGCGTCCACGCGCGCGATGGTGCCTCCGCCCGCGCTCACCGCCTCGACGTCCACCATCGGGGCGTAGACCGTCCTGCCCTCGATCTGGCCCTGCGTGACCTCGACCGGGACCCCGCCCTCGACGAACGCGACATCGGCGCTCGTGCCGCCGATGTCCAGCGACACGAGGTTGCGGAACCCCTGCGTCGCGCAGAGGAACGCGGCAGACACGACTCCCGCCGCGGGCCCGGACAGCAGCGTGTGATGGGTCCTTCCTCCCCTGATGGCCGCCGAGAACGGCATCACGCCCCCGTTCGACTGCATGAGGTAGCGCTGCGGCGTGGTCACATCCCGCTCGGCGAGTTGCTCGTCCAGTGACCTGAGGTACGCCGTAAGTACGGGTTCGAGGTAGGCGTTCACGAGCGTCGTCGACATGCGGGGCCACTCGCGGATGCGGGGCATGATCTCCGAGGAGAGCGAGATGATGCACCCGGGGAACTCCTCTTCTATGACCCGCCGTGCTGCTTGCTCGTGATCAGGGTTCGCGTAAGCGAAGAGGAACGAGACGGCTATCGACGTAACCCCGTCGTCCTTCAAGGCGCGTACCGCCTGTCGAGTGGCGTCAACGTCCAGCGGCGTGATGACCTCGCCGCTCCTGTCGACCCGCTCCGGCACGTCCTTGACGTGCACCGGCTGCACGAGACCTTCGGGACGGTGGTAGAAGAGGAGGAACGGCCTGGGCTGGGAGCCGGTCTGCACCTGCGGGATGGCGCGGAAGCCCCCGGTCACGAGCAGCCCGACGCGCGCGCCTTTCATCTCCAGCAGCGCGTTCGTCCCGATGGTGGTGCCGTGCAGGAACGCATCGACGTCCTGTCCGCGCACACCCTCGTCACGCTCCAGCTTCGCGAGAGCGTCCAGCACGCCTACGGCGGGGTCCGCCTTGACCGTGGGTACTTTCTCGATCTTCAGTTCCCCGGACTTCGTGTTGAAGGCAACCAGGTCGGTGAAGCTGCCCCCGACGTCGACCCCGATGCGCCAGTCGCTCAAGCGGTCCCCCAGGCGCCGCCGTAGAACCGCGCAGCGTTCCTGTAGAGGATGTCCTCCTTGGCGCTCTCAGACACCGCGTCGTTCTCGAGCAACTCGTCGATCTCCGCGCGGATGGTGTCGATGTTCACCTCGTGCGGGAAGTCGCTCGAGAACACGAAAGCGCCGCTGCCGTACTTGTCGATCGCATTCGCCAGCATCGGTTCGTCTCCCTCGATGCCGACGAACAGCCTCCCCGCGTCGATGAGGCGCTGGATGTACGCCTCGACGTTGTCCCCTTCCTCGATCTGGAGGAAGCGGCGCTGCGGATCGACCGGCGTGAACGCACCGTAGGCGCCGGAGCACCGCTCGATGACCATGAGGAACCAGCCCAAGCCGCCCTCCAGGAAGCCGTAGCGCGCGTTGGGGAAGCGGTCGAAGATGCCGGTGAAGAGCATGTCCGTGAACGCGATGCTTATCGCGAACGAGTGGCCCAAAGCGTGGACTCCCGCGAACGGCGTCATGCCGTCCAGTCCCATCGCGTGGTGCGCGCCCGCGTGTATGCCAAGCACGCAGCCGAGCCGGTCGGCCTCCTCGTAGACGGGCCAGAACTTCCTGCTGCCGAGCAGCGCCTGCAGGCCGGTGCCCGGCACCATCGCCCCGACGAAGCCGAGCTCGGTGACGGCGCGGCGCAGCTCTATGACGGCGGCCTCCGGGTCCTGCATCGGCACGAGCGCCGCCGCCTTCACCCGCTCATCCTTGCTCAGGTACTCGTCGTACAGCCAGTCGTTGTACGCGCGGGCCGACGCTATCGCGAGATCGGGGTCGAGGATCTTGCCGAACGACAGCCCGCGCGTCGGGTAGACGACCGTGCCGTCGATGTGGGCGGAGTCGAGGAAGTTGCCCCAGCCCTTCACGCCGCCGGGGTCCTTGAACGCGCCGTCGGGGTAGCGGTGCGACTGGTGGTGCAGATGGTCAGGCGCGGGGAACGGCCCCACGCCCCTTACCGCGTTCCCGCCGAGCAACTCGGGCGGTATGCGCTCCATGATCGCCTTCACGTCCTCTATGACGTGCCCGTCGCCGTCGAGTATGCGCATCACAACATGTTCCTTTCCCGTTGCCGCGAGGCGTTCGGCCTGCGGATGGGCGCATTATGGCCGATGCCCGCACTCCATTCCACCCATCATGCAGGCGTCCCCCATTGCACGGACAGCCTTCAGCGTGAAAGATAGCCTGAGTGCAGAGCGCAGCGAACACTACCGAGGAGCAGGGCCGGATACGCTCCGGCAGGATGCCGCCCGTCTTCATATGGCTGCCCGCCGCCGCCATCGGGCTCCTCATGCTCATGCCCCCGGTCTACCTCCTCGTGCGTACGCTCGAGTCCGGCACGGCGGGCTTGGACGTGCTCTTCAGCCTGCGTACGCTCGGCATCCTGCTCCGCACCGTGCTGCTCGTCGGCATCGTCACCGCGGGCTGCGCCGTCATCGGCGTCTCACTGGCATGGCTCACGCTCCGGACCGATCTGCCGTTCCGGCGGGCGTTCGGGATGCTCACTGCACTGCCGCTCGCCATCCCCAGCTACGTCTTCGCGCTGCTCGTGATCACCGCGCTCGGCCCGAAGGGCATGGTGCAGGGATGGCTCGAACCGCTCGGCGTGGAGCGGCTGCCGTCCATCTTCGGCCTGCCCGGCGCCGCGCTGACGCTTACGCTGCTCTCTTTCCCGTACGTCATGCTGCCGGTGAAGGCCGCGCTACAACGGATGGACCCCGCGATGGAGGAGGCCGCGCGCGGACTCGGCCGATCGACCGCAAACACGTTCTTTTCCGTAACCTTGCCACTGCTCCGCCCCGCCATCGTCGCCGGTTCGCTGCTCGTTGCGCTGTACACGCTGAGCGACTTCGGGGCCGTCTCGCTGCTGCGTTACCAGACGTTCACCTGGGTCATATTCATCCAGTACGAGACCGCATTCGACCGCAGCATCGCCGCCGCGCTCTCGCTCGCGCTGACCGCCCTGGCCATAGCGCTCCTCATCGCGGAGAGCCGCACGAGAGGCGCCGCCCGGTACTACCGTGTGACGCCTGGAGCCCAGCGCACGCCCCATATCGCAAGCCTCGGCCCGTGGCGGTGGCCTGCCACACTCTACGCCGCTGCCGTCGTGTTCTTCTCACTCGCGGGACCGATGGCCATCCTCGTCTACTGGGTGGTGCGCGGCGTCACTGCAGGCGAGCCGCTCGACCTCCTCTGGAGCAACACGCTCAGCACCATCTACGTCTCCGCCCTGGCCGCAGGCGCCGCCGCTGTCGCCGCCACGCCCGTGGCCCTTCTCGCCGTCCGCTACCCCGGATGGGTCTCATCGATGCTGGAACGCCTGGCCTACGTGGGGTTCGCCCTGCCCGGCCTCGCCGTCGCGCTGGCGTTCGTCTTCTTCGGCGCGTCCGTCCTCACGCCTGTCTACCAGACGACGTTCCTGCTCGTGACGGCCTACGTCGTCCTCTTCCTGCCGGCGTCCGTCGGGGCGACGCAGACCGCGCTCAAGCAGGTCAGCCCGCGGTTGGAGGAGGCGGCGCGCAGCCTCGGCAAGACGCCGTTCCACGCCTTCCGGCTCGTGACGCTGCCGATGCTCTCGAAGGGCATCGCCGCAGGCGCCGCGCTCGTCTTCCTGCTCACGATGAAGGAGCTGCCCGCGACGCTCATCCTCAGCCCCACCGGCTTCCGCACGCTCGCCACGTCCGTCTGGAGCGCGGCGTCAGAAGCGTTCTTCGCCCGCGCCGCGATGCCGTCCATCCTGCTCATCATCGCCGCCGGCATCCCCACCACCCTCCTCATCCTCCGCGAGCAGGAGGAACGGTAGCCGCTCCGACGGACGAACGGGCACGCCAACGCCGTGGCGAACAATTACAACGGCACGAACACCCCGTGACGGCCAAGTGTGGTGCGAGTCTCTCGTTCGAGGGTGTCGTCTATGTTCACTCCAAAGCGACCCACCATCTGTCCGCGCACAGCTAGGTAAGCGCTCCATGCTTCTTCGACTGTGGCCGGGGATGCGTCGCAGCCCATGGGACCGAGCAGGAACCCAAACATCTTGTGCAGTTCGGATTTGACCAAGCCATGCTCGCCCTTGAGCCGCTTCGAAACCAGCCAGAACGACCAGTCCCAGAAGTGCGTGTCGATGTCCTGAAGCGTCTCTGCCGAGGGACTCCACGGTGGGTCGATGACGTGTGGTTCCTCAATGAACAGGAGATTCACAACCATGCCGCCGCGCAGCATGAAGATATAGTTCCAGATGCGGCTGAGGGGGTCCCAATGCGGTGTGATGGGAGTCAGGGGCGCCAGCAGTCCAGGCAGGTCAGCGCGAACGGATTGGAAGTCGTCAGTCGTCACCGCGAGATCCCAGTCGGATAGCGGGCCGGGATTACCTCGGGCGCGTGAGCCGGTGGGAGAGACGGACGTGATGGCACCGTGCGCCGCAAGAGCGCGCGTAACGACTGCGGGCACGCTATCGACGTCATACATAAGACTCACGGCGCCCTGAAACATCCCGTGAGGTGGTCGTTCACGAGCCCCACCGACTGCATGTAGGCGTACACGATGGTCGAGCCCACGAACTTGAAGCCGCGCTTCTTCAGGTCCGCAGAGAGCACATCGGACTCCGGTGTCGTCGCGGGGACCATGTCGCCTGTGAGCACGTAGGGCCTCGGCAGCGCGCCGCCGAAGAAGCCCCAGAGGTAAGAGTCGAACGACCCGAACTCGCGCTGCACTTCGACGAACCGCTGGGCGTTGTGGACGATCGCCCGCAACTTCAGCCGGTTCCGCACGATGCCGGGGTCCTGCAGCATCCGCTCGATGTCCGCATCGCCAAGGAGAGCGACCTGCTCCGGGTGGAATCCGTCGAACGCACGAACGAACGCCGCGCGCTTGTGGAGGATCGTCCGCCAGGAGAGCCCGGCCTGCGCCGCCTCCAGCGCCAGGAACTCGAACAGCGTCCGCTCGTCGTGCGTGGGGACGCCCCACTCCTCGTCGTGGTAGCGGAGCATCAGGTCGTCGCTCGGCCACGGGCAACGGGGATGTGCGTCGTTCGTCATCGAGTACTTCAGCGCAGAGCGCGAGTGGGTGCAGGACTGTGCCCTGCTCAGGCCACCGACGTGATCTCGATGCCGGCCTCTTTTGCGGAGCGTTGCAGCGTGAGCGTCGTCGTGATGGCGAGGATGCCGTGCGCGCCCGCCTTCGCGAGCACGTCCGTGCTCATCGTCTTGAGCGCCGCCGCCTGTTCGCCGGTGACGCCCAACTCCGCCGCGACGCCGTCCATGTCGCGCACGAACCGCGCGCGCAGGCCTTCGTCGCGCCGCAGCTCGAACAGCGCCTTGTTCAGCGGGTACGTCTCCAGCGTCGGGTACCTGTAGAACTCGTAGCCCTGGCCCTTGAACTCGAACCCGCCGAACTTCGGGATGTCCCGGGGCTCCTGCCCGCGCCCGCCGCGGTCAGGGATGAAACGCATGACGCCGTGGCCGTGGTGCGACGTCGGCTGGTAACTGAGCAGCTCCCCGCGTCGGTTGCCGGTCGCGCCGAACATGATCAGCCACGGCAGCAGCTCTGTGTTGCCGACCTCGTCCAACTGCTCGCCGGTCAGTTCCAGCAGCGACTCCGGCCTGCCTTCTTCGAGCTCCTGGATGACCCAGTGGTCGAACTCGTACTCCGGGTAGAAGTACTTCCACGTGCCGGGGTAGTGCGACAGTCCGCCGCTGGCGAGTATCGCCACCTTCTCCGGCCGCGCCTCGATCACCTTCCGCATCGCCTCGCCGACCTGGATACAGCGGTGCGTCGTCGGTAGCGGCGGCAGGTAGACGTTCACGAACATCGGCACGATGGGGATCGCCCTGCCCTGGTGGATGTACTCCAGGGGCGTCGCGAAGGCATGGCCGAGCAGCGCCTCGTGTGCGTACGCGAGGTCTATGCCGTCCTCGACGAGACCGTTGAGCAGCGCGAGCGCCATCTCCTGGTGGATGGGCACCTCGTACTCGTGTCCGGCGAATTCCGCCGTAGCCGTCTCGCCGGTGATGACCGCGAACGCGGGCACCGAGCCGGGGAAGAACGTCTCCACGTGGTCGATGCCGATGAGGATGAGCACGTCCGGCTGGGTCGCGTCGAGCTCGCTGCCGAGCACGCCCATCGCGTCTATCCCGGCCTGCAACTGCGCCTGGTCTTCCTGCGGGGGCCTCGTCAGCAACTGCGGCGCATGCACCGATCCTGCGGCCCAGACGATCTCTCCCATGCGAATCTTCTCCTTGTCCTGGTTCGTCGTTCCTGCGGAGGCAGGAACCTCGCATACCACCTCTCCCTGGGGAGAGGTCGCAGCGCGTCAGCGCGGCGGGTGGGGCAGGCTGCTAGGTCACGCCCGTCCGAGGCAGGGTATCCGCTCACGAGCGGCACGCGCAACGGGGAGCAGTCTCGACAGGACGTGCCTAGTTCGCGCGGGACGCCAACAGGTCTGCGACCCCGATCGCGGCGCGGTGGCCACTGGAGAGGGCGCCGTTGACCGACGGTATGCCCATGTAGTCGCCCGCCAGGAACAGATTGTCGATGCGCCCCGCAAGCTGTCCCGGGACCTTCGCCAAGGCGGCGAGCATCCCGGGCTCCCCCATGCACAGCGCTTCTTCCCAGCGGTACACGCGGTAGAACAACCCCTCGTCGTCGCCGGGAAGAGCAGAGCCCGGAGGCGCCTTCCGGCGAGCGGCGCCCAGCAACTCGCGCTTTATCGCTTCGTCGTCGAGCGGGATGAGCTCCTTTGCACGGTCGCGCCCGATGAGCAGGTCGAGGATGCCCTTGCGTGGAGGCGCACAGGCAGGGAGGAATGCGGTCCGGTCCAGCAGGAGCGGTGTATCGTCGTCCTCCGGGTAGAGCGCCCCGTGCCAGCCGGGAGGGAGCGGAGCGTGGTCGAGGCCTATCACCACCCGGCAGCCGGTCGAGTAGTTGATCGTGCCGAACGCGCGGAGTGTCTCCGGCGGCAGACCGGGGATGAGCTCCGGTACCTTCGTGCCGGGGACGGCGCAGATGACCGCGTCCGCCTCGATGGTCTCGCCGTCCACGACGACACCGGTGGCCGTACCGCCTGTGACGACGATCCTCCTGACGGTGGTCGATACGCGGACCGCGTCGGAGCAGTGAGTGGCGAGCGCTGCGCTCAGGGAGCCGATGCCTCGCTCGGGCATGTAGACTCTGCCGGCGCTCAGCATCGTCTCTCCGATGTACGCACGCATGAGCGCCTGGCCCGCGGGCATGGGATCGCCCAACACCATGTCGAGTGGACCTCTGAGCGTCACCTGCAGTTTCTGGGGCACGCGGAGCCGCTCGAGGTAATCGCCGAAACTCTCGTCGTCGTCGATCTCGGCGAGGGGGCTGTCGCTGGCGAAGCTCATGTATGCCGACTGACGATGTATCTGGCGCATCACCTTGGAGCCTGACCGCAGGCCTGCGGGTGAGAGGAAACCCATGGTTATGGCCGTACGCAGGTGCCGTATGAAGTTCCAGAGCGATTGGTCCGGCGTCGTGGTAACCCATCGCCCATCGCGGTAGTGGCCGAACTTCATCTGCGAAGGCACCAGCGGGAGTCCCAACTCCTCGCAGATGCGGAACGCGGTGTCGTAGGTGGAGGTGAAGACGAAAGCGCCCATATCCAGGGAGAACCCGTCCACCTTCTCGCCGCTGCCGCGTCCGCCCACGTGGTCTTGAGACTCGAGCAACAGCGGGGTGATGCCCCGCTTCATCAGCGTGTAGGCGGCGCTGAGTCCAGCAAAGCCCCCGCCAACTATGACGACGCGTCCGGTGCCCATAGGCGCGGCTCCCTACACGGGCCTCCACGTGACCATCGCGTGCCGCTGCGGGACCACGCCCCGTACCACGAGTCCGGCAGGCGTCTCCAGCAGCAACTCGTCCACGGCGACGAGGAGGCGCTCGTCCTTCTCGGTGCCTTCGGCCACGCTCAGGCGGCGCCGCAGCTGTTCCAACGCCGTATCACGGTCAGAATCGAGCACGGGAGGCCCGGCGCCGAGCATCGTCACGTCGGGGAAGATGTCCATCGCCCACAGGAGGCCCAGCACGTTCGGAAGTCCCGGTAAGGGGGCCGGAGCCGAGCCGTACACTCGCTCGAAGAACGGGACCTCCAGCGACCCCGGCGTCTCCATCATCTCCACGAGCACGACGCGCTCCCGGGCATGCTCCTGCATCTTCGCCACGAAGGGAGCGGCGTCCGAAACGTGGTGCAGCACCATCGAGCAGAGCACGACGTCCGACGGGGGCGCTTCTGCGTCTTCCCACGACTCGTTGATGGCGGTGACATTCGTGAGTCCTGCCTCCGCCGCGCGGGCGTTCAGCAGCTCGACGGAGTCCGTGGACGGCTCGACGACAGTCACGTGCTTCGCCTGCGTCGCGAGGGGCAGCGCGTACCGGCCCGCGCCCCCGCCGACGTCGAGCACGTCGGCATCAGATCCGAGGACTGCGTACAGTCCGTTCAGCACGGCGTCGCCGGTGCGGTAGGGGTCGAGCGCCCTGTTGGCGCTCGTGAAGGCGCGGTGGCCGTGGCCCTGCTCGTGTCCATGGCCATGTCCATGACCGTGTCCGCCGCCGAACGCAGCAGCGTCGCGCTCGTGCGCTTCGATCTGTTCCCGCCAGGCGTCGAATACGGATGTCATCGGACTAGTTCAGCGCCGCGCCACCGTCGACGATCATCGTCTGGCCGGTCATGAAGTCGCTGTCCGACGACATCAGGAAGACCCCGGCGCCCGCGAGGTCCTCCGGACGCTCGACGCGCTTGATGGCGCGGTCGGGCACGCGGCCCTGGTAGTTCGACTCGTCTCGCTCCGGGTCGCTCGCCGTCGAGCCCGGCGCTATCGAGTTGACTGTGATGTTGAACTCGCCGACCTCCCGCGAGAGCGTGCGCGTCATGCCGACCACCGCGCCTTTGGACGCCACGTACTGCGTGCTGGAGCGCCCTGAGAAGAACGTGCCGGAGCTGATGTTGACGATCTTGCCGTAGCCACGCGACTTCATGTGCGGCAGCACCGCCCGGCAGCAGAGGAACGGCCCGCGGACGTTCACTGCCATGACGCGGTCCCACTCCTCGGCAGTTATCTCTTCCACCGTCCCGCGCGTGATCTGCGGACGCTGGAAGACCGCCGCGTTGTTCACGAGGCCGTCTATCTGTCCCCACTTCTCGAGCGCGGCCTGCGCCATCGCCTCGGTCGACTCGTGGTCGGAGACGTCAGTCGGCACCGCGATCGCCTCGCCGCCGGCCTCGCCTATCTCCGCCGCCGTCTTCTCTGCGGCGGGGCCGTTGATGTCCGCGATAACCACCCGCGCGCCCTCTTCCGCGAACCGCATCGCGAACGCGCGCCCGATGCCCTGCGCTCCACCCGTCACGATGATCACTCGCTCGTCCAGATTACCCATACGTTCCGCTCCTGTTCATCCCCTCTCCCTCTGGGAGAGGGTGCCGCCGCACCGCGGCGGCGGGTGAGGGTCCCTAATGCACCACGACGCCGCCGTCGACGGCGAGCGTCTGACCGGAGATGAAGTCGCTCTCGTCCGACATGAAGAAGATGCCCGCGCCGACGAGGTCCTCCGGTACCTCGATGCGCTTGATGGCCCGGTTCGGGATGCGCACCGCGAACTCCTCCAGGGAGTGCTCTTCGGTCTCGCTCGCCGTCAGTCCCGGCGCTATCGAGTTCACCCGTATGCCGGACGGCCCGGCCTCGCGTGCGAGCACCCGTGTGAAGGCGATGACGCCGCCCTTCGACGCGACGTAGTGCACGAGGTTCTCACGTCCGTTGAAGAACGTGCCGGAGCTCATGTTGATGATCTTCCCGTAGCCCTGCTCCTTCATGTGCGGCAGCACCGCCCGCGAGCAGAGGAAGACGCCCTTCAGGTTCACGGCGAGCATCCGGTCGAACTCGTCCAGCGGTATCTCCTCCAGCGGCGCGCGCGTGTGGCGCACACGGATGGCGATGGCTGCGTTGTTCACGAGCCCCGTCACTTTGCCGAAGCGCGACAGCGTCTCCGCCACCATCGTCTCTGTCTGCGCCTGGTCCGACACGTCGACCGTCAGCCCGAGCGCCTGTCCGCCCGCCTGCCGCAACTCCTCCGCTGAGCGCTCGGCTTGTTCGCCGTTGATGTCCGCCAGGACGACGGACGCGCCCTCGCGCACGAACCCCTCGGCGAACGCCCGGCCGATGCCCGCGGCGCCCCCTGTCACGATGATCACTCTGTCGTCGAGTCGTCCCATACACTCCTCCGTCGATAACCACCATTCCCGCGAAGGCGGGAATCCAGCGTGGCCGTAGGTCACACTCGTGCCGTCTTAGTCATTCGGCGAGATGCACACGATGAAGCCGTCATCGTCCGGCCCGCGAACCTCGCATTCGAACCAGAGGTGCTGGCCCTTGTCAATCTCGTCCAGCCAGTCGCGCTCGTAATCACTGCGGAAACCTACGTGCACCAAACCATCAAGCCCAACGTAGATGTAATTACTGTCTCTGTACTGTACTGAGTCAACCGTCCCTGACACAGCCCAGACTCTAGGTTCGGAATAGGTCTCATAAGCGCGAACCTGATTGGCATCGAAGTCATCCCAGAGACTCCGCGCGGAGACGCTTGGCCTGCCGGGGCGTGCATCCGCAGGCGTAGTCCCCGCCGACGCATCGGACTCGCCATCCCCGAGTGCAGGGAGTGCGTCCAATCTGTTCAGAACTCCCTCTTGCACGCCCTGCACTTTCGCTATCTCCCTAACCGCACCATCCACTGACGACACCGTCTGCCGCAAATCACTGATCAGCACATACAGCGCACCCAAGAGAACCAGGAGGACCACTCCGATGAGGCTTCCGAGGGTGATTAGGGTAATTCTCTCGGTTCTACCCATACCTCACTCGGCGTCGCCGAAGCCCTCCGGCGCCTGCCACTGGTTCATCCACTCGATGATCTCGTCGAGCGGCATGACGTCGGCGTACTTCTGGTTCATGTCGAACAGGTTGATGGCGTGCGGCGCCTCGTGCCTGTCGAACACGCATTCCTCCGCCACGACGACCTTGTAGCGGTTCGTGCAGGCGTCGACCACCGACGCTCGGACACACCCGCTCGTGCTCTCGCCGGCGACGATGATCGTGTCGACGCCCAGCGCCGTGAGGTGGCCGGTCACCGGCGTGCCCCAGAACGCGCTCGGCGACGTCTTCTTCAGGAAGACCTCACCCTCGATGGGCGCGACCTCCGGGATGATGTCGTACATCCCCTCGCGCTTCGCGCCGCCGCCCATGTAGCCCGCGCGGCCCGAGTCCTTGCGCCCGGACGACGCCCAGCCGATGACGCCGGACTCGCTCTCCGGCAGGCCGGTGACGTGCACGACGGGGATCCCTGTCTCGCGCGCGGCCGCAAGCAGGCGTTGGATGTGCGGCAGCGACTCCCACGCCGCCATGCCGCAGCTGCCGGGCCATTCGTCCTTCGCCTCCATCACCGTCTGCGGCTTGTCGCCGAACACCCAGCGATAGAGGTCGATCATCAGCAGCGCGGGCCGCGACCCGAACCCGCGGGTCTTGTGTCCGCTCGCCGAAACGTGCTCCAGGTCTGCTTCGCTCAGGTACTTGTCCCACACGCGCTCTGCCATAGCAGGCCTCCTTTTGTGCTGCACAGCCGTTGCGCCGCAATCCTACACCCCGCGCGGGGAGTCGTCATGCGCGGCCCTTACTATCCTGTCCATCGATGTTGGTTCCCCTCCGTTCCCGTAGACTAGCGGCCATCTTCGGAAGCGAGGCGCTACATGGACGTTGGCCTGATGATAGAGGGACAGCACGACCTGGACTGGGAGCGATGGCTGCACATCCTGCGCCTGGCGGAGCGGCTCGGCTTCCCCTCGGTGTTCCGCTCCGACCACTACTTCATCAACGACCAGCGCGCGTCGCTGGAGACGTGGACGTCCCTCGCGGTCGCGGCGCGCGAGACGTCGACCATCAGGTTCGGTCCGCTCGTTGCGCCGGTCACGTTCCGGCATCCCGTCGACGTGGGTCGGATGGCCGCGCAGATCGACCTCCTCAGCGACGGACGGTTCGTGATAGGTGTGGGCAACGGCTGGCACGAGCCTGAGCACGACGCCTACGGCATCCCCTTCCCCGAGCCTGCCGAACGCGCGGCGCGACTGGGCGAGGCCATCCAGCTGATGAAGGCGATGTGGGGAGAAGGCCCGGCCTCGTTCGACGGGAGGTACTACCAGTTGCGCGACATCGACGTGCTCCCGAAGCCCGCGCCGGGCCGTCCGTACCTGCTCGTTGGCGGCAACGGGCCGAAGCGCACGCTGCGGTACGCCGCCCGGTACGCCGACGAGTGGAACACGGTCAACGCGCCGCCGGAGGCGCTCGCGGAGCGCGTCGCCATCCTCGACGCACACTGCGATGCCGTCGGCCGCGACCCGGCGTCGATCAGGAGGACGATGATGTCGTTCGCGTTCGTCGGCCCGGACGACGCGACCATCGAGCGGAACATGGACCGCTTCCCCAGGATGACGGGCGAAGGCCCTCTCGCGGAACGGAAGGCCGCTCTCCGTGCGCGCGGACAGTTGGTCGGCGGCGCGGAGGAGGTCATCGACCAGCTCGGCAGGCTCGCGGAGCTCGGCATCAGCGAGGTGCAGTTCCAGCACCTCGACTTCCACGACGACACCGTCCCCGAGTTCCTCGCCGCCGACGTCGCGCCGAAGGTGAAGGGGTTGTAGGAAGCCCCTCCCTACGCCTCCACTGCAACGAGCGGCTCGATGCTGCTCACGTCAGTCTTCGTCCGGGCAACGTCGAGGTCGTACATGCGCTGCAGGTTCAGCCAGAAGTCCGGCGTTGTGCCGAGGGCTCGGCCTATCCGCAAGGCGGTGTCGGCTGTGATCGCCCTACGGGAATGGACGATCTGATTGATACGTATCGGCGGCACCCCGATAGTCTTCGCCAGCCGGTATTGGCTGATACCCAGTTCTTCCAGTATCTCGTCCAGATGCTCCCCGGGGTGAATGGGACCCGTAGTCATTGCCGTTGCGCTCCTGGTCCGTCGCATTGCTCGCGCCATGCGTCAGTGGTAGTCAACTACCTCTATCTCCATCGCTCCTTGATCATTCCGGATGAAGCACACCCGCCATTGGTCATTGATGCGGATGCTGTGCTGCCCTGCCCGGTCGCCTCGCAACGCTTCGAGCCGGTGAGACGGCGGCACCCGAAGGTCTGACAGCACACTGGCAGCAACCACTCGTTGTAATCGCATGCGAGCGCGCCGTTGGATATCGGGCGGCAGGCGGCGGACCGATTCTCCTTCCCAGAGCCGCTCTGCGTCCCTGTCCTTGAAGCGGTTCACGCCGTGATACTAACGCACCACGTTATTATCGTCAATCGTTCATAGGGCTGCTGGAAGAAGTGCTTACGCCCCCAGTCTCCATTCGTGGTGAGCCTGCCGGACCACGTGATAAAGTCCCCCGCATGCATGCGAGAGTCATCACCTTCGAGGTCCACGCCCGTCCCGCGCTCGACGACGCCCAGGAAGCGTTCGAGAAGATGGTCGTTCCGGAGATGCGAAGGCTCCCCGGCTACGACGGCGCGTACGTCCTTCGCGACGGCCACACGCACGGCACGCTCGTGATGCTGTGGGAGACCGAGGACACGCTGCAGTCAGGCGAGGCCACACCCGGCCTCAGCGAGCAGATGACACGCCTGCGGCCGCTCCTCGGGCAGCACCCGGCCTACACCACCTGCGAGGTCGGCTACGCCGACCATCCGCTCAACTGACGCCACTCCATCCTGAGCATCCTGTCCATCCCTGTGAATATCAGGGAGGAGAACTACTCCTCGGTCTGCGTCGTCTGGCCGCCCTTGCGCGTCACCGTGATGTGCGCGAACGACGTGTCCGGTAGTGAGCCGTGCCAATGCTTCTCGCCCGCGGGCGCGAACACGACGTCGCCCTCGCCCACCTCCGCCCGCTCGCCGCTCTCCGTCACGACGACGCCGCGCCCCTCCGTCACGATGAGGAGTTGGTCGCTCTCGTGGTAGTGGAACTTGTTCCGCACCCCGACCCCGAAGCTGACCACGCTCACGTTGAAGTCGTTGCTGTCCGGCGCCAGCGGCTGGCGCGCGACGTCGTCGCTCGTGAACAGCGGCCCCGCCGCCGACTCTTTCTCAACCTCGCTGATCTTCCGCACCTGCATCTCTGTCTCCTTTCGGTCATATCCCCTCTCCTGAGGGGGAGGGTTAGGGTGAGGGCCTCGTGGACGGTGAGTGAGTGACCGTCTCCCTACAAGGACCCTTCACGCGTACGCGTCGTATATCCCCTCGAACTTGGCATGTTTCAGCCGCACCTGCGTCTCCGCCATGTGCCGCACCATCTCGATGTCGCGGTCGTCGCGGATCAGCCGCACGACCGCCTCCGCAGCCTCGGCCGCGTGGTCCACGTCGACGATGCCGTGGATGCGGAAGAATTCCAGCTGTTCAGCCGGGATGTTGTACGGCGCTTCCTGCAGGTAGTTGAACAGCTCCGTCGAGTAGCGCTGCACCATCGTCTCGTTCGTCAGCCCGGACGCCCTGCCAGCAGCCGGGCAGGTGTTGATGAGCGACGACGCCACGATAACGCTCGTGTGGCAGAGCACCTCGTGCACCGGCACCATCTCCTCGAAATCGCGCTCCGTCAGCCCGATGTTGATGCCGAACTCCTGGCACAGGTCCGGGTGATCGTGCTCGGCGACGATGCCCGCGATCATGTCCTTGAACGCACGCGGGTTGTCGGACGCCTTGATCATGCGTATCGCGCCAGACTTGAGCAACGCGCGGTTGAACCACGTGTGCTGGAGCGCGTAGCCCTGCAGCCGCCGTACCGTCAGCGTCCCCGCGCGGAGGTCGCGGAAGTACCGCGTCTCCATCAACGCATCCGCCGCGGGCTGCACCACGTCAGCCACCAGTTCGTCAACGAAGTCCTTCGGGCTCACCGTAGTTGTCATGCCGCGCCTCCTCTCCTTGCTCGCGCTCATACTCTACGCCCCACGCGGCGAGGGTCAACAGTCAGACCCATCCTGTACATCCTGTGTATCGATGTGAAGAATACCCCCATGTTTGCCCCCGACGACGCCCGGAACGCCCCGCTCTACGAACGCTACTCCGTCGAGCTACTCGGCGCGGACGACGCTCCCGTACCCGACGGTCAGCCTGGCGACGGCGTGACGCTCCACACGACGCGCGGCGACGTAGCGTGCATCCTGCACCGGCCGAACGAAGAACGCGGCGTCGGCGTCGTCTGGGCAGCTGGAGCGCGAGGCGGGTTCGACGGCCCGGCGAACGGCCTCTACCGCGACCTCGCCGTCCGCCTTGCGACGCGAGGCGCCGCCTCGCTGCGCGTCAACTACCGCCATCCGGCCAACCTCGACGAGTCGACGCTGGACGTGCTCACCGCTGTCTGGCACATGGCCGCGCTCGGCTACCCGCGCGTCGCGCTCGTCGGCCACTCGTTCGGCGGGGGCGTCGTCATATCGACGTCGCGCTACACGACGCACGCGCGGGGCGTCGCCGTGCTCGCGAGCCAGACGATGGGCGCGGAGGACGCCGCGCTCCTCGGCGGCAGGCCGCTGCTCGTCGTCCACGGCGAGGCCGACGCTGTCCTCCCGCTCGTGAACGCCGAGACGATCATCGACTGGGCGCCCGGCCCCAAGCAGCTCGCCACCTACCCCGGTGCGGGCCACGGCCTGCGCGAGTGCGCCGACGAGGTCCGCGCCCTCCTCGAAGACTGGCTCACCAACCTGTTGCTGGCCTAGCTTATCCCCTCTCCTGAGAGAGAGGGTGTGCGTGTCGTGCACGCGCGGGTGAGGGCCCCCGGCAGGCGGGGCCGGGTGTCTGGTGTAGGGACATCCCTGGTGGGTGCCCTGTCTGGTCCCCTCTCCTGAGGGAGAGGGTGCCGCCGGAGGCGGCGGGTGAGGGCCTTGCGGAGCGGAGCTCCGTCGTTCCTGCGTAGGCAGAACCTCACAGCCCGTCGGGGAAGGTGTGCGAGGACGTGGGCGCCTAAACGTAGGGGCAGCCCGGAGGCTGCCCCTATGCTATCCCTGTTCTTGGCTCAGCCTTACGTATCGCGCTCGTTGGTGGGGCCGACTACGCCGTTGCTGTAGGGAATGAAAGCCTTCATCCGAGAGATCACGCCGTGTTTCGCAAGCTCGGCCTCGAAGATACGGTTGATCTCAGGGTCTTGGTCCTCATACTCGATCTGCATGCCGCCCTCCTTGATGCTGACGTTGGACTCGCCCCACTGGCTGGGCTGTCCGTCACCGCTGCGGAGAGCGAGGTAGCGGGCAGGCTCAGGGCCCGTGTTGAAGTGCTGGTGGAAGGTGGAGTCGGCGGGGACGATGATCATGCCACCCTTCTTCCAGGGCGCGATCTCGTACTCGGGCTTGTCGTTGTCCCACCACAGCGCCGAGAACCCGACGCCGCCCAGGATGACCAGGTGAGCGCCCGGTCCGTGGCGGTGGCCCTTCTTGTACGTCCCCACCGGGAACTCGGAGATGTGCGCCCCCGTCACATTCCCCGCGAGGTCAAAGTGCGTGTTGATGCCGCCGGCGCCGCGGTCGCGGTACTTCCACAGCCGCATGATGTCGGCGTTCGGCACGAAGTTGGTCTTCCACATCGTCCCGAACTTCGTCCCCTTCCGCTGGTAGAGCGTCCCCTGCCCGTTGAAGAAGTCCTCGTCCTCGCCGGAGAAGCGGTCCTTGAACCGGAACGGGTTGTTGAAGACGAACTCGTTGCTGCGGAACATCCGCATCACGGGAGGCGCGTTCGTCATGGAGACGTAGCGCGCGGGCTCGGTGCCACTGCCGTTGAAGTGCTGGTACGACGCGTTCAACGGGATGACCAGCAGGCTACCCGCCGCCCACTCGAAGGTCGCCTTCTGTCCCTCGTTCAGCCACACGCTCGTCGCGCCGCGGCCTGAGACGACGTACATCACCTCTTCGTACATGTGGCTCTCGGGCTCCGACTTCCCGCCGGGCCTGATCTCCACCAGGTGCGCGTCGTTCGGCAGCATCCCGTTCGGGATGTTGATCACCGCGCCCTTACCGCCCTTCCGCTCCCAGTCGCCAAGCTCGACGTCGTTCAGGTCCTCGAACTTGTACTCGACGATGCGCTTGACCCCCTCGCGTTCGATCCAGTCGAAGTAGGGGTCGCCCGCCTCCCACATATCCATCTTGTCGGGGACTTCTGCCTCCCGCAGGTCAACGACTGCCATATCTCGCTCCTCCCGTCAGTCTCAGTAATGGGTGCGCCCCACTTTACCACGCACACCTAACCACGCTCACGAGGCGTCGCGCACCGGGACCCGCTCATGCACGTGCTCACCCGACACCGACCTGTGCGCGAACAGGAGACACGCCTGTATGTCTTCCTGTTCCAGGAAGGTGTACTCCCGCAGGATATCCTCCGCTGTGTCGCCCGCAGCGAGCATCCCCAGGACGTGTTCCACTGCGATACGCATGTCGCGGATGATCGGTTTGCCCCCAAAGACATCCGCTCGCACGGTGATGCGTTCGAGCAGTTCATGTTCAGTGGCCATGGCGACCCTCCTGCGCCAATCATACTCCAGCTACGCCCGCCAAGCCCTTCCAGTGTTCCTTGCGCCTACCCCTCCTCCCTGGTCTGCACCCCTGCGCGCAGGTCCTGCAGGCGCCGCGCCTGGCCGCTCCGCCAGAAGTAGCCCAGGGTGTACACCAGCACCGCGACGCCACCCACGATGGCAGCGACCGGAGCCGACGCCAGCGCCGCAACTCCCGCGAACTGCAACTCGCCCATCGGGCGCACGCTCGTGTGCACCATGCTCCAGATCCCCATCACCCGCCCCCGGAACTCGTTGGCCACGAGCATCTGCAGGTTCGTCTGTACCGCCACGTTCACCATCGACGCTCCCGTGCCGTATGCGAACAGCAGCCCCAGCGACACCCAATACCACTCCGACAACGCGAACACGATCGAGAACACGCCCATCGTCACCGCCCCGCTCGTGAACAGTGCTCGCTGCTGGTTCGGTGCCGTGAGGCTCGATGCGATGAACACGCCTGTCACGCTCCCGATGCCCGTCGCGCCCCACATGTAGCCGAGCCCGTCCGGCCCTACGCCCAGCACGTCCTTTGCGAATATCGGAAAGAGCACGGTCAGGGCCACGCCGAACGCCATGTTCCAGTACGCCGTGCCGATGAGGAACACGAATATCCGCTCGCGCCGGATGTAGCCCAGCGGCGAGGCCATGTCCGCAAGCACGCTCCGTCCACGCGACCGCACCACCGGCGGCAGATGCACACGGAACAGCATGAGCGCGTACACCACGACAGCCAGTGCAGTGATAGCGAACACCACGCCGCCTGCGACGCTCGCCGACTCGGACGCATCGAGCACGAACGCGCTCACCAGCCCACCCACAACCGGCGAGGCCACCCGCGTCGCCGGGTGGATCATCGCGTTCAGCCCCACCGCGCTCGGCATCGCCTCGCGGCGCACGAGGTGCGGGAACATCGCCTGTCGGGCCGGTCCCTCGAACGCCGAGATCGTCGACAGCATGAATCCGCCAGCTATCACGTGCCACGCGGTCAGGAGGCCGGCGATCCCCAGCCCCGACAGCGTCCCCAGCACCACGATGTAGCCGAACTGCACCGCGATGAGCAGTTTCCGCTGATCGAATCTGTCTGCGAGCGCCCCGCCGAACAGGGTGAGCGTGGTCGACGGGATGAACTGCACGATGCCGTTCACGCCCAGCAGCACCGCCGACCCGGAGAGCTGGTAGATCAGCCAGCCCTCGATCATCCACTGCATCTGCTGGCCGGATACGGCGATGACGAACCCCACCCAGTAGAGGCGGAAATCGCGGTGCCGCAGCGCGCTGAACCGTCCTGCCATGCGTGAGAGTCTACCCCCTCGCATACATCGCAATTCCCGCGAAGGCGGGGATCCAGGGAGCGGCGCATCGAGCCGCTCGTTCGCTCATGGTGAGCCTGTCGAACCACTCATCCTGTGCATCCCTGTTGAATCATCCTCGCGTGGGGTAACATCCCGCCATGCAGACCCCGTTCGGCATCGTCGACGGCGACGGACACGTTACCGAGTCCGAGGACCAGATACGCCCGTACATGGACGAGCCCTACCGCTCACGCGGCGGGCAGATACGCGCGGGCCACAACTACTGGGACATCAACCTCGGCGGGCGGCTCGGCTCCGTCGCGAAGGACGCCCGAACCTGGCTCGACGCCATGGACGAGGGCGGCATGGAGACCGCCATCCTCTACCCCACGTCCATCGGCTTCACCGCGGCGCTCATCTGGGAACCGGACGTCGCGGTCGCCGTCTGCCGCGCCTACAACGATTTCCTCCACGAGGAGTTCACGAGCGTCAGCCCGCGCCTCAAGAGCGTCGCGCTCCTACCTTTGCAGGACGTCGACGAGGCCGTGAAGGAGTTGCGCAGGGCCGTCACCGAGCGCGGACACTCCGGCGCGATGCTCTCCGCCATCGGCGCGCACCCGCCACTCGGACGCACGCAGTACTTCCCGCTCTACGAGGAGGCGCAGCGACTCGGCGTGATGCTCGCTGTTCATTCCTCCACCCAGGGCATCCACCACCTCGCCGCGGACGACTACCAGCGCTTCATCGAGGTCAACACGTTCTGCTTCCCGGTCGGCCTCTTCCGCCACATGGTGAGCATGATGTTCGCCGGCATACCGGAACTCTTCCCGGACCTCCGCGTCGGCTGGATGGAGGCCGGGTGCGGATGGGTGCCCTACTGGCTGGAGCGCATGGACGAGAAGTGGAAGATACGCGGCGCGGACGAGGCCCCTCTGCTCCGCAGGTCGCCCACCGAGTACGTGCAGCAGGGCAACTGGTTCTTCCACACGGAGGCAGACGAGAAGATGCTCCCCTACACCGCGTCCGTCATCGGCAAGGACAAGCTCTTCTTCGCCTCCGACTTCCCCCACTGGGACTCCGAGTACCCCCACAATGTGCAGGAACTGCTCGCCCGCGAGGACATCGACGAGACGCTTCGCCGCAACGTCCTCCGCGAGAACGCCCTCCGCCTCTACGGGATGGCGTAGCTTTCGGGAAGTGACCATGGAACCACTCCTCTGGCGCAAGCGCATCGGCCTCATCACCACCAGCGGGCAGGTCGTCACCGAGCCGCGCTACTACCAGCTCGCGCCGCCCGGCGTCACCTTCCACACCTCGCGCATGCTCCACACCGGGGGTGAGGAAGGACTCATCCGCATGGAGGAGAACGCCCCGCGCGCCATCGAGGAACTCGCGACCGCCGAGGTCGACGCCATCGCCTACTGCTGCACCGTGAGCGGCGCGATGCGCGGCATCGATGAGGACCGCAACTTCTGCGACGACATCTGGGCGAATACCGGCATCCCCGCGACGTCCACGATGCTCGCCTGTGCGGAAGCGCTTCAACACCTCGGCGCTCGGCGCATCGTCCTCACGAGTCCATACGTCGACAGCCACAACGAGCACGAGGCGGCCTACCTCCGCCAGGCTGGCATCGAACCGGTCCTCATGCGCGGCATGGGTCTCACGTCAGGGAAAGAGTACTGCCGCGTGACCCCGGACGAGATACGCAGCTTCTGCCTTGACGCCTGGCAGGAGGCCTACGCCCTCTGGCCGGACGCGCTCTTCGTGAGCTGCATGAACTACGACGCCATCGCCGTCGCCGAGAACCTCGAGCAGATCATCCGCAAGCCGGTCGTTACCTCGCACACCGCCACCCTCTGGCGCGCCCTCGCTCTCGCCGGCATCCACGACCCCATCGAAGGCGCAGGCGCCCTCCTCGCCGACACGCGCTAAGTCCCGTCATTCCCGCGAAAGCGGGAATCCAGAGCGACCGCCGGAGACGGCGCGGAGGCGGGTTGTCATTTCGAGCGAAGCGCAGCGGAGTCGAGAAATCTCTCGGGGGTAGCCCGCTCATGGTGAGCCTGTCGAACCACCCGACGTTCCTGCACAGGTAGGAACCTGCCCTCTCCTCACACCTTCCGCGCGTACGCCGTGATGCCGTCCGACCAGTCGAAGCGGCGTGCGACCTTGTGCATCGCCCGGAGGAACGGCGCCGCAGGGCCGAGCAGCCGCGTCTTGTGCAGCAGACGCACCGGCGCGTAGAACCCCTCGTTGGTCTCGTCGGCGTCCACGACACCGGCCAGCGTCGCGGTCTCGGTCGCTCGGAACGTTTCGAGCCCCACGTCGGCCAGCATCCGTGTGAGCGTGCGGCGCGAGAAGTAGTAGACGTGCTCCGGCATGCTGTAGTGCCGCCAGCGAGCGCCCACGATGCGCGGCCACAGCCCCTCGATGTCGTGCGTACCCACGATCAGCACTCCACCCGGCTTCAGCAGCCGGTGCACCTGCCGCAGCACGCTCTTCGGGTCCGGCAGGTGCTCGATCGTCAGCAGCATCGTCGCGAGGTCGACGCTGTCCGGCGGCAGGTCGACGTCGTCCAGCGTACCGGTGAAGACGTTGAGCCCGAACTCGCGGCGTGCGTACTCCGTCGCGTACGACGACACGTCCACGCCGTAGGGCGTCCAGCCCCGCTGGCGCAGCTGGTCCAGCACGATGCCCATGCTGCACCCGACGTCCAGTGCAACGCCCGGTGTCACGCCCTTCAGCGGACGCAGCAATTCGCCGACCACGAAGCGCAGGTGGCCCGTCAGCGCCAGGTAGTTCGAGTAGCCCATGCGGAGCTCGTCGTAGTCGCTCCCGCCGCCGTAGTACGTGCCGTCGTCGTAGATCGTGGCGAGTTCAGCCGCCACCGGGCGCGGGTTGATGAACACCAGCCCGCACGCGTTGCACCGTACGACCGTGTACCCCTTGATGACGTGCAGCGGCGAGTGCTCCCACGATCCGCACAGATTGCACGCCACCGTCTCGAATCGCTGCTCCGTCATCGGCATATCTCCGTGTTCGGCTTGGCTTGGTGTCGTATTCCACCCAAAGAGAGCGGGTGCAGGGTCTTACCCTGCCTCATCCCCGTACGGCGGACGCATCGTGTGCCAGGGCGTCGCCTGCTCGTAGGCGTGCGCGATACGGAAGATCGACGTCTCGTCGAAGCGCTTCGCCATCACGTGCAGCCCTATCGGCAGACCGTCGTCGGAGAAGCCCATCGGCACCGACATCGCAGGCGCGCCGGAGTAGTTGGCGGGCGTGTGGAAGCCGTACTTCCGCATCTGCTCCACCGACGCCTCCTTCGACGAAGGCTCGCTCTTCGTGTCCGCGATGCGCGGCGGGAACTGCGCGTACGCCGGGGCCACCGTCACGTCGAAGCGCTCCAGGATGCCGAGCGCCTGCGCCCGTAGTTGACTGCGCAGCTGCAGCGCTCGCTGATACGTCGCCGCCGGGATGAGCGCCGAGATGAGCGTGTTCCGACGCACCCCGGCGTCGTACAGCTCCGGAGTCGCGTTCAGGTGCGTCCACTGCAGCGCCACGCGCGGCGAGTGCAGCGCGTTGTTGATGAGCGCCGTCATCGTGATGAGCGGCATCGACACCTCTTCCACCTCCGCGCCCAGCGACCGCAGCACCCCCACGGCGTCGAGCGTCAGCTGCCGGATGCGCGGGTCCAGGTGCGGTGCGTCGATCGCCTCCTTGATGACCGCAACACGCATCCCGCGGATGTCGCCGTCGAGCCATGAGGAATACTGGGGCACCGGCAGCCGCGCCGACATCAGGTCGTTCGCGTCGAACCCGGCGACTGCCTCCAGCAGCAGCGCGCAGTCCGCCACCGACCGCGCGATGGGCCCAGCCGTGTCCTGGTTCCAGCTGCTCGCGATCATCCCGTGCGTGCTCACCCGCCCCAGCGTCGGACGGATGCCCACCGCGCCGTTGCACGACGCCGGACGCCGTATCGAGCCACCCGTGTCCTCGGCGAGCGATCCCGCGCAGAGGCCCGCCGCGACCGCGATGCCCGAGCCGGTGCTGGACCCGCCCGCGTCGTGCTCCAGGTTCCACGGATTGCGCGGCTGGCCGTACGGGAACACCCACGTCACCGGAGACGCGAACTCCGTCATATTCAGCTTACCGAGCATCACCGCGCCCGCCTCGTGGAACCGTGCGATGGGCGTCGCATCGAAGTCCGGCACGAACTCGGACAGGATGCTGGAGCCGCACGTGGTCAGGATGTCCTTCGTGTAGAACTCGTCCTTGTGCGCCAGCGGGATGCCCGCCAGCGGGCCCACCACCTCGCCCCGCGCCAGCGCCTCGTCCGCCTTCGCCGCCTGCTCCAGCGCCAACTCCGCTGTCACCGTCACGTACGACCGCAAGTCGGCGTCGAGCCGCTCGACGCGGTCGAGGTACATGCGCGTCAGCTCCACCGACGACACCTGCTTCGTCCGCAACAGGTGCGCCAGCTCCGTGATGGTCTTGTACGCCATCGGGTGGTCGGAGCTTTCCGTAAGATTAGGCCCTCTTTCCGCTCGTGGTGAGCCTGTCGAACCACCTGAGCCTGTCGAAGGGCCGGTGCCTGCTCCCTCGCCCTTGAGGGGTGAGGGTTGGGGTGAGGGTGAACCCCCCGGCGCCTCCGCCGGATACTGCAACGCGGGCAGCGGCGCGACGCCGTACAGGTCGTGCTCGTCGAGCACCTCCAGCCCCTCGCGCAGCGCGTTGAACTGCACCGTCAGCGGCTCGACGTCCTCGTCCAGCAACCGCAGCCCCGCTACCTTCGCCAGCCCTCGAAACTCATCCGGCGTGATGTCTGTCATCGGTTACTCCTTGCATATGTCCGTCGTTCCCGTGAAAACGAGAACCTCGCCTTCTCCCCTCTCCCGATGGTGGGAGAGGGGCCGGGGGTGAGGGTTGGCGGGGCGGTGGTGGGCTACCAGACCTCCCGCCCTCCGTTCACCAGGATCATCTGCCCGGAGATGAACCGCGCGTCGTCCGTGAAGAGGAACGCCATCACCCCCGCGAGGTCGTCCGGAACGCCGCGGCGCAGCAGCGACGACTCCGGCTCATGGAGCGCCTCCGCCGCCGACAGTGGCTCCTCGGTGTCGGAGTGCGTGTTGCCGGGCGCGACGGTCACGACGTTGATGTTGTACTGCCCCAGCTCCCGCGCCACCGCACGCGTGATACCGGTGATGGCCGACTTCGACCCGACGTACTGGACGTTCGTCGCGTTCGCCGAACGGCCGATGCGGAGCGTACTCCCGGAGCTCACGTTGACGATGGTGCCGGAGCCCTGGTCGCGCATGTACGGGTAGACCGCGCGGATGCCGAGGAACGTGCCCCGTGTGTTCACCGCGAACACCCGGTCCCACATGGTCATGTCGACGTCCATGAGCGATGCGTACTCCAGCCCGTGCCGCGTCGTGATGCCCGCATTGTTCAGCAGACCGTCGATGCGCCCGAAGCGCTCGTGCGTCCCCCGAGCCATTGCGAGCGTGTCCTCTTCCGACGACACGTCGACCCGCAGCGGCAGCACCTCGGCGCCCCTCTCTTCGCACAGCGACGTCGTCTTCGAGAGATCGGCGATATCGGCGAGCGTCAGCTTCGCTCCCTCCTCCGCCAACCGCGTCGCGTACCTGCGCCCCAGCCCTGACGCCGCCCCCGTCACGATGATCACCCGGTCCTGCAACAGCATGCACTCCTCCTCTACGCGGTCCCGCCGCGCCGCCATCCTACACCTTGCGGGCGCGTTGTCATGCTGAGCGCAGCCGGAGGCGAAGTCGAAGCATCTCCCGGGTGAACGTTCCGGTTGCAACCCCGCTCATCCGGAGCCTGTCGAATGACCACCTGAGAGATTCCTCGGCTCCGCTCGGAATGACAGGCCTGTCTGTCTCTGGCTTGACGGTTGTGCTAACGTGCACCTGTCAAGCGGCTGAACGGCAACGGAGCAGAAAGGGAGGCCTGTCATGGCAGTCATCGACGCTGACGCCCACGTCGTCGAAACGGAACGCACCTGGGACTTCATCCCGCCCTCCGACCAGAACCTGCGGCCCATCGTCATCACGAAACCGGACAACGCCGGCAACGACGTCCGCTACTGGGAGATCGACGGGGTGATCCGCGGCACGGTGCGCCAGCCCATCGGCAAGCGCGAGGAGTGGGACCCCACCCGGATCGCGCCGGACATGGCCGCGTCGCAGGCGAACTCCGGACGGAAGATGGCGACGCCGGACGCCTCCAAGCACATGGAGGATGTCGGCGCCCGCCTGCGCCACATGGACGAGCTCGGCATCGACTACCAGATGCTCTACCCCACCATCTTCCTCCGCAAACTCGCCGACCGCGACGAGACCCGCGTCGCGCTGGCGCAGGGCTACAACCGCTGGCTGGCCGACATCTGGACGCAGTCGGAGGCACGGCTGCGCTGGGCCGCCGTGCTCCCGCTCTCCGTCATGGACGAGTCGATCAAGGAGCTGCACTGGGCCGCCGAGCACGGGGCGAACGGCGTCTTCATGCGCGGCGTCGAGGAAGAGGGCATGCTCCAGGACGAGTACTTCTTCCCCCTGTACGAGGAGATGAGCAAGCTGGACATGGCCGTCACCGTCCACATCGGCAACGGCAATCCCATGATCGAAAGCCTGCTCAACCATGGGGCGGGCGGCTCGCCGTTCTCCTCCATGCGCATCTTCTCCGTCGCCGCCTGCCACGCCTGGATACTCGCCGGCATCCCGCAACAGTTCCCCGGCCTGCGCATCGCGTTCGTCGAGGCCGCCGCGCAGTGGGCGCCCTACGTCGTCAACGACCTGCGACGCCGCTTCCCCGGACGGCACGGCAGGCCCGCGCCCGACGACCTCTTCGCCGAGAACCGCATCTGGGTGACGTGCCAGACCGACGACGACATCGGCTACCTGGTCGACTACGCCGGCGAGGACAACCTGCTCATCGGCACCGACTACGGCCACACCGACCAGTCGTCCGAGATCGAGGCGATGCGCATCTTCCAGGAGCAGGGCACCGTCGCACCCGGCATCGTCAGCAAGATACTGGACGCCAACCCCCGCGCCGTCTACGGGTTCTAGGCCCACGGCTCCAGTACCACCTTGCCGGTGACGGCGTTGGCGGCGACGAGCCGGAACGCCTCGGCGGCCTGCGACAGCGGCAGCACGCGGTCGATCAGGACGCGGTAGCGACCCTCCGCGGCGCCCCGGAGCGCGTCGTCGATGAAGGCGTCGCCCCGGGAGCCCGCGCCGAGCCCGCCGATGATACGCAGCCGGTTCCGGTAGAGGCGGCGCACGTCCACCGGCAGGATGCCGTCTCCCGCGTGCGTCCCCACCGTCAGGAGACGCCCGCCGGCCGCCATGCTCTCGATGGCCTTCGGCCAGAGGACCGGGTCGCCGAGGTTCTCGAACACGACGTCCACACCCCGCCCGTCCGTGGCCGCTAAGACTCCTTCCACGAGGTCCCGCTCGCGGTAGTTGATGCCGTGGTCCGCGCCCATGTCCATCGCCGCCGCGACGCGCCCGGCGCTCCCGGCCCCCGCGACGACCGTGGCCCCCGCCTCCTTCGCCAGCTGGATGATGCACGTCGACAGCGCACCCGCGGCCCCCATCACCAGGACGCTCTCGCCCGCCTGCAGCCCGGACTCGGCGACCATCGAGTGGGCCATGCCGAAGTGCCGCCGCACGACGGTCGCCGTCGGGAAATCGACCGCGTCTGGGACGAGCGCCACCCGCGACTCGCGGACGACGGCCAGCTCCGCGTAGCCGCCCAGCGTCGAGAGCTCGGTGATAGCCGCGACGCGGTCGCCGGGTTTCACCGACGTAACGCCATCTCCCAGGGCCTCGACGACGCCGGAGGGGTCGACGCCCGGCGTGAACGGCAGCGCCGGTGCCATACCCGCCTCGCCCGCAACGAGGTGCACGTCCAACGTCGTGTTGACCGAGACGGCGTGCACCCGCACGAGCACCTCGCCCGGCCCCGGCACTGGGTCCGGGACCTCTTCGAGGCGCAGCTGCTTTGGCCCGCCGAACGCTCTGACGACGATCGCCTTCACGGCGTATGCAGCCTAGAACCAGTCGTCCAAGAGTTCATGATGCTTGTTCCTGACCCACAGGCGGCGGTTGACGTACCACCTATCCATGATGCGCCACACCACCCTGCCTACGAGCACGACAGGGACAGCCGCCGCGAATCCTATGCCCAGCAACCCCTGCCGGTCAGGTTCGCCGGTCTCCGGCCCCACCGCCCCGATGATGATCCACCAGACGGAAACGAAGCCGGTGACGTAGAGCACAGGGAGAGACGATACGAGGAGGGCGAATAGCAGCCAGGGCCTGACGTGCATCCTGAACTTGCGAGACAAGGTCCTCTTCACCCTGGCTACCGTGCCGAATGCCGCTAACACTGAGTCTTTCCCCACTGACACACAGTCGTGAAATACCCCTGCATTACCTCCATGACGCTAGCCGTTCCCGGCACATCAGGTCAAGCAACGTCTCCGCCGTTTCGTGCATCGCTTTCAGCATGTGCCTGCACTGGAATCGCCACGGGTTGTGGTTGGCCGCCGAGTCCTGATATACGCTACCTGTGATGGAGGATGCCCGATGACGACGACCAACGCGCTGGACGACCGGTTCGACGAGGCCGAGCGGGGCCTGGAATGGCTGGAGAAGCTGGAGGCGCTGCAGGCGCGCTCCGCCTCCTACCGCGCCGCGTTCGAGGTCGCGGAGTACGTGATGCAGTTGCGGGCAGCCGTGACCGCGCTGGCCGGAGAGCGCACGCCCGCCGAGCTGACCGAGGCCGTGGGAGCGGAGACGGCGCAACTCGTCGAGGAGCTGCGGGAGGCTGGCGGCAGGGACTACTGGAACACGCGCGTCCTCCCCGCGCTGCTGAAGTCGGACCGCTAGCCCACACCGCCGGAGGCATGGGCAGGCGCCTGTCATTTCGAGCGCAGCCGAGAAATCTCTCAGGTGACGCAGCGCCTTCCCTGTCATTCCTGCGGAGGCCGGAAGCCTCGCCTGTGTAGGGGCGGTTCGCGAACCGCCCCTACGTCCCCACTCCGCTCCGCGTGTGCTAACGGCACCCTGGAGTCCCAACTCCACGAGAATCACGAGACTCACCACCAGATCTGCAGCCGGTTCGGCAGTGCGCCGCCATCGTCCTCGTCCGGACCGACGTCCTCAGAGAACGGCGGTGGGTGGTCGTAGCCGAGGCCGACGATGTGCGGCTTCGGCGGCGGGTCGCGCAGGAACGGCTCCGCCCCCGTCCAGATGCCGAGCGACGGCGGGACGAGGAAGGCGAGCGCGAGAGCGTCGGCCTTGTCGGGCGACGGCATGCCGCGCTTGCGCATCTCCGGCTTGCCCTCCAGCCGCACCTGGCCCGAACTCGAGACGTCGTAGCGGAGCCCGAGCAGTTGCCCGGCCAACTCCTCGTCGCGCGGGAGCGTGATGAGAGCGTCGTTCAGCAGTCTGCGCAGCTCCCAGAAGATCTCCGAGCGCCGGTTGAAGAAGCGCGTGGGACGCTGCGCAGCGCCGCCGAAGTGGACGCCGTAGACCGGCGCACCCAGCTCCCGCAGGCGGTCGACGACGCCTCCGCCGACGCCGCCCTCGTCCACGAATACCGCCTCCGCGTTCCACGCCCGCACCGCGCGCCGCACCTCGAACACCAAGCGCATCGTGTCCATGCGCTCGAACGACTGCACCGACAGCACGCGCTGCCCCTGTCGCACGCAGATGGCCGACTTGTCGAAGCCGAACCGCGCCACGTCCACGCCGATGTAGACGGGCTCACCCTCACCCGCCGCACTGCCGCGCGCCGACGTCTCCCCGGGGGCGAGGTGGGTATCGTCACCCTCACCCGCCGCACTGTCGTGCGCCGGCCTCTCCCAGGGGGAGAGGCGTATCTGGCTCCCCTCGCCCTCTGGGAGAGGGGCTGGGGGTGAGGGCTCCCCGCGCTCCATGGCAGACTCGACCGCCTCGCGGCCGATGAGCGAGTCCTCCAGCGAGTCGGGGAACTGTGCGAGGACGGACGCCGCGTAGAGCGGGTGGTCTTCGCCGTAGTCGTGGGCGTACTCCTCCACGTACTCCGGCGTGATCATGCCGCGACGTCCGCCGTCCTCGCCGGTGAAGTTGGGGGTGTCGAACGCGGAGATGGCGATGCGGTGGTAGAGGTTGCGCTTCGCGTGGTGCGATTCGAAGAACTCGCCGTCGCGCGAGAGGGCATTGCCGACCAGCAGCAGGCGATCGGGCTGCAGCCGCTTGATGGCGTCCATGTGCAGCTGCGGCATCGCGTGCGCCTCCGTGACGACGACGAGCAGCTCCTCCGAGTGGAATCCCTGGATGTTGAGTGCGTTATTCGTCGAGAACCCCAGCGCGAACCGCTGCTCGTCGATGCGGTACGCGGACTTCAGCATCCTGCCGCTGAGCACGTCCGCGGCAGCCGCGTACGCCTCGCGCATCTCGCGCCAGACGATCTCCTCGACCTGGCGTTGCGTCGGTCCGAGCGTGAGGGCCGTGGCATCCGGGCGCGTCTCCGTCCACCAGAGCATGGCGCGCGCAGCGGCCCAGTCCTTGCCGGAGCCGTTCGCTCCGACGACGCTGACGCGCCGGTGGTCCACGAGCGCTTCGAGCATCTCTGCCTGCTTCGAGTACGGCGCTCCGGCGTCACCGAGCACGTCCGTCAGGAACCCGACGGGGTCGTTCGCGTATCGCGTGAGGTCTTCTGCCACGGGTCCACCTCTCCCACCCGGATAACCCCAATCCCTGGGTTCCCGCTTTCGCGGGAATGACGGAGAAGGCGGGAATGACGGATGTGGGGTTAACACAGAAAGCCCCCTCGCTCTCGCTGAGGGGGCAGCGTTCTTCCTACGGCTCGTCCGCCAGGGTCGATGTGCGCGCTATCGGTTGCGCCCTACCATCGTGCGGCAGAGGTGTCATACCGCGCAAGTGGCGCGTGTCACAGTGATGTCAGCGCCCCACCCGTCATTGCCACTTCTCCTTCCGTCATTCCCGTGGAAACGGGAATCCAGGGACCGGCGCAGCGAGCCGGTCGCAAGCATCCGTCGTCAACTACACTCTCTCCATGACCCACAGCCAACCCCGGCGAGACCGCCGTCTCCCCTGCGTCTACGTCCTCGCCAGCCAGCGCAACGGCACGCTCTACACCGGCGTCACCTCCAATCTCCCCCAGCGCGTCTGGCACGGAATTAGGGACGGGCAACGGCGGAACCTTAGCCCTCCGGGCGCAATCCCCACCATAAACCGCTTCACACGCCTAAGCCCGCAGCCGTGAAGTACTTCCACCTAGGTTCAGGTCTGTTGCCGTTATGTAGCGACTAGGCCCAAACGGATTAGGATGTCTACCGCTGCAAAAGAAAAGGTAATTGCCGCCACAATTAGGGGAAACCAATTGCACTTGACCCAATACCATTGTGGGTTCTCAAGCTGTCGGAGGCGTTCATATCCTTTTGGAGTAATCCCTCCAGCGTATGCCCGCAAACGCTGTCCTTCAGTGTTGACCATGGGCGTCATGCATTGAACGTCTACTAGATGGTCGATTACTTGTGTAATCTGCCAAGTGCTGTCACGATTGTCGGGATACTGTGCCATCAGCGATCTAGAGGCATCGCTGTGCTTGCCATCCAAGTAGCCAATCGTGCCGTGATGTAGCGCCGCCTCCAAGACACGGCGCTCTACCTCCCTTACGTCTCGTGGGTTACGCATGTGTTCACACTCCTGCGGCTAATTCGGTGATGGGGCTGTTGAGCAATTACACAAAACTCGTAAACCATCGCTGTTAGTGGTGTTCTGGATGGCAGCGCCCACAGTCGACGGGGCGAAGACCCCTGTCACGTGCCCATTGGCGAGCTGCTTGGAGCGATTCTGACCCATGCCAACAACTGCGGTCGATGGGATGGTTGCGCTGGCGCGTCCAGACACCGCACGAATGATGATGAACCCACGCGTATCCTAGATGCTTGCCTAAGCCAGGTCTCGTAATGAACATACGTAAACAACTCCTGCACCCAACCGGCCATGCCGTTCTCAGGGCGTTTATGTAATGAAGGAGAATGGACGGTGGCGGTGGGGGCAAGAGCGGAACGTAAGGGATTCGAACCCTTGGAGCGCGGTGGAATACCCCACTCTCCCGTTTTTGAGACGGTTCCAATAAGCCACTCTGGCAACGTTCCATATACGCCGTTGCCCCCACCGTTTCAATCATAGCACGCCCGTTCAGAAAACCCGAGATTCGGTTCCTCTCGCCCTTCAAGCAGAGGGGAGACCACAGATGAGCCCCCCACGTCACCCCTGTGACACCAGCCCGTTGCGCGGTCAAACTTCGCCTCCTTACCCTGTCTCCGACGGCTTGCTGCGCCTCCGGTCACCGCCGGGACCGCAGCGCCGAACAACCAGGAGGCATGTTCCACAATGTTGCAGATAGTGACAGCCAGGAAGAATGAGGCCCTCTCCCAGCGCCAGCAGGTCGCCCTGCCCTACATCGCGTCTGAACCCACGGTTTCAGAGGGCGCACGGGCCGCAGGCATAGCCCGCATGACCCTCACCCGATGGATGCGCGACCCCGTCTTCCGCGAGGAGCTCGAGCGCGTCCGGCGCAACATCGCGGAATTCGCCTTCAACGAACTGGAAGGCCTCACCATCAAATGCGTCGTCCGGCTGCAACATCTGCTGGACGACCCCGACCCCAACGTCAGGCAGCGCGCCATCAAGACCGGCCTCTCGATGTCGCTGAGCGTCCGCGACCAGCGCGAGTTGCGCCGCCAGATGGATACGCTGGAGAGCGCCCTCACTCTCGTGAGGCAGCAGCGATGAGAAGTGCGATCAAGGCCATGGAGCGCTACCTCGGCTGTCTGGCGGTGCAGGCGAAACTCACCCCGATCGCCGACGACTACGTCGACCGCTGGGCCGGTGCCGCCGAGCGCGGCGAGCGCCCGCCTGACGTCGCGGAACTCTTCGAGGCTGTGGGCGCCGCGGGTGTCCCCGTGCTCAGTCCGGTCCCTGTCGACGCCTACCTGCGCCAGTGTGCGAGGACCGGACGCGTGCCCGACCCCCGCCGCATCGTCCTCGCGATAGCCCACGCCTGGGCGGAAGGAGACCTCATGAACCTCGGCAAGACCTGCCGCTGCCCCGCTCGCCGCCCCCTCTTCCAACCCCCGCGCTCCACCGGACTCAGGGAGGCTGATTCCCTCTCCCTTGAGGGGAGAGGGTTAGGGTGAGGGTGAACCGGCGAGCCAGTGTGGTGGTTTGTCATGTTGAGCAGAGCCGAAACATCTCTCGGGAAGCGTTCGCTTTCAGCGGCGCTTGCCCCTGCCGCCATCGCTTCACCCTCACCCACACCTCAGTGCGCCCTCTCCCAGGAGGAGAGGCGTGTTGGTTCCCCTCGCCCTCTGGGAGAGGGGCCGGGGGTGAGGGTTGCCCCCTACCCGCCCGTCACGGCGGCGCGGCAGCATTGTTCGTCCTGCTCGGGGGCGCCGCCTGCGACGCCGATGGCGCCGACGACGTACGGCCTGCCGATGGGGATGCCGCCCGGTCCGGCGGCAAGGCGCGTGCGGTCGAGCGAGTCGGGGGCGCGTTCGAGGGCGCGCTCGTTGAGCTGGGTGGTCGAGAGGGTGAAGCCGGCGGCGGTGTACGCGCGGTTGGCGGCGGTCTGCGTTTTGGTGGCGTCGTCCGAGGACGCCGGGGAGGTTGCGACGGGCTCGCCGCGCTGGTCTACGACGACGACGCTCACGTCGAGGCCGAGTTCGCCCGCGCGGGCGAGGGCCGATCGGATGAGCTGCTGCGCCCACTCGACGGAGACGGCGGGCGTGTCCTGCTTCGCCTCGAGGAAGAAGACCCGGTTGCGCTCGATCGAGTCCTTCCATTCCTCCGGCACCTCGTGCTCGAGGTAGATGGCGTCGACGGGGCAGACGAGCACGCACTGCTCGCAGGCGATGCAGAGGGCGGGGTCGATGAAGAACTGGGGCTCGTCGTCGGAGGAGGCGATGCAGTCGACGGGGCAGACCTCGACACACGTGCCGTCCTTCACGCCGATGCACGGATCGGTGATGACGTAGCTGGAGAAGGGGGCGTCAGTGGTCATGCGCGAGTCCTCCGGTCACGCCCCGGGACGGCCAAGGGGCAGCGGCAGGTCGGTCAGCACGGCGTCGCCGACGTACTCATCGCGTCCCGGCTCGACGCCGGCGGCCCTGGCGGCGGCAGCCGGGTCCACGGGGCGGACCGTCCCGCGATAGCCCAGCTCCCGGATATAGGCCGCGAGGCTGAAGTTGACCGACGCCGACTCGTGCAGGACATGCTGACCTGCCATGCCCTTCGCCCGATCGGGATGGTGTTCGGCGTGGACGGCGCAGACGACGGTGAAGGGGTGGTCCTCGACCAACCCGGCAGTGTCAGCGTCGTCATCCGGGAGAAGGAAGGCGGTGTCGGTGCTCGCCACGCCGATGGTGCTGCCGCCCAGGAACCGGACGAGCTGGTCGAGGTCCTGCAGCAGCCGGTCGGGCTCGGGCAATTCGCTGCGGACGGGGAAGATGCGCCCCTCCGGTGCGCGGCGGATGGCCTCGGTGATGGCGTTCGCGGGATCGGCGAGCGGCCTGTTCACGAAGGCGTCCCAGTAGGGGTCGCGCGAGCGGCGCAGCGGCCAGCGGAGGAGTCCCATCGCCTACGCCTTGCTCTTCAGCTTCTCTTTCAGGATGTCGAAGCGGCGCGTGTTCTCCTTGAGCGGGTAGTAGTAGCCGCGCTCCGGCTCCTCCGGCATTTCCGTGCCGTCGGGCAGTTTCAGCCGACCGGAGTCGTGGCTCATCCATTGCACGCGCTTGCGGCCCAGCTTGCCCCAGAAGCGGTCGTCTATCCACTTCAGCACGCGGGTCGTGATGCCGCGCAGGGGGATGGGCGTCCACTTGATGCTCCGGACAGCGACGGTGCGCCACCAGACGTCGGGCTTCGTGTAGGGGCAGACCGCCACGCAGGTCATGCAGATGTCCCAGTACTCCATGACGTGGGGCCGCAGCCGGTAGCAGGTCTCCCAGTTGATCTTGTACTTCTCGACCCCATTGACGACCTTCTTGCCCTCCGTGGAGATGCTGTTGGTCGGACAGGTGTTGGCGCACTTGCGGCAGACCTTGCAGAAGTCCTCGACGCCGACGTCGATGGGCTCGTCGGGCACGAGCGGCAGGTCGGTCAGGATGGGGTCGCCGAGGTGGACGCGCGCGCCGAACTTCTCGGTGATGAGCATCCCGTGCCTGCCGATCTCGCCGAGCCCCGCCCCAAGCGCGACGGGCATGGGCGTCGCCACGCGCGTCGCCACGCCGTAGCCCAACTCGCGGACGTAGCCCGCAAGGTTGGCGTAGGTCGAACGGAGCGCCTCCGCGCCGAAGTGGTAGGCGGCGTCGCCGATGCGGTGCCGGTGCGCGCGTCCCATGTCGTAGTCCCAGGCGTAGATGCAGGCGATGGCGTACGGGAAGCGGCGCGCAGTCTCCTCGGCGCTCACCATGATCGTGCCGCCTCCGCCGTCGGCACCCCTGCCGTCGTCGGGGTAGCGTCCCTCCTTGTAGAGGAACGACGGGTGGACGCGCATGATTCCGACGTCCGACGCGCCCAGGTGTTTCGCGACGCGCTTGATGTGCTCGGTCATGACCTTCGGGTCGACGACCTCGGTGCGCTCCGGGTTGACCTTCCCTCGAGGGGCCCCGGCGATGTGCGTTTCGATGGCGTTGCGCCGGTCGGCCGACGAGTTGGCCGTCGCGACGCGTCCGAGCGGGTCGCGGGAGGTGCGGTTGAAGTACCAGTTGTGGAGCGGCTTGCCGAGTTCGCCCCGCTTGTTCTTCTCGTGAGGGGTCTGCGAGGCGTCGACGGACTGCCAGTCGCCCACGACCCGGACGCTGCGGCCCAGGTACGGGATCGGCTCCCACGCCGCTTCCTCGTTCCGCTTCTCATCCTTGATGACCATCGGCGGCCTCCAAGTCAGGTCCGGGTTACGGGCACACTATACGCCAGGCAGGCAACCCTCACCCCTAGCCCCTCTCCCAGAGGGCGAGGGGGACAGCGGCAGGAGAGGGGATCAGCGGCGGGCGCCGCCGTTGGCGTCGATGACCTCGCCGGTGATGTAGCCGCCGTAGTCGGAGGCGAGCCAGACGACGGTGCCGGCGTGCTCCTCCGGCTTGCCGAGGCGTCCCATCGCGGAGACGCCGCCGGGGCCGTAGGCCGCGGACGAGTCCTCGCGCCAGCGGGGGCGGTGCGGCGTCTCAATGCCGCCGACGGCGATGGCGTTCACGCGCACCTCCGGTCCCCACGCCTGCGCCATGGAGAGCGTCATGTTGATGACGCCCGCTTTCGCAGCGCCGTAGGCAGGGGAGTCGGGGCTCGGGGCGCGTCCGGCCACGGAGGCGATATTGATGATGGAGCCCTTGCCCTGCTGCTTCATCGCCGGTACCGCCGCGACGCTGCACTGGAACATGGTCACGACGTTCACGCGGTACGCCTCGACGAGGTCGTGCTCGGTCAGCTCCATGAGCGGCCCGGCCTTGAACGTCTCTCCCCAGCTGCCGCCGACGACGTTCACGAGGATGTCGATGCGCCCGCACTCGGCGAGCACGCGCTCGACCATGGCGTCGACCTGCGCCTTGTCGCGGACGTCGGCGGTGATGCCGAGGGCACGGCGTCCGAGCGCCTCGACCGCCGCGACGCCGTCGCTCACGGGTGCGTGCGGCCGGGCGCGTCCGCCGGTTACGTCCTCCGGTTCACGCGCCACGACGACGATGTCGGCGCCGTGCTTCGCGAGCTCGGTGCAGCAGGCGAAGCCGAGTCCCTGCGCTCCGCCGGTAACGATGGCCACTCTGCCGGTAAGGTCGAAGTCCATAATGTCGCTCTCCTTAACGTTGTGAGGGACACCCCCGCACCCCGCAGTACCCTCACCCTAGCCTTCTCCCCTTGCAGGGAGAGGGGATCGGAGTCTAGGTGTCGCGGGCAGAAGTGGGGCCGACCTCGCCATTGCAGTAGGAGATGAACGCCTTCATGCGGCAGGTCACCTCGTTCCTGTCCAGCTCCGCCTCGTAGATCTCGTGGATCTTCGGGTCCTCGTCCTCGTATTCGATCTGGTAGCCGCCCGCCTTGAAGCTCTGGTCGGCGCCCTGCCCGCGCGGGATGGCTGCACGCAGGCCGTGCGTGCCGGGCGTCAGCGCCATGTAGCGCGCCCGCCGCGTGCCGGAGTTGAAGTGCTGGTGGTACGTCCCGTCGCTCGGCACGATGACGAGCGAGCCGACCTTCCAGTCGGCCTTGCGGATGTCGGACATGTCGTCCCTGGTCCACAGGAGCGAGAAGCCTGCGTCGCCGCTGAGGAGGACGAGGTTCGCGCCGGGGCCGTGGCGGTGCGCCTTCTTGTAGGTGCCGACGGGGAACTCGGAGATGTGGGCCTTGGAGAGGTTGCCGGCCATCTCGAACATGGAGTTGATGCCGCCCGCGCCGCGCTCGTTCCAGGCGTAGAGCGCCATGTCCGGCGCGTTCGGCATGAAGTTGGACGCCCAGATGCGGCGGTTGTAGAGCTTGCCGTTGCCGCTGAAGAAGTCGTCCTCGCCGCTGTACCGGCTGGAGAACGGGTAGTCGCAGTTGAAGATGAAGTCGTTGTCGCCGAACAGGCGCATGTTCGGGGGCGCCGTGGTGACGGAGAGGTAGCGGGCAGGCTCGGCGCCGCTGCCGTTGAAGTGCTGGTACCAGCAGTTGAGGGGTATGGAGAAGAGGCTGCCCTGCTTCCACTCGAACGTCTTCTTCTCCTCGCTGCCCTGCGGCCAGATGCTGGTCGCGCCGCGCCCGGAGATGACGTAGACGTACTCCTCGTAGACGTGGTGCTCGGGCTCCGACTTGCCGCCGGGGTCGATCTCGACGATGTGGGTGTCGTTGGTGAGGACGTGGTAGGGGATGTTGATGACGGCGCCCTTCCCTCCCTTCCGCTCCCAGGGGCCGAGCTCGACGTGGGCGATGTCGTCGAAGGCGTAGTCGACGATGACCTTCACGCCCTCGGCCTTCAGCCAGTCGGCGTAGGGGTCCGGGATGGCGAAGTCCTCCAGTCCGTCGGGTGTCGGCGCGTACTTGATGGCCGCATCAGCGTCGGTGGTCATGGCTCCCTCCTCGATTTCAGGTTCCGCGCCGCAACCATACGCCAGCCTTGCGGCGCGTGCACGCTGGAGGGGGACCAGCCCCACACCACCAAGGGCCCTCACCCTAACCCTCTCCCTCAGGAGAGGGAACAAACCACACTTGACTACACCTCGCGCGCGGGCGCACACTGCCGACAGCAGCCGATCGCCATGAAGGGAGGAGCCACCATGGTCGTTGAGACGAGGACACAGAACGCGCTGGACCGGTTCGTACACAAGACCCGTGAGTTGTTCGCGAGCGAGCCAGACCTCGACAAGCGCTGGGAGGCGCTCACGCCCATCCTCGCGGAGCTGCTCTCGGACCCGACGGTCATCGAGGCGTCGAAGAACTGGCCGGACTGCGAGGCGAGGGAAGGCCGCGGCGAGAACCTCATCTTCTACGAGGACCCGGACTTCGGCTTCGCGGTCAACGGCCTCACGAAGGGCCAGTCACGGCAGGGCCGGCTCTCCCGCGTCCACGACCACGGGGAGATATACACGCTCTACGGCGTGCTCGACGGCCATGAGCGCATCGAGCGTTACGACCGACTCGACGACCGCTCGCGCCCCGACTACGCGGAGATCGCGCTGGCGTCGAACAAGTACTGCGGTCCCGGAGAGATCGACCTCGTGGGTCCGTACGAGATACACCGCGAGAACACGGTGGGCGAGCGGACGGTGGCCGTCATCATCCGCAGCAAGAAGGCGGGTAACCATCTGCAGGGCCGCTACGACATCGAGACCGGGGTGTACTTCGAGGGCTACGGTCCGCGCCAGACACCCGTGGAGATGTTCGGCAGCCAGGGGTAGACTTAAGGTATGGCGAACACGCGCAAGAAGGTCAAACTGACGCCGGAAGGCGAGGCGTTGCGCCGCGAGGCGTGGAGCAGAGCTGACGACATCCAGGCGCAATACGAAGAGTCCCAGCGGCGAAAGGCAGCCGGGGAGAAGGGGCTCTACATCCGCCACGGAAGTTCTGAGGAGATACGGCGACAGCTCCGTGGCCTTTGATGCATTCCTCGACTCGGGGGCACGGCACTTCAAAGACAGCCTGCCTGCTGAACAACAAGAGCAGGTTGACGATGCGATTGAAGTGTTGATGGGCGATCCTTACGAGGATGGCCTTACCAAGCTCGCCATAGGATTCCCGTTCCGATACGACAGCATCTGCTATGCCACCGAGGATTTCCTGATCGCGTACTACTTCGAGAACGCTGCGGTCGTCACGGTCTACGCAATCGTGCCGAGGCTAAAGCAGGGCGCTTAGCCTGACGCCTGCCCGGCCTCGTGGAGGGCGCGCCAGACGCGCTCGGGGGTGAGCGGGAGGGTGGAGATGCGGACGCCGGTGGCATTGAAAACGGCGTTGGCGGTCGCGGGCGCGACGCAGACGATGCCGCCCTCGCCGACGCCTTTCGCGCCGTAGGGGCCGGGGCCGTTGCCGCTCTCGATGAGCACGGTCTCGAACTCGTGCGGGAGGTCGGTGAAGACGGGCACGCGGTAGTCGACGAGGTTGGGGTTCAGGAGCTGTCCGTCCTCGTAGAGCATCTCCTCGAAGAGCGTGTGGCCGATGGCCTGCATCGCCGCGCCCTCGTCCTGGCCCTCGACCTGCTTGGGGTTGATGGCCTTGCCGGGGTCGGAGATGGAGTAGTAGCGGAGCAGGCGCACCTCGCCGGTGGCCGTGTCCACCTCGACCTCCGCCGCGCCGATGCTGACCTCCCAGAAGACGGGGTCCTGGCGCAGTTTGCCGCTGGGGTGCTTGGGGGTGACGTAGCCCCTGCCCATCAGCTCGCCGCCGGAGCCGCCGAACATGTTGCGCACCAGAGCCGCGAACGCGATGGTCTCGCCCTTGAACGACGCCCGGCCGTCCTCGGCCTCGATCTCCTCGGGGAACGCCTCGAAGTGCTCGGCGGCAAGGTCGAGCACCTGCGTACGGACGTCGACCGCGGCGTCGTGCACCGCGAGACCCATGAGCGTGGTCGAGCGGCTGGAGCCGGTCGAGCGGTCCCACGGCACGGCGGAGGTGTCGGACGCGACCACGCGTACCTTCTCGTAGGGGATGCGCATCTCCTCCGCAGCGATCTGCGCCATAACCGAGCGGGAGCCCTGCCCCATCTCGGCGCTGCCGATGTAGACGGTCGCGCTGCCGTCGGCGTGGAAGCGCACGAGCGAGGTCGACGTGGGGCTTGCGCCGGAGTTCGTGACGCCGCACGCAAAGCCGATGCCGCGCTTCACGCCGGGGGGCGTTGGCCCGGGCGTCCACGTGTCCCAGCCGAAGTCGGCGGCGACCTTCCGCAACGCGAACTCGAGGTCACCCTCGATGGGGCGCCTGCCGCGCCGCACCTCCTCGCCCTCGCGGACGAGGTTCTTCACACGGAACTCGAACGGGTCCATGCCCAGCGCGTGGGCGATGACGTCTATCTGCGACTCGCACACCCAGATGGCCTGCGGGCCGCCGATGGAGCGGTAGGAGCCGGCCGGGGTCGAGTTCGTGAACAGGCCATACGTCTTCACCCTGACGTTCGCCAGGGAGTACGGGCCCGGCATGCGGTCGCCGAAGCGCTCCGTAACGCGGACACCGTTGTCGGTGTAGCCGCCGGTGTCGACGTAGCCGGTGCACTCGCGGGCGACGATGGTGCCGTCGTTCATCACGCCGGTGCGGATCGTCCCGCGTGCGGCGTGCCGGCGCACGGTGCGCATGGCCTCGTCGACGCTCAGCGCAAGCCGCACGGGCCTGCCGGCCTCGCGGCTCAGCGCGGTCACGAGCGGTTCTATCTTTGTGTACGATTTGCTCCCGTAGCCACCACCAACATAAGGCACAACGACCTGCACCTGGTCCAGTTGTCGTCCGAAAAGGCGCGCTATCTCCGCCTGCACGAGGAACGGGTGCTGCGCGGACGTCCAGAGCCGGATGCGGTCGGGCTCGTAGCTGGCGATGCAGGTGTGCGGCTCCATCGCGTAGTGGTAGACCATCGGGAACTCGAACGTGTCCTCGAAGACGCGGTCGCACTCGCGGAACGCGGCGTCGACGTCGCCCCACTCGTAGCCGTACTCGTGGCAGAAGTTGGTCTCGTGGACAGGCTCGCCCGACTCGTCGAGCGCCTCGTCGATGCCGGTGACCGTGGGCAGCTCTTCGTACTCGACGTCGACCAGTTCGACGGCTGCCTCGGCGGTCGCGAGGTCGACGGCGGCGACCGCCGCGACAGGCTCGCCCTGGAAGCGCACCTTGTCGATGGCGATGACGGGGCGGTCCTTCTTGTCGGAGCCGTAGTGCGTCTCCATGTTGACGAGCTCAGCCGACGTGAGCACGGCGTAGACGCCGGGGAGCGCACGCGCACGGCTGGCGTCGACCCGTGTTATGCGGGCGTGCGGCAGCGGGCTCGTCACGAGTTTGCAGAACGCCATGCCCGCTACGTCGAGGTCGCCGGTGAACTGCGCGCGGCCCGAGAGTTTGTCGTCCGCGTCGACCCTGCGCACCGCCGTACCGACCGTCTTGAACCCGCGCGTTGTCATCGGCCCGCCTCCGACGCTTCGTGGACGGCCTCCACGATCTTCTTGTAGCCGGTGCAGCGGCAGACGTTGCCGCGCATGTAGTCCTTGATCGCATCCTCGGAAGGAGCAGGATCCGCGTCGAGGAGCGACTTCGCGGCCAGGAGCATGCCCGGGGTGCAGAAGCCACACTGGAACGCCGCGTTGTTGACGAACGCCTCGATGAGCGGGGATGCGCCCTCGTCAGCCGCGAACCCTTCGACGGTGAGCACCGCCCTGCCCCGCGCCTCGAACGCCGGGACGGTGCACGAACTGACAGGGTTGCCGTCGAGCAGCACGGTGCAGGCGCCGCAGACCTGCACGTCGCACGAGCGCTTCGTGCCGGTGAGGCCGAACCGCTCCCGCAGCATGTCGATGAGCGGCGTCTGCGGTTCGACCGCAGCCTCGACCGGGGCGCCGTTCAACTCGAATGCGACCGCCAGCGTGTCCTGCGCATCAGCCATCGCCGCCTCCGTTCCGCGCCAGCGCGCGCAGCAACGTCCGTTCCATGAAGACGCGCACGAGGTGCTCCTTGTAGTCCACTCCGCCGTGCATGTCCTCGACCGCGTCGGCGTCCTCCGACGCCAGCCGGGACGCCTCGCGCAGCACGGATGCGCCCTCGGTGAGGGCGTCGACACGCTCGCCGCGCAGGACGTCCTCCGAGCGGGAGAGCCGCCGCGCGACGGGGGAGACGCAGCCGAGGGCGAGGCGCGCGTCCGCGACGACGCCGTCCTCCACTGCCAGCGCGGCGGCGATGCCGAGCGTCGGGCGGTGGTGATGGCCGAACTTCGAGTAGGCGGCGCGCATACCGGAAGGGAACGCGGGGACGCGCACGGCGGTCAGCAACTCGTCCGGCCCGAGCGAGGTCTCGTACGAACCGGTCTGCAGGTCGCCGACGGCGATGCGGCGCGAGCCGGACGGCCCGGCGACGCCGAGTTCCGCCTCGTAGACGAGGAGCAGCGTCGCGGGGTCGGAGTGGGGTTCGGCGAAGCAGAGGTTGCCCGCGAGCGTGCCGACGTTCCGCACGCGCAGGTTCGCGACGCCGTGCTCGACCTCGGAGAGCAGGGGCAGCCGCTCGCGCACGAGCGAGTCGTGCTCGACGGCGCTGTGGGTGGCGCTCGCGCCGATGACGATGCTGTCGCCGTCAGCAGATATGGCGTCGAGGCCGGGGATGCTCTTCACGTTGATGAGCGTGTCGTAGGCGAGCAGGCCGGACTTCATGGCGAGCAGGAGTTCGGTGCCGCCGGCATAGAGCGCCGCGCTACCGTCCGCGTCAGCAAGCGCGGACGCGGCCTCCTGCACGGTCGTGGGTTCATGCAAGCGGAAGGGTCTCACAACGCGAGGATGCTATCCGTCCGAGCGTCGCGGCGGCAAGCGGTCAGCCCCAGTAGTCGGGGTTGTCCCAGCCGACCGTCAATACGCGAATCGTCCTTTCGTCCACAAACTCATACGTGATGAAGAAGCCGTTCGCTCGAAGGCCCATGGAACCGTAGGAGAATGGGAACGGTAGCCGAATCTTCGCCTGATCGTCCGGATAAGGGTTGTCCATGATGTGATGGACCGTTGTCATGGCCCGTCCGTAGTATCGCGGAGTGAGGCCAGACAGGAAGGCTTCTGCACTTTCCTTGAAGCGGACTTCAAATGGGCCGGGGCCGGGATTGGTCATTGAGCCAGGCCTCTATCTCACCTGCACTGACACGTTTGCCCGGTTTGCCTTCCCGGGCCTCCCGCATAGCCTCGTTGGTTTCCCTGACGAGCTTCTCGTCGGCAACCATGACGCGGACGAGCTCTTCGGCGGTGAGCTTCCGTGGCTTCTTACCCTGCTTCTCGGCCATGTCTATCCGCTCTTCCATCTCACGCGAACGGGCAAGGTCCTCGTCACTGAGCCCCGGATGCTGCTCCGCGCCTACGTGGTTCTCGCCGGTGAGGGGCTGCGGTGTCTTCTTCTTGCGTTTCGATGCCATGGCGCTCGCTCCGCCTCCGGTTGGTGCCGTGCAGTATAGCATGCGTGTATCACGGCAAGGTTGACTGTGCTGATGGTTCGAGGCTCAGCACGCAGGGATGGCGTCCATACCTTCGGGGTCTTTCGCGCCAATCCTGCCGAAACCGGCAGCAGGGGCATTGACACCATACGCATCGCATCGGTTAAGGTTCCGCCAGAACCGCCAGTCCCCAACGGTGAGAGGTGTCCAGGTGACGTTCGCATGCGCGTGTTGCAGTTGTTGCGCCCATGAAGCCGGGGTGTGTTGTTGTATGCACTTCACCGGCCTGGACACCCCTGCCCCGCACCACACTTCCGGATGCGGGGCTTTTTCATGCCCCCGCCACGGATGACACAGGGAGGCCCCATGGACTCGAAGCCCACCCCCGAAGGCACACACGTCAAGCCGACACCGAGCGACCTGTTCTTCCACCACGACGTCTGCGTAGAAACACGTTGGGAGAACCTGTACGGGCGCGGGTACCTGACTCCCGCATCGCTCTTCTATATCCGCAACCACGGGCCGACACCCATCATCGATGAGAAGACGTGGCGGCTGAGCGTGGAAGGGCCGGGCGTGGCGAACCCGCTGAGCATCAGCTACGACGAACTGCTGCGGATGCCGTCGGTGACGGTGACGCGCTTCATCGAGTGCGCGGGCAACGGGCGCATCTTCTTCAAGGAGTACCAGGGGGAGATGCCGAAGGGCAGACCCTGGCGCTACGGCTCCTACGCCGTCGCGGAGTGGACGGGCGTGCCGCTCAGCGAGATCCTGGTGCGCGCGGGCATCAAGCCGACAGCGGTCGACGTGATGCCGACAGGGCTGGATGAGGCCGCGGTCGAGCGGCCCATGCCGGTGGCCAAGGCGATGGAGCCCGACACCATCGTCGCCTACGCGATGAACGGCGACCTCATCCCGCCCGACCACGGCTTCCCCGCGCGGGTCATCGTGCCCGGCTGGGTGGGCGTCAACAGCATCAAGTGGGTCGGGAAGATCCTCGTGTGCGAAGAGCCGATCCACGTCATGCGGAACACGGAGGAGTACGTGCTGGAAGGGCCGGACTTTCCGCCCGAGCCTCCGGCCTGGGGCCCCGTTCTGACCACGACGCCGGTACGCTCCGGCATCGCGATGGCGTGGCCGGGGGAACTGCAGGCCGGAACGCAGGCCGTACGAGGCTTCGCGTGGTCCGGTCACGGCAGCATCAGCAGGGTCGAGTACAGCCTGGACGACGGGAAGACGTGGGCCGACGCCTGCATCCAGGAGCCGAATATCTCCAAGGGCGGCTGCCGGTGGGAGTTCATCTGGGACGCGACGCCGGGCGAGCACACCATCACGATGCGGGCGACGGACAGCGCCGGCAACACGCAGCCGGAGCCCGGCGCGATGAAGTGGAACGAGCGCGGCTACGACTTCTGGGCGGCGGTGCCGCATCCGGTCACGGTGGCGTGAGGAAACCAGCGCTCAGGGAGTAGCGGGCGGTCCCACCGCTCGTCTATTCCCCCTTCGGCATCCGGAAGCCGACGCGGGGCTCGGTGAAGATGTAGGTGGGGTTGTCGGTGTCGTCGCCCAGCTTGCGGCGGAGCTTGCTGACGATGGTGCGCATGGGGCGCACATCGCCGGCGCTCTTCTCGCCCCACACCCGGCCCAGCAGACGCTCGTAGCTCAGCACCCGTCCGGCGTTGGCCGCAAGCTCGGCCAGCACCCGGTACTCGACCGGCGTGAGATGCACGGGACGGCCGGCCAGGGCCACCCTGCGCCCGGCGTGATCGATGGTCAGATCGCCCCACACATACGGCTCCGACGGCTCTGCGGCCGCCCTGCGCCGAAGCGCCGCCCTGATCCTCGCCAAGAGCTCCGTCGGCGAGAAGGGCTTGACGACGTAATCGGCGGCCCCCATGTCGAAGGCCCTGGCGATGAGCTCCTCGCGCCCATAGACGGACAGGAAGATGACCGGCACGTCGGCCACGTCAAGGATGTCCTTCATCAACTCGATGCCGTCCGTACCCGGAAGCATCAGGTCCAGCAACACGAGGTCCGGCTTCTCGTCCTTCACGAGGCGGAGCGCCTCCTCCGGTTCCCCGGTCACCACCGGATCGTAGCCCGACTTCACAAGGGTGTCGCGGACGTAGCGGAGGTCGTTGGGGTCGTCGTCCACCGCCAGGATGCGCAGCCGCTCTCCCTCCACGTTCTGCTCGCGCTGCGTCGATATCGAAGGAAGTCGGCCGACCGCGCCGCCCACGGAGCCTTCGACCGACGGAAGCGTGAAGGTGAAGCACGCCCCCGTTCCGGGCCCGTCGCTCTCGGCCCAGATGCGTCCCCCATGCGCCTCCACTATGCCCTTGCAGATGGCGAGGCCCAACCCGGTGTCCCCTGTCTGCTCCTCGGACTGCGCCACGGAGAACTTGCGGAACAGATCGGGCAGACTCTCGGCCGGGATGCCCCGCCCCTCGTCCGCCACCGAGACCGCCACGTGAACGCCATCCCGTACGGCGCTCACCCTGATGACGGACGATTCCGGGGAGTGCCGGGCCGCGTTGGGCAGCAGGTTGCCCAGCACCTGCACGATGCGCCGCCTGTCCGCCATCACCAGGGGCAGGCCAGGTTCGATGTCGATGGCAAGGTTGCTCTTGCCCCCTGCGTTGGCGTAATCACTTCTCGCCCGGTCCACCAGCACGGCCACATCAGCGGGTTCGGGGCCCACCGGCAGCGTGCCGGTCTCGATACGGGCCACATCCAGGAGGTCGGCGACCAGGGCGTTCATGTGGTCGGCCTGGTCCCCGATGATGCGGACGAACTGGCGGACCACGGCGGGGTCGAGGTCCAGCCCCGAGTCCATGATCGTGGCGGCGGAGCCCTTGATGGAGGTCAGAGGAGTCCTCAGCTCGTGGCTGACCATGGCCAGGAACTCGGCCCGCAACCGCTCCTGCTCCTCGACGTCGGCCATGTCCTGCATGGTGACGACCACCGACTCGACCGCGCCCTCGTGCGAGATGATGGGCGTCGCGTTGAGCAGCACCGTGACACTCCTGCCATCGGCGACGCGCATGACGATCTCCTCGGCCCGGATCGTCTCGCCGATGCTGAGCAGTTCCGCCATCGGGAACTCCCTCAGAGAGACCTCGCGCCCGTCGGCGCGCATGCACGTCAATACCTCCAACAGCTGCTCCGGTGACTGGCCGGGGCTACGGAGGCTGTCGACGATCCTCCCCGCCTCCCGGTTGAAGGATACGGGCGCCCCTGTCGCGGCATCGAAGACCGCCACGCCCACCGGGGAGGTGTCTATGAGGGTCTCGAGGTCGGCCCTGGCCCGCCGCTCCTCCCGGTGCCTGCGGGCGTTGGCGATGGCCATCGCCGCCTGGGAGGCGAACAGCACCAGCGTCTCTTCGTCCTCCCGGGTGAACTCCCGGTCGTTCGTATCGTGGGCCAGATAGATCGTGCCGACCCCGGCCCCCTGGTGGCGGACCGGGGCGACCAGCAGGGAGGTCGCCGATACCGAGGGCAGGAAATCAGGCATGTTCAATGCCCTCAGGTGGCTGGCGATATCCGAGACCCGCAGGGGCTCGGCGAGGCCGCTGAGGTATTCAAAGAACCCCGGTCCCTCCGGCATGTCCCACAACCCCTGGTGCTCCTCCCTCGTCAGGCCGGAGACGATGAAGTCCGACAACTGTCCGGCTTCGTCGAGAACGGTTATCGCCGCGTAGCGTGAGGCCGTCAGCGCCCTCGCGCCGTCCACCACCTCCTGCAGGACGGTGTCGAAGTCCAGGCTCTCGTTGATGCGGAGGCTGGCCCCGCTCAGGCGCGAGAGGCGCTCCTCCAATTCGTGTATCCGTCGGTCTCGTTCGTCCGGTCGGTCCAACTCGTCACCTCGAGTGCTTGCTGATGGGGAGTGAACGTGGCGTCTACGGGCGATTATGCCGGGTCCTGTGAACGGTTACAAGATATCACAACAATTCCATCCAATCGTCACACCTTGGTTACACATCTGGTGGTACAACGCAGGGAGTAACCCCCGCAAGTAAACCGGAGGCCTCTCCTTGGCTCTCATGGCCGCCGACGCATCGAAGAGAGCGTCGTTCCGTTGAGCAGCGCCGATCCTCGACACTATGACGTAGCCATAATCGGCGCCGGCCCGGTGGGCAGCCTGTGCGCACTTGCCCATGCACGCAGGGGCGCGCGGGTGGCGCTGTTCGAGCAGAACCCCACCGATCATCAAGCAGGACTGAAGGGCGAATGGCTGCATCCGCCTGCCTCACGGATGCTGGAACAGATCGGGGTCCGTTTCGATACAGAGGCCCACGCCACCAGAGGGTTCGTGGTGTTCCCGGAGGATGGCTCAGAGCCGATCCCGCTGACCTACCCGGACGGTTCGCAGGGCCTGGTATGCCCGCACGAAACCCTCGTCCTGCGTCTGCGTGAGGCTGCGGAGAACGAGCCCAACGTCGACCTCATACAGGCGCGCGCCCGCCCGCTCCATGACGGCAGAGTCACCTACAGTCGGGACGGCGCCAGGGAGTCCGTGACGGCAGACCGGACCGTCGGCGCGGACGGCCGATCGGCGGCCGTGCTGCGATTGTTGGGGCTGACGGCAAAGCCCACGGTCTGTTCGCGCATGATAGGGATCAGGGTAAACGGGGTGAAGTTGCCCGTGGACGACTACGGGCACATCTTCTGTGGCGGCCCCGGCCCCATATTCATGTACGGGTTGGGAGAGGACAGCGTTTGCGCCATCATGGATATCCCGCGCGAATACTCGGACCGTCACGCCGACGGCCTGCTGCTGAACTCTTACATCCCCTGGCTGCCGCCGGACATCAGATCGTTGTTCGTGGAAGCGGTGCGCAAGCGGCGCTTCAAGCGCGCCGGAAACATGATCAGGCCGCGCATCTCCTACGGTAACTCTCGTTTCGTGGTTATCGGCGATGCGGCCGGACACTACCACCCGATGACGGCGGTAGGACTGACCCTCGGTTTCGGCGATGCCATGACGCTGGCCGAGAGCGAGGACTTCAGCGACTTCGTCTCCAGGCGCTTCCGGGAGGTCCGCGCGCCCGAGATGCTTGCCATGGGGTTCTATGAGGTATTCGCCGATCATCGTGCCGAGGCAGTGGCGCTCAGGCACGCGGTCTACCGGATATGGAGGAAGGGCGGTGAGACCACCGACCGGAGCATCCGCCTGCTCGCTTGCGAAGATACGTCAGAGGCCAGCCTGGGTTTCATCGGCGGCATCGCGGTTACCCTGGCTGTTGCGAGAGCGGTCCCGATGTCCATGAGCCCGCGCGCCTGGCGCCGGGCAGGCGGCACCGTTCGTCGCCTTGCCCTTCGCATCGGATGGTTCATGAGGGCCGTTTGCCAGCTACGCAGGTCGAGAGCCAGGGGCGACGTGCAGAACGAGCGGTTCCATGGCAGCCTGGAGCGTGCCTTCCTGACCTCCACTCCACCCCAGGGCCTCCTCAGCCAACCGCATGACCAGGAGCATGCCGGTGCACCCTGATACCCATTCCGCCCTGAGGAAGGCCACCGAGGGTTTGCTGCGCCTCCAGGGTGAGGATGGCAGCTTCGAAGGTGAGGTGAGGTGGTGCCCCATGCTCTCGGCACAGTACGTGCTGCTGCATCACATCATCCGCCGTCCCCTCGGGTCCACCCGCCGCCGTGGCGTGTTGCGCTACTTCCAGCGCTCCCGCCTGGAAGTAGGCCTGTGGAGCCTCCACGAGCACGAACCGCCAAGCCTGTTCGTCACCACACTGGTCTACGTCGCGGCCAGGTTGCTCGGCGTCGAGCGGGACGACCCGCTGATCGAGCCAGCGCGGCGGTTCCTGCAGCAAGAAGGAGTCCTCGGTATCCCGACCTGGGGCAAGTTCTGGCTGGCGCTCCTCAATCTCTACGACTGGCGCGGCGTCAATGCCATCCTGCCGGAGGTGTGGGGCCTGCCTCGCTGGATGCCGTTGCATCCTTCGCATTGGTACTGCCATACGCGGCTCATCTACATGGGGATGGCATCCCTTTACGCGCATCGGTCCCAGGCGCCCGTAACGCCCCTGATCGCTTCCATAAGAGAAGAGCTGTACCCCCGGGGGTTCGCCGGCGCCGATTTCGCCGGGAGCCGCGGTCGCCTGCGAGACGCCGACCTGCATGCCAGGCCGAGCGTGTGGCTCCGCGTTGGGTTCGGCTTCGCACGCCTCTTCGACCGGTTCCACAGCAGGCGTCTGCGCGCCCGCTACGTGGAAGCGATGGTCCGCAGCATCAGATGGGAGCTTCAGACCACCAACCACACGAGCATATCTCCCGTCAGCGGGATACTGAACATCCTTGTCCTGTGGCTGCGCGACCCCGAAGACGCCGACGGACTCCGCGCCCTCGCACAGCTGGACCGCTGGATCTGGGAAGACGACGAGGGAGGGTTGCGCGTCTCCGGGGCGAGAAGCGCTTCCTGGGATACCGCCTTCGCCTTGCAGGCGCTGTCGACGGCATCCGGCCTCGACGGGGTCCGCGATGCGCTCCGAAGCGCGGCGGACTACCTGCGCGGGCAGCAGATCGGCATCAGCTTCGAAGGCTATCGAGAGGCCTATCGGGAGGACCCCCGCGGCGGCTGGTGCTTCGCCGCGGGGTGGCACGGCTGGCCGGTGACCGACTGCACCGCCGAGGCGGTGCTCGGGCTTCTCTCCGCCGACGGGGATGCGGCGGACGCGACGGCGCTGGGCGACGCGGTCCGGTTCATGCTGCGGGGCCAGAACCGGGACGGCGGCTTCGGCACGTACGAACCGCAGCGCGGCCTGGTCGGCCTCGAGTGGCTGAACCCCGCCGAGATGTTCGGGGACTCCATGACGGAGCACTCCTACGTCGAGTGCACCGCCTCTTGTCTTGCGGCCCTGGCGGCTTGCGGAGAGCGCTTCCCCCGGGTCATCGGCCAGGCGGAAACGAGGTCCATCTCACGGGCCGGCGCGTGGCTGCGCCGCGCCCAGGAGAGAGACGGCTCCTGGCGCGGCGTGTGGGGCGTTCAGTTCATCTATGGCACGTTCTTCGGGATACGGGGCCTGCTTGCCGCCGGCGCTCGTCCTGACGATCCGGCCCTGCGCTCGGCCTGCCAGTGGCTGCTGGACCGCCAGCGGGAAGACGGGGGATGGGGCGAACACTACCGGGGCTGCTATACCGGCCGATACGTCGCGCATACGGAGAGCCAGGTCATCCAGACCGCGTGGGCGATGATCGCTCTCCTCGAGGCGGGCGATACGGACCGGGCCGCGATCACGCGGGGCGCCCGGTTCCTCGCAGGCATGCAGAGGGCGGATGGGACATGGCCCAGACAGGACATGGCCGGGATATTCTTTCGCACCGCACTCCTGGACTACGCGCTGTACCGCCAGTATTTCCCTTTGCATGCTCTCGGTCTCTACGAGCAGCGCCGCCCGGCAGGCCAGGCGCGGGCAGCGTCAGACCCGGACCTCGTGCCGCCTTTCCTTGATGACGAACCTGACCTTCCCGCTTAGCGACAGCGTCGGAAAGGGGCTGATGCGCAGTTTGGTGTCCGGTGGCGACAGATCGAACGTGAAGTGGTGCGCCAGCATGAGCACGTTGAGGGCGATGTGCATCTCGGCCCAGCGGCTGCCGATGCACTTGTGGGTGCCCAGGCCGAAGGGCGCGTAGCCCGGACCGTAGTGCTCGTTGCGCGGCGGCAGATAGCGGTCGATGTCGAACGTGAAGGGGTCGGGAAAGGTGTCCTCCATGTAATGCGGGGCGCTCTGGGCGATCACCACGCGCGCGCGCAGCGGCAGTTCATAGCCCTCGACGATGCAGGTGTTCATGACGTTGCGCATCGTGAAGGCGGTGATCGGTGTCAGCCGCAGGGCCTCCAGCAGCACGCGGTGTGTGACGTCGATCCTGTCCGGCGTCAGGTCTTCACCCGTGGGATCGCCGTGGGCGAACAGCGCGTCGGCCTCAGCCTGCACACGCCTGTAGATGTCGGGGTTCGACGCCAGGTAGAAGAAGATGAAGCTGGTCATGTCGGCGAGGTACATGCCGGTCAGCAGCGCCGTTCCGAGCGGAAAGCCGAAGTCGGTTTCCGGGAGGAACTGCGGCTCATTGGCATGGAGGGCGAAGTAGCCGTCGACGACGTCCGCGGGGCGGCCGGCGCGCTGGGCCGGAGTATGGTCGGCCTCGATGCTCTGCACTATCCGCTGGTTCAGCTTTGCGAGACGCTTCATCCTGGGCGTCTTCAACATGAACCTGGGCAAGAGGCCGGCGACGTGGGTGGAGAGCGCGCGCTCTTTGAATGCGAGGAGGTCCTCCACCACCTCCTGGGTATCCTGGCTGACCAGGAGCGGGGACATCTGCGCGTTCATGTACAGCCGGAGCACCGACCTGGCGTGGAAGACGTCGCCGGCCGCCCACGACGACAACTGTTGGCGCGCGTTGTGGTAGACCTCGTCGAGGCGGCGAGTCAAGGTCTCGGGCGAGTATGCGGGACTCAAGGCCTTGCGGAACTGGAAGTGGTCGGCGCCATCGGTGGAGTGGATAGTGCGTGAGACGCCGTAGACCTCTTCGATGTCGGCCAGATACTCCCTGGAGCGCAGGTACAGCCGGCCGTGCCGCTGGACCCAGCGGTTCACTTCGGCGCCGGCGAGGAAGAAGTAGGACTGTTTCGAGAGCGGGGGACGCAGCTCGAACACCGGGCCGTACTCCCTGGCGAGGTCGGCAAAGAGGGCCGGGAGGTTGCCGGACCTGGCGTGGGGATTGAACAGCATCTTGCGCAGAGAGACGCGCGGGATCTTCCTGGTGAGGGGCGAGCGCTGCAGGTGGACCCCGGCGATGTTGTTGCTCACCGCCTCGGCGATGGAGCGGCCGATGACGTCGATCCCGCAGACCCACTTGACGCGCTGCTCGGCCTCCTCGTCGAGGGGCAGGATGAAGCGGATGACGTTGCAGGTGTTGAGGAGGGCGATCGTGATGGCGTCGCGGGGGTCAGGGATATCGCCGCCGAGGATGACCCTGTGGATACGCGTCCTGATGAAGGCCACGCCGCCGCCCGATCCGGAGGCTGCGTGCGCATCCACCTCCCAGGCGGTGCGCGCCAGCGTCCAGAAATCGCCCTCGTGGTGCTCCAGGAACTGGAGCCGGACCAGATCGCCGAGCACGAGGTCGACGATCGCTTCCGCATGAGGGACGAGCCGCTCGACCCAGTACTGCGTGCTGTGCTGCTCCGGCTCGCCGGCGATCTCCGCCAGGATGGGGTCCAGGGTGGGCAGGCCGGTCGGGCTCCTGTCGTTCAGGAACAGGGATTCCGCGTCGGTGTCGATGCGATAGCGGAGGGAGAGTTCCGCCAGCACGGCCCCGATGACGGTGCAGTTGAGGCTCCAGCCGGGCACCTGGTGAAAGTAGCCGCTCTCCTCGTTGAGGAGCATCAGGACCAGCTCTTCGGGCAGGGAGAGGGAATGGTGGTTGATGGTGCTCGAAGCCGGACCCGTCGTCATACCTGTCCCCCTTGTTGCACTTCCCCGTGCCGCCTGTAGACCGCCTCGATCTCCTCGTCGAGCTGACTCGACCAGGTCTCGACCATCGAGCGCAGCCGCATATTCTGGTACGCGCCCCAGATGGTCATGGCGGACGGCACGAGCAGCACGGACAGCACCAGCGAGTAGGCGATCGTGATCACCACCGTGAAGCCGAACTGCTGCAGCGCGGGCACCGGGGAAAGCATCAGCACGCCGATCCCGACGCCCGTGGTCAGGGCGGAGCCCAGGAGGGCGGAGCCGGTCGTTCTCAGGGTGCGAACAGCCGCCGCCTCGGGGTTGCGGAGGTGGCTGTACTCCTCCCGGTACCTGTGGATGATGTGTATCGTGTAGTCGACGCCGATCCCGATGGAGAGCGCCGTTATCGTTGCGGTTACGATGGTGTAAGGGATCCCGAGCAGCGCCAGTGTACCGAGTATCCAGACCAGGACCAGCACGATCGGCCCGACTGCGATGAAGGCCAGGACCGGTTGGCGAAGCGTCGCCCAGAAGAAGACGAACAGGATACTGAGAGCCGCGGCGATCGTGGCCGCTATCGCTTCTGTCTGACGGCTCGTCATCTCTTCCGTCACCGTCACTGAGATCACGCTTCCGGAAGTCGCCGTGATGGCGTCGTCTTCACCCAGCCAGAGCCCTTCGATCTCTTCCTGCAGCGCCTTCGTCCGGTCCGGGTCGTTCGTGAAGGCCGGGAACTGGAGCAGGACCGCGTCGATGCCCTCCGGGTCGTTGACCAGGAGGCGCGTGACGGCAGGCTCCCTCGCCTCGAGCTTGTCCAGGAACTCCTGCATCAGGTCCCGATCGAAATGCACACCCGCCGTGGCCTCTTCGAAGAGCGCGGCGAGTTCCGGGTCGTACTTATCGCCGGGCTCGCCGGTGTCCTCTGTCCAGTCGTACACGAGGAGTTCGAAGGAAGCCTGGATCGGCCCCGCCGCCGCCCGCGGCCGTTGCCGTTCGTCCTCGAACGCGGCCGTCAGGTCGTGCAGGTTCACGAGGGTCTGGGTCTTCGTGACCTCCGCGCGCAGGAGCAGGTTGGTCATCTCCGGCGAACCGCCGAAGGCGGCATCCAGCGTCTCCCAGTCGTTCGCGACGCTCTCTCCGCTGGGCAGAAGGTCGAGTATGCTGAACCGCGATTCGATCTGCGTCGAGGCAACCCCGAATACGACCGACAACGCCAGTACGGCGGCGAGCCAGGGCATGGGCTTGCGAGTGACGCTTCCCCCCACCAGTTCCGCGACCCTTCCGATGCCCGGCAACGCCTGTGAGACCAGCCGGGGCGGAGCGAGCCTGCCGCGCGACTCCCGCCGCCGGTCGATGATGAGCCGACCGGCAGGCAGGAGCGTCAGCATCACGATCACGCTCATCCCCACGCCCATCCCGGCCACGACGCCGAAGTCCTGGATAGCGGGGATGGGCGAGAGCACCCCCACCAGGAAGCTACCGATCGTTGTGAACGCAGCCAGGGTGAGGGGGGTGATCACCATCCGCAGTCCGGAGCGGGAGGCGGCCAGCACCGGCGCGCGATCGGTCCTCGCCTCGCGGTAGTGCAACGCCACCTGGATCGCATAGTCCACCGTAAGGCTGATGATGAGTATGGGGATGATCACGGATACGCCGCTCGGCCGGCCCAGGAGGCCCAGCCCGTTCGGCCCCAACCAGCCCTCCGCACCGACGACCCACACGATGGACATCAGCAGGCCCGCCAGCGACAGGACGAGGTCGGAAGGCGACCGCAGGAAGAGGAATATCAGCCCCGCGATGAGCACGAAGGCGGCTCCGATCAGCGGCGCGGTGTCCTCCCTGTACGCCTTCTGGTACTCATCCTCGATCACCGCAGGAGACACGCTGCTCACGCGCAAGGGGCCTTCATCGCCGACCGCGACGTCGTAGACCCTGCGTTCCGCGTCCTGCAGCCGCTCGGCAACGGCATCCTGGAGGCGGACGGTGGCGACCGCTACCGGTGTGCCGTCGGTGTCGGTCCCCGTCATCGCGGCGAGAGCGCCCTGGACCGCCGGAGCACTGCGTACGGCGTCTATCTCCGCCTGCGTGACCGACTCGAAACCGTCCACTCCGAGCGCAGCCTCGACGACCGACGAGGGCGCGACCACCGGATCGATCGGCGTGAACAGGGGCGCCACCTCAGGGTCGCCCGCGATCTCGTCGATCAGGCCGGACATCTGTGAGAGCCCTTCGGGGGTCAAGGCTTCTCCACGGAAGAGCAATGAGACCACGACGATCTCGCCCGAGTCGCTGAAGAGCTCGTCGATCTCGTCCAGCGCTCTGACGACAGGATTGTCGGGAGGAAAGTACCCGTCCGTCTCGTCGATATCGGCGCGCAGCGAGGCGCCCGCGCCCAGCGCAACGGTGACGACGACCAACAGGCCGATCGTGACATAGGGCCGGGCTGTGATCAGCCGGCTCATCAGGTCAAGCACCTGGTTCACCTGGGGTCTCGCTCATCCGGTTGGCCTGACTTCGTCGCCTCGATGTTGCTGATGGGGAGTGTTTTGGTTACAGAACATCATGGAAAACCCACCGAAAAGTCACATCTCGGTTACAAATATGGTGGCGTTACCGCACGGAGATTATACCCGCAAACGGGAATCGCTTGTGTGGGCGCCCGCCGCGCCCCGCGTCCGGTCCACCCTCTCCCTAACCCTCTCCCCTCAAGGGAGAGGGGACCAGGCCCCCGAGAGATTTCTCGGCTGCGCTCGAAATGACAGGCGTCCTGCACCACGCCCCGCCGCGTGGCCTGCCCGGCCACTCTGGGTTCCCGCCGGTGGCACGCTGAAGCGCGGGAATGACGGGGGATGCGGGAATGACGGGTGGTTCGACAGGCCCACCATGAGCGGGTGTGCAGCGGTTGCACCCACGGTGCGGCGGTGTCAGGAGCGGGCGCGGAGTTGCTGCAGGCCGACGGCGGCCTGGCGGCGCAGCCTGTCGGTGATCACCCGCTCCTGGTCGACGGTCTTGAAGGCGTCGACGGAGAAGGGACGCCAGGAGTTGCGCAGGGCGCGGATGGCCCCCTCTTCCCTCTCCACCGCCTCGATCAGCAGGTTGTACATGGGCAGCAGGTAGCTGGACTGCGGGAGACTCCGCACTTCGCGGCCAAGGTCGCCCATGCGCAGGTTGAACCCGTCGAGGGACCGGAGCACTTCGGTGCGGTCACACCCGCCGTCGGTGCTGCGCCAGCCGGCGTAGCGCTGGTGGAAGGCGTCCCACTTCGCGACGAGGGCCGCGTAGTGGTCCTCGAAGTTCTCGACCTCCGCCAGCGTGTCCTCCGGGTCGTCGTCGATCAGCAGCCTGACCGTCCGGTTGGCCTGCTCCAGGACGGCTTCGCTCTCCTCGAAGATGGCTTCCATCTCATCCAGGAGGGAGCCCGTCGGTCCGGTCGGATGCGGAAGCTGGCTCCGGCCCTCGACAAGGGCAGCGAGGTTCTCCTGCATCCGGGCATGCACCGAGAGCAGGGCCTCGCGCTCGGCCGCCGCCGCGGCCTGAAGCGTCCCGGCGACGCCTTCAGTGGCGCCCTCCGCAGAGAGGCCGGACACAGCGTCGACTATCGCGTCGAACCGAACGATGAGCCGGTCCAGCTCCGCGATGACCGCGAAGGGGTCCAGATGGACCGCCGCCTCCTGCAGTTCCGCGAAGTCGCCATGGAACCCGTTCCAGTCGTTGCCGACGGCATCGAGGGTGTCCGAGAACCTCGTCAACGCCGCTCGCTCTCCGGGCTTGGCGGCTGCTTCCAACTGCTCCCGCAGTTCCAGGGTCCTGTCTTCCGCATCCCTCTGGGCCCCGGCGGAACCCGCACGGCGCTGTTCGACCTGTTCGAACAGGGAGACGTCGTCAGGCTGCCAGCGGTCCCGAAGCCGGCGGAACGCCGCCTCTTCGTCATCGGCGGCGGCGATCACGATGTCGGCGATCTCCCTGGTGGCAGTGGTCCGGGGAAGGTCTCCGGCCTGGGCCGTGACCTCCGCGAAGCCGGCGGCGAAGTCCTGCAACGCCTCATGCACCGAGCTCCTGTGGCAGGAGGTCAGCCCTGCGCGCCACTCGTCGAAGTCCTGGTGGAACCGGTCCCACTCCTCGTCGATGGCCTGCCGCTGCTCCGCGAACGCATCCATCGCCATCCGGTCGCCGGCCGACAGCGGCTCGGCGGTCGAGGCGGACGGCGCATCCGGGGGCGCCGTCGGCGGTTGGGTATCGGTGGCATCGCTGCAAGCCGCCAGGGCAGCCAGCAGCAGCGATGCCAGGAGCAGCGGGACAAGGGAGCCGAGTCGTACTTTCATGAACTACCTGCCTACCCCCACGTAATCAGTCACCAGGTCATTTCTGAACTCGCCAACGAGCAATCGGTCGACCGCGCCAGCCAGTGTTCGCGGGCCATCCGCCAGCACCACCAGGACACTCCGGTCCTGGTCCTGGTCGAGCACGATAACGGACGTCTCATCCGGGTCGAGGTCCGGGGTGAAGGGAGTGCCCAGGGTGTCGCCGATACGCACTCCCGCGGCCTGGAGATACCGGCTCATCGGAAGGGCATCCTCGTAGAGTCCCAGGAACACGGTGTCCCGGCTCAGGTCCTCGACGTCGCGGACCCCGGAAGAGATGCCATAGGCGGCAAGGCCGTTCTTCATATCGATGCCGACGTCCCAGAGAGACTCCCTCCCCAGCAGGATGTCCGCACCTGCATCGGAGCCGGTCTCGTAGAAGTGCGGGAAGTCCGCCAGTTCGTACTCCCGCTCGGTCGAGGTGAGGTAGTCGGCGATGTTGGATATGAGCCTGCCATTGTCCAGCAGCGTGTTCTGCGGAGGGACCATGAAGGTCAGGTCGGCTATCGCCAGCACGTTGCGGCTGTCGCCCCCCGCGATGGGGTAGAGCCGCTCCAGGTCTTCCACCAGCGACGACCGCGTACCGGCTCCGGCGAACGCCAGCCCAGGGCCGGACGAGCGGACTGAGCCGGCGATGTAGAGCGTTATGGAGTCCAGACCTACGGTAAGCTCGTCGGGCTGGAACTCGCTCACAATGATGTTCTGGAAGACCAGGTCGTACTCTGTCATGTCATAGAGATAGTCCGGCCGGAACTCCAGTCCGAACCTCCCGGCGAGCGTGTTGATCCGCTGGGAGCGGGTAGGATCGGAGACCAGCAGGAGCTTCCCGCCCTTGCTCACGAACCGTTCGACCAGGGCGGCCTCGGCGTCGGAGTACTCCAACTGCGGAAGGACGACCACCAGGCTGTCCGCGCGCCGGAGGCTCTCCTCCAGAAGCTGGAGGCGGGCATCCTCGGGGTACGGAGTGAACCCGCCGAGGAACTCCACGTCATATCCCCGGTTAGCGACCCGGGAGCTGAGGGTGAAGAACTCGCTCTCCGTGAACGCGTTGCCGTGCATGGCGTCCACAACCATGAGGCCGCGCTTCACCTGAATCACGGGGGAGTCCACGGATGCATCCGTGGGGAGACGCGACGCGGCTATCTGTTCGTAGGGGACCTCCACCTGGGGCGGCGGGTCGTAGCCTCCGCGATAGAAGAGGAGGAAGGCTACCCCGAAAGCGATGACGGCGAACGCGGGCAACAGGGCGAGGAGTGCGAGTTTACGAGCCATTTCCCACGTACAGGTAGTAGAATTTCGGCTGGCCTATGCCCAGTGGGAAGTCCGGCAGCGGGTCTTCCTGGTCCGTGCTCAGCTGGCGGTCGATCACGAACCCCTGCAGGGCATCGAGTCCCGACAGTCCCTGGCCGTTCTCCTCGCGGTATGCCTCGAGCAAGGGGTCGCCGCCACCGTCGTCGTCCGTAGCGAGCAGGGCGACAACGTCAGCCAGATCGGTCCCGTCCCCGGTGTCCAGAGGCTCGAGGATCCGCTGCAACTCCCTGATGATCTCTATCTGCACCTCGAGGTTGACGTCCACGAAGCCGTAGTTGGATATCCCCGCCAACTCCGCCGCCTTCTCGATGGCGTCGCTGTCGCTCCCGATCTCGTCGGCCAGGCCCAGTTTCACCGCGTCCAGGCCGGAGTAGAGCCGCGCCTCGATCAACTCGTCCCAGGAGATGCGCAGCCTGTCCCCCCGTTCGCTGACCACCGTCTGCGCGAAGGCCGACTTCAGCTCGTCCACCATCCCGATCCAGTCTCTCCTCGAAGCGCCGTCCAGCTTGTGCCGGCCGCTGAACACCACGTCCTCTTCAGGCAACGGCGGGACCAACGGGTCGGCTGCGGAGACCACGCCCACGTTCCCCACGAGGGAGGACGGCTTGGCGAAGAGATGGCTGGCGCCCATCGACATCATGTACCCGCCGCTGGCAACCAGCCCGTTCATGACCATCACGACAGGCTTCTCCGCGCGGAGCGTGCGCGTCTCGAGGTAGAGGTGCTCACTGGCCGCGGCGCCTCCTCCGGGGGAGGTGAGCTTGATGACCACAGCCTGGATGGAGTCGTCCTGGCGTGCGTAGTCGAGGAGCCTGCCCATCACATAGGCCGAGTCCTCAGTGATCACCGTGAAGGGGATGTCGATGACGCCGATCTTCGGCTGTCCGGGAGTAGCGTTGGCGAACGTCCACACGCCGACCGCAATGCCCAGAGCAGCCAGCAACGGCGCGACGACGTACCAACCGGTCAGTACTATCCTCAAACGGGAGAAGAAGCCCACACCGCTATTCTCGTTTCTCAGTGCCGCCGGAAGCAAGGTGCGGAATGATGAGCGGGGAACCCTCACCCCCAGCCCCTCTCCCAGGGGGCGAGGGGAGCCAGACACCCCGAGAGGATGTTGCGCGCTAAAGCGCGGGACTCCGCTGCGCTCCGTTCAACATGACAAGGCAAGGGGCCCCGGCTCCGCTCAACATGACAGCCGCCCTGTACCACGCCCCACCGCGTGGCCTGCCCGGCCACCCTGGATTCCCGCCGGTGGCGCGCTGAAGCGCGGGAATGACGGGGTGCGGTTGACGGCGCGGCACGCGCCTCCCTACCCTCACGCCAACCCAATCAACTCACTGGAGCGCGACGCCATGACCACGCCCCCGACCGAACACACCGTGCGAGCGCACGGGCTCGACCTGCACTACCTCGACTGGGGGAACCCGGACGCGCCGCCGGTGCTGCTGCTGCACGGCCTGCAGGACTCCGCCGCGCTCTGGGGGACGTTCGCCGAGTCGATGCGCGACGACTTCCACGTGATGGCGCTCGACCATCGCGGTCACGGCGACAGCCCGCGCGCCGAAACGTACGCGCTCGCCGACTACATCGCGGAGACGCGCGACGTGATACGCAACCTGGGCTTCGACGCACCCGTGCTCATGGGGCACTCGGCGGGGAGCAAGAACGCGTGGATGTGCATCGCCGAGAACCCAGGCATCGCATCGAAACTCGTCATCACAGACATGGACCCGGACTCGTACAACCCCGGCTCCGTCGCCATGATCTCGCGCTACAAGGACGAGACCGACTTCTACGCGGACCGGCAGGCGGTCGTGGAGCGGCTGCGCTCGCGGCAGCCGAACGCGTCGGACGAGGAGCTGGAGCGCGACGTGGACGCGCTCGCGGTGCGGCTGGACGACGGCCGGTATACGTGGAAGCGCAGCCGCGACGTGGTCACGAAATACGACAGGCCGGACGTGTGGGAGCGTCTGCCTGAGGTCGGCGCGCCGACGCTCATCGTGCGCGGAGCGGACAGCACGCTGCTGCGTCACGACGTGGCCGTGCGGATGGAGGCCGCGATACCGGACTGCCGTCTCGTCGAGCTGCCGGGCGGCGGTCACTGGGTGCACCTCGAACAGCCGGACGCCTACGCGGCTACGGTGCGGTCGTTCCTGCTGGGGTGAGGGGGTGTGCTTGCATAGTGCTGGCAATGCTGGCATTATGATTGCATTGCAGTCGAGGAGGACGACATGGCCGTGCAGATCACCATCAGGAACGTGAGCGAAGAGGTCCGCAACGAGTTGGCTTCCCGCGCCGCGCTGAAGCACCAGTCCATGCAGCAGTTCATCCTCCAGGAGTTGGAACGCATCGCGTCGGAGCCCTCTCAAGAGATGCTGTTCGACCAGATCCGCCAGCGCGTGGATGCGTCAGGCAGAGGTGTCTCCAGAGAGACCATCTTGGCGGCGCTGGATGCCGACAAGAAATATGATCGTCGTTGACGCCTCTGCGGTAGTAGCGTTCGTTACTGGCCGACGCCCCGACGGGGCTTGGGTACGCGAGCAACTTTGGAATCAGCGACTCCTCAGCACCCATGTGATGCCCGCTGAAGTCCATAACGCTCTCAGGCGCATGGAACTCAGCGGGGAGTTCTCTACAGCAGACGCGAGGGATGCGCGCGAGGAGCTCCTGGGCATCCGTTTTGAGCTTGCCCCATTCCGCCCGTACGCCGACCGCGTCTGGGCGCTCCGAAGAAACCTTAGCTCCTACGACGCGTGGTACGTCGCGCTGGCGGAGACGCTCGATTGTCCGCTCGTGACGATCGACCACCGGCTCAGCCGGGCAGCCGGGCCGGAGTGCGCGTTCGTGGTTCCGCCGGACGCGTGATGGGACGCCACGCCCTTCTCCCCTCCGCAGGGCCCTCACCCTGACCCTCTCCCTCAGGAGAGGGAACCGAGAGATTCCTCGACTCCGCTGCGCTGCGCTCGGAATGACACCTCCCCCCACCGCGTGGCCGTGGTTCGACAGGCTCACCATGAGCGGCTCTACAGGCCGTCTCCCACGCGGGCGCGAGGTCTGATAGGCTCTCCGTCAATCCCTGACGGCGGAAAACGTTCCATGGAATTCGGCCTGTACCTTCGCTCCTTCCTCACCGACCGCACGCGCCCGCTCTACGAGCAGATCGACGAGCTGGTCGAGGTATGCCACGTCGCGCGCGACAGCGGCTTCTCGGCAGTCACGATGCCGCAGCACTGGGTGTCGCACCCGACGATATGGCCGCAGCCGTTCCAGGTGCTGGCGCGCCTCGCGCCGGAGACGGGCGACATGCGGCTGCTCACCGGCATCGTGCTGCTGCCGCTGCACAACCCCGTGCAGGTAGCGGAGGACGTGGCGACGCTCGACCACATCTGCCGCGGGCGGCTCACGTTCGGGGTCGGCATCGGCTACCGCGAGACGGAGCTGGGGGCGGTCGGGGCGACGCGGCGGGACCGCGTGCCGCGGCTCACCGAGTCGATCGAGATCATGAAGCAGTTGTGGAGCGGCGAAGAGGTGAACTACGAGGGGCGCTACTGGACGGTGAACGAAGCGAAGATGGGTTTCGTTCCCGTGCAGCAGCCGCACCCGCCGATATGGATCGCGTGCCAGAGCGACGGCGCCGTACGGCGTTCCGCCCGCATCGCCGACGCGTGCTACATCGCGCCGCAGGTGGGGCTCTCCGACCTCGGCACGGTGGTGAACGCGTACCGGGAGGAGCGGGCGGCGTCCGGCAACGGCCCTGGACGGCTCACGCTGACGCGGGGCGTCGCGTACGGGAAGGACAAGGCGACCGCGGCTGCCGAGGCGCAGGAGGCGGCGGCATCGTCGTACAAGATGTACAGCACGTGGAACATGCAAGAAGACACGATGCTGAAGATCAACATCGACTCCGACTCGAAGGTCGAGGACTGGGCGGTCACCGGCAACGGCGACGACTGCCTGGAGCAGTTCGCGGCCATCGCGGAGCACGGCATCGACTACGTGGGCATGACGTTCTACAACCTGCCCAGGACGCTGGAAGCTCGCAAGGAGTACCTGCAGAGCTTCGCGGAGAACGTGATACGGCGCTCGCCGTAGCCATGCGCCCGTTCGAGTACATACGGCCTGCGAGCGTCGCGGAGGCGGTCGGCGTGCTCAACGAGCGCGGCGAGGACGCATTCGTGCTCGGCGGCGGCAGCGCGGCGGTCGTCATGCTGCGCCTGGGGGTCGTGCGCCCGGAGCTGGTCGTCGACCTCGGCGGCATCGAGGAGATGCGCGGCCTGCAGCGCAACGGCGGGCTGCACATCGGCGCGCTGTCGAGCATCCGGAGCCTCGAACTCGACGACGGCGTGCGCGCGGCGTACCCGCTGCTCGCGGAGGCGGCGTCGCAGGTGGCGAACGTGCGCGTGCGGAACGTCGCAACGGTCGGAGGGGCAGTCGCCTACGGCGAGCCGCAGACCGATACGCCGACGGCACTCACGGCGTCCGGCGCGTCGGTGCGCATCGCGGGCGTGTCGGGCGAGCGGAGCGTGCCGCTGGACGAGTTCTACGCCGGGCCGTACGAGACCGTCCTCGAACAGGGCGAGATCGTCGCGGGGCTCGACGTGCCGGAGCCGCCGCCGCACTCCGGCGGCGCGCACATCAAGTTCACCGTCGGGTCGCCGGAGAACAAGCCGGTGGCGAACGCGTCCGCGCTCGTCACGGTCGACCCGTCGTCCGGCGCGTGTGTCGCGGCCCGCGTCGTCATGGGCGCCGCGGGGCCGGTGCCGGTCGTGGCGAATGCGGCAGGCGCGCTGGTGGGCGTCGAGGCGTCGGCGGAGCGTATCGCCGAGGTGGCGGCTGCCGCGGCGGAGGAGGCGGACCCGATAGAAGACCTGCGCGGGCCCGAGTGGTACAAGCGCCGGATACTCAGGATCCTTGTGGAGCGAGCGTTGACATGTGCGCTGCAACGGGCCCGAACGTAACCCGCCTCGTCGGCCAGTCGATGCCGTCGCTCGAAGCGCCCGACAAGGCAGCGGGCCGCATCGAGTACATGGCCGACCTGACCGTGCCGAACATGGCGCACGCCAAGGTGGTGCGCAGTCCCCTGCCCCACGCGCGCATCGTCTCGATCGACGCCTCGGAGGCGCGAGCGATGCCGGGCGTCGTCTGCGTGCTCACGCGCGACGAGGTTCGCGCCGACCCGGACATGGAGGAGGTGTACGGCTTCGTCTACCGCGACGCTCCGCTCGTGGCGATGGACAAGGTGCGGCACCAGGGCGACATCGTCGCGGTGGTGGTCGCGGACGATGTCGACACAGCAGAGGCCGCGGCCGAACTCGTGGACGTGGAGTACGAGGAGCTGCCCGCGGTGATGAACGTGCCGCAGGCGCTGGCCGAGGGCGCGGTACAGGTACACGAGGAGTTCTTCCCCATCGCGCCGGAGCTGTGCCCCATCGAGGGCACGAACGTCTGCCACCACGCCACGATCGGCTGCGGCGACGTCGAGCAGGGCTTCGCGGAGTCGGACTTCGTCTACGAGGACGAGTTCCTGGCGCCGCCGGTGCAGCACTGCGCGCTGGACCTGCACGCCGTCATCTCGCAGATCGAGGACGGGCAGATCACGGTGTGGACGAACTGCCAGTCGCCCTTTCCGCTCGGGCGCGAGCTGGAGCGCATCTTCAAGATGCCGGCGCGCGTCATCATCCCGTACGTGGGGGGCGGGTTCGGCAGCAAGAGCCGCGACCGCATCGAGTGCGTCATCACCGCCGCGGCGAAACTGGCCGGGCGTCCGGTGCGCTACGTGTTCACGCAGGAAGAGACGTTCATGACGTTCATCCGCCCGGCGTACCGGAACCGGATGCGGACGGGCGTGAAGAAGGACGGCACCATCGTCGCGCGGCACAACGAGTTCTGGGTGGACGTGGGCGGCTACGCCATCAGCGGCGCGCGCAGCGCGAACAACACCCTCAAGGTGGCGACGGGTCCGTACCGCATCCCGCACGCGCAGGTGGACTGCTACGCCGTCTACACGAACAAGCCGCCATCCTCGCCGTACCGCGGCCTGCCGACGACGCAGCACACGATGTCGTACGAGGCGCAGTTCGACCGCATCGCGCGCGACCTCGGCATCGACCGGCTGGAGCTGCGCCGCAGGAACCTCGTGCGCGACGGCGACATCCACATCACCGGCGACTACCTGCGCTCGGCGCACTCGCACGAGTGCCTCGAGCAGGCGACGGAGGCGATCGGCTGGAACGAGCCGCTGCCCGTCGACCCGGAGGGGAAGAAGCTGCGCGGCAGGGGCGTCTCCTGCACCATCAAGTACACGCTCACGCCCGCGCGGGAGATGTCGGAGAACAGCGCGGAGGTCGCGCTCGTCGAGGACGGCGTGTTCGAGGTGCGCATCGGCACGGTGAACATCGGCCAGGGCTCCGACACGGTCATGGCGCAGATAGCGGGCGACGCGCTCGGCGTCGGGCTGGAGTCGGTACGCATCGTCCACAGCGACACGTACCGCGTGCCGGTCGACAGCTCGACGACGGCGAGCCGCTCGACGTACCACATGGGCCGCGCGGTGGTCGAGGCAACGGACAACCTGAAGCCGCAGATGCTCGAAGCAGCCTCGCAGTTGTTGGAGCACGAAGCCGGGAGCCTCGTGTTCACTCCGGTGGGCATCGCCCAGGCGGACGGCGGCACGGAGGTCACCTACGGCGAGCTCGTGGAGCGCGTCGGCTCACCGCTCGCCGCGACCGGCGACTGCGTCGTCGGCGGCATGTACGCGGGACCGGACAGGAAGTCGTACCCCATCGCGTCGACGTTCTGGACGTTCGCGTCGTGCGCCGCCGAGGTGGAGGTCGACACGGAGACGGGCACGGTGCGCGTCGTGAAGGCGGCGGCATCGGCGACGACAGGCACGGCGGTCAACCCGCACTCCATCGAAACGCAACTCGAGGGCGGCATCGGGCAGGAGATCGGCCCCACGCTCTTCGAGCAACTCGTCTGGGACGACGGAGGCCAGCTCATCAACGCGGCGCTGCTCGACTACCCGCTTCCAACGATGGAGACGATGCCCGAGTACGCGCCGCGCTACGTCGACCACCCGTTCGAGGGCGGCCCGTTCGGCGCGAAGGGCATGGGCGAGATCGGTTCGGTGGTCGTGCCGGGGGCGGTCGTCAACGCGGTCTACGACGCGACAGGCGTGCTCTTCCACGAGGTGCCGCTGACGCCGCACAAGATCGTCGAGGGGCTGGAGGGGCAACGATGAACGTGACCTTCACCGTGAACGGCGAGACGCTCTCGCTCGACGTGCCGCCTTCCACGACGCTGCTCGACCTGCTGCGCGACCGGCTGGGCCTGCACGGGACAAAGGAGTACTGCCACAGCGGCGTCTGCGGCGCGTGCACCGTGCTCGCCGACGGCAAGGCGGTCAGCTCGTGCAGCATGCTCGCGGGGCAGGTCGACGGCGCGGACGTGCTCACCATCGAGGGGTTGACGCCGGACGAGGGACTGCACCCGATCCAGCAGGCGTTCGTGGACAACTTCGGGCTCCAGTGCGGCTACTGCACCCCCGGCATGATCCTGCTCGCGAAGGCGCTGCTCGACGAGAACCCGGCCCCGTCGCGGGAGGAGATCATCCGCTACATGGGCGGCAATATCTGCCGCTGCACCGGCTACGCGGGCATCCTGCGGTCGGTCGAGGCGGCGGCCAAGGAGCGCGGCTCGTGGAGCTGACCGACCGCTTCGCCGTTCAGGCGTCGCCCGCCGAGGCGTGGGCGTTCTTCTGGGACCTGCCTCGCGTCGCGAAGTGCCTGCCGGGATGCGAGAGCATCGAGGACGCGGGCGGCGGAGCGTACCGCGCACGGATGACGCAGCGTGTGGGGCCGTTCAAGGTGACGCTGGACATGGAGATGCGCATCGACGAGGCGGAGGAGGGGCAGCGGGTGGTCGTGAGCGGCAACGGCAAGGACCGCATGGGAAACCGGCTCCACGTCAACCGGCTCGCGCTCGAACTGAACGAACCGTCGGCGGGGCAGACCGAGGTGACCTACGCGATGGACTTCAACCTGTACGGTCGGCTCGCGACGCTGGGCAATACGGCGGTGAAGCGCAAGTCCGAGGAGATACGCGCCGAGTTCAGTCGCCGCATCGCGGAGGAGCTGGGGGGGTGAGGGGGCGAGCAGGGCTCGCGAAAGGCTGGCTAACCGGCGGCCTGCTGGCCATGCTCATCTTCTCCGCCTGCGACGCTGCCGCCGAACCTACCCCAACGGTCCCGAATCTCTTCCCCACTGCCACGGCGATACCCACGCCGACCCCCACGCCGAGCGCTACGCCCACTGCCGTGCCGGCCCCAACGCCCACGCCGACCCCCAGCGCTACGCCCACGGCCACGCCGACACCGGCAGCTACGTCTACGCCCACGGCTACGCCGACGCCAACCGCGACTCCCACACCCAGGCCAACGGCCACACCCAGACCGACGCCCACGCCTACCCCGGAACCGGTCTGCGTTCGCCAGACCGGGTTACTCACATCCGAGCAGGCGCAGCGGATCTCAGATCTGCCGTGGATACAGGGACAACCGGGGCACTTCAATGCCTTGCAGAGCCTTGCGACGGGCTCTCCCACGGGGTTCGACGCCTGGATGCAGCGCTTCGGAGACGCCGAAACGCATCCGGCCCTCATCGACGCCTTCGCATCCATAGCGTTCTGTGACGAAGCGGCCGCTGCTCAGATCGCGCGGATGCCGTTCCTGGACGACGCAGGGGTCGGCAGCTACTTCCAGCAAAGCGACGCCACGATCCTGAAAAGTCTGGCCCGCGTTGCGCAGTCCAGGCGCGGCGCACTGAGCGCACTGCTCGCCCGCCCCGAACTCCAGGGCGGGATAACCGATCGACTCAGCGCGACTGTATTCCTGCTTGTTCTCGAACAGGAAGACCCGGCAGCCGCAATGGCGATACGCGACCTGCCGTGGGTGGCAGACGGCATCAGGTACATCGACTACGACGCGCAGCCTGCGGCAGACTACACCGAAGACGAGGCGTCGCACGTCCATGCGCTTGTGAGCCTGCACGAACGCGCCAGCAGTTCGTTCCGTGTCTTCCTGCAGATACCGTGGGTGCGGGACGGCTACCAGTGGACCGAGCTCCCCATCATCTACGAACTCATAAACCTCGCGTTCTGGGACGACGCATCGGCGGCGCGCGTCCTGCAGATGCCCTTCCTGGAAACCCTGGACAGGGACGAGAAAAGCATCACCGCTCTGCTCATGGACATCGCCGTGCGGCGCGCGCTCCCCGGAGTGCTGTCCAGCTCCAGGCTCGAGGGCGGGATACACGACGATCAGTTGGCCATCCTGGCGCTGGCGGACATCGAGCACCAGGACCCCAGCGCGGCTGCAGCGTTGAACCGCCTGGCGTGGCTCGAGGACGGCATCGACGCGTCGGAGCAGGAGGGCGTCCGTTCCATCGTGCGGGTCGCGACGGGCTCCGATGCGCTCTTCCGCGCCCTGCTCACGAAGGAGTGGGTACAGGACAGCCTCTCGCGAGCGGAGATAAAGGCGCTGCGTCACCTCTGGTTCATGGCGAGCATGCCCATAGACGGGGTGCAGAACGAGGCCACGGCACTGCAGATCCTCGATATGCCGTTCATGGACGAGGTGGGAACACTGGACGCTCTCGTTGTGAACTCGCTGGTAGTGCTCATGTTCGCGGACGAGGAAGGCTCCCTGCAGAAGGTGCTGTCACGCCCGGAGTATCGCGACGGCATCGCTGACGAGCAGACGGATCGTCTGGCAGTCCTGACCCTGGCAGACGACCGTCCCGGGCTGCTGGACGCCACGTTGGACCCTGAACGGACATCGGTAGAGAAGCGGGTGATCACACTCCCGCACGCAGGAGAGGTGACACTGTCCGTGGTGGAGCCAGAGGGCTTTGCGACGCTGTCATTCGGCGGGGCCGCGGGGTGGGAGCCGATGGACCTGCTGGAGCATGCGGTGCGAACCCACGAAGAGTTCATGGGTTCTGCATTCCCGGAAAGCGACGTTGTCCTGTTCGTTGCCGACCACAACGACAAGGGCGGCGCCCACCTCGGCAACGGCCTCATCTCCTCGGACTCGCCCAACGACGCGTACGTCATAACGCATGAAGCGGCACACATCTGGAACGTTTCGCCCATCTGGCTGGCCAGGCCGAGCGCCTGGATCACGGAAGGAGCAGCGCAGTTCCTGACCTATCACTCCGAGCAAGAGCGCATCGGCACGCCGCTGCCCAGGGCAGCGAGCTCATGCAGTCTCGCCAGCAATATCTCCGAGTTGGTGACGCTGGGGCTGGACCCCGATGTGATCTATGCCTCCGCGTGCAGCTACGTCCTGGGAGAGAGCATGTTCCTGGAGCTCTACCGCAGCCTGGGTGACGCAGCCTTCCGGAAGGGATTCAGCAACCTGTACCTGATCAGCACGGAGCAGGAAGGGGCCGACGACCCGCGAGGCGGATGCACGGGAGACGCCGGCGACCTCTGCTACTTCAAGGCAGCATTCCTTCCGGTCCTCACGCCGGAACAGGCCGCCACGGCCGAGCGGATCATCGATCGCAGGTACTTCGGGCGCTAGGAGCGGCGGGGCGCCGCTGCCGCGGACGGGCCGGGGGCTGAGGGCTGGCTCGTACTTCGTCGTTGACCGGGCTCGTAGAACTGCCTATGCTGGCCGCATGAGCCAGGCTGAACTGGACCGCCGCATCCACCAGGTGCTCTCCGAGTTCGAACTGGTGGGCCCGTTCTTCGCCGGCTACCCGGTCAACCAGGACTTCGACTACTCCGCGCTCTACCCCTTGCTGCGCTTCGCCGCGAACAACGTGGGCGACCCGTTCGGCTACTCGCGTTACCAGGCGAACACGCACGAGACGGAGCGCGAGGTGGTGCGGACGGTCGCGGAGCTGATGCGGCTGCCGCCGGATGAGGCCTGGGGGTACGTCACCGCAGGCGGGACCGAGGGCAACATGTACGGCATCTACGTGGGGCGCGAGATGCTGCGCGAGCCGATCGCCTACTTCTCGCAGGACACGCACTACTCGGTGCTCAAGATCCTGCACATCCTGAACATACGCAACATCATGATCCGCAGCCAGGAGAACGGAGAGATCGACTACGACGACCTGCGCGAGTCCATCCGCATCAACCGCGACGCACCGGCGCTGATCGTGGCGAACATCGGCACCACGATGAAGGGCGCCGTGGACGACCTCGAACGCATCCGGGGGATCGTCGAGGAGCTGGCGCTGACGCGCTACTACATCCACGCCGACGCGGCGCTGAGCGGGATGATCCTGCCGTTCGTGGACGACCCGCAGCCGTTCGGTTTCGACAGCGGGATACACAGCATCGCGGTATCCGGCCACAAGATGATCGGGTCGCCGTTACCTTGCGGCGTCGTCATAACGAGGCGGGAGTACACCGCGCAGATCGGCCGCGCCATCGAATACGTGGGCGCCCTGGACACAACGCTGCTCGGCTCGCGCAACGCGATCACTCCGATGATCATCTGGTACTCGCTGACCAGGCACGGGCGGGACGGGTTCCGGCAGATCGTTGCGGAGATGCTCGACACAGCCGAATACGCCGTGCAACGGTTCAACGCGAACGGCATCCCCGCGTGGCGCACGAGGAACAGCCCCATCGTCGTCATCCCCCGCCCTTCTCCCCAGGTGTTGTTCCAGTGGCAACTCGCGCCCCTGGGCGACATCGCTCACCTGATCACCATGCCCCACGTTACCCGCGAGATGATCGACGAGGTCATCGCCGATTGCCTGACACAGCCGCCAGCCGACACATGAACCAGCAGCCCACAGACCAACCGGCGATCGAACGCCGCGTCATCGTCATCGTGCCCGACCAGCCGGGGCAATTGGCGCGCGTCGCCGCGGCGCTCGCCGAAGAGGAGATCAACATCGAAGCGATCGATGGGCGGCTGGCCGGAGAATACGGAGTCATCACGCTCAGCACCAGTGACGACGACGCGGCGCTGCTCGCCCTGCTCAAGGCCAACCTGCGCGCCGTGACGTCTGACGCCGTCGTCTTCCACCTGCCCGACCGGCCCGGCGCGCTCGCCGGCGTCGCGCAACTCTTCGGGCAGCACGGCCTCAACGTGCGCACCATCCACATCCTGCACCGGCTCGAAGGCCACGCGATCGTCGCGGTCACGACCGACGACGACAACCTTGCGCGCACGCTGCTCGGCAACGAGTCGTTGCTGTAGGCCAGCGCTATGCCGCATCCACCCGCCGGCGCAGGAGCCACACGAGCACGCTGCCGGTGAGGGCGCCGTAGACGGCGCCCAGCACGGCCCAGCCTGCCGCCGTGTCCGTGACGCCGGCCGAGAAGCCGCCGGCCACCCAGCCAACGCCGCAGGCGAGCACCCACCAGCCCGCGCCAGCGACCTGCCAGCGCAGCAACACCCATTGCACGCCGCCGAGCGCGGCCCCGAACAGGACCGCCGCGGTGACGCCCGCGGCATCGAGGCCCGCGTCGAGGCCGGACTCCGCGCCCCCGGTTATGACAGTAGCGATGGCCGCAGCGACGCCGGCAGCAAGGCCGACGACGCCGACAACAACGCTGGCGGCGACGCCGGTACCGACCCACCAGCCAACCTGGGTGAGGTGCTTCCGGAGCGCCAACCATTGCAGCACCGATGCACCGGTGCCGCCCACGGCCACGAACGCAAGCACCGTGATGCCGCTGGAGCGTCCAAGCGCCAACTCGACAAGGCTGCCGAGGGAGAACCCGGCGGCGGTGGCGAGTACCCACCAGAGCAGAAGGAGCCAGTTCATCGAAGCCTGTGGTTGAGCCAGACCCATGACGCGGAAGAGAGCCCTACGGCAGGCCGAACTCGTCCCAGCGGGCGGCGACGCCCTCCATGATGTGGCGGCTCACCTTGTTCACCGGCCGGAAGTTCTCTCCCTTGAACTTCATGGTCGCGTCGATGCCCATACCCCGCCTCGGCTGAATGAAGTCGACCTCCCCCCGCTTCCGCGGCGTTGGAGGGAACTCCCTGCCGAACACGACGTGGTCGTCCGGCTCCGCGGCGGAGACAACGCGCCACATCACCTCCTCCCAGTCGCGCACGTTGCAGTCGTCGTCCACGACGATGATCCAGCGCCACGCCTCGGCGTCCCAGATCGCCTCCATGATCTCGCGCGGCTCTTCCTTGCTCTGGATGTCCGCCGACACGATGAGCATGCCGTGGCGTCCGACCTCCGGGAAGTAGACTTCGCGGATGTTCGTCTTGCCCGTTCGCTGGACCAGGCGCGACTGCATCGAGCCGGAGCGCAGCAGCTGGCGCGGGTAGTCCTCGACACGCTGGCAGATGAGGCCGTACGTCAGCGGGTCCTTCCGGTGCGTGATGGCCTTGACCTTGATGACGAACGCGGCCTTGTTCTGGCCGTAGAAGCCGGTGGACTCGCCATGCGGCCCCTCCTCGGTGCGCTCGTGGGGCAGCACCTCTCCCTCGATGACCACCTCCGCGTCGGCTGGCACGAGCAGGTCGCTCGTCTCGCACTTCACGAGTTTCGTCCCCTCGCCGCGCCAGCCGCCCGCGGCCTCGTACTCCATGGAGCCTTCGAGTTCGCCGCTGTCGGGGCGGACAGGGCTGCCCGCCGCGAGCGTCACGAGGGGGTCGGTGCCCATCACGATGGCGATCGGCGTCGGGCGTCCCTGCTCCTCGTTGCTCAGGATGTGGTCGCCGCCACCGGGCCCGGTAGACGACTCCCGTCCGCGGACGCCGCCGGAGAGGCTGAGCGTCTGCTTGTCCTTGATCATGGCGCGGTAGAGGCCGATGTTCAGGATGCCGGTGACCGGGTCGCGGGTGACGACGCCGGCGGTCGTCGCGAGGTACTGCCCGCCGTCGTGCTCGTGCCAGACGGGCGTGGGGATGAAATCGAGGTCGACGTCGTCGCCGGTGACGATGACATCCTTGCACGGGCCGCTGTCCACCTCGACGGACGGGAGACGGTGGTCCATCCCGTCGACGACGCGCTCGTGGATCTTCGCCTCGTCCGGCTCGGTGCCGAGCGCGAGGGCGACCTGCTCGATGGTCGAGAGCAGGTTCACGACCATCGGCTTGTCCGGGTAGCCCTTGACATTGTCGAAGACGATGGCCGGGCCCTGGCGCTCCAGCGAGCGCGCGGCGACCGCGCCGATCTCGAGGACCGGGTCGACCTCCGCCGTGACGTGGTGCACGAGCCCCTTCTCGTCCAGGAGCCGTATGAAGTCCCGCATGTCGGTGTAGGCGACTCGTTGCCGTTCGAGGGTCATGGGACACCTCCCCTGATGCATCGTGGTCCGGGCGGAGCGTACGTTGCACCGGGCGTGCGGTCAACGCGGGGGCGGTATACTGCGCGCGTCTGAAGCGAGCGGACGACGGCCCGGAGAAGGAGGCCTTCATGCTGAGCGCGGAAGAGAACGACCTGATGACCGACATCTCGCCGGGAACGCCGATGGGCGACCTGGTGCGACGCTACTGGATCCCCGTCATGCTCTCCGGGGAGTTGCCCGAGCCCGACGGCAACCCGATGCGCGTGCGCCTGCTGTGCGAGGACCTCGTCATCTTCCGGGACACGTCCGGGCGTGTCGGCCTGCTACCCGAGCGCTGCCCGCACCGGCGGGCGTCGCTCTACCTCGGCAGGAACGAGGACGACGGCCTGCGCTGCATCTACCACGGGTGGAAGTTCGACGTCACCGGCCGCTGCGTCGACATGCCGAACGAGCCGGAAGAGAGCACGTTCAAGGACAAGATCAGGCCGTTCGCGTACCCGTGCCGCGAGGCGGCGGGGATGATCTGGGTGTACATGGGCCCGCGCGCCGAGCCGCCGCCGCTCCCCCACTTCGAGTGGATGGACATGCCGGAGGAGCAGCGCCAGATGGCGTCCTTCCACCGCGGGTGCAACTGGGTGCAGGCCCTCGAGGGCGACATCGACACGAGCCATTCCGGGTTCCTGCACGGCGTGCTGGAGCGCAGGACGGACGCCGTCAACACGTGGCGGAGGGAGCACCCTCCCCGGCTCGACGTCGTCACCACCCGCTACGGCATCATGTACGGCGGACGTTACGGCAACATCGACGCCGACCAGTCCCCCAGCGAGGCGCCCTCGACCTACTGGCGCGTGAGCAACTTCCTCTTCCCGTTCTACACGTTCTTCCCCACCCGTCCGAACGGGCTGGTGCCCGGCCACATCTGGGTCCCGCAGGACAACCACAACACGATGGTATGGGCGCTGGGATGGAACCCCGTCCGGCCGCTCGAGCAGAGCGGGACGTGGCGTGCGCGCACCGGCGCGATGGTCGGCGAGTTCGAGGAAGCAACGGGCGACGGGATGGGCCGGTGGCGCCCGAAGGCGAACTGGGCCAACGACTACCACCAGGACCGTTCCCGGCAGCGGACGGAGACGTTCTCCGGCATCCCCACCGTGCCGCTCCAGGACCAGGCGGTCACGGAGACTATGGGCCCGATCACCGACCGCTCCCGCGAGCACCTCGGCCAGTCGGACGCCGCCATCATCCGGATGCGCCGCCGTCTCCTCGGCGCCGTGAAGGCGCTGCGTGACGACGACGTCGAGCCGCCCTGCGTCGACACGCCCGAGTGGTACCACATCCGTTCGGCGTCGGGAACGATGCCCGCGGACGCCGACTGGATAGAGGTGCTGGGCGACTGGATGGACGCGCGCACGCTCGATATCCCCGGTGTGGGTCTGCCGAGCCCGGTGTAGGAGGGGCGCCCTAGCGGACCGCGCGCACTTCGAGCTGGACGCCCTCGTGGCGCTGCATCTCGCTGATGACCTCGAACAGGTTGCGGGCGTGCGGGTTGCCTGCGGGGCCGAACATGCGCATGAGGCTCTTGGGCGGCTTGTTCGTCAGCGAGCCAAGCTCCTCGAAACCGATCGTGGCGTTGACGTAGTCGCGCAGCAGCACCTTGCCGGTATCGACGTCACCGGAGAGCAGGCATTCGACGCCTTCCTTCAGCAGTCCTTCGCGGAAGGCGGGGTCACGCCGCGCACGGGCTTGCACCGTCTCCTTGAAATCACGCGTGAGAGCCATCCCTACGTCTCGATCATGCGACAATAGTAACGTATATGTTACCATCATGCAACCTGCATCCACACCGCGTGACCTGGCGGTCACCCTGGATTCCCGTTTCCACGGGAATGACGGGAGGGCGCGGGAATGACGGGACGAGACGGTCTGTCATTCGGGTACAATCGCGGGCACGTAAAGGAGGGCGACATGCCAGTGCAGGACCTGCGAGAGTGGATCGGGCGCGTCGAGGAGATGGGCGAGCTGACCCGCATCGAGGGCGCCGACCCGAACCTCGAGATTGGCGGGCTCACCGACCTCTACCAGTGGGACATGGAGAACCCCGCCCTGCTCTTCGAGCAGATCAAGGGACACGCGGGGGGCTACCAGTTGCTCTCGAACATCCTCGCGTCGCTGCCACGCATCTGCCTCACGCTCGACCTTCCCACGCACCTCACGCGCCAGGAGTTCGTCCGCGCGTGGCGCGACCGCCTCAAGGAGCTCACGCCCATCGCGCCGAGGCAGGTCGAGGACGGGCCCGTGCTCGACAACCGGCAGGTCGACGCCGAGGTGGACGTGACGCAGTTCCCGGCCCCGTTCTGGCACGCCGAGGACGGCGGCAACTTCCTCGGTACCGGCAACATCGTCATCATGCGCGACCCGGAGACCGGCTGGGTGAACGCGGGCACGTACCGCGTGCAGGTCCACGACAAGAACACGCTCGGCATCATGATCTCGCCCGGCAAGCACGGACGCATGATCCGCGAGAAGTACTGGGCGAAGGGCGAGGCGTGCCCGGTCGCAGTGTCGTTCGGGCAGGACCCGCTGCTGCTGCTGCTCGGCGGGCTCGAGGTCGACTACGGCGAGGACGAGTTCGCGGTCGCGGGCGGCATCCGCAACGAGGCGCTGGACGTCATCGCCGCGCCGCTCACCGGCCTGCCCGTCCCCGCGACGTCGGAGATCGTCATCGAGGGCGAGATACCGCCGGACCAGTTCCACCAGGAGGGGCCGTTCGGCGAGTGGACGGGCTACTACGCGAGCGGCGAGCGCGACATGCCCATAATCAACGTGAAGTCGGTCAACTGGCGGAACGACCCCATCGTGATGGGCTGCCTGCCGGGCAAGCCGCCGAACGACAACACGTACTTCCGCAGCCCGATGCGCGCGGCGATGCTCTGGGACGAGCTGGAGCGCGCGGGCATCCCGGGCATCGTCGGCACCTGGTCACACGAGGCCGGCGGCGGGCGCTTCCTCAACATCATCTCCATCAAGCAGATGTACCCCGGCCACGCGAAGCAGGTGGGGCACGCGACGACGTCCGTGCACGCAGGCGCCTACGCCAACCGGTTCGTCATCGTGGTCGACGACGACATCGACCCGACGGACACGAACGAGGTGCTGTGGGCGCTCTGCACGCGCACCGAGGTGACGTCGGACATCGACGTCGTGAAGCGGATGTGGAGCACGTCACTCGACCCGATGGCGTACGCCGGCGACGAGGGGCCGCGCTACTACAACAACCGCATGATCATCGACGCGTGCCGCCCCTACGAGCGCCTGGCGACGTTCCCGCCCGTCGCCCGCGCCACGCAGGAGCAGGCCGCGGCGCTCCGATCGCAGTGGCCGCAGCTCTTCACCGCCGACGGCAAGGTCCGCAAGGAAGTGCGCAAGACGGGGAGGAATGGGGGGTAACCCCGAATCTCACAGGGATGCACAGGATGGACAGGATGGACAGGATGGGCGCTACGCCACCGCGCCTGTCATGCTGAGCGGAGCACAGCGGAGTCGAAGCATCTCTCGGATTTGTGACACGCGGGGGTTGCGCGGAGGTTCCCACGAGGCATTAGGGTGGAGGTCAGAGGCCCCGGCCTCGCGTTGACCATCACCCGCAGGTGTACATACACTGGATATGCCTTACGAATGGGACGAAGCCAAGCGCCAAGCCAATTGGGATAAGCACGGGATTGACTTCACCCAAGTGGAAGCATTCGAGTGGGGGACAGCACACGTGGAGGCCCAAGTGCGCTTCGGAGAACAACGCTACCTTGCCTATGGCTACATAGGCGACCGCTTACACGCTCTCGCCTATGTGACACGCGGCAGTAATATCCGAGTCGTCAGCCTCCGGAAGGCCAATCCAAGGGAGGACAACCGCTATGCCGCCTCTTAAGCCAGGCCACATCAGCCCGACGCCGGAAGAAGCGGCTGCCATTGAAGCCGCCATAGCCGACGACCCGGATACCTGGGAGGCAACTGGGCCGTTACGCCCAGCGAGCGAGGTCGTGCCCCACATCGTGAAGGCGTACCGCGAGGGCACGTTGACGATTGCGCCCCACCTCCGCAAGGAACACCCCAAGACGCGCGTGACGATCCGCCTCGACGCCGATGTCGTGGCGCGGCTCCGCGCAGACGGCCCCGGCTGGCAGACCCGCGCGAACGCCGCTCTCCGCGAGGCCGTGATGGGAAAGTAGGGACTTACGTGGGAGTGCGCATACAGTCAATCGATATCGAGGTACCTGAGGACGACCCATTCAAGAACGACCTCCTAGAGCGTAAGCAGTCTATCGAGGCACTTACTAACTTGGTGGGGTCCATAGACGGTCCGTGCGTCTTTGCTGTTGATGCTCCTTGGGGTACGGGGAAAACCACTTTCCTAAGAATGTGGAAGCAGCATCTCCGTAATCGCGACTTCCCTGTTATAGAATTCAATGCCTGGGAAACCGATTTCGCTGAAGATCCTCTTGTCGCACTTGCTGCTGAAGTCGCGAGCGGCTTAGAGGAACACTTACCCGAAGACAGCGGAATAGATGTACGCCAAATAACGAGGCGAGCTGGGATAATTCTCTTGGCAGCCGGGTCACGCCTCATTCAATCTGCAACACAAGGCATGGTTGATTTAGAGGCCATCCTGGTAAGTAGTGATAAAGATAGGGAATTATATACTATTTTACCCGCAAGGAGGTAGGGGATGAGCGTTACAGGTCCTCGTAGGGTGGGACGGTATGGGCCAACTGGATTAAGGCTCGCTGGATTTCAGAGAGTAGCCTTACGCCGTCTGCTGAAGCGTTTGTCAGTCGCATCTCGACCTCCAGCGATTCCTCCAGCGTCTCGATGAACGCAGCCGGGTCGTCGAGCGTGCGTATCGCCCGCGCTACGACTGTCAGGTAGGCAATCAGCGCGTCGAGTGAGATGTTGTCCTGGTCGGTCATGGGCTTGACTCCTGTGCTGTGGTAGGGTAACATACTACCAGAAAAAAGGCGGAGGGTTATCGACGATGGCAAAGGCTCCCGGCAAGTACTACCGCAAGGGACTCTCGCTCATGGAGGCGGTGCAGATGTTCTCCGACGAGCGCGCCGTCGAGGCCATGTTCGTCGAGGAGCGTTGGCCGCACGGCGTCCGCTGCCCCGGCTGCCAGAGTGACGACGTGGCCGAGCGGCCAACCCGCAAGCCGCAGCCGTACCGCTGCAACGCCTGCCGGATGGACTTCTCGGTCAAGACCGGAACCGTCATGCACGGCTCCAACCTCCCACTGTCCAAGTGGGCGCTCTGCACGTTCCTCCTGACGACGAACCTCAAGGGCGTGAGTAGCATGAAGTTGCACCGCGACCTCGGCATCACGCAAAAGACCGCGTGGCACCTCGCGCACCGGATCCGCAAGGCGTGGCAGTCCGGCAACGGCAGCGACCCGTTCTTCGGCCCCGTCGAGGTGGACGAGGCGTACCTGGGCGGCAAGGAGAAGAACAAGCACGCGAACAAGCGACTCCACGCCGGGCGCGGTCCCGTCGGCAAGGCGCCGGTCGTCGGCCTCAAAGACCGCGAGACCGGACAGGTCAGGGCGCAGCCTGTAGCCGGAACCGACAAGGCCACGCTCCAAGGGTTCGTCACCGCTCACACGGCAGCGGACGCGCAGGTCTACACGGACGAGCACGCCTCATACGAGGGCATCGACAGGCCGCACAAGACCGTCCGGCACTCCGTCGGGGAGTACGTTCGCGAGCAGGCTCACACGAACGGCATGGAGTCGTTCTGGGCGATGCTCAAACGCGGGTATGACGGAACGTACCACTGGATGAGCGAGAAGCACCTGGAGCGGTACATCACCGAGTTCGAGGGGCGCCACAACGACCGCCCCTCCGATACCGTCGACCAACTCCGCCACCTCGTTCGCGGGATGGACGGGAAGCGCCTCCGCTATCAGGACCTCGTGGCCTAGCGCTTCTTGGGCTTGGCCTGCCCCTTCCCCTGCTGGTTCTTCGGAGCGGCCTGCGGGTACGACATGAACTTCTGGATGGCCGGTTTGACAGACAGCGGGCGCGTCGGTAGTATCCGGGATGACTTCATCAGTCCCAGTCTCCTTCGACCCCCGGCGGCAACCGGGGGTCAACTCATGTTGTCAAGGTAATTTCCCATGCGCAGGCCGAGTGGTCAAGACCTCACGCAGGTTAGCTCAGTCAGTGCTTGCTCGATGCCGGTCAGGGCGAACTCGGCTGTGTACGACACGTCGTCGTATGCCACGACTCGGACAACGAGGCGGTCACCTCCACGGATGTTGTTCAGGAACTCCGCCTCGTTCCCTATGAACGTCCCCTCGTTGTTGTTGGACTCAGTCCAGCGACCTCGCCGTATCGAGCCGCCGTCAACCGAGTAGCTCGCCGGGAAGATGTCAGAGCGGACGTTCGCGGCCATGTACTTGCCGGCCCACCAGACGATAATCTCGAGCTGAGGGTTGCAGCGCATTAGCAGCGATACCTCAGTGGCGTTGTAGGGGCTCTCCAAGCTGGACCAGACCGCTTGCAGGAACACGTATGTTGTCTGGACTCCGGTCAGGCGGTCGGTGGTTTCGCCCACCTGCCACTCGCCCATTGGATCGGGCGTGGGCGTTGCCGTCGGTGCTGCCGTGGCGGTCGGCGTTGGCGTGGACGTAGGAGGTAGCGGAGTATGGGTGGCGGTGGGTGTTGGCTGGCGGACAGGTGTCGGAGTATGGGTAGGCTTGGGTGTGTTCGTAGGCGCAGGCTGCGCGTCGATGGTGGCCTGAACTCCGGCGTCTACAGTGGCCTGTATGTCAGGCGCCTGAGGCGGTCGGGTCGGTGTCGGGTCGGCTGAGCAGCCGATTGCTACAATGGAGGACAGAATCAGGACGGCTAGCGTAGTGCAGACCTTCTTCGCATCGATAAGGTACCTCCCTTGGCGGCACAGGATAGGGTGCTTGCTACGGCTGGCCGTCCTGAGCGAGTCCACCAAGGGAGGCGCGAAACGCGCCCCATCCTGATGTGCGAGACTCGCCCAGAGGTAAGTCCAGCCGTAGCACGGCCACGGTACACGTAATGCCCTTGACATACAAGGGCGGCGCTGAGACGATAGACTCTCCATGATAGAGGAGGTGCCTGATGGCTACTCAGGAGCCTGCGCGACCCGTAGGACGCCCGCCGAAGGTGATAGGGCCGATCCCCGCTCCGTTCCGCGAGGTCATCCAGTCACTCGTCAAGTTGGTTCCGAAGTCTGACTCCTAACAGTTGCGGTCGGCGGAGGGCGGCGGACTCGAACCGCAACGCGTGGGTTGACACGCGTCCCTGGGGGTATCAGACCCGGACCGCCCCTGGCGGCGTCACCCTCCGCTTCACGAACAGCCCCGGCCTTCCTCCCGATTGTGCCGGGGCTGTTCTACGTCAGGATAACCGATGCAGGGTAAAACCGTATATAATTCCCTAAAGATACGCCCGTGGACACCCGGATAAAGACACATTTAGTAATCCAAGGATACATTCGAGACTTCAAGTATTCTCTCAGCAATGCAGCGAATGCGGTTCGCGAAAAGGAGGGTGGTCGGTCATTAGTGGTCGTAATCGATGAACTTGACAGGTGTCGCCCTTCCTATGCAATCGAATTGCTAGAGGCGGCCAAACATTTGTTTGCCGTAGACAACATAGTGTTCATATTGGCCACCAGCAGGTCTGCATTGGCACACTCGGTGAAGGCAGTATATGGAAGCGGGTTCGATGCCGAAGGATACTTGCGTCGGTTTTTTGACCTCGATTTTCGACTCCCTGAACCCAATCGACGCGGATTCATACAAGCAATGTTCGATGCCTCACCGATAGAGGATTACTATGAAGGTCCAGCGCATACCGAGGAAGAAGCCGCCATGAGGCGGTTGCTTGTGGAGTCGCTGGAGTCAACCCATTTGAGTTTGCGTGACATCGCACAGGCAATACGCCGTTTTATCTTGGTGTTAGGTACACTGCCAAGCTATCGTAGGCCATTCCTTGTTATGGCTGCTTTCGTTGTCATATTCCGCACTGCTGACCCAGAGCTCTATCGAAAGTTCATTACAGGGAACCAGCACGATAGCGAAGTTATCAATCTCTTATCTCAATTCCCAGGGTATTCACGCTTTTCTGTCGCAATCGACTCAATTGTGGTAGCCGCTGCTAATGACTCTTTCAGAGGACATCCAAATCCTTCTCCGTTACTGAGTCGATATATCGCACTTGTTAATCAGACACCGAATCCGGGCCCATCCGCAGATGACACGACATTGCATGCAAATGCTGTTGTACGAAGAATCCAGTCCTATGCGTTCGACAGGCGACCAATCGACCGCAAATCCTTTCTAGAAGCCGTTGAGTGCCTCGAATTCGTATCTCAGAACTTCAACGAGTGACATATGTCTCTCCTCCACCGAGCCTCGCAGCCCACCCTGGGTTCCCGCTTTTCGCGGGAATGACGAGGTTGGGGAAAGCCCCCCTAGATATCCGCTGACCGCGGCCTGAGCGATTCCGGGTTGGCGTCGACCCACTTCCAGTAGTGCTCCCACGCTTCGGAGACTTCGCCGCTGGAGCGGCGGGCGAGGCCGGGCTGGAGGACGAGCGACGACATCGCCTCGGGCGTGCCGATCAGCTTCGCGTGCCACGTCATCTCGGCCAGGTGCTCGGTCGCGATGGCGTCTATCGTGGCGGTCTCGACGTTCGGGCCGGTGAAGACCATGCCGTGGTTCTGCAGGTGGCAGGCGTTCGCGCCCTGCATCCGCTCGGAGACCGCCCTGCCCTGCTCCACGCTGCGTATCAGAGCCTTGTCCTCGTCGAACATGACCGGCTCGTGGGCGACGGCGGTCGCGAGCTCGGGGTCGAGGAGCGGGAGGATGGTCGCGCCTGCGAGGCCCATCATCGTCGCCCACTTCTGGTGCGTGTGGATGATGGAGCCAACGTCCGGGTGCGTGCGGTAGATCTCGGCGTGTATCGGCCACTCGCTGACCTTCGTGATCTGGCGGTCGCCGGCGCCGACGATGTTGCCGTCCAGGTCCATGACGATGAGGTCCTCGGCGCGGACGCGGTGCATCTGGATGTGGGGCCACGGCTTGATGAAGAACGTGTCGGTGCCGGGGATGCGCGCGCTGGTGTGGCCGCGCGTCGTGCCGAGGCCAGTGAGGTAGAGGAGGCGGTGGGAGACGGCCACCGTCTCGCGCAGGGCTGCGAGTGCGTCGTCGTTCATGGCTACAGCCCCGTGTGGCGGACGTAGGCCGCGTCGCGGTGCTCGTCCAGCCACTCCTGGTTACCCCACTCGCCGCGTGCGACGCCGTCGCGCACGTCGGGCTTGGGCGTCTCCCAGCGCTTCGCGACATCGGCGGCGAGGTACTCCTCCTCGATCCACTCCGGCGAACCGACGAGCATGGCGCGCCACGTCAGCTCGGCCTGCTCCTCGGCGTCGGCGGCAGCGAGCATCGACTTCGAGACCGTCGTGCCGACGAACACCATGCCGTGCCCGCGCAGGTGGCAGGCGACGTTCCCGCCGAGCCACGAGGCGACCACCGCGCCCTTCTCCGGCGAGTCGATGGCGTCCGGCGTGCCGGTGTAGACCGGCCACCGCTCCGCCGCGACGGACGCCGTCGGGGGGTGGATGACGGGCAGCACGTCGTGTCCGGCGAGGCCGAACACGGTGCACCACTTCTGGTGCGTATGCGTGACGGCGTTCACCTCGGGCCGCGCCTTGTATATCTCCGTGTGCAGCGCCCACGAGCCGACGCGCCCCGGGTATTGCTCGCTCGCCTGCACGACGTTGCCGTCGAGGTCGATGAGCATGAGGTCGTCCGCCTGCACGCGCTCGAGGCTGACGCTGGGCGTCGCGCGGATGAGGACGAGGTCCGAGTCCGGCACGCGCGCGCTGACATGTCCCTGGTACGCGCCGAGGCCGTAGTGATGCAGGAGCCGGTTGGCGAGCGCCACCTGCTCACGCAACGCCTGGAGTTGAGCGTCGTCCGTCATGGCGCGGATGCTACCACAGGGAGCGCGTCATGCTGAGCGCAGCCGGAGGGCGTAGTCGAAACATCTCTCAGGAGAGGTCTGAGAGGATGGGGGCCACCCGAGATGTCCCTCGATTTCACCCGGAATGACAGGTCTCGCCGGTTGGCAGTGCGTTTACCCGCTTCTATAGTGCCGTGCAGTATGGAGATCCAGCCCGTCATCATCGCGGTCTTCGCAGCGTACTTCCTCGCGCTGATCGCCATAGCCCTCGTCGGCGCGATACGGATGCGCGAGATGGCCGACTACGTGCTAGCCGGCAGGCGGATGAGCAGCATCACGTCGGCGCTCAGCGCCAGCTCGTCCACGACCAGCGGCTGGACGATGCTCGTCTTCCCGGCGCTCGCGTTCTCCGAGGGCACCGTGCACCTGTGGACGCTCGTGGCCATCGTGCTGGGCGCGTGGTTCAACTGGACATTCGTGGCAAGGCGGTTGCGGCGCTACACGATAGCAACGGAATCGCTCACGCTCCCGGACTTCTTCGAGAAGCGGTTCGCCGACAGGACGGGCGCGCTGCGGACAGTGGCGTCAGCACTGACGCTCCTCTTCATCATGTTCTACGTCAACTCCGGGCTGATCGGCGGCACGAAACTGCTGGGGACGATCTTCGGCGTGGAGCACAACGTCGGGGTGCTGATAACGCTCGCCGCGGTCACGTCGTACACGTTCATCAGCGGCTTCATGGCCGTCTCCCGCACGGACGTCTTCCAGTCGATGGTGATGCTGTCGTGCTTCATCATCCTGCCGCTCACGCTCATCTCTACCACCACCTCCCCGTTCAGCGGGGAGGGACAGCCGGCAGGGTTCCTCAACCCGTTCACCGGCGCCGGGAACGAGACCATCACCGCCGTGTTCGTCCTCTCGACCGCGGGCTGGGGGCTGGGCGCGTTCGGGTCGCAGCGCGTGCTGCAGCGCTTCATGGCGATAGAGAGCGAGGGGAGGGTCACCCAGAGCCGCAACTTCGCCGTCACCTGGATCGTCCTCATCTTCTCGTTCGGGTTCCTGTTCGGCATCGTGGCGCGCCCGGCCCTCATGGAGATGGGCCTGCTGGGCGGCGAGAGCCTCTTCGACCCGGAGCGCGTCTATTTCGTGGTCTCTGAGGCGTTCTTCAACCCGGTCTTCACCGGCCTGCTGCTCACGGGCGTGGTTGCCGCCATCATGAGCACGGCGGACTCGCAACTCCTGCTCGGCTCCGCCATCGCAACGGACGACGTCCCGCTCATCAGGCGGCTCGGTCGCCGGCTGGAGCCCGTGCGCGTGCTGTGGGCGTCCGGCAGGGTGTGGCTGGGGCGCACGCTGCTGCTGGTCATCGGCGGTATCGCGGGAGCGCTGGCGATCGCCTGGCCGGACTCGATAGCGAGCCTCGTCGCCTACGCGTGGGGCGGCATGGGCGCGTCGTTCGGGCCGGTGACCATCCTCGCGCTCTGCTGGCGCAGGTTCAACTTCCCGGGCGCGCTCGCCGCCATCGTAACAGGAGCGACGACCGTCAGCGTGTTCCAGTTCACCTCGGGCGGCCCATGGGGGATATTCGACATGGCCATCGCCAGCGCGCCCGGCTTCATCGTGGCGATACCCGTCGCCGTCGTCGTCACGCTGCTCACCTCGCCGCCTTCCACCGAGGTCACGGAGCAGTTCGACCGGGTCAACGCGGCGCATCCGGCGTAGCTGGCTGCCCGGTAGCCGCCCGCCCTCCTCTCACCTAAACTGCCCTCGCGGGGAAAGGGCCGTTCACCCTGAGCCTGTCGAAGGGCCGAAGCGCCGCTCATGGTCCGACAAGCTCACCACGAACGGCCCGGCAGCCTTATGCGATGCTCCGTCATAAGAGGAGGACAACGTTGGAATACCGAGAAGTTGGCAACACCGGCGTCCAGCTATCCGAGATCGGGTTCGGGGGAGGCGGCAACGCCGGGCTGATGGTGCGCGGCACGCCCGAGCAGCAGCGCGAGACGGTCGCACGAGCCATCGAGTTGGGCATCAACTACTTCGACCAGGCGCCCGACTACGGCGACGGCGTCTCGGAGACGAACCTCGGGCGGCTCATGAAGGAGCTCGGCTTCCGGCCGTACATCACCACGAAGATCGAGGTGCGCGCCGAGAACCTGGACGACATCGCCGGCCACGTGGGCCGCTCGCTGGACGCGAGCCTGGAACGCCTCGGCGTCGACTACGTCGATTTCCTGCAGATACACAACGGTCCGCTCCTGGAGCGCCCCGAGTTGTCCGGCCGCGCCTACGCCCGGCTCTGGATCGAGGACTTCCTGAGGCCGGGCGGCGCGCTGGAGGGTCTACAGCAGGCGCAGGAGAGCGGGAAGGCGCGCTTCATCGGGTTCATCACGCGGGGCGGCGACGGCGACGCAGCGCGCCAACTGATCGACACCGGCGCCTTCAACCTGATCAACGTCTCGGTGAACCTGCTCAACCCGTCGGCGGGGATGAAGCCCTACGGCATGAGCGTCGACGCCGATTACGACGGCATCCTGGACTACGCGGCAGCGCACGGCGTCGGAGCCGCCATCTACTCTCCGCTGGCAGGTTGGTTCCTGACCGACAACGCGGCGGAGGGAGGGGAGGCACACCCCCTTGCGCGCGGGTCGCGCAGCGCGGAAGCTGACGCGGAAGGGCTCCACTGCGCGCGGGCCCTGCGGTTCCTGTCACGGGGCCTCAACCCCGACACGCAGGAGGACGACCACTCCCTGGCCGGGGCGGCGATCCGCTTCGTGCTCTCGCTCAACGGCGTGTCGACGGTGCTCGGCGGCTTCTCCGAGGCCAGCCAGGTCGAGGAGAACGCCGGCTGCTCCGGCAGGGGCCCGCTCTCCGTGCAGAACATGAAGCGCATCGAGATGGTCTGGCGCGCCAACTTCGGGCTGGACGCGGCGGAGGGCTAGGACGGCAGGAGCAGTCGCCTACTCCGTGGCGTCGAGGCGGTTCAGGTTGCCGGGCCAGTCCAGGATGCGCCGGTCGCTGGTCACCAGCCGATGACCTTCAAGAGCCGTCGCGACGATGATGCGGTCGGCAGGGTCGCCGTGCAGGTCTCGCAATAGTCCGGCACGTACCGCGATGGCGCCAGTGACCGAAATCTCAACTAGCCCGTCTTCAAGAAGCTCGTCGCGCCAAGAAGCGATGTCCTGCAGGACAGCGAGCCGCCCTTTCTCCTGCAGCATCCCTAATTCCCAGAAGGAGATGGCAGACACGGCCACGTCTCCCGCTTGCACCCCACGGTCTATCGCTCTACGGGCCCGCCGACCCAGTCGACCGCCTCCGAACCTCACCCAGAGCAGCGTGTGGGTGTCGAGCAGCATCAAAGCAAGTCGTCCCAGTTCCTGCCGGACTCGGCCTCCCATTCCACGTCGATGGGCTCGATGATATCACCGAGTATCACGATCTTGTCACGGTCAACGCCGAACCAACTCTTCGGCTTCTCGCGGTAGGGCGCAAGCCGCGAAACGGGACGGCCGTTCTTCGTGATGACGATCTCCTCGCCGGTGGCGGCAACCTCGTCCATCAGTTGCAGGCACTTCGCCTTGAACTCGGATGCCTTGATAGTCTTCGTTGTTCCTGCTGCCATACCACTCCCTCAGGTTCGGTCTGTATCGAGTATACCATGGTCATGACTATGGTCATATCGTTGCGTACGGCGTGCGAATTACCCCAGTGCTACACTCCCGCCACCCACAGCCGGAGAGAACGATGACCGACCCCACGCCGACCCGGATGACCATCAGCAAGAGCGAGGCGCACGCGACGCGGGGGATGATCGCGACAAAGGATATCCACGCCACGCGCGCGGGCCTGCAGATGCTGGAGAGCGGTGGCAACGCAGTCGATGCGGCGGTTGCGGCGTGCTTCGCCGTCGGCGTCGTGGAACCCGAGTCCAGCGGCATCGGCGGGGGTGGCTACCTCGTCTACCAGGTCGGGGACAGGGGCGGCGTCATCGGCTTCCCGATGCGCGGGCCGCTCGACGCCCGCCCGGACATGTACGAACTGACCGGCGAGGGCGCCGTCGGCAACTTCGGCTGGCCCGGCGTCGTCAACAACGAGAACCTCGACGGGCCGCGGTCGATCGCCACGCCCGGCGCAGTCGCGGGGCTGTGCGAGGCGCACCGGCTGTTCGGCAGGCTGCCACTCGGCGAAGTGCTGGCGCCCGCGGTATCGCTCGCGCGGGACGGCCACTCGCCCGGCTGGCAGAACATCTACTCGTGGGGGCTGCTCACGCACCGGCTCTTCGCGTTCGAGGAGCTGCGGCGCATCCTCATGCCCGGCGACCGGCTGCCCGCAGGCGACGCCACCACTCCTGCGTTCCTTCGCCAGCCGGAGCTGGCCGACGTCCTGGAGGCCATCGGGCGTGACGGTCCGCAGGCCTTCTACGCCGGCGACGTCGCACGCGCGCTCGTGTCGAGCATCCGCGACGGAGGCGGCATCCTCTCCGAGCGGGACCTCGCGGAGTACCGCCCGTTCGTGTGGGAAGGCGGGCTGGAGTTCCCGTACGCCGGTTGCACGGTGCGCGTGCCGCCGTTCGCCTGCGCCGGAACGACCTCCGCGATGACGCTGCGGTTGCTGGACGGCTTCGACGTGCGCTCGATGGGCCACAACTCGCCAGACGCGCTGCACGCCTACATCTGGAGCGCACGCCTCGCCTACGCAGACCGGTTCGCCTACCTGGCCGACCCCGCGTTCGTCAGCGTGCCGTGGCAAGGCCTCGTCTCCGACGGCTACGCCGATCTCCGCCGCGGCCTAGTCGACATGCAGCGCCTCGGTTCCATCGAGCAGGGCGACCCCTGGGCGTTCGACGACCGCACGCCAGGCGAGCAACTGCCTGCGAGCGCTCCCGCGCTGGACACGGGCACGACACACCTGTGCGTCATCGATGGTGAAGGGAACGCTGTGTCGCTCACGAATACGCTCATGGCAGGGTTCGGCTCCGGGTTCGTGCCGAAGGGCACCGGGGTCGTGATGAACAACGGCATGATGTGGTTCGACCCGGTGCCGGGACGGGTGAACTCGATCATGCCGGGGAAGTTCCCGCTCAACAACATGACGCCCGCGCTCGTGCTGGACGACGACGGCGTGCGGATGGCGGTGGGCGCGACCGGCGGGCGCCGCATCACGAACTGCGTGACGCAGCTCATCTCCAAAGTCGTCGACTTCGGCATGGGGCCGCAGGAGGCGATCGATGCCCCGCGCGTCGACTGCTCGCAGCCGGCGACGCTCGTCCACCGGGACCTGCCCGCCGACGTGGTCGCGGGCCTGGAACGGCGCGGACACCGCATCCAGGTCATCGGCGAGGGCCACGTGCAGGGAGGCTTCGCCAGCTTCGCGAGCCCGGTCGCCATCGTGCGAGACCCGGAGGGCGCCCTCCGCGCAGGCGCGGATACGTTCCACTCCGCGTACGCCGAGGGACTGTGAGGGAATCTCACATCGATGGACAGGATGCACAGGATGGAGCGGTGCTAGGTGGTTCGTGGTGAGCCTGTCGAACCACGGTAGTACGGTATGATGCGTATATGGCGCGCATCACCATAGACAATGCCGCATGCGTCGAGGTGATGCGGCGGTACAAGCTCACTACTGCTGAGGAAGCGGTCAACTTCGCCCTCCGGACGGTCGCGGCTGAACCCGCATCCCTCGAAGAGGCCCGGGCGATGCGGGGCTCCGGTTGGGACGGCGACCTCGATGCCATGCGCTCCACTCGCCCATGAACCTCACCGTCATCGTCCCGGCGTTCAACGAGGCCGACTACCTCCCCACGATGCTGGACGCTATTAAGGCCGCAGCAACACACCTGCGCGCCCACACCGAAGCCGGGATCGATGTCGTGGTCGTCGACAACAACAGCACCGACGAGACAGCCACCATCGCCGAGAGCAGGCGCGCGGCGGTTGTCCATGAGCCAGTGCAGGGCATCGCCCGCGCCCGAAACGCCGGAGCACGCCACGCGCAGGGCGACGTACTGGTCTTCGTCGATGCCGACGCGCTGCTGTCCCGTGGCCTCCTCGAGGCCATACATGACGCCATGGGCGACCCGGCCTGCGTGGGCGGCGCCGTGGACGTCGAGTACAGGCCGCAACGGCGCTCCATGCGGGTATACCTGCACGCTTGGCGGCTGCTCGCACGGCGCATGGAGCTCGTACAGGGCGCGACGCAGTTCTGTCGCAGAGACGTCTTCGAACAGGTAGGCGGCTACGACGAAGGGGCGTGGATAGGCGAAGACGTCGACTTCTACCGGGGTCTCAGGCGCTTCGCGAGGCGCACCGGTGGGACGGTGCGGTTCATCGAACGGCCCCGCGTGCAGGCGTCGTCCCGCCGCTTCGATAAGTGGCCGCTCTGGAAGACGCTGCTCTGGACGAACCCGCTCTTCATCGCGCTGTTCCGCCGTCGCAAGGAGTTCTGGGCGGGCTGGCACCGGCGCCCGGTGCGGTAGGTCTCACGCGCCCAGCAGCAGCGGACGCACTTGGCTGACGTGCGAAACCTGGTGGTCCGGCTGCTCGACGCCATCCGGCCACGACTGCCCGTTAGCCACCCACGCGGTCGAGAGCCCCACGCCTTTCGCACCGACCATGTCCGCTGCGACGTCGTCGCCCACGAACAGCACCTCGCGGCTGGCAGGCATTCCGAGGCACTCGAGCGCCAGCCGGAATATCGCGGGGTCGGGCTTCCGGCAGCCTGCCTGCTCTGAGACGATGACGCACCCGGTCAGCCCCTCCAGCCCACGTGACCTGATCGTCAAGTGCTGCCCCGACGATGGTCCGTTGGTGACGATGCCCCACGGCACGCCCGCAACGTTGAGGTCGTGCAGCAGCGGGAGCACATCCGGGTCCTGCGGCAGCACGGAGCGCGACGCTTTCAGATACCACTCGGCCAATGCCTCGTGCGACAGCCCAATGCCCGGCCACTCTTCGAGCGTACGGGCGATCAGCCGCTCCCTGCCCGCCAAGCCTCTTTCGTCGAACGCGGCGAACTTCGCTTCCGTCTCGTCGGCAGTCGTGGCAGCGCGCACGGCGGGCCACGTCTCGTGCAGCAGCCTGCCGGTCGCGCATATCGCGGCGTCGCGGTCCCAGAGCGTGTTGTCCAGGTCGAAGAGCGCGGCGGTGTAGAGAGGCGGCATCAGGTGGCTCTCCTTATCTCATTGTGCTCGCGCTGATCCATCGATCCCGAGCAGCGCAGGCAGGGAGGCCATATCGGTGAAGCGCACGATGTCCCTCGCATCGGCGACGTTACTGGCCGGGCTCGCCACGTATGCCAGCACCCGCATCCCGGCTGACAGGGCGGCCTGGACCCCCGCGTCGCTGTCTTCGATGACCACACACTCCGATGGAGAGAACCCCATCGTCTCCGCAGCGTAGAGGAACACGTCCGGGTGGGGCTTGCCCCGCGCCACCATCGCTGCGCTGAACAGCCGCCCTTCGAACCAGTCGTAGAGGCCGGTGAGCCTCAACCGTTGTTCTACCGCATCGGGAGACCCGTTCGAACCGACACAGATAGCGATTCCTGCACCGGCGACCGCCCGCACTGCGTCCGCGACGCCGGAGATCGCGAGGAGTCCATCCTCCACCGCGACCCGTTCCACTTCTTCGATCAGGCTCTCGATGTCGTCCGGGAGCTGCACACCCCAATACGTCAACACCGTATCGTGGATCTGAGCATTGGAAACGCCGTGAAAGCGTGCCTGTATCTCGTCCAACTCCAGTCGCAGGCCGTGGCCTGCAAGAGCGCGCTGCATAGCCCGGGTGGTCAGCGGTTCGCTGTCGACCAGCACGCCGTCACAATCGAAGATGACCAGCCTGGGAGAAGTCGGCGACGGGGAGTTACTCGTCATCAGTTCCATCCAGATCAACCCCACTAGAGCAGCGGCACCTGAGGGGCCGCCGTCCTGGGCAACAGCCCGGTTAGCCTCGGGTCGTCCATAACCTCGATCTGCCTGCGGAACGGCACGAACCCGGACCGTATGTAGAAGTCTAGTGCGCCGGGGTGGTCGAGCGAACACGTATGCACCCAGAGCCTGCGGATGGGCTGCGCCCATGCCCGCTCCAGCATCCGGTCCATCATCCATCGCCCTGCGCCTCGACCGACCATCGCAGGGGTCAGCCCGAAGAAGCTGATCTCACACTCCCCCGTTACCCGATAGTCGAGTTCCGCCAGACCCTCTTCCTGCCCCTCCGCCTCGAACACACAGGCGTCATAGAGCGGGTCGCCGAGCAAGGTCCGTAGCCCGTTATCGCTCATCTCCAGACGCGAAGACCAGAGCCAGTCCTCCCCTATCCGCCGGAACAGGGCGCGGTACCGGTCTACGGCGGCGTGGTCAACCTCGCGGAGAACCCACGACGCCTCCGAGCGCTCCGAACGCGCCGGTGGGCGTTGGAACATCTGCAGGTGCGTTACGACCGACGCTGTCTTGCCGCTGGGGATGTCGCTGTAGCCGTCCGGGATCTCCATCTCTAGTCCTGGTGGTAGTACTCCAGACCGAGGTGGGTGATCTGCTCCTCGCCCATCATCCAGCGCAGCGTGTTCTTGAGTTTCGTCTGCTGGATGAACAGGTCGTGCTCCGGGTAGACCGTGCGCGCGTGCTGCGGGCTCTTGAAGTAGAACGACAGCCACTCCTGGATGCCGCCCATCCCCGCGCGCTGCGCCAGGTCCGTGAAGAGGATGAGGTCCAGCACGATGGGAGCGGCGAGGATGGAATCGGAGCAGAGGAAGTCAATCTTCATCTGCATCGGGTGGCGCAGCCAGCCGAAGAGGTCGACGTTGTCCCAGCCCTCCTTGGCATCGCCGCGCGGCGGGTAGTAGTTGATGCGCACCTTGTGGTATGCGTCGCCATAGAGGCTGGGGTACGTCTCCGGCTGGAGGATGTGCTCCAGCACGCCGAGCTTGGACTCCTCTTTCGTGCGGAAGTTCTCCGGCTCGTCGAGCACTTCGCCGTCGCGGTTGCCGAGGATGTTGGTGGAGAACCAGCCGTTGAGACCGAGCATCCGTGCCTTCAGCATCGGCCCGATGACGGTCTTCACGAGCGTCTGCCCCGTCTTGAAGTCCTTGCCGCAGATCGGCACGCTCTTCTCTCTCGCGAGCCGTTCGAGCGCGGGGATGTCGGTCGACAGGTTCGGGGCGCCGTTGATGTACGGGATGCCTTCCTGTATCGCGGCGTACGCGTAGATCATCGACGGCGCGATGTTCGGGTCGCTCGCATGGAGCGCTGAGACGAAGCTCTCGATGTCCTGGTGTATCTCTTCCTCGGTAATGAATTTCTCGGTGGACGCGCACCAGATCATCACGAGTCGGTCGCAGCCGTTCTCCTGCTTGAACCGGCGTATGTCCTCGCGGATGGCGTCGACGGCGCTGAGCTTGCTCTCGACCGGCTTGACGTTCGTCCCCTCGATCCGCTTGGCGTAGTCCTGGTCGAATACGGCGGGCATCGGCTCGATCGACCTGAGGTAGTCCGCGATGGGCTCGATCTCGTCGTAGCGGTCGAGCACCCCTGCCCGGAGCGCCGCCTCGTAGGCGTTGTCCGGTATCGGGTCCCACGCGCCGAAGACGAGGTCGTCCAGCTCCGTGAGTGGAACGAACTCCTTGATGTACGGAGCGCGGCTGTCGGTGCGCCTCCCGAGACGGATAGTCGCCATCTGCGTGAGCGAGCCCACCGGCTCCCCGGAGCCGCGGCGGATGTGCTCGACGCCTGCGATGACGGTCGAGGAAACGGCGCCCAGCCCCACCATGAGGACGCCGAGCTTGCCGTCCGCAGGCTCGACGCCGTTGGCGGTCGACTCCATGAAATCCTTCGGCTCGAGTGCGATGCCGCGCCTGCGCGCGAGGTCCAGCAGCGTGCCGTGCCACTGCGCGGGGATCCTCCCCGTCCTGGCCCAGTGCTGCACCGTGCTCTGGCGCCTGCCCAGCAGTCCCGCGAGCGCGGACTGCCCTCCGAACCGGTCGATGATGTGCTTTGCGGTGTTCTGTTGCTGTGTGCTCATGACAGGCAACCTACCGATAAAATCGTTAGCTGTCAAGCCGCGAGACGCGCGAGTGTTGGTTGGGTATCATGCGCGCATGTTGAGCGTGGAGGACAACGAACTCCTGACCCGTGTGGGCAAGGGACGGCCGATGGGCGAGCTGCTCCGCCGCTTCTGGCAGCCGGTGCTGCTGTCGAGCGAACTGCCGAAGCCCGACTGTCCGCCAGTACGCGTGCGTGCGCTCGGTGAACGTCTCGTGGCGTTCCGGAACACGAGCGGCGAGGTCGGCCTCATCGCCGAGGCATGCCCCCACCGGCGCGCGAGCCTCTTCTTCGGTCGCAACGAGGAGGACGGCCTGCGCTGCATCTACCACGGCTGGAAATACGACAGGGACGGGAACTGCGTCGACATGCCCAGCGAACCGGCGGGCAGCAATTTCGCTTCCAAGGTGCACACGACCGCCTACCCGTGCCGTGAGACGAACGGGGTCATCTTCGCCTACCTCGGCCCGCCCGAGCTGCAGCCGGCCCTGCCCGGCATCGAATGGATAGGACTGCCGGAAGGCCACGTCTACGTGACCAAGCGGTACGAGTTCGCAAACTGGGTGCAGGGACTCGAAGGCGGCATCGACTCCTCGCACGCGAACTTCCTGCACACCACCGTCGACGCGTTCCACCAGACGTCGAGGTTCTTCGACGGCCTCAGCTCCCGGCTCCAGTTCGACTCGAAACTGGTCGAGTACTTCATCAGGGACCTCTCTCCCCGCTTCTACCTCCGCGACACCGACTACGGGGTGATGATCGGAACGCAGCGCGACGCCGAGGAGGACAGCTTCTACTGGCGCATCACGCACTGGCTGCTCCCGCACTCGAACATCTTCGGCGGTGTACGCGACGACGGTGCAACACGCCTCGGCAGAGGGCTCATCTGGTCGGCCGTCGACGACTACACGACCGCCGTCTACTCGGTCTCCTGGGCGATCGATTCGCCGCTGACGGAGAGCGAGCGCGCCGCCTGCGAGGCGTTCAGCGGGGCCGTCGTTCCGGGTACGTCCATGCCGGTGCAGACGATGGAGAACGACTACCTGATCGACCGCGTGCGCCAGGCGACCGAGACGTTCACCGGCATCGAATCGCTCCAGGCGCAGGACCTCGCCGCGCAGGAGGGCATGGGGGCAATCGTCGACAGGACGGAGGAGCACCTCGGCACGTCCGACTCCGCCATCATCCGCGTGCGCCGGGCCCTGATCCGCGCGGCGAGAGATCTGATGGAGGGCACCGAGCCGCCGCAGGCGACGCGCCCCTCCTCCTACAAGCTCCGCACGATCGACCTCATCAGGCCGCGCGCCGACGGTTTCGACAGTGAGGAGATCGAGGAGCTCTGCCGCGTGCGCTGACACGAGGAGGACTTGGCATGGGTATCCTCGAACGCACTTACGCTCCCGGGGCCGGCCCTGCGGTCGACGAGGTGCTCGTCTCGTCGGACTCGCACGTCATCGAGCCTGCGGGTCTGTGGAAGGAGAACCTCCCTCAAGCGCTCCGCGACCGCGCTCCCGGCCTCGGCGGGCCCCGCAGGACCGACGCTCCCGGCGGTATGGACAAGTGGGAGCGGGTCAACGAGATGACCCGCGACGGTGTCAGCGCTGAGGTGCTGTACCCGACCCATGGCCTGAAGACGCTCGTCCTCGGCGACCGCGACCTGGAAGAGGCGTGCGCCCGGGTCTATAACGACTGGCTCATCGACTACTGCTCGGCTGCCCCGGACCGCCTCATCGGCCTCGCCCTGCTGTCGACGTACCGCATCGAGACGGCGGTCGAGGAGATGGAGCGTTGCCGCAAGGCGGGGATGGCTGGCGTCGTGGTCTGGCAGGTGCCCGACCCTGAGATCCCTTTCACGTCGCGCCACTACGATCCGCTGTGGGCCCGCGCCCAGGAGCTGGAGATGCCGGTCTCCCTGCACATCCTGAGCGGCCACGGCTACAACCTGCGGCAGTCCCTCCGCCAGGCGGACAGCGGCATCGAGCAGGAGCGCACGAGCGTCAACCTGAAGCTCGTCTACGCGATGGACGCCCTCTATGACTTCATCTTCTCCGGCGTGCTGGAGCGCTTCCCCCGCCTCAAGCTGGTGCTCGTCGAGAACGAGATCGGCTGGCTCCCCTTCATCCTCGAACAGTGGGACTACTACTTCCAGCGTCACGGCACGGACAGGGCAGCCCTCGGCCTCACGATGCTCCCGAGCGAGTATTTCAACCGGCAGGTCTACGCGACGTTCTTCAACGACGCGGTGGGCGGCAGGCTCCTCTCCTGGTGGGGCGCCGACAACTGCATGTGGTCCAGTGACTACCCGCACGGCAACTCGACGTGGCCCAACTCCCGGCAGATCGTCGCGCGCAACATGGGCGCCCTGCCCGCGGACCTGCGCGCCAGGCTGCTCCGTGGCAACGTCTCGAAACTCTACGGGCTCAGTATCGACGCCTGATATGGCCATCCACGCCAGGCAGTTCGATCCGGACAACCGCGGACCGCTGGACGGTCTGCGCGTGCTCGACATGTCACGGCTCGTGGCCGGGAATATGCTGACCCTCCAGTTCGCCGACTTCGGCGCCGAGGTCGTCAAGATCGAGGCGCTCCCGAATGGCGACCCCCTGCGGGCCTGGGGCGACAGCGCCGTCCAGACGCACTGGAAGACGTACTGCCGCAACAAGAAGAGCGTGTCGGTCGACCTGCGTGACGACGAGGGGCGCGCCCTCGTACGCCGGCTGGCCGCGAGCGCCGACGTGCTCGTCGAGAACTTCATCCCCGGCCGGCTGGAGGAGATGAGGCTCGGGCCGGAGACCCTGCACGCGGACAACGCCGGCCTCGTCGTCGTGCGCGTTTCCGGGTTCGGCCAGACCGGGCCGTACCGGGAGCGGCCGGGGTTCGGAACGCTGGTGGAAGCGATGTCCGGGTTCGCCGACCGCAACGGCTTCCCCGACCGCGAGCCCGTTCTGCCCCCGATGGCGCTGGCGGACATGGCGGCGGGCCTGTACGGCGCGATGGCCGTGCTGATAGCGCTGCGCGAGCGCGAGGTGAAGGGCGGCGCGGGACAGGTCATCGACCTCTCGCTCCTCGAGCCCGTCTTCTCCATCCTCGGCGCCGACGCCGCGGGCTACCGGGTCGACGGCATCATCAAGCAGCGCGTGGGCTCCGCCTCCAACACGGCGTCGCCCCGGAACGTCTACGCCACGAAGGACGGCAAGTGGGTCGCCCTGTCGGCGTCCATCCAGTCTATGGCGGAGCGCGTGTTCCGGGTGATCGGCAGGGAGGACGCCATAGACGACCCCCGCTTCCGGAACAACGCCCAGCGGGTGCGGCACCGCGACGAGGTCGATGCCATCGTCGGAGGCTGGGTGGCCGAGCGCGGGCTGGACGAGGCGCTGGCCGCATTCAACGAGGCAGGTGTGACCGCCGGGCCCGTCTATGACATCGCGCAGTTCCTCGACGACCCCCACGTCATCGAGCGCGAGGTGGTGGTCGACCTGCCGGACGACGACGTGGGGACGGTCCCGGCACACAACATCCTGCCCCGGCTCTCGCGGACGCCGGGCACCTTCCGCTATCCCGCGCCAAGGCTGGGACAGCACAACGACGAGATATTCGGAGGCGCGGGCGTCTCCGCCGAAGAACTTGCTGATCTGCGAACGCGAGGTGTTATCGGATGACCGACGAACGAAAGCCCCCGGTGTGGCGGTCGCTGCTGTACGTGCCGGCGAACGTCGAACGCTACCTCTCGAAAGCCCACGAGCGGGGCGCCGACGGCATCATCCTCGACCTCGAGGACTCGGTGCCGCCCGCGGAGAAGGCGTCCGCCCGGGCGGGCGTGCAGGCGGCCGCGGAGCGCGTCGGGCAGGCGGGCGCGGACGTGCTCGTGCGCGTCAACCAGCCCCTGCGGCTCGCCGTGCCCGACATCGAGGCCAGTGTCTGCCCTGCAGTTGACGCCCTCGTCCTGCCCAAGATAGCCGGGCCCGCTCACGTCAGGCTGCTCGACGAGATGGTGTCCGACCTCGAGATGGAGCGCGGGATGGCGGTCGGTGCGACGGCATTCCTGGCGATGGTCGAGACGCCTGAGGCGTTCTTCCAGATCGGCGATATCGCGAAGGCGAGCCCCCGCATCGCGGCCATCACCATCGGCGCGGAGGACCTGGCCTCGTCGCTGGGGATGCAGCCGGACGCCGAGACGCTGCTCTACCCGAAGACGCAGTCCGTGTACGCGGCGAAAGCGGCCGGCATCATGGCGCTCGGCATCTTCGGCACCGTAGCCGACTACCAGGACCTGGACGCCGTGCGGGAAGTGGCGCTCAAAGCGAGGCGGTTCGGCCTGGAGGGAGCGTCGTGCATCCACCCGAGCGTCGTGCCCGTCCTCAACGAAGCGTTCAGTCCCGGAGAGGAGGAGGTTGCCCTGGCGAAGCGCATCATCGAGGCGAACGCTGAGGCGGAGAAGACCGGACGCGGCTCCTTCCAACTCGACGGGAAGATGATCGACGTGCCGGTGGTGCAGCGCGCCCAGCGACTCCTCACGCGCCACGAGGCTATCGCGGCCCGGGGGTAGAGCATGGCCGTCTCGAACCGCCCGCTCGGCTGGGTGACCGGGGACGCCTGGCTCATGGTCAGCGCCCGGTTCCTGAGGACGTTCGCCCAATCGCTCATCGCGGTCTTCTTCGGCATATACCTCATCGAACTGGGCTACAGCCTGGTGGAGATGGGGCTGCTGGTCACGATCGGCTCCATCGGCAGCACCGTGTTCGCCACGCTGGTCGTCTTCATCGGCGACACCTTCGGCAGACGCCGGCTGCTCATCGGGTTCACGGCGATGATGGGACTCGCAGGGCTCGGCTATGCCTTCACGGAGCAGTACACGCTGCTGGCGTTCGTCTCGTTCTTCGTGGGGAGTCTCGCCATCTCGGGGAGCGGGCCGAGAGGACCGGTGCAGCCGCTGGAGCAGGCGGCCCTGCCCGACACGACCACGGCAGAACACCGCACGGACCTGTACGCGCTCGCGGGCATGGGCGAGCGGGCCGCCCGGCTGACCGGCACGTTCGGCGCGGCCATGCCTGCCGTGCTTGTTACGATGTTCGACATCGACGAGATCACGGGCTTCAAGCTCATGTTCGTCGCCTACGCGGTCATCATGCTGGTCTCCGGCGCCATGTACGGCCTGCTCTCGCCCGTCATCGACTCCGGCGTAAGCGGAGGCGGATGGCAGAACCCCCTGAAACTCGAGTCGCGCAGGACCATCTTTACCTTCGCCGCAATCTTCTCGGTGGACGGCTTCGCGACACGGTTCGTCTTCTTCAGCCTCGTGGGCGCGTGGTTCAGCGTTGAGCACGACTTCGAGCTCGCCGAGGTCAGTTACGTGCTGGCCGGATCGACGTTCCTGAACATGGTGTCCCTCTGGGTTGCAGCGCGGCTCTCGAAGCGCATCGGCCTGCTGAACACGATAGTCTTCACCCACATCCCGGCGGTGTTGGCCACCTTCGCCGTCCCATTCGCCCCGACGGCCTGGCTGGCGGTCTTCTTCTGGTACGTGCGCGCCTTCTTCGGCCAGATGGACAATCCACCGCGGCAGTCCTACACCATGGCGATCGTGAACCGGGACGAGCGGGTGGCCATGGCCAGCATCACCAACGTGAGCCAAGCGGCGGTCGGCGCGGTCACGCCGTCCCTCGCAACCGTGCTGTGGCAAGCGGTCTCGGCAAGCGCGCCGTTCGTCGCCTCCGGCGCGTTCAAGACGGTCTACCTCGTCGGGTTGTACCTGATGTTCAAGGACGTTCACCCGCCGGAGGAGCAGGAGCGGGCCGAGCGTCGACGGCTGGAACGCGAAGCCCGGCGTTCTCGAACGCCAGGCGGTTGAGGCGCCAGCCCGTTCGCGGTGGGCTAGTCAGACCAGCGCCCCTGAGCAGTGGCAGCAGCGGGTGATACACTCCGACCACTTTAGTGATTGGGTGTCACCCCTTTGCGCACTCCCCCATCGTTCAGCCTTGCCCTCCTGTTCCTGGCCGTCACTCTCGCAGCGTGCTCTCAGGCAACGCCAACGCCGACCGCAGCCCCGGCTGCAACGGCCACTCCTACGCCCAACATCCGCGCGACGGTCGACGCACCTGCCCTGAGAGCGCCCATAGCCATCCCTACACCGACCCCGACAAGCACTCCGATGGCAACCCCGACGCCGACCGTAACCCCCACCCCTACGCCATCGCTGACTCCCACTCCGACGCCGTCCCCGACCTCCACTGCGACACCGACCGCAACGCCCACGCCCACGGCAACGCCCACACCCACTCCGACGCCAACGCCGATAGACCCTGAGGAGTATTTCAAGGGCAAGACGGTCCGCATCGTCAACGGTGCGGGCGAGGGTGGCTCATACGACGCATACAGCCGGTTCGTAGCAGCAACCGCCGAGCACTACTTCCCCGAAAGCACGGCGTTCGAAGTGGAGAACGTTACGGGCGCAGCGTACTACCGCAGCCTTCGCGCGGTCCTGGACTCCAAACCTGACGGCCTCACTGTCGGCGTCGTGCATCCCCGGTGGTTCCGGCGACAGACGGTCGTCGGCGACATCCCCAACTTCGACCTGGACAACATCACCGTGATGGGCTCGCCGACCTTCAAAGTCGAAGGAGACGTGTACTGCGTCGACCGCCGCGTCGCCTCCTCCTGGCAGGATGTCCTCGACCTGGGACGTCCGCTCCGGGTCGGTACATATGAGCCCGGAACGGAGCCGGTCATCGAGTTCATGGCAGCCAACGGTGCGCCCTTCGAGGTGATCTATGGTTATCCCAACACCGTTCAGATCATGGAGGCGTTCGACCGGGGCGAGCTCGACCTGAGCAACCGCTGCGGCCCCGAAGTCGTTCGTGCCATCGCCCCCTGGTGGGTCGCAGAGGGCCGCCTCGTGCCGCTCTTCTACCTCACGGAGCCGTTCGACGAGGCTTACCTGGCGCAGCTCGGCCACACAGGGCCCCTTCCGTCCTTCCTCGAGTTGCCCGGCCTCGACCTGGACCAGGCACAGCGGGCACGGATGGATGCGTTGCAGGCCACCCTGCTCCTCTCCGAGGTCCGACGGGTATTCATCCTTCCCCCAGGCGTACCCGGAGAACTCAGGCGGTACTGGCAGGAGCGGTTCGACCGTGTGATGAAGGACCGACGATTCATCGACTCCGTCCACGATGGGGGACATGGCGGCTCGTATGGGTACGGAAGGGCCGACCAGCTGCTCGACATCATCCGCCGTGTGCAGGGGCTCGACCGGGACGTCAAGGACTTCCTCTACCGGTTCCTCGAACTGGACGCCCTAGACTACATCGTGCGGGGCGGTTGAGGCGCGCGGCGCATTGTGCCAGCGTGCCCGAAGGGGCAGGTAGAATGAAGCAGGGGAGTTCTACCCTGGACGGTGCCCAGATGAGCTTGAACATCAAGAACGAGGAGACCTGCCGGCTGGCCGGTGAACTCGCCGACCTCACCGGCGAAACGATGACCGGCGCGATCACGGTGGCGCTCCGGGAGCGCCTCGAGCGCGAGAGGCATCAGCGCAGCGTCGAGGAGCGGCTCCGGCGCATACGCGCGATCGCAGAGCGCATTGCAGCACAGTTCCCCGATAGCGGCCCGCCGATAGACCATGCGGAACTGCTCTACGACGAGTGGGGCCTGCCGAAGTGAGAGCTACCTCTGGCTGGTACACGACTATCTGGCCATAGCCTAGTCACATTCCGTTAGGAGGTTGCCCGTGAAGTTTGCACTCGTCTCCGGAGAAAGAACTGAGCCATCGCCACGTAGCAGAGCACTTTGCATTCATTGTGATTCTGAAATGATTGCTAAGTGTGGCCGAGTCAAAGTCTGGCACTGGGCTCACAAGAGTAAAGAGAACTGCGACCCTTGGTGGGAGAATGAGAGTGAATGGCACAGGGCTTGGAAGAGCCAGTTTCCAGAAGAGTGGCAAGAAGTCTCCCATACTGACGCAGTCACAGGAGAAAGGCACATCGCTGACGTAAAGACTGATTCTGGTTTAGTAATTGAATTTCAACGCTCGCCGATTGCCCATGAAGAACTACAGAGCAGGGAGAATTTCTACAAGAACATGATATGGATCGTAGACGGTGACCGAGGTTCATTAGACAAATCATACTTCGATATGGGTCTTGCAGGTCCTGTAGATTACGAACCTTTAGTATTCGTGGTATCTTGGTGGGGTCAGAGCCGCCTCTTGAGCAACTGGTCAACTGCAACAGCGCCTGTCTATCTGGATTTCGGAACAGAACTCGTATGGCGTCTTCATTCTTATGACAGCAGTGCACGGTCCGGTTATGTTATACCGGTATTCAAGGAATGGCTTGTCAACAACTGTGTACAGGGTAAGCCGATTGGTGCGATAAAAGGGGATTCCTCACACCCGGAGCAGTACCGTCGGCAGTTGGTTGAAGTAGAGCGTCCATCCAATACTTGAGATGGGAGCACGCTAGCGGGAAGACTCTTCCACTGTGACATCCGCCCCTTTCGCGGTCGCCCCCTGCCCGCGTACGCTGGTCCCATGAACGGAGCGACGGTCGCAGGACGCCCGCTCACCCCGCCGGCGCGGGTGGGCCGGAAAGAGCGGAAATGCACCGTTCCTGAGCGGAAATAAGCTGCGGATGAGCGGTTTTGAGCAGTCCGACAGCTCATCCGGAGGGCTGTTTCCAGAGGTGATTCCGGCCCGATGAGCGGAAATGAGCTGCATTTCCCCCCGGAACTTTCGCTGGCGCGCCGGTTTTGCTAGCCTCACGCGCAGGCAGACACCCGACGCCACGGAGGAACGGATGGCCACAACAGCAGGGACCGCGCAGGAGGAGTTGGCACAGCTGACGCCGGAGGAGCTCTACGCCCTCTACATGGAGAAGCAGGTGAACTTCGGGCGCGCCGCGCTCGCGCTCGACAAGCGCAGGAAACTAGGCCGCGTCCACGTCCCCGCCGAGGAGGCCGACGTGCCGAACGCCGGGCCGAACCAGCGCATGATCGTGGGGCCGGAGCTCGGCTTTAACGTCCACAACCTGCACGTCTTCACCTCGGGGCGCGCGGGCGGCTCGGAGCGCTACCACACCCACGGCGACGCGCTCAAGTTCTACGTCAAGGGCGGCGGACAGGAGCTCATCGAGGACGTGCGCTTCGACGTGAAGGTCGGCGACTTCTGCCACATCCCCGCAAACATCTGGCACGGCACTGAGAACCCGCACCCGGAGCCGCTCGTCTTCCTCGCCGCGCAGCAGTTCCCCGGCACCTACCGGCAGGTGCCGACGCCGTTCGTCCACCTCACCGCACCCCACAAGGCGCCCGAGGTGAGCGACCTCTCGGACGAGGAATTGGCGAAACTGGAGCCGTGGCCGCTCTACCTCCGCTACCTGGAGGAGCAGATGTCGTTCGGGCGCATCGCGATGGAGATCCAGCGCAGGCGCGAGCAGAAGCGCCTTCACGTCCCGGCGGAGGAGGCGCCCATCATGGAGTGGGGCCCCGGCAGGCACCACGTCATATCGCCGGAGCTCGGCTTCGACATCTACTCGTTCCAACTGTTCATGGAGAACGTCCCCGCGCACACGGAGAACGGCGCGCCCCAGACCTCCGGCGATGCCGTCCGCTACTACATCGGCGGCGAGGGCGTCGAGCTCATAGGCGAGGAGCGCGTCCGCGTCCGCGCGGGCGACTTCACCTGCATCCCCGCGGGGACCCGCCACGAGACGACCAACCCGCACGACGAGGACCTGCGCTTCATCTGCTGGCAGCAGATACCGGGCACCTACGTGCAGGTGCACATGCCCGTCCTGCCGGTCAAGTAACCATACAGGCATTTCCCCTCTCCCTTGAGGGAGAGGGTCAGGGTGAGGGTGAACCATGACCACCTACCGCGGCCAGGGCATGGCGCGCATGGAGGACGAGCGGCTGCTGCGCGGCGGCGGCACGTTCGTCGACGACATCCAACTGGACGGGATGCTCCACGCCGCAGTGCTCCGCAGCACCGAGCCGCACGCCCGCATCCGCTCTGCCGACACCGCCGCCGCGATCGCGAGTCCCGGCGTCGCCGCCGTCTACACCGGCGCCGACCTGGACGGCGTCGTGCCGGACATCGGCGCCATACGGCGTGAGGGCATGGGCGAGACGCCCGTCCCCGAGCATCCCGTGCTGGCGAAGGGCCGCGTCTGCTACGTCGGCCAGCCCGTCGCCATCGTCGTGGCAGAGACGCGGGCGGAGGCGTTCGACGCGCGCGACCGCATCGCCGTCGACTACGAACCGCTCCCTCCGCTGCTCGACCCGCGCGCATCGGCGTCTGGCGCGGACCCGCTGCACCCGGACATCGGCACGAACGTCGTGATGCGCACCGAGGCCGGCGAGGGCAACGTCGCCGAAGCATTCGAGAACGCCGACGAGATCGTCGAGGCCTCGTACGAGATACCCCGCCTCGTCGCGATGCCGATGGAGACCCGCGGCATCGTCGTCGCGCCCGACGCGGCAAATGGACGGGTCACGGTCTGGACGTCGACGCAGGTGCCCCACCGCGTCAAGACGTTCCTCGCGATGCTGCTCCCCGGCGACCTGGACGTGCGCGTCATCACACCGGACGTGGGCGGCGGCTTCGGGCGCAAGATCGAGGTCTGGCCTGAGGAGGTCGCGGCGGCGTACGCGGCGGTCCAGCTCAACGCGCCGGTCAAGTGGACGGAGCAGCGCTCGGAGAGCACGCTCGCGTCGCACGGGCGCGGCTTCACGGCGGACGTGGAGGCCGCGGTGCGCTCGGACGGCACCATGCTCGGCGTCCGCATCCGCATGCTGGCCGACATGGGCGCATACTTCCTCACGTCCAGCGGCGGGCCGCTCGGCAACGCCGTGCAGCGCGTCGCCGGGCCCTACGCCATCCCCGCGATGGACGTCGAGTGCCTCGGCGTCACGACGAACCGTCCGCCCACCGGCCCCTACCGCGGCGCGGGCGGCCCCGAGGCTGCCGTGCCCATCGAGCGCATCATGGATGACGCCGCGCGCCAGTTGGGAATGGACCCGGCGGAGATACGCCGCCGCAACTTCATCCCCACCGACGCCTTCCCCTACCGGACGGCCACCGGCCTCGAGTACGACTCAGGCGACTTCCACACCGCGTTCGACCGCGCGCTCGGCATGGCCGGGTACGCCGGTCTGCGCGAGCGGCAGTCGTCCGAGCGCGGTCCGTTCCGCACGGGCGTCGGCGTTGCGACCGTCACGAAGGCGTCCGGGGGCAAGGCGAACGTCCGCAAGAGCCTCGCCCGCGTCGAGATGAAGCCGGACGGGCGCGTCGTCATCGTCACGGACGTATCGCCGCACGGGCAGGGCACGGCCACGTCGTTCTCGCAGATCGCTGCGGATACGCTCGGCGTCGCGCCGGAGATGGTGGAACTGCACCACGGCGACACCGACGAACTCGCGTCGGGCGGCGGCACCACGTCGAGCCGCGGCCTTGCGGTCGGCGGCAACGCCGCCTACGTCGCGCTGCAGGAAGTGAAGCGCCGACTGGAAGCCGCGGGCGGGCGCATCCCCGCGAACGGCATCACCGTGGAGCTGGAGTGGGAACTGCCGGCCAACCCGTTCGGCTTCGCCGCGCACGTCGCGGTCGTCGAACTGGACGAGGGCACCGGCGACGTGCGCCTCACCGACTACGCGGCGGTGCACGACTGCGGGCCGATGATCAACCCGGTCATCGTGCGCGGTCAGATACAGGGCGGCATCGCGCAGGGCATCGGCCAGGCGCTGAGCGAGGGGATGCTCTACACGGCGGCGGGCCAGCCGCAGACCGCCAGCTTCATGACCTACGGCATCCCCATCGCGGAGTCGCTGCCCGCGTTCCTGCTGGAGAACCAGCAGACGCCCTCCCCGACCAACCCGCTCGGCATCAAGGGCATCGGCGAACTGCCGACGGTCGCCGCGCCGGTGGCGGTCACGAACGCCGTCGCGGACGCGCTCGCCCGCTCAGGCGCCGACGTGAGCGGCGTCGACATGCCGCTCCTCACCGAGCGCGTCTGGCGCGCGCTGGGGTGACACGGGGATAGCCCGCCCCGCGACGCAGGTTGTCCTGCGGCCTGGCCCGTGGCACAGTGAGGGCGTTCGTCTGAAGGGAGGTCTCCTATGGCTATCGCCCCAACCGGCCCGATCGACGCCGACGGTCACGTTCGTGACGACGACCGGCGCATGCGGCAGTTCATCGCGCCACCCTTCAACAAGCGCTCCCCGCTGGGCATCAGCGCCAACGACGGCTTCGACCGCCACCTGATGGGCACGCTGGGCCTGTTCGACGTCGATGCCCCGACCTGGCAGCAGGCCCTGGACGAGGGCGGCCTCGCTGCGACCGTGCTCTTTCCGACTGTTGGCCTCCGCAACGGCCAGATCCGGGAGCCCGGCTTCGCTATCGCCCGCTGCCACGCCTACAACGACTGGCTGCACAGCGAGTTCCTCAGTGTGGACGAACGGTTCAAGGGCGTCGCGCTCCTCCCCGTGCAGGACCCGTCGGCCGCTGCCGAGGAGCTCCAGCGGGCGGTGCGCGACCTCGGCATGGTGGCGGGTATGCTCCCGGAGGGACCCTACGTCTACGGGGACTCGCGCTTCGACCCCATCTACGCTGAGGCCGAGCGCCTCGGCTGCCCGATAACCATCCACGAAGGCGGGAACGTCTGGGACAGCATCTATCACCACCTCTTCCCGCAGTTCGCGGAGGTGCACACCCTCGGACATCCATTCGCTCAGATGCGGCACCTCACAAGCGTCCTGTGCGAGGGGGTGCTCGTACGCTTCCCGGAGCTGAAGATGGGGTTCCTGGAGGCTGGCTGTACCTGGGTCCCGTTCCTCCTGGACCGGATGGACGAGCGCTTCCGATTACGAGGCGATCAGGAGATGCCGGCCCTGACGAGGCCGCCCAGTGACTATGTCCGCGACGGCAACGTCTACTTCACCTGCGAGGCCGAAGAAACCCTTCTTGCAGAAACGCTCAGGGTCATCGGTGACGGCGCCGTTATGTACGCCACGGACTTTCCGCACTGGGATGGCGAGTACCCCGAGAGCCTGCATACGCTCATGGCCCGCGCAGACCTCACCGAGGAGCAACGCGCTCGGATCACCGGCGGCAACGCCAGAGAGTTCTACGCCCTCTGAGGGGCATGAGGTAAAACAGGTGCGGCTACGCAGGCGGGCGGCGACCTGCCGCCCGCGCTTGTTCCCCTGAAGACTGGAGCCTCGGCCCCCTACTGCGCGCCGAAGAACTTGCCCTCTATCGGCACGGGGTCGACGTGGAAGTTCTCGGCGGAGTCGGCGGGGATGGCGTTTCCGTCCGGCTTCACCCGGGTCTGGATGCCTCCGCTGGTGTCCATCTGCGCGCCGACGCGGAGCATGAAGAGGTTCCGCCCGCCGGTGTTCAGGTACCGGTAGTACGCGCCCTTCGGGATCATGATGCCCTCGTACTCGCCGAGCACCTTCCCGTTGCCCTTGTCGTCGAAGAACGTGACTTCGCCTTCCAGGATGACGAACGCGTGGTCCTCGTCCGTGTGGGCGTGCACCGCATTCTCACCGCCCTCCGCGTTGACCTTGAAGCTCAGCCAGAGCAGATCGGTGCGGGCAAGGTCGATGTTCGCGCGTCCCGCCGACAGGTACGGGCCCTTGATGCTGAACGTGGACGTCTGGGGCGTCGTCTGCGTCTCGGTGGTCATGGCATCCTCCCTCCTTCTGTGTGCTGCTATCTTACGCCGCTCTGCAAGCCCTTACGCAACAAGGCCCTTGACGATGTCGGACAGGCGCTCGCCGATCATGATGGACGTGACGTTCGTGTTCGCGTGCGGGATGGTCGGCATGATGGACGCGTCCGCCACGTACAGGTTGTCGATGCCGTGCACCTTCAGATTGGCGTCCACCACCGCCATCGGATCGGACGCCGGGCCCATCTTGCAGGTGCCGATGCCGTGATGGTAGCTGCCGTGCGCGCTCCGCGCGAACTCGGCCCAGTCCTCGTCCCGTGTCGGGGAGATGAGCGGCCCGTAGAACTGCCGCATCGACTCGTGGTCGATGAGCTCGTGGATGAACTCCATCGCGTTGAGCATCGCCTTCAGGTCGTCCGGGTGGCGGAGCATCGCGTCCTCGATCTCCGGCAGGTCGTCCGGGTCCGCGCTCGCGAGGCGAACCCGTCCCATGTCACGCTGTTCGAGCAGGTTCGCGGACACCGGCATCATGGTCTTCAGTCCGGGGACCACCGTTGGCGGGCGCTGGAAGATGTGGAAGTTGCCGTGCGGCAGGCCGGGGTCGCTCTTGTACATCAGGCGGAAGCGCGGGATGACCCAGTCCGGGTTGAACTCGTCGCGCCCCTCGAACGTCATCTCGATCGTCGCGTGGTCCTGGTAGTTCTCGCCCACGCCCTCGAGCGCTTGCACGATGGGGATGCCGTGGCGCTCCAATTCGCCCGCCGGGCCGATGCCGGAGAGCATCAGGATCTGCGGGCTGTGGTAGACGCCCGCGCAGAGCACGACGGTGGACGCCGATACCGTGCTCACCTCGCCCTGTCGCTTGTAGACGACGCCGTTGACGCGCCCGTTCGCGATGGAGAGCGACTGCACCTGGGCCTCGGCAACGATGTCGAGGTTCGGGCGTCCGCGCGCGGGGCCGAGGTACGCAACGGTCGTGTTCTGCCGCACACCGTCCTTGACGTTGTAGGCGGAGCTGCAGACGCCATAGGGGCTCGGCACGTTCAGGTCCGGGCACATGGGCAGCCCCATGTCCAGAGCGCGATCGATGAACGCCCGCACCGGCAAGTCGGCATCCGGGTCGTCCACCTTGAAGAACCGCTTCACGTACAGCGGGCCGTCCTCTCCGTGGATCTCGTTGCCGCCGTAGTCCGAGTCCGTCTCGATGCGCTGCAGCAGGGGCAGGCATTCGTCGAACGACCACCCGGGGTTGCCAAGACCGGCCCACGTATCGAGGTCGTGCTTCGTGGGGCGGACGACTGCCATCGCATTCACCGACGAGCCGCCGCCCATCACGCGGCCGCTCACCTTGTAGAACGTGCTGCCGTCGCCTGCGCGCAGCGTGGGGTACAGCAGGACGTACGGCGACTCCAGCACGACCCGTGCGATCAGGTCCCCGTCCGCGATCATCTCGGGGATGGGTTGCGGGTCGGGCCCTGCCTCGAGCAGCAGCACCTGCCTGTCCGCGTCCTCGCTCAGCCGGGCGGCGGCGGCGGCCCCCGCCGAGCCTCCGCCGATGACAACCACGTCGTAGGAACGTTTCTGCACTGTTCAGCGCCTCCTCAAGCCGGGACTTCGACCTTCTTCCGCAAGCGGTTGAAGAACTCCTCGATGACCTGCGCGCCGGTCGCCCGCAGGATCATGTCTCCCACGATGCCCAGGCGTCCCTTGATGTTCACCTCGGCCATGTAGGCCAACTCGGTGGCGGCCCCGTCCGGAGAGAGCGTCATCGTGATGTCGGAGGTCATCGTGCTCTTGGTCAGCGAGTCCTCGCCCTCCACGTGCGCTGACAGGCTCACCGGGGCCTGCGCATCCACGATCTGCGACGTGAACCTGAAGTCGCCCGAGACCGGGCCGACCTTCGCGCTCATGCCGCCCTCGAACGTGCGGTCGTCTATCTTCACGAGGTCCTGCACGCCGGGCATGCAGTCCGCGAACTGTTCTATGTCCAGCACCACGTCCCAGACCGTCTCAGCCGTGGCCTGCAGCGACACCTTCCCCTGGTACTTCATCCCGCTCCTTCCCGGATGGATTGCGCAGGGAGACTACCGCAAGCAGCCCCCGCGCACAAACGAAGGCCACCCCGCCCGTGAGCGAGGTGGCCTCATGTCATGTATGACGTTCGGGATGCCCGGTCGTTCTAGTCCTCCGGGAACATCTCCACTTCCCGCTGGACCGGGCCGAGGCCCTCCCAGTACTCGCCTGTCTCGGCGTTGTAGCGGCCCTGCATGAAGTCGCCGGACTTCTGGCTGCGGATGATGACCGCACATGTCTGCTCGCCGAGGCTGCGCTCCGCGTGGATCTCGTACGGGCGCACGAGGTCGACGGAGCCCGGCTCGACCTTGAAGTTGCCGACCTCCTCGATGGGCACGTAGTCAGCCCTGCGCTCGGCGCCCTCGACGGGGCGGTAGCGCTCGATCATCTCGTGTCCGACGAGCACGCCGTAGAGCGTGTAGATGTGCGCATGGTCGTGTATGCCGCGCCAGCCCCTGTACTTCGGGTGCTCGACGGGCTTCGCCACCACCTCGCGCTTGAGCGCGTTCACCACGAAGCCGTAGTCCGGGTCCTCATAGAAGAGCAGGTTCTCGGCCCTGTCCGTGAACACGTTCGCAGGCCACTTCTTCGACGCTTCCTGCACGGTGGGGTCGGCGAGGAACTCCTGCAGCACCGGCGTCAACGCGACCCAGCGCTTCTCGGGGTCCGGTTCGCCGGCGAACAGCTCGCGCGTCTGCTTGATGAACCTGTCCAGGGCGGTCTCAGTCTTTACCGAGGTCATGGTTTCTCCTCCCTCCGGCTATACGCTGGCCGGAACTTCCGCGAGGTTGTAGAGGCTGGCGCAATTGTCCCACAGGATCTTCTTCTTGTCCTCATCGGGGAGACCCAGTTCGAGGAAACTGGATACCGCATCAGGATACTTGGAGTCGCCGTGCGGGTAGTCCGTCGAGAACACCATCTTGTCGCTGCCCACCCAATCTATCGCGTACTTCGCGGGCTCCTCGTCCGGCTCGACGGATATCCAGCACTGGCGCTTGAAGTAATCCGTGGGCGCCATCTTGAGCTCCGGCACGAACACATCAGCCTCGCGCTCGTATCCCTCGTCCAGACGCCAGAGCAGCCACGGCGCCCACGCGCAGTTCGCTTCAAGGAAGGCGGCGCGCAGCCGGGGGTGACGCTCCAGCACGCCGCCGCCGCAGAAGCTGGCGAGCGCCATCATCTGCTCGACCGGCTGCGCGAATACGCGGCGCAGCATGAAGTTCGGCTCGAAGTGCTCGCCAACCTGCCGCGCACCCGACGACGACGACTCGTGGAACCCTATCGCGATGTCATGCTCTTCGAGCGCGCTCCACAGCGGATCGTAGAACGGGTCATGCCACGGCTTGTCCGTCATCTGGTTGGAGCGCATGAAGACAGCCCGGAAGCCCAGTTCCTTGACCGCGCGCTCGACCTCCGCGACGGCGTCGTCCATGTCGAACGGCGATACCATCGCCGCGCCGATGAGCCTGTCAGGCGCAGGAGCACAGAAGTCGTACAGCCAGTCGTTGTACGCCCGAGCGAGCGCCGCCGCGAACGGCGGGTCCATGAACGGTTCGGCCAGCGTGTGCAACCCCCGCGTTGGGAAGAGCACCGCGACGTCCAGCCCTTCCACGTCCATCGCTTCCAGCTGCACTTCGGTAGACCAGCCACGCTCCGCGTGGCTACCGTAAAGCTTCTGGTTGCGCTCGTAGTTGTGCCCGCCGGGCTGGTTGGGGTTGCTGTTCGTCCCGTCGCGGTTGGCCTGCGACGTGGTCCCCCACGGCCTGCCGTCCGGGTGGACGGTGCGGAGGTCGCGCACGTTCGCGGACGTGACGCCCACCTGGGCGTAGTCGCGGTACCTCTTGTCCGTGTACCGCTGCCACAGGTCCGGCGGCTCCATGATGTGCATGTCGCTGTCGATGATCCTGAACCCACCTTTGGCCATCGCCGTCCTCCTGTTTCTTCCGGCTAAACGCCGGCCGGTACTTCCGTGAGGTTGTAGAGACCAGCGCAATTGTCCCAGAGGATTTTCCTCTTGTCCTCGTCCGGGAGGTCCAGTTCGAGGAAGCTGGATACCGCATCCGGGTACCGGGAGTCCCCGTGCGGATAGTCCGTGGAGAACACCATCTTGTCGTTGCCCACCCAGTCTATCGCGTACTTCGCGGGCTCCTCGTCCGGCTCGACCGATATCCAGCACTGCCGCTTGAAGTACTCCGTCGGCGTCATCCTGAGTTCTGGCACGAACACATCAGCCTCACGCTCATACCCTTCGTCCAGACGCCAGAGCAGCCACGGCGCCCACGCGCAGTTCGCTTCCAGGAAGGCCGCCCGCAGCCTCGGGTGACGCTCCAGTACGCCGCCGCCGCAGAAGCTGGCGAGCGCCATCATCTGCTCGACCGGCTGCGCAAACACGCGGCGCAGCATGACGTTCCCGAAGTGGTCGCCAGCCTGTTTCGCGCCGGACGACGATGCCTCGTGGAACCCGATGGGGATGTCGTACTCCTCCAGCGCGCTCCACAGGGGGTCGTAGAACGGATCGTGCCAGGGTTTATCGGTCATCTGGTTGGAGCGCATGAACACAGTGCGGAAGCCCAGTTCCTTCACCGCGCGCTCAACCTCCGCGACGGCATCGTCCATGTCGAACGGCGACACCATCGCCGCGCCGACGAGCCTGTCAGGCGCGGGAGCACAGAAGTCGTACAGCCAGTCGTTGTACGCACGCGCCAGCGCAGCAGCGAACGGCGGGTCCATGAACGGTTCGGCCAGCGTGTGCAGCCCCCGGGTGGGGAAGAGCACCGCGACGTCCAGTCCTTCCACGTCCATCGCCTCCAGCTGCACCTCGGTGGACCATCCACGCTCCGCGTGGCTGGCATAGAGCTTCTGGTTGCGCTCGTAGTTGTGGCCACCTGCCTGGTTCGGTCTGGCCGAGGGAGTCCCGGTCCTCGCGGGCGCTCCCCAGGGCCTGCCGTCCGGGTGGACTGTCCGGAGGTCGCGCACGTTCGCCGACGTGACGCCCACCTGGGCGTAGTCGCGGTACTTCTTGTCCGTGTACCGCTGCCACAGGTCCGGCGGCTCCATGATGTGCATGTCGCTGTCGATGATCCTGAATCCACCCTTGGCCATCGCCGCTCTCCTATCGCGCAGGTTCGCCGTTGGGCAAAATCACCGCCACCATCGCTTCGAGCCGCTCATGCGCCTCGAAGCCTTCGTTCACGTCTTCCAGTTCGTACTTGTGCGTGATGAGCTTCTCCACCGGTCTGTCGACCATTGTACGCATGGCCTGCAACGAGCGGATGATATGCCTCGGGCCGGCCGAGAAGACACCTTGCACGCGGATGACCTTGCGCGTCAGCAGTGCCGGGTTCGCCTCGAGCAGACCGTAGTCCGTCCACTGCCCGATCACGAGGTAGCGCCCGCCGAAGCGCACCATCTCCAGCCCTTCGCGGAACGCCGTCAGCCCGCCGGACGCCTCGACGATGAGGTCGCCCCCGCGTCCGTCGGTCAGTTCCATCACTCGTTCGACGCGGGCCTCCGGGGTGTTCCATTCGGAGATGTCCACCGTTTCGGTCGCGCCAAGCTCGCGCGCCAACTCCAGCCTGCTCTCCGGCGCGCCGACCACGATAACCCGCCCTGCCCCGCCGAGCAGCACCTGGTTGAGCACGCCCATGCCGATGGGGCCGGAGCCCTGCACAACGACCGTGTCCCCGAGGTCGACGCCGCCGATGCGGTCGACGCCGTTCAGCGCAGTGTGATTGCCGATGACGCTCAGGAGCGCGCGCTCGTTCGAGACGTCGTCCGGGACGCGCAGCAGCCACGGCGTCGCGCTCAACTGGATGTACTGTCCGAAGCCGCCGCGCAGGAACGGCGGCTCGTCGCAGCGGGTCGTCCCGTACGACCGCGTGTTCTGGCAGGATTCGCCTACGGCACAGCGGACGCAGCGCCCGCACGACGCGTCGCGGAAGATGACGCGGTCGCCGGGGCGCAGCGGCTCCCCGAGCACGTCGGTCTTCAACTCCGGCGAGATCTCCTCTATGACACCCACGTTCTCGTGGCCGAAGATCATCGGCGCGGGCGTGGCGTCCAGGTGCCATGCGTGCACGTCCGTGCCGCAGATGGCGGCCATCTGCATCTGCACGAGCGCACCGCCCGGCTCCATCGGCAGGAGGGGGAACTCCTGCACCTCCAGCGGTCTGTTCGCTCCAACGAATACGGCAGCCTTGCACGTCGTCATGCGCTTAACCCTCCGTCAGTTCCAGACGTTCCGTCCATTCGAGCCAGTCGCGTATCGCCGCCTCGGGCGGGTACTGCGGTTCATAGCCCAACTCACGGCGGGCGCGGCTGATGTCGAGCGCATAGTACGCCAGCGGGCCCATACCGCGCGGGTCGAGTCCCGGTCCTACCTCTATCTGCGCGCCGGGGATGACTGTCCGGATGGCGTCCGCGAAGTCGTTGAGCGTGTAGGTGCGACCGCTCCCGATGTGGAAGACGTGGCCCTCGAAGCTGTCCACCAGGCACCCCTTGACGACGCTCTGCGCCACGTCACGGGCGTAGGTGAGGTCGAGCCGCTGGTCGCCGCCCTGCGGAATGACGATGGGGCGCCCTGCGATGGCGCTCCGTATGAGTTCGCCCCAGATCATGTTGTGGCTGCCGTGACGCTCCGCTCCCTTGCCGATGCCGTAGATGGCGGCGAACCGCATGGCAGCGAAGTCGATGCCGTGCAGCCGCTTGTACTGGATGCCCATCAGTTCAGAGGCCGTCTTGGCTGCGCCGTACACGCTGGACATCGGGTACGCGGGGAAGTCCTCGTCCACGGGGACCATCTCCGGTTCGAGGTGCTCGGGTGTCATCGTGGAGAGCGCACCTATCGAACTCGTGAACGAGACGCGGTCGATGCCGTTGCGCTTCGCCGCTTCGAGCACGTAGACCGTCGCGAGCGCGTTGACCGAGAAACCCAGCAAGGGGTCGGCGTCGGCGGTGTCGGGGTAGACCGCGGCGAGGTGACAGATGCGCTCGACGCGGTGCTCCCTGCACGCGTCGTCCAACTGCTCCAGCGACGTGATGTCGCCTTCGACGAACGCGAACTCGTCGCTCACGTCGCGCAGCAGGGTGAAGTCGGGGCGGTTGTCGAAGACGACAGGCTCATGCCCCATCGTGAGCAGGTCGCGGGTGACCCAGCACCCGTTCACTCCCAGCCCGCCGGTTACGAGGATGCGCAACTCCGCCTCCCGATATCAGATGCTGACCGCGGCCTCAACCTCTTCTTTGCTCATGCCGTACACGTCGAGCGCCGTCTCCACGGAGATGTAACCGTTACGGAGGTCGGAGGCGACGCGCCCGCGCTCGCGCTCCTTCGGATCGCCGACGCCCGCCGCGGATGCCGTTTCCATACGCACGACATCGCCCGGAGCCATGGGAACATTGGAGATGAGGCCGGTGTAGGCCTTCTCAGTGTCGGTCCCCGGGTTCATCACGACGCGGCCCGGCCTGCCATTGCCTCCGCCATTCACGCCGCGCGCCGGGGCGAGCGTTCTCGGCGTGCCGCCCGCATACTGCGCCTGTGAGCGGACGCGGTACTCGCGCCGCAACGCAAGACCCCCTCGATACTTCCCTGCTCCGCCGGTGTCCGGCACGAGACAGAACTGCTCCATGTCCACGTCGAACTCGGACTCGATGATCTCGACGCCCGTGTACTTCGCGCCGCCGGTCCATGAGTGCGCGGTACCCGTGTAGCCGTCGCCGCCGTCGTACGCCCCGTTGCCGGAAACGATGATCTCGTACTGCACGTAGCGCTTCGCCGCCGGGCCGCTGGTTCCCAGCACCACCATACCGGAGACGCTGTTGTGCGCCACCGCGGGGTTGCCGGACACCTTGCTCAGCGCCTCGAACACCACGTCCTCCACGACGGGCATCGTCATGGAGTAGAAGCCAACGGGCGCGGGGAACTGCGGGCAGATGACGCTGCCCTCCCGGAAGCGGCACTCGATGGTGCGCGCGAGGCCGTAGTTGTTCGGCATGTCGGAGCCCATCATGGCTATCGCCGCGTAGTTCACCATGCCGCGCACGAACGGTGGGCGGGCGTTCACCGGCCCCAGCGACTGGTCCCCCGAGCCACTGAAGTCCATCACCAGCCTGTCGCCCTCCTTGATGGCGGCGACGTGGATGCGGATCGTCTCGGTCGGGTTCGCGACGTCGTCTATGAACGCCTCGACCTCGACCGTGCCATCGGGCCAGGTCTCGATCACCTGCCGGGCGCGCACCTCGGTGCGGTCTCCGATGCCCTTGAAGGCGTCGAGCACCGCTTCCTTGCCGTACGTCTCCACCGTGTGGCCGAGGCGCCGGACGCCGATGCTCCAGAGCGCGCCCGCCTGCGCTTCCAGGTCGCCCAGAACAAGTTCAGGCGTTCGCGTGTTAGAGCGGAGGAATTGGACGACCTCCTTGTGCAGAACGCGCCCGCGCATGAACTGCACCGGCAGTATCGACAGCCCTTCCCCGAACAGGTCCCGCGCTATCGCGTTGCGGGAGCCGGGCGATTGTCCGCCGATGTCCACCTTGTGTCCCATGCTGGCGCAGAACGCGATGACCTCATCGCCGGCGAACACGGGCATGACGACGACCATGTCGCTGGGATGCGGGCAGCCGGAGTGGTACGGATGGTTCGTGAGGAAGCAGTCGCCCTCACGCATGTCCTCGGCGTCGTAGAACTCCAGCACGCCGCGCACGCAGTCCGGGTACGCGCCGAGGTGTGTCGGCAGCGGCGAATGCTGGCCGACAACGTTGCCGTAGCGGTCGGTGATGCCGGCGGAGAAGTCGTGGGACTCGCGGATGATCGTGGAGTAGCCCGTGCGCAGGACCGCAGCCTGCATCTCGCGCACGATGCCGTCCAGCCGGGCCCTTATGACTTCCTGCGTGATAACGTCCGTCGCCATCAACTTCCTCCCGATAGCGGTGATAACCTATGCGCGCCGCGAGGGGCTGTCAAACCCGCGCGGCGCTTTGCGCGAGCCCCTTCACGGCTCTATAGTTCGCGTTCGATCTCACAGCAGAGAGGCTGGTTCCAGATGAAGACGGTTGCAGTTGACACGGGCGGAACGTTCACCGACATGGTCGTGCTGGAGCACGAGTCCGGCGAGGTCGACGTGCTGAAGGTCCCGTCCACGCCACAGGACCCCGGACGCGCGATCATCGACGGGTTGCGCGAACTGCTGGACGCCAACCTCAAGGCGGAGGAGGTCGCTTCGTTCACCCACGGCACGACGGTCGGCACGAACATCCTCGTGCAGGACAAGGGCGCGCGCGTGGGGCTGCTCATCACGGACGGCTTCAGCGGCGTGAACGACGTCTGGCACATCCCGCGGTTCGGCAGCGACCTGTCCGACATCTACGTGGAGAAGAACCCGCCCGTGGAGCCGTGGCTGCGCGAAGAGATCGTGGAGCGCGTCGACTACCGGGGCAACGTGAAGAAGCCGCTGGACGTGGAGCAGGCCCGGGAGGCCGTGAAGCGCCTCAAGAAGAAGGGCGCGGAATCCGTGGCCGTCGTGCTGCTGTTCTCGTTCCTGAACCCTGAGCACGAGCGGGCGCTCGGCGAGATGATCAGGGAGGAGTTCCCGGACGGCTCCGTCTCGCTCTCGTCCGAGATACTGCCGCAGATACGCGAGTTCCCGCGCCTGAGCACGACGGTCGCCAACGCACGGCTCGCTCCGGCGATGATCGACTACCTGGGCAAGCTGGCCGAGGGGCTTCGGGGTCTCGGCATCACGACCGAGCAGCTCTACATCATGCAGAGCAACGGTGGCGTCGCGAAGATCACGAGCGTCATCCCCATCACCACCCTGCTCTCCGGCCCGTGCGCAGGCTCCGAGGCCGGGATGCAGATAGCCGACTCCGCCGGGTTCTCCAACATGGTGTCGTTCGACATGGGCGGCACGAGCAGCGACATCGCACTCGGCGAGAACGGCTCCGTGCTGGAGCAGACCTCGGTGCTCGTCGGCGACTGGGAGATCGCGGCGCCGATGCTGATGATCAACACCATCGGCGCCGGCGGCGGCACCATCGCCTGGATCGACGGGGGCGGAGCGCTGCAGGTGGGCCCGCACAGCGCAGGCGCTGACCCCGGCCCGGTGGCCTACGACAAGGGAGGCACCCAGCCGACCGTTACCGACGCCAACCTGCTGCTCGGCTTTCTGCACCCGGAGTACCTGCTCGGCGGCAAGGTGAAGACGAACAAGCAGAAGGCGTACGAGGCCGTCTCGGACATGGGCAAGCAGCTGGGCATCGAGCCCATGGCGACCGCCGAGGGCATCATCCGCATCATCAACGCGAAGATGGAGGAAGGCATCCGCGAGGTCTCGACCGAGCGCGGGTACGACCTCCGCAACTTCGTGCTGGTCGCCTTCGGGGGCGCGGGGCCCGTCCATGCCGGACGGCTCGCCGCGGACCTAGGCATGAGCAAGGTGGTCGTCCCGCCGATGCCGGGTGTGAGTTCGGCGCTCGGCCTCATCATGGCGGACCCGCGCCGGGACTTCGTTCGCTCCCGCCTCACCGACCTCGAGCAGCTGGGCGCAGGTGAGTTGGGCTCGATATTCGAGGCGCTGCGCGACCACGCGATCAGCGAGTTCAGGGCGGACGGGTTCGACGAGGACTCCATCGGCTGCTCGTTCTCGGTCGACCTGCGCTACCAGGGGCAGGGTTACGAGTTGAACGTCTCCGCCGGTGAGGACGTCAAGCTGAGCGCGCAGGCGATCGCGGACATCCGGGAGCGGTTCGACCAGGCGCACGAGCAGCTGTTCGGCCACAGCGCGAAGACCGAGCCGGTGGAGGCGGTCAACTACCGCGTCCGCGCGACGGTGCGGGTGCCGAAGTTCTCCATGAAGCGCCACGAGCGCGCCAAAGGGTCCGCGGACAGTGCGAAGATCGGCGAGCGCGAGGTGTATTTCGACCGCGCGTCCGGCATGACGCCGACGCCGGTGTACGAGCGCACGCTGCTCGCTCCCGGCCACGACGTCACGGGCCCGGCCATCGTCGAACAGCTGGATAGCACGACGGTGGTCTACCCCGGCCAGCGGGCGCTTGTGGACGACTACGGAAACCTGATCATCTCGATCGCGTAAGTGTTCGTCTCCCCGTAGTTCGGATCCACGCCTAAAGTGAAAGATTTCACTTGACAATTCCGCGCGTGACTGATATGCGTTTGCCGCTTCCGTGCCGGTGCATCGCCAGCAGGGAAATCAACATGGATAGCAGGGGGAGGACCTGATGTACTTCGGACCCATTCGCGCCAGACTACTCTTGGCGTTCGCCGCACTGGTGAGCACGGCGCTCATCGTCGTTGCGTGCGGGGCAGACCCGACAGCAACGCCCGTGCCGCCGACCGCAACACCGACGGCGGCCCCGGCCATGGACGACAAGCCCGCGCCGACGCCGACGCCTGTGCCGCCGACGCCTACACCGGAGCCTGAGCCGCAGGTGCTCAAGCTCGGCTTCACCGTCCCGCAGTCAGGCTCCTACGCCCGCTGGGGGCGGCTCGTCTCCGCCATGCAGTGCGCCATCGACGAGGTGCACGACAGCGGCGACCTCGGCAACACCACCATCGAACTCCTCCCCGAGGACTCGAAGGCAGACCAGGCTGAAGGCGTCTCCGGACTCCGGAAGCTGGCCACGGTCAACGACGCCCCGGTGGTCATGACCATCTTCACGGGCATCGGCCTCGCGCAGAAGCCGGTCGCTTCTGAACTCGAGGTGGTCCTGTTCAGCTCCGGCATCCAGAACCCCATGTTCGCCTACGACAGCCCGTGGGTGTTCCGCAACGCGCTGAACACGACACTGAACGCCGACGCGCTCGTCCGCTGGCTGGACGACTACGCTGGCGGCTCCGGCGAGGACCTCAACGGCCTGCGCTACGCGTACATCAAGGAAGAGGGCAACGACTCCATCGACCTGCAGGTCGACCGATTGCACGTTCTCGCCGACGCTCTGGGCTTCGTGATCGTAGCGGAGGAGACGTTCCAGAAGGACGACGTCTCATTCGACACGCAGATCACGAAGATAAAGGCCGCGGAGCCGGACGTCGTTCAACTGATGTCGCTCGGCAAAGAGATGGGGCTCATCCTTAACACGATGGCCCAGCAGGGCCTCAGCCCCAAGTACACCCTCTCCGGCGGCGGAGCTGAGGGCAACACCGAGCTGATCGACGTTGCCGGCGCAGCCGCTAACGGCCTCATCTACTCCGCTCCGGGCAGCCTCAACCCCGAGGCCGACCCGCGCGCACCACGCTTCTCCGACTGCTACGAGGCCAAGGAAGGCAACGCGCCCGACACCTACGCCGCTCACTTCTACGATGGCACGCTCGTCATCGCCGAGGCGTTGAAGCTGGGCGCGGACGCGACCTCCTCCGAGTCGATGCGCGACCACATCGCGCAGGTCGACGAGATCCTCGGCGTATCCGGCCTCTGGGTCTTCGACGACGGCGGAGACGCCTGGGCGCCTCCGGGCATCGGCGAGGTGCAGAACGGCGAGTTCGTCAACATCGTTCCGCAGATCAAGCCGTACCGGGACATCCAGTAAGGTCGATGAGACAAGGGGCTCCTCCATCGGGGGGAGCCCCTGACTCCCCGGTCCGGACCGCAATCAACGGGGCGGGAAAGCGCCCAAGACGGACTCAGTGGAAACCTTCATCCAGATAGGCATCAACGCCCTGTCGCTCGGGGCCATATACGCCCTGCTCTCGTTGGGGTTCGCGGTCATCTACAACACCGTGCGCATCTTCCACGTGTTGCACGGCGCGGCTTTCCTCATCGCGGGCTACGCAACCTGGTGGCTGGCACAGGAGCAGGGTCTGCCCATCTGGCTCGCCGCTTCCATCGCGGTCATCCTCTCCGGCGCATCGGGCATCTTCATGGAGCTTGCCGTCTACCGGCGGCTGCGCGTTCGCGGCGCAGGGTTCCTCGTCTCGTTCCTGGGTTCGCTGGCGGCGCTCTTCTTCTTCGAGGGGCTGCTGCTCACGATCGCCCGCACGACCGCCCGCCTGCCGAGGCCCGGCGGTCCGCTGCCCACGTTCAACCTGCAGATCGAAGCACTCGATATCGACCTCTTCATCAAGTGGCACGCGGTCAACACCATCGTGCTGGTCGCCATCCTCGTGATCGGGGTCACGCTCTTCTTCCGCTACACGAAGTGGGGGCGCATGATCCGCGCCATCGCATCGAACCCCGACCTCGCAGTCGCCGTCGGCATCAACGCCTCGCAGGTCTACCTGATGGTGTTCGTACTCGGCTCGACACTCGCCGGCATCGGTGGCGTCATGCAGACGTATGAGGGCGGGGTCATCCCGAACGTCGGCATCCGCCTGGCGATAACGGCTGCGGGCGGCGTCATCATCGGCGGCATCGGGAGCATGCCCGGCGCCGTGGTCGGCGGCCTGGCGCTCGGCCTGGCACAGACCATCGCGAGCTACTACTTCGGCGGTAACTGGGCGATACCCGCAGGGTTCATCCTGCTGCTGCTCGTCATCCTGTTCCGGCCCTACGGACTTCTGGGAACGCGGGAACACCGCGAACTGCGGAGGCTGCTGTGACCACCGACGCACAGGAACCGCAAGCGCTCAGCGACGGAGAGCTGGACGAGGAGCAGACCGAAGCGGTCGAGCCCCTTGAGGGCTGGAAAGCCGTCGTCTCTCCGGGGCGAGTGCTTACCGCCTTCGGCGTACTGATGCTGGTGGCGCTCATACCGTTCGGCACAGGGCACGTCACCGGGGCATTCGTTACAACGGTCCACGCCATCGCGAGTATCGCAGTGCTTGTGGTCGCGGCCCTGCAGCAGAGGTACGGGCTCGGCGCGTTCGCGCTCTTCGTCCTGGTCCTTTCATTGCTGTGGCGCTTCGAGCTCGGGCTGAGCGACGAGTACATGGCACACCTCATCGTCGTGGCCAGCGTCTTCTCCATCCTCGCGTCGTCGCTGAATATGTCGGTCGGCTACACGGGACTGATGAGCCTCTCGCATGCCGGGTTCATGGGCATCGGCGCGTACGCGTTCGCCATCCTGACGACCGAGACGCTCAACCCGCCGCCCGGCGCGGAGGTATTCAGCCTCCCCTACTGGCCGTCCATCATCGTCGCAGGCCTCGTCGCCTCGGTCGTGGCATTCATCGTCTCGCCCATCCTGCGGCTGCGCGGTCACTTCTTCGTGCTGGCGACCGTCACGGTGATGTTGAGCCTCTCGCAGGTGATACTCGCGTGGCGCTGGATGACGAACGGCTCTCTCGCCATCCGCGAGGTCCCGCGCCCCGTCATCTTCGGCTACGCGTTCGACTCCGCCGACAAGTTCATACTGTTCAGCATCCCCGTCGCCATCATCTGCATCCTCATCCTGCGGCAACTCGTGGAGTCCCCGTACGGACGCGTGTTGACGACGATACGGGCGAACCCCGCCGTCGCGGAGAGCATCGGCAAGAACGTCGGCTTCGTGCGGCTCCGGGTCTACGTCATCACTGCGTTCTTCGCAGGCGTCGCGGGCGCGGTATACGTCTCCTACGTCACTGTCGCGGCGCACTCGCAGTACCTGGTCGAGTTCAGCACATTCCTGCTCATCATGGTGGTGCTTGGCGGGTCCGGCCGGTGGCTCGGCGCCGTACTGGGCGCACTCGCGTACGTCACCGTGTCGGAGGTGGTGCGGTACGTACCGGAGATCACGGAATGGTTCCACTCCTACGTCTCGTTCTTCCCCGTCATCCCCGGTGAGAAGACGGGCGGCATCACCACCATGACGTGGGGCGCGCTCCTCTTCCTGCTCATGCTGTTCAGGCCGCAGGGGATCATCGGCAGGTACCGGCTGGAGTAGCGCGGCATGGCGATACTGGAAGTAAGGAACGTCTACAAGAGCTTCGGGGGGAACCTCGTGCTCGAAGACGTGAACATGAACGCCGAGCTCGGCCAGGTGACGAGCCTCATCGGGCCGAACGGCGCGGGCAAGTCCACGCTGCTCAACATCATCTCAGGGTTCCTCAAGGCGGACTCCGGCAGCGTCGTCATGGACGGACACGAGATCATCGGGTCGCCACCGTTCAAGTGCTTCAAGGCCGGCATCGCACGCACCTTCCAGGACTCGCAGGTGCTCTACTACATGAACGGGCTGGACAACGTGGTCGTCTCGTCGCCCGGTCAGCGTGGCGAGTTGGAGTACAACGCGCTCTTCCGTCCCGGCATGGTCGCGGTTGAGGAGCGTGAGCGCCGCGCCGAGGCGATGGGGCACCTGACCGACCTCAACATCCAGTCAAAGGCGGCAAGCCTGTCACAGGCGCTCTCCTACGGGCAACAGAAGCTACTGGAGTTCGCAAGGATGCTGAACTCCCGCGCACAGGTCTTCCTGCTGGACGAGCCGATGGCAGGCATCCACCCGGACCTCATCGCGGGGTTGAGCCAGATGATCCGCTCTGCCGCCGTCGACCACGGCAAGGCCGTCATCCTCGTCGAGCACAACCTGAAGGTCGTCATGGACGTGTCGGACTACGTCGTGGTCGTGCGCGGAGAGGTCGTCGTGGAGGGTCCGCCGTCCGAGGTCGAGAACGACGAACGCCTCACGAGCGCGTTCCTGGGGTTCGTGTCCAATGCCGCTACTTGAGACGCAGGACCTCCTCGTTTCCTACGGCCCGAAGCAGATCCTGAACGGGGTCAGCATGGGTGTGGAGGCCGGGAAGGTCACGACCATCGTCGGCCACAACGGCGCGGGCAAGTCCACACTCATCAAGGGCGTGTACGGCATCGCTCGGGTCACGGGCGGCTCCGTCACGTTCGACGGCCACGACATCACCAATCACGCCCCGTACGACAACATCAAGGACGGCATCGGCTATCTCGCGCAAGGCGGACAGGTCTTCGCCGACCTCCCGGTCGAGGACAACCTGAAACTCGGCGGCTACGCGCTGCCGAACGAGGTCGTCCCTGAACGCGTGGAGCAAGCGTACAAGATGTTCCCGATCCTCGACCGCCGACGCCGCTCCGACGCCGACACGCTCTCCGGCGGCGAGCGGCAGATGCTCGCGATCGCCATGACGCTGATGCTCAAGCCGAAGCTGATGCTCATGGACGAGCCGTCCGGCGCGCTCGCGGGCCCGATCCTCGAGCAGATATCCGCCATCATCCGCAACCTCGTGGAGGAGGTCGGCATCGGCATCCTGCTCGTGGAACAGAACGTGGAGATGGGCATCCGGGTCGCGGACGCGGTACACGTCGTGGAGGCGGGAAAGGTCATCTTCAGCGGCACGCCCGACGACCTGAGCGACCCCGAGGCCCGCAAGCGACTGCTCGGTCTGGCGTAGACCACACGGCACCCTGCCCTGCGCGCCGGTTGCTGGTAGTATCCGGCGCATGAGCACCACGGACGTCATCACCCAGGAGGTCATCCGCGCACGGCTGGACGGCATCGTGCGCGAGATGCAGGCCGCGGTGCTTCGCACCGGCTTCTCCACCATCATCCGCGAGTCCCACGACTTCTCCGCCGGCATCACCGATGTCTCCGGCGCGGTTGTCGGCCAGTACTCTCCCCTGCCCACCCACCTCGGCGCATACCCGGACTGCGTGCAGGGCGTCCTCGATTTCTACCCCCTCGACGAGATGGAGGAAGGCGACTGCTACCTGGCAAACCATCCCTACCACTCCGGTTGCCCACACCCCAACGACATGGTCGTCGTGCTTCCCGTCTTTCACGAGGGTGAGGTCATCGCGTTCTGCGCCAGCATGGGCCACAAGAGCGACATCGGCGGGCAGTCGCCAGGAAGCCGGAACACGCTCGCCCGCGACGTGTTCGGCGAGGGGCTGCAGATCATGCCGGTCAAGTTCCTCAGCAAGCGCGAGCCGCTGTACGAGACGCACCAGATGCTGCGCGCGAACAGCCGCACGCCCGAACTGGTCATCGGCGACCTCGGCGCGCAGGCCGGCGCGCTCTGGAGCATCGGCTCGACACGCCTCAAGAATCTCATGGACGAGTACGGCCAGGAGACCGTGGTCGACGCGTTCGAGCAGATCGGCCTCCGGACGGAGGCCCGCGTGCGCCAGGAGATACGGCAGTGGCCTGACGGCGTCTACGAGGCAGAGGCGTTCACCGACGACATCGTCGACCCGAACCGGAAGCTGCGCCTGCACGTCTCCGCCATCAAGCAGGGCGACTCGCTCACCCTCGACTTCTCCGGCACGGACGACCAGAGCCCCGGCCCCATCAACGTGCGCCCGCCGTTCATCCACGGCATGGCGTACTACGCCGTCATCGCCATGATCGACCCCGGCGTACCGAACAACTTCGGGCTCGCGCGGGCAGTCGGGTGCCGCTTCCGCGAAGGCACCGTGCTGAACCCGACGTTCCCGACGCCGGTGGGCTTCTACTCGATGACGCTCTCCACCGTGGAGGACATCATCTTCGAGGCGCTGAGCCAGGCTGCGGGACGCCCCGCCGTCGCGCACAACGCGAGCAGCGGCATGGTGGTCATGGGCACGGTTGGCGGCGGACGGCGCTACGTGCAGTACGAGCTGATGATGTCCGGCAACGGCGCGCACCATGGCGGCGACGGCTGGACCGGCACCGGTCACTCCTGGGGCGGCGGCAGCAAGATCACGAGCGCCGAGATCCTCGAGTCCGAGTTCGACGTCGAGATGCAGCGCTTCGAGCTCGTGCGGGACACCGGCGGGCCGGGCGAATACCGGGGCGGGCTCGCGATGCGGCGGGAGTACCTCGTCAAGCAGCCGAGCCGCTACGCCGGAGGCAGCCCGCGCAACCTCGCGCCCGCGCACGGCGTCGTGGGCGGCATGGACGGCGTGGGCGGCGCGGTGACGGTCAACCCCGGCGCGGACGACGAGCGGCGCTACGTCGGCATCATCTCGAACGTCATGGTCGAGCAAGGCGACGTCGTGCGCGTCGAGACCGGCAGCGCGGGCGGCGCCGGCGACCCCGTCGAGCGCGACCGCGAGCGTGTCGTGAGCGACCTGCGCAACGGCTACATCAGCACGGAGGCCGCCGTCCGGATCTACGGGCTGGACGAAGAGGCCATCAGCGAGGCCCTCGCGGTTCAGGCGGAATGAGCGCGCCGGCGCCGGACGTCATCACGCAGGAGGTGGTCCGCGCGCGGGTGGACGGCATCATGCGCGAGATGCAGGCCGCCGTCATGCGCACCGGCTTCTCCACCATCATCCGCGAGTCCCACGACTTCTCCGCCGGCATCACCGACCGCGACGGCAACACCGTCGGCCAGCACTCGGCACTCCTCCAGCATCGCGGCGCGTACCCGGACTGCGTCGCGGGCGTCCTGCGGCACTACCCGCACGAGGCGATGGAGGATGGCGACTGCTACCTCATCTCCGACCCGTACTCGTCAGGCTGCCCGCACCCCAACGACATGGTCGTCGTGACGCCCGTCGTCGTGGACGGCGAGGTCGTCGCGTTCTGTTCGTCGATGGGGCACAAGAGCGACATCGGCGGGCAGTCGCCCGGCAGCCGGAACGCGATAGCGCGCGACGTGTTCGGCGAAGGGCTGAACATCGCGCCGGTGCGCTTCCACCGACGCCGCGAGCCGGTGAAGGAGGTCATGCAGTTCCTCACGGCCAACAGCCGCACGCCGGAGCTGGTCATCGGCGACCTGAACGCGCAGGCGGGAGCGATGTACACGATCGGCGCGGGACGGCTGAAGGAGTTGTTCGCGCAGTTCGGCACGGAGACGGTCACCGGCGCGTTCGCGGACACGGCGCGGCGGACGGAGATGCGGGTGCGTGCCGCCATCGCCGAGTGGCCGGACGGCGAAGCCGAGGCCGAGGGCTACGTGGACGACATCGTGGACAAGAGCAAGGCCGTCCGCATCCACGTCCGCATCGAGAAGTCCGGCGATGGCCTCCTCGCCGACTTCTCCGGCTCCGACGACCAGAGCCCCGGCCCCATCAACGTGCGCCCGCCGTTCATCTACGGCATGGCCCAGTTCGCCCTCATCGCGATGATCGACCCGAACCTGTACGGCAACGCCGGGCTTGCGCGGACGATACAGTTCCGCTTCCGCCCCGGCAGCGTCGTCAACCCCACCTACCCTGCGCCCGTCGGCTTCTACTCGATGACCATCCCGGTGGTCGAGGACGTGCTGTTCGAGGCGATGAGCAAGGTCGCGGGGCGTCCGCTCGTCGCACACAACGCGCCGCCGAACCTCGTCGTCATCGGCAACGTCTCCGGACGCGGCAAGCGCTACGTGCAGTACGAGCTGCTGCGCTCCGGCAACGGCGCATACGACGGCGGCGACGGCTGGACAGGCACGGCGCACTCGGCGAGCGGCGGCTCCAAGTTCACGAGCGTCGAGATCATCGAGTCCGAGTTCGACGCTGAGGTCGAGCGGTTCGAGATCATCCCCGACTCGGGCGGCGCGGGGAAGCACCGGGGCGGCAACGGCCTGCTGCGCCGCTACCGCATCCACTCGGAGAGCCGGTTCGCGGGCGGCAACCCGCGCAACCTCCGTCCGCCGCACGGGCTCGCGGGCGCGGGCGACGGCGCGCCGGGCGGCGTCACCGTCAACCCCGGCGCCGAGAACGAAGAGACGCACCTAGGCCTCATCTCCAACGTGCCGCTGCCCGAGGACTGCATCATCGAGGCGCGCACGAGCGGCGCGGGCGGCGTCGGCCCGCCGAAGGAGCGCGACCGCCGCAAGGTGGTCCGCGACCTGCGCAACGGCCTCATCAGCAGGCAGGCCGCGGTAGACGTCTACGGCCTCGACCCGCAGACCGCGGACGCCGCGCTCGCGCCGGGGTTGTGAAGAGTACTACCAAGACCTATAGGAGTCCCCATGAGTTCCACGCCTCAACTGTTCCGAGTCGATGCCGAGAAGAAGCAGACTGAAACCGTCCAAGAAGTTGAGTTCTCTGTGGAAGGCCTACAGGAGCGTTACGACATCCAAGAGTGGATTGCTGCCAACCCAAGCATCTTGGGCAGTGACCTGCTCATCGTAGCAAAGGAATTCAGCGACTTCGACAAGACGAACGAACGGCTCGACCTGCTGGCGGTGGACAGGAGCGGCAAGCTGGTCATCATAGAACTAAAGCGGGATGACACAGGTCCGGACGTTCACATGCAGGCGATCAAGTACGCCAGCTACCTGCATCGCGTAGGCGCGGCAAAGATTGTCGAGATACTCGCTGAGTATAGTAGCCGATACCTTCAGAAGCAGATTTCAGAAGACGAGGCCAAGCAGCAACTGCTGGACCACCTCGAAGCGAGCGACTTGGATAGCCTAAACGCCAAGCAACGCATCATCATCGGGAGTCACCGGTTTGCACCTGAAGTTACGTCCGCCGTGCTCTGGCTCAACGAACAAACGGGGCAAGACCTAATCACTTGCATCCAGTTGACTCCTTACAGGGACGGAGACTCACTGTACCTCCAGTCCAACACAATCATTCCCGTTCCAGGAACTGAGCATTTTCGAATACAAGTCGGCAAATCTGGAATTACTCGTCAGCCGTCCCAAAACCCTGACACGGACCGGGTTCGGGAAGTCTTGAGTAGCGTTGTGTCATTGGCCACAGTCAAGGTGACCAAGGCAACCTGGCCTGACAAGACACAAAGAGGAACACAATGGGGATGGTGGCACCTCTGGTATGGAGAGAAAGCTCCTTGGGAGAATTGGGACTTCTGCACCAACCTCATCCTGCGCAGGAAGAACGGGATCCCCGATTGGCTGGTACCGGCGGACATCGCCAGGCAAGTCACCGGGGAATGGATAGCGGGTGTTCAACTTCACAGCCGCATAGGTCTGCCTGAGCTACTGCAGTCGTCACTAGCGAATCTGTCAACAGGCTCAAACCCCTTCCAGCCGTATCGTAATGGGATGATCCTGCGAGGTGTTGATGAACTGGACGACGAGTTCACCAGCAATTTCGCCGGTCTTGTCGGCCGGTTCATCGAAACCATCGCCCCGCTCGTCGACGAAGCTTATGGGCGGGGTCAGCTCGGCGGCGGGGAGGACGCGGAGGAATCCCAAGGCGCCTAGTCGCCCGAGTTGCCTGCGAACGCCCCCGTCCGCAGGCGTATACTCCCCGCACGCACCAGCGAAGGAGGCGCATCATGCCGGTCGTCGACGCCGACACCCACGTGGACGAGAACGAGGAGACGTGGTCGTACCTGCTGCCGGAGCACGAGCGGTTCCGCCCGATCACCATCGAGCCTCCCGACGGCTGGGTCGACCCGACACTGGCGCCGAAGGGCTATAACCGCTTCTGGAGCATCGACGGCCTCCTCCGCATCCGCCGCAACCGCGATGACGTCCGCACCGGCACGACCGTCGGAACGCGCGAGTTGACCGACGTTGCCGGACGGTTGAGCGACATGGACCGGCTGGGCATCGACGTGCAGGTGATGTACCCCACCCTCTTCCTCACCACCGTCAGCGGGAGACCGGACGTGGAGTACGCACTCGTGCGCGCCTACAACCGCTGGCTCGGCGCGAAGTCGGAGGAGAGCGGCTGGCGCCTCCGCTGGGTCGTCATCCCGCCCGTCCTGAGCATGGACAAGGCGGCTGAGGAGATCGCGTGGGGCAAGGAGCACGGCGCGTGCGGCGTGTTCAAGCGCGGCGTGGAGGCCGGCAGCCGCTCGGCGAACGACCCCTATTTCTTCCCGCTGTACGAGGCTGCGGAGCGGATGGACATGCCGGTGTGCGTTCACATCGCCGCGGGCGACCCGGCCATCACGGACACGCTCATGTCCCACCTGACGATGTACAACTTCAGCCTCTCGCCGATAGACGCTTTCGTGAACATGGTACTGGCGGGCATACCCGCGCGCTTCCCGAAGCTGCGCGTGGGATTCATCGAGACGATGTCGTCCTGGGCGCCGTTCGCGATGGCGGAGCTGCAGGCGCGGCACGAACGCTCCGGCTGGATGGGGCAGTTCGAACTGGGGCAGGACCTCTTCCGGCAGGGCCGCTTCTACCTCGCGTGCCAGACGCACGAGGACCTGCCGTACGTGATGAAGCACACCGGCGAGGACAATCTCGTCATCGGCACCGACTACACCCACGCGGACCAGTCCGCAGAGATCGAGGCGCACGCCATCCTGCGCAGGCGCGAGGACATACCCGCGCACGTGGCCGACAAGATCGTGCGCGACAACCCCACGCGGTTCTACGGTCTTGACTGACGGGCCCCCGCCGGGGAATGACAGGCGCACGGACGCGCCGAGGTGAGCACAGAGTTCATCGGCGTCCTGCTTGCTGTGGGCACCTCCATCGCGTTCGGACTCGGCTCCACCGTCGCGCGGCTCGGGCTCGTCGGCACGCCGATCGTCACCGGCACGGTGGTCTCGATGATCGCGGCCACGATGCTTCTCGTGGGGGTCGCCGCGCCCGGCTACGCGTCCGCGCTTGGAGGGATCCCAACCTCAGGTTGGGCGCTCATCGTCTTTACGTCCATCATCAACTATCCCATCGGGCGCCTGCTGCTGTTCAACGCCATGCGCCGGATAGGCGTTGCGAGGGGTAACACCATCGTCTCCGCGAACCCGGTCGTCGCGGGCACGATCGCCATCCTCTGGCTGGGCGAAGTGCTCGGCCTGCAGAGCGGCGCGGGGATGGCCGCCTGCGTCGGTGGCGGCGTGCTCGTCGCCTGGGCGGCGCGGCAGGGGCCGTCGGCGGACGCCTCGGCGCTCGCCGAGGACCCGCACCTCGCGGAGACGACGAAGGGCATCCTCTCTGCGGTCGGCGCGATGCTCTCCTACGGGACGGTGAGCGCCCTGGTCAAGAAGATCGTGACGGACGTGACGGACCCCATCACCGCGGCGTCGCTCGTGTTCTCGTTCGGCACGGTCATGGTCGCGATGCTGTCGCTGCCGCGACTGCGGACGGAGGTGCCGCAGATAACGTTCCGGCGCGGCTGGCAGCTCGTGCTGGGCGGCTCCGGCATGTCGCTCGGCATCCTGCTCTTCTACAACGCGGCGAGCCGCGCGCCCATCACGGCGGTCGCGCCGGTGGTGGCGCTCGCGCCCATCATCGCCATCCTGTTCGCGCAGGTCATCGCGCGACGCTTCGAGCTCGTCGACAAGCGCATCTGGGCAGGCGCGACAGCGGTCGTAGTGGGCGTCGCGCTCATCGGCACGTCGTTCTGACCGTACGCTCGCTGTTGCACCCCTCACCCTCACCGGATACCCTCCGCACGCGCGCCCTCTCCCAACAGGAGAGGGGATTCGAGCGAGAGGAGCGAAATCATGACCAGCCTTATCACCGGAGCCGGACTCGTCGGAACGTCATACGCGCGGGAGGCCATCGCGCAGGGTGACCCCGTCGTCTTCTACGACGTGCGCCCGGACGCGAACTACATCAACGTGAAACTCGACGGCGCAGCGTACGAGACCGCGCAGGGCGACCTGCGCGACCTGCCAGCGCTCGTGGCCGCGATGCAGAAGCACCAGCCGGAGATCGTCGTGCACACGGCGGGGCTCATCGGCAACAGCGTCAGCAGCCCTGTCTACTCCGGCATGCAGATCAACGTGCAGGGCACCATCAACGTGCTGGAGGCGGCGCGGCTCACCGGCGTGAAGCGGTTCATCCACGTGAGCACCTACGGCGTCTATGACCGCCGCTCCGAGGCCGGGGGGACGATACCCGAGAACTACCCCCGCGCGGGCGAGGGCAACCCTTACTCCGCGTCCAAGGTGGCGAACGAGCACATCGCCGAGGCGTACGCGACGTACTACGGCTTCGAGCTCGTCTTCGTCCGCCCGTCCAACGTGTTCGGCTACAACCACTTCCGGGGCGGCTCCGGCGGCGGCATGACCGTTCACAGCCTGGTCGAGGCCGGGCTCACCGGCGAGCCGCTGGTCGTGCCCGCCATCCGCGGCCGCGCGTTCGAGTACGTCTACGGCAAGGACCTGGGGCGTCTCATCCGCCGCGCGGCGGGCATCCCGCTCTCCGGCGTCACGGCGTTCAACGGCGGCAACGGCTTCATCACCACGTTCGAGGAATTGGCAGATGCGGTGCGCACGGTGCTGCCGGACCTGAAGGTAACGGTCACGCCGTCCGAAGGGCCCGTCCCCTCCCCGACGACGCCGCTCGACATCTCCAACGCCAAGGCTTTGCTCGACTGGCAGCCGGAGTACTCGGTGCCGGAGGCGTTCGCGGACTACGTCGCGGAGATGCGCCGCGCCGAAGGGCGGTAGGAACGGCAGCGCAGGTTAACCACGAAGGGGCGCCCTGATCGGCGCCCCTTCGTTTTCTTGCTGTGCTCCCCTACAGCGCGTAGAGACGCTTGGGGTTGTCGTAGAGGATCTTGCGAAGGCTCGCCTCGGAGACCTTCCCCTCGTCGCGGACCTTGCTCAGCGCGTCGATCTCGGCGGTCGTGTCGGCGTGGCCGTAGTCGGTGCCGATAACGAGGTGGTCGTCGCCGACGCGGTCAATGACGTACCCGAGGTCGTCGATCGTCTGGCAGCCCACGTAGAGGTTGTACGCCTCCATGAGCTCGGCGTCGCGGGGGAACGCGCCGTCGGCGAAGCGGCGCGAGCGGAGGATGAGGTCGTTCATCACGTAGGGCAGCCACTGCGACGTGACCTCGATGAACGCCCAGCGGAGGTCCGGGAACTTCTCCGGCACGCGGTGCAGAACGAGGTCGCTGAACGCACCGACGGTGGGGAACTTGAACGTGGGCAGACCGAACGAGCGATCGAGCAGGTCCAGGTTGTCGAACTGTCCGGCGGCGGCGTGGACGGCGATGGCGAGGTCCAGCTTCTGCGCCTCCTCGTACACCGGGAAGAAGTACGGGTCGGAGAGGATGAGGTTGTGCTCGTGGCCGCGGAAGAAGACGGCGCACGCGCCGTTCTCCTTGCCGAAGTGGACCTCCTCGATGGCCTTGTCCATGTTCATCAGCGGAGGGATCACGGCCCAGCGGAGGCGTCCGCCGCCCTGCGCCCAGACGTCCGCCAGCCAGCGGTTGTAGGCGCGGGAGATGGCGTAGTCGGTGTCGGCGTGGTTCGTAAGCGGGCGCAGGAACATCGTGGGATAGAGGATGTGCATGTCCACGCCGAGCTCGTCCATGTGGTCGAGCCGCGCCTTGATGTCGGCAGCCTCGCGCGCTGCGGTAGGAAACTCCGGCCCGACGTTCTGGTTCATGCGCCAGGCGCGGCCCTCCAGGAACCAGTACTTGTCCGTGTTCGCGCCGTCCTCGCGGACGAGCACGATGGGGCGGAACCGCGCGTCCTCCTCCCGCATGAAGTCGAACGTGCGCGGCGTCTCGATGACGTGGCAGTCGGCGTCGATGACTCGTGTCTGGACCGCGGTAGCCATGGCAGGCCTCCCTCTCTGCGCGATGTGGCGCAAGCCTACTAGAAATTCACATGGATAGACAGAATGGACAGGATAGGCGTTAGGAATTGGTCGGGGCGGCCAGGATCGAACTGGCGACCTCCTGCTCCCAAAGCAGGCGCGCTTCCGCTGCGCTACGCCCCGCGCGATTCCAGTTTACCGCACCAACACTCATCCACGGGTCGCATACGAACGCGGAACGCCACAGTACCGAATACCCGCCTGCCAAGTACAAGCAGGGGCTTGCGCTGTTGCACATAATATGATATTCGTTCGGAACATTAGTTCTATTCAGGGGAGGTTGGACCATGCTGATACAGCGCGCTCCGGACGTGTACGAGAAACTGCGGCACCTCGGCGGGATGGCGACGGACGACGTGCTCTCGCCCGCCGAACGCTCGGAGGACATGGCGCGTCCGAGCGAGGGCTGGGAGCGGGTGGGTCCGCGCGGCGGGGTGACGCCGCACGCCGGCGTCTACAAGGCCGCTATGCCGAACGGCAAGCGGATCTCCCTGATGCGCGTGATGTTCACGGACCACTGCATCATGGACTGCCACTACTGCCCCAACTCCTACTGGGTCCCCCGCAGGCGCTACGGGTTCAAGGTGGACGAGCTCGCGCGGCTGTTCGACGAGATGCACAGCCGCCACATGGTGGAGGGGCTCTTCCTGAGTTCCGGCATCTTCAAGGACCCGAACTCCACCCAGGAGCGGCTGCTCGACGTCGTGGAGGCGATGCGCTCGCGCTACGGGTTCCGCGGTTACATACACCTCAAGGTGATGCCCGGCACGAGCACGGACGCGCTGCTCGAGCAGAGCCAGCGCCTCGGCGCGCGGCTCTCCGTCAACATGGAGTCGCCTTCCGCGGAGCACCTGCGGAAGGTGAGCACGATGAAGGACTTCGACAACGGCATCGTCGCGCCGATGAAGCGCATCAGCGAACTCATGCAGGAGCGCTACGGCGGCGCCGTCGGCCAGGCGACGCAGCTCGTGGTCGGAGCGGCCGACGAGTCGGACTGGGACATCTACTCGCGGATGCGCAGCCTCTACGGGGAGTACGGTTTCAAGCGAGTCTACTACTCCGCGTTCCGGCCCGTGAAATACACGCCGCTGGAGGAGCACCCCGCGACCCCACCCGTGCGCGAGCACCGGCTCTACCAGCTGGACTGGCTGTCGCGCATCTACGGCTACGATGCAGAAGAGTTGCGCCCCGCCTTCGACACGGGCGGCTTCCTGGAACTGCGCGCCGATCCCAAGCTGATGATCGCGGTGAACAACTTCGAGCAGTTCCCGGTGGACGTGAACCACGCGAGCGAGCGGGAACTGCTGCGCGTTCCCGGTGTGGGGCCGCTGGCTGCGAACCGCATCGTGAAGCAGCGGGCGCAGCACTCCATCACGCAGCGGCAGGAGCTGCAGGCGATGGGAGTGGTCCTGAAGCGTGCCATGCCCTTCCTGCGCTACCCCGGCCACAAGCCCGCCCCCGCGAAGCAGGGCGAACTGGCGCTCTTCCCGGAGCAAGGCGCAACCCGCGCACAACCGTCGCGCCAGACCGTGGAACTGCACGCAACGCACGCGGCGTCAGGCTGCGCGTCGTGCCCGCTCAACCCCGGGACCTGCGGCATGGCCGCGTAGGCGCTACAGGTGGAGCGAGTATCTACGCTTCGCAGGGGTGCTACCATCCAGCGAACGAACGAGGACGGACAGCGAGAGATGCTCAGCGTCGGCACGCAGGCCCCCGATTTCACCCTGCCGCTCAACACCGGCGGCCTCTTCACGCTCTCGGAGCAGCGCGGGCGGAACGTGGTGCTCTTCTTCTTCCCGCGCGCAGGCACCAAGGGGTGAACGTGGGAGGCCGCGGAGTTCCGCGACAGGCACGAACGCATCACCGGCGCAGACGCGGTCGTGGTTGGCGTCAGCACGGACGGCTCCGACGCGCTCGCCGACTTCGCCCAGAGCCTCGGTCTGCCCTACAGCCTCGCGTCCGACCGCTCCGGCGAGGTGCGGCGTCTCTACGACGTGCGGCGCCGGTTCGGGCTGGGCACCTCACGGTTCACCTACGTCGTGGACGATGCCGGAGTGATCCGAAGCGTGCACCACAACGAGTTCGTGATGAAGAGCCACGCCCACAGCGCACTCAAGGCGCTGGAAGCGCTCCGCAACGGCCGGGCATAGCCCGACAGTCCCCTGCCCGACCGTGACCTCCATGCGGATGCGGTATCATCGGCGCATGTACAAAGTAGGCGTTCTTACGAGCAGTGACATGGGCGCGCGCGGCGAGCGCGAGGACTCGAGCGGGGCATTGATCCGCGATACCCTCGTGCCGCCGGACTACGAACATGCCGAGTACGTCGTCGTCCCCGACGACCGCGCGACCATCGAGCAGACGCTGCGAACGTGGGCCGACGAGCGCAGGCTCGACCTCATCCTCACGACCGGCGGCACCGGCCTCACCGACCGCGACGTCGCGCCGGAGGCGACGCTCGCCGTGATCGACCGGCTGGCGCCCGGCCTGCCGGAAGCTATGCGCGCCTATGGCATGACGAAGACGCCGATGGCGATGCTCAGCAGAGGAACGGCGGGTGTTCGAGGCCGCACGCTCATCGTGAACCTGCCCGGCAGCCCCAAGGGCGTGCGCGAGGGGCTGGAAGTGCTGGGGCCCATCCTGCCGCACGCGCTCGGGCAGTTGACCGGGGCCGACCGCGGTCACTGACGCACGATGCGCATAGACGTCCTCACTGTCTTCCCGGAGATGTTCGGTCCGGTGCTCGACGCCGGCATCGTCGGCAAGGCCATACGGAACGGGCTCGCGGACGTACGTGTCCACGACCTGCGCGACTTCACCCACGACCGGCACCGCTCCACGGACGACGCCCCATTCGGTGGAGGGCCGGGCATGGTGATGCTGCCCGGGCCGCTGTTCGAGGCCGTGCGTACCCTGGAAGCCGGCCCGGACGCGGCTATCGTCGCGCTGACGCCCCAGGGGAAGCCGTTCGACCAGCGAACGGCAGAACGGCTTGCCGGGCTCGAGCGCATCATCCTCATCTGCGGGCGGTACGAGGGGGTTGACGAGCGCGTCATCGAGGGACTGGCAACGGAAGAGGTCAGCACCGGCGACTACGTCGTCAGCGGCGGCGAGATCCCCGCCATGCTTATCGTCGACGCACTCGTAAGACTACTGCCGGGAGCGCTGGGCCACAGCGAGGAAGCACTCGCCGACGACTCGCACACGTCCGGGCTGCTGCAGCACCCGCAGTACACGCGCCCCGCGGACTTCGAAGGACGCGCCGTGCCGGAGGTGTTGCTCTCCGGCAATCACGCGTCTATCGCGCAGTGGCGCAGGCAGGAGGCGCTCCGCAGGACACTCGAACGGCGCCCGGATATGCTCGTCGATGCATCCCTGAGCGCGGAGGACGTACGCATCCTCCGCGCTCAGGGATGGCAACCGCCTACGCCGGAACAGCAGCGCGAGACGTAACGACGGGCTCGGACGCTGCCGGAACGGCGGGAGCAGCGGGAGCGGGGACCGCAACCCTGCGGGTCCTGGTGGGCTCGGGCAGCGCCGTCTTGCCGAGGCTGAAGGTCTCGAGGCTCTCCAGTTGGTTGGCACGCACCCATTCGTCGCGTCCCACGGGAGCGACCAGCCAACTCTCCAGTACGGCCTGGCGCTTCATCTCAACCTTCGTGCGCGCAGTAGCCTCCGGGTTCCAGTCGTACGCCGCGTTGACGGTCGGCGAGAGGTGCATGGAGGTCGGCACGAGCATGCCGAGGAACGCGTACATCGCCTTCCCCTGCTGGCAGAGGACGATCTGGTGCCCGGGCGTGGGGCCGGCAGCCGGCTCTACCCAGACGCCGGAGCAGACCTCCGTGGTGCGGTCGACGACCTCCAACTGGTCGCTGTCGAGCAGTGGCTCGTGGTCGTCGGCCCGGTAGTGCTTGCGGTTCCTTCGGCTGGGACGCAACGCCTCGTCCAGGGCGTCGCGATGAACGACGTAGCGGGCGTTCGGGAACGTCGGGAGTACGCGGCCCGATGAAGTGAAGTGGGTACACCCACCCGCGTATTCGGAGAAGAGGTCCGTCTGGATGACGACGGCGATGTCCTTGGGCATGAGACCGAGTTGCTTCAGCTCCCTGGCCAGCGACGATCTGCTGCGGGAGCGAACAACGTCGAGGGAGAGCGGGGGTTTGTCGCCGGGACCCGTGTTCACGAGCACCCAGCCGTCCGGGTGGTCGATGAGCAGGCTGTAGTTGCCTATGGAGACCCTGTTCTGGCGATCGGGAGAGACGAACCGCTCCCACATCTGCTTGGTGGTCGCGCCGAACAGGGTGGCTCCATCCATGCGGGTGGTGCTGACACGAAGGAGGCGCACGTACGGTTTGGTCGCTTTACCCATCGGAATCTCCTCTGGCGCAGGAGCGCTTACAGGGAACAATGGCGGCTATTATGTCCAAGTTTTCTGCTTTGTCAAGACTTTGGATAGAATTGTTTTAGAAAAACGACCAAAGTCTTACACGCATTCGGAGACAGGCCGAGGAAGAGCACCACGAGATGTGCCTTGCCGCAGGCATGGCATCGGTTTTGAACGAAGTTTAGGAAATTGTCAGCCAGCGGCTGAACGACGAGCGCTCGCTCCGCCCAACGCCGCGCCGACCGTGGCGCCAGCGAACATCCACAGCACCACCACCCCGACCACACCGAGTACGAAGTTCGCCGGTAGTTCTGCGAACAGGGCTATCCCCATCGCCGCTACCACAGCGGGCAACAGCATGAGCGCAGCCATCAGCAATCCGATCAGCACGGCCTGCCCCTGCGTGCAGGCGCTCCGGGTACCGGCCATGTATCCCCCGATCAGCGGAGATGGGATGGCAGTCACGAAGTGCACGATGGGAACGAGGATGCAGCCAAGGGTAACCGCAGCCCCTACGAGGGCGGCTCGAAGCACCACAGACCTCTCGGGCAAGCAAAGGATGCCAGCAGTCTACGAACGCACGTCGCGGTCTGTCCATGCGTGGCACGTACAATGCCACCGTGACGGTCCAGCACAGAATCCGACCGACGGAGCCGCTCAGCAGTGGAGATTGACGACGCGTTCCATCGCGCGCTGAATACGAGCTTCGTCATCCGCGTCACCCACAAGGGGCGGCGGAGCGGTCTGCCCCGCGTGCTGGAGACTACCTACTACTGGGACGGCACGGGGAGGATCTACCTGTCCGGTTATCCCGGCAGGCGGGACTGGGTAGCGAATATGGGTGCAGACCCGAACGTGACCGTCTTCACCGTGGAGCGCGGACAGTGGTTCGCCGCTCCGGCAACGGCACGCGTGCTCCGCTCGCGCCAGGAACGCACGCCGTACGTTATGGCGTACGTGCGCCACTGGTTACGCCTGGGGGGAGGCCAACGGGGCGTCATCCGGTGGGTGCTGGCGGCGGTGCGCGTTAATCGAGCTCTTCGCCTGCCGTGGTGGGGCCCGTTCTACTGCATCCGCCGTGTGTTCGATTCCATGCCATGCGTCGAGTTGACGCTGTCTGGTGCGCCCGTCCCGCTCTACGCTCCGCCGCCAGAGCCTACGCTGCCGCATGGCCGGCGTGCTTAAATCCGCTCATAGAGGCTTAGCCTTTCGTTGACAGAGCGCTAATCTACCGCGTACAGTGCCGCGCTGTAGCATGGCCGTGTATAATGTGCGGACTACATCCATGCATCCGTCCGATCCGACAAGAAGGCCTGCGTCGAACCACCGTAACACAGGTACTCGCAAACGCTATGATGCATAGCCCATCAAGCCGTCGAATCGGTTCACCCCACAGGACATTCCCCCTGATTAGGAGCACTTGGCCATGAGCGCGTCTGTCGGCTTCCGTCTGCCGCCCAGCGCCGTATCCCGGCTCGACTCACTGGTAGACAGCATCGAAGCGAACCCTGGCCCGTTGCTGAACCCTACCGAGATGCGTGCGGCAGCAGAGGGGCTGAACGTCCGCAGCGCGGTTGAGCAGCTGCCGGAAGGCATGGCCGTCGAAGACTTCGTCGGTATCCTCAAACTGGCTATGCTCACGGAGTGTGCGACCGAATCGTACTCGGCCGTCTTCCGGGATGGCGCGGACCGGTTCGACTCCCCCTGGCTGGCGCGCTTCAACGAACGCGTCTGGACGCCGGATGAGCACACCCACTACACGCCCTACAAGCTCATGCTGCAGTCGCTCGGCCATTCCGAGGAGGAGCTGGACCGCGAGATGCGCGAGGTGCAGGACCGTAACTACGAGCACTGCTGCGGCCGCACGCCCATCGAACTGACCACCTACGGCATCATCCAGGAGTACCTGACCGACAACTGGCACGGCATGATCAGCCAGCTGCTCAAGCCGTCGGCACCCTACGCGGCCAGATGCGCGTCCATGGTGAAGCGTCGCGAGACCCTGCACACGACCTGGTACCGGGACATGACCGCGATCCAACTCGAAGAGAACCCGGAGATGCTGGAACTGGTGGCGAACACCGTCCTCTCCTTCCAGATGCCGGGGACGAGGCTGGTACCCGAGTTCGGCAGCCGCTCGCTGGAGTGGATGAGCAAGGCGAACGTGGACTTCCCCCGCGTAGCGCGGGACTTCGTGCGCAACTTCCAGCAGGTCGCGGGAACGATGAAACGCGCAGGCCAGCTCTTCGTGGAGCTCGCGGCGAAGCGCGACGTACGGTTCGGCCCCGTGCCGATGTCCGTGTTCCGCCGGCTGATGGACAAGATCGGCGGCGCGGGCTACGGGATCATCGGCGAAGCGTTGATGGACAAGTTCGGCATCCCGAGGCCTACCACCGCGAGCCAGACCGGGCCGATCAGCCTGCCGCCCCGGGTGTACGAGGCGTTCCGCTCGCGCATGCGCGGCGTGATTACCAGCCGCGTAGACACAACTGCCATCATCGGCGAGGTCTAACCGCCATTCCACCGCTGCCACGTCTGCCGCTGCGGCCTGCCGCACGCGCCGCGAAGCGCGTCGGCGCACCCGCCGTACGTGCCGTGAAGAGTGTCAGCACCCCCGCAGCGGACGACCTCGCACGCAGGACGTTCTTCGCCGCAGTCGGCAGGATCAAGATCGGTTCGCTCCACGTAGAGGCGCCCAACAGCAAGTTCTACCTGTTCGAAACGGACACCCCCGGCCCGCAGGGCACGCTCCGGATCCACGACAACTCGTTCTACCGGCGAGTTCTCACCGGCGGAGAGATAGGATTCGGTGAGGCGTACCAGGATGGCATCTGCGACTCACCGGACCTCGTACAACTGCTCATGCTCGCGGTTGTCAACCGCCGCTCGGTCGACATGAACCGTGGGCCGATGCGCCTGCTCTCCAAGCGCTCCAACCTTCGCCTCCACCGCTCCCGCGCCAACACGAAGGAGCAGAGCAAGGACAACATCCACGCCCACTACGACATCGGCAACGACTTCTTCAATATCTTCCTCGACGAGACACTCACCTACTCGAGCGCCGTCTTCGCGTACGAGGGACAGCCGCTGGCGGACGCGCAGGCCAACAAGTACCAGCGCATGTGCGAGTTCGCCGGCATCACGGCAGAGAGCCGCGTCCTGGAGATCGGCAGCGGATGGGGCGGGTTCGCCATCCACGCCACTCGCGAGTTCGGGTGCCACGTCACGACCGTCACGATCTCCCAGGAGCAGTTCGACCTCGCCTCGGAGCGTATCGGGGAAGCCGGGCTGAGCGAGCACATCGACATCCGCCTCATGGACTACCGCGAGGTCACCGGCGAGTTCGACAGCATCGTCTCCATCGAGATGTTCGAGGCCGTGGGCGCGGAGTTCTTCGAAACGTTCTTCCTGAAGTGCGCGGAGTTGCTCAAGCCGGACGGCAAGCTGGCGATGCAGGTCATCACGGTGCCGGACCGGAACTTCGAGGCCCAGAAGCGCGGAGTGAACTGGATACAGAAGTACATCTTCCCCGGCGGCGTGCTGCCGTCGATCACCGCGATGGAACAGGCGAACGCCCGCACCGGGCTCAACGTCACTTACGTGGACAACATCGGCCAGCACTACGCGGTGACGCTCCGGCAGTGGCGCAAGACGTTCTGGGAGCGCATAGAGGACGTCCGCGCACTGGGCTACGACGACCGCTTCATCAAGACATGGGACTACTACCTCGCCGCCTGCGAGGCCGGCTTCCTCACCAGCAACACGGACGACGTCCAGATCGTCTTCGAGAAGCCCGCCACCCCCGCGTAGGACCCAGGCCCGTCACTCCAGCGAGGGCCTGAAACCTCGCAGCCTCCCTGCTACCCAGCCCCATCGGAACCTGTGACACGCACCTCTTGCGCAGTTGCACGGGGCCCGCAGACCATGCCGGCAAAGGCGGCTGCGCACAGGTACCTATTCGTAGGCAAGCCCGCTCAACGATACAATATCTAGTGGGGAATCTATAGAAATCCCCAAGATATGGGTTGACGGGCACCCTATGACGGGTTCATACTTGCCGCTCGCCGCACTGAACGGACACAGTCTGAAAGGCCCTTGGGAGGGGGCACCGGAGGCTTGAAATGACTTACACCGCGAATATCGATCAGGCCCATGCGGACGCACCTGAGCAGGTCCCGCCGGATGCTGCAACGTCCACAACCATGCACGTCCGCAAGCGGAACGGGGGGCTCGAGCCCGCCGACGTGATGAAGATCGTGCGCGCCGTCGAGCGCTCCTCCGGGGGGCTCGACAGCGTCGACCCTCTCCGCGTCGCCACCCGCACCATCAGCGGACTGTACGACGGCGCGACGACCCGCGAGTTGGACGAACTCTCCATCCGCACCGCGGCGTCGCTCATCGCGGAGGAGCCGGAGTACTCCCAGCTCGCTGCCCGGCTGCTCGCCGTCTTTATCGACAAGGAGGTCCGCAACCAGGACATCCACTCCTTCTCGCAGTCCGTGAAGGCAGGGCACGCTCTCGGGCTGATCAACGATCAGGTCGCCGAGTTCGTCACTGCCAACGCCCGCAAACTGGACGACGCCATCAGGCCGGAGCGGGACCAGCTCTTCGAGTACTTCGGCATCCGCACCCTGTACGACCGCTACCTCCTGAAGCACCCGTCCAGCAGGGACAGCATCGAGACGCCGCAGCACTTCTTCCTCCGCATCGCCTGCGGACTCGCCGAGAGCCCCGCCGACGCCATCGACTTCTACGATCTCATCTCCAGCCTCGACTACATGCCGAGTTCGCCCACGCTGTTCAACTCCGGAACGCGCCACTCGCAGATGTCGTCCTGCTACCTCCTCGACTCCCCGCAGGACGACCTGGAGGCCATCTACAACCGCTACACGGACATCGCCAAGCTCTCCAAGTTCGCGGGCGGCATCGGCGTCTCCTTCTCGCGCGTGCGCTCGCAGGGCTCTCTCATCGAGGGCACCAACGGTCAGTCGAACGGCATCGTGCCATGGCTGAAGACGCTCGACTCGTCCGTCGCCGCCGTCAACCAAGGCGGCAAGCGCAAGGGCGCTGCCTGCGTCTACGTGGAGAGCTGGCACGCGGACATCGAGGACTTCCTGGAACTGAAGAACAACACCGGCGACGAGTCCCGGCGCGCGCACAACCTCAACCTCGCCAACTGGGTCCCGGACCTGTTCATGAAACGCGTCGAGGAGGACGGCATCTGGTCGCTGTTCGACCCGAAGATGCTGCCGGAGCTCGTGGACACCTACGGCGACGAGTTCGAGCGCATCTACACCCAGGCCGAGGCCGAGGGCCGGTATGAGCGGCGGATACCCGCGCGCGAACTGTACGCCCGGATGATGCGCACGCTCGCGCAGACCGGCAACGGCTGGATGACGTTCAAGGACACCTCCAACCGCAAGTCCAACCAGACGCTGATGCCCGGCAACGTCATCCACCTCTCCAACCTCTGCACGGAGATCCTCGAGGTCACCAGCAAGGACGAGACCGCGGTCTGCAATCTCGGCTCGCTCAACCTCGGCCACTTCGTCACCGACGACCGCACATTCGACTACGACCGCCTGCACCGCGCCGTGAAGACCGCTGTCCGCTACCTGGACCGCGTGGTCGACATCAACTTCTACCCCACCGACGCCGCGGCCTTCTCCAACAGCAAGTGGCGTCCCGTCGGGCTCGGCGTCATGGGCCTGCAGGACGTCCTCTTCAAGATGCGCATGCCGTTCGACAGCAACGAAGCGGTAAACCTCGCGGCGCGCATCCAGGAGGAGGTCTACTACGGTGCGCTCGACACCTCCTGCACGCTGGCGGAGACCAAGGGCCCGCACGAGACCTTCAAGGACACGCGCGCAGCCAGCGGCGATCTCCAGTTCGACTTCTGGGACATCACCCCCAGCAAGCCGGAGTGGCCGGAGTTGCGCGAGCGCATCAAGCGGTTCGGGCTGCGGAACTCCCTGCTCATCGCCATCGCGCCCACGGCCACCATCGCTTCCATCTGCGGCGCCTACGAGTGCATCGAGCCGCAGGTCTCCAACCTGTTCAAGCGCGAGACGCTCTCCGGCGAGTTCCTCCAGATCAACCACTACCTCGTGAACGACCTCAAGGAGCGCGGGCTCTGGACGGAGGCCATCCGCAACCGCATCAAGCTCAGCGACGGCTCCGTGCAGTACGTCGACGACATACCGGAGGACCTGAAGCGGCTCTACCAGACCGCCTGGGAGCTGCCCCAGAAGGCGCTGATCGACATGGCCGCCGCCCGCGGCCCCTACATCGACCAGAGCCAGTCCCTCAACCTCTTCATGGCCGCGCCGACCATCGGCAAGCTCTCCTCCATGTACCTCTACGCCTGGAAGACCGGCCTGAAGACCACCTACTACCTCCGCTCCCGCCCGGCAACGCGCATCACCCAGACGACCATCGCCGTCGCCGAGAAGGAGTACGCGGACCAGGATGCGATCGCGTGCTCCCTGGAGAACCCGGAGTCCTGCGAAGCCTGTCAATAGACAGGCGGTCCCGGACGAGCCCGCCCTGCGGCAAGCGGCGCGGGCTCGTTCGCGACGATACGTCCGCGCCCCACGGGGAAGTGCCGCTCTCGAGGGGAAGGGGCAGCGACAGATGCGGCACACGCGAACAGAACACGGAGATACGCCATGATCCTCGAACCAGGACTCAATCTCACGCTCCGGCCCATGCGCTACCCGGACTTCTACGAGATGTACAAGAACGGGATACGCAATACGTGGACCGTCGACGAGGTTGACTGGTCGGACGACATCAAGGACCTGAGCGGCAAGCTCTCCGAGCCGGAGCAGCACCTCATCCAGCGCCTCGTCGCCTTCTTCGCCACCGGCGATTCCATCGTCGCCAACAACCTCGTGCTGAACCTCTACAAGCACATCAACGCGCCGGAGGCCCGGCTCTATCTCTCACGCCAGCTCTTCGAGGAGGCGCTCCACGTCCAGTTCTACCTCACGCTCCTCGACACCTACATCCCGGACGTCGACGAGCGGCACGAGATGTTCCGCGCTATCGAGACCATCCCCTCCATCAAGAAGAAGGCCGACTTCTGCTTCAAGTGGATCGACTCCATCCACGAGCTCGACTCGCTGGACACCGACGACCAGAAGCGCCAGTTCCTGCTCAACCTCATCTGCTTCGCCACCTGCATCGAGGGGCTCTTCTTCTACGCGGCGTTCGCCTACGTCTATTTCATGCGCTCCAAGGGGCTGTTGAACGGGCTCGCGTCCGGCACCAACTGGGTCTTCCGCGACGAGTCCGCCCACATGGAGTTCGGGCTGCAGGTCGTCCGCACGACGCGCGAGGAGTACCCACACCTCTTCGACGAGCGCATGGAAGAGCAGGTGAAGCAGATGGTCCAGGAGGCCGTCGACTGCGAGACGCAGTTCGCCGAGGACCTGCTGGAGGGCGGTGTCGCCGGCCTTACGGTCATCGAGGTGCGCCAGTACCTGGAGTACGTCGCGGACCAGCGGCTTACCAACCTCGGCCTGCCGACCTACTTCGGCACGCGCAACCCGCTCACCTTCATGGAGCTGCAGGACGTCCAGGAACTCTCCAACTTCTTCGAGCGCCGCGTCTCCGCCTACCAGGTCGCCGTCACCGGCCAGGTCGCCTTCAACGAGGAGTTCTAGAGGTCCTCACTCCAGGTCCACGAGGCCGTCCGCGTCGCCGACACCGCTCTCTACCGCCGCATTCCCGACGGCGTACGCCACCCTGCGGTGCACTTCCGGGTCGAGCGGGCTGGGGCTCAGGTCGCCGTGGGGCGTCGCCTCCATCAGCGCTTCGCCCGCCGCGATGAGCATCGACCGGTTGATCTCGCCGGCCTGTGTCGCCAGCGCGCCGCGCCAGATGCCGGGATAGCCCAGCAGGTTGTTCACCGTCGTCCCGTCGGCTGCGAGCGCAGCACCCGCCTCCAGCGCGTGCGCCGGGCGTATCTCCGGATCCGGGTTCGAGAGCGCGAACACGATCTGCCCGCTCTGCACCTTCTCCGGCGCGATGAGGCCCGGTACGCCCGTCGTCGACACCACCACGTCCGCCGTTGCCATGATCTCGTCCAGCGAGGCCACGCGCCCGCCCTGCTGCTCGTGCCGCGCGATGCAGTCCTCGTTCACGTCCGCGCCGAGCACCGGCCTGCCCGTCGCATGCATCAGCAGCGACGCCACGGACTGGCCTGCCGCGCCGAGACCGACCTGCCCTATCGTCACGTCGGAGAGGCGCTTGCCGGTCGTTCGCATCGCACTCATCAGCGCGCCGAGTACGACGGCGGCGGTGCCGTCCTGGTCGTCCTGCATCACGGGGATGCTGAGCCGCTTGCGCAGCTGCGCCACGATGTCGAAGCATGCAGGCGCGGCGACGTCCTCGACGTGGATGCCGCTGTACGTCGGCGCGACGCGCACGACGGCCTCGACGAACTCGTCGGCGTTCGACGCCTCGATGAGAAGCGGCGCGCCGTTCACGCCCGCGAACTGTTGGAGGAGTGCAGCCTTGCCTTCCATCACCGGCATCCCGGCGGCGAGGCCGATGTTCCCGAGGCCCAGCACCGCCGTGCCGTCCGTTACGATGGCGACCGTGCTGCCGATGGACGTGAACCGCCGCGCCAGGTGCGGCTGCGCGTGGATGGCGCGGCATATCTCGGCGACGCCCGGCGTGTAGACCTTCCGCAGCATCGCGATGTCCGCCACGGGCTGGCGGCTCACGATGGCGATCTTGCCGCCCTGGTGCAGGTCCATCACCTCGTCGCGCGTCTCGGTGACCCGGACGCCCTTCACCTGCCCTACCGAGCGTAAGACCTCCAGCAGGTGCGTCTCGTCCTCCACGTGCACGTCGATGTCGCGGAGCACGTAGCTCTGGCTGAGGTGGACTGTCTGGATGTTGCCGATGTTCGCGCCCGCGCCGCCGATAGCAGTCGCAAGCGCGCCCAGCACGCCGGGGATGTTCTCGTTACGCACCTGCACGGTGCGGATCAGGCCGTAGTTCGTCGTATTCGTCGCAACCACGCTGCGCCTCCTGTCATGCGGGGGGAGAAAGCCAGTATCGCACCGACGCGCTAGAATCGCTGCCACCTACGGATGCACGGAGTTGCGCGATGCCGAACGTTACAGTGGACGGAGCCGCCATCGAGTACGCGGAGGCGGGCAGCGGCCTGCCCCTCGTGTTCTGCCACGAGTTCGCGGGCAGCATGGACAGTTGGGACCAGCAGGTGAACTACTTCTCCCGCCGCTACCGCACGGTCACCTACAACGCGAAGGGCTACCCGCCCTCCGAGGTGCCGGCGAACTGGGAGGACTACACGTGGGACCACCAGGTAGCGGTGCTGCTTGGACTGCTGGACGCACTGGGGATCGAGCGAGCGCACGTCTGCGGCCTCTCGATGGGCGCGTACACGGCGGTGCAGTTCATGCTTGCCCACCCTGGCCGCTGCCTGGGGGTCGTCGCGGCAGGCGTCGGCACCGGCAGCGACGACCCTGCGTCGTTCCTGACCGAGTCCGAAGAGCGCGCGGGGTTGCTGGAGGCGAACGGGATGGGAGGTATGGACGCATACCTCTCCGGTTCGACGCGCATCCGCTTCCGTGAGAAGGACCCCGCAGGCTGGGAGCGGTTCGCCGCGCTCTTCCGCGCGCACTCCGCGCAGGGCTCCGCCAACACGCTGCGCGGCTTCCAGGGCAGGCGCCCGAGCCTCTACACCCGCGAGGCCGATCTGGCGAAGTTGGACGTACCGCTGCTCATCGTCTGCGGCGACGAGGACGACCCTTGCGTCGGGCCCTCGCTCTTCCTGCGGCGCACCGTAGCGAACTCCGGGCTGGCGATGCTGCCGCACACGGGGCACGCCTGCAACCTCGAGGAGCCTGCCGCGTTCAACGCGGTCGTCGCCGAGTTCCTTGCGCAGGCGGAGGCAGGGAAGTGGGGGCCGCGCCCCGAAGACAGCGGCGACAACTGGACCGCGTCGCCCGCACGCTAGGGAGGTACGAGCGCTAGTCGAGGACTGCGAACGCCTCAATCTCGATGAGGTACTCGGGCTGGGCGAGCGCGCGCACGATGACCATCGAACTCGCGGGAGTCGGCGCATCGCCCCAGCACTCGTTCTGCGCGGCGCGTGCCGCGGGCAGGTACGCCTCCGACGTAACGAAGATGGTCACCTTAACGATGTTCGCGAACGTCCCGCCGACCGACTCGATGGCCGTTCGCAGGTTCTCATAGACCTGCCGGCACTGCGCAGGCGCGCTGTCGAGGCCGATCACCTTGCCGTCCGGCCCGCGCGACGTCTGCCCCGCGATCCAGACGAGGTTCCCCCACCGCACGACGTGGGAATAGCGGCCTCCCGGGGGCGGCGCAAGCCCCTCCGGGTTCGTTCGTTCGATGTCAGGCATCGGGACCTCCTCGGCGCCGCGTCACGCCTTGTAGTAGACCGGTACCGCCGCGCCGGAGACGGCCCGCGCCTCCTCCGACGCGAGGAAGAGCAGCACGTTCGCCAGGTCGTCCGGCTGCACCCACCGCTCCACCTTCGCGTCCGGCATCGCCGCCCGGTTCATGGGCGTATCGATGATGCTCGGAAGCACTGCGTTCACGGTGATGTCGTGCGCCTTCACCTCCGCCGCGACGGACTGGGTGAGCAGGATGACGCCGCCCTTGCTCACCGAGTAGTGCGCGACCATCGGGTCGCCGTGCAGACCGCTGCGCGCCGCGATGCTCACGATACGCCCGTAGCCCTGCGCCTTCATGTACGGCAGCACGTTCTTGATGGTGAGGAACGCGGACTTGAGGTTCAACTGCAACAGGCCGTCCCAGTCCGACTCGTCCATCTCCTCGACCGCCGGCCCGAACCGGAATCCGCCCGCGATGTTCACCAGCACGTGCGGCCCGCCGAACTCGGACGCCACGCGCTCGAACAGGCCGCGCACCGAAGCCTCGTCGAGCACGTCCGTCTCGTGGTAGGCAACCGCGCCGGCCTCGTCGGGCGGCGGGGCCGTGTCGGCAACAACCACCTGAGCGCCGGCCTCCGCGAACCTGCGCGACGCCACGCGTCCTACCGCCCCGCTGCCGCCCGTCACCACCACTGTCTTGCCTGCGTAGCTCATACCTGCTCCTGGATGAGTCGTCCGATAAGGGCCTTGCCCGCCTGCACGATCTCCTCGTCCTCTTCAGCGGTGCGTCCGCTGACGCCGAGCCCGCCGAGTATGGTCCCGTCCGGCGCGACGACGACCGCGCCGCCTCCACCGATGAACAGGTTGGGATTGCCGAAGCCCGCGAGTCCTTGTGGCGATGCCTTGACCCGCTCCTCGAAGTCCATCGTATCCGCGCGCATGCAGGCCGACGTGTACGCCTTCTTCGTTGCGTTCTGACGCGCGAGCGCGGCGTTCACCCCGGCCTGTGCGGCGAAGCAGATCAGCTCACCACGATCATCCATGACGGCGATGGCGATGGGGCGTCCGCCCATCTCTTCGGCCTTGCGCAGCATCTCGGCGAGCGCCTGCCGCGATTCGGCCAGTCCGAGTGTCTGACGCGTCCTCATGCGATCCCTCCCTGCAGCGCAGCCAGCGCAACACGCGCGAGACGCTCGTCACGCTCACGATCGCTACCCTGTACCGCGATGGCGCCCACGACGGCGTCCTGCCCTGCTGCGCGCACGACGACGCCTCCATGCGCTGCGCCCACGAACCCATCGTTGAAGTCGACTGCGCTCATGCCGCGTTTGGCGCGTGCCACGGCGAACTCATTCAGGTCCGCCCCCGCCCGCGACGCCGTATACGCCTTCCGGATGGCGTGGCGTCGGTGGAATATGGGCGTGCCGTCCGTGCGGGCGAACGCGACAAGGTCGCCGTTGTCGTCGACGACGGCGACGGCCAACGGTCCTGCGCCCTCCGCAGAGCCTGCTTCTATCGCAGCGTCAACGGCGCGCAGCGCGTCCTCGATATCCATCACCTGCCGGTCGTACATGGCTCCCTCCGGCGGATTACGTGCCTGCGCAGTGTAGCGGCGGAACCGCCGTATGCAAGAGGAGCGCCCGGTTGGGCGCTCCTCTGTCCAAGTGTCAGCTATCCCCGGGCCTAGTCCGGGAAGAGGCCGCTGATGATCTCGAACCTCTCCGGCGGCAGGTCCGCTATGCCGTCCACCAGCGCCTGGTACTGGTCGCCGGTCCGCAGGCCAACGTCGTAGCGGCGGGACTTCATGTCCGCGACGAATTCGTCGCTCGAGACGACTCGCTCGAACGCGGCGCGCATCTCGTTGACAACATTGGCCGGGGTCTGCGCCGGCATGGCGTAGATACGGCTGGACGACGACATCTCCATGAGCGCGTTGAATGCGTTCACTTGCGCATCATCCGCACCGAGCCGGTCACTCGCGATGTTCGTGACCGAGTCGACCCACAGCCACTTCCCTTCCGCCTTCCCTGCCTTGATCCACTCGGGCTCCACAACCGTGTAGAAGAGCGGCGTCGCGAAGCCCTCGGCCCACTCAGGGTTCTGGGCAACCTGCGAGTCGCGGCAGGTGGGAGTAATGTCGACCTCGCGGCGGTTGAAGGCCGCGTCGATGTCGGACGTGCCCCGGTAGCCGAACACCCGGTCCAGCGGGAAGCCTGCTTGCGCGAGCCATTCATTGGTGGTCGCGTACGTGTCCACCCGGCCGACCAGCCCTATCGAGTAGTTGCCAGCGAAGTACTCGTCCAGCGAGTCCGCCACATCGGTGCGGATGCACCACGTCTGGTCGCTGGGCGTGTAGTCAGGCGCACCGAGGTAGACGACGTCGCTCGCCGCGTCGAACCCTTCCACGTTGCCCTTGAGGATGGACTGCTGGATCAGCGTGGAGATGATGACCACGATGTCCACCTGATTGTCGCGGTAGTCCTTCTCGGTGACGGAACGCACGGCAACAAGGGTGTTGGCGCCGGGCTTGTTGCTCACGAAGACGTTGGGGTTGCCTCGCAGTTCGTCCGACAGGTGCGCCGCGAAGATGCGAGCGAACGTGTCGAACCCGCCGCCAGGTGCGTAGCCGACGGTGATCTGCACCGTCTTGCCGGCGAAGTCCACCTGCTCCTCGACCGGGATCGGGGTCGACGTCGGAGCCGGCTGCGGCGTCGCAGTCGGGGCTGCTGTCTCCGTCATCGCTTCTGGCGTGGGTGTCGCCTCCTCCATCATCGCCTCGGCGGTGGGAGTTGGTTTCTCCATCATCGCTTCGGCGGTGGGGGTCGGCTCTGCAGCGGGCGCCGGGCCCGACGTCGGTGTCGGTTCGTCCTCGCCTCCACAAGCAACCGCGAGCATCGCCAGTACGGCGGCGAGCGCGAACAGGCTGACGGCCCGTTTTGCTGTTATCAGTGCAGTGCGCATCTGTCCTCCTCGGAACACCTGGTCTGCCGTTGTCCGCGCATGAACGCGTTGGCGCCGAATGCTAACACGCTGCAACCGATGCGTCTATGCGCAACCCCTCTACTGGCCAAGCCGATTGAAGAGCTGCGTGACCGTTTCCCTTCCCTTCAGGATGTCCGGGATGAAGTCTCCCAATACCGGGTCTATCCACGGGATATGGATGACTTCGTCGAAGAAGCCGTAGATGAGCACGAGAAATACGACGAGCCAGGAGAGGGCCACCCACCAGCGGACGTGTCCGAAGAAGAAGAGGTAGAGGAACACGTAGGCAGGGAGAGCTATCTGGAAACCGATAAGCCAGATGGCGAGCACCAGCCCGAACGTGGTGCCGATGGCTTTCGCTGTTCGGAGCAGGAGGACGCGGCGGTCGTCGTCGGTATGGGTCCTGCCGATGTCCATGATGCGCCCGCCACCGGACGAGGGAGAGATCAGATGGAGCGCCACGTAGATGGCGATGAGTGCGAGTCCGGCAACGGTGATGACACGCGGCAGGCGGGCTGCCTCGCTCGTCCACTCGAACGTCTGCCAGAAGGTGAACGCGAAGGCGAACGTGAGCAGTGCGATGAACACGCCGCTGGGCGTCGGCTGCAGCATCTCCGATAGCAGGGCCCGCCGCCGCGGACGCGCAGGTTCCGCCTGGGCCGGCTCAACCGGCTCATCATCGCTGGCGCCGGCCGGTGGGGGAGCAGTGTCGGCCCGGGTTGCGAATTCGGTTTCCTGTTGAGCCACGGTGCGGCTCACGCTGCGTTGCATGCGCACCGTGTACAGGGCAGTGCCGACGGCGATGAGGATGATGATGATGACGGCGGGGCGCGTGAAGACGCCTTCAAGCGGGGCGGAGAAGTTCACCCAGTCGAACGCGCCGCTGGAGATGACGTAGTACCGCTCGATGATGCCGCCGAGGACGACGGCGATGATGATGGGCGGCCGCGGCCACCCGTACGTCTTCATGAAGTAGCCGAGTGCGCCGAACGCCAGCATCACGACGAGATCGTGGATCGAACGGTTCGCCTGGAACGCGGCGATCGTCATCACGGCAAGGATGATGGGAACGAGGATGTTCGGTCGAACGAAGGCGATGCGCGTGAGCAGCGGCGTGAACCCTAGCGCCAGGCCGGTCGCCAGCACGTTCGCCATCACCAGCGACATCGCTATCGTCATGGTGAGCGGCAGTTGGTTGTTCAGCATGTCCGGGCCGGGGCGCACGTCCAGGATGATGAGCAGGCCGAGGAACAGCGCCATCCCCACCGAACCCGGCACTCCGAAGAAGAGCGTTGGCACCAGTTGGCCGCCGTCCACGGCGTTGTTCGCCGACTCCGGCGCGATGACGCCGCGTATGTCCCCTGTCCCGAACGTTTGCGTGCCGCCCCGGACCGTCTGGCGCGCCGAAGCGTACGACAGCCACTGGGCAAGCGAGCCGCCGATGCCTGGCAGCAGCCCGACGAATACGCCCATCGCAGCGGAGCGTATGACGAGGAACCAGTTCCGCAGCACGGATAGCATGCCCTCGCGGCGTTGCGCGGATGCATCGATCGTGGACGTCTCCGCGCGGCGCGCGATGGACACGTCGCTCACAACCATGTCGAAGAATTCGGGAATGGCAAAGAGGCCGATCACGACCGGGATGACGTGGATGCCGTCCCAGAGGTAGTCCTGCCCGAACGTGAGCCGGTGCGCGCCCGTGGCGTCGTCGTAGCCGACGCTGGCGATGAGAAGGCCGAAAGCGCCCGCGATCAGCCCGCGCACAAGCGCCCCGCTGCTGACGACGCCCACAACGGCGATGGCAACGAGGCCGAGCACGAAGAACTCCGCCGCGCTGAACGTGTTGACGACGGGTCGGGCGACGGGAATGGTGAGGAAGAGGAATATCGCTCCGATGATACCGCCGAGCAGCGACGCGAAGTACGCGGCAGAGAGCGCCACGCCTGCCCTGCCCCGCCGCGCGAGCGGGTTCCCGTCCAGGATGGTCGCCTGGCCCGAGGTCGAACCGGGCATGCCGAGCAGCACGGCGGGAAGCGTGTCGCCGGTCGGAACGGTTGCGACCATGCCGATGGCCAACGGCAGCGCGATGTACGGATCGAGCCCGTAGGCGAAGCCGAGGAGAACGATCAGGCTGGGCACCGCCCCGCCGGGCATCGCGCCATTCAGGACGCCGACGACCACACCCACGATCAACGCGAGGATGGGCCTCCAGTCGGCGAGGTTGCCGATGGCCTCCCCGCCTGCATCGAACATCGCGGGGAAGCCTTCAAGGATCGAATCTATGAACATGCCGAACTATGCTCGCTGCAGCCGCACCTCTTCGTAGCGGCGGTAAATCTCCAGTACCTGGTTCAACGCGGGACTGTACCTGTCCATGTGGTAGTGACTCAACTTGAATCCTGCGTCCCCACCCACCACGGCGGTCATGTCCCCCATCTCTGTCAGGCTCATCCGGTGGTCGTCCTTCTCGGAGAAAGGTGCGCGGGTGATCGGTCCCGGCAGTACGTTGACCGGCAGGTCGATGCGCTCGTTCCTGGCGGGATCGCGGAAGACGTTTATCGGGTCGCCGCCGTCCTGTACCACCTTCATCTGCTCCATCAGCAGTTTGCGGAACATGATGACGCCCCGGTCCGAGACGCCGAGACGCTCGTTCTCACGGTCGGCGATAGCGCCCTGGCTCCACCACGCCGCCAGGTCCTGCGCAAGGACGTAGTCGGCGATGGGGCGTCCCGCCTCGTCGAACAGCGGGTGCTCGAAGTACGGTACGTAGTCCTGCTCCGGTACCTCCACGTCCGGGCCCGGACAGTACGCCATGTAGTCCAGGTGCAGCGTGTGTTCGTCGTCGATCGGCACCCGGATCTGCAACTCGCTGCGTATCTTCCCGCCGAGGCGGACGAAGTACGGGAACACGAGCGGGTGGCCTATCGTCCAGTCCGGCGTGTCCTCCTCCTCTCCCTCGCGGAGACGGAACTTCTGGATGCCCCACTCGTTCACTTCCCACTCCGTCTTCAGGTGGCGGACCTTGAACGAGTCTGCATGTTCCTGCGCGATCGCGTCCTGCGCCGGGTCGCCGGTGCCGCCCCCACGGTCCAGGACGTGGTACTCGAACCACCAACCGTGCGTGAACTCCGTGTGCGACGTGTCGACCGAGTTCTCCATGCACTGGAGCCAGTTGGCGTTCAGCACCGAAGCGCCGACGTGCCGGTACGTGTTGTCCCAGACGAGCACGTCCCAGCGCGGAAGGAGCGGCACGGGCTCCGGGCCCAGGTAGGCGAATATCAGCCCGCCCAACTCCTGGACCGGGTAAGACTTGATGCGCACCTTCTCGCTGAAGTGCGAGCCGTCCGGCTCCGTCGGCTGGTCGAGGCACTGTCCGTTCACGTCGTACATCCAGCCGTGGTACATGCACCGAAGGCCCTCTGTGGTCGGGATGCCGATGGAGAGGTCGACGCGCCGGTGCGCGCAGCGCCTGTCAACGAGGCCTATCCTGCCGCTCTTGTCCTTGAACAGCGTCAGGTCCTCGCCGAGCAGGCGCACGGGCATGACGGGGTCGCGGAGGAGCCGCCCGTTGCTCGTAACGGGCCACCAGTAACGGCGGAGCAACTCGCCCATGGGCGTGCCGGCGCCGGTCTGCGTCAAGAGTACGTTCTCGTCCGCTCGCATCGGTGCTCCTCCTTACGCAGGCATCGCAACAGCGCGGCCTACTGGTCCATCGTGTTCTTTGCGAACACGTCCTCCAGCTTCGCGAGCTTCGGCGTGAGCCCCTGCTCGAACGAGTACTGCGCCGCGGTCTCGAGCACCAGCCGGTTCGCACGGATGCCGTGCTGCACCAGCGGCTGCTTGAGGTTCGCGCCGCCCTCGGCATTCACGAGTCCGGTCTCGACGTAGTAGTCGACGTGGTCTGCGCGCTCACGGTTGCAGATGTCGTTCGCCCGGTTGAACGCCTTCATCAGGTTCAGGATCACCCACGGGTGATCCTCGGCGATCTCGCGCTTCACGACCATGCCGTGGTTGATGGGGTAGAGGCCCGTCTTCTCGTAGAAGCGGATGCCCTCGGCCCGCGCGTCAGGGAACAGCGGCGCGATGTCCGGGTGGCTCCAGAGGTCGGCGGTGCTGCGGTCGATGAGGTTGGGGTCGACGATGTACAGGAGCGTCGCCTCCAGCTCGCCGGACAGCATCATGGAGCCGATGTTCTTCTCCAGCGGGATCTGGTTGACCGTGACGCCCTTGGGGGGCTTGAAGCCGGTGGCGCCGCCGTGGCTCTGCTCCGGCACGCGCTCCATGAAGAACTCCATGTCCTTCGGCTCGACGCCGAACTCGTGCTGGAGCACGCCGCGCGTCCACAGCGCCGCGGTCTGCTGGTACTCCGGCACACCGACCCGCTTGCCCTTCAGGTCCTCAGGCGACTGGATGCCCGAGTCCTTGCGGACAAGGACGCCGGTGTGGAAGAAGCGGCGCGTCGTGAAGATGGGGAGGCCCACCCAGCGGTCGTCTCCCACCGCCATCGCCATGATGAGCGACGAGAACGACATCTCCGAGACGTCGAAGTCGCCGAACTTCAACTGCCGCCAGAACAGCTCCGATGCGTGTACCGGGCTCGGGATGAGCTCGATGCCGTCCGGCTTGATGCGGCCGTCGTGAATCGCCCACGTCCTGGGGTTGGATGCCATGCCTATGCTGAGCTGAATGTCCATCTGTCTTGTGCCTCCTCCGGCTGATTGGCGGCCTACAGGCCTGAAATGAACTGTTCTTCCTGGTCCCACTTGCCTACGTTGGAGCGCCAGACCATGTCCAGGCGCGCCATGTCTTCTTCGCTGAGCGCCTCCGCTCCGGAGCAGCCGACAGCCTCTTCCAGGTGCGACATCTCCGAGAAGCCGCCGAGCACCGTCGTGACCGAATCGTCCTGCAGGATGAAGCGGTACGCCGCCTGCGAAAGCGTCTGTCCGGGGCGCGAGAGGAACGCGAACGGCCTCGCGCGCTCGACCATCGCCTGGTACATGTCCGCGTTGCGCGTGAGCCCGCCGCCGGCCAGGGCGTGTCTGCCGCCTCCGCTCACCGCGTGATCGGTCAGGACGCCTCCCGCAAGCGGACGGATCACCGCAGTGCCGATGCCCAACTCCAACGCGCGCCGCAGGAACTGACCGTAGTCGTGCTGCACGTCCAGTCCGTCCGGTGTCGGAAGCCCGGCGGTCGGGTTCAGCAGGTCGTACCAGACGTTCAGCATGTGAAACTCGCCCGTCTCCATGAGCGCCATCACCGCGTCAGCGTTCGCGTCCTCGTTGGCGAAGCCGAAGAAGCGTGTCTTGCCCGCGCGGCGCAGGCGCTCCATCCCCTCGAGCGCGCCGCCAGGGCCGAGGTAGTCCTCCAGTCCCAGGTGCAGCCATCCGGGGACGGTCGTGTCAGTCTCGATGCTCGGTGGATTGTGGATCTGGAGCACGTCCACGTAGTCCACCTGCAGACGCTCCAGCGACTCCTCGAGCGATTCGACGACCGCATCGGCGATGTGGTCGAGCTCGTCCGGCATGATCTCGACCTTCGTGGCGAGGACGGGCCGGAACCCTATCTCCTTCATCGCCTTGCCGATGTTCGTCTCGGCGAGGCCCTTGCCGTAGTCGGGGGAGGTGTCGAAGTAGTTTATGCCGAGTTCGAGCGCTCGCTCGATGGCCTCGAGCTGCTCCTTCGGCTCGCCCTTCACGAGGAGCCCGGCGTTGTCGCCGGAGCCGAAGCCGACCTCCGAGACGCGGATGCCGGTAGCCCCCATCATGCGGTATCGCAAGCCTCACCTCCGAAGCCGCGGCTCGGAGGCCGTTCGGCGGCGTTATCTAACGCTGTCGCGCGAGTGCGTGTCAAGCGCAGCGTAGCCTCTACCCGTCCACGAGACGCAGCGACTCGGCGGACGGCGTGACGTCGCCCGATTCGACGCGGTGCACGAGCGCAGTGATGGAGTCGCAGTACGGCGTCGCGATACCGTGCGCCGCGCCCTTGTGCGAAACGAGGCCGCTGAAGTAGTCCACCTCGGTCTTCCGTCCGCGACGCACGTCCTGGTACATGGAAGTCATCGCGCCCGGTCCGACGAGCGCGGCCCGCGCCTCCAGTCCCCGCTTGACCACGTCCGACTCTCCAGCCGCGTTGGCGTAGACGTCCGCGGCGTCGTAGTCGCCCATGATGCGCGCGAGCGGATGCCCCTCCGCGTCGGCGACGCGCATCGTCTCCGCCGCCAGCCGCACCGCGATGCGCCGCGCGTCCGCGTTCGCCAGCAGCTCCGCTGACCGCAGCCCGCCGACCGCCGAGACGGGGTTGAGCATCGTGTTGTTCACCATCTTCGACCAGCGCTCGTGCAGCAGGTCGTCGACCGGCTCGGCCGGCCAGACGTGCCCGAGCACGTCGGCAACGCGACGCGCACTCGCTCCGGCGGACCCGTTGTATTCGCCGACGTACACGCCGGGAAGCGACGCTGCAGCCGACGCCCTGCTGACCGACCCCGACGCCTGCACACGCCCCGGCTCCAGGAACGAGCCGTTGACGAGGATGACGCCCCCCACGGTCCGCTCCGTGCCAACCTCCGGCGCTATCCACTCCTCATTGATGCTGTTCTGCATCGAGACGAGGAGTCCGTCGTCCGCCAGCCACGGCTTGATCACCGCGAGCGCTTCCAGCGTGTCGTACGACTTCACGCAGAGGAAGAGGAGGTCAACCTGCTCGGCGAGCTCGTGCGGCGCGATGGTGACGGGCGTTGCGTGCTCTTCGCCGCCGCCCTCCGTCTGCATCGTCAGGCCGCGCGACTGTATCGCCTCGCGCTGCGCGTCCCACGGTTCGACCACGAGCGGGTCGAGCCCCGCATTCGCGAGCCGCACCGCGATCTGTCCGCCGATCGCTCCCGCTCCATAGACGACGAGGCGGCTCACAGCCCGCCTCCGAACTTGCGGTTCGCCACGACGGCCTGTGCGCGCGGGCTGATCTGGCTCTGCACCCGGATGTTCAGCAGAGCCGGGCCCTCGACCTCGAGTGCCCGGTCAAGCGCGGGGCCGAGCTCCTCGGGACGCTCGACCATCTCCGCGTACGCGCCCAGCCCCTGCGCGACGAGGTCGTAGCGCGACGGCACGAGGTCCGTGATCACGGCCTTGCCGTACAGCCCCACCTGCAGGTTCTTGTCGATGCCCCACGCCGCGTCGTTCCCCACGAGGAAGACCACCTTGAGCCCGTGCCGCACCGCAGTGTCGACCTCCATCGCGTTGAACCCGAATGCGCCGTCGCCAGTGATGCAGAACACGCGCGACTCCGGCCTCGCGATCTTCGCAGCGATGGACATCGGGACCGCCTGCCCCAGCATGCCGAGGTTCGGCAGGTAGTACCACGAGCGCGGCGCGAGCGCGGGCAGGTACGCACGCCCGTAGTAGGCGTAGTCGCCGCCGTCGAACACGAGCACGTCGTCGCGCCGGAGCCGCTGCGCCAGCGTGTGATGCACCCACATAGAGCGCAGCGGACTCTCGTCCAGCACGTACTGTTCGAGGTACACCTTGTGCTCCGCGACCGCCGTTCGGAAGCGCTCCACCCATGGACGCTCCGGCCAGTCGCCCTTCGCCGCCTCGTCCGCGAGTTGTGCAGCGATGGGCCCGACGTCGCCGACGAGCGCGAGGTCGACGCCCCGGTTGCGGCCCGCCTGCGTCGCCTCCGGCTCAACCTGGATCACCGTCGCGTCGTTCGGGATGACGGGCCCGAAGCCGAACCCGATAGTGAAGTCGAGCAGCTTGCCGAGGAAGAGCACCGCGTCCGCCTCCCGCACGAGGTTCGCGGCGGTGTGCTGGCTCAGGTCGAAGAAGCCGAAGCAGTACGGGTGGTCGTCCGGCACGATGCCGCGCGCCGCCTCCTCCGTCAGGAACGGTATCTTCGTCGTCTCGATGAGCCGCTCGTAGACAGGGCCCCAGTCGCCGTAGGCCGACGGCGTGCTCGCCACGATGATGGGGCGCTCTGCGTTGCGCAGCAGGCGCACCGCTTCCTCTATCGCCTCCGCCGACGCGACGATGGGCTGCGTCCGCCGGTATGACTCCGCGCCGAAGTAGCGCACCTCCTCCTCTTCGACGACGGCGCTTTGCACATCGACGGGGATGGTCAGGTGCGCGGGGCCGCGCCTGCCTTCGAACGCAGCCCGTATGGCCGTCGCCATCAGGTCGGGGATGCGGCGCGGGTCGTGCGCAAGCCACGCGCCCTTCGTGACCGTGCGCGCGATGCCGACCTGGTCTATCTCCTGCATGATGCCGCGGTGGTAGTTCCGCAGGTCGGATGAGCCCGCGATGTTCAGGATGGGGCTCTCGGTGGACTGCGCGTTGATGAGGCCGGGGAGCGCGTTCGCGTGGCCCGGCGTCGTGACCGCGACCACGCCCAGCCTGCCGGTCATGCGCGCCCACGACTCCGCCATGTGCACTGCGGCCTGCTCGTGGCGGCAGTCGATGAGGCGGAAGTCCTCGTCGTACAGCACGTCCAGCAGGGGAAGGATGTGGTCGCCCGCGAGGGTGAAGATCGTATCGACGCCTTCCTCCCGCAACGCCCGCGTGATGATCTGCGCTCCGCTTACCGGCATGTGCGTCCCGCTCCGAACCGTGAGGATGGCGCGATGCTAGCACACGGCGCGCTTGCACCCTGCGTCCCCAGCCCTGAAACTCCCCGCATGGCGCTTGCAGACGAACAGTGCGTGGAGTTCAACGCGCAGTCGACGCTCGCGACGGCAGACGAGGCCACCGCGATGCTGGCCGACCTGCCGGAGTGGAGTGTCGCGAAGGAAAACGGCATCGACCAGCTCGTGCGCGCGTTCCGGTTCGAGACGTTCGCGCAGGCGCTCGCGTTCACGAACGCGGTCGGCGAGGCGGCGGAGGAGCAGGGGCACCACCCGCGCATGGTCACGGAGTACGGACGGGTGACGGTGTCGTGGTGGACGCACTTCCTCGGCGGGCTCCACCGCAACGACTTCATCATGGCCGCGCGCACGGACGCGCTTGCGCAGCGGATACAGGGGTAACGCATGGGCAGACCCGGTCCACTTCGAGATTCTCGGCGACGACCCGGCGAAACTGGCGGAGTTCTACAGCAACGTGCTCGGCTGGGAGTTCCAGTCGTGGTCGGGTTCAGAGGAGTTCCAGCAGGAGTACTGGCTCGCCGCGACCGGCCCGAAGGAGCAGGCGGGCATCGACGGCGCCATCATGAAGCGCCACTTCCCGCAGCCCGTCATCAACACGACGCTGGTCGACTCGCTGGACGAGACGCTGGCGAAGGTGGCCGCGGCAGGCGGCAAGCTCGTCTTCGGTCCGAACGAGATCCCTTACGTCGGCACCCACGCCTACTGCGAGGACCCGCAGGGCAACCTCTTCGGTGTCATCGAGGAGCCGAAGGCGCAGGCGTGAGCCTTCCTTCCACCCTCACCCTAACCCTCTCCCAAGGGGAGAGGGAATAACGCAAAGGGGCGCCCCCAAGGACGCCCCCGTACGGATGCGGCACTCCCTCCTCCTACAGCCCGTAGAGCGCCACCGAATTGTCGACCAGCACCTTGCGCTTCGACTCCTCGCTGATGGTGTCGAGCTTGCGGAACGTCTCGATGGCGTCGACCTCGCTGGACGTGTCCGTGTGGCCGTAGTCCGTGCCGATGACGATGTTCTCGTCGCCGACGTAGTCGAACACGTACGGGAAGTCGTCGTCGGTCTGGGCGGAGACGTAGATGTTGTATTCCTTGAACGGGTTGTCCGGGTAGTACCAGCCTGCCTGTTTGGCGCGGCGGGAGGACTCGTGGATGATCCACGGCACCCACTGGCAGGACGACTCGATGAAGCCCCAGCGCAACTCCGGGTAGCGCTTCGGGATGTCACTCAGGATGAGGCCGTTGCAGGCGTGGACGGTCGGCATGCGGAATGTGGGCAGGCCGCCGCTCGGGTCGTAGGCGGAGGCGATGGCGCTGACGTACGCCTCGTTCGCGTTCGCGATGTGGATGGTCATGGAGAGGTCGTTCTCCTGCGCCGCCTCGAAGTAGGGGAAGAAGTAGGGGTCGAGCATGAAGCGGTGCCCCTCGAACGGCTTGGTCACCACGCCCACCGCACCGTTCTCCTTCACCCACGGCATCCAGTCGATGGCGGTGTCGAGGTCGGTCAGCGGGAGGACGGCGGCCCAGCGCAGGCGTCCGCCGGACTCCTTCCAGGCCTCGGCCATCCAGCGGTTCCACGCCTTGCAGAGCGCGCGGTCCACCTCCGGACGCTGCGACACGTCGCGGATCCAGAGCGTGTTGTGGAGTATCTGGATGTCCACGCCCAACCGGTCCATGTGCGAAAGGCGCAGCGAGATGTCGTCGAGGGAGCGGGCCTCTTCGGCCGTGACGAGGTCGCGTCCCGCGCGCTCCGACATCGCCTTCAGCTCGCGCTCGACCGGCGACGCGGGGCGGAGTCCTGCGATGCGTCCGTCGATCACCCAATAGCGACTGGCAGGCCTCTCCGGGTTCGTAAAGAGGAACGGGCGGAACTGCTGGTCCGCCTCGTCGAGGTAGTCCCACGTCTGCTCGCTCTCGATGACGTGCGCGTCCGCGTCGATAGCCTGGTACTTCACCGCCGTGGTCATGTCCTCACTCCTTTGGCGTATCGCTGCCTTTTGACGCCGCTAGTATCCCGCACCCGCGTCCTGCTGACAACACGCGCCCCTCTCCTACCTTGGCTTGCGGGCGTGGATGAAGTACATCGGTGTGAAGATGCCGAGCCGCCCCGCCTCGGCCATCGCATCCGCGCAGAGGCCGAGCGTCTTCGCAACGCGGAGCGACCCGCGAGGCACGATGCGGAGCAGCTCGAGCACACGCAATGAACTGTTGGTGACGCCGCGCCCCACCTTCGAACTGCGAAAGCTCGCCAGCGAGAGCCCCGACCCAACCAGCGGCTGATACCACGGGACCGACGGGCCGGTCTGCACGGCAAGGTCCCGAGTCTCCAACACCTCGAACCCCACTGAGCGAAGCGCGTCGTCAACCGTCTGCCGGTCGTCGATCTCGAGCAGGCCGCCTCCCAGTTCGATGTTGGCCTTGATCTTGAGGTGGCGGGGGTACTGTGCGTCGAAGCGCTCGGTCAGGCAGTACTCGTAGGCAGCGAAGCACCCCCCTGGCTTCAACAGCCGGAAGGCCTCGCCGTAGATGCTGGGCTTGTCCGGTGCCAGGCAGGTCGCCTCAATGGCGTAGACCGCGTCGAACGACTCGTCCGGCGCATCGACGTGCAGGAAATCGCAGTGCAGGAACTCGGCCAGGTGTGTCAGCTCCGCTTCTTCCGCCAGCCTCCGGGCACGCTCAAGCTGATAGCCATTGCTGTTCACACCAACGATCCTGGCGCCGGAGAAGCGCGCAATCTCCAACAGCGGCCCGCCGATGCCGCAACCGAGGTCGGCGGCGACCATTCCGGGGCTGAGGCCGAGCACCTGCGCCAGATAGTGCTCATGGCGGGTGAGCGATGCCCTGAAGCTCTCTCCCGGAACGCGGGGGGCGAAATGGAACGATCTACCCCATCCATATTCGTAGAAGTCCGTCGCCAAGTCGTAATAGAGGTCATTGGATTTCCTATAGTCGCTCTTCCTGCTCTCCAGTCCTCCGCGCTTGGCATCCCGGTAGATGTCTTCGTACTCGCGGACAGCCGAACCGACACCGGCAGGCCTTTGCAGGTTCTTCAGGAGGTTGGAAAGCTGGAATGGCATCAAAGCGTTCTCAGCCTGACTCGCAGGCCTACTTTCGGCAGGATAGGAGAGGGCGAGGGTGGGGTCAACGAGCCTCACTCGACTCCGGGGTTGGTCCCCGGTGTGTGACACCCGCCCCTTACGCGGTCGCCCCTGCCTGCCCTACCATGGTTCCCGCTGCGGAGCCCGCAGCCGCGCGGAGCCCGCCGCTCGTCAGGAGTGCAGTGGCACACAATGGCACACTTTGGCACACCTTTAGAGTAGCGAAATCCCAGTCGTCGACCATCCAGTAGAGAGAGAAGGAGGCCCCATGTCCGACGTCAAGCCCATCCCGGACGGCTACACCGCCATCACGCCCTACCTCGTCGTAGAGGGCGCGAGCGGCTACATCGACTTCCTGGCGAACGCCTTCGGCGCGGTGGAGCGCATGCGCATCCCCCTGTCCGAGGACGCTCTCGCACACGCCGAGGTCAGCATCGACGGCGCACTCGTCATGCTCTCGGACGCGTTCCCGCCCGATTTCCCCGCCCAGACGGCGCACATCTACCTCTACACCACGGACGTGGACGCCGCCTACGCCCGCGCCGTGAGCGCCGGCGCAACCTCGGACGCCGAGCCCGAGACCCACTTCTACGGCGAGCGCATGGCGAGCGTGACTGACCCCCGCGGCATCCACTGGACGCTCGCCACGCACGTCGAGGACGTGGACGAGGAAACGCTCATGCAGCGCATGGCGGAGATGGAGCAGGGGTAGCGAGGGCGTGGTTCGACAGGCTCGCCATGAGCGGGGACAGCGCAGGATGCGCTAGACTCCGGCCATGACCAGCACCTCGAAAGCAGCGGCCATCGTCGGCGTCGCCGAGTCTGATGAGATCGGGCTCGTGCCGCACAAGTCGGCGCTCGCCCACCACGCCGAGGCCGCGCACAACGCGCTCGAAGACGCCGGGCTGACCCGCAACGACGTCGACGGCCTGCTCACCGCCGGCTACGTCAACTACGACCTCGCGGACTACCTCGGCATCGCACCGCGCTACACGGACACGACGACGGTCGGCGGCGCCTCGTTCGTCGTTCACGTCGGGCACGCCGCCAACGCCATCGCCAACGGCCTCTGCGAGGTCGCGCTCATCACGCACGGCCAGGCCGGTCGCAGCAGCCGCGTCCCCATCCCCCGCGACCCCAACCTCCCATCCGCCATGTACGAGATGCCGTACGGCATGATCGGCATGCCCATCAACTACTCGATGGCCGCTACCCGCTACATGCACCAGTACGGAGAGGACCGGACGCGCCAGGCGATGGCCGAGATCGCCGTCTCCACCCGCAAGTGGGCGCAGCTGAACCCGAAGGCGATGATGCGCGACCCGATGACGTTCGACGACTACCACGACTCGCGCTGGATATGCTGGCCGTTCCACCTGCTGGACTGCTGCCTCGTCACCGACGCGGGCGCGGCAATCGTCGTCACGTCGGCGGAGCGCGCCCGCAGCCTGCCGAAGCCGCCCGTGTGGGTGCTCGGCCACGCGGAGCACCACGACCACGCCGGCATCACGACGATGCCCGACCTCACCTCGACGCCCGCCCGCGTCACCGGCCCCGCCGCGCTCGGCATGGCCGACGTCACTCACGACGACATCGACCTCACGATGATCTACGACTCGTTCACGTACACGGTGCTCGCGACGCTGGAGTCGCTCGGCTACTGCGGCCCGGGCGAGGGGCCGGACTTCGTGGCGGGGCAGCGCACCGCTCCCGGCGGCGACTTCCCGCTCAACACGAACGGCGGCGGCCTCTCCTACACGCACCCCGGCATGTACGGCATCTTCCCGGTCGTCGAGGCCGTGCGGCAGCTGCGCGCCGAGTGCGGGGAGCGGCAGGCGCCGGACGTGTCGCTGGCGCTCGTGAACGGCACCGGCGGTGCGCTCTCGGCAACCGGCACCATCGTCCTGGGGGTGGAGTGATGACGAGCGGCGCGTACCAGGGCCCCCTGCCCGTCAAGCAGCCGGAGTCCGACTTCTACTGGGAGAAGGCGCAGGCGTACGAGCTGTGGCTGCGCCGCTGCAACACCTGCGAGCGCGCGTACTTCTACCCGCGCGACTTCTGCCCGTACTGCGGCTCGCGCGACGTGTCGTGGATGCGGGCCAGCGGCAGGGGCACGCTGCACACGTTCGCCATCGTGCACCGCGCGCCGGTGCCCGCGTTCCGCGACCACGTGCCGTTCGTCGTCGCGATGGTCGACCTCGAAGAGGGCGCGCGCATCCCGACGAACCTCGTCGACGTCGAACCCGATCCCGAGCACATCAAGGTCGGCATGGCCGTTGAAGTCGCCTTCGCAGACGTCACCGACGAGGTCACGTTGCCGGTGTTCCGGCCGGCGTGAGGGGCTAGCCGACTTCCCTGCCGCCGCTACACATCCGGATGAGTTCGTCAGTCAGCTCGGCAAACCCGGCGAACACCACCGCTTCGGAGCCAGCTACGAAGGGCGAAGGCCCGTTCGGCGCGAGGACGAGGGTGGTCATGCCTGCCGACAGCGCACCCTGCACGCCCGTGTCGCTGTCCTCCACGACGATGCAGCCCGAGACGTCCACACCCATCACTCGCGACGCCTCCATGAAGAGGTCGGGAGCGGGCTTCCCTTGCGGCACGTCGCACCCGCTGAATACCCGGCTGCCGAAGTGGTCCAGCAGTCCGACCCCTCTCAGCTTCGCCACAGTCTCCTCGACCGTCCCATTGCTCGCGACGCACGTCCGCACGCCGGCCTCCGCAACCCGGGCAACCGCTTCTGCGGCACCGGGGATAACGGTCAGTTCGGTATGGCTCGCGGCGATCTTCACCGCCTGTATGCGGTCGAAGAAGTCCTCCGGTATCGCTACCCCGAAGCGGAGGGACAGATCGGCATACATGTCGACGTCCAGGACACCGCGATAACGTTCGTGGTCTTGTGCTGTGAGCGTGATGCCGAGCCCAGCGGCCATCTCATCAGCGATGCGCTTCCACACGGCCTCGTTGTTCACGAGGACGCCGTCGCAGTCAAAGATGACGAGGCGGTCTGTCACGAGTCCCTACTCACTCCGTGAGCTTGAGCAGATCCCAGATCTCGTCGCGGGCGGCGCGTGCCCTCGCGTAGTCGACACCGAAGTACGCCATGGTGCGGCAGCCCATGCTCTCCGGGATGGCGAGCAGCCCCAGCAGGATGTGCTCGGTGCCGATGGGGTAGGCCGAGTGGAACTGCTCCGCTTCCGCCAACGAGAGCTCCATCGTCCGGAGCGCGTCCGGCGTGTGCGGCCTGTCCCACAGCGTGAAGACGCGCTCGGCGTGGTCGGGCAGCGGACGCCCGTGCAGCAGCTCGAACTCGGTGATGGAGGCGGCGAGCGCCATGTCGATGCCCAGCCGCCGCAGCATCAGCCCACCCGCGCACTCCGGGTGACGGATGACACCGAGCAGCAGGTGGCCGGTCATCAGTGCCGACCGGGGGCGCGATGCGTTCTCGAAGGACTCGACGCCGTGTTCCCACGCCAGGCGGGCGCAGCGGCCCATGCGCTCCCAGGTCAGCTCGGCCATGCGCTCTAGTGCACTTCCCTGCCGCCGTTGACGACGATCATCTGGCCGCTGATGAAGCGCGCGTCGTCGGTGAAGAGGAACGTCATCACGCCGGTCAGGTCCTCGGGCACGCCGCGCCGCACGAGCGACGCCTCCGGCTCCGGGTACGCCTCGTCCGCGCCGATCGGTTCCTCCGTGTCGGAGGTCGTCGAGCCGGGCGCTACGGTAACGACGTTGATGTTGTACTGACCGAGTTCACGCGCCACGGCACGGGTGATGCCGATGATGGCCGACTTCGACGAGACGTAGTGCGGGTTCATGTCTGCCGGCCCGCGCGCGATGCGGAGCGTGCTGCCGGAACTGACGTTGACGATGGTGCCGGAGCCCTGCTCTTTCATGTAGGGGAAGACGGCCCGGATGCCCAGGAACGTCCCGCGCGCGTTGACCGCGAACACACGGTCCCACGTCTCCATGTCCACGTCCAGGATGGACTTCACCCCCAGCCCGCGCATCATGCCCGCGTTGTTCAGCAGGCCGTCGATGCGACCGTACTGCTCGTGCGTCCGGCGCGCCATCTCCTGCGTCTCGTCCTCGGAAGAGACGTCGACGCGCAGTGGGATCACCTCGGCCCCCTCGGCGCGGCAGAGCTCCGCCGTCTTGCTCACGTCCTGCACGTCCGCGATGGTGAGCTTCGCGCCTTCCTTCGCGAAGCGGATGGCGTACTGCCGTCCGAGCCCGCCCGCCGCTCCGGTGACGATGATGGCCTTGTCCTGCAATCGCATATCGCGCCCTCCTTACGTCTGAAACCCTCACCCTGCCCTCTCCCGGGGGGAGAGGGAACATGCAGCCTATCCAGGCTCTCAAGAAGGAGAAGGAACCACAGCCTACCCGCCGCGTGCCGCCGCGTCCACGACGTCGCGCAGCGCCGCGATGTGCGCCGGGCCTGTCCCGCAGCAGCCGCCCACGATGCGGCAGCCGTCAGGCAGCCACCGCTCGGCGCCCGCCGCGAGCGCCTCCGGCGTGAGCTCGTCGTCGAACACCCAGGCCGGACGTTCATAGCGTCCTCCGTGGGGATACGTGCCCACCGGGCCGCCCCAGACATTGCGCAACGAGGCGAGCGAACGCTCCACCAGCGGGGCGCGCGTGTGCATCACGAAAGCGACTTCGACGCTGGAGAGGTCGATGCGGCGCAGCGACTCCTCCAGCGGTTCGTCGGGTTGGTTCATCAGCGTGAGGTTGCCTTCCTCGTCGATCACGCAGGAGAACCCCGCCCACACGGGCAGGCCCGCCGTCGCCGTTGCAGCCAACTCGACGTTCGCGCGCTCAACGTGCGACAGCATCTCCACCATGAGGAAGTCAACGCCCGCATCCGCGAGTGTGCGCGCCTGCGAAGCAAGCGCCCAGTCCTCCTCTGCGGGAGCCACCCTGCCCTCCGATCCGCGGTAGCTGGTCGTCGTCAGACAGCCCGCCACGAGCAGGGGCCGCTCGGCTCCGGCGCGCTCTCGCGCTTCCATCGCCAGCGACACCGCTGCGTGATTCAACTCCTCCTCGCGTCCGTGTATCCCGTGCGCAGAGAGACTCAGCTCCGTGCAGCCAAAGGTGTTGGTGCTGATGATGTCCGCGCCCGCTGCGATGAAGTCCGAGTGGATGGCGCGAACGGTGTCCGGTATCTCCGCGTTCGCAAGGTTAGCCCAGGCGCCCAGCGTTCCGCCGCGATTCTGCACCTCCGTGCCGATGCCACCGTCGAGCAGGAGATAACCGCCGTCCGCGACCCGTTGCATCACCGACCCGTATGCTATGCTCGCCCCCATAGTGGTCAGAGGCTATCACGGCGACAGGGCGCGAGGCCCATTGATGCGTGGTATCCGAGACGGTGATCGTGATTATGTCGTTCTTCTCCCGCCCGGGACCTCCGGTCTGCATGTTGCTCGCGACGGTTGCTTTCGTACTGGCAGCGGCGTGCGCTCCGGACCCCACGCCCACGCCCGTACCCACAGCCACACCCACCTCGACCCCTACACCTACTCCCACTCCAACCGCCACGCCTAGTCCCACTCCGACCCCCACTCCTACAGCGACACCGACTCCTACACCCACGCCCACACCGACCGCGACACCGACCCCTACCGCTACACCCACGCCCAGTGCGACACCTACCCGCACACCTACCCCCAGGCCCACCAGCACTCCCACGGCTACTCCCAGGCCCACAGCCACGCCGACGCCCACGCCTCCTCCTCTCGGCGTGGCGCTCACGCCCGTCTCGCCGACTGAGATGAGGGTCGGGTGGGCCTTCAACATCGGAGGAGGGACACAACCAGTGGACCTGTTCCGGGACGGTGAGCGGATAGCAAGCAACCCGGCGAGCGTCTCCTCGTACACCGACAGCGGGCTCGAACCGAATACACGCTACACGTATGAGGCCGTTGCATCGGAGGGAGGTCTCAATGCCGAGGCCACAGCCGCCACGCTCGCGTACCCTCCGCAGGGCGGGCACACACGGAGCGTTCACTGGACGGGTTTCGAGTTCTACATCGTCGACGAGCGCAACCCAGCCGGCACGGAGTACCGCGTCATACTCAGGGGCCCCGGGACCGAGGTCTCTGACTGGACGGCGGATAAGTGCCTGGTCTACGAGGGCTTATCCCGGGTGAGGGGCTTCCAGCCTTACTCCTACACCATCACCGCGAGAAACCTGGACGGCGTCGAAACGCGGGCCGCCAACCGGCGTGTCGGTGAGGCCGGAACAGGACCTGAATGGGTCGTTACCCGTGGTTACGATTCCAACGCCGACCCCTGGGTAGCAGCCCGCATCCAGGACCTCCAGGCGATCTACGGGCTCACCGATGCCGCAGTGGACTGGCTCACCAACGGAGTCCGCGTCGAGCGGCCGCTCGAGACGCGAGGTGGTCAAACGTACCTGGGGCCGGGGTACGCAGGATTCCGGGGCGGGGCCTACGTGGGGCTCGGCCACAGCAATCCAGACGCCTTGATGCACGAGGCGATGCACGCCTTCTGGGAGTCGTGGAACGGGTGGAGCGAGCCGTGCGACGAGATGAACTTCTACACGTTCAAGCGCGACCAGGCCCAGTTCCTCCTGGACTTCCGCGACTACGACCGGGCAGGAGGGTCGAACCCCTGGGAGGCGTGGCGCCCTTACTACACCGAAGTCCTTGCGTCGCTCAACGCAGATGTCGAAAGCGGCAGACGAGAAGGAAGAGTGCAGCAGGGAGAGGACGCTTGGCAGATACTCGCCAATCGCGATTTCTACAGGGTCCCCAATTTCTACCACAGGTATGAGACGGTCTATCCGGCGTACGGGTCGGACAGCCTGTCCCTCGCGCCTCCTCCGCTCCAGAAGTATTTCCAAGGCTTTCTGGCTGAAGGCGAACCAACCACCTGGAACAGTCTGCTCAGGTGGTACTCGCGCCTCAGGGGAAACGACCGCCCCGGTGATCCCTCCGATCACCGCCTCTGGAACATGGCGTTCTTCACAAGGGATGTGCATCACCACTCACCTGCATCCGGATCGGGCTCGACGACACGTATCCCAGAGCCGTTGCGCACGGCGCTCAGGAACGCCGACCGGCAGCGCCTCGTGGACTTCATCAACACGCTCGATATCCTGGACTGGAACGGCAGCGAGCACTACAGCTTCGATGCGAATGCAGGGTTCTGGCAAAACTACGTCAGGGACCATCTGTACATCAGCCAGATCTACCTCGACGAACTCTCCCCTGCCACCGGCATCGAACTGGAGCCCGCCGCGTGGGCGGCCGTCAAGGGGATGATGGAACGGATGGCGTCCGACCTCTTCTGCGGAGGGACTACTCCTGCCGGAATGCGCTCGGTCATCTCCGGCGCCTCAGGCCTGTCGGCGGTACACAAGACAGCGTTCACCAAGATGGTCGACGTCTACGAGAAGCGCAGTGATTTCGGGTGCCTGCGGTGAGTCCCACTGTGAGGAACGCTTTGCAGGCCGCGCAAGGGGGCAGGCTGTCGGCGACGAACAGTGCGGAAGAACGCCGATAGTACCAGCGCGGTTCTTGTGGCCGCAGCTTTGACCACTTACATTGCTTGTTGTTCAAACCTTCGGACGTCCCATGCATAAGTCTTCGATCGGGGAATGGGGTCATGGACCATAGAGCGAGTAGAAGCGAGGTGGCACTGAGGATGGGACGGGCCATCCGTTCGGAGCGCATGGCGAAGGGCCTGCGGCAAGCCACCTTGGCCGAACTGATGGAGGTCGACCCTGTCACCGTCAGAAGGTGGGAGAGCGGCCTGCGCCTGCCGGGTATGGTGGAAGTCGCCAACCTTGGGGCGATCCTGGGGTCTGAAGCCCTGTGCCGAGGCGTATTCGGCAAGCTCGACGTCTATGCCGAGAACTGGATGGGTTGCTGCGATAGCGGCTACGAGGCATGCGTCGCATAGACACGGACTCATGCTATGGGTACGACAAGCACGGTGAGGAGGAACAGATGACAACGGAACCCCAGGAGATCAAGCGGCTGGTGAGCGAGCGGTACGCGAAGGATGCGAAGGCAGTCATCGAACTGACCGCCGTCGAGCAGTCTTCCGCCGACGCCGAAGCGTGCTGCGGGCCGTCCGGCGTAGACCGCGCCATGACGCTGTACGAGGAGGCACAGCTTTCCGGGCTGCCCGCCGATTCGATCGCCATCTCGCTCGGGTGCGGCAACCCAACGGCGCTCGCGGGGCTGCAGGAGGGCGAGCGCGTGCTCGACCTGGGCTCGGGCGGCGGCATCGACTGCTTCCTCGCGGCGCAGCAGGTGGGCGAGGCCGGGCACGTCATCGGGCTGGATATGACGCCCGACATGCTGGACCTCGCGCGGAGCAACCAGGCCAAGCTCGGACTGACCAACGTGGAGTTCGTGAAGGGCGAGATCGAGAACATCCCGCTGCCGGACGCGTCGGTGGACGTGGTCATCTCCAACTGCGTCGTCTGCCTGTCGCCGGACAAGGATGCAGTGTTCCGGGAGGCGTTCCGTGTGCTCGCGCCCGGCGGCAGGCTCCACATCTCCGACATGATGGCGCTCAACGCTGATGGTCCCGCACGGACCGGCATGGAGGAGTGGGTCTCGTGTACGGCAGGGGCTGAGCCGAAGGACACGTACCTCGGACGGCTGGGGAGCGCGGGTTTCGAGGACATCGCCATCACTGAGGAGACGGCATGCGTCGAGGGCGACGCCCCGGATGACGTCTCCAGTGTGAAGGTGGTGGCGCGGAAGCCAGAGTTACCGTAGGCGGCCAAGCGCATAACCGAAATGCGGATTGTTACGCCTCTCTCCTTGATTCCAGCGTCGTTGTCGCAGCGGTAGAATTGCAGCGAAACGGAAATCCACCCAACTCGCTTTGTCGATTGCACTCGCCCGCGAGACGAGGACGAATAGGAGACTGGTATGCGCCCACGCTTGATACTGATACCCGCCACCGCTGCGGCAGCCGCAGGTTTCCTTGTGAAGGACAGGGCGGCCAAACTCGCCGTCGGGGCGGCAAGAGCCGCGACGCGCAAGGTGCGAGAGGCGACCGCGCAAGAGGGCTCCATCAGGATGGACACGGCCGCCGACTGGTTCGGAGCGGCAGCCAAAGAGCGCTACGCTGATGCGGGCGCCGGCGAACCGGAACGCAAAGAGTAACTCAACCCAGACGCCGCGGGCACTGCCGCGCGCCTCGTTCCGCTTCCGCGGAGAATAGCCCTTAGCCGCTGATCCCCACGCCCGCGGGCACGGGGAGGCCGTAGAGTTCCGTCGTACCCTTCCAGACGATGCGCGACTTCTGCTCGTCGGTAAGGTCCGAGCGGTTGTAGATGTAGCGCGGCGAGTCCGGCACGCGGTGCGCGTGGGGGATGTCGCTCGCGTAGACCCAGCAGTCCGTTCCGTACTTGTTCACCATGTAGGGGAGCAGGTCGTCGTCGACCTCGAAGCCGATGAATATGCGGCCGTCCCTGATGTACTCCAGCGGCGTCGCCTCCGGCAGGCCGCGCTCCACGATGGCCTTGTGCTCGGAGCGTATCGTGCCGAGTTCCAGCCGGTCCTTCACGTTGTCGAGCGTGAAGTCCATCACTGCAACGGCGAAGTCCACCCACGTGCAACCCGTCTCCAGGAACGACACCTTCACTTTCGGGTAGCGATCGAGGATGCCGGAGCCGCAGATGGTCTTGAAGCCGCGCACGACGGACATGAGGAACTGGTCGCCCGCGATGTTGCGGTACGTCTTCATGGCGTCCCGCGCGCCCGTGCCGGGGTGCACGTTCACCGGCATCTCCAGGTCTTGGGCCGCGGCCCAGAAGCATTCGAGGCTGGGGTGGTCCAGCGCCTTGTCGGAGTAGTCTCCGAACACCATCACGCCGACCGAGCCCATCTTCTTGGTGCGCTCCATCTCGCGCACGGCCTCGGCGGGGTCGCGCGGGTCGATCGCCGTCACCCACTTCAGCCGGTCAGGCGACTGGTTGGAGACATCGGCGACCCAGCTGTTGTAGGAGCGGGTGAGCGCGGCGTTCAGCGCCGGATCGCTCGCGATGGGCCAGCTCAATAGCAGCGTGGGATAGTTGACGGAGAGGTACGTGTTCTCCGCATCCATCACTGCGAGACGCGCCTCGGCGGAGTGGAACTCGCCGCTCTCGTGCGGGCCGCGCCACTTCGCCATCTTCTCGTACTCGGTGGAGACGACGCCGTCCTTGCTGGAGGGTGAGCCGCCGATGCGGATGCGCTCGCCGTCGATCTCCCAGATGAAGTCGTGCTCGAACTCGCCGGTCTCAACCACCTTAGGACGGCGGTCGCGGAACGCGGGCTCAAGGTACTCGTCCGACCACGTGGCCTCCCACTCCTCGACGTGCCCGTCGCCGTCCATCGCCAGGATGTCCATCGCCCTGCTCCTCGTTCCAGGATGCCGCAATCCTACCATGAGGCAGCGAGTGCCGCCGTGTGCTCCCGTCCTCTCTACTCCTGTGCCATGCTGTCTGGTAGAGTCCCTTTTGATACCAGCAGGAGGACCAGAACATGCCGAGAGAATGGGACGAGGTCAAGTACGAGGTGGCGGTTGCGAACCGCGTCCTCGCGGAGGTGGGACTCGCGACCGGCTTCCGAGCGTCGCTGGGGCACGCGAGCATGCGCCTGCCGAACGACCCGGACAAGTTCGTGGTGAAGGGCCGCGGCTACGCTGTCGACGCGCTGCACTCCATGCGCCCGCAGGACATGATCGTCGTGGACATCGAGGGCTACAAGGTCGACGGGCCGGTCGGCTCCTCCCAGCCGTTCGAGGTCATCATGCACTCCTCCATCATGAAGGCGCGCCCTGAGGTCAACTCCGTGGTGCACGTGCACCCGCACTACACCATCCTCGCCACGACGCTCGGGAGACGCCTCCGCCCGATGAACCAGGAGGGGGCCCAGCTGGTGCAGAAGGAACTGCCCGTGTGGAACCACGTCAAGACGGTGCAGACGGAGGAGGAGGGCGCCGAGGTCGCCGCGCTCATGGGCGACTCCCCCGCCATCCTGCTGCGCGGCCACGGCGCGACAACGGCCGGGCGGAGCCTCGAAGACGCCGTGATGACGATGATGCAGCTGGAGGAGCAGGCCAAGATGAACTACTGGGCCCACTCCTCCGCCGGGCCGGACCACGCTTACCTCGAGGACGAACTGGTCGACGAGATGTCCGGGCGCACGCCGCTGCCGCAACTGCCGCACTTCGCACAGGTGCTGCCGCCGGGATGGCGTCCGAACGTAGGCGGTGTCTGGCAGTACTACACGCGCGTCGTCACCAACAACCCGGAGGCGAAGCCGGAGATCGGCAGGCCGTAGGCGCACAGGGCGTGGCGCATCCGGCTCTAAGCCGCCCGCGCCGCGCTTGACCCGCGCATACGCCCGCCCTACCCTTACGCTACGCACAACACGCGCACGCGAGGTGAATGCACGCATGCTCAGCGTCAAAGCGAACCAGGAACTCACACAGGTCAGCGCCGGCACGCCCATGGGCGAACTCATGCGCCGCTACTGGCACCCCATCGCGGGCGCTGCGGAACTCGACGACCATCCCACGAAGGCCGTGCGGCTGCTCGGCGAGGACCTCGTCCTCTACAAGGACAAGTCCGGCACCCTCGGCCTCATCGAACGCTTCTGCCCGCATCGCAGGGTCGACCTCTCCTACGGCATCCCCGAGGAGCACGGCCTTCGCTGCATGTACCACGGCTGGATGATGGACGAGACCGGACAGTGCATCGAGCAGCCGTTCGAGGAGACCGTCCACCCGGACGGGCGCTTCAAGGAGAAGGTTAAGGTCGCAGGGTACCCGGTCGAGGTCGCGGGTGGGCTCGTGTTCGCCTACCTCGGGCCGGAACCCGTCCCGTTCCTGCCGCTGTGGGAGCCGCTGGTGTGGGACAACGCGGTGCGCGACATCGCCATCTCCCACCTCCCGTGCAACTGGCTGCAGTGCCAGGAGAACTCGCTCGACCCCGTACACGTCGAGTGGGCGCACTCGTACTGGGGACAGTACGTGCAGCAGGGCCCGGGCTTCAAGGGCGCGCTGCTCGACCTCCCGACCCACGAGAAGATCGGGTTCGACATCTTCGAGCACGGCGTCGTCAAGCGCCGCGTGTTCAAGGGCTATACCGAGGAGGACGACGACTGGAAACACGGCCACCCCGTGTTCGTGCCAAACATCCTGCTCGTCGGCTCCGAGGTATCGGTGACGATGCAGTTCCGCGTCCCGATCGACGACGAGAACACGCTGCACGTGTCGCTCTACACGTGGCGGGGTGCCCCGGGCCAGCCCGTGCCGAAGCAGGAGTCCGTCCCCTACCGTGAGGTGCCGCTGCTGGACGAGAACGGCCGCTGGATCGTGGACGTGGTGTTCAACCAGGACTACACGATGTGGGTGACGCAGGGGCCGATCGCCAAGCGGAACCTCGAGCACCTCGGCGAATCCGACCGCGGCCTCATCCTCTACCGGAAGCTGCTGCGTGAGCAGATGGACATCGTGGCGGACGGCGGCGATCCGATGAACACGTTCCGCACGCCCGCGCCGGAGGGGGGCATCGTTGCTCCGCTGGAGCAGGTCAAGTTCGGCATGAAGCGCGCCAGGAAGTACATCCCGGGCGAGGCCGGGTACTCCCGCGACGGCGACCTCATCAACCAGGTGCTCCAGACGTGGGAGGACCTGCCGGACCGCGCACCCGCAGAGTCCGAGGACGAGATCAAGGCGCGCGCCGGAGAGAAGGCCGGAGCAGTCGAAGGCATCAAGGACAACTGGCCGCTGTAGGCAGCAAGCCCATAAGACCGATGCGAGAGGCGCCCCACGTGGCGCCTCTCCTCATGTAAGCCCCTTGCGCCATGCGGTACAATCGCGCCAGCGCACGACGGACAGGAGGACGCCCCATGCTGAGCGTACAGGAGAACGAGCAACTGACGCAGGTCGGCCCCGGAACGCCCATGGGCGAGCTCATGCGCCGCTACTGGCATCCCATCGCCGCTGCCGCCGAGCTCATCGACCGGCCCACCAAGGCGGTCCGCCTGCTCGGAGAGGACCTCGTCCTCTACAAGGACAAGTCCGGTACCCTCGGCCTCATCGAACGCTTCTGCCCCCACCGACGCGTCGACCTCTCTTACGGCATCCCCGAGGAGCACGGCCTCCGCTGCATGTACCACGGCTGGATGATGGACGAGACCGGACAGTGCATCGAGCAGCCCTTCGAGGAGACGGTCCACCCGGACGGACGCTTCAAGGAGAAGGTGAAGGTTGCCGGATACCCCGTGCGCGAGATGGCGGGACTCGTCTTCGCCTACATGGGCCCGCAGCCCACGCCGCTCCTGCCCCGGTGGGAGCACCTGCTCTGGGAGAACGCCGTCCGTGACATCGCTATCACGGAGATCCCCTGCAACTGGATGCAGTGCCAGGAGAACTCGCTCGACCCCGTGCACGTGGAGTGGCTCCACGCCTACATGGGCGCGTACCGCAACACGGACCGCATCGCCACGCAGCAGCAAGGCTCGTCGCGCAGGCACCAGAGGATCGGGTTCGACGAGTTCGAGTTCGGCATCATCAAGCGCCGCATCCTCGAAGGCAAGGACGAGACCGACGACGAGTGGGCGGAGGGGCACCCCGTCCTCTTCCCGAACATCCTGCTCGTCGGCAACGAGGCTCGCGCCACCTTCCAGTTCCGCGTGCCGGTGGACGACACGAACACGCTGCACGTCTCCATCTACAACTACCGCGCCGCCCCCGGCGCAAGCGCACCGACCCAGGACGTCGTCCCCTACCGTTACGTGCCCCTGAAGGACGACGAGGGACGCTTCATCCTCGATTGGACGTTCAACCAGGACTACATGGCCTGGGCGACACAGGGCCCCATCGCCAAGCGCCACCTGGAGACGTTGGGACAGTCGGACGTCGGCATCATCCTCTTCCGCAAGCAGCTGAAGCGGAACATCGCAGTGATGGAGGACGGGGGCGACCCGATGAACGTCTTCCGCGGGGACGAACTCGGGCTGCTGCACGCGCCGGTGGAGAAGGTCAAGTTCGGCGTGCGGGCGCAGGCGCGCTACATCCCACCCGAAGCCGGCAACACCACGGCAGTGCAGGACATCGAGCAGGTCATGGGCACCTGGGTCGACTATCTCGGCGCGGAGACCACGCTGGGGCGGTAGAGACGCGAACCCTCAGGTACTCTCAACCAGCGCATACAACTCTTCCGCCCGCGCTCCCAAGCCGTCGCTCAGTTTGACCTGCTCGGAGACGCGCGTCTCGGCAACGCCCAGCGCCGTCATTACGGGGATAGCCATCGGTCCCAACCCCGCAGCAGCCAAGGCCTTTCCTATGACGTTATAGGCTGTCGCCTTCGCCAATCGCCTGCTCCCAGCGCTCATCGCGGCGCGCAAGGTAGTCCGACCCGCCAGAACCCGGTAGCCCTCCGTTGTCGTGATGATTACCAGAGACGTAAGCGGCACAGCCCTCAACACGAATCCCGTCGCGTCCGCCATGGCGATGGCGAGTCCCCCTTTCGAGATCTCCTCGACGTAACCCTGTGCCGCCTTTTGCAAGTGTGCGTGGGATATGTTCGTGCTGATAACGCTGCCGGATGTGCCGCCCACACCAGCGGGAACGGCTACGCGTATGTCGGGATATCTCCCCAACGTATCCTTCACGTAGGACATGGATTCCGTGGCTTTGAGTTGAATCTGTTCCAAGGACCGGCCACTGCGCCCCAATATCTCCAAGTCCCACCCGGGCTGAAACGGAGAAGCCGCGAGACGTGCAATCTGGCCCGGTCCCAGCCGTAAGTCGCCAAGGGTTGCACCTGCATTCAGCCGGTCTGCCACTAATACCTCGAAATACTTACCCTTGACCCCACCGATGAAACCGGCCAGGTGCTCAGGCTTCATTCCTACCAGCACCGAAGGATCAACGTCCGGGTATTGCATGGCGAAAGCCTTGGCAAGCAGGGGATCAACCTCAGGGAACAGGCGGTCCGCGATAGACCCACCAACAGTGAGGTTTGCGGGAATCGCAGCAACTTCCAGAATCTCCCGTTCCTTCCGCAGTTCATCCTGCCTGGCCAATTCCAGCAATGCCTTCTTCTCGGCATCTGGATAGGAGTCTGCCAGGCTTACCAGTTCGTCGTAGTCCATGGCCTAGCCTCAGCACCCTTTCCATTCGGCTATCACAGCTTCCAAGCGAGCCACCCGTTCCTTCAAATCGGTATTCTCCTGGTGCAGGCCAACGACGACACGTGTTATCGCATCTGTAAATTCGTCCAAACGGTGGATGTCCGTGCCAGTGAACACTTCACCAGCGCGCTTGGAACCCCGCCCTGTGGCCTTTGCAGCACCTTTAGCCGCCACTCCTGCCGTGCTTGCCGCCTCTGTTGTCATTGCACCTGCGCGCTGGAGACTCTGGCCAACGACCTCGCGGGTGCGCCGAACGTTCTCGCCGACAGCCTCTGTATTGCCACCTATCGCCCGTCCAGCACTGCTTGCAGCACTCCCCGTAGCCTCTAAGGCTTCACCCGCGCCCCGCCCAGCCTTTGCCGCAACGTGCACGGCAAGTCCAGCCGTCTCCGCAGTCACCTCTCCAACGTAGCCAGCAATTCCACCTGCTGTTTTGCCTGCGGCGCCTGCCGCATTCGCAAGTCCGCCCGCCACGCGCTTCACGCTGCGGCGCGGTCTCTTTTCCTCTGAATCATTCGTGCCGTCTTTTCCCACAGGAGTCCCTCCGGAGTTGGCATGTCCGTGATTCTAGCCGAGCGAGTGTTCTGCCGCGCTTGACCCGCACACACGCCCGCCCTACCCTTACGCCACGCACACTCACGTACGCGAGGTGAATGCACGCATGCTCAGCGTCAAGGCGAACCAGGAACTCACGCAGGTCAGCGCAGGCACGCCCATGGGCGAACTGATGCGGCGCTACTGGCACCCCATCGCCGCGGCAGGCGAACTGATGGAACGCCCCACCAAGCCGGTGCGTCTGCTAGGCGAAGACCTCGTCCTCTACAGGGACAGGTCCGGCACCCTCGGCCTCATCGAACGCTTCTGCCCCCACCGCCGCGTAGACCTCTCCTACGGGATCCCGGAGGAGCACGGCCTGCGCTGCATGTACCACGGCTGGATGATGGATGAGACCGGCCAGTGCATCGAGCAGCCGTTCGAAGAGACGGTCCACCCGGACGGTCGCTTCAAGGAGAAGGTCAAGGTCGCCGGTTACCCGGTCGAGGAACTGGGCGGCCTCATCTTTGCGTACATGGGACCGCAGCCCATGCCACTGCTGCCGCGCTGGGAGCAGCTGACGTGGGACAATGCGGTGCGCGAGGTCTGCATCTCCGAACTGCCCTGCAACTGGCTTCAGTGCCAGGAGAACTCGCTCGACCCCGTCCACAACGAGTGGCTGCACGCCTATTACGGCAACGTCGTCCGCAACGGAGTGCACGCGTTGCCGGAGCTGCGCGGCACGCACCTCAAGATCGGGTTCGACGTCTTCGAGCACGGCATCATCAAGCGCCGCGTCGAGGCCGGATACTCCGAGGATGACGACGACTGGAAGGAAGGCCACCCCATCATGTTCCCCAACATCCTCCTTGTCGGCGACGAGGTGCGCTCCACGTTCCAGTTCCGCGTGCCGGTGGACGACGAGCACACCTACCACGTCTCCTACTACGTGTGGCGTCCCGCGCCCGGCGCGCAGGCCCCACGGCAGGAGGTCGTCCCCTATCGCTACGTCCCGTTGAAGGACGAGAACGACCGCTACATAAACGACATCCTCTTCAACCAGGACTACCTGGCGTGGGTCACGCAGGGCCCCGTCGCCAAGCGGCACCTCGAGAAACTCGGCGAGTCCGACAAGGGCATCATCCTCTTCCGCAAGCTTCTCCAGGAGCAGGCGAAGCTCGTCGCCGACGGCGGCGACCCGATGAACACGTTCCGCGACCCCGCCGAGAACGAGTCCATCAGCCTGCCGCTGGAGCACGTGAAGTTCGGGAACCGCCGCCGCATGGGTTACACGCTCGTCGAGGCTGGCGAACCCGTCGTGGCCGACGTCGTGAACGAGACGCTGGAGAGCTGGGAGGGCATGCGCAGCCTGCCGCGCACCGCTGGGGCGGCCCACGGAGCGTAGCTTGAGCGATAACGAGGCGAGTCAGGCTCAGTCCGGGACGCAGGACGATCCCTGGGACGACCCTGCGATGCAGGAGCGCCTGACCAAAGTCTACGGCAGGGCGCTCACCACGAACTGGAGCATCTTCGGGACGCCACCGGACAAGGATTCCGTCGAAGCCGTGGGCAGCCGCGTACGCAACGATGCCCAGGGTTGGTCCAACCGGATGGGCCGGACGAGCGTCGTCGTGTTCACCGTCGCCGCGGTCCTGGTTGCCGCGGTGGTTATCGGGCCGGCGTTGTTGTTGATGCTCGGCGAGTGATTCCGGGTCTGGGCAACCCGCATACTTGACGTTGCGCAGTTCCCTGCACTCGCACAGCAGGACGGAGCCTACCGAGGGAGGGACGCTATGTTCGGGGGAATTGGGCCACAACCGCCGGTCGATAAGAACCGTGTTGAAGACCTGGGGAAACAGGTGAGCCACGACCCTGGCCGATGGTCCAAGGACATGGTCAAGTTGCTGGTTATCATAGCCGTAGTGATGGGCGGGCTGGTGGTATGGGCGCTTCTGGGTGGATGACGCAGAGAGTTGGGCATGGAAGCCTTCCCCATTGACGCTTGACGTTGCGCGGCTTGCTATAATCCCGCCGCAGGACAGCGCGAAATCCAGCAGCACAAGGAGAGAGACCTCATGCTGACGCAGGAAGCGAACGACCGCTATACCCGGGTCGGCCCCGGCACACCGATGGGCGAGTTGATGCGGCGCTACTGGCACCCCGTCGCCGCCGTGTCCCAGATGAACGACAAGTGGACGATGAAGGTCCGCCTGCTGGGCGAGGACCTCATCCTCTACAAGGACCGCTCCGGCACCTTCGGTCTGATGGAGCCGCACTGCGCCCACCGGCGCATGAACATGATCTACGGCATACCAGAGGAGCACGGCCTGCGCTGCCCGTACCACGGCTGGCTGTACGACGAGACCGGCCAGTGCACCGAACAGCCGTACGAGGAGACGGAGGATCCGGAGGCGCGTTTCAAGGACAAGGTCCAGATGAAGGCGTACCCGGTGGAGCAGAAGGCCGGGTTGCTGTTCGCCTACCTTGGCCCCACGCCCGTGCCGCTCATCCCCAACTACGACGTCTTCTCCGCGACCGGCGTCCTGCGCGACATCGGCTACGCGATGCTCCCGTGCAACTGGCTGCAGTGCCAGGAGAACTCTCTGGACCCGGTGCACCTGGAGTGGCTGCACGTTGCGTGGGCCAACTTCATCCGCGAGATGAACGGCGACAAGGAACGCCGCACCCGCTGGCCGCACAAGGTCATCCACTTCGACGCCTTCGAGCACGGCATCATCAAGCGCCGCATCTGGGAGGGCGGTTCCGAAGAGGACACCGAGTGGAAGGACGGCCATCCCATCGTCTTCCCCAACTACCTCCGCCAGGGCGGCGACGGCTTCAACGTCTCGGACGGCACGTACCGGGGCAGCTTCTCGATGGGCCCCGCGTTCCAGATCCGCACCCCCATCGACGACTACAACACCGCCCACTGGTGGGTCGCCTGCTACCCGATGATCGAGGGCGACGTCGAGCAGACGCCGGAGGAGGTCCCCTTCTACCTCCCACCCGTGCCGACGCTGGACGAGAGCGACCAGCCCATCTACCCGGAGCTGCGCAGCAACTCCTCGCAGGACCCGGCGGCATGGATCACGCAGGGCGGCATCGCCGACCGCACGGGCGAGCACCTCGGCCGCTCCGACAAGGGCATCATCATGTTCCGCCAGATGCTGGAGGACAACATGCGCATCGTCGAGGACGGCGGCGACCCGATGGAGGTCTACCGTGACCCCGCGGAGAACGTCTACATCCCGTTCATGACGGAGCAGCACAACTACGTGGACACCTCCACCCGCCAGGGCGCGGCGACCATGTACTCTCCGATCCTGGATATGCGGGAAGCCGCAGCCGCGGCCAAGTAAACCGACCCGGAAGAGGGGGCAGCGAGGCTGCCCCCTCTCGCTATCTCAGGCGCACTGCCCTATGCTCACTGCGCAACAGTCCCACGCGGAGCGTGCGGGGACGCTGTCGAATGCTGAACACATGATTGGAGGCCCCCTATGACCCTCATCCTGAACAACGACGACATCGCATCCGTGCTGACGATGGACGAGACGATAGGCGCGCTGCGCAAGGCGTACGAGGAGCTCGCGCGCACCGAGGCCGTGTGCCGCCCGCGCATCGACATCCGCATCCCCACGTCCGACCCTTCGAAGATGTACCAGTGGGGGACCATGGAGGGCGGCTCCGCCTCCGGCTACTTCGCCATCCGCATGAAGTCGGACGTCGTCTATGAGGTGGAATACGGAGGGACGCGCACGGAGGAGAAGTACTGCTATCAGCCCGGCCTCTTCTGCGGCCTCATCCTGCTGATGAGCGTCGAGAACGGCGAACCCCTCGCCATCATCAACGACGGCTACCTCCAGCACATGCGCGTCGGCGCCGACTCCGGCATCGGAGCGGGCTACATGGCGCGCGAGGACGCATCGGTCGTCGCCATGATCGGCTCGGGCGGCATGGCGCGCTCCCACGCTGAGTCGTTCGCTGCCGTACGCGACATCAAGCGCATCCAGGTCTTCAGCCCCACGAAGGCCAACCGCGAGGCTTATGCCGAGGAGATACACGACAAACTCGGCATCGAGGTCGTTCCGGTCGAGTCCGCCGCCGAGGCATGCAGGGACGCGCACATCGTCGCCGGATGCACCGACGCGGTGGAGCCGGTCATCTTCGGCAGGCACGTGGAGGACGGCGCGCATCTCACCTGCGTCGGCGGATACATCGACGGCGAGGCGATGGAGCGCATCGATCGATCGCTGCGCCTCGGCTCCGCGCCCGCTCCCGTCGGCATACCGGAGATGCGGCTGCACGACGAGCACATCACCTACGAGGCAAGCTCAGCAGACGGCACGCCCGCATCCGCTGGGAAGTCGAGCTCGCGCTCCGGCAGGGCGCACGGGGTTGTCGCGGAGAATCGCGTCGTCTTCCTCGAGGAACTGCTCAACGGAGCGGAAGGCCGCCCCAGCCCGAGCGCTGTCACCTACTCGGAGCGCGGCAACATCCAGGGGGCGCAGTTCTTCTCCGTCGCCGGCCGCGCCTATGAGCTCGCGAAGGCGAAAGGCCTCGGTCACGAACTCCCCACGGAGTGGTTCCTGCAGGACATCCGCGACTGAACTCACTCCCCTACTCCACACGCCCTGCGGGGAGTAAGATGCGGCCATCCGGGACCGATGGAGGCTCTCCTATGGCGCGACGTTTCACCTACGACGACTGGATGGAAGCGCAGGACATCCCCATCCACCGGGGCTACTACGTGGAAGACCTCCGCACCGCCGAACTCGGCTGGTGGGAGGACCGGCAGGTCGACGCCGCGTTCATGCAGCTCCGCGGCATGGAGGGCGTCTGCGAGGGCCGCATAGAGGAGATACCGCCGGGACACTCGCTCCCGCCGCTGAAGCTCTCGGTCGACGAGCAGGTCTACGTCCTCGGCGGACGCGGCGTCGCCACTGTATGGACCGACGACTCACGCCCGAAGAAGACGTTCGAGTGGGCGACACGCAGCCTCTTCCTGGTGCCGCGCAACTCCTACTGCCAGCTGACCAACATGGACGGCAACAACCCGGCGCGGCTGCTGCACTACAACTACCTGCCGATCGCCATGTCCGCCACACCGGAGCCGGAATTCTTCTTCAACAACCCATACTCCACCGGCTCCTTCCTCCACAGCACCGACGAGTTCTACTCCGAGGCGAAGGCCATCATGGAGGAAGGTGAAGGAGCGTTCGCGGGGCGCGGGCGCCAGGTATGGCACGGCAACTTCTTCCCGGACATGGCTGCGTGGGACAAGCTCGTCCCGTTCTGGGGACGCGGCGCAGGCGGGCGCGTCGTATTCATCCAGTCGCCCGGCTCAGAGATGCACGCGCACATGTCCGTCTTCCCCGCACGCACCTACAAGAAGGGACATCGCCACGGCCCGGGGCGCGTCATCGTCATCCCCGGCGGCGAGGGCTACTCCGTCATGTGGGAAGAAGGGCAGGAGAAGGTCGTCATCCACTGGCACGAGGCGAGTTGCTTCGTGCCGCCCGACCGCTGGTTCCACCAGCACTTCAACCTCGGCGGGGCCGACGGGCGCTACCTGGCGCTCCATCCGCCGAACCAGTTCATGGGCATGTCCGAGAAGGTGCAGGACCGGGCGCGCGACCAGATCGAGTACCCGGACGAGGACCCGTGGATCCGCGAGTACTTCGAGAACCAGTTGGCCGAGCGCGGCATGACCTCCGAGATCCCCGTGCAGGCCTACGAGGACCCCACGTACGAGTGGGACTACGGCGCGCAGGGCTGACGCCAGAGACGCACGCACGAGCACGATGCGGTAAGATGGAGCGGCGCCGGGCATAGTCCCGGCGCTGCGCTGCAATCCTTTCCTGGGGACATCATATGCACGACGATGACGACCTCGACCATTCACACGTTCTTGACCTGCTCGACAACGAGGAAGCCGAGGATATCGAGGGTATCGAGAAGTTCACGCTCTACAGCGTGGGCATAGACATCGGCTCTTCCACCACCCACACCATCTTCTCCCGCCTGATCCTGCGCCGCGAGGGCGCTGGGCTCTCCGCCAAGTTCGTGGTCACCAACCGCGACGTGCTCTACCGCTCGCCCATCATGCTCACGCCCTACTCCTCGGGCACCGCCATCGACACGGACAGCGTGCAGCAGTTCATCGAGCGCTCGTACAGCGAGGCCGGTTTCACGCCGGACGACGTGGACACCGGCGCTGTCGTCATCACGGGAGAGGCGCTCAAGAAGGAGAACGCGCAGCCCATACTGGAGTACTTCTCGGAGGAGTCCGGGCGGTTCATCTGTGCGTCCGCGGGTCCGATGCACGAGGCGCTGCTGGCGGCGTTCGGCTCCGGCGCGGTCGCCATCTCCAAGAGCAACGCCAACACCGTGCTGGACGTGGACATGGGCGGCGGCACCACGAAGATATCCCTCATCCGCGAGGGTGAGATCGCCCAGATGGTGGCCATCGAAGTCGGCGCGCGGCTCATCGCCTACGACAACGACATGACCATCACCCGCGTCGAGCAGCCCGCACGCACCATCCTCGGCTCGCTCGGCCAGACGGTGGAGGTCGGGGAGAAGCTGACCGATGAGAAGCGGGAGCAGTTCGCCGCAAAGATGACCGACATCCTCTTCGACGCCATCAGCGGCGGCGAGATGGACGCGCTTACGCAGGCGCTCCTGCTCACTGACAGCCTCGACACCGACTCGCTGGAGGACGTCGACCACGTCGTCTTCTCCGGCGGCGTCTCCGAGTACGTCTACGACCGGACGAACGAGTCGTACGGCGACATCGGTCCGTGGCTCGGCAGGAATGTACGCGAGCGCTGTCAGCAGACGTTCCGCTCCGGGATGCTGGTGATGCCTGCCGAGGGCATCCGCGCCACGGTCATCGGCGCAGGCGAATACACGCTCCAGGCGAGCGGCAGCACGTCGTACATCTCCACGCACGACGTGCTGCCCGTGCGCGGCATCCAGGTAGCCCGGGCGTTCATCAACAAGGAACAGACCGCCGAGGAGATGGAAGCTGCCCTGGCAGCCGGGGTCGGCAAGTACGACCTGGCGAAACTGCCCTCCTCGATGGCGCTTGCCATGTCCATAGCCGGGCAGCCGGACTACTGGTACATCCGCCGCCTGGCCGAGTCCATCATGAAGACCGTGGACGACGGACCGCCGGAGTCCCCGGTCTTCCTCGTGGTGGACGTGGACGTGGCGAAGTCGCTCGGCGGCATCATCCGCGAGGAACTGCACCTCGATCGGGCCGTCATCGCGATAGACGGCATCGAGGTCGGCGACCTCGACTACGTTGACGTGGGCAAGCCGATGGGGGCGAGCGAGGTCATCCCCGTCACCGTCAAGTCGCTCGTGTTCTCCATCCGATCGCAGTCAGGGTAACCCCGAGCGTCGGAGTCGCGCGTCATGCTCATTGCGGCACTCATCTTCGGACTCCTGGGCGGCGTAGTCGGCCTGTTCATAGGGGCGCTCGTATTCGTCGGCGACCTCGTGGAGTTCGCGTTCCGCTCGGGAGACACGAGGACCGCCGGAATGCTGGTGCTCTTCTTCTCCTTCCTCGCGATCGGGGGTGCGGTACTCTCTCTCAGGAAACCATGGCAGGGCGCAGCGCTCATGTTCCTTTCCGGGATCGGGTGCATGGTTGTCATCAACATATTCGGAGCGCCCGTCTTCTTCCTCACCCTCCTTGCTGCCTTCTCCGCCGTCCGTGGACGCCGCGAGGTCCAGCGGTAACGCACCCCAACGGAAAGGGCCGGAGCAGTCGCGCTCCGGCCCTGGTTCCGCTATGTACTCTACTCCGTAGTTCAAGACCCCTGGTGGGGAGTGCAGAGTGGGCGGGAAGAACAAACCTCCGTCCGACCCGATTCCCCCAGGGGAGATAGAAGGCGGGTGCCGCTTACTTCAGGTGCGCCCCGAAGAAAGCCAGCGTCTTCGGCCACGAGTCCGCTGACGCAGCCTCGTGGTAGCTGCCACGCTCAGAGCAGAAGAAGCCGTGGCCGGCGCCGTCGTAGATGTGCGTCTCGACCGACTTGCCCTTCTCCTTGAGCACCCGCTCGATCTCCTCGACGTTGGAGACCGGGATGCCTCCGTCCTCGGTGCCCCAGAAGCCGATGATGGGGGCCTGCACCGCGTCGGCGGTGGCGTCGAGCAGACGGGGGGCGTCGGGTCCGGCGTCCGGACGCGGCAGGATGCCGCCACCGTAGTAGACCGCCGCCGCCTTGATGCCGCTCATCGTCGATCCGAGGTAGGAGACCATCCCGCCGAAGCAGAAGCCGACGATGCCGATGTTGTCGGCGTCCACGTCCGGGTTGCCGCGCAGGTAGTCGATCGTCGCCTGCACGTCCGCCGTGATGTCGTCATTGCTCAGCTTGCCGCGCTCTGCGAATGCCGCCTGCATCTCGGAGAACGGGATGTCGACGCCCTTGCCGGAGCGGTGGAACATCTCCGGCGCAGCCGCGAAGTAGCCCGCGTCGGCGAACCGGTCCGCGATGCTGCGAACGTCGTTGTTCACGCCGAAGATCTCCTGGATCACGATCACCGCCGCGCTCTTCCCGCCACCGTCCGGGCGCGCCGTGTAGATAGGCATCGGGCTGCCGCCAACACTCACTTCCGCAACGTCAGATGTTGCCATGCTCTCCCTCCGTGTATACGTGATGGGCCGGCCGCGTCACCGGCCGCCGCCATCCTACACCAACGCGCCCCTCCCTGCCGCCCGCCGGACGATTAACGTGTGACACCGGCCTCTTACGCCGGCGCTCCGTCTCCGCATACCCTGTCTCTGCGAGCATCGGACCAGGGTCTGGTCCCCTCTCCTCGGAGAGAGGGTGCCGCCCGGTGGACGGCGGGTGAGGGCCTTGGGTGCAGGGACAGCGAAGTCCGAGCGTTAACAGGCGGTCTCACACGACAATGAGCGGCGATGAGCGGTAATGAGCGGATGGAGGCCTGGCACACGAGGCTGGAACCAGAGGTGAATGAGCGCAGGATGCGCGGGAATGAGCGGTTTTCCCCCGTGATTTTTTCTCTCGTCCCCCCGGCTGTGTCGCCCGCCCCTAGCCGCACCGAGCCTGCCTGTGTGAGAATCGCGCCATGAGCAACGTCAACCGCACCCCCGAAGAACAGGCCCTGATGAACAAAGCCGCCGCCGTACTGCCCGGCGGAACGCTTGGCAACCTGCGCCTCGACGAGGAGCACGCGTTCGTCGTGCGTGAGGGCTACGGCTCCCGCGTCGTCGACATCAGCGGGAACGAGTACATCGACTACCTGCTCGGCTCCGGCCCCATGGTGCTGGGACACGCGCACCCGAAGGTCATCGCCGCAGCCATGGAGGCGATGTCGAAGGGCACAACCTTCTTCACCCAGAACACGTACGCCATCGAGCTCGCCGAGCGCATCGTCGACGCGATGCCGTGTGCAGAGCAGGTGCGCTTCGTCAGCAGCGGCTCCGAAGCCACCTACAACGCACTGAAGGTCGCCCGGGCGTTCCGAAAGCGAGAGAAGATACTGAAGTTCGAGGGCGGCTATCACGGCACGCACGATTACTCGCTCATGAGCCTCGCGCCCTCCGGCAACACGCCCTACCCGCAGGCCGAGCCCAGCTCCGCCGGCATCCCCCGTGCCATCCAGGACACCGTCCTCGTGGCGCCGTTCAACGACCTCAACGCTGTCGAGGACCTGCTCGACCGCTACCACGACGAGCTTGCTGCGGTCATCGTCGAGCCGGTGCAGCGCACCATCGCCCCGCAGCCCGGGTTCCTGCAGGGCCTGCGCGAACTCACGAACCGCTACGGAGTCCTGCTCATCTACGACGAGGTCGTCACCGGCTTCCGCCTCGCCTACGGCGGCGCGCAGGAGTACTACAACGCCGTCCCTGATATCGCGGCCATCGGCAAGATCGTCGGCGGCGGTTTTCCGCTTGCGGCCATCGTGGGGCGGCGGGAGATCATGGAGGCGTACGACCAGGGGTCGGTCGCGCCGGACGTCTACGTCCCCCAGAGCGGAACGCTCAACGGCAACCCCGTCGCCGCCGCCGCCGGACTCGCGACCCTCGAGGTCCTGCGCGAGCCCGGTACCTACGAGGCGTACCACGCCCGCGCCGCCACGCTCCGCAACACGCTCCAGCGGCTGTTCGACGAGGCCGAGGTCCCGGCGCAGGTCAGCGGCATCGACATGATGTTCGACGTCTTCTTCACCGAGCACCCCATCATCGACTACCGCTCGACGCTCGTGGACAAGACGCTCAACCGCATCTTCGACAACACGTTGCTGGACAACGGCATCCTCAAGTCCCCCGGCAAGCTCTACGTGGGCGTCTGTCACTCGGACGAGGATATCGAGCGCACCATCGAAGTGTTCCGCCTGGGCGTCGCCGCCGTTCGCGACGCGTGATGCCCTCCGGCACCCTCCGACTCGTCCGCGAAGACGACGCCGCGCAGATCGCGGCCATCTACGCGCCCTACGCGAACGACACCGCCATCAGTTTCGCGGACCGCGCACCCAGTGCCGGGGAATACCGTGAGCGCATCCACAGGACGACCGCGCGTCTGCCGTGGATCGTGTGCGAGCGCGACGGCACCGTGGCAGGCTATGCCTACGCCAGTCCTCACCGAACGTCTCCCGCCTATCGGTGGTCGGTCGAGACGAGTATCTACGTCCACCGGGAGCACCAGCGCACGGGGATCGGCAGAGCGCTCTACGCCGCCCTGCTGGAGGCGCTACGCCTGCTCGGGTACCACCGCGCTCTGGCAGGTGTCACCGATCCGAACCCGTCCAGCGTGGGGTTGCACGAGGCCGTCGGCTTCGAGCGTTTCGCTACGTTCGACGATGTGGGCTACAAGATGGGCGCGTGGCAGAGCGTCATCTGGCTCGTCTACCGGCTGGGCAACGACGGCTATCCGCCGCAGGAGCCGCGCGTGCTTCCCGACCTGCTCGGCACGCCGGAGTGGGGCGCCGCGCTGGCGGCCGGACAGGCGCTTCTGCGGTAGTGCGCGTCTAGCGAGCGCCGTCGAAGAAGAGCTCCTCCGGCGTGAACCGGCGGCTGATGATGCCGAGGTCCGCCGCGTACCGAACGATCGTCTCGATGGCGCGGCGGTTGTTCTCCAGCCCGTTCTCGTGTGGGAAGAGGCCATGTTCGCGCAGCCAGCCTATGGGCAGCCCCATGTGCTCGTCATTGCCGGAGACGTTGGCGTAGTAGAGGCGGCGCGCCTCGTCGCCAGCGTCCACGAGCGCCTGCGCGAGTCCGGGGTTGGCGTCGAGCACGTCCTGCTTCGCCACGAGCATGATGTTGACCGGGAAGATGCCGCTCTGCCTGTGGTAGGTGAGCGCAGCGTCGAGCGGGTCTTCGAACAGCCGCGCGCGGTTGCCGCCCAGCGGCGGGCCGGAGCGATCGAACAGCACGGCGTCCAGCTCGCCGCTGTCGAGTTCCGCGACCTGGTCGCCGCCCTTCGATATCGAGAAGCGCGGGTCGCGGGGGTAGTCGACGTTCATCAGCGAGTTCGGCTCCGCCTCCACCCAGTGCACCTTCGTCAGGTCGAGGCCGTACACGTCTGCGAGCGCGCCGCGCACCCACGTGCCCGGATTGAAGCCCCAGCCGCGCACGCCCACGCGTTTGCCCTCCAGGTCCTTCGGTCCACTGATGCCGGCGGTCACGTTCACCTGCGCGCCGACGTGCGCGAACGACACGTCCGGGAAAACGGGGATGCCCATCACGGGACGCCCGATGTCTCTCGCGATGAGGTAGTTGGTGATGGGCACGACCATGATGTCGTAAGGAGGCTCGGTGAACAGCCTGCCGTAGACCGCGCCTGCACCGCCTTCCGGCCAGGCCGTCTCAACGTCGAATCCCTGCACCTTCACCGTGCCGTTCGCAAGGTACTCGGCGGCGTACTCGTGGTCCGCCATCAGCGTGATCGCCATACGTCCTACTCCGGGGTGGGGTAGCCGTCCGAGCGGCGGTCGGTGCCGCCGGTGTGAACGCCCCGCTCGTGATCTATGCCTATCAGCTGCACCGCGCCGGGCGTGCCGACGCTGGGGTACGCCCTGATCTTGTGACCCTTCGCCTCGAGCGCCCGCAGGGTCTCCTCCGGGAAGCCGTCCTCGAGGCGAAGCACCATCTCCTCGTCTATCGTACGGGGGTCGGTGCCGGGGAAGTGCGTCCAGCGCGGGGCGTCGGCCGCCTCCTGCACGTTCATCCCGTGGTCGATCACATTGGACACCGCCTGGGCGTTCCACTGCGGCTGGTTGTCGCCTCCCGGCGTCCCGCCGACGAGCACGGGCTTGCCGTCCTTGAACACCATGTAAGCGTGGATCGTGTTGATGGTCTTCTTACCCGGCGCGATGACGTTCACGTGGCCCTCGTCCAGGTAGAAGCCGCGGCCCGCACGGTCGTTGAACAGGATGCCGGTGTCTCCGGCCACGAACCCGCTGCCCCAGTACGCCGAGAGGCTGTGGATGAACGAGACCGCGTTGCCCTCCCGGTCGATGACGTTGAAGTACGACGTGCTCGGCGTGGGCGCGACGGAGTGCGCGAGCTCGCCCGCTGGCACGATGCCCTCAGCGGCACGCTCCGGATCGATGCACTTGATGCGCTCGGCGGCGTACTCCGGCGACAGCAGCTCGTCCAGGGGCACGTCGATGAACTCGGGGTCGCCGACGTACGCGAGACGGTCGGCGAACGCCAGCCGCTTCGCTTCGACCATCGTGTGGATGCTCTCGATAGTGTTGTGGCCCATCGCCGCGAGGTCGAAGCCGTCCAGCAGGCTCAGCAGTTCCAGCGTGAGCATGCCCTGCGACGGTAGACCGGTCGCGTAGACCGTGTGGCCATGGAAGCGCGCAGAGGGCGGGTTCTCATAGACCAGCGTCTCCTGCCCTGCGAGGTCGGCCTCATCGATGAGGCCGCCCCCGGCCTCCATCGCCTGCGCTATCTGCTTGGCGATCGCGCCGAGGTAGAACTCGTCCGGCCCGTGCTCCGCGATGCGCCGCAGCGACCGCGCAAGGTTCGGCTGCGCGAACACGTCGCCCACCTGGTACGCGGAGCCGTCAGGCTTGATGTACGTCTTCGCGGTCGACTCGTACTTGGCGATCTTGTCGTAGTGGTCGTTGAAGTAACTGGCGGAGCGAGGCGGCAGAGAGAAACCCTCCGACGCGAGGTTGATAGCCGGGTCGATGAGCGACGCCAGCGAGCGTGTCCCGAACCGGTCGACGATCGTCTGCCACGCGCGCACCTCGCCGGGAACGGCGGGCGTCAGCGGGCCGTCGGCCGGCATCTTCACGTAGCCCAGGTCGGTGAAGTACTCCCGCCTCGCGCGCATCGGCGCCTTGCCGGAGCCGGAGACGCCATAGAGCGTGCCGGACGCGGCGTGGTAGAGGAGCGCGAACACCTCGCCGCCGATGCCGCACATCATGGGCAGCGTCACGGCTTCCGCCGCCGCGACCGCTACAGCTGCGTCGAATGCGTTGCCTCCCTCGCGCATCACCTGCGCCCCTACCGCGCCTGCCAGCGGCGAGGCGGAGCCGACCAGTCCACGCGTCGTGTATACGGGGCTATGCGACCTGTTGATTACGCTGCTCACGATGAAGTACCTCTCTCGCACGAGTATCGGGGCAGCGGCATGATATGCTCCGCATCTGCCACCGGCAAACGCACCGCGCCCCGGCGCGGCCTACACACAACACTAAGGGGGCATCATGGCCGAGGACTTTACCTACGACCGCTGGATGAATGCGCAGGGCATCCCCGTGCACCGCGGTTACTACATCGAGGACCTGCGGAACATCGAACTGGCGCCGTGGGACCTGCGCGAGTGCGACGCCGCCTTCATCCAGCTGGAGGGCATGCCAGGCGTCGTGGAGGGGCGCGTGCAGGAGGTGCCGCCAGGCGGCTCCATCAAGCCGTTCAAGCAGGCGATAGATGAGATGGTCTACGTCGCCAGCGGACAGGGCACCGCGTCCGTCTGGAGCGGCGACGGCGGCAAGCGGCACACATTCGAGTGGTCGCCGCGCTCGCTGTTCCTAGTCCCACGCAACTCGTGGGCGCAGTTCAACAACATGCAGGGCGACCGGCCCGCCCGCCTGCTGCACTACAGCTACCTGCCCATCGCCATGTCAGCCATCCCCAACCCGGACTTCTTCTTCAACAACCCGTTCGAGGAGGACGTGCTGGCGGGGGCCGACTTCTACTCCGAGGCTGAGGCGACGACGCAGGAGCACGTGGCCGAGGGAGCAGCCGGGCGCACGCTCTGGCTCGGGAACTTCTTCCCGGACATGGGCGTGTGGGACAAGCTGATGCACCGTCCCGGACGCGGCTCCCTGAACCGCTCCGTTTACATGCGCATCCCCGGCTCCGAATTGCACGCGCACATGTCGGTCTTCCCTGCAGGGACGTACAAGAAGGGGCACCGCCACGGGCCTGGACGCGTCATCGTCATCCCCGGAGGCGAGGGCTTCTCCATCATGTGGCAGGAGGGCCAGGAGAAGATCGTCATCCACTGGCACGAGGCGAGCTGCTTCGTGCCGCCGGACCGCTGGTTCCACCAGCACTTCAACCTCGGCGCCGCCCCCGGACGCTACCTCGCGCTCCATCCGCCGAACCAGTTCATGGGTATGTCCGAGTCAGTGCAGGACCTCTCGCGCGACCAGATCGAGTATCCCGACGAAGACCCGTGGATACGCGAATACTTCGAGAGCCAGCTGGCCGAGCGGGGCATCGAGTCCCAGATGCCCGACGAGGCGTACCGCGACCGCAACTATCGCTGGGACTACACGGGCGTCAAGGAGAACTAGCGCCTCTCCCCACTGCATAAACACCAGCCGAAAGGAAGACCAGCCCTCATGCACGACGAGCCCTGGGCGCACATCCACGACCCCGACGAAGAGCGCCTCGCCAAACTCACCATCGAACTGAACAACCCCGACCACGACTACTACCACTACGAGATCATCGAGCTCACGACGGTCGGCATCGACATCGGCTCATCCACGTCGCACCTCATGTTCTCCAGCATCACGCTCCAGCGCGTGCAGGAGATGCACTCCAGCCGGTACGTCGTCGTGGACAGGCAGACGCTCTACAAGTCGCCCATCCTGCTCACGCCGTACACGCACGACAACCTCATCAACACGGAGCAGCTCCAGCGGTTCGTCGCCGAGTCGTACGCGGAGGCGGGCTTCGAGCCGCAGGACATCGACAGCGGAGCAATCATCCTCACGGGTGAGGCGATCAAGCGCCGTAACGCCCACGCGATAGCAGACATCTTCGCGGACCAAGCGGGCAAGTTCGTCTGCGCTTCGGCCGGGCACAACCTGGAGTCCGTGCTCGCGGCTAATGGCTCCGGGGCGGTGAAGCTCTCGCGCATCCCTCGACAGACCGTGCTGAACGTGGACATAGGCGGTGGCACGACGAAGTTCGCGCTCGTCCACGCCGGACGCATCCAGCACACCGCCGCCGTCAACGTCGGCGGAAGGCTCGTCGCCACGGACGGGGACGGGACCGTGACACGCATCGAGGACGCCGCGCACACCGCCGCCGACAGCATCGGCGTGCCGCTAGCGCTCGGCCAGCCGTTGCCCGACGAGCATCGCACCGCCATCGCCGACGCGCTTGCCGAGTGCCTGCTGGACGTCATCCAAGGCCGCCCGCGCTCCGAACTGACGCAAGCACTGCTGCTGACCGCCGACATCCCGCTCGACGCAACGTTCGACGCGCTCGTCTTCTCGGGCGGCGTCTCCGAGTACGTCTACAACAACGAGTCGCAGGAGTTCGGCGACCTGGCGGTGGCGCTTGCAGCAGCCGTCCGGCGCAAGATGGAAGAGCACGCCCTGCCCGCTCCGGTACAGCCTGCCGCGGAGCGCATCCGCGCCACCGTCATCGGTGCGTCGCAGTTCACCGTTCAACTGAGCGGCAACACGCTCTCGATCTCGGACCCGTCGCTCCTCCCCTACCGGAACGTGCCGGTGCTCATCTCCCGGCTGCCGGAGGACCACGAGGTACAGCCGGAGGAGGTCGCCGAACTCGTGGCAGAGGCATTCGAACGTCAGGACCTCGTGGAGGGCGAGCAGCAGGTCGCGCTCGCGTTCGAGTGGGACGGCCTGCCGCGCTACGCGCAGATACGGAAGATAGCGGACGGCATCGCGTCTGCGGTGCCGCGTTCGCTGGCGAACGGCGCGCCGCTCATGCTCGTCTTCACCGGCGACTTCGCCAAGCTCGTCGGCGACACCATCACGAAGGACATGGGCATCCCGAACCCGGTCATCTCCATCGACAACCTCTTCCTGCAGGAGTTCGATTTCATCGACATCGGGGAGATGATCTACCCGGCGCGCGTCGTGCCGGTAGTCGTGAAGTCGCTGCTCTTCCCGGAGATCGAGAAGCAGACCGCCGAGGTGCTGGACTAGCGGACCGGCGTCCTCTGGCTGCCCTTACTGCTCGTCGTTCGGCAGCGGAGCTTGCCCGGGTATCTCCGGACGCCGGAGCATCCGGTACAGCGGCGACGTGAACCAGAGCCAGAACAGCGCGAATATCCCCAGCGCTATGCCGCCCCAGAGCAGTCCCGCAGCCATCTGACCACCCGGTGTAGGCCCCTTCCAGGTACGTGCGGGGTCTGCGGAGTCGAACGTCACGACCACCTCGTCGCCATTCATATAGTGTGCAGCGCACTCGCGACCGGGAGGCTTCGTGTAGAGCTTGCAGTCGTCTTCCTGGGGGATGGTTACTGACCGGCCAGCCGCCGTTGTGTACGTGAGGGCGCCGTCCTTGTATGTGGCAATGGCTTCTTCCGTACGTCCGGCGAGCTCGCTCACACGCTCAAGCCATGTCCACCCGGCAACTCCCGCGAGAGCGCCCACAATCAGCAGGACGAGCGCGATCCTCGTGACGGACCGCCCCGCCATCTCTACTCTCCGAACTTCTGCTCTCCGAGGCGGACCCACCTCGGAACGACCCACAACAGGAATATGAACAGGAACACGAACAGCCCAATGATCGAAAAGACAGCCCCCGCACCCCCCAGGATCCCGTAGTCGCCCGTCATCCACGGCGTGATGGCCCTGACGAGCCAGTATGCCCCTACGAGCGATGCCAGAGCGAGCACGAGCGCCCCTCCGACGTTCCATATCGCACGTCCTATATCCATCGCTCTTCTTCCCCTTCTCGTGCTTTGCTCAACCAGTGAGGCCTAGGGCAAGCCCAGCCTCGCTTGTATCCAGTCCCAGAGGAACGGCTGAGGCCAGATCAGTGCGACCTGAAAGTCGAAGAATACCAGCGTCAGAACCAGAATCAGGGCTCCCGAGATCACGCCCCCGATCACACCGATCCTGTTCTGCATCATCAGCATCGGCCCGAGCGTGGCGATGAACACGGCCCCCCACTTGAGTCCCTCTGTTACGAGACCTGTTATGAGCAGCATGGACAGCAGCATCACCACGAAGATGAGGCCTGCGGACCTTGCGCCCTCCATGCCACGGCTCCGTATGCCGATGTCCATGATTTCGCCCGTCCGGAAACCCACTCCCTCGCGCACGAACTGGATGATGACCAGAGGCAACCCGATCCACGCCAGCGTCGTGGGGAACCAGCGCCCGAACTCGGAGAACCCCCCCTCTCCCAACGGGAACCCTGGCAGGAATCCAAGCAGGGAGTACCGCGACGATTCCCAGATCCCGTAGGCGAGCGCTATGGCGAGCAGCCCGGTGAACATCTGCTGCTCGCTCCAGTGCCACCGGAGACGCCTGGCTCGAGCGGCGAGGGATGGCGCTCCTTCTCCTGAGCCCCCCGCGGGCGTGCGCGCACCGCCAAGCCCGGTATCTTCATCCACGACCTGCCCGCCGGTACTCCCGCTCATGAACTTCGTGAACAGGGCTGCGACGATGATGGCTACGATCACCAGCACGATGAATATCGGGCGGGTGAAGGTACCCCACCAGTCGTAGACCGATACGGAGTCACGCAGGTTCGTCTCGATGATGGGGCCGAGGATGAAGCCTATGAGCAGCGGCGGACGCGGCCAGCGATACCGCTTCATCAACATGCCAACGACCGCTCCAACCAGCACGATGGTGATCGCACTCAGGTCTACCAACTGCAGATAGGCGGCCAGTAGTGAAACCGCAACGACGAGGAAACCGAGGACCGGGTACGGGATGAGCGTGAGGCGCGCCATCTGCCGGGTGAAACCGAGACCCAGCATGGTCACCATCAGGTTACCCAGTCCGAGGCTCAGGATGATCATGATCATGATATCCCCGCGCTCGGCCAGCATCCGTGGACCAGGCGCCAACTGGTAGGCGGCCATCGCAACGATGACGAACGCCCATGCGCGGCCTCCCGGGATACCCAGAGCGAGCGTTGGCAGCGCCTGTCCAGCCTCCTTGGAATTCTGGGCGGACTCCGCGAAGAGCACGCCATCGAGCGAGCCCTTGCCGAACTGGCTCTTGTCCTTGGTCCAGAAGATGCCGAATGCGTAGGCCATCCAGTCCACGACGCCGCTGCCTATGCCCGGAACCGCGCCGAGGAAGACGCCGAAGAGCGACTGGCGGATAGTCATGGGCCAACGGCTGAGTCCGTACCTTGCCCCTCTGAACACCTCGTTGTAACTGATACGCGCATCCATCGGAGCAAGAGGTTTGCGCGTCATCGTGAGGTCGATGATCTCCGGCAGCGCGAACACGCCAATGCTCGTTGCGATCAAGTCCAACCGCGAGAACTGGAGCCAGTCCTGCCCGAAGGCGTATCGGTACTCGAGTCCGCTCGGGCCGATGGTGCTCAACAGGAGTCCCAGTACCCCAGCAACGAACCCCTTGATCAGGGCACCCCCACTCAATGCCGCAACCATCGCAACGCCGAATATCGCCATGGCGGCCTTTTCGGCGAACTGGAACTTCAGGACGAACGGGGCGACTATGGGAACGACGAGCGCAAGGACCACCGCTCCAACCACTCCACCTATGGCAGAGACGGCATAGACCGCCCCCAGGGTATGCGCTGCCTGGCCGCGTTGCGCCAACTGGTTCCCTTCGAGGAAGGTGACCTGTGTCGCGCCGCCGGGTATGCCAAGCAGAATCGAAGGTATGGAGTCGAGGGTGTTGTCGATGCCCGTGAGTGTCGCCAGCATCACGATGCCGACGACCGGGTCTTCCACGGAGATGACGATGAAGGGAATCATCACCGCCATGACGAGGGTGGCCGAGATGCCGGGAAGCAGCGCTATGGGCACCGTGATGAACACGGCCAGAAGGAACGCACCCCAGTAGCTCACCGAACCCAGGTACGAGAGCCCTGCTGCAAAGTCGCTGAGGATGGCGCCAACGGTTTCCATTTACCTCTCCTGGCACGCTGGAGGCATCAATCCGGCCTAACCGACGCGAGACAAGCCTCACTGACGCGAGACATTGCGTGACAATAGAGTGCGGAGTTCTACAACGAAGGGGTGAGGCCGGGCGTACCCGGCCTCACCCTTTCGGTCCGTAAGAGGTACTAGCCGCCGACGTACTGTGGGAAGTACTTGGCCAGCAGCCGGTCCTTCTGCTCGTCGATGACCGCCTGAGCGTCCGCCAGCAGGTTCTCGTTCTCGAGCGTGGCGACCTGCAGTTCGGCCCGGCCTACCCAGCCGGGAGACTCGCCCGCCACGTTCGCGTACTTGGTGATCAGGTCCTGGTCGGTCGTCAGCGCTTCGCCGAACGCTGCGGACAATGCGTCCGCGATGTGGTCAGGCGTGCCGGGCGGCAGCCAGAGCGTCTTGGAAGCGTAGTTCGTCGGCCCCTGCATGGAGTTGAAGATGAACTTCTGCTCATCGTTCATGTAGTCCCGCGCGTCGCCACAGTGGGGGTCGCCCCACGTGTTGGGCTTCAACTGACCGGGACCCATGCCCGCCATGACGCGCATGAAGCCGGTGGGCAGCCACTCCGGGTTCTCGATCGGGAACCGGTACCAGAGGCTGGAGCGGACCGTGCTGTTGATGATGCCCTGGGCCCAGAGCGTCCGCACGGCGTTCGTGTCAACCGTCTCCAACGCAAGGTACTTGAAGGGTATGTCCAACTGTTCGGACGCGTAAGTCGTGGCCAGGAACGTCACGTCACCTTCACGGATCGAGGAAATCTCGTCCGCGAGGATGAACTGGCCATGGGCGCCTCCGCCCGTGTCGCTTCGCCCGGAGTAGTCCCAGAGGCAGCTCTCGGCAGCACTTGCGCCAAGGTTGCCTACGGGGTCATACAGGTACCAGCCACGGGTTGAATCGATGGTCGAGCCGATGGCCTGGAAGGTGCTCCGCTTGATGTACTGACCGTTCTCGCTGAAACCGAAGTCGAGCTGCGGGGTGCTGTTCCAGGAGATGTAGGTGCCGTCCTTCGGCGCCTCGGTCGCAGCGTAGACGTACTCAAGCGGCTTGTTCGGCTGGTTCGTGAACACCACCCGCGGGTTACCGGGGATGTACTGGCGCATGAACGCCGCCATCACGCGTCCCTGGGTGTCCGTGCCGCCGCCCGGCGAGGAGTTCGCCACGATGCGGACGGTCTTGCCGCCGAAGTACTCAGCCGCGTCGAATCCGGGAGGAGGGGGTACCGGTGTCGCCGTCGGAGCGGGGACCGGCGTTGCCGTCGGTGCCGGCTGAGGTGCCGTCGAGCCACTGTCCGTCGGTGCCGGCGTGGGGGTCGGTTCCTTCTCCATCATCGCCTCAGCGGTGGGAGCCGGTTCCGTCTCCGTCATCGCCTCGGGCGTCGGTGTTGCCGCTGGCGGCGGGGTAGGCGTGGGGTCCTCGCCTCCACACGCAGCGATCACGGCCACCATGGCCACTGCGGTGATGACTCCGGCGAGCCATCGGTTCATTCGAGTCCGCATGTCATCCTCCCTACATTGATAATCCACTCCTCCCATAAGAAGTGGATTCGGCTGCATCGAGCAGCTGGTTACAGACCTGTGATGTTTATCACGGAAGGAGTCACGAGTTACAAAAAAACATTGCAAAGTGCGATGGCAAATGTTGTAATTCGATTTACTCTTCCGAAGAGGACGTTCGATGCTCGGCTCCATACTCAAGACGCACCACATCTCGCGGGCGGACCTCGCCCACCGGCTCGATGTCTCCGTCCAGACCATCCATAACTGGTGCAGTGGCCGCATCCTCGTCCCCAGCCGCAAGCTCGGCCCTCTCTGTGATCTGCTCGAAGAGTTGGGCGTGCCGCCGGATGAACTGGCGCAGATGGCCGTCCGCGAGCTGGAGACGCAAGGGGTGCAGCAGGACAGGCTCGCTCTGCGGTCGAGGCGTACGCAACCCGTCGTGGCGCTGGTCACGTGGAACCTGATGGTGCCGGGCCTGTTCGGTCCCATCACACAGATCGCACGGACCGCTCTGGAAGGCATGGGCTGCCAGTGCATGGTGCTGGACTGCGGGGCCGAGCACCGCCAACGAAGGGCCTACCTGCAATGGGCCGTCCAGTCCGGAGCGGACGGTCTCCTGCTCTGCGGCGTGCCGGGTGAGGTACCAGACCCGGACGAAGACCTCCTCGCCTCGCTCAAACCGGCAGCCGCAGCAGGCATACCCATCGTACTGCTCAAGCCATGGACAGGCTCATCCATCGGGCTTCCCGCAGGCGTTGGAAGCATCGGTTGGGACTCCGCCGCCGCTGTCGGGATGGCAACCGACGTCCTGCTCGAACTAGGTCACGAGCAGATACATGCAGTCCTCACGGGCACCGGCGCCGGCTTCGGAGGGCGTTACCGGGGACTCGACCGGGTATGGGGGAACCTGGGACTCCCGTTCGACGAGGAATCTGTCGTCTGGGTACAGGATGGCGAGACGCCGGAGGAGCTCGCGGAGGCACTCGACGGCGCAACCGGCATCTTCGCCCCGCCGTCGCAGGTCCCCACCATCGCACGCGCCTGCTTCGCGGGCGGCCTCCGTTGGCCGGACGACATCAGCATCGTTTCGCTCGGCAACAGGGCGTTCATGCCGCAATTGGACCGCCGTCCGTTCACGTTCGTCACCATCCCCGTGGGACGAGTGGGACGCGGAGCAGCACAACTCCTCTCCAGCATGATCAGGGGCGAGCGGTTCCAGACGGGACAGGAGTACGTCATCTACGGCGCAAGCACTATGTCGGTAGAGAATGCGGAAGGGGGATCGGTCGCTCGGCCACGCGAGGTTGCAACGCCCTCGACCGCCGCCCGAGCAGCACTCGGGTAGCCCTCGCTCCTCATTCTCTCCGCAGCGTCTCCCGTAGCACCAGGCCCACGAGCAGCGACGCTGCTATCGCGAACCCACCCATAGACATGAACGCCACGGTGAAGCCGCCGGCTCCGGCTATCAGCGCCACCGAGAGTGTGAATATGCCGGGGTTGGTCGCAGAGCCCGCCTCCGCGATAAGGCGGTTCACACCGAAGAACTTGCCCCGTGCCCCCGCAGGCGCCACGTCCGAGCCCAGGGTCTGCATCGATCCTGCCATGAACGACACCGCCAGGTTGATGAGGATGAAACCCAGGATGAAGAACGGCAGACCCAGTTCCCCCCATGCGACGCCGCCCATCGTCCAGAGTCCTGCCGCCAGAAGCGCGCTCGCCGGCACGATGGTGCGCTTGCGCCCGAACCGGTCCATGACCTGCCCGGCCATCAGCGTCACCGGGATACCCACTATACCCATCGCCGAGCTGATGCCGCCCAGCGCGAGGGAGTCCAGGCCGTAGGCGAAGGCCGCGTAGGCGACGTATATGCCGCCCTGCCCCTGCACTCCACCGCGTCCCACGTTCGCCATGAACTGCGCGGTAAACAGCACGACCACAGGCCTGGTGATGAGCCGTGCCCAGGAGATGTCCGTCTCCTTGCTAGGCGCCTCGCCCCGGCGGCGCGCCAGTAAGGCCGGCGCAGTCTCGCGCACGAACAGGTAGGACGGCACCGTTGCCAGCAGCGCAAAGACGCCGAACAAGAGGAACGGTAACCGCAGGTCGACCAATGCGATCGCACCGCCTGCAAGCGGCCCTAACAGCGTGCCGGCGCGGTTCACTCCGGCCATGCCGGTAATCATGCGCCCACGCCGGTTCTGCGCGCTGGAGTCCGCGATGACGGTGAGCCTGGCCATCTGCCACATCTGCTGCGCCAGACCGTTGATCCCCAGGTAGACGAGTATCTCGGTGAAACTCGAAGCCCGGAGGACGAGCAACGCCGACGCCGATAAGAGGAGCGTGCTGGCGATGAGCAGCTTCCGGCGTCCGATGCGGTCCATGAGATAGCCGGTGGGCAAGGAGACGATGACGCCGCCAAGCATCGGCACGAACAGCAACAGACCGGCCCCGGTGGCGCCCGCGCCGAAGTCGATCGCCAGGAGCGGGAGCACCGGCACGATGAAGCCGCGTCCGGTCCCCAACAGGAACGCAGGCACCAAGAGCGAAACGAGGGTATCGTTGCGTTCAGCCCACCCCCGCATGCCCCTCGCGGGTCTGGCTTCGGTGGTGGAGCCCTGCGTCTCTTGCTCGTCGGGCGGCATCGCCTATCCGATGACGTCGGTCAGACGTTCGAGCTGCTCCAGGTCAGGGGTTACCGGGCGGAAGATGATCTCGTCCGACCCCAGTCCCTCGTGCATGTTTATCGCGTTGCGGATGATCTCCGGCGACGTCGGCTGTAAACGCGCCTGGCGAGAGGGGTCTCCGCCGTAGTAGTCGGCCAGCGCACCAGCAACGGCGTCGTCACCGCCGGGACCGAGCGCGCACGGGAGCGTAACGACGATGCGCGGCCTGCCCTCGCGGTCGTTCTCCGCCCACGACTCCTCGATCTGCGTGATGATGCCCTTCGACCACTCCGCCTCCAGCGCCCTACCGCCCATCACGTAGCCGTTGGCGAACCGTCCCACGCGCGCGATAGCCCTCGGGTGAGTCCCGCCGATGAGTATCTCCGGGCCGCCGGGCTGCACCGGCGCAGGCCCAACGGGACGCTGCGCGCCCTCCAGCACCTCGCCGTTCCAGATGCGCTTCATGTGGACGAGCTGCTCCTCGAACAGCTTGCCCCGGTTGCGGAACTGCGACGGCGCGACGATGGCATCATCCTCGCGCCCGCCGACCGCGAGCCCCAGCGAGAGCCGTCCGTTGGAGATGGCGTCTATGGTCGCCGCCTGCTTGGCGAGCACACCCGCGTTGCGCACGGGCGCGAGCAGGATGGTCGTCACCAGACGCAGCCGTTGCGTGATGGCGGCCACCGCCGCGAGCTCGGCCATCGCCTCGAAGTTGTCGTATGCCAGCCGGTCGAGCGCCGCGAACGAGGAGTACGGCCCTTCGTCAGCGCGGCGCGCGAGTTCCGAGATGTACGGCCAACTGTCCGTCGGCATCCTGAACGGAAGCCCAACGCCAACCTTCATGCCCTCACCTGCCCTTGAATTCCGGCCTTCGCTTGTCCAGGAAGGCCCGCACTGCTTCTTTGTGGTCGTCCGAGCGGCGCGCCAGTTCCTGCGCCGTTTGCGCCAGCCGGAGGCTCTCACCAAACCCCATGTCGAACGACCGCTGCACGAGGTACTTGGTGAGCGACATCGAGTACGTCGCGCCGGAGGCGAGCCGCCCCGCGAATTCCATCGCTCCAGCCAGCATCTCCTCGTGCGGATGCACCTTGCTGACGAGTCCCATCCTGTAGGCGTCGTCCGCACTCAGCCGGTCGCCCGTGTACTGCATGTAATAGGTGTTGCTCAGGCCGATGAGGCGCGGCAACTGCCAGCAGGACCCATCGCCCGGCACGAGCCCCATCCGCACGAACGCCTCAGCAAACTCCGCCTTCTCCGACGCGATGCGGATGTCGCACGAGAGCGCAAGCCCGAGTCCCACCCCTATCGCGTGGCCGTTCACCGCCGCAATCGTCGGCTTCTGTACCTCGCTGATGCGGAGGGGAACGTTGGAGACGGAGCCGAACCCCGCCTCCGCCTTCTCCGACGCGCGCTGTCCAAGCCGGGCCTCCATATCGCCCCACGGCAACGGCTGACGCTCCGCCCGCGCGCCCTCTTCCTGTTCGATGCGCCCGATGGTTTCGTCGAACCTGCGGATGTTCGCACCTGAGCAGAACGATGGGTCACGTCCGGTGAGCACCAGCACGCGGTCTGCGTCATTCGACTCGAATGCTTCGAGCTCGGCGTAGAGTTCCGCAGCCATCTCCGTGCCGAGCGCGTTCCGCGTTGACGCGTGGTCGAGCGTGATGAGCACGACGCCGTCGGCCCGTTGGACTTCGATGAATTCGCTCGTGGCGCTACCTCCTTGCAGCGGGGGTCGTTCGGCATTCTATGGAGCGCCCTGCCTGCTGTCCAACGACGGCAGACGGCGAGCGAACACGCGCGTTGTCGAGCGATTGACGCGGCGCGGGCGGCCTACTACGCTCACCGTAACTCGAACAGAGGTAGCACATGAGCGCAGGCGAGATCTCGAACGCAGCCTACGACCGCATCGGCGGGGTGTTCCAACGCGCCCTCACGGGACTCACCGTCGAGCAGCTCAAGGAACAGCCGTCCGGTCCGGAGAGCAACCCCATCGGCTGGCTCGCCTGGCACCTCAGCCGCACGCAGGACAAGAACTACTCCGAACTCCTTGGTGAGGAAGAGGCATGGACGGCAGACGGCTGGTGCGAGCGGTTCGGCCAGCCCGCGGACAGGGGCTCCGGCAACGGTGATTCGCTGGAGCAGGTGCGCGCCTTCGACCCCATCGACTCTGACACCCTGATCGCCTACTTCGAAACGGCGCGCGAGAAGTCCCGCCGGTTCCTCGAGGCAGTCACGGACGACGACCTGGAGAAGCCGAGCACGGCTGGCGTCGCGCGGGATGAGACCATCAAGTTGTCGATAGCCCGCGTCACCGGCGACCTCATCCAGCACACGGGGCAGATAGCCTACGTGCGCGGGCTGGTCGACCGGCACGGCTGGTACGGCGCGTAGCACAACATCGGACAGGATGGAGAGGACGAGGACATGCTGACGCAAGAGCAGAACGAACGTCTCACGCAGGTTGGATCCGGAACGCCGATGGGCGAGCTGATGCGCCGCTACTGGCACCCCATCGCCGCAGCGGCGGAACTCGATGAACGTCCCACGAAGGCCGTCCGCGTGCTCGGCGAGGACCTCGTCCTCTACAAGGACAGGTCCGGCACGCTCGGCCTCATCGACCGCTTCTGCCCGCATCGCCGCGTTGACCTCTCCTACGGCATCCCGGAGGAGCACGGCCTTCGCTGCATGTACCACGGCTGGATGATGGACGAGACTGGCCAGTGCATCGAGCAGCCCTTCGAGGAGACGGTGCACCCGGATGGACGCTTCAAGGAGAAGGTGAAGATCGCGGGCTACCCGGTGCAGGAGCTCGGCGGGCTGCTGTTCGCCTACATGGGCCCCGCGCCCGTGCCGCTCCTGCCCAACTACGACATCCTCGCGCAGCGGGAGGGCGTCCTGCGGGAAGCGTTCATCGCTGAACTGCCGGTGAACTGGCTCCAGTGTATGGAGAACTCCGTCGACCCAGTGCACCTGGAATGGCTGCACGGGGTCTACGGCGCGCACCGGGCAAAGCTGGAAGGTCGCCGCGATGCAGTCGCCGAAAGCCTCGCCCAGTACGACCGTCACAGGGAGATCGGCTTCGACGAGTTCGAGCGCGGCATCATCAAGCGCCGTGTCTACGGCAACACGACGAAGGAGTCGCCCAAGTGGAGCGTGGGGCACCCCCTGCTCTTCCCGAACATCCTGCAGCAGGGCGGCGGCGGGCGCTACTTCTTCCAGTACCGCACGCCCATAGACGACACGCACACCTGGCACGTGGAGATAACAAGCTACTGGTTCCCCGACGATATCGACGTGCCTGAGCAGGACACCGTCCCCTACACCACGATCGGGCTCGAGACGCCGGACGGCTACTGGCGCAGCGACGACACCATGGCGCAGGACCACGCAGCATGGATCCTGCAAGGTCCCATCATGGACCGGACGACGGAGCGCCTCGGCGAGTCCGACCGTGGCGTCATCTTCTACCGCAAGATGCTGGACGAGCAGGCCGCAGTCGTCGAGGACGGCGCCGAGCCGATCAACGTGGTCCGGGACCCGGCGGAGAACGTCATGATCCACGTGCCGCAGGAGGGCTGGGGCAAACTGGGCCGGACGTCGGACATCGACGAGGTAGCGCGCTACGGCAGCAAGCTCAAGCCGCTCATCGTCGACCTGCTCGCACAGACTTCCTACGTCCAGCAGCACCACGCGACGGCGTAGCCATGACCACTAACGCACCACTCAACTTCGGCATCATCGGTCTGGGCGCGGGCGCGATGAACATGATCCCCGAGCTGCGCGCCAACCCGAACGCGCGCATCGTGGCCGTCGCCGACCCGCGCGCGTCCGCCCGTGAGCGGTTCGAGCGCGACTTCGGCGGGCGCGCCTACGACGACGCCGAGGGGCTGTGCGCCGACTCCGGCGTCGACGTGATCTACGTGATGACACCGGACGAGATGCACGCGGCCCACACCATCATGGCCGCGGAGCAGGGCAAGCAGGTCATCCTCGACAAGCCGATGGGGCTGACGCTCGACGAGTGCGACGCCATCATCGAGGCGACGGAGCGCAACGGGACGCGTGTGCTCGTCGGCCACTCGCAGAGCCTGGACCTGCCCAACCTGAAGATGGCGGAGATCGCCAGCAGCGGCAGGCTCGGCAAGGTTGTCATGTCGCACACCATGTTCTACAGCGACTGGATCTACCGCCCGCGCGCAAAGGAAGAGTTGATGCAGGACCGCGGCGGCAGCATCGTCCGGCGGCAGGGCCCGATCCAGGTGGACATCTCCCGCATGGTCGGCGGCGGCAGGGTGCGCTCCGTCCGTGCCCGCACGAACATCGTCGACCCCGACCGCCCCATCGACGGCTCGTTCATGGCGTTCCTCGACTTCGAGGAAGGCAACACCGCGACCATCATCTACGACGGCTACGGGCACTTCAACAGCGCGGAACTGACGTTCGGCTACACGCTCCAAGGCACGCAGATGGACCCCGCGCTGCACGTCAACTCCCGGCGGCGCATCGCCGCGTTCGCCGACGCAGACGCCGAGGAGGCATACAAGGACTCGACGCGCTACGGCGGCTCCCTCGAACGCTCCATCGAACACCCCGCGTCGCCGGACAGGCGGCACGCCTTCTTCGGCATCACGCTCGTCTCGTGCGAACACGGCGATATGCGACAGACCCCCACCGGCCTCACCATCTACGGCGACGACGGCAACGAAGAGATAGACCTCCCCGCGGGCCCGGGATACAACCGCCGCTACTGCTCGATAGAGGTCGACGAGATGTGCCGCGCCATCCACGAGGACACGCCCGTCCGCGTTCACGACGCCTACTGGGGCAAGGCGACGCAGGAAGTCGTCCTCGGGATCGTCCAGTCGTCGGACGAGCGCCGCGAAGTCTTCATGCAGCACCAGGTCCCCTACACGGGCCAGGGCGTTGAGTAACGCCCCTCCGGCCACCTCGGTAACGGACTACTGACGCAGGGGCGCGTGTGATAGGCTCACCGCGCCCCTTCCTTGGGGAGCGCATATACCGGCGCAGGGGGGACGCATGAAAGCAGCCGTTCTGGTAGAAGCGAACGAACCGCTCAGGATCGAGGAGGTCGAGCTCGACCCGCCGAAGGCACACGAGGTGCGCGTCAACATCGCGGCGGCGGGCGTCTGCCGCAGCGACCTCCATTTCATGCGCGGAGAGGCAGTCATCGCCAAGCCCGCCGTGCTCGGCCACGAGGGCTCCGCCATCGTCCAAGAGGTCGGCGAGGGCGTGACGCGCGTCGCTCCGGGCGACCACGTCATCCTCTCGTTCGTGCCGTTCTGCGGACGCTGCCCGTCCTGCATCGGAGGACGGGCCAACCTCTGCGACACGCACCTCGCAACCGGTCCGCAGATGTTCGACGGTACGCGCCGCCTGCACTGGAACGGACAGGACCTCGCGCACATGGGGAAGGTGGCGTGCTTCGCGGAGCAGGCCGTCGTGCCGGAAGCGGGCTGCATGAAGATAGGCCCGGAGTTCCCGCTCCCGGTGGCCGCGCTCATCGGCTGCAGCGTGACGACCGGCGTCGGCTCGGTGCTGTTCAGCGCGCAGGTCGAGCCCGGCAGCACCGTCGCGGTCATCGGCTGCGGGGGCGTCGGGCTGAACGTCGTGCAGGGCGCGCGTCTCGCAGGCGCCAAGCGAATCATCGCGGTTGACATCAACGACGCGGCGCTCGAGTTCGCCACGCGGTTCGGCGCGACCGACACCCTGAACCCGAACGACGGCGACGCGCTGAAGGCGATACGCGACATGACCGGCGGCGGCGTGGACTACGCCTTCGAGGCGTTCGGCTCCTCGGAGACGACAACGATGACGTTCGACGCAGCGCGCAAGGGCGGCACCGCCGTCATCGTGGGGCTCGCGCCGGTCGGCGACTTCGCCAACATCGACGCAGTCGCGCTCGTGCGCTACGAGAAGACGCTGAAGGGCGCGTACTACGGCTCGTCCCGCCCGGCCGTTGATTTCTACCGCATGGTCGACTTCTACGAGAGTGGCAAGATTGACGTGGACAATCTCATCACCCGCAGCTACAGCCTCGACCAGATCAACGAGGCGTACGAAGAACTCGACCGGGGCGTCGTGGGCCGAGGGGTTATCACCTTCTGATGCGACAGGTAACGCTCACGGTCAACGGACGACGGCGCTCCGCGGAGGTCGAGGACCGCGACCTGCTCGTGGACCTGCTGCGCGAGAAGCTGCGCCTCACCGGGACGCACATCGGCTGCGACACGAGCCAGTGCGGGGCGTGCACCGTGCTCCTGAACGGCGCGGCGGTGAAGTCGTGCTCGCTGTTCGCGGCACAGGCAGATGGCGCGAAGGTCACGACGATCGAAGGACTCGCGAAGGGCGACACGCTCCACCCCATCCAGCAGGCGTTCCACGAGGAGCACGGCCTGCAGTGCGGTTTCTGCACACCGGGGATGGTGATGCTGCTGCACGAGTTCCTACGCCGCAACCCCGACCCGACGGAACATGAAGTGCGCGCCGCGTTGAGCGGCAACATGTGCCGCTGCACCGGCTACCAGAACATCGTCGCGTCCGCGCTCCACGCAGCGCAGACGCTGCGGGGCGAGGGATGATCCCCGCGGCGTTCACCTACCACGCGCCGCGCTCGCTCCGCGATGCAGTGCGCCTGCTACGCGCCTACGAGGGCGACGCCCGCGTCGTCTCCGGCGGCATGAGCCTCATCCCTGCGATGAAGCTGCGCCTCGTGCAGCCGGAGCACCTGGTCGACATCGGCAGGCTCGGAGAGCTCGACTACATCCGGCGCACCGAGGACGGCGGGGTCGCCATCGGCGCGGGCGCGACGTACCGGAGTATCGAGAAGTCGCGGACGGTCGCGGCCGTCGCACCGATTCTCGTCGAGACGGTGCGCCTGGTGGGCGACATCCAGGTGCGGAACCGCGGCACGCTGTGCGGCAGCGCCGCGCACGCCGACCCCGCCGCAGACGCGCCGGCAACACTGCTCGCGCTCGACGCCACGTTCCACACCACCGGCGGCCCGACCCGCCGCGCAATACAGGCGCGGCGCTTCTTCGTCGACGCCTACGAGACCGTGCTCGGCCCGACCGAGGTACTGACGGAGATACGCATCCCGAAGCAGCCCGCGCGCACCGGCTCGACGTACCTGAAGTTCGCGAACAAGGCGTCGCGGTTCGCCATCGTGGGCGTTGCGGCAGCGGTGACAGTGGACCGGAAGGGCGTCTGCTCGCGAGCGCGCATCGCGGTGACGGGCGCGGGGCCATGCGCAGTGCGCGCAACCGCCAGCGAGCGTTACCTCACGGGGCGCGTGGTCACGCCGGACACCATCGCGGCAGCGGCGTCGCGGGCGTCGCGGGGCATGGAGTTCATCGAGGACGTCCACGGCTCCGAGGAGTACCGGGAGCACCTCACCGGCGTGCTCACCGAGCGAGCGCTGACGGAGGCCGTCCGCCGCGTCGGCGCCTGACGCGCCCCGCCGACTGCTATCCCAGGTTCCCCCACCTGTCCCAGTGCGTGACCTCCGATGCGGGGCGGCGTGTCGTCGGGCCGTAGCGGTGGCCGTCCTGCGGCCAGCCGAGCGGGATCATCGCGGCGGTGACGAAGTCCTCCGGCAGGCCGATGGCCTCGCGTATCTGCGGCTCGAAGCCGCGCCGGACGCGAGTCGTGAGCACGCTGCCGAGGCCGTAGGCCCGTGCCGCGAGCAGCATGTTCTGGACGGCGGGGTAGATCGAGGCGCCGTTGTGTATGTCGGTCCCCGGGTGCCGCGTGACGGCGAGGATCCACACCGGCACGTCCATGATGTGCTCCGCCAGGTAGTCCGCCGACTCCGCCGCGCGACGCTCGGATGCCGTCACGGCATCGCCGTGATTGGGGCGCCCCACACCCGCGTAGTGGTCCGCGATGATGCGCTTCGTCGCCTCGTCCTTGATGACGACGAACCCCCACTGCTGGGTGTTACCGCCGTTGGGGGCGCGAATGCCGGCCTCGATGACCTTCCGCACCAGATCGTCCGGCACGGGGTCGGTCTTCAGGTAGCGCAGCGCCCGCTGCGTGTACATCGCATCGAACAGTCCTATGTTCTCGCTCATCCTGTTCCTCGTTTCGTCGTTGTGAAGTTGGAGTAAGTCAAAGGTCAAAGATGGGCATTATCTCCCAATGCGTCCATACTCCTGTGTCGGTGCTGCACGGAGGCGGAGGGTTGCGGCGAGCGAACTCCTGCGCTTCCTTCTGGGTCTCGTAGGAGTCGAGCCAAGACTCCCTTCCGTGCCTCTCACACGAGGCTATCAACTGATATCTGCTGGGTTCCCCTAGCTCTGCGATCATGTTCCCCTCCTTCTACCACCCACTCCTCTCTTCTTTCGCTCCTGCTGTGCAGCATTGTATATAGTTCCCTAAACTTAGCACCGCAGAGTCCGACCCGATACGGAGCACGGAGGGAGCTCGATGCTGACCAGAGACATGAACGACCGGCTGACGCAGGTGGGGCCGGGCACACCGATGGGCGAATTGATGCGCCGCTACTGGCACCCCATCGCCGCGAGCCTCGAACTGACCGAGGAGAACCCCACGAAGGAGATACGCCTTCTCGGCGAGGACCTCGTCCTCTACCGCGACGCCAGCGGCAAGGTCGGCTGCATCGAGCCGTCGTGCGCACACCGGAAGGCGAACCTCTCCTACGGCATCCCGGAAGAGAGCGGGATCAGGTGCGCCTACCACGGCTGGATATTCAACGAGACCGGACAGTGCATCGACCAGCCGTCGGAGCCGGAGGGGTCGAAGTTCAAGGAGAAGGTGCGTATCAAGGCGTACCCCGTCGAGGAGAAGAGCGGCGTCATCCACGTCTACATGGGGCCGGACCCGGTGCCCGTGCTCCCGAACTGGGACCTCTACCAGTGGGAGGGCGTCGAGCGCTCCACCTACGCGGTGATGCTGCCGTGCAACTGGCTGCAGTGCCACGAGAACTCTCTGGACCCCGTACACTTCCAGTGGCTGCACCGCTACTACGGGATGTGGCGGGCGTCCAAGATCATGGGCGAGGCGCGGCGCGACGAGTTCGACCGCATCTCGGCGGCGCGGGGCAAGGCGCACGTGAAGATCGGGTTCGACCGGTTCGAGTACGGCATCATCAAGCGGCGGATGCTGGAGGGCGAGGACGAGCAGAGCGAGTGGTGGCGCATCGGCCATCCCATCCTGTTCCCGTACACGCTGCGCGTCGGCCAGGGGACGTGGTTCGAGTTCCAGCACCGCGTGCCGGTCGACGACACGCACACGCTCCACTTCGGCTACACGATCCGCACGCCGGAGCCGGGCGAGGTCATCCCGCCGACGCCGATGACCCACGAGGACAGGCCCGCGTTCTTCGACAACGGCCGCATCAAGGACGACTGGGTGGTGGGGCAGGACCAGCTCGCGTGGATCATCCAGGGGCCGCGGATGGACCGGAGCACCGAGGCGCTTGGCATCACGGACATCGGGCTCATCATGTTCCGCAACATGCTGAACGACCAGATCAAGGTCGTTGAGGACGGCGGCGACCCGGTCAACGTGCACCGGACGCAGCGGGAGATCATCGAGCTGCCGACAGAGTACGCGTGGTTCCCCGGCTACGACCGCACCGGCGGCCCGTTCGCCGATCTGCAGCCACAGCCGGTGGAGCTGGAGCGGAGTCTGGAGTAGGCGGGCGCTCATACCACCCCTCCCCCGCCGCACTGCCGCGCGGCGACCCGTTCGGCAGGCTCGGGCAGGCTCTCTCCCAGAGGGCGAGGTGGGGGCGCCTGAGAGATGTTTCGGCTTCGCTCAACATGACAAGCCGCCCACCCCACACCGTTCACCTTCTCCCTAACCCTCTCCCCTCTAGGGAGAGGGGACCAGACAGGGCACCCACAAGGGATGCCCCTACACCAGACAAGAGGTACCCTCACCCTAGCCCTCTCCCCTTGTAGGGAGAGGGGATTCGCCCTACCGGACGCCGGGGCCGCCGTGCTGCTGCTGGCCGAGGCGGTTGTAGGTGACCGGGGTGGTGACGAGCAGGCCGGCGTCGACGGGGAGGACGACGCCCGTGATCCAGCGGGCCTCGTCGCTGGCGAGGAAGACCGCCGCCCAGCCGATGTCCCACGCGGTGCCCTCGGTGCCGAGCACGCCAGCCTCGCGGCGTATCTGGCGCAGGTCGTCGTCCATGCGGGGCGCGACCATCGGCGTGTAGACGAGGCCCGGGGCGATGCAGTTGACGCGGATGCCGTCGCGGCCGTGGTCGCCCGCCATCGACTGCGTGAGGCCGACCACCGCCGCCTTGGACGTCGTGTAGGGGGTGCTGCTGTTGGCGCGCAGGCCCGCGATGGAGGAGAGGGTGATGATGGAGCCTCCGCCGCCCTTCTTCATCTCCGGGATGGCGTACCGAGAGGTGAGGACGATGCTCTTGACGTTGACCGCCATGATGTGGTCCCACTGCTCCTCGGTGACGTCGGTGACGTCGGCGCGGGTGGAGATGCCGACGTTGTTGTGGACGATGTCCAGCCGTCCGTAGCGCTCGACGGCCGTGCGCACAATCGCCTCGCAGTCGGCTGCGCTCGTGACGTCGGCGCCCATGGCGGATGCGGTCCCGCCCTCCTCCTCAATGAGCCGCGACGTTTCCTCGGCGCGGTCGAGCTCGCGGTCGACGAGCAGTACCTTTGCGCCCTCGCGCGCGAAGAGGATGGAGGCCGCCTTGCCGTTGCCCACGCCAGGGCCGCTCGACCCCGCGCCCGTTACGATCGCCACCTTGCCTGCGAGCCTGTCTGCCACGCTACTCCTCCTGTGATCCGTCGTCGTCGGTGAGGCCGCTCACCATGGGGTGTCCCGCGAGCAGGCCGGACATCTCCGTGACGCGGCCTTCGAAGATCCTGCCCTCAATGGCGGACTCGACCTGCGCGTACCAGCCGTCGGCCAGCTTGAACAGCTTGATGGTGAGGTGACCGTCGCGCACGACGATCTCGTCTGCAGCCTCCGGCCACCGCATAGGCTACGCGAAGTTCGCGTCGATCTCCGGGGCGAGTTGGGCCTCGATGAGGGGCTTGAGGTTCGGCTTGTCGCGGAAGGGGCCGCCGGTAACGTCGTAGCCGGGGTAGTAGGAGTGTTCCTGCGGCAGGACGATGACGCCCCTGTCCTCGCGGTGGACGTTCATCGGCTCGCCGCCGTCCTCGACGATCTGCATCTGCTCCTCGAGCACCTTGCGGTAGAGGATGATGCCGACGTCGGTGACGCCGAGCGCCTCGGTCGTGCGGTCGCTGATGGGGCCTTGCATGATCCAGGCAGCCTGGTCTTGCCCCAGCACCCAGTCGGCGCGGATGCGACCGTCGTTCTTGAACACGTTCTCGTACGTGTACGGAATCTCGGTCTGCTCGAAGACCTCGCCCGTCTCCGGCACGCGGACGCGGAGGACGATGTGGTAGGTGTGGGTGTCGTCCATAGGCGTGCGCATCTGGAAGCCGTGCTGCCGCTGCTGGCCGACGCGGAGGATGTTGGGGAAGAGGACCGGGTGGCCGATGCGCCACCACTCGTTCTCCTCGGTGTCGCCCTGCATGAGGCGGCGCTTGATGACGCCGTACTCGAAGCGGTCGAACCCGACCTTCACCTCATGGCGTCCGCGCGCGCCCTCGCCCTGCATCCGCTGCTTCCACTCCTCACGCTCTTCCGGCGGCTTCTCCATGCCGAGCACGTAGGAGCCCCAGTAGTTGTGGAGCCACTCGAAGTGCACGGGGTCGAGCGAGTTGTCCATGCACTGCAGCCAGTTGCAGGGCAACTCCATCGCGACGACCCAGCGCTCAACGTTGTCCCACTCGAGGAGGTCCCAGCGCGGGAGCAGCGGCGCGGGAGCCGGGCCCATGTAAGCGAAGACGACGCCCGCCTTCTCCTGGACCGGGTACGCCTTGATGCGGACCTTGTCCTTGAACTTGGAGCCTTCCGGCTCGGACGGCTGGTCGACGCACTGGCCGGTCTCGTTGAATATCCAGCCATGGTAGGCACAGCGGATGCCATTCTCCTCAGGGATGCCGTAGGAGAGGTTCGCCTTCCGGTGTGCGCACGACGGCTCAATGAGACCGAGCGTGCCCTTCGCGTCGCGGTAGAGGACGAGGTCCTCACCGAGGATGCGCACCTCTTTCGTGGGGTTGTCGGTGTTCAGTTCGGCGCTCGGCGCGATGGGGTGCCAGTAGCGGCGCATCAGCTCGCCCATCGGCGTGCCGGGCCCGACCCGCGTGAGACGCTCGTTCTGTGCTGCGGTGAGCATCTACCTACCTCCGTGGTGGACCGTTCTTCTTCTCGGGGTAATCATACTCCCGCAGGGCAAGGACGGTGCAACGGCGCCGCGGATGTCATTCGCCAACGTCCTCCCGAGAGATGCTTCGACTCCGCTGCGCTCCGCTCAGCATGACAAGGCTGCAACCCGCCCCCACCGAGGGGCCCTCACCCGCCGCGCTACCGCGTAGCGACCTCTCCCCCAAGAGAGGTGGGATGGAGATCAGAGGCCGTAGTCGGGCGACATGGGGACCTGGTGCGTGAGCTGCACGTCCCTGCCGGTGCGCGACGACTCCATGATGCCGGTGATGAGCTCCAGCGTCGCCATGCCCCACAGTCCGTCGTGGTAGACGGGCGCGTCGTTACGCACAGCGTTGTAGAGCTCCATCAGGTCTTCCCTGCCCGCGTGGTAGCGTGAAATCGTGAGCGAGCGGTCCTCGATGCCGCCGTCCTTGTAGACGTACAGCCCGTAGCGGGACTGCCGCAGGTCGCCCCGCTCGCACGTCGCGATGAGGATGCCGAGGTTGGTGGGCCGCCACGGCGGGACCTCTTTCGGCTGCTCGCGCCAGAAGCGACGCTCGTGGTCGGAGCCGATGCGGAGCGAGTCCTTCGCCTCGAACTCGTCGCGCGTGCCGTCCTTCAGCCCTGCGCGGATGCGGATGCGGTCGTCGTGGGTGTAGCCCTCGATGAGCCCCCTGCCCTGCTCGTCGCTCCACGGCACGAGGTCGGCGGTCATGGAGTAGCCGTAGCCGTTGTTCGTCACGGTGGCGGTCGCGCCGGACTCGAACTCCATGAACGCGGAGTAGTAGCCGACGGCGTTGCGCTCGGGCCACCACTTGCCCGTGGCGCCGCGTATCGTGCGCACCATGCCGCCGCCGAGCACGCGCAGGCTGTCCAGCTGGTGCGGCCCCTGGCGGTAGAGCACGCCGCCTCCCACGCTCTCGTCCAACTCCTCCGGCTGGCGCGCCTGGAGCATCCAGTCCGTGAACGCCCAGTTGTTGAGCGCCTTGAGCGGCCCAAGTTCACCAGAGAGGATGATGCGCCGCATCTCCAGGACGGGCGGGCTGAAACCGAGCGTGTGGCCGCATAGCAGCTTCACGTTGTTCTTCGCCGCCGCGTCCACCATCGCCTCGGCCTCCTGCATGTTCAGGGCCATCGGCTTCTCGGAGACGGCGTGCTTGCCCGCGTTCGCAACGAGCACGACGTGCGGGCTGTGGAAGTTGTTGGGAGTCGCGACCCAGACGGCCTCGACGTCCGGGTCGGCGCAGAGCGCCTCAGCGCTGTCGTAGACGCGGGCGTCCGGGTAGCGGGCCTGGAACGCCTCCCGGACGCGGGGGTTCGTGTCCGCCCCGGCCATCAGCTCGATCTCGTCGAGGCCCTCCATGCTGGGCATGATCTGCGTCGCACCGACGCCCACGCCGATGATGCCCATCTTCAGGGGTTTGGGAGAGCCTGTGGTCATGGTTTCGCTCCTTCCGATTCCTTGGCTTGATTCGTACGGGCGAAGCGCTCACCCTCTCCCATCGCAGGAACCCTGGCGTAACCCCGTCCGTAGAGGCCACACTCCTCCCCCGGTTCACCCTCACCCTAACCCTCTCCCCTCAAGGGAGAGGGAATCGGACATCCCGAGAGATTCCTCGACTCCGCTGCGCTCCGCTCGGAATGACAATGGTCCAGTGTGCTCCGCTCGGAATGACAGAATCCGGCGAACCCTGCCCGGAGTGGCCGGTTCTACCCGATGGCGCCGACGACTTCCTGGCGCTCGCCCTCTTCCTCGCGGTAGAGGCCCATCGCCTCGACCACCGGCAGGTCGCTCATCGAGAAGAGCACCGCGTCGTCGGTGGAGTCGGTGCCGTGCTCGTGGAGCGACCACGACGGCAGCACGAAGGTGTCGCCCCTCGACCATTCGAGTCGCTTGCCGTCGATGATCGAGTAGCCCTCGCCCTTCGCGACGTGGTAGACGACGCTGGAGGTGTGGCGGTGGGCGTCGGTGTGCGAGCCGGGTGCGAGGCGCTGCAGCTTCAGTGCGAGCGTCGGCATCGAGTGACCGCCCGTCAGCGGGTTGATGTACTCCATCATCACGCCGTCGAAGCGGTCCTCCTCGCCGTAGCCGAGGAGCGCGCCGTAGGCGTCGTTCCACTTGTACGTGATGGGGAGCGCGCCGCCGGTCACGTCCTTCAGGTCCGCGCGCATCAGGCCGTTGCCGATGACCGCGTTCGTGTACCCGACGGGCTTCGTCACGGGCTGCACGTCCTCGGGGAACGGCTCCTGGAACATACCGTCGAAGTAGCCGACCATCGGGGCGTCGAGGCAGTCGAGCCAGATGACGGGCTTGTCCTGCGGGTTGTTGTGGTCGTGCCACACCCACGAGGGCGTAAGCGTGAGATCGCCCTCCTCCATGCGGAAGCGCTCGCCATCCTGCACAGTGAAGGCGCCCTCGCCCTCGATGACGAACCGTATCGCGGCGGCGGAGTGGCGGTGCGCCTCTGCAACCTCGCCGGGCCAGACGATCTGGACGGCGGCGGACATCGTCTTGGTCGCGCCGGCCAGCGGGTTCTTCAGGCCGGGGTTGCGCATCGTGAGCGCGCGGCGGAAGCCCTGCCCCTTCAGGCTCTCCAGTTCGCCCGCCTGGATCGCGAGCTCGCGCATCTTGTCCCAGCGCCACACATGCGGCTCCAGTTTCGGGCGCTCAGGAGGGTTCGCATGCATCACCCACAGGGGGTTGATGTTCTCGTCGTCCAACTCCTGGTGGTACGCCTTCTCGGTCTCCGGCATCGTCCAGGTCATGGTCGTCCTCCCTTTACTCTCTCGCCTGCGCTCTTGCGGACAGTTCGCCTACCTGACTGATGTTGATGGTGACCAGATCACCCGGGCCGACGGAGCCGACGCCCTCAGGCGTGCCCGTGAAGACGAGGTCTCCGGGCTCCATGCGAGCCACCCACGACATGTTGGCTATCTGGTTCTTGCAGTCCACGATCATGTCGCGCGTGAACGCGTGCTGGCGCAACTCCTCGTTCACCCACAGGTTGATCTCGAGGTCCTGCGGGTCCGGCACCTCGTCCGCGGTCACGATGCACGAGCCGATGGGCGCGAAGGTGTCGAACGACTTGCGCTTGCTCCTGTCCTCCGGTCCGCGCACGGTCATGTCCAGCCCGCAGGTGTAGCCGAACACGTGCGAGAGCGCGTCGTCAACGGGGATCATGCTCCCGCCCCTGCCGATCACCATGACGAGTTCGGACTCGTGGTGGATGACGCGGTCGGAGTACGGCAGCAGGATGGGGTCGTTCGGGCCGGACACCGCGCTGGACGCCTTCAGGAACATACCCTGGTCGGATGACACCTGCGGCGCGGTGCCGCTCCATGGGCTGTTCTCCATCTCCTCGTGGTGCGCCCTGTAGTTCACCGGCTGCGCGTACACCTTGCGCGGCGCCGGCACCGGAGGCAGCAACTCGACAGAGCCGAGCGGCACACCGCTCTCCGAAGACGCCAGCGCCTCGACCTGCGGGCGCAGGTCGTCCCACCGTTCGATGAGGAGCAGCATGCGCATAGGGTTGAACTCGACCGGCAGTTCCGGGAGCAGACCGGTCACGTCAACGACGTTGTCGCTATCGGTCAGCACGCCTATCCGGTAGTCGTCGAAACTCACGATGCGCATCCGCATCCTCCTTCACCCTCGCCCTGACCCTCTCCCGTCAAGGGAGAGGGGACAGAGAAACGCTAACACCGGCCCAGAGACGGGTCAACGCGCGTTGGAACCGCCGCTGGCGCGCCGATTCCAACGCGTGTCAGTGCAGCGGCGAGAACGACGCCGGGACCATGTGGCGCACGAGCTGGTGCACGGCGCTCACGTCGGTGTGCGGCGGCCAGATGCCTTCTTTGAGGTAGATGGCGCGGAGTTCGTCGCGGTGCGCCCAGTCCTTGTACGGCCACAGCTGGTAGAAGCGGTTGAGCTGTCCCAGGTCGCTCATGAAGAAGCAGCCGGGATACATCTCGAGCCGCTTCGGGGCCTGCTCGCTGAACTGTTGCATCACGGAGCGGACCGTGCCTGAAGGGAACGTGTACATACGCAATTCGTACAGGTTGCCCCACTCGCGCGGGCCGTCCAGGGGGTCGTTCACGGGCGAGCCAACGAGGATGTCGCTCTCCATGGAGACGCCGAACTCGGTGAGGTCCGGCGGCCAGATGCCGTCCGCGATCGCCAGCGCGCGCACGTCCGCGCGCTGCTGCAGGGACTCGTACGCCCACAGGTGCACGATCTGGTTGAGCGGGCCGATGTCCGTGTGCCAGAAGCCGATCAGCGGCGACAGCTTCGTGCGCGCCTCTATCTTCTCGGCGAAGCGGCGCTCCACCTCGGGCACGGAGTTGGTCGTAAGGTTGTAGGTACGCAGTTCATAGATCATACGGGCTCCTCCGCAGGGGAAAGTCGAGGGTGAGTGTAGCGCAGCACAGCACGGGTTGCCGATTCGACGGGAAGAAATACGTCGCCTGAGGCGGGATTCTGCGAAATTCCCCTGAAAATGAGTCTTCAGGGGACTTGTAGACTGCCTGTCGGGTAGGAAAGCATTGCACTGCATGGGGTGCAGCAGCCCGCAGGCTGCTGCAGCAGAAGGAGGAAAGCATGCAGGCATACTGCGTCAAGTGCCGGGACAAGCGAGACATGAATGGCCCGCGCGACGAGACGACGAAGAACGGCAAGCCGATCATCAAGGGGACGTGCGGCATCTGCGGCACAGGCCTCAACATCATCGGCAAGACCATGGCGGAGATGAAGTAGACCCATCCTGCCAACCAGAAGGCCCGGCGCGCAGCCGGGCCTTCCGATTCCTCAGTACATGACGTCTCCACCGGAGACGGAGACCGCAAGCCCCGTGATGTAGTCCGACTCAGCGGACGACAGGAACGCGGCCATCCGTGCGATGTCTTCCGTCTCCGTGATGCGTCCGAGCGGGTTCGCCCGCGTCCGGTCAGCCACCATCCCCCGCAACTGCTCCTCAGCCGTCGTGCCCGACGGCTTTATCGCGTCCGCGATGAACGCAGCGCGCTCCGTCTCCGCGAGACCGGGGCAGATGGCATTCACGTTCACCCCGTGCGGTCCCAGCTCGTGCGCGACGGACTGCGTGAACCCCACGAGCGCGAACTTCGACGCCGTGTAGGCCGCGTAGCGCGGCATCCCCCGCTTGCCCGCCGTGGAGGCGATGATCACGATCTTCCCTCCGCCTCCGCGCTCGATCATGTGGCGCGCCACAGCCCGCGTGCACAGGAACGTGCCGCGCACGTTCACCCGCTGCACCTCGTCGAACGCTTCCTCCGTCAATTCCACCAGCGGAACGCGGTCAGGGCCCGGACGCGACCCCGCGTTGTTCACGAGGATGTCTATCCGCCCGAAGCGCTCGATGGTCTCCCGGACCATCCGCTCGACGGACGCGCTGTCCGAGACGTCGCCCACCAGCGCAAGCGAACTCCTCCCCGTCTCGGCTATCTCCGCCGCGACCGACTCCAGCCCCTGCCAGCCACCCGCGCTGCCGTAGGGGTTCAGGGCGACGTCGTTCACCGCGACGTCCGCGCCTTCGCGCGCCAGCCGATTGGCGATGGCCCGACCGAACCCACGCTCGCCGCCCGCGCCCGTTACGAGCGCCACCTTGCCTGTAAGGTCGTACATGGTCAACCCTCACCCTACCCCTCTCCCACTCTTGGGAGAGGGGTCAAACGGTTGTCATCCCGTAGAACCGCTGGGCATTCAGCCCTGCGACCTTCGCACGCTGCTCAGGGGTCATGTCCTCCCGCGCGAGCAGGTGCTGGATGTTCTCCGGGAACTCGGCGTCCCAGTGCGGGAAGTCGGACGCGAACATGATGATGTCCTCACCGAGGATGCGCATGGTCTCCGGCAGCATCCGCTCTTCTGCTTCACAGGAGATGAAGATGTTGCCGGAGGAGAGGTACTCGCTGGGGTACTTCGTCAGCAGCGGGGAGTCCACGTGGCCGCGAAGGTGGTAGCGCTCGTCCATCCGGTCGAGCATGTACACCGTCCATCCGCAGCCGGCCTCCAGGAACGCAATCTTCAGGTCCGGGAACTTCTCAGGCACGCCGGAGAGGATGATGCTGACGAACTGCTTCATCTGCGTGAACGCGTGGCCGAGCGAGTGGACCTGGGAGAGGTTGTCGAACAGGAACTCGTCGTAGGAGCCGGTGATGCGTCCGCTGCCATGCACCGCGAGCGGCACTCCGAGACGCTGCGCCTCCGCGTAGATCACGTCGAACTGCGGCTTTCCGAACTGGTACGGGCCTTCCGGCAGCATCCCGCCGAGCATGCCGAGCTCGTTGACGGCCCGCCGCAACTCTTCGGCGGCCGCAGGCGGGTCCTGCACGGGCAACAAGGCAACGCCCTTGAACCGCGAGTCCGCCTGCAGGTAGGTGTCGAACAGCCAGTTGTTGTAGGCGCGGGAGCGTTCGATCGCGAAGTCCGGCTCCATCAGCCAGCCGGCGCCGAGGCTGCCCGTGGGAAAGAGCGCAGAGGCAGAGAGCCCCCCGCGGTCCAGTGCGTCGAGCCATACCGCTGTGTCGACCTGCCGCGTACCGAGCCGGCCGCCGAGCGTGTTGTCGAACCCGTCCCGAGGAGAGTTCGCGCTGAGGCGCGGCCTCTCGTTGTAAGGCGCGGGCAGGTACGGTCTTATGTCCTCGTCTGCGTCACGCACGTGCCCGTCGGCGTCTATGCAGAGTGTTGTCGTTGTGGTCGTCATCCCCGGCCTCCTTCTTCCGTATGACTGCCGCCGGGCGCAGCATAGGCCGGGGCAGCGGAGACGGCAACTTGTGAAGAGATATCACGCACGAGCGCTCCGGAGATTGACCTGACGCCCGCACAAGGGTAGAGTGCGCCGCGACAATCGCTAGCACACGACGGTCCGCTCGAAGGCGGCTCGATAACGCGTGTCCGGAAACAGCGCAACGCAGGAGGAAACCGATGCGCATCCACCGATTCCTGGCCCTCGGCGCGATAGCCATGATCCTGGCGCTCCTCGCGGCCTGCGGCGGCGACGAAGATCCCACTCCGACGTCGCCCCCGGCTGCTCAGCCCACGCCGACTCCGTCGGAGCAGATGATGGAGGCCACTCCCACCGCCGAAGCGATGATGGAGAAGCCTACCCCCACCGCCGAGGCGATGGCGGAGGAGCCTACTCCTACGCCCCAGGCGCTGAGGGTGGGGCCGACGGCCACGCCTGTGCCGCCACCCGCCGGCTTCGACGCGGAGGAGTACTTCGGCGGTAAGACGATCAGGATCATCGTCGGTGCGAGCCCCGGCGGCGGTTACGACACCTTCAGCAGGCTGGTTGCCCAGGCAGCCGAGCGTTACTTCCCTGAGAGCACGCGCTTCATCGTGCAGAACCTCCCCGGCGCCGGACAGCTCCGCGGTCTGCGGGCGGTAGTGGACTCGGACCCGGACGGCTACACCATAGGCCCGACGCACTCGCGCTGGTTCCAGCGGCAGCTGTACGTGGGCGACGTTACCGGGTTCGACATCGACACCATCCACATCCTCGGCTCCCCCACGTTCTCCATCAACGAGGACGGCTTCTGCCTGGACAGGAACTTCGCCTCGTCCTGGCAGGAGGTGCTGGACAAGGGACTCACGATCAAGGTGGGCTCGGCAGGGCCAGGCAACGAGCCCGCCATCGAGTTCATGATCGCGAACGGCGGCCCGTTCAAGATGGTCTACGGCTATGGCGGCACGAGCGAGATCATGGCGGCGTTCGACCGCGGCGAGGTGGACGGCACGAACCGCTGCAGCCCGGGCACGGCGGGACGCCTCTACCCCGAGTGGATAGAGGACGGGCGCCTCATCCCGGTCTTCTACGAGGTGAAGCCGTACAACGACGAATGGCTTGCGGAACTCGGGCACACCGGCCCGCTGCCCTCATACCTCGACCTCCCCGGCATCACATACGACGACCCGATCGAGGCAAAGGCGAACGAGCTGAACCAGCTCGTGGCCGAGATCTCCCGTGTCTTCTTCCTGCCTCCGGGAGTTCCGGACGACGTCAAGCAGTACTGGCAGTCGGCGTTCGACCAGATGATGGATGACGCCCAGTTCAAGGAACAGGTCGCCATCGCCGGGTACGCCGACTCGTTGGGGTACGGCAGGGCCGAGGACATCCTCGGTATCGTCGAACAGGTCCGGAACACCACCGACGAGATCCGGGACGCGGCGCTCAGACTGAGCGGCGTCGACGAACTCATCGTCAACTAGGTATGCGCGCCGCGCCGGCGCAGACGCAAGGTCTGCGCCGGTGCGGCGTACTAAGGCGGATCAGCAGAAAGGACGTGCCGCGGCATGGGAGACTTCTTCGCCTCATTCGCGGACAGCATCCAGGCGGTGCTCAGCGCAAGCGACGACGCGGCGAAGCAACTGCTCACTCCCGGTCCGCTCATCGCATTCGCAATCATCACCCCCATCGCGCTGTTCAACGGCGTGATGATCGCTGGCGGCGTGCCGGTCTTCATCCTGCTGCTCAGCTTCGCGGCCGAGCTCGACCCCTTCATCGCGCTGCCCGCGGCCGTCTTCTACGCCGCGGCGAACGACGCAACAGAGCCGATACCGTCCATCCTCATCGGCGTGCCGGGTTCGCGCGGCTCGCAGGCGACGATCATCGACGGCTACCCGATGTCGCGGCAGGGGCGCGCAGGCGAGGCGCTCGGCGCGGTCTACGTCTCCTCGCTCATAGGCGGCATCGTCGGGGCAGCGCTCCTGATGGCCGTGCTGCCCTTCGCGCGCGAACTGCTCAAACTGTTCGGCGCGGCTGAGTTCTTCCTCCTGTCGCTGCTCGGCATCGCCACGGTTGCGCTGCTCAGCTCCGGCGCGATGGTGAAGGGACTGCTGACGGCGGCGTTCGGGATCGCCATCGCCCTGATCGGCTTCTCTCCCATCGGTGGCGTGGTCCGCTCGAGTATGGGCATCGGCTACCTGTGGGACGGCCTCCCGCTCGTGCCCATGCTCCTGGGCGTATTTGCGATACCGGAACTGGCCAACCTGGTCGTCAGCAACACGACCATAGCGACGGAGCGGCTGGACGAAGTGCTCTCGGGCTCCGGCGAGGGCGTGAAGAAGGGCATGAGAGAGGCGACGCGCCACAAGTGGCTCATCACGCGCTCATCGCTCATCGGCGCATTCGTCGGCATGATGCCCGGCCTCGGAGCGGTCCCCGCACACTGGATCGCCTACGCGCAGGCGCGGCAGACGGAACCCGGCGCCGTACAGTCATTCGGCACGGGCGACATCCGGGGCGTCATCGCGCCGGAGGCGTCGAACAACGCGATCGACGGCGGCGTGCTGGTGCCCACGCTCTTCTTCTCGATACCGGGCAGCCCGAACATGGCGCTCATCCTCGCCATGCTCATCCTGGTCGGCATCCAGCCCGGCCCGCCGATGCTGAACAGGCACCTGGACCTGACCATCGCACTGGTCTGGACGATCGTGCTCGCGAACATCATCGTAGTGCCCATCGTGCTGCGGTTCGCGCCACTCATCGCCCGTGTAACGGTGATACCGCCCAACATCCTCTTCCCGCTGGTGATGGCCATCATCGTCATCGGCGTCTACCAGAGTTCACAGTCGGTGGGCGACCTGTGGCTGTTCGCCGGGGCGGGTGTGCTGGGCCTGTTCATGAAGGCGTACGCCTGGCCGCGTCCGCCGATCGTCATCGCGATCGTGCTGGCGAACGAGGCCGAGAAGTGGTTCCACATCGCGCTCGAGACGTACGGGTGGGAGATGTTCTCCAGATGGCAGTTCATCGTCATCCTGCTGTTCGTCCTGCTGGGCGCTATCGTGGGCATCCGCATACAGCGGAGTGCGACGCGCATCCGCGAGTTGGAAGAGCCGCCTGAGCGCGAGGGAGAGGCTGCGCCATGACGAGCCTGACCGGCAACGGCGCTGCCCCCCGCAGCCGATTCGTATCCATCGCCTTCATCTGCGAGGCCGCGTTCCTCGCTGCAGTTGGGGTGTTCCTCGCTTACGTGTACTGGCACTCGATAGACCGAAGCGCCGGTGCACCGGGATGGCTGTTGCCCTGGCTGTTCGATTGGGGGGCAGACGGATGGCTGTTCCTTCGGGTCCTCAGCCTGTTCGTCATACCTCTCTGGGCCTGGCGGGTCGTCCTGCTGTTCCGGCCCCTCCCGGACAGCCGTCTCACTTCCATCGAGTTCACCGGTGAGGTGATCCTCCTCGCCGCGGTCGGCTCATTCTTCGTCTACATGTACTGGGACTCGTTGCCGCCGGACGCAGGAGCGCTCGGGTGGCTCCCCTGGAACCTGGACTGGAGCAACGGTGCATGGCGGCTCCCCCGGATGGCCGTCCTGTTCGGCGCGCCCTTCTGGATCTGGCGCACGGTCTCGCTCTTCCGCGCAGGCGCGTCGAGCACAGGAGGCCAGATCATGGACACGGGATTCCTCGAGACCGACGACGACCCCGCCCTCGTGGCGCGACGCTGGGTAAGACTCCTCGCGACCACAGGGGCCCTGCTCGTGGGATGTTGGGTGTTCGGCTTCCACATCGCCGTGCCCGCCTACACCATCCTCTACCTCACCATCTTCGGCGGGGTGAAGTGGTACTGGACGGTCCCGCCTGCCCTCTTCTTCGAGGCGATCATCCTCGGCATCTACGGTTACCTCCTGCAAGCCTACTGGGGCACGCCGCTGGCCCGCGACTGGCCCGTCATCGGTTTGATCTGGGATCTCGCCAGCGACACGTGGCAAGACCAGATATACGTGGCGATCTCTCCTCACTCGACTCTCATCTGGCGCATAGTGGTTGCCGTGCTGGTTGTTCTGGCAATCGTTGCGTTCCTGTACTTCCGGTTCGGCAGACGGAGGCAGGGAGGAGAAGCCGGGTAGCCCTGCGTAGTAAACTGAGCAGCAGCGTAAGGAGGAGCAAGCCATGCTTTCCAGGGAGAACAACGAACTCATCACTCGAGTAGGTCCCGGCACGCCGATGGGCGAGGCCATGCGGCGCTACTGGATCCCCGCGCTCATGGACTTCGAGGTCCCCGAGCCCGACTGCGACCCCGTGCGCGTGCGGATCCTCGGCGAGGACCTGGTTGCCTTCCGCGACTCCAAGGGGCGTATCGGTCTGCTGCCGGACGCATGCCCGCACCGCCGGGTGAGCCTCTACTTCGGCAGGAACGAGGAAGAGGGGCTGCGGTGCGTGTACCACGGCTGGAAGTTCGACGTCGACGGCATCTGCGTCGACCAGCCCAACGAGCCGGAGCAGAGCAACTTCAAGCACAAGGTGAAGACGCGCGCCTACAAGACGTGGGAAGGCGGCAACGTCGTCTGGGCCTACCTTGGCCCGCCCGACGAGGTACCACCGCCGCCCGCGTTCGAGTGGACCACCGTCCCCGATTCGCACCGCGGCGTTACCAAGCTCATCCAGACGTGCAACTGGGTGCAGGCCGTGGAGGGCGGCATCGACACCTCCCACTCTTCCTTCCTGCACAACAACGACCTGTCCGACAAGACGCTGCTCCGCTCTCGCTCCACCGCTCCGTTCCTGGAGGTCGAGCAGACCAACTACGGCTACACGTACAGCTCCGTGCGCCCGCTCTCCAAGGAGGAAGGCAACTACGTGCGGACGTACCACTACGTGCTCCCGTTCCACCAGCTCCGCGCCGGGCAGGTCGGGCGCAGCGGCGAACCCGTGCAGCCCCGCAGCTCCGGCCATTGCTGGGTGCCGATAGACGACGAGAACACGATGGTCTTCAACTGGACGTTCACCTGGGACGAGAACCCGCTGGCCGACAAGGACCGCCGCCTCGCGGGGACCGGCAACGAGTGGGACGTCGACATCGACCGCACCACATTCCGAACGGTGCGCAACAAAGAGAACGACTGGATGATCGACCGGCAGATGCAGCGAACGGAGAACTTCACCGGCATCGTCGGCGTCAACACGCAGGACCGGGCCCTGCAGGAGACGATGGGCACCATCGCTGACCGCAGCCAGGAGCACCTCGGCACGAGCGACCGCGCCATCATCGCGATGCGCAAGCTGCTGCAGGAGGCGATCCGCGTGAACTCGGACGGCGGCACGCCGCGCGGCAGCCAGGGCGAGTTCATCGGCATCCGGGCCATCGACCGCATCCTCCCCGCCGACCAGCCGTGGTCCGTTCTCAAGCCTGACATGTACCCCGCCACAGCCGGACGCTAGCCCAGCCGCGCCCCCGGCGCACCTGCTCGAACCACAACGGCAGGGCTCGACTTTGAGCCCTGCCGTATGTTATGTTCCGTACAGGATATGCCGTACACTCCTGTACGGCGAAGGAGGTACGGCAGTGACTGTACGGCTCGAAGTGCGGCTCGACGAGAAGCGCCGCGCGCAACTCGAAGAGATTGCGGGGCTACAAGGTGCATCGATATCAGAGGTTGTGCGCGCTCTGATCGACGACGCCTATGAGGCGATGGTCCAGGAAGACCGGCGTCGTGCGGTTGAGGAACTCATCAACATGAGAGGCGAAATCATGCCCGACCCGGAGGAACTCTCGCGCCAGCTGGCATCTGCGCATGAACCGGGCGGGATCTAATCCGAGGGCGTTTATCGACGCCAATGTCCCCATGTACGCAGCGGGCAGCGAGCACCCACTCCGCACCCCGTGCTCTCGCGTCATGGACATCATCGCGGCGCATCCGGGTAGATTCATCACGGACGCGGAGGTCTTCCAAGAGATTATCCACCGTTACCTTTCTGAGCGGCGATGGCCTCTTGGAAGAGACGTGTTCAACAGGTTCGTACGGGTTATGCAACGATACATCGAGCCGGTCTACGCACAGGACGTTCTCGATGCCGCAACCCTTGCCGACGAACATCCGGGCATCAACGCACGCGACCTCGTGCATGCCGCCGTCGCGCTGCGGCTCGGCGTGTCGCACATCATCTCCACGGACACGGACTTCGACCGCCTGCCGGTCGTGACCCGGCTCGCGCCGGAACGCATCGACGAATGGGCCGATGCGCTCATGGCGTAGACACGCGCCGCGTTACGCCTTCTTCACCACCGGCTTCGCCAGGGCGAACGCGACGAACGCCACCCCGAAGACGCAGGCGAATATCGTGAACGACAGGTCGTAGCTGTCGGTGACGTCCTTCACTATCCCCGCCAGTATCGGTCCCACCATGCTCACGCCTGCCATGATGGGCGCCGCGAAGCCTCGTATCGTTCCGAACGACCTGCGCCCGAAATAGTTCGCGAACATCATCCGGCTCACCACCGTCCACACCCCCAACGCGGACCCGAACGCGACGCTGAACGCCACCGCCGTCGGGAACGAGTCGACCGCTATCGCCAGCACCATCGCCGTGAAGTAGAAGAGCACCGACGTGAGCGCCAGGTAGCGCGTGTGCACCCGCTCCATCAGCAGTCCCCAGCCGAACACGGAGAGCGCCGCCACGGTCAGGTAGATCGTCACCGCCATCGCCGCGGAAAACTGCGACAGACCCTTGTCCTGCAGGCTCACGTTGATGTGCAGGTTCGTCGCGTTCACCGCCAGCACCACGGCAGCCTGCGCCACGATGAGGGCCCACAGCGTCACCGTCCGCTTCGCCTCCGCCAGGCTCCACAACTCCTCGCCTGCCTCCTCGGACACCTCCCCGACCTGCACGTCCTGCGCGGGCTGGCGTCCGTCCGGCAGCAGCCCGTAGTCTTCAGGCCTGCGGCGCATGTACGCGGCGCTCGGCAGCACGAGCGCGAGAACGGCGAACCCCGCGAGCGCCAGCCACGCCTCGCGCCACCCGAACCACGTCATGATCGCCACTATCGGAAGCGGCATGATGAACTGTCCCGTCCGCTGCCCGACGCCCAACAGGCCCACGACACGGCCACGCTTCCGTACGAACCAGGATGCCAGCGCGACCATCGTCCCGAGTTGCGCGCCCGCCGCCGCTGTCCCGCGCGCCAACCCGAAGAACCCCCAGAAATGCCATACCTGCGTCATCGCGGCGAGCCCCACCATGCAGCCCACGATGATCATCCCCGCCGCAACCGTAACGCCACGCGCGCCCCGCCTGTCGAGTATCCGCCCCACCCATACCGAGGAGACGCCCCCCAGCCCGGACCCCAGCGCGAAACCGATGCTGATGGACGTTGCAGACCAGCCCAACTCGTCCTGCATGGGGCGTACGAACACGCCCACGATGGGCCCCTGCATCGGGACGCTCGCCGCGGCGTTCAGCATGCTCGCGGTCATGATGGCCCAGCCGTAGTAGGCGCGGGGGAACGGCCAGAAGCGGGATATACGGGGCTGCTGCATCGTCATGGAAGTGCCGCAACCCTACCACTCGCGCACAGCTCACGTCCGTGAACGGCTATACTCCCCACGCTCACCCTCCGTTCCGAGGCGCTCATGCAACTGTCCGAAGACCAGCGCACGCTCGTCGCCACCGTCCGCGATTTCGTAAAGCGGGAAGTCATGCCCGCCGCCACCCAACTCGAACTCGCCGACGAGTATCCCCATGGGCTCATAGCGCAGATGCGCGAACTCGGATTCTTCGGCGCGACCATCCCGGAGGAGTACGGCGGCAGCGGCGCCGGCGCGGAGACCTACGCGCTGCTCATCGAGGAATTGTCCAAGGGCTGGATGAGCCTCACCGGCGTGCTGAACACGCACCTCCTGGTCGCGCACATGATCGCGACGTTCGGCACGCAGGACCAGAAAGAACGATTCCTGCCCGCCATGGCGGAGGGCGAGCGGCGAGCGGCGCTCTGCATCACCGAGCCGGACGCGGGAACGGACGTCGCCGCGGTCAAGACGAGCGCCGTCCGCGACGGCGACGACTACGTGGTGAACGGGCGCAAGATGTTCATCACTAACGGCCGCTACGGCAGCATCTACGCCATCGTCTGCAAGACCGACCTGAACGCCGATCCTCCGCATCGCGGCATCAGCATCCTCCTCGGTGAGAAGGGCCCCGGTCTCGACGTCGTGCGCGACATCCCCAAGCTCGGCTACCGGGGCGTGGAGACGACGGAGATCGCGTTCGAGGACTACCGCACCCCGGCGACGAACCTCCTCGGCGGGACGGAGGGCGACGGTTTCCGGCACGTCATGGGCGGGCTGGAGCTGGGCCGCATCAACGTCGCGGCAAGGGCTGTCGGCGTCGCGCGCGCCGCGCTGGAGGCCGCGATGCAGTACGCGCAGCAGCGCCACACGTTCGGCAAGCCCATCGCCGAGCACCAGGCGATACAGCAGAAGCTCGCGGACATGGCGACGCAGGTGAAGGCCGCGCACCTGCTGGTGATGGACGCCGCCCGCAAGAAGGACCTCGGCGAGCGCGTCGACCTGGAGGCCGGCATGGCCAAGCTCTTCGCCAGCGAGACGTGCCTGAACGTCGCGACCGAGGCGATGCGCATCCACGGCGGCGTCGGCTACACGCAGGACCTCCCCATCGAGCGTTACTTCCGCGACGCCCCGCTCATGATCATCGGCGAGGGCACGAACGAGATCCAGCGGCAGGTCATCGCACGGAACCTGCTCCGGAACTACTCCTCCGGCGACTTCCTCTTCGAGGCCGGCCTGTGAGCATGCCGCTGGAAGACGTCCGCATCCTGGAGCTCACCTCCGTCCTCGGAGGGCCGCTCGCAGGGCGGCTGCTCGCCGACCTCGGGGCGGACGTCATCAAGATTGAGCAGCCCGGCTCAGGTGATGCATCCCGCAAACTCGGACCCTATTTCCTGAACGGCGAGAGCGCGTACTTCCTCGGCTTCAACCGCAACAAGCGCAGCGTCACCCTGAACCTCCAGACCGACCCGGGGCGCGAGGCGTTCTATGCGCTCGCGGCGAAGGCGGACGTGGTGCTGGACAACTTCCGCCCCGGCGTCCTCGAACGGCTGCGGATAGAGCACGAGACGCTCAGGAAGGTCAACCCGTCCATCATCTCCGCTTCCCTCTCCGGCTTCGGGCAGGACGGCCCCTATTCGGGGCGCCCCGCATTCGACGGCGTCGTGCAGGCGCTCGGCGGCGCGATGAGCGTGACCGGCAATCCCGGCGACGACCCCGTGTACATGGGCTTCCCGATGGGCGACGTGGGCGGCGGGTGGGGCCTCGCGTTCGGCGTGCTGACCGCGCTCCACGAGCGCTCGCGCACGGGGGAGGGGAAGCGGGTGGACGTGAGCATGCTGGACATGCAGGTCTCATTCCAGGCGCACCTCGCCGCGTTCTACCTCGCCTCCGGCGTCACGCCGCAGCCCATCGGTTCGGGGCATCCCAGCAATATCCCGGCCAAGGCGTTCCGCAGCAGCGACGACAAGTGGGTGCAGATCCACTGCAGCACCGAGCCGTTCTGGTTCAAGACCGCCGACATGATGGCCGCGACCGTCCCCGGCTACGAGACGCTGCCGGACGACCCGCGCTTCAAGACCGCCGACGGGCGGATGAAGCACCGCAGCGAACTGGAGGACCTGCTCGCGGGGGCCGTTAAACAGAAGACGCAGGACGAGTGGCGCCGCCTGTTCGCCGAGTGGGACGTCCCCGGCGCACCGATAAACGACATCGCGGACGTCTACGAGGACCCGCAGGTACTGCACCGCAACATGCTCGTGGAGATAGACCACCCGACGGCGGGGCGCATCCGTACCGGCGGCAACCCCATCAAGACGGGGCACGAGGAGCGCTTCACGCCCCCGCCGACGCTCGGCCAGCACACCATAGAGGTGCTGCGGGAGATCGCGGGCTACACGGACGCGCAGCTGGACGCCCTACGGGCCGCGCAGGCGATCTAGGCCGGCGCGGCGTCATGCAGACACAAGAACCGCCTGCGCCCGACATCACCCGGCTCGCCGTCCCCGTAGCCCTCATCTTCTTCATGTGGGGGTTCGGCACCGGTGCACTCTGGGTGGCGCGGCCCCTCTACGTCCTGGAACTAGGGGCAACACTCTTCCAGATCGGCCTCATCTCGTCCCTTAGCGCGATGCCCCGCCTCGTCTCCGGCCCCATCGCTGGCCTCCTTTCCGACCGCTGGGGCAGACGGCCGATGCTCATCCTGGGCGCGGTCGGACACGGGGTCATCCTCGTAGCACAGTTCGCTACCACCAACTACGTCCACTTCGCCCTGCTCGAGGCCCTGGCGGGCCTCACCATCGCCATCTGGACGATCAGCTCCACCGTCCTGATAGCAGACCTCTCGAAGATCGCGAACCGGGGGCGCACGGTCGCCTTCCGCGACACGGCGATGCGGCTGGGGATGCTGGCCGGCCCGCTCCTCGGCGGGTTCATCGCCGCGCAGTTCGAACTGCGATGGGTATTCATCTTCATCGCGTCCACCAAGGTGGTCGCCATCTTCGTCGTGCTGTTCATCATCCCGGAGACGAAGCCCGTGAGCGCCCCGCGTGGGCGCGCTGAGGGTTCCGGCAGAGTACGAAGCTCAGGCACGGGCATCCCCTGGGCGATGTTTCGCACGAGGTCGTTCGTGGCCGTCGCCGCGGCCACCGTCTGTTTCGGCATGATCGCGCTGGGGCCCGGGGTCTTCCGCACCTACTACCCGATCCACGCACAGGAGACGCTCATGCTCTCCCCGGACGTCATCGGCAACCTCGTGGCCTTCGGTGGCGTACTGACGATGCTCACCGCTGCGCCCACCGGCTTCGCGGTCGACCGTTTCGGACGCAAGTGGCCGCTCGCGTTGGGCCTCATCATGCTCGGCGCTTCCGTCTACCTGCTCGGCGCGTCGGCGGCTTTCATCGGCATCGCGGTGGCCTTCAGTGTCTTCGCCGTGGCGGAGGGAGTGAACACCAACACGAACCAGACCTACGCGATGGACCTTGCGCCCATGGAGCAACGCGGCGTCTTCCTGAGCGCGTTCCACATGGCAACGAGCGCCGGCATGATGATCGGGCCGCTGCTCGCCGGGGTGCTGGCGGGACGCATAGGGCTGGAGAACACCCTGTTCATCTTCGTAGGCGTCGTCGCAGGGTGCGTGCTCCTGTTCGTCGTACTCGCCCGGGAGACCCTGCAGCGGGACCAGGGGCAGGACTCGTCCACAGTTCGCGCAGGCTCGTAGACCGCACCCCTACCGGACGGTGGCGTAGCCGCCGCGCACGCCCCGCTTCGCCAGGACGATCTGCCACAGCTGGATGTTGCGCGACCGGAACCCGCCCGCACAGGCGAGCAGGTAGAACTTCCACATGCGGTAGAAGCGATCGTCGTAGCGCTCCTTCAGCGAGTCCCAGTTGCTGTGGAACTTCTCGTACCACGCCACGAGCGTCTTGTCGTAGTCCGCGCCGAAGTTGTGCCAGTCCTCCACGATGAACAGCCCCTCGATCGCCTGCCCGATCTGCGACACCGACGGCAGCACACCGTTCACGAAGATGTACTTGTCCATCCACGGGTCGATCGCGTTCGTGGACCTGTTGGAGCCGATGGTGTGCAGCAGGAAGAAGCCGCCGTCCTCCAGCAGGCGCTCCGCCGTCTCGAAGTAGGGGCGGTAGTTCTTGGGACCGACGTGCTCGAACATCCCCATCGAGACGACGTGGTCGAACCGCCCCGTCGCGTCGCGGTAGTCCTTGAGCATCCCGTTGACCGGGAGATGGCCGTACCGCTCGGCGATGTACTTCACCTGCTCCTCGGAGATGGTGACTCCCGTGCAGTGCGCGCCGTACTTCTCGGCCGCGAACCCCATGAACGCTCCCCAACCGCAGCCAATGTCGAACACCGACTGCCCTGCCTGCAGCCCGATCTTGCGGCAGATGAGGTCCAGCTTCGCGTCCTGCGCGGCGTCGAGGTCGGTCGCCTCCTTCCAGTAGCCGCAGCTGCCCGTGATGCGCGAGTCGAACGTCGCGGCGAAGAGGTCGTTGCCGAGGTTGTAGTGCTGGTCGCCAACGTCCCAGGCACGCTTCTTGTTCTGGCGGTTCGTCCAGCGCGCCGTGAGCGCGAGTTTCAACGTCTTGAGGTTGCGCGGAATGAGGTGCTGCGCACCTGAGCCGAGGATGCGCGACATCGTCTCGTCGAGTTGGCCGGAGTCCCACCAGCCGTCCATGTACGCTTCGCCGAAACCGAGCGTGCCTTCTGCGAACACGCGCGCGAACAGCCGGTCGTCGTGTACCTGGATGTCCCACGGCTCCGATCCGTTTATCGCCACCTCCGCCGGCGCCAGGAGGCGCTCAGCCTGCTCTCTGAACTTGTCGTTCGCCATTTGGGTTCCGTAACGCTCCTTGCCGCTGGCTATTGGCGAGAGAGTATAGCGCGCCGCGCGGCGGGATGCGCCAGTGTGCGACGGCGGCGCGGGCAGGCGTATACTCGCAGGGCTACGACGCGTATCGGGAGGAGAACGCACCATGGCTGGAATCGTCGACGCTGACACGCACATCATCGAGCACCCCGGTGTCTGGGAGTACTTTGACGCCGACATGTACGATCGCAGGCCGCTGCTCGCCTCCATCCCGCTCGACGGCGAGAACGGCCCCCGCGACTTCGTCTGGATGGTCAACGGCGCCGCCGTACCTAAGCGCTCCGGCAAGGGAAGCTACGCCGTCGCCGTCGGTGGCTCCGACTCGGAGAACGCCCGCACCGACATCCGCGCCTCCGTGCGCTACATCACTGACCCGCTCGCCCGCGTCGAGGACATGGACAAGCGCGGCGTCGACTCCGAGGTCGTCTTCCCCACCGTCCTCCTCGCCTACATCACCGACGACGTCGAGCTCGAGGTCGCCATCTGCCGCGCCTACAACCGCTACATGGCCAACGCATGGCGCGTGGCCGGCGACCGCATGGCGTGGGTCGTCGTACCCCCGCTGCGCGACATCGAGGCGTCGCTGCAGGAGATCGAGTTCGCGCGCGATAACGGCGCGGTCGGCGTCTTCTTCCGTGGCGTAGAGGACGACCGCTCGCTGGCGGAGTCGTACTTCTTCCCCATCTACGAGGCGGCACAGCGGCTCGGCATGGCTATCAGCATCCACACCGGCGGCGGCTCTCCCGGCCTGCTGCAGGTGTTCGACCGCAACGTCTCGCACAATCTGCCGCACGTGCGCTCGCTCCCGCTCTTCGCGTTCCGCGACCTCGTTGCGCACAAGATACCGGAGCGCTTCCCCGACCTGACGTTCGGCTTCATCGAGGCGTCGGCATCCTGGGTGCCCTACGTCGTCCACCACCTCCGTCGCTCCACCCGGACCTCCGAGCGCGGCATCGGGCGCGCCAACCCGGACGCGGCGCTCGACTTCGGCCCCGCCCTCTTCCGCGACTACCGGCTGTTCGTCGCCGCCGAGACCGACGAGGATATCCCTTACCTCCTCACCTACATCGGCGAAGACAACATCATCATGGGATCGGACTACGGCCACCAGGACCAGTCGAAGGACAACGGGATGGTGGGCGTCATGCAGCGCCGCGAGGACCTGCCCGCCAACATCGTCGAGAAGATACTGGCCGATAACCCCACGCGGTACTACCGGTTGGGGTAGCCAACCTCCTCATTCCCGCGAAGAAGCAGGGGCGCCCGGATGGGCGCCCCTCTTGTTTCTCTTCCCTGGGCAGCCACACGCGCCCTACGCGTCCAGCTTGAGCAGTCGCCGTGCGTTCCCTTCGTAGATCTTCTGCTTGTCCTCGATGCTCGCCGTCAGGCCGTCCATCGCCGCGAGCGTCGAGCGGATGTAGCCGGAGCCCTTCTCCGGGTCGAACGGGGCGTCCGACGCGAACAGCACACGGTCCGCGCCAAAGAATGCCAGCCCGCACTCCATCGCAGGGATGGAGCCGAACGTCGCCGTGTCCGCGTAGAACATGCGGAAGTAGTCGAATGGACGCTTCGCCAGCCGGCCGAGCGTGCCCGCCTCGTGCGGGTCGTCGCTGCGGCGACCGAGTTGGTCGAGGCCGGGCCCGACGCGCCCCTCGAAGAACGGCACCATCCCGCCGAGGTGGTGCGTGATGATCTTGATGTCCGGGTGTTTGTCGAACAGGCCGGACATCACCATGCGGCCCATCGCGACGCTCGTCTCGTACGGCCAGCCGAACGCCCACCACATGTCGTACCAGGAACGCCCCTCGGTCACGTAGTCGGAGAACTCGGCGGAGCGCGTCGGGTGCAGCCAGATCGGCAGGTCGAGCTCGGCCATCTTGTCGAACACCGGGGCAAGCTCGGGGTCGTCGAGCGGGCGGCCGTTCACGTTCGTGAATATCTGCACGCCCTTCGCGCCGAGCTTGTTGATGGAGCGGTCGATCTCGTCGAGCGTCGCCTGGGTGTTATTCATCGGCAGCGCCGCGACGAACCCGGGGAACCGGTCCGGGTGCTGCGAGACCACCTCTGCCATGCCGTCGTTGGCGATCTGCGCGAGCTCCGGGCTGTCCTCCGGCCCGGCGACCACCTCGACGGGCGGCAGGTTCAGCGAGAACACCTGCTTGTAGTCGTCGCCGAACTGGTCGATCTTCTCGAACCGCGCATCGACGTCGTACAGCATGGGGATGGCGGAGACGCGCTTCATCATGTACGCGCCGCCCTCGCTCATGTTGGTCATCGTGTCGAAGTAGGGCTTCGGCAGAATGTGATTGAAGATGTCTATCTTCACGTAGTCCTCCGTTGGAGCACGCCCTCATAGGCGGGCCACTGTCGTGCGAGTATACCCTACGACGGTACGCCCGTAGGGAGCCGCCCTTCCTGGCGCAGGTGCAGACGCGCCAGCCGCAATTCGTCGTAGGACACGCGGGTCTCCAGAAACTCCCAGACGGGCTTCAGTTGGACGCCTCCGCAGGCGTTGAACGCTTCCTCGATCTCACTGAGTTTCCCGCTCCCGGGCAGGACGTGGGTGAGGTCTACGAGCACCCCCTGGCCGGCGAGGCGTTCCAGGTGGCCGATCACCGTCGTCTCGGCCAGGCCGCGTTCCCGGGCTACCTCGGCAACGGACATCCCCTGACCCACCAACTCCGCGGTCGCTTCGTGGGTGCGGGTAACCGGCGCCTGGGTAGCCGCATGTGGGCTGCGTTCCGGCAGCCCGTGGGTCGAGGCGTAGGTGCTGATGACGTCGACGAACTGCCGGCCGTAGTCCTGCAGCCTCGCAGCGCCTGCTCCCCGCACCTGAGCGAACTGCTCCATGGTCCGGGGGTATATCGTTGCCATGTGCCTCAGAGACGCATCCCCGAATACGACGTAAGGGGGCAGGTTCCGCTCATCAGCCAGGCGTCTTCGAAGGGACCTCAGCTCTTCGAACAGCCGCCTGTCGTAGTCATCGTCCGTTGAATGAACGGACCGCTTCGGTCGCGCCCCGCGGCTCTGGATGGGGCGGGAGAGCACCAGCGCACCACGCTGCCGGAGAAACTCACGCCCTTCGGATGTGACTACCAGCGCGGGGTAGTCACCGTCGCGCTGCGCCAGGAGTCCCCTGGCTTGCAGCAGGCTGATGACCTCTCTCAGTTCAGACCGTTCCCGGTCCCTGGCGATGCCGTACACGCTGAGTTCGTCGTGTCCCATCTCCAATATGCGTTTGTCCTTGCTGCCGATCAGCACGCGAACGACGTACGCCGTTCCGAACCGCTCGCCCGTGCGGACCACCGCGGAGAGTATCTTCTGGGCGACCTCCGTAGCATCGAACTCCTCGCGCGGTTCGAGGCAAACGTCGCACCCGCCACAGCCCTCGCCGGTCCACGATTCTCCGAAGTACTCCAGCAGGAACCGCCGTCGGCAGGTCCAGAGTTGAGCGTACTCCACCATCCTCGCGATCTTCTCGCGGGCGTTCTGCTGTTCCGTGCTGTCGTCCATTCGATTGATGAAATAGTCCTGCCTGACCTTGTCGCCGTAGGAGTAGAAGAGGACACATTCGCTGGGCAGTCCGTCCCTGCCCGCCCGACCGGTCTCCTGGTAGTAGCCCTCCGGCGACTTCGGCAGGCTGTAATGCACCACGAGCCGAACGTCGGGTTTATCGATACCCATGCCGAATGCGATCGTGGCGACCACTATCGGCACCCGGTCCCGGACGAAGTCTTCCTGGGTGAGCCTCCGGGTCTCGCTGTCGAGCCCGGCATGGTAGGCGCGGGCCTCGTATCCCTTCGATCTCAGGCCGGCAGCGATGTCTTCGGTCTCCTGCCGGGAGAGGCAGTAGATGATGGCAGGCCGGTCTCTATGCCGGTCCAACAACGGCGTCAGTTGTCCCAGGGATCCTTCCTTGGGCAGCACCGAGTAATGAAGGTTCTCCCTGTTGAAGCTGGAAAGGAACGTCTCCCCCTGGTGCAGGGCGAGCTGGTCGATGATGTCCCGCCGGACCCGCTCGGTCGCCGTTGCGGTCAGGGCGATCACCGGCGCCGACGGGAAGTCCTCGTGCAGTTGCCGGAGGTTGCGGTAGTCAGGACGGAACTCATGCCCCCATTCGGATATGCAGTGTGCCTCGTCGACGGCGATCAGGCTCAGCTCGATCTCGCGGAGGAACCGCTGGAACCCCGGCAACGCCAATCGCTCAGGCGCCACGTAGAGCAGCTTCACCGTCCCCTGCCTGACCTGCGCCTGTACCTGTTGCGCCTCCTCGCCGGACAACGAACTGTTGATGTATGCGGCGGGTATGCCCGCGGCATTCAGCGCGTCCACTTGGTCCTTCATCAGGGCGATCAGCGGAGAGACGACGAGGGTCGTCCCGTTGAAGAGCAAGGCCGGCAACTGGTAGCACAGGGACTTGCCTGCGCCGGTCGGCATCAGGACCAACGTGTCCCGCCGGGCCAGTACGTTGTCGATGATCTCTGCCTGGAGAGGACGGAAGCTCTCGTAACCGAAGCGGGACTTGAGGAGCGATAGCGGTGTAGCGGTCTGTTCCATAGGAGTGACTACCTACCTTGTATAGCCCGGCTGAGGGCGATGTGAGGATGCAGGCTTGGGATGCTAGCAGTGCTTCATGGCTGCTCCAACGCCCGGATGTCACTAAACGAAATGCCGATTGCCCAACACTCCCGCCCTCGGTACCATCGCCCCATGCAAGTACGCATCGTCGGCGCACACAGCCTGGACTCCAAGCACGCCCACCACAACTGCTTCCTCATCGACGAGCGCATCGCCGTCGACGCAGGCAGCATCATGAGCGCGCTCGCCGCTGACGAGCAGGAGCGTATCGAGTCCGTGCTCCTCACCCATCACCATTTCGACCACTGCCGCGACCTCCCGACGCTCGCGCTGAACAGCCGCGACGCGGGCAGGACCGTCCAGGTGCACGGAGAGCCGCCCGCGCTGCGAACGACCAACACCCAACTCCTAGACGGTCGCATCTACATCGACGCCACCAAGGCTCCGGAGCCCGGCGTCTCTCCGCCCCTCTCGCTCCGCCCCTTTGCCGTCGACGAGACACACGAGGTGCTCGGCTACCGGGTATCCAGCGTACGCGTCGATCATCCCGTGCCGACGATGGGCTACATCGTGAGCGACGGCGGGTTGAGCGTCGGCTTCTCCGGCGATACGGGTGGCGCGCTGATGGGTTTCTTCACGCACCCCGCGCCGCCGGACGTGCTGCTGATCGACGTCAAGTGGCCGGAGCGCATGCGCGCACTCGCCGAGGCGTCAGGGCACATGACGCCCGGCATGCTGCGCGAGGAGGTGCTCGCTGCGAAGGAGGCCGGTGTCGCGTTGCCGAAACTCCTCGCCGTGCACCGCTCGCTCCGCGAGGAGCCCGAGCTGCTACGCGAACTCGCCGGGCTCCAGGCCGAACTGAACGTCGACCTGGAGCCCGGTTATGAGGACATGGTCATCGGCTAGGCAGCCCTTGACGCAGCGCTGGCATTAGCCACATACTTAGCTAAGCACAGTGCAGGGTAAGACCAATGACCACCGTGAACGTCCACGAAGCGAAGTCACAACTCTCCCGCCTGCTCGCACAGGTCGAAGCCGGCGAAGAGGTCACTATCGCTCGCAATGGCAAGCCCGTTGCGCGGCTGGGTCGCGTGCGAACCTAAACCCAAGCGACAGTTCGGTACGATGAAGGGGCTCATCAGCATCGACGAGCACTTCTTCGAGCCGCTGCCGGAAGAGGAGCTGGAGCTCTGGGGCGTCTGATCGTATAGCCAAGCTTCCGCCTTGACGCAACCCTGACGTTAGCCACATACTTAGCTAAGCACAGTGCAAGGATAAGGCCCATGACGACCGTGAACGTCCACGAAGCAAAGTCCCAACTCTCCCGCCTGCTCGCGCAGGTGGAGGCGGGCGAGGAGGTCGTCATCGCCCGCAACGGCAAACCTGTCGCACAACTTGTTGCGTGTAAGCCCAAGCGCAAGCCACAGCCCGATGTGTTGAAGGGAATCATCAGCATCGACGAGCGCTTCTTCGAGCCGCTGCCGGAAGAGGAATTGGAGCTCTGGGGCGTTTAAGCGTTGCGGCTCCTGCTCGACACGCACGTGTTCATCTGGTGGTACAGCGACAGCTCGAGGCTGTCGCCGTCTGTGCACCGTCAGATTCTCGACGGGTCGAACGATAAGCTGATCAGCGCAGCGTCAGCCTGGGAGATCGCCACCAAACACCGGCTCGGCAAGCTGCCGGATGCCGAAGCGCTCGCCCTCGACATCTGCGGAGCGATTGCCTTCCAAGGATTCGAAGAGCTGCCCGTCACCGTGGCCGAGGGCGTACGGGCTGGGGAACTTCCCGGCCCGCTCCGCGACCCGTTCGACCGCATGCTCATCGCGCAGGCGCTGGCGCACGATCTCGTCGTCGTGTCCAACGAGGCGCTCTTCGACCGCTACGGCGTGCGCCGTCTCTGGTAGCACTAGTTGTCGGCTAGGAGAGGTGCTTCCCGAACCATGCGAGGGCGTCTGTCCACGCGGCCTCGGCGGCCTCCTGGTTGTAGCGCTCCGCGTTCGTGTGGTTGTGGAACGCGTGCGGCGCATTCGCGTACACCTTCATGCCGCAGGTCGTTCCGGCGTCGTTCAGCGCCTTCGTGATGTCGTCGATGCCCGCGTTGATGCGCTCGTCCAGCTCGCCGTAGACGGCGTAGACCGCGCCCGCGATGTCCGGCACCTGCTCGAGCGGCGGGTTGGCGCCGTAGAAGGGCACCGCCGCCGCGATGTCCGCACTCTCCGTCGCTACGCGCCACGTGATGCCCCCGCCGAAGCAGAAGCCGATGATGCCGATGCTCGTCACGTCCGGCTGGGCCTTGAGGTACGCGATGACCGCCTGCACGTCGCTGATGTGCCGCTCCCGCGGGATCTCGCCCAGCTTCGCAGGGATATCCTCGATACTCGCCGTGCCACCGTCGCGCGACAGCAGGTCCGGCGCGACCGCGATGTAGCCGTTGCTCGCGAGGCCGTCGGCCACGTCGCGCAGGTAGGGCACGAGCCCGCGGTTCTCGTGGATTACGATGACCGCAGCCGCGCTGCCGCCGGCCGCCGGCTTCGACTCGTACGCCGCGAGTTGCGCGTCGCCCGCGTCTATCGAGATGTCGCTTCCGTTGGGCTCAGGCCCGCCGATGAGAGGGTTCGCCATTGTTCTCCATCCTCCTTTGGTCTGCAGGTCGGCCGGTTCACTCCAGCCTGACGTTCTTGCTGTAGTCGTAGTCCACCGAGATGTCGCTCGCGAAGTCCCAGGTGACGCGGTCCTTGTCCCAGCCGGCGCCGAACGCCTCCTCGAAGAAGGCGAGCATGTCCTTCCACGCCGCGGCGGTCTGCTCAGGGCGGTACCGCCCGGGCATCGTGTCGTTGAACCAGCCGTGCGGCGCGCCCGGATAGACGCGCAGGCGGTAGCTCTTGTTCGCCCGCTCGAATGCGTCGCGCCACCCGCGAAGGCTCTCGATGGAGATGATGTGGTCGGCCTCGCCGAACTGGCCGAGCACGGGACAGTCCACCTGCGCGATCAGTTCGCTCATGGGCACCGGCTGCTCCGGCGTCGCCTTCCAGTTCGGTCCGTCCACGCCGCCATAGAGCGCCACGACCGCCGCGACATCGTTACGATGCGCAGCGTACAGGATCGGCTGGCGCCCCGTCTGGCAGACGCCGATGATGCCGATGCTGTCGCTCCGGACGTAGTTCTGGCGCTGGAGGAAGCGGATGACCTCCGCGAAGTCGTCGATCGCCTCGTCGTCCCGAATCTCGACGCGCGCCTCACCGCGCGCCACCGCCTCGAGGTCGCCGTCGTAGCGATGGAACAGGTCGGGGGAGACGCCGACATACCCCACATCCGCCAACCGCTCGGCCATGTCCTTCGGGTGCTGGACGATGCCGTACCGCTCGTGCAACCACATCACCGCCGGGCGCGGCTCGTCCGTGTCGGGACGCGCCACCCAGACGCTCATGCCGCTCTCCATGCGATGCTCTTCCAGCATGGGCTCCTCCTTGCCGTACGGTCGCTTACTGCCCTGCGACGTAATCCGCGAGTCGGTCTATCTGGTCGATGTCGGCAAGGCCCGGCTCAAGTATCAACTCGTCGCAGCCGATCTCCTCGTAGGCGCGGAACGCCTCCCGCAACGTCTTGGGGGTCGAGGGCACCCTCACTTCCATCGTTCGTGCAGCCTCACCCCGGAACGAGTAGTACGAGCGGATCGACTCCGCGGTGCGCGCGGCGGCGTATTCCCCCCATGCGCATGTAAGCCCGGCGACGAGCCTCGGCCTGCCCGGCTTGCCCGCCTCCTTCCACGCCGCTTCGACGACACGGAAGTAGCTCATCACTTCCTGCGCCTGGTTGGACGGCGCGCTCCCCGCGCTGCCCGCGATGTAGCCGTCGCCCAGCCTGCCCGACCGCCGCAGCGCAACCTCCGAGCGTCCACCGATGAGGAGTTCCGGCCCCTTCCGGTACGCCGCCGCGGGCCCGATGGGGCCGACGTCCTCCTGCAGCGGTTCGCCCGCCCAGATGCGGCGCATCGCCGCTATCTGCTCCTCGAAGCGCTTGCCGCGCGCCTTCATCGAGGCCTCGGCGGCAACGAAGTCGTCCGGACGCGAACCGACGCCAAGCCCCAGCACGAAGCGTCCACCGGATATCGAGTCGATGCTCGCCACCTGCTTCGCCATCAGCGCGGCGTTGCGCAGCGGCGCGATGAGCACCGTCGGCATCAGCCGGACACGCTCCGTCACGGCTGCCGCCGCGGCCATCGCTATGAGCACGTCGTGGTTGCCGTAGACCAGCCGGTCTATCTGCGCCAGCGACGAGAATGGCCCCTGGTCGGCCTTGACTGCCCAATCGACGAGGATGTCCCCCTTGTTCGCGGGGATCACCTTGGGGAATGCGATTCCTATCTCCATGCGCGCGCCGTTACTCCGGCCTCACCACGAACACCGGCCCCGCGCTGTGGCGCACGACCCGGTCAGTCACGCTGCCGAGCAGCAGGCGCGCCATGCCCGCGCGGCCATGCGTCGCCATCGTCACGAGCTTGTCGCCGGCGTCTCCCACCTCGTCGAGTATGACGCTCGCGGGGTAGCCGGTCACGACGCTGCCGGAAACGTCCGCCACGCCTGCCGACTGCAGTTCCGCTACCTTCGCCGCCACGTACTCGTGCGCGTCGGACTCCATCTCTCCGGCCAGGTCCTGGCTCGCATGGATCGGGGCGTACTCCGTGAACGCTTCGCCATACGGGTTCAGCGACACGGCGCGCAGCACCGTCACGCCGACGCCCAGCGCATTGGCCATCTCCGTCGCGTGTGGCAGCGCCTGCTCGGACAGTTCCGAGCCGTCCAGTGTCAGCACCACGCGGTTCACCGGGTGAGCGCCGCCTTCCTGGGCACGCGTGATGAGCATCGGGTGCTTGCCGCTCCGGACCATCTTGTCCGTCACGCTGCCGAGCAGCCATCTGCCGACGCCCGTGCGGCCGTGCGTGGTCATCGCGATGAGCGTGCCCGCGTCCTTATCCGCCTCCTCGACGATGCAGTCTGCCGGGTCGCCGTCCTTCACGGCGGTCTCGACGGTCACGCCATCTGACTTGATGGTCTCGGCCATCTGGTCGAGGTAGGCCTGCGCGTCGTTGTTGATGCGCGCGAGCACGTCTTCCCAGTCAGCGGCCGACGGCACTGCGCCGCCCTGGTCGTCCGTCTCCCTGTAGAGGGCCATGCCCTCCCGGACCAGTTCGCCGGGGAACGGGTTCACCACGCGCAGCAGCAGCACCGTCGCGCCCGTGGACTTGGCTACCATCTCGGCGTACGGCAACACCTGCGCTGCCAGCGCCGACCCATCCAGTGGAACAAGGACACACGAATACATGCAGACCCTCCTGCCTCGTTACCGATGATGCTTTCGCGAACGCTGCGTCGGCTACCCCTGCCCCACCAGTTTGCGCCGCTCGGCGGCGTCCTCGCCGCCCTGCACGCCACGCTGGTTGAGGATGGGGCTGTACTTGCTCGCCATGCCCTGGCGCTCGTACACGCTCCCGCCGGTGCCGGTGCCGCCCAGGTCGTTCGGGTTGATCTTCGCCGCGAGTTCGCGCGGGTACTCCGTGACCATCCCGTGATACCTGTTCTCCTCGGCCGTGCGGAATGTATTCATCGGGTCGCCGCCGTCCTCGACGATCTTGATGTTGTCCTCCAGCATCTGGCGGAACATGATGATGCCCTTGTCGGAGCGTCCCAGGTGTTCGCCTGTGCGGTCGGCGATGCCGCCCTGCGTGACCCACGCCGCGAGGTCCTGCGCGGAGTTGCTGTCCAGGATCACGTACTGCGGCTGGTCGTTCTCGTCGAGCTCGATGACCGGCGGCTGGAAGAACGGAACATCCTCGGCAGCCTGCTCGGGGGCGGCGGCGTCCTTCTGGTGGCACATCACCCACCAGTGCGCCGTGTGCGTGTCGTCGATGGGAACGCGTATCTGCACAGCCGGGCCGGTCATGCCCCACTTCTCACGATCGAACCCGTCGCCGCCCTGGCGAAGGTAGTACGGGAAGATGATGGGGTGGCCTTCGCGCCAGGAGGTGTCCTCTTCGGAACCGCCCTCCATCACCCGGCGCTTGTAGATGCCGTACTCGTACTCCGTGAACGCGATCTTCTCGTGGTGCCTGATGACCTTCCGGCGCTCGGGCTCGTTCCGCATCTCGGAGATGAAGTTGGACCAGTAGCCGTGCAGCCACTCCAGGTGCACCGGGTCCAAAGAGTTCTCCTGGCACTGCAGCCAGTTGCACGGAAGAACGGCCAGCCCGATATCCCTGATGACGTCGTCAACGGCGAACACGTCCCAGTTCGGCACCAGCGGCGCGGGCGTGGGGCCGAGGTAGGCGAACAGCAACCCGGCCTTCTGCTCCACCGGGTACGCCTTCATCTGGACCTTGTCCTTGAAACGCGCCTCCGGATCCTCCGTCTCCTCGTACGGCTGTTCGGTGCACTGGCCGGTCTCGTCGTACAGCCAGCCGTGGTACGGGCAGCGCAGGCCGTGCTCCTCCGGTATGCCGTAGATCATGTTCATGCGCCGGTGGGCGCAGTGCGGCTCCATGAGGCCGAACGTGCCGGAGCGGTCCTTGTAGAGGATGAGGTCTTCGCCCAGCAGGCGGACCTTCATCGTCCATTTGTCGTTCATCTGGGACACGGCGGCGACGGGATGCCAGTAGCGCCGCATCAACTCGCCGGTGGGGGTGCCGGGGCCGACTCGGGTATAGCGGTCGTTTGCTTCCTGCGTCAGCATCGTTTCCTCCTTCCGTACCTCTATCGTCTCGGTTCGAGGCGCATCATACAGCCGCCCGCGCCCGCGCCGCTAGGCGGCGCGCGGGGTTAGCGGCGGTACGACGGTGAACCCGGAAGCGTCCGCTCCTCGAACGCACGCTCCACGTCCGCGAGTTTGCGGGGGAACTCCGTCGTCCGGCAGTGGTGCCAGTCCCCCAGTTCCGCCTCCCAGTCCGCGCCGGGGGGCAGGACGGTCGCGCACGAGCGAACGTTGTAGTACTCCGGGTTCTCCGACGCCGGCGGAGGCGTGCCGTCCTCGCGCAGCTGTGTCGCCGCTCGCAGCAGCATGCGCCGCGCACGGATGATGCTCACGTCCGTCGTCCCCAGGTGCTCGCGCGTCCTGTCCATGATCGGGCCCATGCTATGGATGACCGCGGAGTCCTGAAGGCGTACGGTGGGGATGCCTGTCGCGTTGCGCCCCTTCGCCACCGGGTCCATCAGGAAGTCGCTGTCCGGCGCGGCCTGCGGCCACCACTTCGCGAAGAAGCGCCCGTGCTGCTCCGGTTTCATCGGCCCGACGCCCGGCACGAGCGTGCCCGGCTCCTCCGGCAGCAGCGAGTGCGGCTTGCCGTTGCCCGGCATCTCGCCCGCCGGCTTCCACCACACCCCCATGTGGACGGTGTGGTAGTCGTCCACCGGCAGGTAGATCGAGAGCGGCACGACACCGTCCTGCGCCGGGAACATCCCGTAGATGGGGAATATGAACTGCGTGGTGCGCCAGTACACGTTGCCGTCCAGCTCGTGGCGCTCCGCGCCGTAGGTGAACCCGTACGGCTTCTCCGAGATGTGGAAGAGCGCGCGCTGGTCGTTGTGATAGAGCCCGTAACGAGGCGAGTCGTCGACGTTCAGCCGCCGGTGCAGGAAATACACGTGCGTCGAGTCCAACTCGCCCTCGAGCGCCTGCATCCAGTTGCACTCGTAGACGATCTTCTGCGCGTGGCTCACGTTCTCCGGCGGTATCTGCCCCCACTCGAACAGCGGGATGCCGGGCGGGTTCTCCTGGTCGGGGCCCATGTATATCCACGTCATGCCGCCGTAGTCCGCACCCTTGTACGCGGTTATGCGCACCTTCTGCTTGAAGACGCTCTCCGCGGGCTCGTTCGGCATGTCCACGCACTGACCGTCGGCGTCGAACTTCCAGCCGTGGTAGGCGCAACGCAGCCCTTCCTCTTCGGTGCGCCCGTAGTAGAACCCTGCGCCCCGGTGCGGGCAGTTCGCCTGCGTGAACGCGGGCGTCCCGTCCAGCGTCCGCCAGACGACGAGGTCCTCGCCCAGCACACGAACGCGCTGCGGCTGTCCCTCCGTTTCGTACTCCCACGAATAGCCGACCGGCAGCCAGTACTGCCGCATCAGGTCGCCCATCGGTGTGCCGCGTCCGACGCGGCAGAGCAGGTCCGTGTTCTCAGCAGAGAGCATGCCGTCCTCCCGTTACGCCCGGCGTAGGCGTTCTGCACCCGGACATCATCCTGCGGCGTCAGCATACGCCAATACGCCGTGCAATTCACCGCACGATGCACCCCGTGCCCGCAGTGGCGTATAGTCGCACGACACACGACCGCCGGAGGAGCAGAGCATGGAGATCACCGAGAACGTCCTGCAGAGCGGTATGCGGCTCTGGTACGCCCGGCCTGAGACGACCGAGCCTCGACCCCTGATGGTGATGCTCCACGAGCGGTACGGCCCGGTGGAACAGAGCTGGAACGTCGTCCGGCGCATGGCGGGCTACGGCTACGTCGCCTGCCTCTCCGACCTCTTCCACCGCTACGAGGGCGACCGCGGCCCCCTCGAGCGCTCCGAGGCCCGGTGCGACCCCACCGACGAGCAGACGGTGATCGACATCGACGAGTCCATCGCGTTCATGCGCGGGCTCGATTTCGTCGACGGCAGCAACATCGGCCTCGTCGGCTTCTGCCAGAGCGGTCGCACGCCGATGGTCTACTCCGCCGCAGGCCGCGACGTGCAGGCGCTCGGCGTCTTCCACGGCGGCATCTACCCCCGCGACTACGAGCCCATCTTCGAGGGGCAGGAGCCCATCGCCGACGTCATCCCCCGCGTCAGCGCCCCCATACTCGCGGGCTTCGCCGAGAACGACCAACTGGTGCCGATGGAGAACGTGAAGCGCTTCCGCGGCGAACTGGAGGCGCTGGGCAAACGAGCCAACATCCGCGTCTTCGGCGGCATCGGCCACGGCTGGTTCAACGTCACCCGCCCGAAGGACTACGACGAGGCCGCGAGCAACGAGTCATGGGACATGATCGCCGCCTTCGCAGCCGACGCCTTCGCCGGCACGCTCGGCAACGCCCCGAAGGTCGAGTTCAACGCCGACGCCACGATCCCGTTCGACTTCTCGGCCTAGCAGGGCCGAGACGGTCTACGCACGCGCCAGGAACTCCCGGAGCAGCGGCAGTATCCGCTCGGGTGCCTCCTCGGCAAGGAAATGGCCGCAGTCGTCGAATTCATGCGTTGCAGCGTCAGTGAATTCTGACTGCCAGCGCTCCAGTTCCTTCTTCCGGAAAGCGATGTCCTTTGCTCCCCAGAACAAGAGCGTGGGTTTGCCGGCAAACGCTTGGCGGTCGTCCCATATCGTCCCGAGCCAATCGCTCGCGCCGATGATGTGACCCGGCAGTGCAGCACAAGCCGCACGCGTCGCCCAGGTGGACAGAGCGTTGCGGTAGTGGAGCATAATCTCCGGCGTCAGAAGCGACTTGTTGCCGACAGCCATCGGCATGACCTTGGTCACGAAAGCATTGAAACGCTTGATGAGGAACTGGCCAAGCCAGCTGCGCATCATGCAGCTGAACTGGATGAAATGGATGTCACTCGAGACAGGCCAGCACCAGGTATTCGCGATGACGATTCTGCTGACCCGCTCCGGATGCCTGCGCGCGAATTCCAGGCCGATAGGCCCACCCCAATCGGTGAGGAACAGCGTGGCATCCTGAACGCCAAGATGCTCCAAGAGAGCGTCAAGCCGTTCGGCGTGAGCCCTCGGATGACGATCAGCGCCGTGTTCGCTATGAGACGACAACCCAAAGCCGATGTGGTCAGGCGCAATGCAACGGTACTCAGTGCGCAGGTCGGTGATCAGGTGCCGGAACTCGAATGACCACGATGGGTTGCCGTGAACGAAGACCACCGGACGCCCGGAGCCTTCGTCAACATAGTGCATCTGGTGGCTGTCGACTGTCGCATAGAACCGGCTCTCGAAGGGGTACATCTCGTTTGACACCCAACTCGGACGGGCGCCGCCTAGAATACGGGGCATGAGTTCTCCTGGGTAGGGAAGGTTGAATCAGAGAGGATACATGGTGCTGGAGTCTCAACCGGCGTTCACGGGATCCAGCCGGGCAACTCCGACGCCTGCCGCACCCAGCTCGCAACGAGCTCCTCGTCGATCTGGCCGTCCTCGTAGATGTGGTAGTAGCGCGCGTCCGGGTCCTTGGACCCGACGGGAGGAAGAGGGGTTAACGCCATACCCTTGATGAACGTCACCTTGATGTACTTGTTGAAGCAGTGGAACGCGAGGAACCAGCCCTGCCCTTCCATGCCGTAGAAGGGCGAGTTCCACCGCACCGCCTTCTGAACGCCGGGGACGGTGCGCATGATGAGCGCGTCGAGTCGGCGTCCCGCGTCGCTCTTCCAGCCCGGCATGGCCGCGATGTACGCCTGCACGGGGACCTCGCCGTCGCCCTTCGGGACTTGCGGATTGCCGCCCGACAGCAACACCGGGTATGCCGCTATCGCCGCGTAGTCGACTTCCTCGCCCTTCGCCGCAGCCCGCGCGGGCCTGTAGGCCGACGAGCCTTTCTTCTCTGCCACGTGCTCTTCCTCGATACGTGTCTACCTCTGGGCGACCTTGGACCGTACCCCTGCCGCGAGCTCCGCGCTCTCGGAGACGGCGGTGCCGTCCGGGTCCTCCCACGCCAGCTGCCCGCCGAGGCCGTGCTCTATGTTCCACGTCACCACGTCGAAGCACTTGCCCGTCACCTCGGTCGATGCGTCCTGCTTCGCGAGGAAGAGGGCCAGCGGCACCATGTGGTCGGCCCGCAGCGGCAGCGCCGCGTTCGGGTTCCCCATGCCCATCTCCCGGCGCGCGATGTTCTGCTCGTCGAAACCCGTCGTGCGCGTGTGGCCGGGGATCATCAGGTTCACGGCCACGTTGTCCTCGCGTATCTCGTCGGCCAGGTAGAACATCATCGTGAGCAGCGCAGCCTTCGTCGACTGGTACGGCATCTCACGGCTGTTGGGGCGGAGCGCCTTGTAGGCGCCGCCGTACGAGTGGTGTAGCGCACCGCTGCTGATGATGGATACGACGCTGCCGGAGCGCTGGCTGATCATCGGCTTGATGAACCGCCGCGTCACCTTCAGCGCGCCGAACACGTTGACCGCGAACGCCCGCTCCCAGTCGTCGTCGCTCGTTTCGAGCGTTGTGATGCGCCCGGTCGGCGGGTAGAGGATGCGCTGCCGCATCGCGGCGTCGTTGATGACAACGTCGCACGTCCCCCACTTCGCGATCGTCTCGTCGTACGCCGCGTCGATCTGGTCGCCGTTCGCGACGTCCACCGTTGCCACGATCACGTCGTCGGGGCGGGAGCGCAGGCTCTCCAGGAACTCGGTGTCCTTGTCGCTGGAATACCCCGTCGGGTCCCATGACAGATCCATCGCTACCACTTTCGCGCCCTCGGCCAGGAACGCCTGTGTGAACGCCCGGCCCATCCCGCGAGCCGCGCCTGTTATCGCCACAACCTTGCCTGCCAGTTCACTCATCTCTCACTCCTCTGATGCCGCCCCTGACACGCGCGCCGGGCGGAGGATGCGCCAATCATACGCCACGCAACGCGGGGACGCTCGACCCCGCGTGCCTGATAATGGTAGGGGTGGGCACGCCCCGGCGGAGAGCATGAAGATACTCGGCAAACGCATAGGCCTGGGAAACGGCACGGCAGCTGACGTCGCCCGCTTCCTGCGAGGGCCGGACCGCCGAAGGCGCGAGCTCCGGCAAGCCGCCAGCGTCTTCCGCGAGATGATTGGCGGCTTCCGCGCGCTCCACTTCGTCGGCCCGTGCGTCACCGTGTTCGGATCGGCCCGCACGCCCGAGGACAGCCCCTACTACCGCATGGGGATGGAGGTGGGCAGCGCGCTCGCGAACGCCGGCTTCACCGTCATGACCGGCGGCGGCCCCGGCATCATGGAGGCGGCAAGCAGGGGCGCGAAGGAGGCGGGCGGACGCACCGTCGGATGCACCATCCGCATCGACATGGAGGAGGAGGCCAACCCCTACCTGGACACCTGCAAGGAGTTCAACTACTTCTTCGTCCGCAAGGTCATGCTCGTCAAGTACTCCTACGGCTTCATCGTCATGCCCGGCGGCTACGGCACGCTCGACGAGGTGTTCGAGACCGCAACCCTCGTGCAGACGAACAAGATCGCGGACTTCCCCATCGTTCTCATGGGCGCGGACTTCTGGCAGCCCATGCTCGGTTTCATGGAGGAAACGCTCGTCGCCCAGGGGATGATCGACCCCGAGGACTTCGCCGCCGTCACCGTCACCGACAACGCTCAGGAAGCCGCGGCGCTCATCCGCGACGCCGCCGTCCGCAGCCACGGCGAACGCTTCAACGAGATCCTCCGCCGCAACCGCCTGTTGTTCGAGTAACCCCGCGCTCCCGTATCCGGGCGCCCGCTAGTCCGGCAGGTAGCTCGGGAAGCCGTACAGCGCGACGCAGTTGTCATGGACGATCTTCCGCATGTCCTCCAGCGCCTCGGGACCGGCGAAATCGCGCTCGATGTACTCGCGGGACTTCGGCCACGTCGACGCCGCGTGCGGGTAGTCCGACGACCACATCACGCGGTCCACGCCGATGTCGCCCCGGTACCGGACCCCCAACTCATCGTCGATATACGTGACGTACACCTGGCGGGCGAAGTACTCCGTCGGCTTCATGCTGAGCGGCGTCGAGAAGCCGCCCCGCCTGCTCGACCCGCGCCCCACCGTGTTGTCTACCCGGCCGAGCCAGTAGGGCACCCAGCCGAGTCCGTACTCGGCGGAGATGACCTGCAGTGTCGGGTACCGCTCCAGCACGCCGGACGCGATGATGACCGCGAGCGACTTCTGCACTTCGTGCGCCGCGATGATGGGCCGCAGCACCCGGTTCTCCCGTCCGAACTCGTACTTCGGCCGCTCCATCCCTGTGGGCGGGTGGAGGCTTACGGGCATCCCCAACTCCTCCGCCTTGCTCCAGAACACGTCGTACATATCCAGGTGGTACGGCTGGTCTTCGGGCGGCGAAGCCCAGACCATCGCCCCGCTCAGGCCCATCTTCGCGCACCGTTCGAGCTCCTCCGCCCCGAGCCTGGGGTCGTACAGGGAGATGAGCGCCAGCCCCTTCAGCCGGTCGGGGGCGTACGCGCAGTATTCGGCGAGCCAGTCGTTGTAGACGCGGAAACACTCTCGTTGCAGCGCCGGATCGAGCAGCCAGAAGAGCCGGAACCCGAGCGTCGTGTACAGCACCTCCGCGGCAACGCCGTCGACGGCCATGTCCTTCAGCCGCTCCGCCGGGTCCCACCCGCCGGGGCGGGCGTCGGCGTAGCCGCCCGTCTTCATGAACTCGACCTTCTCTTCGTCGGTGCGGGTCTGGCCCGCCGCTATCCCGACGGCGAGGTCGTGCGGCTCGTAGCCCTCGTAGACCCACCACGCGCCCGGGACGCCGTTGTACTCCCCCTCGACGTGCGGCGCGCGGTCCCGGAACTTCGCGTCCATCCGCGTCGTCCACAGGTCCAGCGGCTCGCTCATGTGAGAGTCCGACGATATGTACCACGCATCCGTCATCGGCTTCCTCCCTGCGCATACTTGCGCGCAATATCCCTCTCAGCCTGCGCTGCCGTCAAATCCTGCTGGCCGTCTGATCCCCTCTCCCTACCAGGGGAGAGGGTTAGGGTGAGGGTTGCGCCGTCAACTTGCGCCCGCCTGCCGCTTGATTGACAATCCACCGCGACTGTAGGAAAACGCCCGCGCACGGCAGGATAAAGAGCGCGCCTCGTGACAACGAGCGCGGCGCAGGAGGACTGCAATGGTCTCGATCATCAGGTCACGCGGTGACCGGTCGCTTCGCAGCCTAGTGAACCTCGACGAGGGGCTCATCGCACGTGAGATCTACGTCAACGAGGGCATCTACCAGCAGGAACTGGAGCAGATATTCGCACGCGCGTGGCTCTTCCTCGGCCACGAGAGCCAGATCCCCAACCCCGGCGACTTCGTCATCTCCCGCATGGGAGAGGAGGAGATCATCGTCACGCGCGACAGGAAGGGCGTCATCCACGCGTTCCTCAACACCTGCCGCCACCGGGGCATGAAGGTCTGCCGCTACGACGACGGCAACACCCTCGTCTTCACCTGCCCCTTCCACGGCTGGTCCTACGACACCGACGGCAGGCTCGTCGGCGTTCCGCACCACAAGCAGGCCTACAACGAGGAGCTGGACAAGAGCTCCTGGGGGCTGCACGAGGTCGCTCAGCTCGCCAACTACTACGGCTCGCTCTGGGCCACGTGGGACCCCAAGGCCCCGTCGTTCGAGGACTATCTCGGGGTCTACGCCCCCACCATCAAGTGGTGCTTCGAGAGCAGCGCCGGCGAGGACAACGGCGTCGAGCTCTTCAATCCCGCCACCAAGTGGTACATCCCCACCAACTGGAAGTTCCCCGGCTTCTCGTTCGACGGCGACAGCGCGCACGGCGCGATGACCCACCGCTCCGTGAACGTCGCCGCCATCGGCCCGCAGGGCGACCTGCAGGGCGGCAGCCGCAGCGGCATGCGGGCCCCTTTCCCCTCCACGTCCTACGAGATGCAGCTGCCGGAGCTCGGCCACGGCGGACACAACTACATGTACGAGCAGCCCGGCACGCCGGAGTACATGGACACCTGGCAGACCGAGCCGCCCGAGGTCGACGCCTACTACCGCGAGCAGCGGGAGAAGAAGCAGGCGCGCTACAAGGACACCTACCTCCACGCCGGCAACGGCGGCACCGCCCTCGTCTGGCCCAACGTCAACATCCAGCCGCACCGCATCCTCATCTGGCACCCGCACGGCGTCGGCGTCACCGAGTCCTGGCGGCAGTATCCCGTCGACAAGAACGCCCCCAAGGTCGTGAAGGACGCCCAGCGCCGCTACATGATGCGCTACGGCGGGCCCACCGGACTCACCGAGTCCGACGACATGGAGAACTGGAACTACGCCTTCCCCGCAAGCCTCGGCACCATCGCCCAGCGCCTGCCCTACAACTTCCAGATGGGCCTCGGCCACGACTTCACCGACGAGCGCTTCCCCGGCATGACCTTCACCTTCCGCATCGCCGAGGCGAACCAGCGCGCGCGCCTGCGCCGCTGGATGGAGTTCATGGAAGCCTCCAGCTGGGACGACATCTACCCCGTCCACCCGAAGAAGAACACGGAGCGTTGATGGCCTCGTCCTCCAACAACAGGCTCGTCGGCGTCGGCTTCATCGTACTCGGCGTGCTGTTCCTGCTGCCGCTCATCACCAGTTTCGAGTTCTCCTTCGGCGACTGGTGGCCCCTCTTCCTCATACTCGCCGGGCTCGGCGGCATCTCAAAGGGAAACCGTAAGGGCGGCCTCATCGTCACCGCCATCGGCGTGGTGTTCCTGCTGAGCAACCTGGACATCCTGAACATCAGCTTCTGGCTGCTCTGGCCGCTCGCGCTCATCGCCGTCGGCGTGAGCATCCTCTTCGGCCACTCCCGCTCCCGTCAGGCCGCGAACGACGCACCCCCGGCGGGCGACGACCTCGCCATCTCTGCCCTCTTCTCGGGCAGCGAGCAGCGTATCGACAGCCAGCGGTTCACCGGCGGCAACGTCTCGGTCACCTTCGCCGGCGCAGAGGTAGACCTGCGCGGCGCGGCCATCGACGGAGACGCCGCCACCATCAACGTCAACGCGGTGTTCGGCGGAGTCAAGCTCCAGGTCCCGCCCGACTGGGCCGTCGAGGTCCGCGCCGATTCCACCTTCGGCGGTGTCGAGAAGAAGCGCCCCGACCCCGCCGAGCCGAAAGCCACCCTCACCGTCACCGGCTCGTGCCTCTTCGGCGGCATCGAGATCACGTCCTGAACCTGACAGGAGGAACGCCATGACGACCGGACGTCCGGACCAGAAGGGCGAAGAGCTCATCAACGTCAACAACACCGTCATCCTCACCAACCTGCCCATCGGGCAGCGGATGAAGCTGCGCGACGGCTCCCTCGCCGACGTCACCGCCAACCCCCGCGACGGCGGATGGGTGCGCGCGCGCTTCGTCGAGTCCGATACCAACCCCGCCCTCGTCGGGAACGAGGAGATGGTCTTCGCCACCGACGTCGTCGGCCTCATCGAGAGCCCGGACACCACGCCGTTCGAAGCCGTCGACACCGGCCCCGAGCGCGCCGCCGGCCTCGCCCGGCCCGTCACCATCACGACGCCCGAGCAGACCCTCGAGCGCCTCCTCTTCGAGCGCGAGATCGAGCGCTTCCTCTACCGCGAGGCCGAGCTCCTGGACGACCGCCGCTTCAACGACTGGATCGAGCTCGTCGCCGAGGACATCCACTACCACATGCCCGTCCGGCGCAACGTCAAGTTCGGCGAGCAGCACCGCGAGAACACCGACCCCGAGTCCGAGATCTCCTGGTTCGACGAGGGCAAGCGCACGCTCGCGGGCCGCGTCCGCCAGATCAACACCGGCCTCCACTGGGCCGAGGAGCCGTTCTCCCGCGTCCGCCACGTCATCAGCAACATCCAGGTCGGCGAGGAGCATGGCGGCGAGGTGCCCGTCCGCAGCAACTTCTTCGTCTGGACCAACCGCCTGCACGACGAGGTCAACGTCTTCGTCGGCGCACGCCACGACGTGCTCCGCCGCGACCCGGACACCGGCTGGAAGATCGCCCGCCGCCTCATCCTGCTGGACCAGAACGTCCTCCTCTCCAAGGTCATCACCACCTTCTTCTAGGAGGCACCAGTGGCACTCACCGCGGAATGGCGCGTGTTCGGCGAGTTCGACGTCGTCCTCGTCGTCGAGGACGGCATCGTGCGCGAGGCGATGACCGCAGACCCCGCCATACTCCACGACTTCCTCACGTCCATGAGCGGCCTCCGCTCCTGGCGCAGCGACCACGCTGTCGAGGGCGAAAAGGACAGCCCGGAGCCGTGGGGCGCACTCGTCATCTCCCGCGCGGAGACCGGCGAGATCATCGACATGGACCCGCAGCGCTTCTGGACCGGCGTCCACATCTGGTTCCGCTCCCGCGGCGTCGACTACGACACCCCTATAGCCGTCTGATCCCCTCTCCGTACGACCTTCCCCTGTGCAACGCCCCGCTCGCACCGGCTTCACCGGAGAGTAGCGATGAACGACATCGGCGCCCCCCGTTGCCCCCTCTCCCGCCGCGCGGGTAGGATAGCGCCCATGAACATGATCACCCTCAGGAGGATCAACGTCTTGAGCAAGATTCGAACAGGACCCTTCGCATCACTCGTTCTGCCGCTCATCTTCATCATGCTCCTGAGCCTGGCTGTGGCCTGCTCCGAACCCACCCCTACCCCTACGCCCGTACCGACGCCGACACCTACGCCTACGGCCACGCCTGTCCCCACACCCACTCCCGAACCGGCGCCCGCCGGCGGAGGCGGCATCAAGGGGAAGGACCTCTTCGTCCTGCTCCCTGAGGACGAGCTCGCCTGCCTCAAGGAGAGCGCCGGCGAGGCCATGTACGCGATGGCCCTCGAGATGACCATCACGATGGAGTTGGCCAACGACCCGGCCGGCGCTTTCATGTTCCAATGCGTTTCCGATGAAACCCTGGCGAAACTCGCCGCCGCCATCGTGGCTGCCGGAGGTTGAGACATGGACAGGACGAAGTTCAGGGCGATAGACGGCGACGGACACATCCGCGAGCGGGACGCCGAGATATGGAAGCACCTCGACGAGCCCTACGGCTCCTCCGAGGTCACGCTCAACTACCCGTTCTTCCCCTCGCTGGACGGCTTCCAGCGGGGCGCGACCGGCGCAGCGGCAGGCGCTCACAAGCGCCGGGAGGGCGTCATCGACGTCCACGCCTGGCAGCGCCTCCTCGACGAGATCGGCCTCGACTACGCCGTCCTCTACCCCACCGCGGGGCTGAGCATAGGCATGGTCCAGGACCCGGACTGGGCCACAGCCGTCTGCCACGGCTACAACAACTGGCTCGACGCCACCTACCGGCAAGTGGACCCGCGCCTCGTGGGCGTCGCCCTGCTCCCACTGCAGGACGTAGACGCCGCCGTCAAGGAGCTGCGCCGTAGCGTCACCGAGCTCGGCATGGTCGGCGGGATGCTCCCGGCCAACAGCGCCAACATGGGAATCCGCAGTCCCCTTGGCGACGAGATGTTCTGGCCGCTCTACGACGAGGCGCAGCGGCTGGACGTGCCGCTCGCCGTCCACGGCGCGCCGTCGGTCGGCCTCGGCTTCGACTTCAACCGCAGCGTCACCTTCGCCAACGTGCTGGAGCACCCGCTCTCCGTCATGATCCAGCTCGCCAGCATGTTCCTCGAGGGCGTCTTCGACGAGTTCACGACCCTCCGCGTCGCCTACCTCGAAGCGAATACCGTCTGGATGCCCTACATGATGGACCGCATGTCCGGCAAGAAGCGGCGTGGACGCACCGACTCCGCAGACCTCATGCACAGCGGGCGCGTGCTCGTCAGCGTCGAGGGCGCAGACCCCGGCCTCCCCTACGCCGTGGAACGCCTCGGCGAGGACTCCATCATCTACGCCACCGACTACCCGCACGAGACCAAGGAGATGGTCGCGGAGGAGTTGGACGAGGCGCTCGCCCGCACCGACCTCTCCGAGGGCGTACTGCGCAAGATCTACCGGGACAACGCCATCCGACTCTACAACTGGCAGGGCCCACGGGAGGAGGCTGGCAGGCAACCCGCAGCCACTGCCACTGCGTAACGTCCCACGGAGCCCTATGCAAGCTGACCAGCTCCGCACTGCCGACCCGGACGCCGCGGTCACCGTCCGTTACACCTACCGGGCGCACTACGCCTACGGTCACGACGTAACCCGCAACGACAATGTCTTCCGCATCATCCCCCGCGAGAACGGAGCGCTGCGCAACGCCGCCTGCAGCGTCCGCACGACACCAGCCGGGAAGCTGGCAGAGCATAGCGATGCGTTCGGCAACCGCGTGCTCCACTCGCTCGTGACGCAGCCCCACCGGGAGATGGACGTGGAAGCATCCGGCTCGATAACCGTCCCCACCGGCCTGCAGCCGGTGACCGACCTCCGGATGGAGGTCTACCGGGATCGGCTGCCGCCCGGGAGCGAATACCTCGCGGCGACGCCGCTCGTGGACCCTGCCGCGCTCGTCCGGCAGGCGAACGTGGCGGCGGGCGGCGCAACGTCGCTGCTGCAGGTCGTTGAGTCCATCACCGCGTGGCTGCACCGGAGCATCGTCTACGAGCGCGGCTACACCAACGTGTTCACCACGGCGGAGGAGGTCGTCGCACGGGGGCGCGGCGTCTGCCAGGACTACGCCCACGTCGCCATCGGCTTCCTGCGCGCGCTCGGCATCCCGGCGCGCTATGTCTCCGGCCTGCTCTCCACGCAGGTCGGAGAGACCCACGCCTGGATCGAGTTCCTCCACCCGGACCATGGTTGGCTGACGGCAGACCCCACGCGGGGGCACATGCTCCCGCCGCCCACTGAACTGCTGACGTTCGCCGTCGGGCGGGACTACAACGACGCCCGCCCGAGCATCGGCTCCTTCGAGCCTCCCGGAGAAGGAGGGCTGGTGTCGATAGAGGCCAGCGTGCAACTACCGACCTAGGCTTCGACCGGCTGCTTGCCTTCGATGCGCCGCACGAAGCCGACCAGCGCGTAGATGAGCGGCGTGTCCAGCACGGCGATGCCCAGCTTGATGACGTACTGCACGTAGATAAGCTCCCACAGCACCCCGCCCGGCACGTTCCCCGCGAAGGCGATGGAGACGAAGATGGCCGAGTCCAGCGCCTGCGAGACCATCGTCGACCCGTTGTTCCGCAGCCAGAGGTGCTTGTCCTTCGTCACCTTCTTGAGGATGTGGAAGAGGATGACGTCGTTGTTCTGGGAGACGAGGTAGGCGATCATCGACGCCAGCACGATGCGCGGCACCGAGCCGAGTATGTCGTCGTAGGCCTGCTGTCCTTCCCACCAGGGAGCCGCGGGGATGATGCCGCCGACGTAGGTGAGCAGGACGACCACCAGGCTCAGCGCGAACCCGGTCCAGACCACGATGCTGACGGTGCGCCTGCCGTAGACCTCGGAGATGGTGTCGGTGACGAGGAAGGTCAGTGGGTAGGCGATGAAGCTGACCGACACCTCCCAACCGCCCAGGTTGACGATCTTGGTAGCGATGATGTTCGCGACGACGAGGAACGTCGTGAAGGCCATTGCAAGCACTGCCAGCGGCATCGTTCCCTCCTACCAGGACGGGCTCACCCGGAAGATTGCGGGAGTATACCCGTTCGCCGTCCCGTGAGAACCTCTGTGAATCAGCCGGTCCCGCCGCTCGGGCTGGGACCCGGGAAGAGCCACCGCGACAGCGCAGGCTCGAGGTCTTCGCACGGCTGCAAGAGCAGGTCGCGCCTCAGGTGGCTGCGCCCGCCCGCAGGTTCACCGTCGCCACCCGCAACAGCCAGACACTGGTCGGCGCCACGCACTTTGAGCGTGCCGTCGTCTCGGTGCTCGAACCGCTGCAGCGAAGACTCGGAGCACGGTCTGACGTACAGGCTGGTCCCGTCCGCCTCGAGGCAGCGGTCGTGCCCGACCAGGTATAGCTGCCCCTCGGAAGGCCGGTTGAACGCGAACATCTCGTCGTCCGCGCCCGGCTTGCATGTGTGCGCCTGCAGCGGAGCGTCCAAGTTCAGGCTGGCCCCGAACCCCGCAACGTCGACGCAGTAGAACTCCGGCTCATCCAGCGGGTCTGCCAGCATCACGAGGGTCCCAGACGGCGCGACATCATCCACAGGCCTCGCAGCAGCCGGGGTTGGTTCCGGCGCGGGCGTCGGCACGGATGCGAGAGTGGGCGTGGGCTGCGAGGTTGCCGTCGGAGCAGGCAAGGATGTGGCGGTCGGCTCCGGCGACGGCGCAGTTGCAACCGCAGAGGGCGCAGTGGGCGCTGAGGTCGGCGTGGGTACAGTCGTGGGAGTAGCGGTGGGCTGCTGCGTCCGACTCGGCGCAGCCGTTGGAGCGGGGTCGGCAGAACATGCCGCCAGCGCTGCGATAGCTGCCAGGCAGACCATCAGGGCCACCGGCGCAGTCCACCGCATACGGCTCACGTCTGCCCTTCGTCGGGGGCGAATGCGTCGAACTCGGGCGCGAAGGTCACCGCGCCCGATATCTTCTCCAGCGCTCCTTGCGTGAGCTCGATCACCTGGAAGGCTGGGCCGCCTCCGTATGGGTCGGTCAATCCATGGTCGCCTGCAGGCAGGAACCCGAAGCGTTCGTAGTACGCCGGATCGCCCAGCAGTACGACACCGTCGCAACCCTGTGAGCGGCAGATGTCCAGCCCCTCCCGCACGAGGCGCGACCCGATACCCCTGCCTTGGCATTCGGGCAGGACGCCGATAGGCCCCAGGGCCACCCAGCGCGAGTCCGCGGGAGACGATCCGAGCGTTACCGGAGAGAACAAGACATGCCCGACCACACGACCGTCGGACTCCGCGACCAGCGACAGCACGATGCTGTCCGAAGTGCGAAGCATGTCGACGACTCGCGCTTCGTCCTCTTCGCCAAAGGCCTGCTCCTCGACGTACCAGATGGCGGGAGCGTCACCCTCGGTTTCGAGGCGTATCCGGACCGCTTCCAGCATGGGGCCACTCATGCGGGCATCATATCCTCCGGCGGAGTAAGAGAGGCATTACGCCATTGTGTCCTGTGGTAGCATGACGAGTACGTATCCGTTCATCGACAGGGGAGTTCATTCCGAAAACAGGCAGTGCTGAGAAGGCTGGCTGCGCCCACCGGTCAAGTGAGGGTGTCCGTGCAGAGGATAGACGCTACGAGGAGGTCTCCCATGCGGCTACTCAGACTCACAACCGTCCTGATCATCGTCCCGGCCATTCTGCTCGCAGCGGGCGCATGCGGTTCCGAAGAACCTACGGCCACTCCCAGACCGGAGCCGACGCCAACCTCAGCTCCCGCACCTGCCGCGGAACCGACACCGACCGCCGAGGCGATGATGCCTAAGGACGAACCCACGGCAGCGCCGACGGTCGCGCCGGGACAGCCGACCCCGACCGCCGCTCCTCCCCCTCCTCCCACGGCTACGCCGACCCCACTCCCCACGTTCGACGCCACCACCTACTTCGCGGGCAAGACCATCCGCGTCATCGTCGGCTGGGACCCCGCGACGTCGTCCGACCTCCAGGCGCGGTACATCGCGGGAGAGTTGCCGCGGTTCATGGAGGGCAACCCCCGCATGATCGTGACGAACAAGCCCGGGGCAAGCTCCATCATCGCAACCAACTTCATGGCGAACGCAGAGCCGGACGGACTCATCATCTTCTGGGGTGTCGGCGGGCAACCCACCAATCAACTCACGCGAGCGGAGGAGGTCGACTACGAGTTCGACAAGTTCGTGCGCATCGGGACGTTCGAGAACCGCCCCGCCGTCTGGTACATCTCCGGAGACGCGCCGTACGACCGCATCCAGGACGCCATCGGCGGTACGGAGGAGTTCACCTACGGCACGACCACGTTCAGCGCCACCGTCGAACTGATGAAGCAGGCACTCAACCTGCCGGTCCAGCAGGTGCTCGGTATCCAGGGAGGCACAACCGGCTTCCTGCTCGCCTTCGACCGGGGCGACGTCGACAGCATGATCAGCGGCAGCGGCTGGTACCGGATCGCCCGCGACCGTCCGGGCTGGTTCAGCGACGGCTACATCGAGCCGTTCACCATCATCGCCGACCCGACGACCCGCCTCCAGAACAACGGCGAGATCGAGCCCCCCGACGACCTCTTCAACGTGCGGATGTTCATGAACGAGGACGAGGAGCGCGACTTCAATATCCTGACGGCCACTGACGGCGCGCTCTACCGCACCGGCTTCCTTCCGCCCGGCACGCCGCACGAGGTACGCAATCTCTTCTCCGACGCGCTCGAGCGGGCATTCCAGGACGCTGCATTCATGGACGGCCTGACCAAGATCATGGGCCGAGCGCCCGACGAACTGATCTCCGGTCCGGACCTGGATGAGATCGCCCGTTCGTTCAGCGTCACCGACCTCGACGGCGCCTACAGCAGGTGGGACCCGAACTACGAGTCGCCGCTCAACTAGAGAGGGCGGACCGAGACGCCGAGTGAGCGAAGGGGGCGGGATGCATATCCCGCCCCTCTCGTGATGACCGGAGCCTCGGAGTCCGCGGGCCGGGCGCGAGGCTGTGCCTACAGCCCGAGCCACGAGAGGACGAAGCGCTCCGGCCAGATGACGTGCAGGAAGCTGTCCAGCACGACGAACGCGACGAACGCAGCGAAGGCCGCGGGGATGAGCGACCAGAGCCGCCTCTTCCCCTGCCACGGCAGGTTCAGGTTGATGAAGACCAGCGGGTAGAGGACGGCCGCGTACTTGAACCCGATCGTCCCCGCCATGAGCATGAACACGCCGATCCAGGCGATGATCCGCAGCAGCGCCGCCGCCGCCCGCAGGTCGTTCCCCGTCCGCATGCCGATGTCGAACACCTGCGCATTCCGAGTGGTCGGGCGGAGCAGAGAGTTCGCCGCTATCCCCAGCAAGACGAGCAGGAACGCCGAGCCGGCCCACATCGGCAGCAGCCACGCCTCGCGCTGGTTGTAGCCAAGGGACTCGGGCAGCACGACGAACGCCGTCCAGCCGCCGAGGACCAGCAACATCGCGAACTCCCAACGCCAGCGCCGGACGAGCGTGCCCCAGAGCGTCGCGGGTTGGGCAACGGCCACGCCGCCATCAGCTGTAGACGTCGGGGCGCTCTCTGCGGGGGCAGCAGCGTCCGCATCGGACTGACCCAGTAGTCCCGCCCCGGCTGTCGCTTCGGAGAACTCGCGGGAGGCGCGGCCCATCACCCACCAGAGGTAGGCTGCAAATGCGATCGCCAGCACGAGGATGGTTATCGCGTAGGGCCGCGAGAGGAAGAATGCGATCACTCCTTCCGGGTAGGCTTCCGCGATAGAGAGTGTCGTGAAGGTGTTGCTCTCGATCACGGGCCCGAGGATGAAGCCGAGCAGGAACGGCGCTCTCGGCCAGCCATGCCACTTCATGGAGAGTCCGAGGGCTCCGACCGCGAGCACCACCATGATGTCGCCCATGTGCAGCGTGGCCTGGAACGCCCCGAGGAACATGATGGGGAGCATCATGCCGGCGACGAACGTGTAGGGGATCTGGGTCAGCCGGGCGACCTGCGAACCTATGGCGACGGCGAGCACCATGCTCAGCACGTTGCCTATGCCGATGGCGAGCACCAGCCCCATCGTGATGTCCAGGTTCGTCGTGAGCATCGGCACGCCGGGGGCGACGCCGTAGGAGATGAGCGCGACCAGCATCATCGCCCAGCCCAGCCCGCCCGGTATCCCGAACGCCAGCGTCGGTATCGCCTGCCCCGCCTCCTTCGCCGCCTGCGCCGACTCGGTGAACAGGATGCCGTCCAGACTGCCCTTGCCGAACTGCGTCTTGTCCTTCGCGAACAGGATGCCGAACGCGTACGACAACCACTCGACGACCGCCGACCCGATGCCCGGGACCGCCCCGAGAAAGACACCGAACAGGCTCTGGCGCGGAATGGTCCGCCACCGTTTCAGCCCCTCCTTCATACCTGTCCAGATCTCGCGGTTGGATACCTCGCCGGTGGATGCGATGGGGCGCCTGCTCGCGGCGAGGTCGATGATCTCCGGCAGGGCGAAGATGCCGAGCACCGTAGGGATGAGCGGCAGTCCGTCGATGAGATACGCCGAGTTGAAGTTGAACCGGTCTATCGCCGTCAGCGCCGCCGTCCCGATGGTGGACATCAGTATGCCCAGCAGCGCCGCAGCGATGCCCCGCAGCACGGAGCCGCGCACGACCATCACCACCATCGCGATGCCCAGCAGCGCCATCGCGGCTATCTCCGCGTAGGAGAACCGCACGATGAGCGGCTTGATGAACGGCAGCGCGATGATGAGCGCGATGGCCCCGATCACGCCACCTATGGCCGAGACGACGTAGGTTGCGCCGATGACCCGCGCTCCAAACCCGCGCCTCGCCAACTGGTGCCCTTCCAGGAAGTCGACCGTAGACGACGGACCCGGATAACCGAGCAGCACCGCGGGAATGACGTCCACCGACTGCCCGAGCGCAATCATCGCGCCGACAAAGATGAGGCCGACAGTGGGGTCAACGCTGAGGATGAGGAACGGCAGGATCAGGGCTATCGTCGTCGTCCCGCCAACGCCCGGGATGAGCCCGATGGGCCCTGCGATGAGGATGGCGAGGGCGAGCGCGCCCCAGAACGCCGGGCTGATCAGCAGGTCGCCAACGATGGGGACGGAGTCGGCCAGGATGTCCAACGTGTGCCCTCCTGCGCCTCAACGTCAAAGAGCGAGCCCGCATCGCAGTGGATGGCAGGGCTCGCTCTTCCGCATGCCGATCAGAAGAAGTTGGTCAGGTTCTTGGAGAGCAGTACATTCTGGTCGAGATAGATCTCGCGGCGCGATATCTTCCACTCGCCGTCCACCCTGCGCAGGGTGTCTACCCGATTGCCGATCCAGGTGTTGTCCTCGTCTTCCAGGCGATTGCGGTGGACGAGGAAGCGGGACTTGACCCGAATCTCGCCGGCCCCAACGTCGCCGGAGCCCGAGCCCAGCAGGCGCACGTTCGAGACGAAGTGCGTAACGCGGGAGAGCGGCTCTTCCGCCCAGTGCACGCCGGTGCGTATCTGCGCGACGCGCTTCGTGAGCGTGTCCTTGCCCTCGTCGAACCAGGACATCTCGACCGCCTCGCGCGTCAGTTCCTTGTCCATCTCCTTCGAGGAGACGTTCCGCTTCATAGGTGCGTGGTAGCGGGCGTCTTCGGTGAACAGGTCGAGCCATTCCTCGTACCGGTGCTCGTCCAGCAGGTCAGCCTCCATGTAGAGAAAGTCCTCTATCTCGAGCCTCAGCAGCAACTCCTCATGGGAAAGCAGGTCAGCCACGTCGCTCCTCCTACTTCCCGTTCCTGTTCGTCATCCAGTCGTCCCTCGTTGCAGCGGCCCGGGTGGGCGCCATCTCGCCCCAGTCCTTCGCCTGCATCACCTCGGCCCAGCGCTGGTAGTAGCGCCGGTGGTTCTCGTCGCTGTAGTTGTGCGCGAACAGGCCCGGCATGTCGAACTCCGTCGGCCCATGGAGCGGCGGCTCGGAGAGCCGCATCTGGTAGTTGAGGTCCAGCTTCTGCGCGACCGGGCCCTTGCTCGCGATCGTCAGCGCATACCAGTTCTCCATGTCGTCCTGCTGGGTAACGCCGCCGGGGCCGTAGTAGAGCTCGTAGTAGTTCGCGAGCTCGGTCTTCACTTCCTGCGGAGCGTCCTTGTCCACGAAGAAGTACGTCCATATCTCGGTCATCGCCGGGCCCTGCGGGTGCATGATGCGGACCACGCGCCCGAGCCACCCCTCGTTGGGGAAGATCGCCGGTCCTACGGAGAGGTGGGCCATGAGCCCCAGGCGCTTCTTGCGCTCTTCGAACTTCTCCCGCAGGTACTCGCGAACGGCAGGCCGGTCGTTCCAGGTACCGGACTCGCCCCAGCCGGGGTCGTCCTGTTCCGGGATCGTTACGCCCATCGTGTGGCCTTCCGGGAAGGAGACGGTGTAACGGCTCCGCGTCTGCCCGACGGAGATCGAGCGGTCCTCCCGCGGACGCACCGGGTTGCCCGTCGCTCCGACCCCCAGAGCCAGGGCGGTCGAACGGTGCGTTATCCACCCGTGCGTCGTGTCGGTGTCCGGGCACGGCACCTTCCAGTTGCACCCCAGCCGCCACTTGACGACGCCGCCAAGCACTTCGGCGCCATTGTCCGAGCCGTCCGTGTGCATGAGGCCGGTGGCGAGGTACATGTCCGCCCCGCCCAGGTATTCGTGGAAGCTGGGGGCGCTCTTGTCCCACGTTGCCCAGATGGAGCCATGGAAGACCTCCACACGCGCCTGCAGCAGCCCCCACTGCGACTTGTCCATCAGGTCGTAGCCGTTCTCGTGGTATGGCAGCGCAACCAGCGCACCGGTGGCGTCGTACGTCCAGCCATGGAACGAGCAGACGTGTGTGAACGAGTTGCCCTCGTCGTAGCGGCAGACCCGGTTGCCCCGATGCCTGCAGGAGTTCAGGAAGACATAGACCTTCCCGTCACGCGCGCGGCTGACGACGACTGCCTCTTCACCCATGCGTCCGAGGAAGAAGTCCCCGGCCTTCGGTATCTGGGACTCGTGACCAACGAACAGCCACGAGCGATTGAAGACCTGCTCCATCTCCTGGTCGTAGATGTCCTGGTTCCAGAATATCTCCCTGCTGACGGTGCCGTTGTCGGAATCAACGAGCCTCTTCATCCCCGGCGTGAGCTGAACCATGATTCCCTCCCTGATGTGCCCGCTACTCAAATCTGGCGCTATTCAACCACATGCCCGGCAGGATTGGAAAGAAGCGCGGCACCCGGCACGAACGCGAAGCGGATTCCGTCGCGTATGCAGGCCGTCAACCGTTCTCCATCGTCTTCCTCCGTGGCTCAGATGCCGTAGAAGCGACGCGGGTTCTCCTCGACGATCTTCTTCGCCACGCCCAAGGGTATCTCTCCCTCTGCTTCACGGCGTTCGATCACATCGAGCGCATGGAGTTCGGCGGACTGGTCCGCGTGCGTGTAGTCCGTACCGATCATCAGGCTGTCTTCGGTGCCGAACGTCAGTATGTATGGAAGGTCGTCCGTAGTGTCACATGCGACGTAGAACCGACAGCGACGGAACAGGTCCGTGCGATAGTCGAACGGGTGGAACGTCAGCTTCTGCGCTTTCGCCACAAGGTCCGCCATGAGGAAGGGCACCCAGGACGCACCGGTCTCTATCCATCCAACCCGCAACTCGGGGACCCTGTCGGGGACGTCGCTCATAGCAAGGTCGGTGAACGCCGCGATCGCGTTGAAGCGTCCGCCGATGTCAGCACCCGGGGTCGGCGGGTTGCCGGTGCCCGTGTGGATGCAGACAGGCATGTCGAGGCGGCTGGCCTCTTCATAGAGCGGGAAGAAGTACGGGTCGCTGGCATTACGGCCGCATTCGATGCCCTTCTTCATAACGCCGCAGGCTCCGTTGGCCTTGGCCCAACGCAACTGATCGACCGCCTCGTCGATGTCGAGCGTGGGCACAAGAGCGACCCAGCGGAGGCGTCCTCCGGATGTGTGCGTAGCGTCGGCCATCCAGCGGTTGTACGAGCCCGTGAGAGCACGGTCCACTTCGGCACGAGTGGTGAACCCTCCGAGGAAGAGCGTGGGGTAGAGCACCTGCACGTCCACGTTCAACTCGTCCATGTGGGCGAGCCGCGCCGGGATGTCGGTCAGCTCGCGCGTGGCCTGTACGGTGCCCGTCCGCACGTCGTCGCGCCAGCGCCGCAGACGAGTGCCGCCGTCGATGAGCCAGAGGCGATGGGGCCTGCGGTCGCCGGGGACCGTCGGCACGCCGGGGTCAGTGGAGACTGGCGTATACCGCCGCTCCGATTCAGAGAGGAAGCTCCAGGTGGCTTCCGTCTCGTCCACGTGTGCGTCAACGTCGATGCGCACCATCTGCCACCTCCTGAGGAAGTACGGTGTCGTATGGCGGGGAGTATAGCCCCACCGACGGCAGAAGGGCTCCCGCCACGCGCAAGGAGACTCAGCATGGCTACTGGCGAGAGTCGGGTCGCGCTCGCAGTCCCGTTTGCTTCAGCGCGTAGACGATGCCGAGGGCCGGAATCACGGCGAACACGAGCGGGAGCTCCCAGTCCCCTTTCACGGAGCCAAGGGCGATCAGGGCCGCCAGGACGATGTCGGCAATCACGTTCACCACCAGAGCGAGGACGATGATGCGGACCATGGCGACCGAAAGCTGGGGGGAGAACATGAACACGAGCAGCCCAACAGCAGCAAGCGGCTGCACCACGACCAGGAGCAACCGCTCCCCCGGGCTGCCCTCATCCGCGAAGGCCCCCACCATCGCTGTGAATGCGGTGAAGAGCATCTGGAGTATAGCCAGCACATGCATCAGAACGCGGCAGGCGACCATAGCGCAACGGTAGGTTGCGCAGGTCAGCCCGTCAAGAACAACGGCTCAGCGACGCCACTCGGCGATGTTCCAGAGTTCGCTGTCCCAGCCGTTGATGCGGACGCCTTGCAACGTGTTCACGTGGGCGGAAACCAGGCCACGGTTCACCAGCGGTATCTCGAAATAGCTCTGCACGTGCAGATCGTTCAGGCGCTTGATGAGCGCCGCGCGCTCCGGCCCGACCTGAGCTCCGGCGAGTCGAGCATAGACCGCATCGTACTCAGGGCTGCAGGAGCGGGCGTTGTTGCCATCGGCCCAGTTGTTCTCCCGCGTCTGGATCTGGTCGCAGAGTTGGCTGAACAGGTATTGCTGCGGGTCGATGCCGGAATCGCCTGCGTACATCTGCACGTCGGCGAAGAACCTGCGGTACGACTCTGCCGCATCCTCCGCCGGGTCGCCGCCGAAGAAGAGGCTGGCGTCGTGGTGCACCAGCTCGGTCTCGATGCCGATCTCACGCCACCAATCGCGAATGAGGTTCTGGGTGTCCTGGCGGATCGCGTTCGTGGAGGTCTGGTAGACGATGTGCATCGGTGTCCCGTTGTATTCACGGATGCCGTCGCCATCGGTATCGAGCACGCCGTTTTCGTCAAGCAGGCGATTCGCACCGTCGATGTCCTGGACGACGCAGCCGTCGTTGGTGGTCGAGGCGTAGGGCGCAGGCCCCGTGATGATGTTGCATGCGGGTTGTCCTGCGAACCCGTAGAGCTGCTCTGTGATGAGCGTCCGGTCTATGGCCATGGACATGGCCTGCAGGACGGGGGTGACAGTCAGGAACGGATGCGGGTTCTCCCCACCCAGGTACTCGGAGCGGTCCTCCCCGAGCGCAGGGTCCGGGTTCGTCTGGTTGATGACGATGCGCTCGACGAGGCTGGCGAACGCGGAGATCACCCTGCCCTGCCCTGACGCCTCCATGATGGCGAGCACTTCCGGCTCTATCTGCAGGTTCCATCCGTAGTCGGCTTCGCCTCTCTCCAGGACTGCGCGCGCCGCCGAGAGCGCGTCGCCGCTGTCTTCGAGCAGCACCCGGTCGAAGTACGGCGCCGGGCCACGGTAGAACGGGTTGCGCTCGTACTCGGCCTGTTCGTTGGGATCGAACGCGGTCATGCGGTACGGCCCGGTCCCCCGTGGTGCGAAGTTCTGCGCGTCGCAGGTCGTGGCGGCAGCGCCGACGCAGTCGGCGAACTGCGCCTCACTGATGATGGGGACCCCAGTGCCGACGAACGCGTTATACGGATACGGGGACGGCGCATCGAACGTGATCACCACGGTACGTGCGTCGATGGCTTCCACTGAGGCGATACCTTCGAACGCGTCAGCGGCTGTGCACCCCGTTTCGTGGTCCGAGCAGTAGCTCCACGTGAAGACCACGTCAGCGGCGGTCACGGCACTGCCATCCGACCAGAGCAGGTCTTCTTTCAGCATCCACGTGATGGACATCAGGTCATCCGAGACGCCGCCGTTCTCCAAGGTGGGTATCTCCGTTGCCAGCGCCGGAATCAGGTTGCCGTCGGGGTCGTAAACAGCCAGAGGCTCGAGCGTGACCGCGCCCGCGTCGCGGTCCTTGTAGCCACTGGAGAGGTACGGGTTCGGTATCGACGGCGCCTGCCAATACAGGAGCGTCAGGACTTCGTCTCCCCCGGCAGGTCCGGGTGCAGGGGTGGGCGTGGGTTCATCTTCCGGTTCGCAGGCAGCCATAAAGAGCACGAGCAACAGGAACGGGACGAGCATCAATGGGTTGCGCATGGGGAAACGGGCGCTCCTTCCAGTGTGGAAGTCTCTTCCAGCCTAGGATAATCGATGCATGACACTGCTCGGGCCACCCCACGTAGGGCTCACCCAAGCCCTGACATCAGGCGAGGGAATCCGACGCACACTCAGCCATCTGCGTCGATACCTGACCAGCGAAGGTCTCATAGCAGGAGAAAACGGCAACATATCCAAAGCACCACCGGTGGGTTATGCTTGTCGCGTCTGATCCTCCTCAAGGAGTTGCGCCATGGGCAAGATTCTCGGTGTGGGGATGAGTCACTACCCGGGGTTCGCCGCCGAACCCCTCACCATGGCCAGACAGATCACAGGCAACATAGCCCGGTCTGTGGAGCGCGGCTGGGCCGACCCCGGGTGGAACGAGCCCGCCAACTGGCCGGTCACTGTGCTCGAGGAGTACGGGGACGACCAGGGGGTGAGCGCCGCGATCAGGCACCGGGCCTCTCACCTGGATGCGGTGATGCAGGCGCGGGACGCGATCGATCAGTTCAACCCCGACGTCGTCCTGATATGGGGAGACGACCAGTGGGAGAACTACCATGACGACCTCGTCCCGCCTTTCGCTGTCTACGGCTGGGACGAGGTACAGAACCCTCACAGGCGTCATCGGTTCGGCGGCACCAATGCCTGGGGTGAGCCGGACGACCAGGTGTTCACCTACTACGGCGACCGCTCGAAAGCGAAGTACCTCGTCAACAGTCTCATGGACCAGGGCTTCGATATCGCCTATTCCTACCGGCCACTCCACCAGGACAGGCTCTCACACGCATTCTTCAATACGCTCCTGTACCTGGACGACGATCGCAGAGGCTGGCCGTATCCCGTTATCCCGTTCCACATCAACTGCTACGGCGACCGGTTCGTCGTCAGCCACGGCACGGGTGGACCGATCCCAACGGGTTTCGACCCTGACCCGAAGGCCCCGTCACCCAGGAGATGCTTTGAGATGGGGCAGGCGGTGGCGCGCGCGTTCAGCGACAGCCCATGGCGCGTCGTCCTGATCGGGTCATCGAGCTGGTCACACGGTGGACTGACCGAGCGACATGATTACATCCACCCGGACGTTGAGGCCGACCACCGCCTCTACGAGCACCTGAACGCCAATGACCTCACTTACTTCCGGGACCTGACCACCGAGCAGCTCATCGAGGCGGGACAGGTGGAGGTGCCCAATTGGTGTGCGGTCATAGGCGCAGCCTACGAGCTGGGGCAGCCGGCTGAGGTGCTCTCTTTCTCGCCATCGCACATCTTCAATTCATCGAAGTGCGTGACGATCTTCCGGCCCGGGGATTGACGAGTCACGGGGCGCCGGACAGAAAGAGCGGGACTACGCCGCTGCGAACAGGCCCACGGTCTTGGACGAGTTGAAGAGCCACGACTCGATGAACTCGGTGTACACAGGCTGGTGGCCAAGCGCATCCATGGCTCCCGCGAGACACATCCAGTTCAGCAGTTCGAGCTGACCAGCGTCCTCGATCTGCGACAGCGGTATATCGCGCCACGCCTTGTAGTTGCCCGTCGAGAGTTCCGCGTAGCGCGCCCGGTCTGAGACCACGTCGGGCCACATGCCGTCGTGCTTGTCGGTCAGGAACGCGTGCGACCAACTCGACGAGCCGATGAGGGCCACGCGGTAGGGGCTGTCGCGGAAGAACTCGGCAGTGGCCGCGCCGATGTCGAAGCACCGCCGTGGGCTGGGGCCCGGCGGGTCCGGCTGGTCCCCGAAGCGCCCACGGGTGAAGCGAGTGCCGTAACAGTTGACGTGGAACGGGACAACCGGGTACGGGAACCCCTCACGGTCATAGTCCAGGTACGCGACCGTTCGCCAGTACGCGTGTCCCATGGCGTGGTGGAGTTGCTTGTAGGCGTAGGAGACATCGAAATCATGTTGGAGCAAGTACGTAGCCAACTCTTTCGCGGGCTGATACGCGCCCTTGATAACGAGTTCGAAATCCTCACCCTCGCCCCAGATATTATCGGCGGGGTTCAAGGAACTGCCCCGGGGTCCGCCACCCCAGGGGTGAGTCCGGAACTCGTCCTCGGCGAACACGCAGAACGGGGGGACGATGTCCTCGTGGAAGTTCTCAAACTGGTCGTCGCCCCAGACGAGTACGAGGTCCGGGTTGAACTCGTTCAGCGCCTGCCGGAGCTTCCGATAGCCGTTGGCCAACCTCGTCCGATGCATGTTGGCGGCGGCCCGGCCTTCGTCGTCGCCCCATTCCGCCTGCATCTCGGACGGCCAGTTCTTCGGGTCCTTCAAGTGCTCGGGAGTCCTGGGATTGACCATCATCCTCTTGACGAGGTTGGCCATCGTGTGGTCCTGGTGGGCCCCATGTGGCCCGTGGGACAGCCCCAAACCGATTATCTCGGCCATCTCTTCCTCCAATCAGGAACGGGTTGATTGAAGTCGCCCAGCCGTACTTGCTCCTACGCCCCGTCAGGCTGGAAGAAGTCCTCGACCTCTTCGCCGTAACGGGTGATCTTCAGGTTGCGGCGATAATCGTCAGCATTGACTCCCGTCCAGTGGCCGGGTACCCACGAGGGGTACTTGAACCGGGTGCCGCCATCGACGGGGATGTCGACCCCGGTCAGGAACTCTGCCTCGTCGGACGCAAGGAACACCGCTGCCCACGCAAGGTCGGACGCGCGGGGGAAACGCTCCAGCGGAATCATCTTGAGGACATCGTCGCGAGTCACCGAATGCTGGGTGCGTGCAGGGTCCTGGGGCATCTCCTTGACCGGGCCGGCACGCCAGAGGTTGTGCTCCATCGCGTACGGAGTGACCGTGTTCACCCGGATGCCCTGGTGGGCCAGGTCCATGGCCGCCGCCCGGGCGAACATGAGCAACCCGCCCTTCGCAGCGGAGTAACCCGAGTTGCCCGCCTCCCCATAATGTCCTGCGGTCGATATCAGGTGGATGATGCAGCCCCTGACTCCGCCCTCGATCATGGCGCGCGCCCCGTGCTTGGTCGTCAGCATGCCCGCCGTCAGATACGTTCGGAGCTGGTCGTTCCACTGTTCGAGGTCGATGTCGACGACAGGCCACCGCACCTGCCGTCCGGCAAGGTTCACCACGGTCGTCAAGGTCCCGTAGTGTTCAACGGTCTTGTTGATCGTGTCTTCAACGACGGCCTCGTCAGAGGCATCCCCGGGAAGGCCGATCGCTTCGTAGCCCCGTCCCGTGAGGAAGTTGACCGTGTCTTCGGCAGCCGCAGGGTTGATGTCGGCAACAGCCACTTTCGCGCCTTCGCGGGCCATGAAGTGAGCGATCGTTCCTCCGTTATTGGGACCTGCTCCGAAAACGAGCAGCACCTTGTCATCGAGCCTTCCCATTGAACGCCTCCTCTCGAACGACTGGAACTAAGGATGAGTGATTTCCAGAGGGCCGCTTGGAAGCATAGGGAACACCCCCAGGAGTGTCAACGAAGCGTCATGAACCTCGGAGAGGAGGCCCTGTATCCGCCATCTGCGGCGTTTGACACGACGAATATCCGATACTACAGTGCCAGCGTGACGTCAGGTTACCTTCTCCCCCAGGGTGGCTCGCTGAGATTCAACGGACCGAAGGACAGCACGAGGATTCTTGCCTTCAGGTGAAGCGATGACCCAGGACTATGTCGGGACGAAGAACTGGGTGCGGCTACCGACGCCTTACGAACGGTATATGGACGATCAGGGCGTCCCGGTACACCGCGGCGAGGTTGGCTACTACGACCTGCGCGACCTGCCCCTCGGACCCTGGAAACGGATGCAGGCGGAGGGAGCATTCTTCGACCTGAGCGGCACCGGCGGCCAGCAGGGAACCTACGTCATCCAGATACCCGGCGCTGGGGCGATCACACCCGAGAAGCACCTTTACGAAGAGATATTCTACGTCCTGGAAGGCCGTGGCACCACGGAGATCTGGGCGGAGGAGGGAGGTCAGGTCTCGACCTTCGAGTGGCAGGCAGGCAGCCTGTTCTCTCCCCCGATGAATACGTGGCACCGGCTCATCAATGCGTCGGCGAGTCCGGCCCTGCTGCTCGGGGTGACCAATGCGCCTCCCGCGTTCTTCATCTACCGAACGCAGGACTTCATCTTCAACAACCCGTATTCGTTCGCTGACCGGTACGACGGGGCTGCCGACTACTTCAAGGAGCAAGCGCTGGGCACCGACGAGGTCACGGGGCGGGCCCGCAACTTCGGCAACATCATCCCGGACGCCATCCATACGGCCATCCCATTGGACGGCCAGCGCGGCTCAGGCCATCGCTCATTCTTCTGGAGCCTCTCGGGGAACACGTTCAACGGGTTCATCGCCGAGTACCCCTCAGGCCGGTACTCGAAGACGCACGCACACGACTCAGGCCCCATCATCGTCTGCCTGAGCGGCAAGGGTTACAGCATCACCTGGCCCCGGGAGGCGGGCACGCAGCCGTGGAAGAACGGAAAGGGCGACCTCGTGAAGCGCCAGGACTACATTCCCGGCGGCATCGTGAGCGCGGCCCCGGGTAACGCCAACTGGTTCCACGGCCACTTCGGCGCCTCAGCCGAGCCTCTGCGCGTATTGGCCTTCCTCGGGGGCTTTCCCCGGAGGACATACGGCGCTCCGGGCGAGGAGACGATGTTGCTGAACGTGGACGTGAAGGAGGGTGGAAACACGATCGAGTACGAGGATGAGGACCCGTACGTACGGGAGATGTTCAAGCAGCAACTGGCCAGGGTAGGCGCCAGGTTCGACATGCCGGAAGAGGTCTACGCGCGCTAGGCCGCTGCTTCCCCCGTCGCGGGGAACTCAGCGTCGACAGCGGTGGCCTGTCGCACAGGTGAAACGATGACACAAGACTACGTGGGGACCAAGTTATGGGCACGGCGGTCGACACCGTACGAGCTCTACATGGAAGAGCAAGGGGTTCCCATCCATTACGGAGAGGTCGGGTACTACGACCTGCGCGACATGACCCTGGGTCCGTGGAAGCGGATGCAGGCGGAGGGAGCCTTCTTCGACCTGAGCGGCACCGGCGGTCAGCAGGGAACCTATGTCATCCAGATACCCGGTGCTGGGGCAATCTCGCCCGAGAAGCACATGTACGAGGAGATCTTCTACGTGCTGGAAGGCCGCGGCACTACGGAGATCTGGACGGAGGAAGGTGGCTCGGTCTCGACCTTCGAGTGGCAGGCGGGCAGCCTGTTCTCTCCCCCGATGAATACGTGGCACCGGCTCATCAACGCGTCGGCGAGTCCGGCCCTGCTACTCGGGGTGACCAACGCGCCCCCCGCGTTCTTCATCTACCGAACCCAGGACTTCATCTTCAACAACCCCTACCGGTTCGCTGACCGGTACGACGGGGCTGCCGACTACTTCAAGGAGCAGGGACTGGGCACCGACGAAGTCTCGGGGCGGGCCCGCAACTTCGGCAACATCATCCCGGATGCCATCCACACGACCATCCCACTGGATGGCCAGCGCGGGGCGGGACACAGGGCCTTCTTCTGGAGCCTCTCGGGAAACACCTTCCGCGGGTTCGTTGCCGAGTATCCCTCCGGCCGGTATTCCAAGACGCACGCGCACGACTCAGGCCCAATCATCGTCTGTCTGAGCGGGAAGGGATACAGCATCACGTGGCCCCGCGAGGCGGGCACGCAGCCGTGGAAGAACGGAAGGGGCGACCTTGTGAAGCGCCAGGACTACGGACCCGGCGGGATCGTGAGCGCGGCCCCGGGTAACGCCAACTGGTTCCATGGCCACTTCGGCGCCTCAGCCGAGCCTCTCCGTGTGCTTGCCTTCCTGGGCGGGTTCCCCCGACGGACCGCAGGTGCGCCGGGCGTGGAGATGCACGTTCACAACGTGAATGTGAAGGAGGGTGGAAACACGATCGAGTACGAGGATGAAGACCCGTACGTCCGGGAGATGTTCAAGCAACAACTGGCCAAGGCAGGCGCAAAGTTCGACATGCCAGAGGAACTGTATGCGCCCCAGGCCGTCTAGGAGATCGTGCCCGACAGGGTGTGGAAACCCGAGTACAACAGGGAGGAGCGACATGCGTACACCAGACCACACGAGACCGACCGTGAAGAGAGGCAGGATGCATGGCCCGGCGCTATGGGCCTCGGCCCTGCTCATACCTCTCGTCGTCTTCCTCATGACGGCATGCGGCGCCGACCCAACGGCAACGCCCGTCCCCACCGCAACACCCGTCCCGCCCACGGCAACACCGGTCCCGGCACAGCAGCCGGAACAGCCGGCGGCACCAACCGCCACACCCACTCCCGACGCGATGATGGAGTTCAAGTCGGAATGGGACGCGCTCGTCGCCGCAGCACAGGAAGAGGGTGAGCTTGTCGTCATCCTCGGCGGCTCGGCGTCCCGCGCTTTCCGGCCCGTCGTAGAGGAGTTCGGCAGGCGCTTCAACATCAATGCCATCCCGGCGGCAGGGCGCGATGGTGAGCACGTGGACCGCATCCTCGCCGAGCGCGCGGCTGACAAGTACCTCGTCGACGCCACGCACCTCGGCCCCACGACGAGCCGCACGCGCGCCATCCCCGCAGGCCTCTTCGACGAGATCCGTCCGCACCTGTTCCACCCGGAGGTCGTCAACACGGACAACTGGTTCAAGGAACGCCTCTGGTTCGCGGACGAGGAGGAGAAGTACCTGTTGACGCACTCGGCAGGCATCAGCTCCGTCGTCACCGGCTACTACAACACAGACCTCGTTTCGGAAGAAGACGTCGATGCGATCCAGTCGGTCTATGACTACCTCGACCCCAAGTGGAAAGGGCAGATCGTCAGCTACCCGCTCGACATCGCCGGGGCCGGAGGCACCTGGTACGGGATCTACGTTCACCCGGAGGTCGGTCCCGACTGGATAGACACGTTCGTCAACGAGATGGACGTCGAGTACACGCCGGAGGCGCGCGTCATAGCCGACGGTGTGGCGACAGGCAAGTGGGCCTGGGGCATAGCCATCGGCGCGGCAGGACGCGACATCCGCGGGCTGGCAGGCGAGGGTCTCCCGGTCGCGGAGCTCAGCAAACTGCTGAGTGAAGCGCCAACCCTCAGTGGCTCCGGCTCCAGCAACAACACAGCGATCTTCACGCAACCGGCCAACCCGAACGCGGCGAAGCTGTACATCAACTGGTTCCTCTCCAAGGAAGGCCAGACCGTGATGCACGAGATGTCCGACATAGCGCCGGCGCCGACACTGCGAACCGACGACGTGCCCTGGGGCAAGACGCTGCCCGAGGAGCGGAGAGTGGAAGGCCAGGACTACTACTTCCTGAGCGCAGACCCTGAGTACCTGGCGCGCCACGACGAGGCCATTGCCTACTCGAGGGGGGTCTACGCAGCAGCCACCGGGCAGCAGTAGAGACGGGCATCTAGAGAGAGAGTGTGTGCCGACGTTGCCGGCACACACTCTCTCGACCACCTTGACCCAGGAGTAGAGGATGCCCGAGCGCAGCCTGAGTCTCGAATGGAACCCCGCAGGGGCAGACGTCGACCCCCGAGGCGCCTGGGACCCGACCTGGAGCACTCCGGTATTCTCCCTGGCGGAACGCGACCGGCGTTGGGCCCGCGTGCGCGAACTGATGGCTCGCGACGGCCTGGGCGTTATCGTCTGTCTCCCCGATACAGGCCGCTTCAACCGCGGCAACGCCGACGCGATGTACCTGACCCAGTTGGGCGAGAACCAGGAACTGGTCACGTCCGTCTTCCCCATCGAGGGCGACGTCGTCGCGTGGCAGTCCCGTCCCGGCATGTGGCCGACTTCCAACTGGGGTATCGACATCCGGCGCGCCGAGGGCCGAGGGATGGGCGCCGCCATGATTATCGGGCGGCTCAACGAGATGGGGTTCAAGTCCGGCACCATCGGCGTCGCGGGGCTCACGTCCTCGATGCTCGCCTACGTGCGCCAGGCTGAAGGGCTCGCCAACTGGCAGTCGGTCGAGGAGATACGACAGGCGTTCCCCGAGGCGAAGGTGGTGTCCGCCACGCCCGCACTCGGCGAGGCACGGTACCAGAAGAGCGAAGAAGAGATCGCATTCATCCGCCAGGGCGTTCGGATCAGCGAGATGCTCATCGAAACGGTACGAGAGCACGGCGGTCCCGGCGTACCGGAGCGGCTGTTATATGCACACATGCAGTACACCGCGGCAGCAGCCGGAGGTTCCTTCCCGGTCATGCTGGGGTGGACGAGCGGGCCGCTCGGCAACATCTACCACCGGCTCGAGCAGCCATCCTTCCGCACGCAGCAGCCGGGCGACGTCCTGTCCATAGAGATCGAAGGGCGCTGGGGCGGCTACGTGGGCCGCACTGACCAGTCGTTCACGGTGGGCGACGCCCATCCCGATTACGTCGACAGCATGCATCTGACCTTCGAGTCGTTCAACCGGGTCGCCGCGGCCATGCGACCGGGGGTAAAGGTGGCCGAACTCATAGAGGCGGGTCGCATCGAGGGTATGGGCGGCCGCGGCGTGGCGAACCTGACGATGCACGGGTACGGCACCGGAGACGAGGGCCCACTGGTAACCGGCTCCCGGGACCCGGAGCTGCTCAACACCGAGATAAAGGAAGGCTGTACCTTACTCATCAAGCCGGGCAACCAGATAGACGGAAAGCCCGGCTCAGGGAACTGGGGCGATACCGTCGTGGTGCGGGCGAATGGCGCCGAGCGGCTGGGCACCCGGCCCCAGGAAGTACTGGAGCTCCATTAGCGGTCGAGGCATGCAGAAGTCCATGATCGGAGCAGTCAGAAACAGAGCTACCCCGCGCGCAAGAGCCCGGCTGGAGTTGAGCCACCTCATCATGGCCAGCATCATCGCGGTGCTCGGGCTGTTCCTGATCTATCCGATAGTCCTGCTGCTCATCAACTCGTTCAACACCGCGCCGGAGTTCTTTGTCCCCCCTCGCCAGTGGGGCCTCGATAACTGGCGTAACGCACTCGACACGCCGGGTCTCGTGCAGTCCCTCTTCAACACGCTCATGCTCTGGGGTCTGGTGCTGGTTTTCAGCTTCCCTACGGCCGTCCTCATCGCATGGACGCTGGCGCGCACCAACGTCCCCATGACCCACTGGCTCGAGTTCATGTTCTGGGTATCGTTCATGATGCCCGGGATCGCAACGACCATCGGCTGGATCATGCTGGCCGACCCGGACATCGGCATGATCAACACGCTCCTAGAAAAGCTGCCCTTCATCGACGAGGGGCCATTGAACATCTTCAGCGTACCCGGGCTCGTGTTCGCGCACCTGATGGCGAACGGCATATCCGTGAAGGTGATGCTGCTCACGCCCGCGTTCCGCAACATGGACTCCGCCCTGGAGGAGGCTGGGCGCGTATCGGGCGCAGGGACGATCCGCACGATGCTTCGCGTAACCCTGCCGCTCATGGCGGCCCCGATGACGCTCGTACTGGCGCTCCAGCTGCTGCGCATCTTCCAATCGTTCGAGATCGAGCAGTTGCTCGGCGTGCCGTTCGAGTTCTTCGTGTACTCCACCAAGATATTCCAGCTCGCCCGGGACGAACCGCCGCTCTATGGAGAGGCAACCGTCCTCGCGTCGCTGACGCTCGTAATGCTGGTATTCATCATCCCGTTCCAGCGATGGATACTGCACCGCCAGCGCTACACCACCATCAGCGGCAGCTTCAGGCCGGGGCTCATCAACCTGGGCAAGTGGCGCTGGGTGGTCTTCGGCGCCATCGCTACCCTCATACTGGGACTTACGGTAGTGCCGGCTGCGATCCTCGGGCTGGGCAGCTTCATGACCCGGGTAGGGTTCTTCAACCTGAACAACGTCTACACCCTGAGGCACTGGGACCTGGTGCTCACCGACCCCATCTTCATCAAGGCGCTCAGGACGACCTTCACCATCGCGATAGTTGCTGCATTCCTGAGCCCGCTGATCTTCTCCGTGGTGGCGTACGTCCTGGTGCGCACACGATGGTTCGGGCGGGGCATCCTGGACCTCATCATCTGGGGTTCCGGCGCCGTTCCCGGGATCCTGACCGGGCTGGGTCTCCTGCAGGTATTCCTCGGCACGCCGGTGCTGACGTTCATGTTCGGCACCATCTGGGCGCTCCTCATCGTGGTCGTGCTCCAGGGCAACACCCTGACGACGAACATCGCCAAAGCCTCGTTCGTGCAGATAGGCCAGGATATGGAGGAGGCCGCACGCGTCAGCGGAGCGGGGTGGATCAGGACGTACTTCAGGGTCTGGATACCGCTGCTCATGCCTACGCTCGTGCTCCTAGGAACGTTCAATTTCGTCCTGGCCGCGGGGGCTACCAGCCAGATCATCCTCCTTGCCTCGCGCGAAACGACAACGCTGTCGATCATGGCGCTGGAGCTGGTGAACCCTCTCTCCGGCGAGCGGGAAGCGGCGGGCATCGTGGCAATCTTCATGATCGGGATGACCGTGGGCGTGGCCGTGGTGGCGCGCTACTTCGGCAACCGGATGAGCGTGAGCCACCACCGCCGGGCGCAGGGTCAGACACAGGCCATCCCGCAGGCTCAGACCGGAGGAATGCGGGTATAGCGGGCGAAGCAGAGCATTCGTCGGCACACACGATTACATTTCCGCAATCCGCGCTTGTTATGGTAAATTCATACGAAGAGCGTAGGAGCAGGCCGTACTGCACGGGAGAGAAGGAGAGGCCATGGTTGACGTGTTGGAGCCCAAGGCCACCGAGAGCACGATTACGCGCGAGCGCCGCCCGGGACGCCCGGCCCGTGAGACACGGGACGTGCGCGCCCTTATCCCCAAGCTGGGTCTCAGGGAGTACTGGTACCCCGCACTCGAAGCGAAGAAGGTGAAGAACAAGCCCGTGGGCTTGAAGATGCTCGGCACGGACATCGTCTTCTTCAGGGACTCGAACGACGAAGTGGCTGCACTGTGGAACGTGTGCCCGCACCGCGGTGGGAGCCTGATGCACGGCGATTGCCACTTCAAGGGCACCATCTCCTGTCCCTACCACGGCTGGACCTACGATGGCGACGGGAATGTCTTGGCAGTGCTGCCAGAGGGCCCGGAATCGCAGGTACCCGGCAAGGTGAAGGCGCGGAAATACCCCACCAAGACCCTCAAGGGCATGGTGTTTATCTGGATGGGCGAGCAGGACCCCGCCCCGATAGAAGAGGATGTGCCGCCCGAGTTCTTCGACGACATCTCCCACGTCCTGTATTTCACCGAGATGTGGAACGCGAACTGGAACGTCGCGCTGGAGAACGGTAGCGACGCCCACGTGCCGTACGTCCACCGGGACTCCTGGCGCAACCTGCTTCTACCCATGTCGCCGTTCACCGGGCCTCATGGCGGCAAGCAGAAGATCGTGAATGGACGGGCCGTCGTTACAGGCTCCTACACCGGGCGGCAGGTAACGAAGTCAGAGAACGGCACAGAGCCGAAGGCCCAGACCCGCCGGCGGCCGGCCACCGGCTGGAAGAAGCGGCCCTTCCCCGGCCTGGGAGGCCAGACGTGGCCGAAGCACACCTACCGGAACTGGTTCAACTGGTTCATGAAGCCGGGTTCCTGGTGGAGCCCCCCAGTCGTCTTCAAGGCTGGCGAGTTTCCCGAGGAGTGGGGCAGCGGACATCACCTCCCGATGATGTATCGAGGCAACAGGGGCAATGTCTTCTACTCGAGGGCTTGCATCGCCGTGACGGAGGACACCTCCCGGCAGATCTACTACAAGGCTGCCCGCCCCAGTAACTGGATCGGCCTCGTCTACGAAAAGGTCCACTGGAAGCTCTGGGGACAGCGCGCGCAGGCGAACTTCTCGCACCAGGACATCCGAGCCGTCGAACCGCAACGCTACGACACGCAGGAATACCTGTCGGCTACCGACATCCACCAGGTGTTCTGGCGCCGGCTCGTACTGCAGGCCCGCGGCATGGAGAACATCGGCAGTGAAGTCGACTTGACCAAGGCGGAGCAGTCCTCTTACGAGAGCATCCGGGGGCAGGGGATCGACCAGGAAGACGCGGTCGTCGAAAGGTAATCCCCAACGTTCGGCAAGACCTGCAAGAAGAGCCCTGGCTTGTGTGCCAGGGCTCTTTCCTTCTACCGATGTGCCGTGAAGCACGCCCTCAAGCGTTGGGGTCGACCGCGATCACTTCCATCGTAAACCTGCTGAGGTCGCCCGGGCCGCCGCCAACGCCCGTGGTGCCAACCGCGAAGCGCACCGGCAACTGACCCTCGGAGAAGTACTCGTTGTATACCTTGCCCAACTCTCTCCTGTCCGTCATGTCCATCATGAACAGGCCGACGCGCACGATATCGTCCATCGTCGCTCCGGCAGCCGCCAGGGCGGTCTTGATGTTCTCCATGGCATACCGTGTCTGTTGCCCCACGTCTTCCGTGTCGCACCGGCCGGTAGCCGGATTAACCCCGCGGATCGCAGCGAGGAATATGAAACCGTTCGCCTTGACCGCATCCGGTCCCGTGTTATGAGACTGTCCGCTCTCAACGTAGATCTGTTCCTTCATGGCTGCCTCCCTGCTCAGGCCACCTCGAATGCGCAGTTCACCCACACGGAGTTGAAGATGTAGTGGCCCTCGAAGTCACTCCACTTAAGCTTGGCCCCGAGCTCCGTCATGGCGCCGGCCAGCGCTATCCAACACAGCAACTCCCACTGGCCGTACTCCTCGAACTCTTCATGCGTGAAGTTGTTCCACGTATCGAACCTGTTCGCGATGAGTTCCTCGTAACGCCTGCGGTCGGCCCCGATGTCGGGATGGACCCAGCCACGCTCCCAGCTGGTGTTGTTCGCGTGAGACCAGCCGACACCCGCCACCAGGGCTACACGCCACGGACTCTCCTTGAGGATCCGGGCGGTGCTCCGTCCCATGTCGAACGCCCGCTGCGCCGTCATCGGAGGCAGCGTCTTCTCCGTCAGAGGTTCGCATCCATCCGGCCCGCGCTGCCGCAGGCCGAACGGATCGATACCAAACGGCACCACAGGCCTCTGGAACTCCCAACTCCCCCAATCGAGGTGGGTCAGAACGCCGCAAAAGGTGTGCGCGAGTCCCGTGGGGTGCATGATCTCGGTCGAGTACGCGGGGTCGAACCCCGCCTGCTGGAGCCCTCTCATCAGGTACCGGGCTCCCTCCGGATGGCCGGGAACGTCAACCTCGCGGTCGAAGTCCTGGCCGAAGAAGGTCTCCCCGGCATCACGGCCGCCGGGGCCCTGGAATATCTTGGCGTGCGTAACGTCCTGCGCCTGGATCCAGAACTGCGGCACGCAGAAGTTGCGCAGGCTCTCCCTGCTGTCCTTCGACCACACCAGGATGAAGTCCGGATTGAACGCGTCCAGTTCCGCGCGCAGTTTCGTGAACTGCTCGATCTGGTTGGCCCGCGCCCCCTGGCCACACGCAAGTCCCTCGTCGTCGCCCCATTCGGCCTGCATCTCTGCCGGCCAGTTCCTGGGGTCTTTCCTCTCCTCCGGCAGGTGTGAGCCGTTGAGGTTCCCCTTGAACGGGCCAGTCATCTGGGGATCGGGCGAACGCAGTCGGGGGTAGTCAGTCGTTCCCAGCCCTAGTATCTCGGCCATACGCATCCTCCTTCCGCTCGTTGCAGGCCTTACGCGCCTACTGCTGACGGCTTCACGGTTACCGCACGGACGAATCTGCACCGAGCCACACAGCGTGGCCTGCTGGGAGCAGCGCGAGTGTACATTCCCGCTATAGGGCAGGCAACTTGCCTGCGTCGAGTCGCACGGACGGGGGCGTATAGCGCAGCTCAGGCTTTTCCGGTACGCTCGCACCGAACGAATGAGGAGGAATGATCATGGGAACAGTCCTCTACCTGGGAACACGCAACGGAGTACTAACGGTTGCAGAGGATGGCGGGGGGTGGGCCATCGCCAGCCACGACCTCAAGGGCTGGGAGGTGACGGAGGTCGAACCGTCGCCGGATAACCCCAGGCGTGTGCTTGCCGGCACCCGCGGCGATGGCGTCTGGTGCAGCGAGGACGCGGGCGCGCACTGGTCGAAGCCTTCTTACGGCAGGGTCGCGCCCGGGAAGGTGCGCTGCGTCACCGTCGACCCGCATGACCCCCAGACGGTCTACGCGGGTTGCGAGCCCATCAGCATGTGGAAGAGCGCCGACGGCGGAGCGACGTGGACGGAGATCGAGTCTCTCCGCAACTTCCCGACGGTCGCCAGCATAGGCTACCCCGTCCCCATCGTCGAGCCTCACGTGCGCGACATCACTGTCGACTCCCACGACCCCAACACCATCTACGCCGCCCTGCAGGTGGGGTACATGCTCAAGACCACGGACGGCGGTACAACGTGGCGACTCCTCGACAACGGACTCGACGAGGACGTACACGCCATCATCACCGACCCCCGCGACACCAGCCACATCTACATATCGAGCGGGGGCGAGGGGATGCGGTCCGGCAAGGCGTCCGGGCGCAGCCTCTACCGGAGCCTCGACGGCGGGGACAACTGGCTGCCCATCGCACTGGAGTTCCAGAACGAGTACTCGGTCGCCTTCGCCTACGACCCGGCCGATCCGTCTGTCATGTACTCGGCGGTGGCGAACGGCAATCCCGGCCAGTGGCGTGCCCGCGAGTCAGGCGCCGAAGCGAACCTCATCCGTTCGCGCGACGCCGGTCAGACCTGGCACGAGTTGAACGCTGGCGAAGAGGCGGCGCGAGGGTTCCCGGAAGCGATAGCCGTCGACCCCCAGACGCCGGGGCGCGTCTTCCTGGCCACCCGCTCAGGCCGCCTCTTCACGAGCGACGACGGCGGGGACAGCTGGAACGACCTCGGCGTCACAACGCCGGACGTCGCCAACATGAAGATCGTCCACGTCTAGCCCGGCGCCGGTACGGCAAGCTCCGGAGGCAAGTAGTTGCGCGACGCAACGAAGGCGCCGCATGCCCGGCAGACGCCCGCAAGCAGGCGGAACCCTGTGCCGGTGAACGGGGCATAGGGCGCACCCAGATCAGTCCAGTCCACCTCGATGACCTTGACGCCTCTTGCAAGGCTCTCGCTGCAGCGGGGACAGGTCTGAGGCAGAGCGCCTATGGCCCGCGTCACTTCAGGATCGGCATCGGCTGCCTCCAAGCGCTGCCGCCGCATCCCGGCGCGGCGCTCGTTGGTAGAGGCCTCGTCCACGCTCTCACCGGAGTCGAGCACCACGCCATAGAGCTGCGCCGCGGCGGCGGCCGACAACAAGCCCGACTCCACCTCCGCAGCGACTGCTGATGCCGGTCTCTCCAAGGGGTCGCCCCATCCGCTGCCTCCCGCCCCGCTGCAATACAGCACGTCTCCGTCCCGCAATGCCGTGCGCCCGAAGGACGGCGGGGTCTCGGCATCGGCTGCCAAGGCAAGATCCGGGGTAGCGGCGCCTGCCTGTCTGAACACCCGCAGAACGTTGGCGCTGCCCGGGTACCCGCCGTCGAAGGGCGGGCTGCTCGGGCAGTCCAGTCCATGGCTGTGAAAGACGAGCGAACCTATCTCGTCGACGCCGTGCGGTGTGAGTCCGACCTCGATGCCAACGCCGCCCCGTCGCATACCGGCGCCAGCCGAATCGCGGCCCTGCCTCCTGAACAGGTAGAGCCACGGGTAGCGCAATTCGTTCGTCTCGACGTTCGGCACCGTGACCTCGGGTTCGCTTCCCGAGCCAGTGTCGATACCGTCCTGGGCGCCCCGAGCGCCGCTGCCCTGCCCGAGTCCGCAGTCCGTGAACACGCCTGCGAACCGGTTGCCCTGGGCGTCGAACGCGGCGAAATCGAACAGCGGCATGTGCGAGCGCCACGTCGTGATGGCGCGGTCCGGCATCCCGCCGTCGGCAAGCATCCGACTGATGCAACTGGTAACTGCATGGAAGACCGCGTACGTACCTGACGTCGTCCCCTTGCAGACCCCTGCCGGCCAGTCGCAGTCGACGAACGAGCCACGTTCCGCCCGCACGTCGCAGACACGCGCCACGCCAGCCGGGCAGAGTGGTACCGCGTAGCCGAACGTGGCCATGACCGCCCGCACCACATACCCCTCCAGAGCGGGGCGCGTGACATTGATCACCCCCGGCGCCTGCCGCGAGGAGCCGGAGAAGTCGAACACGAGCGAGTCGCCCTGCTTAGTGAGCGTCAACCGGCATGCGTATATCTCGACCTGCCCGCGGTCGAAATAGTCCAGGTAGGTCTCCTCCGACCATGAGCCATCGGGGATGTCACGGAGGATGCCGCGCAGCCGCGCCTCGACCGAATCGATGATGCGCTCCATCGTGGCAGCCACCGTGTCCGGTCCGTACCGGTCGGCCAATTCCATGACACGCTGCTGCATCACCGTGTTCGCCGCAATCTTGGCCCGCAGGTCTATGGCATTCTGGGCAGCCGTCCGCGAGCGGCGCAGCCAGTCGGCTTCGATATCGCTGCGGAGGACACCACCCTCCACCATCCGCACCGGAGGCATGGGCAGACCCTCGTCCCAGACCGACTGCGCACCCAGCGAGACCTGCCCCGGCGTCGAGCCACCGGCGTCGGCCACGTGGATGCCCGCGCCCGTCCATCCGAGCCGCGTCTCACCTGCGAACATGGGTGCGACCACGACCGTGCACGTCTGGTGCGGCGTGGCAACGTAGGGGTCGTTGGTGAAGAACATATCGCCGGGATTGATGCCGGGGTTCGCCGCACAGTGCTCGTCCACGTAGTTGCAGGCGTAGCTGCAGGCGAGAGCGTGCGTCACTATGGTGGGACCGACAACGACGGCCTCGCCCCTGTCGTTCAGCAGGGCAACGTTACAGTCGTTCGACAGTGCGACGGTCGGCGATCCGGACACGTTCCGGAGCGAAATGGCCCCCTCGTTCACGATGGTGACCAGGCGGTGCCGGAGGATCTCGAACGTAACCGGGTCGAGTGAAGTCATGCCGCTCCTCCTACACTGTTATACCGAGGTTGGAGTATCCGTCGACCTCAACTGTTTGCCCTGCGTGCACGACGACGGTTGTGTTCGGCGATTCGACTATGAGCGGGCCCTCCATCCTCGCCCCGGGTCCCAGGTCGGCCAGCGCGAACACGGGGGTCACGGTGGGCTGCTCGTCGAAGTAGACGTTGCGGGTCGACGCGGCCGCAGGCGCACCGGTCGCAGTGTCTGCACTGTGTGTCAGGCTGTGAACAGCGGCGGGCAGGGTCGAGACGAGATGGAAGGTCACGATCTCTGTCGGCGACCCCGCGACCGCGCTTCCTCTGCCGAACGCCTGCTCATAGCTTGCGAAGAACCGTTCGACGAGGCGCTCGGCTGTGTCCTCCGCCGAAAGCGGTACTCGTATCTCGTGGACCTGGTGGCGGAACCTCATGTCAACGAAGCGCTGGAAACCCACAGCGTCCGGATCGAGGGCGGCGGCTTCCCAGTCCGTACGCATCGCTGCCTCCATCGCGGCACAGGTCTCCCGTATGTCCTCGGTCTGGTACGGCTCTCGCATCGGCACTGCCCGGGTCTGATGCCGCCGGAACTCTCCGGTAGCGATGCCGAACGCCGACTGCACCGGTGCATAGAGCGGCACGTAGACCTTCGAGACTCCCAGCTGGCGTGCGTACGCCCCTACATGGACAGGGCCGGCCCCTCCGTACGCGAAGAGAGTGAACTCTCGAGGGTCGTATCCCGTCGAGATGGTCATGGTGCGCAGCAGGTCGGCCATGCGGGCATCGACGATTTCGACGATGCCAAGCGCGGCGCGCACCGGGTCCATGCCCAGTGGGCGCGCAACATGCTCCGCGATCGCGGCCAAGGCCGCTTCCCTGTCCAGCGTACGCCTTCCGCTCCAGAATGACTCAGGGCCGATCCGGCCAAGGACGACGTTCGCATCCGTGACGGTCGGTTCTGCGCCTCCTGCGCCGTAGCAGACGGGGCCGGGCGTGGAACCCGCACTCTGGGGGCCAACGTGCAACTCTCCGAACTCATCCACTGAGGCGATGCTGCCGCCCCCCGCCCCTATCGACGTCACTTCAACGGTAGGAACGCGGAGCCGGTGACGCTCGACAACGCTCTCGCCGGAGAAGCGGGGCTGGCCGTCCACGATGAGGCCGACGTCGAAGCTCGTGCCGCCCATGTCCGTGCAGATAGCGTTCTGCACGCCGAGGGCTGCGGCGAGACGCTGCACACCCACGACGCCCCCGACCGGGCCCGCCGCCAGGCCCGTAACCGGTCTGCGCCGCAATTCCTCGCTGGCAGCCAGTCCCCCGTTGGACTGCATAAGCAGCAGCGGCTGGCGCAGGCCGCGCTCACGCAGCCGTCCATCGATCTCGGCGAAGTCCCTCTCGGCGCCCGGGGCGAGATAGGCATTCATCAGCGTCGTGTTCGCGCGCTCGAACTCGCCGAGAGTCGGCGCGATGTCACTCGATATGTTCACCGGCAGACCGGGCGCCGCGCGCTCGATGAGCTCCCGCGCCTGCAGCTCGTGCAGGGGGTTGAGGAATGACCAGAGGAACATCACTGCGATGGAGTCCACACCCTTATCGCGTAGCTCAGCGATCGCCTGCAGCAGTCCCGGCTCGTCGAGCGGAGCGACGACAGCGCCCGCGGCGTCAACGCGCTCGGCGATGCCGCGCACACCGCCCTCCACGAACAAGGGCTCGGGCTTGTTCCAGGCTGCCACGTCGTAGTGCAACTGCTCGGGCAGCCCCTCCGAGCGCGAGAGCACCCGGCCTATCCGCACCGCGTCCTCGTGGCCCTGCGTGGTGATGAACCCCACCCTGGCCCCACGCCTCGATACGACCCGGTTGATGAGACTCGTCGTGCCCAGCGCAAACACGCTCGCATCCGAAAGGACGGCATCGACATCCATACCGAGGCGGTCGCAGACGTTTGCAAGCGCCGCAACGATGCCCTCGGTCAAGTTGGACGGTGTCGTGAAGGCCTTGTCCATCCAGACGCGTCCCGCATCGTCCACGACCACGCAGTCGGTGAACGTGCCCCCAACGTCTATGCCAACGACGCACGCCACGAGAACGGCTATCCGCTCCACACGGCGAGGACGTCGTCGACCGATACGAGGTCAGGCGCCAGCAGGGTCATGGCTGCCTCGTGCTGCGCACGGTTCATGCCCGCTACGCACTCCCGGGGGATCGCGGTGAAGTAGTCGAGCGTGAGCGCGAACCGGGCGGTCGTGAGTATCCCGGAGTGGCTGGCGACGCCGGTCAGCACGAGCGTTCGTGCGGAGAACGACCGCAGGAGCTTGTCCAGCGGCGTACCCTGAAACGCGCTGAAAGCGTACTTGTCGATCTCGAGGTCGCCCGGTTGAGGTGCAAGCTCGTCCACAACCGCGTGCCCCCAGCTTCCCAGTACGACGTTCGGTTCGGCCCCCCGCTGCTGATTGGCGAGCAGGTGCCTCAGGTGTACGGGCGACTCGTCCGAGGCGTCCGGAAGATGGCTTGCCCTCGTGTAGATGACGCGCACGCCCGCGCTGCGGGCGGCCTGTGCCAGCATCGCTATGCGCTCCACGGTTCTCCTCGTGGAGACTGCGAGTGACTCCTCGAACTTCGAGAAGAGCTTCCCTCCTGGCGCGCAGTAGTCGTTCTGTACGTCGTGGATGAGCAGGCACGTCCATGACGGATCGACCAACTCATCGAGTGTTTCGGGTATCTGCTTGCCGTCGACGTTCAACATCTCAGCGTTCGGGCCTCGTCCGGCCTGCCGTCGCGCCGCCATCCAGTACGATGACCGCGCCGTTGAGATATGACGCCTCGTCCGAGGCGAGATACGAGACGAGCGACGCCACGTCATGAGGCGCACCAGCCCGCCCGATGGGGATGTGAGAGGAAGAGAGCGTGCCGCTGCCTTCCCGCTCGATCGACCCGGGCGCGATGCAGTTCACACGGATACCCAGCGGGCCGAACTCCATCGACAGCACCTTGGTCAGCATCGTGAGCGCCGCCTTGGAGGCCGCGTATGCACCACCCTCTGCGTAGGGAGCGACGCCACTGATGGAACCGATGTTGACGATGGCGCCGCCTCCCTGTTCCCGCATCGCGGGCAGCGCCGCGCGGGCGGTCATCAGCACAGCATCGACGTTCACCCTGAAGGACTCACGCCAATCGGCGAGAGGAATGTCAGCGAGCGGAGCGATGTGCCGCACGCCGGCGTTGTTGCAGAGGAGATCGATGCGTCCGAAGTGCACGAGCGCCTCGTCCATGACCTCGCGGACCTGTTCCTCAACGGACACATCCGCCGTCATCACGTGCACCGGGCGCCCCTCGAGCAGGCGGCGCGCAGCATCGCATGCCTCGGGGTTGCGGTCGGCTGCGAGGACGTTCATCCCGTCATCGAGGAGGCGCTGGACGATGCCCAGCCCTATACCGGCTGCACCCCCCGTGACGATGGCGCCGCGCGGACGGTCTCCCGCCACTGCGGTTACCGCCTCACGCTGGCAGGGTCGACGCCGGACGCGATGAGCGCGTCACGGCCAATCTGGTCGAAGTGGAACCAGCGTATCTGCATCGTCTCGCGGAGCAGGTCCAGCACCATCGCTTGCTTGGGGGCGTCGTCTGCGTACTTCGCCAGTATCTTGAGCGTCATGTCTCCGTGTCCGCCTTCAGGGAAGTCCGCTTTCTCCCCCGCCGACCAATGGGAGAGTGCCTCGTCCGGCAGTCCAAGGGGTTCCCACACCTTGCGGTTCAGCGATGCGATGTTGCCAAGCCTTGCTACCGCCGGGCCACGCGCCGCTTCCAGCCCGGCGACCGTCGCGAATGCCTCCAGCCACGGCCATGCCCGGCTTGCACGCTCCCAGTACGCCAGCGCCATCTTCGTGTACGGGCGTCCCTTGTAGGCATAGACGTAGTCCCGCTGGAAGCCAAGTGCTACCGAGAAGTCCACCATGCTCTCATAGTGACCGGTTTCGATCGTTGGGTCGGTCACTTCCTCGACGTACATGTTCTCGATCATGTATTGACGGACGTCGAGCGCAGGGCAATTGCCGATGATGCTGCCGAACCAGCGGGGAAACTCGTCGGCAAAGACTGTGTGCTCCAGCGCGAAGACGGCGGCCCCCTCACGGCACATGTGGTTCTGCAGCCAGATATCGAAGGAGTTGTGCTCCTTCCAACGAACCTCCCAGATGAGACGCGCCATCTGGCTCTCGAACTGTTCCGGCGACGCTATCGCCATACACTCCACTCCCGGTCGAATCTCGCCTGCTGGCGCGGCGGATTCTAGCAGTCCGGTCAGCCTGCCGCAGCGTCGCGTTGCCAGATGGAGTTCCACTCCTCGGTCTTGGGGATGACCGCCTCATAGACGCGCAGGTGTTCCATCCGGTTCTGCGCAGGGTCCCGCACGACGTGGGGCGCCTCGCCGCCCTCCTCCACTTCCCGGATGGCCCGGAGCAGCAGGCGCCGCGAGAGAGCTACGGGCTTGTCGGCGTAGCCCAGGTGCTCGACTGTCCTGTCCTGGATGTCGCCCTGTGCTTCGACAGCGAACTTGTCCTGCAATGCGAAACTGGCGCCCATACCGAGAAACGTCGTCCGCTTCATCTCGGCACGGTCCTGGAGGTAACGGTTGGAGCGGTCGCGTACGTGGGCATAGCCCGGGCCCATGTCGGCGAGGATAACCGGCCCGATGCGCTCCTTCGCAAGCGGACCGTTCGGCGATACAAGCAGCATGTACTTCCAGTGGTGGGTGTCGTCTATCGGCACCTGCCAGTTGACGCCGTAGAAGCCTGCACCGACCGCCGTTCCGATAGGCGCGCCGGTTATGTCCGGCGGACGCAAGGCAGGGAACGCGACAGCGGCCGGGTAAACGTAGTTGGTGATGCGCACGTAGTCGTGGTCATCGTCGAGGTCGCGTCCCGAGTAGATGCGGATACCGTAGTCCGTCTCCTCCACCTCGATCCGGGGCGCCACGTCGATACCCTTCGCGTCCCATCGCACGCCAGCGTCGGCCACCTCATCGGGGAGCACGTAGTGAAGCGTGGCAAGGTGCTGTGGGTCGATGTTCCCCTCGTGCCCGTGCAGGTAGTTGCACTCGTGGTAGAACTTGGTGACGAGAACGTTCTCCTCGGGAAGGCCCAGGCATTCGTAGTCCGGCAGTTCGGGAGGTTCTCCCGGCCCCATGTAGGCGAAGACCAGCCCGCCTCGCTGGATGCACGGATATGAGCGGTGCCGTACCTTGTCCGCGAACCGGCTCCACTCGGGTTCGCCTGGCTGATCGAGGCAGTTGCCGTGGATGTCGAACAGCCACCCGTGGTAGACGCAGCGGAGACCGCCGTCCTCGATCCGCCCGTAGCTCAGGTCGGTCCCTCGGTGAGGGCATCGAAGACCGAGCAGGCCAAGGCGCCCGAACTCGTCGCGGAAGAGCGCGAGGTCTTCGCCCATGACTCGCACCACCAGGGGCGGCCCATCCTCGGTCAACTCCTCCGACAACGCCACCGGCTGCCAATACCGCCGAAGCAGGTTCCCTGCGGGTGTCCCGGGCCCCGTCCGCGTAAGCAGGTCGTTGTCTTCCTGGGAAAGCATCGAACGTCTCCTTGTGGAAGATCTCGTTGGAGGAGTTTATTGCACCGCTCGCCCAACCGCAGCCGGGAGCGTGCGTCCACCGTATATCCGGGTGGTATAGTTGCCGTGGACGAGTCCCAGGGATTGGCAACGCGGATCCGCATCAGGAGAGACGGCGATGCTGAGCACCGAACAGAACGAGAAGTTGACCCGAGTAGGGGCCGGGACCCCGATGGGCGATCTCATGCGCCGCTACTGGCACCCCATCGCCGCCGCGGGCGAACTCGTCGACCGCCCCACGAAAGCCGTCCGCGTCCTCGGTGAGGACCTCGTCCTCTACAGGGACAGGTCCGGCACCCTCGGCCTCATCGAACGCTTCTGCCCGCACCGCCGCGTCGACCTCTCCTACGGCATCCCCGAGGAGCACGGCCTGCGCTGCATGTACCACGGCTGGATGATGGACGAGACCGGCCAGTGCATCGAGCAGCCCTTCGAGGAGACCGTCCACCCGGACGGGCGCTTCAAGGAGAAAGTGAAGGTTGCCGGCTACCCCGTGCAGGAACTCCGCGGGCTGGTGTTCGCCTACCTGGGGCCGTCCCCGGCGCCGGTCCTGCCTCTCTGGGAGCCGCTGGCAGCCGACAATGTCGCGTGCGACATCGCGCTCACCGAGCTTCCCTGCAACTGGCTCCAGTGCCAGGAGAACTCCCTCGATCCCGTGCATACCGAGTGGTTGCACTCCTACTGGACCCGTTACCAGCAGCTTGCCGCAGGCAAGACCGTGGACGTGCGCGGCGAGTCCGCGCCGCATGAGCGGATCCGGTTCGAACAGTTCGAACACGGCATCATCAAGCGACGCGTGCTGCGCGGACTCGGCGAAGACCACGATCTCTGGAAAGTGGGACACCCTATCCTGTTTCCCAACATCCTGCAGGTCGGTTCTCCTCAGAAGATCACGATGCAGTTCCGTGTGCCCGTCGATGACGAGAACACGCTGCACGTATCCATCTACATCTTCCGCGCAGCCGAGGGCGTGGTAGTGCCGCAGCAGGACCCGGTACCGTACTACTACAACCCATTGGTAGGCGAAGACGGGCGATTCATCACCGATGTCACCTTCAACCAGGACTATATGGCCTGGGTCAGCCAGGGGCCGGTGGCACGCCGCGACCTCGAGAAACTCGGTGAGTCAGACAAGGGCATCATCATGTTCCGCAAGATGCTGAGGGAACAGATGGCCATCGTCGAGGATGGCGGCGACCCCATGAACGTGTTTCACGACAGGTTCGGCGAGCCGGTCGGGCTGCCCGTGGAGCCAAGCAGAGGGTTCGTGAACGGCGCCCCGAAGAAGTATGTTCCCCAGGAGGCAGGCCCCAGCGTCGCTCACGCAGACATCGAGCGAGTGCTCGCCACGTACGCGTAAGGAGCCGCTGGCTCCGTATGCCGGGCCACGCAGCCAACCGACCCGTCCCGCACTGATACGCGCTCCCGGGTGGCGACAGAAGCTGGCGTCTTTTCTGCGTTGACACCCCCCAATTTCGGGAGTCATACTAACTTGGTTACGGGCATAAGTGACCCGAAGGTGTGAGGCATGCTCGGAGACCGAGGCTGATGACTCTTTCCACCGAAGGTGTGACAACCCAGGCGCTAAGCCTGCCGGAAGAGCTCATCCTGATGCTCCTCAACGAGGAGAGCGGTTACTTTCATCAGGTTCCCGGCTGGGACCTGAACTGCACCGTCGCCGGCGCCGTACTCGCGGAACTCTCGCTCATGGGCCGCATCGACACAGACGTCGAGAGTCTGTTCATCGTTGACCGGACGGAAACGGGCGACCCTGCCCTGGACCCCATCCTGAAGGAGATCGCAAGCGAACCGGCCCAGCACAACACCCAGTACTGGATAGAACGGCTCGCCCCGCGTGCAGAATCCGTCGTCGACCTGACGTTGGACCGCCTCGTTGACCTGAACATCCTGGAACACCATGACGGCGAATTCTGGACGTTGTCCCGCAACGTTCTGCAGGCCGAGTTGTCCAACACGTCCACGGATGGCACCGCGGCCCAGTTCGTCAGAACGCGCATCACCAAGGTCATCTTCAACAACGAGATACCCGACCCGAGAGACGTCATCATCATCGCGCTCATCGATACGTGCGACGTCTTCCGGTTCATGTTCCAACTCGACGACGAGATAGAGCAGCGCATCCAGGCGATCTGCAGGATGGACCTGATAGGCCGCTCCATAGCCGAGGCGGTCTCCCAGAACATCGCCGGTCCGCTACTTCGGCGCTCCGCCTTCACGAAGAAGATCCCGAACGTCTCGCTGCGCAAGATGCTGTTCAGCCCCCATCTTCGCAGCGGCAACATCGCGGCGCTCTTTGCGGACCTCGCAAAGGAGTACGGCCCGGTGTTCAAGATACATCCGCCGTTCAAGAAACCGATGATCTTCCTCGCCGGGACAGCCACGAACCACTGGGTGCACCGGCACGGGCGCATGTACCTGAGAGCCAAGGACTACTTCTCCGACTTCGAGAAGGTCTATGGGGCGAACGGCGTGATGCCTTCCATGGATGGGGCAGATCATTTCCGGCTCCGGAAGGCCATGTCACCGGCGTACTCCCGCGGGAGGCTGGAAGGACAGCTGAATATCCTCTACCGCCATGCCCGGAAACACATGTCGGGCTGGAAGGTCGGAGACTCGTACCCCGCGACGAGCATGAGCCGGCAGATGATCAACGCGCAACTCTCGCCGCTCTTCGTCAGCGTCGATTCCCAGGACATTTTCGACGACCTGGCGAAGTACAAGGAGCGAGCGCTCCTCACCCACATCATGAAGGCCCTGCCCAAGTTCATGCTCCGCACTCCGGGCATGAAACGCCGGGCAAAGGCCGTGGATACCCTCCTGGAGCGGGTCCAGAGCGTCCATACGCCCGCGCAACGGGCCGGTTCTCCAAGAGACCTCGCGGACGACTGGCTCAGCCTGCACGCAAGCGATCCGCAGTTCGTGCCGGAGACGACCCTGCGCTTCCAGCTTTCGGCGGCGCTGATCGCCAGCGTGTACCTTGGCGACGCGTTCAGTTTCGCACTCTACGCCATGGCGTCGCAGCCCGAACTCTACCGGGATCTGCAGCGTGAAGCCGACGCCCTCTTCGAGAACGGCGACCCGGACGGCGCGGACTTCACCCTGCAGGCGATAGACGTCACGCACCGCTTCCTGATGGAGACCGTGCGGATATACCCCATCGTTCCGATGTCCATCCGGAACGTGATGAACACGTGCGTGGTGGAGGACTACGAACTGCCGGTGGGGTCACAGGTCTTCATCGCGACCACGGCGACGCACTACATGAAGGAGGTCTTCCCCGACCCCTTCACCTTCGACATCGACCGCTACAAGGCGCCGCGCAACGAGCACCTCAGTCCCGGGTACGCCCCCTACGGGCTGGGCACGCACACCTGCCTCGGCACCCGTTGGATGGAACTGCAGCTGGCGATCAACGTGCTGATGGTCGCGCACTACTTCAACATCGAAGTGTCCCCCGGGGACTACAAGCTCAAGTTCAACCCGGTCCCGTCGATGAAGCCGAACAAGAAGCTGAAGTTCCGCATCGCCGAGCTGCGGCGCGAGATACCCCTGGTAGCCTGACGGCGCTCAGGAGAGCGGAAAGAAGGCCTACAGGGGCTTGCGGGCCAGGAAGCAGTACAACGGCGTGAAGACCCCGGCCCTGCCGCCTGCGACGTAGGCCCTGGCGGTGCGGTCCATCAGCCTGACGACGTCCGCGGACCCTTTCGGGAATACGCCCAACACCTCGGCCAGCCTGGATACCCCGATGTACGCCTTCCGGCCCAACGGAATCCTGCGCAGGGGGCTGTTCCGCGTCTTGCCCCGCGTCTCCATGGGGTGATACCACGGCGTGGTCGGACCGCTCTCCGCAACGGCACGGTCCCTGCCCTCCATGACCTGAAATCCTGCCGCTTCGAGGGCCTGGTCCACCTCGTCCGTAGTCGCGATGTCCTTGAGCGCGATGCCGTGCATCAGGTCCCTCTTGATGGCCCGGTGCCGGCTGTCGCCGGGGTCGAACCTGTCCGTCATGCACATCTCCTGACCCCAGAAGAGGGCTCCGGGTTTCAGCACGCGGTATATCTCAGCGAACGCGCCCGCCTTGTCCGGCGCATGGCACGTCGATTCGATCGCGTACCCCCGGTCGAACGTGTCGTTCGCGATAGCGCCCATGTCCATGAAACTGCACTCGAGGTAGTCGACCAGGTGGTCGAGCCCCGCCTCGGCGTTCAACGACCTCGCCTTCCCCAACTGGACCTTGCTGGTATTCACACCGACGACCCTGACACCGGCCTCCCGGGCGACACGGCGCATCGGGCCGCCTATCCCGCAACCGACATCGATCACCGTCATGCCCTCTTGCAACTCCAGCTTGTCGATCATCAGCCGCTGGTGTCGGGTCTGGGAGTCCTCGAGGCTCTCCTCGGGCGACAGCGGCGCGAAGTGGAGGGACTCGCTCCAGCCGAACACCATGAACTCATTGCAGAGGTCGTAGTATTCCCTGACGGTTTCGACGTGGTCGTAGCCCGACGGGGCGGTGTCCTCTGCGGACGCCCTGTCCGTCCATCCATCGAATCGTTCCACGCGACGTTGGACGTCCGACCCGCGGTATGCGGCCTTCAGTCCGCTGGGTAGCTTGCGAAGTTGCATGAGCCTCCTTACGACGAGCTTTGCCCTGGTTCATTGCGCTGATGTATGCCCTCTATCGCCACGTCGAGCTCGGCCCACTGGCGCTCCACCATGGAGCGCAGTCGCATGTTCTGGTACGCGCCCCAGACCACCATCGCCGGCAGTACCAAGAGCACGGAGACGATCAGAGAGTAAACGATGGTGATGGTCGCCGTGATGCCGAACTGCTGAGAAGCAAGCAAGGGCGAAGCGATCAGCACTCCGAATCCCAGCGCAGTCGTCATCGCGGAACCCAAGAGCGCCGAACCCGTTGTCGCGAGCGTCCGGACCGCCGCACTCTCCGGATTGCGGGTGCGAGTGAACTCATCTCGGTAGCGATGGATCACGTGGATGGTGTAGTCCACGCCTATCCCTATCGAGAGCGCCGTGATGATCGACGTGACGAGTGAGTACGGGATGCCCAGCAGCGCCATGGTGCCCAGCACCGAGACGAGGACGAGCACGATGGGCCCGACCGCGATGACTGCCAGCGCCGGTTGGCGTGCCGTCAGCCAGAAGAAGACAGCGAGGACGGTCAGCGCCGCCGCGATAGTAGTGCTGATCGCCTCTGTCTGCCGGTCGGTGATGGCATCCGTAACCCCGATCGAGACGACGGTCTCCGAAAGCACCGTGAGAGCGGTATCGTCTCCAGCCCAGAGCGCTTCGAGATCGCCCTGAAGTGTCTTGGTTGCTCCCGGATCGTTCGAGTAGGTCGGGAACTGCAACAGGATGGTGTCGATGCCGTTCGGATCGTTGACCAGGCCGTGGGTGACCCCGGGTTCCCTCTCTCCCAGCTTGTCCAGGAGCTCCTGCATCAGGGCCGGATCGAGCTGCACTCCCGAGGAAGCCTCGTTGAAGAGAGCCGCAAGCTCCCGGTCGTAGTTGTCGCCGGGCTGCCCGCTGTCGGTAGTCCAGTCTTCCAGGAGCGACTCGTACGACGCCAGGAGTGGCCCTGCCGCTGCGCGCGGGCGCCGTTGCTCGTCCTGGAAAGCGGTCCTGAGGTCCTGCAGGTTCAGGAGTGTGCGGGTCTCCGTAGCCTCGGCCTTCACCAGCACGCTGGCCATCTCCGTCGAACCGCCGACGGTCGCGTCAAGTGTTTCCATGTCAGCCACGATGGTCCCGCCTCGGGGAAGGACATCGCGGATGCTGAACTCCGATTTGAGGTCGGTAGCCGCGAACCCCAGCGCGATCGTCACCGCGAGCACGACGATGATGTAGGGTGCCGGTTGGCGCGTCACCCGTCTTCCGAGCACCTCCGCCAGCCGCGGGACGCCGGGCAGCGCATTCGAAAGCGGGCGAGGCTGCCGCAACGTGCCGCGTGCCTCGCGACGCCGGTCCAGGATCGTCCGGGCCGCCGGGACCAGCGTCAGCATCACTATCAGGCTCAACCCCACACCCATACCCGCGACGACGCCGAAGTCTCCTATCACACCTATCGGCGAGAACAGGGTTGCCAACAAGCTGACGATCGTCGTGACTGCGGCCAACGTCAGTGGGACCGTGACGTTCCGCAGACCGATCTGCACCGCTCGGACAACGGGCTCGCCCGCGAGCCGCTGCTCCCGGTAGTGAGAGATCGCCTGGATCGCGTAGTCCACCGTGAGGCTGATGATGATGACGGGCACCATCGCGGTGAGTGAGCTGGGAGGGCCTATCACGCCGAGTCCATTCGGCCCAAGCCAGCCCTCAGCGCCGACAACCCACATGATCGCGACGATAAGCCCCAGCAGAGTCAGCAACATATCCGACAGCGCGCGGGTGAAGAGCAGGAGCAGAGCGGCGATCAGCAACAGCGCCAGCCCGATCAGCGGCCCCATCCCCTCCTCTGTGGCCTTCTTGTACGCATCCTCGATGACCGCCGACGACAGGCTGCTCACACGCGACGCACCCTCGTCCCCTGCAGCCAGCTCGCTGATCCTCCGTTCGGCATCGCCAACGCGCTCGTCGCCCGTGTCGCGCAGACGCACGATAGCGATCGCAACGAGCGTGCCGTCGGTGTCGGTGCCAGTCATCTCAGCAAGCGCCTCCCCGATCCCGGGGACGTTGCGTGCGGAGTCGATCTGTTCCTGCGTGACCGACTCGAAACTGTCCAACTGAAGCACGGCGCCGATCAGCGACGATGGCGCAACGACCGGATCGCCAGGCGCCAACAGGTCGCCGACGCCCGGGTCCTGGACGATCTCATCCAACAGGCTATCCATCTGGGAGAGGCCCCCCGGCGTAAGCGCCTCCCCACGAAAGACGAGTGTTACAACTATCACTTCGCCGGAGTCCCCGAACCGGTCATCTATCTCTTGTGTTGCTTCAGCGATGGGATGACCGGGAGGAAGGAAGGCAACGCTTGCGCCCTCCGTAGGCGGCAGACGTTGCTGCGTCCCCATAACCATCACGACGGTGACGATGAGGAGGACGAGAAGCGTCAGCCAGGGGCGGACCGTGACCAGCCAACTCATCCTGCCGAGTAGGTTGCTCATGCCTCACCTTCCCCCTTGATCTCTACTGAACGAAGCGCTGTCGCCTCCGCATCCGATGGTACGATCCTTCCATTGGAGCAGGCCTGGTGTACCGGCGCGCTATTGTACAGTCCGCTCCAACGGATGAGGGAGTGGGGCCGTGGGGTCTTGTGGGCCGAGGTAGAACTGGGCACAGTACGCGCGAAAGGTCATGATCTCCCCGTCGGCACGGCTCAGGCGCGGGAGAGAGCGGTACCGCTTGCGGCTCCAGATGACCACGTCCCGGAGAACGTCCTGCTCCTGCTGCGCGGCGATGAACCGGTTCATGAGCGGCGCGCGCAGTCCTACGGGGAGGAACCCCAGGCCGGCTACCCGGCGTTTCGGGTTGCGGATCTCCCGCACCTGAGAGACCAGCGACAGGTCGATGAGCGTGCCGTCGACAGGCGTCGACAGCACCCACAGACGCATATCCATGCCGATGGACTTCTCACGGATCACCACGAACGAGTAGCCGAGTCCGAAGATGTGGGTGTTGGTGGAGACGTCCAGATTGAAGGGCAGGATCCTGGCTATCCTGTAGTTGCGCCTGAAATCGAAGTCGCTCCGGAAGTAGGCCCCGTCTACCGACACCTCTCCGACGCGGTCTACGTTGCCGTACCCGTGGACGAAGAGCAGGTGGGCCAGGTCCACCGAGTTCTCCGTCGTATCCTGGGGATGCCCGGGGAAGCGGAGGGTACGGACCGAGAGGGCGCTCCAGCCGGTCTGGTCTGACAGGTCGGTGGGCAGGCGCCATTGCGACTCCCGCCCATCGATCCCCCACCAACCGAAGATCAGTCCGGCTATCTCCTGCGTCTCAAAGACGCGTAACCGCGCGGCCCGGGGCGGGGGAGCATAGGGAGTGGCGACGCACTGGCCGGTTGCATCGTACTCGAAGCCGTGGAAGGGACAGACGAGCCGACCCTCACGTACGCGCCCTCCGGCAGCGGGCCCCAGATCGGAGCCAAGGTGCGGACAGTAAGCCCCGGAGGCGCAGATGCGCCCCTCGTCATCGCACCAGACGACGATGTTCTCGCCCATCCAGGTCTTCTGGATGAGCCTGGCCTTCTGTATGGCCTTGCGGCTTGCAATGAAGTACCAACCCTCGGGAAACGGGGAAGGCAACTGGACGTTGTCAGGCTCTGCACGCCGGGTTGTCATCGAATGGCGCTCCCTGCCCGGACGGCTCGGGGTGGGCAACTCCCTGGAACGATCCGGATGCTATCTAGGATACGGGATTCGCTCGCCGATCCCACCCTCGTGTCTGCACCTGAACACGTCATGTTTCAGGCAGGGATGTAGGCCAGCGGCTGCCCTCAGGGGAAGCCTCCTCTTCGACATCTTCCACTCGCATGAGCAGGGCCGGGAGGATGGCCAACAGGGCAAGGAACCCTGAGATCATGAAGAGGTTCTGGAACACGGTCACTCCCGCTTCGATCAAGGGGGCCTCGGTCTCCTCGAACGTCGACCCGATCGTCACGTCAGCGGTCAGACTGTAGAAGCGCTCGATGCCCCAGGCGGACAAGGTCGCCAGCCCCAACGCCATCCCCACCATGCGCGATGCGGTGATCAACGATGCCGCCGCTCCCCAGTAGTGACTGGGTGCTGCGCTCAAAGCGCTGACGCCTATGGGAGGAATGACCAGCCCGAACCCCAGACCCGCCATGACCAGAGGCACGGTCAGCCTGAGCTCCTCCACCTCCGTCTCCCAACCACTCATGAACAGCAGACCCGTTCCTATGAACGCGAGGCCGGTGATACACACCGTCCTCACTCCCGTCCAACGCAGGATGTAGCCTCCAACAACGGCTCCAACCGGAATGGCGGCCGTAAGACGGACCAGGTGAAGGGCGCTCTCCCACGCCCTCTTCTCCATGACGGTGCCGGCCATGAGGGGCACGGCTACCAGTGAGATGATCAACGCAACTCCCACGAGGAACTGCGTGATGTTGGAGGACAGGAACGCCCTGGAGGTATACAGGAACGATGCCAGCAGGGGCTGGGTCGTGCGTCGCTCGAACAGGACCAACAGGAGGACCAGCCCGACCCCAAGGGCTATCAGGACATACGGGAGGAGGGATTCTCCGGAGAAGATCGCTCTCTGCGACAGGCCGATACTGAGGACGGTGAGGGCTGCTCCGAGCACGAGCGCCCCGAAGTAGTCCATCTTTGCCGCAGGGTTGGCACGGTTCGGCAGGATGGCCAGAAGCGCTATCAGGAAGAGGCTCTGGGGGATGTCCAGCCAGAATATCCAACGCCAGCCCAGCAACTCGATGATGGCCCCTCCGTAGAGAGGACCCAGCACGGACCCGGCTTCAGCCGAGGCCGCCACGAGCCCTATCGCCAATCCTCTTTTCTCCGGCGAAACAGCGGCCACAGCCATGGCGAGGCCTATGGGGACCGTGGCGCCGCCTCCGAAGGCCTGGACCACTCTGGCGGATACTACCCACTCGAAGTTCGGCGCAAGTGCCACGAACGCCGACCCGATGGAGAAGACGATCAATGCCGCGTGGAACATCCGGACGCGGCCGTAGACGTCGGACAGACGCCCTGCCAGTGGCATCGCTACGGTGTAGCTGATCAAGTATCCGGTTACGATCCAGGACGCCCTGTCCAGGTCGGTAAGAGGGATCTCCAGGTCCACCATCACCGCAGGCAGGGCGGCGACCACCACGGTCTGGTCCAGGGCAGTCGAGAATACCCCCAGGCAGATGATCCCCAGCACCACAGTCTGGGAAGATCTCAGGGATTGGAGGCCGGACCTGGCAGTGCTCACGACCCTGAGGCTGTCTCTGGAAGTTGGATATCGACAGGGGAGTTGATGTCCCTGATGATCACCAGCCGCGTCGTCTCCGGCGCATCTTCATCGTAGAGCCTGCCGTCTATCCTGAGCTGACGCAGGGCATGCGAGACCTCGTCGATCCACACGGACAACGTGATCGCATGGCCGGAGGCCACATCCGTGATGAGACCGGACATATCCTCAGAGACGATATCCCCGTCTATACGAACCGCCCGCCCGCCTTCTACAGACTCCCGGCCTGTGATCTCTGCGTTCTTGATTCTGGGCAGTATCTCGCTCAAGGTAACGCCTATCCCTCCGAAGTTGAAGGGTACCTGGTCCAGCGGCAGGGGGAGCCACGGAGCGTCCGCGGAGAACTGCATGTACGCCTGGTCCCCGACCGCCAGCATTCCGACCTCCACGAATCCAAGACCGGGGTTCACCAACTCCACCAGCATCCTGAAGCTGTCGGGGGTTTTGACTTCTCCTTCCACGCTCTTCAGAGTCATCTCGAAGAACTTCGCTCCTGATTCCATCTCGTCAGTCATCTGGAATTTCGCCGTCGACAGTGCAGCCAATTCTTCCGCCGCACCGGAAAGCACCTCATCCACCGACAACTCAGGGGTCGGCGTGGGTTCCGATTCACACGCGGCTGCCAGGAAGAGGAACCCCAACGCCAGCACGCTGATCGACAATCTGCGACCCACTGCCGTTCGGATAGATGGAGCGAGTGCCATCATCATGTGACGCACGGTACCACCCGGAAAAGACGCCGGGCAAGCACCCTCAGGAGCATTCAGCGCTACGCCTTCCTGAAGCGCCAGCCGTACATGATGCTCCCGTAGTAGTTGAACGACCGCTTCGCCGCAGGATCGTCGAAGGGGTATTCGGCGCCAATCTGTCTCGCAGTGGCGAGCCCGGAGACGAAGCAGGTCTCCTGGCTGTTGACCAGGGTATGAGCTCCACAGTGCCACGTTCGCCTCTTGCCCTGGATGCAGCGGAACAGGTTAACGAGCAGTACGACGTGACGCACGTCATGGACGATGTGCTGGAACCACCACTTCTTGACGATCTTTCTTTCATCGATGGGGCTGATCGGGTTGTAGGTCACCAGGCAGGGTTTGTCGGACCGGCTGGCCCATGGCTGCTGGTTGTGCATGATGTACGTGATCTCATAGTTGTCCGGCCGTGCGCCGTACTGTTCTATGTGGTTGCTCCGTGTGGTCAAGGCCTTCACTTCGTTGTCTGGAAGAACAGACGAGTCAGAGTGAACGACCGTGTGGTTGTGCAGTTCACTCTCGTAACGTATCGACGAGAGGATGTAGCGTTCGAGAAACGTGGGTTCGTCCAGGATCATCAGCGTCTGGTTCGCGTTACATGCGAATATCACGTCGTCGAACGTCTCTTGCACACTATCCTGGTCCTCGACAACGACGCTATCCGTTCGCCGGTACACTTTGCGAACAGGTCTGTTCAGGTAGATCTTGTCGCGGAAGTTGGCTGACAGGTTCTCGTAGACGCGCCTCGTCCCCTGGTCCCACGTCTGCATGGGAGTAGCCTTCTCGATATCGAAGAACTCGAGATACCTCGAGAAGAGCGCTGCGGGCATATCGAACACGTTCGTCGCCATGAGGAAATTGACGAACATGGGCTTCAGTACCTTGTATCGGAAGTCTCCGGAGAATCCCCCCAGGTTCAGCAGCGTGCCCATACTGATGTAGTTGAACGGGTTGAGTGCGTTCAGGAACTTTGACTGGGAACGAGTGAGCCCACCGAACCAGCGCAGCCGTCTCAAGAGCTTCTGGAACTTCGCGATCTCGGGCTGCAACTGCTCCCTGATGTCGGAATCGAGGTCGTGGGCGTATACGTGGCCACCGTACATCACGCTGTAGCTGAACCTGGTATCGACCAGATCGATGCCGAACTTCTGCATCAGCAGCAGGATGTGGTGGTACACCGAGGGGATGCAGGCGGTGACGGAGATGTCGAAAGGGATCGAACTGCCGTCGTCTTGCGGCATATCGACTGTAACCGCGTTGCCGCCGATCTGTTCCTGGGCCTCGAACAGCCGGAAATCGAAGCGGTCCGGGTGATGATGGAGCGCCCAGGCAGCGCCGAGCCCCGAGACGCCCCCGCCCACGATGGCGATCCGCCGCGGCGCTATTCCCGTCTTCCCGGTTGTCATGGTCCCCTCACCACGCTGTGTAGCAGCAGCGCTCTCTTCGGTGTTCGGAGTCTCTCACTGGAGAAGGCCAACATCGCGCAGCAGCGCTTGCGTGCCCCGGAGGTCGCTAAGGTTGCCCAGGTCCACGTCCGGGGGGTCCAGCGACTCCAGTGAGGGGACGTCTCCCTCGGGTTGGACCCCTGCGGCCAATGGGTACTCCTTGGTTTCCTCGGCGAAGTACCGCTGGGCTTCCTCTGACAAGAGGTATTCGATGAAGCGCTCCGCAGCCTCGCTATTGTTCGTCTGCTTCAGGATGGCTGCTCCGGCCACCAGCACGAGGGCGCCGGGGTCTCCTTCCCCAAGGAAGTAGTTGCGAGCGCGGAAACCAGGTCCCTCCTCCTCGAGGAAGCGCTCAAGGTAGTAGTGGTTCACGAACCCTACATCCACCTCACCGCGCGCTACTGCTGCCACGGTCGAGGTGTTGTTGAGGTAGGCTTGGGCGTCGTTGTCTCTCATGTCTTCAAGCCATTTTCGAGTCACGGCCTCTCCCCACTGTACCCGAAGCCCCGTCACAAATGCCTGGAATGAACCATTGAGCGGCGCCCAGCCGACACGCCCCTTCCATTCATCGTCAACGAAGTCCAGTATCGAGTCCGGCAGGTCCGTCTCAGGATCGATGACGGAGGTGTTGTAGACGATCGTACGTGCACGGCCGGATGTGCCTACCCATTCCCCCTGCGGTGAGCGGAACCTGCTGTCCACCTTGTTGAGAAGTTCCTCCGGCAGTTGCTCCAGGAAACCCGCTTGCGCGAGGACGCCCAATGAACCCGGGTCCTGAAGGAACACCACATCTGCCGGCGTGTTGTCTCCTTCCTCGAGGATCGTGGACGCGATCGCTGAGCTACCCGCATACCTGACCTCTATGGGCGTGCCTGTCTCCTCGGTGAACGATTCGAGCAAGGGGTGCACGAGGCTCTGTGTTCGCCCGGAGTAGACAGTGAGGGTGCTGTCGTCCTTCCCGCAACCCGGGAGCGCGATGACTGCCGTGGTCAGTGCTGCGGCCGCCAGAGCGAGCCGGGCGTAGATGGACCACTGTCCCTGGCCTTCCGAGCGCGCGCTCGTGCCGGAACGACAAGAGGTGCCCTCGGTGGAAGTCCCGCTCATAGCCGATAAATATACATGCTGTTGTTAACTTAGTGCGAACGAAGAATCTGCTCAATCCGGCTATAGTTGCGCTGACGGCGTGTTGCCTCCCGGCAATGAGGAGGACTTGTCAGTCCCTTCACGCAGCCGCTGTTGTCCCTGGACGGGCTCCCTGAGCGCCTCCACTGGGAGACTGCGCTTTTCGGCGAACGGTTCGCGATCAAGACCCAAGGGTGGTGGACCTGATGTGACGGTAGACAGAACCGAGCCGTTCAAGGCCATATCCTCGGCCTTGCCCCCCGGGATGGGGCTATCGTCCGGCATGGGCACGGTGTACCGGACGACGGCCTTCCCGGGCATGACGACAATCTCCTTGACGAAGGTCTCTATGAAGGCCCTGCGCTCCGTCAACTCGCTGTCCTTCAGAAACTCGCTCATGTCCTGCGCGTAGGCCGCTATCGTCTCCACGTCGTCCAGGGCTTCCCTGCGCTGGGCGAGGATCGCCCTCGCCTCAGCCGCCGAAGCCTCAAGCCGCCGCTGCCGCTCGCGGTGCTCCTGGATGCGTTCCGAGGCGTCGGCCATGTCTATCCCCGTGTTCTCTATGAACTGCCAGATTCGGCGCAGCTTCCGCTTCACGTCCTCGAGCTCATCATCGATGGTCTCGAGCCGCTTGCGCTGCTCACTCGCCACGCCATCCATCTGCTCGTCCACGACCTTCACCAGTGCCCGGATGTTGCTATCGGTCAGGATGTTGGAGCGGATCTTGCCGACGATCATCTCCTCGAACCATCTCGCGTTGATCCGCGGTGAATCGCACGCATCCTTGCCATGCTTCATGATGGACTGGCACACGTAGTAGGAGAACCGGCCGCTCTTGGCATCATGCCCGCTGAACGCCCTGTTGCACGCCTTGCACTTGACCAGTCCACTGAGCAGGTAGGTGCTCCCGACCCGGCGGGGATGGGTCACTGCGGGCGCACGGGAGCGCATCAGCCGATTCACGCGGCCGAACTGGGCCTTGGAGACGATGCCGGGGAACGCATGCTCCACACGCACCGGGCCTGCCTTGTCCTTGGCATTCGTGCCCCAGACCAGTGTCCCCGTATACGCCTCATTCTTCAGCATGTTGTGGATCGCCGTCTTCGACCAGAGCTTGCCTGCGGGGCTGGCGATCCCCTCGCCGTTGAGGGCCCGGACGATCTGTATCATCCCAGTCCCGGCCTCCGCCATGTCGAATATCCGCTTGACCACGCTGGCCGGGCCCTCGACGGTTTCCAGGGTGGGGCGCTTCTTCGCTCCGTCCTGCACGTGCACCTTCCGGTAGCCGTAGGGCGCCATCGAGGGCATCCAGAAGCCGCGCGAGGCGGACTCGCGCATCCCCCGCATGACCTCCTGCGCAAGGTTCTCCGAGTAGAACTCGTCCACGCTCTCGATGATCGCCTCCATCAGCTTGCCTGTCGGCGTATCGTCGGCGTGCTCGGTGATAGAGACGACCCTGATGCCCTTCTTGCGCAGCATCGACTTGAAGGCGACCGCGTGCTCGCGCTTGCGCGTGAAGCGGGAGAACTTCCAGACCAGTATCTCCCGGAAGGGCGCGTCGGGCTTGGCAGCCTCGTCGATCATCTTGCGGAATTCCGGCCGGTCGGCGATGCGGCCGCTCTCGGCCTCGTCCACGTACTCGCGGGCGACGAGGTACCCATTCTTCTCGGCGTAGTCCCTCAGTGCCCTCAGCTGAGCGGACACAGACAGGTCCACGTCCTGCCTGTCGCTGGAGACCCTGGCGTACAGGGCCGCCGGCATGTAGTCGGTGTGCTGATCCACCAGTGCGTCCTCCTTTCCAATCGCTAGCGGTTCCGGCGGGCCTCAGACCGCCGCTGGCGCTGCTGCCGCAGCCATTCCTGCTCTTCCATGTAGAGGCGAATCGCCTCGCGCAAGAACTCGCTCATCGTGCGATCCTCCTCCTGAATGAACTGTCTGACCTTCTCCTCCATCTCAGGGGGTAGCGAGAAGGTGATGGCCTTTCTGTTCCTAGGCATGATTGTCCTGCCTGAGGTCGTATTGGGTCATACCCTGCATCATGCAAGAACAGGCTTTCGTAGGTCAAGCGGTACGCGACTGGTCCTCAGCTCGCCCTGTGGAAGAAGCTTGGCCATGTTCGTTCGAAGCCCAGCGGATGGCACAGCCACCGGGTCGCAATCCGCAACTGAGCGACGCAAACCTCTTGTCCTCTGGCGGCGACGATCGACCATGGGAATTACTACGGCGACCGCAACAGTCTTGATGCCGTTCTTCAACTCTCCAGCCGATTGGATTGTATCCCGCGTGTCAGCTGCCACATCTCCTATCGCGCCGAGCACTGCCAATTGCAGCAAACTCGCGATGGCCTCTGCCAGCGATGGTCGACACTTGGTTCGCGGCGCTGGCGCGCTAGCCTCAAGCGCGAGATAGCTGCTACTTCTCAGGGGAGAGAATCTAATGGTGTCTCGAGGCCCCTCCGCCCCTTCAAAAGAACAGCCCCGGGAACCCGGGGCTCGTTCGGCAGGCCCGCTGGGAGCGCTGCGCAGCTAGTGTAACTGAATGACGCCTACCCGCTGTCCACAACCGCAAAGAGGGCGAGAAGAAGAAGGAGTAAGTGTAACTGAATGACGCCTACCCGCTGTCCACAACAGGGTGGTGGACGAATAGACCGCATAGTCAGTGTAACTGAATGACGCCTACCCGCTGTCCACAACCGTCTCACTGTCAGTACATGTACGGCCCTAGTGTAACTGAATGACGCCTACCCGCTGTCCACAACCAGACGAGCCATCGAGACCGCCGGGGGCGAAGTGTAACTGAATGACGCCTACCCGCTGTCCACAACGTCCGTTTCAGCCGATCGCAGATCGGCCTAAGTGTAACTGAATGACGCCTACCCGCTGTCCACAACAGTCTCGCTATCAGTGCATGTGCGGCCCTAGTGTAACTGAATGACGCCTACCCGCTGTCCACAACTAGACCCGAATATCAGGCCTCACCGCAGTAGTGTAACTGAATGACGCCTACCCGCTGTCCACAACCGCACTGGAAGAGCCAACCTGTGCACGACAGTGTAACTGAATGACGCCTACCCGCTGTCCACAACGGAAGAGCGGCCATCGTACGAAAGGCCTGCAGTGTAACTGAATGACGCCTACCCGCTGTCCACAACTTGCTCCTGGCGGTCTCGATGGCTCGTCTGAGTGTAACTGAATGACGCCTACCCGCTGTCCACAACTTGCTCCGTCTCCGGGGGAGGCGTCGTATAGTGTAACTGAATGACGCCTACCCGCTGTCCACAACCCCACGGTCCGGCACCTCGCCAACCGCGAAAGTGTAACTGAATGACGCCTGCCCGCTATCCACAACTTAGGTGGTCGTAGTGATCCGGGCTGTCGATTGTAACTGAATGACGCCTGCCCGCTATCCACAACTATTCGTGGCGTGCTACAACCCCCCCAACCGCTACGAGCGGCAGGAGACGGGCACTTCCACTCGTTCTCCTACGGCGACCTCATCAAGCGCGACAAGGTCAACCTGGACATCACCTGGTTGCGCGACGAGAGAGTCGAGGACGCCGCGTCACTCCCGGAGCCGAAGGCGCTGCCGGAAGAAGATCGTCGAAAACCTGTAGACGGCGTTGGACCAGTTCGCGGCAACCTGGGCAGGCTTGATGCGCAGTCCAACCTCCGGCCAAGCCGCGATGGGTGTTTAGGCGGACGTAGTAGTTGGGGCAGGCCGAAGCCTCATACTCCTTGGATTACAGTTCCACCTCCAACCGAAGAGTTCGCAGTACAGTAGCCCTTGGTTCCCCTTTACGAGTCGATCCGCCCCGCAACCCCCACGGGACCCCGCTTTCCCGGAATCAACTCGACCGGTGTTGGAATCAGCCAATCGGCTCCGCTTTTGGTCGCTCCGCGCACCCTGCCCTCCCGAACCAGTTTGCGGATCCTGCGTTCTGACACGCCCAGCCGGTTAGCCGCTTCTCGGACAGTGACGTTGGCGACATCATCAGTGGGCACCTCGGACACCAGCTCGAACTCGACGGAGTTGGACTCCCTGAGTGTGCTCATCTCGTGGATGAGGAACCCCATCACCTCGCCGTCGTCGTCGAGGCGCTTGAGGATGCGCTCGTCGTCAGTGGGAGTGAAGTACCCCTCGCGATGCCCCCACAGCACCTCAAGCATGTCTCCCTCATGGTCGAACGAGATGAACACCTTTCTGTTCGTCATGATCACCCTCCTCTGATGCCTCGACTCAGGTAGCCGGTGAGGACGAAGGAGTCGTCCGTTCCTCTCTTCACCACCAGGCAGAGGTAGCGGTTCCTGCCCTGTTGGTCCGGGTAGAGACGGTAGTAGAGATGGACCCCCGCGCCGGTCCTCGATGGGATCACCGCGTCGGGGCTGGCCAGGGTCTCGGCGAACCGGTGCAACTGGAAGGCCATCTCGGGGTGCCTTCGCAGGATGTGCCGGAGCCGCTCGTCGGTGAGCCTGACCTCGTCACCGTGCTCATCGGCGAAACGCCGCACGCCGGTCTCCATCACTTATTACCATACCGCAAAGTGTACCGCCTGACGGTACAGCTCGGCAACTCATCGCCATCGCGCGGTGTGGGACAGGTAACCATCATGCCTCCTCCTCCTCACCGTCGTGGTCGGACGCATCGCGGGATACCGGCGCTTGCCGCTGGATGTGGGCACGGACCGCCACGTCCGCAAGGATGCGGAGCCCCTTCAGAAGAGTCTCCCGCTGCTTGGGGGTGTAGCCCGCCATCAACTCGGCCAGGGTCTCGTCCCCGTCCGCGCTGTTATGTCTGTTGTCTTCGTTCTCTGCGGCGTCAGCTTTCATGTTGCACGGTCGCGGCGGGGTCTCGCATGGCCGCCGGTCTCTCGTTGGTCTGGGAATGGGGCCGCCGGCGCGGACGGACTGGGCGGCGCCCGGCAGCATCCGTGGACTGGGGTTAGCCCTCCTCTTCTTCCTCCCAGCGCTTCACTTGGAAGTCCTCGCCCATGAGGTTTTCCAGACCGCCGGGCATCTGGGCCGCGAAGCGGAAGAGGGAGAGCATCGGTCCTCCTGAGGGCTCGACGCCCTCCTTGCGCCACCGCCGGACCTGCTGGCGGTCGACGCCGATGGCCAAGGCAAAGCCGTTCCAGGTGAGGCCGCTGGCCTCCTTCAGCCGTTCGATGCGCAGTGCGAAGTCCTCCGGCAGCACGCCGCTCTGGTATGGCAGAGGGCGTCCGTCGATTGTGATTCCGGAGTAGATCTGGAAACGGGGTTCAACGTTACGGTTCGTCATCTGTCGCCTCCAATCTGAAGATCTGGTGAAAGTCATTCAGGCCGAGGGCCTTGAGCATCCGCTTGCAGATGCGCCCCGAGGGCGTCCGCCCGCCGTTGACCAGCATTGAGACGTAGCTGGGACTGACCCCGATCTCCCGGGCGAGCCAGTTCTGAGAGCGGTTGAGCAGCGTCAGCCGCTCCCAGAGGGCCGTCCTGTTCAGCCGGATCACGTTCCGTCCTCGACGCCTCCGGGTGTCTCTCGCTTGGTTCATGCCATGTGAACGCATTGCTTTCGTTCTCCTTATCGGTGGGGGGGGAGCGCGGTAGCTGCGCCGCTCCCGCTTGCGGCCATCATTCACTGTGGCGGGAGCTCGAGCGGGGACTCCCTGTGGCCGGGGCCGCGCCAAGCGCGTCCCAGCGGCCCCATCTCGTCTATGGCGGCGGCATGGGACACCCACAGAGGGACGGTCACCCGCCTCGCCTGCATCTCCTCCCGCGCCACGCGTAGGAAGTGGGCGGCTGCGGTCTCGTCGTCGAAGACGATCAGGACGTCGGGGCGGACGCCGTGGTCGTCGATGGGCCTGTGCGATGCGTAGTAACGCAGGTACGGTGCGAGGCGCTCGGACATCGTCACCGGCCGCACCGCGCGGCGCTCCCACTCCAGGAAGAAGGGCCAGGTGACGCCGTCCTTGCGCAGCACGCCGAAGGCGTCGGGGTGGATGGAGCGGCGGCTGTCGCCGTGCCGGAAGTACCGGGAGGCCCTCCGGGGCGGGTCGAGCTGGACTACCTCCCAGCCGGTGAGGGCCGCCTGTTTGGCCAGGGCCGCCACGAAGGCGTGGACGGCGGCCGTGTGTTCGATGTGCCTGAGCAACTGGCGGCTCCTGCCGCCCGACACGCTGCGCCAGTCGAAGCTCGCCTCCCTCACGCGCGCCGACACGCTCCACCGTTTCTTCGTCATACCCACCGAGGTGCGGTCCCTGCGGGCCAGCATCGCGAGCCCCCGGTCAGTGAGGGCGAGACGTCCGCTCCTGGCAACGGGCCGGGTGACGAGGCCAAAGCCTTCCAGGGGGTTGACCAGTTCGGAGGCCCTCTGGGCCGATACGCCCAGCAGCGCCGCCAGGTCCTTGAGGACGATCCAGGGCCAGTCCGAGACCAGGTCGGCGGCGCGCTTCTCGCCGGGCTTGAGGTAGGTGGGGAGCATGTGGTCGAGGATGTTCCAGGTCGGACCCGCCACGGCGGGGTCGGCGGGCGCGGAGGCGCGGGCCAGGGCGGGTTCCGGGGGAAGCTCGCTGCGCGCCTCAGCCCGGTCGACGGCTGTGCGCAGGTCGATGGCGGCGTGGACGGCTGGCGGGACCCACACCGGGTCAGCGGGGGCGGCTGTGACCGCCTCCCGCTCCAGGGCGAGGAAGAACGGAACGGGAACGCCCGTCAGCATCCTGCGGGCGTGCCGCAGACCGATCTCATCCGGCATGAGCACGAGGACGGCCCCCGGGAGCGGGCCGTTGCCCAGTTTCCGCATCCGCCGGGAGAAGCCGGTCCTGTCGGCGGTAAGACCTCGGCGAACGATGCCAACGATGCGCCCGTCGGGAAGGTCTATGGAGGCGTCCAGGGGCCTGGCGCGGTACCAGTGGAAGCGCAGGGGATAGGCGATGTGGGCGATGGCCGCGGTCAGCCGGTAGATGGCGGCGAGGGCATCGAGCCGCTCCATGAGGATGCGCCGCCATGTGCCGAAGACGGGGTGGCGGTGGACAAGTTCGTCCGGGCCGATACCCGCCGCATTCACGAGGCGGCCGAGCCCGTCGGCAGTGAGGTGGAATCTCCGGGTGGAGGGAACGAGCTCAGTGGCGTGGGGCACCCAGGCGGCGAGACCGCCGCTCTCCAGCCTTTCCATGGCCTCGTAGACAGCGCCCCTGGACCAGCCGGTGACGGCCACCATCTCCTGGCGGTCGAGGAAGGGCATCGCAGCCAGCGTGCGCAGCAGGTCGGCCTCGCATCCTCCGTGTCTCATTCCTCCGCCTCCTCTGCCGCATGCCTGCGAGCGTCACGACCGGCAGGACGGTCCTGGTTGCCGGGCTGCTTCCCTCCTCCGGGGCTCCGCGGCGGCGCGGCCTGTCCGTGACCGCCGTGCTCCAGGTCGTCGGCCCTCTTCCTGAAGTCCTGCACCTTCCGGTGCGCACTGGCATCGGCGTCCGAGAGATCGTCGGCCGTCAGGGTGTACGCCGCGGACTCGGCGCGGATGAGGGCGGCGACGGCAGGGTCTCCCGGCTCGGGCCTGCGGACCATCATCGAGAAGGCGGGCATCCGCTCCTTCCCCACCGTGGGCCTGACGTAGCAGTGGTGGACGGGCAGCGACGTTATGTCATCCTCGGTCACCCGGTCCCTGCCCAGTTCCCAGACCAGCTGGCGCGCGTCGCTCCCAGCCACCTGGAAGACGGCGAGGCAGCCCACATTGGCAAGGAGGGTGTCCCGCATCGTCCGCGAGAGGTCGTCCAGCTTGGCGAGGCTCTGGGTGGCGAGGACGAACGATGCGCCGAACTTGCCGAGCTCCGAGAGCATCGACTCGTAGTCGACGCCGGGGATGGACTGCATCTCGTCGATGACGACCAGGGCTCCGCGGCGTCTCTCCAACGGCAGGTCGCCCTGCTGTCGTATCACCGAATCGACGAGGTTCAGCAGGGACGCGCCCACCAGTGCGGCCACATCGCGGCCGACGTGCCCCTGGGCGGTGGAGACGATCAGGATCCCGCCGCCGAAGATGGTCTCGCGCAGGTCGATGGTGGAGCGCGACTGGCCGAGGATGGCGCGCGCCCGCTTGGACGAGGCGTAGTAGGAGAGGCGTGTCTGGACCGGAGCCAGCGCCTCGGCGCGGTACTGGGGGTGCCAGCCGCCGAAGTCCCGCGCCCACCACTCCAGCAGGTAGGGGTCCTCGACCTTCCTGAGGATGCTGTTGCGGAACGGCTCGTCAGAGAGCAGCTTCAGCGCGTGGAGGATCGTGTACTGGCTTCCCTCGTCTGTCGCCGGGTGGTCGTTGGCCTCATGGAGCGTCTTGACGGTCTGTTCGAGTATCGATTGCATGCGGGGACCCCACTGCTCCCAGAGCCCGCGGGCCACGCGCACCACAGAGTCGGCTGTCCGGTCACGGTCGGTGAAGATGCGGGTGTCCAGGAGGTTTATGCCCGGTGCACCCCTGTCGTCCGCCAGGTCGATGAGGCGCACCCGGCCTGTGAGGGACTCCGGCACGTGTTCGAGCAGCCCGCCCGCAAGGTCGGCGTGGGGGTCTATGACGACGATGGCGTCGGGGTCTCTGCCCTCGGCCTTCTCGCGCATCTTGTGGACGACGAGGTGGTGCATGAGGGTGGACTTGCCCATGCGTGTGCGGGCGACGTAAAGATGGTGCCGTCTAAGCAGGTCGCCGGGGAAGCGGATAGGCGTGTGCCTACCGGCGGTGGTCTCGCCCACGAGCGCGCCACCGCTCACGCCTCTGGCTGAGGGATTGAGCGCCCGTGCGCCGGAGCGCTCCACCAGGGGCGTCTCGTCGCCGGCGCCGGGCGGGTGCCAGAGGGCCGCGACCTCGCGCACGCCGAGGATGCTGCGTCTGCCGAACAGTCCCGGGACGGCAGGGGCGAGGGCCACGGCGGGAGCGGCGGGGGCGGCCTTGCCCATGACGAAGCTGGCCCCGGCGGGGTGGTCGTAGTGGCGGTAGGCTGCGGCCACGGCGTTCAACAGCTCCGAGACCCGCTCCGGGGAGCCGTGCTGAGGCAGGATGACGGTAACCTGGACCTCCGCATCGAAGGCGATGCGGGAGACCTTCTCCTTGATCAGGGCCGGGTCGTGGACGGGCGGGCGCTTGAAGAAGCGCGCCTTCACCCACCCGGCCGCGATCAGTCCGGCCATGATGCCGAGCCCGAGCAGAACGGCCTTCCACGTCTCCCCCGCCTGCACCCACTCGTACCCCTTGAGGGCTGCGAACGCGCCGATGCCGAGGACGGCCATGCCGAGGCCGCTCCCGGCGGGGGCCGCGGCCTGGGGGTTGTACGCGGGCTGTGCTGCCCCGGTGTTGGGGCGCTCGTGGGCGAGCCGCTGGTGGTGCTCCGCCCAGCCGGGGCCGAGCGAGCGCAGCAGCAGTCGCGCGGTGATGCGCTCCCCGTGGTTGAGGTCCGACAGCGCGCCCAGCAGCGCGATGAGCGGGTCGGAGCCAGGGTCGGTCAGGTCGGCGTCGCGGAAGGTGCGCAGGGGCACGTACTCGGGCCCGCCGGAGCGCAGCGTCACCGTCCACGCCTGCTCGCCCTCGTCGAGGCGAAGCGGGTCGTCCTCCGGCGCGACCTCGTGGATGCGCGCCTGGGGGTAGTGGGCCGCGAGTTGGCTGCGGATCACCTGGCCGTCGTGGCAGCGGGCCAAGAGGCCGACGCCGTCGGCGTCTCCCGCGAGCTCGAGCGAGAACGGCTCAGGTACGGCAATCGAGGCGAGGAGGTTCTCGACGCCGAGCAGCGTGCGCTCGCCGGTGCGCGGCGGAGTCACTGCCAGCAGCACCGTGGGGTGCTGGAGTTCGCTGCGTCCGGGCTTCTTGTCAGTCGGTCGCGTCTGCATAGATACCTCCTGTTCCTTGCTTGACTCAGGGCGGCCTAATGCTTTCCGGGCCGCCACTCGATGACCTCGGTCTCCTCCGGAGTGGCCTCGATGCGGACCGGGAAACGCCCGCCGCGCGCGAGCAGGAGCCCGTCGCCCCTCGGGCACGAGAGGAGCCAGCGCTGGAGGTCCGGCGGCAGGTCGAAGGCGTCGCCGACGGTGGATATCGCTGCCGCGTCCTGCTGGAGGAGGAGCTTGAACGCGGCGTTCTGCAGGAGCGCCCTGCCGGAGTGGCCGGTGATGGCGCGCGAGGTGTCCTCGGAGAGGAGGTCCTGCACGTCCTGGGTTATGAACTGGAGGCCGAGCCGGTGCTTCCTGGCGCGTTTCGCCATCGACACCATGAACGCCGCGCCCTCGGGGTGCTGCATGATCGACCAGACCTCGTCAACGACGAGCAGGCGGGGCTTGGGGTTCTGCGCGGCGGCCGCCCAGACGGTCTCGGTGCAGACCATGGCGGCTGCGGGGCGCAGCTCGGGTTCGAGGAGGCGCAGGTCGAAGACGGTGACGAGCGCCTCGTTGGTGAGCAGGTCGTCGCCTTCGTCGGAGAGGAGGTGACGGAGGCTGCCGGTGGCAAAGGGTCGGAGCAGCCGGGCCAGGTCCTCCGACTCTCCAACCTGCAGGTAGGCGTAGAAGTCCTTGAAGCCGGTGCGCTCGCGCGTCTCCGCGTAGTAGCCCGCGAGCGCGTGGTCGAGGGCGGCCCGGCGCTCGGCGCTGAGCCGCTCGCCGACCATCACCTCGATCAGCCGCCGCAGGCTGCCGATGCGCAGCAGGAGCTCCTCGGCGTCGCCCTTGTCGATGACGAACGGGTTCATGCCCTGCCCGGGGACGCCGGGGGACAGGACGCGCCCGCCCGCGGCGCGCGCCATGTCGGCGTACTCGCCCTCGGGGTCGATGACGTAGGCGGTGATCCCGCGCGTCAGCCCCCGGAGTACGCCAAGCTTGGTGGAGAACGATTTGCCCGAGCCGGAGCGCGCCAGCACCGCCGTGTTGGCATTGAGGTGCGTGCCATCCCACGGGTCGTAGACGACGGAAGAGCAGGCGCGCAGGTCGATGCCGTACAGCGTGCCGCTGCGGGTGTCGAGGTCGGGCGGCGAGAAGGGGAAGAGACGGGCGATGGACGAGGTGTCGAGCGTGCGCCATGCGGCCACGCTGTTCAGCGCGATGGGGAGCGTGGAGAGCAGTCCCTCGCGCTGGCGGAAGGAGAGGGTATCGAGCTTGCCGAGCGTCGCGCCGAAGTGGGCCCTGGCGCGCTGGGTGAGCTCCTTGAGCGTCTCCTCGTCCCTCGCGTGGAGCGTGATGGAGAGGGATGCGTGGAAGAGGCGCTCGCGCCCGCGCTGGACGTCGTCGCGGAGCCGGGTGACGTCCTCAAGGGCAATCTCGGCCTCGGGAGACATCGTGCGCCCCCTGCGCAGCGAGAGGGAGAGGGCGGACTCGAAGCGCACCTTCTGCCACTCCAGCGTGCGCGCGGCTTGCTCGGCGGGGATGGGGCCCAGGTGGATGGCGAGGTCCATGGGTGCCCCGGCGGCCATCAGCCCCTGGAGGAAACCGGGAACGAGTGAGCGGGGCCAGCGCCCGAGGTGGAGCGAGCGGACGAGGTGGTCGCCGACGCGGACCTCGCGCCGGTTGACCGTGACCTCCACGGGGTCGTCCTCGTCCCGGTCGGCGGGGGAGCCGCCGAGGGTGGATGCCAGCAGGAGGAGCCGCAGGGCGCGGGCGCTGAGGGGATGGGCCGCGAGACCCGCCTTGCCCAGCAGGACCCGCAGGTCGCCGGTGCGGTCGAACGGGCAGACGGCGTAGAAGCGCCGGTCGAGGATGCCGTCGCGGCGTTCCAGCGCTCCGAGCAGGCCGCGCAGAGACTCCGCCGCGGCGCGCGTCTGCGGGGGCAGGTCGGGCGGCTCCGCCTCGTGCAGGCGCTCCCGCATGCGGCTGAGGTCGGGCGGGTGCTGGCGGACCAGCAGCTGGAGGGGAAAGTCGAGCGCGTTGAGCGCGCCCGCGAACGCGCCGAGCTTCGGCTCGTCGAGCTCGAGCCCCATGACCTCGAATACCCCGAGCTTGAGGCCGTCGAGGCGGACGGGGCCGTCGTCGTCGAGGTGGGAGAGCATGAAGCAGAGCGGCAGAGGCAGCGGGGGTTTTGGCTCCTTCGGCTGCTCGGGACCGGGGTCTGCCCGGCGCAGGGCGCGGGGGATGAGGCGCCTCGTTCGTTCGGCGAGGTTGCGCAAGGTATTGCTCCTTTCGTGTGGTGTTGCTAGGGGATGGGGACGATGCCGCTGCGCAGGACGAGGGCTATGGCCTTCGCCGAGAGGACGACCACCAGTCCGAGGACTGCCCCGGCGACTGCGTTGCGCGCGCGGCCCGCGCCGCGCGAGTCGCTCCCCTCGGCCATGAGCACGAAGCCAGCCCAGACGATGGCGAAGAGCGTGAGTCCCGCCGCCGCGTAGGCCATGGCGGTCAGCGCGCCGTCGAAGGCCGCGAGCATCGTCTCCTCCTCGTGGTGCGCGGCGGCGGAGACCGCCGCCGCGCCGGGGACGATGAGTGCCGCAGCACTCCGCCTCACCACGGCCACTCCCATCCAAGGATGCCGAACAGCCCCCTCCCCTCGTCCTCGGTGACCGGCGTCTGGACGGGAGGCGGGGGCTCCTCCTCCCGTGGGGGCGGAACGAATGGCGCGTAGGGGGCGTCCGCGCCGACGGCGAACGACAGTTCGACGGTCTCTTCCTTGGTGCCGTAGGCGCTCCCCCGGGGGTTCACCGTCGCCGCGATGTACTCCTCATACGTGATCAGCACGGAGGGCACGACGGTGATGATCTCGGCGGGGACGGTGAGCCTCGCGGAGATCTCGTGGGAGGACGTGGTGCCGTCCTTGTTCTGGACGGTGACCGTCTCGCGCACGGTCTTGCTGGTGCCGGGCCGCAGCACCTGGACCGGCACCAGGCGGGTCTCCTCCCGCTCCGGGATCAGGGTGAGCGTCACCAGCGGCGGCGCGTTCCCCCGCAGGCCGGCTTCGAGGGCGGCCTCGATGCCCAACTCGTGCAGGCGCTTCCCCGCCGGGACGGGCAGCCGGAAAAGCGCGCTGCCGGGCGGATCGAGCCGGACGGTCGTGCTCTCCTCACCGGAGGAGACCGTAGCGGTGCCGTAGACGCCCGTCACGCGGGTCTTCATGACCATGGGACCCGCGATGTGTTCCTCGCCGTTGACCACGACGAGGTCGATGGGGTGCTCGACGGACTGTATGCACTCGCCGGCTTCCACCCTCCCGGTGAGCGCGCCGGGGCTCCAGCGGACTTCAGTCACGCTGATGTCGCACAACTCGCCCTCTGCGACCGGCAACGGGTGCGGGATCTGCTCGCTGTCGATGCTGACGCCCCCGGCCTGGCCGCGCTCGTCGACCCAGGCGAAGGTGAAGGACGGCGCGTCGCCGGAGAGCGGAAGGGTGTAGTAGATGGTCTCCCCCGCATCGACCACCGCACTGCCGTAGAAGTGGAGTTCCCTGCCCTCGGGGCCGCCGAACGCCTGCACCTGCAGCTCGATGTCGGCTGCGGCCCGCAGTGTGACGGTCGCCTTGTCCTCGAAGACGGAGAGCCGCTCGACGTAGAGCCGTCTGCCCGGAACGGGTTCCACATGGTCGTAGTGGATCTCGTTGCGCCAGCGGTCGGGGCTGGTCTGCGGGTAGGGTGTGCCCGGTCCAGGCGTCGGCTCGGGTGTCGGCGTCGGCGGGCCGGACGCGGCCACCGCGGTCACCGCGAGCAGGACTATGGCTCCGAGCAGGCAGACGCGCCGCATGGCCGTATGGCCCGCGCTGCCGTTCCCCCGGTCCTTGGGTTTGCGGCGGCTGGGGAGCCAGCGCTGCGGCCCCGGCCCCCGGCGGCCGTTCCGCCGCTCGCGGCTCCTGCGGACCCGCCGGGCCTTCATCCCCCTGCGCATCCGGCGGAGCCGCCGCTGTGTCTTCTCGGTTATGTGCTGCAGCAGGCCGGGGCTGTCGTCGAGCGGCGCAGGCGGCTCGCTGCGCACGATCTCGGCCGGGACGCCGGCATAGCACCGGCCGGCCAGCCGATAGCGCAGCAGGTCGGCGGCCACGGCGGGGAGCCGACGTCCTCCGACCCTCCCCACCACCGCCGCGAGGCCGGTCAGCGCGAAGATGACCGCGAGGCCGATGCGGAACTCCGGCGGTCCGAAGGGCAGGTAGTGGTAGATGCCATAGGCGAGCGCCCCCACCGCCGTGATCGCCACGATCTGCGGGAAGGTGAACCAGAGCAGGACCTTGTCCTCGGCCTGCACATGGGTGGGTACTTCGTGTGCTTGCATGTCGATCCTCCTGTGTTGCTCCGGCTTATCCGCCGGGAATGGGCGTTGGAGTTGCAGGATCGGGAACGGTGGGTGTGACGGCGGGGTTGACGACTGCGTTCATGACGAGGTCGACGACGCCGTAGGCGACCATGGCGAGCACGATGCCCGCGACGGCGGTCATCATGGCCGTCTTCCCCTTCTCCATCTGATGAGGCGCGCCGCTGGCGGTGAGGTAGAGATAGGCGCCGTAGACGAAGAATCCGACGCCGACCGCGCCCACCAGCCCCAGCAGGATCCCCACCAGGTTCGAGATCGTTTGCGTGAGTTGTTCCATTCCGTTCGCTCTCCTCTCGTGTGCCGGGCGTTCCTTCGCCCGGTCAGGTTGATCCGGTTCGCTCCGCTTCCGGGCCGTCCTACTGGCACATCGGTCAGCCTCCTTCCGGGCATGTCGGGTCGGCGCAGATGACGGTCTGCACCGGAGGGTGTCTAGGGACTACTCGTCGTTGCTCCTGGGAGTCCCGCCCGCTCCCGGGCCGGACGGGGTCGCGGCATCGGCGGCGGAGCGTGAAGCACCCGCCCCTGCCCCCGCCGCCCCCGCGCCCGCAGCCGATGCCGCACTCGCGGCCCCCGCTCCCGCGGCCGAGGATGTTCCCGCTCCCGCCGCGGCGCTGCCGATGCCGCTCGCGACTCCCGCCATACCCCCAACGGCTGCCGCTCCAGCGGCCATGCCTCCCGGCCCTCCTACCGCGCCCGCGAGCATCGGACCCACCGAGCGGGCCGCCCGCATCGCGGTGCCGGGAAGCGAGAGGCCGAAGTAGAGGGTGTGGAGCCAGGCGTCGAACGTGCCCGAGTTGCCGAGCAGGGAGGGCACCCGCGTGGCGAGGTAGATGAACGCCGCGGACAGGATGAGCTTCCAGATGAGGTCCTGGGCGGGCTCGAACGCGCCGATGCCCGCGAACTCGTTGAGCATGGTGAAGCCCATCGACAGCGCGACGATCTGGATCGCCTGCTGGAAGACCGCCGTCATGAACAGGCGCAGCCACTGCCTCCCCCACCCTGCCGTGTGGGGCAGTATCCAGAGCCCCAGGGCGATGGGGGCGAGCGCCAGCAGCAGGTCGATCAGCGCTATGCGAAGCACCATCTGGACGACGACGTAGAGAACGAAGAAGGCGTAGACGAGGTAGAGCATGGCGACCAGCAGGGCGAGACCCACGCTCCCCGCTTCGAGCGCCGCGAGCAGCGTGTCGGCCGATGCCCTGAGGAGGTCAGATGCGGTGAAGCCGAGCGCCGATGCGATGAAGCCCGAGATCGCGTCCGCGGTGTCGATCACGAGAGCGCACCACCAGAGGGACGAGGCGGCTGCGACGAGTCCGAGCACGAGCCGGGGTACCAGCTCGCGCCAGCCCGCCTGCGGCCTGCCGAGGTGCTCGCCCACGATCAGGTTCAGGCCGATCCAGCCGATTATGACCACGAGCGCACCGGAAGCGACGGCCCAAACCGCCGTCCACGCCTGGACGACGATGTCGTGTGCGTAGGTGAGTTCAGCGGGGGTGCCGGTGAGGAGGTCGTTCATCAGAAGCTCGCCCCGGTGCAGGCATCCGCGCCGGATGCCCGCTCGATGACGCCGCACAGCGCGCGGTAGATGCCCTCGACCACCCATCGCGCGAACGCGCGGCCCCACCTGCCGGGGTCCAGCGCGTCGAGCACGCGGTCCCACAGGCTGGATGAGCGGTAGATGGGGATGACGGCGTGGAACATCCGCGTATCCCCGCCGTCAGAGACGGCCATCACGAGCAGGAACGCCCGGTCTGGTTCCAGTTCCGGCTGCTCGCGCACCACGGGGTATCCCCACGAGTACTCCCAGCCGTCGTCCAGCCGCTTGCCGTCTGACTGCACGCGGTACATGGGACTGATCCAATCGCCGGTTTCGGGGTGGCGGATGCCGTAGTGGATGACGACGACCTGCCTGTCGAAGACCGGCCTTGCTATGAAGCGCCCATCCTTCTTGCGCTCGACGAAGTCGCGGTCGTGGTTGACGAGGCTGAGCCCATCGTCCTGGGCGAGGGCCGCGTTGCTCGCGGTTGCGGCGGTCAGCGCCGCAAGCAGCAGCGCCATCGCCAGCGGCAGCAGCCGTCCTGCCCTACCGGTCGTGACCCTGATGGAAGATTGCAGTCGCACGGTACCTCCCATGGCTTGGGGCGATTCACTATCGCGAGGCCACAGGAGAGTGTGGACAACCAGGGGTCTCCGCATAACTGCCTATAGGAAATCCCAACCCTGCGGGGCTCTATGGGAAGCAGCCCTGTGGGAAGAGGCCCTACAGGAGAGCGCCCTGCAGGCGCTTCCCGAAACGGCTCTCCGAGTGCTGTCCTTGGGGTGTACAGGAGAAGGACGTCTGTCGAGGGCGGGGAAGCAGGGTGACCGCAGAGGTGAATCGCGGGCAGAGCGCCCCCTACAGGACGGTCGCCAGTGAACACTTCGTCGCAAGGGCACGTTCCGGCTGCCGGTGCAAGAACGGAGCAAGGGGTCGACAACGGAGGAGCCCTGGAATGCGGTGAAACCGGCCAAGGACTCCGCAGGGGTGCACAAGACGCTGCCCCTGGGCGGGCATGGCCGGTGCACGGCTGAGGCCGGACCCACCGGGACGGGAACCCTGAAAGGAGGCATGCGGGATGGAACCGAGGAAGCCGGCGTTCGACGCGAAGAGCGAAAACGTGGAGAAGCTGCAGCTCACCCGGCTCATGGCGCTGTTGCAGGAGTTGGAGCGGAAGCACGGGCGCAAGGGCGCCGCGGACGTGCTGGGCCTCGACCACCGAACACTGAGTGCCAGCCTCGACGAGGGCCTGCTGTCGCGGCGGGTGAGGAGCGCGCTGGAGCAGGCGCTGCAGGAGGGCATCGGCTCGGCCGCCGACCGGGAGCGGGAGCGCAACGACAGCCTGGAGCAGCGTCTGGAATCCCTGGAGGGCGTGGTCGAGGCGCATGGGGAAGAGATGCAGGCGGCCGTCCGGGCAGTCCAGTGTGTGGTCAGTGCGCTGCGGGAGGAGACCGCCCGGGCGCTCAGGCGGCTGGAGGCGGAGGTGGCGCGGGCGCGGACCGACGGGTCAGCCCAGGGCGCTGCGGCGGCGCAGGGGGGCACACCCGGGGCGGGGACGCGAACGCTCAGGCGCGAGTTCCCCGATCTCGTGACCCGCGAGCCGGCCGAGGACGACGCGGACGTGTTCGGCGACGCATGGCCGCTCATCGCCGAGTGGCGGGAGCTGCAGGACACGCACCCGCAGGCCGGCAAGGGACTGTCGTGGCTGGTGGAGCGCGAGCGTTTGCTGACGGTGGAGCTGGCCCTGCTCGAAGAGCACGGGATGACGCTGCCGCCGGAGACGTACCCGCTGCGGGGCCTCGACCGCCTCGGTCAGACCAACTGGCGCAGGGCCGCGCTCCACGACGCCCGGCGGGCGCGGGCAAGGGGGGAGCGGGTGCGGTTGCTCAGGCGCATCTGCACGCTGGGGGTCTGGTGGGAGTGAGCGCGCCCCCGGGTCTGTGTGCAGAAGTTGTGAACACTTTGCCCGATGGGTCCTTTAAGTAGCTTTCTTGACGTTCCGTCTCCGTCACAATGGGCGCGATGTTCGGCTTTTCACCAGGGTTTCCGACCATAGAAACCCGGGGGCGTGATCCCTGAGCCCGGGCATGACCAGAAGGATCGACTGAGTCTCCCGATGGTCGCCCACGAGGGAACTGCTGCCGCCGCGGGGTGTGAACTCCCTCGCAGGCAGCGCGGACCGGATGGCGGAGTCGATGATTCCTTCGTCCCCGGTCAGGATCTGGCGGTTGGAGTGCATCGAACGCTCTGACCACGTCTCGAGCCGGTCTGCGGCGGATGCGCCCCAGGCTGGCCTCGTCATGCCCGTGCGGCCGTCGTCTCCCACGGCAGGGTGAAGGTTCCGCACGTCTCCCGCCACGGCCGCTCTCTCGTTCGAACCGCGTGGGCCGGGCACTTCTCCAACGCTCCGTCTCCCGCGTCAGGCATCCACACCGGGGGCGAAGTCTGTCCGTTTGCCAACCATCGATTCGAGCATGCCCGACGCCACGGATGCCGGCGGAGGGCGACACCACGAGGAGGTGCGCGATGCACGTCGGAGGACTGATTCGACAGGTCACGGGACTCATCGGGCGACGCAGGAGAGCGGAAGCACCGGTGCGGTACACACCGGAATGCGCGTACTGCGGGGTGCCGGACGACGAGGCCGTGCGGTACCCGCGCGGGTTCTCGGTCTGCCGCGACTGTCACAGGAGCGAGAACGAGGACGGCTGCTAGGCAGCGAACAACATCAGCGAAGAGAAGGGGCTGCGGGACGACCCGCAGCCCCTTCTCGCGCTTAACGCCAAGGAGGTGCGCATGAGCGTCTGGACTCTGATCAGGGTGGCCGTGGGATTCATGAGCCGGCGCAGGAGGCCGTTCGCGATCGCGGCGGTAGTCCTGCTGGTGGTGATGGGGCCGCTGCCGCTGACCGGCAGCGGCGAAGTCGTGCTGCTGAACGTGGCGGGCCTCGCATGGGCGGCGCTGCTGCTCCTGCGGCTCGCTGGACCCGGCAACAGGAACAAGACCACAACGAGAAGGAGGACCCGATGACGACGGCAACGGTGAGGTTCAACGACCGGATGGTGACGGAACGGCCGGAGCGGAGGCTGGAGGAGCTGGCGGGCCGGGTGATCGACGCGCTGCTTGCCAGCATCGGCGGGAAGCGTGACCGGAGCGTGGCGCGGGCCGTGCACGACGCGCGGCGGCAGCGTCAGGCGGGCGACCTCGACGGGGCGATGGCCGCGTTCGCGGACCTCGATCCGGCAGACGCCTCGGAGGCCGAGGCGCGGTGGGCATACGGCGAATGGATCTCCCTCGCGCGGCGGCGCTTCGCGGAACGCGGCGCAGCCGTCTACAGCCCGGGCACGGGACGGGCCGCCGTCCTCGCCCCCACGGACGGCGAGGACGGCATGCTCGAGGTTCTGGCCGTGCTCGGCATGCGCTGGCAGTCGGGGCAGCGGGTCTCGCGGCGGAGCCTGCGCGGGCTCCGCCCGCTGGCTGGAGGGGCGTCATGACGACGGTCGACCTGCCGGCGCTGAAGCGGCGTCACCCCTTGGGCGACGTCGTTGAGGCATCCGGTGTGCAGCTGAGTGGGCACGGCCGCGTCCGCCAGGGGGTCTGCCCGTTCCACGAAGAATCGGAGGGCAGTTTCACGGTGTACGCCGACTCGGAGCGGTGGTTCTGCTTCGGCTGCGGCGAGGGCGGCGACGTGCTAGATTACGTGCGGCGTCTGGAGGGCCTCAGCCTCCCTGAGGCGATCAGGCGTCTGAACGGCGGCGCTGGCAGCGACACCAGCGCCGCCGTCGTGCGTCCGGGGCCGGTCACCCCGCCCCGGCGCACGGCCGTCCTCCTACCGCCTGACCCTCCCCTGCTGACCGCAGCCACCCGGTTCTACGCCGGCCGGCTGCGGCAGAGCCCAGAAGCGCAGGCGTACCTGCGCTCGCGGGGCATCCTGCCCGGAACGGCGGCCCGCCTCGGCCTCGGCTACGCGCCGGGCGGCGGGCTGCGCGCCCACCTCGCTGAGGCGGGGTTCTCACCTGAGCGCCTCAGGCGGTCGGGGCTGTTCGTCGAGCACGGCGAACGGTTCGCGGGCATGGTCGTCGTCCCCGACCTCACGGCCGGCGGGCGCGCCCGGTGGCTCGCCGGACGCGCTGTGGAGCCGGAGCGTTCGCCCCGGTTCCAGGCGCTGCCCGGCCCCAAGCCGGTGCTCGGCGCCGGGCGGCTCGGGCCTGCGCCACCGTGGGTGGTGCTGGCCGAGGGCCTGTTCGACTGGCTGACGCTCGCCCACTGGGGCGTGCCGGCCTGCGCCGCGCTCGGCACGCAGGGTGCCGAGCGGATCGCTGCAGCCTTGCCGGGCTGCTCCCGCGTCTTCCTCGCGTTCGACGCTGACGACGCAGGCCGCTCGGCGGCCGAGCGTTTCACCGAGCTGCTGGGGCGCAGGGCGGCGGTCATCGCCCTGCCGCGCGGGACCGCCGACGTAGCGGATCTCGCCACGCGCCCCCACGGCTACGCGGCATTCCGGCGCCTGCTCACGCAGGCAGCGCGGGCCGTCGCGTAGCCCCCCCCCATCCCCGTACACGCGGAGCGGAACCACCTGCACTGAGAGGCGATGGTGGTTCCGCTCCGCGTGCTCCTCATCCCCGCATCCCACACCGAAGGAGGCCGTATGCCCGACGCGCGACGGCTCACCCCGCCCACGGGTCTCCCCACGGGGAGCCCGCGTCCCGTCGACAAGACACCAAACACACGATGCCCCAGGAGGCAGTGATGACACAGAACGGAACGACACACGACGGATCGAACAACGGCGTCCACCGGGACGAGGTCCCGGCCAGCCCCCACGACCTGCTCTGGGACAGCCTCCCACCGAAGGTCATGGGGGAGCTGGAGAAGCCCCTCGACCCGGGGCTGGTCTCCTTCCGCAAGGGGCGGAAGGGCGGCACGTACCCGTACATCGAGGGCCACACGGCCATCGATGAGGCCAACCAGATCTTCGGATACGGCGGCTGGGGGTACGAGATGGTCGGCGAGGTCACGCAGTGGGTGACCGAGCGCGTGGACTCTGACACCGGGCAGGTGCACCGCTCCTGCTCGTACGCGGCGGCGGTGCGCGTGACCGTGCCCGGTGCGTCGCCGCGCACCGACGTCGGCTTCCACACGGTGGCCGACGACACGGCCGAGGGGCATGAGACCGCGTACAAGGGCGCCGTTACCGACGCGCTGAAGCGCGCGCTGCGGAGCTTCGGCGGGCGGTTCGGCAACTCCCTGTACGGCGACGGAGAGGCGGAGGCGCTTGCGCCGTCGCTGCGCCGGACGCTCGTCGACCTCGGCGTGGCCCAGGGCTACGACCAGGCGCAGATGCGCGCCGCCGTGCGGAGCAAGACGGGCAAGGACTTGGACTCCCTGCCCGTCGCCGAGCTCACGAGGCTCGTCGAGGGCGCGGCGAGGAAGGTTCAGCAGGCGAAAGAAGCACAACCCGCCGTCAGCCAGCCCGAGGAAGTCCCGTCCGCGGACGAGACCGACCTGCCGGCGGCCGCCTGAACGGCGGGCGCTGCCTGTCACTCCCACGGAAGGAGAAGACCGATGACAACGGCAACCAACCAGATGCTCATGGATCGGGTGGAGGAAGGGCTCGCCGACCTGTGGTTCCTCATGGAGGAGGCCGGCGAGCCGGAGCTCCAGGAGGAGATCGAGGAGATCGCGCGGCTCTTCCCCGCACCGGAGGAGAGCGCGGACGGACGCCGCGCCGTCGAGCGGGCGCACGCGCTCTTCCGGCGGCTGCAGACCGCCTGCCCACACTGCACGTGCAGGGACTGACGGAGCACCGCTCCGCATGACTCCGCCGCTCCCCCAAGGAGCGCGCACGAGGCCGTCCCATCGCGGGACGGGCCCCGCTGTTCACCAAACCGGGCGCGGCCCAGCCGCGCCACGCTTCATGTGCAAGGAGGCACACCATGGCAAGGACCATCAACAGGATCGAACTGCTCGGACGCGTCGGCACGGACCCGGAGATGCGGTACGCCCCCAGCGGCACCGCCGTCACCAAGTTCCGCGTGGCGACGGACCGCCGCCGCCAGAACGGCGAGACGGAGACCGACTGGCACTCGGTCGTCTGCTTCTCGAAGCAGGCCGAGGCGGTCAACACCTACGTCGCCAAGGGCGACCGCATCTACCTGAGCGGCTCGCTGGCCCACAGCAGCTACGAGACCGAGGACGGACAGCGGCGCTACCGCACCGAGGTGCAGGCCTCGGAGGTCGTCTTCCTCGACTCCCGCAACGGCGAGCGCACAGGGGATGAGAACGGCCACGTCGATGAAGAGGAAGCCGCAGCGCGGCATGCCGTCGCCGCGGGCGTCGACCCCTTCTAGTCCCAGCCCCACGAAACGCACCACGGGGCCGCCCCCATCGCCGGGGGCGGCCCCGCTTTCGTCTCTCCACTCACCCCACTTGAAGGAGTCCCTCCATGACCACCGCCAACCCCGCCATCATTCCTACAGGCAAGGCAGCCAAGGCGCTGCTGGACGCCCTGCGCTCCAACACGCTCGTCCTCAGTGAGATCGCCATGCGCTACGGCATCGAGACACAGCCCGAGCGGCCGGAGTCTCCCCCCGTCCTCTCCACGTCCTACGACGTGCATAGGCTGCTCGGGGAGGAGATGAGCGCGCTTGCCCAGGAGCAGATCCGCGTTCTCCTGCTCGACTCGGCGAACCACCTGGTCGGCCAGCGCGTCATCTACCAGGGCAACATCAGTTCCGTCATGGTCAGGGCCGCCGAGGTGCTGCGCCCTGCCGTCGTCGCCGCTGTCCCCAGCTTCATCATGGCCCACAACCATCCCTCCGGCGACCCCGACCCGAGCGCGGCGGACATCGCTGTCACCAAGCACCTGGAGCAGGCGGCGCGGACGCTCGACCTTGCGCTCCTCGACCACATCGTCATCGGCGACCACTGCTTCGTCAGCTTCAAGGACCGGGGCATCCTCCCCTCCAAGTCCTGACCCCGACCCACCGGATCTGAACATCTCTCCGCGAAAGGACATCTCATGCAGAACACGCACCCAGCTGCTTCAGGCGCCGCCCCGGAGCCGGAGCTGTACACCATCACCGCCGGGGGCTTCTCCGCCACTGCGGACGCCTTCGCCAGGGACCCCGATACGGACGGCCTCTGGTTCCTCTCGATCGTCGGCGCCCAGACGGCGCTCAAGGCCATCTGGGCCTCGCTGCTGAAGCAGCCGCCCGACCCCGCGCACATCATCAAGGGCGCGGACGGGATGGCGCTCTCCGGCGGCTACCAGCGCTGCGTCGTCCCCCGGGAGACCGTGGGCACGTGGACGACCAAGATCGCCCGCCTGCCCGCGAGCGGCGGCTGGCACGCGCTGGTCTACACGAAGTGGGCCGAGTTCGCCTCAGGGCAGGACAACTTCCTCCTGCTCGCGCACGAGGGCGACAACGTGGCGGCGCTCCACCACCGCTTCCTCGACCGGCGCAGTCCGCTCCCCCTGCATCACACCTGGGCGGAGTGGCTCTGGCGGCGGGGGGTCTCGAACGGGGAGATCACCCCGCTGCAGTCGGTGGGCATCATCGCCCACGTCTGCAAGCCCGACGCCGAGTCGCTGCGGGAGGACCTCTCCCGCGCGGTCGCGCTCGGCATCCTCTCCCTACCGGAGTTTTCGTCCGATGACGAGGCCACCGGCGAAGGCACGAACCATCACAACCTAGGAGTTGCAGCATGAGACTTGCAGGACAGGCCAAGGGCGGCTTCTACCCGACGCCGCCCCGCGTCGTCGACCTGATCGCGGGACTGATCCACGCTCCCATGACCTACGCCTCCCGCCGCCGCGGCGGGGAGACGCTCCGCATCCTCGACCCGTGCTGCGGCGCGGGCGAGGCGGTTGCGCAGCTCGCCGAACGGCTCACGCAGCCGAACACGATGCCCATCGAGACCTACGGCGTGGAGCTCCACCGCGTCCGCGCCGCCGAGGCCGGGGAGCGCCTGCACCGGGTGCTGGCCAGCGACCTCTTCCAGACCTCCATCGCCAACCGGGCGTTCGGCCTGCTGTATGTCAATCCCCCTTACGACTATGACAACGAAGAGAAGCGCTCGGAGCACGCCTTCCTGATGCACGCCTCCCGCTACCTGGCGGACAACGGAGTGCTCGTCTTCGTCGTGCCCCGCCAGCGGCTGGAGGTCTCGGCCCGCTACCTCTCCTCCCACTACCGGCAACTCCGGTGCTGGGCATTCCCCGACCCGGAGCGGGAGGCGTTCGACCAGGTGGTGCTGATCGGCCGCCACCAGACGGAGCCGCACACCGACGTGCACGCCGAGATGCGCGTGCGGGAGTGGGCGGCGGGTTCGCTGGACGAACTCTCCTCCCGCGCCTACACGGAATTCACGATCCCGCCCCTGCCTGACGGGGACGTGCTCTTCACCACGCGTACCGTCGACCCGATAGCGGCCGCATCGGAGGCACGGCGCTCCGGGCTGTGGGCCAGCGCCGCGATCAACGACGCGCTCTGGCCGAGGGGCGACACCCGCACCCGCCCGCTGATGCCGCTGCGCCGCGGGCACATGGCGATGCTGGTCGCGGCGGGCTTCCTCGACAACCTCTGCCTTGAGGCGGAGGGCCGCCGCATCCTCGTCAAGGGCCGCACCACCAAGGAGATGGTGCTGGTCGAAGAGACCGAGGAGACCGAGACATGGCGGGAGCAGCTGCGCACCACCGTGGTCGCCCTCGGCCTCGACGACGGCGAGATCACCGACATCGCCGCATAGCCTGCTCCCCGAACGGAGACGAACCCACGGGGCCTGTCCTCCCACCGGAGGCAGGCCCCGCCTGCTGTCACCAGACCGAATCCCCCTTAACCGAATCCCCCTCAAAGGAAAGGAGAGGAGATGACTCCCAACCCCACACTCACGCTCTTTCCCCTGACGTGCGCCCGGTGCGAGGAGCCGATCCTGCCCGGCCAGCCGTACGCGCAGACCGCCTCGGTCGACGTCGTCGACGGGCGCATCGCTACCACCCCCGTCCGCTCGTACCACACGGAGAGCGGCTGCTACCGCGCCGCCAGGCTGGAGGCACGGGCGGCCCAGTCGCTCCCCGCGGCGGCGTAGCCCCGTACACGACCAAGGAGGAGGCCCCATGACCCTGAAGGGAATCACCTGTCCCGCCTGTGGCGGGAGGAACTTCACGCTGGAGGAGGTCGTCGAGGACGACGAGCTAACCGGCCTCGACCTCCGCTGCGCGCGGGGCTGCGGCTTCTACAGCTACGAGGCCGGCGACCGCTCCGCGTGGTGCGGCATCGACGGCAGGGTCGCTGCGGTCCAGCCGCTGGGCTGCCGGGGCGGCCACGCGTTCCGCGTCGCGGGCGTGGACGTCCGCCAGTGCGTCCGGTGCGGCGCACCGCGAGAGGAAGATCAAAGGAGGGCATCGTGAGCATGAGACCCAACGAATACCCCGCGACCGTCGAGTGCCCGCAGTGCGAGCACGAGGTCGAGACGACGCTGTACGTCTACCAGGACGGCAGCGGCGCGTACGTCTACGGGACGCACTGTCCCGAGTGCGACGAGGCCGTGGCGATGGACATGAGGTTCGTCCTGCCCGGCGCGGTCCGGTGGAGCGGCCTCTGCGCCTGGCTCACCGGCGAGCGCTTCGCCCTGGAGGCGCAGTTGAAACGAGAGCCGCCGAACCCGGCGGAGCGCATGCGCCTGCGCGGCAGGCTGGACGAGGTCGTCATGGCCCTGCAGCGGATGAACGACCTGGAGAAGGCGTAGTCGACCGGCCAGAGGTCTCCTGGAACGGAGGTCTCGGGACTCACCACAAGGAGTACGGACATGACATTCCAACCCGAAGAGAGCATCGACTCCGACCGCGTCTGCCCGGTGTGCGAACACCGGCAGCCGGCCCTCGCCCACGTGAACGAGTACGGCACCATCGCCGTCAGCTCGGGCTTCTGCCCCGACTGCGACGACACCGAGCCAATGGTCGTCCAGGTACACAGGACGCCCGAAATGCCGGCCGAGCGATACATCGAGACGCTCATCAAGGAAGCCCACGAATCGCTTGCCAGGCCGGTGTCGCTGACCGCGGCACAGTCGCGGGTCCGTTCCCGGCGGCTGAACCGGTACATCGACCGCCTCTCCCACGCCCGCAACCTCGTCAGCGAGGCCAGGAACACCCTCGAGGATGCCCGGCGAGAGCTCGGCGAGTAGCGGCAGACAGGCCTCAACAATGGGGGTCCGCTTCCCACCGGGAGCGGGCCGTCTTCTTCTTGGACGGCTCCTGCGGAGCCGCCTGACGGGACTCTCCCACCACCGGTCGGGCGAGCCCCGCCCATCTCGACCGGTGCGTGCCTGGGACAGCGCACGCGAACAACGGGGAGTGTCTCCACGGTAACTCCAAAGGGCGCCTGCGCCCGGCACTCCCTAACCCCCTCCCGTACGGGCGGGAGGGGTGTGCCCTGTCTTCAAGCCCCCGCGAGGAGGTTGGAGCAGGGACGCGGGCCCCGAGGTCGTGGCTCTCCCCACGAAAGGAGCAGACCATGAACCTCGGGACCTTCATCGACACGTTCAGGGACTCCATCGCCCAGCGGGTGGTGGAGTCGTACCCGCCCCTCTACCGGCCGTCCGAGCAGGCCGTTCCACTCCCCGCGCTCCTGCGCAGGCCGCTCGGCGCACAGGCCGACGCCATACGCGGCGCGGCCCTCTCGCTGCAGGCCCACCAGGGCACGACCGTCGTCGGCGAGATGGGAACCGGAAAGACGTTCATCGCAACGAGCGCCGCCCACGCGGCGGGCTTCAGGCGCGTCCTGGTGCTCTGCCCGCCGCACCTCGTGCGGAAGTGGAAGCGCGAGGTGGAGGAGACCATCCCCGGCGCCCGCGCCGCCATCGTCACCTCCATCACCGACCTCGAGCGCCTCCGCCTCTTCCCCGGCGCCGCTCCCCTCTTCGCGGTCATGTCCCGCGAGCGGGCCAAGCTCGCCTACCGTTGGCAGCCCGCCGTCAATGAGCGGTGGGCCGTGGCGGGTGGCAGGCTCGTGCGGGACGAGGAGACGGGCGCTCCCTTCCGCATCCCCTGCTGCCCCGTCTGCGCCGCGCAGGTGCTCGACAGGGAGGGCGTGCCTCTGTCCACGGCGGACCTCAACCGCAAGCGGCACGTCTGCGACGTCTGCAACTCCCCGTTGTGGCAGGCCGACAACACCGGCCCCCGCCGCTATCCCCTGGCAGACTACGTCAAGCACCGGATGCGGGGGTTCTTCGACCTCTTCATCGGCGACGAGGTGCATGAGTTCAAGGCGCGCGGCTCCGCCCAGGGCATCGCCGCCGGCGTGCTCGCGGAGTCGTGCGGCCGCTCGCTCACCCTCTCGGGCACGCTCATGGGCGGCTATGCCAGCACCCTCTTCCACCTCCTCTACCGGTTCTCCCCGGAGATCCGCACCGAGTTCCGGCACAACGAGGAGGGACGGTGGATCCAGCGCTACGGCTTCACCGAGGAGACGGTGTACAAGAACGACGACTCCTCCGTCGAGGACGGGCGCAACAGCCGGAGGCGCCGCTACCGCAGGGTGGTGCGTGAGCGTCCCGGCCTCGCTCCCTCGGCACTCTTCCACCTCATCGGGAACTCCATCTTCCTGCGGCTCTCGGACGTGGCGTCCGGGCTGCCTCCCTACGAGGAGCGGGTCCTGCTCTCCCGCATGGACTCCGAACAGGACCACACGGGCCTATCGCAGCGCTCGGCCTACGACATGCTCTACGGGGCGCTGAAGAGTGCGCTGGGTGCGGCACTGGCCACCGGCTCCAAGCGGCTGCTGGCCACGTACCTGCAGACACTGCTCGCCTACCCGGACGGCTGCACACGGGGCGAGACCGTCTTCGACCCCGCGACGGGCTTCCCCATCGTGGGGGTGCCTCCGCTCTCCGAGGAGCGGACCTACCCGAAGGAGCAGGCGCTCGTCGACCTCGTGGCCGCGGAGCGCCTGGAGGGACGCCGGGTGCTGGTGTACGCGACGCACACCGGCACGCGGGACATCACCGGCCGGATGGAGAGCATGCTCACCCGGCACGGGTTCCGGGTGGCGGTGATGAAGGCCGATGCCGTCGCGCCCGACCGGCGCGAGGCGTGGGTCGCCGAGCAGGTGGAGAAGGGACTCGACGTCCTCATCTGCCATCCCAGGCTGGTGCAGACCGGGCTCGACCTGATCGATTTCCCGACCATCTGCTGGTACGAGACGGACTACTCGGTCTACACGATGCGGCAGGCGTCCCGCCGCTCGTGGCGCATCGGCCAGACGCGGCCGGTGCGGGTGGTGTTCATGGCCTACAGGAACAGCCTGCAGGCCGATGCCCTGAAGCTGGTGGCGAAGAAACTCCAGTCTTCGCTGGCGGTGGAGGGCGAACTGCCGGAGGACGGCCTGGCCGCCTACGGCGACGACGGAGACGACCTCATGCTCGCGCTGGCGCGGAAGATCGTGAACGGCGACGAGGATGAGGCGGAGACGGTGGAGGCGGTCTTCGCGGCAGCGCGGGACGCCGAGACCGAGGCCGAAGAGTACCTGGTCGACGACGGCTGGCAGGCCGTGGAGACCGAGCCGGAGACGGTTGCGGTAGACGGCACGGCCTCCGGCATCGAGCCGGTGCTCGACAACGGCCACATCGACGGGTCCCCGGAGTCAGGGCAGACGCTGTTCTCCTGGGCGGAGTTCATGGCCGAGGGGCCGGCGAGGCCGAAGAGCCGGAGCCGCAAACCCCAGCCCGCGAGCCTCTCCATGTTCGAGTGGGCGCTCGGCATGGAGCGGGAGCGCGATGTAGAGCCGGTCGGCGCGGGGCGCAAGGCCGCATGAAACACGGGAGGGCCGCCGCTAACCCGGCGGCCTCCCCGCGGTTGGCAAGAGCACACAGCACAGACGCAGAAGGAGATGAACCATGGCACGCATATTCGTCTACGACGACCGCGAGTTCCCGGACCCGGACCCCCAGATGACCGTCGAGCAGGTGAAAGCGACATTGGCCGACTTCTACGGGGAGATCGCCAACGCCTCCGTGAAGGAGACCAAGCGCGGCGATGACACGGTCTACGAGTTCCAGCGGCGGGTCGGCACCAAGGGCGCTTCTGCCGTTCACCCGGCGGAGGCGTGAGATGGACAACCGGACGCTTGCGGGTCTGCTGGCGGCGGTGCCGCCTGCGGACCTGAAGATCATCGAGCTCACGGCGGAGCTCACACGGCCCGACGGCTCCCTCGATCTGGACGCCGCGGCCGCACGACAGTCCGAGGTGGAGCTGGCCTGCGCGCAGGCGCAGGACTACGCATCCACCACGGGACGCCTCGCCTCAGCCCTGCGATGGAAGCTGCTGCCCCAGCTCGGCTGAGCGGGCTCGCGACACTGCTCCTGCGGCGTCCGCCGTCGCTGCGGGAGCTGGTGACGCTGATCGGCTACGCCGACGACTACGCCTGGTTCGCGGGGCTGGTGCACCGTCTCTTCCCCGATGAGGGAGAGGCGTTGCTGGCGGCCCCCGACGTCCGTGAGAGGGTGGAGCGCTTCGCCCGGCTCTTCCAGGAGCGGCACTTCCCCCTCTACGGGGCATACCTCGACCTCTACTGGGACGAGGGGGACGATCCTCCCTTCACCTGGCTGCGCAGAGGCATCCCCTTCGACCTGTTCGGCTTCGGCTACGACGCCGTCCACGAGATGTGGGACCGCTACCGCGAGGGGCTCTCGTCCCTGGCGCTGCTGGCCAGACCTCCCGAGGCCTGCTACGTGGTGCCGGACGGGATACGGGTGGCGTGGCTGGAGGCCGCAGCCGAGCACATCCCGCGACAGACCCTCGAACGCATCCCCAGCGACGGCATACCCCTCGACGTCCTCACCGCGGCGTTGCAGGGAACGCCGTTCGAGGGGGCGGCGCAGGCAGGCAACTGGATCTGGGCCGAGACCGGCAACTTCTTCCTCGACGCCAGCTATGACGACGGGGAGTACAACGGCTTCTCCGACCCCTGGGACGACGACCTGATCGCAGAGGCCACCGGGGTGTGGTGGCAGGCCGAGGCCCTCATGGACGCGGTGGGCAGGTTGACCGACTGGCTGGAGCAGGACCTCCCCGCCCGCTTCACCGCGATGCTGGAGTTCGTCCTGGGACGGCTCCCTCAAGAAGGAAAAGGAGGCAAAGGAACATGAGTGTTGACACCGATGTCACCGGGTGGTCCCTGCCGGGCGTGAACGATGCGCCCAGAGACGACCTGAAGATGCAGCTGGAGGTCTACGAGGAGACACTGCTTCTGCGCTGCTTCGAGACCGGCTCGGCCTGGGTCAGGACCGTCTCGGCGGACGGGATCGCGAGCGCGCTCACCCAGCACCTGGGGTTCTCTTCCGGGCTGCTGCCGGCGGACGCCCTCTGGTGGAACCAGGGCGAGACCGGGCAGGTGGTCGGCCTCTGGCGGCCGCCGCAGGTGTGGCCGGTCGCCCTGCAACGGGAGGCGTTCAAGCCTCCCGCCCGGCTGAAGATCCCGATGCCGGGACTGCTCTTCGTCTGCTCGCCGGGCCGCGCCCCCTGGGTCTACGCCGCAACGGAGCGGCCGTCCGATCCCGAGCAGCAGCTCTACCGGATGCCGGCCTTCAACGTTTTCCGCGACGGAAGGACGTGTCCGGGCAGCCACCGGTACCCCGACGAGGTCGGGCTGATACCGGAATCGTTCTTCCAGTCCTTCTTCTCGCTCACCGGCGACAGCCATGAGCGCTCGAAGAAGCACCCCGACAACCTGCAAACCCTATGGGAGGAGCTCGATGGAACAACCGAGTACCCGATGGAGGACCTGGTTCCCCAGTGTACGGTGGCCCATGTCATGGCGGTCTCCGAAGGGAGACGCGGCTACCGCTGACGCCCCGCCGAGTCCGGTGGGCCACCTCGTCAACCACCCCGCCGGGCTCGCCGGAGTCCAGGGGATCGGCTACGACTACGTGCTGGGCTTGGGCGGCGTGTACGTCCAGTCCGCGAGCGCCCACCTGACAGCGCGGGTGCTCATCGCCCCCTGCGTCGTTCGCGGGCTCGCACCCGTGAGCGAGAAGGTGATGCTGCCCCACGGCCGCATCCCGTCCCGCATCCTCGAGGCGGGCCTGCGCTGGTTCCAGGACGCACCGGACACGGAGCGGTTCTTCGCCGTCCGCTGGGACGGTCACGCCTACCGGCCCGTGGTCCCTCCGCAGGCCGGATCGCGGGTGTCCCTCATCTACCAGCCCCCCAGCGGGGTGGTAGCCGAGTTCCACTCGCACGGAAGCCTCTCCGCCTTCTTCTCGGCCACCGACGACCGGGACGAGCAGGGCTTCCGCATCTACGGCGTCGCGGGACGCCTTCACTCCGCCCGACCCGAGCTCCGTCTCCGGGTCGGCGTCTACGGCCACTTCGCTCCGGTGGAGTGGTCGCAGGTCTTCGACGGCCCGGTCCCGGACGTCCGGTTGAGCGGCGAGGAGCCGGAATCTCTGCTGGACATCATTCGAACAACAGGGAGGTAACCGAGCATGCCCTACTACCTGGACAACGCATTCCTGCTCGAACGACCGTGGATCACCGTGGTCGGCTGCGGCGGGACCGGCGGCTTCGTCGCCGAGGGCCTCTGCCGCCTCTTCCAGGGGCGGGAGGCCACCATCGTCCTGGTCGACCACGACCGGGTCGAGCCCCACAACCTGCTGCGCCAGAATTTTCACCCCGGTGACGTGGGACAGTTCAAGAGCAAGGCTCTGGCGGACCGGCTCGCTCGGGCCTACCGGCGTCCGATCGGCTACTCAGTCTACCCGTTCCGGGAGTCCGGCTCCCACGCCTACGGGCACCGCTACCCCGGCCTGCCCACCTACGGCGACTGCCTGATCATCGGCTGTGCTGACAACGCGGCCGCACGAAGGGCGATGGCCGAGAGCCTGCCGAACGGCCGGGGCCGGTGGCTCATCGACGCGGGCAACGACACCAACTGGGGGCAGGTGCTGATAGGCAACGTGGCCGACCTGGAGGATTGGGACGAGCCCGCCTTCGTTGACGAGACCTGCCGGCTGCTGCCAGCGCCCACGCTGCAGCGCCCCGACCTGTTGACGGCCGTGTCGACCACGCCGCCGGACGTGGACTGCGCTGCCGCCCTCGACCTCACCGACCAGGACCCCACCATCAACCAGATGATGGCATCACTGGTGCTACAGGTGGTCCGCCGCATGGCGGCGGGCTCCTGCCCCTTCATGGGCCTCTACCTGGACATGGACCTCGGCACGGTGACCCCGGCCTACGCCACCCCGGAGGCGGTGGATCGAATCCCGGGGTCTGATACCGAGGCAATGTCCGAAGGGTAGGCCCACAGAACCCATCCCAGAGAAGCAAGAAGAAGGAGAAGTCATGTCTGACGACAAGGGAACCACAACGATCTGGCAGGACAACCACAATCGCTACCGCAGGCACAAGCTCATGACGAAGGAGCTCGCCGCCACGATCCCGCCCCTGGACGCCACTGACGGCGCGGACGACCCCGATGCCGTCGTCGCCAGGGTGAAGCTCTTCAGTCCCTACACCGGCTGGCGCTGGTACATCACCGAGTGGGAGACCGAGACCGGGCTCTGCTTCGGCCTCGTCGAGGGGTTCGAGACAGAGCTGGGCTACTTCGACCTCACCGAGCTGGCGGAGGCGACCGTGTTCGGCAACGTCCCCGCCGTGGAGCGCGACCTCTACTGGGAGCCGCAGACCCTCGGCGAGATCAGGAGAGAGTCGTCGAGGAGGGCGGCATAGTCACCGGCGCACGTGAACGCAGCCGGAGAAGAACAAGGAAGGAGAGAACATGCCTGACGAGATTGCATCCGCAACAGCCAGCTCGGATGCCCCGAGCGCCGACGACAGCCCCTTCGCCGATGTGGCGGAGGACACGACTGCCGCAGTCACCGGAGAGGAGAACTCCGACGGAGAGGCCGCACAGGGACCGCAGGGTTCCGACGCCGGCGGAGAGCAGGCTGCTCCACCGGAGGAGCTGAAGGTGGTCGTGTCCATCAAGGGAGGCAGGGCCACGATCGGCGTGCAGCAACCGAAGTCAGACCCGCACATCGAGTCGTTCGACGACCATGACCTGTCGGGGCTGGCGCAGGAGGTCCCGGCAGTGACCGAGAGGGCGAGAGCCCGGTGGGAAGACGAGCCCAGGTATCCGGCCCACGCGAGACCTGCTCCACCGGCCAGGCGTCAGACTCGGCGGGGGCAAGGGTCAGCACAGGCATCGAACGGGGCTGATACGGCAGGCCAACAGCAGGCAGAGATGCCGAGGTTGCTCTAACGGTCGAAGGCGGACAGGCCGGGACAGTACAGGGGAGGCCATCGCGGCAGACGCGGTGGCCTCCCCCGCCTGAAGGCATGTGCGTGGTGCTTTGCCATTTAAGGAAGAAGGAGCGAACAGATGAACGCTCACGACGATAGCACCGTGATGGTGACACTAGCGACGATAAGGAGGCATGAGATGAAGACATGCACAGTGGTAGAACTGCACCTGATCGACCCCAATGCTGACAAGGAGAGGGCTTTCTGCGGAGGAGACACCTGTGACCATGACCGGAGAGACGTGTATGGCTACATGGAAGACCGGCTGCGTGGCTCTTGGGTTGGTACCATCTGTGAGCGGTGCAAGGCCTTGGCGGTACCCTTCGCCAAAAGCCGCGCTCGTGACTTGGAGGCCGAGGGTCGACTGGACGAGGCGGATGAGTATCGAGTGCTTGCTGACACACTCCGACGAGAGACCGGCTTGGTACCCTGCCCGACCTAGGAGGCAGTCGCTTCGGCCATGTGTGAGGCCTTTACTATTTAAGGGGCTGCGGCCGCAGCCCCTTAGTGGTTGGCCACTCAACCTCTTGGTGGCTATCGCTAACCGTGAATGGGTAAACCCCAAAGATGGTACGTGGATGAACGCCCCTATAGACTGGCTGTGGCTACCCGCTGTTGAACCCGCTCCTGAGTGGGTAGCGTATCTCTTGCTGGGGTGGGCGACGAGGTTGGCGCGGCTGGCGCAGCCCCATGCTGGCCGTTGGAGGCCGGACGGTGCTGTGGACCTACGACCAGATGGTGAGCGACCTCCGTGACATGCTGACCATGGTGTCGATGGCCTGCACCTATGGCCTGATGTCCCGTCAGGCCGACCCTGGCCTTCGGGAGTTAGCCATCAACTGGCCGCCGCTTGCCCCGTTCGCATGGTGGTGCTTGGCCAAGCCACGGACGCCGAAGGACGTTGCCGCCGAGATAGAGGCGGAGGTGCTCCGCTGGTGCAACGGCGAACGCGAGGGCATCACCGACCGGACGTGAAGGCGGCAGAGCCTGTCATCCTGCATCCTGCAGTCGGGTAGTCTTCGCAGCCGTCTGCACGATGGCCGACACCAGTCCCATCGCCTGTGCAGGTGTCAGGCTGGCGGCCACGTCGTCAGTGAGCACGCGCCACTCGATGTAGACCCGCTCAGGGCCGGAACCACCGACTCCCTTCTCCGTCCCTGTCAGGACGACGAACTTTCCGTTGTTCACCTGCACTTCCATGGCGTTCTCCTCTCTATCGACTGGCCTTGCGCCAGACAGAACGGATGGTGGTGTACCAGCCTAACGGTCACACGGTCAAGCAGAGACGCTCCATCAAACACCATATGCTATCGTGCCGATTCGTTGGGCACGGAGGGGACTGAATCCCGCCCACAGGAGGCACTTGGTGAACGTGTCGGCCACGTTGTCTGGATGAGGGATAGGGAACACTGTCATCCATGGAATCGACCTGCAGGACAAGTTGAACGATGGGAGCAACTAGGGGGACAGCAGATGATTCTACGGTTGCTCGCATCCCCCTCCCTGCTGATGACGACGATGATTTACGACGTGCGGGTGCGGTATGCCCTGCCCATCCCAACGGAGCCGCCTACCACTGCTCCTGCGGTGCGGAGAGCGCATCCAGCAACTGCCCCAGGTAGAGGTCACGCACTTCCAGCACCGATGGGACAAGCGCATGGGGGACGGTGCTCAGCCATGACATCTTCGTCTCGCTCCTCCGTGTCAACAGCCATTCCCTGAGAGCGTCCAAAGTGGTGCACTCCCGCAGACACAGCCTGACATCCTCCAAGGCAAGCCTGCTGCCAAGCCCCAACGTCTCCTGGCTGTACTCGACATCGCCGATGCTGCCGTACACGTCTTCCTCCCCGGATGAAACGTCGGATGAAGGGCGGAACGCTAACACCAGCAGGGCCGCATCCGCAAGGCAGGGTGCACGGCGGCGGCATGGTACGCTGTTGCCGGAGGCACCAGATGCGCATAGCCCGTGTCCTGCTCCTGGCGTTCCTAGCGTTCGCGCTGGCCGCCTGCTCAGAGCCGACGCCAACACCCAGCCCTACGCCCATGCCGCCTATGCCAACAGCAACGGCGACGCCCATGCCGACGCCCACGGCATCCGATGGGCTGCACCCTGCAGTGATCTGGCAGTACGACACGGGCGTAGAGCCGTATGCGCCGGTGGTAAGCGGCAGAATGCTGTACGCGTCAGCGGGCCACTACGTGCACGCCATTGACACGGTCACGGGTGAACAGCTCTGGCAGTACGGAGAATCACCCGCCACCCACAGCCCGCTAACGGAGCACGACGGCATCGTCTACGTGGGGTCGTCTCTCAAAGGCAGCACGTTCCTGGTCGCCATCGACAGCGCGGACGGCTCCGTGCAGTGGCGAGTGCCAACAGACGGAACCGTGTCCTTTCAACCGGTGGTGTCTGGCGGGACCGTGGTGGCCGCTGGCTACTCCGCTCCCATCACCGCCTTCGATGTGGAAACAGGCAACGTCATCTGGCAAAGCACTTACGGCTTTCCGTTGGTATGGGACACGCCCATCGTGGACGGCGGCACCGTGTACGCGCTGGAAGGTGCTGCCGCCGTCGTCGCTCTGGACGCGGCCACCGGAAGGGAGCGTTGGCTGTCCGGCACGACCGGAACCCCCACGACCATAACGTTGGCGGACGGCACGTTGTATGCGGTGGGCGAAGTGCTGGGTTCCGAAGGAGACGTGCTGGTCGAAGCCATCGACCCGTCCTCGGGCGAAGGGCTGTGGGAGTTCACCAAGCATGGTCTGGAGCCGGATGTGGTAGTAGCAGGTGGGACGATGTATGCCAAAGGCAATGACCGCTATCCCATAAGCCTTACTGCGCTGGACCCGCAGACGGGCTTTGCGGTCTGGTGGTACCCCAGAGCACATTTGTCGTCCCCTCCGGTCGTCTCAGACGGCGTGGTCTACGCAGGGTCGTCCGACGGCATCGTCTTCGCGTTTGACGCGGCATCAGGAGATACGCTGGACGACTACGGCCCCGTTTGCTACGCCCCTGTGCGGCGTCTGGTGGTGGACGCGCACGTGATGTACGCAGCCTGCGGCGACGGGCGGCTCTATGCCATTGGCCTGTGACACCTTGACGGGTCTGGCGACTCCCACGCCTGTACCGTCTGCAACATGAAGCAAGCGGCGTTCACGTTCCAGCGCAGATCAGCCACGCGGCTGCCAGAGGTTAGGAATGTCCGAAGTTGTAACCACACTTATCGGCATCATCTCTTACATCGTCATACCGGTCTTGCTCGTCGTCCTCGTTGTGGTCTGCTTCCAGATGGCTACACGGAAGAACCGGCGTGGCCCACGTCAATGAAGTGGGCGTAGCGGCGGTAACGTGATGCATGTTTCGAACGCCTCGGCCAGTTCTTCCGGCACCTCGCCCAGGCTGGCTTCCTGCATGGCCTCTACCACCTTCGCTGGCCCGCCCAACTCCTCGAAGAGGCAGGCCGCACCCTCCCTGTCCCTGGGCTGCATACCAAGCCTTGAAGCATAGATGTCCCACTCGTCGTCGTCCATACAGACAACGGAGACGTTCAGCGCAACCATCCCCAGTGCCAGGGAATTGACTGGGGCGTCTCTCGTTTCGGCAGGCGCCAACAGCTGACGAAGGTCTAGGAGCACGAGCCCCTCCTCGATGCACATGGAGGTCACCGGGCTGAACGGCTCAGTCAGTCCGACAAGCGACGTCAGGAACAGCCTCAGGATGGTTTCGTCTTGCAGGCAGTTGATGATGGTCGCGGTGGTCTGAGGAGAACCGCCGGGAGAGAGCCCTGTCATCTGCATAAGCTCACGGTGGCCTATGTCATTGTCATTGAGGCAAGCCTGTTCTACAGGAGATAGCTGGGACAGGAATGCCTGGAGGTCATCCACCTTGAGCGGCGCTATAGCCTGGGCGCGGCTCGAGTCCTGTCCTACTGCGATCGAAGTAGCGGTGGGCGTTGCGGTAGCTGCGGCGGTCGCCGTCGGGGTTGCACTAGGCGGACGAGTGGGAGTTGCCCGAGGTGTTGAAATAGGCGTTGCTGCTGAGGGGTCGCTCGGAGGGTAACCCGTGGGACTGGAAGATGCTGTGGGAGACACGGTCGCAGAAGCGTCGTCGTCCGAGCAAGCCAGAAGTGAGAATAACGAAGCTAGGACAACCAGAACCGCCATCAAGTGTTGCTTCCACATGTTCTGCCTCTCTGGTTGTACGGAATTCATAGCTCCGAAGGCGCATTCGTGCACCCGGTAGGGAGGCTCTGCGGGCGGCGCTCCACCGTCTCGACGGGCGACGACCGCTCTCCGGCCCCTGCTTCCACGAGTAAGGGCAGGAGGGCCTCGATGGTTGCTCTGGCGTCCCCGTGCAGGGGAATCGTATTCGCCTGATGCCTTGTCAGCTCTGCATCGTCGATGTTGATGTTCACCAGCGTACTGCCCGTTCAGCCCCGGTCGATGGCCTCGGTATTCTATGACCAGGTGGCCCTTCATGGCCCCACTCCCTTCATACTAAACAGGATACACCTCCTGCCGTGCCCCGTGCGCATGGAGGCTCCGGGGTTAGGTCCTCGGTAGGGAACGACCGGCAGCCGTCGGGCCGCCTGTCGCTCCTTCTACATCGCTATTCCATGCCTCGGCTTCAACCGCCGTCACACGGCGGCCCAGCGTTGTCTCCGGCTAGTCGTCGGTGACGCGGCCCTGCGCATAGTCGTCGGTAATCTCCTTCGCCCCCTCCACGCCGGTGAGATCGACGAAGAGCAGGGAGTTGCCGAAGGGGATCCTGGCGTCCCGGTCTATCCAGATGTGGATGGTCCTGCCGTCCTCGCCCGCTGCGATGGTCAGCTCGCCGCCCTCGTCGCTGTGCTCCCAGGGGAGGCTCAGGCACCGGAAGCCGGCGGCGGGCTCCTCACCCGAGGGGAGGATGCAGTAGTACCCGATGAAGGCTCCAAGGCACTTCTCCAAAGGCGAACCCGATGAGGATGCCCAGCAGAGCCCAACTCCGCTAATTCCACAGGCGGGTTACGAAGGAGCAATGCCACAGAAAGGTAGGCTGAGCTGGGCGAAGTCGTTATCCGGGACGTCGCGCAACCCTTCAGGTATGCACCCTGTGAATCGGTTCCCTGCAAGATAGAGTCCTCCGAGGTTAGAGAGGCCCGCCAGCACGGCGGGTATCTCTCCGCTCAGTTGGTTGTCACTGAGATTCAGCGTTTCCAACTCCGTGAGATTCCCTAATTCGTGCGGAATGGCTCCGCTGAGTTGGTTCGACCGGAGGTCCAACCTAGTGAGGTTCAAGAGACCTCCGAGTTCTGGCGGTATCTGTCCACTCAACTGATTTTGACTGAGCGCTAGCGATCTGAGGTTGGAAAGACGGCCAATCTGTGCAGGTATCGTACCAATAAGGCGATTGGAGACCAAGTCCAATTGCTGAAGACTGGCAGCGTTTCCCAAGTTTGGTGGAATCTCCCCCGTCAACTGATTCTCAAAAAGATAAATCGCCCCTACTTTCGGGAGGTCCCCTAGCTCGGACGGTATCTGTCCACTCAGTCGGTTGCGACCAAGACTCAGAACCACGAGTTCGGAGAGAGTTCCCAACTCAGTCGGGATAGGCCCTGTCAGTTCGTTATCGTCAAACCATAGCTCTCTGAGGTCGGAGAGATTGCCAAGGGTAGACGGAAGCTGGCCATTCAACTGATTCGCACTGAGGTCGAGTAAGCGAACGCGCCCTCCGACCTCAGTGCTTACACCATACCATGCGCCTAGGGGAGCGGAGCTCGTCCAGTTCCCATCCTCCTTCCATTGCTCGCCCCCAACTGCATTGTAGAGCGCGAACAGAGCCGAACGGTCCAGACTGACCTCGGGTGACGAGTCAATAGCAAACCCTCCATGATGCCGCCGGTAGACAGCGTTGAAATCCTCCATTCTTCCGGGTGGAGTATTGGCCCGAAACGCGTGGTATATAGCGTCCTCATCGAGAAACTCGAAGTGCATCGAGCGGAAATAGAGTTCACGCAGAGCCGCCGCTACGGCATCCTGCCCTAAGACCTGGTATACCGCATGGAAGAAACGTTCCCCCAGATAGTAGGTGCACTGTTCGCCTCCGTACTCGCGGATATGCGCTGCGATATTCTCCCTGCCACACCCACCCTCATTGAGGTGGGCTATCCGCCGGTCGATGCTCTCCATGCCGAGCCGATCCAGAGTGTAGGCCTCCAAGAACTGGGCCGCACCCTCCGATAGCCACGGGTGTCCGCTCAGCGGGTAGTGATGGCTTATCTCGTGATAGAGGGCACCACTGGCGGGGCCCGACTCTGAGGAGCTCGAGAGGATGAAAGCCGTCAGATAAGCAGGCTCTGGGGCGCCGCCAATCAAGCTGCCAAAAAACCTTCCGCTTCCTATCTCCCATATCTCCGGCTCAGCGACAATCAGTATGACCTCACCTACGGGGAATGGCACTCCCATGAAATCTTCTATCGCCCGCATACCCTCTTCCAGTGCCGTGAGAGATCGATCACCCTCGGGGAACGGAGTGTGTCTGACTACGGTAATGTCCACCTGACGACCCAAGGGAAGCTGCACGACCGCTGACTCCACGTAGTGAGCCTGGAGAAGGGCTTGCTGGAAAACCTTGGGGCTGATGGCGATGGCAAACAGGAGTACTGCCTCACGATCGTCCAGTCCGTCGTTGAACCACTCATAGGTGCCGAGTTGGAGCAGCAACTCGGCACCCTTTGTGACGCCCGGTGGCTCCTCCGACAAATCGGAAAAGGCTTTTAGTGCATACTCGTCCCTCTGCCGGAATGGCGGAGCAACGAAAGGTTGGCGGATGACTTGCCGCGCCAAAGCAAGATCGCTTCTCGCGAGGTCGCGGATACTGTTGAGAGCATGTGTCTCCATCCACGACATATCGTCCGACACCCAACCCAGATTCAGCACGGCCCACGCCAACTCCGCGTCTTCACCCGCGATACCTTGCACTCGAGAGATGGCACCCGACTCAGCCTCAGTGAGACCATCCGCTATCCATGGAAACGTGAGCATCAGTGCGGCTGAGGTTGTATCGATAGCCGCTATTGCTCGGAGGTCCTCGATTGCGAGTTGCTCCCACTGTGTCGGCGCGGCTGCCCATGGCATCGCCATGAGTGTAGTAACAAACCCTTGTGCTGTTGTTGGCGTGGCAGTGATCGGCGTGTCAGCCGCCGGTGTTGCAGTTGGCGGTGTGGCCGTCATAGGTGCAGTGGTCACGGTCGTTGGCGTGGTGGTCGGCTGTATCGCGGTCATCGGTGTCGCAGTTGGCGGTATAGCCACCATCGGTACGGTGGTCGGAGTCGCGGTTATCGGCGTCGTAGTTGTTGACATGCCAGGTGGCGCTGTGGTGACGCTTGGCACAATAGGTGTGAGATTTGATGTAGGTGTCGGCGTGGGACGCGCGGCTCCCACAACCACAACGGTTGGCTGGGCAGACTCGCATGCAACAAGCGCGAGCACGATTAGTGGTAGGGCAAACGGTGCAAGGACGCGCAAGGGTACATCTCTCCACACGGGCAGCGAGGATACCGTATCACACCGCCGTCACGCCGAGATCGAGAACGCCATCCGCCACCTCAAGTACGGCGGTCGGGCTCAACCACCTCCCATCCGGGCGCTTCGCCGCCAACGCCGCATGGCTCGCCGTCTAGGTCATCGCCCACAACCTCGCACGATGGACGCACGCAACGGGCTTGGAGAGCAGGTCGTCACCACCAAGACGATGCAGTATGGTCTGCTAGCTCCCGCTGAGGACAGCTTTGTACCGTTACGCGCACGCCTGTGTCATTGACCCTGCCCTCGCCACATCCGTAAGGTGAGCTTCCGACGGCGAACGGCTATCCCACAGAGCCTGTACGTCGCGGTTTCGTCATTGCGCTGTATGCCAGCCTTGGGCGCGTATCTGCCGCTGGCTTTTGGGGCTTGCAATGCCCCAGTGGCAGAGAGCGATGGAGGTCCTGTTAAGATGGAGGTCCTGTTAAGAGGGAAGGGATCGGATCGATTCAGGGAGGAACGTCGGGCCCGGTCGTTCTGGCAGGCGCTTCCCGCGAGGATGACGCCGCACACCCCAAGTACAGGGTCGGCCAGCGGGCATGTCTGAGGTGGATACCTCTGGACAAGCCCGCAGATTGGATGCGGTTGTCGGTAGTGGCTCAGTGAGCCACTACCCGGTTGCCTTGGGAGTTGATCTTCTGAACCTGACAGCATTCCCTCGGGAGGAGCATGGGAGCCTCCAGCATCGGGGTTTTGACATCACCAAGATGCAGGACTCCCGTGCGCCTTCCCATGCGTTAGCCACGCCTGATTCCACCCCTTACATACCACTACCCCCCCCCCCCGCTAATTTCACAAACACACCGAGGCGCGTAGCATGAGCGCCGTGGCAATGATGCGCAGGCTACTGACGCCCGCGCTGATTGCCGCGCTGGCGGCGCTTCTGTTGTGGGGGCTCCCCGCGCCTGAGTCCAGCGCACAGTCCACCATTACCGTCCAGTTCGAGCGTGCCGATTACAACGTGCTCGAAGGCAGGAACCTTTCACCGACACTGACTTTCAGCATAGCAACCTCATCCCAAGCGACGTTCTCCATCACCACCACTGCGGGCACGGCTACGGCGGGCACGGACTTCGCCGCAGGTCCGCACACCTGCACCGTTCCTTCCGGCCGAAATGCCCACGTCTGCAACATCCCCATCCTTGCAGACAGTCATATCGAGGACTACGAGACGCTCACCATCACCATAGACTCCCCGCCGTCCGGTTTCGCGTTGGGCACGAACAGCTCGGCCAGCGTCCAGGTCGTGAACGTGAGCATCGTGCCCGAGAACTGGAGTCTCATACCCAGCGATGTGAACCCCGGCGAGCAGTTCCGGCTGCTGTTCAAGACCGAAACTGAGCGCGATGCCAACTCCGCCAATATCGGCGACTACGACACCTTCGTGCGCAACCGCATCAGCGGCTCGAGCACCGGCCACACCGACATCCGTCAGTACGCGCCGACCTTCCGGGTGGTGGGCAGCACTCCCGCCGTCGACGCCGCCTGGCACACCGCCACCGGCATCATGGTGAGCGGTGAGCCCAGCCACACGGATTTGTCGCACAAGATCTACTGGCTGAACGGCCCGAAGATCGCCGACGACTACAACGACTTCTACGACGGCACTTGGGACAACAACAACGATGCCCATATGCGCAATGCCAACGGCAACGCTTCCACCAATACGAGAGGCCCCAACACCGGCACCTCGACCGGCAACCAGCACTCGAACGCCGGTGTCGCGATATCCGGCAAGCAGTTGGGTACTTCCGGCACCCATACCCGCTGGGGCGGTACCGGGGGCCAGAACCCCATCAACCAGGGCGACATCCCGGTGGGCAGCGACAACGTGTACATCGGCCTGTCCGGCGTGTTCGAGGTTGCCGCGAAGACGCTCAGCTTCGATACGACCAGCTTCACCCTCGACGAAGGTGAGACGCTGACGGTGTCGCTAACGGCCTCGGAGGCGCATACGTCCGACGTGACCATCACAATCACCGCCACGCCGGACACAGCCGACGCCGATGACTGGTCCGGCGGCCCCTGGACCGTCACGCTAGCGAGCGGCCAGACGTCCGTGTCATTCGACATAGAGATAGCCGGTGACAGCAGCCTCCACGAGACGATGGAGCGGTTCACGCTGACCTTCACGTCGGTCCCGTCGGGCTACTTAGTGGACCCGAGCGCCGCGACCGTCACGGTGGATATCAACAACGTCATCCCCCTTACCCTCGTTCCCTACGATTGGCCGCTGCGTCCGGAGGGCTTGAACATCGGCGACCGGTTCCGCCTGCTGTTCGTGACCAAGAATACGCGGACTGCCGATGACGATAGCATTGATGTCTTCAACGCCTTCGTGCGGGACGCGGCGGCGAACGGGCACAGCGACATCCGGGCGTACAGCAAGCTCTTCGGCGTCTTCGCCTCTACCGGAGATATCGACGCGCGGTTGAACACCGGCCTGTGGGACGCGGACACGAACGCCTACACCGACGACTCAACCGGCAACAGCTCGTCCGGCATCCCTATCTACTGGATCAACGGCGACAAGATCGCCAACAACTACCACCACTTCCTCCATGTTGACAACGACAGCGACAACACGTGGACAGCCGGGAACTACAAAACGGAACACGGAGACAAGCAAGGCAGCAACAACGATGTCCTGACCGGCAGTGAACCCGACGGCACGAAAGATACAGGTCGCAACACCCTGGGCAGATACAGCGTCGGTAACAGATACGTGATCAGGGGCATCCTCTCCGGCGGCGATCCGATCTCCCATGGAGCCACTCAGCGCAACGCTCAAGGGCGCCTCTATGGCCTCTCGACGGTGTTCGAGGTGGAGCCGGTGCCGACTTTCGGCTTCGAGCGCGAGGACGGCTACAACATCCGCGAAGGCACGACGTTGTCGATCCCCGTGGTCATCTCGGAGGCGCAGCTCTCCGACATCACCGTTACGGTCACCGCGACGGCGGGGACCGCCACTCCCGACGATTGGACCGGCGGCCCGTGGAACCTGACCATACCGGCCGGACAGACCTCCGCCACATTCGACCTGAGCATCCCCGCGGACACCAAAATCGAGGGGGCAGAGGCGTTCACGCTGACCGTGACGTCTGTGCCTTCCGGCTACGCCCCGGACCCGGACACCGGATCTGTGACAGTGCAGATCGTCGACGTGAACGTCGTTCCAAACGACTGGGCACTAACTCCCGTCGGCATCACGGCGGGCCAGCAGTTCCGCCTCGTCTTCCTCGGCGACGCACGGAATGCCGAGAACGCAGACATCGCCACCTACGACGCGTGGGTGCAGTCGGACGCGTCCGCATCGGGCACGACGCCAACGCCACACGCAGCCATTCAGGACTACTCTTCGACGTTCCGGATGGTGGGAAGCACGGAGGCAGTGGACGCCGCCTTCCACACCGCGACGGGTATCCTCCAGAGCAGCGACAGCACATATGGCCACACGGCATGGACGACGCCCATCCACTGGCTGGGGGGCGGCAAGATCGCCGACGACCACAACGACTTCTGGGACGGCACCTGGGACGCTCAGTTGGCTAACGATACGCGTGGGACCGACGGGCAGGCTGTGGCCAGCGCAGTGAAGACATGGACCGGCACACAGACGGGCACGACCCACGCCACGGCCGGAACCGCCTCGACCGATCCACTGGGGCACTCCGGGGCGAATGTCCGTCTGGGTCAGTGGGGCGCGAGCAACAACCCCGTCAGCCAGGCTGCCGAGGGTAAGGTCGGCTCCCGCCGCATCCTGGGCATCTCGCAGATCTTCCAGGCGGAGACCCCCGCTGCCACCCCCACAGTCTCCATCACTGCGGACGCGGGGGCGGTCACGGAGGGCAACAACGCCACGTTCACCGTCACTGCCAGCCCCGCGCCGAGTGCGACCATCACAGTGAACCTGAGCGTGACACAGACGGGCGACTTCGGCGTAACTCCCGGTTCACGCACGGTCGCCATCCCGACGACCGGAAGCGCGTCCATCACCGTCTCCACGGGGGACGACAACGTCGATGAGGCGAACGGCTCCGTGACAGTGACCGTCGATACGGGCACGGGCTATACGCCGTCGATGACGAGTGCCTCGGCCACCGTGTCCATCAATGACGACGATCAGCCGGTCACGCCGCAGGTCTCCTTCGCTGCGGCGACATCGACCGTGAGCGAGAACTCGGGCTCGACGGACCTGGTGCTGAACTTCAACCCCGCGCCATCCGGCAACATCACGCTGAAGTACGAGCTGTCCGGCACGGCGACCCTCGGCACGGACTACACCGTCAGCGGCGGGACCGGCACCAGCCGCACGATGACCGTCAGCGCGGGCACCACCTCCGTCAACATCCCCATCGCCATCATCGACGACAGCGCGGGGGAGGGCGCGGAGACCATCATCGTGACGATCCTCAGCAGCACGCAATACGCGCGCAACGAGCCGCTCATCCACACGCGCACCATCAGCGCCAGCGACGGGGGCGGCGGGACACCAGTGCTGACCATCGCCGGCGGCTCCGCCGTGACCGAGGGCAACAACGCCTCGTTCACCATCTCGTCGAACCCCGCGCCGAGCGGGAGCATCACTGTGCGCTATACGGTCTCGCAGAACGGGCAGTTCGTGGCCTCCGGGCAACTCGGCAGCAACAAGTCGCGCCCCATCAGCGCAAGCAACACGACGTTCACGATTCCGACGCTGAACGATAACTTGGACGAGGCGAACGGCTCGGTGACGGTCGCGCTGAACAACGGCACGGGATACACCATTGGCTCGCCGTCGTCGGCAACGGTGACGGTGAACGACAACGATGTGCCGACGGCGCAGTTCGCGTCGGGCGCGGGCACCTTCGCCGAGGGCGGGGGGACGCGTAACGTCCGTGTCAACCTCAGCCCCACGCCATACCAGAACATCACGGTCAACTACACGCTTTCCGGCACGGCGGTGCGGGGGACGGACTACGGCATCAGCGGGGTGACCAGCAACAGCGGCACGGCTAGCGTTATCGGGGGGGCCACCTTCGTCGATATCCCCGTCGCCATAACCGACGACAACACCGCGGAGAGCTCGGAGACGGTGATTCTGACCCTGAACACCGGCACGGGCTACGCGCTTGGAACGACACGTGTCCACACGCTGACAGTCACCGACAACGACGGGACGGGGACGCCTGTGGCGAACTTCGCGCGGTCCGCATCGAGCGCTGCGGAGAGCGCGGGAACGCGCAACGTCACGTTGAACCTGAACCCGACCCCAACGGCCACGGTCACAGTGAGTTACGCGATCTCCGGCACGGCGACTCGGGGCACGGATTACACCATCAGCGGCGTGACGAGCAACACCGGGACCATACAGGTGGGCACCTCCGGCACTGCCACCATCCCCGTCGCCATCACCGACGACGGCGCGGCGGAGAGCGCGGAGACGGTGGTACTGACCTTGGCCAGCGGTCAGGGATACAACCGGGGGGCAACGCGTGTTCACACGCTGACGATCACGGACAACGATACGGCGGGAGTCCCGGTGCTGACCATCCGCGGCGGCTCCGCTGTGACGGAGGGCGGCAGCGCTTCCTTCACCGTCTCGTCGAACCCCGTGCCGGGCGGGGGCATCACCGTGCGCTACACGGTGACGCAGAGCGGGCGGTTCGTGGCCTCAGGGGAGCTCGGCAGCGGCAAGACACGCAGCCTCAGTGGGCGCAGTACGACGTTCACCATCCCGACGGTGAACGATAGCGCAGACGAGTCGAACGGCTCGGTGAGGGTGACGCTGAATGCTGGCAGCGGCTACACCCTCGGCTCACCGGCATCGGCAACGGCGGCGGTAGCGGTGCGCGATAACGACCCACCCCCGACCAGTGCCGGTAGTGGCAGTGGCAGCGGCGGAGGCGGTCGCGCCTCCACCGCGTCGTCCAACGCACCGCCGGTGTTCTTGGAGGGGCGCGAGACGACGCGGACGGTCGCGTCGGGCCTCGAGCCCGGTGCGTCGGTTGGCGGTCCGCTGCGCGTCAGGGACAGAGACTCCACCCGCCTCGTGTGGACGGTCAGCGGCGACAGCGCAGCGCGCAAGGCGTTCTCGGTCGACGCGGACACGGGTCAGATCCGCACGCGTATCGCGCTCGATCACGAGGAGCAGGGCACGTACCGCTTGGTCGTGCTCGTGCGCGACAGCGAATATGACTCGGACGACATCACCGTAATCGTCACCGTCACCGCCCCCCAGCAGCCCACGGGAACGCCTACGCCGCAGCCCACGGGAACGCCTACGCCGCAACCCACGGCCACGCCCACGCCGCAACCCACGGCCACGCCCACGCCGCAACCCACGGCCACGCCCACGCCGCAACCCACGGCCACGCCCACGCCGCAACCCACGGCCACGCCCACTCTCCAACCGACGACCACGCCTGTTCCGGAGCCCACGGCCACGCCCACGCCGCAACCCACGGCCACGCCCACACTGCAACCCGCCGCCACGCCCACTCCCCAACCGACGACCACGCCTGTTCCGGAGCCCACGATGACGCCCGCTCCTCCACCGGTGGAACCAGGCGATGGCGGCGGCGTGCCCGCCTGGGTATGGGCGGTCGCGCTGCTCGTCATCGCGCTCATCGCGGTAGCGGTCTACATCTACGCTCGCTCGCGCTAGGAGGCGGAACTTGGAACCGGGGCAGAGATAAGCTCAGGCCGTCCATTTTGGCGAAGCCATGTCCCCTGCTCGGCTTGCCACTCATCCAGTGCAGCATCCTTGCGGTGAACAGTAATGCGTCACCATCCTCCGCTGTTGCGAGATTCACAGCGCGGGGATTCACACAGACGTCGCCATAGGTGAACGCCTAGAACTTGGCGCCTTGTGGCATGCAGCTTCCCTGCAGCCTTGCGGCACATAGCGACGCAGGTCTCGATTGGAGTCGTAGTGTGGGAGGAGGTCGCAGTAGTGAACGACGAGAGGCGATCCGGCGAAGCGGGGGTCGACCTTGGGGATGGAGAGGAGCTCGGACCTGCAAAGGACTCCGGCGACCCGGAAGCTATCGTCAACGCGGATGCTGCCTACTCGACTGCCCGGGAGCGGAAGGTAGCCGCCTATGAAGCGGTGCTCTCGTCTCCCGTGGGCCTGTTCGAAGAGGATTGGTCACCGCCGTAGACGTCGACCTGAACGCTGAGCGCTCGGCCTGCATCCTCGTGAGTCAGTCTGTAGTGCTGTCCCTGCGGTCCGACGTTCGCCGCGAATAGCATCCCGCGAGGATGTGGTGTGCTGCATCGGCGTGGGCCCGAAGCAGTTCCAGCAGTGGCGGAAAGGCGAATGACTCAACGGCGGTGCGATGCTCGTCACCGTGAATCTCGCCACGCGTGTTCCTCGGAGGCTAGGGCACGCACATCGGCTGGGACAGCATGATCGTCGTCTGGGTACCAGTGGATAGGACACCGTGACTGCGTCGGCAGTGGGTCCATCATGTCAATCCCTCCTTCTTCCCAGAGGACTTCCCCAAGCGGCTAATTCAAGGATGCGGCCGAGCTCCCCTAGCAGGGGCTAGCCCGAAGAGTGCGGGTGAGCACGCGGTGCGTATGCGATGGAAGGCCGGGGGGGGCAGCCGGCCCCCGGCCTGCTGTTCTTCCTGTTCACCACCCGCCGAGCAGATGGGTCTGCTGCACATTCTCCTTCATGGAGCAGAGCACCAGGTGGCAGTCGCACGCTGATTTCTCCGAGTCAAGGATGGAGGTGGGGTATCCGTGTGCAGACCAAGGCGGGTACGCGTGGTCAGGGTTGTTGACCTACCCCCCCCCGCTAGGCTCCGGCAGAACCTGCACCCAATCGGGTTCCACCATGGAGATAGAGAGACGCCCTGCCGGGATTTGTCCCGGCAGGGCGTCTCTCAGGAGCAGTGCGGTCCCTTCCCCCGAACCGCACCGACGACGAGGCTATCACCCTTGCACAACTATGCACAGCAGCCATCGAAGCAGATTCACCCGGTAGCGTACCCGCACCAAAGGACGCTGGCGGGTTGTTGACGTGTGCTACAGTGTCGCAAAGTAAAGGAGTGGGTCATGGCCATTACCAATCGCGAAGAACTGAGGGAGGTTTATCGCCCCCCTGCGCCCCGGGCGGAACAGAAGATAGTGGACCGTCTAGACGTTCACTGCCGCAACTTCATAGCGCTGTCGCCGTTCTGCGTCCTGAGCACCAGTAACGCCCAAGGCCAGCCCGACGCCTCGCCACGGGGAGACCCGCCCGGGTTCGTGCTAGTGCTGGACGAAAGTACCCTACTGCTGCCCGACCGTCCCGGGAACAACCAAGTGGACTCGTTGCAGAATATCGTGGCGAATCCCAGCGTAGGCCTGCTGTTCTTCGTGCCCGGAATGAATGAAACCCTGCGGGTGAAGGGCAGAGGAGAGATCGTCACTGACCCGGAGTTGTTGGCACCGTTAGCCATTGGCCGCCGGGCTCCGGCTTCCGGCTTGAAGGTGACGGTGGAGGAGGCTTTCCTGCACTGCGGACGGGCGCTGATCCGCAGCCACATCTGGGACCCTGGAGCCCAGATCGATCGGTCGTCGTATCCCACCTACGGACAGGTGCTGGCCGACCAGATAGCAGGAGCGGACGCGGCGCAGATCGACGCCGAAGAGGATGAGGCCAACCGGCAACGGCTATATTGAGCACGACCCTGTCTAGAACCCCACACCCAGCTTGGACGTATCACATAATGCGTCTTCCCCCGCAGCCACCTGCATACTCCTGCCGGCCCCACAATGCAGGTGGTGCTTAACTCAGGGTAGCCATGACCCGATACGATGCAGCTATGGCGGTTCGCCTGTCCTCCCTTCTGCTGCCAACTGCGATGTTCGCCGCGTGCAGCACGGCGTCGGCTACACCCGAAGGTAACACGTTCCGGGCACGGGGCACGGCTTCAGGAGGAACGGGAGTGGCGCAAGGACTTGACCCCGGAGGCTGCGGCTGCTATTCACTAGCCCGTTGCACCGGCAGTGGGGGATGTGCAATGCCGAGGGGACACAGCGGCCACAAGGGTTCTCCTAAGGCCCGATGGTCACTCCACTGCCCACTCATCCATTCCGTAGGAGAACCCTTGCGACGACAGCATGGGATTCCCTCGAGGCCATGGCGTGGTTGCAGCCACTTGGGCATGCGGGTGACGCAGCCGAGCCGTCCCATGACCATCATCCGGCTGCCGGTCATACAGGCCGAGGCGGCGGAACTCCGGCACGGGGGCGGCACTGAGATGCACACCATCTCACACCTTTATCGGGGTGACACCCCGGCTCTCTGCAAGCCAACATAGATTCCGTCTGTGCCCTCCTGTGCGGATTAACCCATCCTTACATCCGAGGAAGTCAATGCGACAAGAGTTGAATCGCTCCCTCTCTCGACGGAACGTCTTACTGCCCGTGCTGGCGTTGATCGTATCTCTGGCGCTCGGCTTCTGGTTGCTCCCCGTCGCGTTCCTCTACGCCCAGTCACCCGAGACCATCGAGTATGCCGAGCACACGCCGGTGGACAGCCCAGTGGCTACGTTCACGGCTACGGACGATGAAGACGACAAGGCGGGGAGAGCGCTGACTTGGTCGGTGCAGGGTGAGGATGCTGGATACTTCGACATCTCCCAAAGAGGCGTGCTTGCCTTCAAGGAGTCTCCCGACTATGAAGATGCGAAGAGTGGCGGCTCGGACGATGCTGCGAATACGTATAGATTGGAAGTGGTGGCCACAGACAGTGCCGGCGGTCAGGGCCGCTACCCCATCGTCGTGAAGGTCACGAACGAGGATGAGCCCGCAACGTTGACGCTGTCGAATCGCCAGCCGGTTGTGGGGGTTGCATTGACAGCTACGCTCACCGACGTTGACGGTGATGTCTCAGATGAGCGGTGGCAGTGGGCGCGGGGCTCTAGCCAGTCAGGTTCGTTCGTCGGAATAGAGGCGACTGACACCAACGGTTCCCGGGCGGCCAAGTACATCCCGGATCCGACGGACATAGGGCGCTACCTGCGTGTGACGGTGACCTACACCGACCCCGCAGGCTCTGGAAAACAAGAGTTGGTTGTGTCGGATGTGAAGGTGTTGGCAGGCCGAGCCTCGAACGCCGCCCCGGTGATCGTGGATAGCGATGGAAATGCAGTCACGGCTGCCTCTATCGATCGAGAGGTCCGAGAAAACTCGCCAGCAGGCACATCGGTAGGTACGCCCCTCAGGGCCAGCAACCCTGAGGGTGATGTGCTGACGTTCACGCTGGGGGGGGGGGGAGGACGCTGACAAGTTCACGATCGACTCGAACGGCCAGATCAGGGTGGGCGCCGGCACCGTGCTGAACACCGAAGATGAACCCTCCTACGAAGTCACCGTCACAGTGGCGGACGGCAATTTCACCGGTTCGGATAACTCGGGGGCTTATTCCGACTCCATTGACGTGAGCATCGCGGTGACAGACGTGCCGGAGGCGCCTGAGTTGAGCGGTGAGGTATCCGTGTCATACGCAGAGAACACCGCCATAACAACTGCGGTTGCCACGTACACGGTGACTGACGATGAAGATGACGCCGCCAGCACACCCGTTAGAGTGGAACTGTCTGGAGCTGATGCGGGTGCATTCACGCTGACTGACAGCGACACCAACGGCACGTGGGAGCTTGCCTTCAAGGCGGTGCCTGACTACGAGTCACCTGCGGATGCGGGCAGGAACAACACGTACAACGTGACGGTGACGGCGCGGGACAGCGCCGGAATGACCGACGTCCTGAACGTGGCGGTGATGGTGACGAACGTGGATGAGCCTGGGGAGGTGAGCCTGTCGACGCTGGTGCCGAAGGTCGGCGTTGCGTTGACGGCTACGCTCACGGGGGATCAGGACGGAACGCCCTCACGGGTCACCTGGAAGTGGGAGAGGGCAGATAACGCTGGCTTCGGCGGCGGTGACAACGTCATGGTCATCGGCGGTGCAACGTCTGCTGCCTACACCCCGGTTCACGCGGACGCGGCCAAGTACCTGCGCGCGACGGCGATGTACACGGACCGTCAGGGTCCGGGGAAGAGCGCATCTGCAGTGTCCTCAAGTGCTGTGGACGACTCGAACAGGCCGCCGTGGTTCGACGACCCGCACACGGACCCAGACGAGAGCATCAAGGTGATTGAGCAGGCGGAACAGGAGTTCACGTCGGTCACTGCCTTAGGTGATGCCGTCGCCGCCACGGATCCCGAGGGAAGGCCACTGACGTATGAGTTGAGCGGTGATGCGGCCTTGTTCACTATTGATCGTCCGAGTGGGCAGCTCTCGGTGAAGGCTGGGACGACGTTGGACTACGAGACGAAGAGCAGTTACGTGGTCCGTGTGAAGGCGACGGACCCGGACGGAGCGAGTGCGACCGCGAACGTGACCATCAGGGTCACCGATCTACAAGAAACCCCAATGATCCGAAGGGGAGGGCTGGCCGTGGTAGGTCCGAACAGCCTGCGATATGCCGAGAATGGCTCAGCTCCGGTCACGACCTACAGGGCAGTGGGGCCCCTGGCAACAATGGCGCGATGGTCCCTTGCCGGGGTTGATTCCGGAAAGTTCACCATCTCCTCTGGAGGCGTGCTCACCTTCAAGGCGCCTCCTGACTACGAAGCACAAGGGAGTGCGGCCGGAGACAACGTCTATCACGTGACAGTGACTGCGAATGACGGACAGAACGACCCAGCTGTGCGGGCCGTGATTGTCACCGTCACCGATATAGACGACACGTCCGCTGGAGATGCCCTCTTGGATGAGTGGGACGACAACCGCAACGGCAAGATCGACAGAACTGAGGTTGTTCGAGCCATCAACGCCTACTTCAACGGGGGGCTGCAACCGAGCGATAGGGCAGTAGTCATACAACTCATGGAACGTCACTTCCAGGACGCAGGGAACTGACCAGCAAGCCCGGGAACGAGGTGAACCCCAAGGTGAGACCGATGGAGATGAGGCATTTGTTCAGCAGGTCACTCGCATTCGTGGCGGCGTCGGGAGCCGTGATTCTTTTGGTGGGACTACTGAGTCTCAGTTCGTTGCATGCGCAAGCGCAAACTCCGAGTGCCACAAGGCAGATATCCCCTGCCACGGTAGTGCCTGGGGGCACATTGACGGTTACAGTCACGGCCTCGTTTTCTTCGTTCGCGCAGGTCAGAGAGAATCTGCCGGATGGATTCGAGTACGTGTCTGGTACCCCGGAGGGGGAGGTGGATGGCCAGCGACTGATCTTCACCTTGCTGAGCGGAGACCGCACGATCAGTTATACCGTTAGGGCCGCTCAATCGGAGGGAACCTACCGGTTTACGGGTTCACTACTGGATGCCTACAGGCAGGATGTTGCGATTGGCGGCGATTCGACCGTCAACATTCGCAGGTCTCCTGCGGCAACCGCGGAGCCCACGGCAGCACCCACTGCGGAGCCCACGGCAGCACCCACTGCGGAGCCCACGGCAGCACCCACTGCGGAGCCCACGGCAGCACCCACTGCGGAGCCCACGGCAGCACCCACTGCGAAGCCCACGGCAGCACCGACTGCGAAGCCTACGGCTGCGCCGACTGCGAGGCCTACGGCTACGCCAACTGCGAGGCCTACGGCTACGCCGACTGCGAGGCCTACGGCTACGCCGACTGCGAGGGCTACGGCTACACCGACCGCGAGGCCTACAGCTACACCGACTGCGAGGCCTACAGCTACACCGACTGCGAGGCCTACGGCTACGCCGACGCCCATCCCCGTGATTCCGCCAGTCACCCTGGACGAAGGGGGGCCTCCTGGTTGGTTAAGTGTTCTGTTCTTCCTGGTTCTGGTTGGTGTAGTGGTAGCCGCTGGCCTCACCCTAGGGATTCGACACAGACAAGGGCTACCTCCCTTCAGGAGCAATGCAGGCGACCGAGGAAGCAACGGACAGTAGTTCCACATGCGATAATTCTCTCTGTCACCTCTCTCTGAATCCTGACGGAAGCGTCAGTAATTTCTCAACGCACACGCAGATGCGTGGCTACATTACCCAAGCGATGAGGGTATGGATTACGCCATAACCACACCATCGCGTACACAGGAGTAGGTTACAGGAGAGCGCGCCTCAAGTTAAGATGTATTTGGTTCCACTTCGCACTTCGTAGATTGGAGTCTCCATAAAGCCCCTCGATATTTCTTTCATGGAGAACCATGGATGAATCAGAAGCGATCAGGATTCCCTCGTTCTGCTGGAGGCATGGCCTCTCCCCTGCATAACAATCTCTTGCCGTTCGCTGTTGCCATGCTGGCTGCTGCGCTAATGGCCATCATTACCTTCGTGCCTCAGCCCTCCATTGCCAACGCGCAGCAGGGAGACTCGCCTGTAATCACCATCACAGCCGAATCGCAGACTTATGAAACCCATGACGCTGTATTCACGCTCCATGTGACCCCGGTGCAGACAACCGACCTGGACATCCCTGTCAGTGTCGATAGCCATTACATCGTTCTCTGCGAGGTACTCCCTCCGTACTATGAAGCCAAAGACAAGGTGAAATATCAAAGCGGAGACAGTAGGGTCCTGAAGTCGTCTGAAGTAGAAAGCGACCTGCCGTGCACACCGACGTACAAGGAGGGGAGGCATACGTGGACGATTCCGGCAGGCAATGCATCGCAGGAGTTTCGCATCTCTACCAGGAATGTGATATTCAAGAACTCCATCTCTTGCCCTGACGAGGGTGAACCTGACCCGAACTATTACATCGATCCTGACGACAAGGACCCTCGGGTCGTCCCCGGTCTGGCGAACCTCTGTAACACCCGCAACGAAAAATACAGATGGCGAGACTTAGGAGAAATAGCTAAAGTCATAGTGAGCGGTGAAGGGCTGAACGCATCCGTAGATGTACTCAGGGGAGCCCCACCCGAAGCGCCTGCAACGCCCATCCCCTCGCCGCGCATCAGCATCACTGCAGGCTCGTCTTCCGTGACTGAGGGCGGCACAGCGCGGTTCACAGTCACGGCGGCTCCCTCACCGTCATCCGCCCTTACGGTGGGTCTGACGGTTTCGGAAGGCGAAGGCGACTACGTATCTCAAGGTTACGAGGGCAGCCAGACAGTCTCGGTTCCCACGTCTGGCAGTGCGACTTACTCCGTGCCCACAGAGGATGACCACATCGACAGGCGTGATGGGGCGCTCTCGGTGACGGTGAACGATGGATCTGAGTATCTCGTGGGGAGCCCCAAGGCCGCAGCGGTCGACATTATGGATAACGATGCAGCACCTTCGGCCGTCTCGCTGAGCGTTCAACCGACAACCGTCGCAGAAGATGCTGGCGCGACCACAGTGCAGGTGACCGCCACCGTGGGCGGGGCCACGCGGTTCGGAACTGCACAGCAGGTGGCAATCTCTGTTGCTGGGTCCGGTGGAGCGAATGTCGTGGGCTTTGCAACCGTAGCCGGGTTCAGCATTACCATTCCTGCCGGAGCGACTTCGGAGACCGGCTCCTTCAGGCTGGCGCCTGTCGACGACAGCATCGACCTGAACAACGAGACAGTCACCGTGTCAGGTGTTCTGTCGGGTGTGGCCGTGTCATCCGCGACGTTGACACTCACCGACGATGATGGGGCTGGGGTGACAGTCGATGAGTCGAATGGTTCCACGTCGGTGGGTGAGGCGGGGGACACGGACAGCTACACGCTGGTGCTGGACACGGAGCCGACGCATAACGTGACGATCACGGTGACGTCGGGGACGCCTGGCGCTGCCACGGTGGAGGGGAGCGGCGGAACGGCTGGCGCCACTGCGACGTTGACGTTCACGAGAGGGAACTGGAACCAGCCGCAGACAGTGACGGTGACGGGAGTCGACGATGCGGTGGACAACCCGTCCAGCCGCAGTTCGGTCATCACTCACTCGGCTGCATCGTCGGACTCCGGCTACCAGGGCATCAGCATCAGGTCCGTGACCGCGACGGTGAGGGACGACGATGGGGCTGGGGTGACAGTCGATGAGTCGAATGGTTCCACGTCGGTGGGTGAGGCGGGGGACACGGACAGCTACACGCTGGTGCTGGACACGGAGCCGACGCATAACGTGACGATCACGGTGACGTCGGGGACGCCTGGCGCTGCCACGGTGGAGGGGAGCGGCGGAACGGCTGGCGCCACTGCGACGTTGACGTTCACGAGAGGGAACTGGAACCAGCCGCAGACAGTGACGGTGACGGGAGTCGACGATGCGGTGGACAACCCGTCCAGCCGCAGTTCGGTCATCACTCACTCGGCTGCATCGTCGGACTCCGCCTACCAGGGCATCAGCATCAGGTCCGTGACCGCGACGGTGAGGGACGACGATGGGGCTGGGGTGACAGTCGATGAGTCGAATGGTTCCACGTCGGTGGGTGAGGCGGGGGACACGGACAGCTACACGCTGGTGCTGGACACGGAGCCGACGCATAACGTGACGATCACGGTGACGTCGGGGACGCCTGGCGCTGCCACGGTGGAGGGGAGCGGCGGAACGGCTGGCGCCACTGCGACGTTGACGTTCACGAGAGGGAACTGGAACCAGCCGCAGACAGTGACGGTGACGGGAGTCGACGATGCGGTGGACAACCCGTCCAGCCGCAGTTCGGTCATCACTCACTCGGCTGCATCGTCGGACTCCGGCTACCAGGGCATCAGCATCAGGTCCGTGACCGCGACGGTGAGGGACGACGATGGGGCTGGGGTGACAGTCGATGAGTCGAATGGTTCCACGTCGGTGGGTGAGGCGGGGGACACGGACAGCTACACGCTGGTGCTGGACACGGAGCCGACGCATAACGTGACGATCACGGTGACGTCGGGGACGCCTGGCGCTGCCACGGTGGAGGGGAGCGGCGGAACGGCTGGCGCCACTGCGACGTTGACGTTCACGAGAGGGAACTGGAACCAGCCGCAGACAGTGACGGTGACGGGAGTCGACGATGCGGTGGACAACCCGTCCAGCCGCAGTTCGGTCATCACTCACTCGGCTGCATCGTCGGACTCCGGCTACCAGGGCATCAGCATCAGGTCCGTGACCGCGACGGTGAGGGACGACGATGGGGCTGGGGTGACAGTCGATGAGTCGAATGGTTCCACGTCGGTGGGTGAGGCGGGGGACACGGACAGCTACACGCTGGTGCTGGACACGGAGCCGACGCATAACGTGACGATCACGGTGACGTCGGGGACGCCTGGCGCTGCCACGGTGGAGGGGAGCGGCGGAACGGCTGGCGCCACTGCGACGTTGACGTTCACGAGAGGGAACTGGAACCAGCCGCAGACAGTGACGGTGACGGGAGTCGACGATGCGGTGGACAACCCGTCCAGCCGCAGTTCGGTCATCACTCACTCGGCTGCATCGTCGGACGCTGATTACGACGAAATCGATATCGCTTCCGTGACTGCGACCGTCACAGATGACGATACACCTACGGTGACATTCGGCACGGCCGCTTACACCGCAGGCGAGGCGTGGGGAAGCCGCAGTGTCGATGTTGTGGTGAACGTCTCACCCGCACCAGCCTCGGACATCACGGTGGCCTACACGGTGCAGGGCACGGCGACCCAGGATGATGACTACACGGCACTCACGGGCAGCGTGGCCGTGAGCTCGGGGAATACGTCGGTGGTCATCCCCATTGCGGTAATTGACGACGACATCGACGACGACGATGAGACTATCATCCTGATGCTGACCGACAGCCCTGTCTACGGTTTGGGCACGACGAGATCCATCACGGTGACCATCACCGACGATGACCTCACATTTGCTCGGGCGCGAAGTTCAATCCCCACGCCCGTCGTCACCATCACTGCGTCACAATCCTCCGTCATGGAGGGTGCTCCCGCCCTGTTCACGATCAGGGCGAACCCGCTCCGGGTGGGCCCGCTGTCCGTCAGGTTGTCGATTGAGCAGACGGGAGAAGTCGTGGCTCCCGCAGACCTAGGAGCGAAGACGGTGAGGATTCCTGCTGAAGGCGGGGCCTACACCTACATCGTGGATACGGTTGGAGACAGCATAGACGAATCCCCTGGGTCGGTGCGCATCCAGATCGTGGCGGCAGGCGGCTATGGTATTGGAAGTCCATCGTCTGCGTCCGTCAGGGTGAACGACGATGAGGACCCAGGCGTTGTCATCAGCCGGCCCAGCATGGGCCTTGAGGAAGGGAGGACAGGGACGTACACGGTGCGGTTGAACACTGATCCGGGAGGGACGGCAACGGTGCGAACCGCTTCTGCTGACACGGGCGCGGTGCGAGTCTCCCCCGCGTCTCTGACCTTCACCAGCACGAACTGGCGGACCCCTAGGGACGTCACGGTCAGGGCGGTCAGCGATAGTGATGCTCGGCATGAACGGACGCTGCTCACCCACCAGGTGAGTGGCTACGGTGGCGTCACCTCTGGTCCATCAATCATCGTGCGCGTGAGCGACGACGATGTGGCGATGCCAACGCCTGTACCTGCGGGGGCCCCCACACCCGCGTCGACCAATACCCCCACGCCCGCGCCGACCAAGACCCCGACACCCACGCCGACACCAGTGCCAACCCATGCTCTGACGGCGCAGCCCACGCATACACCAACTCCCACCCCTACCCCTACCCCTGCGCCACCTGCTGAGCCCACGCACACGCCAACCCCGACCGTTACCCCTGTGCCGGTTCCAGCACCATTTCTGCAGAGCCCGGTCGTTCCGACCCCCACCTTTACACCCACGCCTACACCCACGCCACCCGCTCCAGTGCCAGTCGTTGCAATACCTGGCGGCGGCAACGGTTTGTTGGGGTTGTTGCTGGTGGGCGGACTGCTTATGGGCACGGGTGCACTCGGCTACGCTAGCTCACACCGCTATCAGCGGCTGAAGCGGAAGCCGTCAGGAGTGGACCTGAAGCGCGTCGCAGCCTCTCTGAGCACAGGTCTTCATGGGATGTGCATACGCCTGAGGAGACTGAGCAACGAATCGCTCAAGGTCATTCGGACTCTGCCGGGCAGGGCCATAGTTGCAGGGTTGATGGCGGCGGCAGATATCGCCAGCTCTATCGAGGAACTCCGCAAGAGACGCAGGAGAGGACGGCATTCCGCGCGGCCACGTAGCCATACTCAGCCCATGACCGCTGGCCGTCGATTTGGGGAGTTCTTCCTCCTGCTGCGGAGGAAACTGTTCCGCAGAGAGAGACCGGCCCCGTGAGGAGATCCTGAGGTATTCCGTCCTCATCGATCAGAGTGCCGCAAAGCTCCGGGGATGGGACGTACTTGACGGCATCGAAATGACCGGTTTGCAGGCAGGCCAGTCGGAACCCGTAACGGCTGAGGCTGCCCCCCGAAAGCGGCGGGACAGTCGTCGGTAACCGACCTGACGACTGCGGAGTGACGTGTTTGGCTGAACCGTGGGGGCGCGGGTGGAGTTCCCACACCGTTTTCATGCGGAGTAAGGTAAACCGTCGCAGTCGTCCAGAGGAAGGCACATGGACAAACCAAGCACAACAATGGCAGGCGATGCCCGTCGCGAACTCCTGTTGGACAGGATCGAGCGCACCACCGAACTGCCCATGATGGTTCTCTCCTTCGCGATGGTGCCCCTGCTCGCAGCGTCATTGCTATGGGAACTGCGCCCGATTTCGCACGGCATCGTGCTCGCGCTCAGGATAGCCATCTGGGTGGCCTTTGCTGCGGATTTAGCGGTGCGGACGGCCATCGCCCCCCGGCGCTTGGCATATGTCAGAAACCACTGGATCGATGTCATCGTCGTGCTGTTCCCGGTCGCCCGCCCGCTGCGGATAGTCTGGATCATCCTGGACCGCTCGCGCGCCTATCGCAGTGCCATCCGGCTCGTTCGCGTCGATTTCCTGGCCGTCTATGCCGTCGGCCTCGTACTGCTCATTGCCACGCTTGTCACGCTGGTCGAGCGCGGTCATGATTCCCCGATAGACTCATTCTCCGACGCGCTGTGGTGGTCCATCGCTACAGTGACGACCGTAGGCTATGGCGATGTGGTGCCCGTGACCCAAGCTGGACGCGTCTTCGCTTACGCACTCATGCTCGGAGGCATCGGGCTTTTCGGCGCGCTCACGGCCAATCTCGCCTCGATTCTGACGAGACGGGAGGAGCCCGGAGCGGCCACCCTTACGTTGCTCACTGAACAGGTTCACGAACTTCGCGTGGCAGTCGAGGGGCTGCGCGAGCAGGACTCCATCGGGTAAAGTGCGCATCCCCCGGTCTGCAAGTCGCTTATGCTGCCAAGGGGGCCTTACACCCGGGGCATAGGGTGCCAGCTTTCTCCTGGGGCAGGGACGCCGATTGCCGCCACTGCGTCGTTCAGTTCGCGGTGATGCCGTGTCAAGACGGCCAGTGCTTCAACTGCTGCGGTGCTCTGGGGCTTCATCTTCCGCATCCGGTCGAGGAGCTTGTAGGTGTAGAGTGCGTGTATGTGCAGAGTGTTGGCGATTTCCTCGGTGTAGACGACCGTCTGCGTGTCCTCCCATTCGGCCTCGGTCAGGAAGGTGGCCCACGAGATCAACTCCGCCTCCCACTGATTACGGCTGCTGCCATCCGCACGCTCGCAGGCCCTGCCGAGTTCAAGGGCAGGGTCGACGAGCGCAGCACCGAAGTGCCACTTCCACCCGATGAAACCTCGGTCGGAGACAGGCCGAATGGAGCCGAGGCGAATGTTATCGGCGTAAACGTCGAGGTCGTACGTTCTGCCGGGGACAGCTGATTCTTCGAACCGAATGGTGGGCTCTGCCAAAGTCATCCCTCCGCCTCATGTACTCTGCGCTTGCCCGACTCAAATCTCTACCACGCAAGGCGAGAGCCGTGCCCTCTTCTGAAGTCTGGAGCCTGCCCACCCCGCCGGGGGTGCTGCACTCAATGTATCCGACGTCTTCCTACAGCGCGGTGCTGTGCGTTTGCCAGTTGCGCTTCTCGTACAGGCCTCAGCGACTGGAATCGTGCTGAAGGCGGGCATGCTCTAACCCCTCAGGCTGAAGTCAGGTGGTTAGCGTGTTAGAGCGGATCAGCCGGGCGAGTATAGCACTCGTGTTCCTTCACCATGTCACTTCCGCTGCCCGTATCCGCAGGCAGTCTCGTTCGCTGGCGATATGAGGATGGACGTTCATGTCCTGCCTGGGCTAGAGGTCGTGACTGGAGCATTCGGTGCCGTGGCTGCTCAGCTCGCGAACAATGCATTTCTCAGTGCAATAGGCCAAAGGGCTGGCTAAGTGGTGCCCCGGTTCCCTATTCCCCGGCATGCCCGTCAAGAGATGCCGCGGTACGACTCCCGCCTCTCTAACTCACGGTCGATATTGCCGAAGTAGGTTTGGGGAATCGGCCATACCGGCGGCTGCGCGCCAATGGACAATCCAAGGCGATATCGCCTCCGGTGCTCCTCATCGGTCATGTTCCCCTTGCGTTGGTTACAGGCTGGACAGAGCATCTGCAAGTTCTCGCGTTCATCGCCGCCGCCACGTGAAGTCGGCACCTTATGGTCAATCTCGAATCCGTCCGAGGGGAGTGAACAGCCGCAATACATGCAACTCCCCCCCTGCTCGTGGTATAGCGATTCGCGTTCGCCTCCCGATTGAAGCATCTTGCCTTCTCCTTTGCTGTAAATGTCGAGAAAGTTTGTGAAAACAAACGCACCCTCGTTCCCACCCGTGGCGTACGTTCAAGGCATTGTTGGGCCTTGACTGGCCCCCCATCTGGGCGTGCACCTGCAAGAGAACGGTACACGGGCACTCAGAGTCGATTCAACGTCACTCATGGGACGTTCCGAGTGCTGCCAGCGTATCTTCCTACGCCCTACTCGACAGGCCCGTGAGAAGTGTCGCCCTGTCGATCTCCCCTAGCAGGCTCCCGTTGTCGGCGACCACTGCAATTGGGTGTTCGGTCTGCGCCGCCATCGGCACGACCTCTTCGATGTATGCGTCGGGGGGCGTGATTGTTGCGGGAACGACATGGGCTTCTTCCAAAGACTCCATCTGGTGGTGGAGCAGTTCGCTCGCACCTTCTCTCGTCAGAATTCCTTTGAGCGTGAGGTCACGCGCAATCAGGAATAACGCGTCGAGGCCGTGCTGGTTCATCGCATACAGTGCGGCGCGGGGTCCCTGCCGTTCGTAGATGACCACGCCGGGCTCTCGCATGATGGCCTTCGCCTGGAGGACCTTTGCCCTGGAGACGTCTCGGACGAAGTCGGACACGTAGGCGTCAGTAGGCAGTGTCACGACTTCCTCGGGGGAACCCATCTGGATGATCTCGCCATCGCGCATGATTGCGATGCGGTCGCCCATCTTCAGTGCCTCGTTCAGGTCGTGCGTGATGAACACGATGGTCTTCTGCAGCTCCGTCTGTAGAGCCAGGAGTTCGTCCTGCATTTCTCTACGGATGAGTGGGTCAAGGCCGCTGAAGGGCTCGTCCATCAGCAGTACGTCGGGATTGGTCGCCAGTGCTCTGGCGAGGCCGACGCGCTGCTGCATCCCACCACTCATCTGCCGAGGGTAGTTGTGCTCCCAACCCTCCAGTCCCACGACCTTGACGGCCTCCAGTGCAGCCTCGTACCTAGCGTGCTTGTCCATCCCCCGCACTTCCAGTCCGTACACCACGTTCTCAATGACGTTGCGGTGCGGGAAGAGACCGTAGTGCTGGAAGACCATAGCGATCCTGCTGCGCCGAAACTCCATCAACTGCTTCGGAGCATATGCCCGGATATCCTCGCCATCGAAACAGATTTGCCCTGCAGTGGGCTCCGTGAGCCTGATGAGGCAGCGCACCAAGGTCGACTTCCCGCTACCGGACAGGCCCATGACGACGAAGACCTCTCCTGTGTCTACGCTGAACGAGACATTCCGCAGCCCGACCACGACGCCCAATGCGCGGCGTATCTCCTCGCGGGTCATGGACTCGTGGTCCGGCAGCAGGGCGACCTCCGGGTTCTCGCCGAATACCTTCCAGAGGTCGCTGACCTCTATCCGAGAGATGCTTTCGCCCATATACAGATGGCTCCCGCGAATCCATTCCCGAGTACAATCGTCACAACACAGGATAGTGATGCATGGCTCTAGGTACAAGGGAGCCACAATGCGCTTACCGGACGGAATCCGCCATCGATAGCACGCATTGCCCGACGGCTCCGCGTGGGATGAGGTGGCTCCCAGGATGAGACAAGGGGATGATTTGAGCAACAATAAGGATGCCTATATTCCGGCCTTGGCAGTAAGTGCTGGCCTTTGCCCCGCGTGCGCGGCCCAGCCCGCTGGCGACGCTGAAGCCTCCTTCCCATACACCGGTCTGCTACAGAAGCCACAGGCTGGTTCGTCACGTTAGCGCAACTGCCATCCCCTCACCGTGTGATTCGCCGTGCTCCACGAGCGCTGGGACGCCCAATCACCTAGAGCGGGGAGCAGTGGCGGGATGCCAGCCCCCAGCTCCCCTTAGCCGACACCCCACCACCAGTCGGCAGTATAGCCGCTGCGGTGCCTCCGCGTCCCTCGCAGTTGCAAGCGGAGAGGTGATAGATTACGCGCGTCGCGTCGGGAGCTTGGACCTTCATCGGGCAACCCGGCGCGCTACTGGCGGCGGCACCCCGCCAGTTCCAGAGCGCCCGCAAGGACGCAGTCTCCTGGCAGGCGGGGCAGCAGAACACCTCGCAGGCACCGTCCGTATCAGCGTCGGCAGGCACTGCGACCGTCCACGCATGGGCCGCAAGCCCTCCCGCCTGCTCAACCGCGACATCTTCTTCACCGCGTCCGAGCACCTGCAGCTCACCCAGCGCGCCCTCAGGAGGCAGAGCCCTCTAGGTGCAGGCGAGCAGTTCGCGGCTGACGCGGTCGAGTTGGCGACGTGGCCCAATCTGAAGCTGCGCAGGAAGGTGCCGACGGTTGGGCGACGAGATCCAGATGGTAGGCGAGGGTGACGGGCAGGATGAGCCCGACGCCGAGGCGTGGGAGTTGACAGAGCAGAGGCTGCACGTCTTCCCGAGGCTCGTAGTGCGCACCTACTTCCGCCGGGACCACAGACATGGGAACTGCATCCGGCGACGGCCGCTGCGCCTGCACTTCCTTGCGCTCGTGCTGCACCATGTTCACGCGTGATATGATTCCAACCGAACCTGCAAGAAGGAAGCTGCTTTAGTGAATTCGACTACACGAGATATAGCAACTAATGTGACGCTATTGGCAGCGGCATTGCTAGCCGTGAATCTCATCGCTATAGTCCCCGCCTGGCAGAGAACTAAGGATTACCTGGAAATCTAGTTCAAGAGAAGACCGGCACGACATTATCTCTGGGAGCATCTGGTTTGCGGTTCTACCTCTTCTGTTCCTTGTTGGTGCAGTGATCTCAGTAACGATATCCCTTGACGCTTGGGATTTCATTCTGCCAGACGTACTCATATTGTTATTGCTGGCGTTAAGCCTGCCAATCTACGCATATGCGATCCCGCGATGGCTATGCAATAGAATTCACAAAAGACGCGCTGTGCCGAGCAGCCGCCGGGATCTGTCTAAGGAAATCGGCGCTGCCGCAGCACTAACCTGTTTCGTTATCAGCCTGTTCTGTACATTGTATGTGACCATCTTGGCTACGCCCATCGCGATTGATGTGGCGATAGGCGGACAACCCCAGCGGGACGACTTCGAAGGCGCACGAGCCATGATCGTGGTGGCCCCCGTGGTTCTCGCAAGCGGACTGGCGGCCCTCGGCTTCAGCTACTGCATGGAGTTATTGGGCTCCTCCCGCTTTCGGCAGGAGCAGCGTTGACGCGCTATTCCGCCGGGTCCTTGCGTCGCCTTCCACGCCGATGCACTCCGCTCTTCAGAAGTAGACGACGTTCGCTGTGCGGCGGACGTCGAGGCTCGTCCCCAGCATTCCGCTGCCGTGTTGAGCCTGCACCGGAGCGCCTGCGTCGTCTCGACCTCCGACACGGGCTGTCCTCCCGGCCTTCCGAAGCGGACGACCAGGGGCGTCATCTCAAACCCCGCTGACGCTTCCCGCTTACCGGTCGCGGTCTCCACCCCCTCGTTCAGACCTTCGGAGAGTTCTGCTCAATCACTCGGGCCAAGGCAGGGATGACACCCTCCAGCGTTCTCTGGATGAACCGCTGGCAATCCGTACAACACGCTCAGTGTCACCCGGCCCCGGTGACCCCGGCAACGGGTTTCCGCTCCCGCCGCCCGGTTCGCTTCCTCCGACCGGCCGGCGATAAGCCTCCGGTTGCCCTACTCCCTCCAGTGCCTCAGCGTCAGTCCCCTCCGCAGCAAGCGCCGCCCCCCTGCCTCATGCTCGCGCGCCAGCCCATCAAGCACAGCTCACGCGCCCGTCGCCGAGTGCAGAAGCCTGCTAGCACCGCCGACTCCCATCGCCACTGTCGCTCCTGACCCTGCGCCAACGGAGTCATCCCGGAAGGTCATGCTGCTCCCAGTGTGTTCAACGGCGACGTCAACGTCATCTCCGACTGCAGACGACGACTGATCCGGAAGGACACACTATTGCCCGCTGCGGAAGCAGCGGGCAGCCATCCGGCGCGAGCACGGCAGCATGGGGAACGGCGGCGCGCCTCGCTCCCGCAGTTCGTCGTCTACCGAGAGGACATCGCGCTCTTGTCGCCTTTTGCACCTGGCGGGTCCGGAACTTCACATCCCTCCCACGGAATCTCGGAGGTTGTGTTAAGGTTGCTAGAGTGAAGATGGCGAATTCCAAGACATGGCCTTTACCGACCTTAGGCATCCTCCTCTTCGCTCTGACTCTCCTACTGTTCGCTGCTTGCTCTCCAGCAACACCCACGCACATGCTGGCAGCTACACCCACGCCTACATCGACCGCTACGCCTACGCTGACGCCTGCACCCACACCCACGCCCATGCCGGCAGCTACACCCACGCCTACATCGACCGCTACGCCTACGCTGACGCCTGCACCCACACCCACGCCCATGCCGGCAGCTACACCCTCGCCTACATCGACCGCTACGCCTACGCTGACGCCCACACCCACGTCCACGCCCACGCCGGCAGCTACACCCACGCCTACGCCCACATCGACCGCTACACCTACGCTGACGCCTACACCCACGTCCACACCAACGCCGACAGCTACACCTATGCCTACCGTTTTCGACGCGGAGGAGTACTTCGGCCGCAAGACGATCAGGATCGTCGTCGGTGCGAGCCCCGGCGGCGGTTACGACACCTTCAGCAGGCTGGTTGCCGAGGCAGCCGAGCGTTACTTCCCTGAGAGCACGCGCTTCATCGTGCAGAACATCCCCGGCGACGCACAGTTGCGTGGCCTGCGGGCGGTAGTGGACTCAAACCCGGACGGCTACACCATCGGCCCGACGCACTCGCGCTGGTTCCAGCGGCAGTTGTACGTGGGCGACGTCACCGGGTTCGACATCGACGCCATCCACATCCTCGGCTCCCCCACGTTCTCCATCAACGAGGACGGCTTCTGCCTGGACAGGAACTTCGCCTCCTCCTGGCAGGAGGTGCTGGATAACAACCTCACGATCAAGGTGGGCTCCGCAGGGCCAGGCAACGAGCCCGCCATTGAGTTCATGATTGCGAACGGCGGCCCATTCAAGATGGTCTACGGCTACGGCGGCACGACCGGGATAATGACGGCGTTCGACCAAGGCGAGGTGGACGGCACGAACCGGTGCAGCCCGGGCACGGCGGGGCGCCTCTACCCCGAGTGGATAGAGGACGGGCGCCTCATCCCGGTCTTCTACGAGGTGAAGCCGTACAACGACAGATGGCTTGCGGAACTCGGGCACACCGGCCCGCTGCCCTCATACCGCGAACTCCCCGGCTTCACATTCAACGCGGCGCAGGCCGAAGCGCTCGAGCTGAATCTGCTCGTGGCCGAGATATCGCGTGTCTTCTTCCTTCCCCCAGGCGTGCCAGACGACGTGAAGCGGTACTGGCAGTCGGCGTTCGACCAGATAATGGAAGACGCTCAGTTCAAGAAACAGGTCGCCATCGCCGGGTACGCCGACTCGTTGGGGTACGGCAGGGCGGAGGACATCCTCGGTATCGTCGAACAGGTCCGGAACACCACCGACGAGATCCGGGACGCGGCGCTCAAGCTGAGTGGCGTCGACAAACTCGTCGTCAACTAGCACGCTGCAGAGGGGGGGCTACGCGATTCCCATAAGGGTGTCTCAGTAACGACCGGCGCGAGCGTCGTCCTGTCCGGCGGGCGGCGAGCGCGAGCGCTTTCGTGCCGCCGATGTCTAACGCCGAAGAATGCATCATTGGCGCTCACCCTGACACCCATCATAACCCAGAGGCCCCGGGTGCGCGCTACGAGGGGGACTGGTGTGTCGGGACAGTCTTGCGGGGCCTCCCGCGTCGACGGCCCCCTTGCACCCAGAAGTAGACCGCGTTCCCTGCGCGGCGGACATCCAGGCTCCTACCCAGCGCTTCCGCCGCCGCGCCCAACCTGCGCCGGATGGCCAGGATCGTCTCACCCTCACCGGTAGTCAGCACGCCCGCTTCCCCGTCGCCGACCCGCTCTACGTAGCCGATGGGCTTTGCTCCCAACTCCCCTGTCCGTTCCCAAAGGCCCATTTCCGTTCCGAAAGGAGGCGGAGGGTAATCAGTTGAGAGAAGGAATCAGAGAGCGATGCGGTGCTGCTGGTATGGCCGTGGGGGCTGCCTCCGGTTCCACAGGGCGGGGGCCGGGTGCTATCGGCACGGAGATAGTCTCGCACCGGGTGATGATGCCTCCACCGTCGAAGACTAGCGTTTCCGTAGTCTCGACAAAAAACCTGATGGACTCGGAACGCGTGACCGCCGCATCCCATAACGGAATGAATTCGCCAGATGCGCTGCGACCGAAGCAGGACTGCGCCAGCGGTGCGGGCCTGCGCTGTCCCGCCTGCCCCGTGCCGGAGCGGGGACGCTCGGCCAACTGCCTGTACGCAGGTCGCGTACGAGCGACAAGCAGTCGGTCTCTGAATCGATGACGAAACAGGACTGCAACATTGGTGTGCTCCACGCGGTCTTGTGAGTCAAGTGCCTCGGGGGGGGGGCAGCCCCCGGGGCACACCTTGACCGCCCCCACTGTCCACGGATGGGGAATCACACCCAAAAGTAGGTGTAATTCCCCACGGATGTGGGAGTGGTGTCAAGCACTGCCATCAACCGCTGCTGCTCAGGACATTCAGGGAGATGGGCAGGAGCAGTCGGGGGCAAACACAAAGGCTGCGAAGAAGAAGACCCCTGCCGACAAGAACAGGCCAGCAGCGACCCAGATGATGGGGTTGAGCCACCATTCCGAATCGGAGAAGAGATGGTCCATGCCCTCATCGCCAAGTCTGTAGGCTCCGACGCCGGTCATCACTAGCCCCATAGCGAACAAGGCCGATGCCGTAATGAACACTGGATCGCTCATTCTCTCCCTGCTCTGCTGCTCCGCTCATGGAGTCGGAGTCGGGCTGTAATTCAACTGCGATGCCGCCTTCAGCGTTGCGGCCAGCAGCAGGGCGTCGTCAGGGCTAAGCTTGATGAAGCATCGGTTGGATTCACCGGCCTGAATCGCCAACTCAATCCCCGCCAAAGGGTCTCCCATGGTGGACTGGCTGCCTTACGCTGAGGCTGACCTGCGTGTCCTTGACCACGGCAGACGTGATGGTGAGTTCTGCTGCCATGGGCTACCTCCGGCTGCGCTGGCCTGCCCCGCCAGCACCTGAAGGCAGTAAGCATGCTACGAGGAGGGCTATTGCGAATGCGAACGAGACTACGAATACCTCGACCATGGTGACTATGACCTCCTTGCGGTAGTTAACGATGCGCGGCGATGCACGGGCTATCTCCGTCTGCGTGTGTGGATACAGTACCCTGCGGCTATCAGCCCGATGCCGATGAAGCCCAGTGTCGCTGCGAGCAGGAGTACTGCTTCCAAGGTTCCCCTCCGCCTACCGCCCCGCTCCGATGCGCTGCAACTCACTCAGTATCCGTTCGTTGAGCAGGCGAATCGCCTCCAACTCCGCCAGTATGGCCTTCATCGCCTGCATTTCCGCGAGGACGGCCTGCATCTCGGCTTTCCGTTCCGTCATCGTTCTCCTATGGGGTGCAGATGAAGTGGCAGCGGGGTGGCCAGTGGTGACGTGAGAAACCGCGTGGCCGCCGTGTCCCCTCGGCAGTTGCACGTCCCCACTGCCGGGTGCAATGGCTAGTGGATAGCAGCCCGCACATCCGAGGTCAAGCCCTTGCGCCACTCCCGTTCCTGCCGAAGCCGCGCCTCGCGTCTGGTACGTGCCTTCTGAACCTCATCTCTGACGGCCTTGGCCGCGAACCCCACGGTCGTGCCCTAGAAGAGACCGGACACCAACAGGAGCCAGCCCCGCACGATCATGCTCGCTCCGTCGCGTGCTGCCATCCAGAAGGTCACAAGTGCCATGCACATGAGCACCAGCGCGAAGGCAGCCATCCTCGCAGCAGCCGTTCTACGGCTCTCGTACACGCAGGTACCCGTGGCCGATGTTGTGTCGCACATCGCTCATGGTGCCCCCCGCGTCGAGGAACGCCCCCACGGTCATCCCATCGAGGTACAGCCGGAATCTTGCGTATGCCTTCTTCCCAGGCTGCTTCGGGTTGTGCGAGACCTGCATTTTGATGAGCCAGTGCCGAGGGATCTTTCCGCCTACCGGAGCGTGCGGCACGGGTAACGTCCCTGGCTCGTATACGCACAGAAACCCATGGCCGATGTTGTGCCGCACGTCACCCATGGTTCCGCCCGCGTCGAGGAACGCCCCCACTCTCATTCCATCGATGTACAGCCAGAACCTTGCGTATGCATCCGACTCAGGCTGCTTTGGGTTGTACGAGACCTGCATTTTGATGAGCCAGTGCCTAGGAATCCTCCCACCTACCGGAACGTGCGACATGGGTACCCTCCGTTTGTGCTCAGACGTGCCGTTCACTCGCAGACGACGCCATCGCCGTCCCTGTCGTCCATGTAGGGGTACGCAGGATGTCCCCTGTGAACGGGAGCGATGCCGTGTTCACGCGCCTCTGCGCAGGTGATGCGTCCGTTGCCGTTGCTGTCGTACAGCCGGAGAGCGTCGACGCCCCCGCTCCCGCCCGTTGATGGAGTCGGGTCGGTGTCGGGCGTGCGCCTCGGGTCACCACCATGGCGGTCGACCTGCAGCTCGACAGGATGCTCTCGAGGACGTCACGCTCGCGCCGGTCGACGGTGAGGCCGTACTGCTGCCGCACTTCGACCACGCGGTTGGCGAACCAGCATTCGTTCAGGTCGGGGAGCCATTCGGACGCGTCCCTGTCTCGCTTGTGCGACCGGTTCACCGTGGGCTGGCCACCATCTTCCGTCCGCCTGAACACTGCCCTGCGGCAGACCGTGGCCATCGATGCGGAACCGCTGTCGGCGTAAGGACTGGTGGACGTGGAGGGCGATGCGGGCGACCACGAACTGCGGCGCAGCCCACACTGCAGTAGTGGCGGGGCTTTCCGATGAGTTGCGCGGCCCCGCTGACGTGCTCCTAGTGGTTGTGGAGGGTCTACTGTCTACCCCCGTTGCACTGGTGTCCTCGGTGACCGGCGGCCTCGCCGGTGCGATAGACACGGTCGCTGTGGCGTGCCGAGCGGTATGAGCCGGGGGCGTCGCCTGCCGCTCGGTTACTCCAAGGGCCGCGCGCCCTCCCTGACCTCCTTTGGGATAGAGCCATGTTGCCGTTTGAAATCGGGTAGCCTCCCATCATCGTCCTAGCCACCCCCTGTCTAGAATGACCACCGACACCGCCAGTGCCACGCTGCAGACCGCCATTAGGATGAATGCACGTAGAGGACCACTCTGCGAGCGAGATGCCCTTGTGGCCTCCGCGTGGCGGACAGGCAGCACTCCGACGACCAACCAGAACACCGGCCCGGTTAGTGGCCAGAGTGCCGCCCACCACAGGCTTGCCCCCAGGTGACGCAGCCTGCCCACCACGAGCGCAGTCCAAGCGTAGAGGACGAACAGCGTATAGCCGAGCCATCCGAAGACGACGATCGCAGCGAGGAATCCTCCTGCCAGACCCATGAGCAACAAGCCCAGGTACAACACGGCCCAGACGAAGATCAACCAAGCACCTGCCGTCCAGAACTGGCTGCGTGTGACCTGCCCCCGCAATGTTAGCACCGCCTTCATCGTCATGGCTGTCCTCAGTCGTTCTTCACTCCTCGGAACTGCAGGTAGCGCCCCCCGCCGTAGCGGATGTCGTCAGGCGTCAGCATGACCCTAATGGTCCTGTGCTCGACGGGAATCTCAAACCGCGACGGAGAGAATTCCCCAATGCCAGCCCCCTGCGCACACGCTGCCACCAACTCCATGTAGGCTGCCAATGGTACTCAATGAGCTTGATGTCCTCAACGCAGCCATGCTCCAACTCGGCGCGTCCGACCATCACTTTCTTGTCTGTGTCCAACGTGAAGCGGAATTCTTCAAGCCGTGGCCGCATCTGCGGGCGTGCGCTAGTCGTGAAGGCGAAGAGCTTTTAGCACTGGCTAGAAAGTCGAGGCGTCCTCGCCTACCCACTTGCGGATGAGATTGTTCAATGTATCGTCAGATTTCATGGACGCGAGGGCCGAGTTCAGCCTTGCCAGCAGTTCGTTGTTGTTGCGCACGCCTATGCCTATACCCCGGTCCAACAGCACAGAGGGGCCGACGACGCTCAGCCGTCGCTCGTACTCAGTGAGCTTGTCCGTGGCGTAGGCATGATCCACTAGCATCGCGTCGATATCGCCGTCCAGCAGCGCCGCCAATCGGTCGTCCTCGTCGCTGAACTCCATGTAGGCGATGTTCTGCTCCGTGAAGTAGTCCGAGTAGATGGTGTTGGCATAGGCCCCAAGGCGACCTTCGATTGCTTCGTCCCCCGATCCCTCCAGCGCGAGGTAGACGGACGGAGTGGGAGGGTAGTACGGTTCGGTGAAGTCGATGGTCATGTCTCGTTTGTCAGTAATGCTCATCCCGGCCATGATTGCGTCGAACTCCCCTGCCACCAAATCAGGGATCATGTCCGCCCAGTCGTTCAGTACCCACTCGCACCTAAGCTCGGCACGGCGGCAGAGCTCGTCTCCAAGCTCGCGCTCGAGTCCGTCGATCTCGCCGTCGCCGTTGATGAAGTTGAAGGGAGGGTAGTCGCCCTCGGTGGCAAGCAGCACAGGCTCCGTGTCGTCATTACACGCGAGCATCGTGGTCGCCAATGCAGCGACTGCGATGGCCAGTAGTGCCTGCCACGGAAACCGCTTGATAACTCCCATATAGTATGAGCCTCACCGCAGTTGTATCGCCCTGATTCTACCCTCGTGCAGACTTCCTGTGCTTAAACTAAGGATGCTCTGAACAAACTGTCGAACTGTGCTTGAACGGTTAGACGAGGCCTTGGCCCGATGCTTCAGGCGCTGCCGCATCGGACCGGTTAGCATGGCCCGTAAAACCTAACCCTCGGTAGCACGATTACCGGTCACTGGCGTGATGGGTGCACCTCGGCCCTCGCGCCACCGCCAGCAGGGACTCGGCCTCCCCTTCCGCTGCCGCGAAGCGGCCTACGGGAGACTAGTCCTGTTTCTGCGTGCACTTCCTCATCAGGGGGAGAATAAGAGGAGTGACCGCTGGGTGTGCGGACAACTGCTCCTATGGTCATTCTGTGCATGCCTGCTGACATTTCTGACGATTGTCGGTCGTGTGACCCAAGAGAGACGTTCGAAGGCTCTGCCCTGTAGAATGCCCCCGCGCCCACGCACGTCTCGATGAGTGCAGGTGCGAGTGCACAGGTGCGAGGCTCTGAAGATGCGGCGTGGCCATGCATAACATACTCGGATGGCTGAGCTGGCTGGTCACGGTACGCCCGTGGCTCACGCTGCTCGTTCTCCTCATCGTTACCGTCCTGATGGCCATGGGGTCGAACCTGCGCGAGCCGCCGCTGGACACCGAGGGCACGCTTCCCCGGGACAGCGACGTCGCAATGGCGATGGCCGAGATCGACGAGCTCTTCGGCGACTCCGGCGAGGTCAGAGTGGTGACGCTCCTCTTCCGTGGCGAGGCGCTCACGCCCGGCGGGCTCGCCCAGATGGACGCCCTCATCGCCCGTATCGCCGGTGACCCGGACGTGACGGGGATACTGGCGCCGACCGCCCCGTTCTTCGCACCCTCGCTGCTCGTCAAGGCCGGGCTCCAGGCGGCGAGCCTGGAAGGCGTCACACAGGAGCAGATCGACGCTGCCCGGAACATCCCCGGCATCGGGGAGACGCTCGCCGTGCTGACCGGGACAGACACGGACGGCACGCCCGTCGCAGTGGGGAGCATCCGCCTGCACGACACGGGCGACGAGCGCGTCGTCGACGCCGAGCGGAGGATCAACGAACTGGCGATCGGGGACGACGGCCCGCTGCGCGTGAGCAGCATCTCGTTCGTCGTCATCGAGGACGACTACAAGAAGGGTACCCAGGGGATGGGGCCGCTGATCGGGCTGGCGCTGCTGCTCATCGCGGGGCTGATCGTGCTCTTCATGCGTTCGATCTCGGACCTGCTGCTCACCCTGCTGGGGCTCTTCATCGCGATGATGTGGATCGTGGGGATAGAGGGCTGGCTCGGACCGGGAGGACTGGGGCTGGTCGGCGCCCCGAACACCCTCACGGCGATGGTGCCCATCATCGTGATCGGTCTGACGGTGGACTACGCGATCCAGGCCGTCTCGCACTACCGGGAGCAGCGCGTTGCCGGCGAGGCCGTTGCAAGCGCCGCGCGGGTGGGACTGCGCAACGTCATCGTCCCGCTGATGCTGGCAGCCGCGACGACGATCGTCAGCCTGCTGGTGGGCCTCTTCTCCCCGGTCGAGATAGTCGGCGACTTCGGCATCGTCGGCGGGCTGGGCGTGGGGTTAAGCCTCATCGTGATGCTGACGCTGATCCCTGCGGGCAGGACGATCATCGACCGCCGGCGCGAGGCGCGCGGCAGGCTGCAGCCGCCCCGCCCGATCTCGCAGGCGCTGCCCGGCATCGACCGGCTGGCGGAGCTGCTGGGCAGGCAGGTCACCCGCAGACCCGCGCCCTACATCATCGCCGTGCTCGTGGTAACGCTCGCGCTGGGGTTCGCGGCCAGGGACCTTGAGTCGGAGTTCAGCATCAGGGACCTCCTGCCCAGGGGCGGCGCCGTGCTGGAGGACCTGGGCACGCTCGACAGGTCCGTCGGCGGCTCGACGGAGAACACCAGCGTGCTCCTTCGGGCGGAGGCCACGGAGACCCGCACGCTCCTCAACCTGCACGAGTTCAGGGACGCCTTCCAGGACGAGGGGACCCGCCCGGCGGCGGCAGCGGGGCCGGTCCAGATATCGTACGAGTTGCTCATCGAGGACTGGACCCACGACAGCGGACAGCCCGGCGACAAGTACGACCCGCGGCTCGAAGCGCTCTTTCGGCAGGCCACCGCGGGCGTACGCCTCGACGGGGCGCTGATGCAGGAGCTCATCGACGAGATCGAAGCGAGAGACCCTGCCCTGAGACACAGCCTGGTCAACGATCATGCCGGCGTCGATACGATACTGCTCCAGTTCCCGGCTTCCACCGGCGACCCAAGCGCGTCGAAGCGGTTGCAGGAGGACGTCGAGGCGGTCTGGGCCGGCGACGACGATGCCCTCACGGCGACCTCGGACAGCATCATCTCGTTCGTGGTCACGGACACCATCAGGGACCGGCAGACGGAGTCGATCGGCACGACCATCGCGGCGGCCCTGGTAGTCCTCACGCTCTTCTTCTGGCTGACGGTGCGCCAGCCCGCGCTGGCGGTCATAGCCGTGGTGCCGACGGTGCTCGTCCTCATCTCGGTGCTCGGCACGATGGCGCTGCTGGGCATCCCGTACACCATCACCACGTCCATCATCACGGCGCTCTCCATAGGCATCGGGGTGGACTACACCATCCACATGATCCATCGCTACCGCGAGGAGTTCACGCGCCTCCGCAACCCGGAGCGCGCGGCGGTACGGACGCTCTCGATCACCGGCTCTGCGCTGCTGGGCTCTGCGCTGACGACGGCGCTCGGCATCGGGGTGATGGCGTTCTCGCCGCTGGCCGCGATGCAGCAGTTCGGCATCACGGCTGCCATCACCATCGCGTACTCCCTGCTCTTCTCCGTCCTGCTCGTCCCGCCCGCCATGACGGTCTGGGGCGCGTTCCAGAACATGCGGCTGCGCTCGGCGACCGAGCGCCAGTGGGCCGAACTCGACGTGGCGATCGAGGAGATATACCACCGCCACGAGCGGCAACAGGATGTGGAATAGGGGCACCCTTCACGTCGGGCCTTCCGTGACCGCATTATCGAAGCTACCCGGTTGGCCTATCTGCTATTGAGGCTTCTTGAACGCTTGGCTACAAGGGCGTACGGCCCAACTCGGTACGAATCATATCGAGCGAGACGCGAACTCCCTACAGTGCGCCTGCTGTTCCACTCTCCACGGTTCGCATGATGCGGATGAGCAAGTGCTCGGTCCCGATGAGGAGGCCACCGGGCGATTCGCGTACCGCGCTGCAGATCGCGCGATGCTCCGTACCTCCGATGCCGGCAGCAGGGCCTCCGGGCTCAGCTCAAGGGCGTAGCGCCGGACCTCGTCCTCCCATGCCGGCGACGTCGGGCCGTCCTCGGCCAGCGTCAACGGCCAGCTGCCGCGGAGGGTCTCGCTCCTGGCCTAGGTGAAGACGTCGACGTTGCGGCCGTGTCCCTGCGGCCGCTGGCAGTCGGGTCAAGTTCCGCTTTCACAGACGGGCCGAACACGATCTCCGCAACCTCGGAATCTAGCCGACTGAGGATGTCATCGGGCAACGAATCATCCGATGGGGCGTAAGCCACGACCAACCTCCTAACCCTCTTTGACGAATATAACACCGATGCACAGTGTCGCTGGTTGCTTGAGCGGCTGCGCTGGCCGGACGGCGTAACGTGTCTCCGCTGCGGTTCCGAGAGCGTAGCCGCAATGAGCGGACGTGGGCAGTCTCACTGCGCTGCCTGCCACTACCAGTTCTCCGTCACAGACCGGACTATTATGCACGACTCCCACCTGCCGCTCCGCAAATGGTTCGCCGCCGTCTACCTCATGTGCGAGTCCAAGAAGGGAGTCTCCGCCCTCCAACTGAAGCGGACGCTGGGCGTTGCATATCGCACAGCCTGGTATCTCTGCCATCGCATCCGCGAGGCGATGGGCAACGACCCGTTCGAGGGGCCTACGCTGCTCGGAGTCGTCGAAGTCGACGAGACGCTCGTAGGCGGCAAGACGAAGGGCAAGGGACGCGCCTACAAGAGCAACAAGACGTGGGTAGCCGGGGCGATACAGCGCGGGGGCGTGATACGGCTCAAGCGCATCCCGAACATCAAGCGCAGGACGCTGCATGAGTTCATCCGCGAGACGGTCAAAGATGAGGCTGAGGCTCTCCACACAGACGAGTTCGCGTCCTACCTCGGCATCGCAGACCACAACACGCGCCACGAGACGGTAAACCACCGCATGGAGGAATGGGTGGTCGGAGACGTGCACACGAACACCATCGAAGGCGTGTGGTCGCTCTTCAAACGCGGCATCATCGGCGCGTTCAACAAGGTGAGCGAGAAGCACCTTGACCGCTGTCTGGAGGAACTGGGGTGGTGCTACAGCAACCGCGACAACGCGCACATCTTCACAGACACGCTCCGGCGCATCGTGAACACGGAACACCTCACCTACAGGAATCTGGTAGCGTAAACGGCCTAGGCGGGTTCGCGGATAGCCTCGCGGAGTGCTTGGACTGCCTCTTGGATGGCAGCGAGTTGCTGCCGATGGGCGTTGTGCCGTTCGGTGATCGTGGCAAGCAATCCGGTGGCAGTGGCTATCTCGTGATGCCGCTCTGCGCTGTCACGAATCGCATCTGCCAGCAGGTTGTCTATCTCAGCCAGCCGGTTCTCGATATGCCTCGTGGTCATCTTTCAGTTCCTCCCGAGCGGTGGTCCCTCTTGGCAAGTGTACTATAGTTCAATGGGCTGCTGCCTCGCCTACTGGTTGCAGCTGCACGCATCCAGCTGTAGTCTCCCCGCCGCAGTGACGCTCGATGTACATGGAGACAGATGTGACCCCCGAGCATGGGACAGGAAGGCCCCGCGCCCTCCTGTTGTTCACATGGTACACGGAGCGTCACTGCAAAGCCTTCGGCCCATGCGACAGGAGGGTTCCTCATGAAGTGGGTTCTCCTGCTGCTACTCATCGGGCGTCCATTCCCAATTTTGTTGTTCGCGTTTGAAGAGATGGATACTGTTCTTTATTCGTTCAGGCCGGGGAAGTGAGGTACGTCTGGCTGCTATTCTGTCTGATCACAGCAACATTTGCGGTGGTCGACGCGGTCATGCTACTCTCTGCTCCTGCGATCTCGATCGCTATCCGCTTCGCAGTCGAGGTGGTCCTAGCGGTTGTGTACTGTCGGGCGTATCGTTGGCAGTTGGGTCGGGATTTTGGTGGGAGGCGATGAACGCCGCGTGTGATGGACTTTAGGAACGGTGGTTTTTTGCGGTGCAGTGAGGATGAGTTATGCGCTGGGGTCGTAAGCGCAACAATGCGGGCAGGCGCCGAGGGGTTATTCCTCGCGGTGTGAAGACTGGGCTTTTCCAGAATCAGAAAGGACGGTGCGCTTATTGCGGCCGCGCCCATCGTATCGACTACTTGGAGATTGACCACAAGCACCCCGTTAGTCGAGGTGGCAGTGACGACGTCGATAACTTACAACTGCTCTGCACCAGCTGCAACATGCGCAAGGGCATCCAGTCCGACGAGGAACTTCGGAGGCGTTACAAGCGAGTGTTACCTACCGATGGCAGCATACCCTCGCCTCCCATTCCGCAGCAGGTCTTTACAAGGGAGACTCGTTGCACGAGGGCACCTCGGGCGGTGCGCGCCATCTACCACGAGCACTTCACTGCAGCTCGCGCCCGGCGAGCTAGCGGCTGCGGCCTGGTCCCGGCTACGGTGGTGCTACTATTCCTGCTGCTCCTGATCTGTGTCGCGGTGATTGCATGTGAGGATCCGTCCAGTGATTGGCGGACGTGGGATGAGCTGCAGGTGACGTGGGAGCTCGCTGATAATCATCCGCCCTATATCGTTGCTCATGGTGACGATCGCGGACCGGGCGGCGGTTCAATCTCCGTCCGCTGCGAGCCCACTCTGTTCCTCGATGGTTTGTCGATGGAGTTGGCGCTCGCCTGGCATGCGCCAAGTGGAAGTCCGGGCACAGTCTCGGTGGCATATGCGGTAGATGGTGCTTGGCGACCTCGGCGGATGTGGGACTCGGCGCTCGTTGGTGGTCTGGCGTTCGCGCCGGCGCGTCAGCGTGACGATATCTTCGCGAGTCTCGATGCTGGCGCTCAGGTCTTCGAGTTCGCGCTCCGCGATCACTCCGCGGGCGGCGGTGCTGTTGAGTTCAGCGTGGGCGTGGCTGGCTACGATGCTGCTGTTGGGCCGGTGCGTGAGGCTTGCTGACCTGGCTAGGTCGGTGATGCCCTCCGGCGATCCTCCGGCCCGTTCTCTCTACCTGCGTCAGCGGCCTCGATGTCGATCACTCGCCTGTTAATCATCCTCGCTTCGCTCAAGCCACTGCACGTTGTCCTTGTCTCCTTCTTCGAACACCTGCATCAACAGGGCCCGGTCATAGCCGTTCTCGACGGCGAGTTGGACGTCACGGCTCGACTCGTCATCTCTGCCGAGCCTCCTGAGCACAATCGCGCGCCCAGCGTAGGCCACGGCATCGGTGGGTTCGATGTCCAGCCCGCTGTTGTAGTCCTCCAGCGCGCCATCGAGGTCGCCCAGATGTCTCCGCGCGTTTGCCCTGTTGGCGAACGCCGATCCGTCAGACGGTCCCATCTCGATCGCCGTCGTCAGGTCGCTGACCGCCTCCTGGTACTGGCCCGCTCCGAGCCTTGCCCCGCCGCGATTGCGGTAGTGCGCCACCTCCGAGGGCTGCAGTTCGATGGCGACGTCCAACTGCTCGATGGCCTCCTCGTAGATGTGCCCGCGCACGCCCGCATCGGCAGGGTTCCGCTCCAGCGCAACCGCGAAGTCGTCCAGCGCGTGCGAGTAGTCCTCGGCGAGCATGAAGATGAGCCCTCGCTTCGCATAGGCCTCGCCGAGAAGTTCGGGCTTCTCGGACAGCGACGCATCGATGCGGATCGCCTCGCAGTAGTCGTCGTAGGCCCCTTCCACGCGGCCGGACTCAAGGCGAATCATGCCGCGGCGCAGATAGGCTTCTGCCGCCACACCGGGAATCCCTGAACGGGCGGAGACCACGCCGGTGACCACTGCCAACACCGCGAAGCCAGCCATGGCTCCGAGGGTAACCTTGGCGTAGTAGCTCTTTGCTCCACGGGTCTTGCTCAAAGCCGCGTTCCTTGCCTTCAGTGTCCTGCTATTTGTCCATCCGATGCCTAGAATCTTGGGATGTTCTGGTCGTACACGGCTGAGAACTCTCTGCTCGGGACGAAGTGCACATCAATGCTCGCCGTCGCCTACACGACGGTTATCTCCAACCCTGTCAATGCGTTCAGATCCGCGATGACATCGCGCAACTCCGCCATGTCGCCGTCCGATGGAGCGCCGTTTACCGCAATGGTCGGGTCCACGAGCCATTTGCGGATGACAGGCTTGGTCTGCTTGTATTCTACTCCTATCGCAATCTCTATGCGTACTCGAAGTCCGTGCGCGCTGGGAGCGTCGAGCGCGGCGTGGCCGTTGGCGTCGCAGTCGGGGTGGCTGTCGCGGTCGGCGTCGGGCGCGGTGTAGCCGTAGGCGTCGCGGTCGGTACAGGGGCGGAGCACCCCGCGAGAGCAAGCACCGACAGGCTGAGCGCGACTATCCCTCTCATCATCGCCGAATCCTTCCAATCTGCTCCTCTTGTAGGACGCAGCGACGGCCAACTCCCTAACGCGGACACCAATCGCGCGTTCGACTCCTGGAACCGCTGGAACTCAACGCCCACTACCCGGACCGGCTCATCGTGCTGCCCGATTCTGCACATCGATGACTACGCGGCAATGGTCGCTTGAACCCCATCGTTCAGGGGCGTTCATGGCATGGACGCTGATGCTCTGGCCGAACCCCTTCGATGCGAACACGTAATCCAGTTGGTGGCCCGTGAGGATATCATCGTTGCGCATGCGTCTCAGTTGCTGAGCAGAAAGGTAGGTGGGAACGTTCTCGCTACCCTGCGGCAATCCCCTCGGCACAGGGTCCGCCCTCCTGTCGGCATTCGGCCAACGCGGCCCGATGAACTCAAGCCCAAGCGCCTCCATTCGGTCGAATACCGTCGTATCACGCGGTTGGAGGGAATAGATTGTTTCCTGGTAGATGGTGTTGAGGTCGCCTGCAGCGAGGATGCGGTGTGATGCCGGATTCACGTCGCCAATGAATGCAGAGAGGTCAGAGATGATCCGATGTGCCGATGCGTCGGCGTAGCCTGCCCACCATGAGGTCTTGACCACCGGTTTGATCCAACGGGCGTATATCGAGAACACCACGAATGGTTCACCATCAGGCAGGGGCGTCACCCGTGCGGCTGCGATGGTGTTAGAGTCACTTACCGCAATCTCATCAGGTTCGATGCTGACTTGCGCGGCGTTGACCGGCTTGAGCCATTCAACCTGCACGTTATTGGACAGCTGTACAACCAGCGGCCAGCGGTCATATCCATAGTTGGTTTGAGGCAGGCAGCGGCTCGCTCTGACAGAAGCCGGAACGTCCTTGAAATTGGCTTCTTGCAGCAGCGCAACGTCTGCGTCCATCCGCAGGAGCTGGTCCCATGGTTGCGAGCGCTTGGCGATATTCCAACACACAATCTTGGTCACAGATGAAATCCTCCTATAGTGCTCTGAGGACTCTCAGGCATGTCACTATGCGGGAATAACCCATATTGCGAGATTTCCCCAGTATACGATGTAGCCGTCCTCGCGCGCACCCCGCATGCGTGATCGTCCCCGACACTGAACGGACATGAAGCGGCCCTTCAGTGAGTCCATCCCTTCGATGCCGTAGCCCAGTAGCCCAGCAAGCGACAGAGCCGCCCTGCCGCACTCCACATCCAACCGGCAGGAGGCTGTGTTCCTGTCCCGGAGGGAGCGCGCAACACAGGTGGGGACTAGTGCAGGAGCACTTCTTCACCTTCCGCTTGCCTCAGAGGGAAGGTGGTTGTACCTTCTCTGAAAGAGGCAACAGCGATGCTCCCTGAAAGTGAGTTGACCATCTCCAACTCTGTGGCGAGCATCGGGCTGTTATGCCTCATCACAATCGTTCTCGTGGCGGCTCTTGGAACCGATTCGAACGTCGTCGCACCCGCCAGTCCAAACCAACCTGAGTCCACATCTACTCCTGCCAGCACTTCCACGCCGACTCGGCCCGCCGCCCAAGCGCCTCCGGACTGACGTCCTCCTCTAGCGCTTTCCTGCATACCTTCGTTGGACCTAGAAGAGGTGAGCGTCTCGACTATAACCGCTGCGCCGCCGGTAAGGACGACTAGGACAACCAGTGCCAGTACAAGGTCCCGCTTCATCGGGAGCGTGGCCGGCACCAATGGACGGAGTCAAGGGGTGTTTGTCAGGTACAGGCAGGGAAACGGGGTCAACCGAGGAGGCGCTTCGCCCCGTCTCCACTCCGAGAGCAGCTCCCATGTGCCTTTCAGTCAATCGGGGTGTCGAGGCGGGTCGGTGAGTATATGGCCGAACCCCAGGCCACCAGCCAACTCCATGAGTGCCATCATGTGCTGTGTATTGGGCCGCACCTCTCCTTTCCGCCAGCGCCATACCGTGTGGGGAAGAGTGCCAAGGCAGCGGGCGATCTCGGCCCACGGCAGGCCCGAATCCTCCTGGAGCCGCCTCAGCCGCTCAGGGAAGTCGTCTGGAAGTTGATGAATGTCTCTTCTGTGGTGTATGCGCTGTCTCGGCATGGCGCCGGCTCGTTCCATAGGACTCATCGGCTGCCCCCGTTCGAGCGGAACAGCCACACCGCCTCGTGGCCTTGGCCATCTTTGTATGTAGGGCTTGGCGACATAGCCACAAGACGCGCCTGAAAACAGGGGAACGTGGCTACTGCTCAACCCGCTCGAATACCAACACCAGCTCACCCTTCGCTATGGAGTCCGAGCTGTCCCCCAAAAACCTCGAACCGCTCTACCGCCAACAAGTCTCATATCCCGTTGTTCCTGTCAGGATGGCGCTTCGGATGGGCAGCCCGCTTCCGTCCACGTCAGGTCGTCAAGGCGCCAACTGGACTGATGCAGCCGCCACAGTGGAGAGTCTATCATGAGGAATATACGCCAAGCACAGCCAGACGACTGCCCCCGATGTAAGGAGCTCCACCATGGACACACCACAAGCCGTCGAGATACTCCGCGACCTCGAGGATGAGATTGACCTTCAGCGCCACCGCTATCAGCAGCAGTCGAAGGCAGCACCGCCCTCAAGCAAACTGCGGGCTCAGCTGCAGCGACTCATCGACCGACTCGCCCAACAGCACGACGCCGTGCGCCACGCCCGGACGTTGCTGCAGACGGCCATCAAGGAAGAGTCGTAGACCCATAAGCACGCGTAGCGGAATCCGCTGCCGATTAAAGGTGAGAAGCCTACCACCGCTCGACGGGTCACAGTCACCGCGGCCATGCGTAATGTGTAGGCCGCACAACGCGGCGCCCACAGCTGGCAAGAAGCCTGCCTGCAGCCCGCCCTAGGCGATTAGCATGAGCGTGCAGGCGCACACGACCAAGCCGGCCAAGCACGAGCAGCAGAAGCGGTTTCTCAACAGGAACGTCTACTTCGCAGCCCTCGACAGGCTCGGCATACGCCAGGAGGAGCTCATGGACTGCCACCGCTGCTAGGCATGGCGACCAATCCATTCCGGCAGGCAATGGCATTGGAGATTGTGGCTTCCTGCAAAGGCCAGAAGTCATCGTACCCGAAGTATCGCTTCAGCAAGTGACGCAGGCTTCCGTTCGATTCCACGGATGCTTTCCAGAGCAGTGCTCGGCGTGCAGCTGCGCCACGACATCATCGCCCTCTTGGCACGCTGAACTACGTCTACCTCTCGTTGCTGAGTTCCGATGGCCGGGAGCTGGCTTCCGGCAACGACCTCCGCGACTCCCCGGTGCATCGGATCATCTGGAAGGCGCCGAGCACGGGCCGCTACTACCTCACGGCGACAGGGTGGGACTCGCGCGGCAGCTATACGCTGACCGTCTCACCCGCCGTCGACGACTACCCTGACGCCATCGAGTTCGCCGCCGCCATCGACGTAGGCACGCCCGTCCACGGAGCCATCGACTACTATGACGATGCCGATGCCTTCCGCTTCGCCGCACAGGAAGGGCAGATCTATCGGATCGATGCGGAACTCGGCACGCTGAGCAGCTCGTTCCTGGAACTGTGGGACGCCAGCCGTCAGTTCCTCGCTTCCGAAGGCAACTACGTCAGCTACGGAGGTCCGCCCGCATCACCTATCGTCTGGAAGGCGCCGCGCTCGGGTGACTTCTACATCACGGTGACCGACTATCGGGCGAACTCCACCGGCAGCTACACGCTGGCCGTCTCGGTCGCGAACCCGGATGACGACCACCCCGACGTCATCGAGGCTGCCGCCACCGTCCAGATCGGAACATCCGTTCCCGGAACTGTCGACTACGTGGGCGACATCGACTTGTTCCGCTTCACCGCGCAGGAAGGGCAGCTCTACCAGGTCGGCATCGATCTCGGGACCCTGGACGACTCGCTGATGGTGGTACGGGATCTCAGCGGCGGGCGTCTGGCCTCCAACTACATCCTCGAACGACCCGATGGGTCGCCCATCGTCTGGGAGGCGCCGAGCGCGAGCGACTACTACATCGCCGTCGAGGGACGGCTGGGCTACACCGGCAGCTACGCGGTGACCGTCTCGCACTCCGATATCAGCGACGACTACGCCAACCACATCGACAGAGCCGCCGCCATCGACCTGGCGGCGCCCGTCCACGGAACCATCGACTATCCGCGCGACGTAGATATCCTCCGGTTCACGGCACAGCGAGGGCAGACCTATCGGATCTACGGGGCGCCCGGTACGGTGAAATCCCTGAGCCTGCAGGTGCAGGACTCAGCAGGCAGGCTCCTGGCCTCCGACCACGACTTCCTGGGGACCGGGGCATCGCGCATCGTCTGGGAAGCGCCCGCCACGGACAACTACTACGCCGTCGTCGCGGAGGTAGACGCCAACGTCGGCAGCTACTCGCTGATCGTCTCACCATCCGATATCAGCGACGACCACGCCAACGACGCCGAGGACTCGACAGTCATCGACCTGGCGGCACCCGTCCACGGAACCATCGACTACGTGGGCGACTTGGACGTGTTCCGTTTCACCGCACGAGAGGGGCAGATATATCAGATTGACATCGAGCGAGGGACACTGGGCGACCCGGCGCTGTTCCTTTGGGGTACCGGCAGGTTGCGGGGCGCCGATGAGGAGTCCGGGGACACCGGTGCCTTGCGCACCCTCTGGGAAGCGCCGAGCTCGGACGACTTCTACATCTTCGTGGCGGGGTGGGACGAGGCCGTCGGCAGCTACTCGCTGGTCGTCTCACCCTCCGATACCAGCGACGACTATCCCGACAACATCGAGGAAGCGGCAGCCATCGACCTGGGAACGCCCATCCACGGGTCCATCGACCACCAGCACGACGGCGATGACTTCCGCTTCACCGCGCAGGCAGGGGAGATCTACCAGGTCGACGTGGAGCTCGGCACGCTCAGCAGCTCGTACGTGTACGTGCTGGACTCCACGCGCATGGCGCTGGCCTCCAACGAGGGATCCAGGGAATCGCGCACCTGGCGTACCCTCTGGGAAGCGCCGTATGCAGGCGACTTCTACATCTCCGTGTCGGGGTGGGGCGCCATCGGGAGCTACACGCTGACCGTCTCACCGCCATCCTGAGGGCGCTGTCCGTCCTCCCAACGGTGACGCTGAAGAGGCCGCAGCGACGGCGGACGCGCTCCAACCCGCCCCTGTACACCCCGGCCGCGCCCCGGCCATCCGCGCCCGCAGACTCTCAACGTCGATGCCGTCGGGGAAGTCGCGCTCCGGACACATCAGGACGCCGTCCCGAAGCACCGTCGCCTCCGCGATGGTCAGCAGAGCGAGCAGATGGGCAGGATTAGGGGCGTCTCCCCCCCTAGCGCTTCCAGCGCCGCAGCCGGTAGGGGCTGACGCCCAGAAGACCCGCAAGTGCCCGCGTGGACAGCTCGCTCGCCTTCTGGAACCGCACCAGCCGGTCCGGGAAGTCGTCGGTAAAGGGCCACTCAATCCGCTTGTATCTCCGGCGTTGCGTTCCCGTGACCGCTATCCGTTCACGCCGCCGGTGCCGACGGCAATCCTGACGGGGTGGAGCGGTCCAGGATGCGGCATGGCCGACGTCCTCAGCACCATCTGGACGCAGCCCGGGACCTGCGCGTCCAGTTTCAGCAGCGCGTACAGCCCGTCCCATGTCAGGCTGCTCTCCTCCTTCAGACGCTCTAGGTCGTCAGCGAAGTCATCCAGCAGGAACGTGCCGTCCCAATAGAGACGGACCGTGGTGCGCGTGCGGCGCCTCATGGCTCAACGGGCTCCAATACGAACAGATCGTCGAAGTCAGCAAGGCCCAGAACGTCCGCGAGCCGCCTACACAGCTCCGCCGACGGGCGGCGCTTCCCGCACATCATCTACGAGAGCTAGCCCGACGATGTGCCTACCAACGCCGCCAACTCGTTCTGGCTCAGGTGCCGACGGTTCTGCAACGCCCACACGCGCTCGGGGTTGAGCTTCGCCCGAGAGGGTGCCCGTCTGCGTCTCATTCCGCCTTCTCCTCCTGGATGACATCCGCATCCGAGGCATGGCCGTCGAAGGATCGGGACCTCTCATCGACGCCGGACCACCAGACCAACCTGCTGGACGGGCAATACGACTGAACCGGCGTCGGCGCGTCGTTCGGCAAGTACAGGGAGCACAACGCCTGGTACCTCACGTGAGTCTGCTGCTATTTGACGCCTCTTGCTAGCCAGTCTTCAACGCTGATGCTGTATCCGATCGCACCGAGCAGTGTCACTCCCCAGGGTACCCGGAACCTCCGGGTTGCTCGCCATCTCGCAGACCTCGCGGTACTGAACTCATGAAGTGACGCGCCAAGCAAGGCCCCCCATGTGGTCGTGCTACATGTACGCCGTAGCAGACTTTGGAGAGCCTCGCAGGGCGAACCACATCTCAAAGACAGTTCTGTGTATCGTCAAGTTTGGTGGAGCCGAGGGGACTCGAACCCCTGACCCCCTGCTTGCAAAGCAGGTGCTCTCCCAGCTGAGCTACGGCCCCACGTGTGCGATTCAGGATACCATCCGCTGCCTATGGCAGACTCAGCCCTGGCAGTGACAGCCCTTCCATCGTCTCCTGTACTACGCCGAAACGCTCGAAGGGGGGCATGAAGTATGCCCCGGCGATGCGCCCTGACAGCGCCGTCAGCAACTCCCGGCTGAGTGCGATGCCTTCCTTGCCCCCGGCGTCGCCCCGGTATTCGGCAAGGTCGATACGCCGCATCACATCTTCCGGCACGTCGATGCCGGGTACCTCGTTGTGGAGAAAGCGCGCATGGCGGGCGTTGCGAAGCGGCAGCACTCCCATGATGACGGGCAACGGGAAGCCACCCAGGATCGACCAGACCCGCTCCACGTGTTCCGGCGCATACACAGGTTGTGTCAGCAGAAAATGCGCGCCCGCCTCGACCTTGCGCTCGAGTACACGGAGTTCCCTGTCGAGGTCCAGAGCATTGAAGTTCAGCGCCGCACCGATGAAGAACGACGTCGGTTGCCCGATCTCCCGCCCATTCGCGTCCACGCCCTCGTTGAATCCCGCCATCAGCCGGATCAAGCCAGAGGCCGTGACGTCGCTCACCGCAGTTGCGTAAGGATAGTCGCCTGCGAGCGGAACATCTCCCATCACCGTGAATACGTTCCGCAGTCCCAATGCGTGCGCACCCAAGAGGTCCGAGTGCAATGCCAGCAGATTTCGGTGGCGGATGGCCATGTGCATCACCGCCTCAACACCGAGCCGGGACTGCACGAGGCTTCCCATAGCGAGCGCGCTCATCCTTCCCTGCGCTCGCGGGCTGTCCGCAACGTTGACGGCGCTCACGCTTCCTGCCACGCCACGTAGCTTGTCCAGCGTCCCGCTCACGTCGAACCCACGCGGCGGCGACAGCTCCATGGTAACGACGAACTCCCCGCGTCCGATGCGCTCAGCGAGCCCCGTAGGCCGTGTCACTGAAGCTTCGGCGCGCTGGGGCCTTACTGCAGCCGGAGCAGGAGCGCGCCGCGCCGAATGTTGCAACACGCCGCGTACCGCGTCCCGCACCGCGGCGATGTGCTCCGGTGTCGTCCCGCAGCACCCGCCGACCCCTACGGCCCCTGCGCGAGCAATCTCTCGCGCCGTTTCCGCGAAGTACTCCGGCGATGCTGTGTACTGCAGCCGGCCTCCCACATAGGCTGGTAGCCCTGCGTTCGGTTGGACGATGAGAGGCAGGCCTACCGACCCGGCCATACGCTCAACCACGCTCAGGAGCAGGTCCGGCCCGATGCTGCAGTTCGCGCCGAATGCAAGAAGCCCTGCGTCGTTCAACGCCGTGGCGATGTCTTCTGGAGCATCTCCACCAGGCGTCAGGCCGTCGCCCGTGAAAGTCATCTGGGCGATGACCGGCAGTTCGGAGACGGAGTGCACGGCATCTATAGCCTGTCTGAGTTGTGCGAGAGACGTGAACGTCTCCAGGAGGATGAGGTCAGCTCCGCCATCGGAGAGGGCGGAAGCCTGCTCGGCAAACACGTTCCACGCCGACGCTGGCGAGAAGAGTCCTGCGCCCGTCGTGTCGGACGGCAGCGGGCCCATCGAACCGGCGACCCAGACGTTCTGGCCGTGCAACTGCGCCGCCTCCCTGGCCAGGGCAACGCCGGCCCGATTCAGCTCTTCAACGCGAGAGGCCATCCCATGCATGCCGAGTTTGAGCGCATTCGCGCCGAACGTGTTGCTTTCGATCAACTCCGCGCCTGCGCGAAGGTAGGAGAGGTGAACTCCCTTTACAACGTCCGGCTGCGCAACGTTCGCCGGTTCCGGCAGCGCGGCAGTCAGGCCGTGAGCGTACAGCTGCGTGCCGGTGGCGCCATCGCAGAGCAGCAGACCACGGGAGAAGCGTTCGGAGAGCGAGAGAACCATAAGCAGGAACCTCTGAAGATTGTACCAGCGCCGCCCTCCCGCCGTTGTGCGGAGCATGCCGGACGGCTATCCTGCGCCCCTCTATGACAGGCCCAGACCTCACACTTATCAACTGGTTGCTGGCCGCCTCGCCGGTCGTTCTCCTCATAGTCGCCATCCTCTGGCTGAACTGGAGCGCGCCACGCGCCGGCGCTGCCGCCTGGCTGCTTGCCCTCGCGCTCGCCCTCCTCGTCTTCGGTGCTGCGCAGGACCACGTGGCGATAGCGAGCGCCAAAGGGTTGAGCCTTGCGGTCTTCGTGCTCACGATCGTCTGGACGTCCGTTTACCTGTTCAACATGGTGGACAGGCTGAAGGGCATCGACGCCATCGGACAGGCGATGGCCAGGCTTGCCAGCGACCGTCTCGTGCAAGCGCTGCTCATCGGATGGGGTTTCTCCAGCTTCATCCAGGGCATCACCGGGTTCGGAGTGCCGGTAGCCGTCTCGGCGCCGCTGCTCATCATGCTCGGCTTCCCCCCTGCCCGCGCCGCCGCGATGGCGCTTGTCGGGCACGGCTGGGCGGTGACGTTCGGCTCCATGGGGTCTTCCTATTACACCATCCAATTGGTTACCGGCATCGAAGGCGATGTCATCGCCCCGCATATGGCCCTGCTGTTCGCACCCATCATCGTGGCAAGCGGCATGCTGGTCGCACACATACAGGGCGGGCTCAGCGCGGTGCGGCGGAGCCTGCCGGTAGTCATAGTCACCGGCGCACTGATGGCGGCAGCGATGTACGCACTCGCATGGGGAGGCGCACCGCAGATAGCGTCGACTGTCCCGGGTGTGCTGGGCATGGTGATGCTGGCTTTGCTCTCCCGCACACCGCTACTGCTCGGGGCGCCACAGGCAGAAGCAGCGCCCGAGACACCGCCTGCGGGAGCGTCGGATGAGCCCGAAGCACGGCCTATGCCCTTCGTCCTGGCCTTCATGCCGTACACGCTGCTCATCACCCTGAGCGTCATATCGCAGATCGGCCCGGTGAAGGAGGCGGTCCGCGGCATACAGTGGTCGCTCGACTACCCGGCGTTCGAGACCGCCCAGGGCTTCGTCGTCGCGGTTGCGAACGACTACGCGCCGATACGCGTTCTCAACCATCCCGCCCCGCTCATCTTCTACAGCATCGTGATCAGCGCGGTCGTCTACGTCCTCTCGAAGCGTTGGCGGAAGGGCGTCGCCTGGGAGGCGATGAAGCTCACCTACGGGCAGAGCCTCAGCTCATCCGTCGGCGTCACGACCATGGTGATGATGGCCGTCGTCTTGGCGGACACAGGTATGACCGTGCTGCTGGCGCAAGGCATCGCGAACGTATCCGGCTCGTTCTTCCCGTTCGTCTCGCCGTTCATCGGGCTGCTTGGCTCGTTCATGAGCGGCAGCAACACCAACTCGAACGTTATGTTCGGGCTGCTCCAACTGGAGACGGCACGCGAGTTGGGCATCGGGACGGTCACTATCTCCAGCATCCAGTCCATCGGCGCGTCCGTTGGCAGCCCCATGGCGCCCGCAAAGGTGCTCGTCGGTGCGGCGGTCGTCGGTCTCGCGGGCAAGGAGCGGGACATCTTCCGCATCGTCATCCCCTATATCCTCGGCCTCGTCGTCCTTGCAGGCATCGAAGCCATCATCATCATCGAACTGCTGCCCGCGCTATCGAGGTAAGCCATGCTTTCAGCCGCAACGAAACGCAAGCTCCGCCACGTCGTCCTCGCAGGCACGATCGTCAGCTTCCCGCTGCTCTACCTCGGGCCGGTTACGCTGGGAGAACCGGCGGTGACGCTGGCGGGACTCGCAGTGGGAGCTGTGACCGCGGTGCTCGCCTGGCTCGCCTTCTAGGAGAGAACGCCCGATGACGAACGCACAGCCCGACAGAAGCTCGCAGAGCCAGTTCGGACGGCTCGCCGGAGCCTACGGCGCGAGCAAGACGCACGCGCAGGCCGGCGCGCTCGCATCTGCCGCATCCATGCTGGGCGACCGCCGCTATGGGACAGCTATGGACATCGGCGCGGGACCCGGCTTCACTGCGTTCGCCGTCGCCGACCACTGCGACCGCGTTATCGCGACCGACGTGACGCCGGAGATGCTGGAGCAGGCGCGTTCGCTGCGCGGTGAGCGCGGAGCGCCGCAGACCGAACTGATGCTGACCGCAGCCGAGTCCCTGCCCTGCCGGGACGGCAGCCTCGACCTCATCACCTGCCGCACCGCCGCGCACCACTTCCTGAACGTCGATTCCTGGCTGGCCGAGGTGCGCCGCGCGCTGGCGCCGGGCGGCGAACTCATCCTCATCGATACCGTCTCGCCGGACGACGCGGAAGCGACCGCCTGGATGCACGACATCGAGATATGGCGGGACCCTTCGCACGTACGGAACCTCGGTGAGTCTGAGTGGCTGGACGCGATCGAACACGCAGGGATGAGCGTCGCCGAGACTGCCCTCTCGCGCGTCGACCTTGAATACCCCGACTGGACGGAACGCGCCGGGATGCCGGAAGAGGAGGCCGCTCAACTGGGACAGGCGCTGAAGGACGCGCCAACGGCCGCAGCGCAAGCGTTCGGCATCACGCCCAGAGCCGACGGGTTGATCGAGTTCTACTGGCCGATACTGAGCGTGAAAGCGGTCAAGCCGTAGGGCGCTAGTCCACCCCGCGCAGCACGCGCTGCGCCGCCGCGACTCCCGCGCCGGCCTGCGTCTCGTAACCCTGGTCGCCGATGGCCTCTTCCAGCGCGCCGAGCACCGTCAGCACGTTGGGGCCGGTGCTGTTGTGCCCCATCAACCCGATGCGCCATGCTTTGCCGGCGAGCGCTCCCAGACCACCGCTCAACTCGATGTTATGCCGGTCCAGCAGGTAGCGGCGCGCTTGCGCCTCGTCTATCTCCTCCGGGGCGCGAACGGCGGTGAGGCTCGGCAGTTGCACTTCCGGGTCTGCCACGACGTTCAGCCCCATCGCATGCAGTCCGGCACGGAGCGACTCTCCGTTCCTGATGTGACGTTCCCATCGTGCCTCCACACCCTCCTCCGCGATCAGCCGGAGCGCCTCGCGCAGCGCGTAGATCATGGAGATGGGAGCGGTGTGATGGTACGCGCGGCGGTCCCAGTAACTGCTCAACTCAGTGAGGTCCAGGTAGAAACTCCGGACCTTTGACGTGCGGCTCTGCAGCGTCTCCACTGCTCGTGGGCTCAGTGTCAGCGGCGCGAGTCCCGGGGGTGCGCCGATACACTTCTGCGTGCAGCTGTAGCAGACGTCCACACCCCACTCGTCCACGTGCAGTTCTACGCCACCAAGCGAGGTAACCGCGTCCACTACCAGCAGCGCGCCCGCCTCGTGCGCAACATCCGCTATCTCTTTAATTGAGGTGGCCGCGCCGGTGGACGTCTCCGCGTGGACCACGCCGACCGCCTTCACCTTCCCTGCCGCCACGATCTCCTCACGCAGGCGCTCCGCATCCACAGCCTTCCCCATCTCATACTCGACCTTGATGACGTTCGCACCGCTGCGCTCCGCAATCTCACCCAGCCGCTGGCCGAAGTAGCCGTTGATCCCCACCACGAACGTGTCGCCCGGCTCGATGATGTTGACCATCGCGGCTTCCATACCGGCGGTGCCAGTGCCGGAGATGGGCAGCGTCACCGGGTTCTCCGTCCGGAAGACGTAGCGCAGCAGCGAGCGTACGTCGTCCATCACGGCGAGGAAGTTCGGGTCCAGGTGTCCAACGAGCGAGGAGGCCATCGCCTGCAGTACCCGAGGGTGCACGTTGGATGGACCTGCTCCCATGAGCAGCCGGTATGGGGGCATGAAGCCGGCGGTGTCTTGCGTCATACGGCATTCTCGACAGCGTGGGATATGCCCGGCGCGAGGCGGATGCCCGGGCGCAGGGCGGGAGCATTATAGCAACACCGCTCTTGCCGGAGAAGAATCTGGCGGCGTTTCTAGCCAAAGTTTGAGAAAAACCTACAACATGTTGTGGGGGCGCTCATCGTCTACACGCCCTGTTGCGATGGCGGCCCCGCATTTACACGATTCTGCCTTGTCGAGGCAGCCCTCGGAACCTCATAAACCCGATTGAATGCTAGGCAAACGCATTGATTCTGTTTTAGACAACGTCTAACGTTTTTCCTTGCAACGCTTCTGATCGGAGCGCGCAGCGCGGAGGCAGAGATAGTCCTATGTCCGCCAACAGCCACATATACCACGAGCCGGTGATGACCGCACAGGTCCTTGCCGGACTCGCTGTGCGGCCGGGCGGAGCCTACGTCGACTGTACCCTCGGCGACGCAGGGCATGCCACCGCCATCCTCGAGGCATCTGCTCCGGACGGGCGCGTCCTGGGGCTCGATGCCGACCCCGAGGCCGTCTCCCCGGCAACCGAGCGCCTGCGCCGGTTCGGCGACCGCGTCATCGTCGCCAATGCCAACTTCAGTACGGTCGCATCGCAGGCGCATACCCATGGCTTCGTGCCCGCCGACGGCGTGCTCTTCGACCTGGGTCTTTCCTCACGCCAGCTCGACTCAGAGGAACGTGGCTTCAGTTTCCGTCGTTCGGCGCCTCTGGACATGCGCTTCACGCCGGAGGGACCTTCAGCAGCAGACCTCGTCAACCATCTTCCGGAAGAGGAACTTGCCGACCTGATCTACACGCTCGGCGAAGAGCCCCGGTCCCGGCGCATCGCGCGGGCCATCGTGGCAGCGCGGCCGATGACGGACGCCGCGGAGCTCGCAGAGGTCGTCGCGCGCGCGTCCGGCTATCGGAGAGGGCGCACCCATCCGGCCACCCGCACATTCCAGGCACTCCGCATGGCCACGAACGACGAGCTCGGCAACCTCAGGCGCGGGCTCGACCAGGCGGTCTCTGTCCTGAACGCCGGGGGACGTCTCGTCACCATCGCATACCACTCTCTCGAAGACCGCGAGGTCAAGCGCTTCGTCAGCAGCGGAGTAGTCCGCCCCGTGACGAAGCATGTGATCAAGCCGGAGACCGAGGAGATATCCCGAAACAGACGAAGTCGCAGCGCGCGCATGCGCATCGCCGAATCCGTGTGAGGTTAGAAGGGGCCAGATGACAAACTCGCGTGAACAGCTCTACGCCGCCATAGATGTCGGCACGACCAAGGTCGTCACACTCGTCGCCAAGGCCGGCATGGAAGGCGGAGTGGATGTCGTTGCCCAGGGGCACGCGGCTTCCGCCGGCATGCGCAAGGGGATGGTCGTCACCCCCGACGCCATGAAGGAGTGCATCCGGCAGTCCGTGCGCGAGGCGGAGAAGACGCTCGGTCGCAGGCTGCCGCCAGCGATCGCTGGCGTGACGGGCAGCCATCTCCAATCACGCAACGTCACCTCCGGGGGGACAGAGGACGTTGTCGCCGAGAGCGATGGGTACTTCACACGCCCCGGGGCCGACGGGCTGGAGCAGCCGGTCAGTCACAACCCCATCGGCATGCGGGTGATCCAGACCGTTCCACGGTCGTTCGAAGAGTCGCACGTCATAATGGGCGACGCTGTTCCCATAGACACACTCGTCGCCACGCTTACCGGCGCTGGAGTCACGCTCCGCGGTCTCGTGCCGGAGCACCTTGCGAGCGGCGAAGCCGTCCTCAGCCCCCAGGAGCGGATACTTGGCGTCGTCCTCGCGGACATCGGAGGCGGCTCCACGGATGTGGTCGTCTACCGGGAAGGCTCCGTGTGGTACACGACCAGCATCCCTGTCGCAGGGCAGCACTTCACCACCGACATAGCAACTGGCCTCGGCCTCCTGCCGATGGCCGCAGAACAGGCCAAGATCGTGAACGGTTCGGTCTGGTTCGAGCACCTTACCGAACGAGACACCGTCCAGGTGAAGCCGGGGCTGGGCAGCAACGCCATCCAGGTCCACGCCAAGAAGCTCAACCGGTTGCTTCACGACCGGGCCGTCGAACTGGTGCGGATGATGATGTACCGCCTCGCCTCCAACGGGCTCACGCACATCCCGTCCGCCGGGATCGTACTGACCGGTGGTGCATCGGCGCTCCCCGGCATCGTCGACATCATGGCGGACTACGGTAAACGCCCGGTGCGTGTCGGGGGGCCGTCAGCCACCCTGGGTCTTCCGGATGAACTGGTGGACCCCGCCTACGCCACCGCCGTTGGCCTGTTGCTGTGGGCCATCCGGCAGCGGCACATCAGTGCGCTCTCTGAGTCCCAGCAGGCCGGAATACCACAGGCGCGGTCCGGCGGCTGGCTCTCACGGTTCAGGTCCAAGGAACCGACAGGAGCGGGCGTATGAGTCGACCACACAGGGCATTCCCGCAGCGGGAATAAGGGCAACGGAAGCGGAAGAGGCGTTCAGGAACGAGACAACACCAACAGTCCAAACCAGGACGGGCAAAGGGGCAACGGTTATGACAATGGAACTTTTCGGCAACGAGCAGAAGGCAGACATCGACGGCATCGCGCGAGTCAAGGTCATCGGTGTAGGCGGTGGCGGATGCAACGCCGTTAACCGCATGTACCGCGAGCGCGTCCCGCACGTCGAGTACCTCGCCGTGAACACGGACGCCCAGCACCTCGTGCGTCTCGACGTCCCGGTCAAGATACGGATCGGCGACACGATCACGCGAGGCCTTGGCGTCGGCGGGGACCCTGAGATCGGGCGCACCGCAGCCGAAGAGTCACGAGAGGAGATCTACGAATCGGTCCGCGGCGCCGACATGCTGTTCATCGCAAGCGGCATGGGTGGCGGCACTGGCACCGGCGCAGCTCCGGTCGTTGCGGAAGTCGCGCGAGAGACCGGTGCGCTGACCATCGCAGTCGTTACGAAGCCCTTCCGCTTCGAAGGCCGCAAGCGGAGCAAGAACGCCGATGACGGCCTAGCCCGCCTGCGCGAGGCAGTGGACACGCTCATCGTCGTCCCGAACGATCGGTTGGGCGCGATGTGCGACGACGACCTCTCCGCCGAAGACGCCTTCAGACTGGCCGACGACGTTCTCCGCCTCGGCGTCAAGTCGATCGCGGAACTGGTCACGGTCCCCGGCGAGATCAACCTCGACTTCGCCGACGTGAAGACCATCATGACCGGCGCAGGCCCGGCGTGGATGTCCATCGGCTCCGCCCACGGCGAGGACAGGGCTATCGAGGCCGCTAAGAGCGCCATCCACAGCCCGATGCTGGACGTCAACATCGAAGGCGCACGGGGCGTCCTCCTCAACATCACCGGCGGCGCCAACATGACCCTCAAGGAAGTGCAGCGCGCCGCCGACGTGATCGCCAACTCCGTCGACCCGGACGCCAACATCATCTTCGGCATGGTGACGGACCCCAAGATGGAGGACGAGATGTGCGTCACCATCATCGCCACCGGCCTGCCGAGCATCGAGCAGATGAGCCTCAACGACGACGGTATCGCCGAGTTCCTTCGCCGCGCTATCAGCGACGAAGCGGACTTCGACCTGCCGCCGTTCCTGCGCCCGAGCAACCGCCAGGCGCTCTAGGCACAACTGAAAACCGACCCCGCCGCCTGTCCCCCATGGCAGCGGGGCGCGGAGCAGGTTTCCCCAGGCCCGCTCCGCTGGTTTCGCGAACAAGCCCCCCGTGAGGTCTGCCTCCGGGGGGCATTTACGTTGTCCGGCAGCGGGTGGATTAGCGCAATATGTGCCACCTGACCTACTGCATACCCGGACGGATTGTAGAATCTCTGAAATTGCCTATTGACTTTCGGCGAACATTGAAAAACAATACCGCTGTCAGTCAAAAGGGCTTTATGTGGTAGCCCTCGCACATTAAAATCCCCTATATTGTTGTCCAGGGTTGGCAGGAGCCTCCGCTGGGGCGCTCCGGACGATACCCGCAAAGTGGGTTCACCATGCACTGTCCAAACTGCGGAGACCCCAACACGAGAGTCACTGACTCCCGGGATACGGGTCAGGACATCCGTCGGCGCAGGGAGTGCGGTCGCTGTGGAGTGCGCTTCACCACCTACGAGCGCATACAGCACGCCACACTCCAGGTCGTCAAGCGCGACGGCCGTCGCGACGAGTTCGACCCGCAGAAGTTGCTCCGCAGCATCCGGCTCGCCTGTACCAAACGGCCGCTCCCTACAGGAGCTATCGAGAAGCTCGCCGGCGAGATCGAGAACGACCTCCAAGAGCTCGGCAAGGCCGAAGTCCCCGCTTCTGTCATCGGAGATCTGACCCTCGAGCGTCTGCGCCAACTCGACCCCGTCGCCTACGTTCGCTACGCCAGCGTCTACCGCGACTTCAATACCCTCGACGGGTTCATCGAAGAGATCCGCGAATACCAGGCCACGGGCGGCTCTCCATCGGAGCAGGAAGTCAGCCAGCTCTCCCTCATACCCAACGAGTTCGCTGTTCCCGACAAACGCTCCGGAAGGCGAGGCCGGAGACCCAGCATGACGCAGCCGCTCAACGGCAGCGCCGCCACCGCCAGCTAGACCGTTCCCACCACCTCGGACAGCGATTACCACCACTTACGAGCCTCAGCCCTCGGGCTGGGGCGACCGGAAGTGCGCGCTCCCCTGCGCTCTTCCACGTCTCCCTCCTCCGCAGGCCCCTCTCGACGCGCCACGGGAGCGGGCCATCGGGCCCCGTTGGGAAGTATCCCGCGGGGCCCGCCCTGTTTAAGCCGCTATAATCCATGCGACCCCCGCAGGGACACCGGAGCATGAACGCACGCCCACGCATAGCGATAACCCTCGGCGACCCCACCGGTATCGGCCCGGAAGTCGTCGCCAAAGCCCTCACTCGGCCTGACATCCACGAGGACACCTCGGTGTTCGTCGTCGGCTCGCCCAACGTACTCGATCGGGCCTTTGACCTCATCGGCAGCGAACTCCGCTCTCGGACCGTCAGCGGACCTGATGCCCCGCGAGACCCGGGACGCGTGAGCGTCATCTCGCCGCATGACGACGACGGGCTGGCCGCCCTGCCCTACGGCGTAACGTCCCCGCGCGCCGGGACCGCCGCGGTCGAATGGGCATCTGCGGCAGCACGCCTTGCGATGGAAGGCAGTGTGGATGCCATCGCCACCGCTCCCATCAGCAAGGAGGCCGCCCGGCTCGCAGGGCACCAAGACTTCGGCCACCAGGAGATCTACCAGCACCTCGCCGGGGTGCCGCGTGTGCTTACGATGCTGCTCACGAACGGCCTCAACGTGGTGCACCTCACAACGCACCACCCGCTCCGGGATGCTGCGCTCTATGTCACCCGCGAACGCGTACTGGAAGCCCTGCGCCTGACGCATGCTTTCTTCTCTGCCCGCGGCGTTCCGGCACCACGCATAGGGGTCGCAGCGCTGAACCCGCATGGAGGCGAAGCCGGGCTCATTGGAACGGAGGAGATCGAGGAGATACGGCCCGCCGTCGAAGACGCGAACGCCGAAGGGATCGCCGCTGCGGGGCCCATTCCTGCGGACTCCGTCTTCGGGCAGGCTATCGACGGGCAGTACGACGCCGTGCTCGCCATGTATCACGACCAGGGCCATATCGCGGTCAAGGTGCACGACTGGGCGGCGAGCATCACGCTCAACATCGGCCTGCCGTTCCTCCGCACCTCTGTCGACCATGGGACGGCTTTCGATATCGCCGGCAAGGGCATCGCCGACGCGACCGGCATGATCGAGGCTGTTCGCTACGCCGCGGAGGTCTCGCGCACCGGTCGGCTTCCCTCTCCGCGCCAGCCCTGACCACTCCCCCACATCCTTTTCCCACGCTCCCCGGTGCTATACTCTCCGCATGCGCCGGCACGAACATCGCGCTGGCGCTTCGTTGTACAAGGAGCAGAGCGCCGTGCGCGTCGGGTTCGCAGGCGGGGGCGTGATGGCAGAGGCGATGCTCAGCAGGGCTATCGCCTCCGGGCTGTGCGCTGTGCACGACGTCAGCGTCGGTGAGCCGGTCTCCGCCCGGCGGGACGAGCTCGCGGAGCGCTATGGCGTCGCCGTGCACGAAGAGAACGTCCCCGCGGTCAAGGGGGCCGAGGTCGTCGTCGTGGCGGTCAAGCCGCAACACATCGCCCACGTCTATGACGACCTGCGTGGGAAACTCGATGCCGAGCAGACCGTGCTCTCCATCGCCGCAGGCGTAACGATAGGCTCGCTCAGCAACGGACTGGACCACGACCGCATTATCCGCGTGATGCCGAACACACCCGCCCAGATCGGTTCGGGCATGTCGGTCTGGACCACGACACCCACTGTACCGGACGCTGCTCGTGAAGCTGCTGCGTCGCTGCTCGGCACGCTGGGGCGCGAGTGGCGCGTGGACAGCGAGGACTACCTCGACATGGCGACCGCCGTCTCCGGTAGCGGGCCTGCTTACGTCTTCGCGTTCATCGAGGCGCTGACAGAGGCCGGCGTGTTCGTCGGCATGCCGCGCGACATGGCGCAGACGCTCGCCATCGAGACCGCTCTCGGCTCCGCGCGACTCGCCAGCGAGTCCGGGGAACCGCCTGCCATTCTGCGGGAGCGGGTCACGTCACCCGGGGGCACCACTGCAGCGGCGTTGCGGGAACTGGAGCGCAAGGGCTTCAAGAGCGCACTCATCGACGCCGTCGCCGCAGCATTCCATCGTTCGCGAGAACTGGGGGGCAGATGAACGCTATCTCATCCCTGGCCGACACTATCCTTCTCCTCCTCCTGCTGGCGATACTCGCTCATGCCATCCTCTCCTGGCTCATCATGGCCGGGGTACGGAGCGACACGGTCATACGCCTCTACCAGAGCATAGGTCTGGCGCTGGAGCCGCTGTACCGCCCGCTCCGCCGAGTCATTCCGAACACCGGTATGCTCGATCTGACCCCGCTCGCGGCGATCTTCCTGATCGCGTTCCTGCGCATCCTCATCCGCAGCCTCGGCTGATCCTCGCCCGCGCCACGGACGCGCACGCCTCGTCCTATAATGCCGGACGCTTATGTCCACAGCCGTCGTCTCCGACTCCAACGTATCCCTCCCTGCGGACATCACGCGCGGGCTGCCACTCTTCTTCGCGCCATTGGAGGTCCGTGTCGGCGGACGCGTTTACGCCGATGGCGTCGACATCGCTCCCGCTGAGTTCTACGAACTTCTGCGGACGAGCGCTGAACTGCCAACGACTGCGGCTCCATCCCCGGGTGCGTTCCTCGACGCCATCAGGCGCGCGGGCGGGGTTGCAGACGAGGTCATCTGCATTACGCTCTCCACGGAGTTGAGCGCAGCGCACAGCGCAGCTGAGGAGGCCGTGCGGCTCGCCGGAACGCAGCTGCCCCACCTGCGCGTATCGCTGGTCGACTCACGGAGCGCAGGCGCGGCGCAGGGACTCATCGCACTCGACGCCGCGCGGCTCGCCGCCTCGGGAGCGTCCGCCGGCGACGTGCTTGCGCGCACGGAGCAGCGCGTCGGCGACACCCACTTCATCGGCTACCTCAACACGCTCTACTACCTCTGGCGCGGCGGGCGGGTCCCCCGGCTCTTCATGTGGATGGGGAGCGTCCTCAATCTCAAGCCCATCCTCCAGCTCTCGGCCGGACGCATCGGCATGGTGGAACGCCCACGCACCGAGGCGAAGGCGCTCGCGCGGCTCACTGCTATCGCCGCTGAGCGCACCGGCGGACGTCCCACGCGTGCTGCCGTCATGCACGCCGCTGAGCCGGAGAAGGCCGAGATGCTCGCAGAGCAACTCCAGGCGCGACTGCAGATCGAAGAACTCTTCATCACCGAGTTCACGCCCGCCATCGGGGCGCACACCGGCCCCGGGCTCGTCGGCTGCGCCTTCCACACCCTAGACTGATGGATTCCCTCTCCCTCGGGAGAGGGTTAGGGTGAGGGCCCCTGGGGCGGAGCGCGGGGTGTGTGCCCGCAATCCTCACCGCCCCCTGTGGTACGCTAACGCGACTCCTGGGAAACGAGGCACCGCGACATGACCACCGTGCGAGTTGAGCAAGGCGATATCACCCGGTACGACGCAGACGCCATCGTCGTCAACCTGTTCGAGGGAGTGACCTCGCCGGGGGGCGGGACAGGCGCGGTCGACGCGGCCCTGGACGGCGCGATCTCCGCACTCATCGCGGACAAGGAGATCGCCGGTAAGCAGGGTGAGACCGCCACCATCCATACGTTCGGCAGACTGCCCGCCAAGCGGGTCGTGGTTGCCGGACTCGGCAAGCGGGAGCGCTTCAACACGGACGTGGTCCGTTCGGTCTCCGGCGGCTTAGCGCGCCGCCTCCGGCAACTGGGCGCGAAGCGCGCCGCGGCCATCGCGCATGGCGCGGGCATCGGTGGGTTGGACGCGGGCGAATCGGCGCAGGCCATGGCGGAGGGCACGGTGCTCGGCCTCTACGAGTTCAAGCGCTACCGCTCATCGTCGAACGGCAGTGACGACGCCAAGTCCCTCGACGACCTCGTCATCGTCGAGCGCGACGAGCACCGCGTCCAGACGCTCGCCGCCGGCGCCGCCAAAGGCACGCTCCTCGCCGAGTGCGCCATCGTTGCACGCGACCTCGTCAACGAGCCTGCTAACGTCGTGAACCCCACTCGCATGGCCGAGGTCGCGACCGACGTGGCGAACGACGCCGGCCTTCCCATCACCGTGTTGGGGCGCGAGGACATGATGGAGCGCGGCATGGGCGCGATGCTGGCCGTGACGCAGGGCAGCGCGAATGAGCCGCGCCTCATCATCATGGAGTACGCAGGCGACCCGGAGCACCCCGAGAACAACGTCGCCATCGTGGGCAAGGGCATCACGTTCGACTCCGGTGGCATCTCCATCAAGCCCGCGGCCAGCATGTGGGAGATGAAGGGCGACATGAGCGGCGGGGCGTCGGTCATCGGCGCGATGAAGGGCATCGCGGCCCTCAAACCGAAGATCAACGTCTTCGGCGTCGTGCCTGCGGTCGAGAACATGCCCTCCGGGACTGCCCAGCGCCCGGGCGACATCATCCGCGCCATGAATGGCAAGACGATCGAGGTCGACAACACGGACGCTGAGGGGCGCCTGATCCTGGCCGACGCCATCTGCTACATCAAGGAGGTCAAGAAGGCGCGCCGCGTGGTCGACATCGCGACGCTCACCGGTGCGGTCGTTGTCGCGCTCGGGCACGTCGCGAGTGGTGTCATGGGGACATCGCAGGAGCTCGTGGACTCGGTGCTCTCGGCGTCGAAGGCAACGGGCGAGAAGATGTGGCAGTTGCCCCTGTTCGAGGAGTACAAGCGGCAGAACCGCTCCGACTACGCGGACGTCAAGAATACGGGCGGACGCCCGGCAGGGAGCATCACGGCGGCGCTGTTCATCGGCGAGTTCACGGACGGCGTCGAGTGGGCGCACCTGGACATCGCGGGAACGTTCATGTCGGAGCGCGCCGCCGGCCACGTCGTCAAGGGCGCGACGGGCGTCCCCACCCGCACGCTCGTACGCCTCGTGGAGGACCTAGCCGGAGCCGCCTCCTAGCGCGGATGCTCCCTACGTTACGGCGATGCCGGGCGACCCTCGTCCCTTCGGACGAGGCCTCCCCTCAATCGGCCGCAGTTGGCTCACGCGGAGTATCTGCAGCGGCTCGTCGCTGATGCACTCGAACCCGTAGCGCGTGTAGCGCGGCGTGTAGATGCCCTCCGCCTGGCTGAGGTCCCCGAAGTGCGTATCGCCTTCGCCGAAGTAACGCGCCTTCCCCGCGAGCACCATCCAGTAGCCGTCCTGGTCGTTGTGGTAGTGGAGCGCGTTGCCCTGCCCCTTCTGCATGATCTGGACGGTACTTACCATGCTGTCGTTGTAGAGCAGGTCGTACGAGCGCCCCTTGTCGGGACCTCTGTCCCGCGCGCCGGGGTCTGCGGCGCCAGGGTAGCTGAACCGCTTCGCCTCGTTCCGTACGTCCCGTTCTCTCGCCTGGGCCTTCCCTTCCACCGGCCGCAGTTGGCTGACGCGCAGTATCTGCAACGGCTCGTCGTCGATGCTCTCGAACGAATAACGGTTGTAGCGGGGCATGAAGATGCCGTCCATCGGGCCGAGGTCGCCGTAGTGTGCGTCGCCCTCGCCGGTGAAACGCGCCCTACCGGCGAGCACCATCCAGTAGCCGTCCTGGTCGTCGTGATGGTGGAGCCCGGTGGTCTGCCCCTTCTCCATGACCTGAACGGTGCTGATGACGAGGTGGTTGGAGAGCAGGTCGTACGAACGTCCTCTCGTGGGGCCGCGGTCGCGTGCACCCGGGTCCCCGGGGCCGGGATACTTGAACCGTTTCACTTCTTCGGACATCGGCCCTCTCCCTTCGCGCTTGCCGTTCTGCCGCGTTCACCCAGACTATACCCCCCGCTTCCGCATGTGGCATGCAAGAGCCGCCGGCATTCACGGCGGGCGGGGAGCGACGGTGTCGCATGATGGGGAACGCAGACTGGGAAGGACGTGCTATTCAGGGGGATCGGCGGCGGCGAGGTCCTCGTGCGCACGGACGCGCTGCATGGTCGACTTCCTGTAGTACGCGAGCATCCACAAGGATAGCCAGGCCACAGAGAACACCGTTGCGGTCACGACACGCAGGTCATTCACGCCGTTGTAGGTAAGGAACATGCCTACGGGAGCGATCACGAGGGCAAGTAACGTCACAAACTGGCTTATCCCAGCATTCTTCGCCATACCCCTCTCCTCTGTTCCCGTTCGGCCATGCGGCCGCGCGCCACGGGAGAAAATCGTATAGCGACAAGAGGTCGTAGTGAACCGGACAAGCATGCGGAATGCCGCAGCTTCGCCGCCGCCGCGCTCGCCTTCTGCTACAATCAACATTCCGTGGTGGGCGTGGTCGAGGGGTTAAGACGCCAGGTTGTGGCCCTGGAGATCGAGGGTTCGATTCCCTCCGCTCACCCCAGTTCCCTTGCCTGCAATCCGCACTTTCCCGTCTCCCCGCGTTCGCATAGAATCCCGCCGGGCGCGGCGCGCGCCCCAACCAAGAACCGGGAAGGTGCAACATGGGCAGGCTCGACGGCAAGGTCGCAGTGATCGTCGGAGGCGGCAGGAACATCGGCCGCGCCTCCTCCAAGCTCTTCGCATCCGAGGGCGCGAAGATTGCAATCTTCGACATGGAGGAGAGCCGCGCTGCAGCCGTGACCGAGGAGGTCGCGGAGCAGGGTGGCGAGTGCATGTACGTCGTCGGCGAGGTGCAGAAGGTCGACGACGTAAAGAACATGATCGCGAAGGTTGTCGACCACTACGGTCGCATCGACATCCTCCTGAACTGCGCCGCCATCTCCGACCGCAAGCCTATGCTGGAGCTGGACGACGAGGACTACCGGAAGATCATCGAGGTGACCCAGAACGGCACCTACTTCACGTGCAAGTACGTGGCGGAGCAGATGGTGAAACAGGGCGACGGCGGGGCCATCGTCAACTTCTCGTCCGGCTCCGCGTTCAACGGCAACAAGCAGCGTGTCGCCTACGACATGGCCAAGGGCGCCATCGTGACGCTGACGATGGACATGGCGGTGCAGCTGGCGCAGTACGGTATCCGTACGAACGCCATCGCGCCGGGCATCACCGGCTCACAGGTCGGAGGCATGATCGCGATGGAGGACCGGCAGACGAACAACCTCGTCGGCGGCCGCGCAGGCTACCCGGAAGAGCAGGCAAGCGTCGCCCTCTTCCTCGCCAGCGACGAAGCCCGCCACCTCTACGGGCAGACCCTGCGGAACGACGGCGGCGGCTCCGTTATCTAGGCGGAACGTCTCACCCGGCTCCCCTGAGAGGGAGACAGCAAACAACAGGAGCGTGCAAGATGCCGGAAGGCTACGAACGCGTCGCGTCCCGCGACGAAGTGAGCGAGAACGAACTGAAGGTGGTCCAGGTCGGCGAGAACCAGGTCATCCTCACGATACTGCGGGGCGAGGTCATCGCCTTCGACAACATGTGCACCCACGAGGAGTGCGACCTCTACTATGGCGCGGTGGACGAGGACGACGAGATCGAGTGCGACTGCCACGGCACGCGGTACAACGTGCTTACCGGCGAGGTCACTGCCCCTCCCGCTGAGATCCCGCTCCCCATCTACGACGTGAGCGTGGACGACGGCGAAGTCTCGGTCGGCCCCCGCAAGAACTAGGCCCCGCCCACCTGCCGCCCACGCCGGAGCGGGGCGGCAGGTGCCGAACAGGAGGAGGCCGCGTGCAGGCCTACCATGTGATCGGAACAGCGGCCCCGCGCGTCGACGGCGTCGCCAAGACGACGGGCGCGGCCCGGTACGCCGCCGACACCGACCTGCCGGGCATGCTGTGGATGAGGGCCCTCCGCAGCCCCTACCCGCATGCACGCATCGTCTCCATCGACACGTCCAGGGCGCAAGGGCTGCCCGGCGTTCATGCGGTCCTGACCGGGGCCGATGTCGCTGGTGTCCTCTACGGGCGCCGGCTCCGCGACGTCCCGGTACTCGCTCGTGAGCGTGTCCGGTTCGCCGGCGAGCGCGTCGCAGCCGTCGCTGCCATCGACGCCGAGACCGCACAGCGGGCCGTTGACCTGATCGACGTCGTGTACGAAGAGCTGCCTGCCGTGCTGGAGCCCGAGGACGCACTCGCCGACGGCGCCCCGCTGCTGCACCCGGACGTGCAGACCTACGACGGCCTGCCGGCGCCCCTGCCCCAGCCCACGAACGCTTTCGTCAGCGACGTGTGGGGCCGAGGCGACCCTGAACGCGGCTTCGCCGAAGCAGACCTCGTCGTCGAGGGCGTCTACTCCACGCAGCGCGCGCATCAAGCATACCTCGAACCCCATTCGTGCGTGGTCTGGATCGATGACGACGACCGGTTGCAGGTGTGGGCGCCCAACAAGGCGCCCCACCGTCTGAAGCTGAACCTCGTCGATGCCCTCGGCCTCGACCCTGAGCGCATCGTCGTCCGGCACTCGACCATCGGAGGCGACTTCGGCGGCAAGGGCTCGCCGATGGACGTCCCCGTCTGCTACTTCCTCGCCCGCAAGACGGGCCGGCCGATCAAGAGCGTCATGACGTTCGCCGAGGAGTTCTCCGCGGCGAACCCGCGCCATCCCAGCGTCGTACGTATGCGCACCGGCGTGAAGCGCGACGGCACGCTCACCGCCCACGAGGCGCACCTGCTCTTCAACAGCGGCGCTTACGGCGGCTTCAAGCCTGTACCGGGCGTCAATCTGCCCGGCGCGAGCCACGCTGCCGGGCCCTACCACATCCCCCACACGCGCATCGAGGCCGTCCACGTCTACACCAACACCATCCCCGGCGGCTTCTTCCGCGGGCCAGGTGCGGTGCAGGCGAACTTCGCCATCGAGTCCCACATGGACGTCATCGCCCGACGCCTCGGCGTCGAACCGCTCGAACTGAGACGCAAGAACCTCGTGCGCGGCGGCGAGGAGCTCGCGAGCGGCATGCCCGGACTCACGATGCGCCCCGAGGAGACGGTTGACGCCGCCGTCCGCGCGTCCGGCTACCTCGACCCCAGGCCGCCGAACGTCGGACGAGGCATATCGCTCTCCTACAAGGACCAGGGCGAAGGCGTGTCGTCGGCGGCAGTGACGTTCCAGCCCGACGGCACCGTGCTCCTGCACACCTCGGTCTTCGAGCAGGGTACCGGCTCCTACACGGCGCTCGCCCAGATCGCTGGCGAAGCGCTCGGCGTGGACCCCGGGCTCATCGAGGTACGCGCGTGGGACTCGGACGACGGGCCGTTCGACACCGGCGTGGGCGCGAGCCGGGTCACCCGCGTGGCGGGACCGGCCGCTTACGACGCAGCCGTCCAGGCCAGAAACGAGTTGCTCCAACTCGCAACGCGTGTGCTCGGCTGGCCTGCTGAGCGCGTCGCGCTATCCGGCGACACGGTGCGACGGACAGATTCAGGCGAGTCGATGCCCTGGGCGGGACTCGTCGCCCAGGCCGGCGCTCCCGTCACGGGAAGCGCCACGAACAACGAGCACGAGCGTTCCCCCGTCGCCTCGGCGATGGCGCAGATCGCCGAAGTGCGTGTGGACCCGGAGACCGGCGAGGTCAGGCTGTTGAAGCTGACCAGCGCCCACGACGTCGGCGTGATCATCAATCCCATCGGCCACCAGGGTCAGATCAACGGCGGGGTCGTGCAGGGCATCGGGCACGCCCTCACCGAGGAACTCATGCTCGAGGACGGCCGCGTCGTCAATCCCAGCCTCGCCGACTACAAGTTGCCGTCGATAGCCGACCTCCCCGAGCTACGCACGGCGCTCGTCGAATCCGAGGAAGGAGTCGGCCCGTATCGGACGAAGGGCATCGGGGAGTACGCGATCGAGGGCATCAGTGCGGCAGTGGCGAATGCCGTTGCCGACGCCGTCGGCGTCCGTATCGCCGATGCGCCGGTCACGGCCGAGAAGGTGTACCGAGCGCTCCGTGAAAGCCGCCGTTAGGCCCGGACGCTGGAGGCGGCGGCTTCGTGTCAACCGCGCCTTACCTAGTCCCCGCCCAGCGCGACGCTCACGAAGCGACGCTCCATCCGAAGCGCCAGATCGCGCGCTGTGTCGAGGTGCTCGGCGCCGCCGAGAGCAACGACGAACGCGACGCCAAGCAATCGTCCGAGCGCAAAGTCCACGATGGTGGAACCGATGACGCCCACGGGCACGTCGTGTACGGCGAAGACGGCCGCCGCCTTGCCATGGAAGCCGGACACGGGCACTTCCTCCGCGTGGAGCAGTTCGTGGTCGTTGTCGAGCACGCGACCCGCGTTGCCAACGAACTCGTTGAGGAACGTCTCGTCTATCCAGCGCTCGACCGACTCCCCGTCGTGGAAGAGGTGCGCCACCATACCGGCGCTGACGATGAGGCCCGTCTCCGGTTCCTCCTCCAGTTCCCGGCTGATCTCCCGCAGATAGCCGCTGATGCGTCCGGCCTCATGGATCGACTCTTCCGTCTGGCCGGGGAATCCGTGCTCGGCCATCGTCTCGTTATCGAGCTCGCCCTCGCGGGCGACGACGAACCCTGCGAGATCAGGGGGCATGTCGGTGGGGTCGAGCACCATGCGTTCGAGGTCTGCCATCTGGACGGCGTCGGTCGCCCTTCGGAACGCATCCGTATGCTGGTTGGGACTGGTCATCACGGCTTTTCCTCAGGAATGGTGCAGACAGCGTATCAGAGCAGCGAACGCTCGGTGCATAGTACAATCGAAAGAGGTAGCCGCCCGTAGCTCAGCGGATAGAGCATCGGTCTTCGGAACCGAGTGTCGTGGGTTCGATTCCCTCCGGGCGGGCCAGCGCAACATCGCGACAGATCCAGACTGCGCGGAACGACGTAATTGACAGCGAGCAGTCAGTAACAGGGGATTGGTATCCTTTAGCTGCTACCGATAGACCAGTGCCGCCCGCGACAGCCTGCACGGACCCGCAGTCGACGCCTCACGAGTGTCTCCTGCTCCCGCTGCGGAGGCGGAAGTGAAGTAAGGAGATACGCGCGTGAGATTCCTGACATCGATGGCCCTGCGCCGCCCGACGGTGACGGTGCTCGCCATCATCCTCGTACTCGTTTCGGGCGTGGGCGCCTACCGCTCGCTCCAGGTCGAGCTCTTCCCGCAGATAGACTTCCCGCTCGTAGCGGTGTTCGTGGCGTACCCCTCCGCCGACCCCGAGGCGGTCGTTCGGTCGGTTACGGACCCGATCGAGCGCGCCATTGCCGATACGCCGGAACTCGAATCGATACAGTCCACCTCGTCCGAGGGCAACTCGGCGATATTCGCCAACTTCCGCTACGGCGCGGACATGGTGGAAGCGCAGGCGGCCATCGAGGCCGCCGTGGGCGGCGTCGCCTTTCCGGAGGGCGTTCAGGAGCCGGACGTCGGGCGCTTCAACCCCGACGACTTCCCCGTCATCCAGTTCAGCGTGATATCGGACCGACCGCTCGGTGAGCTCCAGGACATAGTGCGGTCGCGCATCGTGCCAGAGGTCTCCGGGCTGGACGGCGTCATGGACGTTTCGCTCGCCGGCACGGTGGACCGCAGCGTGCGCGTTACCGTGGACCCGGAGAGGATGGCGGCCAACAACATCCCCCTGTTCCAGGTGGCCGGAGCGCTGGTAGAGAACAACCTCACGCTCCCCGCCGGACTCCTCTTCGACGGCTCGCAGGCCGTCATCGCCAAGACGACCCACACGCTGGAGTCGGTGGAGGACATCGAAGGCCTCATCGTCGGAGGGTCCGCGGCCGGGGTCGTGCGCCTTGCCGACGTCGCCACTGTCACCCTCGGAAACGGAGTGCCTGACAGCATCGACCGCACGAACGGAAAGCCCGGCATCGGCGTCTCCGTCACCAAGGAGCCCGACGCCAACACCGTCGACGTGACGACCGCGGTCAACGAGGCGCTGGACGGGATCGAAGGGCTGCCGGCGGACGTCGAGATCGTCGTCGTCGCTGACCAGGGGCCGGAGATCCAGGGACAGATCGACACCCTCGCCAGGGAGGCCATCTTCGGCTTCTTCTTCGCCGTCTCCGTCGTCTTCGCCTTCATGTTCACCATCCGGCCGACCGTTGTACGCGGGTTCTTCAACACGCTCCGCCCTACCGTAGTCATCGCTCTGTCCATCCCGCTGAGCGTCCTCACCGGCATCCTGCTGATGTTCTCGCAGGACATGACCCTCAACTTCATGACGTTCGGAGGACTCGCCATCTCCGTGGGGCGCGTCGTGGACGACTCCATCGTCGTGCTGGAGAACGTCTACCGCCACATCCAGGGCGGGCGTGAGCGGTGGCGCGCCGCGCTGGATGCGACCACCGAGGTAGGCCCCGCCATCATCGCCTCGACCATGACCACCGTGGTCGTCTTCCTGCCGTTGGCCTTCATCCCCGGCCTCTTCGGGGCGTTCTTCTCCCCGTTCGCGCTCACGGTGACGTTCGCGCTCATCGCATCGCTGTTCGTCGCGCTCACCGCCGTCCCTGTCCTGGGCGCATACCTCCTCCGCCCCGGCGATCTGCCCGAGGGAGCAGGAGACGAGGGAGACCTCGTACTGCCGGAGACCGCCCTCCAGCGCATCTACACCACAGTCCTGCGGTGGGTATTGCGGCGCAAGCTCATCACGCTCCTCGCTGCTGCCGCGATCACGCTGTCGAGCCTCGGCCTAACCGCCGTCATCCCCGTCAACCTGTTCGGCGGGGAGACTTCGAACCTCCAGGTCCAGCTCGTCATGCCCCCGGGGACCGCTCCGGAGCAGACCCTTGCGGAAGTGGTGGAGATAGAGGAACGGCTCGACGAAGTGTCCGATCTCTACTCGGTAACGATCGGCTCGTCGGAGTTCGGCTTCTTCGCAGGCGGAGGGCAGGCCCGGCGCGCCGAGTTCTTCGTCACCCTCAAGGACGACGCTCCTGAGGACATCGCCCAGACGCTCAGGAAAGATCTGGCCAAACCCGGTATCGCGATCAGCGTCATCGAGATCCAGGACGGCCCTCCGGCCGGCGGCGTCGACATCGCCGTCACCGGCCCGGACTACGATGACATCGCCGCGGTTTCGCGCGAACTGACCGCGTCGCTCGGCTCCATCGAGGACATCGTCAACCTGGAGAACACCGTCACGCAGGCGCGCCCGGAGGTGGCGATAGAGGTGGACCCGGAGAAGGCCGCCCTCCTCGGCCTCACCACGCGTCAGGTCGGCTTTCAGCTCAGCCAGTACCTCATCGGCCAGACCGTGACGACCGTGACGATAGATGGCCAGGCCTACGACGTGGTGGTTGCGGGGGACCCGCGCGCAACCGGAGACCTGAGCGGCCTGGCCTCCCTCATCATCGCGGGTCAGGTCGGCTCCGCGCCCCTTGGAACGATCGCCGAGCTCACTCTGCGCGAGGGACCCGTCGAGGTCAGTCGCACGGACGGCGTGCGCTCTGCCAACATCACCGCCGACATCATCGGCGACGACGCTCAGGCAGTGGGCATACTGGTCAACGAAAAGATCGAAGCCCTGCAGCTGCCGCCGGGAGTCACCGTCACGAGCGGCGGCATCTTCGCCGACATCGCGGAGGGCTTCCAGGCCGTCTTCATCTCCATGGCCGTAGGGATCGTGCTCGTCTACCTCGTCATGGTCGTCAGCCTCGGCTCGCTGCGGAACCCGTTCGTCATCGTCACGACCCTGCCGCTCGCGCTCATCGGCGTGTTCGTTGCGCTGGCGATAACGGGCCGCTCGTTGGGACTGCCCGCCATGATGGGCGCCCTGCTTCTCATCGGCATCGTCGTGACGAACGCCATCGTCCTCATCGCGTTCGTGGAGCAGCAGCGCGCCAGGGGCATGACCCCCTATGACGCCCTCATCTCCGGCGCGCGTGTCCGCCTCCGCCCCATCCTGATGACCGCCCTCACCACGAGCTTCGCACTCCTGCCCCTCGCCGTGGTGAGCGAGGGCAGCGGCGGCATCATCAGCGCGGAGCTGGCGACGGTCGTCATCGGTGGACTGACGAGCTCGACCGCGCTCACGCTGCTCGTGCTGCCCATCGTCTACATGCTGTTCAACGACAGCATCCCGAGGCTGCTGAACAGGCTCTTCCGGCGCTCGCAGCCTCCCGCTCTCGAGCCTGTCCCGGCAGACTGACGCCCGGAGACCTTGCGTTAGTGGCGCAGGCTGTCTGGTCCCCTCTCCCACGCGTGGGAGAGGGCCGGGGTGAGGGTTGGCGTTACGCGGGCTTCTCCAACTCCCAGATGATGACGATGGGCAGCCCTTTAACGGCGGCCTCCAGCATCTCCGGGAAATCGCCCGCGAACTCGAACGTCGCGATCTCCCGGTCGCCCCAGAGCGGTTCGAGACAGCGAACGACCTGAAGCCCCGCCGCCCGGAACGCCGCGAGGTAGTCCGACACCATGTGGACGTGGTTGCGCACGAACCCGCGCGGAGCATCGATCGGCCGGTAGCGGGCCTGTCCGCCGAGGGCTACCGAGTAGGGGTGGATGTCCGAGATGACCACGTTACCGCCGGGGCGCACGACCCGGGCGAGTTCGCCGACAGGCGGGCCGAGGTCTGTGCAGTGCGTGAGCGCGAACGAGCAGACGGCGAGGTCCACCGCGCCGTCGGGGAGCGGCAGTGCGGTCAGGTCGCCGGTCTCGAACCGCCCCGCCGGGACCTTCGCCCGGGCCAGCTCCAGCATCTCCGGCGTTGCGTCGACACCGACCACCCGGTAGCCGAGGGACGCCAGGTGTGCTGCGTGTCTGCCGGTGCCGCAGGCCGCGTCGAGCGCGTCTCCGACCGTGTAGCCCGCTACGATCTCGTGGACCGCCGGCTCCTCGGAGATCAGCACCGGGTTGCCCGGAGCGTCGTAGACCGCGGCCCACTCGGCGTAACCGTCCGTGACCGTCTTCTCGCCCACGACGACGGGACTCGACCACGGCTCCTCGTCGAGGCGGCCTGCCATCTCGACGATGCTCCGTACCCGCGCCTTGACGCCGTCGGGATCGAGCGTCCAGGAGCGCATGATGGCAAGGCCCTCGAAACCGAGTATGAAATCGCCGAGTGTCGGGTGCTCAGTCACGGTCAACTCTCCTTTGGTGTCAGCAGTCGGGCAGAACAACGGTTGAGCTTGGAACCGCTCGGGGTGGGCTTGAACCACGCTGTTGATAGGATACCCCCACGGAAGCGCCCTGCTTCGTGACCCTGCCCGGCTCGAAAGGACCCTTCGATGACCGCAACCGACCCGCACCCACGGCGCACCGTCAGCGTGCTCGACAGTGAGATGACGTACGTCGACACCGGCGAGGGCGACCCCGTCGTGTTCCTCCACGGCAATCCCACCTCGTCCTACCTGTGGCGCAACGTCGTCCCGCACCTGTCCGGGCGGGCGCGCTGCCTCGCCCCCGACCTCATCGGCATGGGCGACTCCGGCAAGGCGCCCGACGGCTCGTACCGGTTCGCCGACCACGCGCGCTACCTCAACGCGTGGTTCGACGCCCTCGGCCTCACGGAGCGCGTCGTCCTCGTCGGCCACGACTGGGGCTCCGCGCTCGGTTTCGACTGGGCGTGCCGTCATCCCGAGCAGGTGAAGGGCGTCGCCTACATGGAGGGAATCGTGCGGCCGATGACGTGGGACGAGTGGCCGGAGCAGGCGCGCAACATCTTCCAGGCGATGCGCTCCCCCGCGGGCGAGGAGATGGTCTTGCAGAAGAACGTGTTCGTGGAGCGCGTCCTGCCCGCCAGCATCATGCGCGCACTCACCGACGAGGAGTTCGCGGTCTACCGACGCCCCTACCTGGAGCCGGGCGAGTCGCGACGCCCCACGCTCACGTGGCCCCGCCAGATACCCCTCGACGGCGAGCCCGCCGACGTCGTTGAGGTCGTGCAGCGCTACGCGGACTGGCTTGCGGCAAGCGACCTGCCGAAGCTCTTCATCAACGCGGAGCCCGGCATCATCCTCACCGGCGCGCAGCGCGAGTTCTGCCGGACGTGGCCCAACCAGCGCGAGTTGACCGTGCCCGGCCTGCACTTCATCCAGGAGGACTCCCCTGACGAGGTCGGGCACGCCCTCGCTGAATGGTACGCATCCTTGTGACTCCTCGACTCCACGCACGTGCAGGCGTAACGTAGCCCCGTGCGCGATTTCCTGATCCGGCGTTTCGAGTTCGTCTCCGTCCTCCGGCGGAGGGACTATCGCCGCTACTGGCTCGGCCTCGTCGGGAGCGTCACGTCGCAGCAGGCGCTCGTGACGGCCCAGGGCTGGCTGCTCTACGACATCACGGGCGAAGTGGTCGTCCTCGGGTACGTCGCCGCCGCGCAGGCCATCCCCGCCATCGTCTTCAACCTCGTCGCGGGTGCGCTCGCCGACCGGCTGGACCCACGGCGCCTCATCGTGCTCGGCGAGGGCATAGCGGCCCTCGTCATAGGTGGGCTGGCGACGCTCGTCCTCATGGGGCGGGTCGAGGTCTGGCACATCGTAGCCTCGGCCTTCCTCATCGGCATCTCCACGTCGCTGGACCAGCCCGCGCGCCGCGTCGTCTGGCCCGCGCTCATCGAGCGGTCGCAGTTCATGTTCGCGACCGCGCTGAACCAGGGCGTCTGGAACGGGACGCGCGTGTTCGCGCCGATGGTCGGGGCCATGCCGATCGCGATCGTCGGGGGCGTCACGGGCGACTTCCACCTCGGCGCGGCGGTCGCGCTCTATCTCATCGCGGCGGGGTTCGCCACGATGGCCATCGCCATCGTCACCATCAGGCTGCCCGAGATGCCGCGAGCGGCGGGGCGCACCATCCTGCACGACATCGCCGACGGGCTGGGGTTCGTCGTACGGCACCGCATCTTCCTCCTGCTGCTCATGATGAGCTTCTCCATCGGCTACTTCGGCCTCTCCTACCAGTGGCTGCTGCCCGCGTTCGCCGCGGACGTGCTGGGACTGGGGCCGGAGGGGCTCGGTCTGCTCCAGACCGCGAGCGGCATCGGCGGGCTCACCGGCATCTTCCTCTCGGCGTCGTTCGGTCAGCAGCAGAGCAAGACGTGGATGCTGGGTGGCGGCGCGGGCCTCCTCGGTCTGTCCGTGCTGCTGTTCGGCGTCAACGGCGAGATGCAGTGGTACTGGTTCGCGCTCGCGATGGCCGCCGCGAGCGGTGGGCTCTACGCCGTCTTCCAGACCGCCTCCAACACGCTGCTCAACCTCCTCGTGCCGACGGAGTTCCGCGGGCGCGTGATGGGGCTGCGCGGCGTGATGTGGAGCCTCGCGCCGCTGGGCGCGCTGCAGGCGGGCTTCGTCGCCCAGTACACGAGCACCCCGTTCGCGATAGCGCTCGGCGGCGGTGCCGTCATCGCCGTCACTGTCCTCGCCTTCGCCTTCAGCAGGCAGGTCAGGGGCATCCACCGCCTCGTCGAAGAGGCCAACGCCCGCGAGGCAGCAAGGGCCTGAGGTCTCGTCATTCCCGCACCGGCGGGAACCCAGGGTGCGCGGGCAGCGCACGGCGGGGAGTGGAATGGAGGGGAGCCCTTGTCATTTCGAGCGAAGTCGAGAAATCTCTCGGGGTGCCTGATCCCTACGCTCGTTCCCAGTAGCCCGCCACGGGGTACGCCTCGTCGTCGCCGGGCCACGGGGGCATCGTAACGATCACGAACCGCAGCGGACGATCGCCCGTCGTCCTGAACTGGAAGTGAGCGCCAAGGGGGATCGACAGGCTCGCTCCCGGGGCCACGTCCACAACCCGCTCCTCGCCGCTATACCTCCGCCACACCTGGCCTGTGCCCTCGAGGAAGTACCAGACCTCCTCGACCGTCCTGTGCGCGACAGCCACCGACACCTCGCCCGGACCCAGGGTGCAGTGGACCATGCTCCCCCTGCCCGTCTCCGACAACAGCCGTATCTCCGAGCCGTCCGGGGCGAGGGCATCCCGGTCCTCGCCGAGTTCCTTGTAGTCCAATCTCTCCTCCATGCTGGCCCTCGAACCTGCACTCCCTTACGTGAGCGCGGTCTCCATCGGCGTCGAGATGATGCCGGCCATGACGCGCTCCTCCCCGCTCGGCGCGAAGCCCACCCGTGCGTAGAACGGCACCGCGTACCGCGTCGCATTGACCGTGACGCGCTCGGCGGCTGGGTCTTCCCGGCGCGCTATCTCCAGCAGCCCCCTCACGATCTCGCGGGCGACCCCCTGCCCGTGCATCTCCTTCTCCACGAACAGCAGGTCGATGTGTGGGACCTCGTACCGGCGACCGATGCGCCCTACGCCCACCGGCCGCCCCTCGCTCATGGCGACGACGGTCTCCTGCTGCCGCTCCGGCGCCCCAAGCCGGGCAGCCGATGCGTACTCGTTGAAGTGCTCCCTGCCCCCTTCCGGAAGGTCAGGCGCGACGAACTCGTCGAACGCGCGCATCACCAGCCGGTGCAGTTCTTCCGCTTCGCCCGCCTCCATGAACCTGTAGGTGACTTCAGGCATGTATTGCTCCTACTTAGCCTTCGGGGTAGGATAAATCAACCATGGGTGACGCGTGATGCAAAGCACTCCTGAATCAGAAAGCAATCAGAGTCTGCCGAATCTTCAATTTCAATACGCTTGGCGGTGGTTTTCATTTCATGCACGGCAGCGAGTAACCATGTTTAATTTCTTCCTGCTAACGTCTGGAATACTTGCTAATGCATATGGCCTATTGCTAAGAGAAGGCCTACCTTCACCAGCAGCTGGTGTTGCATTCATAGGAATCATCGCTTGTGCTGTATCTTTCGGATTTGACATTCGCAACCACCAGCTGGTCAAACTAGGGGAGGAACTACTCTGTACGGTAGAAAAGGCCTACCTCTTCCCAGTATCGCCTCAATCGCCACCTGAGAATTCTCCTCGCTTCGGAATCCTATGGCGCGAAGAAGCAATCAACATACTTCCTATCCTGAAACACAAGATACTGATTCGGAGTCTAGAGGGCGTTGCCGGGCTAGGTTTTCTCGGGGCAGCCCTATATGCCTTACTGTGTAGCTAGTCAGCAAGCTAATCCTGGTGCCTATTGCGGCCACGGTAGGTGGGCCTCAGGCCAAGGGAACCCCACGCCACGCACGCATCCCCCTGCTCGTGGTAAAACAGAGCAACACCCCACGGAGGCACCCACATGATCCTGATCATCGGCGGGATGGGTTTCATCGGACTGAACACCGCGCTGCGGCTGCTGGACACCGGCGAGAGCGTCGTCATCACGCAGCACAGCGCCCACCGCGTGCCTGACGCGCTGACGCCCCACCTGAACGACCGCGCGTTCGTCGACCGCATGGACGTCACGAAGCTGTACGAGGTGATGGACGTCGCGAGCCGCCACAAGGTCGACAGCATCATCTCGTTCGCGGCGCCGCCCGCCCGCGGCATCAGCCCCCAGGAGGACTACCGCATCTACACCGCCGGGCTGCAGAACACGCTGGAGGCGGCGCGCATCCTCGGCATGCGCCGCGTCTCGCTCGCGAGCTCAACGTCGGTCTACGGCAGCCTGCCGCAGGGGCCGTTCAGCGAGGACATGCCCCTGCCCGTCCACTCCGGCACCCAGGTGGAGGCGTTCAAGAAGGGCATGGAGATACACGCGTTCCACTACGCCGCGCGCGCAGGCGTGGACGTCGTCTCGCTCCGCATCGCCAGCATCTACGGCCCCTACTACTACAGCATGTTCAACCCCATGAGCCGCATGTGCCACGCCGCCCTCAAGGGCGAGGACCCGGACTTCTCCGACAGGCCCGGCGGCGGGATCAACGAGGACGACGAGGGCGACTGGACGTACGTGGGCGACCTCGCGCGCGGTATCCAACTCGTACATACCGCCGACTCGCTCTCGCACGACACCTACAACATCGGCTCGGCCTCGGCCACGTCGACGAAGCGCGTCTTCGAGGCCGTCCGGAAGGCGCTGCCGGACGCGGTCTGTTCCGCCCTCAAGCCCGGACGCACCCCCTCGAACGCGCACAACCCGGTGATGGACCTCTCGCGCATCGGCGAGGACGTCGGCTACGCCCCCGAGCACGACATCGACTCCGGCATCGCCGCCTACGTCGAGCACCTCCGCCACCACGCCCAGTAGGCTGGGGCTACGCATCGTCAAAGAAGGCGAGACGTTCGGAGGGAAGGATGCGGGCCTCTCCGAGCGGCTGACGGGCGGGGCAGCGGCAGGTCCTGCCCCGAGCGAAGCGCACTTCCGCAAAGCCGTGAACGATGGCAGTGACGACGCGGGCGGGGTCGGGGACACGGCCATGCCTAGCGCACCCCCGCAGGTAGGGGTCCACTGAGGCTATGGTGAGGATGGGGACATCCTCCGTGGCAGCAGCCTCGACGATCTCCAGGACATCGGGCAAAGGATTGCCGCTCTCCACCGCATCACGCCAGCGGTCGACGTAGTCCTCGACGATGGGATAGAGGGTCACCTGCGCGAGTTGGCAGACGAGGTAGCGTTCCAGCGCATCCAAGCCGTCAGGCATTGCGGGGCCTCCTTACTTGACGTTCTTGAGCAGGGTGAGAGCTTTCTGGAGCTGGTTGAGGCGGCGGGTGTTCCTTGCGCTCTCTCCCACCCTCACCCCGGTATCAAGGGCGATGCGTACTGCCTGTGCCCTGACCCGGGGATTGGGGTCTTCCAGCAGGGAAGCGAGGGCAGCCATGCTCTTGAGGGCGAGGCCGTTGAGTTCCGTGTGGGCGAGGCTGGCCGCATCCTCGCGCAGCCTCCGGAGTTCGTCACGGAAGACGGAATCCTGCCGCCAGCGTTTCAGCGTGGTGATGCTGATCTCAGCCATCCTCGCGCCCTCCTCATTGGTGGCGGCTGCGGCGAGGTAGGGGAGCGCGGAAACCTGCCTATCGGAAAGTTCCGGGGGGAATTGGGGTCCATTTGGGTCCATGGGGCGCTCCTCTACTCGTAAATCAGGGGTCTGCGGTGGGCTGGTCGGAGGTTCAAAGGAGGCCATTCGCAGCTCTTTCCGGGTCTGTTTGTGTCTCTTTCCGCTCATTCCGGCCCACTCCTTCCATCGATGTGCTGCGTCCGCGAGGGCGCCTCACAGAGACGCCCCTACCAGGCGCACGTACAGGGTAGGAAGGGCGGTATCGTTGGCGCAATGTGCGGATGTCACTAATGTGACACAGGACAACCCTCACCCGCCGCGCAAGCGCGTCGACCTCTCCCAGAGGGCGAGGTGGGGGCCGGACGGGGGTGCAGCCCCCGTCATTCCGCACCGGCGGGAATCCAGGGTGCGCGGGCAGCGCACGTGGGTGGGGCGAGGCGTGGGGTTGTCATTTCGAGCGGAGCGCAGCGCAGTCGAGAAATCTCTCGGGAACGCCCGCTCGTGGTGAGCTTGTCGAACCACGACGGGAGCGAGGGCGCCCACAAGGGACGCCCCTACACCAGACAGGGTCGAGGTTCCTGCCTCCGCAGGAACGACGAGGCGCTATCTGTCCGTGCGGTAGACGTAGCGGACGTCCCAGAGGCCGTAGAGCGTGGGCGTGAGGTTGCCGAACACGTTGCGCACCGCGGTCAGCCGCTCCGAGAGCGCCGTGTAGACGACGGGCGTCTGCTCCGCCGCTATCTCCTGCGCCCGTCGGTACATCAGCACCCGCTCTACGTGGTCCAACTCCTGGCTCGCCGCCGTGTAGAGATCGTCGATCTCAGCTTCCCACGCCGTCGCGGGCTCCGGCTGGTTCGGGTACCAGAGGTGGAAGTCCCCGTCGCTGCGCCAGAACGATATGGCGCTGTACGGGTCGGGCCCGCCAGTGAATCCGATGACGATCGCCTCCCAGTCGTACGTGGCGGTCAGCTGCCCGACGAGCAAGCCGAAGTCGATGACCTGCACCTCGACGTCGAGGCCGATGCTCCGCATCCCCGCCGCGATGATGCGGGTCGCCTGCTCGCGCACGGTGTTGCCCTCGTTCGTGGCGAGTGTGAACGCGATGGGGTTGCCCGCGCCGTCCTCGCGCACACCGTCGCCGTCGGTGTCGGTCCAGCCAAGGCCGTCGAGCAGCGCGTTCGCCGCGTCGAGGTCGTGCTCGTACCGCCGGACATCGGAGTTGTGGAAGTCACCGGTCGCGGGGCTGATGGACGACCACTGCGGGTAGCCGAGCCCGCCGAGCGTCTCTTCGACGATCGCGGCCCGGTCCACGCTGTGCGCGACGGCCTGCCGGAACTCGAGCGTCTCGAACCACGCCCGCGCCTCGGGGCGCACGAACGGCTGCCCGGCCGGGCCTGCGCCGGGGTTCACGTTGAACGTGAGGAACGTCGTGCCGAAGCCGGGACCGCGCCGGTAGACGGTGTAGTTGCCTTCCTCCTGCAGCGGCTCCAGGACGGGATACTCCTCACCGAGTACGCCGTGCGCGTCCGTCTCGCCTGCCTGGAACAACTCGAGTTCCTCCTCCAGCGTCTCGACGATGAGGTACACGATCTCGTCGATGTACGGGAGGCTGTTCCCCGCGCTGTCCCGCATCCAGTAGTCCGGGTTGCGCCGCAGCGTGAGGCGCTCGCCCGGCGTGTAGCCCGTGATGGTGAACTGGCCGGTGCCGATCACCTCCGACGGGTCGGTGTCGAGGCCCCACACCTCCTCGAACGTGCCCGTGTCGACGTACGGTTCGAGGAGGTGCTTCGGGTAGATGGAGTAGCCCATCGACCGGAGGAACGGCGCGTAGGAGACGGGCAATACGAACCGCACCGTGTAGTCGTCCAGCGCGGTCACGGTCATCCGCCCGTCCTTCTGCTCGCCGGTCGCCTCGTCGGTGTAAACGAAGATGAACGTCTCCCGGTCATTGGTGGGGATGTCGTCGTTGTAGACGATGCGGTTGAACGTGAAGTCCACGTCGTGCGCAGTGAACGGCTCGCCGTCGTGCCAGGAGACGTCACGCCGCAGGTGGAACGTCCACTCCAGCCCGTCGTCCGAGTGCTCCCACGACTCCGCGAGCGCCGGTTCGATGGCGTCGTTCAGCCACGACGTCTCGGTCAGCCCCTCGAACACGTAGCTGAGGTAGCCCGACGAACCCGCATCATTCGCGAGCGGCAGGTTGAACGTCAGCGGCTCGCTGATCGTCGAATACGTGATCGTCCCGCCGTGCGTGCCGACGGCGTACTCGAAACTGTCGGCGTTGCCGCGCAGCCGCCCAACGATCTCTTCCTGCGTCTCCGGGCCGCTGCTCGCGCAGCCACTCAGCGCCAGCGCGCCGAGAAGCGCCGCCGCAAGAGTGAGGAGTGTCGCCGTCCATGTCCGTGTCATGCCGCCTCCATCGTGAGGCCTCTGCTCCAGGCCATCTTGAGAGGAGTGCAGAGGGGGTATCCCCTCTGCCGGGGGTTGTGGGGGTGTCCCTCACAAGCGTTCGGGCGGGTGGGTGGGAAGAGCAACGCTTGCCAAGACCTGTTGCACAAAGAACTCTCGTGTGTGCTAACGCTTGCCCAGTGACCGGTTGTCCGGGTACAGGAGCCGATGCAGTATAGTGCAGACACCGCATAGCGGTTGCCAAGGAGAAGCGCGATGGCCATCGAGATCAACCCGTTCCAACTGCCGGACGACCAGAAGGGCTGGCGCGGCATGGAGGTCCACGGACGCCCCCGGCGGCGCGTCTACACCGTGCTGGAGACGGACCAGGTGCTCGTCACCGCGCTCCTTCAGATCCCCGGCGAGCCGGGCGTGCGCCACAGCCACGAGACCGGCGAGCTCTCTTTCCGCTGGGGCGGCGACATGACGCCTTTCATCACGTGGCACCCGCCCGGCGAGTGGCACGGCGGCAGCGCCGAGGTGCGCGCCAGCAAGGCGCAGGAGGTCGCGGACGGCGTCGCGCTGCTCCGCTCACAACTGAAGAGCGGCGCGGCGGAGGTGGAGTCGCTGCTCCGCATCGCGGAGACGCTGCAGGAGCAGATCGACGCCCTGCAGCACCAAGCGCGCAACGCCAAGGGCCCCGCCGGAGGTCCCGGCCTGCTGATCGACCTCCTCTTCCCGCCATTCAAGACCACGATAGACGACCCCACCTACCCTGAGGTGCGCACCATCACCGGCCAGTGGTACGACTGAGCGCCCGCTCCGCATGGCCGCATCCGCCCGAAGCGTCCTCGCCCTGCGCCACCGCGTCTTCTACGGCTGGCGCATGGTCGGCGCAGCCTTCTTCAACCAGCTGACGCACTCCGGCCTGCTCTTCCTCTCGCAGGGACTCTACGTCGTGCAGTTCGAGGCGGTGTTCGGATGGAGCCGGGGCGCGGTCTCGTGGGCGTTCGGGCTGCTCCGCATCGAGACCGGGCTGCTCGGCCCCATCCAGGGCTGGATGCTGGACCGGTTCGGCCCGCGCCCGGTCATGTACCTCGGCACGCTGCTGTTCGGCAGCGGGCTCATCCTGCTCGGCCAGATACAGGAGCTGTGGCACCTGTTCGCGGCGCTGACCGTCATCGCGGTCGGGAGCAGCCTCGCGAGCTTCCTCACCATCAACACGGCGCTGGCCCACTGGTTCGTCCGCAAGCGTGCCCGCGCCATGTCCGTCACCTCCATCGGGTTCGGCGCCGGCGCGCTGGTCGTACCCGTCCTCGCCTGGTCCATCGCCACATTCGGATGGCGCGAGACGGCCGTCTTCTCCGGCATCCTCGCATTCTGCATCGGCCTCCCGGTCGCCCACCTGTTCCGGCGCAGCCCGCAGGAGCTTGGACTGAACCCGGACGGCGACAGCGACGAGGACGCGGCGCGCTACGCGGCCGCACGCCGCGCCGCCGGGACCGACTACGACTTCACGCTCCGCGAGGCGATGCGCGATCGCTCCTTCTGGCTCGTCTCCAGTGGGCACGGCATCGCGCTGCTCGTCGTCGCCACGATCCCCGTACACCTCGTGCCGCATCTCGTGGAGAGCAACGGCTGGGACCCCGTGCAGGTCGCCCTCCTCTTCCCGGGGTTGATGGTCGCGCAGTTCATCGGACAGATCAGCGGCGGCATCATGGGCGACCGCCATTCGAAGCGTCTGCTCGCGGGCCTGGCGATGCTCGGGCATGGCATGGGTATCAGCCTGCTGGCGCTCTCCAGCAGCCTGCCCGTGGTGGTGCTGGCGATACTGCTGCACGGCGTGTCGTGGGGGATGCGGGGGCCACTGATGATGGCGTTGCGCGCCGACTACTTCGGGCTTCGGCAACTCGGGAAGATCGCCGGATGGTCGAACATCATCACGGCGGGAGGCAGCATCATCGGGCCGGTCTATGCAGGCAACATGTACGACGCGCAGAGCGACTACACGTTCGCGTTCTACTCACTCGGAGCGGTGGTGATCATCGGCTCGCTGACGTTCTTCCTCGCACGCCGCCCCCCGCCGCCTGCGCGCGTGCTGGTGAGCCAGGCGGGCTAGCAATTTCAGCCCTAGATCAGACCTCGTTAACTCGAATCTCTTTGGTCCTGTTCATGACACTCAGTACACCGTGGTTCTTTGAACGTGGTCTCTCGTTCTTTCCCACAGCCATGGCAGTAATTATGTTTGATCGTAGGTTTATCGCTAAGTCCAGGTTTCCAGTGGCGACGGCATAGTGGCTTTTGGGGGTCATATGAGACATTTGTTCCGCAGAAGATACAGTGCCCTTGGGTCTTCTTCAGCCGCTGAATACTCTCACTATCATTCTTATCTGGTATCCTGCCAAGAAGCTCATCTACGTATGCAGCTACTTCTTCGTAAGCCTGCTGCGCCGTGCCTCGTTCAAATCGGACGGCAATCTCTCGATTCTTGTTCGACCAATTAGTGTAGTTCATCGAAGTGATTATTACAGACTTATCTGTCATGTAGATTTTTGCATGTAGATAGTCAACCCCATATCTCTTTACTTCTTGAGGAAGGTTGATGAGATGGTTATTGGAGGATTCTTCAGTATACAACGGGTTATATACGACACAAACCTCAATCCCGCGCTGTGTCGCATTCTTGATTATGGACAACCACGAACCTTCAAAGGATGTGTTGGGGGAGACCAGAGTGAAGAACTCATCTGCTTCCCTGATGATTTCAGGAATAGCGGCGTCTACATCCCTATCCCTCAATATCCGAATCAGTTCGTCGGCCATCGGGCTTGGCTCCCACATTTGCCAAGCGACTATACCACGCCTCTACCGGGCGATACCCCAGGCGGCCTGCTCGTTGCCCTGCTCCGCGAGGCGGGACGCCACGGACGCGATGAGGCTCCCCATCGCCGTCTCCGACCAGAACCAGCGTTGCAGTTCATCGTCGTGCGCGTCGGGACGCTGCGAGAAGCGCGCCTCCATGTAGAACGCCTTGAGGTCGTCCGAGGCGAGGCGCAGGAACCGCAGCGGCTCCATCCCTTCCGGCGCTCGCTCGTACTCCGCGTCCTCTCCCTCCACGAACGCCTGGAGGTGACGCACGAGGCCACGGAACTGCCGCTGCGGCACACCGCTCAGCCCCACCATCGTCCGGCCCTCGTGCTCGTCCACCCACCGCTCGTAGTAGCCGCGCAGCGCGGTCACCTCGTCGGCTGGATCGCCGTCGCCTTTCGACGACTCCGCCTGCGCGGCGCTCGCCTGCAGCAGCACGGGCGGAGCGTCAGCGTCCTCCGGGAACTCGGCCAGCACGGGGGTGTCGTTCTCCGCCAGCAGGCCAAGCGCGGCGGAGAGCACCTTCTGCTGGAACGGCGGTTCGTCCGGATTGCCGAGGGCGAACCCGAACGGGAACGGCACCCAGAGCGTCCGGGGCGGCTTCACCCGCTGGGCATGCTCCTTGACGAGCGCGATGGTGACGGTCGGCAGGCCGGTCTCTTCGATGGCGCGCGCAAGCACACTGACCGTGTGCGTGCAGTTCGGTCAGGTCGGCGTCAGGAAGGCGGCGTCCGCGCCCTCCTCGAGCAGCAGGCGCCCGACCTCTGGCCCTGTCTCCTCCTCGATGCGGCGCGGGCTGCGCTGCGCCCCCATGAAGGAGTAGAAGTTCTCCGTGACCGAGCCTATCTCGCCGCGCTCCGCCATCTCCCGCAGCCGGTCTATGGGGAACGTGACGTTCACGTCCCGCATGATTCCAGTGCGGTCGAACCCGATGCTCATGTGACTCTGGATGATGCCCGAGGCAGGCGCGGACGACGGAATGACGCGGTACGTCTGGTCTCCGCCGGTGAACGGCACGTCGTCGCGCAGGTGCAGGCCGGCCGTCGTCACGAGCGCGATCTTCGCCTCGGTCAGCGGCTTCGTCATCACCGCGCACGGTGAGTCGTCGTGGTCGAACGCGGGGAAGTTGAGCATCCCCTGCCGCGTGAGGTCGGGCAGGTCTTCGAGTCTCGGCATGGGCTACTCCTCCTCGTCGATGCCGTCGACGGACGAGCGCGACTGCTTGCGGCTGCCGCGCCGCCGCTTCTCCGTCAGCCGCTGCTCTACCGACGCCTGCGAGGGACGCGTGGTGCGGCGGCTGCGTGGCGGGACGGCGGCGTTGCGCAGGATGCTCACGAGCCGCTCGACGGCGTCGTCCCGGTTGCGTTCCTGGCTGCGGTAGCGCTGCGCCTTGATGACGAGCACCCCGTTGGCGCTGAGCCTGCGACCAGCCGCGCTGCGCAAGCGGCGCTTCACCTCCTCCGGCAGCGACGGCGATGACGCGGCGTCGAAGTGCAGGTGTGCGGCGGTGGCCACCTTGTTCACGTTCTGCCCGCCCGGCCCTGCGGACGTTACGTAGTGGAACTCCAGTTCATGCTCGGCCAGTTGGATGTCGTCGGTGATAGGGATCATGTCTTCATGGTAACGCCTGCGCCCTCCGCGTTGACAGACCCCGGCCTGCTGCTATGCTCGCGCCACACCCAACCCTTCCGAGGAGCAAGCATGGCGCGCAGCAGCAACAGCATCCGGTTCGGACTCAACCCGCGAGGACTCCCCTACGACCGCGTCGTCGCGGTGGCGCAGGCAGCAGAGGCCGCGGGGTTCCAGAACATCTCGTTCAGCGACAGACCTCCCGAGAACAACCTGGAAGGGTGGACGCTGGCGACCGCCGTGGCGCTGCAGACGGACCGGCTCCGCGTGACGCACTCGACGCTCAACGTCCCGTTCCGCAATCCGGCGCTGCTGTCCAAGATGGCCACCGCGCTCGACCACATCACCGGCGGCGACCGGGTCATCCTGACGCTCGGCACCGGCATACAGGAGAACCACTTCACTACGTACGGGATCGAGTTCGGCACCCCCGGCGAGCGCGTCGACGGTCTGATAGACGCCATCGAGATCCTGCGGGGCACGTGGGCGAACGAGCAGTTCACTTACTCCGGGAAGCGCTACAGCGTCGAGGACGCAACCGTCACTCCGCAGCCCGTGAACGGCACGATCCCGATCTTCCTCGGCGCGGCACTGCCGCGCATGCTCCGCCTTACCGGACGAGTTGCCGACGGCTGGATACGCAACGGCGGCTGGCCATCCGACCTCGAGGCCTACAGCGGGCAGTTGGACACGCTCGAGGAGGCGGCGAACGCAGCGGGACGCAATCCGGGCACCATCCACCGGGTTGTGAACTGCAACGCCTACGTCGGCGACGAGGACCCGTCCACGAAACTCGCGACGGTGTTCGGCAACCCCGGCGGGCTGATGGGGACCGCAGACGAGGTGCTCGAGACCGTGGAGCGCTATCGGGAAGCCGGCGTCGACACGTTCCACGTGCAATTCCAGAACGACATCATCGACGAACAGATCGCCGCATTCGGAGAGCTTGTCATCGCAAAGGCGATCTAGGAGCGGCTGCTATCGCGTTCGCATGAAGGGACGCTAGTACGGGTTGTTGACGCCGACCTCATTGCGGAGCTCAACTCCGCCCAGGTAACGGTGCAGGTTGTCGATGAAGACGCCGCGCTGGAGGAGCCACTTGTCGGGGTCGCTGGCTGCGAGCCCGGGGCTGAGGACCATGTTCGGGTAGTCCCATACCGGTGAGTCTTCGGGAAGGGGCTCGAACGGGGAGAAGTTGATGGCCGCGCCCGCAATGACGCCCCCTCGGAGCGCGTCGCCCAACGCGTCCAGGTCGACGACGTGACCCCCTCCAACGAGGACCACGAGGAGCGCCGTCGAGCGCATCAGCCGGAACTCCTCCGTCCCGATCCAGGGGCGCTTCCCGCGGCCAGGAGGGCTGGCAACGACGACGTAGTCGGCTGCCGCGAGGAGGTCGCGCGTGCCGTCCGGCCCTGCGATCCAGTCCACGTAGTCCGGCTTGCGTTCGGGGTGCATACGCGTTGCCATCACCCGCATCCCGAATGCCCTAGCCTTCTGCGCGACGGCCGAGCCGATGGTGCCGAGGCCGACGACGCCAAGCGTACCGCCTTCCAGCTTCGCGAGCTGCATATCCGGCTCCCAGCGATGGGCCTGCTGCGCCTCCACGATCTGCGGCAGTTGCTTGGCGAACGTCAGGATGGAGGCGAAGGTGAACTCGGAGAACGGCGGTCCGTGGATGCCGGTGCAGGTCGTCAGCCGGATGGGACGCTCCTGCACGGTCGGCGTGATGTAGCTCAACCCGCCTCCCCGTGTCACCTGCACCCACCGCAGCAAGGGCATCGCCGCGACGAACTCATCGCTGAACAGGTCGCTCGTGAACAATACCTCGGTCTTCGCCTGCTCCGCGGGGCCGAGTTCACGGCCTGCATTGAACGTCAGACCCGGAAACTCGCGGGCGAAGAGGTCGCGGTCTTCCTCCGTCAGCGAGAGCCGCACCCAGACGCTGCCTTGCATCAGCATCCTCCTTCAGCGCTTACGACTTGCGCAGGGCACGGCCGGGGAGGGCGCCGGTGTGCCGCCCCTGCTCCCACACGAGCGTGCCGTTGACGAACACGTACTCGATACCCGTCGCCAGCTGCTTCGGGTCCTCGAACGTGGCTCGCGCGCGAACGCGCTCCGGGTCGAACACAACCACGTCCGCTTTCGCGCCGTCGCGCAGGATGCCGCGGTCACGCAGTCCCAGCCGCCGCGCCGGGGCGCCGGTCATCTTGTGCACCGCGTCCTCGAGCCGGAGCGTCCCCTGCTCCACCGCCTGCCCCAGCAGGTAGGGAAACGTGCCATAGGTGCGCGGGTTCGGCATGTCGCCGGTCATGAGGCCGTCGCTGCCCACCATCTGCGCGGGGTGCGTCATGATGGTGCGGACGTTGTCCGGGTTGCCGGTGCGGGCGACGAAGGCCACTTCCAGCCGCTCCTCGATGAGCAGGTCGCAGATCGTGTCCACCATCCGCTTGCCCTGGGCGTCCGCCATGTCCTGCAACGAGCGTCCTTCCCATTCCTTGTTCTTGTCCGAGCCGACGTGCGCGAACATGTAGTCGGCCAGCGAGCCGCCCCACTGGGGGTAGACGCCGTCCGCTATCCGGTCGCGCACGTCCTTGTCAGCGATGCGCTGCAGCAGCATCTCCGGACCGCCCTCGTGCACCCAGGCCGGGATGAGCGAGAGCAGGATCGTGCTCGCAGCGGGGTACGGGTACTGGTCGAACGTCACGTCGACGTCCGCCGAACGCGACTCGTCCACGAGGCCCACCATCCGCTCGCCCATGCCGGGAACAGGGCTGTGGTAGTGCGATATCTGCACCGGCGCGCCGGACTCCCTTCCAACTGCGACCGCCTCGCGGAAGGGGTCGAGCAGACCATCGCCCAAGGCGTAGCGGCTGTGCGTCACGTAGATGCCGCCATACGGCGCGACCGCGCTCGCGATCCCGATCAGTTCCTGCGTGTCGCTGTAGATGTTCGGCACGTAGGTGAGGCCCGTCGAGAAACCGAACGCCCCGTCGCGCATCCCCTGCTCGGCCAGCGCCCGCATCCGCGCCAGCTCCGCATCGGTGGGCAGGCGGTTCGCCCATCCCATCACCTCGATACGGAGCGCGGCATGCGGCACGAAATAGACGACGTTGCACGACGACGTCCCTTCGAACAGGTCGAGGAACGACGCCACAGACGTCCACTCGGTGCCCTCCGGCGGGCGTCCGTTCACGGCGGCGAGATAGTCGACGAGGTGCTGCCGGTTGACGGGGGAGATGGGCGCGTAGGAGAGGCCGTCCTGCCCCAGCGCCTCCGTCGTCACGCCCTGGCTTACCTTCGGTTCATGGCGCGGCGACGCGAGCAACGCGAAGTCCGAGTGCGAGTGCATGTCGATGAAGCCGGGACAGACCGCCATGCCGGACGCGTCTATCGTGCGCCCCGCCTCCACGTTCGACGCATCGCCTTCCAGCACTGTAACGGAATCGCCTTCGATACCCACGGCGGCACGGAACCACGCGCGCCCCGCGCCGTCTATCACCTTCCCATTGACGATGAGCGTGTCGAACATGCGCAAACTCCAACCGTGCTGAGGCGCATGATAGCGGAGCGAAGGCTCAGCAACAGGCCGTCGGCTGGTTCTCAGGTGGATCGAACGGTTCGTGGTGAGCTTGTCGAACCACGCCGTCTCTAGGATGGTCCAAGATGAGGCTTTCGATGCCTACTCTTGGAGTACTCTTGCAACGCCCCCCAGTCTCCTCGTATAAGCGCGTCCTTCTTCTTCCTGGACCACCGCTTAATCTGCCGTTCTCGTTCCAGAGCGTCCACCCTGTCGCCGAACTCTTCTGCAAAGACAGGCGCTACAGGCCGACGAGTATAGGTGTAGCCACCGATCAACCCTTGCTGGTGCGCGGCAACCCGAGACTCCAAGTTATTCGTATGCCCTGTGTAGTAGGAGCCATCAGCGCATTTGAGGATGTATACGAAGAAGGGCATGTATGAGTGGCGACTGGCCATGGGCTCGGTTCATGGTTCGACAAGCTCCCTACGCGATACTGATTTCATAAATCGACGCCCCAGCGCAACCTCCGCCACGTCCGCTCCCCCTATAGGACTGTCATCCGGCGTCGGGATCGTGTAATGGATCGTCGCGTGTCCCGGCCTCACCACGATCTCCCTGATGAACGTCCTCAGGAACGCCTTCGTCTCCGCAAGCCCGCTCTCCAGCAGCCACTCCCCCATCTCACGCGCATACGCCGCAACCACCTCGGCATCCTGCACCCCCGTCAGCCGCGCGTCCAACTCCACGCGCGCCTCATCGGCAGCACGCTCCAACCGCTCCTGGTTCTCCTGGTGATGGCGGATGCGCGGTAGGATGTCCTCCACCGTCATATCCGTCTTCTCCACCAACTGCCACAGCCGATCCATGCGCCGGCGTACCTCCTGCAACTCCAGCTCGGCAGCCTCCAGCCGCTCACGCTCCCCCGCGATCACACTGTCCATCTCCTCGTTCACCATCCGCACGAGGTCGCGCATGTTGCTCTCGGTCAGGATGTGCTCGCGTATCTGCTCCACGATCAGACGCTCGAACCGCTTCGCACTCAGACGCGGTGTCTCGCACGTCCCCTTCCCCCGGTTCAGCAGCGAGTGGCACACGTAGTACGTGTACCGGCCCCTGCCGGACTCGGACGCCGACAGCGCTCTCCCGCACCTCTCGCACTTCAGCAGCCCGCTCAGCAGGTACGGGCTGGAGATGCGCCTCGGGTGCACGCTCCCCGGAGCGCGGGAGCCCAGCGACCGGGCAACCCGCTTGAACTCCTGCGCAGTGACGATGGCAGGGAAGGCGTTCTCCACGCGCACCGGTGGCACGTTGTCCTTCGCCTTCTTGCCCCACACGAGCGTGCCCGTGTACACCTCGTTGGAGAGCATCCGGTAGATGGTGGCCTTCAGCCACTTCGCGCCGAACGGGCTCTGTACCCCGTCCGCATTGAGGGCCTTGGCGATGTCGAGGGTCGAGGAGCCGTGCAGCGCCATGTCGAACATGCGGCGGACCACGGCATCGGCTGGCGGGTCCAGATCGAGTTTGGGCCGCTTCTTCGCCCCGTCCTGGACTTGGATCTTCCTGTAGCCGTAGGGGGCGAGCATGGGCATCCAGAAGCCGCGCGAGGCGGACTCCCGCATCCCCCGCAAGACCTCCTGTGCGAGATTCTCCGAGTAGAACTCGTCCACGGACTCGATGATGGCCTCCATGAGCTTGCCGGTGGGGGTGTCGTCGGCGTGCTCGGTGATGGAGACGACTCGGATGCCCTTCTTGCGGAGCATGGACTTGAAGGCGACGGCGTGCTCGCGTTTGCGGGTGAAGCGGGAGAACTTCCAGACGAGGATGACCTCGAAGGGCGAGTTCGACCTGCTGCCCTCGTCGATCATACGGCGGAACTGGGGTCTGTCTGCGACGCGTCCGCTCTCGGCCTCGTCGACGTACTGGCGGACGATGATGAAGCCGTTGCGCTCGGCGTACTCGCGGAGTGCTCTGAGCTGTGCGGCGACGGAGAGGTCGACGTCCTGCCGGTCGCTAGAGACCCGCGCGTAGACGGCTGCGGGGGTGTGGTTCTGTCGTTCGGTCATGTGGAGGTGCTCCTTCTCTATTTGCTTGCCAGGTGATGCTCTTGGAGACCACCGCTAGCTTATTGAACCATGGTCTGGCGCAACCCAAGCGAAGTCAACGGCCTAGTGTCAGGTGTCTGATGGTTGCCCGTGTACAGGGATTCGTGCCGCAGATACATCGCAATTCGACCCCAGTGGGGCAGAGTTCGTGGGCAGGGACTAGCACAGTCCCCTGCATCCTCACCGTCGTAAAGCGAGCCTAGTCTCGACCCGGGGGTCTCATAGTTACGAATCGCCGAGCCACCACACAGACTCGGGCTGAATCCCGGTTGACAAGTTTGAGCCTAGTCAGCAACGCCCGGCACGCCTACGGGAAGGCTGTCGGGGCCTGCGAATGCCGTGCAGTGGCCCGCCAAGGTCTCAATCTCTTCAAACCAGCAGAGGACAAGTCTCTAACGCGCTATACTGTGTGCCTGAGCTAAGTACCATGACATCGAGATTCCAAGCCCGAATTCCGCCAACCCACGCACTGCGTGTTCCTGTGCCATCAAGCCTTAGGGCTACACCAATGCCTCGTATCCCATCTGCGAAAGCCTACGAGGCTGTTGAGAAACTGCGCCGAGGCTTCGTCGCAAGGGCAGGTATGGAACCCGGGCAGTACGTGACTCTAGATGGTGAACTATACAAGAGGATTGAACTGGTCTACAGCAACCTTATGCAGGAATTGGTCGACAATCTGTCTGCTCTTGAAGCACTTGATACTTGTAGACGCCTATACGAAAGACATGAGCAGTTCTTAGCATACATTGCAAGTCATAAATATGATGCCATTCCCAACGTTCTCTACGGAAACGCTGCGCAGTTTTCCTTAGATGACATACAACTGTGGAGGAGCGTCTCTTTGCATACGGAGCCTCTGCGCTGGTTGATCGAACTCGCCGTCAAGTATTGCAGGCCAACTGGCATGAAGGCCGGCAATGCAAAGATGGATCAACTGATTGCGATGGCGGAGAGTTTGTATCAATGGGACGGAGCATGGGAGTACGTGGCTCATCCTGTGCTACCACATACGATCGCCTGCTACCACATACGATCGCCATTGGAGCGGATCATTCCTTGACAGCTGTACCAACGCCCCGCAGCCGCAGGATTATGGAAACCTATACGAGGGCAGTTCAGCCTTACCAAACTGAAATGCATGAGCGTTGGGCAGGTGATGTTGTTTCTCCCGACAAGACCATCACGACAGAGACCTTGATGGAAGATCCAATCCTGAGCGCTTTGAACGAACCCTTGTTGTTGGAGCGTGGCTATAGCATGGAAGACTTGCTGAACTTTTCGGCAGGCATGATAGATTCGTTCGATGCGAAGCAATACGCTAGGGTCACTAGGGAGGCGAAGCTATCCGTTTTTCTCTCTTCACAATGGAAACTCTCCGCCGACCGTCTGACCCTGATTCTAAAGGACTTTGGCATGTCCAAAGAACGGTTGGATGCTTCCAATTTGAATCAGCTGTTGCCAGTGGAGAAGTCGAGGCGTGATTCCCGCTTAGTGCGTCGGCCGGTCGTAACCCTCACTCACAACGGTCACCAACAATGCATATACGGCGTCGAAGTATTCACTGAGGCTTTTAGGATATTCCATGAGAAGCTATCCGCTGGACAAATGCGACTGCATGATGGGAACGGTCCACTGGAAAAGGCGCTTGGCAGCATTCGTACAAGCCTTGGTGATAGTCTCAGAGATGAGATCGCCAAGAGATGTGAAGACGCACTGTTTGAATGCACAATAGAAAAGCGCAGAATATTGAGAGAATTTACTCCACCAGGGCAAGACTTCGGTGCTGTGGATGTATTTGTTGTGGATCGCGACTCACGCCGGTTCATACTTGTCGAAACCAAAGACATAGCGGTGGGTGGGTTTGTTCCGAGGCTGATGAAACAGGAGTTGGATGTATTTCTCAAGGCGGTGCAGAAACTGAAGTACCAGGTAGACTGGTTCAAACAACGTGTGGAAAATCTGAAGTCTGAATATGAGATTGCAGCAACCGAACAATACTCAGTCACAGGCGTCATCGTCGTGTACGCGCCGAGAATATGGATGTTCTGTCTTCCTGAGCCTCTACCTATCATGTCATCCAACGAGTTTATTGGCGCGCTAAAGCGAGGGGAAGATTTCTTCACGGATCCTGTTCCTTAGTGGCTATCTCACTGTATGGATTGGCTGCGGCTCCTCTACCGTCTGCTGGTACGCGGGGTGCCAACGCCTAAGGTGGCCTGACCCAGTCTAGCCGTCAATGGGCATAGGTCCGAGGTTCTGTGAACGGCTCAGACTCCCTCTGCTGTAACGTCTTCCAATGCCGACTCAACCACCCCCGGCGACACCCACACGTTAGGCTGCAGTCGGAACATCCTGCGACGCTCTCCGCACCAATAGCACATCTCCTGACCTGTCCCACCTAGCCCCCAGTTGTGATAGCACTCCTCCATCAGCACGACGTAGAGATAGTACGGCGGACTCCCGCTGCGGAACGGCCCAGCACCTCCCCGGTTGACATTCCGGCTTCCTCGCGTGTCAAGAAAGTAGGCCACCAAGTCCTTCTCCAGCACCGCTACGTTCTCTGCACTGCGCGTCACGTACAGTGCAATCATTCGCCCGTGCAGCCCGCCCTCATATTCCGCAGCGTTCCGATAGAGGGCGAACCGTCTCTCCAGATTGTTCGTTACCCCTACCGCAAAGCACGGATGGTGCCTGGCATATTGCGATATCGCCCGCCGGAGGCATGAACTCACGCTGGACGGCCACCCCGTGATCTCCCTGTACTCAACCGTCGGATGCCTCATCATCTTCCTTCGCCGAGCCCTTTATGTAGGAGACGGTGCCATCCAGTTTGACTAGAGCTATCGCGTCGAATGCCGAGAGGTCGATGCCATCCCACACGGGGGAGCCTCCTGCATCTACCGCATCCACGACATCCAGAAGCAGGAGACACGCGCGAGGGTACTGAGTGCACTGGGTGCGTATTCTCGTCTTGTCCGTCAGCGCTTTGCGCAAGGCTGCGGCCACCGCCGTTCGTGTAACCTGCCTCTGGACGATGCTATCAAGAGTGTCTGTTCCCATTCGCTCTGTCAGGCGGAGGTGCGAGACCATCTCGTGCTCGATGCGAGTGACTTCAACAGCCCACTGCTGTCCCCGGACGACCAGTTCGAAGTCAGGGAATGCGTTCCCCAGAGGCTCATAGCGACACTCCAGATCGTCAATGGTGAGGTTCCCATCCTCGAGCAGGTCTCTGCCTAGCGAAGCCATGGCGAAGTACTCCGCGTTCTCTTTGCTTGCGAAGAGCTCCGTAAGCGTGAGCGACTCACCATTACCGCTCTGCACCAAGAGCTCAGCAGCGGGTTCCGCAGGGTTGTCCAGCCAGATCACCAGGCTACCCTCAGCTAGGAATCGGTTCTCGTGAAGTTTGACCGTGAAGGCAAACACCTCGCCTTCGTGCGGAACACTTAACAGCTTTCGCCCAGGAGGGGCACCGGTAGATTCGGGGAGCTTAGCCATGATCGAGACCAGCTTGTCATGACTCTCAGGACGGTGCATGACCGATACGCCGACACACCCGCGAACCCACTCCACCGGATTGTCGGAGATGATGCGGCTGACTTCTTCCTTCAGAAGTTGCAGGGTGAGGTCCTGGCCGCTACGGGAAGAGTGAGGAATCGAAACGGAATCAGACAGTGATTTGGCTTCGATGCCCGACTCGAGGTCCTCTGCAAACCGTGCGAAGTCGCGCGCCGGAGCGCCTTGTAGCGGTGGCTGCAGCATAAACACATATTGCGACAGCCCGTGGTATCGAGGGTCTGCCTTGTCGACATGACGAACCGGGAAGGCTGGCGACATTGCCTGCTCCGCGCTGCGAATTTGCCCAGATGTCCTAGTATATCGCCCCGCGCTTATGATACCGGGCGCGTGAAGGCCAGCAGGGGTCATGTCTGCGTCGGGTGGGTCGAGCGCGAGATTCGAGACACATCGACATGCCGCGCCGTGGTGGACGCATGCTGGGCGCGGCGGCCCGGTGAGCGTCCTGCTTTATTGGAGCGAGCGAATCGCCGGCTATGCACCTCCGAGTGTCTCCGGGGTCGTTGTGTCCGCGTCGAGCGCATCGTTAGACTCGGTCATGACAGAACGTATGTTTTTATCAAGCGACACACCAACCCCACCGGCGCGCGACCGGGATCGGATGCCAGCGGAGCGGAGACGTGCGACAGAGGAAGCGGAGACTGACCAAAGAGCAGGAGGAGCTGCGGTTGAGTGGGCTGCGGATACTGGCCCGTCTCATCGCGCGCCGCTGCCTTGCGGACCAGCGGCCCGGCGTCGCCATGGAACCCGAACCAGGACACCACGGGGGCACGGGTGAGGAGGATGTCGAAATGCAGGGTATGGAGGAAGCCGCGTGAAGCGGAGCGCGGAAGCCGCTGAATGCTTGACCTGTCATCGAAGCTCCCGTGGGCACAAGGAGCCAACGAAATCGACCAGGGCTTCACACTCGCCGCTGCCCTCCGGGTAGATGTGGCGCTTGTGTGCAACCCTGATTGCATCCGGCAGGTCCTCTTCGGGCAGTTCGCACCACCGGTCAGGGTTCAAGGCGTCGCAGAACGTCTCGTTGACGGGGAAGTTGGTGTTCAGGGTGATGAATGCCCTGCCGCTCTTGGATGCGTTCAGGTAGACGCCGGGGATGGGCGTACCGTCTCTGCCAGCGCCGCACCGCAGCGCAGGTCTCCAGCCCGTCGGCTTGGAAGGTGCCCAGACCCCCAGCTGCATGAGGCACTTTCGCATGTCTGCGTATGTCATACGGAGGTCCTCCGAATCAGGCGCGAACCGGCCCCGCAGGCCCGATGGGTACTGGGAGTCACCTAGCGGTGATTGCTTCAGTGGCCAGTTTCAACGTGTGACCGTGGGAGGCGCGACGCAATACCACAAGCGGGGTTCATCGGCGATGCGAGGAAGTATATGGCCTCGATGCTATAGTTGTCGCACACTGTGGCGGGTCTGTTCGGCGCAGGAGCGTCGGCAGCGGAGGTGACACCCATGCCCACGTTCAGCACGCTCCCCATCGGCGAAGCCCGCGCGAGGAGCGCGACCGGCAAGCGCGCGGCGTTGCTCCAAGAGTATGTCGGCTACATTGAGCGCGTCGCTCCTGGTGAGGCAGGGAAGCTGGAGGCCGGGGAGGGAGAGACGACGCAGGCGATCCGGCGAAGGCTGAACGCGGCTGCGACCGCGCTGGGAAAGAACTTGGAGTTCCGACGCACGGCAGACACCGTCTACTTCTGGTCGTCGGACGGACGGCGACGCGGCAGGCCGCGCAAGAACCCTGTCGAGTAGACCGAATCATGACGCAACCGCGCGGAGCACGGATCAACTTGCTGGTCGATGGGCAAAGGGTCATCTACGTGGCCCAGACGATCAAGACTGGACCCGCCCAGAACGCTCCATACGTAATCGAACGTCGCGATGACGGAGGGAACAAGGAGCGATTCGTGAACTGGGACGACGATGCCGCTCTTGTGCAGGCCATCCGGGATGCCCTGAACGGGGAGTTTTGACACGGTTCGACACCCATGACAGGGCTTCTCGTCAGGTTCTTTTTGAGGCGCTGGCCGCCTGGGTAAAGTTGACCCACTACGCGAGCAGCCGCCATCCCACGAGCGCACCGACGATTAGCAGCACGACCAGCACGGCGACGGCACGGGCCAGCCTGCCGACCCACCGCTCAGTCCGCTCGTGCTCCGCACACTCCCTCAGGTACAACTCCTTCATCTCCTCGTATGCGTCCTCAAAGTCGGCCATGGCCCCCTTCGCCTCGTCGCGCTCGCGCTCCAGCTCCTCCGCAATGCGCTCCCACCTCCGCACCGCCTCCTCCAACTCGTCAGTCCTGGCCTTCGCGCGCCGCAGCATCTCCTCGTCGCTCAGGTACTCCGGGCCGTCCACCCGCACGTAAACGCGGCGGCCCTCCCGCAGCACCTCGACCTCGCGGTTCCTGATCTTCCGGTCCAGCGTCGAGAGCGATACCTCCAGCTCCCGCGCCGCCGTATCCTTCGACACCCACCTCACCGGCTCATCCATCGTCCCTCCTCCCAGCTACAGGCTGACAATCCTGACACGTCACAGGCTTGCAAACCTTGCAGATTCCGCCCGCCAGGGCTGCCACTTGCTTTAGCGCAGCGTCCCACTTTCGAGCCCTGACACGTCAGGCGACGTGTCAGCCGCCCGCAGGCCCGGACAAGAGGGAAATCGGGCCTTCCGGCGACCTCGGCCGACCACGTATCTTCCCCGCAGTTGCAGTTTTGCAACGCCCGCCCCACCTGGAGGGATGAGAGTGATGTGTGAGCGGCGCGCCGCTCACACATCACTCTCACGACGCATCACGTTGTACACGGAACTCCAGCGGTAGGCTCGTAGCTCCGACAGACGCAGTCGCGGGCACCCCGGCTCCCACATCGGACGCCAGGAACGGCCCAGTATCCCCGAGCGCTCCAGCACCGGCCGGCACGAGACCAGCACCGGGACCGTCATCAGGTCCATGCGGGCGGACGTCCGCACGTAGGTTTCCTCGACGTCCTGCCCGTCGACGACGAACAGGGTGAACGGGAACGGCGGGTGGTCTTCCTCCGGCTCCCCATGGCAGTAGTAGCGAACGTATGGCCACAGCCGGGCCCAGACCCCGCGGGGATGGCGTGCGCGGTGCTCGCATTCGAGGTAGAACGGCACATTGCTCTCCCCGGCGAACAGATCTCCCACGGCATCCGGCGCGATGGACGGCTCTCCGCGTCGGGCAGGCCGGACCGAACGCTCCGTCGGCAACGTCCACAGCAGCTCGCTGGAAGGGTCGGCCCTCGTCTCCGCCGCCAGCTCCGACAGGAACCACGTCACCGCGTCCGCGTGCTTCGTCTGTCGAGCCCGCGTGTCGATCCGATGCCCCAGGTGCCGCCTGCGGCCATGACGGTCCCTCGTCAGCGCCGTGCTCCATACCTCCCGCGAGGCCAGAACATCGGCGCGGTCCCGGTGGGCGATGTGACGGATGCCATCCTCCGACAGCGTGTAGCGAACTCCGCCGCGACGTCCGTGACGCTCGATCAGGCCCCAGGTGTCCGTGAGGCTGTGCACCATCTGGCTCACGCGGCCCTCGGAGACGCCCAGCCAGCGTATGAGGTGCTCACGCGGCAACATCGGGTGGTCGGTCAGCAGGTCGAGGACGCGCTTCTCCGACGGGCTGAGGCCGAACGCTGGCGCCGAGCGCGCCATCCGCTCCGGATGGGGCAGCGAGGCGCGTTTCCGTCCGCGCACCTGCGGCCACGGCGCCCTGCTGCTGCGGCACCGCGAGCGCACGTCGTCAAGCGTGCGGTACGTATCGCCGTATGTCCACGTCCGCCCGAACCAGAGACGTTCGGCCTCGCTCTCCAGCGCATCGCGCGACTCCACCGCGACGTAGCAGTCATCGAGGTGCAGGCGCTCGCACAACCGCGCCGTCAGCCGCTGCTCCCACGGGCTCTGCACCAGGACCAGGATCGTGCCGGGGCGGTGGGAGGGGTCCCACTCCGCCAGCGCGCGCAGGCGCTCGTACAGCGAGCGGCGGCGCAGCCCCAGCCCCTGGCGCACGACGCCGAAGCTGCGACCGTCGTCCAGCGTGATCGTGGCGTCGAACCGGCCCCGCCGGTGGAACTCCACCCGGGAGCGGCGCGAGCGGTACCCCGGCGAGAGCGCCATCGCCAGCCGGTACACGCTGGCGACGGCGTCCATCCGGCGCAGCAGCAGTGTCAGCCACTGCTGCGAGGCCGGGTACGCACGCACGAACTCGGATGGCGTGCCGTACCCCAGCGCCGCGGCCGCCTCACCGATGCCCTTGGACGTCAGGAACCACCTACCGCTCGTCGGCAGGTGGACGGTCCCGTGGTTGACCCGCCCGGCGGTGCCCTCGGTGAGCAGGCCGGTCAGCCCGCGGTGCACGGTCGAGTACGCCTCGCCAAGGATGACCGCAAGCTCCAGCGTGTCGGCGAACGGCATCGACGCCAAGGCGCGCAGCACTTGCGTCTCCCGCTCCATTGCATTCATTGCCATGTCCTCGTCATCCCCGATGGGCTCTCCCTCAGGCTTACCGCCGTGCTGCGCATGGCGCAAGGGGCTCGTGTCAGCATGCGCGGTAGCGGGGTGCCGGGGCCGGCAGTCTGCGCAGCTCTATCTCAGTCCGCATTGGGGTGGTCGGGGGACTGCTTGCCGGGTTCTGCTGCGGGCAGTGACGCCTCCCGTCGGAGGTGGGCGTCCACGGCGAGCCTCGCGAGGATGCGCAGCCCGTGTTCGAGCAGTTCCCGCGCCTCGTCGTCGGACACGGTGCCGGCGTCGGCCCAGACGACGCTGATTTCAGTGGCATTCCGGGCGGGCCCCGGTCTTCTGTTCTGTCTCTTGGCGTCTCTCATGTCCTGCAGTCGCAGCGGTGGTCGAACGCGCCCTGGGGTCCTTCTTGCACTCGGCGTGGGGTTTCGTTATGGCCGATGAAGGTGAGGCCACGGTCCCGCAGGAGAGTGTGGACGACCCCGGACCTCTGCATAACTGCCCATGGGCCATTCCAAACCTGCGGGGCCCCACGGGAGGGAGCCCTGCGGGGAGAGCCCCACGGGACCACTCCGCTCATCTCGGTTGCGGTGCTCGCTGCCGTGGACCACGACGGCCAGCACGCCCTAGACCACGCCTTGGCGGGAAACGCTCCCGTTTGGTGCTGCATGACCGCTGCGGGAACCGCAAGCGGGCTCTGGCTGAACTACACCACGGAAGGGATGAAACGTCAGGGATAACGAGAGGCCAGGAGGCGCCCACCTCCCTGGCCTCTCGGCTCCTGCGCGACAGAGGCGGTCAAGGCCCGGCGCAACAGGAGGTACGACCCATGGTAACAGCGCGGAACGGATACGACCCACGAGGATTCCATAGCCACGAGCCGAGCTGCGCGCCCCGGTAGCGCAGGGAGGTGTAGCGATGGCCGCCTACATCATCCAGAGCACCCGCCCAACTCCAACTCGAGCTGCGCGGCGTCCAGACTGCCGCAGGGGCGCGATCTCGTGGCAGGCCGCAGCGGAACACCTCGCCAGTGCCGTCGGTGCCAGCATAGGCAGGCACCGCGACCGGCCCGGCATGGGCCGCAGGCCCTCCCGCCTGCTCAACCGCGACGTCTTCTTCGCGGCAAGCGAGCGCCTGCAATTCACCCAGCGCGCCCTCAGCAGGCAGGTAGGCCTTACGGAGGAGACGCTCTGCAAGATCGTACCCCGCCAGCGAGGAGCATCCCCCATGACCATCGAGGCGCTGAGTGAAGCCCTTGGGGGCACTCCTGATGAACCCTTCTTCGCCTACGCGTACCGCGAGAAGTGGGATGCGGCATGACCACATCAAGATGCGGTAGCACGCATGCTGCGCTCCGAAGCCCACGCTGGAGCCGGACAACATCCGCCACCTCTCCACCCCGCTGGTGGTCCAGGTGGGCTGGTCGGAGCAGCGCAGGCACTGGGTCTGGCTCGAGTACCTCGATGAGATCGAGGACGCGACCCTCGGGTATTCGCTTGGGAAGTGTGCGCGAGGGGTGTCTAGGCGCAGGTTCCCCTCACGGGGCTGACCATCGGGTGGCATTATTGATGTCATTGGGGCATTCACGGATATACGCCGGTTCCAAAGGGAAGTCAGGAGAGCCACATCGGAGCAAAGCGATCCAGTGAGGGAGCCGTTGTCGTGAGCTTTTAGACGGCACTTGGCGACGACGCGGGCCGTGGCCGACGATGACGATGAGGCCACCGGAGATCTGCTCGGTGATGCCGCCGTACCTATTCTCGGCATCAACGAGGTTCGCCACGAGGCGGCGTGGTTTCGCCGAGTCCTGTGCCTTGCGGAAAATGAGGCTCAGCCCAGCGACACCCCGCTCATGCCCTTGCGCCTCCAGCGTGCTACAACAGCGGGCTTCCAGTTCCGCGTCGTCCCGCTCCCCAAGGCTCCGCCATCTCTAGCATTCTGCTATTGGCGACGGCCTGTACCCAAGCAACCCCTTGTCAGGCGGCTCTTGGCCCTCGTCCTCCCGATCACTATGCTTGCGCACCCGCCACGAAGGACAGGGTAATGGCGAAGGCGATGAGCAGCACGAATGACACGATCCCCACTACTAGACAGGTGTGGCGGGCATTCGCGGTATTGATTTTGCTGGCGGCCTCTTCTGGAACAGTGAGTTCCCAGCCTTCCAACTCCCGCCTAACCACGCGCTGAATCGCATCGCGTATTGTGCCCTCGTGCCGTTGAGCCTTGAGCGGCATGTCCATGCCATCGTCGTTTGCTTCTCGCATTGGTATCTCCTCGCGGATGAAAGTGTCACCGTGCCACTGCCTTGGAGTCGCGAGCATGAACGGTATTGAAGATTCGCTCGCAGAGGGCATAATCAGCAGATATCGCATTCTGGTAAACGGGTATGGGTAACACTGCCGGCTGGGGCGAACTGGTTCCAAACAGCAGGCCGGTCACCAACAGCACTGCGACGAGACAGACATCGCTTCGCCTCCATCGCTGCCGAAGCCGCCTGTGGAGCCGACTCGAGAAGCGATGCTCTGAAGCGGCATATTAGGAACAACTATGCAGAAGGGCCTAATCCCGCGTTCGTAGGTGCCTGGGCACGCAAGTGATACTCAAACAGTAAAGCAGCCACAGCCATGCTTTTGCTGGAAGCTTCAGCTTCTAGTTTCTCCCACGAACGTACTGGAATGGCACCGAAGTTGATTATTTCCAACGGGGTCTCCTTCCCTTGGGGCTTAGTAAGGCTTATCTCGTGAAACACGTCGTTACAAGTGTAGCACCGCGAGCGCATGCCGTCGAGCGTGCAGTACCTGGCAGGCTGCCAGACGGATTGACGGCCACGACAGCCAATGGCTATGGTTACTGCGCCAGTACCCCATTTCCCCTCCATCAGGAGAATTCTTCTCGTGCCGCACGCCATCTTTCGCCACCTGTTGCCCTTCGCTCTCGGTGTCCTCCTTCCCCTCACGTTCCTCATCGCCCTTGCGAGTGCCTACGCTCTCTCGGTTAGCGCACAGGAACCACCACTTCCCACCCCAACCCCAACACCGCAGGCCGGTGCGTCGGACACGGACGGGGTCGCGGCCCCCGATCCTCCCCCCATCCCCACGGCTACCCCCACCCCGGGGGCGACTCCCACCCCGGAGCATGACTCCGCCACGGACGGCGTATCGGGGGCCTCGCTCCCCGTCATATCCATCACTCCGTACAGGGATGACGTAACCGAGGGAACGACGCTCTACTTCAAATTGACCGCCTCCTCCGCACCCGCCTCCAATCTGCAGGCGCGCGTCCACGTATGGGAGAGCGGCTCGTTCCTCACCGGGACCAAACCCACGGAGGTCACGCTCGCCAGGGGCAGCACCACCGCGTGGGTCATCCTGCGCACGAACAACGACAGCGTGGACGAACGCGACGGACGGGTGGCGGTCTACGTCTTCAGCGGCAGCGGATACACCGTCGGCAGCCCTTCCGTCGCGTCCACGATAGTCCGCGACAACGACGTGCCTCCTGCTACCACCCCTACCGTCACCATCACCAGGCACAAGGCCTCCGTGGAGGAGGGAGACACCGTCTACTTCAAGCTGACCGCGACCTCCGCGCCGGCGTCAAGGGTCGATGTGAAAGTTCGGGTCAGGGAAACCGGGCGGTTCGTCACGGGGACCATCCCCACGTCGGTCGCCCTTACGGGCACGACGGCGTGGGTCATCGTCCGCACCCTCAACGACCGCGTAGACGAGTTGGATGGGTCCATCCAGGTGACGTTGCGGAGCGGCACCGGGTACAAGGTCGGCACCCCATACAGCGCCACGACGACCGTCAAGGACAACGACGATAGCCCGACGCCCACTCCGACGCCCACCCCGACCCCAACTCCCACGAGGACTCCCACTCCAACGCCCACGCCAACCTTTACTCCAACCCCGACTCCTTCGACCACCTCCGACCCAACCCCGACTTGGACTCCAACACCGACCTTTACGCCCACTCCCACTGCCACGCCGTCCGACCCGTGTGTGACAGCGCTCGGCGCCGTCGACAGCTCGAAGACAGAGAACGGGAAGTGGGCCAGTGCTTGCGCATCCACCAACAGGGACGGCTCTTATGCCCGCTTCTACACGCTGACCTTGGATGAGGAGCGATTCGTTCGCATTGACCTCACCTCAGAGTTGGATACCTACCTCTACCTCCTCAACGGTGCGGGGAAGACGGGCTCAAGCCGCACTTCAGATGATGACGACGGCGAAGGACGCAATTCCCGCATCGTCGAAGAGATGCTCCCGGCGGGTGAGTACACCATTGAGGCGACAACGTATGAGATCGGGGAAACAGGTGATTTCACCCTCTTTGTGATCTCTCCTCTGCCTACGGTGGCCGTCGTTGCGGATAAACCGTTCCCAGCCAAGGGAGACACCGTAACGCTGACTGCGCAGGTAGCTAACCCCATCCCCAATCTCACGCCGACCTACAAGTGGGAGGAGCAGCAGGCCGACAAGAGTTGGAAGCCCCTCACCAATGTGACATCACGCACACATAAGGTCACATCCCCGAATGCCGATGTTCGCGCCTTCCGTGCTACAGCAAGATACCCTGGGCCGGGGTTGCCAGTCTCTGGCACGCGTGATGTTGTGTGGGACGAACTGGCCTTGTATGGCAGCCTAATCGACGACCTCGTAAGCAGCATCGTTGACCCACCAGATAGCGTTCTCTCGGACAGTGCTGTCAAACCCGGCCCCTTATCCGCTCCTGTCCTATACTCGACTACAGCGGAGGCGTTCCGGACCTGTGTGAATAAGGATGAAGGAACGACGACCGAATATTCGTCTCTTGCCAGCATAATGAGGGCCTATAGAGGCTCCACGCAAATCGCGGTAGACAAGTGCGATGGCAAGCACTCCTACTTCACTACGCTGCAGGGAACGTTCCAGACAAAGCTACAAGAATTCGTTGGCACTACCACAGTGCGTGGACAAATGCTCACGACTGAACGGGGGGAGGCATTCGTGGACAACTTTGCCGACCCTGCCCTCGCGAAGTTCGTCGCGGGATTGATTGCGGCGCAACCACCATCCTCCGGTGCCTCAGATGCCATCATCGGCGGGGATGCCCCGGCTCCGCCGACAGGGGGCAGTTGCTTCCATGGTATCAGCAGCGATGACCCTGATGAGAAATACGGGGCTCTGAACTGCATCACATTCGGAACCCCACACGATTTCTGGGTGAAACTGCAAGAAGAAGGAAGCAAAAAGGAGGAAGATCGGCTGCGGCGCAAGGCATACATGGCCGCCTTTTGCGAAGACGAGTCTCCCGTTTGGGGGAAGGATTGCACTAAACGTAAGTTCGACTGGATCCACTACGGTGATCTGGAATGCTCTACACCGTTGCCATTTGTTCCGCATCAGGCGTTCGGGTTGAATCTTGCGGCATGCCTAAAGCATGACCTGACTTGGAACGGGCTGCAAGGGCTTGAAGGTGGGACGTCGACAGACGAGGACGGTAACACGACTACTGACGATGACAAGATGATTGACATCGCTTGGGGACCCAGAAACAAATTCCTTTCGGATGCCCAGTTCTTGCTAGACACTATCTGCCCGATGGAACAAGGGACGGAGCGCTCATCCTGCATCGAAGAGAATGACGATTATTGGGAAGTCGTAGGAACGATCATATGGCACTTAGTGGCCATTGGACATGGGGATTCCACTGTTGTGCCCGATCTGCCCTCGCTGGCTGTATGGGGGATAGCGGGATGGAACGACAACGACTGGCCCATCACCAAGCACGACATCGAACACGCGAGGAGCAATCCCAGCTATCTCCCATGTGATATCCCGGCAGTAACTGGGGTGACGGTTACGCAGAGCGGGTATACCTTCAAGGTCAACACAACAAATTTGGCTTTGACCAAGGGATGTGTAAGTGCCATTGAGATTGTGGATTACGAGTGGTGCTGGACATACGTTCCGGTCAACAGGAACCGCACGTACACTAAGTGCGATATGTCCGGTACCTCACCTCCAGCACGGGAAGCGACCCTCACTATCCGTATGTTCCCAGCAGACAAAGTGCCGTGGGCAGGGGAATCCTACACTAGGGAACACGTACAGGCTAAGGACGGAGGCTAAATTCTCAAATGAACGACTTCTTCGTCTTGTTAGGGCTCATTCTCCTTTTTCATGCATTGCTCGTCGTTCCCTGTACAGCGCTGGCCGCACTCAGCGGTGTAATCTGGAGTGCGAACACAACGAGTTTCAATGCTGCATTCCATGAAGAACCAGATTGCATTCTTGCTTCGCGTGTGCTATGGATAGTCTCGCCGATGCTAAGTGCCTTCTGGCTTTTTTTAAGTTACGTTTATACGGCCGTTAACGGACATATTGACTCCTATGGAATCAGGGAAGGTATGGGATGGTCGGGAGGCATATTGTTCGTACAATTAGGGACGTATATATGGGCATGGACAGGACATCATCCTTTAACCGGGTATCTCTGGTGGATATTGCTCTGGTCATTGGCAAGCATAGGCCTGTTTTTGTTCGGCCTCAATGCAACTGTCAAGAGCATCGGATCTTGAGAATCACATCAGGGTTCTAGCAAGATGGCAGTGAGGCTATTCTCCGTATATTGTAGGAGCGAGGCACCACACAGGAGGCGTCAACGCTGGGTTCGTAGGACTTGGAGGAGCTAACTCTTGCAGGTCGGTGTTCCCAGCGAACGGGAAATGGCTTATGCTAATAGAGTGCTCCCCGGCCATTGCCACCAGTGGTCAATACGTCACCCTCGCAATTCCCCAATCCTCGGTCAGATCATGACAAGAGACAGGTAGCGACATCATGCCCGGCCCAACCCATGAGCAGACCCTGAACGTCGCCCTCGGCGAGGTCTTGGACGGCCTGCGCCGCAGCTGGCGCGCCCGAGCGGAGCAGACCGGGAACATCCTTGAAGGCGGTGGACGCCCCGATATCCTCGTGGAGGACGCCAGCGGCTGGCCCGTCGTCATCGAGGCTGAGCGTGCGAACCACGCGAGCGCGGAGCAGGACGCTATAGCCAGACTGGGACGTGCCGTCATGCCGAACGGGCGCACGATCGAAACAGCCATCGCGCTCGTCTACCCCGACGAACTGACATACCTGGACGGCGGACCATTGCGCGAGGCCATCGACAAGACGGATGCCTTCCAATACGCACTCTACACGCGGCGCGGCGGCGAACTGCCCGAACGGCTGCCGGAGCAGGGGTGGATACGAGGATCGGTGCGCGACCTCGCCATGCTGGTGCACCGCGCCGCTGCACCAGCCCCGCGCGTCGAGGCGCTGGCGACCGAGTTTGAGAGGGGGGTCGATCAGGCGGCGGACGCCTTCACTCGTCGATGGTCCTACGGGAGCGAACTTGGCCGTGAGGTAGCCAAAGTGCTCAAGCAGGATGACGACACGGACGGCCAGACACGCCGCATGGCCATGACGGTCATAGCGAACGCGCTCATCTTCCACGAGTCGCTATCGGAAGCGGGTTTCCAGGTGGCAGAGGTCACCGACGGCCCTAGGCGCGCTGTCCGCTCGGTCGCGTGGTTCGCTCCCGACGACATCTTCGATACGGTCGACCTGCGCCGCGAATGGCAGCGCATCCTGGAGGTCAACTACTGGCCCATCTTCTGGTCTGCCCGGGAGATACTGGGACATATGCCCGTGGCAACGAGTGCAAGCGTGCTCAACCCGCTGTGGGGGATGGCGAGGCGGTTGGTGGCCGGGGGAGTGACGCGCTCGCACGACCTGACCGGCATCGTCTTCCAGAAGCTCATCGCCGATCGGAAGTTCCTCGCCACCTACTACACGCGTCCCGAGGCTGCCGCCCTGCTCGCGGGGCTCGCCTTGCCAGCTGGCGAACCGCTTGCGGGTGCCGATTGGGGAGCTGGCGACACGCTCGCGAGCCTGCAGATAGGCGATTTCGCCTGTGGAACGGGCACGCTGTTGTCCGCAGCCTACCAGCGGCTCTCGCTGCTGCACGAACTGCATGGCGGCGACCCGCGGGCTCTGCACGGGCCGATGATGAAGCACGGGCTGGTGGGGCTGGACGTCGTGAACATCGCGGTGCACCTCACGGCGGCGATGCTCGCGGGCAGTCACCCTGATACGCCGTTCGACGGCGAATGCCTGCTCACGATGCCCTACGGGGACAGGTACGTGCGTGCGAACGGCAACGGCAATGGGAAGGGGAACGGCAAGCCGAAGGAGGCGGTGACCATCGGCTCGCTCGACCTGCTTGCAGAGAGCGTGCAGCCCAGTCTGCTCGGGCAGGCTGCGGCGGTGACATCGGGCGGGCGTCGCCCCGAAGAGGTGCGCGACCTTGTCTCACGCGTGGGTCACGGCAAGTTCGACCTCGTGATCATGAACCCGCCATTCACGCGCCCCACCAATCACGAGGCGAGCCATGCGGACGTGCCCATACCGGCCTACGCCGCCTTCGAGACGACGCCTGCTGAGCAAGCGGCGATGTCCGAGACAGTGCGCGACCTGGTGCGGGGCTCGCCTTCCAACGACAACGCTGGGCTGGCTTCCCACTTCGTCGAGCTGGCGCACCGGAAGCTGCGGGACGATGGAACGATGGCATTCGTTCTGCCGCTCAGCGCTCTCAGCGGACTGTCGTGGGAGGCTATCCGGAGCAGATGGCGGAGCCAGTTCTCAGAGATCATCGTCGTCACGATTGCGGGAGCGGGCTCGTATGAAGCATCGTTCTCCGCCGATACCGGTATGGCTGAGTGCCTGTTGATCGCCAGAGACAGGGGTGATCAGGACGTCAGAGAAGGAGGTGCCCAGGCGACGTTCGTGGTTCTTGACCGGTTCCCTGCATCGACCGGAGAGGCGGAGTTGCTCGCCTCGCGGATACGTGAATTGCGACATGCCGAGGAGCATGTGGCCGGTGACGCCAACGAGCAGACACGGCTGTATGTGGGCTCCTCCCGTTACGGGATGCTTTGGCACTCGCTGTTGCCGGAATCAGGCCCTTGGCCGCTTGTCGGCCTCACCGATACGGGATTGGCCGAAGTGGCCGCCTCTTTATCCGAAGGGAGCTTGGTTCAGTTGGGTCTGCCGGACGCGCAGCCGCTGCATATCCCCATTGCCCGGGTGGGAGAGATAGCGAACCGTGGGCCAATCGACCGAGACATCGACGGGGATGCTTATGACGGAACGCCTCGTGGCCCTTTCCGCAGGAGCAAGCCAATCTCAACTGCGTTCCCAACTTATCCCATGCTCTGGGCGCATGCAGCCAAACGTGAGCGGCAAATGGTTGTTGAACCCGATTCAGAAGGAGAGATCAAGCCGGGCAGGGATGGCAAGGCAGCTACCATCTGGGCCACTGCCACGCGTGTGCACTACAACCGGGACCTGCAATTCAACGCCCAGTCCGTCATCGTGGCAATGACAGAGCGTCCATGTATCGGGGGGCGTGCGTGGCCGTCGGTAATCTTTGAGGACACCGACCATGAGTATGCATTTGCGCTCTGGTGCAATTCCACCCTTGGCTTGCTCATGCACTGGTGGATGTCCAACAAGACCCAATCTGGCCGGGGCAGCACGACGGTAACCGGCATCCCGAACATTCCAACGATTGATACGCAGGCACTGACACCGGAGCAGCATGCTGTTGCCAAGGCGGCGTTCGAGGCTATGCGCGAGCGTTGGTTTCTGCCATTCGATCAGATGGACGAGGACCCCGTCAGGGCCGAACTCGACCGGCGCCTGCTGGTGGACGTGCTTGGCCTGCCGGAGTCACTCTGCGCAGAGTATGGTCCCCTAGACCTGCTAAGACGCAAGCTGGTGGGGGAACCCCAGGTACATGGCGGAAAGAGGAGCCGTGTCGTGTTCGACAGCGTCACGGACGCGCAGGGAAACATCGTCGTCACTGAGCGCAGCGAACGCCGCGACGATCGCTGACAGACCTCCGTTACTTGCGACACAGTGGTATATGCAGGTACTGGCGCAACCTGCCAGCCTGCAGAGCGGCAGGCGAGAGGATGCGCGGGGGCGCTGTTGCACCCTCTCGTGCTATGCTCGCACGTACCTAAGGTGCGCGTGATGTAGTTCCCCCAGACTGTTAAGTCCCGGTGCCACACGGGGAAAGGGATGAAGGAGTGTATGTGATGCCAACGGCTACCATGCCTATTGAACGGTTCCTGTTCGGAAATGAACATTGGCGCTCCTACCGTGCCATAGACGAGATAGATGTCTATTGTGATCTCTTGGAGAACCTCCAGGACAGGATAGGCTCCTTAGCGGTACGCGGTAAGGATGAAGAGGTCACGCTTACCAGCGTGCAGGCAGTGCTGAGCAGTTACGCCTTCGAGATTGCGATGAAGTCGCTGTGGGCACTAGACAACCCCGATAAACCAGTCCCTCACGAACACAACTTGGTTACCTTTTGGGACCAGCTGGAAGACGAGACAGTGAGGTCCCTCAGGCGGCTTGAACTGACGAGGGACGAGTTGGAAGAGTCGCCCAGACCATTCTTCACCAACAGATACTCGATGGAGAGCCGTAGCAGGGTAATCTCCGTTTATGAGGCGTCGTTCCTTAGGTCACTCGCGCAGCTGCTCCGGCACAGACATTCCAGAGTTGTCGGGCGCCCGGATGAACAGTGGACAGAGGTCGAGTGGAACGCCACAACCGAGCGGCTGCGAGGCAAGCCACCGGAACGCCGTTGACAATCTCTCGTGTAGACTGCTCAATCTGTTCCGCTTCGGTGGGCAAGCAGGTGTCCGACGGCGGCAACGGATTGCCGGACGGCAGGCACCAACGGAAGCAGATTACAGGGCTACCTCCCACTCGAAAGTTCGCAGTACAGTGTCCTTAGGTTCACCACGAACCGATACCGGGTTACTCTAGGGCTACGACGGCGATCTCGCCCTAGTCCGGGTGGCGGGCGCGGCTGGCTGCCTGCGATACCTGCACGGCGCGCTGGGCCATGACGGCTTCGGCGAGAGTGTGGAACCTGCCCGATACGACCTTGAGCACCTGCCCAAGCAGCCGGTAGCCGACGTGCGGGTCGCGCACACAGAGGTCCGCCAGCTGTGAACCCTCGAACCGCGCGAGCGTTGCATCGGTCACACACACGGCTGTGAGGGAATAGACGAACGGCTCCACGAGCGCGGACCAGCCGAATATCTGCCCCGCCTTCGCGGTGGAGACCTTCCGGTGCGGCGTGTCGATGCCCCACCACTCCGGAACGTTCATCCGCAGCTCCACCTCGCCGTCGAGCGCGACGTAGAGGTGCTGGGCATACTCCCCGCTCGTAAACAGTTCGGTCCCCGCCTCGGCGGTGACGGTTGTCGACAGATCCTGAAAACGCTCGATGTAGATGGGGCTGAACCCCCTGAGTAACTCGCTATGGGCTAACACGCTCTCCAACTCGGCCCTCCCGTGCACCGATCGTGTTGACAGCAGTGCGGATTACACCACACGCGAATCATGCATGGCATGACCTTAGCGTAGCAGATAAGGCGCTTCCAGAAACGGGTTCAGGAGGAGAGATCGATGACGATGTTTCCTATCGCGGTATTGCTCTCCTGCAGTTCGTGCGCGGCTGCGATGTCGTCCAGCGGCATGACGGCCGCGATGGGATGCGTGAGCGCGCCACCTGCGGTGGCGGTCGCAATGTCATCCACCGCCTGCCACTTGGCAGCCTCCGGCTCCGAATAGACGAGGACGAAGTGCACCGTCGCGTTCTTCCGCGAGAGCGCCTGGTACTCCACGGCGGGCTCGCGGTCGCCTGTGGAGGCGTAGCAGCCGATGGCGCCGTTCAGCCGCAGCGCGGTCTTGCTGGCGGCAAGGTTACCGCCGAAGTCGACCTCGACGATGCGCTCGACGCCCTCCCCGTCAGTGAGCTCCAACACACGCTGTCCCACGTCCTCGCTGCGGTAGTTGACCGTGTGGTCAGCGCCGGCACGCAACGCGTGGCCGGCCTTCTCGTCCGAGCTCACCGTCGCGATGACCGTCGCTCCGCCCCACTTGGCGAGTTGGATGGCGCAGTGCCCCACGGCGCCCGCGCCTCCGGTCACGAGCACGGTCATGCCGTTCACCGGCCCGCTCGCGAAGAGGCAGCGGTGCGCCGTCATGGCGGGTATCCCGATGCAGGCGCCTTCCTGGAACGTCACGCTATCGGGGAGCGCCGGAGCATGGCCGGACGGCAGGGCGATGTACCCGGCGGCGGTGCCGAACGGACGCTGCCACTGCCCCTCGAACAGCCAGACGCGCTCACCGACGCGGGATGAGTCCACCCCTTCGCCGACCGCCTCTATGACGCCCGCACCGTCGCTGTGCGGGATGATGCGAGGGAACGGCATCTGCGGTCCGCGCGAGCCGGTGCGCGACTTCCAATCGGACGGGTTCACGCCGGAGGCGTGCACGCGCACCAGCACCTCGCCGGGGCGCGGGTCCGGGTCGGGCATGTCGCCGACGTTGAAGACGTCCCGCGCCGGGCCGTACCGCTCATACCATGCTGCTCGCATCCCCCGCTGCCTCCTAGATACCGCACTCGACGTCGAACTCTGCGCAGACGCCCCGGAACCACTCGACCACCTCGCGATGCAGCGGTATGCCCTTCACGGAGCGTTCCTCCAGCGCGTCCCATTCCGGGTCGCCGGCCACCATCACACGGTCGTGGCCCGCGGCTGGAGGCGTCGCCTTCAACTCGCGGATGAAGTCGTCCATCCGGGCCTTGAACTCACCGACGTCGCTGAAGGCGTCGATGTTGTAGGCCGCGACGTAATGACGGTAGTTCTGCCGTCCGGCCTGCATCCCATAGTCTGTCCCCGAAAGCACGGAGCAGAGGATGTCGACCGCTACCGCCAGACCGTAGCCCTTGTGCGAACCGGCGTCCCGGTTCGTGCCAAGCGGCAGCAGGATGTAGTCGTCCGGCACGGGCGCGGGTTCCATCACCGGCGTGCCGTCCTCTGACGCGATGGTCCCGGGCGGCAGCATCGTCCCCATCCGGCGCGCGTTCCGCACCTTGTTGACCGGCACCACGCTCGTCGCCATGTCGAAGACCCATGGACGCTCCTCCAGCGTCGGCGCGGCGATGGCGATGGGGTTCGTGCCGAGGCGCGGCGCCCGTCCGAACGTGGGGGCGACGTCGGGCCCGGTTGCCGTCATGCAGACGCCGATCATGTCGTGCGGCAGCGCGAGCATCGCGTGGTAGGCGGCCATGCCGACGTGCCCGCCGTTGAACATCGTCACCACGCCGATCCCGGTGTTCCGGGCCTTCTCGATGGCGATCTCCATGGCCTTCGGGGCGATGATGACGCCGAGCCCGCGGTCGCAATCGATGTTGGCGGAGGCGGCGCGTTCCCGAACGATGCGCCACTGCGGCGCGGTCTTCTGCACGCCATTCTGGTAGCGGTCCAGGTAGACCTTCAGCATGTTGGAGACGCCGTGGCTGTCCACGCCGCGCAGGTCGGCAGTGACGAGGACGTCCGCCACGAGCGCAGCGTCCTCAGAAGCGAGGCCCGCTTTCCTGAACAACGCCTCCGTCGCTTCGCGCAGCGGGGCGGCATCGACGCGAACTGCGTCTTCTTCCTTGATGTGGAAGCTCTGGGTCACGGCTATCCCTCCAACGCGGCGAGGCCCGCCGCGGCGACCGCCTCGTCTTCCGCCGGCCGCGCACCGCTGACGCCTATAGCCCCGACCATCGTGCCGTCCGGTCGACGGACAGGCAGCGCGCCCTGCCACGGGATGAGGCGTCCGTTCTCCATCATCGAGAGGGCACGGACGACGGGCTGGTCCCAGCGGTCGCTCAGGTCGCCGCTCGGCATGTCCCATGCAGCGGACGCAGCGGCCTTGCCCTGGGAGATGGGGACGCTTCGCCAGAGCGCGCCGTCCATGCGATGCAGCGCGACGATGTCGCCTCGGGGGTCGAGCACGGCGATGCTGACACGGATGCCGAGCTCATCGGCTTTCGCCCGCCCCGCCTCGAGCATCCTCACCGCCTCGTCCAATCGCAACGGTTCCATGGGCATACTCCTCTACGTGCGCGGCGCAGGATAGCGCATAACGCAGGTGGGTGGAGGCGTGTGGGGTCGAGCGGAGAGCAGGGGTAGCGCAGGCGCCGCAGTTCGTGTATAACACCCGCGGCTGCGTTAAAAGAGGTGTCCTGAGCAACTGGGGCGCCCGAGTTCGCCGTTCGGAGTCGGCCCCCCAGTCCCCCGGGGCCACCTCATCCTGCGGCTCACTCAAACCACAGTCACTCAGGACAAGGGGCATACTAACCAGTGCGTTAAAGCGCTGTCAAGCGGTTTCAAGCGGATTTCAGCGCAGTTTCGCAGTCACTCTCATATTGATACTTGTCGGTCGATTCTACGAGTGCCAGTATCAATATCTGACCCTCCGCGAGTTCGCATGCCAAACCCGTTGCGCCACCGGGCAACCCTCACCATGCGCTGAAGCGCGTCAGGACCAGGCTACCCGATAGATGCTTCGACTCCACTGCGCTCCGCTCAGCATGACAATCCCCAACTCTCCCCGGCGCAGGGCCCTCACCCTAACCCTCTCCCTCAGGAGAGGGAATCAGCCAGCTCTGCCCTACCCTTCGGTCAGCCCCAGACGTTCCATGTTCTGGCTGTCGAGGCCCGGCATGACGTACGGCGGGCGGCGCTCGGAGGTGACGGAGACGTTGGGGTCCTCGAGGTCGACCCCCATGAACACCAGCTGGCGCGTGGCGATGTGCTCGACTGCCCCACTGCCGAGCACACGGAACGGACGATCATGGCCGGGATAGATGACCTCGGCCTCCTCCAGCACGCGCTCGATGCTCCGGCGCGAGGCCTCTTCGCTCCAGAAGACGTTGGCGTTCACCTTGGTCAGGGCAACCTGGGCGTTCGCCACGCCGTCGCCCGTTATCGCGACCGGCCCCTCCGGCGTGTCGACGACAAGCGCCATCGTGCCGGCGGAGTGTCCCGGCGTGTGGAGGATGCGCACGCCCTCCTCGATCTCGTAGCCGTCCTCGACCTCCCTGAGGTTGGGGATAGTGTCGAGCATCGCGCTCGTCCAGAGCGGCGTGGCCCAGTCGTTGGGGTGAGGGTTGCGCGCGTACCGGCGCTCCCACTGATGGATCAACACCTCAGCGGAGTCCAGCACGTCGTAGTTCTGGGCGTGGTCCCAGTGGGAGTGGGTCATCACCGCGACGTCGATGTCGGAGGGTCCCAGGTTGCGCTCGGCGAGCGCCTCGAGCAGCGCGCGCCGCCTGCCGACGTGTCCCGTGTCGACGACGATGTTGCGGTCGCCGCGCACGAGCAGGGTGCTGCAGTATCCGATGGAGCCGTAGTTGGTGGCGATGGACTCTCCATGGAGCAGGACCTCAACGGTCGGCATGGTGTCTCCTTCTATGCGCAGTATGTTCCCTGCACAGGTGCAACATCGAGCAACATCCGGCAACATCTCACTCGTTGGCGGATGTGACCAGGGCCCCGGCCTCCGGTATTGAGACAGGGCGCATGGTAGGCGCAGCCAGCGCAACCGGGCAAGGGGCGGATGACGCGCGCCGACCCCCACCCACCATTACCGGTTCACCCTCACCCTAGCCCTCTTCCCTCAGAGGAGAGAGAGAATCAGCCAGAAGCCCTGAGAAACTCCCTCGGCTGCGCTCGGAATGACGGCGTTCTGGCGTGTGCTAGGCTCACGTCATGCAGCTTCGGAACGTGGAACGAGGCCTGACCTACGCCGACGTCGCCTTCATCCACGAGGCGCTCGGGGCGGACGCACCCGCCGAGGACGAGCTCCCGCAGCTGCTGGCGGACGAGGAGCGCCGCGCTGAGGTCCTCGGGAGTCAACGGCTCTTCGAGGCGCTGCTGCCGCACGACGGCTCGCTTGCGCCGGTGTCGCCGCGGCTCTTCTTCGAGGCGCTGCTGCGTCGCGCGGTCGAGGAGTTGCAGGGTGCGCAGCACACGTTCGAGCGCACCGGCTCGGTTTCCGGCGAGCGCGTGCCCGTGTTCGACGCAGCGGAAGTGGCGGCGTTCGCTGCGCAGCCGCGCATCCTGCACTACCTCTCATCGCTGCTGTCGTCGTTCACCAAGGTACACAGCCACACGGAGCGCGTCTGGGTGCGACGCGGCGTCGTGCGGAAGGTACGCTACAGCGACCTCGACGTGCACTCGATGCTCCGGCTGATCCAGCAGACCGAGGAGCACGAGCGCCTGCCGCTCTACCGGCGGACCGGCGACCTCTGCCTGCTCATCCTGGGCGTCTTCCCGGACTTCGCGGCAACCGCCCAGCGCTACCCGGGCTCGGGCGCGCTGCGCGCGCAGTCGTCGTACCGGCGCAGGCTCAGCACCGAGGAGTACGAGACCGTCGCGGCGGAGATGTACGGCCATGCGGCGCGGTACGACTCCGGTGGGTGGTCGACAGTGCACCGCGCGCTCGCCGCCCGCATCCCTGACGCCAAGAAACCGCTCAATTTCATCGCTGAACACTACCTGGGGTTCAAGCGGGACCGGCTGTTCGGGATGGGGGAATGAACATTCGATGACCCTGCTTGCCCTCGCTCGCGCGCGGGCGTACAGTTCGCCGCAGAGCAACGAATGACGCAGCCCGGGAGGTTCGTGATGGCGGTTATCGACGCAGATGCCCATGTCGTGGAATCGGAGCGCACATGGGACTTCATCCCGGAGGACCTGCAGCACCTCCGCCCGATAGTCCTACTGCCGAAGGAAGGCTACAAGTCACCCTCGCCTGAGTTCTGGTACGTGGACGGGCGGGCGTTCAGCAAGGGCGTCAACGTCGGGCTCGACACCGACGAGGCTACGCGAGAGGCAAGCGACATCGCCAGGCGCCTCGCGCACATGGACGAGCTCGGCGTCGACACGCACGTACTCTACCCCAGCATCTTCCTCCGCCCGCTCGCGACGCACCCGGAGGTCGACCTAGCGCTTGCACAGGGCTACAACCGCTGGCTCGCCGACATCCACCGGCAGGGGGGCGGGCGCCTCCGCTGGGCCGTCGTGCTCCCCACGATGTCGCTCCAGGAGTCCATCGAGGAGATGAACTTCGGCAAAGAGAACGGGGCGTGCGCCGTGTTCATGCGCGGCATCGAGGGCCCGCACCGGTTGAGCGACCCGTACATGACCCCGCTCTGGGAGGAGGCGCAGCGGCTCGACCTGCCGGTGTGCATCCACGCGGCGACCGGCAACTTCGCCTTCTTCGACTACTTCGGGCGCGACGCGGGCTTCTCCACGTTCAAGCTCTCCGGCGTGGGCGCCTTCCACGACATCGTGATGAAGGACATGCACCTGCGGTTCCCCGACCTGCGCTGGGGGTTCGTCGAGCTGAGCGCGTCGTGGGTCCCGTACGCGATGAACGACCTCGCTCTGCGGTTCGAGAAGCGGGGCAAGGCGTGGCCGGGACGCGAACTGCTGGCGGAGCGCAACATCTGGGTCGCCGTGCAGACCGCCGACGACATCGACTACATCATCGACTGCGCGGGCGAGGACAACCTCGTCCTTGGCACAGACTACGGACACAACGACACCTCGACCGAACTGCACGCGCTTCGCAACCTGCGCGAGAACGGCGGGCTCGGCGACGAGGTCGCGGACAAGATACTGGACCACAACCCCACAAGGCTCTACGCCTTGTAGAGGGAAGACGCACAGGCGCTGGATTCCCGCCTGCGCGGGAATGACGGGTAAGCGTGCGGGAATGACGGAACGAGAAAGGGAGGTCTTGTCATGAAACGCATCGGAAGGATCGGACGCTTGGGGCGGTTCATGCTGCTTGCGGGAGCGCTCGCGGCCATCGCGGCATTCGGCGCAGCCTGCGGGGACGACGAACCGGAGTTCCCGACACGCGACATCGAATGGTTCGTCGGCTTCGGAGCAGGCGGCGGGTTCGACACCGCCAGCCGCATCATCGCCGACAAGATGAGCGATGACCTTGGCGTGAACGTCGTGGTGCGGAACATCGAGGGCGGCGGCGGACGGCGCGCCGTTCAGGAGATAGCCCGCTCCGACCCGGACGGCCACGCCATCTCCATCATGAACATGCCGAACCAGATAACGGCGGAACGGCTCGACCCGGAGAACGTTGACTTCGGCGAGCTCTCGTGGGTGGGGCGCGCGGTCATCCAGACCTACGGGCTGTACACCGCCTCCGCGAACGACTTCAACACGCCGCAGGACCTGCAGGGCATGCCCGACGTCCGCTTCTGCCTGAGTGGCCTGGCCGGACACTCCTTCCTCGTCGCATCCGTGACCACGGAGGTGATGGGCATCGCGTGGAACCCCGTGACGGGCTACCGCGGACAGGAGACGCAGGCCGGACTGCTGCGCGGCGACTGTGAACTGGCGCTCGGCCCGATCGCGGGCTCGACGCTGAACGCCGTGCAGGGCCCGGACTTCAAAGTGCTGTGGATGTACTCCAGCGAGCGCTTCGGCCCGGTGCCCGACGCGCCGACGGTCGACGAACTCGGCTTCCCTGAACTGGGCGGCTCCAAGTTCGCGAACAACGGACTCGTGGCGGCGGCCCCCGGCACGCCAGACGACATCCTCGAGATCCTGGCGGCGTCCTTCGACAGCGCTCTCCAGGACCCGGGCGTGATAGAGGGCATTAACAACGCCGGCATGGGCGTCGAGCGGCTTACCCCCGACCAGACGGCCGACGTCGTCGCGGGGATGGACGGCATCGTCTCCGAGTACATAGACACGGTCAGGCAGAAGTCGCAGGCGCAATAGCGAGGGAGGCTCGACAGACCGATGTTCGAGGCATTCCTCGACGGACTCGCGGGGATGGGCAATCCCGCCGTGATCGGGGCGATCGTCCTGGGCACGATGCTCGGCGTCCTGTTCGGGGTGATCCCCGGTCTCGGCAGCGTCATCGCGATGACGCTGATCCTGCCGTTCACGTTCGGCTGGGACCCCATCATCGCGATGTACGTGTTCGCGGGAATCATCGGCACCGCGAGTACGGGAGGCGGCGTGCCCGCCATCCTGCTCAACACGCCGGGGACGATCGCGAACGTCTGCACGACGTTCGACGGCTTCCCCATGACGCGGCGTGGCGAGGGCGGGCGCGCCATAGGGCTCGCGGCAACGGCATCGGCGCTCGGCACGCTCTTCAGCATCGTCGTGCTCGCAGCGCTGCTGCCGCTGGCAGAGATCATGCTGCGGGCGTTCACGCCACCCGATTTCTTCTGGCTCATCATCCTGGGCCTCATCGCCGTGACATTCGCCTCACGGCAGAACATGGTGAAGGGACTGGCCGCGGGTGGCGTCGGCATCCTCATCGCGCTCATCGGGTTCAGCCCCGTGTTCGGCGTGAGGCGTTACACGCTCGGCAGCGAGTACCTGTGGGACGGCATCGAGATAGTCCCGCTGGTCATCGGCTTCTTCGCACTGAGCGAGCTCATCGTCTACACGTCGCGTGGCGGCTCCATCGCGCGGGACGCCAGCGTCCACCTGGGCGGCTTCCGGCAGATCATGCGGGGCGCCGTGGAGGTCTTCCAGTACAAGGCGATACTCCTGCGCGGCTCGGTCATCGGAACGGTGATCGGGGCCATCCCCGGCGCAGGCGGCGCGGTGGCCAACTTCCTCTCCTACTCGACTGCCAAACAGGCGTCCAAGACGCCGGAACTGTTCGGCACTGGCTATCCCGGCGGAGTCGTGGCCTCCGAGTCGTCCAACGACGCGAAGGACGGCGGCATCCTGCTGCCGACGCTCACGTTCGGCATCCCCGGCAACGGGGAGATGGTCATCCTGATGGGCGCGTTCGTCCTCCACGGCATCCAGCCGGGGCGCGACCTGCTCGTGAACCGGCTGGACATCGTGTGGGCCATCATCCTCGGCGTCATCGCGGCGCAGGTGTTGACGACCATCATCATCCTGGGCGGGGGCGCATGGCTGGCGCGCATCAGCCTCGTGCCGGTCAAGTACATCGCTCCGTTCGTAGCCATCCTCTCATTCATCGGCGTCTACGCCGTGCGGAGCAACATCTGGGACGTGGCGCTGGCGGTGTTCGCGGCCCTCGTCGGCTTCTCGATGCGACGCGCCGGGTTCCCGCTCATCACACTGGTCATCGGGTTCGTTCTCGGGCAGCTGGCCGAGGAGAAGTTCACGCAATCGCTCCAGATATCCGGGGGCGGCTACTCGATATTCTTCACGCGGCCGGTCTCCATCGTCCTGCTGCTCGCCATCGTCTTCATGCTGGGCTGGTCCATGTACAAGGCGGCGAAGAAGAGCCCTGCTCCGCGGGCGGCACAGCCATGACGCGCATCAACGGCTTCAACCTGGGCGTCTACGCCTTCCTGCTGACAGTCGCGCTGAGCATCGTCCTCGGCGCGACGGCCTACGCGGGCAAACAGCAGCTCACAGCGTTCGTCATCGGCATCCCGACGATCACGCTGCTGGTGTTCCTCGTCCTGGCGGAGGTCACGCCACGCCTCGTGAAGTTGACAGGGGCGTTCGGCGTCTCGGAGGACGATGCTCCGCAGGCCGCAGAGGACGACGCGGGCGGCAGCCCAGGTGGCATGGAAGCGGGCTCGTGGCGGCGCGTCGGCATCGTCTACGGCTGGCTCGTGCTTTACTTCGCGATGACGTTCGTCTTCGGGTTCTACATCGCGATACCCGTCTTCATGGTGCTGTTCCTGACGATCGAGTCGCGCCTCATCCCCGTCTACGCCGTGGGAGTCACGGTGGCGGCGGGCCTGCCGCTGTACATCATCTTCCGGCTGGTGCTGGACATCCCGCTGTGGACGGGCATCCTGCCACGCCTCCTGCCGGGCATCATCGGCGGCGGCACCGTCCCGCAGCTGAACTAGCGCGCCTACCCTCCTACGAGCACGATCCTTCTGCCCCGCAGGGGCTGGACCGGCCTGTTGTTCGGCCCGCTACTGAACGACTGCAGCGCGCTCACCTGCTCCGGCGACACCGTTGCGGCGTCACGCATCACCACCCACTCGACCGGCTCGTGGCACGGCGGTGTCGTCTTCGAGCCCGTGTAGTTGAAGAACGCGCCGGAGCGCGGCGTGAAGGCCGCCGCATCGAGCGGGAAGCCGGCCGTCTCTCCGGCAGCCGCATCGAGCATCGCCTGCAGGACAGGGTCCGGTGGGCCGAGCCGGTAGAGGACACCCACCACGAGCGCGTCGCCGGACGCGTCCTCGTGCACCACGTGCAGCTCAGCGGCGAACCCTTCGCCTTCCACCGTGTGCTCAGCAGGCGAGTGGAAATGAGCCGACTGCAACTCGTAGCGCCGGCCTCCCAGCGTGACGCCGCTCCCCTGCACGAACTCCACGACCACCGAACCCCGGACGAGCGCAACTCCGGTCACGCCTCCGTCGTACGAGAACGACAGCGCGGGAGCAGTGGCGCTTTCGTAGCCGGTGATGTCGATGGGCGACTGCTGTACGCCCTCGGCACAGGGCGCGTACTCAGGAGCGAGCGTCCCCCAATGCGCCGGGCCGACAAGCCCCGTATAACCCCACTCCATACTGGTCAGCTCAGGTATCGGGCGATGACCTCGTCCAGCGGCAGCACCTCGCTGTGCAGGACGTTGCGCACGATGCGGAGCGCGTACTCTTTCACCTCGGGCGGCTCGCTCTCCCGGTGCACCATCGTGCAGTCCTCCACTACCACGACCTTGTACCGCAGCTGGAAGGCGTCGGCGGACGTCCACAGCACCGTGTTGTCGGTCGACGCGCCTGCGATGATGACCGTGTCGCGGTGCATCGTGCGGAGGACGTAGTCGAGGTCGTTGTGGGAAAAGCCGCTCAGGTAGCGCTTGTAGACGAGCGTGTCTCTATCCACGGGCTGCAGCTCCGGGATGACGTCGAGGGCGTCGGTGCCCTCTTTCATCATCACGCGGGACCAGTCGCCGACCTGGTCGCTCTCGCGCCGCATCGAGTTGACGTGGATGACCGGGACCTCGGCGGCGTAGGCGGCGTCCTTCAGGCGGCGCACGTTCGCCACCATCTCGTAGCCGTACGAGCCGGGTGCCCAGCCGTAGCCCTTCGCCATGTCCAGGATGATCAGTGCGATGTTCATATGCCCTCCTTTGCGCCCTACCCTGCCGCTTCCTTGAAGCGGCGCAGGGCGTCGATATGTTCGTCAGCCGAAGTGAAGCCCGCGCGCAGCGTGTTGAACGAGACATGCGATACGCCCCATCCCTGCCACGTCTCGCAGTCGCGCAACGCGCCGTCGATGCCCCCGCGCGACACGGCTACACGCGCGTCGACGCCAACGTCGTCCTGGGAGCGCCCAGCCTCCTCGACGAGGCCACGGAACCGCTCCAGCCGTTCCCTGCCCTGCTCGTCCGCCTGCATCTGCGGAAACCAGCCGTCACCGAGCCGGGCGATGCGGCGCAGCACGCTGTCGGAGCGTCCGCCGCCGAACCAGATGGGGATGGGGCGCTGCACCGGCAGCGGCTTGATGCCAGCGCCCGGGATGCTGTGCCACCTGCCCTGGAAGTCGACGATCTCGTTCGTCCAGAGCGCACGCAGCAGTTCCACCTGCTCCTCGGACCGTTTACCGCGATCGTGGAAGTTCTCGTTCAGCGCTTGGTACTCGACGTCGTTCCAGCCGATGCCGACGCCGAGCCGGAGTCGTCCGCCGCTGAGCACGTCCACCTGCGCGGCCTGCTTGGCGAGGAGCGCCGTCTGCCGCTGCGGCAGGATGATGACTGCCGTCACGAGCTCGATGCGGCTCGTGAGCGCGGCGAGGTAACCGAAGGTGACCATCGGCTCGTGGAACGTGTCCCTGTGTGAATACGGGCCCTGCCAGTCCGGCCTGCGGTCGGTGTCGGCGCCGAGGACGTGGTCGTAGAAGATGAGGTGTGCATAGCCCAGGCCTTCGGCGGCCTCAGCGAAGGCGCGCACCGCGCCCGGGTCTTCGCCTATCTCGTTCTGTGGGAAAACGACGCCCAGCTGCATGTGCCTCCTGACACTGTCCATCCTGCGGTAATCGGAGAGACAGGTTAGCCTGCTGCGCTCCCGCGTACAATCGCAGCCGCAAGGAGTCAGCGTTGCCAACGTGGAAGCGTCTCCTCATCGCGTGGTCGTTCGTGCCGATACACCGGCTCCTGTTCCGACTCTCGAACGGCCGCCTGCTGGGCCGCCTGGAAGGCACCGGCGTCCTCATCCTCGTGACGAAGGGGCGCAGGAGCGGCAAGCCGCGCTCGTCGCCCCTGCTGTACTTCCGCTTCGACGAGTCCGACGACCTCATCGTCGTCGCCTCGAACTACGGCCGCGACCGCCATCCCGCGTGGTACCTGAACGTGGCCGCCGACCCGACGGCTTCCGTCGAGGCCGGGGGCGAGCGTTTCGCCGCCGAGGCCCGCATCACCCAGGGAGAGGAACGCACCGCACTCTACGACAGCGTAGTTGCTGCGAACCCGCGCTTCGCGACCTATCGCGCAAGTGCTCAGCGCGAGATTCCGGTCGTGGTGCTGCGTCGCGCCTGACTGCCGTCTCCCCCGGGCCGCTCGGGGACCACAGGCTAACCGTCCTTCCCGAACACCGTGCTCCCCGCTTTCATGAACCGCATCGCCCCCGCGACTGCGTCCGCGATGAGCTCGCCACTGCGGGCCGACGCCTCATCCAGGGTCATCGGAGCGCTGACGATGGACACGACCGCATCGATGCCCTCCGCGTGAACGTCTTCGAAGCCCTTGCCGATGGAACCGCAGACGGCTATCACCGGGATGCCCCTCCTCTTCGCTCGCCGTGCGACGCCGATCGGCGCCTTGTTGTAGACCGTTTGAAAGTCGATCCGGCCTTCGCCGGTGATGACGAGGTCGGCCCCCTCCAGCCGGTCGTCGAGTCCAACGTAATCCAGCACGATGTCCACGCCTGCCTGCAGTGAGCCACCGAGGAAGGCCATCACCCCCCCGCCGAGCCCGCCGGCGGCGCCCGAGCCGGGAACGGCGTCGATGCTCGTCCCGATATCGTGTTGAACGACCCCTGCGAAGTTCTCGAGGGCAGCATCGAGTTGCTCGACCAGATCGGGGGTCGCCCCCTTCTGTGGGCCGTATACGGCCGAGGCGCCCTCCGGGCCGGTGAGCGGGTTCGATACGTCGCACGCTACGGAGAACCGGGCATCGGTTGCTCGCTCGTCCAGTCCCGACATGTCGATGCTCCGAAGGTCGGCCAGCGCCGCTCCTCCCGGCGGCAGGTCGTTCCCTGCCTCGTCCAGCAGGCGCACTCCCAGGGCCTGGGCCATCCCCGCCCCGCCGTCGTTCGTTGCGCTGCCGCCGATCCCCACGATGAAGCTGCGGAAGCCGGCGTCAAGCGCCTCGCGGATGACCTCGCCGAGCCCGTACGTGGTTGCGTGAAGCGGGTCGCGTTCAGCGAGCGAGAGCAGCGCCAGGCCGGAAGTGCGCGCCATCTCGATGACGGCGGTCTGGCCGTCGCCGAGCGCGCCCCACTCCGCGGCTACCGGCTTCCCGATGGGGCCGGTCACCGTCGTGGAACGGATGTCACCGCCCGTTGCGTCGACCAGCGTCTCGAGCGTTCCGTCGCCGCCATCCGCCACCGGCACGAGCACGGTCTCAGCATCCGGGACGACGCGCAGCACGCCTTCCTCCATCGCCCTCGCGGCATCGAGCGCCGAGATGCTCCCCTTGAAGCTCTGCGGTGCGATGACGACCTTCATGTCCTGCCTTCCTTGCAAGTGGACTGTGGGGATAATATCGGACGCGAGCAAGCGTCAGAGGAGGCTTCCATGCCCAAGGCGATCATCAACGGCATCGGCATCAACTACGAGAGCGATGGCGAGGGGTTCCCCCTCATACTCTGCTACTGCCGGGGAGGCAACGCCACGATGTGGAACCCGCAGGTCGAGGCGTTCTCCAGGAACTACCGGTTCATCCGCTTCGAGCCGCGGGGACACGGCAGGTCGGACGCTCCGGAGGACCCATCGGCCTACGGGCTGGACACCTCAGTGGAAGACCTCCTGGGCCTGCTGGACCACCTGGGCATCGAGAAGGCCTACGTTGGCGGGCTCTCGATGGGGGGAGGCATCACCACGCGGTTCACGCTGCTGCACCAGGACCGGGTGGCAGGCCTGATGGTCATCGACTCCGGTTCGGCATCAGGTCACGCCCACGCAGAGGAGATACGGGCGAGGACGACAAGGGTGCGGGAGCTGGCCTTCACCGAGGGCATGGAGGCAGTGGGCCGGTACTCCATCCGGGAGGTCGACAGCTTCGTCGGGCGGGCCGCCAGGGGCCCGGAGGCGGTGGAGGGAATCATGGAGATGTTCAGGGCGCTCACGCCCCACGGCTATACGTACAGCATCGAGGCCCTCGACCAGGCCCCGGTCTTCGACTATCGCCTGTCGGAGATAACGGTGCCGACGCTCTGCATCGCCGGCGACGAAGACCCGGCGCTGGAGGACGTCATGTTCATCCACAGCCAGGTCGAGGGCTCGGAGATGGTCGTCGTGCCCGGTGCGGGGCACTTCGTCAACCTCGACCAGACGGAGATATTCAACCGGGAGATACTCGCCTTCCTGGCGAAGGTGGACGCTCTGCGGACGGAGGCGGTGGCCTGAACGGTCCGGACGGAAGGAGGAGCCTATGAAGGCCCTGGAAGCGATGGCCGAGATCCTGAAGCGGGAGGGGATCGAATACCTCTTCTGCTACCCCACGACCGACCTGATCGACGCGGTCGCCGCAGTCGGCATCAGGCCCATCGTGTGCCGGCAGGAGCGCGTGGGCCTCGGGATGGCTGACGGTCTCAGCCGCGCGAGCAACGGCTCGAAGCTCGGCGTGTTCGCGATGCAGGCGGGGCCGGGAGCCGAGAATGCATTCGCGGGCGTGACAACTGCCTACGCGGACTCGTCGCCGCTCCTCGTGCTGCCGTCGGGATACCCGCGCGACCGCGAGGGATGGCCCCGCTACTTCACGGCGGAGCGCGGCTATCGCAACGTGACCAAGTGGCTCGAGACCATCAACGTCCCCGAGCAGACCGAGGACGCGATGCGCCGCGCCTTCTCCCGGCTGCGCAACGGCAGGCCGGGCCCGGTGATGGTCGAGCTGCCGACCGACGTCGCCGAGCTGGACATCGGGGAGACGGGCTACGAACCAGTCACGTCGACGCGCACCCTCGCGGACCCCCGGGACGTGGAGCGCGCCGCCCGCGCCCTGGCAAATGCCAACGCGCCGGTGATACTCGCGGGGCAAGGCGTCCTGTGGGCCGGAGCGACGGACGAGGTCGTCGAGCTGGCCGAGATGCTCGGCGCGCCCGCCGCGGCGACGCTCCTCGGCAAGAGCGCGTTCCCGGAGACGCACGCGCTCTCCATCGGCACGGCGGCGACGTCGACCACACCTATGGTGCGCAGCTTCCTGGACAGAGCCGACGTCATCCTCGCCGTTGGAGCGAGCCTGGCCAAGCACCAGATGAACCTCCCCCTGCCCGAAGGCCGGACCATCATCCAGATCACCAACGACGAGGCGGACCTGAACAGGAACTACGCCGCCGCTCACCCCCTGCTGGCCGACGCCAAACTGGGCGTGCGCCAGCTCATCGACGCCGTCAGCGACATGGGTGGGGCGAACGCCGGTCGGCGCTCTGCGGTCGAGGCGGAGATCGCGTCGGCGTACAGCGCATGGGTCGACGACTGGCGCGGCAAGCTGGAATCACCGGACGCGCCCATCAACCCGTACCGGGTCGTGTGGGAGCTGAACCGCGTCCTGCCGGCGGACGAGGTCATCGTCACCCACGACTCCGGCAGCCCGCGCGACCAGATGGTCCCGTTCTACCGGTCGGCCGGGCCGCGCAGCTACATCGGCTGGGGCAAGTCCCATGCGCTCGGCACAGGCCTCGGGTTCGCGATGGGGGCCAAGCTCGCCGAACCAGACAGGGTCTGCATCAACTGGATGGGCGACGCCGCATTCGGCATGACGGGCCTCGATTTCGAGACCGCGGTGCGCAACGACATCCCCATCATCACGATGGTCTCGAACAACTCGACGATGGCCATCGAGACCAGGCGGCTCATCGGCTCGCACGAGAAGTACGGTACGCGGGACGTTGGCGGCAACTACGCTGACCTGGCGCGCTCGCTGGGGGGTTGGGCTGAGCGCGTCGAGGACCCGGAGGAGGTCGGCCCCGCCATCCTGCGCGCCCGGCGCGCCACCGAGGAAGGGCAGGCAGCGCTGCTGGAGTTCATCACGTCAGCCGAGACGGCGCTGAACCGCTAGCCGTCCCTGTTGCCCAGCGGGTAGATCGCCGCGAGCAGGTTCCAGACGGAGGTCCAGATCGACCGCGACACCGGTCCCAACGGCCACGCCGCGCCCGACGGCAATGCCCATGCCTGGGCCGACCGCAACTCCCACTCCGCCTCCCATGGCGACGCCAGTGTCCGTGCCGACGGCCACGCCTGCGCCGGAACCTCCGCCGCCTCCAACGATGACCCCGGTCCCGGCTATACCAACGCCTGAGGAAGAAGGCGGCATTCCGCCATGGGTATGGGTCCTGCCGCTCATCGCGCTCATGCTGGTCCTTGGCAGCATCGGATATGCGCGCAAGCGGCGCTAGGCAACCTCGTTTACCGTCGCCTCTGTCTTCGACGCGTTGCGAGCACGCAGAGGCCGCCAAGCAGCAGCGCTGCCCCCACCACGCCGATGAATGCTGCGAACGAGAGCAACTCACCGTAACTCACCGCTCACCCCCGGACTGCAGCCGTGGCCGGAGCCTGCCCGTCACTATCGAACGCTGTACATGCATAACGGTGGGGTTACCTCCTCTTGGTCACCGTGTCGGTCCCCACTGTATCTTCATGCAGATGACATAGGGGTGACTCACATGCATGAAGACATTACAGTATGGTGACGTTTGGCAGAATCGCCGCGTCCACCGGGTTGTGTTCTGCCGCACCCCGCAGAGCGCGATGTCAGAGGTGAGCCAGTGACACACCCGAACGAAGGAGACCGAGTGATCGCGGCATTGCGGGACCGCCTCTCCAAGCTGAGCGAGGCCAGTCTCCGCATCACCGAGGACCTCGACTTCAACTCCGTGCTGCAGGGAGTGCTCGACTCCGCGAGGACCCTCACCGGAGCCCGGTACGGCGTCATCACCCTGCACGACGAGGCAGGGACGGCGGAGGACTTCCTGTCCTCGGGGATGACTGCGGATGAGGCGGACGACCTATGGACGTTGCCCGGCTCGCCAAAGTACTTCGAGTACCTCGGCCAGATCCCCGGCCCCTTGCGGGTCCCCGACCTCCTCGCCCACGTCAGGTCGCTGGGCCTTCCCGAACTCAGGCCACCGCTGGCGGTGAGCGAGAAGGTCTCCTTCCTGGCTTCCCCCATCCTGCACCGGGGCGAGCGCGTCGGCGGCATCTACCTTGCCGAGAAGGAAGGCGGGCAGGAGTTCTCCCGGGAGGACGAGGAGACGCTCGTCCTGTTCGCCTCCCAGGCGGCGATGGCCATCGCGAATGCCCGCAGGCACCGGGAGGAGCGGCGCGCAAGGGCCGACCTCGAGACACTGATAGACACCTCCCCGGTCGGCGTGGTGGTCTTCGATGCCGTAACGGGGGCCCCGAAGTCCTTCAACCGGGAGGCCCGCAGGATCGTCGACAATCTGCGAAGCCCCGACCAGACCCCCGAGCAACTACTGGAGGTGTTGACATTCACGCGCGCCGACGGGCGCGAGGTCTCCCTGATGGAGTTCCCGATGTCGGAGTTGCTCAGCATCGGCGAGACGCTCCGGGCCGAGGAGATCGTCATGCGCGTCGCCGACGGCAGAAGCGTCACGGTGTTGCTCAACTCGACGCCTATCTTCAGCGACAATGGCACGGTCGAGGCGATGATCGTCACCATGCAGGACATGGCGGAAGTGGAGGAGCTGGAGCGGCTGCGCGCCGAGTTCCTAGCGATGGTGAGCCACGAATTACGGACGCCGTTGACCTCTATCAGGGGGGCCGCAACCACCATGCTGGACGCGCCGGGGGAACTCGATCCTGCGGAGGTGCGGCAGCTGGTGCGCATCATCGTCGATCAGGCCGACAGCATGCGTGACCTCATCGGCGACCTGCTCGACGTGGCGCGCATAGAGACCGGCACGCTGTCGGTCAGCCCCGAGCCGGTCGAGGTGGTCGTCCTTGTGGACCGGGCCAGGAACATCTTCCTGAGTGGCGGAGGCAGGAACGATCTCGCCATCGACATCGGACCGGAGCTGCCCCTTGTGATGGCGGACCGTCGCCGCATCGTCCAGGTCATCGGTAACCTGCTGTCCAACGCCTCCAGGCGCTCCCCGGAATCGTCGGTCATCAGGATGAGCGCAGCCTCCGAGGGACCCCGCGTCGCGATATCCGTGGTGGACGAGGGGACGGGCATCACAGCCGAGCGTTTACCGCACCTTTTCCACAAGTTCTCGGGGAACGAGGCACAGGAACAGGGAAGCGACACCGGCCTCGGCCTTGCCATCTGCAAGGGGATAGTCGAAGCCCACGGAGGGCGCATCTGGGCGGAGAGCGACGGCCCGGGCCTCGGCGCTCGATTCACCTTCACGCTCCCGATCGTCGAGGGGGATCCCGGCGAGAGCCACAAAGCCTCTGCAGTCTCACGATCTGAGGCGGGGACGGGCTTGCCCGTCCTTATCGTGGACGACGATCCGCACACGCTGACGTACGTCAGGGACGTGCTCTCGGGCGCTGGCTACAGCCCGATCGTGTCCGCCGACCCCAGGGAGGCCCTCGAACTGATCAAGGAGAGCAGGGCCCGCCTCGTCTTGCTCGACCTGATGCTTCCGGGTGTAGACGGCATCGAACTGATGGGGGACATCCTCAGCATGGCCGACGTCCCGGTGGTCTTTCTCTCCGCCTACGGCAAGGACGACGTGGTCGCCCAGGCCTTCGAGGCCGGCGCAACCGACTACATCGTCAAGCCCTTCTCACCGACCGAGCTCGTGGCCAGGGTCAGGGCTGCCCTGCGAAGGCAGACACGACACGACCAGGAGGAGCCGTCGGGGCCTTACGTGCTGGGCGAGCTGACCATCAACTACGCGGAGCGACTCGTGACCGTCGCCGGCCGCCGCGTGCCGTTGACGGCCACCGAGTACAGTCTGCTCTTCCAGCTCTCCGCCAACGCGGGCCGGGTGCTGACGCACAGCCAGCTGCTGCGAAGGCTCTGGCGGTCCGACAGGTCAGGCGATATGCGGGCGCTCCGCACCCACGTAAGGAGGCTCCGCCTCAAGTTGGGAGAGGACGGAAGCCACCCCACCTACGTCTTCGCAGAGCCTCGGGTCGGCTACCGCATGCCGAAGCCGGAGAGCCACGGTCCGGAGCCGGTCTGAGCGAGCGGCCACCGAGAGTTCTGGTGCCCCCAGCGGGATTCGAACCCGCGATCTCCACCTTGAAAGGGTGGCGTCCTAGGCCGCTAGACTATAGGGGCACGCGTGCGGCACGCCTTAGGATAGGCGCGGCTACGGGTAGATGGCCAGTTGTTCCAGTCCCGTCGCCTCCGGCAGCCCGAACATGAGGTTCATGTTCTGCACCGCCTGTCCCGCCGCGCCCTTGACAAGGTTGTCCAGCGCGGAGAAGACGACGAGCTTGCCCGTGTGCCTGTCCACCGTAGGATAAACGAGGCAGTCGTTATTACCCCAGGTCTGCTTCGTCTGGGGCGACTTGTCAGTCACTTTCACGAACGGCTCATCGCGGTAGTACTCGCGATAGAGCTCGGTCACCGAGGCCGACGCCTCTTCCACCGAGTCGAACGAGCCGTCCACGAAGTCGGCGTAGATGGTGTCGAGGATGCCGCGCGTCATGGGGATGAGGTGCGGCTGGAAGAGCACGCGGGGCGCGTAGCCGTCCTTGATGCGGCGCAGCTCCTGCGTGATCTCCGGCAGGTGGCGGTGGCCGCCGACCGAGTAGGCGAACACGTTCTCGTTCACCTCCGAGAAGTGCGTTGTCATGCTCAGGCCGCGCCCCGCCCCAGACACGCCGGACTTGCAGTCGACCACGATCTGCTCGCCGATGAGGCCCTTCTCGACGACGGGTGCGAGCGCGAGCAGCGCGGCGGTGGGGTAGCAGCCGGGGTTCGCCACGAGCTGCGCTGAGGCGATGCCGTCCCGGTCCAGCTCCGTCAGGCCGTAGACCGACGTCTCCAGCAGGTCGGGCGCGGGATGCTCCGCGCCGTACCAGCGCGCGTACTCCTCCGGGTCGTGCAGGCGGAAGTCGGCGGAGATGTCGACGACCTTCACGCCGTCCCGCGCGAACGGGACGCACGCCTCAGCCGAGGCGACCTGGGGCAGCGCAGAGAAGACGACGTCGACGCTGCGCGTGATCTCGGGCTCGATGGTGATGTCCATGCGCGAAAGGTGCGGCAGCGCGTCGCCGAGCTCCTCGCCAGCCTGGCTGCGCCCCGTAACGCTGACGACCTCCGCTTCGGGATGGCGATACAGGATGCGCGCGAGCTCGATGCCTGCGTACCCCGTCACGTTGATGATGCCTATCTTCATACACCCTCACCCATGTTCGTCGTTCCCGTGAAAGCGGGCATCCAGTGTGCCGGACAGCCCACGCGCCTCTCATTATAGAGGAGAGTCCTAGGCTTCCAATGGGACGAGCTTCTGGTGGAACGGCTGCACGATGGCCTCGGCCTGCAGCCGCATCTGCTCCAGCATCTCGTCCGCGCCGCAGGCGGGGTTGAAGACGAACTTCGACGCCCCCGCGTCTATGTACTCACGCAGCCGCGCCATGATCTGGTCCGGCGTGCCGAGCAGGTTCAACTGCTCAGGCGACACGTCGGAGCGGCGCTGCAGCAGGTAGCGCTCCTTGACGCGGTCCGGAACGCTGCCGCTCTCCACGAGGTAGCTGCTGATCTGCAGGCCGTAGTGGTCGTCCTCTATGTGATTGCCCGCTTCCGCGGCGTACTCCTTGATGCGCGCGATGCCCGCGGCGACCTCCTCCGGCGTCATCTGCGTCGGCAGCCAGCCGTCGCCCATCCTGCCTGTGCGGCGCAGCCCCGCTTCGGAGCGGCTGCCGATCCAGACCGGCACGTTCGCCTGCTTCGGACGCACACCTATGGTGGCGTCCGTCAGTTTGACGAACTCGCTCTCGTAGGTGACGCGCTCTTCCGTCCAGAGACGACGCATGAGCATGATCGCCTCGTCGAGCCGCCTGCCGCGGTCGCGCTTGCGAACGCCCATCGCCTCGTACTCCGCGGGCGATTCCTGTCCGACGCCGACGCCCAGCACGAGGCGTCCGTTGGAGAGCAGGTCTATCGTCGCGAGCTCGCGCGCAGCGGTGACCGGGCTACGCATCGACATGAGCAGTACCCCGGTGCCGAACTTCAGTTTCTCCGAGCGTCCGGTGACGATGGCCATGCCCGCGATGGGGTCCATCCGCCACGCCGGGCCGACGATGCGGTCCGAGAACCAGATGGAGTCCCAGTCCAGCTCTTCGGCGGCGTCGATGTACTGCAGGAACGTCTCGCGCCCCTCGCGCGCCATCACCGACGCCCCGGCCAGCCCTATCTTCACCGACATGCCATCCTCCTAACGACGCCCGATTCTACCAGCAGGGCGTTCGTACGGTTTGTCCGCATGTCGCACCCGGCTTAAACGAAGCGCCCCGGCTCCGTGGAGGAGCCGAGGCGCCCGTCCTGTTCCCCATGTCAGCACCGCCGAAGCGGAGCTTCCACAGGGTGCACCCTGCCGCGCCTCCCGCAAGGACCCACCACTGAGGTCCCACGGGACACCGCGGGGCGACCGACATCGACCGGTCGGTCCCTAGCGGCGAGCAGCGGGTGACGCAGCAGTGCTAGGTAATGATGTATGCACTACGGATCACCCCCTTTCTGCGGCCTATCGCCGCACGCGCCATGTTAGGGCGCACGGTTCCACTTGCCAAGCCCATCGCGTGCAACTTTCAAGCGATTGCGCGCGCCTCACCCCTCCCCCTTCGCCCACTCCACGACGACCGCATACGGGCCGCGCACCGCTCGCGAGAGCATCCCTTTCTTCGAGCCGCACGCCCTGCAATAAAGGCCGCGCAGTACGCGGAAGCGCACTAACCGCAGCCCGCAACCCGGGCACTCCAGCCCGCTCGCAGTCCTGCGCGGCGATGGCTCCGGCGCAAGCGACGGGCCCGTGTGCGATGTCGCGCGCGGGTCCGCGCCCAGCCTCACCGCCCATTCCTTCCATCGGGCGCTGTGCGGACGGCGCCCCCTGCCCACCGCGACGTGCGCCAGCTCGTGCCGCAGCGTCCCTTGCGCCTGCTCGTGATCGAGCCATGCCGAGAGCCGGATGAGCCGCCGGTCGTAGTACGCCTTGCCGAGCACGCGGCGCAAGCGACTGGACCACTCCAGCGCCGGTTGCGGCGATATGCCGTGCTCCTCGCACAACGCCGCCAGCAGACGCTCCACCGAGGCGCGTTCGAGTGGCGAGATGGGGCGGGGACCGCTCACAGCGGCTTGTGGCTGAGCGTGGCAGTTGGGATGCGGGGGTCGTCGTCGCGGAGGTGACGCGGACGCTCCGGACAGCGCTCGCCCAGCGGGCAGGCGTGGCAGAGCGGACGCTGCGCCTTACAGACGCGGCGCCCGTGCGTGATGAGGTACACATGCAGGTTGAGCACGCGCTCGGGCGCGATGGCCTGCTCCAGCACGTCATGTGCTTCGTCCGCCGTCACCTTCGGGCCGATGAGCGCGAGCCGCTTCGAGACCCGGTAGATGTGCGTGTCGACCGCCATCGCGGGCTGTCCCATCGAGAACGACAGCACGACGCCCGCCGTCTTCGGACCGACGCCCGGCATCGCGCGCAGCCACGCCTTCGCATCCTCCAACGGCATACGTTCCAGGAACGAGATGTCGAACCCGCCGGTGCGTTCGCGCACGGAGCCGAGCACCTGTTGGATGCGCGGCGCCTTCTGGTTCGCGAGCCCCCCGCTGCGGATGGTGTCGGCAAGGTCTGCCTCGGGTGCGTTCAGCACGTCCTCCCATGACTCGTAGCGGTCGGAGAGCGCGGCGAACGCCCGCTCCGCGTTGAGATCAGACGTGTGCTGCGACAGGATCGTCCACACCAGTTCGGACATGCCGTCGAGCCGCTGACGCCGACTGGGGACGCCGTAGTACGTCTCCAGCAGGTCGTAGACCTCGTCCGGGGTGTACGGCTTCACGCCGCGCACGCTGCGCGGACGCAACACCTTGCGTCGGGTCCTGCGCGGTGCGCTGGTCATTCGAGCCCCGCCAGGTGTGCTCCGTCGTTGTGGCACGCGACGCGGAGCACCGCGCCCTCCTCCACGTGCAGCTCTGTCACCGAGGCGTAGTACGTCTTGATCCACTCCTCGCGGTGCGCTGAGTCCGGCAGGCCGTACGCGATGGAGACCGCCATCCGCACTGGCGAATCGTGAGTCGCGGCGAAGACGGTGCCGTCGGGGTGTGCTTCCCTCATATCCCGGATGAAGCGCTCGATGCGCCCCCGGAGTGCGGCGAGGCTCTCGCCGCCATCAAACGTCACGGTGTGCGGCTCGTTACGCCAGCGATGAAGGAGGTCCGGGTCTTCCCGCATCACGTCGGCGACGAGCGCGCCGGCATAGCGTCCGTAGTCGAGGTCGCGGAGCAAGCGTCGACGCCGGACGCGCAGGCCGAGCGCGTCGGCGAGGGGCTGGGCGGTCTGGCGGGCGCGCCACGCGGGAGATGCGTAAACGGCGGAGATGGGCTCACCGGCGAGGCGTTCCGTGAGCGCTTTGACCTGCGCCCTGCCCACCTCGTCCAGCCCTCCGCCGCCCTGCACGCGCCCCTGCACATTCCAAGAGGTGCGGCCATGGCGGACGAGAATCAAGCGAAGCATGGGTCAGGATTGTAGCGCGGTTGTGTCTCGCCTGCGCTTTCACCGTGGAACGGAATCACGCACCTCGACACGCTCCGTATGCACACCAAGCACCTCGCCTCCGCCGACCAGCTCCACACGTATCATGCCCCTCCCCTCCGACTCGCAGGCATAGAGCGCCACCGACTGCGAGTCAGAAGTACGGTTCTGCCGGGAATGCGGGCTGAACTCGCCCGTCCACTCGGACTCCGAACAGTCCGGGCTGAAACCGATCACGTTCCTCCCAGCCTCCTCCGTATCGACAGTGGACGCCTGGAGCCTGAGTTCGTACCGGACTGACGGGTCCATGTTGACGGCCTCCAGGGAGAACCTGTGTTTCCGAGACTTGAGGGAACTCTCCGCCCAGACGATGGAAACCTCAGGTGTGTAGACATGTCCAGGAGGCACCGGCGTATCACTGGGCGTGGTGAGTTCCTCGGCAGGCCAGAGTTGGATTCCGCCCTGTATCCACGCGGAAACTCCCACCAGCAGGAAGAGCCCTCCTATCGCTGAGGCGATGAAACAGCCAACCTTCAGTAACACATCCCTGGTCATCGCCGCCAACTCTATGCTGAGTGCCAGGGAGCGCGCGGCTCCTACTGGATGTACTCGCGGACCGCTTCGCCGTAACGCTCGTCGAAGGCATTGCGCAGGCGATCAAACAGCGCGCGGTACTCCGGGGAGTCGAGCGTGTCCGTGGTCATGATGACGGCGTCCTCGTGGTTGTCGGCGTAGTAGCGCCGGCGGAGCCCGACCTCGTGGAAGCCGTACTTGGCGTAGAGCGCCTTGGCGGGCTCGTTGGAGACGCGCGCCTCCAGCGTGACGACCTGCGCGCCGCGCGCCATCCCCATCTCGATCGCGCCGATGACCAGCAGCTCGCCGAGTCCACGCCGCCGGTAGTCCTCACGCACGGCGATCGAGACGATGTGCGCTTCACCCGCCATGTGCCATACGCCCAGGAACCCGGCGAGCAGCCGCCGGCGCTCCGGCGGTTCGGGCTTGTTGCGGCGGAAGAGACGGCGAAGCGCGCCCTGCCTGCGCTCGATAGTGCGATACTCCCCGTCCCGCACGCAGACGAGGTACTCCGCAGTGCGGTTACGCATCTCGCGCCGGTAATTGGTGGGAGGCCAGAGTGTCGGGAACGCCTCGCGTTCCATCTCAGCGACCTGGTCGAGGTCGTCCCAGTCCATGGGGCGCAATGAGTAGGGGAGCACTGCTTCTCGGCGCACGTCGTCAACACCGCCAGCGGGGAACATCGCCGATTCTAGCAGAGCCCCCCTCCGCATCGTCCACGCTACAGGCTAGCGGACCGCCTTAACGCACCATTAAGCGTGGCGTATACTGGTCAGGATTCGTACCCTCGCCCCCGGTCCCTGACTCTCGATGCGAAGAACCCTCTGGCGCATAACGAAACTCGCCGCCCTGGAGAAGGGGCGGCTCATCATAGCCTGGGTATCGCTCATCATCGCTTCAGTGCTCTTCCTGTCGGTGCCTCGGCTGGTCGGCAATGCGATCGACGCCGCGCTCGGGACCGGGGGCAGCGGGGCGGACGCCGGGGAACTCGTACGGCTTGGGATACTCGTCATCGCCGTCATCGTCGCGCGCGGGATCTTCAACTACAGCAACCTCTACATGGCTGAAGCCGTCTCCCAGCGTGTCGCCTACCGCATCCGCAACATGCTGTACGACAAGCTGCAGCACCTCAGCTTCGCGTTCCATGACCGAGAGCACACCGGCAACCTCATGTCCAAGTCCACGGTGGACGTGGAGATGACCCGGATGTTCGTGAGCATGGGGCTCATCAGGGCCGGGCAGATAGTCCTGTTCACCGCAGGCTCCGCAACGATGATGCTGCTGACAGACCTCCCGCTCGCGCTCATCAGCCTCTCCTTCGCGCCCATCATCGCAGCGCGCGCCGTCTACGCCAGCAGGCGCATGCGCCACATGTGGCTCCGGACGCAGATAGAGATGGGCAAACTGACCACGGTGCTGCAGGAGAACCTCTCCGGCCAACGCGTCGTCAAGGCGTTCGGAGCGGAGGACCACGAGGAGCGGAAGTTCCAGGACCAGAACCATCAGGTGTTCAGTCGCACGTACGAGGTGCAGCGCGCCCAGTCGTTCAACACCTCGCTCATGCAGATCGTCTTCTGGAGCGCGTCCGGCGTCATCCTCTGGTTCGGCGGCAGGGCCGTCATAGAAGGTCGCATGACGGCGGGCGAGCTGAGCGAGTTCCTGCTCTACATCAGCCTGCTCGTGCAACCGATCCGTATGCTCGGCTTCCTCGTCAACACGTTCGCGCGGGCGGCGTCCGCGGGCGAGCGCGTATTCGCGGTGCTCGACGCCGACTCGCCGGTGCGCGAGTTGCCGGAGGCTGCGCCCGTAGGCGACGTGCGCGGCCACGTGCGGTTCGAGGACGTCTCTTTCGGCTACACCCATCGCGACGCCGTGCGAAACGTCTCGTTCGAGGCGCAGCCGGGACAAGTCACCGCGCTCATGGGCGCGCCGGGCTCCGGCAAGACGACGCTGATGAGCCTGCTCGCGCGCTTCTACGACCCGGACAACGGCCGCATCACCATCGACGGCAAGGACCTCCGTGAGTGCACGCTCCCCTCGCTCCGGTCGGCCATCGGCATCGTGCAGCAGGACGTCTTCCTGTTCAGCGCGACAGTGGCGGAGAACATCGCCTACGGGAACGAGGACGCGACGATGGATGAGATCATCGCCGCGGCGAAGACTGCCCAGATACACGACGAGATCATGGCGCTGCCCGAAGGCTACGAGACGGTCATCGGCGAGCGAGGCGTCTCGCTCTCCGGCGGCCAGCGGCAGCGGCTCTCGATCGCCCGGACGCTGGCGCTCGACCCACCGATACTCGTGCTGGACGACTCGACTTCCAGCGTCGACGCGGGCACGGAGTCGCGCATCCAGGACGCGATGGCAGCGGTAGTCAAGGACCGGACGACGTTCATCATCGCGCACCGGCTCTCGTCCATCCAGCACGCGGACATCGTCATCGTCATGCAGCACGGTGAGATCGGTGAGATGGGGACACCCGATGAGCTGATCGCTTCCGGCGGGCTGTTCACACATGTCACTGAACTCCAGTACGCGACGAGCCTGAACGGCGTCGCCGCCGAACGTGCGGGCGCGCCCGCACGAAGGAGAGCCGCGCCATGATGATGAACTCGGGCTTCGGCGGCAACTGGATGACGCGAGGCCAGCAGGGCGACATCGACGAGGACGGCACGAAGCTGTACGACCAGCGCGTCATTCTGCGCCTGCTCCGCTACGTTGGACCGTACAAGTTCCCGGTCTTCCTCGCCATGCTGGCCGTGGTCATCTACACCGGCGCAACAGTCGCCATACCGCTCATCATCGCTATAGGGATAGACCGCTACATCGAGACCGGCAACCTGTCGGGGCTCAATACGCTCGCCGTCTGGTTCGCCGTAGTGCTGGTGGTGCACTATGCCGCGAACTACGCCCACCAGGTGCTGCTGGCATGGGTGAGCCAGCGCGTTATCTACGACCTGCGGAACGACCTCTTCAAGCACCTGCAGGACCTGCCGATGTCGTTCCACAACCGGCACAAGGTCGGCTCCGTGATGTCGCGCGCCCAGAACGACGTCTACCAGTTGCAGGAGTTTCTGGACATCGTCGTGCTGAGCATCGGCGACCTGCTTAGCCTCAGCGGCATCATCGCCTTCATGCTGGTCAGGGACTGGCAGCTCTCCCTCCTCTCGTTCGTCAGCCTACCTGTCCTGCTCGTCATCATCTGGGTGTGGCAGAAGCACGCGCGCCCGGCGTTCCTGCGCGTCCGGGTCGCCATCTCGCAGGTGAACGCGTCGCTCGCGGAGAACCTAGACGGCGTACGCGTTGTGCAGAGCATGAACCGCCAGAGCACGAACCTCCGGGCGTTCGACGGCCTGAACGACTACCACCTGCAGACGAACCTGCGCGCGCAACGGCTCTCCTCATCGCTCATGCCGGTGGTGGAGATATTCATGTCGTTCAGCCTCGCTGCGACCATCATCTTCGGTGGCAGGCTCGTGCTCGGGGGAATGATGGGCGCGGGGCAGCTCATACAGTTCACACTCTACATCCAGCGCTTCTACGACCCGATCCGGAGCCTGACGATGCAGTTCACGCAGTTGCAGCGCGCGATGGCGTCCGGAGCGCGCATCTTCGACCTGCTGGACACCGAACCGGACCTGGTGGATGCGCCGGACGCGGTGCCGATCCCCCAGATACAGGGCGCTATCCGCTACGAGAACGTGTCCTTCGCGTACGAGCCGGGCAAGGAAGTGCTCTCAGGCGTGAACCTAGACGTGCAGCCCGGCGAGACGATCGCGTTCGTGGGACGCACGGGCGCGGGCAAGACGACGATGGCCGCGCTCGTATCGCGCTTCTACGACGTGGTCGATGGGCGCATCACGATTGACGGCCACGACGTGCGGGACGTGACCCGCGAGTCGCTCGCGAAGCAGATGGGCATCGTGCTGCAGGAGCCGTTTCAGTTCTCCGGCACCATCATGGAGAACATCCGCTACAACCATCCCGAGGCGAGCGACGAGACGGTGTACGAGGCCACAAAAGCCGTGGGCCTGCATGACCACATCGCGAGTCTGCGGGACGGCTACGAGACGATGATGGAGGAGCGCGGCGGCAACATGAGCCTTGGCCAGCGCCAGCTCGTCAGTTTCGCCCGCGCCCTCGTCGCGGACCCGCGCATCATCGTGCTCGACGAAGCGACGGCGAGCGTCGACACGCAGACCGAGCAGCTGATCCAGCAGGCGATAGGCAAGATGCTGCACGGGCGGACGGCCATCGTCATCGCGCACCGGCTCTCCACCATCCGCAACGCGGACAAGATCGTGGTGATGGAGAAGGGTCGCATCGTGGAGTTGGGCAACCACGCTGAACTGGTCGCACTCGGCGGGCTGTACGCCCAACAGCACGAGCTGCACGCGCGCCTCGCAGCGTCGGGCGCGAAGCGGGACTACGCTCCGGCCAACGAGTTCGACGACGAAGTCCCCGGCCTCGCGCCTGCGTAGCGTTCCGGGAGCATGGAAACCACCGCTTATTACGAGCGGAGAGTACGCAGTCGGCATCCTGAACCAATCGATGAGTGGGTGGAGATGGTGTTGGCCAGCCCCTATCACATCGAAGAACAGCCAGATGGCAGAGGGTGCGGTATTATGGGTTCATTGAGGAACAGGGCAAGTGGCTCAGGGTCATCCTGGCAGACGGCAAGCTGCATAACCGCTTCTTCGACAGGGGCAAACTGAGAGAGTGGGGCAGGCTATGAAACCGGTAGTGAAGTACTTCGAGGATACCGACACTCTGTCGGTTGACCTGACAAGCCGCCCCGCTGCTGAGGCAGAGGAGGTCGCCGAAGACGTCATCATTGACTTCGACGGCGATGGCAACGTGGTGGGGTTCACCATCGAACATGCCAGCCGCCTGCTTGGAGCGGCTCTCATCGGCAAGCGTACAGCGCAAGCACGGCGATAGCGCCGTGGCTGAACCCTACGAACTCACCCTGACACAGGCCGCCGCCGAGGTCGCGGCGCGGCGGCTCTCATCCGTCGAACTCACCGAGTCGCTCCTGACGCGCATCGACGCTCTCGAACCACGGCTCCAGGCATGGGCGACGCTCCTGCCGGAGCAGGCGCTCGCACAGTCCCGCGCCGCCGACGCCGCAGGCGCTTCGCGCGGCCCGCTCGCGGGCGTCCCCTACGGCGCGAAGGACATCTTCGACACGGCGGGCATCCGCACTGCGGCGGGCTCGAAGATATGGGCCGAGCGCGTCCCCGACGCCGACTGCGCTCCCGTCGTGCTCGCGCGGAACGCGGGCGCGGTGCTGCTCGGCAAACTGCACACCACCGAGTTCGCCGACGGGGACCCCGCGCCGTGCTACAACCCCTGGAATGCCGAGCACACCCCCGGCGGCTCCAGCACCGGCTCTGGAGTCGCGGTTGCGGCGCGCATGGTGCCGTGGGCGTTCGGCTCGCAGACCGTCGGCTCGGTGCTGCGGCCTGCGTCCTACAACGGCGTCGTTGGCTTCAAGCCCACGTTCGGGCGCATCTCACGGCTTGGCGTCGTACCGATGGCAACGTCGTTCGACCACGTCGGCGTGCTCGTGCGCAGCGTCGAGGACGTCGCGCTGCTGCTGAGCGTTCTCGCCGGCCACGACCCCAACGACCCGTTCTCCGCGGACGTCCCGGTGGACGACTACCTCGGCGCCGTGAACGGCGACCTCCCCGCGCCTCGCATCGGCCTCATGCGGGGCTGGTTCGTGAACGAAGCCGACGCCGAGACGCGCCTCGTGATGGAGGAGACAGCGCAGAAGCTGGCGAACGTCGGTGCGACCGTCGAGGAGGTCGACATCGGCGTTGACTTCGACCGCTCATACGCCTCCCACCGCATCATGCAGGAGTCGGAGATGGCCGTCTGGCACACGCCGCTCTACGTCGGCAACGAGAGCCTGTACGGCCCGAAGATCACGGTCTACCTGGAGAACGGCTTCTCCCATACCGCGCGGGACTATGTCGCAGCATCGGACTACCGTCGCGAGGTGCAGCGGCTCTCCGCCGAGGCGATGGAGCAGGTGGACGCCCTCATTATGCCGACCGCCTCCGGGCCCGCTCCTCGCGACCGCACGCAGACCGGCGACACGCGCTTCCAAAGTCCATGGAGCTACACTGGCTTCCCCAGCATCTCGCTGCCCATCGGGCTCGCCAGCGACGGCCTGCCGCTCGGCGCGCAACTCGCATCCGGCCCGTTCCGCGAGGCGCAACTGCTGCGCGCCGCCGCATGGGTCGAGCAGACCCTCGGCGTCAATCTCAACCCGCCGCTGTAGCGGGCGTCCCTTGTGGGCGCCCTGGCTTGGCCTCCTCTCCCTTGAGGAGAGAGAAGCTGTCGTTCAGCGCCAGCCGGTGAGGGTGAACCGTCGGGGCAGGGGGTGCGCTGCTCGAATCAGCGGACGCGCTTGGTGAACCCGAAACGGACGCGTTTGCCGTTGCGGGACTCGTCCTTCTTGCTTACCCGCGCGATGAACTGCTCGGTCGTCTCGGCGGGTTTCTCTTTCTTCGCTTTCTTGACGCGGGGCATGGTCTGCTCACTATTGAGTGTGATGTGCTTCCGAGAGTATACCAGTACCGCCCTCGGAAGGAGCGACGTCCAGGTGGCCCGCGTCGCTCCACGCGAACAGCGCGGTGCGGCCATCGTCCCGCCTGCGGACGCGGGAGATGCTCGCCGAGCGCAGCCCGCTGAGCGACCAGAACGTCTCGTCCGGCAGGCTGAGCATCCGCACGGCGAGCGCGCGGAACGCCGCGCCGTGGCCGACCACGAGCACGTCGTCATGGGGATGACGTTCCCGTAGCATCTCCGCAAAGCCGCCCAGCCGGTCCAGCATCTGGCGGTAGGACTCGCCGCCGGGCGGCGCGAAGTCGAGGTTCCGCTCGTGCTGCACCGCCCGTACTCCCTCATCCATCTCCGTCCACGCCTTGCCCTCGACCTCGCCGAAGGAGACCTCGCGGAGGCGCTGGTCGAAGACGATCTCGTACGGCCCGGTGTTGCTGGCGGCGACGATGATCTCCGCCGTCTCGCGGGCGCGTATCAAGTCGCTGGAGTAGACGGCGCCGAACCGGACGTCCGCGAGGCGCCGCCCGGTGAGCGCCGCTTGCTCACGGCCGCCGTCGTGCAGGGGGACGTCCGTATGCCCTTGCACGCGACGCTCCGCGTTCCACGTGGTCTCGCCGTGGCGGACGAGATACCAGTCGTTCATCGCGCGGAGCCCGGTCGCAGAGGAGGAGTAGCACTGTCGATGATGGCGTTGCGCCCCTCCCACCAGGACGTGAGCGCGTCGAGCTCGTCCAGGTCCTCGGCGCTGAGCTTCCACTCCACCGCCTTGACGTTCGCTTCGACGTGCTCGGGCCGGTCGAAGCCGGTGAGCGCGAGCACAACCTCCGGGTGGGCGATGACCCACGCAAGCGCAAGCTCTGCGATGGTGTGGCCGCGCTCCCCGGCGAACGCTTCGAGCACCGGCACGAGGCGCTCCACGCGCTCCGAGCGTATGCGCGTCACGATGCCGGTGGGCACCTTCGCCGCTCGGCTCCCCTCCGGGTACGGCTCGCCAGGACGATACGTCCCGGTCAGCCAGCCGCCAGCCAGCGGGAAGTACGCGAGCAGTGACCTGCCGTATGCGCGGCAGAACGGGATCAGTTCGAGTTCCGCGTGGCGGTAGAGAAGGCTGTAGTGGTTCTGCGTGGACTGGAACTCGGCCATGCCCCGGGCGCGGGATGTCTCGATCTCCTCCAGCCAGCGCCACGACGCGGTGTTGCAGTTGCCGATGTAGCGCACCTTGCCCTGCCGCACGAGGTCGTCCAGCGGCCCGAGCAGCTCCTCGTGCGGAACGTCCGGCGTCGAGAAGTGCACCTGTAAGAGGTCGATGTGGTCCGTGTGGAGCTTGCGCAGCGCCTCCTCGCACCGGGCGAAGATGCGGTCGCGCGGCGTCTGGTCACCGAGGTCGCGCAGGTTGAACTTGGTGGAGAGGTAGACTGCATCGCGCTTGCCCAAAAGGGCGTTGCCGAGGAAGTCCTCGCTCTGGCCCTCCCCGTAGACGTCCGACGTGTCGAAGAAGTTGATGCCGCAGTCGATCGCGCGGTGCACGACGGCCGTCGTCTCGTCCTGGCCGAGCAGCGGCGGGCCGAACGGGTAGCCGCCCGTGCCGATGACCGAAACGTCCATGTCCGTGCCGCCGAGTCGCCGGTACTCCATACTCCGCTCCTAGACGCCGTCCTGATGACCGGGAAAGACGAGCGACTTGATGACGACCGGCGCGGCGCCCGACGACGGGATAATCGCGCCGATGTCGATGTAGTCGAACTCGCGCAGTTCGATGCCGTCGATGGAGATGACCGGGTTGGGCAGGCCGACCTCCTCGCGAAGGTGCAGGCCCAGCAGCCCGCCGATATCGCCGTCGCTCACGAGGACGAGCGGGTTGCCCCTGTCCAGCAGAGCGCTCATGGCGGACGCCGCGCCGCGCGTGAACGAGTCCAGCCGCTGGAACGTGGCCGAGCCGCCCCAGCGGAAGCCGATGGCAACCGCGGTATCCGCGTCGTGCAGGTCGAGCCGCGTGAGTCCGGCGCGCACGGCGTTGGCCACGGCGTCGGAGTCGATGTCGTCGCCGGTGAGGTCGAACTCGGGCGTCATCACGGGGATGTTGCGGATGGGGACGGACTCGATGGGTGAGATGAAGATAGTGCTGCCGCTCACCTGGACGGTGTACTGCGACGCGCCGACGACCGTGGCGCGGATGCCCGCCGTGGGCGCCATGAGCATCGCCCCGAGCTCCCCGACACGCTGCCGCATCGTGCGGGCGAACAGCGGGCCGAGGTCGCCGTAGCTGCTCCTGTCGTAACCGTACACGAACTCGGAGACCCCACCGGAGAAGATGACCGTGCCCACAGGGCCCTCGTACGACAGCTCCGGCAGGCGCAGCAGCCCTTTCGTCTCGTCGGAAACGCCGTTGCGCAGCACGACCTCCATGAGGCGGTCCACCATCTTCCCGGCGATAGCCTGCTTCTCCTCGTCGGAGAGCGTTGCACCAAGTTCGACGTTCACGCCCGCCTCGTTCGCATAGAAGCGCCCCGCCTCCTCGATGCGCACGATGCGGTCTTCCTCGTCGAACGCGAGGAGGCGCGCTCCGGCGTCGAGGGCCGTGACCTCCAGCGTCTTGCCGCCCTGGCAGACGGCGACCTTGCTGGTGCCGCCGCCGATGTCGATGTTCATCACGACGCCGTGCGTCTTCTCCGACTCGGTGACCGCGCCGGAGCCGTGGGCGGCCATAGCCGCCTCGAGACCGTCGCCCGCGCTGACGGCGACGAACTTCCCGGCCTCCTGCGCGAAGAGCTCCGCGATGGCGCGGGCATTGTGCCGCCGGACGGCGACGCCGGTGAGGATGAGCGCCCCGGTGTCGATCTGCTCCCGGCGGAGTCCCGTGGCGCGGTACTGCGCGTCGATGAACGCGCCGAGCGCAGCGGCGTCTATCGTCGCGCCGTCGTCCACGTAGGGCGTCAGGAGGATGTCCGATTCGCGGATGATGGTGCGCTTGACGATGACGTAGCGGGTGTTGCGGCGTTCCAGCTCCAGCGCGGAGAAGACGAGATGCGACGTGGACGAGCCGATGTCCACGCCGACGCTGGTGAGGTGCAGCTCTTCCTCGCCCATGAAGGAGCGGTCGGAGCCGGTGAAGCCTTCGCGTTGCGGTTGCGTCAAGGGAACTCCGGGGCGCGCGCGTCCGCTCCGAGGCTGGACGGCGGCGCGACAAGTGTAGGAGCGTGCTCCGGGGAGCGTCAAGGAACGCGCAGTTGATACGGAGTAGACTCCGGTGCGAGATGCGGAGCATGCACGCATGAGACGGAGCATCCGGGCGGGGCCCGACTCCCGCCTGTTCAGCAGGCAGGGGCTGCCACTCTTCGCTACGTTCCTCATCTGGGGGACGGGTAGCGGGGCGCAGACGCTGGGGCGGCCTTTGCTCGGCTATGAACTTGCGGACTCGATCTTCCTCGTCACACTGCTCATCGCGGCGCTTGGCTTGTCCCGCATCATCTCCGCTCCGCTCACCGGCTTCCTGACGGACCGCATCGGGCGCAAGCCGCTCGCGGTGATCGGGGCGGGCTTGCGGGGCGCCATGTCGTTCGCGGTGCTCTGGGTCGACAACTACGCCGCGTTCTTCGTGGTGGAGCTCATCGGCAACACCGGCGTATCCATGTGGCAGACCACCTCCCAGGTTGTGGTCGCAGACATGAGCACGCCGGAGAACCGCGGGCGCGCGGTGGCGATGCGGAACTCGTCGCTGCGCCTCGGCCAAATCATAGGGCCGATCCTCGGCGGGGTTATCGGGGCGACGTGGGGCCTGCAGGAGATATTCGTGGTGAATGGCGTATCCAAGTTCCTGGTCATGTTCATCACGCTCTACATGATCGGCGAGACCCGCCCTACCCGCGAGCGCCGTCCGGCGGCGGAGCGCACCAGCTTGCGGGCGGACCTCCTCCCCATCATCCTCAGCCGCGCCTTCATCGCGCTGGCCCTCACTACGGTTGCGGCGGCCCTCATCGGCCAGGGCATCGTGCAGGTGATGTTCCCCATCGCGGCACAGGAAGAGGCGGGGCTGATGAAGGACCGCATCGGGCTGCTGATCGGCTTCGCGAGCCTGCTCACGCTGCTGTTCTCCTTCCCCAACGGGATGCTGGTGGACCGGTTCGGGCGGAAGGTGTCGCTGGTGCCGGGGCTGCTGCTTGCAGCGGCCGCATCCGTGCTCCTCTCGTTCGCGGGCGACTTCACCGGGGCCCTCGTGGCGATGGCCGCATTCGGCGTAGCGCAGGCGATGACCATGGGGTCCACCCAGGCGTTCGCCATGGACCTCGCGCCGGAGGACAAGCGCGGCGCGTTCCTCGGGGTCACGGCTGCGTTTCAGAGCTTCGGCTCCGCGGTTGGTCCGTTGACAGTAGGGGCAATCGCGGAACTCTGGGGGTTCGGGACGGCGTTCACCACGGCCGCGGGCTTCCTTGTCGTCGCGGGGCTGGTCATGGCGTTCTTCGGGCCGGAGACCGGCGGGCGGCGGCGCCGCGACATCGGAGGGACGCCGTCCGGCACGCCGGGGCGCGAGTAGGGAGCACCCCGGCGCCGGGGCGCCCGGCTCCTAGAGGTTCAGCGTGATGGGCGCGAACATCTCCTCGATGTTGGCCCGCTGCTTCGTCAGCCCCTGCTCGTGCGAGTAGTCGATGAGCGTGTTGAGCATCGCCTCGTTCGCCTTCACGCCGTACGGATACGGGTCGTCGCCGAACACCGCCCGCGTCTGCCGCATGTAGTCGCTGCCGAAGACAAGGTCGGTCGGCATCCGCGCAGGCAACATCCGCACGGACAGCTCCTTCGCCTGGACGAACGCGTTGTACAGGTTCAACGCCACCCAAGGGTTCTCGCGGTAGACGTCGCCCCGGATCACGTAGGTGTGGTTCGCAGGGATGAAGCCGTGCTCCTTGAAGAACCGCGACCCCTCGGCGATACGGTCCGGGAACAGCGGTTTGATCTTGCTCAGATCGCCCTGCCCGCGTATGCGCCATGAGCGGTCGACGAGGTTAGCCCCCTGTGAGCCGGGCTCGTTGAGGGCCGCAGGGTTGACCGACGCGATGTCCAGCTTGTTGGCGAGCAGCATGGACGCGAGGCTCTCGTCCGGCGGGATGCGCTGGAAGGAGATGCCCTCGGGCGGCTCGAAACCCGTCGCGCCGCCATGGCTCATCTCCTCCGTGCGCTCCATGTACCAGTCCACCTTGTACTGCGACACGCCGTGGTCGTGGTCGATGATGCCGCGCATCCAGAGCGCCGCGGTCTGCTGGTACTCCCCCACCCCGATGCGCTTGCCGACCACGTCGCCCGGCTTCTCGATGCCGGAGTCGGTGTGGTAGTGCAAGTTCATGTGCATGAAGCTGCGGTGGGGGAAGACGGGTATCGCGATCCAGTCCGCTCCCTGCTCCCGCGAGATGAGGTAGGAAGAGATGGAGAGTTCGTGGAACTCGAACTCGTGGAAGTTCAGGTGCCGCCATGCGCCCTCGGACATGCCCCCGAAGGTGTGGATCAATTCGATGCCCTCGGGTTGGACACGCCCGTCCAGTATCGGCGCGACGCGGTCGCTCGAGGACGACATGAAGCTGAGTCGGAGTTTCGGCTTGCTGACCATCGGCTCTCCTCCGTGATGTGGTGATTATCGAGCGCTAGAAGCCGTAGAAGCGGCGGGTGTTCTCGAAGAGCACCGCGTGCTTCTGATCGTCGGTGAGCGTCTCGTCTTCCAGCGTCTCCTCTATCTCGTGCATCGCCGCGGTGAGGTCGACCTCGTGCGGGTAATCGGATGAGTAAGCGAACGGCTCGATGCCGATGCGCGATGCGACGTACGGCAGGCTCACGTCATTCCCTTCGCAGCCGATCAGCACGTTCCCGCTGGTGATGTACTCGTCGAACGGGCGCTTCGCCACCTTGCCGAAGAACTCGTCGTCGCGTATCGCGCGGTCGAGCACCGGCACGAGCCAGCCCGGCCCGCCTTCCAGGAACGCCAGCTTCAGGCCGGGGTAGCGGTCGAATACGCCGTGGTAGACCAGCGCGACGAGCGAGTACATGAGCGGCACGGGGTGGTGCAGGACGTGCGAGCCCACGAAGTCGGTGAACGTGTCGAGGCCGATCCCGCGGTTCGAGCCGCCGTGCAGCGCGAGGACGCAGCCGAGGTTTGCCGCCTCCTCGTAGACCGGCCAGTAGAACTCGTGGGCGAGGTGCAGCGGCAGGCCGGTGGTCGGCAGCATCGCGCCCGGCATATCGAGGTCGCGCACGATGCGGCGGAGCTCGGCAACCGCCAGGCTGGGGCTCTGCATCGGTATCAGGCCCACGGGATGTATGCGAGCATCCACCTTGTGGTAGCGGTCGTGGACGTAGTCGTTGTAGGCGCGGCAGAGGCGGTCGGCGTACTCGGGCGTCTGGATGAAGCCGACGGCGAGGCCGCGCGTCGGGAAGATGACGGTCTGCTCGATGCCGGTCTTGTCGAGGAAGTGGGTCCAGTCCTCGCCGGAGCCGGTGCGCTCTTCGCTGGCCATCGTCCGCTCTCCGCCGAAGCGTCCGCCCTCCCCTTTAAAGAAGTTATGGATGCCGTCCAGCGTCGGGAACGGGCCGTCCTGCGCGGGCACCTGTCCGGTGGCCACCGCCTTGATGGAGTCGTCAACGTAGGCGCCGAGTTCGCTGTTCGACTCGATGAGGTGGCCGTCCGAGTCCAGTAACCTGACCTGTGTACTCGTCATCGCGCTCCTCCCCTGTAGCGACCTGGCGTGATGCTACCACCATGCGCGGGGTCATGTTCATGCTCCCGTTCTTCATCCGGTCCTCACTCGTGGAATCGGGTGTTCCCGGATCTTGCGAATCTATATCGAGCAGGCCACGGCCTTGCTCCGGGTTCCAGATATCAAGATCCGGTCCCGGAGGCCGGTGCGCTGTGCTGTGGGAGGGAGCAGAGCCAATAGCCACTGCCGCGCGGCCCCTCCTTCGTGTAGACGCGGGTTGTGACCACGTTGCAGATGGCACGGGCACGGTAGAGTTGATACTTCGATATGCCGAGTCGGGCGGCGCGGCGATTGATCTCAGCGGCGGGTCTGGGGCCGCCCGCCAAGGCATCGATGAGGAAGCGGGAGGCGTGGGCGGTCATGTCCGCGCGCCGGGGCAGCGGCGCTTTGGGGATACCGATGGCGATAAGATGCTCGTGGGGGACGGGGTCGCGCCAAGCGATAGGCGGGGCATCGAGGAAGTTGAAGGGTATGGGCGGAAGAGCGTCGTGCATAGGGGGGCTGAGGGGGACGAGGAAGTGGGCGCGCTCCTCGCCGACGAGGGCGATGGTGTAGACGGTCCCGGCCATGCCGAGGCGGGGCTGCATACGGCGCACGGCGGCGGCGAGGGAGTGGGCGGGGTTATGCATGAGGGCGAGGACGGCTGCGCCGGTGCGTGCGGCGAGGGCGTTCAGCATCCCGGCGACGCGGGCGACCCTGACGTTGTGGACGAGGGCGAGGTGCTCGATCTGGTCGACGACGAGGAGGGCGGCACTCCCGCGGGTCACGAGGTTGGCGAGCCTGTTCATGACGACGTGGAGCGAGGGGCCTCCCGGCGGCACCTGGGGTTCGGGCGGCGGGGGCGGGGGCGCGTAGAAGTCGAACATGGCAGGCGGCTCACTGTAGCGGGCGTGGGCGCGGACGGCTTCGGCGTGGTCTTCGAGGCTGTCGACGTCGTCGTCTTCTGCGAAGTCGGCGAGGTGGATGGGGGAGAGGACATCGGCGTGGAAGACGAGGCTGAGGTCGGCGCCGAGGGCCTTGAGGCGGGGTAGGAGGGAGGCGCGGGGGTTCTTGAGAGGAGCGGCGATGACGACAGGGGCACGGACGAAGGAGACGCCTGACTGGTCGGGCGTGGGCGCGCCGAGGGAGACACGGGCGGCGACGTCGAGAGCGACGGCGGTCTTGCCGGAGGCGGGATACCCGGCGAGGAGGGTGAGTTCACCCATAGGGATGCGGTTGGGCCAGAGCCAGTCAGTGGGCTGGGGGATGAGGAACCGGTACGGGGTGAGCCCGGCCTCGGTCGCACCAGCGACGGCGTGGAGCACGGCTTCCGGCGGGAGCCCGCGCCCGGCAAGAGCCTCTTCGATCCCGCGCGAGGGACAGCCGGAGGTACAGGAGAAGGAGAGCATCTCCGCATCGGGGTCGTAGGAGACGCGGAGAGTGGGGACATCGGGGTTGGGGTGGACAGGGCAATGGAGGCGGTCGGTGGGGACAGAGGCGCATCCGCAGTCCGGGTCGCCGCAGCGTAGGGCGCGCCCGATGGCGTCGAGGTAGGCGCGCTGTTGGGAAGTGAGGGAGGCGGTTGTCATTCGTTAAGGATAACGGGTGACACAGCGGCGACAGAAGGGGCAGGTGGCACACCTCCAATCCTCACCGGCTGCCATGCGGCAGCTTCCTCTCCCACCCCGCCGAGGGCCCTCACCCCAACCCTCTCCCTCAGGAGAGGGGGCCAGTCGCCCGAGAGATTCCTCGACTCCGCTGCGCTGCGCTCGGAATGACAATACTCCCCATACCCCGCCTCGCGTCCGCTGCCCGCGACCCTGGATTCCCGCCGGTGCGGGAATGACGGGGCTTGCCAGCGAGCGCCTGTCTTCGAAGCGACGCCGGCCCATCTCCCACCCCACCGGGGGCCCTCACCCCAACCCTCTCCCTCAGGAGAGGGGGCCAGTCGCCCGAGAGGTTCCTCGACTCCGCTGCGCTGCGCTCGCAATGACAAGGCGCCCCGCACCCTGCTCCGCCCCGCGTCGCTGCCCGCGACCCTGGATTCCCGCCGGTGCGGGAATGACGAGGCTTGCCAGCAACAAGGGACTCCGCGCGCCGGGGGACCCACCCCTTCCCTCCGAATCCGCCCGCAATCCGGTGTTTTTCTTGACACAAGCGTGGAGGTTCCAAGTATGATTCGCGCGCCTGCGCCCACCGAAGGGGCGCGGCAGCATGAGGCGAGGCATAGCGAGGGAGGAGAGCTATGGCGAATCTTGAGATCGTTATCGACGGCGACGGTCACATCTTCGAGGATGCGCAGGGGCTTCGGAAGCACCTCAGGAGCCCGCTGGCGGATGCCAACATCGCCAAGCTGTTCAGCATCTTCCCTCAACTGGACCACCTACACCACAGCGTCGTGCGCAACCCCGAGGACTCGTTCGGCATCAGCAACGGCGTCTTCAAGGATCCGGGGGTCGAGGGCTGGGGCGAGTTCATGAACAAGGCCGGCGTCGAGTCGGCCGTGCTGTACCCCACCGCCGGCCTCTCCTACGGCAAGATCATCGACCTAGACTTCGCCATCCAAGCATGCCAGGCGTACAACGACTGGGTAACGGACTCGTATTCCTACAAGGACAGCCGCCTGCACCCGGTGGCGCTCATCCCCATGCAGGAGCCGGAGGCTGCGGTCGAGGAGTTGCGGAGGGCGGTGACAGAGCTCGGCATGTGCGGGGCGATGCTCCCTTCCACCGGGCTGATGACGCACCTCGGCGCCAAGACGTACTGGCCCATCTACGCGGAGGCGGAACGTCTCGGCGTGCCCCTGGCAGTGCACGGCGGCGCGCACCACGACCTGGGCATGAACACGATGAACGTGTTCGCGGCCACGCACGCCATCGGCCACCCCGTCGGCATCATGATCGGCCTGGCGGGGATGCTGTTCAACGGTGTGTTCGAGCGGTTCCCCGGCCTCAAGGTCGGTTTCCTGGAGGGCGGGGTCGGCTGGTTCCTGATGGCGCTGGAGCGGTTCAACGGCTCCTATGAAGCGTTCACCCCGTTCGACCCGCGCGAGGAGCTGCTGCAACTGCCCGAGGGCATGAGCGTACGCGAGTACATGGTCAGCCTCTGCCGCCAGGGCCGCATCCGCGTCGGCGTCGAGGGCGACGAGCCCGCGCTCGCCTACGCCGTCCACGTCGCCGGGCCGGAGGCGTTCATCTTCTCGTCCGACTTTCCGCACGAGGTGAACCTGGGCAGCATCCGGCACGAGATCGAAGAGTTGATCGAGATAGACGAACTCACCCCAGAGGAGAAGGAAGCGATCCTCTGGAAGAACTCACTGGACTTCTACAACCTCAGCTCCGCGGCGGCGTAAGGCTGCCAGGGGCGCGTCACATATAACAGTCCCGTACATCCGGGTCAGGGAGGAATCATGATAGTCCGCAGGTACCTGATAGCAATCGCACTGATCGCCGCTCTCGGCGTCTTTGCCATCGCATGCGGCGACGACGAACCGGAGCCGACGGCCACGCCCGTCCCGGCGGCCGCCGAGCCAACGCCCACCGCGATGATGGAAGAGAAGGACGAGGCGATCACCATCGACCTGATCGACGCCTTCCCACCCGTGCTCGACGTCTCCAAGGCGACAGCCTTCTTCATCGAAGAGGTCAGCAATCTCTCCGGCGGGACCGTCACGATCAACCGCGTCGGCGGCCCCGAGGTCACCCACTCGCTCGAACAGTTCGAGCCGACCGTCCAGGGTGTCTACGACGCCATCGCAACCGTGGGCGCGTACCACGCCGACTTCACCAAGCTCGGCCTCGGCGAGAACGTCGCCGCCAACTACACCCGCATCGCGGACAACTACGGCCCGCGCGTTGAGTGCGGTCTCTACGACGCGCTGGAAGCCGTCTACGAGCCACTCGGCATACAGTACGTCGGCTCGATCGCCGGCGGCTGGGGCGCCCGCCTCTGGACGAAGGAGCCCGTCCGCGACGTGAGCGACCTGGACGGCGTCCACCTGCGAGCGGCAACCATCTACCAGCCGTTCCTCCACGCCTACGGCGCCACCAGCACCCCGCTCCAGTTCTCCGAGATCTACCCCGCTCTCGAGAAGGGGACCATCCAGGGCCTCTACTGGGGCGGCGTCGGAGCGCTCAACGGCAAGTGGGACGAGGTCATCAAGTACCAGTACCCCGACTCCCTCGCCGGCGGCGGCGGCATCTCCATCCTCTTCAACCAGGACGCCTGGGACCAGCTCTCCGAGAAGCAGCAGCAGGCCGTCAGGGACGCGATCGAGGAAGCCTCCGTGTTCTACACCGAGTTCATCGACGGAGTGGAGCAGAACGAGGTCGCTGAACTGGAGCGGCGCGGCATCGAGACCATCCAGTGGCCGGACGACCTGAAGAACCGCTGGACGAACGACCACTACGACAAGATCATCGAGGACTTCATCATCGCGCCGGACCCGGTGCTCGGTCCGCCGCTGGCCGAAGCCATCCGCTGCGTGAACGACATGGTCCTGCCCGACCGCGAGGTGGTGGACGAGCCCGTCACGATCGACCTGATCGACGCCTTCCCACCCGTGCTCGACGTCTCCAAGGCGACAGCCTTCTTCATCGACGAAGTGACGCGGATATCCAACGGCTCGGTCACGATCAACCGCGTCGGCGGCCCCGAGGTCACCCACTCGCTCGAACAGTTCGAGCCGACCGTCCAAGGCGTCTACGGAGCCATCGCAACCGTGGGCGCATACCACGCCGACTTCACCAAGCTCGGCCTCGGCGAGAACGTCGCCGCCAACTACCTCCGCGTCGCGGACAACTACGGCCCGCGCGAGCAGTGCGGACTGTTCGACGCGCTGGAAGCCGTCTACGAGCCGCTCGGCATACAGTACGTCGGCTCGATGGCAGGCGGCTGGGGCGCCCGCCTCTGGACGAAGGAGCCCGTCCGCGACGTGAGCGACCTGGACGGCGTCCACCTGCGAGCGGCAACCATCTACCAGCCGTTCCTCCACGCCTACGGCGCCACCAGCACCCCGCTCCAGTTCTCCGAGATCTACCCCGCTCTCGAGAAGGGGACCATCCAGGGCCTCTACTGGGGCGGCGTCGGAGCGCTCAACGGCAAGTGGGACGAGGTCATCAAGTACCAGTACCCCGACTCCCTCGCCGGCGGCGGCGGCGTCTCCATCCTGTTCAACCAGGAGGCATGGGACGGATTGTCGCCGCGCCAGCAGCAGGCGGTGCGCGCCGCCGTGAAGTCGGCCTCCGTGTTCTACACCGAGTTCATCGACGGGGTGGAGCAGAACGAGGTCGCCGAACTGGAGCGTCGCGGCATCGAGACCATCCAGTGGCCGGACGACCTGAAGAACCGCTGGACGAACGACCACTACGACAAGATCATCGAGGACTTCATCATCGCGCCGGACCCGGTGCTCGGCCCGCCGCTGGCCGAAGCCATCCGCTGCGTGAACAACATCGTCCTGCCTGACCGCGAGTAGGCAAGGACAGGACGAGCGGGCCGGGCTTCCTCACAGGAGAAGGCCCGGCCCGTTGCCGCCGCCCGTCCTGCTCACTGCAGGACGGGGCGGCTCAAGGTGGCAGGCATGGCCGAAACACCGGAAACAACGCAGGACGGCCCAGCGGATGAGGGCATCGAATACAAGCTGCGCCTGGCGGCTTACGCGCTCTTCGGCGTGGGAGCGGTCTACGTCGCCCAGATGCTTGCCCCTGCCATCATCTCCCGCGCTGTGCGGACGGACGTCTCGCTGACGGTCTTCGGGACCCAACTCATCCCCTACTGCGGCGACGTAGTCATCGTTCCGGCGTGGCTGACCGTTCTGCTGCTCATAGGCATCCCCGCCGCTTACCTGATGTTCTGGAGACGGAGCCTGTTCGACCTGACACGGGAGCACCGGCTGCAGCGCTCGTACTCCCCGTTGCCGTCACGGATATTCGATTGGGTGATAGACCTCTCGGCAATGGCCGGGGCGTTCATCGTCATGTATGTCGCGGTTGCGATAGGCCTGAACGTGCTGATGCGCTTCTCGTGCGGTGCGCCGCTCAAGTGGTCCCTGCCGACGACCGAGTTCAGCCTGCTCTACCTCACGTTCCTCGCGGCGCCCGTCGTGCTCCGGAGAGAAGGCCACGTGCGCATGACCGCCATCACGGAGCGCATGGGCAACACGGGCAAACTCTGGTTCTACGTAGTCGGTTCGTTCGTCTCCTCGGGGGTCTGCGGCGTCATGGCGTGGCAGGCGTTCGAGAAGACGTGGGGAGAGTTCCAGAGAGGCGCAGTGCTCCTCTCCGGCATCGAGGTGCCGCGCGCGGGAGTCACCTGGATCATCACCTACGGGTTCATCCTGCTCGGCCTCCAGTTCCTCCGCATGGGCGTCACCGCCGTTCGCCTGCGCCGCTACAGGGAGACGATCGAGGAGGCAGGCATCTAGCGCCGGCCCATGGAACTCTTCGGCTTCGAATTCTCCTGGTGGCTCACCCTCATCATCTTCTTCGCGCTCCTGCTTGCGCTCATGTCGACGGGAATGCCGGTGGCGATGGCCTTCGCGGTGCTGAACATCGCCGGCCTCCTCCTCGTTGTGGACGATTTCAAGGGACTGGAACTGCTGGCGGGCAGCGTCTACAGATCGGTAGCGACGTTCAACCTGCTCGCCATACCAATGTTCTTCCTGCTCGGCGAGGTGCTGTTCCAGTCGCGCGTCATCGGGTTGACGATCGACGTGATGGACCGGTGGATAGGCAAAGTGCGCGCGCGCCTGCTGTTCACCTCCCTGGGCGCGGGGACGATACTCGCGACCCTCAGCGGCGCGGGCATGGCGGACACCGCCCTGCTCGGCACGACGCTCCACCCTGAGATGGAGAAGCGGGGGTACGACCGCCGCCTCTCGCTCGGCACCATCATGTCGTCGGGACTGCTCGCCGCCATCATCCCGCCCAGTGCGCTTGCGGTGCTGGTCGGCAGCCTGGCGGAGGTCTCCATCGCGCGGTTGCTCATCGCCGGCTTCATGCCCGGCCTCCTCATGGTTGCCGTGTACGGCATCTACATCTGGATCCGCGTACGGCTGAACCCGAGCCTCGCGCCGCCTTACTCGGGCGAGGTGATCACCTGGCGCTACCGCTTCCTGGGTCTCGCGCAGATCAGTCCCCTCGGCATCATCGTGCTGATGGTGATGGGCTTCATCCTCTTCGGCGTCACGACTCCGAGCGAGGCCGCGGCAACAGGCGCGATAGGCGCGTTCATCGTCGCGGCGCTCTACCGCCGCCTCACCTTCACGGTGGTCAAGGACTCGCTCTACGGCACGCTGTACATCGGCGGGATGATCTTCCTCATCATCACCGGCGCAGTCGCGTTGGGGCAGTTGCTGGCGTTCACGGGCGCAACACGGGAGTTCCTGGCGTTCATCGTCGACCTCGGACTCTCCGCCGTCCTGCTCGTCATCATCGTGCAGCTGGCGGTGCTCATACTCGGCTTCTTCATCGACCAGCTCTCCATCATGCTGGTGGCCATCCCGGTGCTGGTGCCCATCCTGGGCCCGCTCGGCATAGACCCGGTCTGGTTCTGGGTGCTGTTCCTCATGAACATCTCCATCGGCGCCATCACGCCGCCGTTCGGCATGATGCTGTTCGCACTCAAGGGCGTTGTTCCGCAGGCGTCCATGTCCGACCTGTACCGAGCGAGCATCCCGTTCGTGATTCTGGACGCCATAGCGGTCGGTCTGGTCATAGCCTTCCCTCAGATCGCCACCTGGCTGCCGAACCTGGTCACCTAGCGACGGATGTCGCCTGAACTCACCGGCGGACTGATAGCGCTCCTCGTACCGCTCTGCTTCGGCACAGGCACGGTACTGGCGCGCGTCGGACTCGTGCATATCCCCGCGGGGGCAGGCAACTTCGTCTCGCTCGTGGTCGGTTGGGCGCTCATCGCGAGCGTCACGGCCGTGCTCTACCCCGACGCCCTCTTCGGCATCTCCCTCGCCACGTTCGGCTGGCTCGCCATGATCGGCGTCGTCAACTTCCCCGGCGGACGGTTCCTGAACTTCGTCAGCATCAAGCACCTCGGCATCCTCAGAGCGAACCCCATCCTCGCGATGTCGCCCATCGTCTCGGCGTTCGAGGGCGTCTTCCTCCTCGACGAACAACTCAACTGGGCGATCGCGACAGGGACGCTGCTGGCTGTCGCAGGCATCATCATCGTCGTCTACGGGGAAGTGTCCGCGCGAGGCGGTGGAGCGCCTCAGCCTGCCGCGCCCGCACCAACGCCCGACGCGAACCCCGCCGGGCTCATCGAACGCCATCCCCGCCTGTTCGGCTACCTCGCGGCGGCGGGGGCTGCGTGCGCCTACGGGACGGTACCCGCGCTCGGTCGCATCGCAGTGACCGACTTCGCCATCCCGCTCGTCTCCGCGACGTACACGATGCTCGTCGGCTTCATCGTCATGGGGCTGTTCTCATCACGATCGATACCGGGGATGCTGCGGAACGCCCCGCGCCGTTCGCTGCTGCTCGTCGCGCTTGGCGGCGCGGCGATGTCCACGGGCGTCTCGTTCCTCTACCTGGCACTCAGCAAGGCCCCGGTGATAGTCGTCTCGCCGGTATTCTCGCTCACGGCCGTCGTATCCCTGGTGCTGGCGCACCTCTTCCTGCAGCGGCTGGAGCGCATCACGCTCCCGCTCGTCGTCGGCACTTTCTTCGCCGTTGGCGGTGTCATCGCCGTTATCATCGGGACACAGCTATGAACGCTCGCATCGATACCGGCAGCACCGTGGCGCATGTCGCCTGAACTCACCGGCGCACTGACAGCGCTCCTCGTCCCCATGTGCTTCGGCACAGGCATGCTGCTCGCGCGCGTCGGGCTCGTGCACATACCCGCGGGCGCGGGCAACTTCGTGTCGCTCATCGTCGGTTGGGTCCTCATCGCAAGCATCACGGTGGTGCTCTACCCGGACGCGCTGTTCGGCATCACGCTCGGCGCGTTCGCCTGGCTCACGATGATCGGCATCATCAACTTCCCCGCCGGCCGGTTCCTGAACTTCGTCAGCATCAAGAACCTCGGCATCCTCAGGGCGAACCCTGTTCTGGCGATGGCCCCCATCATCTCCGCGTTCGAGGGCGTCGTCTTCCTCGGGGAGCGCCTCAACTGGGCGATAGCCGGAGGGACGCTGCTGACGGTCACCGGCGTCATCGTCGCGGTCTACGGCGAGGTGAAGGCACGCGGGGGAGGAGGCGCTCCGCCGCCGGTTGCCGGTCCGCCCCCGGACGGGAAGCGGCCCGGGCTCATCGAGCGCCGTCCCCGTCTGTTCGGTTATCTCGCAGCGTTCGGAGCGGCGTGGGCCTACGGCACTATCACGGTGCTCGGGCGCGTGGCCGTAACCGACCTCACCGTCCCGCTCGTCACCGCGACGTATACGATGCTGGTCGGCTTCGTCGTGATGGGGCTGTTCTCCTCCAAGTCCATACCCGTCATGCTGCGCGAGGCGCCGCGACGGGCGCTCCTGTCCGTGGCGCTGGGCGGCCTGTTCATGTCCTCGGGCGTCGCGTTCCTCTACCTGGCGCTGAGCAAAGCGCCGGTGATCGTGGTCTCGCCGGTGTTCGCGCTCAACCCGGTCGTGGCGCTCGTGCTGGCGCACTTCTTCCTGCAGCGGCTGGAGCGCATCACGCTGCCGCTCGTCCTCGGCACCCTGTTCGCCGTCGGCGGGGTCGTCACCGTCATCATCGGGACGCAGCTGTAAAGAGCCACTGCTTTCTCCTGATGCTTCCCGCGTGATACGCTCCGCCACGCTACGGACGGCGCGGCGCGCGATGCGTCCGATGGGCGGAGGAGACGCGGCATGACGATGCGGGTGATCGGCAAGCGCACCCCGCGCATAGAGGGCCCGGACAAGGTGAGCGGACACCTCCGCTTCGCCGCAGACCTGGCCCCGGAGAGTTGCCTCTGGGGCAGGGTGCTCCGAAGCCCGCACGCCCATGCACGCATCGTACGCATCGACACGTCTGCGGCCGAACGCGTGCCCGGCGTCCGTGCCGTTCTCACCGGCGCGGACCACCCACACTGGATCGGGCGCTTCATGCGTGACCTCCCCGTCCTTGCCGTCGATAAGGTGCGCTTCATAGGCGAGCGCGTCGTGGCAGTCGCGGCGGAGTCGGCAGACGCCGCGAGCGAGGCGGTGGCGCTCATCGAGGTCGAGTACGAGGAACTGCCCGCCGTGTTCGACGTTCCCGAGGCGCTCACACCCGGCGCGCCGCTCGTCCACGACGACCCCACACAGTACGCAGGCGCGTTCGTGCATCCGGAGCGTCCCGACCTGCCCAATCTCTGCTCGTACGGACGCTGGACGCACGGCGACATCGAGGCAGCGCTCGCAGGCTCCCATCGCGTGTTCGAGAACACGTTCGTCACGCAGAAGGAGCACCACGTCTACATGGAGACGCACGCCTGCACCGTGTCGGTCCACCCGGACGGCACGTCGGACGTCTGGGCGTCGAACAAGAGCCCCCACATGCTGCGCGGCCAGATCGCCGCCGCGATGGGCGTGGAGGCGCCTTCCATCCGCGTGCACCCGATGCCCGTGGGCGGCGATTTCGGCGGCAAGGGGTCGCCGATGGACACTCCGGTCTCCTACCTCCTCTCGCAGGCAACGGGACGGCCGGTGAAGATCGTGATGTCGTACCAGGAAGAGCTGCTCGCGGCGAACACCCGCCACCCCGGCACGATCACGGTCCGCACAGGGGTTACGGAGGACGGCTACGTCACCGGCATGCAGATGGAGGCGTACTTCGACAGCGGCGCGTACGGCGCGTTCAAGCCCGCCCCCAACGTCAACCTGCACGGCCTGGAGCAGTCCGGAAGCTGCTACAGGTTCACGGCGCTCGACGTGACGAGTCACATCGTCTACACGAACACGCTCCCTTCCGGCCATATGCGTTCGCCGGGCGGGCCGCAGGTCAACTTCGCGGTCGAGTCGCAGCTGAACATCATCGCGGCGGAACTGGGGCTGGACGCCGCCGAGTTCCGCAGGCGGAACCTGCTGCGTCCCGGCGACACGGCCCCGAACGGCGAGCAGTGGGGCGCGATCAAGGCGATCGAATCGCTCGACGCCGCGGTCGAGGCGATAGGCTGGAGCCAGCCGAAACCCTCGTACGTCGGTCGCGGCGTCTCCCTGTACGAGCGCGGCCCCATCGGCGGCGACTCCAGCTGCCGCCTCGTGCTGCACCCGGATGCCTCGCTCACGCTGTTCGTGCCCATCGCCGACCCCGGCCAGGGCGCGTACACCGCGATGCAGCAGGTCATCGCGGAAGAGCTGGGCGTCGAGCCGGAGACCATCAAGGTGCTCCCCGCCCCTACCGACGAGCTGGCGTTCGACTTCGGCGTCTCCGGCAGCCGCACCACTTTTGCGCTCGGCGTAACGGTGCAGGAGTCCATCAACACCCTGCGCGCGCAGCTGCGCGAGGCCGCGGGCGACGCCCCGTTCGCTGAGGCGGCGGCGGAGCTCTGCCGCGCCAACGGCGGGGACGTGTCGATAACCACTTACAAGCAGGTGCCTCTCTTCCCCGACCCGCCCACGACCGAGTTCACCGCGCAGGCTGCAGAGGTCGAGGTGGACCCGGAGACAGGCAACGTCACCGTGCGCAGGATCGTGAGTGCGCACGACGTGGGCACGATCATCAACCCGGAGGGGCACCGCGGCCAGATATTCGGCGGCGCGATACAGGGCCTCGGTATGGCCACGGTGGAGGAGCACGTCATCGAGGACGGACGTCCCGTCGCTCTCAACCTGGCTGACTACAAGATCCCGAACATCGCCGACATACCGGCGTTCGAGACCGTGCTCATCCCGAGCGGCGAGGGGCCGGGGCCGTTCAACGCGGGCGCGATAGCCGAGTCCGCGAACGTGCCGACCGCCTCCGCCATCGCGAACGCGGTGCACGACGCCATCGGCATGCCGGTGCGGTCGCTCCCGCTGACGGCGGAGCGGGTCTACAACATGCTGCAGGGGGGTACGCCCTCACCCTAGCCCTCTCCCAGAGGGAGAGGGGATAAGTGAAGTCCTCTCCCAGAGGGAGAGGGGATAAGTGAAGTCCTCTCCCAGAGGGAGAGGGGACATAAGCGAAGTCTTCGCCCAGCGGGAGAGGGGATAAGCGAAGTCCTCGCCCAGTGGGAGAGGGGACATAAGCGAATCCCTCGCCCAGTGGGAGAGGGAGAGAACCCAGAAAGCGGAACAAGGAGAACGACATGGCCGAAGGAGTGCTGAACGGCAAGACGATCATCGTGACGGGCGCGGGCTCGCCCATCGGTATGGGGCGCCATATGTCCATCGCCCTCGCGTCAGCGGGCGCGAACGTGGTGATGATGGACATCGACGGCGCGACGCTGGAAGCAAGCGCGAACGACGCCCGCGAGGCCAGCAGCGACGAGCAGGTCCTGACCGTGGTCGCCGACGTGACGAGCTACGCCGACGCGCAGCGCGTCGTGCAGTCGGCGCTGGACCACTTCGGCGGGCTGCACGTGCTCGTCAACAACGCGGGGACGAACCAGCGGAACGTCGGCATGAGCAACACGCTCATGGAGCCGTGGTGGGAGGTGTCGCCTGAGGCGTGGGCCCGCGTCATCGCGGTCAACTTCAGCGGTCCGTTCCACATGGCGCACGCAGCGGTCGGCCATATGCTGGAGCAGGGCTGGGGCCGCATCATCGGCGTCACGACGAGCCTCGACACGATGATCCGCATCAACATGTCGCCCTACGGCCCGTCCAAGGCCGGGCATGAGGCGCTCGTCGCCACGATGGCCACGGAACTGGAGGGCACCGGCGTCACCGCGAACGTGCTCGTTCCCGGCGGGCCGGTGAACACGAACCTCCTCCCGCCAGACTCGCCCTTCGACCGGGAGAAGCTCATCCAGCCGGACGTCATGCGCGTGCCGGTGGTATGGCTCGCGTCCGACGCCGCGGACGGCGTGAATGGCCGCCGGTTCATCGCCTACTTCTGGGACGAGTCGCTGCCCATCGAGGAGCGTCTCGAAAAGGCCGGCGCCCCCGCCGCCTGGTCGCAGATCCCGAGCAAGGCGGTCTACCCGGCCTAAGGGAGACCGTTACCTGCCCGCGGCCCGCGCGAAGATCTCCTCCGCAGTGCGGGCGATGGGGCCGTACTTGCCGGTGGGGCTGCGCACGAGCTTGCCCGTGTCGGGGTCCTTCTCGCCGGACATCGGCAGGGCCTGGAACGCTCCGCCTATCCGGCGGCGTCCCTTGAGCCGGCGCTCGCCAGGCGCCCGGTGCTCGTCGAAGGTGAAGATGATCTCGTTCTCCGCCGGGTCGCGGAACGTGTTCATCGGGTCGAGGCCGTCCTCGACCAGCCGCATCTGCTCTTCCAGCAGCTTGCGGTACATGATGATGCCGACGTCCGACTGCCCCAGCTTCTCCAAGTGGCGCTTCGCTATGGGCCCCTGCGTCCACCACGCCATCGTGTCCTGACCGATGACGAAGTTCACGGCGGCACGCCCCTCTTCGTCGACGTACGGAACGTCGTAGCCGGGTATCTCCTCCTGCGGTTCCAACTCGACCCCCTCGGGCGGCACGTAGACGTTGTAGAGGATGTGCCAGGTGTGCGTGTCGTCTATCGGCACGCGCATCTGGAAGCCGGTGGTGCCGCCGAGCCAGTTGGGGAAGATGATGGGATGGCCGACCGTCCACTCCGGGTCGTCCTCGGTCGTGCCCTCGACGACGCGCTTCTTCACGAGGCCGTTCGCGTAGCGGTCGAAACCGATCTTCTGGTGCGCGAGCCGGGCGATCTCGCTGCGGTCGGCTATCGCGCCCTCGCGCTCCAGCACCGCGCTCGTCAGGTAGACGTGCAGCCACTCCGTGTGGACGGGGTCGAGCGAGTTCTCCATGCACTGGAGCCAGTTGCACGGCAGGACGGTGGTCCCGATGTCGCGCAGGACGTTGTCCCACGCGAGCAGGTCCCAGCGGGGCAGCAGCGGGGCAGGCTCAGGGCCCAGGTAGCCCCAGACCAGACCACCGAGCTCCTGCGCCGGGTAGGCGGTGACCTTGACCTTCTCCTTGAAACGTCCGTCCGGGTGGACGGTCTCCTCGAACGGCTGCTCGATGCACTGGCCGGTCTCGTCCATCATCCAGCCGTGATACATACAGCGCAGGCCGTGTTCCTCCGGTATGCCGTAGGAGAGGTCGACGCGGCGGTGCGGGCAGAAGCGATCGATAAGTCCCAGCGTGCCGGAGCGGTCGCGGTAGAGGACAAGGTCCTCGCCGAGGATGCGGACGGGACGTGTGGGCCTGGTGTTGAGCTCCGACGTGACGGCGACGGGCTGCCAGTAGCGCCGCATCAACTCGCCCATCGGTGTGCCCGGCCCTACCCGCGTAAGCCGTTCGTTCTCAGCCGTCGACAGCATGACCGCACCCCCAGCCGGTGAACGTTGGGCGCATCATACGACGGGGCACACGGAGCGTCTACGCGGACGGCGCTACCCTCACCCTGACCCTCTCCCAGGGGGAGGGGGGATAGCGGCAGCCCGCGCGAATGTCTCCTCCGCCGTAAAGGCGATGGGACTGTACCTGCCCGTGAGGCTTGGGACGTGCCTGCCCGTTTCCGGGTCGCGCTCGCCGGACATGGCAACGGACATGAACGCGCCGCCGAGCTGCAGGATGCCCTTCTCCGGCCGCTCGCCCGGAGCGCGGTACTCGTCGAACGTGTAGAGGACCTCGTTCTCCGCGGGGTCGCGGAACGTGTTCATCGGGTCCGCGCCGTCCTCCACCAGCCGCATCTGCTCCTCCAGGAGCTTGCGGTACATGATGACGCCGACGTCCGACTGTCCCAGCTTCTCCCGCGTCCGGTCCGCTATCGGCCCCTGTGTAACCCAGGCCGACGAGTCCTGCGCGACGATGAAGTTCTGCAGGTAGCGCCCGTCCTCACCGACGTACGGCACGTCGTAGCCGGGTATCTCTTCCTGCGGCTCCAGCTCGACGCCCTCCGGCGGAACGTAGACGTGGTAGAAGAAGTTCAGCGTGTGGGTATCGTCCACCGGCACGCGCATCTGGAAGCCGTTGATGATGCTCACCCACGCCGGGAAGATGATGGGATGGCCGACCGTCCACTCCCGGTCCTGCTCGGTCGTGCCCTCGACGACGCGTCTCTTGACGACGCCGTTCTCATAGCGGTCCAGACCGATCTTCCGGTGCGGGCGACGCGGCATCTCACTGCGGTCGGCTATCACGCCCTCGCGCTCGAGCACCGCACTCGTCAGGTTGATGTGCAACCACTCCGTGTGGACGGGGTCGACAGCGTTCTCCACGCACTGGAGCCAGTTACACGGCAGCACCACGACGCCGATGTCCCGCAGCACGTTGTCCCACACCAACAGGTCCCACCTCGGCAGCAGCGGCGCAGGCTCAGGGCCCATGTACGCCCAGAGCAGCCCGCCGAGCTCCTGCACCGGGTAGGCGGCGACGCGCACCTTCTCCTTGAAACGTCCGTCCGGGTGGACGGTCTCCTCGAACGGCTGCTCGATGCACTGGCCAGTCTCGTCCATCATCCAGCCGTGGTACATGCAGCGCAGGCCATGCTCCTCGGGGATCCCGTAGGAGAGGTCAACCCTCCGGTGAGGGCAGAAGCGATCAATCAGGCCGTATGTGCCGGAGCGGTCGCGATAGAGAACGAGGTCCTCGCCGAGGATGCGGACCGGCTTCACAGGCCTCGTGGTGAGTTCCGACGTGACGGCGATGGGCTGCCAGTAGCGCCGCATCAACCCGCCCATCGGCGTGCCCGGCCCCACCCGCGTGAGCCGTTCGTTCTCAGCCGCTGACAACATAGGCGCATCATACGCGGGGGGCGTGGTCCATCTCTACTGGCTGCCCTTGCCCTGCGACTCGTATCGGCGTACGCTCGCACGAAACGAACGGCTGGGAGCGCACCATGTACGACCTGCTGATCAAGAATGGGAGAGTCGCCGACGGATCGGGCATGCCATCGTTCATCGCCGACGTAGGCATCGTGGACGGTCGCATCGCCGACGTAGGCCGCCTCTCCGGCCCGGCGCAGCGCACCATCGACGCCGATGGACGCGTCGTAGCGCCCGGCTTCATCGACAACCACTGCCACTTCGACGCCCAGGTGACGTGGGACCCGCTCTGCACGTTCTCCCCTCAACACGGAGTGACCAGCGTCATATTCGGCAACTGCTCTCTCACGCTCGCGCCGGTGAAACCGGACGACCACGACGCCCTCGCCATGATGCTCTCGCGCGTCGAGGCGATCCCGATGGAGAGCCTCCAGGAAGGCATCCCGTGGGAGTGGACGACGTTCGGCGGCTACCTCGACTACCTCGACCAGCGGCTCGGCGTCAACGCAGGCTCGCTCGTGGGACACTCCGCCGTACGCCGCTGGGTGATGGGCGAGGAGTCCTACCAGCGCGCCGAGGCCACGCCGGCCGAGCTCGAGGAGATGAAGCAGCTCATCCGGGACTCCGTCCGGCAGGGCGCGCTCGGCATCTCGTTCAACCGCAACAGCGGCCACATGGACCTGCTCGGACGCCCCATCCCCGGTATCGTCCCGCCCGTCGAGGAGTTGTACGAACTGGCGACCGCGCTCCGGGACGTGGGCGCGGGCGTCGTTCAGTGCGGCGCGGCGTACCCGCTCGAGATACGCGACGGCTTCGCCACGAAGCTCGGCGAGGCTGCACAGCGCCCCGTGGTCTACAACCAGATCGTCTACCACCCCAGCGAACCTGACCGCTGGCAGCGGCACCTGGAGATCGTGGAGCGCGGCATCGCAGAGGGCAAGCAGGTCTACCCCGTCATCAATCCGCGCCCCCAGGCGCAGCGCTTCACCATGCGCAACGCCCAGATCTTCGACCGCATGCCCATCTGGCGCGAGGTGATGCTGGGCTCCGTCGAAGAGAAGGCGGCCGCGTTCCGCGACCCCGCCATGCGCGACAAGCTTCGCGCCGAGGCCGTCGACGGCAAGGACCTGCCGTCGGGCGCGCTCCCCATCAAGTGGGACCGCATCTTCATCACCCGCACACTCAAGGAGCGCAACAGCGCATACAAGGGCATGAGCGTTGCAGAGATGGCGGAGGCGCAGGGCAAGGAAGTGCTGGACGGCTTCCTCGACCTCGTGCTGGACGAGGACCTCGGCACGGGGATGCAGAACAGCCAGTCCGGCGCGGACGGCGGGATCATGGGCAAGCTCATCGCCAGCCCCTACACCGTCATCGGTCTGTCGGACGCTGGCGCGCACGTCGTGTTCGAGGCGGGATACGGGTACAGCACGCTCGTCCTCGGACGCTGGGTACGCGAGGAAGGCGCGCTCTCACTGGAGGAGGCGGTGCGAAAGCTCAGCTTCATGCAGGCATCGCTCTTCGGACTGCACGACCGCGGCCTGCTGCGCCCCGGCTTCGCCGCGGACGTGGTGGTGTTCGACCCGGACACCGTCGGCGCGGAGGAGCCGGACGAGGTGAACGACCTTCCCGGCGGGCTGATGCGCCTGCGCCAGAAGGCGAGCGGCGTGGACTACACCATCGTCAACGGCGAGGTGCTGCTGGAGGACGGCGAGCACACCGGCGCATACCCGGGCCGCACGCTCCGCAGCCGGGCACCCGTCCCCGCCTAGTACAACCATGGACTACCGGGCATTGACGAAGCAGGAGAAGCCGCCCAAGGGTCAGGGCGGCGTGGTTGGCGACGAGTACATCACCTACGAGATAGAGAGGGACAAGGCGCCGAAACTCGCCGAGTGGCTGAACCAGATGGACGCGAGCGGATACGAACTCGCAGGGCTGGAAGGCTACGGCGGCGGCGGTTCCGTCTACCTGATGGCGGTGGTGCGCAGGAAGCAGCGGTGAGGAGGTCCTGACGATGGCGACGGAGATGGCCACGCTGGCCGGAGGATGCTTCTGGTGCCTGGAGGCCGTGTACGAGCAGGTGCGCGGCGTCGAGAAGGTCTTCAACGGCTACACCGGCGGCAAGACCGTCGATCCCACCTACTACGAGGTGTGCACCGGCAACACCGGCCACGCCGAGGCCGTGCAGCTCACGTTCGACCCGGACGTGGTGTCATACAAGCAGCTCGTCGAGCTCTTCTTCACCATGCACGACCCGACGACGCTCAACCGCCAGGGGCCGGACACCGGGACGCAGTACCGCTCCGCCATCTACTACCACGACGACGAGCAGCGCCGGATAGCGGAGGAGGTGATGGCAGACTTCGCGGAGCGCCGCGTCTGGCGAGACCCTATCGTCACTGAGTTGCAGCCCCTCGACGTCTTCTATGACGCCGAGGACTACCACCAGCAGTACTTCCGCAACAACCCATGGGCGGGCTACTGCCAGGTCATCATCGCGCCGAAGGTCGCCAAGCTCCGCAAGGAACATCTCGAAGCGCTCAAGGCCTGACCCGCTGGTCCACGTTCATGGACGGCGCGGCGTTGACTGGCGAACGCGCTGCCAGTGATACTTGACGCTGGCCGCCAGCAAGCGGCCTACATCTTTGTAATGCCCCAAGGAGGAGTCATGGCAATCACCCGATCCGCGCACGCCGTCTGGAGCGGCGACCTGTTCTCCGGCACCGGCACGGTGACCGCGTCGTCGTCCGGCGCGTACAACGAGCTTCCCGTTTCATGGAAGGCCCGGAGCGATGAGACCGCGGGCCCCAGCACGAGTCCCGAAGAGCTGGTCGCAGCAGCACACGCGAGCTGTTTCTGCATGGCGCTCTCCGCCCGCCTCGGGCGCGACGGCAAGGTCGCGACCCGGCTCGAAGCGGATGCCACGGTGACGTTCGAACTGTTCGAGGGCGGCGCGAGGGTCGCGTCCAGTGCGCTCAAGGTCGTCGGCGAGGTGCCGGACATGAGCGAGGACGACTTCCGGCAGGCCGCGGAGGACGCCAAGAACGGCTGCCCCATCTCGACAGCGATGGCAGGCAACGTCGAGCTCAGCGTCGAGGCGTCGCTGGCGTAACGCCTCTCCCAACGCAAGCGATAAGCGAGGAGCCCTCCCGAGTGGGAGGGCTCCTTCGTGTCCATGCGATATGCGCCGTGCGGCTAGTCCACGCCGCCCGCGAGGGTGATGAAGCCTTCGCGAAGTACCGGGTCCTCGAGCGCTCTCAGGCCTTCCTGCAGCACCTGAACGATCTCGTCAGGCCCTGCATAGCCGACCTCGCGGTTGAGGAGGGCCATCGCCTCCAGGAACTCGGGGTCTTCCGCCGTCGCGCGGAACGCGTCCACCCAGATCTGGTAGATGTGGTCCGGCGTGTCCGGGTGCATGATGAACAGGCGCGACATCTTGTCGTTGATGGTCTCGGTAACGCTGAACAGCGTCTTCTGCTCGTCCGTCAGTTCGATGATGTCGAAGATGTGCGGAGGAATATCGGCTCCGAGGTCATTGACGACGTAGTTCGTGAACGCCTGGTCGGTTGCCGGCTCCGCGCCCCAGTAGAAGAGCGGCACGATCTGCTGCTGCTCCACCCACTCAGGGAAGAGGCTCTTGGCCGTGGCCTCGCTGCCCCGCGTGGTGATGTCGATCTCGCGCCGGTCGAACGCTGCGGCGATGTCGGAGGAGCCGGGGTAGCCGTAGACGTTCTTGACCGGACCGCCGACGAGCTCGATGAACGTCGTGGCGAGTCCGCCGCTGTCACCCGGCTCGGTCGCGCCGACCTTGAGCACACCCTTGTTCGCTACCGCCTCGTCCCAGGTTGTGCCCGTGTCGCGGAAGGTGAACTGCGCGCTCACTGTCGATACCGCCGAAGCCGTGCCGATGATCTTGACGGCATTCATGTCAAAGTCGGGCACGTCTATGCCGACGAGCTCGCGCTTGAAGAAGCGCGGGTGCACGACAGCAGCCGCATAGCCTTCAGGCTCGATGTCGACCAGCGTTGGGCGGAAGATCCGCTCTCCTCCACCGCCGGTCAGGTTCCTGACGAGGACACGCGGGTTACCCGGCAGGTGCTTGGGCAGGAACTTCGCGACCACGCGCCCGAACGTGTCGTAACCGCCGCCCGGCGAGAAGCCGACGTTGATGGAGATGCGCTTGTTCTTGAAGTGCTCCTCCGGATCGAAGCCCGGTACGGGCGTAGCCGTCGGGCGAGGCACCGGCGTTGCCGTTGGTTCAGGCGGAGGCGCGGTTACGCCGGGAGGAAGCGGGGTAGGCGTAGCCGCTGGTTCCGTCGGTTCCATCGCGTCCGCGGGTGTCGGGGTAGGCGCAGCCGCGGGTGCGGTCGTCGGTGTGGCTGTCGGAGCGGGTTCGTCTTCGCCTCCACAGGCAACGACGAAGAGCGCCGTGCAAAGCAGCGCCAGAGTCAGGGCGAAGAGTCGCGTCAAGCGCATGTCTTTCCTCCCGCGCTGCGAGTGCGCTCGCGAGCGCGGGGTGAACGATAACAGGCGCAGCGTGTCAATGCCAAGCGTTGCGCCCAATCTCCGGCCGAAGTTCCTGTCCCCTTTGATTACGATTACGGCCCGTGGTATATTCCTGCAAATCTTCGCAAGAGCGATTGTATGCAACACGACAGCGATGCCGTCGAATCGATACGCGCCACGGGGCGCCGCGTCACCATCCAGCGAATCGCCGTGCTCGAGGCCATCCGCGAGATGCAGGGGCACGTCGCCGTGGACCAGGTCGCGGTGAAGGTGCGCGAGAAGTACCCCCAGATGGACCTCGCGACCGTCTACCGCACCGCCGGGCTCCTCAGCCGCCTGCACCTGCTCAATGAAGTCTCCATCGGCGGTGTGAGCCACTACGAGTACGCCGCCCCCGGCAAGCGGCACGGTCACATGGTGTGCGAGCACTGCGGCAATACCCTCCACGCCTCGACCACGCACCTCGACGAACTGCGTAAGGCGTTGCTGCACGATACCGGATTCGAACTGCACCTGGAGCACCTGACGATGAGCGGGCTCTGCCGCGAGTGCAGACAGGACGAGGAACACTCGCACAGCGGCCACACCCACGCACAGATGCAACATCACGAACATCCCGAGGCAGGCGGCGCAGGCATGCGCCGGCACGCCGAGGACGAAGGGGAGGGATTGCGATGATCGAAGCCGGTACCGGAGTGTGGGCCATCCTGGCCATCGGCATACTCCTGGGGTTGAAGCACGCGACCGACGCCGACCACGTCGTAGCCGTGGCGACCTTCGCCACGGAGCATGGCAACGTCTGGCGCGGGATGTGGGTCGGCGCGTCATGGGGGCTCGGACACACGACGCCGCTGCTCGTTCTCGGCATCGTCATCCTGCTGGTGAAGGAGGCGTTGCTCGACCGGTACGAGGCGGTCGCGCCGGTGCTGGAGTTCGGCGTCGGCATCATGCTGGTCTTCCTCGGGGTACAGGTGTTCTACAACCTCCGGCGGGGAACATTGCACGCACACGCACACCAGCACGGAGGCCACGCCCACGTACACGTCCATGCCACGCACCGCGAGGGCAGTGAGCCCGGCAACGGCAATGGCATCCAGGACATCCTTCGTCCACAGTTCCGCCTCAAGTCTTACGCGGTCGGCATGGTCCACGGACTGGCGGGCAGCGCGGCGGTGATGCTGGTGCTGCTGCCCCAGATAGAGGTGTTCTGGGTGGGCCTGGGTTACCTCGTAGTGTTCGGGGTCGGGACGATAGCCTCGATGGGTATCATCACCATCGTGCTGGGGGTGCCGTTCGCGCTCACCTCGCGGGCGCGGCAGTGGCAGCGGGTCATCGCAGGGGCGGCGGGCATGGCGAGCCTGGCGTTCGGCGTAGCGCTCATGGCTGAGATAGCCACCGGCGCAACGCTCATCCCGTTCTAGAGCGGTGGCCGAGGTGCCGCCTCCTGCGTTCTGGGCTATAGTGGCCGCGTCAGCGGGGGAGCCTGAAGCAGCAGGAGGTGCGCAATGTCTACGGTGATCGACGCCGACACCCACGTGGTCGAATCGGAGGCGGTGTGGGAATTCTTCGATGAAGAGTTGGCGCACCTGAAGCCTGTGCTCGTGGGCACCGTGGAACCGTCTTCCGGCCTCCCGCGCAACCGGTGGGTCATCGGGCGGCGGCTGATCCCGCAGCCCGCCGGGCCGGGCGGGCACAACGCCCAGGCGCCGCCTGCGGATGCCGAAGTGCTGGCAAGCAGGTTCTGGGGCGGCAAGTCGCTGCAGGACCTCACCTACCGGCTGCAGGCAGCCGACGAGATGAGCGTGGACGTGCAGATCGTCTACCCCACCCTCTTCATCGTCTATCTCACGGGAGACCCGCAGCTGGAGCTCGGCCTCTGCCGCGCGTACAACCGCTTCATGGCGGACGTCTGGTCGAAGTCGGGCGACCGCGTGCGCTGGATACTCGTTCCGCCGCTCCAGTCCATCGACCGCGCCATCGAGGAGATGCACTACGGCGTCGCCAACGGGGCTGTCGGGGTCCTCTTCCGGGGTATGGAGGGCAGCCGCTCGCTCTGCGACCCGTACTTCTTCCCGGTCTACGAAGAGGCGCAGCGACTCAACCTGCCCATCTGCATCCACACCGGCGCAGGCAACCCGGCGCTCACGGAGGCGTTCGACACCACCATCGTGCAGTCGTTCCCGCAGCAGCGCCTGCTGCCGCTCATAGGCTTCCACGACATCGTCTCTCACCGGGTCCCGGAGAAGTTCCCCGACCTGCGCATCGGCTTCATCGAGACGAGCGCATCGTGGGTCCCGTACCTGCTGCACTACCTGAAGCACCGCGTGCGCGACGGCAGCGACCGCTGGGATGGCAGCGTGCTGAAGGACTACCGGCTGTTCGTGGCCTGCGAGGCGGACGAAGACATCACGTACCTGGCGCGGTGCATCCCCGAAGACCAGTTGCTGCTCGGATCAGACTGGGGCCACACCGACCCCTCCGCGAACTACTCGATCGTCGACGAGCTCAGGGCGCGCGAGGACGTGGAGCCGACACTGATGGACAAGATCCTCTCGCACAACCCGCAGAGCTTCTACCGGATGTAGGCGTTCCTCAGCCGCTCAGGTCCACGACCCGCGCACCTGCGCCGGTTGTCACGATGTCTGACAGGGCCTCGACGAACTCCGGGGAGTCGTTGGGCATCTCGATGCGCGACAGGCGCACCCCGTGGTCTTCCGCGGTGCGCGTCGCCGCGATGTCGATGTCGAACAGTATCTCCAGGTGGTCGCACACGAACCCGAAGGGGACCACCAGCACGTTCCTCCTGCCCTCGCGCGCAGTCTGCTCAACAGTCTCGAGGATGTCCGGCCCCAGCCACGGCGCACCGGTCTTCGCCGCACTCTGGTAGGCGAAGCGCCACGACTCTATGCCTGCCGCCTGCGCTACCGCAGCGGCGCTCTCCGCCAACTCCCGCGGATACGGGTCGCCCTCATCCACTATCCGCGCAGGCAGGCTGTGCGCCGTGAATACCACCTCGGCGTCTTCCGAAGCAGCCTCGGACCGGGCAAGTCCGTCCCTGATGCGCTCCGCGATGAACGCAGTGAACAGCGGGTTGGCGTGCCAGCTCTCGATGAACCGTGCCTGCGGTGGCGATGCCGCCTGATCGATGCCGCGCGCCAGTGCCTCGCGGTATCCGGCCAGACTCATCCGGGAGTAGTGCGGAGCCATCGGCAGGGCGACGAGCTCGTCTGCGCCGTCGTCCAGGATGCGCTCGACGACCTCGGCGATGTACGGATGCCAGTGTTTCATGCCGACGTACACGCGCCACGCAGTGTCTCCGTCGTCCCGGTCAAGGCGTCGTTCGAGCAGGCCGGCAACGCTTCGAGTGATCTCCAGCAGAGGCGTCCTGCCCCCGACTGCACGGTACCGCTCGGTGAGTTCGGCAACGGCCTCCGGGCGCGGGTCTCGCCCGCCGAGGATGTCGCGGTAGTACGGTTCAACGTCGCTCAGGCTGCCGGGCGTCCCGTACGCCATCAGCAGAACGGCCTTCAGCTTGGACACCTGTCCGCTCCGTTCCTCATCGGCTCATGCACTGTGTGACATGAGCGTCTGGATGCGCTCCGCGGTGTCGCGACCCTGCCGGATGCAGTCGGGAACGCCGATGCCCCGGTAGGACGCGCCGCTCAGGAAGAGACCGGGGTGTGCGTCGAGTTCCCTGTCCACGCTTTCCTGCCAATCCGTATGGTCGACCTTGTACCGGGGCAGCCCGTCCGCCCACCGCTGGACCCACGTCCGCTCCGGCGTTCCCTGTATCCCGAGGAGAGGCCGCAGCGCCTCGGTTGCGGTTTCAACCAACTCCGAGTCGCTGGGACCCAGGGATGCACTCTCCCCCGTCCGCATGAACGCGCGCAGCAGGACATAGTCGTGCGGGCTGCGGCCCGACCACTTGGACGACATCCACGTGCAGCCTGCCACCGGCCCTGCTTCGGAGCGCGGCGACAGGAAGCCTGAGCCATCCAGCGGATGGGCAACGTCCTCCCGCCGGAACGCCAGGTAGACGCTGACGGCGGGAGCACTCTCCATCCGCTCCAGCAGCCGTGCCAGCCCCGGGGCGAACGCCCCGACCATGCCTGCCGCATCCTGAGCGGGCGTCGCGAGCACGACGGCGTCCGCTTCGAATGACCGCTCGTCGTCCAGTGTTACCCGGTAGCGAGGCGTCGCATCTCCGTTGCGTTCGACCGCGACGGCTGAACGTCCGGTGATGACCTCCGAACACTCGAGATCGCTCGCGACAGCGTCGACAAGCCGGTGCGCGCCCCCCTTGAATGAGAAGAAAGCACTGGGGGGTTGATCGGTCCCGCGCAAGGCCTTCCGCGCCTCGCTCATCCCCCGTGTGATGCTGCCGTGGCGTTGCTCCCACTCTTCCAGCATCGGAAAGAGCGCGTCCAGGCTCATGTCGTAGGAGTTGCTCCCGTATATCCCGGCGGTCAGGGGCTCCAGCAGGGTGTCCGTGAGCTCGCCGCCCATGCGTCTCCGCAGGAACCCTCCCAGCGATTCGCGTTCTCCCGCCTTCCGCCGCCGCACCAGTGGTTCGATGCTGGCGCGCAGCTTGCCGCGCCACGAGAGGAACGAAGCGTTCCAGACGTCGCGCCGGTCCGCGGGCGCTGGGCCCATCAGGCCGGGAGGGATGCGATGCAGCCTTCCACCTCGCAGCAGCGAAGCGCCGGACGACTGCATGTAGATGACGTCGTCCGCGATGCCGAGTTCGTTCGCGAGTTCCAGCGCCCACGGCTTCCGCGTGAGGAAGCCGTCCGGCCCGCCCTCCACGACGAAGCCGTCCTCCCACAGCGTGCTGATCTTGCCGCCGAGAGCGTTCTCACGCTCCACCAGGACGACGGAGAGGTCAGCGCTACTCTTCCGGGCTGCTTTCTCGAGGTACCACGCTGTGGCAAGTCCGGTGATGCCACCGCCGACGATGATCACCGAGAGACGATGCTCGTCCGGTGAACGATGGTCAGGACCCATGGGAGGCGTCCCACTCCCTGACGCAATCGATCATGTGCATGATGTTGTCGAGTGGAGTCTGGGGCAGGAAGCCGTGGCCGAGGTTGAAGATGTGACCGGGGCGTCGTCCCGCGCGCTTGAGCACGTCGCGCGTCTGCTCCCGCACAACGTCGGGAGGGCCGAGGAGCACGGCAGGGTCGAGGTTCCCCTGTACGGCAACGGCGCCCAGCGACTCCCATGCCTCATCGAGGGGGACCCGCCAGTCAAGCCCAATCACGTCCGCGCCGCTGTTCTTGATCACTTCGTTCAGTCCGCCTGACCCGGTTGCGAAGTGAATGACCGGCACTCCGGCCGCCTTGACCGCGCCAACTATCCTTCGGGTGTACGGGAAGACGTATTCCTGGTAGTCCCGCCTGCTCAGCCAGCCGACCCAGCTGTCGAAGACCTGCAGCATCTGGGCTCCGGCGTTCGCCTGGGCCAACAGGTAGGCGGTGATCATGCTGCTGAGCCGGTCCATAAGGCCATCCCACATGGCAGGCTCGCCGTACATCATCGCTTTGGTCATTGCGTAATTGCGCGACGGCCCGCCCTCGATGAGATAGGTGGCCAGCGTGAAGGGAGCGCCGGAGAACCCGATGAGCGCCTTCTCCTTCGGCAAGGACCCGCGCACCAGCTTGAGCGCCTCCAGCATGTACGGTACGTCCATCTCGGGTTCGAGTGGGCGCAAGCGAGCGAGGTCGGCCTCCGAACGGACCGGGGGGTCTATGACCGGGCCCACCTTCTCGACCAGCTGAACGTCGACGCCGACGCCCACCAGGGGCGTCACGATGTCCGCGAAGATGATGGCGGCGTCCACGTCGAAACGTTCGACGGGCTGAAGTGTGACAGCCGCGGCGGTCTCGGGGTCGCGGCAGATGTCGAGGAGACTGTGCTGCTCCCGCACTTTCCGGTACTCGGGCAGCACTCGTCCGGCCTGCCGCATGAACCATAGAGGCGTGCCTTCGGTCTGCTCCATCCTGGCGGCTTTCAGCAGCGCAGGCTCGTATCCGGTATGTGTCGTAAGCGTGCTCATCGCGAGTGTGCCCGGTTATCCGAGCAGGTCAAGGATACGTTCGGGCGTTCTTTTCACACACGTGAAGATCGGCGTATCCCGCAATGTGTGGCGTCTTGCCTCGGTGGCGCGGAGCTCGACCACGAGGTCCTGGAACTCGGCGAGCGAGTCGGTCTCGTACCCCACGATGAACTCCTGGTCGCCCAGCCCGGTCGAGTAGAGCAGGATCTGGCTGATGTCCGGGTGCGTCCGCCCCACGCGGATGTGCTCGTTCATCATCCCCTGCCTTGCTTCGCGGGACGTGAGGTACCACTCGATCGTCTTGGTGAAGGGATAGAGGACGAAGTACCTGCCCTTGTCTTGCGACTCCTCGGCGTGGTCCTGCTCCGTGCGCGCCCGGCCGTACGTGGAGCGTCTGAGCAACCCGAAGAACGAATGACTCACCGTCAGGAAGGAGCCCAGTTCCGTCGAGAGGAGGTCGCTCAACGTCTCCTCCAGGCATTCGAGTCCGGTCGACGCCCGCCACAGCATGAAGTCGGTATCGGCGCGCAGGCCCAGCGTGCTGTAGGAATGCGTCGGCACCTCGGTCTCCGTCGCTCGGAGTGCGGACAGGAACTCTTCCTTCTGCTCGACCCTCGCTCCGGCAGACTGCCTGCGCCACGAGGCATCCAGCTTGAAGAACACGAACTGGACGCAGTTGTCGTCTGCTCCTGCCGGGTTGCTCGTCAACTCATTCCATCCTTGTCCCAGGCGGGGCGCCGGCCTGGCTGCCCCGCCTGGATTCGAACCAGGGTCAACAGATCCAAAGTCTGCTGTGCTACCACTGCACCACGGGGCACTGAACGTCGCGCCCCTTATTCTACCCTACGACCGCGGACCCGCCGGTTACGCAGGAAGTTGTGGCGAGAACGACGTCGCCTCCCAGATCGAGTTCTCGATCCTCGCGACGATGAGGCCATCTTTTTCGGATTCGGCGAAAGCACGTATGCGCTCGGGGTCGTCGCGGAAGGCGGCCCACTTCGCGCGCCGTTCGGCATCGTCCTCCCACGCAAGCATGTAGTGGAACTTCGTGTTGTCGCCCACCGCCTCCGTCCAGTACCCCACGGGACGGAAGCCGTACTGCAGGAAGATGGCGTGCGTGACGTCCGCGAAGCGCTGTACGACCGCGCGCAGCTTGCCCGGCATCGCATAGTAGGTGCGCATCTCGTAAATCATGAGTGCCTCCTCAACCGCACGAGCATACTCTATCGTGCGAGTGCCCGCTCTGATTCTCACGGGAAGCGATGGTCATGGAAGCGGGTCGAAACTCACCACGGAGCCCTCACCTATGCCCAGTTCTTCCGCAAGCCCGGCGTTGATCTCCAGTACGTACCGGATGGGGACACCGGACGAGTAGAGCGGCAGCGCGGAGTCCGGCGTCCCCGGCTCGGGGAACGGCAGCCGCTCAGCCACGCCGGTCACGACGAACCCATCCGATATCCAGACGATGTCAATGGGGAAGCGCATGCCGCGCATCCAGAATGCCGCACCCCCCGTGCCGCCCATGTCGAACCACATCCCCACATCGCGCGCCATCTCGTCGCGCCCGCCGAGCCCCAGGCGGCGGCGCTCGTACGTGTCGGCCACGTCCACGAGGAACGTGAACCCCTCGACCGTCACCTCGGCCTGCGGATAACCGGACGGCGTCGCGGTTGGCGCAGGCGACGGCGTTGGAGTTGGCGTAGATACCGGGGTGGGCGTGGCAGTCGGGACGAGGGTCGGCGTGGCGGTTGGCGTTGGGGTGGGCGTGGGCGCAGCGGTCGGGACGGGGGCCGGTGTGGCGGTAGGCGCAGGGCCGGGCGTACACGACAGCGCTGCGAGAGCGAGCCCCACGCACAGCAGTCCTACGGCGGGTAGCGCGTTCCGACGATCAGGGGGCACAGGGCGGGACGTCCCGCTCAATCCGCGGCAGTGCCGTTAGCAGCGGGCTCCGCAGCCTCGCCGTCCGACGGAGCGGCAAGCACCATGCAGGCGTCCGGCGGGAGTTCAACGAACACGCGACCCGGGCTGTCCGGCCAGAGCCGCTGCGACCTGACCGTCAGCTGGACGCCGCCAACGTTCACGAAGTACTCGGTTACGTCGCCCAGGAATATGAGTTCCGTCACCTCGCCCTCGACAACGTTCGGCATGCCCGGCACCGCGGACGGGTGCAGGCTGATGGACTCGGGACGGCACGCGAGCAGCGCGGGGCCGGTCGCCGGTTGGGTCTCGTCCCTGACCGCACAGCGCAGCGAACCCAGGGCGCTTTCGAAAGTGATCCCGTCCTCGAGGGAGGCCGCGACGACACTGCCCTGGACCAGGTTCGCCTTGCCGAGGAACTGCGCAACGTACGTGGAGTTGGGCTGCGTGTAGATGTCCCACGGCCTGCCCTCTTGCACGATGACGCCATCCTGCATGATGGCGATGCGGTCGGAGAGCGCGAGGGCCTCCATCTGATCGTGCGTGACGTACAGGCTCGTGATGTTGACGCGTTGCGCGAGCCGCTTCAGCTCCCGCCGCATGTCCTCGCGCAGCTTGGCGTCCAGGTTGCTGAGGGGCTCGTCCAGCAGCAGCACGGCGGGCTCGAGCGCGAGAGCGCGGGCGAGCGCGACGCGCTGCTGCTGGCCGCCGCTCAGGTGGGGCGCCGGACGGTCTGCAAGCTCGGCGAGTTGCACCATGTTCAGCGCTTCCATCGCCTTCTCGCGCGCCTGCCGCATCGGCAGTTTGAAGCGCCCCTTGGAGAGCGGCAGAGCGACGTTGTCCAGGATGGTCATGTGTGGCCAGATGGCGTAGGACTGGAACACCATGCCCGTATTGCGCTTGTGCGCGGGCACGGCTACGCGCTCATCGGAAGAGAACGCGAGTTGTCCGCCTATGCGTATCTCGCCTGTGTCCGGGGTCTCCAGCCCGGCCACGCAGCGCAGCGTGCTGCTCTTGCCGCAGCCTGAGGGCCCAAGGAGAGTGTAGAACTCTCCCTGGGCCAGCTCTATCGAGACTCCACGGACGGCCTGCACCACGCCGGACGATACCGACCTGTAGGCGAGGCGCAGGTCCTTGATGCTCAACATGGCTGTCGAACTACTGCCCTGTCCAGATGTCCATGACCTTGTTGCGGTACTCGGTCCGCATCTGTGCTTCCGTGCCGCCGGTGAAGTAGGCGAACGGCGCGCTCCCAAGGTTGAACTCGTCCTTGAGCTCCTGCGCGTAGCCCGTCTCGTCCAGCAGCATGTTGAAGGTGTAGGTCGGCGGGCCGCTGGCGAGCGTGCGCCCTTCGACCGCGTACCAGGTGACGAACAACTGCGCCATGTTCGGGTTCGGGCCGTCCAGCACACAGGTGTTGAGCAGGAACAGCACGTTGACGTCGGAAGGCAGGACGAAGTCGAGCGGCGCGCCCGCGTCCTTCTTCTCCAGCGTCGTGCTGATGCTCGCCACGCCGATGGAGGCCTCGCCGGTGATCACCGCCTCGGTGACGCCGTTGGAGCCGCCGGAGATCACCTGGATCTCGTTGGCCTTCGTGTCTTCGGCGAACTGGAGGATCCGGTCCTCGCCCCAATTGAGGGCGAGCGTGCCGAACGGGAACCCGCCGGCCATCATGCCGATGACACCCTTGTACTTCTGGTCGGTCAGCCCGTCCCACGTCGTGGGCACGTCACCCTTGGAGATCAGGTTCGGGTTGAACACGATCGCATACGGCGAGGCGGTGTCCGCGAGACACGAGACGGCGATGCTCGGGTCGACCGCGTCGTTCAGCTCCTGCAGACGGGCCTGGCCTGCATCGTCGAACAGCGGCGCGAGGATGCTGAAGTCCATCTCCTGAGAGCCGCCCGCGTTGATGACGCCGGCCTGGTGCGGGCTGCTGCCGCCGCGCGTCATGTCGGACTGCACCTTCCCGGCCTCGGCCTCCTGTGCGAGCACCGTGGAGTACTGCGACGGGTGCTGCTCGAAGACCTCGATCTTGATCGGGAAGCCGAACCGCTCCTCGAATCCTGCCGCCAGTATCTCGCGCTCCGTGCTGGACATGCCTGACGTGCGGATATTGATCGTGCCTTCGGCCTCCGCTCCGTCCAGGATCGCCTGCAGTTCGTCGGAGTACATCGCCATGGGCTCAGGCGTAGGCGTCGGGTCAGCCTGCGGCACAGGGGTGGGGGTGGCCTGCGGTACGGGCGTCGCAGTCGGAACCGGAGTCGCTGTCGGGTCCGAACCGCAGGCGGCGAGCATCGCCACCAACGCGAGGGCCGCAAGGCCTGCTGCTATCGATCGCTGAATCATTCCATCCTCCCTCTGGGTAGTTCTCCCTTGGCCGCCGCTCCCGCAGGGGCGGACGTCCGGCGGCCTAGTTTACTCCGATGGCGCAAGCTGTTTCTTGAAGATGCGCTGGCTCGCCAGGGCCAGCACAACGACGATGAACACCAGTATCACGATGGGCGGCGTGCTTGCGGCAGTGCCGTATTCGGCGAACCGCACGTAGATCACGTTCGCGATGAGCGGACTTCCGAACCCCGCCAGGAAGAGCGGAATCGTGAAGTTCCGCATGATATGCACCGCAGCCCACATCCAGCCGTTGATCAGCGTCGGGAACATGAGGGGCAGGGTTATGCGGATGAACGACGTCACCGGACCCAGCCCGCTCGTGACTGCGGCTTCCTCCAACGACTTGTCCAGCTGTATCTGCGCCGCATTGGTCAGGCGGGACGTGAACGCCAGCACAGCCAGCACGTACGCCATGATCATCAATGCGAGCGTGCCGTAGAGCGGTGTTCGGATGAACAGGATGAGGAACGCCACCGCGATCACCACGCCCGGCAGCGCCAGCGGCATGAACGTGAGGATGTTCAGCGTTCGGCTGATGAAGGAGGGACGGCGCACCACGAACCAGGAGATGATCGACGCAAGCAGCAGTGTGAACGTCGCAGCGACGAACACGACGATAGCCGTGTTCAGGAGCGATTCGCCCATGCGCCCGGTCTTAAACAGTTCGCGGTACTGCTCCAGGTTGAGGCTGCTCAGCGCGGAGATGGAGGGCGGCTGGTAGTAGATGAGGAAACTGCTCCACGCCAGCACGAAGAACGGCAGGAACACCTGCAGGACGAAGTAGGCCAGCACCACGCCGAGCGCCGCCCAGCGCCACCTCCCGAGCTTGATGCGCCGGGGACGGTACGCCTTGCCCGACACCACCGCGTACCGAGAGGAATCGCGCAGCGCCCGAACGTAGATGAACACGAACACGAGTGCGAACGCCACGGAGATGAGACCGAAAGCCGCTGCCACGCCGTAGTTCGGGTCGCCTTCCACCGCGGAACGAGTGAGCAGGAAGAGCTTGGTGCTCATGACGTGGATACCGGAGCGCAGCCCGATGGCCAGCGGGATCTCAAAGATGGCGATAACGACCACGCCGTAGTACGCCACCACGCCGAGCAGGCCGGGGCGCATGAGCGGGATGGTGATCCGGCGCAGGACGCCGAACCGTCCGAACCCGGCGGTCTGGCCTGCCTCCTCGAGGGATGGGTCCATGTTGCGCAGAACGCCGAGCAGCAGCAGCCACATCGTCGGCGCGATGGCGAGCCCGGTAACGAACACGAGTCCCCAGAGCGAGAAGACGTTCAGCGGGCCCTGCAGCGAATCGTACGGAGTGAGGTCGCGTATCCAGCGGTTGATGAGCCCTGCGTTCTTCCCCATCAGCAGTATCCAGCCGATGGCGGTAGCGAACGGAGGTATAGCCATCGGGATGAACATCAACCCGTAGAACGCATTGCGCCCGGGCATGTCCGTGCGCTCCATCAACCATGCGAGCGTCAGTGCGATGAGCAGCCCCAGGATGATGCTGCCGAACCCGTACAGCACCGTGTTGAGCAGCAGCCGGTACGTGGAAGTCTCCAGGAAGACCGACTTGTAGTTGTCGAGCGTCGGGTCGGCCAGAACATCGTCTATGCCGATGGCGGACGGCGGCGCGAACGTGAACACCGCCATGAAGATGACCGGCCCGATGAGCAGGAGGAATACGAGTACCGCCAGCCCCCACGGCATCAGCCCTCCCCAACTGGGGCGGGCGCCCAGGAGTCTGAGGCGGGGTTGCGTGATCGAGGCCACCGCGTCGTTCCCGTCAGGCCTCTTGCATCTGTCGCATCTGCAGTTCTTCCGTCTCCCGGTAGAGCTGCACGATGGTGTCGCGGTCGGGGCAGTACTTGTCCACGTCGTCGTCTATGTAGAGCCAGCCGCCCTTGGAGACCTTGTGGAAGTTGTTCCGGTAGTAGATGGCCGCGCTGATCCTGCGCCCGGTGAAGAGCTGGTTCGCTATCTCGTCGTCCTGCTCCAACGCCAGTTCGGGACGCTCGACGGTGGACGGGTCGCGGAACACGTTCATCGGCTCGCCGCCGTCCTGCACCACCTTGATCTGCTCCTTGAGCAGGTTCCGGTACGCGATGACGCACGTGTCCGAGACACCGAGATGCTCCTGCGTCCTGTCCGCGATGTCGCCCTGCGACCACCACGCGATCATGTCCTGCGAGAGCACGTTGTCCAGGATGGGCTCGCCGTTCGCGTAATCCAGGGGCACCTCCGCGTAGGGAACGCCTTCCTGCTCCGGCACGTTCACGCCCGGCGGAAAGTCGAAGTAGAAGTACTGGAAGTGCCAGGTGCTCGTGTCGTCCAGCGGCACGCCGATCTGGTACGACTTGCGGATCGTCCCCGGCTGGTACGGCGCGAACGTGAGGATGTACGGGAAGAGGAAGGAGTTCGCCCCGATGGTCCAGGATGGCGACTCCTCGCTCTTGTCCGACTCCAGGTTGCCCTTCGTGAACCCGAACTGGTTCCAAACGGGCTGGTACTTCGTGTAAACGCCCCGGTCCATCCTGTCCTGCTGCTGGCGCATCGTCACGTTGTAGCGGGCGCGGTTGTCGTCGGTCAGCCTGTCCTGCCGTTCGAGCGCGTACTGGGCGAGACGCCCATGGAGGTAGGTCGCGTGTCCCAGATCGCCCCGGTTCTCCATAACCTGCAACCAGTTACACGGCAGGTGATGCGCGACGATCTGGCGGAAGCCGCCCGGCCGCACGAACAGGTCCCATCTGGGGAGCAGCGGCGCGGGAGTGGGGCCGAGGTACGCCCAGACGAGTCCGCCCATCTCCTGTACCGGGTAGTGCAGCGCCTCCACCTTCTCCTTGAACGTGCTGTCCGGTGGCTCCAGCGGCGTTTCGATGCAGCGGCCTTCCTGGTCGAACAGCCAGCCGTGGTAGCCGCAACGCAGTCCGTGCTCCTCCGGGATGCCGTACTCCAGGCTCATCAGCCGGTGGGGGCAGCGCAGGCCCAGCAGCCCCAGCGCGCCGGAGCGGTCGCGGTAGAGCGCCAGCTCCTCGCCCAGAATCTTCACCTTGCGGACGGGGTTCTCGTCCAACTGCTGCGTCGCCAGGATGGGGTGCCAGTAGCGGCGCATCATCTCGCCGCCCGGCGTGCCCGGCCCCACGCGCGTCAGCAGTTCATTGTCCTGGGCAGTCAGCATCGCATCTTCCTCCGGTGCTGCGGTGGCGAAAACCTACCATTCGCACGAATGAGCGTCAATGAAAACCGCGCCTAGGCACCCTTGCTGTCCCACAGTTGCGGCTGACCGACGGCCAGGCGCGGCGGCGGAGTGAGGCCCAGGTGTTCGTACGCCGCGCGCGTCAGCATACGGCCTCGCGGCGTGCGGTTCAGGAAGCCCAACTGCATGAGGTACGGCTCGTAGACGTCCATGATGGTGTCCGCCTCCTCGCCGGTGGACGCCGCGAGCGTGTCCAGCCCCACCGGCCCGCCGCCGTACTTCTCCGCGATCATCCGCACGAGGCGGTGGTCCACCTCGTCGAGGCCGAGCGCGTCCACCTCCATGAGCCCGAGCGCCTGCGACGCCACGTCTTGCGTGACGCGGCCATCGGCGCGTACCTGTGCGAAGTCGCGCACGCGGCGCAGGAGCCGGTTCGCCACGCGCGGCGTCCCCCGCGCACGCTTGGCAACCTCCTCCACGCCGCCCTCGTCCGCCTCCAACTCCATGATGCTCGCCGAGCGCCGCACAATCGCCCGCATCGCGGCTTCGTCGTAGAAATCGAGACGGTACACCGAGCCGAACCGATCACGCAGCGGAGCGCTCAGCATCGAGTAGCGCGTCGTCGCGCCCACGAGCGTGAACGGCTCCACCTTCAGGTTGATGCTCTGCGCCTGCAGCCCCTTCCCCATCACCCAGGAGAGCGAGTAGTCCTCCATCGCCGGGTAGAGGATCTCCTCCACGAGCTTGCTCAGCCGGTGTATCTCGTCGATGAACAGCACGTTGCCCGGTTTCAGCTGCGTGAGGAGCGACGCCATGTCTCCGGGGCGCTCGATGGCCGGGCCGGCGGTCGTGCGAAGGTTGGCGCCCATCTCCGCCGCGATGATGGAGGCGAGCGTCGTCTTGCCGAGGCCGGGCGGGCCATAGAGCAGCACGTGGTCGAGCGGCTCGCCGCGCTGCAGGGCGGCGTCCATGGAGATGGTGAGCGTCTCCTTCACGCGCTCCTGGCCGATGTACTCCGCGAGGCGGCGTGGGCGCAGCCCGCCCTCCGAACCCCGGTCTTCCTCGCGCGCTGCCCCAGAGACGATGCGTTCGTTGGCCATCCCGCCGCGATTCTAGCGCATGGGGCGCGGGACTAGCCTACGAGAGCTTCAGGTACACCTGAGATGGATCTTGGTCCGAGTGCGCGAGCAGCCGTCGAGTGCTCCTTACGCTCAAGTAAGAACTGATATTGCCCTCTACAATGATGCCCGTATCGCCCAAAGCAATCGGCTGTTTGAATCTCCCGCCGTTCGGATGTCTCCCGTCCGAGTTGAATAGATAACGCTTATGCCCACTTCTGAACTGGCGTTCCTCATGGGTGAGAACTCCTCTTTGGTGTAGCCAAGTGACAGTTTCGCTTACGATGCCACGCCAATTCCGAATCTCCCGCTCTTCACCACTCGGAAACCGTATTGCGGTGGGTGCAGGTCTACCTGTGGTTTCAAAGTCTCCTGTGAGAGGAGTCCACCCGATTTCGACCGGTGCAGAAGGCTGCGTAGCAGCCGGCGTAGGTTCTCGCTGAAGCGGTGAGGGCTCCTCAAGCCGTGCAATCCGCACAGAACCAACGTCCATGTCACTCTCTACCAGCGGCTCGACGGCGCCATCGAAACTCCCATCTTGCAGGCTGCGTCGCCAGAGGCCTAGCAACTGCAGCGCACACTTCGCCGCGTCATCGCGAGTGAGGGCCAAGCGCATGACCGATTCCTGCGCGATGATGTCATAGACTTCCCAAACGTCGCCGTTGGTGGAGGCGCAATACCGCACATTAGTGCGGTTCTCGATATTCTCGCTTACCGCGTAGCCAACCGTTTGCCTGATAGGCGAGTCCTGGTCAGCTAGTTTCTTGGCTTCCACGAAGATTACCGGTCTCCTGTTACTTCCCAGTAAGGCATAGTCTGCCCAACCATTCACCGTCCGCGGCTCTATCTGAACGGCATCGGGGTCGGATACATCCCAGCCGAGGGCACAGAGCATGGGATCTATCAGAGCAACGCGAGTGCGTGACTCGTAATTGCCAAGGTACTCTCGATGTTCCCGAATCCGCCTCTGTAGCGTCTCAATCGTCTCAACCAAATCATCCAGCACGACAACAGCCCTCCGAACGGCGATGTTCGCGCCATCCTAACACCATCCCCTACCCCGCACCCTGTAGACTAACCCCATGACCGACGACGCCCACGAGCGCTGGCTACGCGAGACGTACGAGCCTGCCGTCCGGCGCGTGCCGGAGCGCAAGCCCGACTTCTCCACGGAGTCCGGCATCGAGGCTGCGCCCCTCTACGGCCCCGACAGCCCTTCGATAGGCTCAGGGCGAGCGGGAGAGGATGGCCTCGGCTACCCGGGCGAGTACCCGTTCACGCGCGGCGTGCAGCCAACCATGTACCGCGGTCGGCTCTGGACGATGCGCCAGTACGCGGGCTACTCGACGCCGGAGGACTCCAACGCCCGCTACCGCTTCCTGCTCTCGCAGGGACAGACCGGCCTCTCGGTCGCGTTCGACCTCCCGACACAGACCGGCTACGACGCCGACCACGACATGGCTCGCGCCGAGATCGGCAAGGTCGGCGTGCCCATATCGAGCCTCGCGGACATGGAGGCGCTCTTCGACGGCATCCCGCTCCGCGACGTCACCACGTCCATGACCATCAACGCCACCGCCCCGATGTTGCTCGCGCTCTACCTCGCCGTCGCGCGCAAGCAGGGCGCGCCGTTCGCCGACATCGGCGGCACGACGCAGAACGACGTGCTCAAGGAGTACATCGCGCGCGGCACGCACATCTTCCCGCCCGTGCCGTCGCTCCGGCTGGCGACCGACATGTTCGCCTATTGCGCCGCCGAGGTCCCCCGCTGGAACACGATCAGCATCAGCGGCTACCACATGCGCGAGGCGGGCGCGACGGCCCCGCAGGAGCTTGCGTTCACGCTGGCGAACGGGATCGCCTACGTGCAGGCCGCGGTCGACGCCGGGCTGAACGTGGACGACTTCGCCGGGCGGCTCTCATTCTTCTTCGCGTCGCACAACAACCTGTTCGAGGAGGCGGCGAAGTTCCGCGCGGCGCGGCGCATGTGGGCCGAGGTCATGCGTCACCGCTTCGGTGCGAAGGACCCACGCTCCTGGATGCTCCGCTTCCACACGCAGACTGCCGGCGTCACGCTCCAGGCGCAGCAGCCCGACGTGAACGTTGTGCGCACGACGGTGCAGGCGCTCGCCGCGGTGCTCGGCGGCACGCAGTCGCTCCATGTGAACTCGAAGGACGAGGCGCTGGGCCTGCCGACCGAGGACTCGGCGGCGCTGGCACTGCGCACGCAGCAGGTGCTCGCGAACGAGTCGGGCGTCGCCGAGACGATCGACCCGCTCGGCGGTTCGTACTACGTCGAGCACCTGACGAACACGATCGAGCGTGAGGCCTCGGCCTACACCGAGCGCATCGACGCGATGGGCGGCGCGGTCGCGGCTATTGAGGCGGGCTTCCAGCGCGGCGAGATCGAGGAGGCCGCATACCAACACTTCCAACTCGTCGAGAGCGGCGAACGCGTCATCGTGGGCGTCAACGCATTCACCTCGGAGGAGGACGAGCGCATCGAGCTCCAGACGATCCCGCCGCACGCGGCGCAGCGCCAACTCGATCGCCTCGCCCGCGTCCGCAACGAGCGCGACACCGCCGCGAGCGAGGCGTCGCTGCAACGGCTCGGCGAGGCTGCGCGCTCGCCGTTGACCAACCTCATGCCGCCCATCCTCGAGTGCGTCGAGTCCTATGCCACGCTCGGCGAGATCTGCTCGACGCTGCGCGACGTCTTCGGCACGTTCGAAGCGCCCAGCTAGGAATGCCGACCCTGCCTGGTCAATAGTCCTTGTTGATAGATTCCGGGATTCAATGTAAACTAGTCTGGTCTAGATGATATAAACTAGTCTTGACAGGAGTAGAAGCAGGCACTAGCATACCGCTACGGACGAAGGAGGACTGCCGTGACCACCCGAACCGCACCCACACACGCTGATTCCCCCCACACCTGGACAGTCGCCGAAACCAAGGCCCGCCTGTCCGAGATCCTGCGCCTTGCAGACGAAGAAGGGCCGCAGCGTATCGGCGTACAGCGCGCGTTCATCGTGGTGCCGGAACGCGTCTGGCAGGAACGGGCACGCCCCCGTAAGCCACTCGGCCAGTGGCTCGTGGAGAACTTCCCGCGTGGCATTGACCTCGAGATTCCTCCCCCAGGAGAAGACAGGCCCATCCCCTTCATCGACTACGACCAGCCATAGCGCATGAGCGGCTACCTGCTCGATACAAACGTCATCTCGGAACTGACGAAGACCCCGCCCAACGCGGGCGTCGTCACGTTCCTGTCGCAACAAGAAGACCTCTGGATCCCCGTTATCGCATTGCACGAACTCCAGTTCGGGCTCCAACTCCTCCCGCATGGCCGCCGGCGCTACGGGCTGGAGTTCGCCATGGCAGCGTTCATAGCGGAATATTCCGAGCACATCCTCCCTCTCTACCGACAAGCGGCGGAACATGCAGGCGCCTTCCGCGCACAAGCGCACCAGTCAGGTCATTCGCTTACGGTGGGCGACGCACTCATCGCTGGAACGGCCGCAACGCACGGACTCATCCTCGCCACCCGCAACACCAAGGATTTCGACTATCTCGCAATTGAGATAACCAACCCCTGGCGAAACATCCAGCCTGCCATCTGAACTCCCTCCGCGTACCCAGTGCGCGTGCTACAATCCCGCCAATCTGCCTGCATCGGGAGGATGAAGCGATGCTCTCCGCACAGGACAACGAACGTCTAACGCAGGTCGGGCCGGGCACACCGATGGGCGAGCTCATGCGCCGCTACTGGCATCCCTTCGCCGCCGCGACTGAACTCGACGAACGCCCCACCAAGTCGGTGCGCCTGCTCGGCGAGGACCTCGTCCTCTACAGGGACAAGTCCGGCACCCTCGGCCTCATCGAACGCTTCTGCCCGCACCGCAGGGTCGACCTCTCCTACGGCATCCCCGAGGAGCATGGCCTGCGCTGCATGTACCACGGCTGGATGATGGACGAGACCGGCCAGTGCATCGAGCAGCCCTTCGAGGAGACAGTGCATCCGGACGGGCGCTTCAAGGAGAAGGTGAAGGTCGCCGGTTACCCCGTGCAGGAGATGGCGGGGATGCTCTGGGCGTACATGGGGCCTGCCCCGGCGCCGCTCATCCCGATGTGGGAGCCGTACACGTACGAGAACGGCTACTCGGACATCGGCATCGCCGAACTGCCCTGCAACTGGCTCCAGTGCCAGGAGAACTCCCACGACCCCGTGCACCTGGAGTGGCTGCACGGCTACTGGGGCGTCGTGCAGCAGCGCGAGAAGGCCATCGCCCTCGGCGGCGAGCCGGACCTCAGCCCCATCATCCCGCGCAACCACAAAGAGATCGGCTTCACCGAGTTCGAGCACGGCATCATCAAGCGCCGCGTCGTCGAAGGCACCTCGAAGGAGGACCACGACTGGAAGGTCGGCCACCCCGCGCTCTTCCCGAACATCCTCTTCGTCGGCGACGGCGTGAAGTGCAACTTCCAGTACCGCACGCCCGTCGACGACACCACGACGCTGCACATCACGTGGTTCTTCTACAAGGCCGCGCCGGGCACGACACTGCCGAAGCAGGAGAAGGTGCCGCACTTCATCGTCCCGATCTATGACGAGTCCGGCAAGCTCATCCCCGACCTCGTGAACCACCAGGACTTCGTTGCGTGGATCACGCAGGGCCCGAATGCCGACCGCGTCCAGGAGAAGCTCGGCGAGTCCGACCGCGGCATCATCCTGCTCCGCAAGCAACTGACCGAGCAGATGAAGATCGTGGAGGACGGCGGCGACCCGATAAACGTCATCCGCGACGCGGAGAAGAACCGCAGCATCGAGCTGCCGCTGGAGCGCTGGCCATCCTTGCAGGAAGTGAGCAGGCTCTCCGTCTACTTCACCGCCCAGGCCGGCGAGAGCGACCAGATCAAGGGCACCATCCAGGGCGTGCTCGACACCTGGGCGAACCACGCCGACGAGGTGGTAGCGAGCAACCGCAGTTAGTGCAGGCAGGCCCGGCGCGGAGTACGATGCGCCGTAGAACAGAACAGCAAGGGAGGAGCAGCGATGGCTAAGGACGGCTTCCTCATCTTCGACAGCGACATGCACATCATGGAGCCGCCGGACCTCTGGCAGCGCTACATCGACGAGCGCTACAAGAGCGCCGCGCCGGTCGGCATTACCTCAGAGAACGTGCGCGACCTCCGCATCAGCTGGCCCGACCTCGAAAGCATCGCCGACGGCACCGGCGCGGGCGGGACCACTATCAACCGCAAGGGCCACAACTACGAGAAGAACCAGGTCCTCTACAAGGACCACTCCTCGCGCGGGTGGGACTCCTACTGCCAGCTGGAAGCCATGGAAGCGGAGGGCATCGACGTCGCCGTCATGTTCCCCAGCCGGGGGTTGAGCGTCCTCACCCGCCCCGACATCGACCCCGGCCTCGGCGCCGCCATCGCCCGCGCCTACAACGACTGGATGTACGACTTCTGCTCCGTCGACCCCAACCGCATGTTCGGCGCGGGGATGATCTCCGTCTACGACATCAACGACGCCGTGGCCGAGACGCGCCGCGCGGTGCAGGAGCTCGGATTCAAGGCCGTCTTCGTCCGCTCCAACGTCGTCAACGGCAGGAACTGGCACGACACCTGGTACGACCCGCTCTGGGAAACGCTGCAGGAATTGGATATCCCCATCGGATTCCACGAGGCCTCCGGCTCCATGTCCAAGCAGGCGGGCGAGCACTTCGACAACTTCATGCTGCGCCGCGTCTACGCCCAGCCGTTCGAGCAGATGATGGGACTCGGCAGCTTCGTCGGCGGCGGCGTCCTGGAGCGTCACCCGAAGCTCCGCGCCGCGTTCCTCGAGGCCAACTGCGCTTGGATCCCCTGGCTCCTCTGGCGCATCGAAGAGATGCACGAGCTCGAGCTCGACGCCTACATGCCTGAACTCAACGAGAACCCCATCGAGCTCTTCAAGCGCCAGTGCTGGGTCTCCATCGAGCCGGACGAGGCGCCCGCCAAGTACGCCATCGACTACGTCGGCAGCGATCAACTCGTCTTCTCGACCGACTACCCCCACGGCGACTCGCGCTACCCCAACGCGGTCACGGCGTTCCTCGAGCTGGACCTCACCGACGAGGAGAAGCGCAAGATCCTCTGGGACAACTGCGCACGCTTCTACAAGGTGGAGGCGCCCGTACCGGCCTAGACCACCGGTCTACGTTCGCACAGGCAAGGGGCAGGCAACCGGGTTGCCTGCCCCTTTGCATGCGCCCTTGACGCCAATCCCGATATCCTGACCAGGCTCAACAGGAGGAGGTCCGCCTCGCGTGGAACCGCAGATCATCGTCGCTCTGGACGCCATGGGCGTCATCTATCGTCCGGGAGCGGACGTTGACGAGTTGGTGATCCCGTTTGCCCGGGAGCGGGGGTGCGCGAAGGATGACTCCGCGATCATCGACCTGTACAACGACGCATCGCGTGGGCTCCTGGACACCTCCGGGTTCTGGGAACGCCTTGGGGTCGCGGGAGACCCTGACCTGCTGGACCGAGAAGTCACGGCGCGCTACTCGACTACCGACGGCCTCCATGAGTTCCTCGCTTGGTGCAACGGAGCCGGCATCCCCGTCGCCTGCATCTCGAACGACATATCGGAATGGGCAGCCCTCAGGGCGCGGCACTTCGGGCTCTCGGGCTCCATCGTGTCGTGGACGATCAGCGGCGATGTGGGGCATCGGAAGCCGGATGGGGCGAACTACGACGCCTTCCTGGCTTCCGTGCCCTCCGGTGCCACCTGTGTATTCGTAGACGACAGATTGGAGAACGTGGTGGCAGCAGTATCGAGAGGCATACGGGGAGTGCTGTTCGGCGCCAGTCCCAACGGCCTTCCGCCGGGTGTTGAGTCGGTATCCGACTTCCCTTCCCTGGCGAACCTCATGGCCGGAATGAGAGAAGCTGAGGGCGCCTAGTTGCAGTCCGTTTGTGCGCAGCGCGCCTTTGCGGTACGCTTGCGCCACATTCAGTACAGAGGGAGGACACTCCAGATGGTAATGCAAGGCACCGACATGAAGGTGGCGGAGACGCCAACCGGCCAACTCGAGGACTTCCGCGTCCCCGACGCCTACGAGAACTGGTTGGAGAAGGAAGGGGTGATGGTCCACAAGACCTACTTCGTCCCCAACTGGCACGAGGTCGAGGTCGGGCCCTGGGAGCGCAAGGGTGGCGAGGGCGCAGTCGTCCACATCGACAACGCCCACATGCCGAACGACCTCCATGTGGTGGACATCGCACCCGGCGGCCGCTCCGAGCCCGAGCACCACATGTACGAGATCAACTTCTACATCGTCCAGGGCCGCGGCGCGACGACCGTCTGGATGGACGAGTCGAGCAAGCAGACGTTCGAGTGGAGGGCCGGCTCCCTCTTCACCATCCCCCTGAACTCCTGGTACCAGCACTTCAACGGTTCCGGCGACGAGAAGGTGCGCTACATGGCCACCACCAACGCTCCGCCCATGATGCGCCTGTTCCGGGACACGGACTTCATGTTCAACAACGACTTCATGTTCCGCTCCCGCTACTCCGACGACGAGTCGTACTTCAGCGGCAACGGCAAGCTCTACAACAAGCGCATCTGGGAGACCAACTTCATCCCCAACGCGCCCGACATGGCGCTCTACGGCTGGAAGGAGCGCGGCGCGGGCGGCATCAACGCCATGCTCCAGATGGGCCAGAACGACATGGGCAACCACATCTCCGAGTTCCCCATCGGCACGTACAAGAAGGCCCACCGGCACGGCCCCGGCGCGCACCTCTTCCTCCTCAGCGGAGACGCCGGGTACTCCCTGCTCTGGACGAAGGAAGACCTTTCGGACATGGTGAAGTGTGACTGGCAGATCGGCTCCATCGTTATCATCCCCGGCGACGGCACCTTCCACCAGCACTTCAACTCCGGCACGAAGCGCGCCCGCTACATGGCGCTGCGCGGCGGCAACGGAGGCTTCATCGCACCCAACCAGCGCGCGACCGCCGACGTCAGCATCAAGGAGGGCGGCATCCAGGTCGAGTACGAGGACCAGGCCCCCGAGATCCACGAGATCTTCCTCGCCGAACTCGCCAAGTCCGGCGGGGAGTGCAAGATGACACCTTTCCTCTCTTACTGCTCCAACTGCGATTGCCCCGCCCGCGACGACGTGAAACTGGCATAAGCGAGTGTCCTCTTTCAAAGAGTGAAACGGCTGAGAAGAGAGGTAAGAACGGTCAAAAAGGGGCGGGGGCTGGTACTCCCGCCCCTTCGTTATAGAGGGCGGAAGGAGGAACGCCATGACCACGACCGCAGGTACGCAGGACGGCAGGATGCTGCGGGCTGAGGAGCCCACGGAGCCCCTCGGCGACTTCGAGGTCGATGACCCGTACATGGCCTGGGTGCGCGAGCAGGGCGTCCCGCTCATCGAGGAGTACGCCTTCGAGGACCTGAACGCGCTCGAACTCTCGCCGTGGGAGCCGAAGGGTGGCAGCGGCGCCATCATCAACATCCCGAACCGCACCCTCCCGAACGACGCCCACGTCGTCGAGATCGCGCCCGGCGGCAAGTCGGAGCCCGTCCACCATATGTACGAGACGCAGATGTACGTCCTCTCCGGCAGGGGTGCGACGAGCATCTGGGTTGACGAGAGCCGCAAGCAGACGTTCGAGTGGAAGGCAGGCAGCGTCTTCGCCATCCCCCTGAACGCCTGGTACCAGCTCTTCAACGGCTCCGGCGCCGAGCCCGCGCGCTACATCGCCGTCACCAGCGCGCCGCCCATCATGCGCCTCTACCGCGACAACCACTTCATCTTCAACCTGCCCTACGTCTTCTCCAACCGTTACGCGGACGACTCCTTCAACGGAACCGGCAAGCTCTACAACGGGCGCGTCTGGGAGTCCAACTTCATCCCCAACGCCGACAATATGCCGCTCTACGGCATGCCCCTGCGCGGCGCGGGCGGCATCAATGCCCAGCTGGAGATGGCGAAGAACAGCATCACGGCGCACATCTCGGAGTTCCCGGTCGGCACCTACAAGAAGGCCCACCACCACGGCCCCGGCGCGCACCTCATCATCCTCAGCGGCGACGCAGGCTTCTCGCTCCTCTGGAACGAGGACGACCGGTCCGACATGCGGAAAGTGGACTGGAAGAAGGGCTCCATGGTCGTCGTCCCCAGCGAGCGGACGTTCCACCAGCACTTCAACGCCGGCACGAAGCGGGCGCGCTACCTCGCCCTGCGCCAGGGCGAGCACGGCATGGTCCCGCCCTACGGCGGCTCACGCCCCGGCGCCGACGTCAGCATGAGAGCCGGCGGCAGGCAGATCGAGTACGAGGACGAGGACCGCGAGATCCACGACCTCTTCGAGGCGGAGCTCGCCAGGACCGGCGCGACCTGCCACATGAAGAACTTCATCCCCTACTGCACCGGCGACGCCGCCGTCACCAACGAACGCGAGACATAACCCGCCCCCCGTCGTTCCCTCCCCCGCGCGACACGATTTCAACGCCAAGCGACGCCCGGTCAACACGGGGCAACGTGATCGCGGCAGAACCCGACGGGAATGCGACACCCCTCCACTCCTGATGGCCTCCTCCGCAGGAGTGAAGGGATGGAATACTCTCTGAAAAGTGTCGCATCCCGTCGCTTTCGCCCGGCCAAGCCGTAGTGCAGGCGGGATTCCCCGTCTCATCACCAGCGTATCGCGCGGACGGGGGACCGCGTAAGGGGCAGATGTCACGAATCCAGGGATCGACATTGATGCACACGACGGGGGATGGGACACCCTGTCGATACGCGAACGCTCGCGCTCACTTAACGGCACGTCTGCCTGTCGTGCAGAGGTCGGAGAGGACGCACGATGCGCATCGCGGCTCCCGCTTGGTGCACACGTCCTTCGCGTGGGCGTCCAGCAGGGCGTGGTACTCGTTGAAGAGCGCAGCGTCGTGCGGCAGGTGACGCTCGAACAGCGCCTGGTACGCGTCGTAGCCGCGCAGCCGGTGGCGCGGCAGCATCCTGTCGACGATCCGCTGGGTGTAGACGTCCATCACGAACGACGGCAGCCCCGCCACGTAGAGCACTATGTCGTCCGCCGTCTCCGGCCCGATGCCGTGCACTGCAAGCAGCTCGGCGCGCAGCGTCTTCGGCTGCATCGTGCGCCACGGCTCGATGCTGTCGCCGTATCTTCCCAAGAAGTCGGCCATCGCCTTCAACTTGCGCGCCTTGGCGTTGAAGTAGCCGCTCGGACGGACGACCTCCGCGAGATCGGGCTCCGGCATCGCGCGCAGCGCGGCAGGCGACATCGCGTTTGCCGCCTTCAGGTTGTCGATAGCGCGTGCGGCGTTCGTCCACGCCGTGTTCTGCGTCAGTATCGCGCCGACGATCGTCTCGAACGGGCTGTCGCCCGGCCACCAGCCCTGTGGGCCGTGGTGTGCAAGGAGGCGGTCAAACATCGTGGTGAGCAGCCGCGCCGTACGGGGCGAACGGCGTATCGCGGCGGGAGCAGGTCGTGCCATGCGCCCGATGCTACCAGCCGTCCCCGCTTGGTACACTGAGAACCATGAGCACCTTCATCGAACAACTGGACGCCGCTGCCGCACGCAACCGCAGCCTGCTGTGCGTCGGCCTCGACCCCTCGCGGGCCTCAATGCCCATCGACGACATCGCCGAGTTCAATCGCGCCATCATCGCCGCCACGTCCGACCTGGTCTGCGCGTACAAGCCGCAGTGGGCGTTCTACGAGGCTGAGGGCATACCCGGCATCGAGGCGCTGCAGGCCACCATCGAGGCCGTGCCGGACGACGTTCCCGTCCTGCTCGACGCCAAGCGCGGGGACATGGACAACACGTCCAGGGCCTACGCGAAGGCCGCGTTCGAGACGTGGGGCGCAGACGCCCTCACCGTGAACCCCTACCAGGGGCAAGACGCCGTCCAGCCGTTCCTGGACTACGCGGACAGGGGCGTGTTCGTCCTCGTGCGCACGTCCAACCCCGGCAGCGCCGAGTTCCAGGACCTCCACGTGCGCCGCAACGGCGCTGAGGGTCCCCTCTACGAGGAGATCGCGCGGCAGGCGGTCGCCTGGAATGACAACGGCAACATCGGGCTCGTCGTCGGTGCAACCGTGCCGGACGAGCTCGCGCGGGTGCGGAGCATCGTCGGCTCGATGCCGATCCTCATCCCCGGCATCGGCGCGCAGGGCGGCGACCTCGAAGCATCCGTACGGAACGGCACGGACGACAATGGGCGCAGGGCGCTCATCGCTGCATCCCGAAGCGTCATCTACGCCTCGAAGGGCGCGGACTTCGCGGACGCCGCGCGCATCGAGGCCGAGCGTCTCCGCAACGCCATCAACGCCGAACTGGACCGGATGGGCAAGTCGTGGCCGTAGAGTTCCACCTCGGCGAGCGGCTCACGCTCCGTAAGCCGCACCCATGCGGCGGCGTGGAGTGGCGCGTGGAACGGCTCGGCGCGGACGTCGGCATCCGCTGCCTCACCTGCGGCCACTACCTGCTCACGCCCCGCCGCAAACTGGAGCGCGCCACGAAATCGCACCAGCCCCCACTATCTGTTGAGGGCTCCGCTTAAGGCGTCCCGTAGCCCGTCCCCCCACCGAGGGCCCTCACCCCAACCCTCTCCCTCAGGAGAGGGACGACGCTACGCTTCCCGCCTGCTCTCGCTCTCGCCCCGCGACGCCGCGTAGAGCAGCGGCGTCAGCAGCGCGGTCACGGTCATCAGCGCCCCGGCGGCGATGAAAGAGAAGGTGAGGCTCGTGACCGCGGCGAGAGGCCCGAACACCAGAGGCCCCAGCATCTGCCCGGACGCCCAGTAGATGCCGACCACCGCCATGAACACACCCCGCTGTTCCGGGCTGCTCGCCATCGCGGTCAGACTCACGTTCAGCACCCGGCCCGCATTGAAGGACAGACCGAGCACGAACATCAGCGCGACCGCCGCCGGGTAGCTGGCGCCCCACAGCACGATCCCGATGAGCGGCAGGCCGTGCAGTGCCATCGTCACTGCGAACGTCGGCCGCTGCCCCACCCGCTGCAGGAACCGCGCGAACAGGAACCCGGCTACTATCGCGCCGCCTGCATGGATCGCCATCAGCACCCCGAACGCATCGTCGTCGAACCCGAACTCCTTGTAGACCGCCGCGCCCACGGAGGAGAGCACGGAGACGTGCAGCGAGGTCCCGAGCGCCATGACAGCCGGAAGCAAGGTGGTCCGCTTGCGGAAGACCCCCGGCACCGGTCCGAGTATCTCGCGCAGCGTCATCGCCGCCCGTCTCGGCAGCTGCGGCATCACCGCAACCACGACCATCGCTCCCGCCGATATGGCCGCGGCGATGAGGAATCCCTCCTGGTAGCCGAGGACGACCGCCACGAACCCCCCGCCCGCGTTGCCCGCAAGCCCGCCTACAGCCGCGAACCCGAAGAACCGCCCCATGAGCGTCGTGGGGCGGGACTCGTCTATCCGGCTGCCGTACGACTGGGAGGACGTCCAGTAGATGGCGCGCGAGCCCCCGAACAGCACCTGCGCTGCCAATAGCGCGAACAGCGACGAGGAGAACGCGATCCCCAGGGTCCCGACCACCAGCGCGGCGAAGCTCGCCTGGATGACCCAACGCTCGCCGATACGGTCGGAGATGACGCCGCCGAACAGCCGCAGCGCCACCTGGAACAGTCCCTGCCCTGCGATGATGACGCCGAGCCAGCCGGGGTTGTAGCCGAGGGAGATGATGTAGAGCGGCACCAGGACGATGATGCCGCCAAGCACGACGCTGTACGCGGTGGTATGTATGTAGAGACCGGATTCAGCGACGAGCGCCCGGGGTGCGGAGGACATCGCTCCGCATGGTACCGTACCCGGGTGGCATGTAGGCGTGGGCTGACCCGCCGCCGATGTGACGTGTCTAGCCCTTGGCCTTCAGCGCTTCCACTTCGCTGCGCAGGGAAGTGACCTCAGCGCGGAGCGACGCCAGTTCGACCCGCACCTGCTTGAGTTCGACTTCCACGACTGTAAGCTCCGACTTGCTGACCATGCTGTCCTGCTCCTTGGATGTGTGCGTCTAGCCCTGGCCGGACTGCCCCGAACGGAAGGCCCCGGCGCGCGGCACCCGCAACGTGTAGCCGTCCTTCGACGCGAAGACGGAAGGCAGCCGCTCCGCCTGCTTGCCGCAGATCGGACACTCGGCCGGGCTGTCCGCCTCGCTCATCGGCCTGCGCTGCTCAAACTCGTTCCCACAGCTCGAGCAGCGGTACTCGTAAAGCGCCATCTGGTCCGCTCCTCCTGTGTCATCGGGCAGTAGTTTATCGCTTCAGCCGCTATCCTGTGTTGCATGCAATTGAGTGCAGTCTTCTTCACTATCGACAGTGTCCTCACAGGCAGCGCAGCGGACCCGGAGGCGGCATTCCTGATCGAAGCACTGGACCGGCGGGGGGTTGTTTCCGCCATACTTGCCGATGGACCTTCGGAACCAGTGCGGACGCTCCTCGAGGCGCTGGAACTCATCCCGCACGCGCTGGTGGGAGCAGACGAAGAACGAAATCCGCTGCCTGCGCCGGACCTGGTCTTTCGTGCCTGCGAAGTGCTGGGCGTACCGCCGTGGGAAGTGTTGCTCGTGAGCCGGTCCGACACCGGACGGCAGGCCGCAGCCTCCGCCGGATGCCTCTTCGCAGGGATGGGTACATCCGGGGCATTCACGATAGGTGGGCTGGGAGAAGTGCTCGGCATCGTGGACGGCGCAGGGCCGTCACGCTAGGCCGCTTCGTCCGCGTGGCCTGCGCTGCGGCTTGACGGCGGGGGGAACGCCGCGACGAAACTGTTTACTCCCACCGTTACCGTCTCCCCCACCTCGGCGGGGATGTGCACGCCCATCACGCAGCGCACCGGCCTGCCGGAGCGAAGCCGCAGGTTCACCGCCTTGGACGTGCCATGGAACTCGACGGAACTGACGACGCCCTCCACCGACGGGCCTGACTCCGGGCGCAGGCGCACCGTCTCGGGCCGCACGCACACGATGACCAGTCCCTTCGGAGGATCGGGATTGCCCACGGGAAGCACGCCAAGTTCGCAGCGGACGTAACCCTCCGAGCACTCGCCGGGCAGGATATTCGCCACCCCCATGAACCGCGCTACGCCGAGCGATGCGGGGTAGAGGTAGACGTCCTCGGGAGCGCCGGTCTGCTCGAGTCGGTTGTCCAGCATGACGCACAGCTTGTCGGCTATGCTGAACGCCTCATCCTGATCGTGCGTTACGAAGACGGCTGTGGTGTCCGCGTCCCGCAGGATCTGGCGGATGTGACCCCGCACATGCCTTCTTAGATTAGCGTCGAGGTTCGAGAACGGCTCATCGAGCAACACCACGCTCGGCTTCGGCGCAAGGGCCCGCGCCAGAGCAACGCGCTGCTGCTGCCCGCCGGAGAGCTGATCAGGCATCCGCTCCGCCTCGGCGGTCATACCCACGAGTTCAAGCGCCTGCTGCACAGCCCGATCGCGGTCCGGGCCGTTGGGTACGCCGAATGCCACATTCTTCCGAACAGTCAGATGAGGGAACAGGGCGTAGTCCTGGAACACCATGCCGACCCGGCGACGCTCCGGGGGTACGAATCGGCCCGATCCCGCGACGGTCTGGCCGTCTATGGTTACGGTACCCGCATCGGGCGTCTCGAATCCAGCCATGATCCGGAGTGTCGTGGTCTTGCCTCCGCCACTCGGCCCCAGAAGCGCAACCATACTCCCGCGCTCGGCATCGAACGTTGCCCCGCGAAGTGCGACCGTGCCATTGAACGACTTGGCCAGGTCCTCGACCCGAACGGCTGGTCCGTCGCAGGGAACAGGCTCCTCGCGCATTCTGCGGCGTGGGAACGATACACGCATACAGCAAAGATACGTCCAACCGATGCGCAACGCAATGGGCACACGTAGTCAGTCTCTGACGCTCTCTTCTTCGCCTGCTGCAGCCAGCCGCTCGCGTACGTCAGCGTGAACGAGTGCGTCGCGTAAGGCGCGCGACCTGCCTTCGTACGCCGCCGTACTGATGTCGTGCCGATCGTATGCGTCGCGTAGTTCATGTGCTTGTGCGAACAGCTGATCACGGCTGACGCCTCCGGTCGCCAGTGCCCTCGTACGCCTGAGCGAGACCAGCAACAGGACTACAACCGTCGTGCCGACGGCGGCGGGGATCGCGTACCGCGCATACCATTCACCAGCGGACTCGCGGGCTATATCGACGGCAGACCTGCCGGGCAGGTCGGAAACGGTCAGGTTGAGCACTTCGGCCGGGGCGATGTCCTGCCCTTCCAGCAGCCGCAGCAATCGTCCGTTGAGTTCGGTCGCTCCCAAGTCCGTGAGGCGTGGGGAGGAGGGAGTAGCGACGTCCACGGGGACGACGAATCGCACCGACTCTGCGCCGAACCGCATCGTGCGAGACAGGTCGATGGCAGGCCCATCGTAGTCGAGGCGGTAGACGAACTCGAACTGGTGCGGCTGGCCCGGAGCGGTCGGGGGCACGGGAGAATTGATGGCGAAGCCCCGGTCGACCTCCAGCACCTGTCCCCCCGTTATATTCGAACGTACGTCGAGGTTGTACGCGCCGGGAGGGAGGGCAAAGCGAAGGAAGCTGAGCATCGCCGGACCCTGGGCGTTCAGATCAGGCGTCAGGGTGAGGTTGCTGTCGTTCCGCACGATGGCGCGCTCGAGTATCTCAACGAATCCTTCATCCGGCACTGCACCGGTAAGGATGACGGTATGGCTCTGGACCGCAAGAACGGAAGTGTCGTTAGTGGAATCGAAGACGGTCACTACGACGGGAGCGTCCAGCTCGCCGGCGCCACGCACAGCCGAGTAGTTTGCCCCCCGGTACTCAACGGAGAAGAAATAGGTGCGCCCTTCGACCGGGGTAGTCGTGAACCGGAATCCGCCTGCTTCATCCGGCCGCGCAGTCTCCTGTGCAACAAGCGTGATGCCCTCCAGCACGTTCATCGTGACGCGGGCCTGCGCGGGATCGAAGATGGCCTCCTCCACTCCGTGTTCCACGCGGCCGGTTATCTCGACCTCGGCCGGGTCTTGCGCGGATGCCGGCATGGTCAACAGGAGCAGCGCCACCAGACACATGACGCTGGATGCGGCAGCATGCCTCACGCCTCTGCCTCCGGACCTTCTCTACGCGAGAATACGTGTTGCAGTTCGGTGTCAACCCGGCTGCCGATGGCAGCGACAGTGTCGTTCACCTGCTGCTGCTGACGGATCAGCTCCGCCGCTTGTCGGCGTGCCGCCTGCAACTGTGCTCGGTACTCAGGCTCCGTCATGTTCCCCAGGAAGTACTCCTGCTGCAGAGCGCGGATCTCCTCGTAGACACGATCGCGCGCGCGGCGGATGCCGGCTTCCAGATCGCGCGCGGGGTCTTCGAACGTAGCCCCGCCATATCGCGCAGCCCAGAACGGATACACGAGGACTACCATCGTCACGAGGACCAGCAGTGTCAGGATGAGGATAGTCATCGTTATCCTGCCATGGCAGGCGCCGCAGCCTGCCTACGCCACCCCGGTGCCGGGGACAACGCCCGGTGCAGGGGGAACGGCATAAGCGGTGGCGCGTCGACGAGCGGGCCAGAGCGCCACAACTGTGCCGAGAATGACGAACGGCCCGGCCAGCCACATCCACCAGACCATGGGGTTCACCAGCAGGCGGAATGCCGCGGTCGTGCCATCCGGCTGCAGTTCACTGAAGATGACGTACAGGTCTTCCTGGGGTGTGGAGCGTATGCCCGCCCTCGTCGAGATCATGGAGAACGATGGGTAGACCCCCTGCCATGCGCTGAGCGTACCGAGGTCCTTGCCTCCTCGCGTAACGTTGAGGGTGGCGGTGCGCTCAGTGCGGTCAGGGAACGCCTCTGCACTGACGTCAGCGAACTCGACGGTGTACTCGCCTATCGTGGCTTGCTCGCCAACCGACAGGAACACGTCGCGCTCCTGGTCATAGAACGAAGAGCCTACGATGCCGAAGGCGAGCATCACGACTGCGATATGGACCACGTAGCCACCGTAGCGCGGGCGGTTGGACGCGACCAACCGGGCGAACGCAACCGGCCACAGCACGCCGGTGGAGCGGCTTCGAGCCAGCGTTCCCCTCACCCATTCCTGCAAGATGCTGACACCCGCGAACGTGCTGACGGCGATGCCGATCACGACAACCGGCACGGCGACACGGAAGACAAGGGCAGCAACCGCGGTTATCGCAAGCGTTACAACGCCGGGTACGAGCAATGCGCGCCGGACGGTCTGCCACGTCGCCGACCGCCAGGGCAGCAGCGGGCCGATGCCCATCAGCAGGATGAGCGCGAGCATGAGCGGGCCGTTTACGGAGTTGAAGAACGGCTCCCCCACGGTGATGGTGCGCCCCGTGGCCAACTCCGAGATGAGCGGAAAGACGACCCCCCAAAGCGTAACGAAAGCGATCCCGAGGAGGAGCAGGTTGTTCACGAGGAACGCCGTCTCGCGGGAGAGTGCCGATTCCAGCGAAGACGTGCTGCGCAGGACCGCCATCCTGTAGAAGAACAGCGCGAACGACGCAACGGCGACCACGCCAAGGAACGAAAGGAATACCCAGCCCAGCGTCGATGCGCCGAACGAGTGCACGGACGGCACCGGTCCACCCCGGTTGATGAAGATGCCGAATGCGCCCAGAGTGAAACTGATGTTGATGAGCGCGATGTTCCACATGCGGAACATACCCCGGCGCTTCTGCACCATGATGGAATGGATGAATGCGGTGAGCGCCAGCCAGGGCATGAATGCGGCGTTCTCCACGGGGTCCCAGGCCCAGTAGCCTCCCCATCCGAGGATCGTGTACGCCCACCAGGAGCCGAGCAAGAGTCCGATGGCCAGCAACACCCAAGCTGCCAGCCCCCAGACACGCCCTGCGTCCACCCAGTCATCGTCGATCCGGCCTCGGAGCAGCGCTGCGACAGCCAGGGAGAACGGCACCGCTATCGCAACGAGTCCCGTCATGATGAGCGGTGGGTGCGCGAACATGCCTGGGTGGGTGAGCAGAGGATTGATGCCCTGCCCGTCCGCCGGAGCCCGCTCCAGTGTGTCGAACGGGTTCGCGAGGAAGAAGAGCACGACCAGGAAGAAGAGCAGGATGAGCATGAGCACGCCGTTGGCGTACGGGCGGAGCGCGCCCAGCCGCTGCGGAGCGAGGGCCATGGAAAGGGCCGCCATGCCGCTCAATGCGAAGGCGACGTACAGGAGCGACCCCGCGTTCCCTGCGTAGAAGGCGACCCACGTGTAGATGCGCGGCATCGCGAGGTTGCTGTTCTCCGCCACGTAGCGGATGCTGAAGTCGTTCTCCAGGAACGCGTATACGAGCGCGCCCATCGAAACAGCCAGCGTGAGCGTGATGAGGTAGTTCGCACGCTGCGCGCTAACAATGGCTGGCGCGTCGCTCCGCTTCGCGCCCACGAAGGACGCGAGCGTGCTGTAGGCCGCGAGAAGCAGCGCGATGAGTATGGTCGCTGTTCCGAGGTTTGCCATCCGGTCAACGTTCCCCTGTGCTATCCAGGTCTTCGCCCAGCTCTTGGTCTACGAGGTCGAACGGTAACGAGTCCGGGTCCATTGTTGTCGAAGCACTTCCACCCAGTGCAGCAGCGGCAGGTTCCGCCGTCCGACGGCTGCGCATGCCTCGTATCGCCAGGGTAACGGCGGCTGCACCGAGAGCAAGCGCGAGTGGCGGGACCAGCCAGACCACGAGGGAGAAGCCACGCGTAGGTGGGGAGGCGAGTATGCCTTCGCCGTACGATTGTACGAGGCTGTCCATGATGACGTCGTCCGTTGCCCCACTGAGGAGTTGTGCTCTGATGGCCGTGCGCATCGCCTCGGCTATAGGTGCGTTCGACTCATCGATGGTCTGCCCCGCACATTGCGGACACATGACCCCGGAGTAGATGCGCTGTGCGCGGCCCTCAAGCTCAGGAGGGAGTTCATCATACGTCTGGGCACTCGCAGAAGTAGCGAAGACTGCCATGAGAGTCGCTAAGGCAAGGAGAAGCGCGATGGCAGGAGAAGCGCGGTGGTTGGTCAGGTCCGGTATCACGGCAGCTGTCGCCCGGCGGCTCTACGCCGCCTGCGCTAGAGCTGCCCCCGCAGCTGGAGGAGGTCGATGGTGCGCTGCTCTTCGGGAATGTCGTTGATCGACTCGAGCACCGCCTGGCGCTGAGTAACGGTTGCGTCGATAAGCGTTACCAGCGCCCACCGATCTTCGACGGAGAGCAGCGGCTCGAAAGCGGGCATGAACCCCTTCCCGCCGGAGATGCTGTCGAATGCTTCGCCTGCCGTCACTTCGGTTGTTCCCGTGTCGCGGACGACCACTACGCCATCGCCGTCACCGAACGCGGGAGGACGGGTCACGTTGTAGGCGCTGAGCAGATCGCCCACGTAGCCGTCGCCGCCGGCGGTGAGGCCGTGGCAGACCGAGCAGTTCTGCTTGAAGAGCAGCGCGCCGCGCTGCATCGCGAGGGGATCGCCAGCAAGCGGGTTCTGCAACTCCGCGACGTTCTCGATATCGTCAACCGATATGTAGCCACCCTCTATGGGGTAGGAGTCGACTGGCGGAAGGAAGCGAGGGGGCTCCTGCGACTTCTGTGATTGGTTGTAGTGCATCTCCTGGAAGACATCTATGGGATAGGAGCCCGTGGAGCGGAACGGGTCTCCAGGCGAGCATGCAGCAGCCACCGCCGCCAGAGCGACAGCAGCGGTCAGCAGCAGAAGGGTGTTGCGACGGCTGGTCTGCACGAGTTGCCTAGCCCTCGTCTCTCTTGATCTCTTCGGCGCCTGCGCCCTGGAGCGCAGACTCAGCGGCAGCGGCGCGTTCCTCAGGACAATCGACTATGACGCCAATGTAACCCTCGGTGATGCGTTCGTCGTACAGGCCCAGCTTGCGTCGCGGCAGCCGGGACTCGAAGAGCACACCGAGTACCGTGAAGATGATCGCACCGAGCATGGTGTTCTCGTACATGATGATGGTCATAGGCGGGATGCTGAGCAGGGGCTTGCCACCAGTGACCAGCGGGTAGGAGATCTGCGTGCCGGCCGTCCACAGCAGGCCGATGGCGAAGCCGATGAGCGCACCAACGAGCGGAAACATATACAGCCGCATCTCCGGCTCGTGCTCGCCGAAGGAACCCTCGGGGAACGGGCTGCCCGAGTAGACGTCGAGGTCTTCCACGGGGAAGCCGTCCTCCTTGAGCTTGGTCATAGCCCCCGCAGCCTGTTCGGGGTCCTGGAACAACCCCATCAGTTTCGTATTTGCCATCGAACTCTCTCCTCGTTCCGCCTGCTAATGCTCTTTCACCAGAGCAGGGACCACGCGGTCGCCAACCTTGATCTCGTCTATCAATTGCTGGCCTTCCTTCTCTTCCCAGATGGGGATGAGCGGGAAGAACTTGCTGAACAGCATCAGGAGGAGCGCCACCAGCGCGATGGACCCGACGATGAGGGTCACCTCCACGGCACTCGGGCGGTACGTGTCGTACGTGAACGCCCACGGCCCTTTCCGCATGAGGGCGGGCACGATGATGATGAGACGTTCCAGGAACATGCCGACGTTCACCATCAGGCTCGTCCAGAGCATCCACGTGAAGCTCCGTCTAACGCGCCGGAACATCCATAACGGCACCGGGATGATGTAGGAGAAGACGATGAAGGCCAGGAACAGCCAACTCCACGGCGGCTCGAAGAGCCGGAGGTGCCACACGGTCATCTCCTGTTCTTCTTTCAGCCACAGGGCGAAGACCAGGTCCAGCCAGAAGAAGAACAGCCATGCGGTGGCGACCACGATGAGCAATCTCGCCACGGCGTCTATGTGCTCTTCCCAGATGAAGTTCTCCAGTTTGTACAGCTTCCGCATGAGAATCATGAGCGTCACGACCGCAGACACGCCCGAATGCACCGCGCCGATAACGAAGTACGGCGCAAAGACGGTCACGTGCCACGACGGCACGAGGCTCACTCCGAAGTCCCACGACACGATGCTGTGAACGGAGACGAACACCGGCAGGATGAGGGCTGAGAGCAGGATGCCCGCGATACCTTGCAGTTTCCACTGTCGCGGGTTGCCGTGCCACCCGAGCGCCAGGATGCCGTAAACGGTGCGCCGCCAGCCGGTGCTGCGGTCACGGATGATCGCGAGGTCAGGGATCAGCGCGGTGTAGACGAACAGGGAGCTGGACGTAAGGTAGGTGATGATGGCAGTGGGGTCCCACACCAGCGGCGAGCGGACATCCGGCCAGATACCACGGGCCCAGTCGTACGGGAACACCCAGTAGAAGATGCGCCAGGGACGTCCTGCGTGGATGAGCGGCTGGAGCAGGGAGGTCATCAACGCGAAGACGGTCATGGTCTCCGCAGCACGCACCATGGGTCTGCGCCACTCTGCCTGGCTCAGGCGCAGGATGGCCGAGATCATCACGCCCGCATGGCTGATGCCGACCCAGAAGATGAAGTTGGTGATGAAGAAGCCCCAGAAGATGGGCTGCTGCAAGCCGGTGACGCCCAACCCCTGGTTCATCATGAAGCCGAACGCACTCGCGGCGCCGGCGACGATCAGTCCCAGGATGGAGACGATGATGACCCACCACATGGGCGTCCTGAGCACCACGTCCAGGAGTTCCCTGTTTATCTGCGCGTCGGTTAGCGTTCTGCGGTAATACATCCGGCTGTTGTCCGTGCCTGTTCGGCTAGTGCGACTTTGCTATCACTCTTGCGTAGCGGTTCAGGTAACGCCTCACCTTGACGAGTCTGAGTCCTTCGCCGATCTCCCAGATGGAGACCACCGGGATGATCTTGCTGACGAGCATGAAGAGCAGCACGCATCCGGAGATCGCGCCTACCATGATGAGCAGGTCGGGGGCATCGGGCCACTGAGTCGCCGGGCGCGGGTGCATCACGTGCTGGCTCGGGTCTGCGACCGAGAAGGCCGAGACGTAGAGACGCACCTGGTTCACAAGCGCTCCTATGACGACACCCGTACCGACCAGCGCAGGGCCCCATACGCTTCGACGTACCGGGTTCCAGACCAGCGCGATGAGTGGGCCGATGAAGTTGAGGAAGAAGGAGATCATCAGCGCCCCACGGTACTCGTCCAGCACCAGGAGGCGGATGACCTCACTCTCGCCGGGTTGGCGTCCGTACCAGAAGGTGATGAAGCTTGCCCACCAGAAGTAGAACCAGAGCAGGGAGAACGCCAGCAATGGCTTGGAGAGCGCCCAGAACTGCTCCACGCTGAAGTACTTCTCGTAGTTTCCCATCCGGCGCATCAGGTACATGGTGAGCAGCGTCATACCCACCGCACCCTGCAGGCCGTTAACCACTACGGTCGCGGGGATGATGGCGTCCTTCAACCCGGGTATCAGGCCGTGGTGGAAGTCCGAGATCATGAGCGTTTGCACGAGCGGATACGTGAGCAGGTACATCGCTCCGGCGAGCAGCGAGCCCTGGTAGAGCACGCGCCATTGACGCACTCCACCGACCCAGCCAAGCGACAACCAGCCGATAACGCGCTGCCGTGTCGAACCGGGAAGATGGTCTCGCGCTGCCGCCAGGTCCGGCAGAGCAACGCCCCAGAGCAGGGCAAGGCCGATGAATACCAGCGTGCCGTAGCCGATGACGTCCCATACACCGGGGGCACCCAGCGGGAACTCGAACCAGATGCTGAGCCTGCCGTTTATGGAAGGCAGAGCGATGAGCGCGGGGATGAGCATGAGCACAACGAGCAGGCCGGTAATGGCCATGTTCTCTGTCACGCGCGTGAGAGGCCGACGCCAGTTCGCCTTCGCGAGACGCAGCCCCGCCGAGATAACCGGCATGGCCGTGAACGTGGTGACGATGAAGGCAAGCGTAGCGACGAAGTAACCCCAGTTCGCGCGGTTCTCGTCGCCGAAGCCTTCCGACACGCGGATGATGAACCCGACGACGCCCAGAAGGAACAGGAACGCAAGCACCGTGACCCAGCCCCAGAACCGGTGTCCCAGGTCCTGGAAACGGCCGAGCACGTCCCTCGCGACGTCCTGATGCGTCGGCAGAGGGCCGGCCGTGAGTTCGTGTTCGCCGTTATGCATGGGCGTCTACCTGCTTCAGGTACTTCACGCTGGGGTTGGTGCCGAGAGCTTCCAGCACGCGGAATGCACGCTCATCTTCCCACTTCTGCGAGACGCGGGAGTCCGGGTTGTTGAGGTCGCCGAACGTCATCGCATCGGTCGGGCAGGCCTGGACGCACGCGGGGTTGAACGCCTGGTCCTCCACCTGCTTGCCGCCACGGGTGTTCCGCCGGATGCGCTGGATGCAGAACGTGCACTTCTCCATGATGCCGCGCGTTCGCACGGTAACGTCCGGGTTCAGCTGATTGCGCAGGTCCTCCGGCCAGACAGGCTCCCAGTAATTGAACAACCGGGCGTGGTACGGGCAGTTGTTCCCGCAGAAGCGCGTGCCCACGCAGCGGTTGTATACCTGCACGTTCAGTCCTTCGTTGTTGTGGTAGGTCGCGTACACCGGACAGACCGACTCGCACGGGGCGTTGTCGCAGTGCTGGCAGAGCACCGGCAGGAATCGTGCCTTGATGTCCGGGTAGTCGCCCTCCCAGTAGCGCTCGACGCGGATCCATTCGATCGCCCTGCCCTGCAGGAACGCAGATTCCTCGTTGATCGGGATGTTGTTCTCAGACTGGCAGGCGATGACGCATGCCTGACAACCGGAGCAACGGTCCAGGTCTATGACCATCCCCCACTTGTGGTCCGGCCAGTTCTTTACGTTTGTGCGTGTCGCCATGACAAGTCCTGCTCTGTTACGCCTTGTGCACGTAGATGAGTTCTTCGCCGTGGAGTTGGCGGGCTGGCTCTATACCCTCCAGCTTCGGGACCACCCGGGTCCGAGTGGTGCCGGAGATGCGGACACGGGTGGCGCCCCAGGCGAATGCGCCGGTTTCCGTGTCTTCTGCGGGTTCCAGTATGTCCAGGACGTTAGCGCCGCGCCGAGCCGCATAGCTTGTGAAGGCACGATGGCCTTGGCCCATGGGCACGGCTGCCACGTCCGGGGGCGTGGAGGGATTGATGTACAACGGAACGCGGATGGTGCGGCCCGTGGACGATTCCACGATGACGATGTCGTTATTCTTGAGCCCCATCTCCTCGGCGGTATGCGGGTTCAGTTCCACCCACGTATCCCATGCGGCACTGGTGATGGGGTCCGGCGCCGATTGTGCCCATGGAAGATGCGCATACTGCCCCGCTCCGACTCCGATCCCCTCGAATGGCACGAGGTGGAACGGGTAGCGGTTCGGATCGGCCGCGGTGGTCTCCGGGGCGCTCGTCGGCAGCGCGGGCAGGTCCGGTCGGGAGGCGTCTGCGGTGGCGCCGATGTCCCACCAACCGCCGCGCTCAAGCGTCCGCTTCCAGAACTCGACGAACGTTGGTTGTACGACAGAGCCACGTCCTCGCTCATGAAGGTCCTGCGCCAGGGATCGAACGGCTTCGCGCATGTTCTCCCAGGGCAGACCCGACAGTCCGAGTTGACTCCCTGTCTGCAGCAGTACGTCCCCGAAGCTCAGCGTGCTATGGAACGGGTTCACCGCCGGCTGCTGGAATCCGATAGTTGTGTAGCCGGGGCCGGGGTTCGGTTCGTCCGTGCCCCACTCCTCCAGCGGCGTGTGGCAGGGAAGGATGAGATCCGCCAGTTCCGATGTTTCATCGAGGAAACTCGAGAAACTGACGATCGTTTCCACGTTGCGGAGAGCTCCGCGGGGATCGAGAGCGCCGGGAAGGCCGTATGCCAGGTCCGTCTCCCTTACGAGGACGGCAGTGATGTCGCCGGAGCGCATCTCGTCCAGGGTCCGCTTCCAATCGCGCAGCGAGGCTGTCCGTATCCGTCCGCTGATCGGTTCGGGGTTGAAGATCAGCCCGCCGGCACGGTTCACTGATCCGACGAGAGCGTTGAGCGCGTAGACCGCGGTCATGTTGAACAGACCATTGGCCTGGGCTGCAGCGGGACCACCGCCGATAACGAGCGCGGGGGTGTGCTTCTTGTCGGCCAGTTCGTGCGCCAGCTCGACTATGACGTGCGCATCGACACCCACCCGTGGTGCAACCCGTTCAGGAGCGAACGCCGCAAGCGCTTGTGCTCCCTGCCCGCCGGTCAGCGCTGAAGCCGCAGCCGAGTCAGCCGTGCCTTCGTCGATCATGGTGTAGGCGATGGACATCGCCAGCAGCCCCTCCGAACCAGGGGTCGCGTAGACCCAGTGGTCGGCTGCCGCCGCTGTCGTGGAGTAACGGGCGCCGACGTGCACCAGGCGTCCGCGGGAGCGTCCATCGCCCTGGCGGAACTCACCGTAGCCGCGCGAGAAGTGCGTGGGGTTGACCCAGGTGCCAAGGAAGTCCGCGCCGAAGTTCAGTATGTAGCTCGCGTGGGCGATATCGAAATCGGGTTGCGTGTTCTGGCCGTAGAGTTGGCGAAGCGCCTCTCGAACGACACTCTCACAGCCGAGCGCATCGAAGCCCTGGAGCCGGACGCCGGACGCCTCGGCAAACGCCTGCACCACGTCCGCTGCACGCCCACGTAGCAGTGGAGTCGCGAGCAGCACCTCTTTCGCGTCACGGCCGCTGAGTATGGTTGTGAGCTCCTGGATGCCTTCTTCCCACCCGATACGACGGAACGGCCCGCCCTTGGCGATGCGGCGAAGCGGGTACTTGATCCTGTCCGGGTGGTAGAGCGCCTGTAGCAGGGCCTCGGCACGAATGCCGTGCTTACCAGTGTTTACCGGGTGGTCGGGGTTGCCCTCGATCTTCTTGGCTCGCCCCTCCATCACCCGGACCAGCAGGCCCTCACTCGCCATACCGAGTTGGGCAGCCGTAGCGTAGTAGTTGTCTCTGCCGGTAACGAGGTCTTCCGGCATCTCGACAGGGCTCTGTACCTGGATCTCGTGGTCCGGGACACGACAGCCGTTGAAGACAACGGCGCCTATGCCGGTCACGCCCGCCCATTTCAGAAATTGTCTGCGACTCAGTGCCATTCGTTCTTCCCTAGTAGTGGCACGTCGTGCAATCGGTCGGAGCACTGTTTTCACGGTGGCAGTCGACACAATCGCGCATCTTCAAGTTTCGGACCTGCTCGACAACCTCCATGCTGGCGATGTCGCCGTGGCACGTCGAACACGAGAATCCTTGCTGGATGTGCGGGGCGTGCACGAATTGGACGTGGTCGGGGAGCCGGTGGACACGGACCCAGTTAACAGGATCGGGCCCCTCCAAGGGGTTGTCGCCTATCAGTTTGGCAATCTCAGCCTCCGCTGTAGGAGAGGAAGACTGCTCGCCAGTGATGCGGGTGAAGTCGTGGCAGAACTGGCACTGAGCAACTGCGGGGACAGTGGCCGCCTCTTCGGTGGCGACGGTTCGGTGGCAGAACTGACAGTCCAGGCCTGCAGTGGTTACGTGCACCGTGTGGGGGAACGCTATCGGCTGCGTGGGGCCGTCTCCGAATCCGAGGACGGCCGGAGGCTGCGCCCACCAGGCCTGCACGAAGAAGTAGGCCACGAACGCCAATACGAGGGCGGCGACCAGACCGATGACCGGAACGGCTATCTTGATCAGGGCGTTGCTCATCGTTCGCACACCGGAGGTCCCCGGCCTTACTGCGCCCCCCTGTAGAACAGCTCGGAGATGAGGTCCAGCCTCTCGATGAAGAGCGAGATGGAGTAGAGGGCGAGAAGCAGGAACACCACCGCGGCGGCATACAACGGGATGCGGATGCGGCGGGCCACGTCCGCAGGGATGTCACGGGATACTGCAAGCGATGGAATCATGCCGTGGGCCAGGAGCATGCTCGCCCCGAAACCAAGGGCCGACCCGAGGAGGAACCACAGCGCCGCGAGAAGATCGGCCGCCGCCGCCCAGTCAGATGCCGTTATGAACGTGGGGTCTGGGCCGGTCATTCACATCGTCCGAGGGCCTGCATTCAACAGCGTCGCCGGAAGCCCTGCCTGCTTCTGGATTGGGCGGAGAGACGCTGCACAAACGTACCTCGGCGATCCTCCCGCCAGGAAGAGCACGTTAAACCACCCCAAGGGTGGGTGTCAACAGTTTGTGATGAATTTCGCATACGCCTTGAGCGCGTGGGCGGAACTGCCGACCCACACGGCGCTGGCGGGCTTGCCTCCAGCATCGCTCTGCTTGCAATCTACCGCCGTGCGCCTACAATTGCTCCCCGCGCCCGATCGGCCAGGAGTGCAGCGAACGATGGCAGGTCAGAACGAAGCCACTGCCCGAAACACCGTAACCCGACGCGGGTTCTTGAAACGCGTCGCCCTTGTAGGTGCGGCCGCATCGGCATTGGGCATCCTCTCCCGGGGGCGCATCGGCGGCATCGGACAACAGGGACGCTCCACACCTGCAGACCTTCCCGGAGCGGGCTCCATCTTCCAGCCCCGAGGAGACACGCGCATCCAGCGCTGAGCGTTACGAACCGCGCTAATCTCTGCCGATTCCAGAGGAACGCGTCGCAGATTCCCCTTCCGGCGGCGATTAACATTCTTCTGCGCGTTGACGATGCATGAATCCTCTTATACGATGCGATTGCATCGCTGATGATGCGCAGACGCGGAGCAATCACGCCCCGAGCCTGCGTGCGGAGGGAACCTTGGACAACATCGACCGACGCATCATCGAGACCTTGCAGCAGGACGGCCGTGCGTCCCACGCCCAGATGGCGCGCGAGTTAGGGCTGAGCGAGGGGACCGCACGCCGCCGCCTTGCCAAGCTGCTGCAGGACAAGGTAATCAAGGTCGCCGCGATCCCCGACCCCGAACGCCTCGGTTACCACACGTCAGCATTCATCGGCCTGCAGGTCGACCCGGCGCGGGTCGAAGCAGTGGCCGACGAGCTCTCCGAGTTGCCCGAGGCAGAGCACGTCTCCATCACCACCGGGAGCTACGACATCTTCATATGGGTGAACCTGACGAGTTCCGAGGCGCTCGCCTCATTCCTGCACAACAAGGTGGGTATCGTCCAGGGCATCCGGCACACTGAGACATTCGTCAGCCTCGAGACGCGCAAACGGGCTCTCGGCGCAGGACTGCTGTAACAAGCCGCAGCCGGTTGACACGCTCAGGGCTGCCTCCGTAGCATGAAACGACCGGGCCGAGGTAGCTCAGTTGGTAGAGCACAGCACTGAAAATGCTGGTGTCCCCAGTTCAAGTCTGGGCCTCGGCACCAGGCTGTAAGGGCCCGGTACTGGCACGAGCGGAAGTGGCTCAGGGGTAGAGCGTCTCCTTGCCAAGGAGAAGGTCGCGGGTTCAAATCCCGTCTTCCGCTCCAGTTCATCTCCACGACTGCGACGGCATCCCCCGACGTATGTACTTAGGCCATTCGCGGCGCCCCCCTGTCGGAGGACCCCGGAATGCGCTCCGCTATAATCCGAGCCAATGCCGAAGTGGCGGAATGGTAGACGCGACGGTCTCAAAAACCGTTGAGGGCAACCTCATGCCGGTTCGAATCCGGCCTTCGGCACCAAGAACAACCATTCCCAAGAGTAAATCAAGGCTCGTTGGCGTTCAGATACCACTACAGATACCACTTATGATGGCTGAATAGGCGGGCCAAGGGGCTTGAGATGTGTGGGGCGATACAGCCTCATAGCCGAAGTGGGACAACTCGCGCTGCGATTCGAGTTCGATGCCTCCGGTCTCGAGCAGCCTCCCCGGTACAACGTCGCACCTACCCAGCCTGTCCTCGCGGTGCGGAGCGGCGAGCCAAGGCGGGCGTCGTACATGCGATGGGGGCTGGTCCCATCCAGTGCGAGCGGCGCACCCGCCGGTCCGTCGCTCATCAACGCCCGCGCAGAGACGGTCGCAGAGCGGGGGCTCTTCCGTTCCGCCCTGACGAAGAGGCGCTGCCTCGTCCCCGCCGATGGCTTCTACGAGTGGAAGCGCGACGGCGGCGCCAGGCGGCCGTGCGGTTCACCCTCGCATCAGGCGAGCCCTTCGCCTTCGCGGGACTCTGGCAGGTGTGGCAGGACCCACGCGGCGATACCGCCGCCTCGTGCACGATCATCACGACAGAGGCCAACGATCTCCTACGGCCGATCCACGACCGCATGCCGGTCATCCTGCCTAGGGGGTTGGAGCCGCTCTGGCTGGAGGAGGAGATTCAGGACGCTGCAGCACTTGCCAGTCTCCTCACTCCATATCCCTCCGAGGACATGGAGGCGTACGAGGTGTCCACACTCGTGAATTCCGCCCTCAGCGACGGGCCCGAGCTGATCACACCGGTGGAGCAGGGCAGGCTCCTGTAGGCGCCGCCGGGCGTCGGCTATAATCCTGGGGTGTTGACCCGCTCGCTCCCCCTCCTCCTGCTGTTCGCTGCACTCGCAGCATGTGACCCCGGCCCGGCGGTACCCGAGGCCGCCCCAACGGAAACGGCCGCCGCTCCCGCGCCGACCCCCACCGCCACCGCACTGCCGGCACCCACGCCCACAACCACAACCGCTCCGGTAATCCCCGCTCCGGCGGCGACGCCGACCCCGGCACCTGTGGCGACACTCCCAGCCGCTGCTGCCGGGACCTGGCGCGGGCTCGTAGTCGCCCCGGAGCACCGCTGCGCGGACTACGACGCCGACGACTACCCCTACCAGCAGTCCGTCGAGCCGCGCATCGTCGCGGGCATGGGCGGTATCGTCTACGGTCCCTACACCGGAACGTGGTTCGACAGCACATCCGAGACCGACATCGAGCACATCGTAGCACGCTCCGAGGCGCACGACAGCGGCCTCTGCGCGGCAGATGAGGCGACGAAACGGCGGTTCGCGTCGGACCTGCTCAACCTGACCCTCGCCAGCCCTTCGGTCAACCGTCACCGGAAGAGCGGCAAGGACGCAGCGGAGTGGCTCCCCGACCTGAACCAGTGCTGGTTCGCGAACCGCGTCGTCGAGGTGCGACAGGAATACTCCCTCAGCATCGACCGGCGCGAGCGGGACGCCCTAGAGGACATCTTGTCCGGCTGCACGTCGACGGAGATGGTCGTGCGGGAAGGCCGTCCAGCCCCGACGGCCACGCCGGTCCCTGTCACGGGAGGCGGACAGACAGGCGATGCACTCCGGCAGTACGACGACAACGGGAACGGCCGAATCACCTGTGCCGAGGCCCGGGCACACGGGATCGCTCCGGTGCGCCGCGGTCACCCCGCCTACCCATTCATGGACGACCGGGACGGCGACGGAGTGGTGTGCGAGTAAGCCGGCTTTCCTGACCGCGCTCCTCTGGTGGATGTCTCCCATAGGCATCGTTGAGGCCACGTCAGGATATAGCCGTCGGCCTTGGTTACTCGTCAGGGAACGGCGACGATGCTTCTGCGCAGAGTCGTGACGTCGTTGCACGCGGCGGGGGCGATGGGCACATCGCAGGAATGGGCGGAGAGCCGTCATGAGCCCCCAGCCGTATCCGACTTCTCCGGGTGCTAGACTCGGGCCCAATCATGACTAGGCTCTTGTACAGCGCGTCGGGTCGACTGGGATTCTGGGAGTCGATGCCGAAGCCCAACGCTTTTCGTTCGTCGCTGGAACAACTACTAAGTGCTCACTCCCAAGCAGTCATCGAGGCCGACACCTCCGAACTCGCCGAGACCGCTACGCCCGCGCTTGCGGCCATTGCGGCGGTCTGCGACAAGATTGTCGCTCGCGGCAACCCCACCCTGATTGATCCAGACTTCGAGGGAAGGCTCTTGTCTACCCAGGGAGCCGAGTTCTTCCAGTCCGCCGCTCTTGTAGACCAAGACGATATCGGAGTCCGCTTCCAGGGGTCACGGCTGCCGCGAGGCAGCTCCACCGAACTCTTGAACGCGGCTCAAGACCTGCTGGACCTGCCCTACCGCGATGAAGACCCCCTTCCCGGCCAATCACTGTCAGCCGACCTGCAGAAGCTGTGCAGCATCGAAGAGGAGTGGTTCTACGACAGCCTCGTCTCCCACTTGGGGCCGTGCGCTGCGGGATTCATCCAGCGCCAAACACTGATCTCGGACCTCGTTGTCGGAGAACTTCCCCCTGAACTCAGTGGCAGCAGGGTGGACTTCATTCTCCGGATGAGCCGGGTGCGCTGGGTCATGGAGATCGATGGGGCCCAGCACCTGCAGCCGGGTGAGCGGCAAAGGGACGAGTTGCGGGACCGCACCTTGAGGTCCGCGGGGTGGAAAGTCCTCCGGGTCCCCGCAAGTACAGTTCGCTCCGGGCCGGAGGCATGGTTTAAAGAGAACTTCGACAGAGCCGACGCAGATGAACGCCGCTCTCTGGGAGCTGTAGCAAAGTGGCGCTCGGTGGAATTCGCCATTGAGCGTTCCGTGCTTCATCGGGCGGCCTGGCACACGATCGTCGTTCCGCTCGCACTCCAGCGCTGCCTGCGTGGACTGCTCAAGATGTACTCCTGCGGTGCGTTGGATGCTGAACGGGGCCAGCGTGTGCTGGTTGTTGAGGAAGACGCCCCTGTAGTGGCAGACGCGTTCCGGCTTCTGTTGGAGTTGTGGAACCTCGTGCATCGCCTCTCTCCGCAGCTAGGAGCACCTCCGCCATCGGTAAGCCTGGATGTTGTCGGCGCGGAAGGACTGTTGGGCACCGGACCCCCGGTTCGCATAGTCGACAGGCCTCAGGGCGACTATGACGCCGTCATCTCCCACAGCCTCTTGCTGGGAGAGGGTCGGATCGGCCCGCTGTTGACAAGGATCGCACCCCAGTTGGCGGACGCTGCCGTACGCATCCGCCGAGCGGTGGGGCTCCGCGGTGAACGCCGGTTGGAGCATTCGGAGATCTTTCGATACGACATCGACGGGGATTCCGAGGAGCAGACTGACGCCATGCGGCGCATCCTACAGGTGGTATTCCGGAAGCGAGAATTCCGGGACGGCCAAGCGCAGGCGATCCTACGCCTCCTGAACGGCGAGCCGGCCATAGTCCTGCTACCCACGGGCGGGGGGAAGTCGCTGATATACCAGTTCGCGGGGATGCTCCTGCCCGGGATGACCGTGATCATCGATCCCATCATATCGTTGATGGCCGACCAGGAGGCCAGCCTGCTTCGCATGGGGATCGACCGGGTGGGCGCTGTCTCGAGCCAACTGCCAGCCGGTGATCGAGCTCGACTGCTTGGCCGTCTCGCCGCCGGGGACCTCGCCTACGTCTTCATAGCCCCGGAGCGGCTTCAATCAGAGGACTTCCGGGTGCAACTTCGGTCGGCGTGCAGCAAGATGCCCGTCTCTCTGGCCGTGGTGGATGAGGCCCACTGCCTCTCGGAGTGGGGGCACGATTTCCGGCCTTCATATCTGCATCTACCGGTGAACCTCCAGCGGTACTGCTCCGACCAACGCACGGCACAGGGCCCCACCCTCGTGGCCTTGACGGGCACCGCGTCCTTTGCGGTGCTTGAAGACATCCAGGCCGAACTGGAGATCAACGATGAAGATGCGGTGATCCGCCCGACGTCGTTTGACCGGCGGGAACTGAGTTTCTACGTCAGGCAGACCTCCCGGCGTGAGAGGCCATCGGCACTGAAGGAGACCCGGGCGGGAATGCCGCGTCGTCTGGGAGTAGGCGCGAAGGACTTCTTCCGGCCCGACCGAGGGGATGATACCGACTGCGGTCTTGTTTTTTGCCCTCACGTGAATGGCCAGCTGGGAGTAGAGGCTGTGGCGGCCCAACTGGGGCACACCAACTACTACGCCGGCGCCGCGCCTCGGAGCTTCTCCGGCGATTGGGATCAGCACAAGCAGGACCTGCAGCGCCGGTTCACGCGGAATCGCGTGCAGGAACTGGTTGCCACCAAGTCCTTCGGCATGGGCATCGACAAGCCCAACATCCGCTACACCATGCACTATGGCATGCCGGGATCGGTGGAGGCGTTCTATCAGGAGGCGGGGCGAGCCGGTCGAAACGGCAAGGAGGGCTACGCGCTCTGCACTGTGCTATACAGCGACGACAGCTGGGAGCGGGGGTTGGCCATTCTCGACGAGCCGGACCACAACGCGGCGATGCGGCGGCTTCAGGGCGTGAGTCGCAGCCAACGAGGCGACGTGTTGACTCACCTGTGGTTCCTACTGAACTCCTATAAGGGTCGTGAGGAGGAGAAGAAGAGCACTCTGGAACTATGGAACCGGCATCTGGCAGGCGAGCGCACTGCCGAAGTGAGTTACAGGGGGGAGGAGGACCAGCAGGTCAAGGAGAAGTGCATCTACCGGTTGGCGATGCTCGGATTGGTTGAAGACTATACGATCGACTGGCGGCGCCGTGAGTTCGTCCTGATGTTGCGCGATGCAGGCTCTCACGACGTAGCGGCCCAACTCCGGACATACCTAAGCAAGTACAAGTTCCCCGACTACGTGGACCGCCTCCTCGAACCGCTCTCGGCCGCGGGCGGAGATGTGGTTGAACGCGCCGTGGGCGTCCTGGTGGATTTCATTTACGACGAGGTGGTCGCCAAGCGCAAAGAGGCGATCCGCACGATGGCGGAACTGTGCCGGGGTTTCAAGAGCAGCGAGGACTTCCGGGATGGAATACTTGCCTACCTCCAGGACTCGGAATTCTCAGGCCAACTCAACGAGTGGCGAAGCCGTTCCTTCGAGCACATCGGATTAACCGAGTTGCGAGAAGTGCTGGAGCGCCCAGACACACCCGACCGGCTTCGGCAGCTCATAGGCACGACCCGCCGTGTGCTTGAAGCAGACCCCAGCAATGCCGCCCTACGCTATCTTTCCGTGTGCGCACGGGCACGTTCCGACTGGGAATCGGACGTGAGCGTGCTGAACGAAACGTCCGCCTTGATAGCGCGGCTGCCCGGCGGCGAATCCGACCCTGAATTCGTCCAGATGAAACTGCTGCAAGACTTGGAAACGTGGCGCCCCTCCCTTGTGCGCAGGATTGCGGCTGTAATGATGTCCGCGGGAGGCGGACTCGCGCTTGCCCGTCGGCTGTTGTCGACCGAGGAGTATGTGGCCGAGGTGGTTGCGCCTTGCCGCCTTGAAGAGCATCGTCGACAACATCGCAGGGGTGGTGGCGCGGAGCAGCGAGTTCTATGACCTTGAAGCAACTGGGAGGGCATGATGGAAACGGGACCGCGTGGAGTCGACGCGACGGTACTGGAAGTGGAAGCCACTTTGCGCAGGATCGCAGGAGAACTCGCCCGGATGAAGAAGGCGGCGGACCTTCTCGAAGAGGGTGGTCAACGGTCGATCGAACTGGGCGACTCGGTGGGCAATCTGATCGTGGAGATTCGCACCCTCGTCGAACTGGCTGGGCGGATAACGGATAGCCTGCATCACGTCGACATGGAGGGAATGGTGTCCGAGCTGAAGGAAGCCTTCATGCAGCGATTCGACGGTCTCGAGGCAGGAGTCAAGACAGAAGTAGCCGAGGCAGCTCAGGACAGGCACCTCACGGTGATGCATAGGCTCGATGCGCTGGGTTCCCAGATGGCTGATATGCACGACCTGATGGAGCAGCAATCGAAACGAAAGGGGCTTCTGTTCTGATTCCTCGCGCCAATGCCTGCCATCGCGCAGTAGGTAAGGGCTTCCACCATCAGGAGAGTGAACTCAGCCGCCGCTCCATCCGTGGTACCTGGAAGAATTCCGAGGTAAGCCCGTGGGATTTGTCATCGTTGGCCTGTTGCTGTTCGCCGGCGCCGCCCTCTTCGGCGATAAGGGGTACACCTGGCTTGTTGCCCTTACGGGCGCACTCGCCGTCTGCTGCGGCGTGTGCACCATCGTGCTGCGGAGCCGCCGTAAGGGGGGCGCAGTACCGCTGAGGCCGCTTGACGAGGCTGGTCCAGCGCCCAAGCAGAGGGTTAGCCGGAGCCGTCCATCCGGCACCGAGGTCGAGGCAGAGCCCGGTGACCCAGCCCCCTAGCGCCAGTCGTGAGCGGACGGCAACGGAGTACGCGTCTGCAGGCGCTCCAGCCTTGCTAGAGGTTCATATGGCCCGCCGGGCCAGGATCAATGTGCAGGCCAACAATGGCTCAGATAGATCGAGGCCTCCTAGGTATCCCATGGGTCGCAACCGACCAAGAGTTGCGGTACTCGTGGTCAGTCGATTGGACGCGAGCCCTGCAGAGGGACAGCTGGGCGGCGCTACTGAACGCCGGGACCGCGACGAGAATCGAGGCCGGTTATTTGGCGATTGACGACGCAACAGATGTACAAACTTGGGTCGACTTCGGTTGTTGGGATTGACGCCGCACCGGTATCAGAGGTAGACAGTGCACACATCAATCGCGGCAGCGTGCTCATTGCCCTAGTGCGGGTTCTTTGGATGTGCCGGGGTTTGTGAACAATGGGTGAGGAGAGCTCGGTCAGCAATGGGAATTCATCTTTCCGTACGGCTTGCCTGGCACGATAACGGCTGGGATGGGCGGGTCTGCAAAGCCCCGCACCTGAACGCATACTGCATCGCTCACGAGTACATTCGGAATGCACGGAATGACGACAAGGAGCGCCAGTCTGCTGGCCAAGCGCTGGCGGACCTTCAGGGGTGGCTCCCTCCCTGTTCGCGTGACCCAGCAGCCTTCGCCCCTCGTGGCTTTCGCATCTCGCACGAAGATCCGGTCGAGTTTCGCAGACTGCCCGCAGTCGACGAGAAGATTCCACCCTACTCAGCATGCCCGGCGCCCTACCGCTGGATGCTGGAGGAGCAGTTCAGAGGAATCTGCGAGGCCGAGGATCTGTCGATCCAAGGGCCTCCCGAGAAGCGAGAGGGCGGTTGGGTACAAGAGCCCGAACGTCAGATGGCCCTCCTGCACCGTTTTTGGGAGAAGTTGTCAGTCGGTTCGTCCTTAGTCTTCTTCTATTCCAAGGAGGGTCACCCACTTGATGAACAGGCCTCGCGTCTAATAGTCGGCGTTGGGCGCCTTAGCAAAGTCGGACCGCAGTTGTTCTTCGGTCAAGACCCTCGCTATCCTGGCCAGTTTCCTGTTTGGTCGCGACGAATCACGCATGACTACCCAGCTCAAGGGCTCCGCCTCCCGTACCAAGAGTACCTAGCTAGCGGGCAGCCGACCGACAAGATTATCACTCGCCTCCCCAGAGTTGCTCTCCCTCAGTTTTTGTATGGTGCTGAACACGTCACCGACGATGTCGCCCTCGCCGTTCTCGATTGCCTCACGCAGAGCGTAGAGCAGGTTCGTACTGACGGGATTGTGCCTGGCGATTGGGATACACGCTTGGAGTGGTTAAACGACGCGCTCGCAGAAGTATGGCACGGACGAGGGCCGTACCCGGGAATCGGTAGTGTACTGGAGGCACTAGGCTTCACGAGGGGTACTGCTTACCAACGAGCCGAGCTGACGCACATCGCGGATGGTGGCGACAACCCCTGGGAGCACGTGCTCCAAATCCTTGAGGGGAGGACACCTCCGCCCACTGGGTCGTTCGCAGAAGGACTGCGGGAAGCAGGCAGGATCTGGCGGCTACTGCCAGAGCGGCAGGAACTCCTTCGGACACTTGCTTGTTTCGAGCTATCTACCGACCAAGTCCGACGCATTCTTAATCCTGACCTAAGGAAGAAGTCAGGCATCGATCAACACACTGACCGAATTGTCCAGAATCCCTACTTGATTTGTGAGCGAGATGCTGGCACTGGTAATTCACCTCCGATTGCGCTTGAGACCATCGATTACGGCATGCGGCCTGAAGGGCTGGCTGCACAGTTCCTAAAGTCGGTGGCGGTTGACGACCGCCGTCGACTCCGTGCAGTGGGAGTTGCTGTCCTCTCCGACGCCGCGTTGGCGGGAGACACGCTCCTCCCTCTCGATGAGTTCTTTGCCAAGATCCGGTCCAGGTTCCCTGATCGACGGGCCTGCCTAGTGGACCGTGACTTGTTCCGGGCAGAGTTGCCGTTCTTCGAGCAGGCGTTCACAGTCGACTACGACCACGATCCTCCCGTGATAGCTCTCCGCAAGATGCAGGCGTTTGAACAAGAAATCAGGCAGCTAGTGATCCGCCGTGCATCCCGCTCGCACCCTGAGAGCAACATCGACTGGAAGTCTGCGCTTCAAGAGGAATTCCATGAATCCCTGGGAGAGCGCGATGATCGTGCACGCGAGGAGAAGGTGCGGGCGTTGGAGACGCTCAGCAACCGGCGGCTCTCTATTCTCACCGGTGGCGCGGGAACTGGGAAGACGTCGGTGGTGCGAGTGCTCCTCGACGCCCTAGAGCGTAGGGACGGGCATCAATCGCTTCTTCTGCTCGCTCCAACGGGCAAGGCCCGAGTTCGACTTGGTACGGCTACGAAAAGGAAGGCCAGTACAATCCATCAGTTCCTCGTTCGACAGGGATGGATCGACCCACAAACCATGACCCTTCTGGAAGAAGGCGCAGCGCCCTACCAAGCCCAGACGGTGGTGATTGACGAGTGCTCTATGATTCCAACTGATCTCCTTGGAACGCTATTTCGGGCGCTTGATTCCAATCGAATCGGTCGGCTCATACTCATCGGTGACCCCAACCAACTCCCTCCAATCGGTCCCGGTCGTCCATTCGCAGACACACTAGACTGGCTCGCTACAGAGAAGCCGGAGTGTGTAGCCACCCTGTCGACCCATATGCGAGCGGGCGAAGACGAGAGCCGTGCTCTTCTTCTCGCAGACTGTTACCGAGGCCAAGGCGGAGAGCCAGGGGATGACGAACTGCTATCGGAGATTGCCCGGGGGGTGTCTTCGGGTGACTTGGACGTAGCCTTCTGGAACGGACATGACGACCTCATTCAGCAGATCCGGGGCCGAATCCAGACCGACCTGGGTGTGGAGCCTGGCGACTACAATGCCTTCAACCGAAGCTTGGGCATACCCACAGGGAAATGGAAAGAGAGTGAGGCATGGCAGCTGCTTACGCCCACGCGCAGGCAATTCTTTGGTACTAACAACCTGAACCGAATCATCCAGCGGGAGTTCCGAGGTGGTCTTATTGTTCCGAGTCGTAAGAGGCGCGTTCGCCCATTTGGAGAAGAAGATATTGTCTACGGGGACAAGGTGATCCAAATCCGTAATAAAGTACGAGGTGCCATGCCTAAGGACGCCGACGCGCTCAACTACGTCGCTAACGGAGAAATCGGAGTGGTTACCGCAGCCAAGCAGATAACCGATGGTAGTGATTACCTTGACGTGGTCTTCTCTACCCAAGATTCGCACACCTACCGCTACTATAGGAATCAGGTAGACGAATCGTTGGGGCTTGGATACGCCCTAACCGTTCACAAGGCTCAGGGGAGCGACTTCGACAAGGTCTTCCTTGTAGTACCTCAAGCAGCAGGGACGCTGCTCTCTCGCGAACTGCTCTACACAGCGCTGACGCGGTTTAAGGGTAAGCTCGTACTGCTCCTTGAGCGTGACATAGAGGTTCTTGTTCGCCTGCGGAGACAAGACAAATCTGAGACACGGGAGCGACGCACTGGGCTGTTTGTCGTCGATCTGAGCGGAGAAGGCCCGCAGAGTGCAGCATCAACGTTATCCGCAGAGTACATGCCAGGCCAACTTAGGCACCGAGGGACATTTGGTTTGCCACTTCGGTCGAAGAGCGAAGTGATCGTCGCACAAGTCTTTGAAAAACTGGGAATCAGTTTCACCTATGAGGAACCGCTCCGCTCCGTGTCGAACCCTGATGACTTCCGTCTGCCTGACTTCACGGTCAGCTACGAAGGCGATGTGTACTATTGGGAGCATCTCGGCATGCTCGCAGTGCCCGCGTACCGCGAACGGTGGGAACGCAAGCGTCATTGGTATGAAGCGAACGGTTACCTCTCAAGACTAATCACCTCTCAGGACTCTGCTGACGGAGGCATTGATAAAGAGGCAATTGAGGAGACGGCACGGCGGAGAATCATCGATGGTGAACCAGGAGGATAGAGCGTCCTGCCCCACAACAGCCCTTTGTGTCCGGTCGGCAAGTTCCTTTCCCGCAGTGGGTCGAACGACCCTATAGGAGCTAGACGCACTCACGTTTGAGGAGCGGTCGGAGTGCTACGGCTTCTTGTCGAAAGGCCATGGTCATTCGCCACGACAACGTGAGAATCACGTCCGCCATTCCGTCCTTCAGGTTGGTTGGCGATGCCCAAGCGCCAAGTTCATCTCGGTTGGGCAATAGCAACCAAACGCTGGGTACCCACGGGCAATCGAACTGGACTCCCGGCTTATGGGTGGGAGGCTAAGGGCGCTTCGTATAGCTGGTGCCTGTAGATTCTCTCAAAGAGGATTTCGGGCCACCTCACCTACCGGCCCCAAGCCAGCGTCGGGCGTCTCTTCCGAACTGGCGGTCCACTGCGGTCACCCTCTTCCGGAATGCCAACATCTGCCTGCTCACGCCGTAGCGCTCGCAGATAACTTGGTCTGAAGCCCGCTGCCGCTTAGTGCTCACGAGTGCTTCTCGTGGCAGCAGTAACGCTCCAGCAAGCCAGTTTGCTTCCTCTTCGGCTGCGGGGTCGTATGCTCGGAGAGCCAAGTCCTCACTTCCAGCAAAGAACCAAGAGCGAGGTGTATGACCCAGCAGCAAGTGAGCCAGTTCATGCATCACATCGCTTGAGTATCGGCCGCCTCGGTGATTTGGGTTAACGATAATGGCTTCACGGCCTAGTGCGGAAACGGTGATTGCCGACCAAGCGTCGGGGTCTTCGTTCACGAGTTGACGGACATCTTCTGCTGAGAGGCCAAGGTCTGTCACGGACCAGATGTAAACGTCCAGATAGGAGGCAAGCTCGTCCGGGCTGAGTGGATCGGCAGGTTCCAAGTGGAGTTCGAGACGCAATGAATGCGCCATCTCCTCGCAGCGAGCCTTAAAGCCCCGCTCCATATCTGCCCCCATCCCCCGGCTGGTCCGCAAGCATCAACTGAGCCTTGATGATTGCGTGAGCCAAGGCCGATGCGGTTGCAGGGGCAATCTCGCGATTCGCCTTGAGGTGCGCCACGACCATGCCTTGATCCGAGGTATCTGGAATATGCGCGGAGACCCCTAGGAGAGTGCCAGGGTCCACTTCAAGCCAACGGCACAGCTTCCCGAATGTCTGGATGTCCGGCATCTTCCCTGCTTCGATTCTGGACAGGGTCGGCGCGCTGGTACCTATGTCGGCTGCCACGGCCCTGAGCCCCCGGGGTCCTCTCTTCTCACGGACGATGGTTCCTAAGTTCTGGAGAGTGACCTTAGCCACGCACACCTCCTGTTATGACCTTGAAACCATGTCTTGACAATGAAACGCTCCGGGCAGTAGATTGGGTGCGCACATCCGTGAAACGCTGTCTTGGCGGTGATACTAGGCGTCGACTGGAGACCTGTCAAGGCATCCTCGAAGCGGGTGTAGACCACTACATACCCATACAGGGCACGAGAGGCACACGATGGACCTACCCAGCTACTTCAACGACATGCTCTCCGAGATTCGACCCTCGCAGGAACTCCTTGACGAGTGCGTACGGGCGCATTCGGAACTGCGGGAGTTCCTGCTGGACGATCCCGACCTGAAGGACATCATCGTCACCACGTTCCTGCAGGGAAGCTATCGCAGGAGCACCCTGATCCGACCAAAGGAGGGCTCCAAGCCCGACGTGGACGTGGTGGTGGTAACCAACCTTGACCCGGACTCTCACACACCTACAGAGGCGCAGGATGTCTTCTGCAGGGTCCTGGACAAGCATTTCAACTACAGGGGGAATTACCAGCGTCAGGGGCGTTCGATCGGTGTATCGCACGGACCGGTCAACCTTGACCTCGTCATCACGGCAGCCCCGTCGGAAGTTCTCAAGGGCATCATGACGTCGGAGTCCTTCGGTTCAGCGTTCACCGTGGAGGCCAGCCCCTCTTGGATGCTCCGTGAAGGCCAGTCAGGTGGACAGGACTGGAAGAGCGAACCGCTGCTCATCCCCGACCGAGACGCCAACCGATGGGAGAAGACAGACCCTATAGCTCAGATCGAGTGGACCCACGATAAGAACAGGGCAACCAACGGGCATTACGTCAATGTCGTCAAGGCCATCAAGTGGTGGTGGGCCCAAGAGAACTCCGGCGAGAGGGGAACTCCCAAGGGTTACCTCATCGAGCGACTGGTGGGGCTGCATTGCCCAGACGGAATCGAGAGCGTGGCCGAAGGCGTTACGGCGACGCTGGAGCGAATCCGCGATACCTATGGCGTCGATGTGCAACGCGGAAGAACCCCTTTCATTCCGGACGTCGGCATCCCCACCAACGATGTCTTCAAACGGATACGCCCCGAGTCATTCCGGGCCTTCCACAAGTCGATCGGCACGTGTGCGCATCAGGCCCGGGTGGCTCTGGATGACCCCGACGCTGGTACCAGCGCCGAAAAGTGGGCCGGGATCTTTGGGGATGTCTTCCCCAAGGCTCCTGACGGGGGAGGGAGCAACGCCGAGAAGACCCCTCATCAAGAGGCTTTCTCACGTCCCACCCGTCCCGCAGCCCCCAGGAAAGGCACGTTCGCCTGAGATGACTGGTCTCAAGGCCCCGGAGGCGCTTATCGTCGGCCGACGGGCACTCGATGGAATATCAGAGTACCATCTGCTGGACGATCTGGCCTGGCGCAGTGATGCGCGCCGGTGGCTCCTGCGCTGTCGACTGTCGATCCGCGACGAGGGGAACGGAGTAATCCCGGACACGACAGATTGGTGCATTCTGATCAGGGACTCCTACCCGGCAGGCAGCATCAAGATCTTCCCCGCCGCGGATGGCGGAATCACCGAGACGTTTCCACACCAGCGCTACAACGCGGCACCGGTCGGGAACAGACCGTGGAGGAGCGGCGAGATCTGCGTGACGACTCCGAGCAGAGTGCTCGGCAGGCTTGCACAGAGCGACGAACCGGACACGGCTGAAGCGCGTCTGAAGTGGCACATGGAGCGAGCGCTGACATGGCTGGAATGCGCCTCCGCTGACGAGTTGCGCCTGTCTGGAGATTGGTACGAGGTACCAGACTTCCCACTGGGCGAGGACGCCCACTTCGCGTTCGCAGAAGACAGTTCAACGCTGGACACTCTGATCGACAGTGGCCACCGATCCGGAGTAGCCGAGGTGATCCGGTACAGACGTCCGTCGCGCGACACGCTTGTGGTCAGGCGGTTCTTGTCGAGACAGAGGCAGGAGATCCGGACGGTTTCCTGGGGAGCAGCTGTACCGTCGGCGGGGCAGGGTGAAACCGAAACAGCCCTGTGGCTGCTGCTGCGGTCGGAACCTATCATCGGACCTTGGCAGGCGCCGGTGACGTTTGCCGAGCTGCGCCAGGCGCTGGGATCCCAAGGTGTCTCTTTCGATGACCTCGTGCTGCCCCTCTGCAGCCGAATCCGGGATGGGCGTCCTCACCTATTGCTCGTTGGATTCCCAGTCCCCGATGTCGTGGACGGTCCTCCGATGCAACTGCACTGGCAGGCCATGCGGGTGCCACCTCTAACCCGAAGGGCTCCGGCGGGGTTCCGTGCAAACGAGGTCGGGTGGCGTGAGGCCGACAGGCGAACCACGTTCGCGCCTGGCAACAGCGTCGACTGGGTGGCTTCAGACAACTGGAGCGAGGCCAACGCGCACGCCCGGGGCCGCTTCGCCGAACGGCTTCTCGCCAAGAAGATGCTGCTCATCGGAGCGGGGGCATTGGGATCGGCTGTCGCCGAGATGCTCGTCCGCGGTGGCGCTCGGCATATGGTGGTATGCGACGGCGATGCCTTCGAGCACGGGAACCTGTCGAGACATACGCTTACCATGGGGGACGAGCACACCTCCAAGGCCGCCTCGCTGGCTACTCGCCTAACGATGGCGTCCGCCCACGTGAGGGTCGACTCCGTGGATTCCGACTTCCCGAACCTCACTGCGGAGGAGCAGACCAGCATCTCCGACTGCGACCTCATTCTGGACTGTACTGCCGAGAAGGATGTCCTCTCCGGGATCGAGACGTACAGGTGGGTTGAGGACGCGTATGTCGTATCGATGGCCTTCGGTTGGCACCTCCATAGGCTGTACGTCGTCGGCGCTCCCGCGCGGGAGTTCACCAGGAGCGCCGTAACCGGGTTGCTGGACCCGCCGGTGCAGGAAGACTTAGCAGGCCATGTGGATGAGGACCTCCTTCGTGAGGGCCCCGGGTGCTGGCACCCGGTGTTCCCGGGTCGGATCGACGACGCCTGGATGATGGCCGCAGCGGGGGTGAAGGAGTTGGAGCGCCTGGTCGAACGAGGTTCCAACGACCTTCGAGGCGCGATGTACAGTTGGATCGAAGAGGACGGCTTCGCAGGGGTGTCAAGGCAGGCCTTGACCTCATGAATCCGCTGTTCTGGGATGACGCTGCGCCATACCGGGTCGAACTGGACGAAGATGCCCTCGCCTTCATGCTTTCCGCTTGTGAAGAGGCGGGGCACGTTGAGACCGGCGGCATACTCATAGGGACGTACTCTGACGACGGAATCTCGGCAAGAGTCAGCAGGGCACTCGGCCCCCCCGAAGGATCCGAAGCAACGTCCACGAGGTTTACGCGAAGCGAGACGGGGCTGGCCGAGTTGCTGGAGCAACACTGGGCTATCCGACAGCACTATCTGGGAGAGTGGCATTCCCATCCGGGAGGAGCAGGAGTTCCCTCTGCTCAAGACAGATGGCAGATTGCCTCCATTAGCGGCGATTCGGCGTATTCCTGCCCCAATCCGATATTAGTGGTAATGGGGCATGCTGGCACCTGGCGACCCGGTGTCTGGGTGTTCCAAGCCGGGGGATTGGTCCAGCTTCGGAGCTTCGGTGAAGCGCCCAATATTGAACGAGGTGCAACATGCTCGACATAGCGGCGACATTCCGTGCCAAGCAGATGGAACTGCAGGTCATGCTCCTAGGTGGGCGTAGCCTGATTGCGCACCCGGGTGAGAAGGGCGCTGCGACCGAGGAGAATTGGCGACGGCTGTTGCGCAGTTACCTGCCGGCCCGCTATCAGGTCGCCAGTGGTTGCGCGGTGGACGTGGACGGAAATGTCAGCGAACAGATAGATGTGCTGCTTCTGGACAACCAGTACACCCCCGTGCTCTTCGAAACCGGCGGAGTCCGCTACTTCCCCGCCGAGAGCCTCTACGCTGCGTTCGAGGTGAAGCAGGACATCAATAAGGACCACATAGGGTACGCCGGCGACAAGGTGGCCTCGGTTCGACGGCTCCGCAGGACTAGCGCGCCGATCCAACATGCGGGAGGCACACATGCCCCAGGGCCGCCCAAGCACATCATCGGCGGATTGCTCGCTACGGAGTCTGGATGGAGCGCTGGGCTTGGCCAAAGATTCGAGGAGAGCTTGCTCAGCCTGGATGCCGATAGTGCTCTCGATATCGGGTGTGCGGTTAGACACGGAGCGTTCCGCATCGATGTTGAAACTGGCTCACCAGTCATCACAAAGAGCCCACGCGACCTCTCGCTCATATTCTTCACGTTGAGCTTACTGGACATGCTGCAGGCAATCGGTACCGTGGCGGCCATCGACTACCACGAGTGGCTCAAGCACGCTCGTTGAGACCGGGAGACGTGGTAGCGCCCGCAGCTACCGCATGTTCGTTACGAGGAGGCAACTATGGAGTTCAGCTTTACTTTTCTAGTCCTAGCAGCCCTCATGGGAATGACCGCAAAGCTCATTCTAGGTTGGGACCCATGGAAGCTGTGGGGTTCTCTGGCCCTGCTTCCGGTGGTTCTCATGATGACCGAGTTACTACTCGCGACCACGGCTCAGGCTGACCAGCAGGCTCTTGACGGGATCGCGGACTCAATGGCTTCTTGGGCAGAGTCTGCGCTACCGTCTATCATCGTAGGTGAAATGGCTGGCGTTTGCGCAGCTGCGATCTATGATGCTATGAGGGGTCTTCTCCCCGTCCCTGGGCGTAGGAGAAGCCGGAGAACGCGGAGGCGGCGGTAAGATTGGCGGGATTCTGATGCCCCGCATGTGCTCTACCCACGAGGGCGCGCCCTTTGAAGTCCCACAGCTGACCATCTGCCTGAAACTTGGACAGCGGCCCCTTGACTCGCACCCCGGCGGGGCTAGACCATCACCCCGCACCAATTGCTGCCTTGCGGTCATGCCAAACAGTTCCACCAAGCCACGCCACTCAAGGAGCATCTCCATATGACCTTACGCCAGAACAACCCCCCAGTGGCCTCTCGCCCTAGCGTCCTCACCAGCGAACAGCAGGCTCACCATGACCTCTCCGAGGATGATACCTCTATGACAACCACATACCATGCGGCGCTTACGACTGAGCCACGCCTCGGGCCCAAGGCCAAGCTACCAGACATCAAGCCTCAGACCAACGTCTCCGCTCTGCGAAGGGCAGATTATGAGAACCTAGAACACGAGTTTGCAATAGGGGTAGTTTCCCCTGTTGTAGGCATGTCGAACACGTTCATCCACAAAATCATAGGCAACAAAGAACAATTAACGGCACCAGATATCTTAGCGCTATTGGACCAAGATGCCTTCAAGGAAACTCTTGTTCCACGTAGTCGTGTCTTTGATTATCTCCTCAAGCAAATTGGAAAGCCTCCTGCTGACACGCCCTTCCCTGCTCAAATGAGCGAATGGCAACTGCGGAAGGGGCATGTCATGGATTTGCTGAAGGCCATTCCACAGGCCAGTGTCCAGTGCATAGTTACATCCACTCCGTACTGGGGCATGCGTATCTATGACGAATCATACTTGGCCGATTGGGGAGACGGAGAAACTGCCGTCTATGGACACGAACAAACGCCGGAGGGCTTCGTTCGCCACACGGTAGAGATACTGGCCGCACTTTACGACATTCTTAGTGAGGATGGATCTATTTGGTGGAACATAATGGATTCTTTCAACACCCGAACTCAAATACGAGGAAGTGCTGTAGAAGCGCTTCGTGCAATGCAAGGGAAGGACCACAGGTCGTGGACTGAGCAGGAGTGTCGCAGGTACAGCGCCGGTCATTCCTACTTGAAGGACGGAGAACAGTGTGGGATACCAGGCCAGATTGCAGAGCGTGCTTCGCGCATAGGGTACTACGTCAAGAGTGTAATCACTTGGGCGAAGACAGGAACTCTGCCTGAACCACAGGAATCACGTGTCAGTCGGAACCTCGAGTATGTCTTGCACTTGACCAAGGTACGCAAACCCTTGTTCCAAAAGCACATCTATCGCCACCTCCCAGCCAAACTAGGAGGCAGGAACAATGGATGGGAAACTGACAAGCTCTCTGACGTATGGACATTGCCAACTTCCAATGGCGGAGACGGCCATGGCGCACAGTTTCCAATCGCACTACCAGCTAGGTGTATCGCCTTGTCCTCTAACGAAGGCGATCTTGTGCTTGACCCATTCGTAGGTGCAGGCAACTCCGCATTGGCAGCAAGGGCCCTTCAGAGAAGGTTTATCGGCTTTGACGTTTGCGAACGATACCTGGCGACTGCGAGGCGGAGAATGGCTGACCAAGAAAGCACTATCGACGATCCTTCAAGCGCTAAAGTGCGTAATCAGTCCTCCCAGCAGCTCCTCAGTGGCCTCTAGGTTCATCATTGGAAGATACACTTCCCAAATACTCTTGCCATCGGCTGTGGAGAACTTCCGCCTCATCACAGTGTCTTCATTGAAGGTAGGGGCCAGGAGAAGGCCAGTCCCGATACCGAACACCTGTAGATAAACATACATCTGATAGTGATCCGAAGCGCTCGGCTCCTTGTACTTTGCATCAGCTATCAGTTTCACAGATCTATCTCGGTAGACGACAATGTCAGGGATGGTCTGCCGGCTCCCATCTGTGTAAAGGCTAGTAGGCCATGCATCTCCCTTGCACACTACAAAGCCGAGGTCAGCGTGACTCCGAGCGATTGTATTGCGAATGTACTTTTCATAAGTGTTGGCAGTGTTTATCAAGACCGCCTCACCTTCGATGTTGTCAGTCCCTGCAACGCCAAGTCCAGAACTACCTAGTAGTACTTCCGCAAGCATTAGTGCTTTACGGTAATAGTCTCTGGCTCCTCCATATCTCTTCGAAGCAAACGCGCCACTCACTTCCTGTAAGTCATGTGCCACATCCCTCGAACGAGGAAAACGAGTCGTCCACCTGGAATATGTCTTGGTCCATGCTTGCCTTTCTGCTAGCGGCAACAAATGGAATGAACGAATCACAGCTTCGGTCAAAAGCCGATTCTCAGCGATATCAACGGTGCGATCCTGGACCCAAAACACAACAGGTTCCTCTCGGTGAGCCGCAATGTTGAAGGCGGTTTCTCTCGCATCTAACCGACCCATAGCGAAGCGGCCGCTACGGTGGTTATGAATACGCCCAACCAAGGGACTTCGTCTCATGATTTCATCTGCGGCCTTCAACATCTGCTTGGCAACGAGCAAGTCTATGTCGGAATGTTCATCTGTTGAGTAGGCGACAAACTCGTCAAATTCCCTTTGCATTTGGGAATTATATACTATTTTACCCGCAAGGAGGTAGGGGATGAGCGTTACAGGTCCTCGTAGGGTGGGACGGTATGGGCCAACTGGATTAAGGCTCGCTGGATTTCAGAGAGTAGCCTTACGCCGTCTGCTGAAGCGTTTGTCAGTCGCATCTCGACCTCCAGCGATTCCTCCAGCGTCTCGATGAACGCAGCCGGGTCGTCGAGCGTGCGTATCGCCCGCGCTACGACTGTCAGGTAGGCAATCAGCGCGTCGAGTGAGATGTTGTCCTGGTCGGTCATGGGCTTGACTCCTGTGCTGTGGTAGGGTAACATACTACCAGAAAAAAGGCGGAGGGTTATCGACGATGGCAAAGGCTCCCGGCAAGTACTACCGCAAGGGACTCTCGCTCATGGAGGCGGTGCAGATGTTCTCCGACGAGCGCGCCGTCGAGGCCATGTTCGTCGAGGAGCGTTGGCCGCACGGCGTCCGCTGCCCCGGCTGCCAGAGTGACGACGTGGCCGAGCGGCCAACCCGCAAGCCGCAGCCGTACCGCTGCAACGCCTGCCGGATGGACTTCTCGGTCAAGACCGGAACCGTCATGCACGGCTCCAACCTCCCACTGTCCAAGTGGGCGCTCTGCACGTTCCTCCTGACGACGAACCTCAAGGGCGTGAGTAGCATGAAGTTGCACCGCGACCTCGGCATCACGCAAAAGACCGCGTGGCACCTCGCGCACCGGATCCGCAAGGCGTGGCAGTCCGGCAACGGCAGCGACCCGTTCTTCGGCCCCGTCGAGGTGGACGAGGCGTACCTGGGCGGCAAGGAGAAGAACAAGCACGCGAACAAGCGACTCCACGCCGGGCGCGGTCCCGTCGGCAAGGCGCCGGTCGTCGGCCTCAAAGACCGCGAGACCGGACAGGTCAGGGCGCAGCCTGTAGCCGGAACCGACAAGGCCACGCTCCAAGGGTTCGTCACCGCTCACACGGCAGCGGACGCGCAGGTCTACACGGACGAGCACGCCTCATACGAGGGCATCGACAGGCCGCACAAGACCGTCCGGCACTCCGTCGGGGAGTACGTTCGCGAGCAGGCTCACACGAACGGCATGGAGTCGTTCTGGGCGATGCTCAAACGCGGGTATGACGGAACGTACCACTGGATGAGCGAGAAGCACCTGGAGCGGTACATCACCGAGTTCGAGGGGCGCCACAACGACCGCCCCTCCGATACCGTCGACCAACTCCGCCACCTCGTTCGCGGGATGGACGGGAAGCGCCTCCGCTATCAGGACCTCGTGGCCTAGCGCTTCTTGGGCTTGGCCTGCCCCTTCCCCTGCTGGTTCTTCGGAGCGGCCTGCGGGTACGACATGAACTTCTGGATGGCCGGTTTGACAGACAGCGGGCGCGTCGGTAGTATCCGGGATGACTTCATCAGTCCCAGTCTCCTTCGACCCCCGGCGGCAACCGGGGGTCAACTCATGTTGTCAAGGTAATTTCCCATGCGCAGGCCGAGTGGTCAAGACCTCACGCAGGTTAGCTCAGTCAGTGCTTGCTCGATGCCGGTCAGGGCGAACTCGGCTGTGTACGACACGTCGTCGTATGCCACGACTCGGACAACGAGGCGGTCACCTCCACGGATGTTGTTCAGGAACTCCGCCTCGTTCCCTATGAACGTCCCCTCGTTGTTGTTGGACTCAGTCCAGCGACCTCGCCGTATCGAGCCGCCGTCAACCGAGTAGCTCGCCGGGAAGATGTCAGAGCGGACGTTCGCGGCCATGTACTTGCCGGCCCACCAGACGATAATCTCGAGCTGAGGGTTGCAGCGCATTAGCAGCGATACCTCAGTGGCGTTGTAGGGGCTCTCCAAGCTGGACCAGACCGCTTGCAGGAACACGTATGTTGTCTGGACTCCGGTCAGGCGGTCGGTGGTTTCGCCCACCTGCCACTCGCCCATTGGATCGGGCGTGGGCGTTGCCGTCGGTGCTGCCGTGGCGGTCGGCGTTGGCGTGGACGTAGGAGGTAGCGGAGTATGGGTGGCGGTGGGTGTTGGCTGGCGGACAGGTGTCGGAGTATGGGTAGGCTTGGGTGTGTTCGTAGGCGCAGGCTGCGCGTCGATGGTGGCCTGAACTCCGGCGTCTACAGTGGCCTGTATGTCAGGCGCCTGAGGCGGTCGGGTCGGTGTCGGGTCGGCTGAGCAGCCGATTGCTACAATGGAGGACAGAATCAGGACGGCTAGCGTAGTGCAGACCTTCTTCGCATCGATAAGGTACCTCCCTTGGCGGCACAGGATAGGGTGCTTGCTACGGCTGGCCGTCCTGAGCGAGTCCACCAAGGGAGGCGCGAAACGCGCCCCATCCTGATGTGCGAGACTCGCCCAGAGGTAAGTCCAGCCGTAGCACGGCCACGGTACACGTAATGCCCTTGACATACAAGGGCGGCGCTGAGACGATAGACTCTCCATGATAGAGGAGGTGCCTGATGGCTACTCAGGAGCCTGCGCGACCCGTAGGACGCCCGCCGAAGGTGATAGGGCCGATCCCCGCTCCGTTCCGCGAGGTCATCCAGTCACTCGTCAAGTTGGTTCCGAAGTCTGACTCCTAACAGTTGCGGTCGGCGGAGGGCGGCGGACTCGAACCGCAACGCGTGGGTTGACACGCGTCCCTGGGGGTATCAGACCCGGACCGCCCCTGGCGGCGTCACCCTCCGCTTCACGAACAGCCCCGGCCTTCCTCCCGATTGTGCCGGGGCTGTTCTACGTCAGGATAACCGATGCAGGGTAAAACCGTATATAATTCCCTTGCATTTCATCTTGTAGACCTCCCGCCGTGGTGAACAGACGGAAGAAGTTGACCCTGCCTATCTTGGGCATTATCTGAATCGTGTCACCGCTGAGAAGTGGCACGGCGCCCACTACACCTTGTGGTTCAATTCCTATAGTCTGATTTCTCAATTTTACGGCTATGGAAGAAGGCCAAGGCTCGGGTAGGTCAGCCTGGCCAACACCAGGAAGCCATGTTACTTCACCTTCAACGGCTTGATAAATCAATCTTGCCTCCGAATAGAGAATCTACCACATTGTCGATTCTGTCTAGGTCGGGTTGCCTTAGATCGCCAAGAAAATTGTGAAGGACTGGACGAATCCTTGTCTTGTAGTAACGGAGGACAGAGGAGTGATTCTCGTCAGGGCCTAGGCCTGCAAAATAGCCGTGGCCGAGCTCGTAAGTTTGCAGAATATCGGCATATAACTCTGCTAGTAACCCGTGCAAGTTAGCTGGGACCCCATTGGCACCCAGCATTTCAAGGAGGGACGAGGCATTTGGAGGGAATTCGATGGCTGCCATTCTTCCCATTAGAGCATCGTCAATGTCCTCAGTTGATTTGTCAATAGTATTCATCGTGAAAATAAAGATTGTATCAGAAGGGATGAAGAAGTCTTCTCCGCTGCGGAGCTTAATGGAGTGGAGCTCACCACGGTAAGCATCCTCAATAAGTGAGAATACTTCTCCAAGTGCCTGTGTGATAGATGTGCGATTTACTTCCTCTAGAACAATGTATCGTTTGTTCGCCTGTATCGCTTGCTTCAGGGGCCCAGCGTGCCAGCTCCACTGACCGTTAATATCAGGCTGGAGACCTTCCACCAGATGATCATATGACCATCCGTCGTGGATTTGAATCGTACTCCTATCGGCGGAGGCACGGGGTAGAAGGCGATCGAGGAAACGCGTCTTGCCGGTACGGGGTGGGCCGTACAGGAGAATGGCCTTCGCTCCGGAGTCTAGAAGCGCTCTGAGGTCATCCTCGGGGTTGGGACGTAACCACTCTGGCTTTCCTAGCTGAGAGACCATGGACCTCACCCTCCTCGTATAGTGAGGGAATTCCTCTGCGGCGACCGCCAACTGCGGTTGTGGTCGACGACTTTCATCCATGAAGGTTGAGCACATCTCATATAGGCGACGCTCGTCGATAGGATGAGGCGATAATCCTACCTGGATAGAATCGGGCAAGAAAAGCAGTGCCTTTTCGGCCGGTGTGATGTTGAGGTCAGACAACATCTGCTCAACAAGAAACTCAGAGGCCTTCGATTGCTCCAATTCATTCGGAATGGCAGTAGTTCGACCATACCAGATAGCAAACGATTGGAGAGGTAGACTCACCCTCGCGTCCTCGCCCCGTGCGAAACCATTGGGGCCAAAGCCGAGCCCTAGAGGATAGTTGCGACCACAGGACACCAATATCTTCGATCCAGCTGAGTCGCGGAAATCAAGGTAGCCAGTTGGATTGCATCCGACTACAGATTGGCTATCCTCCCACCTTCTTACGTTTGTCTGTATAATGGAACGCGCGGCGTCATGTTTCATTGTAGCGTACCTTGATGTGTGAGAGAATGGAATGAAGAAATTGTGGTCTGGTGCTCCGAAGGAGAATAGGCGCCGGAGAGAAGGAGCAGAGTTACTTGTATCTATTTCGACTGGAGGAGATCCAACAGACAACCCCATGTGTTTGAGAGTCAGCCAGATTTTCAACATATGATCTGCCGTGCCATTTAGTAATAGCAAGGCGTTGTGCAGAGTTTCTTCGTTGACGTATGCCATTGCTACAAGGACTGATACCCTGACAGCTCGACTTCCACTAGGGCGCATCGTTGACGATAGCACAAGAGCAGTTCCCTGGGAATGGGACTCCCCCCCCCATGTTTGAGCCATTGCTCTGATGAGCTATGCATCTCGTCCCTGAGGCGGCAGAGGCCCTAGCACTCCACTGGCGAACGCCGCGGTCCTAGGTTCACGGCCATAGAGCAGCAACCGCAGCCTTCCGCGTCCCTCGCCATGCCGTCCGGTCCTTACCCGAACGCCAGCAAACTGGGCCTTCCTTGCCTCGCGCCGTTTCTGGCTACCGCCGGGCGGAGGTCAGAATCCCTCAAAGCGGCTTCAGGAAGCTCGGCGCCATTCTGCAACCCCCACGATGGCACTCCTCCTGCACATGGGGACCGAGAACTCATCAAATGCGTCGAGTCACTGAAGGGTGTCTGCCCCACCAGAACCGGATCCAGTGAGCCAGTCCGCACCTGTAAGTGAAATCGCCAAGGCAGCTGGCCTACGGGGCACCAAGTTGACTGAGTGCGATAATCTCCCTCAGCTGCTCCATTGCCCAATAGAAGTCCCACGGAAGGCAAGAGGGAAGGTATGCCCGGCCAAATCCTACGTCTCAACGATGGCTACCGCAGTGACCTCGTGCGCGATAAGGTGGAAGCGGACCAACCCTTCACCAGCGTTGTCGACACCGCGCGACACTCACGGCCTAAACGGTTTGTGGTGCTTCTGTCACTCGATGGAGATCGGATCACCTATGCTGCACTGGCGACCCGAACCGGGCGAGTAGCGACAGGTCAGGAGCGGATTCGGTACGACTCAATCCGAGAGTTGACCCCAATAGGGCTGTCCACGATCAAGAATCGAATTGCGTCTAGGTTTCGTCGCCACTTTACAGCGAACCTTGCCTTTGATGGATGGTTACCAGTACATACCTGGAAGGCAGTTATCGACGTCCTTAGGCAGGACACCTTCAACGATCACGTATTGCACGACCTCGACAGCCAGACTAGCATTAACCTCCCATCGATCTCGCCTAGACAATTGCGGACTCTCATCGAGGAGCGAGATGCGCTAGGGCTTGCCTTGAAGATATTCGATCCAAACTTACTTCATCTAGTGCCAAGTGTGAGTTCCATCAACACACCACGTGACCCGTTTCTCTTGGTAATGCAAAATGCTGACTTACCCGAAGACGTGGCCATCAACCATGATGCGAGTGTACTGGATGGATGGCTTCCCAAAGAGTTGCCCTTCCTTGGTGGCACTACCTTCGAGCGCCACGGCCATACGTTGACGGTTGCCAACGTCAATCGAACACCCATCGAACGAGTGCTCGGAGTCGACTTGCTGTATTTCCACGCACAGTATCGCTCCTTCATATTCGTTCAGTACAAACGAATGAGACGAGACAACAAAGGCCAAGTTTACTATCGGCCGATAGGGGATTCCTATGAGCGTGAGTACCAACAAATGAAGACCTGGAGTCTTCGAATGAGCTCGGGTCTGCAATCTTCAAACCTGTCTTCCTACAGATTGGGAAGCGACGCCTTCTTCTTCAAGGTCTACGCTAACCCGCTGCGTTTCCCGATATCAGAGGGGTTGCTGAAAGGGATGTACTTTCCGCTCAGTTATTGGAATTTGTTAGTAGATTCACCAGAGGTCCGAGGACCAAGGGGGGGCGTCCGGATTACCCACGGCAATGCCGGACGGTATCTCACCAACACCCAGTTTGCTGATCTTGTTGGAAGTGGTTGGGTAGGATCGTCTCCCAAGGACGAAGAGATGCTTGCGGATGTTCTCGCGGAGGCGCTCCAGGCCCGCCATTCCGTCACCTTAGCTATCGCGCGAGGCACTTAGGCACCGGTACAGGCCATCGTAGGGCGGACGTCCCGACTGAATACGCGACGACGGCCATGAGACCGCCCTTCTCAACGCCGCCGTTTCAGACGCGCCGGTCCAGAAACCTATAGTGCTTGGATGCAAAGGGGCGCATGCATCCGCCGCGCTGGGGCAGGGCTTCATATGGACTTCGACCTTCCCCTCCGGGTTTGGCTCTCGCAGTCACACGTGGCGACGCGCACGAGACACCCGGATATGCATGGAGGGGGGTGGGGCCTTCTAATCGCCCCTTATGTTCTGGGTATCTCCCTCGTGAGCCTGTCAGCAACTTGGCGGTATTGCTCTGCGCTGTCCTGCAGTCGGCCTGCCTCCAATTCCGCCTCGTGCATACTGCTCCGATAGCGCGCGGCATCCTTCTTCCGCAGCCTCTCGGCTTTGGTCAGACACGCGCCGGCGTCTGCTTCTAATCCCTCGCAGCACCTTTCGGCCCATCGAACCGCAATCATCTTGCACGCCTCGCAGAGGAGCCCAGCCGAAGGGCCATCCATACGGTCTTTCAAGTAGTACTGCACTGTGATTCGGTCGATGTCGCAGGTCTCCGTTCCGCAGAGGGCCTCCTCTTTCCTAGACTCCTCGTCGTAGAGGTGCATTTCGTTCATCCCATGCCTCCTGTTGATCCGTGTCGTCGCACTGAACGTCGTGTCGGTTTGGCATTCCATTGGATCGACTCCTCCTTAAATGCGAAAAGGGCACCTACATTCATGGGCGGGGGAGGTTGTCGCCTGAGGCGACAACCTCCCCCGTATCCCTGTGGTCAGCGTCCCGCGCTGAGCAGCTCGGTCTCCGTATCCTCCTACCCAGAGCCCCAGAAGGCAGGTTTGGCCCCTACAGTAGCCGTGGCATCTCGGGTTGCCGTTGGGCTTCCCCTTCGGTGGCCGTTGAAGCCTGTGCCGACCCTTGCCCGCGCCGAGGCTGACGCCTGGCTGGGGGAGCAGGCCTCACGTGAGCCGGATACATGGGCTCATCATCCCACCTGGCTCTCGCCCTCTCGGTCACAGCCGGGACCTCCTGCGCCAGCCCCGACAGGTCATGGTCGTCGAACGACTCGATGTGCGGGTCCGACTTGGGCTGCTGCACGCCTATGGTGGCCCTGCCTCCCTTGATGGACACGACCACCTTCAGCTCCTCCGGTGGAGCGACCTGCTCTTCGCCATCGTCGGGACCCTGCGGTTCCTGTGCGGTCTCACCGTTGGAGTCCTCCTCTCCGGTGACTGCAGCAGCCGTGTCCTCCACCACATCAGCGAAGGGACTGTCGTCGGCGCTCGGTGCATCCGAGCGGGCTTCGGTTGCAATCTCGTCAGACATGATCTCTCCTTCCTTTTCTTCTCCGGCTACGTTCACGTGCGCCGGCGACTAGGCCGCCATCCCCCTCGAATCTCTCCTGATCTCGCCGAGGGTCATTGGTTTCCAGTACAGGTCGCGCTCCACAGCGGGGACGTTCCCGAACACGGTCGCCTCCGCCAACTCGGTCAGGTCGAAGTACCCCAATTCCGTGGCGAACCCCTCGACGAGGCCGAAGCAGAGCCCGGTCTCGGCCTCCCACTCGGTGATGTACCAGCGCCAGCCGATGTACGGGCTGAACAGCTTCACCCTGGCGACGACGGCATCGGGGTCTTCCGCGCCGTCAGTGGCGTCCAGGGGCGGGATCGTGGCGGCGATCTCCTTCGTCATGAGCTTGTGCCTGCGGTACCGGTTGTGGTTGTCCTGCCAGATCGTCTTGGTTGCCTTGTCGTCAGACATGACTTCTCCTTCTTCTTGCTTCCGTAGATGGGATTCGTTAGGCCTACTCTTCGGACGCTGGTCCGGTATCGGACCCCAGGATTCGATCCACCGCCTCCGGGGAGGCGTAGGCCGGGGTCACCGTGCCGAGGTCCATGTCCAGGTAGAGGCCCATGAAGGGGCAGGAGCCCGCCACCATGCGGCGGACCACCTGTAGCACCAGGGAGGCCATCATCTGGTTGATGGTCGGGTCCTGGTCGGTGAGGTCGAGGGCGGCGGCGCAGTCCACGTCCGGGGGCGTGGTCGACACGGCCGTCAGCAGGTCAGGGCGCTGCAGCGTGGGCGCTGGCAGCAGGCGGCAGGTCTCGTCGATGAAGGCGGGCTCGTCCCAGTCCTCCAAGTCGGCCACGTTGCCTATCAGCACCTGCCCCCAGTTGGTGTCGTTGCCCGCGTCGATGAGCCACCGGCGCCGGCCGCTCGGCAGGCTCTCGGCCATCGCCCTTCGTGCGGCCGCGTTGTCAGCACAGCCGATGATCAGGCAGTCGCCGTAGGCGGGAAGTCCGGGGTAGCGGTGCCCGTAGGCGTGGGAGCCGGACTCCCGGAACGGGTAGACCGAGTAGCCGATGGGACGCCGGAAGGCCCGAGCGAGCCGGTCGGCGAGTGCCTGGCTCTTGAACCGGCCGACGTCCTCTGAGTAAAAATTCTGGCGGAGGAGGTTGTGGGGCTCCACCCGGTCGTGGTCGACCAGGGTGATGGTGGCCTCCCGCCCCTGGAAGAGGCGGCAGAGGCCCTCGGCCACGAAGCCGCCGGTGCCGCCGCAGCCGACCACGGTGATCCACGGCTTCTCCAGCAGGAACGTGTTGTCCAGGTAGTAGGGCATTCTCAGTTACCTCCCTGTCTTGAGGATGATGTCCAGCGGCGATCCCGGCTCCTCGGCCACCAGCCGGACGTCCGGAGCCGGGCCGTCGAATACCTGCGACCACTCAACCGGAGCGAAATGGCCGTAGACGCCGACCCGGAGACGCAGCTCAGGCCGGGCGGAGTGAAGGCGTCCCACGACGCCGTACACGCGGAAGCCCTGCTCGTCCCGGTCGTCGGTGGCCGAGAAGAAGGCGGAGAGGCTTCCGTGCGAGTGGAACTCGGCGACCACCCCGCTGGGAGGCTGGTAGATGAGGGACGCCCGTGACCCGGCCTGCGGAGGGACCACGGGCCGGTAGGCGTGACCGTCCCAGCGGACGGCGAAGAACCGCTCCGTGTCCGGTGCGTCCTGGAACCAGCGCAGCCCCACCTCGAAGAGCCGCGCCGGGATGCGGCCGTTGGGCAGCGTCACCTTCTCGCTCACGGGCGCGAGCCCGCGAACGATGCAGGGAGCGACGAGCACCCGCGCCGTCAGGTTGGCGCTCGCGGACTGGACGTACACGCCGCCCAAGCCCAGCACGTAGTCGTAGCCGATCCCCTGGATGCCGGTGAGTCCGGCGTGGTGGTTGACGAGGTGGCCCACCGGCCTCGACGGGGCGTCAGCGGTAGCCGCGTCTCCCTTCGGAGACCGCCATGGCGTGGGCCACCGTACACTGGGGAACCAGGTCCTCCGTCGGGTATTCGGTTTCTCCATCGAGCTCCTCCCATAGGGTTTGCAGGTTGTCGGGGTGTTTCTTCGAGCGCTCATGGCTGTCGCCGGTGAGCGAGAAGAAGGACTGGAAGAACGACTCCGGTATCAGCCCGACCTCGTCGGGGTACCGGTGGCTGCCGGGGCAGGTCCTCCCGTCGCGGAAGACGTTGAAGGCCGGCATCCGGTAGAGCTGCTGCTCGGGGTCGGAGGGCCGCTCCGTTGCGGCGTAGACCCAAGGCGCACGGCCCGGCGAGCAGACGAAGAGCAGCCCCGGCATCGGGACCTTCAGCCGGGCGGGAGGCTTGAACGCCTCCCGTTGCAGGGCGACGGGCCAGACCTGCGGCGGACGCCAGAGGCCGACCACCTGCCCGGTCTCGCCCTGGTTCCACCAGAGGGCGTCCGCCGGCAGGAGCCCCGAGGAGAACCCCAGGTGCTGGGTGAGCACGCTCGCGATCCCGTCCGCGGAGACGGTCCTGACCCAGGCCGAGCCGGTCTCGAAACAGCGCAGCAGGAGCGTCTCTTCGTAGACCTCCAGCTGCATCTTCAGGTCGTCCCTGGGCGCATCGTCCACGCCCGGCAGGGACCAGCCGGTGACGTCGGTGTCAACACTCATGTTCCTTTGCCTCCTTTCCTTCTTCAGGGAGCCGTCCCAGGACGAACTCCAGCATCACGGCGAAGCGGCCGGGGAGGTCCTCCTCCAACCAGTCGGTCAACCGGCCGACTGCGTCCATGAGGGCCTCGGCCTGCCGCCACACCCCGGTGGCCTCTGCGATCAGGTCGTCGTCCCAGGGGTCGGAGAAGCCGTTGTATTCCCCGTCGTCATAGCTGGCGTCGAGGAAGAAGTTGCCGGTCTCGGCCCAGATCCAGTTGGCTGCCTGCGCCGCCCCTTCGAACGGCGTTCCCTGCAACGCCCCGGTGAGGACGTCGAGGGGTATGCCGTCGCCGGGGATGCGTTCAAGGGTCTGTCGCGGGATGTGCTCGGCTGCGGCCTCCAGCCACGCCACCCGTATCCCGTCCGGCACCACGTAGCAGGCCTCGGGAGGCCTGGCCAGCAGCGCCAGGGACGAGAGCCCCTCGCGGTAGCGGTCCCACATCTCGTGGACGGCGTCGTACCCGAAGCCGAACAGGTCGAAGGGGATGCCCCTGCGCAGCCAGGTGAAGGGAGGATCGTCCCCCTCGTCCCAGTAGAGATCGAGGTATGCCCCGTAGAGGGGGAAGTGCCGCTCCTGGAAGAGCCGGGCGAAGCGCTCCACCCTCTCACGGACGTCGGGGGCCGCGAGCAACGCCTCTCCCTCATCGGGGAAGAGACGGTGCACCAGCCCCGCGAACCAGGCGTAGTCGTCGGCAAAGCCGATCAGCGTCACCAGCTCCCGCAGCGACGGCGGACGCCGCAGGAGCAGTGTCGCAAGCCCGCTCAGCCGAGCTGGGGCAGCAGTTTCCATCGCAGGGCTGAGGCGAGGCGGCCCGTGGATGAGGCGTAGTCCTGCGCCTGCGCGCAGGCCAGCTCCACCTCGGACTGTCGTGCGGCCGCGGCGTCCAGGTCGAGGGAGCCGTCGGGCCGTGTGAGCTCCGCCGTGAGCTCGATGATCTTCAGGTCCGCAGGCGGCACCGCCGCCAGCAGACCCGCAAGCGTCCGGTTGTCCATCTCACGCCTCCCGAACGGCGGGAGCGCCCTTGGTGCCCACCCGCCGCTGGAACTCGTAGACCGTGTCATCGCCGCGCTTGGTCTCCTTCACGGAGGCGTTGGCGATCTCCCCGTAGAAGTCGGCGAGCGTCGCCTTCACCTGCTCGACGCTCAACTGGGGGTCCGGGTCCGGGAACTCGCGGTCGTCGTAGACGAATATGCGTGCCATGGTTCATCTCCTTCTGCGTCTGTGCTGTGTGCTCTTGCCAACCGCGGGGAGGCCGCCGCAACTGGAGCGGCGGCCCCTTCCGTGTTCATGCGGCCTTGCGCCCCGCGCTGACCGGCTCTACATCGCGCTCCCGCTCCATGCCGAGCGCCCACTCGAACATGGAGAGGCTCGCGGGCTGGGGCTTGCGGCTGCGGCTCTTCGGCCTCACCGGCCCCTCGGTCATGAACTCCGCCCAGGAGAACAGCGTCTGCGCTGACTCCGGGGACTCGTCGATGTGGCCGTTGTCGAGCACCGGCTCGATGCCGGTGGCCGTGCCGTCCACCGCAACCGTCTCCGGCTCGGTCTCCAGCGCTCCCCAGCCGTCGTCGACCAGGTACTCCTCGGCCTCGGTCTCGGCGTCCCGCGCTGCCGCGAATACCGCCTCCACCGTCTCCGCCTCATCCTCATCGCCGTTCACGATCTTCCGCGCCAGCGCGAGCATGAGGTCGTCTCCGTCGTCGCCGTAGGCGGCAAGCCCGTCCTCCGGCAGCTCCCCCTCCACCGCCAGCGAAGACTGGAGCTTCTTCGCCACCAGCTTCAGGGCGTCGGCCTGCAGGCTGTTCCTGTAGGCCATGAACACGACCCGCACCGGCCGCGTCTGGCCGATGCGCCACGACCGGCGCGACGCCTGCCGCATCGTGTAGACCGAGTAGTCCGTTTCGTACCAGCAGATGGTCGGGAAATCGATCAGGTCGAGGCCGGTCTGCACCAGCCTCGGGTGGCAGATCAGCACGTCGAGTCCCTTCTCCACCTGCTCGGCGACCCACGCCTCGCGCCGGTCGGGCGCGACGGCATCGGCCTTCATCACCGCCACCCGGAACCCGTGCCGGGTGAGCATGCTCTCCATTCGGCCGGTGATGTCCCGCGTGCCGGTGTGCGTCGCGTACACCAGCACCCGGCGCCCCTCCAGCCGCTCTGCAGCCACGAGGTCGACGAGTGCCTGCTCCTTCGGGTAGGTCCGCTCCTCTGAGAGTGGGGGCACGCCCACGAGGGGAGAGCCCGTCGCGGGATCGAAGACGGTCTCGCCCCGCGTGCACCCATCCGGGTAGGCAAGCAGCGTCTGCAGGTAGGTCGCCAGCAGCCGCTTGGAGCCGGTGGCCAGTGCCTCGCCCAGCGCCTTCTTCAACGTCCCATAGAGCATGTCGTATGCGGAGCGCTGGGAGAATCCCGTGTGGTCCGCTTCTGAGTCCATCCGGGAGAGCAGCACCCGCTCCTCGTAGGGAGGCAGCCCGGACGCCACGTCCGAGAGCCGCAGGAAGATGGAGTTCCCTATGAGGTGAAAGAGCGCGGAGGGAGCGAGGCCGGGACGCTCGCGCACCACCCTGCGGTAGCGGCGCCTCCGGCTGTTGCGCCCGTCCTCGACGGAGGAATCGTCGTTCTTGTACACCGTCTCCTCGGTGAAGCCGTAGCGCTGGATCCACCGCCCCTCCTCGTTGTGCCGGAACTCGGTGCGGATCTCCGGGGAGAACCGGTAGAGGAGATGGAAGAGGGTGCTGGCGTAGCCGCCCATCAGCGTGCCCGAGAGGGTGAGCGAGCGGCCGCAGGATTCCGCGAGCACGCCGGCGGCGATGCCCTGCGCGGAGCCGCGCGCCTTGAACTCGTGGACCTCGTCGCCGACGAAGAGGTCGAAGAAGCTCCGCATCCGGTGCTTCACGTAGTCGGCCAGGGGGTAGCGGCGGGGGCCGGTGTTGTCGGCCTGCCACAACGGGGAGTTGCAGACGTCGCAGACGTGCCGCTTGCGGTTGAGGTCCGCCGTGGAAAGGGGTACGCCCTCCCTGTCGAGCACCTGCGCGGCGCAGACGGGACAGCAGGGGATGCGGAAGGGCTCGCCCGTCTCCTCGTCCCGCACGAGCCTGCCGCCCGCCACGGCCCACCGCTCATTGACGGCGGGCTGCCAGCGGTAGGCGAGTTTGGCCCGCTCGCGGGACATGACCGCGAAGAGTGGAGCGGTGCCGGGGAAGAGGCGGAGGCGCTCGAGGTCCGTGATGGAGGTGACGATGGCAGCACGAGCGCCGGGGATCGTCTCCTCCACCTCGCGCTTCCACTTGCGTACGAGGTGCGGCGGGCAGAGCACCAGGACGCGCCTGAAGCCCGCCGCGTGGGCGGCGCTCGTTGCGATGAACGTCTTGCCGGTGCCCATCTCGCCGACGACGGTTGTGCCCTGGTGGGCTTGTAGCGAGAGGGCCGCGCCGCGTATGGCGTCGGCCTGTGCGCCGAGCGGTCTCCGGAGGAGTGCGGGGAGTGGAACCGTCTGCTCGGACGGCCGGTAGAGGGGCGGGTACGACTCCACCACCCGCTGGGCGATGGAGTCCTTGAAAGTGTCTATGAAGGTCCCGAGGTTCATGGGGTCTCTCCTTGGGGGACGCTCACTCCCCCACGGACCCCAGGGCCCACACCCCTGCGCCCGGCCACGGGTGGCATGGACGCAGAGCACACTCCTCCCGCCCGCCGGCAAGAGTGAGCGTGCCGGTCAGGTGAGAGCCCCGTGGCGTGCCCGTGGGGGCACGTCCTGGGTGTGGTGTGCAGTGTGCTGCGTGCGATGCGCCGGACACGCTCCGGTGTGCGGACTCAGTAGATGGAAGGCCGCGGACGCTCAGTCCGTCTCGTCCTCGAAGTCGTCGTCCTGCTCGTCCGCAGGACTTTTGGGTTGGAACGGGACTATGCCCTTGTCCCGCCTGGTCTCGGCCGCAGCCTTCGCGCGGTCGCTCTTGGCCTTCTTGACCATGCTTGCGTGCTGGGAGTACATGCGGGCCATGACGCGCGGCGGGACGTAGAGGCGCACCATGCCCTCAGGCGTGAAGGCTTCGAGGAAACCGTGGTAGCCCTCGTCGGTGCGGCACGTCTCGACGACGAACGTGGTCACGCGGTCCACGAGCGGGATGGTCTCCTTGACGGTGCTCTGCCGCGTCTGCAGGCCGGGGAGGTTGGCAATGCTGCCGCGCATCCGGTCGATGATGGGCTGGCCTGCCGAGGCCGCCGCGATCACCTGTTCAGTCATGCTCTGCTGGGTCATAGGTTCGTTCTCCTTGGCAGGGTAGTCGGTAGGTTTCGGGCAGGCGGTATCCCATCCTCGTTGGAGGCGGGCACCGTGGTGAGGCTCGTCCCCTGCTACTCGCCGAGCTCCCGCCGGGCACCCTCGAGAGTGTTCCTCGCCTCGTTGACGAGATTGCGGACGTGGTAGAGCCGGTCCAGGTACCGCCTGATCCGCCGGTTCCGTGCGCGCGACTGTGCCGCGGTCAACGGCTTGGGCCTGGCGAGCTCATCCCGGGCTTCCCTGATGAGCGTCTCGAAGTAGCCCTGCGGGGGCAGCTCCGGTGTCCTGTGTATCTGGGCCCCCATCGGGGCCGGGTCGTCGCAGTGCGGACAGAAGCCCCAGCCGACGGCGATGCTGCCGGCCTCGTTCACGAAGGCGAGGACGTGCCGCCTGTGTCCGCATGTCGCGCAGACGAGCTCTGCGTCGATGCTCCTATCGGGTCGGAAGGTCATGGTTCGTTCTCCTTGGCGATGAGTGCGCAGTCTCCCGTGACAGAGACTGCGACTGGCTCCTGCTAGGCCTTCTCCAAGTCGTCCATCCGCTGCAGGGCCATGACGACCTCGTCCAGCCTGCCGCGCAGGCGCATGCGCTCCGCCGAGTTCGGCGGCATCCGTTTCAGCTGGCTCTCCAGGGCGAAGCGCTCGCCGGTGAGCCAGGCGCAGAGGCCGCTCCACCGCACCGCGCCGGGCAGGACGAACCTCATGTCCATCGCAACGGCCTCGTCGCACTCGGGACAGTGCTTGCCGTAGACGTGTGCGCCGCTGCCGTCCTGGTAGACGTACAGCGTCGTCTCGACCTCGTGCTCGCACTGCGGGCACTCGACGGTCGCGGGGTATTCGTTGGGTCTCATGCTCACGATGCCCTCCTTTGCTCTTCCTCTCGCGGTGCGCCACACCGGACGCACTGGCGGACGTCCACGCCCGCGACGCGGAACGCGTGGCCGTCCCGGCAGCCCAGCGGCTGGACCGCCGCGACCCTGCCGTCGATGCCGCACCACGCGGAGCGGTCGCCGGCGTCGTAGGTGTAGAAGCCGCAGCCCTGCGCGCAGCGCAGGTCGATGGCGGTCAGTTCGCCGTCCTCCACGGCCTCCTCCAGCGTGAAGTTCCTCCCGCCGCAGGCGGGACAGGTGATGCTCCTCAGTTCCATCGGGTCATCTCCTTCGGATTGCTGCGGAGGACTCCGGAGAGACCTCCGCGTGAGCGGCGCGCCGTTGCGCCCTCTAGGCTGCGATGGCAGCGCGGGCGGACTCGGCCGCCCAAACCTCCAGCTTCGCGGCCCGGTAACAGCCTTTCTCCGTGTGGTAGGAGCGGACAGGCGTGGTCGCGATCCGCCCGTCGACGACGTCGACCGAGGCGGTCTGCGCGTACGGCTGGCCGGGGAGGATCAGCTCCCCGCACCGGTCGCACGTCTCCGTGAAGAGCGTGAGCGTGGGTTGGCGTCTCATGGTTCTTCTCCTCTCCTGTATGGGAATGACAGCAGGCGGGGCCGCCTCCGGTGGGAGGTCAGACCCCGTGATGTGGTAACCGGGTGGGAACCGGCTATGCGGCGATGTCGGTGATCTCGCCGTCGTCGAGGCCGAGGGCGACCACGGTGGTGCGCAGCCGCTCCCGCCACGTCTCCGTCTCCTCGGTCTCCTCGACCAGCACCATCTCCTTGGTGGTGCGGCCCTTGACGAGGATCCGGCGCCCGCCAGCCTCCAGGCAGAGGTTGTCGAGGAAGCCCGCCGCGACCAGCATCGCCATGTGCCCGCGGCGCAGCGGCATCAGCGGGCGGGTGCGGGCATCTCCCCTCGGCCAGAGCGCGTCGTTGATCGCGGCGCTGGCCCACAGGCCGGAGCGCCGTGCCTCCGACGCGGCGGCTATCGGGTCGACCGTCCGCGTGGTGAAGAGCACGTCCCCGTCCGGCAGCGGCGGGATGGTGAACTCCGTGTAGGCGCGGGAGGGGAGCGCGTCGAGCGACCCCGCCGCCCACTCCCGCACGCGCATCTCGGCGTGCACGTCGGTGTGCGGCTCCGTCTGGTGACGGCCGATCAGCACCACCTGGTCGAACGCCTCCCGCTCCGGGTCGGGGAACGCCCAGCAGCGGAGCTGCCGGTAGTGGGAGGAGAGGAAGCGGGCCGAGACCTCCAGTCGTTGCCGGGGCACGACGAAGACGAGCACGCCGTTGTCCGCCAGGTAGCGGGAGGCGTGCATCAGGAAGGCGTGCTCCGAGCGCTTCTCCTCGTTGTCATAGTCGTAGGGGGGATTGACATACAGCAGGCCGAACGCCCGGTTGGCGATGGAGGTCTGGAAGAGGTCGCTGGCCAGCACCCGGTGCAGGCGCTCCCCGGCCTCTGCGGCGCGGACGCGGTGGAGCTCCACGCCGTAGGTCTCGATGGGCATCGTGTTCGGCTGCGTCAGCCGCTCCGCGAGCTGCGCAACCGCCTCGCCCGCGCCGCAGCACGGGTCGAGGATGCGGAGCGTCTCCCCGCCGCGGCGGCGGGAGCCGTAGGTCACGGGAGCGTGGATCAGCCCCGCGATCAGGTCGACGACGCGGGGCGGCGTCGGGTAGAAGCCGCCCTTGGCCTGTCCTGCGAGTCTCATGCTGCAACTCCTAGAGGGTGATGGTTTGTGCCTTCGCCGGTGGCCTCGTCATCGGACGAAACCTCCGGTAGGGAGAGGATTCCGAGCGCGACCGCGCGGGAGAGGTCCTCTCGCAGCGACTCGGCGTCGGGCTTGCAGACGTGGGCGATGATGCCCACCGACTGCAACGGGGTGATCTCCCCGTTCGAGATCCCCCGCCGCCAGAGCCACTCCGCCCAGGTGTGATGCAGGGGGAGCGGGCTGCGCCGGTCGAGGAAGCGGTGGTGGAGCGCGGCCACGTCGTCGCCCTCGTGCGCGAGCAGGAGGAAGTTGTCCTGCCCCGAGGCGAACTCCGCCCACTTCGTGTAGACCAGCGCGTGCCAGCCGCCGCTCGCGGGCAGGCGGGCGATCTTGGTCGTCCACGTGCCCACGGTCTCCCGGGGGACGACGCAGCGCTGGTAGCCGCCGGAGAGCGCCATCCCGTCCGCGCCCTTGATGATGTGCGCGGGGTCGGGCGGCTGCTTCAGCAGCGAGGCCCAGATGGCCTTGAGCGCCGTCTGGGCGCCGACGATCGAGAGGAACCAGAGGCCGTCCGTATCGGGGTCCCTGGCGAAGGCGTCGGCGGTGGCGGAGAAGCCCCCGGCGGTGATGGTGTACAGCTCCGGCTCCGGGGTGGCGCCTGAAGCGGCTGGGTGCGTGTTCTGCATGGGGTTGTCCTTTCGCGTGTGTGGTATGTCCGGTTGAGGTGTCAGGACTTGGAGGGGAGGATGCCCCTGTCCTTGAAGCTGACGAAGCAGCGGTCGCCGATGACGACGTGGTCGAGGAGCGCCAGGTCGAGCGTCCGCGCCGCCTGCTCCAGGTGCTTGGTGACGGCGATGTCAGCCGCGCTGGGCTCAGGGTCGCCGGACGGATGGTTGTGGGCGATGATGAGACTGGGGACAGCGGCGACGACGGCGGGGCGCAGCACCTCGGCGGTCCTGGTCATGACGGAGTTGATGTTCCCCTGGTAGATGACGCGCTGGCCGACGAGGCGGTTCGCCGAGTCGAGCAGGAGAACGCGCAGTTGCTCCTGTGCAAGCGCGGCCATCTCGCGTCCCAGCAGCCTCTGCGCGTCTACGGACGTCGAGATGATGGGCGGGTCCTCGGGCCGTGCGGGCTGGGTCTCGATGCCGTAGCGCATGGCGATCTCGCTGAGGACGAGCGTGTTGGAGCGCAGGGCATCCAACAGCGCCTTCGCTGCCTTGCCTGTAGGAATGATGGGGGGGTTGGCGGTGGTCATGGGGGACTCCTTCGGGTGGGGTGAGTGGAGAGACGAAGCGGGGCCGCCCCCGGCGATGGGAGCGGCCCCGTGGCGCGTTCCTTGGGGCAGGGGCTAGAAGGGGTCGACGCCCGCGGCGACGGCATGCCGCGCTGCGGCTTCCTCTTCATCGACGTGGCCGTTCTCTTCCCCGTTCCGTTCGCCGTTGCGGGAGTCGAGGAAGACGACCTCCGAGGCGTGCACCTCGGTGCGATGCCTGCGCTGGCCGTCCTCCGTCTCGTAGGTGCTCTGCGCCAGCGAGCCGCTCAGGTAGATGCGGTCGCCCTTGCCGACGTACGTGTTCACGGCCTCGGCCTGCTTCGAGAAGCAGACGACGTTGTGCCAGTCGGTCTCGGTCTCGCCGTTCTGACGGCGGCGGTCAGTCGCCACGCGGAACTTCGTGACGGCGGTGCCGCTGGGGGCGTACCGCATCTCCGGGTCCGTGCCGACGCGTCCGAGCAGTTCGATCCTGTTGATGGTCCTTGCCATGGTGTGCCTCCTTGCACATGAAGCGTGGCGCGGCCCTGCCGCGCCCGGTGTGATGAACAGCGGGGCTGCATCCGGCGATGGGACGGCCTCGTGCGCGCTCCCTCGGGGAGCGGCGGAGTCATGCGGAGCGATGCTCCGTCAGTCCCTGCACGTGCAGTGCGGGCAGGCGGCTTGCAGCCGCCGGAAGAGCGCGTGCGCCATCTCGACGGCGCGGCGCCCCTCCGTGCTCTCCTGCGGTGCGGGGAAGAGGCGAGCGACCTCCTCGATCTCCTCCTGGAGTTCCGGCTCGCCGGCTTCCTCCATGAGGAACCACAGGTCGGCGAGCCCTTCCTCCACCCGGTCCATGAGCATCTGGCCCGTTGCGATCATCGGTCTTCTCCTCCAGTGGGGATGATGAGCAGTGGGGCCGCCTCCGATGAGGCGGCCCCACACGTCTGCCCGGTCCGGTTGCAGGCCACCGTCTCAGGCGGCCGCGGGCAGGTCGGATTCGTCTGCGGACGGGACTTCCTCGGGCTGGCTGACGACGGGTTGCGCTTCGGCCGCCTGCTGGACCTTCCGCGCCGCGCCCTCGACGAGCCTCGTGAGCTCGGCGACGGACAGGACATCCAGGTCCTTGCCCGTCTTGCTCCGCACGGCGGCGCGCATCTGCCCCTCGCCGTAGCCCTGGGCCACGCCGAGGTCGACGAGCGTCCGGCGCAGCGACGGCGCGAGCGCCTCCGCTTCGCCGTCGCCGTAGAGGGAGTTCCCGAACCGGCCGCCGAAGCTCCGCAGCGCGCGCTTGACGCCGTCGGTGACCGCCGCCTTGTAGGCGGTCTCATGCCCCTCGGCGCTGTCGTCGGCCACCGTGTGGAAGCCGACGTCGGTGCGGGGCTGGGCGCCGGGCACGGTCACCCGCACCGCCGCCGCGTACGAGCAGGAGCGGAGCACCTGCCCCGTGTCGGAGTCCACGCGCTCGGTCACCCACTGCGTGACCTCGCCGATGAGTTCGTATCCCCAGCCGCCGTAGCCGAAGATCCCGTTGGCTTCATCGATGGCCGTATGGCCCTCGATGTACGGGTACGTGCCGCCCTTCCGCCCCTTGCGGTAGGAGACCAGCCCCGGGTCGAGGGGCTTCTCCAGCTCCCCCACGACCTTCGGTGGGAGGCTGTCCCAGAGCAGGTCGTGCGGGCTGTCGGGGATGGTGTCCTTGTGGACGCCGTAGTTCGATCTGTCGTGTACCGTTCCGTTCTGCATCGTTGGTTCTCCTTCAGTGATGTGATCTGCGGTCAGATGGAACGCGGGCTCCCGGTGGGAGCCCGTGCGCGGGCATGGCCGTCGTGCGTCGGGCATGCGGCCTCCTTCGGTATGGGGTCGTGGTGGGGTTCGGGGGAAGTGGACGGCTACGCCGCTGTGCGCGCTGCCTGCGCGAGCAGGTGCCGAAACGTGGCGTAGCCCCCGGGGCGCGTGGCGAGCTCCGCCACGTCGGCGGTTCCGCGCGGCAGGGCGACGACCGCCGCCCTGCGCCCCAGCAGCTCGGACAGGCGCTCCGCCGCCGAGCGGCCTGCGTCGTCCGCGTCGAACGCGAGGAAGACGCGGGGGCAGCCTCGCAGGGCTGTCGCGATGCGCTCGGCGCCCTGCGTGCCGAGCGCGGCGCAGGCTGGCACTCCCCACTGGGCGAGCGCCAGCCAGTCGAACAGGCCCTCGGTCAGCACCACCCGTGGTGGGGTGTGGCCGAGCCGCCCGGTCCCGAGCACCGGCTTGGGGCCGGGCAATGCCTGGAACCGGGGCGAACGCCCCGGCTCCACCGCGCGTCCGGCAAGCCACCGGACGCGCCCGTCAGCGGTCAGGTCGGGGACGACGACCATGCCCGCGAACCGCTCGCCGTGCTCGACGAACAGCCCGGACTGCCTCAGTCGCTGTGGCGAGAACCCCGCCGCCGCGAGGTGGGCGCGCAGCCCGCCCCCCGGTGCGTAGCCGAGGCCGAGGCGGGCCGCCGTCGCGGATGAGATGCCCCGCGAGCACAGGTACGCCTGCGCTTGCGGGCTGCACCGCAGCCAGCCGGCGTAGAACCGGGCGGCCGCGGTCAGCAGGGTGGGATCGAACGGAGGGGGAGTCATCGAGCGCCGGAGCGGGGTCACCGGCCCCGGACGCACGACGGCGGCGCTGGAAGCGACACCAGCGCCGCCGTTCAGCCGCCTGATCGCCCGAGGGAGGTCCAGGTTCTCAATGCGGCCGATGAAGTCGAGGACGTCACCGCCCTCGCCGCACCCGAAACAGTACCACCTTTCCGTATCGCCGTACACGGTGAAACTTCCTTCCGTTTCCTCGTGGAACGGGCAGACCCCTTGGCGTACCCTGCCGCGCCCGAGCAGCTGCACACCGTACCCTTCCACGACGTCGCCCAAGGGGTGACGCCGCTTCAGCGCCGGCAGGTCGACCGTCGTCATGACGCCCCTCCTGCCAGCGGACGCAGCCCTCGCAGGCTTCGCCGCGACACCCGCTGTCCCGGCTGCCATCGCATGCCGAGCACGGTCAGCACCTCGAGCATCCCGTCCTCCCCCTCGGTGGGGGCCAGGACGGCCGCCCTGCCCGTCCCCGGGCTGTACACGGCGGCCCCGCTGCCCGCGAAGCGCCGCCGCACCAGCCCGATCCACTCGCCGTACGCCCACCGCGCCTCGGTCTCCGAGGCGCCTGCAGGGTCGAGGTCCGCGAACGCGGCCATCGCCCCATCGAGGTCGCCCGCCTGACGCTGCCGCCGCGCGTCGTGCACGGCTCGTGCCACGCTCCGGTCACGCTTCCCGCCGATGCTGGCGAGCAGCGCGTCGATCACCAGGCCAGCCAGCTCCTCCAGCCTCCGCTCGGGCCGTTCCGTCACCATCCGGTCGTTGAGTCGCACCGTTGCCGTCGTCATCGGGTCCTCCTTCTCGTTGTGGTCTTGTTCCGGTTGCCGAGTCCAGCGAGCCGCAGGAGCAGCAGCCCCACCCACGTGAGGCCCACCGCGTTCAGGGCGAGGAGCTCCCAGTTGCCGTTCAACGGCAGCGGCCCCATCACCAGCAGCAGCACCGCCGCGATCGCGAACGGCCTCCTGCGCCTGCTCATGAATCCCACTCCCACTCTGATCAGGGTCCAGACACTCATGTGCACCTCCTTGGCGTTAAACACGAGAAGGGGCCCCGGGTTGCCCCGGAGCCCCTTCGCTTTGCTGACGTTCGTCGCCGCCCTAGCAGCCGTCCTCGTTCTCGCTCCCATGACAGTCGCGGCAGACCGAGAACCCGCGCGGGTAACGCACGGCCTCGTCGTCCGGCACCCCGCAGTACGCGCACTCGGGCGTGTACCGCACCTCGAGCTCCGGTCTCTCGTGCCGTCCAATCAGTGCAGCGACCTTCCGCATCAGTCCTCCGGCGTGCATTGCGCACCTCCTCGTGGTGTTGCCCGGCACCCGGCATCCGGGGCGGCGGGCGCGCTCGATGGCTGGTGGGTGAAATGGGCAGACTCCGCCCCCGGTGGATGCCTGACGCGGGAGACGGAGCCTTGGGGATGGAATGCCCGGCCTGCGCGCGGTTGGAACGCGGAGCAGCCGTGCGTGAAGACGCGCCGAACCGACCGGGACCCTCGATGGGGAGACGGCGGCGCGCGGACATGTCGAAACCAGCCTGCGGCTTGTGCTGCAGACCGGCTCTCCTGCGAACGACGAATCGGAGCTTGGATGTGCCCCGCTCGTGACTACGGAGAGGCGAAGCGCCCAGCGCCCCGTCCCCGATGTTCCGGCCTACGAAGCTGTGTCACAGGGGAGCTCGCTCGAACCCTGCCACCCGCCTCCCGCAGCCGGTCGCGGTGTACCCCTCTTCGGCAGCCTTCGGAAGAGCGCGATGCTCGATCCCTCCGGTCCCGCCAGGGTCGGGATGCAACCCTCCAGCGTTCTCTGGTGTGAAGCGCTGGGAAGCCAAACAACAGGTTCAGTATTGCCCCCTCCGTCCGCCGACGGCAATGGATTCGGACGCGTGCCGCGCGAATCACTTGCTCCGTTTGTACAACAATGGAGCAATCTTCGACAGCCTCATTCCCTGGTGCACGCCACCCCTCACCCCACCCGCGATCTGCCGTCATCTCCTGCCACAGCGATCGCCGCCCCTGGTCGAACCGCTACAGCGGCTGATATCAGGCGCGGCGCAGGGAGGATTCGGGGGATGCGGATCGCCGCTCCGCTCAGTCCAGGGGTACGTCGCCGGACAGCGTCAGGGCCCTTGCCGCACCCCCTAGTGCCGCTGCCCCTGCTGCCGTTGCCTGGTGCCCCCGGGTCGCCACAGGCCTCGCTCCAGCGAGTAGGCACCCAAGCGGGGGTCTTCCGGTGATAAGTCGAGAGGTAGCTGGTTGTCCTTCTCTTGATTGCACCGCTCGCACATGACGGACAGATTGGCTCTCGTATCCGTGCCGTGCGCTTGCCTCGGCAGACTATGGTCCAGCGTTGCGTCGCTCAAACTCGTGATGGGGTTCCCGCATCCCGCGCACTTCTTGCCTTGCACGAACCACAGCGCTCGCCTGATGTCCTTGCGGGCCTGCTGGCTCGAGTAGCTCGCGCCGTCCCAGATTCCCAACAGTGGCGACCCCGCGGAAAGGCCGCGAGTGACGAACCAAGGCACCTTCGCTGCACTAGCCACCTCCATCTGTTCAGCCAGTCGCGACACGTCCCTCTCTTCAGAGATACCGGGAACAAACCACGCCACGGACTGTGGTGACACGTGCACGCCAAAGGCTCCCTTCCTCCGCTGAATGGCGAGCACCCCGTACTGAGCCAGTCTCGTGGCGTCGACCCCGGGTACCGAGGTCTCTACGTCAGCGATGTCGCTGATGGGAACGAACAGCGAATGCCCAGCAAAGTCAGACGGCTGGAATCGGTGGATTGCTCCGAGAAGCCCGATGCTCGCTCCGCTCGACCATCCCGTCTCGCCGGTGAATCTGACGCGTGGAAACACGAAGATGACGTTCCTGAGATGGCCTGCATGGCTCAGGCGCAGCTCTAGGACATGCTCTATGCAGCGTTCAACCGCCGGCCTCTTACTCAAGTCGTCCTCACGCCATGGGGCACAGCCCCAGAATCGCTTACGGGGTGCGAAGCGCTGAAAAACCCAACCCCCAAATCAGTATCACGCTTCAATCCGCCTTGGGCAACAGCCTGCTAGAACTCGCGAACGCTCGAGACGGATGACCCAGTCTTCGCTATCCGTCTGCTACTCCCACCACAGGCCGAGGGTGAGCACCCGGCGCAGCCAACGCCGGCGATGCGCCCTGCCCCGCTCCCGCCGCACACGCACCAGCTCCATCTGCCGCCCCCACAGCCGGTTCTGCATCGTGAGGCCGTCCCACGGATCAACATTGGGCGGCAGCGTCAGGCCGTGCTCCCCGATGAGCTCGACCTCCAACTCTCGCATCCGCTCCTCGGCCACCGCACGGGCCAGACCGTCCCGCGCCGACATCCATTCATCCCGCGCCCGCCGCCACTCGACAACCGTCGGCGCGGCCTCCCCGTACACGTCCTCCTCCCCGAACTCCGGCTCCGCCGTCACCACCCTGGGATGCGCCCGCCGGTACGCCGGCCTCCGCTGCCGATCTCCCTCCGCTCCCGGCGCCTCCGTCCCGGACCCGCCCTGCAGCGCCGCCTCGACCCGCGCCAGCCGCCGTCCCAAGCCGCGCACGGCCCCGGCATGCTCCCGGCGCAGCAAAGCAACCGCGCCATCGACCGCCTTGTTCGCCTGTTCCAGCACGTCCGGCGAAGCCTCAGACGCCGCCACCCGCTCCTCCAGCCCATCGACCCGCTGCGCCAGTGCCCGCACCTGCTCGGCCAGCTGTTCCACCGCGGCAACGCTGTCCGCCAGCAGCCGCCGGTCCAGCGCGACCCGCGTGTGCTCCGACAGCCGGCCCCTGCGTATGCTGGTCGCCAACGTCCTCGCGTCGACGCCAAGCTCCTCGGCCGCCCCCTTCAGATCACGCTCCCGCACCAGCTCGTGCAGCAGCGCCATCAGCCGGACGCCATGCACGTCCTCGACGCTCCTGGCCGCATCCATCTCCGTGACATCTTGCTCCATCGCCGCTTCCTCCTCCGTGCAAACTTGCAGTTTCCAAAGGCGAGGCTTGCACGGAACCTCCGCTCACCCCCTCTGCAAACTTGCAGTTGCCAAGAGTGGCCCTTGCACGAGGCCGTGCAATCCGCCCCACACCCAGGTCGCTTGCCGACCCCACCCCGCTCCGCCCGTCCGATAGGCCACGGCCTTGCACACGACCCAGCCCGCGCCTTACGACCCGCCTCGTTTCTCTGTACACGTCCATAGCAACACAGCGCGGGCCGGCAGATGCACGCCCTGTAAGGGGGGCCTGTGCGCGAGCCCCCCTCAAAAGCCATTACGCCCCGTCCATCCGTCCTCGCACACTTGTGATTCAGAACACTTGTTCTTATCACGCAGGAGGGCCGCCCAGTGAAACCGCAACCGCTCGCGAAGACCCGGACCAGCAGGAGACGACGGCTCATCACCTTCACTACAGCACTGCTCCTCGCGGCGCTGGCCATGGCAACGACAGTCAGCGGCGCTCTCGCTCAGGACGGCGGGCTCTCGCTCGTCAACCACGACCGCGACTTCGTCGAGCGCAAGAAGGACGGGAACTTCTCCGCCCGGCCCGTCTTTGACAGACAGCTCGCAGCCCTCCACTACGGCATCCGTCACGCAGAGACCGGCGACTGGATCACGTCCATGTACCGGGTCCACTCGTCAGGCGATGCGGTCGACGAGGGCTGGGAATACTCGTGGCACTACGGCTTCATTCCCCAGCAGCCGGACCTGGACCCCGATCAGGCTTTCCTGCTCGTGTTGGCCGTGTCCGACGGCGCCGACGTCCACACGTTCCACGCCGTCATCCCCATCTACCGCTCAAACAGCCTGTGGGACCGCGTCCTCGCCGCCCTCGACCCGGGCCGGTGGGCGCGCGCGTTCGCCGAGTGGGTGGTCGAGGGCATCTACGGCGCGCTGTGCGGCGTCATCGAGCGGGCGTCCGGCGCGGACGCCTGCGGGAGGGCCTGACCTCCCATGAACGACATCCTCACCGGCACCCCCGCGGAACTCACCTACAGTCACGACATCGTCGTCCAGGCGTGGACGGCAGTCTGGGCCGTCACCTCCGGCGCGCTCGTCGTCGTCATAGGCTGGATCGGCCTCAGCCTCATCGTCTCCGAGCACCTGGGAAGGCCGCAGGCGGGCTGGCGCGAGCTGGTCCCCCGGCTCATCCTCGGCCTGGTCGCAGCCGCATCGTCGCTCTGGTGGTGCGCCCTCGTGATCGACACCGCCGACGCGGTCTCGGGATTCGTGGCATCGGCGCTCGGTTTCAACGCCGCCGACCTGCTCAGGGCGTCCGTGGACACCCTGCTCGCATCGGTCCGAGCGGGCAGCGTGGGCCTCGCCCTGCTCGTCGCCATGCTCTACCTCGTCTACGGCTTCTTCGTCCTCTACGTCGTCGTGCAGATGGTGCTGCGCATCGCGCTCATCGACCTGCTGCTGGCGCTCGCCCCCATCGCCCTCGGCCTGTGGATACTGCCGCACACCGCCGGATGGGGGCGCCACTGGCTCCGCCTGTTCATGACCGCGGTCTTCCAGCAGGCTATCCAGATCATCGCGCTTTCGATGGGCTTCACCATGCTCAACGAGTTCGCGGCCATCGGCCCCTTCGAGCCCGGCCAGGACCTCGTCTGGAAGCTGATCCTCTCCGCCGCGTTCATCTACCTCGCCACACGGGTGCCCACGCTGCTCGGCAACGCGGGCACGTTCGACGCCTGGCTCCACACCCTCTACTTCGGTCTCTCCCTCCCCACCACCGCGATGCGGGCCGCCCGCTCGGTCGGCCCGATGCTCGCGGGCGCAGCGGGAGGGCCGGGAGGCATGGCCATCGGAGCGATGGCGGCTGGCGGCGTGGCAGGGGCTGCAAGCGGAATCGGCAGCGCGGCGGCGGGCGCGATGTCCGCAGGCGCCGGAATGGCATCCGGCGCGGGAGCTGCGGGCGCCGCCTCCAGCGCAGGGGCCGCAGCCGCGACGGGAGGATTCGGCGCGGCACGCTCCGCAGCGGACGCGGCAACCCCATCGGGCGCGGACAGCGCCGGAGCGCCCAGGAGCAGCAGCGAGTGACGGCAGACACGCGGGCTCATGGAAGCCCACGCCATCCCACGTCATCGAGGAGGAGCAGTGATGTGCAAGTAGAGCAGTGAGTCGACAGGTGAAGAACGGATCAGACCGGGTGGAGGAACGCCCGGCACACGAGAGGAGTACACACGGAGATGGAACAACTCACGCAAACGATATCGAACCTGGTGGGCATCTTGACCGGGCTGGGGGGAGCGGCGGCCGCCGGCTACTTCGTCTTCGGCGCCTACCTCTACCTGACCGCCAGTGGAGCACCCCATCAGATGGAGCGCGGCAAGGCGGCAATGATGACCGCCCTCGCGGGCGTCGTGCTGATGATGGTGGCCTACGGCATCGTCGACCTCGTCATCAACGCCGTCGAGAACCCCGCCGTCACCCCGGACCTGCCCGACCCGGCGACGCCGACTCCCGACGGCGGCTAACGCGCCGCAGAACAGGAGGATCGACATGCAAGCACACGAAGTCCCAACCCACGTTCAGGCCGAGGACAAGGTCCTGCTCTGGTTCACCTTCCCGCAGATCGTCGCGATCACCGCGGTGGGGGCCCTCGCCTACGGCCTCTACAACTACCTGCCCTTCGGGCCACCGGGGTTCCGCATCGGCCTCGCGGTCCTCTTCGCGCTGGTTGGCCTCGCGGCGGTGGTGGGGAAGGTTGGTGGGCGGCGGCTGCCCGCCGTCGCCGCCGACCTGCTGCGCTACCGTCTGGCCAGCAGGCGCTACGCCGGGACGCCGGCCGAGATCGTACGCAGCGAGCCGCCCGCGCCGCTCGACGACAGCCCCGGACTGCTCCAGCACATGGCCGAGAAGACGCAGCGGCGGCTCCGCAGGATGCGCAGGGGGCTGAAGGCGCGCCGGGTGCGCAGGAGCCGCGAACGACGCAACGGGCGCAGACCCCCACGCCCGGGGCGCTGGTTCCAGAGCCGCCGGGGGCCGGAGAAGCGGCAGAACAAAGGCGACATCCGCCCCGCCGTGCGCGGCGCGATGCTGCTCGCGACCCTCACTCTGCTGGCGGTGACGTCGGTGGCCGCGTCCGGCCCGCCAACGCCAACCCCTGAACCCACACTGGAACCGGGCGCGCCTTATCCGCAGACGAGCCCCGAGCGATGGCGGAACGAGGTCGAGTTCGACCCCGTCGAACCCGTGCCGGGGAGGCGGCTCTACGTCGAGAAGCTCGCCGTCTTCGAGGACAGGGCGACCGTCACACTGCGCGCCGCAGCCGACATCAAGCTGCACGTGCATGCGTTCGGCGGACCCGGGGGGAAGGAGCTCCGCTACGAGGCCGGTAGGGACGTCGCCGCGGGCGAGCGTGTCGTCCACACGCTGCCGCTCTCCGGCGACGCGCCGTCCTTCACCTTCTCCTGGGTCGACGCGCTCGGCCAGGCCGGAGCCGTCAGCCTCGACAGCACGCAGATCCCGTACCCGCTGCCCGTCGCGGAAGGCGAGCTGTGCGAGGTCCACGTGACGGAGGTCCACCTGAGCCCCGGGGCGATCACCGGAAGGGTGGAGGCAGGGGAGTGCGTCCAGGCGATCGAGCATCCCATCGATATCACCGTGGTGAACGGGTACGTCAACATCGGGGGCGCCATGATGATGAACACCCGCGTGACGAACGTCTACGCCTCCGTCACGCTCTCCTCCGGCGAGTCGAGCACGACCGTCCAGCTAGATCCGCCGGACAGCGCGGCCTTCCGGCTGACCGTCCCCACGGGCGAGGCCCTGCACGAGCTGGCCATCGAGGCAACCATCGAGGCAAGCCTGCGGGGCAGCGCCCCACCGCTGATCACGCTCCAGTTCGTTCCCGAGAAGGAGGAGGACTACGTCGTGCCCGTCGAGGTGCTGCGGCCAGGCACCAGCGAAGTCGTCCGCGATTCCGTCGCCGTCTACCACGACAACGGCGATATCACCTACCACGACGTCTCGGCCCGTCTCACCGTCCCGCCCGAGGTCATCACCGTCCTGCCGGTCGTCACGCTCACATTTCCCGAGCACATCCTCGCCTTCGTGAATCCACGAGGGAGCGTCTACGGCAGCAGGGAGGAGAGCCTGGAGCTGGCGCTCGCCATCAGCGCGGACGCCCCCTACGCGCCCTTCGTCCCGCCCCCGCGGGAGGAGGAGCCCCCGCCCCCCGTCCAGACCCCGCTCACCGACGATGAAGGGAAGGGGCTGTTCGGCATCCTCGGATGGAAGTGGCCGTGGTGAGACGCATCGCGGCGGCCCTCATGGTCCCCAGCGCGGCGGCGGTCTCCGTCGCCGCGCACCACGAGGAGGAGACGATGCTCGCGGCCTTCGACGGCGTGCTTACCGCCATGGCCTATGCCGCAGCCGGCCTCGCCCTGTTCGCCATCGTCTGGGCGGGATTCGTCCTCATGGCCGAGGGGAGCGACTCGCGCGGCGCGGGCCGCGCGCGCAACGCCGCCGCAGGGGCCGTCCTCGGCCTCGTCGTCGTTCTCTCGGCCAAGGCCATAGCCCTCGTGCTGCGCAGCGGCATCGTCCCCGTCCCATAGCGACACCATACGAAAGGAGCACCGCCTTGCGAAACCTCGCCGAACGAACGAGGCACCTCATACCCCGCGCCCTGCGCCGGTCCGGACCCACCGGGGAGCAGCCGCAGGAGGCCGTACCGAAGCCGCCGCTGCCGCTGCCCCTCTGCTTCATGCTCTCCCACCTGGAGGACGACGGCCCAGTCCGCCTCGACCGCCTCAAGATCGGAGTCTTCGAAGTGATGGGACTCGAGCTCGACGAGCCGAAGCTGGGAGCCTTCGCCGGCGCGCTCAACGCCCTCGACTTCCCGCTCCAACTCCTCATCCGCCAGCACCCGCCCGACCTCGCACGCATGCGCGAGCGCCTCGCCGAGGCCGAGCCCGCGGACCTGCCCCCGCAGACGCGGGCCGCATCGGAGTCGCTGCGCGGCCTGCTGACCACCCTTGAACGGCGCGACGGCATCCTCGACCGGCGCTTCTACGCCGTCTGCCCCTTCGACCGCGCAGGCGACCTCCGGGTCCTGCTCGGCAAGGCAGGGCTCGCGGCCCATCCGCTCACCGGCCGCGCGCTGCGGCTCCTCCTGCTGGCATGCACGCTCGGCGGCTCTCCCGCCGACCGGGACGAGGACGAGCCGGTCGAGGTGACCGTCAACCGCCGCGAGGTCCGCTCCGGCGGACACCTCACCCGCTCGCTCCACCTCGGCCGCTGGCCCCGCTCCCTCGCGCCGGGATTCCTGCAGGGGCTCATGGCCGCCGGAGCGCCGATGGACCTCGCCATCCACCTCGGCCCCATCCCCGCCGAGCAGGCCGCGCGCACGCTGGAGTGGCAGAAGGTGCGCTTCGAGTCCGCCCAGTCCCTCTCGCTGCGCAAGGGACGCACGATGTCCCCCGAGGCCGAGATCGCCCTGGAGGACATCACCCGGCTCCGCGACGACGTGCAGCGCGGGCGGGAGCGCCTCTTCCACTCATCCCTCTCCATCACGCTCCACGCGAGGGACGAGGAGACGCTCAAGGAGCTCACCCAGCGGGCCAGAGCTCACTTCGGGGCGACGCTCGGCAAGCTCGACACCCTCTCCTTCCGCCAGCGCGAGGGACTCCTGTCCACGCTGCCGATCGCACTGAACGGCGTGGCCGCGTGGCGCACGCTGGACACGTCGTCCATCGCCCGGCTCTTCCCTTTCTCACCCCCCGACCTCGATACCCGCAGCGGCACGCTCTACGGCATCGACCTGCGCGCCTGCTCCCCCGTGGTCTACGACCCCTGGGACGGCACGCACCTCAACGCCAACACCGCCGTCCTCGCCCGCTCGGGAAGCGGCAAGTCGTTCTCCACCAAGCTCGGCATGCTCAGGGGGCTGACGCGGGGGATCACCGCCTACGTCATCGACCCCGAGGGCGAATACGCGGACATGGCCCGCGCCGCAGGCGGGCGCGTCCTCTCCCCCGGCGTCCCCGGACAGGGCATGAATCCCTTCGTCATCAACCAGGGTGACGCCGAAGAGCTCCTCCTGCGTATCGGCAGCCTCCGCAGGCTCATCGAGGTGATGGTCGGCGAGCGGCTCAGCGCCGACCGCCGGGCGTCCCTCGACCACGCATTGGCCGGCTACTACTCCGAGGCGCGGGAGCGCACCGGCTTCCGCGACTTCTACGCCTACCTGCAGGACGGGGAATCGGAGGACCTGGCGAGGTTGCTGCGCCCCTTCGCCACCGGCAGTCTCCGTCACCTCCTCTCCGACGAGGGCGACGACCTGCTCACCAACGAGGCGCTCGTCACCGTCTTCGACCTCCGCCTCCTCGAACCCGAGCTGCGCCCCGCAGCCGCCATGGTCTGCACCGAGACGGTGTGGGCAGCGGCCGCGCAGAACCCGAAGCCCCGCCTGCTCGTCGTCGACGAGGTGTGGAGCATCATGCAGCACCCCGAGGGCGCGGCGTTCATGGTCTCGATGGCCAAGCGCGCCCGCAAACACCGGCTCGGCCTCCAGTTCATCACCCAGGACGTGCAGGACCTCCTTTCCGAGGACACCTCGCGCGCCATCACCGGCCACTCCGGCAGGGCGTTGCTGCAGAACGCCGCGTTCAAGCTCCTGCTGCAGCAGGACGCGGCAGCCATCTCCACCGTCGGCGACGCCTTCGACCTCCCGCCGGACCTCCAACGGTGGCTGCTTTCATGCCCCAGGGGAGACGGCCTGCTCCTCGCGCGCGGCGGGAGATTCCCCGTCCGCATCGAGGCGACACCGGAGGAGGCCGAGGTCATCGAGTGGCGGCCCGGCAGGCATTAGCCGAACCCCGCAGACAACGACGCGCATCGCGCGGAAAGGAAGGACTCCCATGAGACCGAACGGCCCGTCCAACAACAAGCAAGCCGCCGCCAGAGAGCCGGTCCTGCTGGCGGTGACGCCGCCGCGTACCGGCGAGCGCACCCTCCTCGGCGTCGAGAACCTCCTCGCCTCCATCGCAGTGCCGGAGCCGTTCTCCCTCGAGATCGCGGGCGGTGCTGGCGGCGTCACCCTCATGGCACGCTGCCGGGAGGGCCAGGTGGTGCGGGGGCAGATCGCCTCCCACTATCCCCAGGCCCGCATCAGCGAGGTCGCCCCGGAGGACGACCCCCTGCGCCTCGAAGAGGGCGAGCAGGCGTGGACGATGACCCTGCGCTCCGCCGGACCCGAGTACGTGCCGCTGCGCACGTTCCGCGACGGCGACGTCACCGACCCCGGCTCCGATCCCCTCCTGGCGCTCATCGGCGCGGTCTCCGACCTCGATCCCGGCGAGCGCGTCGTTGCGCGGCTCCTGCTGCGCTCCCTCGGCCCCGAGTGGGCCGTCCACCACCAACGCCTCGTCCAGGAGCGCCCCCCATCCCGCGCGGCGCAGCCCGCCCCAAGCCCGCAGGCAGGAACGCCGCAGCCTGGGGGCGGTCTCGGCATGGCCGTCCTCGGCATCGGCGCGTTCGCCGCCCTCACGGCCTACCAGTGGGTGCAGGCAGGCGAGACGTGGAAGGCCGTCCTGCTGGGGCTCGGCATCACGGCTGGGCTCGCGGTCGCAGGCTGGGTGAAGGCGCGGTTCTTCAAGCGGCCCCGCGCCTACGCGCCAGCCCTCATCCAGGAGAAGGTCTCCCGGATCGCCTTCGACGCCGAGGTCCGGGTGACGGTCATCCTCCCATCCGGCGCGGACCAGCAGCGGGCCGCGGAGATACTGGAGCAGGTGACCGCCGCCTACCGCCACTACGACAACCCCGCCGGCGCGAGCTTCGCCATCGGGGAGGTGAGGACCGCCCCCGTCCTCGACGCGTCGCTGGAGCCCGCGCCGGGAGGACTCTTCCGCAGTCGAAGCGTCCTAGGCGTCCGCGAGGCGGCTGCCCTCTGGCACCCGCCGAGCCCCGGCGACGAGACGCCGCTGGTAGAGCGCTCCGGCTCCCGCGCCCTCGTCCCCGCCCCGCTCGGCCTCAGGGACGGCGCCCCGGTCGGCGACACCACGGCGGGCAAGCCCAGGGAGGTGCGCTTCCCCGACGACCTGCTGCGCCGCCACCACCTCTACGTCGCACGCACGCGCATGGGCAAGTCCACTCTCATGCAACACGTCGCCGTCCACAAGATGCGCGAGAAGGCCGAGGGCCGAGACGAGGACGCCATCGTGGTCGTCGACCCCCACGCCGACCTCGTCGACGCCCTCCTCGAACACGTGCCCCCGGAGATCGCCGAACGCGTGCGCCTCATCGACCTCGCCGACGAGACCGGCTCGGTCGGCATCAACCTGCTGGACGCGCGCATCTTCACCGACCGCGACCGCACCGCCGACTCGGTGGTGCGCGTCGCCAAGGGCCTCTGGGAGCAGTGGGGGCCGCGCATGCAGTCGATCCTCGAACACGTCGTCAAGAGCCTCCACGAGGCCAATCTGCACCCCGACACCGACCCCGCCGACCAGTACACGATCCTCGACGGCCTGCCCCTGCTCTCGGACGCGAGGTTCCGCATGAAGGTGCTGGCGCGGGTGAGCGATCCCTACCTGCTGGAGTGGTGGGCGCGCGACTTCGGCAACTGGAGGAGGGAGTACCGGGCCGAGGCGCTCGCGCCCGTCCAGACCCGCCTCGCCTACTACGCATCCTCCAAGAGGGCGCGGGCCATCCTCGGACAGCGGCGCTCCACCGTCGACCTGCGCCGCACCATCCTCGACGGCGGCATCCTGCTCGTCTCGACCGCGCAGGGCGCCGTGGGCCGCGACGTGGCGGCGCTGGTGGGCTCCTCCCTGCTGAACCTCGTCGACGCCGTGATCCGCGAGCAGGGCAAGCTGCCGCCCTCCGAGCGTCGGGGCGCCCTCGTGGTGGTCGACGAGATGCAGTCCATGTCCGGCGTCGACTACGAGGCGATGCTCTCCGAGCTCGGCAAGTTCGGCGCGTCCTTCGTCCTCGCCACCCAGAGCCTCGCCAAGCTCGACGACCTCTCCCGCACCATGCAGGACACGGTCCTCGCCAACACCGGCTGCCTCGCGGTCTTCCAAGTCGCGGGGTCCGACGCCCGCAGGCTGGTCTGGGAGCTGGGGCGCGAGCGCGTCTCCGAGGACGACGTCACCTCCCTGCCCGTCCACCACTGCTATGTCAGGGCAACCGTGGACGGCGTGCGCCTTCCCGCCTTCTCCATGATGGTGCGCAAGCCGGAGCAGGGCGACGCCGCGACCGCCGCAAGCGTCCGCGATGCGGCCGTTGGCTACACCACCTCCGCCGAGGAGATCGCCGCGGCCGAGGAAGAGCGCAGGCGGCTCGCGGAGCGGTTCAAGGAGCAGCTGCTCCACATGCAGGAGGACGAGTCAGGAGACGTCGGAGCGCCCGGCAACAACGGGCCGCACGAGGAGCAGGAGCGGACGGAGCCGCAGAGGAAGGCGCGCTCCCGCAACCCCGTCTCCCCGCAGCCGGAGCCGGAGGCGTCCGGGGAGGCGGCGTGAGCGGAGCGGAGTTGCAGGCCAGGCTCCTGCACCGAATCGCCGAGATGCCGTTCCTCGACCGGCTGGAGCTCGCAGCCGTGACCGGCGCGTCCGAGCGGGCCGCCTACTACGCCATGGCCGTACTCGAGGACGCGGGGCTCGCAGCCGCGTTCCCGCACGGGTCGGACCTCATCCGCCCCACGCGGCGGTTCCACCTCACCGCCAGGGGCCTGCGCCGCCTGGCAGCCGACGAGGGCGTCCCAACGGATATCCTGCTGCGCGCCTACCCCGTCTCCGCGCAGTGGCGGCGCATCCTGCTGCAGCGGCTCGACGCCGTCGCGGTCATCTACCGGGTCGCGGCCGCCGTCGCCGCCGAGCGCGGCTCCCTGGACGGGTTCAGGTGGTTCCGGGCGACGCCGCTCGACGCGGTCCTCGTCCTGCCCGGCGGGCGCAGCGTCGGCATCGTCCGGCAGGGCCCTATGGCGGACAGGACCGCCTTCACCAAGCGGTTCCGGTGCCTGTACGAGGGGCGGCTGCCGGGCGCGCTCCTCGTGCTCGCATCCGACGGCTCGCGCCTGCAGCACGCCCGCAGGCTGCTGAACGGCTTCCCCGTCCCGGCGTTCCTGGCGCTAGAACGCGACGCGGCATCGGCGGCGGCGCACCGGCAGGTCTGGCGCCCGCCGTCCGGCGAGGCGGCTTTCAGCCTCCGCTCCGCGCTCTCGAAAGCGAAGCCGGGAAACTCGCTGCCCGCCGAGAGGCAACGCCTCCGCGCGACTATGCCCGCGGACCTTCCTCCCGGCTGCAGCAGCGACTACGCATCAGACCACCTGCTACCCGCCCGCCTCAGGCCCGCGGAGAAGCGCGTCCTCGACCTGCTCGCCGCGTGGCCTTGGCTGACGCCCGCACATCTCGGCGAGCTGCTGGGCGTGCGGCCGCCACGCCTCTCCCACATCATGGGGCGGCTCCAGGTACTGGGACTCACGGTCTCCGTCACCATGGGGGGACGCCGACGCTTCGCCCTCGCCGACAGGGGACTGGCACTGCTCGCACGCAGGGATCGCGTGTCCGTGGGTGCCGCCCGCAGGCGGTGGAGCGCGGCTTCCATCGACCCCCGCGCTCCGCTCAACTGGCGCAACGTCTCCGGCGCGAGGAGCCGCCAGCTGCTAAGGAACATCGAGCATACCGAGGCCGTCCACGGCTTCGCCGCAATGCTCGCGAGACAGGCCCGCTCGACGGGTTGCCAGGTGGCGCAGCTCGACCCGCCCCACCGCGCCTCGCGGTTCTTCCGGCATCGCGGACGGCTCCACTCGATACGGCCCGACGCGTTCGGCATCCTGCGCAGTGACGGCAGGCCTCTGCCGTTCTTCCTCGAATGGGAGCGCCGCGCCGTCAGGCCCGTCACGCTGGCCGCCCGGCTCGCACCCTACCTGCGCTACTTCGCATCGGCGCGGTCCGTGGAAGACCACAGCGCGCCACCCATCCTCCTCGTCGTCTTCGAGAGCGAGCTCGCCGCGATCCACTTCCTGCGCGTGGCGCGACGGGAGACCGCACGGGGCGGGGTGCGCATCCCGCTGTGGGTCTCGCACACGGGCCTACTGGATCGGGAGGGACCACTGGGAAGGGCGTGGCTCACGCACGGCGGATGGGAACCGAAGCGGGCCTTCCCGATGTGCTGACGACACATCCGACATGTCTAGAGCCTTATGCGGCAGACAGCAGCTGCGAAACTTCGAGACGATGGTGCTTCTCGGTTGATACGGGCTTTAGTGCTAGCGCCGCCTGCTTCGCAATTCAGATTGCCTACAAGTTGGTACTCAAGTCGCCATCCACCTATTTCGCTTCATCGCTCAGTGAATCCAATAGATTTCTAAGCTCCGGAAGAGGATCATTTTCAATCAGGTTCAGCCATACCCTAATGGCTGCTGCATCTCGGATGCCGTGCATTGCCATTGAGACGACAAGCTGGGCGCAACGAAACCTGACCAACGGAATGTTTCGACTCGCTAAGTGCTTCTGTCCATAAACATATTGCAATTCCTCTGCGAGGTAACTCAAGCCATCTAGAGCCGGTTGGCGAATGGCCGCCTGATGCGCCGAGGTACCGCTGTCAAAAATCCATCTTGCTAGTTCGAGTGCTCCTGTGAGGTTCGTCCACCTTCGAGAAGCTATGGTTGATCCAATCTCACCTATCAGGTCTAGGGGAGGGGCATTCCTCAAGCGGCCCTCTGGTAGTGAAGAGTTCGTCAGCCAAAAATGCAGTGCCATCATGGCGTCCCTGGCCAGCGCATCGTCATTGGATGCCAGCCCCATCCGTAGCCAAGCGAGCATGTCATCTAATCGCCCAGGCCTTAGTTCGACCAAACCATGGACGGGTTGAAACGCAGGAATACCAGAAGCGGTCAACCCCTTGAGGTGTTCATAAAGACTGTCAGCAAGAGATTGGGGAATCACCAGCTTCTTTAGGATATGGGTTATTCCCTCAACAGCCGCCTGTGTTCGGTCTTCGCCCAGAATTGCAAATGGCATAATGGATGGGCGTGTTGAGTCTATACTGATCCATGCTTCAATCAGATCGCAGATGTAAGTGCTATCGCTATCTTCTAGAGTGAAGGGGTTTCCTTTCGCAGGCAAGGCAGACAATGCCAAGCCGATGTTTAGTAGAATGTCTTCCACTTTCTCCGGGTTAGTAGGATCAGAGCCGAATACCACCGTGACCACATTCCCTTGAGAAACACCTTCATCTCGTAGCGATTCCGTCTTGATGGACATCCATTTCTGCCGGAATCGCCGTTCAGCCAAACCAGCGGAGGGTTCTGGCAAAACTAAGAAAACCCAATCGTACAGTTTTGTACCTATCGGCAAGCCGTCATCTGGAGTGTAGTCGCCACTCCATAGGGCACTAGCTACTTCGGTCAATTCATTGTCATTGAGGCGCGACTCTGACGTTATGCGCAGTATCCTCGTTGCTGAACGCTCACGCGCTACTGTGCTCGCACCTAAACCTCTTATCAGGAATCTAATGGTATATAGCCATCTCAGTTCATTCTCCGTAGTGCGCGTGGGAAGACTAAAACTTGAATCTCCATTTAACAGCTCGCCAGGGTCTGGAAATCGTGAGTCTGCGGATATTTGAAAGCCGTCTAAGCCAGCAACAGGGGCAGACAATATGCTAAGGCTCATTCTTTGGCGTTGTTGAGGCAAGAGTGTAGCCCATGACCTCTTCAATAGGTTATCTAAAGGACGAACCATCCAAGGGTGAGAAACCAACTCGTAATCTACAGTACTATAAATGTCGAGTGCGTGCTGGAATACTTTCAGAGCCTCTTCGGGGTGGAGGCGAATCACAAGGCGGGAGAGAACTTCTAAAGCTACCCGACATCGCTCAATCCACCCTTGACGTAGAGCGAAGTCAATCAACCTCGTACAATCTTCTACTAGTCTCAGGATGGAAGACATAGACATGAGAGCCACATGAGGACGAGAGAATATATACTGCAGCGCCTTGTCTCCATCGTCTGTGCAGCTTCGTATAGCAAGCCGGGCCGATAGCTCAGGATTGCTAGCAACGATACTCTCGCCGCAGCGCTTCCATAGCGACGCCGCGACGTCGTAGCCTAGCCGTCCTCGGCGTGTCGTTGCTTTGGGCAGACCGGCTACTTCAGAAACTCGAAGTGCCCTGTATGCGGCTCTAAATCGCACTGACTGAGGGTCCTCGGTTGTAAAGTGTATTCGCCGGACCTGTCGGATTCCCAAATCAAAACCTGGAGCATCTTGTGATTCATCATCGCCACTGATTTGTTGAAGGATAATGTCTTTTTCCGTTAGAGCATCGCATTTGAGTGCGGCGAGCTGATTCCAACGTCTAAGGTGTTCTTGCCGATTGTCCATCATGATGGAAGACCACATGGCCCAGCCTTCCCTAGAAAGACGGATGACGCTTTGCTCTTCGGACGTAGCTCGGCGTACCCGATCCAATGCGCGCGCGACAAGATGAATCGCTTCGTCGTCATAGTCAATGTCTCGGAGCAGAGCAGCCTTGCGAATCATCCAGAATGGATCGCCCTCTTCCACATGCCAGTCATCAAGTAGGTGCAGCAGCAACTCGAAATCTAGCGAATACACGGCCCACAACGCCTTTTCATGTTGAATCCGATGATGTGTTTCAAGGTCATCATCAGCAAATCTCTGAGTAGCCTCAAGCCACTGGCTGAATTGATCACTTTCTAAGTGAAGACGGGCCTTCGTCAGGAGTGATAATGCGACTATGCACCATGATTCTCGAATGATGGTCCAATCAACTTCGCTGTGGGCGATACCATCGATGGTGTGTTGCTCACAATCGATTGACTGCAACGCTACTTCAGCTGCAGACGCGAAGTCAGGTGAGAGAGGCTCAAGGAGTATCTCACTACGCCAAGCCAGTTCGCGCAACGTCCGAAGTTGCTCTAGTCGCGTAAGTTCAGGAAGAACCTGAATGAGTGTCCGCTCCCAGTTGATGGTGTTTCGCTTGAACGACTCCCGTTCCTCGCCTACTGGAAGGAATAGCCAACCTGGATAGTTCTGTCGGTTATGCTCCCAAACGCTCAGGATTGCCAAGGCCTCGCTGCGCAGGTCGTCGTTCCCGAGATCTGACCCAGCTGGGAACTCTTGCATCGGTCGTTGCCCTGTGTTGTCAACAACCGGCTGAAGTTCATCCGGAATAGCTGGATAGGGGTGTCGAAAGGGAGAAGGCCAGTACGTCACATCGTATGGACGTCCCCGTTCGAGTGTATGTAGTATCCAGTGAATGGCATACTGATGTCTCTGATGTTCGGGCCATTCTGGCGCTCTTGGATGATGCGCAAGATCGATTGGCACGACCCCACGTCCTTCGAGCATTCTGCGCCTGTGGGGTGATAACGCCAGCCTGCCTGCCAAATAGATCCTCGGTGCGGAGGCTCCGAGGTTATCGCGTACCCAGCCGGACCAATTGAGAAAGTTAGGGTCAGTCCCTGAGAAGCCAAGCAGACAGAAGACTGTCTCCATCATGGCCTGCTGCACTGTATTTACGAAGGGCGCAAACCGCATTGGATATGTTCGGTAATCCTCTTCTGTCAAGATCAGAGGGAACTGGGCTGGCAATGAACCATGCAGTTTAACGATGCGTGGTTTGCTGGCTAGTGGAATCTCATCCATGTCTGTAACTACACTGTAAGAATGATCCGTAACGGAGAGACGTGAGCGCTCCAATAGAGTGTCCCAGTTTGTGGTGAAAATATCACACCAAGGGAGACTCAAGAGTCGAGAGTGTTCATTGCTGGGGCTATAGTTCTCATCTTGAATCATCTCCTTCAGGAAGCGGTGAAGATTAGTTCTTCCAAATGCGGTCTCGTACTCCTGCGCTAAGCCCAAGACACGGTCTACAGCAGCAACCGACGGATCCTCTTGCTCTGGATACAATCTTCCTGCAATAGCAGTAGCAACTTCGCGCCACAAGGGCAAATCGGGCAACGTGGGCATTTCCTTGGTCGCGAGTCTACTGAAGCCACTACCCACCATGACAGATGCGCCGCTGCCGTTGCTATTCCACAAGGCCTCGCGAACCCGGTCGATGTGGCTTTGGTCAGGGAAGTTGTCCATGCCTGCAGTGTAATGGAATTCACCCATCACGTCTGGGATAGCCGACGACCTGAACGATGATGCAGGTCGCGCTGCCTTGGAGTCACCCCTTCAAGATTAGCAGAGGTCTTCTCGTTGGCGCTCCCACTCACACCGACGGCACCTTCATCACCTCGGTGGGGAGGTGATTGATGACCTTGAGCGCGATGCGGCCCAACGCTGGCCTGGGGAACGGGGCGCAAGACCTCGCTGTGCAGGCTCTCCCACGCTTCCTGGTTGATCGGCCCGCAGGGGTTGTCACCCCATTCCTCCTCGACCTGCTCTGCGCTGACGGCAGACTGCGCTCTACGCACGGACTAGGACGCCCAGTTCCTTGGCAAGCTCCACACGCGCATCCCGGTCGCGGAGCTACGTCGATGCCGATCCCTGACGGGAGACTCCGGCGCCGACTGGTTGTGTGCCCAGTGCGCGGTCCTCCACGGACTCAAGGCGCAACCTCAGCCCCAGGGCGTTGACCACCTTCAAGAGCGTTGCGAGGGTGGGGTTTCCGTCTTCTGACATCGCCTCGTAGAGGTTGCCTCGATTCAGCCCTGTGTCGCGGGCAAGGGCGCTCATGTTCTGCGTCCGGGCAACGTACTTGAGGGCGGCGCGAATCACAGCCCCGTCGCCCGGGTCCTCATCCATAGCCACCCTGAGAAGCCCCCGGGCATCCTCTTCGGTCTTGATGTAATCCGCCGCGTCGAACCTTCGATACTCCTCAGACATCAGCTCTTCCATTCCGTTGCCATCCTCTTGGCCCGCTCGATGACCCGATGTTGACTGTCCTTGTCGCCACCGTATAGCAGGATAATCAGGTCAGCGCCTCGCGTGATGAAGTACACCCGGTATCCAGGCCCGTACTCATCATTTGGTTGAGTCGTCCGGCGCTTCCACGCTTCCGAAGGGAATCCACTGCTCGCTTTCTTGATCCAAGTAGTGGATGTTGTCCCTCCCAGTCTGTGGGTCGTGTCTGATCCTGATGAGCACGGGGCGCAGATCGGCGATTGTCCCTTGTTCGGTTTCCTGCCCTTCTTGAGATGAGCCCTGCGGAGTGACATCCTGATCTGGCGATGTGATGGGGACGAGACCTGAAGGTGTGGCGATAGCCATACCGACCCCCTCTTCTTCCGCTTTCCTTCTGATCTCCTCCAATACCGCAGGGCGTAGGGAAGTGCGCACAAACGCGGGTGGTTGGGAAGAGGGATTCACGTCGATGTGCAGGGAATTCAGCTTCTCCATCAGCGCGACAACCATGTCGCCGGTTATCACGGGGGTCCCTGGTTGAAGGCCCAGCGACCGCGCCAACTCTGGAGCCTTGTTGAAGAAATCCTCCTCCGTCTTGCGGGTTTGATGGACAACCCAGTTCCGTAGCCGACGCCACTCGTTCATCAGGTCGGCTTTCACGTCATCCTTGGACACCTTCAGGGCGTCCGCAATCTCCGCCCGCGTGAAGTCATCCCAGACATGAAACGCGAACACCACGAAGGCTTTTCCGTAGAGGGTCTGGAAACTGCCGTTCTCCGAGAACGCGTCGATAATCTCCTCCCGTGATGCACGCGCCCTAGCTATGGGCATGCCATCCGGGCGGGGACTCCTGAAGGTGATCTGCTCGTTAGGGGGGAGGGCTTCTGCATGGCCGAGCATTACCTCTCGCCCTTGTAGAACCCCAACGTACCAGACGAACATCATCTGACACTCTCTGGCGAACTGCCGGACGGCACTGTTCACCGCATCCGTGGCGGATTGGTCAATACCAGGGAGGGCGGTATATTCAAGCTGGATTGTCCCACCTTCCCATCCGATGTCTATCATTCCATGGGATGCTTCACGCATGGTCACTCCTTGAATGCAGGGGACACGGAATGCCGACGCTCACTGCAGACCAGTGTCCTAATGGGAGTCCGGGCGGAGCCGTGCTACCTGGGGGAGTGCAGCGTTCATCACTGGCTCACCCTGCCCGCAGCAATTGTCACCCACTTTCCCCTCGACCCATTCCGCGCTGACGGCAGACTGCGTTCTACGCACGGACCAGGACGCTCTGCAGTTCCTTGGTGAGTTCCTCCCGCGCATCGCGGTCGTGCTTCGAGTCGATGATGGGGTGTTGCTCGACGATCCGCAGCATGGGCTCCCAGCCTGCAAGTTCCCCGGACTCGACGTTCTGTCGAAAGTCCAGTACCTCGACCGCCACACACTCCAAGGTGTCGAAGTCGGCTATCGCGATGACCTCGCCCAAGAATATGGCCATGCCTGGGCGAGGTTCACCGAACGTCACGTACAGGTGGTCGTCCTCGGGAATGTACTCGATGGACATGCCTTGGCGCACAAGCCCATCAACGTCCGAGTTGCGTTCGATGAACGCGCGCCTCATGGGCTCGGACTGTGCGCTGAGTTCCTCCGGGGTCATCACAAAACACCTCCGATGCCGGGTCTTCGCCAGTGCACCGTCCCGCGGTGTTCGATGTGCGGGACGAAGAATACAGTGACGACGCGGTATCGTCCTCGGTGGTCCGGCCGCTCTATGGCGAGCAACCAAAGACCTCTTGTCCTCCCACTGCCATACCCCCTTCGGTACTTGTAAACCCTGGTACCGCGCTCAACCACTACCTCGGGGTCGCTCACTATATTCTGAACGTTCGTCTCGTGTCCGTCTATCTCAGGACGCTTCTCAACGTGGCGCCGCCAGTTCACCAGTTCCAGGTAGCTCTGCGTGTTGGTATGGGGATTGTGCGCGCGCCACATTACCATGGGGGGCTTCTCCTCGGTTCCAGCATAACGCCCGATGACGGCTCTGGCCTAGCAGTCCGAGTCACATCGTCGGCAACAACTCAGCGCCCTGATCCGCCCAGGCATCAGGCGCGTCCCGCTCGGCGCACATCAGCGTCCGCGAAGATCCTAGCCGCTCGGCCAATGTCAACAGCAGGAAGAGATGCACTGAGGCCGGGACCGCCCCGCGCCGCCACTCCCTGATCCGGTAGGGACTTACGCCGAGCAGGCGGGCAAGCGAGCGCCACGACAGTTGGCTCTCCACTCTGAAGCGCTCAAGCCGCTCCGGGAAATCAGCCGGAAAGTCGAACGAGACGCGCCGGTGCGTCTTCCGCCGTCGTCCCACGACGCTGGTCCGCCTGCGCCTTACGCCGCCCTTGCTGGAGGACAGACATCCTCACCCAGCAGCAGTTGCACGCCGCCAGGCACACGGGCCGCCAGCTTGAACAGAGAGAACAGCGCATCCCCGCAGGGCACCGTGCCGTCACGCCAGCGCTGCACCTGCCGAGGGTCGGCGTCGACGCACATCGCGATCCCCTCCCATGTGAGCCCTGTCGCCTCCTTGAAGCGCTTCAAGCGGTCGGGGAAGTCCTCCGGCAGGATGCCAGATCCGAGGAAGAGATGAGGAGATGGCGACCTACGGTTCACGTGCGGCCTCCATGACGAAGAGGTCGTCGAACGCTGCTGCAAGCGCCTCCAGCAGGCGTCGCCGTGTCGCCGGCCCGGGACGGCGCTTCCCGGTCATCAATTGGGAGAGATAGCCCGACGAGATGCCCGCCAGGCGGGCCAGCTCGTTCTGGGTCATGTTCAACCGGTTGAGCCGCTCCCACACCCCTCGGGGCTCGAGTCTCGCGGTGAACAGACGACGCCTACCGGACATGCCTGCCATCCTTTCCGAGCGGTCTGCGGCCCAGGTGTGCGCGAACGCCGGAAGTGCGGCTGCCTGCCGCCTCTTCCTCAGTGGGCAAGCCAAGGTGGGCACGCGCGATGATGCGGGCCAGTACCCGCAGCCCGGTCAGCCACAGTTCGTCCTGCTCCCTCGTCAGTCTCCGCTCCTTCTGCCGCACGTCTCCGCTCCGCTGGAATCAAGTCTGGGTCGCGCACCGATGGTGCGCTGAGGAGGAGTGTTCCTCCTGCAATAAGAACGTATGTTCTCATTACGGCCGAGTGTAACAACGGTGTCGGCGCGGGCACAACGGCCCCGGTGACACATCGACACGAACGGCCAGCAATTGCTTGCTCAGATGAAACAAGCCCTCACCGAGCCGTCCATAGGGGAAACGCACTCATGGTGAGCCTGTCGCCGCTCGAGGAGCGGCGCGAGACTTCCCGCCTTACGCCTCCCCCTTCGGCATCCGGAAGCCGACGCGGGGCTCGGTGAAGATGTAGGTGGGGTTGTCAGTATCGTCGCCCAGCTTGCGGCGGAGCTTGCTGACGATGGTGCGCATGGGGCGCACATCGCCGGCGCTCTTCTCGCCCCACACCCGACCCAGCAGGCGCTCGTAGCTCAGCACCCGTCCGGCGTTGGCCGCAAGCTCGGCCAGCACCCGGTACTCGACCGGCGTGAGATGCACGGGACGGCCAGCCAGGGCCGGATTCTGCAGATAGTTACAAGAAGTTACAATAAATCCACAAAATAGTCACACTCCGGTTACATGTTTGGTGGTACGATTGCACCTCTGCATCAGCGCAGACCAGAGGTCCTGCTTGAGAATCGTCACGCGCCAGTCCCGGCGCCGCGTCGCGGCGCTCTTTCTTGTCCTCCGTCGCTGTCCTAGCCCTCTCCTGGTCCGGTGGGAGCCCCGCCGGCGCACAGGACGACTACGAGGCCGACCCGCAACTGATCGCCGACATCCAGGGTTACGCGGCGGAGACGCAGAACGGGCACGACCACGTGCTGCGCTGGATGCGGGTGCTGCAGACCTTCGGCGCCGTGGAGGGCATGACCGCCGCCGAGGCGCAGGGGTACGCCGATAACGGCTGGCCGCGCTGGGACCCGGTGACGGCCGCGCTGGCGGAGATGGCGGCGGCGGCCTCCGACCCTGGCTGAGAGGAAGCTGGGATGACATCGAATGAGCGCATCAAGGTACTGGTGGTAGACGACCACTCCATCGTCAGGGAGGGGCTGAAGTACGTCCTGGAGGAGTCTGGCGAGTTCGAGGTTGTGGGACAGGCGGGGGACGGCGTGGAGGCAGTCAGAGTGGCGGCTGAGTTGTGTCCAGACCTAGTGGTGATGGACGTCATCATGCCGAGGAAGGACGGAGTGGAAGCTTGTCGCGACATCAGGGATTCTTCCCCCGAGACGCGTGTCGTCATGTTGACGGTCGCGAGTGAGGAAACAGCGGTGCTGGAAGCGGTGGCGGCTGGTGCAACCGGGTACCTTCAGAAGGAAACCGACAGGGAACGGCTTCTGTCGACGCTGCGAGGCGTGTTCAGGGGAGAGCTTCGTTTGCCCGCTGAGGCTGTGCGGGGCGTAGTCGCGGCAGTTCGCGGAGTCACAGAGGCGGGAGATGCGGCCGATGCCGCCGGGCTGACCGCGAGGGAGCGGGAGATACTCATCTCTTTCGCTGGGGGCCTGTCGTACACCCAGATAGCGGAACGGAGAGGCGTCAAGCCGGTGACCGTGCGTAACGCCATCTACGGCATCCAGCAGAAGTTGAGGGTCACATCGATACAGAGCCTAGTGCTATGGACAGCGCGGAACGGGCTGTTGGATGACTATGACCCGGAGAATTAGGGCTGCGCGCCCAGGGATTCAGCGGTGTTCGGAAATGGAGATGGCTCGAGAATCCCGCTACAGCCGGGTTGTACACCTGGTTACATCGGCGGCAAGCGCCGTCGGCATTATGGGCTGGGAGCGCAGCGACGGCGACCCGGACGGGTTGAGATTCATCGCGCGGACTTATGTCTGGATACGCTGGGTCAACCTCGTCTTCGGTCTGATGCTGTGGCTGTACTGGCCCGTGGATTCGCTGGAGACCTATGCGCCGTATGTGCCGGGGATCTTGCTGTACATAGGGCTCAACGGATACACGCACTACCGGCTGGCGACGAAGCGGACCGTGACACGGGGTTGGATTCTCCTGAATGCGACCCTGGATGTGTTTTTCCTCTCGCTCGGCGTGGTGCTTGGCGGAGGATTCAATCACGATTACTGGCACTTGCTCTACTACCCTCAGCTTGCCGGGTTCGCGGTGGTTCTCACGTCCTTTCGGCTCGCGATGGCCTGCGCGACCCTTGTGGCCGCCCAGTATCTTGTTATCAGCTTGACCGCTTGGGACGGCATCGACTTTGCGGCGGGGGAGGAGAGGACCCTGCTCGCCCGGATTCTGGTTATGTTTTCAGTGGCCTCATTAGTCAACTTATTTGCCAGGTTCGAGCGAGAGAGATGGAGGCAAGCTGTGGAACGCGAGCGCGAGCTGCAGCGCGACCGGATCGAGTTCTCCCAATCGATTCACGACACCACGGCACAATCGGCGTACATGATCGGGCTGGCCATCGACACCGCCAAAGTCCAGGCCGGGGACGCCAACCCCAAGCTGGCGGCCACGCTGGAGGCGACCTCCCGGCTGTCCCGCTCCGCCATCTGGGAGTTGCGGCACCCCATCAACATGGGCGGCATCTACGAGGGCCGCGCGTTGAGCTCCGCTCTGAGGTCCCACGCCGCCAGTTTCACCAACATCACGACTGTGCCCTGTGAGCTGACGCAGACCGGAGTCGAGCCGCCCCTCTCGGCAGAGACCGGGGGCTTGCTCTTCTCGATCGCGCACAATGCGCTCACCAACGCCTACCGCCATGCCGAAGCGAGCAGGGTGGCGATTCACCTGACATGCGCGAAGCAGGAAGTGCGGCTATCGGTATTGGATGACGGAGTCGGGCTTCCCGATGACTACGCGCAGCGCGGTCGCGGCTTCGAGAACATGGACGGGCACGCCAGGCGACTCGGAGGCCGTCTTGTCGTCGAAGAGAGGGGCGCAATGGGCGGAGCCACCGTGACGTGTGTGATTCCGCAAGGGCGGGACTTAGCCATTCCACTGTAACGGCTTGCAAGGAAGTCAGCGACCAAGCTACACCGCCCCTGTTCCTCTGCTGACGCGGCGCATGTCGGTGGAGCCGGGCACTTGGCGTGCGCGAGCCACAAGCACTTGCTTCCCCAATATAGGGCACATGCCCCCCATCGTCCAGGGCATTTGGTAATTGTTCGCTGCGAAGTCTCGATCTTACGGTAGCCAAGGCACTGTGAAACTGTCAGATGACATGGAGGGGAGTCCCTGTGATCAACCATTCGCCGAACCAAGGTTTTTCCCTGTTCCACGGCTGGTCCTTTCACACTCTGCCGGTCTTGCTGCGCCGGGGCCCTGTTCTACTTCTCCTGGCGGCGCTGTTGACGGCGGCGCTTGCAGCCTGCGGCGACGACTCCGGCGGCGCAGCCGGACAGACCGCGAATGAAGAGCGTCCGACGAATACGCCCACGGTGAGCGCGCCCGACGAGGATACGTCTACTCCTGAGGCTCAGACGCAGCAGTCCGAGCCGAACGCGCCCGCCGAGGCTACGCCCACCCCTGAAGCTGAAACGCAGCAGTCCGAGCCAAGCGCGCCCGCCGAGGCTACGCCCACCCCTGAAGCTGAAAAGCAGCAGTCCGAGCCGAGCGCGCCCGCCGAGGCTACGCCCACCCCTGAAGATCAGACGCCACAGGGCCCGGAACTCACGACGCAGGAGTACGCGGAAGCCATGGAGACAGCCTTTCTGGACCAGGAAGACTCGGTTGAAAGCGCCGGTGAGGATTTCTTTGTGGCAATGGGGGCCCTCTTTACCAGCGACGAGTTGGAGCGGAGCAACTCCCTCGCGGCTGCCGAATCCTGGTCGGAGGAGGACGCAGCGTTCGCGAGCGAGTTCGCGGAAACATTCCTGCGAGCACTCACAGGCTTTTACGATGAGGTGGTGGGGGCTCTCCAGGACACGATCGATGAGATGTCGGACCTGAGGCCCCCGAGACACCTGTCCGACCTCCACAACGACTTTATCGCACCCCTTGGTGAAGTCGTCCGGCTCACACAGCAACAGGTGGACACAGCGAAGGACGCCAACACGGACATCAGGAACCAGGAAGACCTTGCCAGCTTCCAGGCCGCAATCAACTCCCTGGAGTCCGGTACGTTTGGTTCTGAAACACCGCAGGATGAAGAGCTGCTGGCGCAAGTTAACGAGGCATGCGAGAGGCTGAGGGAACAGATCGAAGAGGAGCTGCAGCGCGGCGTCAGCTTCTGCGGTGAAACCGGATGATTCCGTGGAACCGGGGTTGCAGGAAGGCAGCAAGTGTCAAATGACCAAGTGGATAGCGATACTCATCCTTGTACCGGCGCTTCTCCTGGCCTGCGGCTCCGATGCGCAGCCGGCGTCGCCCACCGCTGGAGCATCAAGCGCTGACTCGCCCACGGCGACGCCGGCTGCCGAGGCGCAAGATACTGCCCGAACGTCTCTCGATGATTACCTCCTGGCAGTCTGTGACGGTCAGGAGGAATTTGCCGACTGGGAAGAAGGCGCCTCCCTCAGGGAGCTCTCATCAGGCTTGGGGCAGCACATAGAGATAATGGAATCCTTGGATCCTCCCTTAGAGGTTTCCGATTGGCATGATGCCGGGCTGGCGTTTCAGAGGGCCTTTCAAGAGACCGTCGATGACTACCTTGAAGACTCGCAGGGTTTGTCAGAGGACGAGTTCATTTTCTCGATGTTTTTGACACTGGCGCCTCACTTCCAACCCATAGAGCAGGCAACCGCGGCCATGGACCCAGGAGTGCGGTCCCGGATGATTGAAGCCGGTTGCATCGATCAGGAGACCTCCGGTGCAGTCCCGGCGCAAGAGGAAAGGGTAGAGATTCGTGTAGGCGATACTCTGGCCGATTCCCTGGACAACCCCAACGAGACCGACCTCTTCCAATTCCAGGCAGAGGCGGGAGTGGACTACGTGATCGAGGTCGCCTGGCAGGATATGCCCCAGATAACGGTTGCCATCAAAGATTCCTCTACCCCGCTGGCCTTTACGTCCCGAACCATCTGGGCCGAGACTTCACCGCTCGTCGTAAGATGGGCAGCCGAAGAGTCCAAGACTCACTACATTGACGTCTTTTCGGAAGAGGGCACGGGCGCCTACACCCTCTCCGTTTCCATAGACACCAGCCCAGACAGCCCATCCAGCGTGAGCGCCGCTTGGGAAGGTTCTGCAATAAGGGTGAGTTGGGACCCCGTGGAGGGAGCGGAGTATTACAACGTCTACTACGACAGAGGCGGGTATTTTTGCAATCTTGACCACGAGGGCAACCCCAGTTCGTGTGAGGAATTGGGGTCGAACGTTGTTGACACCAGCTACACCCATGCCTCCCCTAACTCCCTGCTTCCCAATCACTATTGGGTCGTGGCCTGCAGCCGTGAGGGTTGCTCAGCAGTCGATTCTGCGAATCCGACCACACCCGGCGAGCGGTCCGCTCTGCCGTCGCCAGCCAACCAGCGGTACGAGATTCTGGGCAATGGTTCGCAGGCGCGCATCACGTGGGACGCTGTAGATGGGGCAGACTTCTACTACGTATACCACAGCAACCAACGCTCGTGCTCTGTGGACGGCTCAGGCCCCGCCTCGTGTGAAGAGTTGGGGCGGGAGACGGGCACCATGGCATTCCACAGCCGTCCTGACCCCGTCGAGAACTACTACTGGGTAGTCGCTTGTACCCTCCTCAATGGGTGTTCCCAGATTGATTCCGACAACCCGGCCAGGCCTGAGTGATCGATGGCCCCTGGTTCCGACCTAGGAGATGCAGTGCAAGGAGGACAATTATGTCACAACAGGACGCTAGGCCAATGATGTCGTTGCCAGAGGCCATCGCACAGTGTCTGCGCAAATATGCCGACTTCAGCGGCCGCGCTACGCGGGCCGAATTTTGGTGGTGGGTACTGGGCACCGTCGGCGGCGGCGCTGTCATTGGCGCCGTGGCACGCCTCATACTGTCGGACGCTGGGGCAATCCTGAGTTCGCTCTTCTGGCTGGCCACACTTCTGCCGACCCTGGCAGTGTGCACGCGACGCCTGCATGACACCAACCGCTCCGCCTGGTGGCTACTGTTGATGGCCCTTTCCATACCTGGGTACGCGGGATTCTATATTGCAGGTATCACGATCGCCTTATCTGGAGTATTTGGCGGCCAAGTGTCAGGTGGGATTGTTGTGCTATTTCTTATCAGCGTCGTCCTTATAGTATGCCCGATTCCGTTGCTGCTGATTTTCTTGACGCGTCGAGGAACCGTCGGCTCCAACCGCTACGGCCCAGCGCCGTAACCGAGAATATAGAGTTTGCCGCGGTCAGCGACCGATTCGGTTATATGGCTTGCTGGCGACATCATGCAATCGAATCTCAGGAGTGGTGCATGGATGAGCTGAGAAGGTTCTTCTTTCTAGCCCTAATGGTGCTCGCGATCACCGTGATGGCGATTGTCGCCTGCGGGAGTGAGTCTACGCCCGGGGACGATGCGCCCTCCGGTGGAGGGACCCAGGTGGGCTCCGACTCCTCAGGGACCGGGACGACATCGAGTGGCGACACACCCGCCGAAGGGGGAACCGCCGCCACTCCGACTCCGGCCCGGACCTCCGCTCCCTCTGGTGACCGGCTATCCGTGCAGGAGTACCTGGACCTCTGCGCCTCCGAGCCCGTACTCGAGGATTTGGGCGACAACTACGGAGACTGGGTAGTCTTCATGGACTCCATATCGGAGCACTATGCGGTGGACCCCCCGGAGGAACTCTCCGAGTGGAACGATCTCACCCTGAAGCAGGTCAGGTCATACAGGGAGTATTACTCAAGGTTCCCCAAGCAGAACCTCATCCCGTTGGAGTTCTGGACCGATGAGGAGTTCGTTGCTCTTGACAAGGACTTTGAAGCAGAACTGGATGAGGCACTGGAGAACATAGCCGACGGGTCGCTTCGTGCGGACATGCTCAGGTACGGCTGCCATCCGTATTACGAGTCCGAGGCGCTCACGACGCAGGGATACGCGGGAGCCCTGGAGGAAGCCTTTTGGGAGCGCGACGATGAGCTCGAAAAGGCCACCGTGGACCTCCTGCTGGGAGGAGCCCCCTTTACCAGCGCCGAGTACGAGCGGGTGGAATCGCTCGAGGCTGCCGAGTCCTGGTCGGAGGAGGATGCAGCCTTCGCGAGCGAGTTCGCGGAGACGCTGCTGCGCGCAATCACGGACTTCATTGACTTTGCGTCCGAGGTCGCCAGGGACACTGTCGACGAACTGTCAGGCCTGGAACCTCCGGAACACCTGGCCGACCTTCACGAGGACTTCACCAGTGCCTACGGGGAAAACCTTCGATTCGCACCGGAACTGGTGGACTTCCTCAAGGACGCCGACACACGCATCAGGGACAGGGAAGACCTCGCCGACTTCTACACGGTCATCAACGCCGCCGAGCCCGGCCAGCTCGACCCAGGCCTGGGGGCTAAGGCTGAAGAGCTGGCGGCGAAGGCTGAAAGGCTGGCGGCGCAAGCTGGCGAGGCATGCCAAGCGCTCAAAGACCAGCTTGAAGCGGAGTTGGAGCGCGACATCGATATCTCATGCGAATTCGAGTGATCCGTGCAACCGGGATAGCAGGAAGGCAGCAAGTGTGAAATGACCAAGTGGATAGCGATACTCGTCCTTGTACCGGCGCTTCTCCTTGTGCTTATGGCCTGCGATGCCGGAGAGCCGTCCGGACCGCCCTCCGCTGATAGGGTTGCGGCCACCCCTACGCTCACGCCCGTTCCCGCCGATGCGCCCTCCGGCGGAGAGGCCCAGGTCGGCTCTGGCCTCTCAGAGACCGGGACGACGCCGGGTGACGACACGCCCGCAGAAGGGGGGACCTCCGGCGAGACGCCCGCGACGGCGCCGGTTGGCGGAGGGGGCGACACCTCCCAAACGGCCGCCGACGCATACCTGGCACTCTGTGGGGAGGCAGACCAGCGCTTCGGAGATTCCCTCGAGGAGCTATCCAGCTTCAGGGAAGCCGCGGTGCTACACGTGGACGCCATCGAGCTATGGGAATCCGTAGAGCCCCCGGAAGAGTACGCCGACCTTCACGATGCCTATGTGGCCTTTCTGAGGAACATGCACAGGGTGTTGAACGATGGACCCGGAGAGGATGCGTCCGAGGATGAAGTGGACGAATACGTCAACGAATCCGTGCTTCCGGTCCTCCTTCGGTACGCCCGAGAGCAGACCGAAATCGTCAGGGACATGAGCCGAAACGCCATTGCAGGTTTTTATGAGGCAGGCTGCATCGACGAGGCAGATCTCAAGGAGATCTTCACTGAAGCGGAGATAGAGGAACTGCGGTTGGGGGAGCCTACCGAATTCACCTCCGTCAGCGCCGGGGAGCACCACACCTGCGGCGTCCGCATCGACGGCGTGGTCGAATGCTGGGGCGGGAACCTGGATGGACAGGCCACGCCGCCCGATGGCGAGTTCGCTTCCGTCAGCGCGGGGTATTACCACACCTGCGGTGTCCGCATCGACGGCTCGGTCGAATGCTGGGGCAGAAACGATGAAGGACAAGCCACTCCGCCCGATGGCGGATTTGCTTCCGTCAGCGGCGGGCACTCCCACACCTGCGGGGTGCGGCCCAACGGCTCAGTTGAGTGTTGGGGATCGAACGACGAAGAGCAATCCACGCCTCCCGATGGCGCGTTCGCATCGGTCAGCGCAGCGGTGCGCCACACGTGCGGACTGAAACCCGACGGCGTGGTCGAATGCTGGGGCAGCGGCGGCAGATTCAGAACGCCCAAAGGCGTGCTCGCCTCGATAAGCGCCGGGGGTGGTCACACTTGCGGCGTGCTGACCGACGGCTGGATTCAATGCGCGGGCTCCGACGAACGTGGAGAAGCCACGCCGCCTGATGGCGTGTTCATCTCAGTAAGCGCCGGGGCAGGCTACACCTGTGGAGTCCGCGCCGACGGCTCGGTCGAGTGCTGGGGCGCCGATGCTTTGGCCAGGGGCGCGGCCACGCCGCCCGATGGCGCGTTCAACTCGGTGAGCGCCGGGCGGTTCCACGCCTGCGGTGTCCGCGCCGATGGCTCGGTCGAATGCTGGGGCGGTAACTCGGCTAGACAGATCACGCCGCCTGGAGAAAGGCGACTGTCTTGGCCGTAGACCACCCTCACGAGAGGAAGTCAGCTGTGATGCAGACGAGTTTGAGCGTGGTGCTCCTCGTCTTGCTACTGACCGGATGCTCGCAGTCGGGACCGGAGCCGCCGCCGGCAGCAGCATCGCCCACGGCTACCTCAGCGCCGCTGCCGACGGCCCCGATGGCCACTCCCGAGCTGACGCCCCCTCTTGAGCCGACGGCCACCCCTGAGCCGACGGCCACCCCTGAACCCACGGCTACATCTGAGCAGACTCCTACACTCCAACCCACAGCCACGCCTAATCCCACAGCCCCTGCCGAGCCGACAGCCACACCTGCTACGGTCACGCACCCCACCAACCCCGAGGCTTTAGACGCTAGTAATGGCGACCCCGCTTGGTCGCCCGACGGCCAGCGCATCGCCTTCTCCTCCGACCGCGATATCTGGTACGCCGCAGACATCTACGTGATGAACGCCGACGGCTCAGGGGTCACACGTCTCACCAGTGACGGCCGTGAGAACCTCCTCCCCACTTGGTCTCCCGATGGCCGACGCATCGCCTTCGAGTCCCGCCGTAGCGGCGACTTTGATATCTACGTGATGAACGCCGACGGCTCCGGGGTTACGCGTCTCACCGACGGTAGCGCACCCGCCTGGTCGCCGGACGGCCGGCGCATCGCGTTCCACTCCACCCGCAATATCTACGTGGTGAACGTCGACGGCTCCGAGGTCACCCGTCTCACTGACGCCAGTTGGTCTTTCTATTCGTTCCCAACCTGGTCGCCCGATGGCCGGCGCATCGCCTTCCGGCTCGTCTCAGACATTAGCAGGGCCTACGGTATCCATGTGCTGGACGCCGATGGCTCCGAAGTCACGCGTCTCACCGACAGAGGCGACCATCCTGACTGGTCACCCGATGGCGAGCGCATCGCGTTCCACTCCAACGGCAATATCTACGTGATGAACGCCGACGGCTCCGAGATTACCCGCCTCACCGACAATGCCAGGAACAGCGCCCCCGCCTGGTCGCCCGATGGCCGGCGCATCGCACTCCACTCCCACCGCGACGGGAACGAGGAGATCTACGTGATGAACGCCGACGGTTCAGGAGTCACGCGTCTCACCCACAACTACGCTGCAGATAGATACCCCGCTTGGTCACCTGATGGCCGACGCATCGCTTTCTCCTCCGACCGTGACGGGAACTGGGAGATCTACGTGATGAACGCCGACGGCTCCAGGGTTACGCGCCTCACCAACAACGAAGACGACGATTACTCCCCTGACTGGTCGCCCGATGGCCGACGCATCGCCTTCTCCTCCGACCGTGACGGGAACTGGGAGATCTACGTGATGAACGCCGACGGCTCCAGGGTTACGCGCCTCACCAACAACGAAGACGACGATTACTCCCCTGACTGGTCACCCGACGGCCAGCGCATCGCGTTTCACGTAGTCTCTGGCGGGGACTGCCAGATCTTTACTTTTTTCTGTTCCGGTGTCGTCTCGGAGATCTACGTGATGAACGCCGACGGCTCCGGAGTCACACCTCTCACTGACAACGACAACGACGACGACGACGACGATTACTCCCCTGACTGGTCGCCCGATGGCCGGCGCATCGCCTTCTCCTCCGACCGCGGCGGGGTTCCGGGAATCTACGTTATGAACGCCGCCGGCTCTGAGGTTATGCGACTCACCAGCAACAGCGCCGGAGACCACGATCCCGCCTGGTCGCCCGATGGCCAGCGCATCGCATTCTCCTCCTTCCGTACTTGGTACGTTGGAATCTACGTGATGAACGCCGATGGCTCTGAAGTTACGCGCGTTACCAACAACGACATCTCGGATACGACCCACTCAACAGCTCGGTGAGCGCAGGGAGGCAGGAAATAAAGCAGATGACCAAGTGGATAGCGATACTCGTCCTCGTACCGGCGCTTCTGCTGGTGGTTTCAGCCTGCGGCGCGGAGGGGCCGTCCGGGTCGCCCTCCGTTGACGGCGGCGCGTCCACGCCTGCCGCGGAGACTGCCACAGCCACTTCCAAGCCGCTCGCCGCGCCTGACCAAGGTTCCGCCGAAACGGACAGGGACGCGCTGAGTGCCCTCTACAACGCCACTGGCGGACCCGGCTGGACGAACAACGGGAACTGGTTGAGCGACGAGCCCCTGGGCGAATGGTACGGCGTGGACACGGATACCACTGGGCGCGTCATTGCGTTGGACCTCCATGACAACAGGCTGATCGGGGAGATGCCGACCGAGTTGGGCCAACTCTCCAGACTGGTGAACCTGAGCTTCCACTTCAACCACTTGACAGGAGAGATACCTGCCGAATTGGGGCAACTATCCAATCTGGAGTCCCTGGACCTAGGCATCAACCGGCTAAGCGGAGAGATACCACCGGAGCTGACCAGGCTGGAGAGCCTGCTGAAGCTTACTCTCAGCGGGAATGGGTTGAGCGGAGGGATACCTCCGGGGCTGGGCCAGATGTCCAACCTGGAGGGACTGCACCTCAACGGCAACAATCTGAGCGGGGAGATACCTCCAGAGCTGGCGCAGGCTTCCAGCCTGCGAGGACTGTACCTCGCTCGCAACGAGTTGAGCGGATGCATACCAGCCTCTCTCATGGGCGGGCCCTATAACGACTTCGACGAGTTGGGGCTCCCGTTCTGCTGATGCTCAAGGGCTTCCATATGGTCGAGCGACGGGCCGGAATCAATGATCGGGGGCTACTCAAGTCCAAGCTGAAAGGGATGGATGAAATGACAAGAAGCGTGACAACTCTCTGTCTCTCCTTGATTCTTGCCGCGGCTCTCCTGGCCTGCGGCGCGGAGGGGCCGTCCGGGTCGCCCTCCGTTGACGGCGGCGCGTCCACGCCTGCCGCGGAGACTGCCACAGCCACTTCCAAGCCGCCCGCCGCGCCTGACCAAGGTTCCGCCGAAACGGACAGGGACGCGCTGAGTGCCCTCTACAACGCCACCGGCGGACCCGACTGGACGAACAACGAGAACTGGTTGAGCGACGAGCCCCTGGGCGAGTGGTATGGCGTCATAACGGACGACTCCGGGCGCGTTATCGAGTTGAGCCTCGACAGCAACCAGCTGAACGGGGAGATACCGCCCGAGCTTGCCCAACTCTCCCGCCTGGCAGCGCTGTACTTCACCGACAACGAGTTGAGCGGAGCGATACCGGCTGAACTCGCCCAACTCCCCAGCCTGGACTGGCTGGAACTCGCCAGCAACAACCTGAGCGGAGAGATACCCGCCGAGCTGGGCAATCTCTCCAACCTGGCAGGACTGTTCCTCGGCGACAACGAATTGAGCGGGGAGATACCGGTTGAGCTGGCCCAACTCGCCAACCTCGAATGGTTGGAATTGTGGTCCAACCGGTTGAGCGGAGAGATACCCCCTGAACTCGGCCAACTCTCCTACCTGGAATGGCTGTGGCTGGACGGCAACGAGTTGAGCGGGGAGATACCGCCCGAGCTGACCCAACTCGCCAACCTTCGTTCCCTGGACCTCTCCTACAACAACTTGAGCGGAGAGATACCTCCTGAGTTGGGTCAACTCTCCAACCTCGAAACCCTGTTCCTCGCTGCCAACCAGCTGAGCGGGGAGATACCGGCAGAACTGGGCAACCTCCCCAATCTGGAAGAGATGGACCTGGCGGACAACGAGCTGAGCGGCTGCCTGCCGGACGCGCTGAGAGACGTAGCGGAGAACGACTTCGACGAGCTGGGGCTCCCGTTCTGCTGATGCTCACGCCCGCGATGCAATCACGTTGGAAGAGGTGAACTGCCTTGGCGCTTCGCAAACGGGTCACTGTCAACATCCCCGCCGGGTTCCTTTCGCCGCGCTCCGGATGGAGGATGCCGTCCCCGGTCCCGGCGGTCGGGCCGCTGATCATGCTCCTGGCGGTGGCCGCCAGCGTCGGCTGTTTCGAGTCGCGCGACGAGATCGTGGGGGTCCGGGAAGCTGTCGATCCCACGCCCGAGCTGTGGTACGCCTACTCCCCGGACAGGCAAGGGCCGGTCTCCACGAACGTCTGGACGCCCGTGTTGACGGCGCCCCACGCCGGCGCAACAACGGGGAGCGGGTATGCCTCCGTCAGCGCCGGTTTCAATCACGTCTGCGCGGTCAGGGCCGACGGCGTTGCCGTCTGCGCGGGCGATGACGACTTCCGCCAGTCCACCCCGCCTGAAGGCGCGTTCGCTTCCGTCAGTGCAGGGGAGTACCACACCTGCGGGATCAGGACGGACGGCTCCGTCGTCTGCTGGGGCGACGATGCTTATGGCCAGTCCACGCCGCCCACGGGCACGTTCGCTTCGATCAGCGCCGGAGACAACCACACCTGCGGGATCAGGACGGACGGCTCGCTCTCCTGCTGGGGCGCCGATTGGGAAGCCCAGTCCTCGCCGCCGGACGGTGAGTTCGCCTCGGTCAGCGCGGGAGAGGTCCACACCTGCGGAGTGAGAACGGACGGCTCCGCCGCCTGCTGGGGCGACAGCACGTTCTGGGACGGGTTCTTCGGAGAAGACGACAGCAAGTCCAAGCCGCCCGAAGGGGACTATATCTCCGTCGGCGCCGGGAGCAGCCACTCGTGCGGGGTGAGAACCGACGGTTCCCTCGTCTGCTGGGGGTCGCGCATAGCGCCGCCCACGGGCAAGTTCGCCACGGTCAGCGCCGGGGCCAGCCACACCTGCGGGGTGAAGCCGGACGGCTCCATCGTCTGCTGGGGCTACAACGACTTCGGCGAAGCCACGCCGCCCGCGGGCGCGTTCGCTTCCGTCAGCGTCGGCGTGGGCCGGACCTGCGGGGTCAAGACCGATGGCTCCCTCGTCTGCTGGGGCCAGCTCTTCTTCGGCCGGGCCGTCCCGCCCCCGGGCGAGTTCGTCTCCGTCAGCGCCGGGGAAGAGCACACGTGCGGGTTGAGGGCGGACGGCTCCGTCGTCTGCTGGGGCCTGGACTACCGGGGCGTATCCACGCCGCCCGAAGGCGTGTTCACTTCCATCGATGCAGGGGAAGACCACACGTGCGGGGTCAGGACGGACGGCTCTGTCTTCTGCTGGGGAATCGAGTACCAGGGCCTGCTCACGCAGCCCGCGGGCGAGTTCGTCTCCGCCAGCGCCGGGGAGGACCACTCCTGCGGCGTGAGGACGGACGGCTCCGTCGCCTGCTGGGGCGGCAACTTCTACGACGAAGCCACGCCGCCCGGAGGCGAGTTCATTACCGTCAGCGCAGGACAGTACTACACCTGCGGGATCAGGACGGACGGCTCCCTCGCCTGCTGGGGCGGGCACTCCTTCCTCGATCAGGCCCGCCCGCCGGAGGACCCACCCCAGGGAGAGTTCATTGCCGTTGCTTCCGGAGGACGACACTACATGTGCGCGATCAGGGCGGACAACTCCGTCGCCTGCTGGGGCACGTACGATCGCGGCAGTCAAGTTACGCAGACCGGGGATTTCGAGACTATCTCGCCACCCGACTACGTTCGGATCACGGCGCCGGAGGGCAGGTTCAACTCGGTGAGCGCAGGTCGAGAACACATCTGCGGAGTGAGGACGGACGGCTCCGTTGCCTGCTGGGGCGACGACTCTTTCGGCAAGGCCACACCTCCGCAGGGTGGATTCGTTTCCGTCGGCGCAGGGTGGCACCACACCTGCGGAGTGAGGGCGGACCGCTCCGTCGCTTGCTGGGGCAGCAACGTCCTGTCCCCCGGCAGCGGCATCGGCCCTCCGCCGTGATCTTGTCAGCTCTCGCCAGCCGTTCTGGCCCCAATGGGGAAATCAGTCACCCTTCCCTGCTTCGGTTAGCCCTTTGCGGTGGGCTGCTGTGTCTGTTGACCTTGCTGCTCTCAGCCTGTTCCAACGGATCCGCCACCGCCGACGCGCCGACTGCATCCACGGGCGTGCCACCAGCAATCGTCGTCATCCTCAGGTTGGTCGTACCCCTGTCCATGTTCAGGTGGCCCGTCGGCGGTATGTTCGCCGCCATCATGGCCGACAACATCGACACGGTCCTTATCCGGGTTATCGGCCCAGGCACACTCGAGAGTTATACGTTAGCCGATAAGCTGCTCGATACGTACCTGCTTACTCTGTTTCTATTCTTCTCCTTGCGCTGGAAAGACAGTACCGCCAGGTTCACAAGCGTGGCTCTGTTTTCGTATCGAATGATCGGAGTGATCGTACTGTCGATAACAGGTGACCGTTCATTGCTGTTCATCTTCCTGAACCTGTTTGAGTTCTTCTTCATCTATCAGTCGGTAACCATGAAATGGTGGCCGCATCTGCAAGTCAACGGGTTTCGCAGGCTGACTCTGGTCCTGCCGGCCCTGCTGGTACCGAAACTCGTTCAGGAGTACATCCTCCATGTGTCCGAATTCAATTTCATGTGCTGGTTGTACATGAACACCCTGGAGCTTACGGAGCCATACTTGTGGTCCGGGTTCAAGAGTTGGTGTTGACCGGTTGGGGATTCGAGTAGGACTGAGCCCGCAGTGCTATAGTGTCGGCTAGTAGGGCAGCCGCTGACGTGGCTGCCGATGCAAGAGGAGGATGGCATGCCCACGTTCAGCACGCTCCCAATCGGCGAGGCCCGCGCGAGGAGCGCAACCGGCAAGCGCGCAGCGCTGCTGCAGGAATACGTCGGCTACATCCAGCAGGTGGTGCCGGGTGAGGCTGGGAAGCTGGAGGCGGGAGAGGGCGAGACGACACAGGCGATCCGGCGCAGGCTGAACGCAGCTGCGACCGCGCTGGGCAAACAGCTGGAGTTCCGGCGCACTGAGAATGCGGTCTACTTCTGGTCGTCGGATGGACGACGTCGCGGCAGGCCGCGCAAGAACCCGGTCGAGTAGTCCCATGGTCCTTGGCGGAAGCGCCTCTTCTCCTTCCCCTGCGTGCAGCCGCAGCCGGGCTTCACCCGCTCGCGGTCACTCTCAATTGGGGCTGCAAGCTATCTCGAAATGAGTACCAGAATGAGTAACGACCCCACTCATCTCTGACTCTACTCCTAGAAATAGCTTGATTTGGTGCCCTCAGCTGGATCCTTAGTGCCGGACTAGGAACGGAGCAGCCACTTGAGGGCGCTCAGTGGAGCAACCTTCCACCAGGGACACCGTGAAAGGCATCGTGTAGGGAGTCCCCTCGACGTTGCGTCCGTCCACGCGGAGAAGCCAAGGGCCATCGCTATGGTCAGATTCCAAGTTCCCTGCAATCGCCTCGGCGTTTCTGTTTACTTCGTCTACGGTATCGATAGCCAATCGCCGCAACTGTTGGTCGTCCTCGTATCGTCGTACCACCAATAGCTTCTTCCCAAGCCTGAGTTGAAGTGAGGTGACTGTGACGATGGAAGGGTCATTGTAAGTCGCAGCCTTGACGTCTAGTGCAGAGTCAACGATAACGAAAGACAATGTTGTAGCCAACGGCTCCTCCGCAGCCGCAATGAAGCTGACTTGGCTGTTCCAAGTAGTAGGATCAGCCTGCCGGATCTTTGGGGTCAGGCTTAGCCCCCAACTGGGAAAGAACAAGTTGAAAGAAGGTGTCAACTCGGGTCCGACGTACGTCTGTGGCTCTTCCATCTTGTGCAAAAAACGGCTGCCGTCTTTCGTTAGGAGCTCCGTCTCGCTGTTGAATGCTACATGTTGCTTTCCGGACTCGTGGAGACTAGTCTTCATCTCCTTCATGGCATCCCGGCAAAGGATGTAGGCGTTGCCATTCCTGTCCACTGCCACTTTCCAGGAATTGGAGGAAAGGAGGTCTTGTCGAATGACGGCGAAAGTAAACTCGCCATTTTTGGAGTTGGACGGCATACTGCTTACCTCCTTGGGTCACCTAACTTCGACGACCCGAACACACCATCGACTGCTATATCGAGCAAGTGGCGGGAGGAATCAAAAGCGTGTCTGGATAGGGCTAGCGCGATTGAATAACAGCAGCCGGTGTTTTCTCCTTCCTGCCAAGATCCCATGGTACTTCGCTCAAGCCGCCTTCTCCGCCAGTTGCTCCTGCCATGCCTCAATGTCCGACCGTCTCCAGGCGATCGCCTTGGAGGTGATTCGAAGTGGAGGAGGAAAAGTGCCCGCCTTGACCAGCCGCCAAATGGTCGTTCGGCTAATGCCCAGCTCCCGTTCGACATCTTTCACTCTCAGCAGTTGCATCGCGCACACCTCCTCCGTTGGACTGTCGTGGCGACGGCAGCCCGTTCCTTGCCGCCAGCGAGACCCAACAAACAGATGACTCATTCGATCAAGTGTGTCGGCTTGCCGGTCACGCTGGCAAGGGATTTGACCCCATCCCGAAGTCATTGCTTGCTGCAATTCGGCAACTTCCCGAGACGGCTACGCGCTGTGATGCCCCTTACGGGGCGCGTCGATCCCCGTCGTCAAGCCCATTCTTGACGGCCTCCGCCCACGACTCCATGAGCTCACGGCGCCGCCCGAGCATGTCACTTCGCGCATACGCCCTCTCGACAGCGTTACCCACTTGGTGCGCCAGCGATGCCTCAGCGACCTCGCGCGGTTGGCCGGTCTCTCCACACCAGTCCCGAAAACTGCTACGGAACCCGTGCACTGTCGAAGGGACTCCGTTGTCCCTCAGCATCTTGGAGAGCGTGTTGTCGCTCATCACTCTTCCTGTCGGCGACGGGAAGACCAGCCGACCATCCGAGTACTGGCGAGCCCGCTCCAGCACGGTAAGGGATGTGGCGCTCAACGGGATGCGATGCTCGTGCTGCGTCTTCGTCCTACTGGCCGGAATCGTCCAGACCCGCGCGTCCAAGTCGACCTCACTCCACTCCGCGGCGCGAGCCTCACCCGAGCGGCAGGCCGTCAACACGATGAACTCGAAGCAGTCCACGGTCGCCTGAGCCGAGTTCGACTCTCGGACAGCGCGGATCGCGCCGGGAACGTCTCCCCAGGGCAACGCACGGAGGTGAGTTCTCTGCGCTCCGCCCCGCGGAAGAGCTGCGCCGATGGAGTCGACAGGGTTATCGTCGCGGTGTCCCTCGGCAACAGCCCACGCGAAGATTGCGTTGAGATACGACTTCAGCTTCGTGGCCGTCTCCCTCTTGGCCGTCCACAGGGGTCCCACTACGCCGAGTACGTCTCCAGAGGTGATGGCGTCCACGCGAAGCGAGCCGAGCGAAGGGTAGGCGTATTGGTCGAGGCGCGACGCCCAGATGCCCGCCGTTCTTGAGCCATCCTTCCAACTCCCTGAGTGTGCCGCGATCACACGCTCAGCGGCTTCTCGGAAAGTTGGAATGGCCGCCCGGCGCCTACGGTCCGCTATCGGGTCGATGCCGGTACGAGCTGCCCGTGCGTTCTCGAGGGCAGCCTGGCGGGCCTCCTCCAACGTTACGACGGGATAACTTCCCAAGCCGATGTCGATAGGCTTACCATGCAGCCGGAGCCGCTGTGCCCACGTCTTGGACAGCCCGCCCGCGGCCATCGGCTTCACCATGAGGCTAAGGCCGTGGCCACCGCGCCCGTCACCATAGCGCCCGGATGTCCGGCAACTCTTCACGAAAGTCGCGCTCAACCGCATTGGCCTTGGCACCAGATACCACCTCAGCTACCACTTTTAGAGGCGATAATACGCGCAACGTCAAGCAACGTCAAGCATTGGTACGCACCACTTCCAGTAGGCCGTTACGAGGTGCATACGCAATCAACAGCATGCTAATGCAACGACGTGAAACCGTTACTTGGTGCTGGCCTTCGGCACCAAGACGCTCCCTGTCCCCTCCACACCCCCATGCCCGGAACGGCTGGCACACCGCACCGGAGTAGGTAACGGCTTGCTGTTGCGGCATCAGCAGCTCGGCGGTCCCTCGTCTCCAGAGGTTGGCGGCCAGGACCGGTGGGGATAACATCCTAGCTGACACGCCGTATTGAGATCTCCGCCCACGTGGGGACCCGGTCCCACCGGATAGACGGCGTCCGGCTGACGCAAGCCAGCCCGCCCGAGCAGCCGTGGAGGAGGGCAAACATGGAACGAAGTCCAGTGATCGACGCGGATGGCCACATCCTGGAGCGGTCCCAGGATGTGTGGCGGTATATCGAACCGCCATTCGATAAGCGTGGTGGCGGCCTCTGGCAAGGAGGTCATCCATGGGATGCCGAGCTGGCCGGGACGCTGACCAACCGCGAGTACAAGGACGGAGGTCTGGAGCCCGAGCGCCAGGTAGAGACGTGGCTGCGTATCGCCGAACGGGAGAACATCGAGACGGCGGTCCTCTTTCCCACCGGCTCCGGACACGTCGCGTACATCCCCGAGCCTGCGTGGGCAGTCGCGGTCTCGCGCGCGACCAACACCCACTTCGCGACTGATTACGGCGCAGCATCGCCACGTCTCCGTCCTGTGGGTGTCCTGCCCATGCGCGACCCGCAGGCAGCAGCGGAAGAACTCCGCCGGGCGGTCACGGAGTTGGGGCTGGTCAGCTTCGAGATCCTCTCGCAGGGGCTTACGATGGGATTCGGCGACCCCTTCTATGACCCCATTTTCGCGGAGGCGGAGCGCCTTGGCGTGCCGCTCTGTATACACGGCACACGCTCCAAGCCGGAGGAGGTAGGTGGCGAACGGTTCAAGACGTTCGCCGAGGTGCACACCTATGTGTTCCCGGCGTCCGTCACCTTGCACTTCGTCAGCACTATGGCGAACGGGGTGCTCGAACGCTTCCCGAAACTGAAGCTCGCCTTCCTCGAGATCGGTGCGACATGGCTGCCTTACTGGCTGGACCGGCTGGACGAGCACTGGGAACTCCGTGGCGCGCAAGAGATGCCGCACGTCACCAAGCGGCCAACGGACATCTTCCGCGAGCACGATATCTACGTCAGCGTGGAGCCAGAGGAGACGTTGCTCCCCCAGGTTATCGAACACCTCGGAGACGACCACTTCCTGTTCGCATCCGACGTCCCGCACTGGGATGCACGGTTCCCGGAGAACCTCGAATACCTCGAGTCTCGACAAGATATCCCCGCAGCGAGCCTCCGGAAGATCACGTACGACAATGGGAAGCGCCTCTTCGGACTCTGAGCTGTGCCGCCTGTGTGACTCGCGCTAACGGCAAGGCAGCCCCAACGATCAAACAGGCCCGCAAGTCGTGGCGGTGAGCACGACGCGTCGCTGAAGTCGAAGACCGCCCGTCACCGCGGGGAATGGCCGTCAACTGCCGGGCTGCTCCATCATCTGCAGCAGCTTCGTAGTTGTGTTCCAATTGCGGATAGTCATGCTCTGGTAGACGGGCATCGACGCGAGGCGGCTCAGGTAGCTCTGCGAAGCCCTGGCTATGAGCCTCGAGTAGTAGAGAACGCCGTCGCCCGCCCAGACTTCGTCCACTCCGGTCCGGGTGAGCACGACTTCCATGGCGGCGGCCGTCAGCGGAGACCTCAGGAAGAGGGCGTCGTAGCGGTGCATGTCTGGCCGGTCACCGAAGCCCATCGGCGCCTCCGCAACCACTGCCCTCATCTGCGGTAGGGACCTCAGTACCACTTTCCCGGGGTAGTCGAAAGCCGCTGCCAGCATCTCCTCGATCCGGGCCGCCAGGCTACCAGCCCCGAAGAGGGTAGAGCGGAAGATCACGTTTCCGCTCTGGATATAGGTGACGACCTCACTGAAGCCTTCGGACTCGAAGCAGTTCCGGAGCTCCGCCATGCTGATGACATTCCTGCCGCCGACATTGATGCCGCGCAGCAGCGCCACGTAGGTCTCCCTCCTGGTCCCCGCGGGCGGTCATGCGGTGATCGGACCTTCCGCCTCCCTCACCGCTGAGGAACGGCCTTGGGCTCCGCGGGTTGCAGCACCCCGATATACGGCAGGTTCCGGTATCGTCCGCCGTAGTCCAGCCCGTAGCCGATGACGAACTCGTCCGGGACTTCGAAGCCCACGTAGTCGATCGGCACGTCCGCCATCCGGCGCACGGATTTGTCAAGCATCGTGCAGACTCGCAAGCTGGCGGGCCCCTTGGCCTGCAGGTACTCCAGCAGGTAGCGCAGCGTGAGCCCGGTGTCCACGATGTCCTCGACGATGAGCACGTGCCGTCCCTTGAGTTCCGTCATCACGTCGCGGATGACGTCGATGCTCTTCTCCCGCTCCTCGCCGTAGTGCGTGATCTCCATGAACTCGACCTGCAACGGCAGGTTCATGGCCCGCATGAGGTCTGCCATGAATACGACCACGCCCCGGAGGATGCCGATAAGCACGGGCTCTTCCCCGTCATAGTCCTGCGTCAACTGAGCGCCGAGTTCCCTGACGCGCCTCTGGACAGTGGCTTCGTCGAACAGCACGCGCTCCGTGCCCTCAACCGAGACCTCCGCGAGGGGGCCGAACCCGTACTTGCCCATCAGCCGCATCAGGTCGCGGCGGTAGAGCAGCTGCACGTTCACTTCCGGATACAGTTCGCGCACGTGCCGGAGCTTCCGGTTCTTCTGTGTGACCAGGTTCTGCTTCATGGTGGTCAACTCGAAGTACTGGTCGTATTCCGGTAGGTAGAAGTCCGGCGTGAACATCTCCACTACGCGGCTCCCGTCCCATCGCAAGGGGAAGGAGCGAGGTTCGTAGAGATAGTTGATGTGGTAGTAGTCGAGGAGGTCCGCGAACTCCTTCTCGCTCGGGTGCATGAAGGCTTTGGTGGGGGCCAGATCGTCCGCGTCGCGTCGGCGTCCCCGACGCCCACGCCTGGGTCCGGCTGCATCCCTGTCTCCTTCCACGGTTGGCGGCTCGTTCGACGGCGGGGGCATACCCAGCGCGGCGCGTTCCGCGGTCTGCCTCCCTCGCCCCCGACGCCGCGACGGCGTTGCTCGCTGAGATTCCTCCGGGGCTGACTCCTGCGCGGGCGCTTCACTCGCTTCCTCGGAAGCAGGTGCAGCGGCTATGCCGAGCGAACGACGACCACGCCGCCGCGTCGGCGTACGCTGCGTCTCCTCCGGTGCAGCGTCCTCCACAGGCGGTTCATTCGTTCCCTCAGAAACAGGAGCGGCAGCTATGCCGGGCGAACGACGACTGCGCCGCCGCGGCGGCGTACGCTGCGTCTCCTCCGGCGCAGCGTCCTGCGCAGTCGGTTCACTCGCTTCCTCAGAAGCAGGTGCAGCGGCTATGCCGGGTGAGCGACGACCGCGCCGCCGCGTCAGCGCGCGCTGCGGCTCCTCCGGTGCGCCCGATGATTCGTTCGCCGCGTCAGCAGACCGCACGGTTTCGGGTGCGGCGTCCGCCGTACGGCGGCGTGTGGTCCTGCGCCGTCGAGGTCGAGGTTCCGAGTCTTCGGACGGGTCTGCCTGCTGGGGGTCCTGCACCATCTCGTCAGACCTCTCGTCTCAGTGTTGTCGTCTTCATCGCGCGGAGTGCTGTTCCTCTATCTGTACCGCACCGTGCACGTACTCCGTGGTAGTGGCTACGTTGTACTCCGACCCGCCAAGCACGAGCGCCTCGACGGCCGCCTTCGCGGTGTCCATGGAGGTGTAGCAGGGTATCCTGCGCTCCGTCGCAGCACGACGTATCTCGAACCCGTCGCGCAGTGCCTGGGCTACTTCCTCAACGGTATTCAGCACGGCATCCACCGTGCCATCCGCCACCACCGAGTAGGCGTTGGGGTAAGGCTCGGCAGCCTTGTTCACTTCAGTGACCTGCAGTCCAAGCCCGCGCATCAGTTCCGCCGTTCCACGCGTGGCATACAGTTCATAATCCAACCCGCCGAGCATCTTCAACCATGCAACGGCGTCTGATTTATCCCTGTCAGCGATGGTCACGAGCATCCTCCCTGAGGTAGGCAGCATGAGTCCCGCCGCCATCAGGGCCTTCGCCACGGCAGGCCGCAGGCTGACGTCTATACCCATCACTTCACCGGTGGACTTCATCTCAGGCCCCAGGTACGTGTCTACGCCGGCAAGTTTCGACATGGAGAAGACCGGTGCCTTTACGCTGGTCATGGGCGGGTCGGGCTGCAGACCGCCGTTATAGCCCTGGTCCGCGATCGATTGTCCGAGCATCACGTTCGTCGCCAACTGCACCATAGGGATGCCCGTAACCTTGGAGATAAAGGGCACAGTGCGGCTCGATCGGGGGTTGACCTCGATGACGTACACCGACGACAGGCCGCTGTCGGCGGCGACGGTGAGGCCGAATGGTCTGCTCTCGTCCACGATGACGTACTGGATGTTCATCAAGCCACGCACGCCTATCGCAAGTCCGATGCGTGCCGTGTAGTCGACCAGCACGTCTCGCTCGTGCTCCGAGATCCCTTCCGCCGGGTAGACGGCCATCGAATCGCCTGAGTGGACGCCCGCCCGCTCGACATGCTCCATGATGCCGGGAATGAGCACCTGCTCGCCATCGACGACAGCGTCGACTTCCACCTCGCGCCCCTGGAGGTATTTGTCGATCAGGATGGGGCGGCCCGGCGCGGCCTCGAACGCGCGCGACAGGTACCGCCGGAACTCCGTCATGTTGTCCACTATCTCCATCGCCCGTCCGCCCAGCACATAGCTCGGTCGGACCACGAGTGGGAAGCCGAGTCGCTCCGCTATCGCCGTCCCCTGGTCGAGTGACGTGGCCGTGTCCCCTGGCGGCTGCGGGATGCCAAGGCTCGCCATGAGGCTGCCGAACCGCTCACGGTCTGACGCGACATCTATCGCATCCGCTGACGAACCGAGGATGGGCAGCCCCGCCGCGCCTATCGCCTGGCTCAGGTTGATCGCGGTCTGGCCGCCGAACTGCACGACGGCTGGCGGATGTTCTCCGGCTACGCCCTCGTTCTCGATGATGTCGCGGACGCTCTCCTCATCGAGCGGCTCGAAGTAGAGGCGGTCGCTCGTGTCGAAGTCGGTTGAGACCGTCTCCGGGTTGGAGTTGACCATGATGGAGTTGACACCGGCATCGTCCAGCGCCCAGGCGGCGTGGACGGAACAGTAGTCGAACTCGATGCCCTGCCCGATGCGTATCGGCCCGCTGCCGATCACCACGGCCTTGTCGCCCTGCAGCGGCTCCGCCTCGTTCTCCTGTTCATAGGTGCTGTAGAAGTACGGCGTCACGGCCTCGAACTCGGCGGCGCAGGTGTCCACCATCTTGTAGACAGGCCGCAGGCCGAAGCCCTGCCTGAGCGTACGCACTTCCTCATGCGTCCGGCCCGTGAGCACGGCGATGACCTCGTCCGGCATCCCGAGGCGCTTGGCGTCCCACAGGAGGTCGCGGGTAAGCGCTTCGGAGCGCAGCCGCTTCTCCATGCGAACGATGCGGTCGAGGCCGTGCAGGAACCACGGATCGACGTGGGTCACCTGCGCCAGCGCGTTCGGCGTCATGCCCCTGCGGAGTGCGGCAGCCATCGCCCACAGGCGTTCGTCCGTAGGTTCGAGCGGCAACTCCTCAGCGGGCAGTCCGTCCCAGTCCGGTGATTCCCAGAGGAGTGTGCGGCCGCCAAGCTCTATGGAGCGTACGGCCTTCTGCATCGCAGCCTCGAAACCGCGGTCTATCGCCATCACCTCGCCAGTCGCCTTCATCTGCGTACCGATGGCGCGGTCGCCGCGGGCAAACTTGTCGAACGGCCAGCGCGGGGACTTGATGACGCAATAGTCCAGGGCGGGTTCGAACGCCGCCCTCGTGCGCCGCGTCACCGCGTTCGGAATCTCGTCCAGCCTGCGCCCGACAGCGATCTTCGCTGCGACCCGCGCGATGGGGTAGCCAGTCGCCTTGGACGCGAGCGCTGACGAACGGCTCACGCGCGGGTTGACCTCGATAACGAAGTATTGCATCGGATCGGGAACGCCGCCCGGGAGCACCTCTCCGACCACCGGATGCGGCGACAACCCGAACTGGATGTTGCATCCCCCCTCGATGCCAAGTGCCCTGATGATGCGGATGCTCGCGGAGCGGAGCATCTGGTACTCCTTGTCCGAGAGCGTCTGGCTCGGCGCGATGACGATGCTGTCCCCGGTGTGGACGCCCATCGCGTCCAGGTTCTCCATGTTGCATATCGTGATGCAGGTGTCGGCGGCGTCGCGCATCACCTCGTACTCGACCTCGCGCCAACCGCGCATCGAGCGCTCCACCAGCACCTGGCGGATGGGGCTGGCGGCGAGTCCGCTCGTGACAACCGTCTCCAACTCTTCCATCGTTGTGGCGAACCCACCGCCCGTTCCGCCCAGCGTGTATGCGGGACGCACCACCAGTGGCAGGCCAAGTTCGCGGCCCACCCGCATCCCTTCTTCGATGGAGTTCGCTATCTCGCTGGGCGGCGTGGGTTCGCCCAGCCGGTTCAGCAGGTCCCGGAACAGCTCACGGTCCTCCGCCGTCTTGATCGTCTCGATAGACGTACCCAGCAGCCGCACGTCGTACCGATCGAGTACGCCCGCTTCGTGCAGAGCGACCGCGAGGTTCAGTCCGGTTTGCCCTCCGAGCGTCGGCAACAGACCGTCCGGGCGCTCCCGCGCGATGATGCGCTCGATAACCCCGACGGTGAGCGGCTCGATGTAGACCGCATCCGCTACGCCTTCATCCGTCATGATGGTCGCAGGGTTGGAGTTCACAAGGACGACGCTGATGCCTTCCTCGCGCAGCGCCTTGCACGCCTGCGTTCCCGCGTAGTCGAACTCGGCGGCCTGCCCGATGACGATGGGCCCGCTGCCGATGACGAGAACCTTGTGGAGTTCGGATGTTGTTCCGTAGGTCTGCACGCTAGCTGGTCACCATGTCCAGGAAGCGGTCGAAGATGTACTCGTTGTCGAGCGGGCCTGGCGACGCTTCCGAGTGGTACTGGATAGTGAGCACCGGCAACTCGCGGTGCCGGATGCCTTCGATCGTCCCGTCGTTCAGGTTTCGGTGCGTCACCTCGATAGCGCTTGGCAGCGCCTCGTCGGAGACGGCGAAACCGTGGTTCTGCGCGGTGATGTAGACGCGCCCGGTGGCGATGTCCTGCACCGGGTGGTTGCCGCCGCGATGGCCGAACTTCAGCTTGTACGTCTCCCCGCCGAGCGCGCGGGCGATGATCTGGTGACCCAGACAGATGCCCAGCGTCGGTACGCGCTCGATGACCGTTCGCGCCGTTGCGACGGTTGGCGCGTTGTGCACCGGGTCGCCCGGCCCTGGCGAGAAGACGACGCCGTCCGGGTTGTCGCGTAGTATCTCGTCCGCCGTAGCAGCCGCGGGATGGACGCGCACCCGGCAACCGCGCTGCGTCAATAGCCGCAGGATGTTGTACTTCACACCGCAGTCCACCACCGCGATGCGTCTGCCGCCCTCTCCGCTCCACTCGTACGCCTCGTCCACTGTCACGCGGTCGACGAAGTTAACCGTGTCGTAGGAAGGCAGCGACGCCAGATCACGGAGCGCGGCCTGTGGGTCCCGCGTGGTCAGCACGCCCATCATCACGCCGTGGGAGCGGATACGTCGGGTTATAGCCCGCGTGTCCACACCCCAGATGCCCGGCACGCCCTCGTCAGCGAGATAGGAATGGAGCGTACGCGCCGAGTCGTAGTGGCTGGGTGTGGATGAGTGCTCCCGCACCACGAACGCGGCAACCTTGATGTCCTTCGATTCGGCATCCGTTCCGTTGATGCCGTAGTTCCCCTGCATCGGATACGTCGGCACGAGGATCTGCCCGGCGTACGAAGGGTCGGTCAGCATCTCCTGGTAGCCGGACATGCTGGTGTTGAAGACGACCTCGCCGAACGCGTCGCGCTCGGCTCCGAACGCTTGGCCTTCATACACTGTCCCGTCACTCAGCACGAGGTACGCTGCCGTCACTGCCTCGCCTCCCCGAACGCGACCTGCCCGCCCGCGATGGTCATCTTCACCCTGCCCTGCAGCGTCTGCCCCGCCAGCGGCGTGTTCTTCCCCTTGGACGCGAACCGGCTCACGTCCACCGTCCAGCCCTCCTCCGGGTCGAACAGTACGACGTCCGCAGGCGTGCCGACCGCCAGCGAGGCCAAGTCAGCAAAGCGCTCGCCCAGCACCGACGCAGGCCCCGTCGTGAGCCGCTCGACGAGCGTCGGCAGCTCTATCGCGCCCGACCGCACGAGACTCATCAGCGACCCGAGCGCCGTTTCCAGTGTCGAGATGCCGACTGCCGCCTCGTCGAACGGCGTCGCCTTGTCGCCGAACGTGTGCGGCGCGTGGTCGGTCGCCACGGCGTCTATCGTGCCGTCGCGCAGCCCCTCCACGAGCGCGTCGCGGTCGGTGGAGGAGCGCAGCGGCGGGCTGACCTTGGCCCGCGTGTCGTACGCGGCGAGCGAGAGCGGTCCTGTTATGCCGCGCGTCGAGCAGCCACAGCCAAGCACCCATCCGTCCGTCATCGTCAGGTGGTTGGGCGTCACCTCTGCCGTGACCCGCAGCCCGCGACGCTTGGCCATGCGCACCATCTCGACACCGCCCGCGGTGCTGACGTGCGCGACGTGGAAGTGCCCGCCGGTGAGGCCGAGCAGTGCGATGTCCCGCGCAATGATGGACTCCTCCCCTGCGGATGGGTACCCCGCCAGCCCGAGCCGCGACGCCACCGGCCCCTCGTGCATGCCCAGCCCTGCCGTGATGGAGTGGTCCTCGCAGTGGTCCATCACCGGCAGGCCGAGTTCGCCCGCATACAGCAGCGCGTGCTCCATGAGCAGCCCTGTCGCAACCGGGCTGCCGTCGTCCGTGAACCCAACCGCCCCGGCGCGCGCGAGCTCCTCCATGTCCGTCAGTTCGACGCCCTTGCGCCCCTTGGAGACCGCGCCGAACGCCAGCACCCGGATGGGCCCCGCCTCGCGCGCGCGTTGCATGATGAAGTCGACGACCGCCGCCGTGTCTATCGCCGGCGACGTATTCGGCATCGCGCAGACCGTCGTGAACCCTCCGGCTGCGGCTGCGGCGGTGCCCGTCTCGATGGACTCCCTGTCCTCGAAGCCCGGCTCCCGCAGGTGCGCGTGCAGGTCTATGAACCCCGGCGCGGCGATGAGTCCCTTGCCGTCTATCACGAGCGCATCGCCCGGGAGCGGCTCCGGCACATCCGCCATGGCGCCGTCCCGCATGAAGAGATCGCCCACCTGGTCTGATCCGGCAGTCGGATCGATGACGCGGGCGCCGGCTATGAGTATGGGCCTGCTCACTCCGCCGCCCCCTCCTGCCCGCCGGTGAGTAATTGGTATAGCAGGGCCATCCGCACGGCAACGCCGTTGGTCACCTGCTCCTCTATCTGCGCGCCAGGGCCATGGGCGAGCGACGACGCGATCTCTACGCCCTCGTTCATCGGCCCCGGATGCATGAGCAGCGCGCCGGGCTTCGCCCTGCGGTAACGCGCCTCGCTAACCTGCCACCGGCGCGTGTACTCGCGCATGCTCGGCAGCATGCCCGCGCCCTGGCGCTCCTGCTGGATACGTAACGCGATCACCGCGTCCGCTCCCTCCACGGCACGGTCGAGATCGTGCTCGACGCCCACGTCCGGCAGGCTCTCCCCACCACTGCCGTGCATCAGGTCCAGCGGGATCAAGGTCGGCGGACCGCACAATACGACCGACGCGCCGAGAGCGCGCAGCCCGAACACGTCGGACCTAGCCACCCGGCTGTGCAGCACGTCACCCACGATGACCACCCGCTTGCCGTCGAGTTCGCCGACGTGCTGGCGCATCGTCATCAGATCGAGCAACGCCTGTGTCGGGTGGGCGTGGCGTCCGTCTCCTGCGTTCACAACCCCCATGCGCTCGAGGTTGCGCGCCAGGAAGTAGGGCGCTCCGGAATGCGGGCTGCGGATGACGATCAGGTCGGCATGCATCGCTTGGAGCGTAAGGGCTGTGTTGAGCAGCGATTCGCCCTTCTCCGCACTGCTGCCGGAGCCGCTGATATTGATGACATCGGCGCTCAGCATCTTCCCGGCCTGCTCGAACGAGACGCGCGTCCGTGTGCTCGGTTCCAGGAACAGCGTCAGCACGACCTTGCCCCGCAGCGACGGTGCCTTCTTGATGCTTCTGCCCAGCAACTCGCGCATCGCCTCTGCGGAGTCCAGGAGCCCTGTAATCTCTTCACGGGAGAAGTCATCGAGGTCGAGGACGTGCCTGCGGCGCTGCAGCGCTTCCGTCTGCACTGCAACTGCACTCTCTTCGGCAGCATGTGCCATCATGCCTGGGCCGCCTTCACCCGCTCGACGATCGCAACTTCTTCCGCACCGTCTATCTCGCTGACGCGTACCTCCACGATCTCGTCGAGCGACGTGGGGACGTTTTTCCCAACGTAGTCGGCCCGGATGGGGATCTCGTGGTGGCCCCGGTCCACCATCACGGCGAGCTGGACGACGCGGGGCCGCCCAAGGTCCATCAGCGCGTCGAGCGCCGCCCGGATGGTGCGCCCGGTGAACAAGACGTCGTCCACGAGCACGACCGTCCTCCCGTCGATGCCGGAGGGCAGTTCTGTGGGGCGCACGAGGGGCTGCGGCCGGCTCGTCAGATCGTCGCGGTAGAGGTTGATATCGAGTGCACCCACCGGAACGCTGGCATCCTCGAACGAAGCGACTGCCTCGGCTATGCGGCGCGCAAGCGGAACGCCTCTGCGCCGTATCCCCACCAGCGTCAGACCGTCGAGACCTTTGTTGGATTCGACGATCTCATGAGCGATGCGCATCAGTGCGCGCCGCATGTCCTCGCCGGTGAGGATGAGCCGCTCGTCTGCCAAGAAAAAACCTCTCGCCCGCTGGCAAGAGGTTCGTCGCATACGCCGGGACGTGGCTCGTCCCGAGGTCTTACGTTACCTAACCTTGCCAGCCTCACTGGACTGGATTTAAAGGTCAGTCGCGGTGTTCCACCGCGCGGAGAGTATAGGCTGATATGCGTCGCGCTGCAACCGCCGCCCAGACCCACGAGGGCGATATGTTCCCCGTCCTGCTCCGCGAACTCTGCGACACCGTCCCGCAGCCGCCTCAGGTGCGCGGACGCTCGCGCTTGCCGCTCGGCGACATGGTCTACGCTATGGCGACAAAGCTGTACGCGAACCGCTCCACCCGGCGGGCCATGTCGAAGGAATCAAAAGTTCCTGCCCTGCCCTCGCGCGGCACAGCCCCTGTGTGGCAGAGTACAGCGGAACACGGTGGCCAATCATCCTGAAGCTCGTGGACGCCGCCGCGCTATAGGCCAAGCCTTCTCCAGTTCGTCACACGGGACGTTGCGCGAGAATAGGAGGTACGGCGGGCGCAGCGACGAACCCTAAGGAGCACTCCAAGGAAGTTAGGGGCCATCCGGGTTAGCGGCCGGGTATGCGCTTGCTTGCGTCAGCTCACGTAGCGGCACAGCCCGTTGAGTTGGAGAGTCAGCCGGACGCCGTCCCCTATAGCTGCCTCTGCCGGGGCACGGACGAGTACCGGCAGGTCGTCGAGGATGCCGAGGTCGTCCGCGGTGACGGTGTAGCCGATGGATCCGCTGATGTCGTATCCCTCGTCTTGAATGAGGTCGCACATCTCGGTAATTCGGTATTGCGAACCGTCTTCCGGGGGAGGCATAAACCATGAGCCTTCTGGGGCTGCCTGAGTGCAACCCACAGCCATCGCAACCACCATCAGAGTCAGTAGAAGCCGTCTCATTCCCTTGCCCCTCCCTAGTCCCATGCGCTGGCGTACCAGAGCCCGCCCACGACGGCGGCACCGATAAGGATGCCCGCAAGGAAACCGATGATAATGTTCTTCCAGTCACCGCTGGCCATGCTGGCAGCCTATCCGCGTGGCGGAAATCGCGTCAAGGCCCCGCCGCTAAGTTCTCTTCCCTTCTCCATGACGAACAGGTACTGTCGCAGTATCCGTCAACGGCGTTGCGGAACATGAGCCAGAGCAGTAGAACGAGGCAACGACGAGCACGATTAGGCTGGCGACGGCGACGATGATGACGAAGTACGTGGCGATGAAGTCGATGATCAGCGCGAGGGGGATCAGGCCACCAACTGGCCTTTTGCATCAGGATCGGGACTTTTTCTTCATCCAGTTAAATGCATCAAAGCCACCGCCGCCCCATGTGACGCGTGATAAGCAGAGTGCCCCCACAAGCGTTCGGTTCAGGCGAATAGGCGGGAAGAAATACGCCTGCCAGGCGGAAACTCGGTTCGCTTAGTTCTCGGAGAAGCCGTGTGAGGGACGGCGACGGCTTCGCCGGTCCAACTGCTTGCGGGCATCCTTCAGCAGTTCCAGCTCGTCCCAGAGCCGGTCGAAGGCTGGTTGCTCCAGCAGTTTCTGCTGGATAGAGAGGTTCCCCTGGAATATCTGTGCCACCTGGTAGGAGAGCACCTCAGGGTCATCCGGGAAATTGACCTCCCGCACGTAACCGCCGCGCGAGGCGACCAACTGCCGCACGAACGACGCCGCATCGAAGCGAACGTTCTCCACCAGGGACGGGTCCACCATCTCGTGGCTGGCGTCCTCCAGGTACTCCACCTCGGCGGCAAGGTAGGGGTTGTCGTGCAGGAACTCCCGCACCTTGAAGCGGCGTCCGCCGACCGCAACCACGCTCAGTCGTCCGCCCCCGGCCTCGCTCGTCGTCATGATGTGTGCGGTCGTACCGGTCTCGAACGGGTTGACCTCTTCCGTGCCAACCTCGGTGCCCTCCTTGAGCAGCAGCACGCCGAACGGTTCGTCGTTCGCCAGGCACTCGTCCGTCAACTGGAGGTAGCGTGGCTCGAACACAACGAGCGGCAACTCCATACCCGGGTACAGGACTACCGCTTGAAGAGGAAAGAGGCGAAGGTAGCCGGTTTCGAGGTTCTCGGTCATGCGCAGAGTGTACAGGCGCGGCCCAGCGCGTCAACCTTCGCTACCGGCAAGTCACGCCTCCCCGACCGTACGAACGTTGATGTCGTTCGGTATGCCCCCTGCGCCGATGCGCGTCGCTCCGAACACCACGACACGGTCGCCGGACGCGACTGCGCCGCGTTCGCGGAGTATGGAGAACGCCTCCAGCACGCGCGTCTCGGTGCGGTCGGAGAGGTCGGCATGGATGGGGCGAACGCCGTAGCACAGCGCCAGCCCGTTGCAGACCGCGGGGTCAGGCGTGAATGCGTAGACGGGGGCCTTCGGCCGCAGGTGTGAGATCGTCTTCGCCGTGTGGCCGGACTGCGTGAACACCACCAGCGCCTCCGCCTGCAACCGCTCCGCTACGAAACGCGCGGCCTCGGCCATCGCGTGGGACTCGTCGTGTGGATGCTTGACGTGGAACGGCGTCTCAGCAGTCTCTGCCTGCAGCGCGATGCGCCCCATCGTCGCTATGGCTTCCACGGGGTACTGCCCGACAGCCGTCTCTTCGGAGAGCATCACCGCGTCCGTGCCGTCGAGGATCGCGTTGGCGATGTCGCTCGCCTCTGCCCTCGTCGGGATGGGGCTGTCCATCATCGATCCCAGCATCTGGGTAGCTGTGATGACCGGCTTCCCTGCCTCGTTCGCCTTGCTGATGATGAGCTTCTGCAGCAGTGGCACCCGCTCCGGCGAGACCTCCACCCCAAGGTCGCCCCGCGCGACCATGATGCCGTCCGATTCCTCGATGATCTCATCGAGGTGCTCGATCGCCATCGGATGCTCTATCTTCGAGATAATGGGCGACGCTGAGCGCATCTTCTGCAGCAGCTCCCGGCAGGAGCGCACGTCATCGCCGCTGCGGACGAAACTCATCGCGACGTAGTCCACGCCGATGAACACGCCGTAGGCCAGGTCCTTCCGGTCCTTCTCGGTCAGTGGGTCAGCAGTGACCCTGGAGTCGGGCAGGTTGACTCCCTTGTGCGACGTCAGCACACCGCCTGCGACGACGGAGGCGCGCAGGTCGCCGCCGTTCACCCCGGCGACGCGCAGCACCAGGTTGCCGTCCGCGATGAGGATGCGGTCGCCCTCGCTGACGTCGCTTGCGAGCCGCGGGTACGGGATCGAGACCGAGCCCTGCGTGGTTGGGACGTCGTCGGACACCACGCGCACGATCTCTCCCGGTGTGAGCTGGATGCCGTCGGGGTCCTCTACGACGCTTGTGCGCAAGCGCGGCCCTTGGATGTCCTGCATCAGCGCGACGGTGCGCCCGATCTCGGCGCTGACCGCCCGGATGCGCGGAACGGTCTGCTCCAGCTCCTCGTGCGTGGCGTGCGAGAAGTTGAGGCGAAAGACGTCCACACCTGCAGCGATGGCCTGCCGCAGGTGCTCATCCGAGGCAAGCGCAGGTCCGAGCGTGGCGACGATTTTGGTATGGCGCGGAAATCCGTTCATGCACAGAGATGATAGCCCCCGCCGGTTCCCATCAGGAACCACCTACCGTGACATCCGCCTCTTACCCGATTGCCACTGCCTCCGCTACGCTGGACCTGAACAGGGTACGGACACCTGGCATGACGACGTACCGCCGAACACCGTTAAACGAAGATTGGGCGATGGATGTGGTAAAGTTGCGCGAGGAAGGCGCACCCCGGTTGAGCATCCGCCCCGAGTGCGGTGCGCCATGATTCGGGTAAGGCCGCGACGGGCGCGCTTCCTGCATCATCAAGACATAAACGGAGGGAGAGCACATGTATGACGTGCTCGTCGTTGGCGGCGGCATTGCCGGGCTCCGCGCCGCGGTAGCGGCGAAGGGAGCAGGCGCATCGGTCGCGCTTATCACCCAATCGCACCCCACCCGCAGCTACTCGGTCGCCGTACAGGACGGCATCAACGCACCGGACAGTGCGGAGGGTCGCGACAGCCACGTCAGCGAAACGCTCGCCGCGGGCGCGGGGCTGAACGTAGCTTCGGTAGTTGACAGCGTCTGCCGGGAGGCGGCAGGCCTCGTCGAGGAGCTCGACCGGATGGGCGTGCCCTTCAACCGGGTCGGCTCCGTCATAGACCGGGCTGGCGTCTCCGGCGCAGGTGACTCCCGGACCGCCTATGTCAACGACATCACCGGCCTCGCGGTCACACAGACTTTATGGGAGCAGGCCATCGGCACCGGCGTAGACATCTTCGAAGAGTGGATCGTCCTCTCGCTGGTCATAGAGAACAGCGAATGTGCGGGCGTCGTCGCGCTTCAACTCGCCACTGGTGAGGTGGAACCCTTCCGCGCGAAGGGCGTCGTGCTCGCGACAGGCGGGCCGCGCCGCGCATTCGAGCCCAGCACCGCATCCCTGCTGTGCAGCGGTTCCGGCATCGCGATCGCGTACAGGGCGGGCGCGGCGCTCGCGGACATGGAGTTCGTCCAGTACTACCCCGCGGTGCTGAACGGCAGCCGCCTTGCCCTCTCCCCGCTCCTGCTCGGAGCTGGCGCGGTACTGGAGGATGGCAACGTCCGGCTGAACGGCGCCTTGGACAACGCTCAGGTGGAGGCCCGGTTCCCTGACACACTGCACCGCGTGGAAGCGCTCTCCCGCGTGAATATGCTCGAGGGGCCCGCGCCGGTGCATTCCGCGATGTCCCGGCTGCTCGGCGGCATCGACGTGTCGGTGCAGGGAGAGTCGTCTCTGGCAGGACTCTTCGCAGCCGGGGAGTGCGCAGGCAACGGTTTCCACGGTGCGCAGGGGCTGGACGGCAACTTCCTCCTCGCGTCGATCGCCTCCGGCAAGAGTGCCGGGCTGGCGGCAGCGGCGCAGGTACGCCCGTTCGGCGACAGCGCGGTTGGCGAGCAGGCCGCAGGCGCTGTGCGCTCGGAGTTGGACGCCGCACTGGGCCGTCCCGGCGGTGCGCCCGTCGCTGCTCTGCGAAGCGAACTTGCTTCGCTCATGCATGAGAAGGTTGGCGAGAGTCGGAACGCCGATGGCCTGAACGAGGCTATCCAGCGCATCCGGGCGATGCGGGAGGAGCACTCCCGACTCGGCGCGGGCTCTGATGCCCGCGACTACAACTTCGGTCTCGTCCAGTACCTCGAGCTGGGAGCGCTGCTGGACGTCGCGGAAGCTATTGCCGTCAGTGCCTCGGAACGCACCGAGAGCCGCGGCGTACACCAGCGGACCGACCACCCGAAACAGGACGACGCTCAGAGCACCCGCCTCCTGATCGCGAAGGGCGAGAGTGGAGCGCAGGTGAGCAGGGAACCCGCGCCCGCCTCGTAAGGGCGCAGCGAGCGGAGATTCGCAGAGAGGAGACGCGCAGATGGAGATCACCTTCAAGTTCCAGCGCGGAGGGACGCGGGCACAGCCCGAGTACGTCGACTACCAGATAGACGTACCGCCTGAGATGACGGTTTTCGATGCGCTCGTGGCCGTGCGCGAGACCCAGGACGGCACGCTCGCGTTCCGGGGCAGCTGTTCCGTTGGCTTCTGCGGCGACTGCACCCTGAGCGTCAACGGCGCGCAGAAGGTCACCTGCCTCATCACCGTCGGCAAGACGCAGAAGGACGGCGTCATCACCGTCCAGCCCATCCGGTACGCGCCGGTGGAGAAGGACGTGATGCACGACATGCGGAAGTTCCTCTGGGACAAGGTGGACATCTTCGCGCGAGGCGTCGTTCCGAACGGCGGGCACCCGGTTACGGACGAGGAACTGCGTCCGGTCCGCAAGGCGATGCGTTGTACCACCTGCGGTCTCTGTGACGAGGGGTGCACGGTGATCGACGTGAACCTCGACTTCTACGGCCCTGCCGCTCTCACCAAGCTGTACCGCTTTGCGTTCGATCCCCGCGACGGCATCACCGCCGAGCGGCTGCGAGAGGGCAGCGAGGTCCACGGCATCTGGGACTGCGTGCACTGCTGGGAGGCGACCGAGCACTGCCCGTTCGGACTCGAGCCCACCCACCTCATCATGGACACGAGGGACCGCGCTATCGCGCACGGCATCAAGTCCGGCTACGGCAACAAGATGCTGGAGCGCCACTACGACGCGTTCGAGGAGTCCATCTCCCGCAAGGGCTGGCTGGACGAGCGCTCCGTTGCGCTCCAGACGTACGGCGGCCTCATCAAGGGCGGCATCAAGACGCTCCCGCTCGGCATCCGCGCCCTCCGGAAGGGGAAAGCGACCCTGAAACCGCACTACAAGCGGCCGGGCGCAGAGCACATCAGGAAGATATTCGACAGGTACAACCGCTCCAACGCGGGGCTGCGAAAGGAGAAGCAGCGATGAGCCACCGGTTCGCTTTCTACCCCGGATGCGTTGCCAAGGGCTTCTGCCCCGAGCTCTACGATTCGTTTGTGCGGGTCGCAGCCGAGTTCGACATCGAAGTGGAAGAGTTGAAGGACGTCGGGTGCAGCGGCGCGGGGCTGATCCCTGCCGAGATATCCGACCCCATCAACGCTCGCACACTCGCGAAGGCCGAAGCGATGGGGCTGCCGCTGCTCACTATCTGCAGCACCTGCCAGGGCGTTATCGGCGGCAGCGCGCTCCGGCTGACGGACCCGGCCTACCGCGACCGCATCAACCGCGAGCACCTCGCAGACGAAGGGCTCGAGTACAGAGGCACAACCGACGTGAAGCACTTCCTCTGGGCACTCGTCGAGGACGTGGGGCTGGACGTCGTCCAGAGCAAGATCAGGCGCCCGCTGGACGGCCTCGGCTTCTCGCCGTTCTACGGCTGCTACCTCCGCCGCCCCATAGACGTCATCCAGCGCCCGGAGCGCAAGCTCTACCTCGAACAGGTGACCGAGGCGCTGGGCGGCACGAACGTGGACATCAGCGGCAAGGGCAAGTGTTGCGGCTTCCCGTCGCTCACCGCCAACGAGGAGAACGCCTTCGCGATGACCGCAAAGCACCTCGGCGAAGCGGTCAGCAAGGGCGCTGACGCGATGGTGTTGCCTTGTCCGCTCTGCCACCTCGAGATGGACGGCGAGCAGAGCCAGGTGGAGAAGGCGACAGGCCGCCGCTTCGACCTGCCTATCCTCCACCTGCCGCAGGTCGTTGGCCTCGCCATAGGCCTCGACCCCAAGGAGTTGGGCCTCTCCCGGCACATGGTCTCGACCAAGAAGTTCGTCGCGCAGCTCCAACCTGTAGAAGCCCTTGTCGGCGCAGCGCGCTGACGGCACAGCGTGTGACGATTCTGATATTGCGGGCTGCCTGAGCACAGGCAGCCCGCAAGCACGAAACGCCCTTCGGTTAACGCTCCGCTTACTACCTCGGTTAGCATCTCTCCCATGTCCGGCGCAAACCGCTTCTCAGTCAACAACACACAAGTACGCAAGCTGACGATCGACGGCAAGGCGTTCGTCGAGAAAACGATCCGCTCCAACGTTCCGTTGCTTGCAACATCCGCCGAACTCAAGGCTGAGATGGACACCTACCGCGGCCAGTTGACCGCTGCTGGAGTTCCCATGCCGGTTGTCACAGAGAGCCACGTCACGGACGACACCATCGTCTACGTCTCCGAAGACGGCGGGCTCAACCTGGTCGAGCGATACCAGCAACCCGACCTGCTTACCCGTGGTCACACGGACGTGCTGAGGAGCGCTATCGGGATCATCAAGCGCGCCATCGACGCAGGACTTGCCATAGACCCGCACATCAAGAACTTCGTGGGAGAGGACACAGACCTGGCCTACGTGGATTTCTCTCCTCCCCTCACCATGGCATATGTGGAGGCACGCTGCGAGATCGCACAGGACGACGAACGGGCTATCCTGCGCGAGAACTTCGCCTATTTCACCGCGTACTTCCTCCCCTATCACTTCGCCGGGGACTTCCTGAACGTAGACCCTTCGGCGGAGCGGGTCTTTCCGGCCCTTCAGGCGCTCCTGAAGGACGCTGGACTCCTCCCGGATATCGATCCGGCCGCGTTCGTCTCGCAGGCCCGCGCCATCCGCGCGTTGGAAGACCGCCGCCTGCAAGAACGCATCTATCTCATCTAGCATGGAAACCCTGCTTGCGAGGACCCTCCGGGTATCCTGAACGCAGCGCTCGCTCGGAGGAGACTCACATCGACCCACTGCACGGCATCTTCTGGGGCGGCCTCGGTCTTCTCTCCTGGGGCTTCGCAGACTATCTTGCGCGTTCAGTCTCGGTACGCATCGGGAGCCTGAGCACGGCGATCCTGGTCCAGGTGCTGGGGCTCGCGCTGCCGCTGCCATTCGTCATCGCCGAGCTCGCCGCCAATGGTCTCGACGCGGACTGGGGGGCCGTAGCGATATGGGCGCCGCTGTGCGGAGCGTGCCTTGGAGCGGGCTACCTCTGCTACTACACGGGCCTCCAACGAGGCTCCGTCTCAGTCGTCTCGAGCGCGGCATCCGCATGGCTCGCCGTGACAGTCACCGTCACAGTCTTTGTCTTCGGGGTACACATCTCTCTGCCGCAGGCTCTTCTGATGGGCGTCGTTCTGGCGGGCATCCTCATGCTCTCGGCGCAACCGTCCACCCGATCGGGCGGCAGCACAGGACTGCTCTGGGGCGTTGGCGCGATGTTCGCACTCGGGCTCGCCCTTGCCCTGTTGGACCGGGTCACTGAAGCATCCAGCCCGATGGTCGCAGTACTCATCGTCAGGTTGCTTTCCATCATCCCTGCGTACATCTTCACCCGATCACGCGGCGAGGTCATCCGCCTGCCTCAGGGATGGGACGGGAAACGCCTCCTGCTCGGAGCGGCACTGCTGGACGCCGGAGGCTACGTCACCTACAACCTGGGTATCGACGTCGCACCGGTGCCCGTCGTCGCGCCGATCGTGGCGGCACACCCTGTGGTAACGGTCGCGCTCGCCATCGTGCTGCTGCGCGAGCGTCCGCGCTCGCTGCAATGGGCCGGTGCAGGGGTCACCGTGGCGGCAGTGATTGCGTTGAGCGCGGTCGCGGCGTAGCAACCCGCACCAAGCCTGCTCCACAGCCCGGGGCAAGGTACAATCCCCGCCTACATCAATCTATGCGGAGGCAGAGCGATGCTCGTTCTCGTAGTGAGTGTGAAGGTGAAGCCGGGGCGCGCGGACGACTACATAGCCGCGGTTCAGGCGGACGGAGAAGGGACGCATGCGAACGAGGAAGGCAACTTCCAGTTCAGCTGTGTCCGCGACCAGAACGACCCCGACCGCTTCTTCCTGTTCGAGGTGTACAAGGACGAGGCGGCGCTGGAGGTGCACCGCGGCATGCCGCACTTCCTGAAGTACCGCGAGGCAACTGCGGACATCTACGCAGAGGAGACCGTGCGCCACATGTGCACCAACGTCTTCCCCCCGGACTCCTGGTGGACGTCCTGAATCGCTCGTGAGGCCTGAGCGCTGGCCGTTCTTCTACGGTTGGGTCATAGTCGGGGTTGCGTTCGTTTCCTCCGGCATCGGTTCCGGAAGCGCCATCTGGGGCCCGAGCGTCCTGCTCCTCCCGATGACCGGGGAACTGGGCTGGTCGCGGGCTGAGTTCTTCTCGGCGTTCCTGGTCAGGGAAGTCATCATCGGCCTGGCGGCGCCGTTCGTTGGGCCGCTGTACGACACGAAACACGGACCGCGCTTGCTCGCGCTGGCGGGCGCCGTGCTGCTCGGCCTTTCGATGGCGCTCATACAGAACGTCACGGAACTGTGGCAGTTCATCGCACTCTTCGGCGTCCTGGGCGGGGTAGCAGAGTTGGGAGGAGGTTTCTTCATCTCCCAGGCGCTGGTGCCCAAGTGGTTCGTGCGGAAGCGAGGGCGTGCGCTCGGCATCTCGATCATGGGAGTTGGCCTGGGGGCCCTCGTTTTCCCAAGCGCCATATCCATGCTGATCGACGCGGCGGGTTGGCGCGGCGCCTGGATGTGGTTCGGCGTGGGCGTCGGCAGCATCGCGTTCGTGCTCGCATTGCTCCTCCGCACGAGGCCCGAGGACGACGGGCTGTTGCCGGACGGCGGCGCCGCTCGCGAGGCTGGTCGAGCAGGCACGACGCTCACCGCCGATGAGCGCTCCCTTACGCGGCGGGAGGCGGTCCGGACGCCTGCGTTCTGGCTGCTGCTCGCAGCGTTCAGCCTCGTCGGGCTCGGCATCACTGGTTTCCAGAGCAATTGGCACCCCTTCCTCGTGGAGACAGGGTTCGGCCCGGCAGAGGCGTCGTTCGGCATCGCCATATACGGGCTTGTGTCGGGAGTGGTCCGCCCCGGCTGGGGGCTGCTTGGCGAGCGCTATCCAGCGCGCTATCTCATGGCTGCTTCCGCCATCGCAACAGCAGCGCTCATCCTCGTTTTTCTGAACGTACGAGGGATGGCCGCACTGATACCTGTCATGTTTATGGCCGGTGTCGTCATGGGCGGCTACCTCATCCTGCGCGCCCTGTTGACCGCCAACTACTTCGGCAGGGTGCATCTCGGCGCAGTGAACAGCCTGTTCCGACCTATCGTCATGGGCACCGGCGCGGCGGGGCCCATCCTGTTCGGCGCGCTCTACGACCTGGAAGGTGGCTATACGCTTGCGTTCTTCACTGCCGCGCTGGCATGGGGAGCATCGGGGGTCATCGTCCTGCTTGCTAAGCCTCCTCGCATCCGTTAACGACTGCGCCAACGTCCGGGGAAACAGGCCACAGAACCCATTCGATATACACCGGTCTGGACAACTGCGTCTGTGCGATCCTGTATCTTGTGCAATTTGCACGCGCCATGCTAATGTTAACCGTCCTTAAAGCGGCCGAATATGCTGCACAGCGAAGAAAGGTGATCCATGCGCCCTGGACTCGTCTTCATAGGCCTCTTCGCCCTACTCATGGCCGTGTACTTCAGCTTCCAGAGCACGCTTGGTACCGTCGCGACAATCGTGCTTCAGGCAGCCATAGTACTCGCCCTGCTGGGCTCCGCTATCTGGCTGCGGAGGCGGTTCTCTCCTCCGAAGAGCTAGCTGGGACCACTGCCAGTGGCCGCTCTGCCCGCCTCCCGGCGATGTGGCAGCGCGCCTAGAAATCGACCGCGAGTGTCGATACCGTTGCCCCGGCTACATCGAGCACCCTTACCACGTGGTTGTTGGTGTCCGCCACGTATACCCTTCCACCGAGAATGCTGAGTCCGCCCGGTTCGTGGAACAGTGAAGATGAGAGGTTCCCGTCCGCAAAACCTGGCTCTCCCGTTCCTGCCATGGTCGCCACCGTCAACGTCTCTGTGCCTACACGCTTGATCTTGTTGTTGTAGGTATCCGCCACGTAAACGACTCCCCCTTCGACCGCGATTCCCAGTGGATGCTGCATCCGCGCAGACGAAACTTCACCGTCCACATCGCCGAAGTCGAAGAGGCCCGTTCCAACCAGCGTCGTGATCTGATGCGCGGTGATGAGATCGGCCTGCCGTACCGCGCTCGTCTCGCTGTCCGCGAAGAAGAGCACCCCGTCCTCGTCGGCGGCGATGCCACTCGGCTGTGCAAGCAACGCATCTTCGGGTGGGCCGTCAACGATGCCTTCGCCGCCGGTGCCGGCGACCGCCTGCACCAAGCCGGTCTCCAGGTCATACATCCACAGTTGGTGACTGCCGGCCATCGCGATGAACAACCGCCTTCCCACGAATACGACGTCCCACGGCGAGCGCAGCGGAACGGTTGGCCCGGGTCCGCCGTCAACCCGTCCGACGCCGCGAGCTCCCGTCCCTGCCACCGTATCGACCACCGCCGCCTCGAGGTCCACGGCCCGGATGGCGTGATTACCAGTATCGGCGACATATAGAACCTCACCCAGCAGCGCCATGCCCTGAGGGTTGCTGAAGCGTGCCCCCTCTGGCACACCGTCAACGAAACCCTCTTCCCCACACCCCACGACCGTCTGTATCTCGCCATCCAGGTCGGTGACGAGTACGCGGTGGTGGCCTGAGTCCGCGATGAACAGCCGTTCGCCTGCAGGGTCGGCAAGCACCTTCCCGGGATAGCTGAGCATGCCGGTTCGACTGGACTCCGCCTCATACGCCTGGGGGCCCGGCTTCAGTGTCCCCTCGGTACGGAAGACCTCAAGCATCTTGCGGATTAACTGCGCGCCCTGCTCGAAGCTGAGTTCTCCCTCCACTTTGCCTATGACTTTCCCGACGGGATCGACGAACATCAGCGTTGGCCAAGCGCGCACCGCGTACTGCCGCCAGGTCTCCATGGACGCGTCGTTCAACACCGGGTGGCGTATCCCGTACCGCATCACGGCCTGTCGCAGGTTCTCCGTGGCGCGCTCCTCGTCGAATTTAGCGGTATGCACACCTACCACCGCGAGTTCTTCAGGGAATTCCCGCTCCAGCCGCCGCAGCGTCGGTAGCAGGTGCATACAGTTGATGCAGCAGTAGGTCCAGAAATCGAGCAGCAGGAGTTTCCCCGCGAAGTCAGCCAACCGCAGCGGACGGTCCGTGTTCAGCCAGTCTGCGTCCGCTGGAAAGTCCGGCGCGTTCACCCTTCCGTAGTCAGTGGTCATGCAGGAATTGTACCCGCGCCGTCATCGGCGCGCCGCCGTGCTCGGCCAGCCGTCGCCTCTGCCATGCTCTGCGCTATAATCGAAGTCCCATGACCGAGTACGAACCAGTCATTGGCCTCGAGGTGCACGCACAGCTGCGGACCAGCAGCAAGATGTACTGCGCCTGCCCCGCCGATTACCAGGACGCCGAGCCCAACACTCGTGTCTGCCCCGTCTGTCTCGGGCTGCCCGGCTCCCTGCCCGTCATCAACCGCGAGGCCATCCGTTCCATCATCATGATAGGGCTGGCGCTCCACTGCACCATCCCGCCTCACAGCAAGTTCGACCGCAAGAACTACCCCTACCCCGACCTGATGAAGGGGTACCAGATATCCCAGTACGACCTCCCTGTCTGCATCGACGGCTTCATGGATGTCAGCGTGGACGGAGAGCGCCGCCGGGTTGGCATCGAACGGGTCCACATGGAGGAGGACGTCGCCAAGCTGAGCCACCTCACCGACCCGGCTACCGGCGAAGGCTACTCCCTCGTGGACGTGAACCGCTCCGGCGTGCCGCTCGTCGAGATGGTCAGCAGACCCGACATCCGGTCCGCGGAAGAAGCCCGGCAGTACCTCATGTCCTACCAGTCCATCCTCCGCTATCTCGGCGTCTCGACCGCCAACATGGACGAGGGCTCATTCCGGTGCGACGCCAACGTCAGCATCCGGCCCAAGGGCAGCGACACGTTCGGCACGAAGGTCGAGGTCAAGAACATGAACTCGTTCCGCTCGGTCTTCCGCGCCATCGAGCACGAGGTCGAGCGCCAGGCGCAGGTGCTGGAGTCGGGTGGTCGCGTCGTGCAGGAGACGCGAGGGTGGCTGGAGGACAGGGGTATCACGACCTCTCTTCGCAGCAAGGAAGAGGCGAACGACTACCGCTACTTCCCTGAGCCGGACCTGCCGCCGCTCAACGTCGATCCGGCGTGGGTCTCGGAGATAGCCGAGCTGCTGCCGGAGCTGCCGGAGGAGCGCAGACGCCGATTCATCGACGAGTACAACCTGCCCGTCTACGACGCCACGCTCCTCACTGAATCGCCCGGCCTGGCCGACTACTTCGAGGCCACGGTACGGCACGCTACGACCAACGGGGGCTCCGGCTCCACGGCGAAGACCGCAGCGAACTGGACGCTCACCGAGTTGGGACGGCTCGCCAACGAGACGCACACCGACATCCACGAGTCTCCAGTGACGCCCGAGCGGCTTGCGGAGCTGCTGGGCATGCTGGAGACAGGAGAGCTCGGCACACCGCAGGGGAAGCGGGCCATCGAGGAGATGTTCCACACAGGCAAGTCCGCCAAAACGGTCGTGGCCGACCTCGGGCTCGTCCAGATCTCCGACACAGGCGCGCTCGCCGATGCGGTCGCTCAAGCCATAGACGGGAACCCCCAGGCAGTTGCAGACTATCTGGCGGGGAAGGAGACCGCGGCCAAGTTCCTTGTGGGGCAGGTGATGAAGGCGACGCGCGGCAACGCCAACCCGTCAGTCGTGGCTGAGATCATCGTCGAGCAATTGGACGCGATGAAAACCTAGGGGGATCTCTTGGGGACGTACATCAGTTTCGCAGTCATCATAGTGGTCGCTCTGCTCGTGGCGAGCATCCTCATGCAGGTGCGCGGTGCGGGGGGCGGCCTCTTCGGCGCAGGCTCCATCCAGTCCTACCGGACGCGCAGGGGCGTGGAGCGAACGCTCTTCCAGTTCACCATCGGGCTCGGAGTCATCTTCGTCATCCTCGCTATCCTCAACCTGACCATCACCTAGTCCCTGACGACGCGAAGTAGTCCCTGAGCCGCCGTTCACCGACAGCAGGTGCGACCATGTCGACCGCCGACTCCGCGATGCGGTAGAGCGCTGAGTCGTACCCATGCCTGCCCGTGAAGCGCCGCATGGCAGCACGCAATTGCGCCCGCCACAGGTAGGAGAAGCGCACCTCCACGTCACCTGCGGCTACGGCAGCCATCTCCGCTATCTCCTCCCAGGACAGCACCTCCGGGCCACCGACATCTACTTCCTGCTCACGCCCTTCCAGGGCGTCTACCAGGGCTTTCGCCACGTCCGCTTCATGGACGGGGTTCGTCTGCGCCTGCCCCGTGCCCGGCATCGACAACCTGCCTCGCTTCCTTGCGGTCTCCACCAACGCGCCGATCCGTGCGAACGTTGGCGAGGGACGCACGATAGCGGGAGTGATCGAAGACACGTGCAACGCCGCGGTGAAAGATTCGTGCGCCCGGATGTACTCACTCGCACCCAGGAAACGCCCGCCGTACACGGAAACGTACCCGAACCGCTGAACACCTGCCTCCTCGGCCTCGCGCAGCAGGCTGCGATTGCCCCCGTCGTCCACCGTGTAGAACGTCTCCGCCCTGTAGGTGAAGAGCTTCGACGCGAGACTCGCGCCCGCACATGAGACGACGGCGTCAGCGCCGGCGCACAACCCTTCGAGCGTTCTCGGGTTGAGCAGGTTGCCGACGAATATCTCTTCCGGTTCGGTCGTCAGGCGCGCCGGTTCGCGGACCAGCGCCCGCACCCATGAACCTCGCGACTGCAGCTCCCGGACGACCTCGGCGCCGATGGCGCCGGTCGCGCCCGCGACCACGACGAGTGGAGGGCTCACAGCCCCAACTTCTCCGGGTTCAGGATGCCGTTCGGGTCGACCGCACGCTTGAGCCGCCGGGCGAGCAGCAGAGCATCGCCCCATTCACGCTCGGCCCAGCCGCCGAGTTTGACCCCGAGCCCATGGCAGTACTCGACGCCCCCGCCGAGGCGCAGCGCCTCACTCAGCATGGCGTCCACCGCCTGCTTCAGAGCCAGTGCAGCGGCATCGCCTCCGTTCTCGCCCTGCGTGGACCGCACGAACACGGAGAAGAGCTCCGGGTGCGTCCAAACGGCGGACTCGCGTATGTCCAGGCCGTATCGAGCAGCGGTCTCCTCGCAGTAGCGCTTGTAGGCGAGCACGCGCGATACCGGCATCGCGACGTGCAGGTAGTCGGCGTAGCGCCATCGCTGCTCCTTCCAGCGTTCGGTCGGACGCAGCGGGCGGGTGTGGTCGCGCCAGCGCTCAGCGACGGCGTGGCGCGCCTCCCAGTACTCGCGCGTCGGGCCGGGGCCGAGGTCGCGCCCTCCCGCTCCCAGCGCCTCGGCCATCGTACGCGTACGCTGCGCCTCCACCTGCTCGCGATAGCCCTCGAAGCCAAGGTAGAGGATGCACGGAGCGGTGTTCTCCGCGGTCCCGGGTTCTTCGGTCAGGTCGATGAGCGCGGGCACGAGACCGATGTCGAACAGGTGGACGACCACCGGGTAGCCCTGCTCGAACGTGTCGAACCCGACGGATGCGAACTTGCGCGCCTCGGGCAACGCGCGCAGGTCGATCGTGGCCTCGGTGATGACGCCCATCGTGCCCTCTGCCCCGGCGAACAAGCCTTTCAGCATCGGGCCGCTGCTCTGCCGCTGGATGGCCCGCGTCCGTACGACCTCGCCGCTGCCCAGCACCACCTCGAGCGCGCGCACCTGCTGTCCCATCGAGCCATACCTGCTGGCGCGGTAGCCGACGCTGTCCGTCGAGATCGCGCCGCCAACCGTGGCTATCGGCACACTCCAGGGGTCGTGCCCCAGCATCATGCCGTGTTCGTAAGCGCAGGCGTCGAGGTCGGCCAGGTAGACGCCCGGTTGCACACGCGCCGTCCTGTCCTCGCGGCTCACTTCGATGATGCGGTCCATGCGGCGCAGGTCGAGCGCGATACCGCCACGCACCGGCACGACCGCTCCCATGACGCCGGTGCCGCCGCCGTAAGGCACGACCGGGATGCCGCGCTCCGAGGCGAACGACACGACAGCCGCGACCTCCGTCGTGTTCGCCGGACGCACAACCGCGTCCACGCGCGCCTCGGCCAGCTCCGAGCGTCCGCCGAGCCGATGCGCCGTCACCGCGTCGAACGACAGCCGCTCGCGGGACTCGTCGTCGGTCAAAGCGTGCTCGGCGCCGACGATGGCAGCGAGGGCTTCGCGCAAGGCTGTGATTGAAGCGGTGCTCATGCGGAATCTCCTCCGCCGGCCCTACCCGACGACGCGCCAGGTGGTGCCGGACGGAGAGTCCGTGAGCTCGATGCCCATGGCGGTGAGTTGGTCGCGGACGGCGTCGGCGCCGGCGAAGTCGCGGGCGGCGCGGAGGGCGGCGCGCTGCTCGACGAGCGCTTCGACCCGCGCAGCAAGGTCGACATCGACCGAGGCCTCGCGCTCCTCCAGCGTCAGGCCGAGCACGCCGGTCAGCTCACAGAGCGTCTCCTGCGCCGACGCAACGTCCCGTCCTTCTGCGGAGCCGCGGTTGATATCGCGCGCCAGGTCGAAGAGGGCCGCGACCGCCTGCGGGCTGTTGAGGTCGTCGTCCATCGCCTCGATGAAGCGCGACCGCGTCTCCGTCGCATCGAGCGCGTCACCCACGCCTGCGTTCGGGTTCGCCGACGCCGCCTGCCTGAGCCGCCCGGCAGCGCGCTCGGACCCCGCGAGCGCCTCGTCAGAGTAGTAGCCGGGGCTGCGGTAGTGCGCGTTGAGCACGGAGAGGCGGATGGCGTCCGCCGAGTAACGCTCGAGCGCGTCGCCGATGGTGACGAGGTTGCCGAGCGACTTGCTCATCTTCTGGGCATCCATGTTGAGCAGGCCGTTGTGCAACCAGAAGCGGGCGAATGGGCGGTTGCCGGTGAACGCCTCGCTCTGGGCGATCTCGTTCTCGTGGTGCGGGAAGATGAGGTCCTGCCCGCCGCCGTGGATGTCGATGCTCTCACCGAGGTAGCGCAGGGCCATCGCAGAGCACTCGATGTGCCAGCCCGGGCGTCCGCCGCCCCACGGGCTCTCCCATGATGGCTCGCCGGGCTTGGCGGACTTCCAGAGCGCGAAGTCCATGGGGTGCTCCTTCTGCACGCCCGGCTCGATACGCGCGCCGGCCCGCATCGCGTCCAGCGAGCGATGACTGAGCTTGCCGTACTGCTCGTCGCTGCGGACGCGGAAGTAGACGTCGCCGTTGGACTCGTAGGCGTGGCCGGTCTCGATGAGGCCGGAGATGAGCTCGATGATCTTGGGTACCTCCTGCGTAGCGCGGGGGTACTCGTCGGCCTCGCGGACGTTGAGCGCGGCCATGTTCGCGAAGTACTCGGCGATGTGGCGTTCGGCGAGCGCCTCGACAGTCGTGTCTTCCTGCACGGCGCGGTCGATGAGCTTGTCGTCGATGTCGGTGAAGTTCTGGACGCGGCGGACCTTGTAGCCCCGGAACTCCAGGTAGCGATGGAGCACGTCGAAGACGATGTAGCTCATCGCGTGGCCGACGTGCGCGGAGGAGTACGGGGTGACGCCGCAGACGTAGATGCGGACCTCGTCGCCGGCGGGCTCGAAATCGTGCTTCTCGCCGGTGAGGGTGTCGGAAAGTTTCATGGACTGCCGTCTGTGATGGATGCCACGGCCATTGCAGCCACGCCCATCTCGGAGCCGGTGTAGCCGAGGCCGTCCTCGGTGGTGGCCTTGATGCTCACCGCGGAGAGCCCCATTCCAAGCGAGGCGGCGATAGCCCACCGCATGGCCGGGACGTACTCCGAGAGACGTGGTCGCTGGAGAACGATTGTAGCATCGACGTTGACGACACTCCATCCGGCCCGGCGGAGCATGGCGATGGTGCGCTCCAGGAGCGACGTGCTGGTCACGCCCTGCGGTACAGAGGGGTCGTTCTCCTTGAAGTGCGTGCCGATGTCGCCGAGGGCAGCGGCGCCCAGCAGCGCATCGATGATGGCATGCGCTACAACGTCGCCGTCGCTGTGGCCGGCGAGCCCGCGCTCCGACGGGATGCGCACCCCGCCGAGCGTGAGCGGCACCCCTTCTTCCAGCGCGTGCGCGTCGTAGCCTATGCCGAACCGCGTGGTCATCGCGTCATCCTCCGTCGCGGTGTGCCCGCGAGTTTAGCAGCGGACGCAGGATTGCGCGTTGGGTGTGCCAAAGTGTGCCATTGTGGGCCACTGCACTCCTGAGCGCGCCGATCGGCCCGTGGCTGACGCATGCCTCGCAGCGGGAACCATCGTAGGGCACACAGGGGCTACTGCGTAAGGGACGGATGTCATTGAGTTGAAGACACCATCGCCTGCGCCACTGCCAGGTCCTCCGGCGTCGTTACCTTGATGTTGCTGCGCGCCCCGGCGAACGTGCGTACCTCGATTCCGATGCGCTCGACCATCGCGGCGTCGTCGGTCACGTCGTCCGCTACCTCGGAGTGGGCACGTTCGAGGACGTTGCGACGGAAGACCTGCGGCGTCTGCACCATCGCCAGTTCGCTGCGATCGAGCGTTTCGACGACGCTTCCGCCCTCCCCAACACGCTTCACGGTGTCGAATGCGGGGACGACGGCGATGGCCGCACCGGTGTCCGAGGCAGCGGCGAGGCCGTCCTCGATCATGCGCGGCGTCACGAATGGGCGCGCCCCGTCGTGCACGAGTACCCAGTCGCAGTCGTTTGGAAGGGCTTGGAGTCCGGCGCGGACGCTGTCCTGCCGGCGCGCGCCGCCGGCGATCGGGGGAAGCGCCTTGGTCCAGCCTTTCTCGTCGCACAGTGCGGCGACCGCGTCCCTGTTGCGCTCCGATACGACGAGGACGACGGCTGTGACAGCATCGGACCGCTCGAAGACGTCGACGGTGCGGGCGATGAGCGGCTGGCCGCCGATATCGGCGAGCGTCTTGTCTCCCGCGTCGCCCATGCGTGTGCTCGCGCCCGCCGCGACGATGATGGCGCCCGCAGACACGCTAACGCCACCAGTAGGAGGAGCGAGCCGCCCCCGCGGCATCGGTGAGCGCGTGCCATTGAGCGTCGGCGAGCCGCCAGCCGGACGCAGCGCAGTTCTCGTCGACGCGCGAGAGGGTGTTCGTCCTGGGGATGGTGATGACGACGGGCGAGCGGAGCGTCCAGTTCAGTAGCACCTGAGCCGCAGTCATGCCCGTCTCGGCGCAGACGCTCTCCATCACCTCGACGAGACGCCCATTGCTCCGGATCTCGCGCTCGAACGCGCCCTGCTCCAGCGAGCTGTACGCCAGCACCATGATGCCGCGCTCCTCGCAGTACGGGATCACCGTGTCCGCGAACTCGTGGTCGAACAGGCTGTACTTGATCTGGTTCTCGACGACCCGGTCCGGGCCAAGGGCCGCCTCGGCAGCCTGCATCTCCCGAACAGAGAAGTTGCTGACGCCAACATGGCGCACCTTCCCGGCGTCGACGAGGTCCGCCATCGCACCCATCGTCTCTTCGATGGGGATGTCTTTGGACGGCGCATGCAACTGGTAGAGGTCTATCGTTTCGATGCCCAGCGCCATCAGACTGCGGTCACACGCGGCGAGCACGTCCTCGTGGCGGAAGTGCCACGGGGAGACCTTCGTGGCAAGGAAGACTTCGTCGCGCCGACCGGCGATCGCCCTGCCGACGAGCCCCTCGGTGCCGTAGGACTCGGCGGTATCGATGAGGAAGGAGCCCAGTTCGATGGCGCGGTGGATGACCGCCGGATCGCCCTTTGACTCCCACGTGCCGAGGCCGATCTCCGGCAGCGCGACGCCGCTCTTACCCAACGGTTTCGTGTCCATGCGGCGCAGGTTACCACGCAGGGGCAGAGAGGAACTCTCATTGTGTAGACTGGCCAGGCCGCTGACCACACCTATGGCTGACGACGCCACCCTCCAAGCGACTGGAAGGACGTGCCGATGAGGTTCCTGTACCCCCCGACTCTGGCAGTCCTGCTGCTGGCCACAGGCATCGCCTGCGGAGATGACCCTGCCCCCACACCTGCAGAGACGCCTGTTCCTACGGCTGCCGCAAAGCCCACTGAGACTCCCGTCCCCACGGCCACGCCAACACCAACGCCGCCTCCTATTCCCGCTCCGTCTCCCACGCCGACACCGGAGCAGCCACGGGACTTGCTCGAAGCTGCACTTCTGAAAACCCTCACAGAGGGCTTCGCCTTCAACATGCAAGTAGTGATCGACTTCGAGGCTGACGGTGAAGCTGTCAGTGTGCCGATAACCTACAAGGGAGACTCCCGTATCGTGTACACAGCAGCCACCATCTCTGCCGCGTTGCCCGATGAAACGATCGAATCGAGCGTCCAACTCTTTGACATCGGGCTCTACCCGTCAGTGTTCTCGTTCGATGAAGCGACCCAGTCCTGGGAGTCCGGCTTGGGCGCTGCGGAAAGGCTGGGAACGGCACTCTTCTTCGTCAACCTGACATCTTTCCTGGATCAGACCAACCCGAGCTACGGAGAACGCCAGGTGCTCGGAACAGTGGAGACACACGTCGTATCCGGCAAGATCGGCAGCAGCACCGGCATGAACGGGGATGCCACCCTGCGGATAGGGGTTGAGAACGGTCTACTGCTGCAGGCAGAAGCGAGCGGCAGCATACCGTTCGACAGAGAACTCCCCACTGCATTCGGAAACCTGAACTCTGACGAGATCTCGTTCACCATGACCTGGGACCTGTCCGAGCATGGCAAGAATGTCCCGGTTGTCCTACCCGACCTTGCCACGCATATCTTCGGACATCGAGCCGTAGCCCTCGACGATGGACGAGTGCTCATAAGCGGGGGGAACTCCGGCATCGCCAACAACAACGTCATCATCCCGATACCCCTGCCATTTGTGCAGGTCTACGACCCAGGGGCGGCGACCTGGACGATAATGGACCCGTTGGATGGTCACTCTGCGTTGACCTCAGCGGTCAAACTGGCCGACGGCAGGGTGCTGCTCGTCGGCATCGGGGCTGACGACACGGAAGACCACAACGTCGCGAGCCTGTTCGATCCGGCGGACGACTCGTGGGAACGGATCCCGGGAGAACCCGCCCTGAGGGGTACACCCCACCTCGCTCTGCTCGCCGACGACCGGGTCCTGGCGATCGGAGGGATCAACCTGGAGACGTCCATGTATTCCCCGGACCCATCCGACATAGTAGAGATATTCGACCCTCATACCGGACTCTGGGAGAGGAAGGCTGCGATGCCGAACCCCTTCGCCGAACTATCGCTGGCTATCCTGCCAGATGGGCGCGCATTAGTGGTGGGGCACCCCGAGGACCCCTATGATGAACCGGATTCCACCTGGGTCTATGACCCTGATGAAGACGTATGGGAGCCTTTCGTTCTGATCCAAGACCCAGATCTGGCTGAATACCCTGAAGCGACCCAGCGCCCAGGACCAGCGATCCTGCTCCCGGACGGGAAACTACTTGTCACCGGAGCAACGGAACTCGAGAGCCTCTACAGTTCTTCGCCTGAATGGTGCGACGCCGATCTGCCCGAGCAAGCAGACTTGCTCATCCCAGATCCGTGCCGCACCACGTCAACTGTCCATGGTCTCGCTTCCGGCACTTTTGCATTCACAGGACCGGTTTCCCACGCCCGCACAGGACACACGCTCACCCTTCTACAGGACGGCCGCGTGCTGGCTGCAGGCGGTATAGACCCAGGCCACCCCTACGAGTATTCGACCGAGCAGAACCTTATCGCGATGACCGAGATATACGACCCAGCTACCGATATCTGGACGAAGGGCCCCGACCTTTCCGAGCCACGCTACCAGCATACGGCGACGTTGCTGCCGGATGGACGGGTCCTCCTGGTGGGAGGCATCGGACAAGAGAAAGAGCCCAATCCGCCGGGGAGCGGCAAGGAAGTCTACCCTCTGCGCCACGCCGAGATCCTCGATCTCAGGCCGTAGGCAGTGCCTATGTGTCCCGTACACGGGTGGGGCCGACCTCGCCGGTGCACCAGGGGATGAACGCCTGATCAGCTTCGGTCGGTCATGTCGCCTGTCTCACTCTTGCCTTCCTGCCGCGATGGCCTGGCTAGTCGCAGGCCGAACGCCCAGGCGACCGTAGCGAGTCCCACGGTGAGGATGATGATGGACAGGCTGACGATACCGGCCTCCTCCAGCCGCCCGGTGGAGGCGAACTCCAGCGCCAGCACCGCGAGCGTGACGGTGTCGCGCGAAGCCAACAGGATGATGCTGCTGGTCGTGCCTGCGGCGAGGACGAAGTTGAGGGTCGCGAGCAGGAGCAGCGTCGGCATCAGGAGCGGTATCCAGATACGGAAGTAGGTGCGTATCCATCCCGCGCCTGCGACGGGCGCGGCCTCTCCCATGTCCGCGCCTATCTGGGCGAATACGCCCTTCATGATATTCGTCCCTGTAGTGGTGCCCTGGATGATAACGACGAGCAGCAGCGCATAGATGGTGCCGTAGAGCACGTTCAACCGCGGCGTGTCCAGGAAGAGCCAGAGCAGGCCGAGGCCGGAGAGGATCCCGGGGATCGCGGCCGCACCCCAGATGATAAGGTCCAGCGCCCACCTGCCCGCCCAGCGCGTCCGCACGAGGATGTAGGCGATGAGTGAGAAGAGCAGCGAGCCGAGGATCGCGGCGGTGATGGAGAGGATGAGCGTCGTGCGCAGTGCCCCAAGGAAGAAGTCGTCCGAGAGGACGAGCTCCCAATGCTCCAGCGTATAGAGGGGCACAGCGTTGAAGTAGCCCCACTTCGTCATGAAGCTGCCGAACAGCAGCCATATCGGCGGGCCGATAGCGAGCAACACGATCAGGGACCCGATGATGCCGAAGGCAGGGAGCCTCCACGGGCCGAGGTCTATGAGTCCCGGCTTGCGGCTCCCCGTTATGGCGGCGTAACGGTGGCGGTGGATGGTCCAGCGCTGCACCGGGATGATGATTGCGATGACCACCAGCGTTAGGCTCGCCAAGACCATCGCGAGGCCGTAGTCGAATTGATGTGCGAGCCTGTATATCTTGGTCGAGTGGACGTAGAAGTCGAAGGGGAGGCCGAGCAGGAACTCGGTCTCGAACGACTGGAAGATGTGCAACAGTTGCAGCCCGAACACGAGCGCCATGGGCGAGACCATGTAGGGCAGCGTCACGCGCATCATGGTGAGGATGTTGGAGGTGCCGCTCACCTCCTCCATGGTGGCGTCCATGTTACGAAAGGCCGGTGTGAGCAGTATGACCTTGATGGAGATGCCGTTCGCCATCAGGTGCGCCCAGACTATGCCCGGTACGCTGAAGATATTGAACGGAGGATCATTGATGAAGGGCAGCTTCTCCAGCCCCATGTTGATGAGGCCGATGTCCGGGTCCAGCAGTGTGATCCAGGCGATGGTCGTGGCTATGCCCGGCATCATGAAGGAGACCCAGAACAGGAACTCGATGGTGCGGCTGAACGGGATGTTCGTCCGGGCCAGTACCCAGGAGATGACGACCGCAACGGGGAAGCTGATCCCCATGACGAACGCCCAGATCATCATACTGTTGCCGAGCGAGACGAGCAGGCCGGGCGTAGACCAGGCGTCTCGCCAGTGCTGGAGCCCCCACTCCCGCTCGCCCACGAACCAGTCCACACCGGCGTCGAAGCTGTTGATGACGATCAGCAGCGCGGGCCATATCAGGTAGAAGCCCAGCAAGAGGATGACGACCGCCATGATGTAGGCGCTCGTAGGGGGCATCCTGAAACCGCGAACCCGAGGACGCGGCCCTCCCGGCTGCATGCCTTGCCTCCTGGAACCAAAGGCCGAGGCACGCCATCACAGGAAGCGCCCCGGATATCTGCGCAGTCTATCCGCCGCTCGCCGCCATGACCACGGCAACGAGTGGCTCGCCACAGCAACGCGACCATCCTTGCCATCACGGGAGCGTCCACCGTTGGTGGTGCGAGGCTCGGTGTAAGCTCCGGCCCCGTCCTTTAAACCCCCGCTGCGGTGGGTTCGGCGACAGACTTCCTCGTGAAAGTCAGACCCCCGTCGCCCACATCGACGGTGATGGTGTCGCCGTCCACGTAGTCACCCGCGAGTATGCCCCGAGCGATGGCGTTCTCGACGTGGCGCTCGACCGCTCGCCGCAGCGGGCGCGCGCCGTAGACCGGGTCGAAGCCTTCGTCCTCCAGCCATTCTTTCGCGGCATCGGTCAGGTGGATGGAGATCGACCGCTCGGCGAGGCGCTCCTGCACGTGGTTCACCATCAGGTCGATGATCTCATGCAGTTCCTCTCGCGCCAGCGGGTGGAAGACGATGTACTCGTCCACGCGGTTCAGGAACTCGGGGGTGAAGTGTTTCCTGAGCGCCTCCATGACGGCCCGGCGGTGCCGCTCCTCCTCCGTTGTCGGTTGCCCGGCGCGGAAGCCGATTCCGCCCTTGCTGAACTCGGCGGTACCGACGTTGCTGGTCATGATGATGATGGTGTGACTGAAGTCCACGGTACGCCCGTGGCCATCCGTCAGCCGCCCGTCCTCCAGCACCTGGAGCATGACGTTGAACACGTCCGGGTGCCCCTTCTCTATCTCGTCGAAGAGCACGACCCGGAACGGCCTGCGGCGTACCGCCTCGGTGAGTTGCCCTGCCTCGTCGTAGCCGACGTAGCCGGGCGGCGCCCCGATGAGCCGGGAGACGGTGTGGCGTTCCGTGTATTCGGACATGTCCACGCGCACCATGTTCTCTTCGTCGTCGAACAGGCACTCCGCGAGCGCACGCGCAAGCTCCGTTTTGCCAACGCCCGTCGGCCCGAGGAACATGAACGAGCCCACCGGGCGCTTTTCGTCGCGCAGGCCCGCGCGCGCCCGGCGTATCGCGTCCGCCACGGCAACGACGGCGTCGTGCTGGCCGACCACCCGCTCGTGCAGGCGGTCCTCCAGGTGCAGCAGGCGCTCCGCTTCCTCCTCCATCAGACGCGCTGCAGGGATACCCGTCCACGTTGCGATGAGCGAGGCGATGTCCTCCGAACGCACGACGAGGTCTGTGTGATCGCGTCCCAGGAACTCGCTGCGGTCCCGGTTGAATTCCTCCTCGAGTTGCACACGCTCTGTCTTGAGTTCGGCTGCGGCCTCGTAATCGCTCCGCTGCGCGGCCGACTCTTCCTGCTCCAGCAGATCGCGTATCCGGTGGTCCCGGGCAGTGAGCTCCGGCGGCAGGCTCTCCACGTCGAGCCGCAGCTTCGCAGCAGCCTCGTCTATCAGGTCCACCGCCTTGTCCGGCATGTTGCGGCCGGAGATGTAGCGGGCACTCAGTTGCGCCGCGGCGACCAGCGCGCTGTCGTCCAGCTGCACCTTGTGGTGCGCCTCGTAGCGGGGGCGCAGTCCGCGCAGGATCTCGATGGCCTGATCGACCGTGGGCTCCTCGAGCCATATCGTCTGGAACCGGCGCTCCAGCGCAGCGTCCTTCTCGATGTGCCTGCGGTACTCGTCCGGCGTCGTTGCGCCGATGACCTGCAATTCGCCGCGAGCGAGGGCTGGTTTCATGATGTTCGCGGCGTCGAGTCCACCCTCTCCGGCGCCCGCGCCGACCATGGTGTGGATCTCATCGATGAAGAGCACGACCTCGCGGCGCGCCTCCTTCATCTCGTCGATGACGGACTTCAGACGCTCCTCGAACTCACCGCGGAACTTCGCCCCGGCAACAAGGCCGGCCATGTCGAGTGCGAGCACGCGCTTGTCCCGAAGCGACTCCGGTACGTCGCCCGCGATGATGCGCTGCGCAAGCCCCTCCGCGATGGCCGTCTTGCCGACTCCTGCTCCGCCGATGATGACCGGATTGTCCTTCGTGCGGCGGGTCAGGGTCTGCATGACGCGCCGTATCTCATCCATCCGGCCGATCACGGGGTCGAGCTTTCCCTCACGGGCGAGCCGGGTCAGGTCAATCGTGTAACGCTCGAGCGCCTGGTAGCGGTTCTCGGCTCGAGGATCGGTGACGCGGTGTCCCCCGCGCACATTCAACAGGGCCTGGTAGACGCGCTCCTTGGTGACGCCGTGGTCCCCCAGGATGCGCGCGGCATCACCCTGGGTGTCTGAGAGGATGGCGAGGAAGAGGTGCTCGGAGGCGATGTGCTCGTCGTGCAGGCGCTCCGCCTCGTCCTTCGCCGCCTGCAGCATGGCCATCGCGCGGGGCGTGGGGTGCATCTGGTTGGACTCGTAGGTGAGTTGGGGCGTCTTCTTCAACCCTATCTCGAGCTCGCCGCGGGTGCGGTCTATGTTCACCCCCATACCTTCCAGCACGCGGGAGGGCGTGCTCTCAGGGCTCTCCAGCAGGGCGAGCATCACGTGCTCCACGTCCCACTGGGAGTGGCGGAACCTGCGGACGATCTCGTAGCTCGCCCCGATGACGGCCTGCGCCTGTTCAGTGAAGTCTTCCTGTCTGAATACCATGTCGATTACTCCGATCCGCGCCGGACGAGCCGCACGTCAGCGGCTGCCCAGGCGCTCCTCCAATGCGCGTACCTGGCGCTCCAGTTCCACCAACCGGGCCTGCATGCGCATCAGCACTTCCACTCCCGCCAGGTTGATGCCCAGGTCCTCCATGAGGGACTTGATCCAGCGCGCCCGCGAGACGTCCGCCGGTGAGAACATGCGGATGTTCCCCCGCGAGCGCTTCGGCGCGAGCAGCCCGATCCGCTCGTAAGTGCGAAGCGTCTGGGCGTGCACGCCGACCATGCGGGAGGCGACGCTGATGACGTAGCACGGTTCATCGTTGCTCACGCCGTCAACGCCGGGCCTTTGGCCCCAGACCTCGGTTACGATCGTCCGCTCCATCATTCCGTGCTCCTCCGCAACACCGCGGCGTCCTTACACGCCGGCCTGCTCGGCACTGCCTTCGGTCTCGCGCAGCCGTTCGAACAACTCGCGTTGTTCGGGCGTCAGGTCCTCCGGCAGCACGACCATCACCGTCACGAGCATGTCGCCGTGTCCGCCTCCGCGCTTCGGCATCCCCTTCCCGCGCAGGCGTATGACGCGTCCGTTCTGCGTCCCGGGCGGGATGCGCACCGCAACGCTGTTCCCCCCGAGCGTGGGGGCCTGTGTCTCGCCGCCGAGCACCGCGTCCAGCAACGGCACGCGCGCCGTGAAACGCACGTCTTGTCCTGTGCGTTCGAATGCCGCGTGCGGCGCAACGGTCACGACGAGGTAGAACTCGCCCACGCCGTCACGCTTCGGGTCCACGTGGATGCGCGCGCCGCTCTCGACGCCGGCGGGTATCCGCACCTCCAGACGCTTGCCACCGGGGTGCTGAACCGTGCGCGTGGAGCCCGCGTACGCCTCCTCCAGCGTGATGGTTACGGGCACTTCCAGGCGGCGAGGCGCAGCCTGCTGGCGAGGGCCCCAGCGCGCGTCGGCGAACCCGTCGAAGAGATTGCTGAAGTCGCCGAGACCGTCCACGTCCGTGAATGCGCTGAACCCGGCCGAGCCGCCCCTGCGCGTGCGGGCGTTGGTGAAGAATGTGAACGGCGACGCTCCCGATCCCTGCCCGGCGCTGGCGCCGTGCATCTGGTCGGCGTGCCTCCAGTTCTCGCCGAACCGGTCGTACTTCTTGCGAGAGTCGGCGTCCGAGAGTACCTGGTACGCCTCGTTGATCTCCTTGAACTTCGCTTCGGCGTTGCTGTCTCCCGGGTTCACGTCCGGGTGATGCTTGCGCGCGAGGCGGCGGTACGCAGAGCGAACGTCTTTCTCGGTGGCGTTCTTCGCGACGCCCAACGTCTCGTAGTAGTTCTTCGCCATTACACTTCTCGATAGGAGCAATACGCTCTATAACCAGTATAGCAAACTTTAGTGTCTTGCTATCAACTATGGCCTTGCACTCGAGGAGAGTGGGTGTAGCTATCTACGGGTCGCCCAGCCCAGGAGCGAGAGGAAGACCCGCTCCGGCAGGACCCGTGCCGCGAGGGAGCCGAAGCGGGAGTCCAGTCCCACGGGATAGCGGAAGCGGGGACGCCTGGAGCGGGCGATACCGTGGATGACCTTCGCCACGACGAGAGGGTCCCTCCCCCGTTCGAAGACGTCGCCGAACCTGCTCCGATAGCTCTGTATGTAGCGGACGTACGGGGCGCCATCGTCGCCGTCGATTCCCCCTGCCATGGCCTGGTTGTCCGGGAATGCCGTGCGGACCAGGCCCGGCTCGACGAGCACGACCCGCACACCGAGGGGCCACGCCTCCGTCCGCAGCGACTCGCTGAGCCCTTCGAGCGCGAACTTCGACGAGGCGTAGGCGCCGTGGAAAGGCGTGCCGATGCGACCGAGTATGGAGCTAACGTTCACTATGGTCCCGCCGCCTCGCTCAATCATGCCCGGCAGCACCGCGCGGATGAGGCGCGCCACGGCGAAGACGTTGGTCTCGAACAGCGCTCGCAGTTCGTCGGTGCTGAGAGTCTGTACAGGGCCGAACAGGCCGTATCCGGCGTTGTTGACCAGCACGCTGATGGGGCCGTGCGCCTCCGCGATGGACGCGAACGCCTCCCCGAGCCCGGCCTCGCTGTTTATGTCGAGCTGGACCCCGTCAACGGACAGGTCACGCCGGGTGGCTTCCGCCTCCAGGCCGGCAAGCCGTTCCTTCGAGCGGCTAGTGCCTACCACGCGGTACCCTCGCTCCGCCATGTAGAGCGCCGTGGCCATGCCGATGCCGCTCGACGCTCCCGTTATGAGCGCGATGCCCTGCTCGTTCGTCATCATCAGGCTCCCGCGTTCAGCCTATACTGATGTTCTGGCGACTGCATCACGCAGCGAAGGAGAGTGTCATGGCGATGGCTTTGCGGATGGCTGGCGGACTCATGGTGGTGTACGCGGCCCTGTACCTGGCCCAGTTCCTGTTCAGCACGCTCTACGACAACCCGCAGCCGGTCTGGGACGTGATGAACTTCGTCTCCGGCGCAGCCATCCTCATCGCGCTCATCGTGAATTTCGCGCACATGCGCTCACAGCCCACCGGAGACCCGGTCACCATCGCGCGACTCAGCGTGCACATCCTGTTCTACGTCAACGCAGCCCTGGCCATCTGGTTCTTCCGCAACTGGATATACCTCCTGGCGCTGGACGCGGGCGAGTCCGCCACCGTGCCGGTCAACGTCATCTGGGACTTCGTCGCCGTGATGATTCCGCTGGTGCTCGTCACCACAGGGCTCAGGCTCTGGCGATCGGGGGCATAGAGCGGTTCCACCGCACCACGACGCCTTTGACGCCTGGCTCTCTCGAATGATACGATTTTACGAGTGTGCCAGATGCGCTCCCACGCCTCGAACGGCAAACCAGACGGGGACAGCGCGCGCGGAGTAGGCGAACCGCCGCGCGCGTGATGCATCGCACGCAGGAGGTTGCCACATGGTGAACGTCGCCGCTCTTCGCTGTAAGGAATGTTCCAGGGAATATCCCATCGGCGCTTTCAACGTCTGTGATTTCTGCTTCGGCCCGCTCGAAGTCGTCTACGACCTCGACGCCATCGGGGACATCGCCAGCCGAGAGCGCATCATGTCCGGCCCCAACAGCCTCTGGCGCTACGCCGACTTCCTTCCCGCCGAGTACAACCCGCTCGTGGACATCAACGCGGGGTTCACTCCGCTCATCCGCTCACGCGGCCTTGCGGAGCGCCTCGGGCTGGAGGAACTCTGGATCAAGAACGACAGCGTCAACCCGTCGTATTCGTTCAAGGACCGCGTCGTCGCCGTCGCCGCCGCCAAGGCGCTGGAGTTCGGCTTCGAGACGCTTGCCTGCGCCTCCACGGGCAACCTCGCCTGCGCCGTCGCCGCCCACGCGGCGCGTGCCGGCATGAAGGCTTACGTCTTCATCCCGTCGGACCTGGAAGCCGGGAAGGTGCTGGGCGCGGCCATCTACAACCCCACGATGGTCGCCGTCGATGGCAGCTACGACGACGTCAACCGGCTCTGCAGTGAGTTGGCCGACCAGTACCAGTGGGCTTTCGTCAACATCAACGTCCGCCCCTTCTACGCCGATGGCAGCAAGACGCTCGGGTACGAGGTCGCGGAACAGCTCGGCTGGCGCGCCCCGGCGCACGCCGTTGCGCCATCGGCGTCCGGCGCGATGTTCACCAAGATCTACCAGGGGCTCAAGGAGTTCGAGCACACCGGCATCATCGACAAGGTGGAGACGCGGATGCACTGCGCGCAGGCGCGCGGATGCTCCCCGATCGCGACCGCCTACGAGGAGGGGCGCTTCGTGATACGCCCCGTGAAGCCGGCCACCATCGCCAAGTCGCTCGGCATCGGCAACCCGGCGGACGGCTACTACGCGCTCAAGACGATCGAGGCGTCCGGCGGCTCAGCGGTCATCGCCGAGGAGCACGAGGTGGCGGAGGGCATCAAGCTGCTCGCGCAGACCGAGGGCATATTCACGGAAGGCGCGGGCGGCGTCGCCATCGCCGGGCTGAAGCGTCTCGTCGAGCGCGGCGAGATCCAGCCGGAGGAGCCGACCGTTGTCTATATCACCGGGAACGGGCTCAAGACGACTGAGATCGTGAGCGACGTCGTGGACCCCATCCTCATCGAGGGCACCGTCTCCGCGTTCGAGCAACACGTGGGAGTGAGGGCCTGAGCGCAATGACCACGACGATGCAGCGGGTGCGCTTCACGTTCCTCGATCACATGATCAAGCAGCCCGTCATCTACCGGATGGGACACGACTTCGACGTGGTCACCAACATCCGCCGCGCCGACGTGCAGGAAGGCGTGGGGTGGGTGATCCTCGAAGTCGAAGGAGAGTTGGCAGAGATCGAGCGCAGCCTGGAGTGGGTGCGCTCGCTTGGCGTCAGGGTCGACCCCGCGCTGGGCGACCTGATAGAACCGTAACCACGGAGGACCAGAGCAGGATGAGCGTAACCGTACGCATACCCGGTCCGCTGCGGCGGATCACCAACGGGACCGACAAGGCAGACGTCACTGCGGACACCCTCGGAGGTGTCATCGCGGAGTTGGAAGCGCAGTACCCGGGCATCCAGGAGCGCATCCTGGACGAGAACGGCGCCCTGCGCTACTTCGTGAACCTGTACCTGAATAACGAGGACGTGCGCTTCCTGGAAGGCCTCGGTACGCCGGTCAAAGCCGGCGACGAGGTCAGCATCGTTCCTGCCGTCGCAGGGGGGTAGGCGCAAGAGCCGTTCCTATGCCTGCACCCAGGAATAACGATGAATACTCCGAGCGGGAGCTCGCCGAGATCGAGGAACTGAACAGCCTGCCGGAAGACCACCGCTCCTTCTTCCAGAGCCCGTGGTGGCAGCGCATCGCCATCGGCTTCGCGATCATCATCGTCCTATCGATGCTGTTCCCGGTGATTGCGCTCTCCTGCAACAGCGGGCCAGAAGCCACGGCCACGCAGCCAGCGGGCGGCATCCCTGTGCCGGACTTCGAACTCGCCGCCGCGCAGGGCGGTCTCGTCAGCCTCTCCGATACGCTCGCGGCCAACGAGGCAGTCGTGGTGGTCTTCTATCGGGGCAACTTCTGAGGGACCTGCATCAACCAGCTCGGCGAGCTGGAAGGGGCCTACGACGAGATACGAGCATTGGGAGCAGAGTTGATAGCCTTGAGCACGGACGACGTACCCCGCGCTCAGAACATGCAGCAGCGCACCGGTGCCCGATACCCGGTCCTGGCAGACCCGGATCAGGCAGTCGCGAAGGCGTACGGCGTGTTCGACCTGCTCGGCGACGGCGTCGCGGCGCCCACGACGATCATCCTTACCTCGGAGCGCATCGTGGCGATGCAGGTGGGCCAGGCCATCGGCGACCGGCCGACCACCGCGTCCATCCTCCACACCCTCCGCCAGCTCAAGGCCGGGGAACTGGAGCCCGCCGCACAGAGCTAGGCACCCTACGTCCCCAGCTCCCGCACGACGCTTGCGACACGCTCCGGCGCGACGCCGCGATGCGTACGCGACGAGCCCACGCCGTCCAGCAACACCCACGAGATCTGACCTGCCGTCGTCTTCTTGTCGCGGCTCATCGCCTCGAGGATCGCTTCTGGCTCGACGCCCATGTACGCCGACGGCAGCCCGAAGCGGGCGATGAGCGACGCCTGGCGTTCGACCAACTCCGGCGGCGTCACGCCTTCGAGCATCCCCAGGCGCGCGGCGCCTGTCATACCGATGGCGACCGCCTCGCCGTGCAGATAGGTGTCGTACCCCGCCGCCGTCTCGACCCCGTGCCCTATCGTGTGTCCGTAGTTCAGCAGCTGGCGCAGCCCGCTCGTCTCGCGTTCGTCCGCGCTCACGATGTGCGCCTTCACCCCCGCGTTCCATGCTACGGCCCGCGTCGTCAGTTCCGGGTCGAGCGATTGCAGTGCGTCGGCGTGCTCTTCGTAGAAATCGACCAGCCCCGCTTCGAGTGCCAGGCCGTGCTTCACCGCCTCCGCCCATCCTTCGCGCAGCGCGCGTTCCGGCAGGGTCCGCAGCGCCGACACGTCCGTCAGCACCATCGCCGGGTGATGGAACGCGCCCACCATGTTCTTCGCGACCGGGAGGTCGACGCCGGTCTTGCCGCCGATGCTCGAGTCGACCATCGCCGTCAGTGACGTCGGCACCTGCACGAGCCGTATGCCCCGCAGGAACGTCGCCGCCGCATAGCCCGCGAGGTCGCCAACGACACCTCCGCCAACCGCGATGATGACGTCGCGGCGTTCGGCTCTCCGCTCGGCAAGCCACTCGTAGAGAACGGTGGCTGTCGCGAGGCTCTTGTTCGCTTCGCCAGCGGGGAACGTGAACAGCCCCATCTCGATGCCGGCTGCGTGCAACGAACGCTGCGCCGCACGTCCGTACGGGTGCACGACGTTGCTGTCGCACACGATGAAGGCGCGTCCGGAGAACCCCGTCTGCACCAGGCGTCGCCCCAGCTGGTCCTCGAGCGTGTCCCACCCCACGAACACGGGGTACGCGCCCTGCTCCAGCCGCACGGTCGCTGCCAGGTCAGGGTCTTCCTCCCACGCCGATGGCGCTCCCAGCCGACGCCACGCACGTACGACCTCGTGCGCCGCCTGCTCTATCGTCAGGTCGTCGGTATGCACCGTCCAGTGCGCCCGGGCGTAAGCCCACTGGCGCTCCCGTTTCAGTGACTCGATACGCCCCAGGGGGTCGTCGGACTGCAACATCGGGCGCGCCATCGCCTCCGCGCCGTCCAGTTCCGCGATGTGCGAAAGCCGCCGGTACACCGTCTCCGGGCGCGCCTCCAGCGCTACCACGAGACCGGAACCGAGCATGCCGCCGAGCGACTGGTCGTGCATCACCGAGCCCGCGCCCGTCGAGACGACGATACGCTCCTCGCGCGCAAACTCGCCGATGACCGCTCGCTCCAGCTCGCGGAACGCAGGCTCGCCGTCCTCCGAGAAGATGCGCTCCACCGGCTTGCCCGCGCGCTCGACGATGCGCTCGTCGGCATCCTCGAACCGCCAGCCGAGCAGGCGAGCGGCGCTGCGCCCAACGGCGCTCTTTCCTGCGCCGGAGAACCCGATGAGATAGATGCGGTTGCGGGTGGTCATGCTCAACTTGCCCTATAACGACTGCACGGATTCGATGACCGCGCCGATCAGGAATGCCAGCGCAACGCCTGCAAGGACGGTACCGCCGGCGATCAGGATGATCTTGGTTGCGCCGGAGATGTTCCTGCTATGCCTGAACATCCAACCCGCAGCAAGCAGCGATACGCCGGCAGCGAGCAGCAGCCCCAGGGCTCTCATCCCTACCCTCGCGGGCCGACCGTCGCCCGGTAGCTCTCATAGTTGCGGTGCGTCTCGGAGACGTGGTCGCCGCCGAACTTCTCTATGAACGCATCCGCGAGCGTTACCAGGACCATCGCCTCCGCTATCACACCGCACGTCGGCACGAACGTGATGTCGCTCCGCTCGTAATGGGCCTGGTCCAACTCTCCGGTCGTCAGGTCGACGGACGGAAGCGGGTTCATCATCGTCGCGATGGGCTTGACGACTGCACGGATGATGAGCGGTTCTCCGGTCGTCATGCCGCCTTCGAGCCCACCCGCGTTGTTCGTCCGGCGCGGCCACGGCTTCGCCCAGCCGCCGTCCCCGTTCCGCTCCCACTCCTCGATGGGCTTGATGACGTCGTGCACCTTGGAGCCGCGCAGGTCGGCGAGTTCGAACCCCTTGCCGACCTCCACTCCCTTCACCGCGTTCACGCTCCCTACCGACGCCATCAGCCGCGTGCTCAGCTTCGTATCCCACTGGATGTGCGACCCCAGCCCTATCGGAAGGCCCGTCGCTACGACCTCCACGACGCCGCCGAGACTGTCGCCCGCTTCCTTCGCCGTGTCTATCTCGCGCACCATCAGCGCGCTGGCGTCCGGGTCGGCGCAACGCACCGGGGAGTCCTCGGCCGCGTCCCAGTCGACCGGCTCCGGAGGATGCGCCTGTACGCCGCCGATGTTCGTGACGTGGCTGTGTACCTCGACCCCGAACTCCGACAGGAACGCGCGGCAGACCGCTCCCACCGCTACCCTTGCCGTCGACTCGCGGGCCGACGAGCGTTCCAGGATGTTGCGGGCGTCGTCCTGCAGGTACTTGCTGATGCCTGGCGTGTCCGCGTGCCCAGGGCGCAGCCGGTGGATCGGGGTCACCTCGCCCTCAACGGCCTCCTTCGCCATCGTGTGCGTCCACGGCTTTCCGTCCGGTCCGTTGCCGGTCGAGTGGTCACGGTTCTCGATGAGCATCGCGATGGGCGCTCCCGTCGTGTAGCCGTGGCGTACGCCGGACTGCAGCACCGCGTAGTCGGTCTCTATCTGCATGCGTCCGCCACGCCCGTAGCCCATCTGGCGGCGAGCGAGGTCGGCGCGTATCACGGCCTCCGAGATGGCGATGCCCGCAGGCAGCCCTTCGAGCAATGCGACGAGTCCCGGACCGTGAGACTCGCCGGCAGTCAGGAATCGCACCAAGACGACAACCTCCCGTGCAACGTCCCTCCATTCTACCCCACGCCTGCGAGTGCTGATGTATACTCGCGCGCAACGGCAACGTGGCAGGAGGAAGGCATGCTTTCTATCGCCGACAATGAACTGCTGACGCAGGTGGGCGCCGGAACACCGATGGGCGATCTCATTCGCCGCTTCTGGGTCCCCGCCGTCTTCTCCTGTGAGGTCGAGGCCGACGGCGTGCCACACCGCACGCGGCTCCTCGGTGAAGACCTGTTGGTCGTGCGCCTCACCAGCGGCGCCGTCGCCACCATGACCCCGTACTGCCCGCACCGCACCGCGTCGCTCTTCTTCGGACGTAACGAGGAAGAGGGCCTGCGCTGCGCCTACCACGGCTGGAAGTTCGCAGCCGACGGCTCCTGCATGGACATGCCGAGCGAGCCGCCGGAGAGCAACTTCAAGGACAAGGTAACCCTCAAGACCTACCGCACCCTTGAGCGGAACGGCGTCATCTGGATCTACATGGGCCCGGAGCAGGACGAACCACCCCCGCTGCCGAATCTGGAATGGAACCTCGTGCCGGAGTCCCACTGCTACCTCACCAAGCGCATCGCCCAGAACAACTACTTCCAGACCATCGAAGGCGAGATCGACTCCAGCCACAGCGGCTTCCTCCACTCCAATTTCGTCGACCCCTTCCGGCTCACTTCGAAGCAGGAGCAGGGGATGATCTACAAGATGCGCGACCGCCACCCCCGCTTCCAGGTCAAGGACACGGACTACGGCGTGCTCATCGGCGCGCGCCGCAACGCGGAGGAAGACTCCTACTACTGGCGCATCACCCAGTACATGTTCCCCTTCCACACCATCATCCCTCCCTACGGCGCCGACCCGCTCTTCAGCGGCCACGCCTACATCCCCATGGACGACCACCACGTCCTCGCCCTCTGCTTCACCTACAACCCCGTGCGGCCGCTCAGCGAGAAGGAACTTGACTTCCTGAAGTTCGGTCCTGGTCAGGGCCAGCAGGGGCTCCATCCCACGGTAGACGGCTTCCTCCCGCCCATCCCCAACCGTCCTGAGAACGCGTGGTGGCCGAAGCACCACATAGACAACGACTTCAACGTGGACTGGGAGCGCCAGAAGACCGTTCAGTTCTCCGGCCTGCCCGGCACGTGGACGCAGGACTCCGGCATGCAGGAGACGATGGGCCGGGTCACCAACCGGAACGCCGAGCACCTCGGCATCAGCGACACCGGCATCATCCGCACCCGCCGTGCCTTGCTGAAAGCGGCCAAACTCCTGCGCGACTACGGCATCGAGCCCGATTCCGTCTGGGACCCGGACGCCTACTACATCAGGTCGGCATCCGTCGTGCTTCCACGTGAGTCGGAGTGGGTCGAGGCTTCCGCGGAGTACCGTACTCCGAAAGAGAACGTCAACTACGCCGCGGTCTGAAGGTGTCCAGCAGCAACGCTACGCTGCCACGCTCTCCACAGTCTCGGTTTCGGGCGCAGGCGCGGGCTGGACGACGTACCCCTCGCGGATGACCCCTGCTTCCGTATCGAGGCGCGGCCCTTCGCCCTCGATGACCGCCTCGCCTACCCATAGCTTGTACGCCGTCCACGCCGCCATCGCGGCGTCCAGTTGATCGTCGGTAGGCAAGTCTTCGGACGGCAATTGCACCCCCAGGGTGGTCAGGAGTTCAGTGCGGGCGTGACGTCCGTCCAACGTGCGCTTCGTGGGGAGCTTGGTCCCGTTCGACACCATCTTCCAGCCGCCGCCCGGGAACACCTCTATCAACGTTGCGTTGGACGCGGGCGTACCGTCCAGGCCGAGCAGGCGGAACCGGCTCCCGCTCTCTACCAACCGGTGGAACAGCCGCACCGACCCCGTGATCAACCCCGAATACGGCCTGCCGTCTGCGGGTAGCGTGTACGGCGTGCGACCCGGGGCGTTCACGCGCCGCTCGGACTCGCGCATCGTGGCGTCCGGCGAGCCGGCCAGACCCTGTGGCCCGTCTATCGCAAGAGTGAACGAGCGTCCGATAGCACGGTCCGGAATGATGTGCGAAGCGTCCTCGCGGTAGTCCCATTGCCCGAACGTGCACACCAGCTCCGTGTCGAGCACGGCGTAGTCGCACGGACGTTTCTGCGCCGCCGTCGGGTCGGATAGATCGAGGCCGATGAAGCAGCGCCCACCGCCGATTTCACGTCCTCCACCACTCTGACGGGTCGCACGCCGGTGCCGCCACTTCGCGATGTAGCGCGCCGTAACTGCGGCCGCCAACACTGAAGCGCCAGCGGCGCCATAAACTCGGGGGTTTCCTCGCATCCGCATGGGGGACATTCTACCAAGCCCGGAGCGACTACAGGCTCTGGTTGCGTTTGCCGTCCAACCACGCCTGCAGAATCACCGCTGCCGCCGCAGCGTCGACCGTGCCCTTCTCAACCTTGCGCCGGGTCCTCCCCCGGCTCTGGGCCCCTCCCAGTGCGCGCTCCGCCTCCGCGGACGAGAGCCGCTCGTCGACCGTCTCGACGGCGAGCCCGGCATCTTCCAACCGTTGCGCGAACCCCTGAACGACTTCCGCCTGCGGCCCCACGCGCCCGGACATCGAGTAGGGCATGCCCACTACGACGACCTGCGCGTCGCGCTCCCGTGCCTCGCGCAACACGTCAACAGCCGCATCCGGTGAGTTCTGGATCACTCCGACAGGGACTGCTACGCCGGTGTCCGTATCGCCTGACGCGACGCCGATGCGTCGTTCGCCGACGTCGATGCCCAGCGCGCGCACTAGCCCGCCTGTCGTTCGACGATGCCGGCAACCGCCTTGAGCGCTTCGCCGAGCCGGGAGGCGTCCTTGCCGCCAGCCTGCGCAAGCCGGGGTTGCCCGCCGCCACCGCCGCCCATCACCTTCGCCGCCGTATCGACGATGGCCCCGGCGTCGAAACCACGGTCAACAAGGTCCGGCGTGACCATCGCCAGCAGGCCGGGGCGTCCATTGAAGACGCTCCCGAGTACGACGACGCCGGAACCGAGCTTGTCACGGAGGCGATCACCCAGTTCGCGCAGCGCCTGGGCGTCCGGCGCGTCGCTCTGCACCGCGAGCACCTGTACGCCGCCCACGTCGCGCACCTCGTCGAGGAGCGTATCCGCCTCCTGCCGCGACGCCTCACGCTGTCCCGCGCGCAACGAGCGCCGCGCCTCCTCGGCCTGCGCGAGCAGCCCCTCGATGCGGTGCGGGAGCTCGGATGGCTGCGCGCGCAGCAGGGCTGCGGCCTCGTCCAGCTGACGCAGACGCTGGCCGACCCACTCCTCGCCGCCGCGACCGGTCACCGCCTCGATGCGGCGCACGCCTGTCCCTACGCTGCTCTCTCCCACGACGTGGAACACGCCGATCTGTCCTGTGCGCTCCAGGTGCGTCCCGCCGCATACCTCGAAGCTCACCGGCTGTGTCTCGCCGATCTGCACCGTCCGCACGCGGTCGCCGTAGCGCTCGCCGAAGAACGCGAGCGCGCCGTTGGCGGTTGCCTCGCGGTAGGTGCGTTCGTCCTTCACCAGCGGCAGGTCGCCGCGCACCGATTCGTTGATGCGGCGCTCGATCTCTCCCAGCTCGTCGCGGCTCACCGCCGAAACGTGCGTGAAGTCGAACCGCAGCCGGTCCGGCGCGACCAGCGAGCCAGCCTGGCGCACGTGCGAGCCGAGCACGTCTCGCAGCGCGGCATGCAGCAGATGCGTTGCGGTGTGGTTCCGCGCAACGTCCAGCCTGCGCTCCGCGTCGACCGACGCATGCACCGCATCGCCAACAGCGATCGCTCCCTCCACGACCTCCGCCGTGTGGACGATGAGCTCGCCGATGGGCTTCTGCGTGTCGCTCACCAGGGCCAAGCCACCGGACGCCACGACGGTGCCTGTGTCCCCGACCTGTCCGCCTCCCTCCGCGTAGAACGGCGTCTCGCGCAACACGATCTCCACGCGCTCCCCGGTCTCGGCGCGCTGCACCGGGTCGCCGTCCTTCAGGATGCCGGCGACCACGGTATCGGTCTCGATTCGGTCGTAGCCGAGGAACGCCGTCTCGCCGACGCCGAGCACCTCGTAGACGCGTAGCTCCTCCCGGCCACCCCCGAATCGTGCTGCGGCGCGTCCGCGTTCGCGCTGTTCCTCCATCGCACGGGTAAAGCCCTCAACGTCCACTTCCAGCCCGTGCTCCCGCGCCATCTCCTGCGTGAGCTCCAATGGGAAGCCATAGGTGTCGTACAAGCGGAATGCGTCGGCGCCGCTGATCGTTTCGCCACGCGCGATGCACTCTTCCAGCACGGGCGTACCGAGCGCTATGGCGTCATAGAAGCGCTCCTCCTCCGACTCCAGCGTCTTGAGCACGAAACGCTCGTGCTCCCGGAGTTCGGGGTAGAGCGCGCCGAACCGCTCTATCACCGGCGCGGCTACCTCCGGCAGGAAGCCGGCCTCGATGCCGAGCCTGCGCGCGAAGCGTATGCCCCGCCGTATCACGCGGCGCAGCACGTAGCCCCGGCCTTCGTTCGCGGGCACAACGCCGTCCGCGATGAGGAACGTCGCGCTGCGGGAGTGTTCCGTGACCACGTGGATGGCGAAGTCGTCGTCGGGGTCCTGCTGGTACGTCCTACCCGCCAGCTGCTCCACGCACTGCCGTATCGGCGCGAGCAGGTCGGTCTCGTAGCCGGACGCCACGCCCTGCATGATGGCGGTGATGCGCTCCAGTCCCATGCCGGTGTCGATGCCCGGCGCGGGCAGGTCCGTCCGCGTGCCGTCGACCGCCTGGTAGAACTGCGGGAAGACGAGGTTCCAGTACTCGACGAACCGGCCCGTTTCGTCGCCGGGCTTCATGCCGGGGCCGTGCTCTTCACCGAAGTCGTAGTACAGTTCGCTGGAGGGGCCGCACGCTCCCTCGTCGCCCGCCGGGCCCCAGAAGTTGTCCTCGTCGCCCAGCGTCACGATCCGCTCGTCCGGCACGCCGACCTCGTCGCGCCATATCGCGCGCGCCTCGTCGTCTGTGTAGTGGACCGTGACCCAGATGCGGTCCGGGGACAGCATCAGCACCTCGGTGGTGAACTCCCACGCCCACGCGATGGCCTCGCGCTTGAAGTAATCGCCGATGCTGAAGTTGCCCAGCATCTCGAACATCGTGTTGTGCGTCAGGTCCCCCACGACGTCTATGTCCGTCGTGCGGAAGCACTTCTGAGCGGACGCCAGGCGCGGGTTCGGCGGGGTCTCATCCCCTGCGTAGTACGGCTTGAACGGCGCCATCCCCGCGGACGTAAGCAGCAGGGTGGGGTCGCCGGCGGGAATGAGGGACGCACTGGGCATCACGAGGTGGCCGCGCTCTTCGAAGAACCGCAGGTATGCGGCGCGGATATCGTCACCGGTCGTGGGGGGCATGTCGGCCAAGGGCGTACAGTCCTCTGCGAGAAAGCGCTCCCGAGAGAGCGCCATGCACTCAAAGAGTCTACGAACGGCTCCGCGAGACTGTCAACGCGCGGGGCGGTTGGTCCTTCCCTCTCGATGACGCGTGATGTCCCCCACAAGCGTTCGGGCGGGTGGATGGGAAGGATTACGCCTGCCAGGCCAGTGTCATCCCGACGCGATTGACGGAGCGCAACGGCGGGCGTAGGTTGCGGACGTGAACGTACTCCCCAACCTCGCGCTCCTCGGGGCTTTCGCGCGGAACCCGCGCCGTCACCCCACCTATCTCGGCTACCTGAACGGCTTCATCTACGGGTTCGGGATGGGCGCATCCATCCTCTTCCCCCTCTACGCCATAGAACAGGGCTTCTCGCTCGCGAGCCAGGGCTTCATCGTCGCCGCTCCCGGCATCGTCATGATCATGCTGAGGCTCGTGGGAGGGGCCGTCTCGGACCGGTTCGGGGAGAAGCTCATCCTCTGGTTCAGCTTCGCCACCGTCACCATCGCCTCGGTGGTGCCCATCTTCACCGCCACCTTCATCTCACTCACCGTGGCGCAGCTGTTCAACGGCGCGTCGCGTTCCGTCTACTGGTCGGCGGCCCAGTCGTACATCAGCCGGAGCGCCGAGGGCGAAGCCGGCAAAGTGATGGGGCGCCAGCTGAGCTTCGAGTCCGGCGGCGGCATCATCGGCGCCGTCGCCGTGGGGTTCGTGGCGGAGGGTATCGGCTTCCCTGAAGCGTTCCTCCTGACCGCCGTGTTGACCTTCATCGGCTTCCTCATCACGACCTCGCTGCCGAGGCTGCCGCGCAAGGACCAGGTGCGCAGCTTCGCCGCCAGCCTCGCTCCGGCGAAGACGATGCTGGTGAAGCGCACGCTGCTGCACGCCCACGTGGTCGCGTTCACGAGCGCGGCGTACTCGGGCCTCGTCATGGGGTTGTTCATCGCCTTCTTCCACGAGGTGGGCTACGGAGAGGGCGGCACCGCCGTCATCCGCTCGCTCAACAGCATCGGCGTGAGCGTGCTCGCCTACTTCTTCGGTGCGCTGCTGGGGTTCCTCGGCAGCCGGAATACCGCCATGCTCGGCATCACCATCACGGGCGTACTCTCCATAGGCATCGGGGCAACCGGAACGGTCCCCATCGTCCCCGCCCTGTTCATGACGCTCACCGGCATAACGTTCGGGAGCCTGCGCTCGCTCTATCCCACCCTCGCGGCGGAGAACAGCGAGCCCAACCAGCGCGCGATGGCGCTCTCCGTCGTGGGGCTCTACTGGGCGATCGGCATCTTCCTCTCTCCGCTGGTGTTCGGCTTCATCGCCGACGCGACCGGAATCCGCGAGGCCATCTTCATCTTCGGAGGGGTCTCCACGGTGATAGGGCTGCTCTCGCCGCTGCTCTACGCCTACGGGCGGCGCGGCCTCCCTGCCGAGAGCCAGGAAGAAGGGTCTCCCAGGAGCACGTCCTAGCCTCCAAGGCCCCCCATCTCCACGAAGTAGACGAGCGAGTCCGGGTTCGCGAGCGCGTCCCTGCTGACGGCCTGCTCCAGCGGAACGCCGTTCAGCATCTTCTTTACCGGCACTTCCAGCTTCTTGCCGTTGAGCGTGCGCGGCACCTCCGCTATCTGACGCATCTCGTCCGGCACGTGGCGCGGCGAAAGCGTGGTGCGTATCGCACCCGCGACGCGCTGCCGCATCGCGTCGTCCAGCTTGCAGCCCTCGCGCATCACGAGGAACAGGTACAGCTTCCCCTCGACGCCGAGTTGTGTCGTGTCGATGACCAGGCTGTCCAGCACCTCCGGGATGTCCTCGACGACGCGGTAGAACTCGCTCGTCCCCATGCGGACACCGCTCCGGTTGAGCGTCGAGTCGGAGCGCCCGTAGATGACGCACGCGCCCTCCTCGGTCACCTTCAGCCAGTCGCCGTGACGCCACACGTCCGGGTACACATCGAAGTAGCTCTCGTGCAGGCGCGCGCCGTCCGGATCGTTCAGGAAGCGCACCGGCATCGACGGCATCGGCTCGGTGACGACCAGTTCGCCGACCTCGCCCACGACCGGCTCGCCGTTCTCGTCGAAGCTCTCCACCTTGCAGCCGAGGCACCGGCACTGAATCTCGCCGGAGCGCACGGGCAGCGTGGGCCCACCTCCGACGAACGCGGTGAAGATGTCCGTCCCGCCGCTGATGGAAGCGAGGAGCAGGTCGCTCTTGACGTGTTCGTACACCCACGCGAAACCCTCCGGCGGCAGCGGCGCCCCCGTCGACCCGATGGAGCGCATCGCGCTGAGGTCAAGCGACGCGCCCGGCTCGATCTCAGCCTTCATGCAGCCGAGGATGTACGGCGCGCTCACGCCGAACGAGGTGATCCGGGTACGTTCCGCCACCCGCCAGAGCGCGTACATGTCCGGATGGCCGGGACTCCCGTCGTACAGGACGATGGACGAGCCGAGCAGCAGCCCGCTCATCAGGATGTTCCACATGATCCAGCCCGTCGTGCTGAACCAGAAGAAGCGGTCGCCCTCGCCGATGTCCATCTGGAGCGAGAGGAACTTCGCGTGCTCCAGCAGCGCGCCGCCGTGCCCGTGCACGATCGCCTTCGGCGCTCCCGTGGTGCCGGACGAATAAGCCACGCAGAGCGGGTGGTCGAACGGCACCGGCTCGAACGTCAGCTCCCCTCCGGGAACGGCGAAGTCCGCCCACAGCGACGTCGCTTCGTCGAGCGGGCGCAGGTCGGGCTGCGGCTCCAGGTACGGCAGCACGACCGTCCGCTCGAGCGTCGGCAGCGCCGCCTGGATGCCGGCGACCGCGTCGCGCGAGTCGAACCGTCTGCCGTTGTACGTGTAGCCGTCGACCGCGAACAGCACTTTGGGGTCCATCTGCCGGAAGCGCTCGATGACGCTCTGCGTGCCGAACTCCGGCGGGCAGCTCGACCACGACGCTCCCAGCGAGGCCGCCGCGAGCGCCGCCGCGACAGCCTCCGGCACGTTCGGCATGTACGCGACCAAGCCGTCGCCCGGGCCGACGCCCATAGCGCGCAGCCCCGTCGCGATCTCGGCCGTGCGCGCCCGCAGGTCGTCCCACGTCCACTCCGTCGTCGCGCCGGACTCGTGTACACCGACCACCGCGACCTCGCTGCCGCTGCGGGCGAGGACGTGCTCCGCGTAGTTGAGCGTCGCGCCGGTGAACCAGCGAGCGCCCTCGACGCGCGTCCCGTTCGGGCCGGGGGCCAGCGCCTCCGTGTACGGCGTATGCGCCTTCACCCCGAAGTAGTCCCAGCACGACGCCCAGAAGCGTCCGACGTCCTCCACCGACCAGCGCCACAGCTCCTCGTAGTTCTCGAATCGGAGTCCGTGCGTCTCAGCGAGCCACCGCTCGTAGGCGGCGAGGCGCGTCCCCGCCCGCCGCTCCTCGGACGGCGTCCAGAGCAGCGCGCCTTCAATCGCGGCGCTGCCGGGTTGCGGCTCTCCAGTGGTCATGGGCATTCCTCGAAACGATGTGTCGCTTTCGCGTTGGGTGTCCCTGTTTTAACGGGCTCGCGCTGCGCGGGCAAGCCTTGGCGTGGGTGAGGCCCGGTCACCCGGCGCGGCCTTGGTTGAGCGCATCCAACACCTGCGCATGAATCCGCAGTGGAGCGATGAGCACAAGGGAAGCCCTGCCCGCCGACCAATCGATCCCGCGCCCTTGTTCGTCGCTCACCATCAGGCCTGCGCCCTCGGCCACCGCCGCCACGCCGGCGACGTGGACGAGTTCTGCCTCGGGAAAGAGCACTGCTCCGATCCGGCCCATGCACACCTGGGCTCCCGGGAAGACGGCCGAACCGTACGTGTGGACATGCTCCGCCCGGCGAAGTACGTCACGGTAGGTGTCGACGTGGTCGGGGAACGTGCCTCCCGGCGAGTTCTCCAGGCAGACGATGCTCGTGCTGAGTTCGGAAGGCCCCCGGTAGGCAGGAGCGGAATCCGCTCCGATCCGCACGCCCATCCCCGCGCCGCCGGACCACGGCGTCTTTGTCAGGGACGTCGCAAAGGCCCCCGCAACGAGGCGGCCACCCTCCTGGAATGCCACGCTCACGCCCCAGTTGGCGAGTCCCTGCGCGAATGGGGAGGTGCCGCAGAGAGGGTCCACGAGCCAGCTGGCTCGTTGTCCGGCAATGGCTTCCGTCCGTTCCTCTGAGTAGATGCTCGTGCCGGGGGCCAGCCTTCGGATGCACTCGGCGATCTCGTCATCGGACGCGATGTCGGCGGCGGTCACCAGGCTGCCATCCGTCTTCCGCCACTCCTGGAACGTACCTTGAGCGGTAGCGTACCGTTCCAGCACCTCGCGGCCTCGCGCGACGGCTTCCGCCGCAACCCCGCGGGCGACCTCGGCGCTCAGGACAGGCTCATCCTGCATGCCCCTACTCCCCACCGGAGAGCCGATACTTCGAACGTCCGCCCACCCTCAACCGCCCGCCTGCGCCCGCTCTGCGAGCACGCGCAGCATCTCGCGCAGTTCGGGGTCCGGGTCACGGGACGTCTGGTCCGCTAGGCTCGTCTCGCCGGTGAGACGGAACATGTCTGCTGCGCCGAGCAGGATGCGCGGCGTCAGGCCGAGGTGCTCGAACGTCGCCGCGATCTCCTCCATCTCCCCCACCCACCGGCGGGCGCGTCGCGGCATCTGCGTCGCCGCCTTGATATGACGCGCGGGGGCGGGCGCGTCGCCGAACTCGGCCAGCAGCGCGTCGGTCAGTCCCATCGCCTCCGCCGCCGTCAGCAGCTCCGTCCACACCGCCGTCGTGCCCTTGGTCGATGCGGCGTAGACCATCTTGAGGCCTGACGCCTGCCCGAAGCGCGGGCCGACGCGGCGGATGTCCAGCCCGCACTCCCCCAGCGCCTCGAGCGCCGAGGTGTCCGGGCCGGAGCAGTAGATGCGCGTGTCGGAGCCGGGCGACGGTGGGCTGCCGATGATGCCCGCGTCGATGAACGGCGCGCCGGTGTCCAGGATGAGCGTCGCGATGCGCACCACCGTCTGCGGCGCGATGGCGTTGCACTCCGCGAACGCCGGTCTTGCGCCGGTGCGCGCCATCGCGCCCGCGACCTCCTCCGCTATGGGCACCGCATCCGCGGGCGGGAGCACGGAGAGCAGCAGGTCGCACTCCTCCACGAGCGCCTCCGTGCTGCCCGCATCCCGGATGCCCGCTTCGGCGGCGCGGGTCCTCGTCAGGTCGCTCCGGCCGGTGAGGTCCGTGGCCACGTCGACGCCGCCGGACGTGAGCATCGCCCCGATGGCCGCGCCCATGTCGCCTGCGCTGATGATGCCAACGGGACCGGTCATGCTACGCCGGGGCCGTGCCCGCTTCCGCCAGGCGGCGCTTCGCCTCTTCGTACACGTCGTCCGGCAGGTTCCCCTTCATCGACGCTTCCAGGTTCTGCCGCAGGTGCTCCGGGTTGATCGTGCCCACGATGTTGGTGTGCATGCCGGGGTGTGTCTGGGTGAAGCGGATGACGAACTCCATGCGGGACTGGCCCTCTTCCAGCAACTCGTCCATCTGCGCCTTCTCCCACACGTCCAGCAGCTCCGGGTTCCGGCCGGCCGTGCGCTCCTCGCCGCTCGGCGCTCCCCGTGCTGCGCCGCCCCGGATGACCGTCCCCGACCCCGCGGCAGCGGCGGCGCCCACGAGGTGCTCGTGCTCGCGCTGGGACGCCGAGTACGGGATCTGGAAGGCGTCGAACACGCCCATCTCGATGTGGTCGGCGAGGTTCGGGATCGTGCCCGACATGCCGAGGAAGCGCACCTTTCCCTGCGCCTGCAGCTCATGCATCGCCTCTACTGTCCCGCTCTCCTCCAGCACCTGGCGGGAGGGGGTCATGTGCACTTGGAGCAGGTCGATGTAGTCCGTGTTCATCCGGCGCAGGCTCTGCTCGACGCCCGCGACGACGTTATCTCTCGTGTAGACGTGCGGCCCGCCCCGGTCGACTCCCGGCTCGGGCTCCCAGCCCACGAGGCAGCCGCACTTGCTCGCGAGGAAGTACTCGCCGCGCCGGTGGGCGATGTGCCGCCCGATGCGCTCCTCGCTCACCCCGTAGTCGATGGACGTGTCGATGTAGTTGATGCCCAGGTCGAGCACCGTGTTCAGCAGCCTCCCGGCGTCCTCTTCCGATACCTCTCTGCCGCGGGGGGCGCCCCGCAACTCCATCGCTCCGAAACCCAGCACGGTGACGTCCATGCCGGTGCGCCCCAGCGTTCGCTTCTCGAGGTCGGCCATCGTTCCTCCGCATCTCGTCGTGGGATGCGCGGAGTATACCAACCTCGCGATACAGGCCTGTTCAGGCTACTCCGGGGAGCCCGCGAGTATCTCCCTGGCCGCCTCGCGCGCCTCGTCGACGTTGTCGACGAAGCGCTCCTCGGGGACGCGCCGCAGCACGTTGAGCGCCTGCAGGGTGACGGCAGGCCGCCCTTTCAGGCCCATGATGATGCACGCCGTACCCTGGTCGTAGGCGACGTCAACCAGCTGCTCGATCACGAGCGCCGCGCTGTCGTCCATGTGCACCGTGTCCGAGAAGTTCAGGATCACCACCTCGTGGTCGCGGATGTCCGCCGTTATCACGGTCGTCAGCTTGCCGGACGACGCCACCGAGAAGCTCCCACGCATCGACACCAAGCCGACCCGCGCGGAGAAGATATCCGCGTCGTCGGACTCGTCCTCCGGGGTGAGGAAGACGCTGTCCAGGAGCGGTACGGACATCACGCTGTCCAGCTCCAGCCGCTCCCAGTGCCGTGCGCTGGCCATGCCGGCGACGATCAGGCCTATGGCGACTGCGGTCACCAGGTCCAGGAACACCGTCAGCCCCATGGTGAGCACCATCACCAGCAGGTGCTCCCGCTGGACGCGGTGCAGGCGCGTGACGAAACGCCAGTCCACGATGTCCCAGCCCACCTTTATCAGGATGCCCGCGAGCACCGCGTGAGGGATCACCTTGACGTACTCGGCGAGGCCCAGCACGAGCAGCAGCACGACTCCCGCCCGTATGGCCCCCGATAGCTGGGTGCGCCCGCCGGAACGGATGTTGACCACGGAGCCCGGCGTGGAACCGGCGCCGGGCAGCGCGCCGATGAAGCCCGCTATCGTGTTGCCGATGCCCTGGCCTATCAGCTCCCGGTCGGAATCGTGGCGCGTCCGGGTCATCGAATCGGCAACCAGGGAGGTCAGCAGGCTGTCTATCGAGCCGAGCAGCGCGAGGATCAGCGCCGGCTGTATGGCGCCGGCCAGCACGCTCGGGGAGACGTCCAGCTGCTGCAACCCCGGCAGCGTGGCCGACACGTCCCCGATGACGGGAACGTCGGTCAACCACAGAACGCTCAGCAGCGTCCCCGCGAGCAGCGCCACCAGCGTCGCCGGGAAGAACCTCGAGAACCGGCCCGGCCAGCCCACCATCACCACCAGCGTGGTCGCCCCGACCGCCAGCGCCGCGTAGTTGACGTTGGTAACCGCGTCCGGCCACCCGTTCACCGCGTCCGCAGGGCCGCCGGTAACGACGGCCGCCCCCATGAACGGCAACGTCTGGATGAGGATGATGAGGATGCCGATCCCGGACATGAACCCGGACACCACGGAGTAGGGAGTGTAGGAGACGTACCGCCCCACCCGCATGAGGCCGAGTGCGATCTGGATCATGCCCGCCATCACGACGATGGTGAACGCCTCGGCGAACGTCTCGGCGTGGGCGGTCACGATGACCGCCATCGCCACGGTCATCGAGCCCGTCGGGCCCGATATCTGCGACTTCGTCCCCCCGAACACCGCCGCGAAGAAACCGACCGCGACCGCGCCGTAGATGCCCGCGGTCGCCCCGAGGCCGGACGCCACGCCGAACGCCAGCGCCAGTGGAAGCCCGACCACACCCGCCGTCACACCGCCGAGAACGTCGCCCCGGAACGTCGTGAGGCTGTAGCTGATCTTCATGCGAGTACCCGCCTCGCGACTTCCCGCGCCTCGTCGATATCGGCGACGAAGTGCTCCCGCGGAACGCGCCGCAGCACGTTCAGCGCCTGCATCGTCACGGCGGGCCTGCCCTTCAGGCCCATGATGATGCACGCCGTGTCCTGGTCGTACGCCACGTCGATCAGCTGCTCGATCACGAGCGCGGCGCTGTCGTCCATGTGCACCGTGTCCGAGAAGTCCATGATGACGACCTCGTGGTCGCGGATGTCTGCGCTTATCGCGGTCGTTATCTTACCGGACGATGCAACCGAGAAGCTCCCGCGCATCGATACGAGGCCAGCCCGTGCGGAGAAGAGGTCCGCGTCGTCGGACGTATCGTTGGGGGTGAGGAACGTGCTGTCCAGGAGCGGCACGGAGACGACGCTGTCCAGCTCCAGCCGCTCCCACTGCCGTGCGCTCGCCATGCCGGCAACGATCAGGCCTATGGCGACGGCGGTCACGAGGTCCAGGAACACCGTGAGGAACAGCGTGAGCGCCATCACCAGCAGGTGTTCCCGCTGGACGCGGTGGACGCGGGTGATGAACCGCCAGTCGATGATGTCCCAGCCCACTTTCATCAGGATGCCGGCGAGCACCGCGTGTGGCACCTCCTCCACGTACTGGCCGAGTTCCAGCACCATCGCCAGCAGGATCGCCGCGCACAGCACGCCGGACACCGGCGTTCGTCCGCCCGCCCGCAGGTTCACCACCGTGCCCATCGTCGTCCCGGCGCCCGGCAGCCCGCCGATGAGCCCCGTGACGGTGTTGCCGATGCCCTGTCCCACCAGCTCCCGGTTGGGGTTGTGGCGCGTGCGCGTCATCGCATCGGCCACCAGCGAAGTCAGCAGGCTGTCTATGGAGCCGAGCAGCGCGAGGATCAGCGCGGGCTGTATGGCGCCCACGAGGAAGCCGGGGGACACGTCCGGCACACGCGGCTCCGGCAGCCCGCTCGGCACCTCTCCGATCACAGGAGTGTTCGTCAACCACAATATGCCCAGCAGCGACCCCGCGATCAGCGCCGCCAGCGTGGACGGGAGGAACCTCCGCAGGCGCGCGGGCCAGAGCACGCCCACCAGCAGTGTCGTCCCGGCGATGGCGACCGCGCTCGGGTTCAGATCGGTCACCGCATCCGGCCACGCGCGGATCGCTCCCACCGGACCGCCCGTCGCGGTTTCGATGCCGATGAATGGCAACGTCTGGATGAGGATGATAATGACGCCGATGCCGGACATGAACCCGGATATCACCGAGTACGGCGTATACGCGACGAACCGCCCGACCCGCATCACGCCGAGCAGCACCTGCAGCAGCCCCGCCATGATGACGATGGTGAACGCCTCGGCCAGGGTTTCCGCGTGGCTCGTTACGATGACCGCCATCGCCACGGCCATCGGGCCGGTCGGGCCGGATATCTGGGGCTTCGTGCCGCCGAACACCGCCGCGAAGAAGCCCACCGCTACCGCGCCGTACATCCCCGCGACCGCCCCGAGTCCCGACGCCACGCCGAAGGCCAGCGAGACAGGCAGCACCACCACCGCCGCCGTGATGCCGCCGAAGAGGTCCCCACGAAACGCTCGGATGTTGTAGATCATGCGGCACCGGCACCTGCGAACGCGTAACGCCTGACGGGTAGGACTTTCTCACAAACACGGTGACTTTGGGGTGACTTTGGAGTGACTTTGGGGTGAGTTTGGGGTGACTTTTCATCATCGAGCAACGATGCCAACAGGCGCTCCACCTGGCATCCTTGGTGGGCATTCTGCGAGTGGAACGGGATGCGATCTGGCATCCTTGGCATCCTTGGTCTGGGGTATCTACAAGGCCACGGCCTGCTTCTCGCGACCAAGAATGCAAGGGCGCCAACGTTTTCGAAAGTTCGAAGGCTCACCGGGGTGTTGCGTCCTGTTGCGAAGTGTTGCGCGGCGGCAGCGACCAGTGCCACGCGCCTGCGCCATTCGGCCCACCGGACGAGCTGACGCGGGTCGACCTGACGCCGCAGAAGGCCTGGGCACGAGCAAGTGTGCGCCTGGCAATGCCAAGCATGGCGGCTTCACGCTCGATCTCGGCGGCGGGGCGGGGGCCATCCGCGAGGGCGCGGGTGATGAAGGTCTGAGCGGCGCGGGTCTTCGCGCCGTCGTTGGGGCGCGGAGCGGCGAGGGCCTTCATGTGGGCAGGGAAGACGGGCTTGCGCCAGGCGACGGTGAAGGCTTCCGCAGGGGGCAGCACGAACGGCATCGCGGGGGCGTCGTCGCTCATGGCGGGGCGGAGGGGAACGAGGAAGCGGCGTCCGCCCGGTCCCATGAGGGCGGTGGTGAAGACGACGGAAGCCTGAGCGAGCCGGTTCTGCATGGCGGTGACGGCGCGGGGGTAGTTGGGGGCGGGGTTGTGGGCGAGAGCGACGACGGCCGCGCCGGAGCGGGCGGCGATGGCCTTGAGCATACCGAGGACGGTGGTCACCCGCGCGCGGTGCATGGAAGCGAGGTCCTCGACCTGGTCGACAATCAGCAGGGCGGCACTTCCGGCCTCGATGAGGTTGGCGAGGCGCCTCATCACCTTGTTGAGGCTGGGCCAAGGGGCGGTGAAGTCCGACGCGGGGTCCGACGGCGACTTCCAGCGAACCGGCGGCAGAGCCCTGACACCGACCGGACGGCGGTGGGGGACAGTTATCTCGTTGCCGTCATCGTCGAAGAGGTACTCGACGTCATCGTCGTCCTCGTCATCGAAGTCGTCCTCGTATCCGTCATCGTCGTTGGGCGGGTCGTCGGGGTAGTGGTCTATGGGATGCGTGGGGGAGAGGAGGTCTGCGAGGTAGATGCGGTCCAGGTCAGCGCCGAAGAGGCGGAGGACGGGCAGGACGTCGGACCTAGGGTTGCCGTTCAGGAGCGCCAGGACGACGGGGGCGTAGGGGAAGAGGGCGTCCGGCTGGTCGGGGGCTGCCGCGCCGCGGGAGACGCGGGCGGCGATGTCGAGGGCGATGGAGGTCTTGCCGGACGAGGGGTATCCGGCGATGAGGGTGAGCTTGCCGAGGGGGATGCGGTCGGGCCAGAGCCAGTCGGTCGGTTGCTGGATAAGGAACCTGAGGGGCTGGAGTCCGGCCTCGTGCGCACCAGAGGAGGAGTAGAGATGCGTCCGGGGCATGAGGCCGCGCCTGGCGAGCGCATCCAGCACCTTGTCGAAAGGGCAACGGGTGCACTCGAACGATACGCCGCGCGGTCCGTGCGTGATGCGGAGGGTGGGGACATCGGGGGTGTCGTGCGCGGGGCAGTGAAACCTGCCGGGTTCAGCGCAGGAGCATCCGGGAACGCCGCAGCGGAGGGCCCGCTTGAGGCGTTCGACGTATGTCCTGTCGTCCGGCGGGAGGGTGTCCGAGGATATGTAGCCTTCGGGTGGCGCGGGAGCGGGTTGGGTAGTCATGCACCCATCGTAGGGAGGGGTGCGTTGGGGGCGCAACGGGCGCGTGTCATGGAAACAACCCTCACCCCCAGCCCCTCTCCCGGAGGGCGATGGGAGTCAAGCAGGGTACCCACAAGGGGCACCCCTACACCAGACAGCGCGCCGCGCCACGCCCACCGCGTGACCTGCCCGGTCACTCTGGATTCCCGTCCGGTGCGGGAATGACCGAAGGCGGGGCTGCGAGATTGCGCGCTGAAGCAAGGATAGTTCGACACGCTCACGATGAGCGGGCACACCCCAAGCCTTCCCGGCCCCCTGGCAACGTGCTGCTAGAATGAACATGGGAGGCCGTTCATAAGATGCTCGGCAAACTGCTCAACGTCTTCGGAGACTCGAACGACAAGCAGGTCAAACGCTACGAGTGGGTGGTGGACGCCGCGGAGCGCCTGGCAGGCGGGCTCACCGCACTCGACGATGAGGCGCTGTCCGCCCGGACAGCCGATCTGCGCGAGCGCCTCGCCCGGGGCGAGACCATCGACTCCCTCGTAGCGGAAGCGTTCGCCCTCGTGCGGGAGGCAGCGTGGCGTGCCATCGGCCTCCGGCACTTCGACGTTCAGCTCATCGGCGGCGCAGCCCTCCATGACGGCAAGGTCGCGGAGATGAAGACCGGCGAGGGCAAGACGCTCGTCGCCACCCTGCCCGTCTACCTCAACGCCCTCGAAGGCAAGGGCGTCCACGTCGTGACCGTGAACGACTACCTGGCGCGGCGCGACGCCACGTGGATGGGCAAGGTGTACTCGTTCCTCGGCCTCTCGGTCGGCTGCCTGCAGCACGAGTCCTCCCTCCTCCTGGACGCCGGTTACAGGCCGGGCGACGAGACCCCCGACCTGCGTGCGGTCCACCGCAAGGAGGCCTACGAGGCCGACATCACCTACGGCACGAACAACGAGTTCGGCTTCGACTACCTGCGCGACAACATGGCCGGCTCCCGGGAGTACAAGGTGCAGCGCGAGTTGCACTACGCCATCGTCGACGAGGTGGACAACATCCTCATCGACGAGGCCCGGACGCCGCTCATCATCAGCGGCCCATCCCAGGAGCCGACGACGCTCTACGGCACGGTCGCGCGCGTCGTGCCACGCCTGCGCGCGGAAGAGGACTACACCATCGCCGAGAAGGAGCGACAGGCCCTGCTGACCGACGCCGGCATCTCGAAGATAGAGACGCTGCTGAACATCGGGAACCTCTACGACCCGTCCAACTACGTCCTGACCCACTTCGTCGAGAACGCACTCCGGGCGCAGTTCGTCTACCAGCGCGACAAGGACTACGTGGTGAAGGACGGCGAGGTCGTCATCGTCGACGAGTTCACCGGACGTCTCATGCCCGGACGCCGCTACGGCGAGGGCCTCCACCAGGCGATCGAGGCGAAAGAGGGCGTCAAGATACAGCGGGAGACCATCACCCACGCCACCGTAACCTTGCAGAACTACTTCCGCATGTACGGCAAGCTCGCCGGAATGACGGGCACCGCCCTCACGGAAGCGGAGGAGTTCTTCAAGGTCTACAAACTCGAAGTGATCGCGGTCCCCACCAACGCGCCGATGGTCCGCGAGGACCACCAGGACCTCGTGTACAAGACGCACGCCGGCAAGTTCAAGGCCGTGGTCGACCACATCGAGGAACTGAACACCGAAGGCAGGCCCGTCCTCGTCGGCACGACCTCCATCGAGCGTTCCGAGCAACTCAGCGGTCTCCTCCGCAGGCGCGGGATCAAGCACGAGGTGCTCAACGCGAAGAACCACGAACGCGAGGCGCACATCGTGGCGGAGGCCGGCAAACCGGGCGCCGTCACGGTTTCCACCAATATGGCGGGGCGCGGCACCGACATCGTTCTCGGAGGAGACCCATCTTCGGAGACGGAGCCGGGCGAGTGGCGGCGCGCACACGAGGAGGTTGTGGCCAAGGGAGGCCTCTTCGTCATCGGCACGGAGCGCCACGAGTCCCGCCGTATAGACAACCAGCTGCGCGGACGCTCCGGGCGCCAGGGCGACCCCGGTGACACGCGGTTCTACGGATCGCTGGAAGACGAGATCATGACCCGCTTCTCCGGAGGCATGGTCGGCCGGGTCGTCGGCAAGGCGTTCGTGGAAGACGCCCCGCTGGAGAGCGGGATGCTCACCAAGAGCCTGGAGATGACGCAGGGCAAGGCCGAGTCGTACTTCTTCGACATCCGCAAGCACCTCGTCGAGTACGACGACGTGGTGAACCGCCAGCGGGAGATCGTCTATGCCGAGCGGGACAAGGTGCTGGAGGGGGCAGACCTCCGGGCCAACATCCAGGAGATGATCGGCAAGGAGATCTCATCCCTCGTCCACACCTACCTTGCGGGAGAGCCGGAGCAGTGGGAGATGGAGCCGCTCCTCGCAAGTGTCGGCGTCATCATGACGCTGCCCGACGGCTTCGACACCGGGTTCATGCTTCGCGAGGGCGCGCTGCAGGTCGAGGAGGCGCTCCTCTCAGCCGCCGAGTCCCTCTACGAGCAGAAGGAAGAGGAGTACGGCGCAGAGAACATGCGCGCCATCGAGCGCGCGGTGATGCTGAAGACCATCGACCGGCTCTGGGTCCAGCACCTGACCATGATGTCCAACCTGCGCCAGGGCATCGGGCTCTATGCGTACGGCCAGCGAGACCCCCTCGTCATGTACAAGAAGCAGGGCCACGAGGCCTTCGACGAACTGCTCGAGCGCGTCCGGCACGACATCGTTCATACCATCTTCCACGTTGTGCCGGTCGGCCAGCCGGCGCCGAAGGCAGGCAGCACGAACGGCAGGAGCGTAGCCGTGGACACGGCCCGACCGGAGACCGTGATGACCAAGGTGCTGGGCACGCAGCGCACGGCCGCGCCCACAGCAGCGGTGGACGTCCCGCCGGACGCGCCGCGCTGGATGCGGCGCCAGGCGGAACGCGCCGCAGGCGGCGGCAAGAAGGCCCGCAAGCGAAAGGGCAGCTAGCCGCCATGGAGACGACCGTCGCGCTGCGCCCCACGCCGGTATCCACCGCTCCGCCCGACGGACCGGACGACGGGTCGGTAGAGCATTTCCGCAGCGCGCTCGCGAACGGCATCTCCTGGCCGGAGGCGCTGCTCGCCACGATAGGGGAATGGAGCGCGCCCTCCGAGACCGTGGACGGCGTACAGCTCGACTACCTGATCGAGGGGGAGGCGTTCGACTGGCTGCTGCTGGCGGAACGCCTCCTGCGCGAGGCCCCCGCGGGGCGCATCCCGGCCAACGATGCGGAGCGGTTGCTCTTCCGGGGCGCGCTGCCCGAACGGGTAGGCGAAGCGCAGTTCAAGAGTCTCCTCGGGCCGGAGAAGTACCGGGCGCACCTCAACTACTTCTACGGCGTCGTGGTGGAGGAGGCGCTCTGGTATGCCGTGGAGCAGGAGGTGGAGAAGGAGCGCAGCGTTCGCGGCCTCCAGCATCCCTTCGGCGTGCAGAACCTCATCGCTGAAAGGCTCTACCGCGCCGAGCTCATGCCGCTGCTGCGGCAGTTCCAGCGCGCGCACGGACGAGGACGCCGGGTGCGCCTCACGCTGGCCGAGTCCCGCGCGTTCACGTACTGGCTCTTCAAGCGGCGCATCGCCAACTCGGACCAGGCCCGCATCGCGAGCGACACCCGCAAGGGGCTGCGCATGCTCAGCGAACTTCGCGAGCGCGCCGGCACAGACTAAGGCGCGAACGCTTCCAACGGGACCGCGATGTCCGGTGCGCCGCGCAGGATGGCAGCGTCCATCGTTACCAGCCCCACACCCAGCGCACGCGCCAGCGCGACAAACTCGGCGTCGTAGGCGGTCAAGCCACACTCCAACGCGGTGTCGATGACCGCATCCCCGGGCACACGGGATATCCGGTCTTCCAACACGGCTTCTGCCCTGTCACCCAAAGTCCTGGCCTCGTCAGAGGTCATATCGCCACGCCGAACGAAGCCTACCAACACGTTGCGCAACTCGCTCATCACTATCTCCGGCGCAGACCATCCGGCATCCTGTTGAAGCAGGCGCTGAGCATAGGGACCTCTCACTCCACCCATGAGCAACGCGACCATCACGTTCGTGTCGACAACTATCATGCGTCCCTGGAGTCCCGCATCTCTCGAATCATTCCAGGGTCAAAGTCGATCTTGCCGGTCGTTTTCTGACGCTCCTCAATGCGCTCCTTGAGCGCATCGCGTCCCTCGTCCCTCAAGGAGCGGACGGTCTCCGGGCTGAGGTCCAACGCCGCAAAACGCTGGTGCCAAGCCACGTTCTCTTCGAGGAATGCTTCTGCATCGAGTGTGGAACCGCGGCGGGACAGCGCAAGCCGCGCGAGTATCTCGCCGTTGAGGCTGCGGTGGTTCCGCTTCGCGGCAGCCTTCAGTTCGGCGTGCAAGTCTTCGGGCACGTTGCGCAGCGCGATGTTCATGGTGGGCCTCCAGAGAGTAAGCGCTATCGGAATGCTATCGTAATGATAGCACCGCAGGAGATATCAGGCCCTGGCTTGCGGCTGTTCCGGCTGCGCTTCCGGTGCAGCGATCGGCCCACGCTTGCGGTGCTTCCCCCCCGTCTCTACTGCCACGTAGGCGAACACAACGACAGTTACCGTCCAGAGCAGTGCATTGAACCCGAACGCCGCGTGGTAAGAGTGGACAGAGAGGAGGGTCATGGAGACGACCGGTCCAATCATCCCCGCCGCGTCGCCGAACGTCCGGTACAGCCCTATAGCCATGCCCCGCATCCCCTGAGGCGCGAGGTCGGCGACGTAGGCGACAGGCGCCTGGCCACTCCATCCCTGGGCAACGTGCAGCAGGATGAACGCGGCGATGAACGGCCCCAGCGTATCCGCGAACGGCAGCCAGACGATGGAGGCGCCTATCACGATCCCCGCGGGAATGATGATGATCTTGCGTCCGTACTTGTCGGCCATCGCCCCCGCCGGGTAGATGAGTATCCCGTGCATGAGCGACGAGAACGTGAACAGCAGTCCGATAGCCCCCGGCCCCATCTGAAGGACGTCGTGTACGAACGCCGGTATCAGCGTCGTGGACATGCCCCCACGCAAGAAGAACGTGGAGAAGCCGAGGACACACACGATCAAGAAGCTGGTATCCCGCAGCAGGAAGAGCGCGCCGCGCGGCGAGTTCCTATGACGGATGTGCGTGCCTGCGTCTTCGCTCCCCGGTTGAGGGCGTGTCTCCGGCAGCCGCGCGATGCCCCACAAGGCGAAAGTGAGGACCATGATGCCGGAGACGTAGAAGGGGGCGCGGGTCCCGAATACCTCTCCGATGAGACCCCCCAGCGCAGGACTGCCCGTCCCTACAACGAGTTGCAGCCCCTGCATCAGCCCGAGGACGCGCCCACGGTTCTCCACCGTGCTGAGGTCCGCCGCGACGACGTTCGCCATCACGATGGTCATGGAACTCGCCACGCCACTCAGGAACCGGAGCGTCAGGAACGTGGGGACGTCCTGGGCGAAACCGCCCAGCGTGGCGAACAGCGCGACCCCGAGCCCACCGATGGTGATGATCCACTTCCGCCCCACCTTCTCCGAGATCACGCCCGCAGGGATGTTGGTGATGAACCGCCCCACACCGTAGACGGAGAACGTAAGCCCGAGCGCGAAGACGCCGCCGCCGATCAACTCGATGAACTTCGGCATGACCGGGGTGATGATCATCATCGAGGCGTGCGCCGAAGCGATCAACCCACCCGTGATGACGACCAGTTCCAGCCGAAGCCCGCCAGTGATCCCCTGTTTGGAAGGTACGAACCGCATGACCTACGAACCGCCGGTGGCCGGTTCGCGGCGTTCCGCGTCCGAGTGCGTCCTCGTGCCGATGCGGTTACCCCCCCAGGTCCTGTAGCAGTTCGGTGATGCGTTCCAGCCTCGCGCGCCCGGTCTCCAGCCGCTCGCGCTCGCGTTCGACCACGTCGGCAGGCGCCTTGTCGAGGAACTGTACGTTACCCAAGCGGCCCTGCAGTCCCGCTACGTGCTTCTCGACGCTGGCCGATTCCGCCCGCAGGCGCTCCCGCTCAGCCTCCAGGTCCACAGCATCCCCGACGTTGAGCGCAACGGTGACGTCCCGCACCACGAGGCGCACCGTGTCCTGCCCGCTTTCCCCGTCGCCGAACCGCAGCGCGCCAACGCGCGCGAGACCGCGGATCGCATCCGCGTCGCCTTCCAGCGCCGCGGCAGGCCGGGACGTGGCCACCGCGACATCCAGCAGTGTCTGCGGCTCTATCTTGAGCTCGGCACGCACGTTCCGGATGGCCCGCACGAGGTCGATCAGCAGGTCCACTTCTTCGGAGGCGGGAGCGTCGGCGTCCCTGCGCGCCTGCAACTCCTCTTCGGACAGGCGGGCCTTCGGGTCCGGGTACGGAGCGATCATGATCGACTCCGGCAGGTTGCCTTCCGGGGGAAGCACGGCAGTGAGGCGCTGCCATATCTCTTCGGTAACGAACGGCATGAACGGATGAAGAAGCCGCAGCACCCGCTCCAGCACGTGGGCCAGCACGCGGCGGGGTTGGTCGTCGCCGTTGCGCATGCGTACCTTCGCCAATTCGATGTACCAGTCGGCGAGGTCGCTCCAGATAAACTCGTGGAGGACGCGCTCGGCTTCGCCCAGCTGGAACTCGGCCATGAGGTCGTTCACACGGACCGCGGTCTGCTGGGCCTTGGAGAGCATCCACCTGTCCTGCCGGTGCTCACGCGGAGGCGCAGCGTACCAGCCATGCATGTTCTCCCGTCCTTCGACCTGGCCGATGACGAACCTGCCGACGTTCCACAGTTTGTTCGCGAAGTTGCGCGCCGCCTCCAAGCGGTCGTCGCTGAAGCGGGAGTCGTTGCCGGGCGTCGTGCCGGTCGTCAACGCGAAACGCAGCGCGTCGGTCCCGTACTGGTCGATAGCGTCCAATGGGTCGCGGACGTTCCCCCGCGTCTTGCTCATCTTCTGTCCGTGCTCGTCGCGCACGAGGCCGTGCAGGTAGACGGTGCGGAAGGGAACGTCCCCCATGTTCCACATCCCCATCATGATCATGCGGGCCACCCAGAAGAAGAGGATGTCGTAGCCCGTCTCCATCACAGAGGTGGGGTAGAAGTAGTCCAGGTCGGCGTTGTCCCCGGGCCAGCCGAGCGTGGAGTGCGTCCACAGGCCGGACGAGAACCACGTGTCGAGCACGTCCTCGTCCTGCGCTATGTCGGCGGAGCCGCACGCCTCGCAGACCTCCGGTTCGTCCACGGCAACGGTCATGTGGCCGCACGCGCTGCAGTACCAGACGGGGATACGGTGCCCCCACCAGAGCTGGCGAGAGATGCACCAGTCCCGGATGTTCTCCATCCAATTCGCGTAGACGCGCGCGAAACGCTCGGGAACGATGCGGATGCGTCCGTCCTCCACAGCGGCGAGCGCGGGTTCGGCCAGCGGAGCGATCCTGACGAACCATTGCATCGAGACTATGGGTTCGACCGGGTCGCCGCTGCGCTGGCAGTGGCCCACCGAGTGGGTATACGGCTCCACTTTCTCCAGCAGTCCCTCTCGTTCCAACTGCGCGACGATCGCCTTGCGCGCGTCGAAGCGGTCGAATCCTTCGTAGGGCCCCGCCTCCTCATTCAGCGTGCCGTCCGGGTTGAGCACGTTCACGATGGGCAGTCCGTGCCGCTCGCCTGTCTCGAAGTCGTTGGGGTCATGCCCCGGCGTGATCTTGAGCGCCCCCGTGCCGAACTCGGTTGCGACCGCATCGTCGGCGATGACCGGGATGAGCCGTCCGAGCACCGGCAGCCGGACGCGCTTACCGGCCGCTCCGACGTACCGTTCATCCGTGGGGTTCACCGCGACCGCCGTGTCGCCGAGCAGCGTCTCCGGGCGGGTCGTTGCGACGGTCAGGTGCCCGGAGCCGTCCTCGTAGAGATAGCGGATGTAGTACAGGTTGCCCTGTACCTCCTCGTGTTCGACCTCCAGGTCGGACAGCGCGGTACGGCAACTGACGCACCAGTTAATCATCCGCTCGCTGCGGTAGATGAGTCCTTCGTCGTAGAGGTCCTTGAACGTCGTGCGGACGGCGCGGGCCGGGCCTTCGTCCAGCGTAAACGTCTTGCGTTCCCAATCGCACGACGCGCCAAGCCGACGGTGCTGGTTGTCTATCGTGTCGCCGGTCTTGTCCACCCACTCCCAGATGCGTTTGAGGAAGGCCTCACGTCCGATGTCGTGGCGCGTCAGCTCTTCCGCGGCAAGCTGGCGCTCAACGACGACCTGCGTGGCGATACCCGCGTGGTCGGTGCCCGGCAGGTAGAGGGCCACATCGCCTTTCATGCGGTGATAGCGGGTAAGCGCGTCCTCTATCGCGGCTGTCATCGCGTGGCCGAGGTGCAGCTCGCCCGTGACGTTGGGCGGCGGCATGATGATGGTGAACGGTTCCCGATCCGGGTCGGGCGCGGCCTTGAAATAGCCGGAGCGTTCCCACCATTCGTACAGCCTGCCTTCAACCTGGCGCGGGTCGTAGGCTTTCGCGAGCGGCTCTCCGGCCGGATTGGTCGTCATGCGTGGGGACTCCGGGACGCTGGGCTGTGGAGCCTCCATGTTAGCAGACGAGGCATTCGCCCTGCGGGGTCGGCCGGTCAGTCTCAATAGGGGAGTGCTATCCTGACTTCCGTGTCCGCTCCGTCAGTCTCACGCCCTGTCTCATGGAAGACGAACCTCATCGCACTGTGGTTCGCCCAGGTAGGGACGACCCTCGGCTTCTCCTTCACGTTCCCTTTCTATCCCCTCTTCTTCGAGGAGCTGGGCGGGCTCACCACGGAGAACGCCGCGTTCTGGGCAGGGCTGGCCGGATGGGTGTTCGGCCTCGGCATGGGCATCTCCAGCCCGATCTGGGGCGTGCTGGGCGACCGCTACGGGCGGAAGCTGAACGTCCTGCGTGCGCTGATACTCGGCGGCTTCTTCCTCACGCTCTCGGGCTTCTCCCAGACGCCGCTCCAGCTCATGATGTCCCGCTTCGTCATCGGCGCGACGAGCGGCGTCGTGCCGACCATCATGGCACTCGTCGCAGCGGAGACCCCCCGGGAGCGGTTGTCATTCGCGGCCGGCATCATCCAGTCCGGCCTGTTCCTCGGTGTCGCACTCGGCCCTTTGTTCGGAGGCATCATCTACGACTTCTATGGGCTGCAGGCGGCATTCATGGCGACCGGAGTGGTGCTGTGGGGTTCCGCTGTCATCGTCATCCTTCTCGTGCGAGAAGACTTCCATCCACCCACGTCTTCCACGGGCCTCGTGCAGCCATTCCTCGTCCTCTGGCGGCTGAGCACGTCCCGCCTGATGCTGCCGTTGTACGCGGTCGTCTTTCTCGTGCTCGCCGCACATCTCCTGATCCAGCCCGCCATCCCGGGACTCGTGGGCACTATCGATGGAGGCTCGCAGTCCGCTACCCGGTCGGGCATCGTCTTCACCCTGGGAGGCATCGCTTCTGCCGCTTCCGCAGTGGTGATGGGCTGGCTCGCACCGAAGGTGGGGCTGCAGCGCGTGTTCATCATCGGGACCGTATTCGCTGCGTTCGCGTCGCTCATCCCTTACTTCGCGAACGACTACCTCACTTTCGCAGCCGGCTTCGCCGCCATCGCACTCTTCTCCGGGGGCCTTTCGGGGCTCGTGAACGGCCTCATCGCGCTGCGCACGCCCAGCGGGCAGCACGGGGCCGCGTTCGGCTCCGCGCAACTGTCGCACGCGCTGGGCGTCGCCCTGGGGCCGCTGGCGGGAGGCGCGATGGTGGTGACGTGGGGACTGCGGAGCGTTTTCCTCCTGGAGGTCGCCGCGTTCGTGCTCGTCCTAATCGTTATCGTCGCGCTGATGGGCTCGCGTAACTCCCGCGACGAGTAGCGGGAAGTTCGCCACTCGTGAGGAGCGTATAATCTCTCCATGCTCCTCACGCTGGACATAGGCAACACGAACATCACCATAGGGGCGTTCGACGGCGACGACCTCGTAGCGAGCTGCCGGCTCTCCACCGACTCGCGACGTCTCAGCGACGAGTACGCCCTGCAACTGCGGGAGCTGCTGCCGTTGAAGGGCATCGCCTTGAGCGACATCACTGACGCCGCGCTCTGCAGCGTCGTGCCTCCACTCACCGGCGTATTCGAGGACGTCGCGCGCTCGCTCTTCCACTGCGACCCTGTCGTCGTGGGAGCCGGAACGCGCACCGGCATCCGCATCCAGTACCAGAGCCCGCATGACGTGGGGGCGGACCGCATCGCGGACGCCGCCGCCGCCCTGCACTACTACGGCGGTCCCGCCATCGTCGTCGATCTGGGCACCGCTACGGTCTTCGACGCCGTCACCGCAGACGGGGACTACCTCGGCGGCGCGATCTCCATCGGCGTGGGACTCGCCGGAGACGCGCTCGTCGCCAACACGTCCATGCTGCGCCGCGTAGACCTCACGGCCCCGGAGCACGCCATCGGCAAGAACACGACGGCCTCCATCAACTCCGGTCTGGTGTTCGGTTTCACCGGGCTCGTCGAGTCGATGGTGCGACGCTTCCGCGACGAGATGGATGCGCCGGACGCGAAGGTCGTCGGCACCGGCGGCCTCGTGCCGATCATCGCCGAGCAGACCTCCATATTCGACGTAGTGGACCCGGAGCTGACCCTGCGCGGCCTGCGTCACATCTTCAACCTGAACCGCGAACCCGCCCAAGCGGGAGGCGCGCGATGAGCGGTCCGTTCCACGACAAGCGCGTGCTGCTCGGCGTCAGCGGTAGCATCGCCGCCTACAAGGCGGCCGACCTCGCCAGTAAACTCACGCAGGCCGGCGCGGAAGTCGACGTGTTGATGACGTACTCCGCGACACGCTTCGTAACGCCGCTCACCTTCCGCAGTATCACGCACCGCCCAGTGCTGACGGACCTGTTCGACCCCGATTCGCCAGAGGCCATCGAGCACGTTGCCCTGGCGCAGGCCGCTGACATCCTCGTCGTGGCGCCCGCGACCGCACACATGCTCGCGAAACTCGCACTCGGCCTCGCAGACGACCCCATCAGCGTCACTGCCCTGGCGACCGGCGCTCCACTGCTCATCGCCCCTGCGATGGACGCCAATATGTGGGAGCACCCAGCGGTCCGGCAGAACGTGAACACGCTCCGGGAGCGGGGCGTGCTCATCGTCGGGCCTGGTGAGGGAAGGCTCGCATCCGGGCTGACGGGGTGGGGACGGCTTGCCGAGACGCCCGAACTGCTCGGACGCATCGCGCAGACGCTTGGCGCGAGCGGGGACCTGCGTGGACGGAGCGTCGTCGTGAGCGCCGGCGGCACCCAGGAGCCGCTCGACCCCGTACGCGTACTCACCAACCGTTCCTCCGGGAAGATGGGATACGCCATCGCGGAGGCGGCGCGGGACCGCGGCGCCGACGTGACTCTCGTGACCGCCCCCGCCGCGATCGACCTGCCGGTCGGAGTGCATATCGAGCGTGCCGAGACTGCAGAGCAGATGCGCGATGCCGTGCAGCACGCCGCCTGCTCGGCCGACGCACTCGTGATGGCTGCCGCCGTTGCCGACTACCGCCCGGCCGAACCGAGCGGCGAGAAACTGAAGAAGGAAGCAACGGCCGACCTGACGCTCGCGTTGGAACGCACCGAGGACATCATCGCTGCCGTGCCTGACGGCATCGTGAAGGTCGCCTTCGCCGCCGAGAGCAGCAGCCTGTTGAAGAACGCCCGCGCCAAGCTACGCACCAAGAAGGCCGATCTCGTGGCGGCGAACGACATCACGCTCCCCGGCGCGGGTTTCGGCTCGGACGAGAATAAGGTCTGGCTCGTAGAGGAAACAGGAGACACAGAGCTGCCTCTCATGACAAAATACAACGTAGCGATGGCGATCCTGGATCGTGTCGTTACGTTGCTAGACGCGCGGCGTCCGAAAGAGAGTTGAGAGTTGGAGATCCTGTTCGTCATCGTCTTCATCGGCGCCGCAATCTCTGCGGGTGTCTGGTACTACCGGGCGTACCGCGAAGCCCGCACCTGGACGGAAGTGCACGCCGCCTGGGGAGCAGCGCAAAAGAACCGGGCCGTCGCGATCTACAACGAGCTGACGCGCCAAGGGATCCGTGCCCAACTCAAGACCATGGGCGGCTTCGACATCACGCCCTCAATGCCCTCGACCCACTCTTCTATCAGGGTCCACCGCGAGGACTTCGTTCCGGCATCGAAGATCGTCCTCTCACTGACGAGAGGATAGAGCCAGGCGCTTACCGCCCCCGGACGTCTTCCGTGACGCGCGGGAGCAGCAGCAGCAGGTCGCTCGCGAGCATGCCGCCACTGCCATTCGTTGCGCTCCAGCGTTCCGCCGCCGCCCCTTGCAGGTAGACGCCTGCCACCGCAGCCTCGTAGCGCTCCATCCCCTGGGCCAGCAGACCGCCGATGATGCCTGCGAGCACGTCGCCCGAGCCCGCCGTCGCAAGTGCGGGGTTCGCGAACGGGCTGATGGCAATCCGTCCGTCCGGTGCGGCGACGACCGTGTGAGCTCCCTTGAGCACCACGACCTGCCCCCACTCCTCCGCTGATGCCATCGCGACCCGCTTGCGGTCCTGTTGCACCTCGTGCGCCGGACGCCCAAGCAGCCGGCCCATCTCCCCCGGGTGCGGCGTCAGCACGGCAGGGACGGCAAGCATCGATGGCCAGCCGTAGACGTCGGCGAGGATGTTCAGGGCGTCTGCATCGAGCACGACAGGCGTGTGCACCGCAGGCTGAGTAAGCAGCAGCGAACGCAGGAAGGCGGCCGATGGGTCGTCCGTCCCGAGGCCGGGCCCGACCACCGCAGCAGAGGCGGCGTTCAACGCCTCACGCGCTGATCCGGCAGCGTCTGCGGAAACGCCACCGTCCGCCGTCTCCGACAGCGGCGCGTGTACCTGTTCGATGAGTTGCGACGCGGCGATGCGGCTCACGCTCTCCGGAGCGGCGAGGGTCACGAGACCGGCGCCGACGCGGTACGCAGCCGATGCCGCGAGCACGGGTGCGCCAAGGTACCGTCGATGTCCACCCACGACAGCCACGTTCCCGAAACTCCCCTTGTGCCCGTCCGCATGCCGACGAGGCAGCAGGCCGCTCGTGAGCGGAGCATCTACGAGGTCGAGCGGCAGCCCTTCGTCGACGCCTTCCGGCAACCCGATGGGAAGCGTTTCGAGCACTCCAACGCGCCCGGCTCCGGGGAACTGCAACAGTCCGACTTTCGGTGCACCGAGCGCAAGCGTCACGTCGGCGGAGAAGCATGATTCGTCACACTCGCCGGTGTCCGCGTCGAGGCCCGTGGGCAGATCGAGCGCGGCGAACAGAGGATGCTGCGACGGCGGCTTCATCTGTCCTATCGATTCGAAGATGGCGCGCAGCGTCGGGTCGAGCCCCGGGTGGGCGCCGATGCCGAGTACCGCGTCGAGCACGAGGTCGGCGAGCGAGACGTAGCTCCCCAGTTGCCAGCATTCCAGGTCTTCCGACGCCTCGACCACGCGGCAACGGCGCTCCCGGCACTCCTCGAACTTGTCCTCGCGACGACGCGCCGTGGTCATGTACAGCGTCACCACGGCCCCCCAGTCCGCGAGGTACCGCGCCGCGACCATGCCGTCGCCGCCGTTGTTCCCGGGCCCTACAAGCACGACGACACGCTTGCTACGCACGCCGTCCAGGCGGTGCGCGATGCTCCGGGCTACCGCAAGCCCTGCACTCTCCATGAGGGACTCCGCCGAAACCCCCGCCTCCGCCGCTCGCGACTCCAGCAGCCGCATCTCGTCCGAGGTTACGACCTTCAAGACAGGCGCCCCACTACCGACGCTACCGCGTAGGCACGCGAATGCGACAGGCTCACCGCTATCCGGTCTATGCCCAGCTTGCGCGCGCGAGCGCCCGCTCTTCCATGCAACGCTATCTCCGGCTCGCCGCTGCGCTTCCGCGTCACCTCTACCTCACGCCACCCGACGCCGCGCGTGCCGGTCCCCAGCGCTTTCATCGTCGCCTCTTTCGCAGCGAACCGCGCAGCCAATTGGGGGGCGCGGCCCCGGCAGTACGCTATCTCGTCCGGCGTGTAGACGCGCTCCAAGAACCGCGTCCCGAAGCGCTCCAGCGCCGCCGCGATGCGGTCTATCTCAATCATGTCCACGCCAACGGAGACGTCCTGCACCTTCTCCTCCATGCGCTGCGCGCCGATCGTATCCGGCGCGCAGCATCATACCAGCCCCACCGCTCACCGGCTGCTATCATCTGACGCATCCCCACCGGAGGCGACGTGCGTGACCGCGACCGTTATCGATGGCAAGCAGATGGCCGAGGACATACGCGGCGAGATCGCCGAGGAGACGCGCGCGTTCAGGAAGCGTTCCGGAGTAACGCCCGGCCTCGCCGCAGTGCTGGTCGGCGACGACCCCGCCTCAGCCGTCTATGTCCGCAACAAGCGACGCGCCTGTGACGAAGCGGACATGTTCAGCGAGACGTTCGAGCTGCCCGAGGAGACGACGCAGGAGGAGCTGATAGCACTCGTGCAGGAGCTCAACGCCGACTCCCGCTTCCACGGCATCCTCGTCCAGCTGCCCCTGCCCGCTCACATCGAAGAGCGGGAGGTCATCCTCTCCATCGACCCGGACAAGGACGTGGACGGGATGCACCCCATCAACGGTGGGCGACTGCTGGAAGGCAGCCCACGATTCCTGCCGGCGACGCCCGCCGGCGTCCAGCAGATGCTCGTCCGCACCGGCAACGACCCTGCAGGGAAGCACGTCGTCATCGTCGGGCGCAGCAACATCGTCGGCAAGCCGCTCGCCACGCTCCTCGTCCAGAAGGCGCCCGGCGCGAATGCCACCGTCACCGTCTGCCACACCGGGACTCGCGATCTCCCCGCCCTGACACGACAGGCCGACATCGTCGTTGCCGCGATCGGCAGGCCGCGTGCGCTCACCGCGGACATGGTTGCGGACGGCGCGGTCGTGATCGACGTGGGCATCAACCGCGTGGACGACGCGACGCGGAAGTCCGGTTACCGGCTCGTGGGTGACGTGGACTACGACGCGGTGGCCGAGAAGGCGTCGGCCATCACGCCGGTACCCGGCGGAGTGGGGCCCATGACTATCGCCATGCTGCTCACGAATACGCTCCGCGCCGCGCGGTTGGCCGCGGAAGAGTCTCTCTAGCGGCCCTACCGCACCTCGAACAGCGACTCGACCTCCACGGCAGCACCGCCGGGAAGCGACCCCGCGCCGTAGGCGACGCGCGCATGCCGTCCCGCCTCGCCGAAGACCGCGACCATCAAGTCTGAGAACCCGTTGATCACCTGCGGCTGCTGCGTGTAGTCCGGCGTCGCATTCACCAGCCCCATAACGCGGACCACCCGCACGACGTTGTCGAGGTCGCCTATCTCCCGCTTCGCCACCGCGAGAGCTGAGAGCCCACAGATGCGCGCCGCGTTGTATGCGTCGTCGACGTCCATATCCGCGCCCACTTTGCCGGTAATCATCGCTCCGTCCGCGCCTCGCGGCACCTGACCCGCCACGTACAGCAGGTTGCCCGTGCGCACGGCAGGAACATAGTTCGCCACCGGAGTCGACACCTGCGGCAACTCCAACCCCAACTCCTGCAAACGGTCTTCGGCAACTGACACGACGCAACACCTCTTGGGAGATCGGGGCAAGAAACTGCCCCACGACGATGATACCACCCGCTGCCTTGCGTCCCCACGACCCCCACACGATGCGTAGAATAGCGCAGCCGAATGGCGCCATCTCGCCAACCTGCGGAGGCCCTGCGCATGGACAACAGCGTCTTCTACCAGAACCTGGAGCCGTTCTCGTTCCTGGAGCGGAGCGCGTTCGTCTACCCGGACAAACCCGCCGTCATCCACGGAGAGCGCGTCTACACCTACTCCGAGCTGCGTGACCGCGTGAACCGGCTCGCCGGAGCGTTGAAGAGCGCGGGCGTCGGTAAGGGCGACCGCGTCGCGTTCATCGTCCCGAACCTTCCGCCGCTGCTGGAAGGGCACTATGGCCCCATGAGCATCGGCGCTGCGCTCGTCGCCATCAACACCCGCCTCTCGCCGCGCGAGATCGCCTACATCCTCAACCACTCGAAGGCCAGGGTGCTCGTGTTCGACTCGGAGTTCGCGCCCACCGTCCGGCAGGTGCGCGACGAAGTTCCCGGCGTATCGCTCTACGTGCAGGTCGTCGACGAGGTCCCGCGCGCCGACGACATCCCCGGACCCGAGTACGAGGAGTTCCTCGCGTCGGCGCCGGATGGAGAGCACCGCGACCCCATCGCATCCGAGATGGACATCATCACCGTCAACTACACCTCCGGCACCACCGGCATGCCCAAGGGCGTGCAGTACCACGCGCGCGGCGCGTACCTCAACGCGCTCGGCGAGGTCATCGAGACCGGGCTGAACTGGCGCAGCGTCTATCTCTGGACGCTCCCCATGTTCCACTGCAACGGGTGGTGTCACACGTGGGCCGTGACCGCCGTTGGTGGGACGCACGTCTGCCTGCGCCGCGTCGACCCCGCCGAGGTCTACCGGCTCATCGAGCAGCACGGCGTGACCAACATGTGCGGCGCGCCCACGGTGCTCACAGGCATGTACTCCTCGCCCGCCGCGGAAGGGCAGGACCTCTCCGGCCTCACCATCGCCACCGGCGGCGCGCCGCCCGCACCGCAGGTCGTCCGCACGATGGAGGGCATGGGAGCGAACATCATCCACCTCTACGGCCTCACCGAGACCTACGGCCCCATCACGCTCTGCGTGCCCCAGTTGGAGTGGGACGACATGACCGTGGAGGAGCGCGCATTCGCCAAGGCGAAACAGGGCGTGCCGTACGTCCACGCGGGTACCGGCCTCCGCGTCGTCGACGAGCAGATGAACGACGTGCCCCGCGACGGTGAGACGATGGGCGAGGTCGTCATGCGCTCCAACGGCGTCATGTCCGGCTACCTGGACGACCCGGACGCCACGGCGAAGGCGTTCGCGGGCGGCTGGTTCCACTCCGGCGACCTCGGCGTCTGGCACCCAGACGGCCAGATCGAACTGAAGGACCGTGCGAAGGACGTGATCATCTCCGGCGGAGAGAACATCTCCAGCCAGGAGGTAGAGAAGGTCATCATGGAGCACCCGGGCGTCCTGGAGGTCTCCGTCATCGCCGTGCCGGACGACCGCTGGGGCGAGACGCCCAAGGCGTTCATCACGCCTCGCGAGGGCGCCACGCTCACCGCCGAGGAGGTCATCGCCTTCTGCCAGGAACGCATCGCGCGCTTCAAGGCGCCGCGCCACGTGGAGTTCGGCGACCTTCCCAAGACGGCGACCGGCAAGATACAGAAGTATGTCCTGCGCGAGCGGGAGTGGGCGGGACGAGAGTCCCGCGTGCAGGGCTCGCAGCGGTGAGGCGCCAGCCCCTGGGCATCAGCGTTCAGGCGTGGTGATGGTGACGCTGTAGGAACCAACCCTGGCATGGGCGCCGCTTACCGCCAGGAAAAACTCGCCTGCATGGGGTGCGATCCAGTCGAACGAAACGGCCCGATGCCATGCCGCACTCATCAGGTCGATGACGGGGAGATAGGTACCCCCATTGCTGACAATGGTGTCCATGTCCTCCGGGCGCTGCAGGGCGGGCGTAGTCCCATCTGCCTCGTACAGCCCTGCACTGAGAAACTCCAGCGTTCCAATCTGGACCTCCACATGCACCCATTGGCCCTGCGCGGCCTGGAACCGGAAGTAATCGAGGTCGAACTCATCGTCCACGGCGCCGCTGGTCGTCTGCCCCGGAGTCAGGGAGGTGGCGGAGGCCGCCGTATCACCGTGGTCGTCAAGGACATCTTCGACGGGGTCGATGCTCAGGGTGTAATTGCCCGTGAGTCCGCCGAAGTTGCGGACCGTAAGGAAGTACTCCCCGGTACCGGGTGCGATCCAGAGCAGCTCCGGGCCTGAAGGAGTCACGCTGCTGGACTTCAATCCGAACGCGTCCCGCGTCACTCCGTCAGGCGCGTAGACCGTCACCCAGTCGGGAGGCAGCGATGGATATGCCACGGTGATCCGATACTTCTGGTCCGCCTGGGCCTGGAACCTGAAGTAGTCGAAGTCGAACATGTAGTCCAACGCGCCCGTCACGCCTCGGCCAACTTCCGCAACACCTGCGTTCGCCGGGTCGTCACCGTGGGCGTCGTTGAGGTCAATCCCAGGGAAAGCGAACGCGCCTCCGTGCAGCCGGCGGTACAAGTCCTGAAACGCCGCCTGCTTGCCCGACGGCACGTTTCTCAGGAAAGCGTCGTAGACAACCTCCTCCGTGATTGGCGTCTCCTTGTCGCGGTTCAAGACGTACAACTCTCGCAGGGTGGCAGACATATTGTCCTGGCCCAGCAGGTTCCACGCATTCAGGAGGAGATTCTCCCCCAGGACGTAAGGGCACAGGTCGCCCGGAGTGGGACCCCGTTCCTGCACCTCGTGAGCCCAGTGCCGTATGTTCGCATAGCCGGTGCACCTCTCAGTATTCGCCAGTTCCTCTCTGCGTTGGTCCAGGGTCTGCACGCCTGTCCTGTGGTTCACAAAGGCCCTGCCCAACTCGGACGCGCCTTCGCTATACCATCTGGGGCCCTTGAAGATGAAGTGACCCGCTTCGTGGGGGATTTCTTCCACACTGTCCGAATGCGGGTTTCTCGCGAGACGGATGTGGGTGTTCAGCCATTCCCCTCCCAGGCCGTAGCTCTCCTTATTCGGATCCACAACAGAGAGGATGAGGACATCGGTCGGAAAGGGCTCCTGCACCACCTCCTCCAGGTATCGGACGGTCTCTTCCATGTCTTGAAGGATGACTTCTCCGTCGGAGAGGGGTGTGTCCTGCACGACCCACAGCCGGACCTCGCCAGTCAACGGAAACTCGACCACCCTGGTCCGGCTGAAGCGGCCAGTCAAAAGATCTCTGAAGTGCACCGGGAGGTCGTCGGCCGCTCGCTCCAGGATTACGACCAGGACCGCCTCTTCCTCCGTCAGACCATCGGCGAACCAAGGCTGAGCGCGTATCTGCTCCAGGTGCCCCTGGCCGTCAAGAGCAAGGTTGGCAAGTGCCCTGGTCGCATGCGCAGGCAGGTCCCCGGGCAGATGGGCAGTAAGCCCAGGGATGCCTGAGAGAAACTCCGCGGATGCGGTTGGAGAGTCTGCCGTCGATACGATCGCGAACAGCACGGGGAGCTCGTGTGCTTCTATGCCGTCCGACACCCAGCCTGTCGCTGCCAGTCGCCTGGCCTGTTCGAGGTTGGAGAAGCCCGTTTCGACGAGAAGCTCTACTACCTGCCACTCCTCAAGGGTCAGGTCGTCGGCCAGCAAGGGATGACTCGCCAGTAATCGCGCTAACGGGGGATTGGCGACCCCTATGCCCGACAGCAGACCGAATACGATCCACTCAACGGTCCCTGCCGTGTCTGCGGGCATACCGACGACCCACGGCAACCCGAGCAGAAGACCCGCGAGTTCGGGCTCTGAGGCGGCGAGTTCCCTGAGGCTGGACAGCACATCAGGCTCGTCATCGGTTACGCCATCGACGACCCAGGCCATCCGCGCGACGTGGTCGCCGAGTTCGGCGTCACGGACCCACAGGCCGATGATGGACTCCGCAGCCCGGCGGTGAAAGGCATCCGGAGGACTCCCCACCCAGGGAAGGGCCTGCGACAGATGCACTGCCGCAATCTCCTCAGCCGTGGGCGTTGGGGTCGATGTGGGCGCAGGCATCGGGACCGGAGTCGTCGCAGGGTCGGGGGTTGAAGCCGGAAGGTGCGTTGGCGCCGCAGTCGGAGTCGTCCCGGGAGCAGGCGTTGGCGCAGGGATGGACGCCGCAAGCGGCGTGGCCGTCGGAGTGGAGCGTTCGGCGACCCCCACGATGCCAACGGTCGGCGGAGCGGAGTCGCAAGCCGCGAGCGCGAGGGATACAGCGGTGACAAGGAGCAGAAGCAGGCGTGCGGCGGATTCACCCGGAACGGTCGCCGCACGCGTCTTCTGTTCGCTATGCCTCAGGGAAAGCCTCGAGGTGCTCGGCGAGCTCGTCCAGGTGCATGACGTCCGCGTACTTGTGGTGCATGTCGAAGAGGTTGACCTTGTGCGACAGCTGGGCGCGGTCGTAGACGCACTCCTCGGCGATGACGACGTGGAAGCCGTTGGAGTAGGCGTCGGCGACCGAGGCCCGGACGCAGCCGCTCGTGCTCTCGCCGCAGACGAGGACGGTGTCGACGCCCATCTGCACGAGCTGCGCCACCAGCGGCGTCCCGTAGAAGCCGCTCGCGCGCTGCTTGTAGATGATGAGGTCCTCCGGCTCCGGCGCGAACGCCTCGTAGATGCCGAACGGGTTCTCGCCCTGGTTCTTCGCGCGGCGGTTCGTCGAGCGCAGCCGGTTGGGACGCGCCTCCGGCCGGTCTTCGCCCGTCGTGTAGACGACCGGGAAGCCGCGGGCGCGCGCCATCGCGAACAGCTGCTTCGTTGGCTCGATGGCGTTCCACGCATACTCGCCGCATGCGCTCGGGAACTCCTTCGCAACCTCATGCACCGGGAGCGGGCCGCCCTGGTACGCCGAGTTGTACAGATCGATCGCCAGTATCGCCGGACGCCGTCCGACGTACAGTTCGCGCTGGTAGTGCTTGTAGAGCTCGATGTCTTCCGCGCTCACCACGTCCTGCCAGCAGTGGTCCTCGAACCCGTAGGTAGCCATCTTCAGCCTCCTGTCGCCCGGATGGGGCGCATTATACGTCCGCTGCGCGCCTAACGGTGCGGGGATGACCAAGATTCCAACAGCCCCCGATTTTTGAAATCTTGGTCGCTCTCCACGAGTGAACCGCATGGCCAATCCGGAATCTTGGTCTCCTTGGTTTGGGGTGTTTCCAAGGCCGTGGCCTGCTTCCCGCGACCAAGGAACCAAGATTTCATCGAATTTCAAAAGTTTGCCGCTGAGCCATAGGTTTCTTTTATAGCTGGGCGCCGAGCTATAGACGCAGTCTATGGGTGCTGCCAGCAAGACGGTCACGCGCCCAGCGTAGGGGATGCGGGGGCGACCGCGAAAGGGGCGGATGTCACATGGGGGCACTCACTCACCCCGCCGGTGGCCCTCACCTCAGCCCTCTCCCAAGTGAGGGAACCGAGCCTATCCGAGAGATGCTTCGACTCCGCTGCGCTCTGCTCAGCATGACAGGCACCCCACGCCACGCCCCAAGGGCCCTCACCCCAACCCTCTCCCCCAGGAGAGGGAGCCGGGCAGCAGCGCGTGCGCTACAATCCCACGCAGCAGGGAGGTGCCCGATGCTAACGCAGCAGGAGAACGAACGGCTCACGCAGGTCGGGCCCGGCACGCCGATGGGCGAGCTGATGCGGCGCTACTGGCACCCCATCGCCGCGGCAGCGGAGATGGACGAGCGGCCCACCAAGCCGGTGCGCCTACTCGGCGAAGACCTCGTCCTCTACAAGGACAGGTCGGGCACGCTGGGGCTCATCGACCGCTTCTGCCCGCACCGCAGGGTCGACCTCTCTTACGGCATCCCCGAGGAGCACGGCCTTCGCTGCATGTATCACGGCTGGATGATGGACGAGAGCGGCCAGTGCATCGAGCAGCCGTTCGAGGAGACGGTGCACCCGGACGGGCGCTTCAAGGAGAAGGTGAAGGTCACCGCCTACCCGGTCGAGGAACTCAGCGGGCTGCTGTTCGCGTACATGGGCCCGCTGCCCGCGCCGCTCGTCCCGCGCTGGGACCTGTTCGTGACCGACCACGCATGGCGCGACATCGGCTTCACGATGCTGCCGTGCAACTGGCTGCAGTGCCAGGAGAACTCAGCCGACCCCGTCCACGCGGAGTGGCTGCACGGCGTCTACGGCTGGTACCTCGCGCAAAAGACCGGCGAGGAGGTGCCGCCGTGGCGCAAGGCGATGATGCGCCCTCACCAGCGCATCGGTTTCCAGCAGTTCGCCAACGGCGTCTTCAAGAAGCGCATCGTGGAGGGCAGCACCGAGGAGGACGACATCTGGAAGGTCGGCCACCCATGGGTGTTCCCCAACATCCTCCGCTCCACCACGGGAACGACGAGCACCGAGTTCCAGATACGCGTGCCGGTCGACGACCACAACACGCTGCACGTCGTCTACACGCGCTACCAGTTCCCGCCGGAGGTGGAGGTGCCGCCGCAGGAGAAGGTACCGTACTACGAGATACCGCTGTACGACGCGAACGGCGAGCTGAACGTGGAGCTGCCGCTGGTGCAGGACTTCATGGCGTGGGTGACGCAGACGCCCATCGCCGACCGCACCCGCGAGAAGCTCGGCGAGTCCGACACGGGCGTCATCCTGCTGCGCAAGATGCTGAACGAGGCGATGGAGACGGTCGCGGACGGAGGCGACCCGATGAACGTGTTCCGCGACCCGGCGACGAACCAGTGCATCGAGATGACGCAGGAGAAGGTGTACTACACGCCGGACCGGAACCAGGCGCGGATGATCTACTACGGACACCAGGCCTACAACCCAAACATCGACAAGATCGTGGCGATGTTCCCGGAGTAGGGGGAGTGGATCAGCCCGGGCAGTCTTCGAGTCGTAGCTCATCGATCGTGCTTTCCCAGCCAAGCTGGAGTTCCCCGCTGGGAAGCAAGAAGTATGAGCTCCGACGGGACAGCAATGGGTTGTCCTCAAAGAACTCACGTACGGCAATCTGAAATGTCAGGCCCTCGTCCACATCGATGGCATGGTGATGCACCGATACCTGCTCATACCGTGCGGCAGCACGCCCTTCAATCACTACCTTGCCTGTGTAGCGGCGATCGTAATACTGACCGTCATCGCTAGCTACGGGAGAGCCCTCCCAGTCTACAAACCCGGAACGGCCGATAGGAAAGTACTGCCCTAGAAAGTCCGAGAGGTCTTCATAGCCCGGGTTGTCGGCATCATGCCACTCTGTCCATTCGCCAGTCTGCGCATCCAGTGTCCACGTCCCCTCGGATGTCATCCTTATTGCATACACGACACGCCCTTGCCGTTTAGCCACTCCTTCCGAGGTGACTCGCCAAAGACCTTCGGCGTCGCGAGCGATGGCGTAACTCCCCTCCGTTTCAATGGGACCACCCGGCGGAGCCTCTCCTCGGAAATCCAGCCATTGAACGCCGTGCTCATTGAAAGTCATGCCGCAACCATCGAGGAGGCCTTCACGCAGCGGCTTGTAAACCTCTACCCCCCTCTCCGCGAACTCCTGCCACACCGCAACAGCAGCGGCAGCATGCTTCTCACCCGCAGTGCAGTCTCTCAACTCGAATCGGTGCCGCATGAACTCACGCACCAGTCGCCGGTCCCCATTCGCTGAAATGCTGTACTCCCTCTCCACGAACACATAGGGGTTCTCTACCAAGTAGTCGGTAACAATGAGGGCTGATGCAGGCATATTCGAGTCTTGCTCGCCCGTCCGTTCAACACGTGTTTCGTAACGCAGGCTCGGTTGCCCTAGGTAGGTAGACCAGCCTACGTGCGCCCCACGAGGGGCATCGTCCACGAGGCTTTGGTATTCCGCGCCGAACCATTCAACCGGGTCGTAGTCAAGATCAAAGAGGCGAAAATCATCGTCGGATTCCGGCACCCGGGCAGAGTCGTCGTCATTGGGGGCATGGCCGGCAGAGTGGCCTGAGTACGCCAGCCTTCCGTCCCTCATAATCATCCGCCCTTCGAACGTCCAGCCTTCTTTGCTGTCGTGCTTGGCCGGCAGCCCCGCATACGCGAAAGTGAAGCGGCAGTGCTCCAAGTTGCGAATGGACTCATCCCGCACCTTTGCTGCGTTCTCGTAGAGCAGCGCCTCGGCTTCCGTCGGCGAAAGCGCAACTGGCGCGGCAGTAGGGGTGGGAGTGGAAGCAGGCTCCGTGGTCGGCGTTGGAGTGAGCGTGGGCGTCACAGCAAGCATCGGCGTTGGGCTTGCAGGCTCAGCAGACGTTGGGGTGGGGGTGGCGCTCGGCATGGGCGACGCGGTCGGCGTAGGCGTTACAGTGGGTGTGCCGCTTGGCGTAGGCGTAGGCGACGAGCAGGCGGCGACTGTCGCAAGGTACAACGTCAGGAACGCAACAGCCCCGGCTCTCTGCCATCCCATGCGTTCAGTCTAGCCGACTCTTCCCTCACACGTCGTCGCAGTAGGCGAAGGCGTTGCCGACCGGGGAGGCGTAGACCTCGATGTAGTCGACGATGGTGGTGGGGCGGCCCTCGGTGACGGCGGCTGCCGCTATCCACGCGCAGGTCTCACGCGTGCCGAAGGCAGGGCCGCCCGGCGACGGCATGCCGGTGCTGACCCGGCCGCGGTAGGCGGCGTCCTGGCTCGTGTCGTCCTCGGGGATGACGTAGGCGTCGAAGTAGTCGGCCATGCCGCGCGCGTCGCCCGCTTCGAGGCGCGCGAGTATCGCGCGGTCGAACTCCTCGTTCAGCCACGCGCCGGGCATCCCCGGCGTGTGCCAGAGGCCGCCCGAGGCGGCGACGGCGACACGCAGATCGGACGGCGCGTCGTCGAGCGCCTCGCGCACGGCCTTGCCGAACTGGTAGCTGCGCAGGCCGGACACCTGCGGCGCGAAGTAGAGGTTCATCATGATGGGCACGGAGGGCAGCGAGAAGTTGGTCAGCTCCTCGACCGAGCGGATGACGCCGCCCGCGAGGCCGCGGTCCGGCTTCGGCATGTCCATGCAGAACGCGGGGTCGAAGCCGCGCTGCATGACGCCGGAGAGCAGGTGCACCGCGAGCTCCGGGTGGCCGGGGAAGCGGTAGCCGGGCTCGGCGTGCCGCCCGATCTCCGCGGTGCGCGGCTCGCGCGGGGACTTCGCGTAGCTGTCGCCGACGTAGACGGCGAACGCGGGGTAGTTGTTGAAGTCGAAGCACTCCAACTGGTCATCGCTGAAGATGACGAGCACGTCGGGCTCGAGCTCGGCGATGCGCTCGCGCAGGACGCGGAAGCCCTCGTGTGTGCGGTTGGCCTTGGATATGTTGACCTCGAGCGACTCGTTGGGGACGTCCGCGCGGATCGGCCGCGCGTTCCGGCGCTCAACCCACAGCTCCGGCGGGAGCGACGTCGTGCCTCCGTGAGAGTGGAAGAACGTCCCTACGAGCGTGGCCATGTCCTTGCTCCTCTCCCTGTCATCCTGTCGTGCCAATCCATACCCTAGCCCTCTCCCCTTGTAGCGACCCTTGCGTAGTCACTCAGGCCGGTGCGTAGTTCTTCCCACCCACCCGCCCGAACGCTCGTGGGGGACACCCCCACGCCCCCGGCATTGGGGCTCCGCCCCTCTGCACTCCCTTGTGCTGAGCAACACCCCTCATCGCAGGTTTCTTGCAAGGAGGGTACAGGGGCGGGTCCGCGGACCGCCCCTACGAGAGCCTGCTCCCTAGGCCGCGGTCCCCATGTTGGGGTTGACCATCACCCAGACGGCGTCAGCGCCGTCGCCTTCGCCGCCGGAGGCGAGGCACGCTTCACCGGTCATCTCCAGCGGATAGTTGTGCGTCACCATCTCCCTGAGCGGGTAGTCGCCCGACGCAATCATCTCGAGGCCCATCGCCACGCTCGCGTAGCTGTGGCCCCGGCACGCCCGGAGCTGTCCGTATTTTCCCGTCAGTTTCTCCAGCGAGAAGGACTCGAGCTCGTAGGCCTGCGTGACGACGATGCCGCCGCGCCTCACCAGGACGTCGATGGCCTGGTTGAAGATGACGGGGATGCGGCCGGTGGTGCAGTCGACCACGGCGTCAGCGCCGCGCCCGTTCGTGATGTCCATGATCGTTTCGGTGAAGTCGTTGGTCTGGACATCGACGGTGTGGTCCGCACCGAGCCGCCTCGCCGCTTCGAGCCGCGAACCGTCCTTGGACAGGCCGGTCACGATGACGGTCGCGCCCGCCTTCTTTGCTGCGAGGGTGGCGCCGAGTCCCTTGGAGCCCGGCCCCTGCACTACGACCGTTTTGCCCGGAGCAGCCTCGCCCTCCTTCACCGCCCACTGCACGCCGTTGCCGACCGGCAGGGCCAGCGCAGCCTCGTCGGGCGTCAACGCCTGCGAGACCTTGTGCAGCACGACGTTCGGAGGGAGGTAGAGGTACTGCCGGAAGCCGCCGTCCAGCCTGCTGGGGCTGGGGTTGTTGTGGGTGTCGGTGAGCCAGCAGTGCCTGAACTCGCCGATGCGGCACCACTCGCAATGTCCGCACGGGAGGTACTCCTCCAGCGCGACGAGCTCGCCTTCCTCGACGCCGTGGCGGTCCATGAAACCCTGCCCGGCCTTCACGATGACGCCGGCGTTCTCGTGGGCGTTCATGCCGGGGGCCGGGCTCCTGCCGCCGCCCTCCCTGGTGAAGTAGCCGTAGGAGCCGCACATGCCGGCCGCCTCGACTCTCATCAGAGCGCTGTTGTAGTCGATGTCGGGGACGTCGATCTCCTGTATCTCCGCCTTGCGGGGCGCAACCTTGACTGCCGCCAGCGTCGTCTCCATGGCACCCTCCTTCTTTCCCTCAGTGCAGTACCGTCATCACCTGTGGTGGAGCGTGGTTCTTCCCACCCACCCGCCCATACGCTTTGTGGGGGACACCCCCACGGCCCCCGGCAGAGGGGTCCACCCCTCTGCACTCTCCGTTGGAGCACACCAAAGGCACCCGTACAGATTACATACAGGTCTCCTTGCCAAGGGAAGGAACAGGCAACCCCGCAGCCCATGCCCCGTCCCTTCAGTACCCTCTCTCCAGCCCCCTCCCTTTGTAGGGAGAGAGGATCAGACACTCTCACCTCAGCGGTTGTTCAGAGTATCCCCAGCCTTTCCCGCCTCGATCTTCTCGATGTACGGCTTCGCGCGCGGGTATGCATTGAGCACGTTGCCGTGGAAGAGCTTGTACCGGTCCTCGTCGGTCAGCCAGTCGATGCCGTCGATGTAGGGCTTCGTGTCGTCGTACCAGCGCCCGGTGTCCGGGTCGATGGCCTGCACGCCGCCGATCATCTCGGAGGCGAAGAGGACGTTGTCGACACCGATGGTCTTGATCAGGAACTCCGTCGCGGCCTGGTTGTAGATGGCGGTGTCGAAGTAGAGGCGGCCCAGGAACTCGTCGAACGGCTCGCGCTTCGCCATGATGCTCAGCCCCTTGAAGCGCGCGTACTGGTAGGGAATCGCCCCGCCGCCGTGGGGGAGGATGAACCTGATGCCGGGGAAGTCCTGGAAAATGTTGGAGTCCATCAACTGCACGAACCCGGTGTTGTCCACGTTCATGTAGTGGGAACCGGTGGTGGTGAACGCGGGGTTGCACGTGCCGGAGCCGTGGATCATCGCGGGGACGTCCAGCTCCACCATCTTCTCGTAGAGCGGGTACCAGTAGCGGTCGCCGAGCGGCGGGTCGGTCCAGTAGCCTCCGGACGGGTCCGGGTTGAGGTTGCAGCCGACGAACCCCAGGTCATTGACGGCGCGCTCGAGCTCCTGCACGACGCCCTTCTCGGGCGGCACGCCGGGCGACTGCGGCAGCGAGCACGCGCCGATGAAGCGGTCCGGGTAGATGTCGCAGACGCGCTTGATCATGTCGTTGTTGATCTCGGTCCAGTAGCGGCTGATGAGCTCGCCGCCGAAGTGGTGGCCCATCCACGAAGCGCGGGGCGAGAAGATGGCAACGTCCGTGCCGCGCTCGTTCTGCAACTTCAGCTGGCCGTTCTCGAGCGAGGCTCGTATCTCGTCGTCGGAGACGTTGACGGGGTGTTTGACCGGTGCGCCCATGAAGGTGATCTGGGTGGCGCGGAAGATCTGCACCCCGGCGGGCGCAGTCGTGTAGTGGCCGTGGGAGTCGATGATCATCTGGTCCGTTGCTCCTGTGCGATGCGGGAGGTGTCGCCGCGCACCGCCCTGCGGGAACATTTCGCGCGGCGAGCGCATACTACTCCATGAGCACAGCAAGGTGTGAGCGTCGGACGCAAGGGTGGTCAGGGCAGGCGCCTGCACCTATGATGCGCCAACCTCGCAGCGGGAGAAGGTGGCAGTTGACGAAGATCATCAGGGCGTTCCTGGCAGCGCTGGTCCCGATGGCGCTGGTGCTGGCCGCGGCATGCGGCAGCGATGACTCGTTCGGGCCAGCCGGAGCACCGGGGCCAGACGGCGCCGACCGCGGGGCACGGATGGAGTTCTCTGCCAGCGACGAGGCTGCCTCCGACGGCGCGATGATGGTGGACCCACAGCCCACACCCGCGCCCGCCGCGATGATGGAGGAGGCCAAGGAAGCCGACGACGGCTCCGGCAGCCTCCGTGTCTCACCGCTCGCCCAGGACCGAATCATCGTCCACACGGCGCGGATGTCGCTCATCGTCGACGACGTTGCCGGCACGGTCGACCGCATCGCGGGTATCGCCGCGTCGCTCGGCGGGTGGCTCGTGAGCTCGGACCGGGTGTCGCGCCACACCGGCGCGGTCGCCATCCGGGTGCCGGCCCAGTCGCTCGACGACGCCTTCGACCGGATCGAGGCCACCGCACGGGAGACGACGTCCCGTTCCGTAACGAGCGAAGACGTGACCGATCAGTACGTCGACACGCAGTCGCGCCTGAACAGCCTGCGGGCGACCGAGGCGCGCCTGCTGGGCTTCCTCGACCAGACGCAGAACGTCGAAGAGGCGCTCAAGGTCCAGAACGAACTGGCTTCCGTCCAGTTGCAGATAGAGGAGATGCAGGGACGGCTCAACTACTTCGACCAGGTCGCCGCCTTCTCGCTCATCGAGGTCAGCCTCACCGTCGCACCGCTCGACATGGTCGTCGACGCCGGGCCGGACGAGGCGTTCAGGGTCGGTCAGCCCGCGCGCTTCCGCGCGACGTTCACCCCACCAGAGGGCATCGACGATTTCTCATTCTCCTGGGACTTCGGCGACGGCTCCATGGTCGCAGGTCACACCACCGCGCCAACCACGGACGGACGGCGCGTCACCGCCACGGTGAACCACGTCTACCCCGACGGCGACGACTCGCCGTACATCGTCACGGTCGAGATCACGGGCAGGGGCGAGGGCGGCATCGCCGAGGGGACGGACTCGCTGCTGGCGACCGTCACCGAGGTGCCGTCCATCGAGGTCTTCGCAGGGGAGCACCGCACCGTCGAGGAGGGAGACGAGGTCAGCTACACGGCGTCGTTCACCGCACCCGAGGAGCTGTGGGACTACGAGTACCAGTGGGACTTCGGCGACGGCTCACCGACCGTCGCAGGCCAGATCGAGGAGGGCACCCGCGTCGAGGCGGCCCACGCCTACCGGGACTACAGGCCGTTCCCCTACACCGTCGAACTGACCGTCAGTGCAATGAGCGACGCCGGGCGCATCTCGGCGTCGGGTGCCTTCGACGTGTCCGTGACCGAGTCGGAGGGCTTCCTCATCGCCGGAGTGGACGTAGAGGGTACGTTCAAGACCGCCGTCCGCACGCTCTCCGCAGTGGGCGTCGCGCTCTTCTACATCCTCATCTGGGTGGTCGTCTTCATCCCGCTCATCGTGCTCGGGTGGCTCGCCGTCCGGCTCGGCAGGCGCGCCAGCGCCCGCTACAACATCCGCCGCCCGTCGCGCACGAGCACACCTGTCGCGCCAGGCGAGGAGCAGTCGTAGCCCGGGGGCGGGATGTTGCGTAGTCCCTTCGCACCACACCTCCCCCCACCCGGTCCACCCTCACCCTAACCCTCTCCCCTCAAGGGAGAGGGGACCGGAAGCCTGCTCCCAATCCACGGCGCGCCCCGCTTGCCACGACGCTCGATTCCGGCCAAGATTGCCCCCGGACAGCCGGAGCGCTGACGGCAGGAGGTGACAGATGTCGGAAGTGGACGAAGCGAAGGCGTTCATCGAGCCAACGGGCGAGAAGGAGCGCGCGGGAGTCGGTTCGTGGAAGACGCCGCGGACCCCGTACGACCGCTTCATGGAGGCGCAGGAGATCCCCATCTACCGCGGCCTCGGCATGAACGACATCCGTGAGATCCCGAAGAAACCGTGGAAGCGCATGGGTGGGCTCGGCTCCTTCATCCAGTTGGACGGCACGGACGGCAAGCTCGGCATGTACGCCTGGGAGCTGCCGCCGCGCTCGGAGTCCACCGTCGAACGCCACATCTACGAGGAGGTCTACTACGTCTTCGAGGGCCGGGGCTCGACGGAGGTCTGGCGCGAAGGCAGCGAGCGCAGGCACACGTTCGAGTGGCAGGCCGGCAGCCTCTTCGCGATACCGGTCAACACCAATCACCGCATCATCAACGCAAGCTCCGCGCCCGTCGTCCTTGTCGGCGGCACAACCGCTCCGCCCCTCTTCAGCCTCTTCGACAGCGAGCACTTCATCTTCGAGAGCGACTTCGCCTTCACCGACCGCTTCGACGACTCCGACGACTACTTCCGTCCGAAGGACACACCGCTCGTCGCCGACCCGATGCGGCAGCGCGCCATGCGCGTCACGAACCTCATCCCCGACATGGCGACCTGCGAGTTGCCGCTGGACAACCAGCGCTCCCCCGGCTACCGGCGCGTCATCCCGCAGATGGCGCACGGGCGCTTCAGCATGTTCGTGGGCGAGCACCACAGCGGGCGCTACTCGATGGCGCACCATCCACCCGGCCCCGGCTCCGTCGTCCTCATCTGCATCAAGGGCTCCGGCTACACGGTCGCGTGGCCGCAATCGGCGACGATCCGTCCGTGGGAGTCCGGCAACGGCGAGTCGGTCATGCGGCAGGACTACCGCGCGGGCGGGATGGTGGTGAACAACCCCGGCGGCACAGGCTGGTTCCACATGCACCACAGCACCGGCAGGGAGCCGCTGCGGCTCCTCGTGTTCGGCGGCGTCCCGCAGGGCGTCGGGATCCAACTGCTGCGCCAGGGCGAGAACGAGGTCTCCGGCAACCTGCCCATCGAGATGGGTGGGCGCAGCATCACCTACCAGGCCGAGGACCCGTTCATCCGCGAGGAGTACAAGCGGATGCTCGCCATCGAGGGCGTCGAGTTCGACATGCCCGACTGGGCCTACACCGGCGAGATACCGACCGGCCACACGCTGCAGGTCAGCGGGCCATGAAGAAGGTCGGCTTCCTCGTTCCGCCCACGGTGTGGAACGACATCCCCAGCGACTTCCTGCGTCTCGCCCCGAACGGCACCAGCACCGCGGGGGCATTCATCCGGTCTCGCGGCCTCGGCCATACGATGGCTGGATTCGGCCTCGACCGCATCGCGGCAGCACTCCCGGGGGTGGAGGAAGGGGCGCGCGACCTCGCCGAAGCCGGAGCGGACGTCGTTGCGCAGTTCGGCATCCCGTTCTCGCTCGTCCATGCGGAGCGTGCCCGCGACGTGCAATCCCAAGTGACGGAGGCAGCGGGGGTGCCCGTCGTGCTGATGGGGGCCGCGATGCTCGACGCGCTCGACCACCTTGGCGTCCGCAGCATCGCCATCGCGAGCGGCTACTACCCCCCTGGCGATTGGGTCTCCATGGGCAGGCGCGGCTTCGAGTCCAACGGATTCGACGTCGTTCTCCAGGAGAACTGGATGGAGCAGGGCATCGTCGGTTCAACCGAGGAGTCCGACCGGCTCGCGTGGGAGCAGGATGCGGCCGTCACCAAGGCCCATGTCCTCATGACCGCCGAGCGCGCAGGCCGCCACGTGGACGCCATCGTCATCTGCGGCGGAGGCCTCCGTCTCCTCGGGCACGCCGCGGAGCTCGAAGCGCGGGTCGGCCTGCCGGTCGTCGCAGGTGACCTTTCCATGTTCTGGGCGACGCTCAGAGCGATGGCCGCGAAGCCCCGCAGCTCCGGCTGGGGACGCCTGCTCGACAACCTCTAACGCCTACGGCGAAGCGGCACGATCGCGCGCAGCCCGGAACGCCTGCGCGGCGCACAGCCGAACGTCGTCCGGCGGGGGCTCCGGAGCTCCACCGGGACGGTCCAGGGCGCCTCCCTCGGCGAGTTCTTGCTCGCTCACCCAGAGCCAGCCGTCCGGGAGAGCGGTCACGGGGACCAGCGGGCGGCAGATGTAGATGAAGTCGATGTGCTGGTGGAAGCCGTCCACCGGGTCGTCGACGTCCTCGATCAGGATGGTCAGCGGAGGCGGAATCTGGACGGGATAGGCGTGGTCGTGCTCGAAGTCTCCCGTGGGCACCACCTCGACCGGTATCCCGGTCTCCTCCTCAACCTCGCGCAGGACGGCCTGCACCGGGTCCTCGTTCTCCTCCACGTGGCCGCCGGGAGGAAGCCACATGTTCAGCTTGGGGTGCCAGTGCAGCAGCGTCGCGCCGTCCTGCACGACGAACGCGGTGGAGGTGAAGTGTCTGACGAGCGGCACGCGGGCTACGGTGCGACCCACGTGGCGTCGTGGACGCTCGCTATCGCCTTCTCGGCGACCTCGAAGATGTAGCGTGCCGCGCTCGGCCCGCCGTCGGTGCGGTCGATGGTGTCGGCGCGGTAGCCCGCCAGTGCGTAGCTCACGTAGATGCGCCCGTCCGACTCCGGCCCCGTCTGCCCACCGATGACCGGGATGCGCATCGCCTTCGCAACGTCGGCGTAGATGTCGAGCGTCACGTTCGTGAGGTCGATCATCACCGCGCCTGCATCCTGCACGGCGTTCGCCCACTTCATGATGTGCTCGTGCGCTTCCGGCCCGCCGTGACGCGGCTCGAACACCTGGAAGCCGATCTGCGGGTACACCGGAAGCCCGGCCCCTATCACCGCGAGCACGTCGTCGAACAGTTCCTCTTCCTGCGTGCGGATGTCGACCTTCGTCATGTCGGCGCCCGTCTCTTCCTTGATGCGCCGGGTGGCCTCCTCCACGGCCTTAGGGCCCGCGTTGCAGACGACCGTCGGCATGTCCACGTTGATGACGGCCCGCTCCGCGACACGGCCCACCGCCTTGCCGAACAGCAGCATCGCATCGAGCGAGAACTCGTCGTCGCTCTCCATGCCGAGGAACGTCCTGCTGACGCTGTCGCCGACAGAGAGCAGGTCGACGCCAGCGCGCTCCAGGATGCGCGCCATCTGCACGTCGTAGCAGACGCCCGCCGCGATCTTCTTGCCGTCGTTCTTCATCTGTTGCAGGTCGGCGATGGTCAGCCGCGCCATGTCGTCCTCCTCTGAGGGATGTTCGGATCAGTTCAGTCTACGAGGCGACCGGAGCGCACAAGCGCTCGCGCGCTGCGGCGTCGAGGTCCTCGCCCTCCTGGACGAGCGTCTCCCCGAAGCGCACGCGGTACACCGAGCCGTCGCGCGACGCCCGCGGAGCGTCCGCGCCGTCCCCGAGGGCGCGGGCCTGCCGGAGCAGCCTCTGCCGCATCTTGATAATGGCGGCGTCGCTGGTGCCCAGGTGCTCCTCGAACCGCTCCACGATGGAGCCCATGCTCTCCTGCACCGCCATGTCCTGCGCCTGTGTGCCGGGGATGCCCGAGAATGTGCCGGACACCTGCAATTCCCGGTCAATCATGTAGTCGTTCTCCATGTTGCGGACGGGCAGGAACGAGTCCGGCAGCGCGGGGCCAGCGAAGTCCTCCGCCGCCTCGATGTCCTCGCCGCTGAGCGGGCGCTCGTCGTTCCACGTCACCACGATCGTCCAGCAGCTGTGGTCGTCTATCGGCGTCCACGCGATGCCCTGGCTGTTCACGCCCGGCTTCGCCGAACCCTGCTTGAACAGGTTGTAGAACGGCATCATCCAGTGGGTGAAGCGCCAGTAGTGCGTGCCCTCGCCGATATCGCGCCGCGCCCCGACGCGCAGGCCGTACTCGGTCTCTTCCGGCAGGAACACGGGCGAGCGGTCGAGCGCGTGATAGCGGGCGCGCAGGTCAGTGGCGGCGTGCGCGCGCTCCAGCCACGCGGGCGTCCGGCGGAACGAGTCCACGGTCGCGTGCAGGAAGTTGGAGTGCGCCGAGTCGATGCCGCCCTCGAGCCCCTGCACCCAGTTCGTGCGCTCCAGCCGCTTCGTGACGTGCACGTGCGACAGCGGCAGGTGCAGCCACGAGAAGTCCGGCAACGCGGGGGTCTCTTCGGCAGGACCAAGGTACGCCCAGACGACGCCCCCCGCCTCGACGGTCGGGTAGGCGATCTGACGCACCTTGTCCCTGTAGTTGCTCGTCGCCGGCTCGGACGGCATGTCCACGCACTGGCCGTCCACGTCGAACTTCCAGCCGTGGTAGATGCAGCGCAGGCCGTTTTCCTCGTTGCGTCCGAAGAAGAGGCTCGCGCGTCGGTGCGGGCAGCGCTCCGCCAGCAGCCCCACGCGCCCGGACGTGTCGCGGAACGCAACGAGCGCCTCGTTCATCAGGCGCGTACGGATGGGCGGGCAGTCCGGTTTCGGCAGTTCGTCGGAGAGGAGGAACGGCACCCAGAAGCAGCGCAGCAGGTCGCCCATCGCCGTCCCGCGGGACGTCGCGGTGAGCAGAGCGTTGTCCTCGGTACTGAGCATCTGCCGCCTCCTGCCGTCGTTCGACGACGGCACGGCTACGATAGCACGAAACCGACTATGGGGCGTTACGCCTCGACCAGCATCCCCTCGCGCACGGCGAGTCCGAGGCCCGGCGCATCGGCGTCCGGTATCGTCAGCACGCCGCCGTCGCCGAACATGAGGCTCTCCGCCGTCAGGTCCTCGCGCAGCAGGTGCGTCCCGAACGCGCCTTCGGACGCCGCGAGCACCGGTCGCGCGGCCTGCATCACGGTCAGTCCCGCTCGCGTGAGGATGCTCGTCTCGCCCACCTGCGCTCCAACGATGACGCCCACCCCCAGGCTAGCCGCTCGCTCAACCACCTCCAATGACCTCCCGATACCGCCCATCTTGGAGACGCGCACGTTCACGATCCACCGCTCCGGGCTGCCAAACCCGTCCAGCTGCGATGCGCGCAGCAGGCTCTCGTCCAGGATGATGCGGACACCGCACTCCTCGCTCACGCGCTCGAAACCCGCGAGGTCGCCCGCCGTCAGCGGCTCCTCGACCGCGAACACGCCTCCGCCCAGCGCGTTGAGGTGCGCGATGCAGGCGTCCGCGTCGGCCCAGAGGTTGTTGGCGTCCAGCCGCACGCGCAGGTGCTTCTTCCCGAATACGCGCAGCTTCCGACGGTCGCGGTTGAGGTCGCCGGAGACCTTCACCTTGAAGTCGGTGAACCCCTTCCTGCGGTAGCGGAAGAGCTGCAGGCGGTACACGAGGTACGGCGAGTCGCCCAGCACGGCGGAGTACGTGAAACCGCCGTCGAGGCGCAGGATGCCGACGACGTCCTCGACCGGCACACCCTGCGCTTTCCCGAGCAAGTCCAGCACGGCGAGCTCGATGGCACAGAACGCCGCGGGGTGCTCATCTATCTCGCTCCGGTGAGCGTCGGCCCACGCGCGCAGGCTCGGTCCATCCGTTACTTCTTCCGCGATGGCCTGTGCGTGACGGCGGATGAACGCGGCCCCGCCCTCCACCGTCTCGCCCGTCACATAGTCGCGGGGGCAGCCCTCGCCGTAGCCGATGAGCCCGTCGTCCGAGCGCGCCGCGACGATGAGGTTCTCGGCGCGGGAGCGGCTCGCCGACGCGTGGCGGAAGACGGCCTTGAACGGCACGGGGAAGCTGTAGACGTCCAGACGCTCGATGCGCAACGGCTCACTCCGCCACGGCGATGGCGTCGAAGTCGAACGCGCAGTCGCGCGCGTACTGCAGGTGCAGGTACTTGAACTGCGCGTCCCGCTGGCCCGACGCCACGCAACTCTCGCGGTACCGACCGCCCGCGCCTTCCGGCAGCACGCGCACGCGCAGCGGCGCAAGGCGTCCGCTCTTGCGTTTACCCTCGTACTCGATGTTCGACACGCTGAGGAGCCGGTCGATCTCGTTCGCTGCCCCACCACCCGCGAACGCGGACGCCGGGGTCTCCACGTAGAGCGTGTAGCCGGACGCCGCCTCGTCCGCGAGCATGATGAAGAACTCCGGCGGCGCGCCGGTGGGGACGAACGCGGACGTCACCGCGTCGAGCACCTGCGCCTCCGTCACCTTCTCTCCCGTGATGTTCGTGACGCCCTTGCCCTTCTGCACGAAGCCCAGCGTAGGCGTGTTCCCGACCCAGCCACTCACCCGTACGATGTCGTTGATGTCGTACCGATAGAGGCCGTCGCCGGTCGTGACGAACACGTAGTACTCGCATCCGTCTTCCAACTCGTCGAGGCAGAGGAACCCACCCGTGTCCGCCTCCCACGCATCGCGCTCCGCGAACTCGAAGAACGTGCTGAGGAACGTCGGCAGGCATGCGTTCGTTCGTGCGTCGACGTTCAGCGTCCCCCGGAACTCGCTCGACGAGTAGCCCCACTCGATGATCTGCACGCCGTCCGGCAGCAGCGGCGACAGATTGCCGAGCGCTATACCGCAGCTGCCGCCCGTCCACGTGACGATGCCGCGCAGGTCCGGCCAGATGTCGGCGTACGTCAGCCGCCCAGCCGCGCTCAACCGTCGCTCCAGCTCCCGCGCCCGCTCCGGCCGGGGGGTCAGCGGCAGGCCGGACGCTTCGCCCGGCAGCCGTCCCGACGCGATGGCGCCCAGCACTGCGTCTGCGTTGTCGTGCACCACCGACAGCAGCCGGAGGAACGTCGACGGGTTCGCCGTGGCGGCGCTCGTGACCTTCGGCTCGGACAAGCCGTAGACCGCCATCGCGAGGTATCGAGCGTCGTAGTCCTCGATGTCCGACACTTCCGCGGGCAGCACGTACCGCGATTGCACGAAGCGCGACTGGTGACGGTAGAGCAGGCCGGACGCGGAGCCGAACGGCGTGCCTCCGGCCATGTGGCCCTCAACCGCTGCGCCGCTGATGGCGAACACCTTCCCTTCCAACACCCTGGAGTCCCGCGCCCATACATAGGCTGAGAGACGCTGGTCACGCTTCATCTGCGCGAGGCCGGACTCTGAAACGGGGATGTTCTTCGGCGCACCCACCGTGCCGCTGGTGCGGTGGTAGTAGACCGGTTGTTCCGGAGTGAGACACTGCTCGCCGGTGAGTTCCTGCCGTTCGATGGCCTCGCGCAGGTCCTCGTACGTCAGCACAGGCACCGCCTGGCGAAAGTCACTCACGCCGGCGACGCTTGCAAGCCCGTGCTCCCTGCCGAACTCCGTATCTGCATTGGCAGACAGGATGCGGCGCAGCACTGCCTCCTGCGTTGCGCGGGGCGACTCCGCAGCGCGCATCATCCCGCGGTAGCGCCGCGCCTGCGTCGCGCTCAGCGCCGCCTTGAACAACTTGTAGGTCAGCCCGCTCATCGCTCCAGCCCCGCGATGAACGGCGTCCGCATCTGCGCGACGAAGCCCAGGGGGTACTCGCGGTTGTGCAGCCCCAGGATGCCTACCTCGCGATCTGCGGGCAGGAACCGCGTGCCGAAGAGCACGTCCCAGACGATGAGGTTGTTGCCGAAGTTGTTGTCCGATTCCACCGTAACCTCCGAGTGGTGCCAGCGGTGCAGCTCCGGCCCGCTGACCAGGTAGTTGAGCGGCCCCAGGCGCACGCGGCAGTTGGAGTGCTGGAAGAAGCCGTTGAGCGCGTAGAAGACAAAGTACGCTGCGAGCACCTCCGGCGGCACGCCGACCAGTGCGAACGGCAGCGTGTCGACCGTGTACTGGATAGCCTTCTCGATGGGATGGAAGCGCCCCACGTTCAGCCAGTAGAGCCGGTGCGGCGAGTGATGCACCGCGTGCAGGCGCCACATGGGCCTGAACCGGTGGAACGCCCGGTGCAGCCAGTACCGCGGGAAGTCCGCCGCCGCGATCATCAGCACGACCTGCGCCGCGACCGGGAACCCGTGCGGCCACAGACCCTCGACGGTCAGCCCGCCTGCATCGAGCAGGTCCGCCAGCCCGACCACGAGCGTCACCGAGAACAGCAGCGGCAGCACCGCCTGCACCGCCGCGAGGAACATCGCGTCTGCGCGGACATCGCTCACCGACGGATGCCACTCCCGCCGGTACGGCAGGCGCGCCTCGTGCAGGGTCACCAGCGCCGCGCCGGTGATGACCGCGACCCACGACGCAGCTGTGACCTGCCACCCAGCCCCCACGAGCGCCGCGTAGACCGCGAACCCAATCGCCAGCACGCCCGGGTACGAGCCCACGACGACGAGGCGGGAGAGCATCGTGACCGCGGTCGCGTTCGTCACGCCGCGCCTCCGGCGCCCCTGCCCGCGCTGTAGACGTAGTGGCCGAAGAGCAGCACGAACGTCGCGAGCACGAGGTGGAAGAGCGCGGGGAGGCTCTCCGCGAACCAACCGACGTCCGAGAAGAACGTGAGCCCCGCAACGAGCCGGAACGCCATCGTCCCGAAGTACGCTCCGCCGAGTACGAAGCACGCGCGGTGCTTCCACGTCGCCGGCCTGATCGACCGCGACCGCACCACCACGAGCGCCCGCGCCAGCAGCGCGACGATGAGCACCTGCGACGCCAGGAGCGCGGGGTACGGCAGCCCCGAGCCCTGCCAGGTGTCGAACGGCGGGAGGAACGGCACCGGGCCTGCCCACTGCACCGCCTGCGCCAGCACGCGCAGTGCGAACAGCGCCGCGAGCGCGAGCATCCACGGCAGATAGCGCTGGGGGAGAGGGGCGGTATCGTTCATCGTCCTGAACAGCACGGGAGCGTTCCGGCTGCCAGTGTACGGGGAGAGAAGAGTGGCGCGCTAGGCGGGACTCGAACCCACGGCCTCATCCTCCGCAGGGATGCGCTCTATCCTGACTGAGCTACTAGCGCACTCTCAAGGTGCCGCCGGTTGCGGGGCCGGAGGCGTCATATTCGTAGTGGTGCCGAGGGCGAGATTTGAACTCGCACGCCCGTAAGGACACTGCGCCCTGAACACAGCGCGTCTGCCGTTCCGCCACCTCGGCACGTCCACACAGTGGTGGGCGATACAGGACTTGAACCTGTGACCTCTTGCGTGTGAAGCAAGCGCTCTAACCAACTGAGCTAACCGCCCCACTGCGCGTCCCCTCATTGTCTGTCCGATGCGCCCCTCCTGTAAAGCCTCCGGAGGCGCACACCCATCCTGTGCATCCTGTCCATCCATGTGAAATACTCCCCGCACCCCGCCGGAGGAACCCCATGGCGAACCCGAGAGCCGACTTCGTTCCCCTGCCCGACAGGCCGACGCTGCACTTGCCGCGAGGCGCACGCGTCGCCGTCGTGCTCGTGATGAACGTCGAGCAGAACGAGTTCGACCAGCATGTCGGACGTCCGCTCAGCCCGCAGCCACCTGGACGCGAGCGCCTGCCGGACGTGCCAAACTTCTCCTGGTTCGAGTACGGTCTCCGTGCCGGCTTCTGGCGGGTCCTCGACGCCTGCCGCAACCTCCACGTACCGATGACGATGGCGCTCAACGGCTCCGTATGCGACGCCTACCCGCAGGTCGCGCGCGCCGCCTTCGACGCCGGGTGGGACGCCGTCGCCCACGGCTACCACCAGCGACCGATGCCCGCCGTGGACGACGAGCCCGCCGAGATCCGCCGCGCGCTCGACACTATCGAAGGGTTCAGCGGCACACGTCCCCTGGGCTGGCTCGGCCCCGGCCTCGGCGAGACCGCCGACACCCCGGAGCGGCTCGTCGATGCGGGCGTCGAGTTCGTCCTCGACTGGGTCAACGACGACCAGCCCTACGAGTTGAACGTCGCGAACGGCAGGCTCTTCTCCGTGCCCTACTCGCTCGAACTGAACGACATCGGCGTCTACATCCGGCTCGGCCATCCGGGGCCGTCGATGCTGGAGCGCGTCCACGATCACCTGACGACGCTCCTGAACGACGAGCCGGAGACCGCGCGCGTGATGTCCATCGGCCTGCACCCGTTCATCGTGGGCCAGCCGCACCGCTTCCCCTACTTCGTCAAGATGCTGGAACTCATCATGAACACCCCCGGTGCGATACCGATGACGGCGACCGACGTCTACCGCTGGTACCGCGAACAGACGGGGTGAGGCGGGTCATGCGCACCCGGCCGCCCCGGCCTACGAGTGGGAGCAAGGCGCTCCGCTAACCAAGCACCTTCCAGCAGTTCGTGAGACCCGGTAGTATCATTTTCATAGCCGCAATGAGACCTCAGTACCTACACAACCGCTACGGCTCTCCATATGCTCTTGCCCCGAGGTGCAGACGGAGGTCGCTCGCGTTTCGTCCTTGCTTGCCGGGCCCTATCGCATCCCACGGTCCTCTTCTGTCGCAGCACGATAGCCAAGGAGGTGACCCCGAATGACTGGGAGATGGTACCTGGCTATCTTCCTGGTGCCCGCTGCCATCGTAGCCGCCGTCATCGGCATCTTCGTTCTGCTGACCGTCGGATCAGGTGAACCGGCCGAGCCCGAAGCGGGCTTGACGGCAGAGGCAGTACTGGAGTCCCCGTCAGGCGACCCCATGGGGACCGTTACGTTCCGGCAAGCCAGCTCCGGGGTCCTGATCATGGCCAACGTGAAGGGGCTGGCCCCGGGCGGCCACGCTTTCATCATCCACGAGACCGGCGCGTGTTCGCCTGACTTCGGCGCCGCCGGCGACCACTTCAACCCCACCGATGCGGAACACGGTCTCGTCCACCCGGCATGGAAGCGAGGCGAATCCGGGGGACACAGCGGCGACCTGCCCAATATCTACGCCGCTTCCGACGGTTCCGCACGGGCAGACTTCTTTACCGTTGGCATCACACTGGACACTGCCCTGAGTCATTCCATATTCGATGACGACGGCTCCGCCATCATCGTGCACGAGAACCCGGACGCCTATGGAGAGACGGAGTCGGACACCGGCAAGCGGGTAGCCTGCGGGGTGATTGAGCGGATGTAGGGGTGTAACCTCCCCGAGTGACGACGCAGCCGCCCTCCAGCCAGGCTCCGGCGCCCGCAACGGATGCGAGCGCTTCGCCGCAGCGCCTCCTGCGGCTGCTCTTCCAGCTCCACCTGCCCGCGATCGCGCTCGGGTTCGGCATGGGGGCGACGGTCCCGGTCCTGCCGGAGTTCGCTCTGTCGTTCGGCGTGGAGCCGGAGCAGGCCGCCCTCGTGTTCGCGTCCACGATGCTCGGCGGGCTCACTGCCAGCATCCCCATCGGCTACCTGCTCGACAAGATCGGGCGGCGGTGGATCCTCATCCTTGGTCCGGCGCTCACCGCCCTCTCCGCCTTCCTCACCGCCTGGGCGGGCTCCTTCGAGTTACTGCTCCTCTACCGCTTCATCGGCGGGTGGGGCACCCAGATGTGGACACTCAGCAGGCTCACGATGATCGCCGACACCAGCGCCTCGGGCTCACGCGGGCGCATGATCACGAGCCTCCTAGGCGTGCAGCACGTCGGCACGCTGGCGGGGCCGCTGGCGGGCGGGCTGCTGGCCGTGACGTACGGCCTTGAGATCGCGTTCATCATCCAGGGCGCGTTCGCGGTCATCGCCATGGTCCCCGGTTTCTTCGCCAGGGAGACGATGCCGCAGGGCGGACGCTCTGGAAGCCGGGGCGCGGCGTCCTCTCTCTCGGAGAGCTTCTCGTGGAAGGCGCTCCTGGCTCATCCGATACCGGTCATGTTCCTCGCCCAGTGGCTCGGCATGACGGCGCGCGGCGGCATCGTGGCGGGCAACACCGTGTTCCTCTACGCCGCCTACGCCTACCAGGAAGCCGACCCCGCGACGCTCGGCATCCTCAGCAGCCTGATGGCGGGCGCGGGGATACCACTCACTTTCGCCGCCGGGTACCTGATGGACCGCTTCGGGCGGAAGATATCGATCGTGCCGGGCCTCTTCCTGCTGGGCGCCGGAATGGCCTTCCTCGGGGTAACGTCGTTCTTCGGGCTGGGGTTCGGCTGGTTCATCGTGGGGTTCGTCGTCATGCAGACGATGAACAGCCTGCTCACCGGCTCGTGGCAGGTCGTCGGCTCCGACCTCGCGCCTCCCGGCGGCAGGGGACGGTTCTTCGCGGTGGGGCGCACGGTGACGCAGGCGGGGTTCACGACCAACCCCGTGGTCGTTTCGGTCTGCACGGCCCTCTCCGGTTTCACCCTGGCGCTGGGAGTCGTCGGCGTAGCGGGGATGCTCTCCTCGATCATCCTCGGACTGTTCGTGCCAGAGACGCACCGCAGGTCCTCCCGTTCCAGCGGGAGTGGGTAGGAGCACGACAACGCCCCGGCGCGAGCGCGTTGACACCGCCATGCCCCGCGCCTATCTTCCGCGCCATCGCCCTTTGGAGGAGTATCCGGTGCGCGAACGGTTCCACGAACGATGGCGTGACAAGACTCGCGACAACATCGCCAAGGCCCTGAACTCGCTCGGCGTGCGCGCCGAGATGGCCGAGCGCGGCAGGTCCGAAGAGGAGGTCCGCAAGCGAACGTTCACGCGCTCTATCGGTGTCATCGACATCGCGGAAGGGCCGTTCCGGTGGGTCAACATCGTCAAGCAGGACGGGAACCAGTACAGCCCCACGCGGTGGTGGACCGTCTTCTGCCTCCCGGACGAGGGACGGGACGACCAACCGGACGACCTGCGCTACGTCGATAACAGGCAGGCGGTCGACATCAAGACGAGCCGCGAGAAGAGCTTCCCGCTGTTCGGACGGGTGACCGCCGTCACGTGGACGGGCGACGACCGCGGGACAGGGCTGTTCGACACCCTCGCCGGCGACCCGGCAGTCGTCAGGCTCGCGAAGAGGGTTGGATGCCTGGAGATATCGGGGTACGACGACGAGTTCCGGGGATGGACGGTGCAGGTAGACACCGGCCTCCGCCCGAAGCGCCAGGACTGGGAAGCGCTGCTCCGGATCGCGGCGTACCTGCTCCCGTCTCCCGACGAGGAAGACACATAGACCTGCACGGTCGGCAGGAGTACAGTAACCTCACGAGAAGGACGCAGGCACGAGAGGTGCAACGATGCTGACGCAGCAAGAGAACGACCTGCTTACGAGAGTCGGTCCGGGCACGCCCGGGGGCGAACTGCTCCGCCGCTACTGGCACCCCATCGCCATCGCCTCCGACCTGACGGACGAGCGCCCCACCAAGGCTGTCCGCGTCCTCGGGGAGGACCTCGTCCTCTTCAAGGACAAGTCCGGGCGCATCGGCCTGCTGGCCGACCACTGCGCGCACCGCAGCGCCTCGCTCGTCTACGGGCGCGTCGAGGAGCGGGGCATCTCCTGCGCCTACCACGGCTGGCTGTACGACTGCGACGGCAACATCCTCGAGACTCCGCCGGAGAAGAACGAGGCGATCATGCGCTCCGTGAAGCAGACCGCCTACAAGGTGCAGGTGCACATCGGCCTCGTCTTCGCCTACATGGGCCCCGACCCCGCGCCCCCGATGGCCCCCTACGACACGATGTTCCGCAAGGACGGCAAGCGGATGGTGCGCATCCACCCGCCACTGAACTGCAACTGGTTCCAGGCGATGGAGAACTCCATGGACCCGGCCCACCTCCAGGTGCTGCACCAGGAATTCACCGGCGGCGGACGCCAGCCCGTCAACACGACGCGCGGTTTCACCGACGACGTGGAGCACTTCGAGTTCTACGTGACCGACTACGGCGGAATGATGAAGAAGCGCACCTACAAGAACGGCATGGTGGACGAGCACCCCGTCCTGATGCCGAACATCCTGCGCCAGGGCTCCAGCACCCAGTTCCGCACGCCCATAGACGACACGCACACCTGGCACCTCCGTATGCACTTCTACCCGAACGAGGACGGCAGCGAGGACCCGGACACGTTCAACCCGGAGTTCAAGTTCGACCCGCCCATCAAGGAGGACCCGGAGAAGGACCACCCCTTCACCCGGTTCATCCTCCGCGACGTGAACGCGCAGGACCAGATGTCGTGGGAAACGCAGGGCCCCATCACGGACCGCACCGTCGAGCACCTCTCGTACTCGGACCGGGGCGTTGTGCTGATCCGGCGCGTGATGAAAGAGCAGATCGAGCGCGTGCAGCGCGGCGAGGACCCCATCGGCGTGTTCCGCGACCCGGACCACCCGCTCATCGACACGAACGTCGACGAGGGCATCGCCCAGATCGGGGCCAACCGCTCACCGGACGCGCAGGTGGCAGCGCGCTAGAGCGCGGGGCTAGAGCGCCGCAAGCAACGCGCCAGCGCCAGCCGCGAGGGCGACGACCGCCCACGGCGGCACGCGCCAGAACGCCAGCAGCGCAAACGCGCCCACGGCCCAGGCAAAGTCCTCCGGCGCACGGATAGCACTCGTCCACACCGGGTCGTACAGCGCCGCGAGCAGCAGCCCGACAACGGCCGCGTTGACGCCCATCAGCGCCCGCCGCACCCGTGCGACGCCGCGCAGCCGCTCCCAGAACGGCAGCACGCCCGCCACGAGGAAGAACGACGGCAGGAATATCGCGCCCAGCGCCAGCAGGCCGCCCAGCCATCGCGGAGCGACGACGTCCATCGCCGCACCGAGGTAGCCCGCGAACGTGAACAGCGGCCCCGGCACCGCCTGCGCCGCTCCATAGCCCGCGATGAAGACGTCCTTCGTCACCCAGCCCGGCGGCACGACCTCCGCCTCCAGCAGCGGCAGCACGACGTGGCCCCCGCCGAATACGAGCGATCCAGCGCGGTAGAAGCTGTCGGCAACGGCGAGCGCGCCGACATCGAAGAGCCGCGCAGCGACGGGCAGAGCGATCAACAGCGCGAAGAACGCAAGCAGCGCAGCAACGGCGAGCCACGGCGTCCCTCGCTGACCGGCTGCCTGTGAGGGCACGGCATCGTCGGTCCGCAGCAGGGTGAGCCCGAGCAGTCCTCCAGCGACGATGACCGCGAGTTGCGCTCCGATGCCGGGAGCGGCCAGCAGTGCGATAGCGGCGAGCGCCGCTATCGTCACCCGGAGCCTGTCCGGCGCCAGCGTCCGCGCCATGCCCCACAGCGCCAGCGCGACGACTGCCACGGCGACGACCTTCAGGCCATGCAGCCAGCCGGCGTCGGTCTGGTCGCCGAGCGATTGCACGCCGTAGGCGAACAGGATGAGCGCGGCGGCAGACGGCAGTGTGAAGGCAAGCCATGCCGCGAAGCCGCCGAGCAGCCCCGCGCGGCGGATGCCGATGGCTATCCCCAACTGGCTGCTCGCGGGGCCGGGCAGGAACTGGCAGAGCGCGACGAGCCCGGCGAAGGTGTCTTCGTCCAGCCAGCGCTTGCGGACGACGTACGCCTCGCGGAAGTAGCCGATGTGCGCGACCGGGCCGCCGAACGAGGTGAGGCCAAGCCACCCGGCGGTGAGCAGCACCTCCCAGACGCGCCGCATCTGTCGCCCTACATCGTCTCGGGGGCGCTCATGCCCATCAACGCGAGCGTTCGGGCGAGCGCGACGCGCGCGGCCTCGGTCAGCTTGAGTCGCGCCTTCATCAGCGATGCGCCCGCCGGGTCGGACGACAGCACGCGGCAGTGGTCGTAGAACCAGTGGAACGCGGTCGCCAGGTCGACGGCGTAGTGCGGCAGCGAGTGCGGCGCGAGCGTCACGGCGATCGAGTCCACGATCTCGGGCAGCTGCAGCATCCTGCGAACGAGCGCGAGTTCGGCGGGGTCGGTCAGCAGTGCAGTGTCGCCATCGTCCCAGTCAACGCCGCGCTCGGCGGCCTGCCGGACGATGCCGGCGATGCGCGCGTGGGCGTACTGCACGTAGTAGACCGGGTTCTCGCTCGATTCCCTCTTGGCGAGTTCGAGATCAAACTCCATCTGGCTCTCTGCCGCGCGTGCGAGGAAGAAGTAGCGGCAGGCGTCGGCGCCCACCTCGTCCACGAGGTCGCCGAGCGTCACGATCTGACCGGTGCGCTTCGAGGCGCGCACGATGTCGCCGCCGCTCTTCAACGTGACGAGTTGGCCGATGAGGATGGTGAGGCGATCGGGGTCCAGGTCGAGCGCCTGCATCACCGCCTTCATGCGCGGCACGTGACCCTGGTGGTCCGCGCCCCAGATGTCGATCACCCGGTCGAAACCGCGGCGCCCGAACTTGTCGCGATGGTAGGCGATGTCGGACGCGAAGTACGTCGGCGCGCCCGTGCTACGCACGATGACGTTGTCCTTCTCGTCGCCGAGCGCGGTGGAGGTGAACCACTCCGCGCCGTCGCGCACGGCGGTGTAGCCGCGCTCGCGGAGCAGGGCCATCGTCTCTTCGTACTGCCCGCCGGAGTAGAGGTCGCGCTCGCGGAACCAGACGTCGAACCCGACGCCGATGCGGTCGAGGTCGGCGCGTATCACGTCGAGCATGCGGTTGAGGGCCTCTTCACCGAGCTCGGCTATCGCCTCTGCCGCATCCATCTCCAAGTAGCGCAGGCCGTGGCGTTCGGCCAGTTCCTTACCGAGCTCCACAAGGTACGCGCCCCGGTAGCCGTCTTCCGGCAGCGGCACGTCCGTCCTGCCGAGCGCCTCCGCATAGCGGGCGAACACCGAGCGGTAGAAGAGTTCCATCTGGTTGCCCGCGTCGTTCACGTAGTACTCGCGGATGACGTCGAACCCGGCCGCCGAGAGAGCGCTGGCGAGCCCGCTGCCGAGCACCGCGCCTCGCGCGTGGCCGACGTGTACAGGTCCCGTCGGGTTCACGCTCACGAACTCGATCTGCACCTGCCTGCCCGCGCCCACGTCCACGTTGCCGAACGTATCGCCTGCCGTGCGAACCGCCTCCACCTGGGCGCGGAGCCAGTCGTCGCTCAGGCGGAAGTTCACGAACCCCGGCGGTGCGGCGGAGACTTCGCCGATGGGGCCGGCCGCGCCCTGCGCGAGCGCATCGGCAAGCAGCTGTGCTATCTCGAGCGGCGGCCGCTTCGCCGCCTTCGCCACACGCAGCGGGAGGCCGGAGGCGAAGTCGCCGTGGTCCGCCTTCTGCGGACGCTCCACGAAACCGGACTGCGGCAAGTCGAACGGGGGAAGCGCGCCGGTGCGTTGCGCCTCGCCGACGGCGTCGCGCAGGCATGCGGCGATGAGGTCTCGGACGAGCATAGGACGTTCATGATACCAGCGCCCCGCGGAAACAGCGGCTCCGATGCGTTGTCGGTTCCCGTGGGGATGCGCTACGCTCGCGCCCAACCGGAGAGCGGAGGTTAAGTGCCGATGACCGTCCTGCGCATCCTGTCCTACCGCCGTCCCCCCATCGTCCTTGCCGTGTCCGGCATACTCGCGCTGGTGCTCTTCGTGGCCCAGCCTGCCGTCGCGCATGCCGCCGACGTCACTTCGGAGACCGCATTCGTCCTCAACACGTTCGCGTTCCTCGTCTGGGGCGCTCTGGTGATGTGGATGGCCGCCGGGTTCACGATGCTGGAGGCCGGTTCCGTCCGCACCAAGAACGCCTCCATGATCTGCATGAAGAACATCGGCCTCTACTCCATCGCGGGGCTGGCCTATTTCTTCGTCGGCTACAACCTCATGTACGTCGATATCGTGGGAGGCTTCATCGGCTCGTTCAACCTGCTCTACGGACCGTCGGCCAGCGAGGTGGCGTTGCTCGCCGGAGAAGGCGACGCGGCGGCGGTTGTCGAGGAGAGCAGCTACTCGGTGATGTCGGACTGGTTCTTCCAGATGGTGTTCGTGGCGACCGCTGCCTCCATCGTGTCCGGCGCGCTGGCAGAGCGGGTCAAGATGTGGTCGTTCTTCCTCTTCACGCTCCTGCTGACGGGGTTCATCTACCCCATCGTCGGCGCGTGGACGTGGGGCGGCGGCTGGCTCACTGAGATGGGATTCCAGGACTTCGCGGGCTCGACCATCGTGCACAGCACCGGCGGCTGGGCTGCACTGGCGGGCATCCTCGTCGTGGGGCCGAGGCTCGGCAAGTTCGGGCGCGACGGCAAGGCCAGGCCGACGCCGCCGTCCAACACCATCGCGGTGACGCTGGGGGTGTTCATCCTCTGGCTCGGCTGGTTCGGTTTCAACGGAGGTTCTCAACTCGCGCTGGCGAGCGCCGTGGACGCGGTGGCGATGAGCATCGTGATCGTGAACACGAACCTGGCGGCTGCCGCAGGCGTCATCACGGCCATACTGGTCTCGCGCTGGATACTCGGGCGCATAGACCTCTTCGCCGCGCTGAACGGCGCCATCGCCGGCCTCGTCTCCATCACCGCCGGACCCGATATCGTCGATCACTACTGGGCAATCATCATCGGGGCGATCGGCGGAGTGATCGTCGTTGCGGGGCTGAAACTGCTGGAGACGGTGAAACTGGACGACGTCGTGGGCGCGGTGCCCGCCCACCTGTTCGCGGGCATCTGGGGGACGCTTGCCGCTTCCATCGCAGCGGGGGCGCAGTTCCACGTGCAGTTGATCGGCGTGCTGGCGGTCGGCGCGTTCGTCTTTCCCGTCTCCTGGCTGCTATGGCAGGCGTTCAAGGCAACGCTGGGCGCGCGGGTTTCCTCCAACATCGAGCGGCTGGGGCAGGACGTCGGCGAGCTGGGCATCGAGGCGTACCCGGAGTTCGTGCTGATGCCGGAGCCGCTCGACGAGGACTGACACACCCGGCAAGCGCGCGTGCGCATATACTACCGGCACCAGACTGACCCCGGAGGCGCGACGATGCTGGTTGACCTGGTACACACCAAGACGAGCGACGGCGTTACCCTGAGCGGCATCGTGCTGGAGCCGGAGCAGCCCCGGACGGACCTGCTGGTGGACGCGATGGTGATGGTGCACGGCTCCGCCGGCAACTTCTACCTGTCGCCCTCCAACCCGCGCGCCGCGAAGCTGCGCGACATGGGCATCCCGACCGCGCTCTTCAACACGCGAGGCCACGACGTGGTCGGCGGACGAGCAGGCAAGGTGCGCACCGGCAACGTCTACGAGATGCTCTCCGAGACCCATCTGGACCTGCAGGCGACGGTGGCGTTCATGGTGGAGCGCGGCTACGAGCGCGTCGGCATCTGGGGCAGCAGCCTCGGCGCGGTGCGCGTCGTGCTCGCACAGGCGAAGAACCAGGACCCCAACGTCGCCGGAGTGATCTCGCTCGCGCCGCTGCGCTTCTCCCACGAGTACTACTCGGCATGCGAGATGGGAGAGGAGCACCTGCGGAACTACGAGAACGCGAAGGCGCTGGTCGCCGATGGACGCGGCCACGAGATCATGTTCGTGGACTTCCCCAACCCCGGCGCGTACTTCTCCGCCGACGTCTACCTGGACCGCCACTGCTCCGAGCACTACGACATCACGAAGGCGCACACGAACGAGATCGAGTGCCCGCTGCTCATCCTCACGGGCACCGAGGAGACCCACCCCCGCATGCGCGACGCCGGCCGCGACATGGCCGCGCTGTGCGAGGGTCGGGAGAACGTGACGTGGGTGCACCTGGAGGGCGGCGACCACGGCTGGCACAACAAGGAGGACGACCTCTTCCGCGTCGTGCCGGAGTGGCTGGGGGTCAAGGCGGCGGTGACGGCGGGCTAGGGGTTCTGGCGAACTAACCCCGCGAGGTGAGGAACGTCACGGCTCCTTGCTTCGTTCGCGCGTCTGCCCGGGAGTTGGCGATGATGGTCAGCGCATCCCGGCCGCGTCCCGCCTTGATGATGCGCCGCGCACCGCTCACCCGGCTCCGGCAGGCCTTGGCCGAGTAGCGTTCCACTTCTTGCATCTGCGCCGCTACGTCTTCGTTCGAGAGCGACGGGTCGCAGAACTGCCTGAACCAGGCGATGAAGCACCTCATCCCCACCGAGTTCAGGGTCCGCACCAGTTGTTGCTCGTTCATCGCTCCCCTGGCCTCCACCTGCGCAAGCCGCGCCGATGCTCTATCCTACACGCCGATGACAGCCGACCCCACCCTCTACCGACAGGCGTGGCGCAGGTTCCCCACCGGCGTGAGCGTCGTCACCACGCGCTCGCCGGACGGCGCGCCCTACGCCACCACCGCGAACGCGCTCCTCTCCGTGTCGCTCGACCCGCCGCTGCTGCTGCTGAGCGTCGCGACAGGCGGGAACACGTGTGACTACCTCCGCCGCGAGGGGTGCTTCGGAGTGAACTTCCTCCGCGGCGATCAGGCCGGGGTGGCGGACTTCTACGGTCGCGCCGCACCCGAGGAGCGCCGGACGCTGCCCGAGGCGCACACGATGCACGAGAGCGGCGTCGCGCTGCTGGACGAGGCGCTCGTGGGCATGGTCTGCCACATCGAGCAGCACGTTGAGGCAGGCGACCACACGCTGTTCGTTGCCGCGGTCGAGCACGTAGAGGTCAGGGAGGGCGGCGCGCTCCTCTTCCACGAAGGGCAGTACGACAGCACGGGGTAAGGTCCAACCGGTTCCCCGCTTGACAGCAGACCGTCGGGATGATTAGCTAAGCTTAGTCCGACTAAGGAGCGTTCGGCATGCAGGTCAACATGCACGAAGCGAAGTCCCAACTCTCGCGCCTCGGCGAACTCGCCTGCCAGGGCGAACGCGTCGTCATCGCCAAGGCCGGTAAGCCGTATCTGGAACTGCTCCCCTACAAGGAGAAGGAGCGCGAGCCACGCAAACCAGGCATCTTGAAAGAGCAGGGCTGGCCTGAGCCGAACTGGGACCTGCTCGAGTGGACAGACGCGGAGATCGAAGAGTTGTTCTACAGCGACGACCCTGAGGACCCCCTCTTTCAATGAGACTGCTGCTCGATTCGCACGTCCTGCTCTGGTTCCTATGGCAGAGCCCCCTGCTTGGGGGGCGCGCCACTGTCGCTATCGCTGACCCTGGCAACGAGGTCTTCGTAAGCGCCGCAAGCATCTGGGAACTCGCGCTGAAGCGGGCCAAAGCCCTGCTGGATGCCCCGGAAAACCTGTCCAGTGTGGTGGAACTAGCCGGCTTTATGCCCCTTCCATTGACGCTGTTCCACGCGGAGCAGGCGGCGATGCTGCCGATGCACCATCGGGACCCGTTCGACCGGATGCTGATCGCGCAGGCGCAGGCGGAGGGGCTGGTCCTCATCACCCGGGACGCCCACATCCGGCGCTACGGCATACGCACGATGGCGCCGGACCAGTAGCGGCGCGCTACATCTCCCAGTAGGCGAAGCCCATGCCGCACGGCGACGCGAAGACCGGCACGTAGTCCACCACCACGCCAGGCTTGCCGTCCGCGACTCCCGCAGCAGCCACCCAGTTGCGTGACTCGCCCGTGCCGCTCCCGATGCCCGTGTACATGCCGGTGCCGCCGTCGACCCAGCGGGCTGTCTTCGGGCTGTAGTCCGCAGGCGGCGTCGCGCCTTCCCTGTCGAACTCGTCCGCCATCCCCTTGCCGTCACCCTTCGGGATGTAGGAGAGGAGGCGCTCGTCGAACTCGGTGTTGAGCCACGACGTGGGGCTGCCCGGCGTGTGCCACAGCCCGCCGGAACCGAGGATGGCCACGCGCAGGTCCAGCGCCGACGCCTCGATCACCTCGCGCACCGCCCTCCCGAGGCGGTAGCAACGGTTGGCCGACGGCTGCGGGCCGAAGTAGCAGTTCACGAAGAACGGGATCATCGGGACGTCGAAGTCCGGGATGATGCGAGTGAAGGGGCGCATGAATGCGTGCCCCATGCCGTGCTCCTTGTTCGGCACCTCGAAGCTGAACGAGATGTCGAAGTCGCGGTGCGTCAGGCCGACCGCCAACTCCTGTGCGAGTTGCGGGTTGCTCTGCACCTTCACCCAGGTCTCGGGCGTCTTCTCGCGCCAGCCCCGCTGCTCGCCGGGGATGAAGCCCGTCCGGGCGCTCGTGCGGTAGCCCTCGAACTCGTCGCCGACGAAGATGCCGAAGGCGGGGAAGTTATCCAGCCCGAACAGCTCCTGCTGGTCGTCGCCGAAGACGAGGACGACGTCCGGCCTCGCTTCCTCCATCTTCTGCCGCAGCACGTCGAACGCGTCCGTGCAGCGCTTGTGCTGGGCGGCATTGTCCTCCTCGGACATGACCGGGTTATCGGGCAGAGGTGGACGGGCAGCCCGCACCTGGTTCCACTGGTGAGGCTCCATGAAGAGGAAAGGCGAGTGTGAGCAGGCCTCGACGAGCACGATCTCAGCCATGGTGGCCTCCTTGGTCCGCCGTCGAAGACGGCACTACAGTGGATGCCCGGGGTGACCGGGCGGATGCGGTTACCTTACCTCAAACGATACTGTGGCGGAGGGAGTGGGATTCGAACCCACGGTACCGTCGCCGGCACAGCGGTTTTCAAGACCGCCGCAATCGTCCACTCTGCCATCCCTCCGTGCAGGTCAATGGTAGCACTCACGAACGCGGCACCGCCTGCCTTCACTCTCGTGCGCCTGCTAAACTCCCGCGCAGACTCCCAAGAGGTTATGCATTGCCGCCTGAACTGACCGGACGACTCGACTTCTGGAACATCGGCTACCCGCTGGGGGCTATCGTCTATCTCACTGCTCCCATCGCGCTGGCCGCGATCGCCTGGGCGCTCTGGCAGCGCTCGCGCTACTGGCGGCTCGGCAAGCCGAACCCGGACGCGGGCCCATGGCGAGCACGTCTGGCCGGCGGACTCCGGACACTGTTCGTCGACTCCATAGGCCACCGGCGGTTCGTTCGGAATGAGCGCTATCCCGGCGCGATGCACTTCCTCATCTTCTGGGGCATCGTCATCCTGTTCATCGCAACGTCGCTGGATGCCGTCGAGTTCAACTCGGAACGGTACTTCGGCTGGCACCTGCCGACCCGCAACGTCGGGGTGCAACTGGAGCTGATATGGGACATCGGCGGCGTCATGCTCATGGCGGGCATCGCCCTCGCCGCGTGGCGGCGGTACGTCGTGCGTCCTCCCCGGCTCAACACGATGCTGGAGAACAACGTGTTGCTCGTCCTCCTGCTGGCAAGCGCGCTCTCCGGCTTCGTCCTGCAGTCGCTCCGGATGGCTGCAACGGAGCTGGAGCCGACGAGCGACCTGTACAGCGTGGCGTCGGCGTACTGGTCGCCGTTCTCCTACGTCATCGCAGTGGCTATCCGGGGCGTGGGGTTCACGGTCTACGCGATGGAGGTCTCGCACTTCGTACTGTGGTGGGCGCACGCGGGGCTGATGTCCGCAACGTTCGTCTACGCGGCGTGGCGGTTCGGGCCGCTCATGCACATCTTCGTCAGCCCGCTCAATCTCGTGATGCGCTCCTCCGTGACACGGCCCAAGGGCGCGCTGCGGCCGATGGGCGATCTCGACACGCTGGAGGTGTTCGGGGCGAAGGAGATCACGCAGCTCACGTCCAAGCAACTGCTCGACTACGACGCCTGCACGAACTGTGGCCGCTGTCAGGACCAGTGCCCCGCGTGGCGCAGCGGCAAGCCGCTCTCGCCCCGGAAGCTGGTGCAGGACGCGAAGGCCTACATGGAGTCTCGCGCGCCGGTGCTGCTGGCCCTGGGCCCGGAGGCCGAGCCGCCCCCGCCGGAACTCGACCTCGTCCACGGCACGATATCGACCGACGTGCTCTGGTCGTGCACCACCTGCCGCGCGTGCATGGAGGCATGCCCGGCGTTCGTCGAGCACATCGACTCCATCGTGGACATGCGCCGCTTCCTCACGATGGAGGAGGCCGACGTGCCGGAGGGGGCGATGAACGCGCTCACCTCCATGGAGCAGCGCGGGCACCCGTGGCGCGGCACGCAGGCCACCCGTACCGACTGGATGGAGGGCGCGGACGTCGTAGCGATGAGCGACGACCCGGAGCACGACGTGCTGCTGTGGGTCGGCTGCACGTCAGCGCTGGACGGACGCGGGCAGCAGGTTGCTCGGGCCATGGCGTCTGTGCTGAAACTCGCCGGCGTGCGCTACCGCGTGCTCGGGAACGAGGAGACCTGCACCGGAGACCCCGCTCGCCGCATGGGGAACGAATACCTCTTCCAGATGATGGCGGAGCAGAACATCGAGACGCTGAATGCGTACGAGGTGCGGAGGATCGTGACGCTGTGCCCGCACTGCTTCAACACCCTGAAGAACGAGTACCCGCAGTTCGGTGGGAAGTTCGAGGTGACGCACTACACCGAGTTCGTCGCAGGGCTCATACGCGACGGGCGCATCCGCCCCGCGAAGGCCGTCCCGCTATCGGTCGCCTACCACGACTCGTGCTACCTCGGACGGCACAACGACATCTACGACCCGCCCAGGGAGATAGCGCGGGCCATCCCCGGCCTCGAGCTCGTGGAGATGGGCGAAGGACGTTGCCGCGAGCGCGGGTTCTGCTGCGGCGCGGGCGGCGGACGGATGTGGATGGAGGAGCAGGGCACCCGGGTCAATCACATCCGCACGGACCATTTCCTCGACACCGGCGCCGACGCGGTCGGGGTCTCCTGCCCATTCTGCCTCCAGATGATGGAGGAAGGCATCGGCGCGAAAGAACAGGAGGGCAGCAAGTCAGCGAAGGACCTGCTGGAGTTGCTCGCTGAAAGCCTCGACGAGGCGTAGCCCCTCGCCGAGGAATGACAGGTAGGAGTGGTCAGCGCCTACTCGTCGTCCTCCGGGAGGTCCGGGAGCAGCGCATCGTCGAAGATGCCGATACCCGCGCCAACAGCGGCCAGTTCCGGTTCGTCGTCGAGCAGGGATAAGGGGACCTCGGGCACGCTGACCGGTGTCGTGTCCTGCGCGTCGGCCACTTCTGCTGCAGGGAGGAACGGCTCCTCGAGGGGCTTCGGTTGCGCCGGGAACGAGACCTTCGAGCGCTGGCTGGGATGCTGGTAGGCCTCGCGCAGCACGACGCGCACTGCGCCCCTAGCCGTTCCGGAGACCGCACCCTCGTAGCGATTGCCGCCTGAGATGAGGCAGAGCAGGCGGCGGGCCATGTTCGGCGGGACGAGACCCAGGCAACTGCCGTCCGGGGCCATCACGCCAAGGGTGGTGCCGTTCGCCTCCAGCGTCACCGGCATACCGGGTGACGGATTGCCCGCACTGGTCGACGCCAGCAGCGTCACGTCGGCGCTCTTGCCACTGTCCGCGATGAACATCCGGGGCTTGAGCGTACTACCGGCCCCGCTGCAGGCGCGGGCTGTCGGAGCGCTGCCGCTGCTCGACTCGGCAAGCAGCCGCTCTACGTTCTTGGTGGCGATGGGGTTGCCGGGGCTGAGCGCCAGTGCTCGCCGGAAAGCGTCGAGCGCCTGACCGGACTCACCGAGCTCAGTGAGCGCCTTGCCCAGGCGGTTCATCGCCTCCACATTATCGGGCGCGGCCTCCAGTATCTCGCGATTGAGCCGGGCAGCCTCCGCCCACTCTCCGTCCATGGCAAGGCGGACTGCCTTCCTTGTCTGCTCCTTCAACAACCGGACATGCTCCTCTTCACGGTAGATCATGACGACGACTCCCGTCGCCGGCGCACGCACCCCCTGTTGTGGCGGCGTCTGCTATTGCTTACGAACCTCTCATCAGGCGGTGCTCGATAGCCATGCACTTGTCCATAACAACGCGCAGACCTGCTGCTTCCGCCTTTGCTCCAGCCTCACCATGGGATATCCCCAGTTGCATCCACACGGCATCGGCGCCTATCCGGATGGCCCCGTCGACGACGGGCGGCACATCCACTGCTCTCCTGAATATGTCCACTACATCAACGTGTTCCGGCACGTCCTCCAGCCTTGCGTATGGCTGCTCGCCAAGCACCGGCTCGGTCAGTTTCGGGTTCACGGGGATGATGCGGTAACCGTTCTCCTGCATGTACCTCGCGACCCCGTGCGACGGGCGGTCCGGCCTGTCGGACAGACCGACGACGGCAATGACTTTGCTCTCGCGCAGTATCTGCTCCGCCGTGTCCACAGGCGCGTTGCCTCCGTCTTCCCGAAGTGGCGTGCTCCGAAAATGATGAGACGCTAGATTGGCGTCCCGCGCGTCCAGCGTCAAGGGTATTTCGGGGGAGATTACGCGGGGTTTCGAATGGGGGCGATCCGCATACGAGCGATATGGCGCGGCTGGTCACGCCCACTCGGCGAAGGCCATCGCACAGCCAACGCCGGCGAGGTTCCGGTAACAGGGTTGGTAGTCGATGACTGTTCCCGGGCGGTCGCTCGTGGCGGCGGCGATGATCCAGTTCCTTATCTCGGACGTCCCGCCGACCAGGACGCCCGGGTCCATCGCTGCCATGTAATCGATGTCGTGGGCCTCCACGGCTGCGAGGTATTCCCTGTCCAGTTGCTCGTCGATCATCATGTGGGAGAGCCCGCCGGAGGCGACGACCACGACGCGGCGGGACTCGTCGAAGGACTCGATGGCCTTCGCAAGTGCGCGCCCGAAGTCCACGCACCGCCGCGGTGAACTTGTGGGAGGGTAGTACGTGTTCACCATGACAGGAACGACGCGATAGCGGGCGTCGTCGTTCGTGGTGTGGAGCGGGCGTCCGAACGCATGACCGAGGCCCTGCTCATGCCGGGTAGCGGTCGACCATGCGGGGTCGAAACCGGAATCGAGCAGCGAATCGATGACCCACCGGGCGAGCGGGACATCGACCTCGTAGCGGGTGATGGTGTCGGTGAACTCGTCGCCGAGGTGGTAGTGCGAGACTCGTGTGCTGGCGTCCACCTCATCCCCGATGTACACGAGGAACGGCGGGGTGTTGTCTGCGAGCAGGTTCTCCCGCTGGTCATCGCCGATGAGCACGATAGTGTCGGGCACGGCATCGTCGATCCGGGTGCTGACAGTGTCCATCGCCTTGAGGCACGCGTCGTACCTGTAGCGCATCATCGCCTCGGTGGTCTGCTCACGCATCCCCGGTTTCTCTTCGGCGACGTCCTCACGGCGGAGGATGTTGGGCCACAGTTCAGGCGGCACGTAGAGCTGAGGGCCATGAGACATGCCGAACCTGCCTACGACAGTTGCCATTGCTCCACCTTCCGGACTGGGTCAGGCGCCATTGTAGCGGAGCAGCCGCAGGTGTCCTCAGGCCCGCGGCGGGCCGATGAGGCCCCGTACCATCGCCACGGCCCGTTCGACGTCCACGCCGAGGGCCACACGCACTGTGCCGTCGACGTATTGTGCGACGGTCCGCCCTCGTTCCTCGCCCTCCGTCACAACGGACACCTGCGCCTGGCGATAAGTCAGGACATCCGGGACGATCGCCGCGGCCACCGCCAGCGGATCGTGCAGGTAGAACTCCTCCGCATCGGCCCGCTCCCGGAAGCGGTCTGCCAGGATGCGGTTACCCAGCGATGCGGACACGGACGTGGCTTCGAACCAGTGCGGACCATCAGCGCGATGCATGGCCGTCCGGCGCGTCACGTCGAGACCGACGATCGTCACCGGGATCCCTGAGCTGAATACGAGGTCAGCGGCCTCGGGGTCTTCGTGGATGTTGAACTCCGCGTGGGGAGTGACGTTGCCCGGCACCTCGAACGCCCCGCCCATGACGACTATCTCCGCAAGCGCGTTCATGAGGTCCGGGCAGCGGTCCAGCGCAGCGGCGACGTTGGTCAGCGGGCCGATGGCGATGATGGCGAGCGGCCCAGCGGACGCAGCGGCCCGGTCGCAGATGAACTCTACCGCGCTCCTGTTGTCCGGTCGCAGCGTTGGAGCGGGGAGGCGGACACCCAGTCCTCCCGCACCATGCACGTGGTACGCGTGGGTGAATGAGCCGCGCAGCGGCCGGTCGGCGCCAACCGCGACCGGGATGACGCTCCCCTTCCCGTCCAGGTATTCGACCAATCGGAGCGCGTTGTCGGTCGTATCCGACAGTGTGGCGTTCCCTCCCACGGTGGTTATGCCCTCGACCACCAGGTTGGGAGAATCCATCGCCATCATGATGGCGAGAGCATCGTCGGCGCCCGGGTCGGTGTCGATGATGACTGTACGCATGCGAGCGACGCGGGATGGGCCGGCCGAAGGCCTTGCCTTATCCCTCGGGGGATGCGACGGGTTCGGGGCTGGCGATGCTCACGAGTTCTATCTCGAAGGTGAGCGCCTCGCCTGCCAGGGGGTGGTTGGCATCCAGGGTGATGGCGGTGTCGGTGATGTTGGTGACCATCGCCTGCATCCCGTTGGAGATGGGCACCATCATGCCGATGCGGAGCCCCTGTACAACTCCCTCCGGGACGGTGTCGACCGGTATGTCCTGGATGAGCTCGGGAATGGGCTCACCGTATGCCTCTGCGGGTTCCACCCGCACGGTCACGGTGTCGCCGACCGCGAGGCCGCGCACTGCGTTGTCGAACCCGTCTATCAGCAGACCGCTGCCCACGACGAACTCCAGCGGGTCGCGCTCGCGAGATGAATCGAACACGGTGCCGTCGTCAAGCGTGCCGTGGTAGTGCACGGCAACATTGTCGCCTTCCTGGGCCCTGGGGATAGGCGTCGGAGTGGGGGACGCGCACGCTACAGCAAGCGACAGCGCGACGATAAGGAGGACGGTCCCGGTGAGGCCGGGGCAGAGGACGTGGGCGGTACGAGGGCTAATCGGACACGCCCGATCCTGCGCCACCTCCGGTGGCGGTACGCATGGCGGCGACAGCTTCGGCGATGGTCATGCGGTCATTGTACACGGCGGAGCCTGCGACGATGACGTTCGCGCCCGCTCCGACAACGCGTGCCACGTTGTCCGGTTTGATGCCGCCGTCGACCTCCAACTCCGTTGCGAGGCCGCGTTCGTCTATCGCAGCGCGCAGGCGCTCGATCTTGGGCAGCACGCCCGGGATGAACGACTGCCCGCCGAAGCCGGGGTTCACGGACATGACGAGCACGAGGTCCAGCTCCGGCAGTATCTCGGCGAGCGTGGCGTCTGGCGTCGACGGGTTGAGAGAGATGCCCGCGGTCGCGCCGAGGTCGCGTATCTGGTGGACGGTGCGGTCGAGGTGGGTCACGGCCTCCTGGTGTACGGTTATCTTGTCGGCGCCCGCCGCGACGAAGTCCGGGATGAGGCGCTCCGGCTCCACGATCATCAGGTGCACGTCGAGCGGGAGGCTGGTGTGCGGGCGTATCGCCTCGACGACGAGCGGGCCGATAGTGAGGTTCGGGACGAAGCGCCCGTCCATAACGTCGACGTGGATGTAGTCGGCGCCCGCCTCTTCGGTCTCACGCACGACCTCGCCGATGCGGGCGAAGTCCGCGGAGAGGATGGACGGCGCGAGTTTGACGTCAGCCACCGGACGCCTCCAGCCGCGCCTTCGCTGCAGCGAGTGCTTCCCGCACGCGGGCGGGCGACGCGCCGCCGGGCACGTCGCGCGCCGTCGCGCTGGCAAGCGCGGTGAGTTCGCGCACGCCCTCGTCGAAGACGGGGCACTGCGCGCGCATCTCGTCGAGCGGCAGCGCAGTCACGGCGACGCCGCGCTCAGCGGCAAGCTCGCAGAGCGCGCTCACGGCGGCGTGCGCCTCGCGGAACGGTACTCCCTTGCCGACGAGGTAATCGGCCATGTCGGTTGCGAGCAGGGCGCTGTCCTCGGCGGCATCGCGCATCCGCTCGGCGTTCACGGAGCAGTCGCTCAGCATGCCGCGCATGGCTTCGAGCGTCGCTTCGAGGGTGTCGACAGCATCGAACAACCCTTCCTTGTCCTCCTGCAGGTCGCGGTTGTAGGTGAGCGGCAGGCCTTTGAGCGTGGTGAGCAGGCCGACGAGGCTGCCGTAGACGCGGCCCGTCTTGCCGCGCGCGATCTCCGCGAAGTCCGGGTTGCGCTTCTGCGGCATGATGGACGAGCCGGTGACCCACTGCCGTCCGAGCTGCAGATAGCCGAACTCCTGCGACGTCCAGAGCACGATCTCCTCCGCGAGGCGAGAGCAGTGCATCATGCACGTCGCGGCAGCGGCGAGGAACTCGACGGCGTAGTCGCGGTCAGAGACGGCGTCCATCGAGTTGGCGGAGATGCCGTCGAAGCCGAGTTCGCGGGCGACCGACTCGCGGTCGAGCGGGTACGGCGCGCCTGCGAGCGCGCCGGAGCCGAGCGGGAGGACGTTCACGCGTCTCCGGGCGTCGGCGAGGCGGTCGGCGTCGCGGTCGAACATCTCGAAGTAGGCGAGCATGTGGTGGGCGAACGGCACGGGCTGGGCGCGCTGGAGGTGGGTGTAGCCGGGGAGGAGGGCGTCCTGCTCGCGCTCGGCGAGCGCCAGCAGGACGGTCTGAAGGGCACGGAGCAGCGACGCCGCGCGGTCGATGGCGTCGCGAACGTAGAGGCGGGTGGCAGTCGCGACCTGGTCGTTGCGGGAGCGCGCGGTGTGGAGGCGCGCGGCGGGCTCGCCGATGAGCTCGTGGAGGCGCGTCTCGATGTTCATGTGGAGGTCTTCGAGCTCATCGCGCCAGTTGAACGCGCCGTCGGCTATCTCGCCGCGCACGGCGTCGAGCCCCTGCACGATGGCGTCCGCGTCGACTTCGGAGATGATGCCCTGCCTGCCGAGCATGCGGGCGTGCGCGACCGACCCCGCGATGTCGTGCTCGTACAGACGGCGGTCGTAGCCGACGGAGACGGTGTAACGCGAGGCGGCCTCGAAATGGTGGGTCGTGTAGTCGGTCATGGCGTCGCGTCTATTGTACGCGAAGGGCCGCTTACGACTGCTCTACGGCTGCGGGCTGCCGCACGCGGACGAGGTAGATCGATATCAACTGCATCGGGAATAGCAAGTAAGCGATGACGCTCTGCAGCGGGAACCACCGCAGGGCGATGAGGCTCGCCGCGGGGTGAAACAGAGAACCCAGGTACAACTCCAGGTAGAGCAGCCCTGACGCTGCCACCACTGTCGCAGTGGCGAACCGGCGGAACCGGTACCCGCGTGCCTCGTAGTCAGACAGGAGCCAGACTGCCACCGCGCTCGCAGCCAGTCTCCAGAGACAATCAAAGTAGAACGGCAGGGACCCCGGAAGGGCAGGCAACGCCAGCCCCCCGATGATGAAGACGAGGAAGAAGGCGTGCGTGAGGCTGAGCCTAGATGCTCGGCGGGCGAACCAGAGCAAAAGCGGGAGCAACAGCACAGAGTTGAAGGTATGGACCCACAGTACCTGCGGCAGGGAGTCCCCGTAACCCGCGAGTACAGCGCCCAGGTATAGCGGCACTTGCATGACCGCAATCGCGAGTGTGCAACTCCAAACGAGGCGCAGGATCGCCGGTTCCACGTTCCGAACACGCAGGTAGAGGACGCCCAGCAGCAGGGCCGTTACGAGGCTTGTCACTCCCGGTAGCCAGAGAGACAGTTCATGCGAGCCCGGGTTGCTTGAGCTGGACACGTCGTGAATGTATGTCGTGGTAATGCGGCTCAACTCCGCGACGAACGACACGCCGATGAACAGCACGAACGGCCAGCGGTACTTCCGCACGTCAGTCACCTCTCACGATCCGCAGGATACGCCCTACCCCCCAAGCGTGACGCCGAGGCGCTGTTCGAGCGCGGTGAAGCCGTGCGAGGGGTCCTCTTCGCCCAGGCCGTACTCCTCTACGACGGCGTGCCAGAAGCGGCGGCCCGTCTGGAAGACCTGCAGGTCCAGCCCGAACTCGACCGCCAGCTCGTGCGCGTGGTCGAGGTCCTTCATCGTGAGCCAGGCGGAGCCGTCCTTGCCGAACTCGCGCTTCAGGATGCGCGGCACATTCCGTTCCCACGCGCGGCTCGCGCCCGACGCCGTCCGGATAACGGCGAACAGCCGCTCGAGGTCCAGCCCCGTCTTGTCCGCGAGCAACAGCGCCTCCATAGCCACGGCGAGGTTCGTCGCCATGAGAACGTTGCTCACCACCTTGGTAGCCGCGCCGGAGCCGGACGCGCCCATCAGCTCGACGGTGCGCCCCATCGCCTCCATGGCGGGGCGCGCCGCGGCGAACGCTTCCTCCTCGCCGCCGCACATGATGGTCAGCTCGCCGCGCTCGGCGACGGGGCCCGAGCCGGAGACAGGTGCGTCGATGAACGACGCCCCGCGTTCCTTCGCGATGGCGGAGAACTCGCGCGCGGCGTCCGGGTGGATCGTGCTGTGGTCGACGACGACCAGCCCCTGCCTGGGACGCTCGAGTACGCCGCCCCGGCCCAGCAGCACCTCCTCCACGACGGCTGTCTGCGGTAGGCAGGTGTGCACCTCGTCCAACTCAGCGCCCATAGCAGCGAACGACTCGCCGGGCGTCGCGCCCATCGCGGCAAGCTCGTGCACCTTGCCCTGGCTGCGGTTCTGCACCGTCACGTCGAACCCCTTGCGGATGAGGTTCTCCACCATCGGGCGTCCCATGCGGCCTATGCCGATCCATCCGATACGCATCGCATCCTCCGTTCCGTTGGAGTGGTCAGAGTGTAATGGCGATCGCCCCCGAGGCGGCGAGGACGATGCCGAGCAGCACCAGCGGGTTGAATGCTTCCGTCTCGCGGTTGAGCAGGAACGCGAACCCCACGCCGAAGAACGCCATCGTCTCCGTAAGCGGCGCGACAACGGCGGCATCCGTGGACTCGAGCGCCGCGAACCGGAGCACCTGCGCCAGCGTCATGATGGCAGTCACGGCGACGAACAGCTTGACCGCCGTGCGGTCGACCTCCCGCAGACCCCGCAGCCGCCCCGGCAGAGCGAACGAGGCGATGAGCACGAGCGCCGCCGCGCCGTGCGCCACAAGCCCGCCAAGCATCGTGAGGCCGGAGTCGTCCAACGCCCAGCGCAACAGGACGGTCGAGCCGCCATACGTCGCCGCCGCGGTGAGTCCGTAGACGATGCCCCGCGCTATCTGCAGCGAACCGAGGCGCACTGTCGGAGGCCGCGCGAACGCGACCAGCGGCGCGACGATGAGCAGGGCGATGCCCGCGCCGCGCAGAAGGTCGACCTGCTCGCCCAGCAGCGTTATGCCGAAGACGGCGCCAACGAGCGCGGAGAGGACGCGCACCGGCGAGGTGAGGTTCGCCCCCACAGCCTGGATCGCGAGGAACTGGGAGAAGCGTCCGCCGAGGAAGTTCAGGATACCGCCGACGGCGAGGACCGCGTACTGCAGGCCCGTGAACCCGCCGAGTTGCACGAGTTGGCCGGAGACGAGCGCTAGGAACCCGAACAGGGGCACGGAGAGCAGTATGGATATGACGATGCCGTTGTAGGCGGACGCGCGCAGCATGCTCCGCCGCACGACGGCCGTGTTGAGGCCGAGCATCGCGGCGGCGGCCAGCGCAAGGAGGGCGCCGCTCACAGCGGGGTTACTCGGCCTCTCCCTGCACTCGCGCCTGCGTCCGCACCGGCAGTCCGAACACCGAGATGAAGCCGACCGACGCCTGGTGGTCGAACGTGTCGCCGGCATCGTAGGTGGCAAGGTCGTGGCGGTAGAGAGACTCGGCGCTCTCGCGTCCGGTCACCGTCGCGCTGCCCTTGTGGAGGCGGACGCGCACCGTGCCGTTCACGTGACGCTGGGTGCTGAGGACGTAGGCGTCCAGGTCGCGGCGGTGGGCGGTGAACCAGAGCCCGTTGTAGACGAGGTCGGCGTACTCCTGCGCGAGCCGCTCCTTGAAGCGGGACTGCTCTTTCGTGAGACACATCTGCTCGAGCGAGCGGTGGGCCAGGTGCAGCACCGTCGCGGCGGGGGCCTCGTAGATCTCGCGCGACTTGATGCCGACCAGCCGGTTCTCGACGTGGTCGATGCGCCCCACGCCATGCGCGCCCGCGACCTCGTTCAGCAGTTCGATGAGCGCAACGCCGCCCAGCTCCTCGCCGTCGATAGCGACCGGGACACCTTCCGCGAAGCGTATCTCCACCGAGCGCAGCTCTTCGGGCGCAGCACCGACGGAGACCGTCCATGCATACGCCTCTTCCGGCGGCTCCATCCACGGGTCCTCGAGATCGCCGGCCTCGATGCTGCGTCCCCACAGGTTCTCGTCCGTCGAGTAGGAGCTGCGCTTGTTGAGGTCCAGCGGGATGTCGCGCTGCTGCGCGTAGGCGATCTCGTCGTCGCGGGTCATGCCCCACTCGCGAGCGGGCGCGACGACCTTGAGCGCCGGGGCGAGCGCGCCCGCGCTCACGTCGAACCGTACCTGGTCGTTCCCCTTGCCGGTGCAGCCGTGGGCGATGCCGGACGCCCCTTCCTCCAGAGCGATGCGCACGAGATGCTTGGCGATGAGAGGCCTGCCGAGCGCGGTCGCCAGCGGGTAGACGCCTTCGTAGATCGCGCCTGCCCGCAGCGCGGGCCAGACGAAGTCGCGCACGAACTCCTCACGTGCGTCCATCACGTCGGCTCGCATCGCCCCGATGTCGAGCGCCCGCTGCCGCGCCGCCTCCAGGTCCACCTGTCCGCCCAGGTCCATCGTGAGCGTGGCGATGTCAGCGCCGTACTGCTCCTGCAGCCAGCGGATGGCAACGGAGGTGTCGAGACCCCCGCTGTAAGCGAGAACGATCTTGTCAGCCATGAAGAAGCGGGTTCCTTTCCGGTGTGCAGTATGCCGCCTAGGCGGCCAGTGTCTTCGTGAGGGCGGCGTCGAGCTTGGCCAGGCACTCGTCGACGTCCGCCTCGGTGATGATGAGCGCGGGCATGAAACGTATGGCGTTCGGAAGCACGGGGTTGAGCAGCACGCCTTCGGCATTCGCGGCTGTAACCACAGCGCGCGCTATGGGCTGGTCGAAGAGCAACGCCTGCAGCAGCCCGGCGCCACGCGTGCCTACGGTCGCGGGAGCGTGGGCTGTCACGAACTCTTCCAGTTTCGCGTGCAGGTACGCACCGACCCGCGCCGCGTGTCCGGGGATGTCGTTCTCGATCATGTAGCCGAGCGTCGCCCGCCCCGCTGCCGTGGCAAGGACGTTGCCCCCGAACGTGCTGCCGTGGTCGCCCGGCTCCAGTACGTTGCAGCGCTCCTTGCAGAGGAACGCACCGACCGGCACGCCGTTGCCGAGGCCCTTGGCGACCGTCATCACGTCCGGTTCGACGCCGAAGTGCTCGTAGCCCCAGAGCGTGCCGAGGCGGCCCATGCCGGTCTGTATCTCGTCGAAGATGAGGAGGATGTTCTGCTCGTCGCACCACTCCCGCAGGCCCTTCAGGTAGCCCTCCGTGGGGACGTTGACGCCGCCCTCACCCTGGAGCACCTCGACCATGATGGCGCAGGTGTCGTCGGTCGTGGCCTCACGGATCGCGTCGAGGTCGTCGTAGGGGACGTTCGTGAAGCCCTCTGCGAGGGGGAGCCAGGCCTGCTGGTAGGCGGGTTGGCCCGTCGCGGCGATCATGGCAAGCGTCCTGCCGTGGAATGAGTTGAGGACGGTGATGATGCTCTGCGCGCCGTTGCGGTGGAGCCTGCCGTACTTCCGGGCGAGCTTCACCGCACCCTCGTTCGCCTCGACGCCGCTGTTGGCGAAGAACACCTTGTCCATGCAACTGTTCTCCACCAGCAGTTGCGCAAGTTCCAACTGCGGCACGGTGTAGTACAGGTTGGACATCTGCATGATGGTCCCGGCCTGCTCCCGTATCGCCTCGGCGACGACGGGGTGGGAGTGCCCCAAGCAGGTGACGGCCAGCCCCGCGGTGAAGTCGAGGTATTCATTGCCCTCGACGTCCCAGACGCGCGCGCCTTCGCCCCGGGCCACCACGATGGGTTGGCGGTTGAACGTGTGTACGTAGTACTCGGACTCCTGCGCCATCCAGTAGGCGGAGTCGCGTGCCGTGGAGTCAGTGGTCATCGGTTGGTCTCCCCTATGAGGTCTCGCAGAGCTTGCACGGACTCATCCAGGTCCTGTGCGCCGCCCTGCATAGATTCTAACGCCTGCGCGATTTCGTCGAGAATGCGCAGCAATTCGTTGCGTGATATGCCGATGTCTTCCGCAGGCGTTCCGCCGTCCGGGACGATGGCGGTCGGTGCGCCGCCGAGCAGCGCCGCCACTGCCTGATCGAGCGTCGGTTCCATGACGACCTTGGTATTGGTTGCGAGGATGACGCGCTTCAGCTCCGGGAACGCCAGCGACTCCGCCCGCAGGTAGATCGGCTCCGCGTAGAGCAACGTCTCCCCTATGGGTATGACGAGCAGGTTGCCGCGGTACACCTGCGAGCCGGACTGGTTCCACAGCGTGAACTGCTCCGATATGACCGGGTCGTTGTCGATGCGCGCTTCGATCTGGCTCGGGCCATTGAAGATGCGCTCACGCGGGAACTCGAAGACGATGTTCTCTCCGTAGTTCGGGCCGTCGGAGCGGGCCGCCATCCACGCCACCAGGTTGGGCTTGTCCTTGGGCGTGAACGGCAGGATGAGGACGAATTCCGTCACGTCCTCTCCGGGCACCCTCATGATGACGTAGTAGGGAGTGATGGTGCGGTTCCGCGGGCCAAGCCGGTTCCCGTCGTCATCGATCACGTCCGTGCCAACGACCTCTTCCGCGAACTCCCACTCGTCCTCCTTCAGGAAGAACTCCTTCACGTCCGTCATGTGGTACTGGAGGAAAGTGTCGGCCTGGGCGCGCAGCAACTCCTCCGGGTAACGGATGTGCTCGCGCAGTCCGGGTGGCATCTTCTCGATGGGTGTGAACAGGTCGGGGAAGATGTTGCGGTAGGTCTGCAGCACGGGGTCGGGCCCGCCCGTCTCGATGGTGTAGAACTCCATGGAGCCGTCGTAGGCGTCTATCACCACCTTGACGCTGTTGCGGATGTAGTTGAACGGCCGCTGGAACCCGGGGAACTCCTCGCGCTGGGCAGCGAAGCCGATGCGGCCCCCGTCGATGCGGCGGGAGTACGGGAAGCGGTCGGTCGTCGTGAAGGCGTCCTGTATCCAGTACAGGTGCCCGTCGTTGATGACGAGGTACGGGTCGTCGTCGAGTTCGAGGAACGGCGCAACCTCGCCGACGCGCTCCCTGATGTTGCGGCGGTAGAGCACCTTGCTCTCCGGCGTGAGTTGGCGGCTGAGCAGGATGTTGACGTCGAGCAGCTCCCATGCGTAGACGGCGCGCTTGAAGAAGCTGCTGAGCGGGACCCCGCCCTCGCCGTCGTAACGGTCGATGAACGCAGGGCTCCCGGTCTCCTCCCCGGCGGGGCGGTCGAATTGAGGCTCGTTCGTGTTCACGACAATCGCGTCGTTCGTGACGATGCCCGCCCGGATGTCTTCCGCCACGTCCGCGTCGAGGTTCAGGCGGGCGATATATTCGTCATCGCCGATGCCGTACGCCTCGCCGTAGTAGATGCGGGGCTGCGTGATCTCGAACGCGCCGGTGGGAGGAACGTCCCGGACGATGAAGTCGGGCTGGCCGGACTCGCTGAACGTCGTGGCGGTGCTCATCACCGCGCCATAGCCATGGGTGTAGATGACAGCGCGGTTCACCCAGTTCTGCGCGGCGTCGTCCAGTCCGCTCTGGAAGAGTTCGCGCGCGCCGAGGAGGACCTGCCGGTACTCTCCGTCCACCACGTACCGGTCCACGTCGACGTCCAGGAACGAGTAGTAGAGGCGCAGGTGCTGCAACTGGTTCAGCACGGCTTCCAGCGGGCGCGGGTCCCACAGGCGTATGTTCCGTATCGTCTCGGGACTCTGGGCGATGCCCTCCGCCAGGGTCTCCTCCCGCACGTCGTGCAGCCGGGTGTCTATGCGGCCGAGGTCGAAGCCGCGGCGCGTCCATTCGATGTTGCGCTCGATGTAGGGGCGCTCGCGCTGCAACTCGGACGGCGCCACGGCGAGGCGCTGTGTCAGCGCGGGCCATCCGAGTCCCGCAACTATCCCCGCGATGAGCCACAGTCCGAACGCCGCGAAGATGAGCCGGAGCGATTGCCGCAGGTTCGCCACGCGTATCGCGTAGAGCATGATGCCCGCGGACAGCAGCGCGATGACGGTGAGCACGAGCAGGGCCGGCAGCCGCGCGTTCACGTCGGTGTAGGCAGTGCCGGTCACCGCGCCCGCGGGGGAGAAGAGCGTCTCGTAGCGATCGAGGAAGTGGGCAAAGGCTATCGTTGCCATGAGCCAGGCGCCCGTGAGCGCCAGCTGCGTGCGCGCTCCCGTACCGATGACGGGATTTATCCCGCGCGCGCTGAAGATGAGCATATACAGTCCCGCAGTCGTGACCAGGGTCACGAGGGCGAGGCCCATCAGCCATCCCTGTACGGTGTGCAGTGCGGGCAGGATGAACGTGTAGAAGCCGACGTCGTTGCCGAACTGCGGGTCCTCGATACCGAAGTCTGCCGCGTTCATGAGCAGCAGGAAGTTGCCGTACTGGTTCGCGAGGCTGGACGCGAACGTGAACGCGATGAAGCCGCCCATCGCCACCGAACCGACGATGAGCGACAGCCGTATCCACTGGACCGTCGCGATCGAGAAGCGGAAGACGCTCTCGCCCCACGCATACCGGAACGCGGCGTAGTAGCTCAGCCAGAGCGCCCCGCCGCTCACCAGCAGCCCGGCGATGAAGAGCCAGATGCGCGTGAACAGCACGGTGCTGTAGACGCTGCGCAGGCCCAGATTGGAGAACCAGAGCCAGTTCGCGTACGCCCCGCGGAGCAGGTCCAGCAGCAGGTAGAGCGCGAACAGCCCCGCGATGACGACGCCCGCCTGGAAGAAGAGGCTCTCCCGGGAGAAGAGCGTTCGCAGCCACTCCGGCAGTTCGCCTTCCTCGAAGTCATCCGGGGGGCGTGTGGTCATGGCCTTCCGCTCTTCAGACGACCGCCGTACCGGAGAGCGAACCCTCCAGCCAAGAGGGCAGCGCTCCGGCGCTCGTTCCGTTGATGATCCCGGCCTGCACGCCGGACCGCGCCGCCAGGATGCACGCCTCGAGTTTCGGCAGCATCCCGCCCTTCACGATGCCGGAGTGCAGCAACTCCTCTCCCGTCGCGAGCGGAACGCGCTTGATGAGGCGTCCGTCCGCGTTCAGGATGCCGTCGACGTCGGTCAGGAACACCAGGCGTTGCGCGCCCAGGGCGACGGCGAGCGCGCCCGCAGCCGAGTCCGCGTTGACGTTCAGCAGTTGTCCCGCGTCGTCCGCGCTGGCTGCGACAGGCGCGATGACCGGCACGTAGCCGTCGTCCGTCAACCGCTCGATGAGCGACGCGTCGGCCTCCAGTTCCCCCGCAACGAACCCCAGGTCAGGGTCAGTGATGCGTCCGCACAACAGGCCGCCGTCCGCGCCGGAGACGCCGACGGCGTTCACTCCAAGGGTCCGCATCTCCGAAACCAACTGCTTGTTGATGAGGCCCGCAAGCACCGCCGTCGCCACTTCCAGGCTCGGTCCGTCCGTGACGCGCAGTCCGCGCACAAACTCGGCATGGATGCCAAGCTTCGCCATCCACGACGTGATCGCAGGCCCGCCGCCGTGGACGATGACGGGGCGCGCACCTTCCCTCTGCAAAGCGGCCACGTCGGCGAAGGACGTGTCCTCGGAGCCCAGCGTGCTGCCGCCGATCTTGATGAGGATGATGGGGCTGTCTGCTTCCATGAGAGCCTTCGCGCAGGGCGCGGCGCTTCTACGTGGTGTAGGCGCTGTTGAACACCACGTACTCTTCCGTGAGTTCACAGCCCCACGCTGTTGCCTCGTGCCCGCCCAGACCCAGCGTTACCGTGAGTGCGACCTCGTCCCTGCTCATGATGGCGATGACGCTCTCGCGGTGGAACGGTATCGGCGTCCCCGCCTCCATGATGGCGACGTCGTTGATGAAGAAAGAGACCTTGCTCACGTCCAGGTCCGCGCCGCTGTAGCCCGCCGCGCAGACGACGCGCCCCCAGTTCGGGTCGTTGCCGTGTATCGCCGACTTCACCAGCGTGGAGGCCGCGATGGCGCGTGCCGCGAGCCGGGCGTCGTTCTTGCTCGCAGCCCCCGCCACGCGCACCGAGAAGACCTTCTCGGAGCCTTCGGCGTCCTTCACGAGTTCGCGCGAGAGGTGGGAGCAGAGGGCATGAAGCGCAGCTGCGAACGCTTCCGCGTCTGTCGACCCTTCGCCTATCTCCGCATTGCCCGCCGCGCCGTTGGCCAGCAGCAGCACCATATCGTTCGTGCTGGTGTCACCGTCTATCGTCACCATGTTGAACGTGTCGTCGGAGCAGTTGCGGAGCGCGGCGTCCAGGAATGCGCCGTCCACGGCGGCGTCCGTCGTGAGGAACGCCAGCATCGTGGCCATGTTCGGGTGGATCATGCCGGAGCCCTTCACACAGCCGCCGATGGTGACCGTCTCGCCGCCCGAGCAGGTGAACGTCACCGCGGCGGACTTGGGCACGCGGTCGGTCGTCATGATGGCGCGGGCGAACGCGGCGCCGCCGTCCCGATCAACGGTGATGCCGGACATGCCGCTACGGACGAGCGCCATGGGCAACTCGACGCCGATGACGCCCGTGGTACCCGCGCCCAGTTCTCCGGGTTCGATCCCGAGGTGGTCGGCAGCGAGTTGCAAACATTCCTCGATGTCCGTCATGCCCTGCTCGCCGACCCCGGCGTTGGCGATGCCGCTGGTCACGAACACGCCTCGCACCTTGCCGGCGTCGACGTTCCGCCGGGTGAGCGTCACGGACGGCGAAACGAACCTGTTGGTGGTGTAGACGCCCGCCGTTCGGCACGGCAACTCTGAGAGAAGCAGCCCCACGTCCTTCTTGTCGGGCGCGTAGGTCTTGAGGCCAACGTAGGAGCCGCCCGCGATGAACCGCTGGGAACTGGTCACGAGGCCGTCCGGGAGGAACTGGTGAGCGTCGCCGGTCATCTCTACCTCTGGCGGAGTTGTCGGGGCGCTGGCGCGCCATCCTGAACGAGTCTAGCAGATTCACCCTCCGTCGTTCTTATGTAAGGCCTCCGTCGTGTTGGGGTAGGGGCGGTTCGCGAACCGCCCCTACGGGCGGCAGGCCGCCAACGGATAGAATGCCCGCAGCAGGAGACCGCCATGCCGGAGACAGGGAAGATCATCGTAGCCACTACCCTGACCAAGGAGTACCGGGGCGACTTCTGTGTCGCGCACATCCCGCAGTTGGGACTCACGGGCTACGGGAAGACGATGGACGAGGCGGAACAGAGCGTGAAGGAGCTGTTCAACGACCTCATCAGCGAGTACCGGCGGCAAGGCGTGCTCGAAGACAGGTTGACCAACCACTTCAAGGTGGCTTGGTGGCCGGCGGACCAGTACGACGGCGACCTGGAAGTAGAAGAAACAGCCCCCGGGGAGTGTTGAGCCAGGCGCTTCCTACTCCCGCTGCCGCTCGGCGGAGCGCATCTCCTGCGGGGCCTTCACGTTCCTGAACATGAAGTAGAGCGACAGCACGTACGTCACCTTCACGAGCGCGGAGCCGACGAGCGGCGCGCTGAGCGCTATCGCCTGCAACACGCCTGTGGAGAGCGTCGGCCCGATCGTGCCGGAGACCGAGCGCCCCACGATGTGGATGCTCCCCATCGCCACCCGCTCGTACGGCTGCACCACGGACATGATGTAGGAGTCCCGTGCGGGCACGTCTATCTGGTCGAACAGCGACCGGACCAGCAGCAGCGCCACCGCCAGCCAAGCCCAGGGTGCGAACGCTACGCCCAGCAGCAGCAGCCCCGACGGCATGTGCGCCAGCGACATGGTGTTGATGAGGCCGATGCGGTTCGCGATCTTGCCCGCCATCCAGAGCGACGCCACGCCGATGACCTGCGCCCCGAAGAAGAGCAACGCCAGCGAGCCGAGGTCCAGCCCGAACCGCTCGACGAACCAGAGCGCCAGCAGGCCGCGCACGATGATGGCCCCCGCCAACTGGTCCAGGCTGAACAGCGCCGTGAGCGTGAATATCCTGCTGCTGGACGGGAGCCGCAGCGGGTTCACCCATTCACGCCGCTCACGCTCCGCCTCCACCTGGCCGGAGAGCAGCGCGAACAGCAGCCCGATCGCCAGCCGGAGCCCCACCAGCCCCCACAGCACGATGCGGAACGACGTCAACTCGTCCATTCCCGTGAACGATTCGAGGAGCACGGGCAACCCCGCCGCCAGCGCCCCCAGCGCCGACGCGGTCGCCGCAGCCACTCGGTAGAGCGCGAACAGTTCCGTGCGCCGCGCAGGCTCGACCACCCCTGCGATGGCCGCCTGCTCCAGCGACTGCGTCGGCCCGACGTTGCCCGCCGCGCCGTTGAACGAGCCGATGAATGCGAACACCAGCAGAGCCAGCGGGTCCGATATGGCCGCGACGACGACGCTCCCGGCGAGCGTCATCCCCGTGTAGAAGACCATGAGCCCACGCCGCCCGACCCGCTCGCTGACGAACGTGGAGAGGAACGAGAAGGCCGCCGTGCCCGCGAAACCCAGGCTGAAGAACAGTCCCACCTGGAACGCGGAGAGTCCCAGCTTCGCGAGGAAGACGCCCAGCAGCACGGCAAGCAGGCCCTGCGAGAACGTGTGCAGCGCCCGCGCCCCGATGATGAGCCCGGCGTCCCGCGTGATCCAGGCGGGGAAGAGTGCGGTCATACTCCGCCCTTCCTAGTCGAGCGCGTAGAGCCGGGCGCAGTTGTCCCAGAGGATGTTGCGCTTCACCTCGTCCGCCAGGTCGTCGTGGCCCAGGAACTCGTTCACGGACTCGGGGAACTCGGAGTCGTGGTGCGGGTAGTCGGACGAGAAGACGATGTTGGTCCCGCCCACGGCGTCCACTGTGTAGCGCAACTCGGACTCGTCAGCCTCAGTGCCGACGTAGCAGTTGCTCTTGAAGTAATCGCTGGGCAGACGCGTCAGGAACGGCGCGTCCCAGTCCCGGTAGAGCGAGTAGTCGCGGTCCATCCGCCCCAGCCAGAACGGCACCCAGCCCGCGTTCGCCTCCAGGTACGCTGCGCGCAGTCCGGGGAAGCTCTCGAACACGCCGCCGCAGACCATGCTGATCATCGCCTTCATCATGCCGATGGGGTGGGAGCACGCGTGCAGCATGAGCCGGTTGTCGGCGAACTCGGAGCCGTCCTGGTGGTAGACGGAGCCGGTGCCCTCGTGGAAGCCCACCGGAACGTTCAGCTCCTCCAGCGTGGCCCACAGCTCCGCGTAGTCCGCGCTGTGGAACGTCACGCCGTTCACGAAGTTGGGGCGCATGTAGATGCCGACCGCGCCCAGTTCGTTCACTGCCCGGCGCGCCTCCCGCACCGCCTCCTTCGGGTCGTGCTGCGACACCATCGCCGCGACCTTCATCCGCGCCGGGTCCGTCTGGCAGAAGTCGTACAGCCAATTGTTGTACGCACGGCAGACCGCCGCGGAGAGCGGGCCGTCGACGCCGTCCAGCCCGTTAGGCACGTAGAGGCACACCGTGGGGTACATCACCGCCACGTCTATGCCCTCCATGTCCATCGCCTCCAGCTGCGACGGTCCGTCGTAGCCGCGCTCGCGCATCGGGCGGGTCGCGGCGTCGGTGCGGCTGGTCATGCCCTGCATCCGGTGGGGGTTGTCCACGTCGCAGGTCGGCAGGCGTTCGCCGTCGAACAGGAACACCCCCACCCGCTTGCCGGGCGCGCGGGAGATGCGCGGCGCCTGGTCCGCGAACCGCGCGTCCAGGTACTTGTCGAACAGGTCCGACGGTTCGACGATATGCATGTCCGAGTCCATCACCTTGTAGCCGTTCCGCGCCATCTGCGCTCCTCCCTGTCTCGAATGTCTGCGCTGCGGCCCCGGCTCACACGAACCGGGTCCGTTTGCTGCGCGCCTTCTGCGACGTCGGCGCGGGCAACCGCTCCGACGACACCGTCTCGTAGAGCAGCCGCGCGAAGTCCTCGCGGTCTGCCCCGTTGATAACTGCCTGCTCGTGCGCCTCCTGCAGCGCCATCGGGTAGCCCTGCCCTTTCTCCGTCTGCACGAGGAGCGCGGCGTGCGCCAGCCGGATGCCTTCCTCGCTCGTCCAGGCGGGCATCTCCATCCGCGCGATCTCCTCGCCCACGTTCACGTAGAAGAAGCAGACCTGGTGGTCGCCGTAGTGCTCGGTGACGATGCTCGAAGCGCTGTGGAAGAGCGCGGAGCGCTCGCCCGGCTCCAGTTCCCGCGCGAAGAGCGCCGCGTCCGTGACGCCGCTGACCGCGTCGCAGTTGCGGTCGCCGCGGCGCAACTGCCCGCAGTGCGCGTCGCAGTTCACCGTCTCGTGGCCGCATACCTCGCGAGAGATGCGTATGGCGCTCATCACCTCCGCGCTGCGCGGACGGCTGATGTGGCTCGCGATGGCGAGCGTACGCCGTTCCGACTCAGCGCGCAGGCGGTCCATCGCATCGACGAGGCGCCGGTCCACCAACTCCTCCCGCACGAAGTCCATTCCGCCGCTCAGCCCCCACAGCACGAGCGTGCCGTCCAGCAGGCCGAGCACCGGCAGCCCCTCGGGAGCGCGCTCCACCTCGTTCGCGAGCGCCTCGATCTCCATGACGGCGCGGTGCATCCCCAGAAGCGTGCCCTCGATATTCGCTTCACGCACGCCGTGCGGGTCGCGCAGCGTCAGCGACGCATCGTCGGCGCAGAGCAGCGGTTCGCTGCGGAGTTCCGCGCGCGGTACCTCGCCGTAGCGCAGCGTCACGTAGCCGATATTGATGAGGAAGCAGCGCGCTGCTGCGTGGCGGTCGACGTCGACGTGCGAGCCGTCCACCGCGACGACCACATGGTCGGGCGGCAGCGGCGGGGGCGCGAAGCCGCCGCGAAGTGCTCCGTCGAGCCGCGCGGCGAGCCAGGTCGCCTTGCCGGCGGCGCGGCGGGCCTCGGTATCGTGCGGGTCGGCAGTCGCGAAGTATCCGGCGGCGCGCTCCAGCGCCCGCTGCTGCGAGCCCCACTGCTCTCGCATGGAGGGCACAGCCGCGTACAGCTGTCCTGCGGTCCTGGTCAGATCGAGCGCCATGGCAGCATGGATGGTCTGTCATATCCCGCCACCGCGCAAGCGGAGCCCGCCGCCCGCTTGCCCCTTCAGGTAGAATCTGAAGGCATACCCCTTCGGGAGGAGGCGGGGCATGATTGACATAGGCCGTCTCATCACGGCGATGGTTACGCCGTTCGACGCAGCGATGGAGATCGACTACGGGCAGGCGCGGCGGCTCGCGCAGGCGCTCGTGGCCTCCGGCAGCGACGGCCTCGTCATCACCGGCACGACGGGCGAGAACCCGTCGCTCGCCCACGAGGAGAACCTGCGCCTCTGGACGGAGGTCAAGCAGGCGGTGGGCGACTCCGCCGCCGTCGTCGCGGGCTCCGGCACCAATGGCACCGGCGAGACGATCAAACTGGCGCAGATGGCGGAGGAAGCGGGCGCGGACGCCCAGCTGCTGGTCGTGCCCTACTACAACAAGCCCACGCAGGAGGGGCTGTACCGCCACTTCAAGGCCGTCGCGGAGAGCACCTCCCTGCCCTGCATCCTCTACAACGTGCCGAGCCGCACCATCGTCAACATGACTGCGGAGACCACCCTCCGGCTCGCGAACGACGTCCCGAACATCGTCGGCACGAAGGAAGCGTCGGGCGATCTCGCGCAGATCGCCGCCATCATCCGCGACGCGCCGGACGGCTTTCGCGTGTGGAGCGGCAACGACAGCGACACGTTCGGCGTCGTCAGCCTCGGCGGATGGGGTGTCGTCAGCGTGGCGTCGCACCTCATCGGGCGCCAGATCGCGCGGCTCATCGAGCTCACGGCGGCGGGCAATCTCGCCGCGGCCGCCGGGGAGCACAAGAGGCAGCTGCCGATGGCATCGGGCCTATTCGTCGTCTCGAACCCCATACCGGTCAAGTACTGCCTGAACCGGGCGGGCTTCAACGTGGGCGGGCTCAGGCTGCCGCTCGTGGAAGCAGACGAGAAGACTGCCGCGTTCCTGGACGCGATGCTGGCCCAGTACGAGATAGACCTGCCCGTGGGCGCCGCTGCCTGACCGTCAGGCCAGCGTCAGCAGCGCCAACCCGACCGCCAGCAGGCCGAACACGATGACTCCCCCGGTCAGACACTCGGAGCCGCCCGCGCGGCGCAGCGGGTCGCGCGCGATGCGTGTCGTCACTGCCGCGGACAGCGCCCCGATCAGTCCGAGCCAGAACCCCGCGACAGCGCCGTTGAACCCGGCGGTCGCGCGATCGATGTTCGAGTCCTCGCCCCACGTCAACGAGACGACTGCCCCGATGCCGATACCGAGGGGGACGGCAACGACCGTCCAGACGATGAGCCGCTTCAGGAAAGCCATGACGCTATCGAGTCTACAGTGGCAGCGGCTGCGCGCGACCTATCCTGTCGCCTCGGTATCGACAGCAGCCGATGCAGTCTCGTGCGCCTCGTCCTCGCTCTGGCCGTCGGCTCTCGCCGCTGAGTAGGCGCGCTCGTAGGCCCTCGCATACGCCGCGGCGTCCTCCTCCGATGCGTCGTCGAGCCTCTGCTCCGCGTACGCCGTGGCGTAGGCGTGCGAACGCTCCTCGTTCCAGGCCCGCTCCACGGAACGGTCGTAGTAGGCCAGGTAGTACTCCCACGCATAGTCGTAGTAGTCGCCGGCGCTGTACGGGTCGTAATCGAGCAGGAACGCCTGGTAGGAGCCGCGCATGTAGGCTTCCGCACGCAGAAAGGCCTCCTGCTCGGAGTGACCCCAGTCCATCTTCGCGTGGGCGTAGATATCCGCGAAGTCGAACGCCACGTTGTTGGCGTCCAGCCACTGACTGTTCGTGGCGCGAAGCCATCCCAGCACGTACCCGTCGGCGTGTGCATCCGCCCACAGGTGGTCCATGTCGAGGTCGTCGAACTCGTGCGTCTGGTGTGCGTGCTGGTAGCCCAGCAGGTAGGCCGACGCATACTTGATGCGCAATTGCGCGTCCCGCTGGTCCGACTCGCGGTACGCCCGGGCAATGATGCTGCCCGCCTCGTGGGAGTGCTCCTCGGAGTAGCCGAAGTACCTGTTCCCCGCGTAGAAGGCGGCATACTGATGGGCCGCGATCCCGACCTCGTCCGTCCGTTCGAACGCCTTCGCGTAGTCCTCGGCGAGCGTCCCTTTGTAGGGACGGCCTCGAAGCCCCGCGAGCGGCCACCACCTGCCCACTATGCGGAACGCCTCGTCCGCCTTGCCGAGCGCTTCGACCGGCGACGCTCCGCCAGCCAGCGCCTCCTCGAACGGCTCGACGTATCGCTCCTGCGCGTATGCGTCGTAGTCCCGTAAGCGGCCCCGGCCCAGCAATAGGTCCTCCGAGATAATCGCGAAGTAGAGGACCCCGCTCGCGAAAGCGGCGGCATACTCGTCCGACAGGTCCAGTGACTTCCCGTGAACGAACGCCGCCGCGTACCTGGCGGCGTCCTCGCCTTCCAGCCCGCCGGCGTGCGCATGCTCCAGGCCGGGAGCGTAGTCGGGCGATGCTGACGGGTCCGGGGTCGGCGTAGGCCTTGGCGTCGCGGTCGGCGCCGCCGTGGGGCGGGGCGTGGGCGTGGCAGCGGGAACGGGCGTACTGGTTGGAGCAGGGATAGGGGTTGCCGTTGGCACCAGCGTGGGGGTCGGTACAGGTGCAGGCGCAGGCACCGGCGTTGCGGTGGGGGTGGAAGTCGGCGTGGGGGTTGCCGTCGCGGCTGCGGCCGGACGTGGAGTGCTGGTCGGTACTGACGTTGGAGTAGGGTCGGACGTGCATCCGCCGGAGACCGCAGCTACCGCGACTGCTCCGGCAGCCAGCAACGAGACTATGCCTTTCCTCACCGGGCTACTCCTGGTGCAGATGTGCCGTTGGGACTATACACACGGGTACCGCGTGCGTAGAGCGACGTCGTTATCAGTTTAACGATCATCTTTGATACTTGCGCAGTAGCCGTGTATATCCCCTGCTCCGGTGACGAGAGCCGGCGTTGCGGCCAGTCGACCGCAGCGCCGTACCCGTCATACGTCCTGCAGGACTACCGCCGACCGAACTCGCGCGGACGGCGCGGCCCGCGGTCGCGGTCGCCGCCCCGGCGGTCGCCCCGGTCACGCGGACCACGGTCTCCTCCGCTGCGCCCGTTTGAACGGCTGCTGGCCACGTCCTCCGGTGAGAGGTTCTCGAGCACCGCGCGGCGCGAGAGGTTGACCCGCCCCATGCGGTCGATCTCGATCACCATCACTTCCAGTTCGTCGCCCACCTTCACGGCGGACTCGACGGACTCGACGCGCGTGGTGTCGAGCTCGCTCACGTGCACCATGCCTTCCTTGCCGGGGAGGATCTCGACGAACGCGCCGAAGTTCATCAGCCGCGTCACCTGTCCGGTGTACCGCTCGCCGACCTCGACCTCCTTCGTGAGCCCCTCGATCATGCGGATGGCGTGCTCCGCAGCTGCCTGGTCCGACGCGCCGATGGTGACGACGCCGTCGTTCTCCACGTCGACGGACGCGCCCGTGGCCTCGATGATGCTGCGTATCGTCTTGCCGCCGGGGCCGATGAGCGCGCCGATCTTGTCGACCGGGATGCTCACGCGGGTCATGCGCGGCGCGTTGGGGTTCAGTTCCGTCCTCGGCTCTGCGAGGGTGCCGAGCATATGGTTGAGGATGAACGCGCGCCCTTCCTTCGCCTGCGCGAGTGCCTGCCGGAATATCTCCTGCGTGATGCCGGAGACCTTGATGTCCATCTGCAGCGCAGTGATGCCCTCGCTGGTGCCCGCGACCTTGAAGTCCATGTCACCGAAGAAGTCTTCGACGCCCTGGATGTCCGTGAGCACCTGGAAGTTCCCCTCGTCGTCCGTCATCAGGCCCATCGCGACGCCGGAAACGGGCCGCGTGATGGGCACGCCTGCGTCCATCAGCGCCATCGTGCTGCCGCAGACGCTCCCCATCGAGGTGCTGCCGTTCGAGCCGAGCGCCTCGGAGACGACGCGGAACGCGTAGGGGAACTCCGACTCGTCCGGGATGACGGGCGCGAGCGCGCGCTCCGCGAGCGCGCCGTGACCGATCTCCCGGCGGCCGGTGCCCATGCGGCGGGCCTCGCCGGTCGAGAACGGAGGGAAGTTGTAGTGGTGGATGTAGCGCTTCGTGTCGTCGGGGCTGAGCCCGTCCAGCTTCTGCGTCATGGACATCGAGCCGAGCGTAGCCACCGTGAGGATCTGCGTCTCGCCGCGCTGGAAGAGCGCGGAACCGTGCGTGCGCGGCAGCAGGCCCACCTCGCTGGAGAGCGGTCGGACCTCGGTGAGTGCGCGGCCATCCGGGCGCTTGCCCTCCTTGATGACCTTTGCGCGCACCGTCTTTTTGAGCACGTCGTCGAACACCTTGGCCACGGTCTTGGCGTCGTGCTCTTCGCCCAGTTGCTCGATAGCCTCTTTCTCGGCCTGCTTGATGCCCTCGTTGCGCTCGCCGCGGCCCTCGCCACGGTCGATGATGCTCTCCAGCGCCGGGCGCGCGATGCGCGCGATGCTCGACAGCAGCTCGGGGTCGGAGCCTTCCGCGAACACGACCTCGGTCTTCGGTTTCCCGGCCTCGGCCACGATCCGGTCCTGCAGCCCGATGATCTCGACGTTGTTCTCCTGGCCGACGCGGAGCGCCTCCAGGATGACCTCCTCACTCACCTCGTTCGCCCCGGCCTCGATCATGATGACGGCGTCGCGGCTGCCCGCGATGGTCAGGTCGAGCTTGCCCTCGGCAAGCTGTTCGTAGGTGGGGTTCACGACGAGTTCGCCGTCCACATAGCCCATGCGCGTCGCGGCGACCGGGCCGTTGAACGGGATCTGGGATATGGAGAGCGCAGCGGACGCGCCGATGATCCCGAGGATGTCCGGCTGGTTCTCGTGGTCGGCGGACAGCACGGTCGTGATGATCTGCACCTCGTTCCGCATCCCCTTGGGGAAGCGCGGGCGCAGGGGGCGGTCGGTCAGCCGCGCGGCGAGCGTCGCCTCGGTGGTCGGGCGCCCTTCGCGGCGGAAGAAGCTGCCCGGGATACGACCGACGGCATAGAGGCGCTCTTCGTACTCGATGGTCAGCGGGAAGAAGTCCAGGCCTTCGCGGACGCCTCCCATCACGGCGGTGACGAGCACAACCGCGTCGCCGTAACGTACGACGGCCGAGCCGTGCGCCTGCTGTGCCAGCTTGCCCGTCTCTATGGAGAGGGTCCGACCGGCTATCTCTATCTCATGGTGCGTGGGCATACGTAACTACTCCTGTTCTTTCGCAGGCCATGCGCGGGAGAAGTTCTGAAGCGAGGCAGGAGTGTCGGCTGGCTTATAGAGGAACAGCGCTCCTTCCGAAGCGCTGTTTCCGGGGTCGCTTATCTGCGGAGCCCAAGCCTGCTGATGACCGTCCGGTAGCGTCCTACGTCCTCTCTGGCGAGATACCGCAGGAGGCGGCGGCGTTGCCCGACCAACTTCAGGAGACCTCTGCGCGTGGCGTGGTCTTTGTGGTTCCGGCGGAGGTGATCGGTCAGGCCGCGTATACGCTCGGAGAGAAGCGCTACCTGCACTTCAGTGGAGCCGGTGTCGCCCGGCTTGCTCTGGTACTCTCCGATGATGCGTTGCTTGGTAGCTGTGTCCAGCATATTCCGTCCCGCGGGACCTAAATCGTCTGTCCGCTCTTTCTCTGTTCGCACACCAGTATACACCATCCCGTTCCGGTGTGAAGGGACGACGGCTTTCGCTTACGAACAGGACAACCGGCCAATGGGCCCGCGCAGCGCCTCAGCACCTCAGCCAGGTCTCTGACCCCTGCCTATGCGGTGGATGGCAACCATGAGATGGCCGCCGACGACAAAGACCATGTAGGCAAGCACCCACACCGCGTGCCATGCGTATCCCAGGTTCAGGCGGTCCAGCGCCTCTTCGCGGGAATGGCCCAACGCGGCGAAGTCGATCTCCCATGAGCGCAGCAGGTTGTGATCGGGCAGAACGCTCGGGAGGTCCGGCGATACGAATATCGTGAGGACAGTGATGGTACCCAGGGCCGTCGCAACCATCCCCACTGCTGTCGTCGTCGAGAGCAGGAACCGCCGGTCGCGTTCGCTGAGGTTGAGGGCGGGGTCGCGCAGGGCCATCAACACGGTAAACACGGCGCCGAAAGCCGGCAGGAGGACCGCCAGTTGTATGGATACCCAGATGTTGGTGGTGACGAGCACGAACGTGTACACGAAGAGTATCGGCGGCATCGTCACCCAGGCTGCCCGCTGGAGAGCGTGGCTGCCGCCCCTGCCGCTGGCGTACTGCCACTTCCATAGCAACTGGAACATCCGTGCGGCGATGGATGCGACCACCAGGTTCACGACAAGGGCCAGCATGTAGGGGAGCTGGGTGCCCATGAGACTCATGATGGCGTAGAAGTTGTAATGGTCGGTCCGTATCTGGGCGAACTGCAGCAGGGGAGTGGTCAGCAGGAAGAACAGTGAGACCCAGAAGAACTCCCTGAGCCCGGCGTCGCGGTCCGGTAGCAGGAACCCCTGCGCGAGCACGACCCCCACGACGAAAGCGATGTAGACGAAGGGCATCCAGATCTCGATCCGGCCGAAGTAAGACAGGGCATACCCGCCGCCAACGATGCCTATCCCGAGCGGCAGGCTCCTGAGCAACCAGAAACGGAGCGCGGCCCGGGGAGCTGTCGGCACGATCGCCGGTGCCGGCTCCGCCCTTTCCCTGGCGGTTGGGACAGAGGTCGGTACCGGCGTCCCAGGGTCGCCGGTGGATTGGCCCCCGTTCCCTATGACGCGACGCAAGGCCGTCTGGAAGTCCGGCGCGAGCCCGGCCAGCAGTATCAGGTTGGCTACTTCTGCCTGTGACAGGTTGAGGGCTGCGCCGAAGACCTTCAGGCGCCGCAGGGTGGGTCGAGTGCCGCCGGACTCCCACCGCGAAACCGTACCGTGGCTGTACCGCTCGGCGTAGTCACGGTCCACCGCCGCCATCCGCCCCAGCAGCGCTTCCTGCGTAAGCCCCCTCCGGCCATCGCCGGAAAGGAAGGCTTCGCGGTAGGACCTCATCAAGGACCCTACCTGGGCCGCTCTGGCGCTCTGCACATCCCGTTCGGGCATGTCTACGTATCTCGTTATTCCCACATCAATTGTCGCACATTTCGCGGAGAGAGCGTCAAAAATCGGATTTGCACAGACTTATCGCGGAACAACGTCTTACTGTCGCTGCCGAAGGCCATGAAGAAGGCGGTCACCAGCAAGCCCCGGCAACAGGGACCGTCACCCGGCCGTCTTCACGTGAAGACCTCATAGAGCAGTTGTCGGAACAGACAGGAGGTTTGCTATGCGTTACATGAGTCTGCTTCCCTGGCGCCACCGCGCGATCGCGCTGTCGGTCGTTGCCGCGGTCGCCGCTGTGGCCGCGCTATTGGCGCTGTCGCCACCCCTGGCGCAGGGCGCGCCGGCGGGCGTCACCCACCAGAACAGCCCGACAACCATGGGAGAGTGCAAGGAGGAGATGGCCGCAGGGCGCGCGTTGACCTGCGCAAGGAACCGCTTCGCGGTCACCACGGTCCGCCCGAACGGCGAGTACCAATTCAACTGGAGCGCATGGGCTGACGGGCGTGACAACATCGACCGCTACAGCATCCAGCGCCTCCGGTTCCTGTACCGCTACAACTTCACGCGTGACGGGAACGCTGTTGATGAAGCCGATTACACCGTGCCCGACGTGAACAGTTGCAGGCCCTGGGGGGTGGAGCGAAACCCGCAGGGCGAGGTGACCAGGTATGCCTGGTTCTGCAATGGACTCAGCAACGCCAGGGAAGACCCTTCCGGTGAGCCGACGTCGGTAGAGCAGTTGGAAGACTCCGACGACAGCTGGACGTCCGGGCACTTGACCGGCTCCTTGCTGGCGCCGGGACGGAAGCATGATGTCCCCGTGCAGGCGCTGCTGATCCCCGGCAACACGGAAGAGCCACACCCGGACAACCCCCAGGGGTGGACGGACCGGCTGACACCGCAGCAGGTGGCAGACGGCACAACCGACCTGCTCGCCAGCGAGGTCGAGATGCACCTCTACCTGGTCTACGTCCACTACGACGACGGAAGCGTCTCTCGGCACTACCTGCTGGCGGACGGCGGGCCATTCGACGACAGGTGATCGACGGGCTGAAACAGCGTATGGCCCCCGGCCTGTGACTCCGGAATAGCAGGGCTGCCCTCGGCTCAACTGAGGGCAGCCCTGCTGGCGTCTTGCTCCGTTGCCGGGCGATAGTATGCTTGCCTCGCCGTCGCAGACACCGAGAGGAGGCCAGCCATGCCGGACCTGCCGACCCAGGATGAAGTCCTGTCCTACTTCGACTCGCTGAGCAACTGGGGACGGTGGGGCGACGACGACGAACTCGGCACGATGAACCACATCACGCCGGAGACGCGCCGCCGCGCGGTATCGCTGGTGCGGGAAGGCGTGACGGTGTCGTGCGCTCGTACGCTCAGCAACGCCACCGGGCCCGACGTGACGTTCCAGCCGATGCACTTCATGATTGAGTCGGGCGAGGGCTACGCCCACGAGGAGAAGGCCGGGCCGCCCCGTCCGGCGCAGACCTCGTCCGATTTCATCGGCGTCGCGTTCCACGGGCACGTCATCACTCATGTCGACAGCCTCTCGCACTTCTTCTTCGGCGGACAGATGTACAACGGCAAGCCGTCGAGCCTCGTATCCACGCGCTACGGCGCGCTCAGGGAGTCGATCGAGGTGCTGCAGGGCGGCGTGCTCGCCCGCGGCGTGCTGCTCGACATCCCACGGCTGCGCGGCGTGCCGTGGTTCAACCCCGGCGAGGGCATCCTGCGCGAGGACCTCGAAGCGGCGGAAGCCGCCGAGGGCGTCCGCGTCGAGCCGGGCGATGTCCTGCTCGTGCGGACGGGGCAACTGCGACGCCGCGCCGAGCTCGGCCCGTGGAATATCTCTCTTGAAGGCGGCACCGGCACGCACGCCAACTGCCTGCCCTTCTACCAGGAGCGCTCCATCGCCATGCTGGGGTCGGACACTGGCAACAGCCTCGTCCACCCTGGCTTCGACCGGCTCACCAACCCGGTGCACCAGGTGGGCATCGTCGCCATGGGCCTCTGGATACTGGACAACGCGGACCTGGAACGGCTCGCGGAGGCGTGTGCGGAGCGGAACCGCTGGGAGTTCATGATCACCGTCAACCCGCTCCGCATCGAGGGCGGCACCGGCTCTCCCGTGAACCCCGTCGCGGTGTTCTGAGATGTCCGGTGCCTGACCTGCCTAGCCGCAGAATCCTGAGAGTGCCTCGGCAACCCTGCTGCGCGCTTCTATTGAGAATGCGAACCGCTGGTCACCGATGACCACGAGTTGAGGATCTCCGCTTCCGAGGCTCTGACCAAAGGCCTCGAAGCCGCCGTCGAGCAGGACAGCCAGCTCCTCCAGATCGGCATGTATGTCCAGGACGGATGAGGGCACTGGCTGTATCTCGCGGATCTGTTGCGCAACCGATCGCAGCACCGATGAGACCTCCGTCGTCTGGGTATTCCATTCCGGGTTGTCGACAAGGGTAGGGTCGATGCTGAGGCGGTATGCCAGTTCGCCGAGCGTGCCCATGACCTCTGCCAACGCTGCATCCGCTTCGCGCACCCGGTCGAAGTAAGCGCTCACGTCCGACGGTGGGCAAGGCTCGGGCGTAGGTGTGGGCGTTGCGGTCGGCGTCGGAGTGGGGGTTGCCATTGGGGCCGGAGTGGCAGTGGGAGTAGGTTCCGGTGTCGGCACTGGCGTTGAGACAGGTGCCGACCTTGCGTTTGTTTGCTCTTCGGGCGCGGCGGTTGGCTCCACTTCCACTGTCGCGGTTGGTGTAGCGACAGGTCTGGCCGTTGGGGCCGGTGTATGCTCGGGCGTCGACCTCGAAACCGAAACGGACCAGGAATCGGAACAGGCGGCCGCCACTACGGAGAAGAGGACGGCAAGCATCAGCAGAGACAACACGGGCCGGAATGCATGCGTAGGGGGGCTCCCATAGGCACCGTCAGGGCCGACGCCGTATACCGGGTGCGGCATCCGTCTCCTGGGGTACCTAGCCACAGTACCCCAGGAGTGTCTGGGCAACCGTACTGCGCACGGCCGTCGACTCCTGGAAGAGCGTGTTCCCAGCAAGCACGCGTTCAGGGTCCGCACGCTCTATCCCCTGGCCGAACGCAACGACGCCCCTGTCGATCAGCGCAGCCATCTTCTCCACCTCGGACTGCACGAACTGGACGGACGGCGGTACCGGTTGTATCTCGCGGAAGAGTTGAGCGTTCGTCTGCAGCAGCGACAAGGCCGACTTCATCTGGGCATTCCACCCCTGGTCATCGAGAAGGGAAGGATCGCTGGCAGCCTGGAACGCCAGTTGACCGAACTCGCTCAGGGCCAGGTCCAACGACGCTTCAGCCTCCCGCACCCGGTCGAAGTAGGCGTTCACGTCGGGTGGAGGACAGGGGACCGGCGTAGGCGTGGGGGTTGCGGTCGGAGTCGAAGTGGGGGCCGGAGTGGGAGTTGGAGTGGGCACGGACGTTACAGTAGGCTCCGGCATCGGTGTAGGCGTGGAGGCCGGCATGGTGGTACGCACAGGTTCGGGCGCTTCAGTCTCGGCCTCCACCGTGGCGGTCGGCGTGGGAGCGGGCGTATCCGTTGGAGATGGCGTGGGTGTGGGCGTAGGGATGCTCAGGGAAACGGAGCAGGCGGCCACTGCAGTGAAGGATGCGGTGAGCATCAGCAAGGACGGCAGGAGCCGGACTGAGTGCAAGGGGCTCTCCCATAGGCTGATGGCCGGGGTCGTCGCAGTATAGCCGAATGTGACATCCGCCCCTTGCCCGGTCGAGGCGCCGCCGCCTACGCTGATTCTTGCAGGGAGTGGGCTCAGGCTCTGTCGTCCAGCCCGCCTGGGAGTGAAATGGCGCTTAATGGCACACAATGGCACACCTTGGAGGATCGACCACGCCTACAGACGCCCTCGCAGCCGTGCGCGGGTTTGCCATTCCCGTGCCGCGCCGGTATCGTCCCGCCCATTCCATACCGTGAGGCGCACTCGTGAAGATCACCAACGTCCAGGCCACCACCCATAACGTGCCGGTGCCCGTCCCTCTGATGGACGAGCCCGTCATGCGTCCGTTCGTCTTCTGCCAGGTCGACACTGACGCGGGCGTCACCGGCTACGGCATCTCCGGCCCCATCCAGCGGAAGGCGGTGCGCGAGCACATCAACGCCGAGCTCGGCCCGCTCGTCGCCGGCATGGACCCGATGGACACGGAGCGCATCTGGCACCTCTGCTACGTCGAGCACAACCCGCGCTCGCAGACCGGCGTCTGGTCGAGCGCGCTCAGCGCTATCGACATCGCGCTCTGGGACATCAAGGGCAAGGCGCTTGGCGTTCCCGTGTGGCGTCTGTTGGGCGGCGCGCAGCCGGTCGTTCCCGCCTACATCACGTTCGGGCTGCCGGAGTACACGGAGGAGCAGCTCGTGCAGGTGGCGCGCGACTTCGTCGCGCAGGGCGAGGACAAGCTGAAGATGGTGGTGGGGGTCGCGGGCGACCACCAGGCATGGCGCGAGGACTCTGACCGCGTGCACGCGGTGCGGGACGCTATCGGCCCCGGCGTTCAGCTCTCCATGGACGCGAACTACATGTTCCAGTTCAACAACGCCCTCAACCTCGCGAAAGCCGTTGAAGAGTGCAATGTCGAGTGGTTCGAGGAGCCGGTCTGGGGCAACGACGCCCCGCTGCTCCACGAGTTGCGGATGCGGACCAGCATCCCCATCTCGGCGGGGCAGAACGAGGGGCACCGCTTCCGCGCCCGAGAGCTGCTCGTGCACCAGGCCATCGACATCCTCCAGCCGAATGTCGTCTATTGCGGCGGCTACACGGAGGGGATGAAGTTCGCCGCGCTGGCCCAGGCGTTCAACCTGCCCATCGCGAACGGCGGCGGCTGGCCCCATCACAACATGCAGCTGCAGGCCGCCGTCCCGAACGGCTGGCGCATCGAGTACCACTACGTGATGTGGAAGTGCGGCGAGATGGTGTTCGACGGCTGCGTCGGCCCGCAACAGGGCTGGACCACGATGCCGGAGACGCCCGGCCTCGGCCTCGAACCGAAGTGGGACGCCCTTGCCGAATGGCGCGAATAGACCGTCATTCCCGCACCGGCGGGAATCCAGGGTGCGCGGGCAGCGCACGCGGTGGGGTTGATGGGGGAGGAGCGTGTCGTGCTGAACGGAGCCGAAGCATCCTGAACAGCAGAAGGGCTCAGCCCCTTCCGGAGCTGAGCCCTTCAACGGACCCTAACCTTGTGTCGGGTGAGACTAGATCGCGACCTCGCCCCGCTCGCCCGTGCGTACCCGCACGACTTCCGTGATGGGTGAGACAAAGATCTTGCCGTCGCCGATCTCGCCGTCGTCCGGCGTCCGCGCCGCCTCGATGATGGCGGCGATGACCGCCTCCTGCATGTCGTCGGTAACGACCGTGCGCACGAGCGTCTTCGGCACCGATGCACGGCTCGCCATCGTCCCCCCGCGTCCGACGAACACCTCGACACCGCGCTGGCGTCCCTCGCCGGTCACGTTGACGTAGTAGAAGCCCTGGCACCCCGCGTCCTGCAACGCTTCCGTCACCCGGTGGACCCGCTCCGGCCGGACTATCGCTTCTATGCTTATCATGGCTTGTATCCCTTCTCCTGGTTCCCTGGGGGTATGCCGCCTCAGCATACCCCCAGGCCGTTCCTCTTTGTTAGTCGGCCCCGTCGCTCACGTAGGCACGCTCACCGTGAGCGGCCACGTCCAGGCCGGTGCCCTCGTCACGCTCGCTGACGCGCAGGCCGAGACCCGGGATCAGGTCGAGCACCTTCAGGATGATGAGCGATGCGACGAAGGAGTAGACGATCGTGGCGGCGACGCCAACGAACTGGATACCCAGCTGCTCGACGTTACCTTCGATCAGCCCCTCGACTCCGGCGAATGCCGACACCGTGAAGATACCGGTCGCCAGAGCGCCCCAGATGCCGCCGATGCCGTGGACCGCGAACACGTCCAGTGAGTCGTCGATCCCCAGCTTCGGACGGATGAGCACGGCGAGGTAGCAGAACACACCCGCGCCCAGGCCGATGGCCAACGCGCCCATGACGCCCACCGCGCCTGCCGCCGGGGTGATGGCGACGAGACCGCCGACGGCGCCCGTCGCGACTCCAGCAGCGCTCATGCGCTTGTTCTGTATCTGGGACAGGATGCCCCACGTGAGTGCGGCCGTTGCGGCAGCCGTGTTGGTCACGAGGAATGCGTTGATGGCGACTCCGTCTGCCGCGAGGCCGGAGCCCGCGTTGAACCCGAACCAGCCGAACCAGAGCAATGCAGCGCCGATAACGACGTACGGAACGTTGCCGGGCTCCAGACCCGGGTCCCGCCGCTTGCCAACCAGCAGCGCAGCAGCGACGGCGGCCACAGCGGCGTTGATGTGAACGACCGTACCGCCCGCGAAGTCGAGCGCGCCGAGGTCGAACAACCAGCCATTGCCGGCCCATACCCAGTGGGCGATGGGCGCGTAGACCAGCGTTACCCAGGCGACCAGGAAGACGAGGTAGGTGGTGAACTTGAACCGCTCAACCATCGCTCCCGTGATCAGGGCCGGCGTGATGATGGCGAACATCATCTGGAAGACGGCGAACAGCATGTCGTCGCCCGGTTCGACGGTCTTCAGACCGATGAGGGAGAGGTCTCCCATGAGAGCGTTGCCCTCGCCGAACGCGATGCTGTAACCCCACAGTACCCAGACGACGCTGACTACTGCCATGCTCATGAAGCTCATCATGATGGTGCTGATGACGTTGCGGCTGCGGACTAGACCCCCGTAGAAGAAGGCAAGCCCCGGTGTCATGAGCAACACCAAGGCCGATGCGGTCAGCAACCAAGCTATCGAACCACTGTCCATTGCGGCACTCCTTCCGTTGTGTGATGGAAGCAGTATGCGTGGCAGGTTTTACGCCGGTGTTACTGTCGTATTACGAATCTGTAACAAAGTTGCAGAGCGGATATTGAACTGCTGTTGGCCTCAGGGAGCAGGGAAGATACACTGCCGGGGCTTCTCCCTCTCCAGGCGCTGCCTTGCTCAACATCTTCCTCACGGTTGTTCTGCCGATCTTCATCATCGCCGGCTCCGGCGCGGTGCTGCAGCGGGTTCGCCCCGGTTCGCTTGGGCTGCTGGGGCCTGCCGCCCTCTACATCTTCGGCCCGGCGCTGGTGCTGGACGGCCTGCTTCGGACGCAGTTGGCGCTGGACGTATCCCTGCGCATCGTCGCAGCCGCAGCCGTTACCATGCTCGCGATGGTCGCCGTCTCCTGGGTGGTGTCCAGGCTGCTGCGGCTCGACAGGACAACCGAGAGCGGATTCATGCTCGCCGGAGCGTTCGGCAACTCAGGCAACATGGGCATCCCGCTCTCGTTCCTCGCGTTCGGGGACGACGGGCTCTCCGTGGCCATCATCGTGTTCGTTGCGCACACGTCCATCAACTGGCCCGTCGGCATCTACATCGCCGCCCGTGGGCGGGCGCGGGGGTGGGGCCCGTTACTCCAGTCCCTCAAGGCGCCAACACTCTACGCCGTACCCATCGCACTCCTCATACGCGGGTTCGACTGGACGCTCCCCACGACGCTCGACAGGCCCATCAGCATGATGGCGGATGCGGCCATCCCGGGTATGCTGCTCGTACTGGGCTACCAGTTGGCGCAGGGCATCGAGTTCCGGCAGCCGGGCAGCATGACTACGGTGCTCGCCACGCGGCTGATAGCAGGGGCGATGGTCGGCGCTGGGGTGACGACACTCCTGGGGCTCGAAGGCGTCATCCGCAACACGGTCGTGCTCATCGCTGCGATGCCCGCCGCCGTGTTCGTCTCCATCCTCGCGACCGAGTACCGCACGGTGCCGCGGTTCGTGGCGAGCAGCGTCATCATCGGCACGATCGCCAGCCTCGTGACACTGACCGTGGTGATCAATCTACTGCAGCGGTGGGACTGACCCCCTCTCCCTACAAGGGAGAAGGCAACACGCTTCAGCGCGCGGTGAGGGTACTGCGGGGTGAAGTATGCGCGGACGTCAGACGGCCGCGGCCTGCGGCAGCGCCTCGCCGTTGAGCGTGAACACGGACGTGACCTCCATGTTCTGCACCAGCGACTGCAACGCATAGCAGCTCGACTCCGCCATGTCGACGAGACGGCGTATGCGCTCGGGCGGCTCATCCGACTCCACGTTGACGGTAGTTTCGAGACCGGCCGGCCCCCCAACGATGGTGCCCGCGAGCGCAGAGCCGTCGCGGTAGAAGCGCGTGGTCTGCTGTAGCCGCACCTTGCTGTAGGCGATGTGCGTCATCTCGCTCAACCGAGCGAGTTGAGTGAGCAGTCAGAACGCCACACCCGCCGAGAAGTAGGCGAGCGGTGAAGGTGCAGTGTCATCACCGCCGATGCGGGTCCCCTCGTCGCAGATCATCTCGAACGTGCTCCCGGTGCCGCCCCCGGAGCGGACGCGGGCCAGCTTGCGCTGGCGCTCCAGCGTCTCCGCCTCAACCTCGATGACGATCTCCCGCCGGACGCCGTCCTGGCGTGCAGCGTTCGGGACAGGCTCTCCTGTTTGAACCTTCTTGACGATCTCTTCCATGAGCCGCTCCTCCCGATGAGGTTGCACGCCGTGATGAGTGAGGTTGGAGGCGACGGGCGGAATCGAACCGCCGAATAGAGGTTTTGCAGACCTCCGCCTTAACCACTTGGCTACGTCGCCGTGACGTATCAGATTAGCCAGAAACGCTCCCGTCCGTCAACGACGGGAGGCGCTTGCTAAAATGTTCTCAGTGTCCACAACCGTCGACATACGCCAACGAACCGCTCGACGATACCGAAGACGAACAGATCACTCATGCCCTTACCCGCTCTGCTGATTCCCCTCGCCATCGCCGGCGGCTCAGCCGTGGCCCAGGCAGCTGCGAAGCTGAGAAGCCACGAGCGGCTCAACGCGCTACGCGCCGAACTGCAGGAACTGGAGTCGCACCACCGGGAAGAGATCCTCCCGCTGTACGAGCAACAGGTGGGGCTCTGCCACCGGCTGGGTCTGCCGGAGCCGGAGTACCCGGCCTCCCTCCAGGAGAATGCGACGCTCCTTGATCCGCCGCCGCTGTGGCGGCGGCTCCTCAGGCGTCAGAAGCGCACCGTCGCCGATGGCTCTCCTCACTCCAGAACCAGCATCATCGGACGCCAGGGAGCCGGCTTTGCCGCCGGCACCGTCTGGAAGGTGTGGTCCGCAACGATCCTCAACCTCGTACGTCCGGTGGGAGCGAAACTGCTGACCCTCTTCCCAGGTGCGGCTCCGGCGGTCGGAACCACCAGTTCACTGGTGTTCGGCATAAGTTTGCGGTTCGCCCTGGGCATCGTCAGCGTAGCCGCCTTCGTCGTGGGGCCGCTCCTGCTTGCATGGGCGGTCGTCCGGGAAGTCAGGAAGGTGCGGAAGGCCCGCCACGAGTTGGAGACCATCCGGGCGCGGCGGCACGAGGAGCTGACCGCTTACACGGCGCGCACACGGCTGCTGCAGAGGAATGTGCGCATGCGAGCGTACACCAGTTGCCGGGTCAGGCATCGGGTACGGCAATCGAATGGGTACACCTCGCGAAGGCGACGCGGTAAACGTGCGGTTGCCCACCCGGGGCGTGCGGTCACTACAGCTCCAGCTCCGCGCTGACGCTGTACTCCTCCGCGAGCGCCGCGAGTTTGCCCCACGTCGCATCCTCCACGAAGATGCCCTCATTCAGACGGCGCTGCGTGTTCCGGTGCTCGATCTCGCCGGGGTAGAGAATCTCGTCGAACCCCACCGCGCGCCTGGACGCCTTCAGGTAGCCCGCGAGTTCCGTAACCTGCTGCTTGAACTCCTCCAGCGGGCGGAACGCGGCGACGTCGAACACGGCCATGAAGCAGCCGTCGTTGTGGAAACCGCGCGGGTCGTGCCCGAAACCGAGGCCTGTCAGCAGGCCGGAGAGTATCTCCACGATGACGGAGAGGCCGTAACCCTTGTACCCCTCGGAGCCGCCCAGCGGCAGCAGCGCGCCGCCCTGCTCGCGCATGACTCTCGGGTCCGTCACGGGGTAGCCGCTGCTGTCGACGACCCACCCCTCCGGGATCGGGACGCCGCGTGCCGCGGCAAGGTCCACCTTTCCTGCGGCGACCGCGCTCGTGGCCATATCTATGAACAGCGGCCCCTCCAGGTTGCTCGGCACCGCGACGCAGATCGGGTTCGTGCCGAGCCGGGGTTCGCTTCCGCCGAACGGGGCGACGTTCTTGGTCGTCCTGCCGGAGTCGGCGGTCATCAGGCCTATCATGCCCTCGCGCATGGCCATCAGCGGGTAGTCGGCGACCCGACCCACGTGGCTCTGACGGTAGACCGTCGCGGCGGCGGAGCCCTGCTGCTTCCCCTTCTCGATGAGCAGACTCATCGCCCGCTCCGATACGACGTACCCGAACCCCCAATGGCCGTCTGCCACGAGCGTCGATGGCGTCTCGTTGACGATGTCGAACGGCGCGCCGGGGACGATGTGTCCCCGCTTGATGCGGTCTATGTAGGTCGGCACCTGGATGATGCCGTGGGAGTCGTGTCCCGCAAGGTTCGCACCGATGACGTGGCGAGCGATGACGCCGGCCTCCTCATCGCTTGCTCCAGCACACTGGAGCAGGCGGTCGGCGATGGTCTGCAGTCTGTCATGGGAAACGGTTGGCATGGCTCCTCCGTGGGGGTCGTCGGCGTGCGGAGCGGATTGTAACCGCAACTCGAGCAGCGCGGGCCGGCAGCGGACCGGAGTGAAATGAAGAAGCCCCGGCATGATGTCGGGGCTTCTTTGGGTCCTGGGTTGGTGCGCAGGAAGAGATTTGAACTCTTACGGGACTTCTCCCACTGCCCCCTCAAGACAGCGTGTCTACCTATTCCACCACCTGCGCCCGAGTCGTTGCAGTGGCAGGAGTGGAAGGATTCGAACCCTCGGCCGGCGGTTTTGGAGACCGCTGCTCTACCAGGCTGAGCTACACTCCTGCGCTACCTCAAAGCGTAGCACTCGCCGCCTCTGAGGGTCAATCGCTCGGAGGCGTCGCGGACCCCACTTAAAGTCAGAGCCCCTCCGCTCTGGAGGGGCTGTTGACGGGCGGTAGGCCTTGCGTGGACTGGAGGGCCCTGCAACCCATACCGTCATCAATCACAAGGTTACACGGCATGAGCCGCGTGAGCACGGAACGTTAATCTGTGTTGTATCAGTTGTCAATACGATAGTGAGATGGATCTGCGAGCAGAATATCCAGAGGGTTCCTCGGAGGGTCTGCCCTGAGAGTTCCACTCCTGCCATCCCAGGCCGCTTGACACTCCCCGCGCTCGCCACTAGCCTGCCCGCCGACCCCCGCACCGGAGCAACGACCGTGTCCATACTCACTCCCGCGATGCAGGCCGCCATCGGACGCGACGGCGAACCGCGCACCACCGTCATCGAACGCGGCGCCGTCGAGCGCTTCGCCGCCGCCATCGGCGACGACAACCCCGCCTACCCGGACGTCGCCCCGCCGACCTTCCTGCGCTCCGTCGGCCTCGCCATCCCTGCCCTCCCCGACGGAGAGACCGTCCCGCGCGTGCTGGACGGCGGCAGTGAGTGGGCCTACGGCGAGCCCGTGCGGCCGGGCGACGCCATCACCTTCGTCACGCAGATGGAGAACCTCATCGAGCGCGAGGGCCGCATGGGCTCGATGCTCATCGCCACCTACGTCACCCGCTACACCAACCAGCGAGGCGAACTCGCCGCCACCCAGCGCAACACCTTGATAAGGATGCCCGAAGCATGAGCACGCAGACCTACCTGGACGACGTAACCGAAGGCACGGAGTTGCCCGCTTTGGTAAAGGAGCCCACGACCCGCCAGCTGGTGATGTACGCGGGTGCGTCCGGTGACTTCTACGAGATCCACTACGACAAGGACTTTGCCGCAGAGCAGGGTCTGCCCGGCGTGATCCTGCACGGCGCCCTGAAGAGCGCCTACCTCGGCCAACTCGTCACCGGTTGGGCAGGCGCGAAGGGGCGGCTGCTGTCGCTCTCGGTGCGCTACCGCGAGATGGACGTTCCCGGCGACGTGCTGACGTGCAAGGGCACGGTTGTGGAGCGGGACGAGGGGGCAGGCTCCGTACGCTGCGATATCTGGATCGAGAACGGCACAGGCGTTCGCACGACTACGGGCGAGGCGGTCGTCTCGCTGCCCTCGCGCTAGGCTGACCCGTCCTGCAGGGCCTCCCACTCCTCGCGGGTTATCTCCATCAGGATGAAGTTGTACCCCGCGCGCCGCACGGGCTTCACCTCCCTGAACCCACACATCGCGAACGCGCGGCGGGCGCGGGCGTTCCACTCCAACGTATGCAGGTAGAGCCGCTGCATCGCCGCATTCTTGAAGCACTGCCTCACCAGTAGTTGCACCGCCTCCCGCCCGTAGCCTCTGCCCCAGTAGTCCCTGTTTCCGACGAGGATGCCGACCTCGCACTGCCCTTTGAAGTTGTCGATGTCGTAGACCATGCAATTGCCGATGTGCAAGCCATCCAGCGTGTCTATGCCGTAGCGACGTACCCAGGGCGTGGGGTACTTCAACTCGTTCGCGTAGTCGCGCAGGAAGTCGTCGAGCGGCTGCCGCAGGCGCGGCGCGGCGTCGAGTTCCGCGAGCTCCTGGTCCGACCGCCAGCGGTGGTCGTCCTCGCCATCCTCGATCCGCTTCTCGCGAATCATGACCTTCTCTCCGCGGATGCCGGTCTCGGTCATACGACGGCCTCCCCGGTCTCGAGCGCCGCCATCGCGCGGCGCAACACCTCGCGCTCGGACGGGTAGGTCAGCGTGTCCAGCGCCTCGGCTGCCGGTGTCCAGCGGACGACGTCGAACTCCGGGTCGTGGTCGTCGAACGACCCGCCGCAAGGACGCATCAGGTAGAAGTAGACGCGCTTGTGGATGCGCTCGGAGTCGCGGGTGAACCAGTACTCGATATGCCCCAGCGAGGCCTCTATCTCCACAGACAGCCCCGTCTCCTCGCGCACTTCGCGCAGTGCCGTCTCCTCCAGGGATTCGCCGTTATCCGGTGTGCCTTTGGGCAGCGCCCAGAGACCGGTCTTCAAGCGCCCGCAGACAGCGACCATGACATCGCCGTCGCCCTGCTCGCAGACGACACCTCCGGCGGATACGGCCTGTGCGACCCTCGAGCCCCCCGCCATGACTACAGATCCTCCCGCAACGTCAGCATGGAGAAGTCGCCCTCGTCGGCTTCGAGCACACGCAACGCCTCCAGTGCAACCTCGCTCAGCGTGGGATCGCCCTGGTCTGCGTAGTGTTTGAGCAGCTTCCGCGCCGCCGTACCGCCGATGCCACCGATAGCCTGCACCGCCGCGAGCGCGACCTGTGGATCGTCGTCGCTCGTCAGTTCGTGCAGGTAAGGCAGCGTCTTGGGGTCCGCGAGTTCGCGGGCGGCGTTGGCAGCCTCGAAGCGCATCGCCGCCACTTCGCTGCCAAACTCCGCCACGATAACGGACAGCCACGCGGGGTCGCAGGTGCGCCCCATCGCGTAGACGGCGCTCTGTCCCAGCAGTGGTTCACCGCTCTGGTAAGCCCACCGTATCCAACCCGGAACATCCCGATGGCGGACCGGCGCTATCGCTTCCAGCGCTCTGCGGCGCACCGCCGTCTCCTCTTCCTCGTCCTCCAACGCGCCCAGGAGCGCACTCCGCACAGTGACCGCATCCCGTTCGATCAGCTTACCCGCCTCGGCCAACTCCGCGAAGTGGCCGAGCGCAGTGGCAGCAGCAGCTCGCGCCTCGTGGGATTCGTCGCCCTCGAGCATCGCCGCGAGCGGGGCGATAACCTTGCGGTCCCCCGTTTCCCATAGACCTGCCGCCGCGCTCGCCCGCACTGGAGCATCATCGTCTTCCAGCGCAGCGCACAGCAGCCCGGTGAACTCCATCTCGACGTTGTCCTCGGCCATCCCGGTGACCGCGCGGATGATCATCAACCGCCGCGACGTCGGGATATCGTTCCAGACCTCCAGTAGTTCGCGCTGCTCATCCGGAGTCAGGCCGCTGAGACGCCCAAGGAGCGACGGCTTCAGTTCACTGCCCGCGTCGAGCAATCGGGGGATGATATCGCCGAGCGCCATGGCTAGCCCGTGCTGGAAACCGAGATACCGCCAACCGCGAGGGGAGGCGCGTACAGGCTTCCCATCCAGCGTCCTTCGCTCCCGAATGCCAGAACGTCGTTCAACGCGCGGTATGCGTTGCCGGAGACCATCGTATTCTTCACCCGGCCGACGACGCGGCCGCGCTCCACCTTATACCCCAGCAGCACGTTCGCGTTGAAGTCCCCGCCCAGCACATTGCTCTGCCCCGCACCGAGCAGGCGCTCCACGATAAGTGCCTCGTCCATCCCGGCGATGATGTCGTCCAACGGGGTATCGCCCTCATCCACGAGGAGCACACTCGTCGACGGCCCAGGCAGCGAGCCAAGTCCGCGCTCGCCGGCGCCGGTGCTCTTCACCCCCGCCTGTCCAGCGGTCTGTAGGTCGTAGAAGAACGCCGAGGCGACACCCGACTCGATGAGCGGTAGACGGCTGCTTGCCACGCACTCGTCGTCTGCGGGGCGAGCTCCTGCCGCGTCCGCCAGCGTGGGATCGTCGGTCAGGCTGAACCGCTCATCGACGATGCGTTCGCCCAGTCGCCCCACGAGCGGCGACGTGCCCTGCAGCACGGACTTCCCGTTCAGCCCGGCGAGCAGCGGCGACAGCAGCACGCTCCGCACCGCAGTTGGCATCAGGACCACCGGCATGGTCTTCGTTTCCACCGTCGCAGTCTCTTTGGCCCAGCCAAGTTGCCGTTTGATGGACTCGACGACGCTGGAGGGGTCGTTCAGTGCGGCTATGCTGCTCTCGCTATCCATCGTGAAGAGCATGTCTTCGCCGCGTATCACCGTGCCCTCAAACCCGATCTGGAACCGGGAGCGCTCGTACGCAACGCTCCCGCCTCGACTGTTGACGAGCGCAAGCGTAGACGTGGACTTGCCGACGCCGCCCTCCACCTGCGCCTCCGTGGAGTACGCGCGCAGGTCCGCGATGGCCCGATCGCCCAGCGCCACCATCTCTTCGAGCGTCGCGTCCTCGACCGAGGAGTCGTACGGGCGCACATCCGGATAGGACTGCGCACCGGGGAACTCGAAGTGCGCCTCGGCGCCGAACGGGGCGGTCTCGACCGCGGCGTCCACCAGCGCCTGGGGGTCGTCCAGGTTCGACGTGGAGCTGAACCCGACACGCCCGTCCTTGATGATGCGAAGCGCCGCACCCATCGCGTCGTTCGCATCGACGCCCTTGATGACGTTCGCTTCGAACCGCACGGGCGTGCTGGACGACGCGGCGTAGAAGACCTCCGCCTCGTCTGCGGAACGGAGCGCGCGCTCCAGTATCCGTTCCGCCGCAGATCTGGCCTGTTCCGGGGAAACGATGGCTACGCTCCTCCGATGAGGCACTGGCGGATGCGGATGTGCGGGCTGCCGTTGGAGACCGGGAGCGGGCTCTGCCCCGCCTTGCCGCAGCCGCCGCCCTCGTTCATCTCCAGGTCGCCGGCAATGGCGTCCAGGTTATGCAGCGTCGTGAAGACGTTGCCGGAGAGCATCACCGGCCTGCACAGCTCCGCGATCTTGCCGTTGCGGATGCGGTAAGCCTCGCCCGCGGAAAAGGTGAACATCTCCATGGAGGTCATGCCACCGTACCAGTTCTTCACGTACAGGCCGTCCTCGACGTCCGCGAACAGGTCGTCCACGCTCGCCTCACCGGGGACGATGAATGTGTTGGTCATCCGCACGATGGGCGCGAAGCGGTAGTTCAACGCTCGCGCGTTTCCGGTCGGGCGCTCGCCGAGCTTCGCCGCCGTCTCCCGCGAGTGCAGCCGCCCCACGAGCACGCCGTCGCGGATGAGGTCGGTCTCCTGCCCTTGCACTCCTTCGTCGTCGTACAGGTAGGAGCCGCGAAGTGTCGGACGCGGGATCGTCGCCCCGTCTTTCACGTTCAGGTGTGCGCCGCCGAACCGCTTGCCGGGCTTCATCAGCTCCTGCAGGCGCGGCTCCGCGTAGATGTGGTCGGCCTCGGACAGGTGGCCGAACGCCTCGTGGATGAAGACGCCCGCGAGGATGGGATCGAGGATGACCGTGTACTCGCCGCCTTTCACCTCGGGCGCGTCGAGCAACGCGACGGCTTTCTCCGCCGCCTCGGTCGCGCTCTCCTGCAGGTTCATCACGAACTCGAAGTCCCCCAGGCTGCCGAGGCTGATGCCGTACTGCTGCACGTCTGCGCCGTTCCGCGCCTGCGCGTTCAGGCGCAGGTTCACGTCAACGCGCTCCTGGTCGATGTACGATCCCTCCGAGTTGGCGTACACCATCCGCCGTCGCGCGTCCGTGTAGCCCACCGAGGCCGACTGCACGCCGGGCGTGCCCATCATCACGTCCGCGTACTCGTCCAGCACTTCCTTCTTCTCAGCGAGCGACATCGCACTCGGGTCCCGCCCCAGCACCGGCGGCACGTGGTCCACGACCGGGGCCGTCTCCGCGAGTTCGACCCGCTCGCCGCCGATGACGCGCGCCTGCTCGACCGCCTGCCGCACCTTGGCCTCGAGGCTGTCGAGGTCGTTGAACGACGCGAACCCCCAGCCGCCGCCTGCAAGCGCGCGGACGTTGCCGCCGATCGCGCTGCCGCGTCCGATCTCCTCCAGGTCGCGGGCCCGGTAGCGGATCGTGGACGACGACGCCTCTTCGACGTGCACCTCCACGTACTGCCCGCCCGCGTCCTTCAGTGCAGTCTCGATACGGTCCCGGATACGTTCGTCCATGGCATGCCTCTCGCGCGGCATTCCGCGCATTCGCAGTCTACCCAAGCGCGGCGACGACGGGCAACGCCGCACCGCGACCCGGTCACACGCTCCGCACGCCCTCCGGCACCGCCGTGCCCCGCACGATGCCGATGAGCAACAGCGACACGGCGATCAGTACGCCGGCAACGGCGAGTGTTGCCGGGGCGCCGAAGGCGTCAATGAGCGCGCCGAACGGCAGGATGGCCATGGTGATGAATGAACGGAGCATGAGGTTGAAGCTCATGACGCGGCCATATAGCGCCGGGTCCGTCCTTGTGATGATCAGCGTCTGGTTGATGGTGGTGTACGCCTGGTGCGCAAAGCCGGTGCCGAACAGGAGCACGATACTGAGCGGGTAGTACGGAGAGAGTGCGAAGCCGGCGAGAGCGAGCCCGAAGGCAATGCCGACGACCAACTCGGCAGGCCGCTCGCAAGCCGCGAGAACGACGCGACGGTCAGCGAGCCACAGAATCCCCCGAGGCCTATGGCCGCGTACATGAACCCCAGCAGTTCCGGTCCGACGCTCAGCACTTCCTGGAACACTGGCAGTAGGTGGACGTAGGGCATACCCAGCACCAGCATGATGAGCAGCATGCCGAATAACAGTCGCAGGAGCGGCGTCGAGAGGACATAGCGGAACCCGAGCAGCAGTTCGCCCCGGACGCCGCGCCCGCGCTTCTGCTCCGGGTGGCCTGCCGGAAACGTGAGCGACATCCCCATCGAGAGCACGTGGAACGACGCGATGGTGACGAACGCAATGAGCGGATCGATACCCAGCAGGATGCCAACGAGTCCCGGTGCGGCCACCTGGTTGACGTTCCGGCCCGCCGCCTGCAACGCGACACCGTTGGGGATGAGATGCCTCGGTAACAGCAGTGGAACATAGGACTGCCGCACCGGCATGTTGAACGGCATCGCCGTCCCGTGTACGAGCGCCAGCAGTCCCAGGTGCCAGACCTCTACGACCTCCAGGTACAGCACGACGACGAGGACCAGGGCCATCGTCAGCAACGCGGTCTGCGACGCGAGCAACACCGTGCGTTTGGAGAGCCTGTCCGCTGCCACGCCCCCCAGCGGCGACATGAAGAACATGGGGATGCCCTGCGCCAGCGCGACCGCCCCTACCCACAACGCGGACCCGGTCAACTCCCAGGCGAGCCACGGGCGCGCGATAAGGGTCATCTGACCGGCGGCGAAGGTGAAGAACGTGCCGCCCCAGAGCCGGCGGTACTGCGCGAACCCTAAGGCGGCGAATGTACGTGGGGCGCGTCCGGCCCCGGCTCGTGCTTCATCAGGAGGCGCATCTCCGCGCTCCGACTGCCGCATCACTCAGCGTGCAGCGCCCGGTAGACCTTCTCCGCCGTCACGGGAAGGTCTCGTATGCGCACGCCCACGGCGTCGGCGACGGCATTCGCGATCGCGGGTGCAGCCTGCGAGTTGGACTGCTCGCCGATACCCTTGATCTGGTACGGCCCCCATCCACCGCCCTGCTCCTCGTCCAGCAGCACCGTCCGCAACTCCGGCAGGTCGGCCACTGTCGGTATCTTGTAGTCTGCGAAAGAGGCTGTCGTCACGCGGCCGTCTTCAACCGCCAGTTCCTCCTGCAGCCCGAAGCCTATGCCCTGCACAACCCCCCCGTTGACCTGCCCCTGATGACCGATGGGGTTGAGTATCTTGCCGGTGTCGTGCGCTGTTGTCATCGTGAGCAGCTTCACCTGCCCCGTCTCCCGGTCTACAGCCACCTCTGCAACCTGTGCAGTGAACGCGGTGTAGGGGTTGCGGGCGCTGTCCTGCACGTCGCCGAGCCCTACGATGGGTGCGCCGGTGCGCGCCGCGAGCGACGCCCACTCGGTGGCCTCTCCGTTGTCGGTCCGCCGGAGTTCCACGCCGTCCACTTCCAGCGAGTCCTCCGGCCAGCCAAGGATGTCCGCCGCCAGTTTGAACAGCTCGCCCTTGGCAGCCTGTGACGCCTCCCACACCGCAGCGCTCGCCATCCGCGTCACCCGGGCGCCTCCGATGCCGGAGTCGAACGACGTGCTCGCCGTGTCCCACACCGCAACGCGCACCTGCTCGATGGGCATGCGCAGCTCGTCCGCCACGATCTGCTGCATGACGGTGTACGAGCCGGTGCCTTGCTCGAAGACAGACGTGTTGACCGTGACCGAACCGTCTGGGTGCAGCGTGACGCCTGCGTGCGTTTCGCCGCCTGCCTGCACCCGCTCGCCGATAGCAACGCCCTTGCCGTAGGCGAAGCGTCCGTCGGAGGGCCTGGGGGCGGCATAGCCTGCGGCGTCCAGCGCCGCGTTCAGCGTCTCGATGGAGCGCACCTGCTCGAACACGGTGCCGAGCGAGTCCTCCTCGCCTTCCGTGACGAGGTTCTTGCGGCGGAGTTCCGCGGGATCCATGCCCAGCGCGGCCGCGAGGCAGTCGATCTGCGACTCCGCGGCGAACATCGCCTGCGGCTCTCCGGGCCCGCGCATGTACCCGCACGGCACGTTGTTGGTATAGACCTGATGCTCGATGATGCGGGTGTTCGCGGCCTTGTACGGCCCCGCCGCCGCGCTCGCGCCGCCCAGGTGCCCCCCCGGCTTGAACCCCGCGTACGCGCCGCTGTCGTACTCCACCAGCGCCTCGTGCGCAACGATGACGCCGTCGCGCGTCGCACCGGTGCGCACCGTGACGCGGGAGGCGTGGCGCGGGTTGGCGGACGTGAGATCTTCCGAGTAATCGAAAACGATCTTCACGGGTCTGCCGGTGCGCGAGGAGAGCATCCACGCGACGGGTATCGCCATCGCCGAGCCCTTCCCGCCGAAGTCGCCGCCGATCGTGACGGGGTTGAAGACCACGTCGGCAGCATCATGCCCTATCGCCATCGCCACCATCCGCTTGCCCGGGTGCGGCGATTTGTTCCCGGCCCAGACGTCCACCTTGCCGGACGGGTGCGCGACCACGAGGCAGGTATGCGGTTCCAGGTACGCCTGGTGCTGGCGCGGCGTCGTGAACGTGTTCTCCACGATCACCTCGGCCTCGGCCATGCTCGCGTCCACGTCTCCCTTCACCCACTCCCAGACGGTGTAGACGTTGCTTGGCTCCGTTACCTCCTTCGGGTAACCCTTCACCTCCAGCATGTCCTCGTGCACCAGCGGGGCGCCGTCGGCCTTCGCCTCGTCCATCGTCAGCACGGCGGGCAACTCCTCGTACTCCACCTCGATCAGGTCGAGCGCGCGCTGCGCGATGTCCTCGTCGTCAGCGGCCACCGCCGCCACCTGCTCCCCGATGAAGCGCACGACGCCCTGCGCGAGCACGGGAATGTCGAGCACCGCGCGTCCGTGCCGCGCCCCCTCGAAGATGTCCGTGCCGGTGACGACCGCGTGCACGCCCGGCACCTGCTGGGCGGCGGTCGTGTCTATGGAGAGGATGCGGGCATGCGGAAACGGCGAGCGCAGCGTCTTGCCGAAGAGCGCTCCGTCCAACTGGACGTCGGCGGTGTAGACGGCGTGGCCCGTTGCCTTCTCGACGCCGTCGACTCGTGGCGTGGGCACGCCGATGGCGCGCCCGGTGGGTTGAGCAACCATCGCAACTCCGGGAACAGGGGATGCGGCAAGGATAGCACGAAGCACCCTCTGGACCGGTTGGCCCCTCTCCTGAGCTACTCCCGGATCTTGGCGTACGCCTCCAACGCGGCCATGAGTTGGGCTGCCGTTGTGTTGGCGCCACTGACCGTGATTGACACCTTCTTGCCGGCAAGCGACTCCCGTTGCTTGTACGCTCCCGCCGTTGCTGCCGCTCCCGCGCCTTCGGCAAGCGTATGCGCCTTCTCTATCAGCAGGCCCACGGCCTGCCGTATCTCGTCGTCGCTCACGAGCACGAAGTCGTCCAGGGCGTCGCGGATGATCTCCTGTGGAAGCTCGTAGCCGGATACGGTGCCGATTCCTTCGGCGAATGTGTTCATCGGCGCCTGCACGAGCTCTCTCTGCTTCCAGGACAGGTAGCCGGCGGGCGCCCGTTCCGCTTGCACCGCCCGTACCTTTACGCCCGGAGCAAGCGCATCGGCGACAACACAAGCGCCAGACACCTGGGTTCCGCCTCCCATCGGGAGGTACAACACTTCCACGTCCGGCAGGTCCTCGATGACCTCCAGCGCCTGCGTCGCCACGCCTGCGATGAGCAGTGGCTCGTTGACCGCATGTACGTAGCGGTAGCCTTCTTCATCGGCCAGCCGCTCGCAGTGGGCCCTGGCCTCGTCGAAGTTGTCACCGTGGAATACCAGCTCCGCGCCAAGGGCCTCCATGGCTGCCACCTTCACCGGGTTTGGGTCCTTTGCAGGCAGGCCGATCAGCGCCCGTGCCCCGAATATCCGGCAGGCGCTGGCTATCGACTGCCCGTGGTTGCCGGTCGAAGCAGTGATCAGTCCCCGGCTCCGCTCTTCTTCACTCATGTGCGCCAGCAGGTTGATGCCGCCCCGGCTCTTGAAGGCGCCCAGTGGAAGGTGTTCCTCGTGCTTCAGGTACACCTCGGCGTCGAACAGCCCGCTCAACCCTGCTGAGTACTGCAGCGGCGTGCGGGCCAGATACGGGGCGATGATCTTCCGCGCCTCGTAGACGTCCCGTATCGTTGGCGGCCCCATCATGCTTCCAGTTCCCGCCCCAGCGACGCTGCAAAGCGCTCACGCTGCCACCTCCTCACCTCGGCCGAGGAGCACTCGGCTTCGAGCGACCCGGGCATACGGGCCAGCCGCTCAAGGCTGCGCATCGGCCACAGGATCGAAGGGTCGACCGCCAGTTGCGTTCCGAGGTCCGCACGCCAGCGCTTCAGCCGCGTAAGCGCCGCTGCCTCGGGTTTCGTCATGCGCGGAAACAGCGGCTGCGGCGAGCGCGGACGCTGCAGCGGGGGCGACGCCACGCCGGCCTTAATCGCGGCGCGGACGCCACGCCCATAGCGCCGCGCGAGCGTGGGGCTCATTCCCGGGACGTCCTCCAGCGCCGCGCCGGGATGCCCCGCGAGGTACACCAGCACGTGCGCGGGAAGCACGTAACCCGGCGGACGGTCCAGCCGCAGCGCCTCAGCCTCGCGGAACTCGAACAGCGGCTTCAGCACCGCGAGTCCACTGCCGTCGAGCACGTGCGCGCCCTTCACTGACAGCCACGCCGTCTCCGGGTCCGGTGGCGCGTAGCGTATCTCCGCCAGGCGCTCGCACTCTTCCTCCACCCACGACTCCCTACCGAGCGCGCACAACCGCTCGTCCAGCGTGTCGCGCAGGGCGGCGAGATGCACCACGTCGGATGCTGCGTAGGTAAGCGCGTCCTCGTCCAGCGGACGCCGCGACCAGTCCGCGCGCCGTAACCGCTGGTCCTTCGGGATACGGACGTCCAGCAACTCTTCGAGCAGCGATGCGAGCCCGACGCGCTCGATTCCGGCGAACCGCGCCGCGATGGACGTGTCGTAGCAGTTGGTGAACGTGAAGCCGAAGTCCCGGTGCAGTCCGCGCAGGTCGAAGTCCCCACCGTGCAACACTTTCTGCACCGCAGGGTCGAGGAACAACGCTCCCAGGGCGCTGTAGTCCAGCCCGGCGAGCGTATCCACGAGATACGTCCGCTCGCCGTCCGACAATTGGAGCAGGCAGACCTTCTCGGGATAGTGGTGACGGCTGTCGGCCTCCGTGTCCACGCCGACCGTCGATGACGACGCAAGCGCCTCGACTGCGTCGTCAAGAGCCCGTTGCTCATCGACGAACGAGAACGGCGAAGTGATGGCCGGGTTGAGGCGGGATGCGGTCTGGGTTTCGATGCTCCGATGATGCGCCCGATACACGACGGGGGTCAATCGGCTAACGTCGCAAGTCCACCCTGTGATAGGTACTGTCATGCCGAGCGAAGCCGAGGTATCTCTCGGGTGCCCCTTGTTCCTGTCCTCGCGGAACACGCAGCCCACGTCTCCCTGGGGGAGAGGTCGACGCGCGACAGCGTAGCGGGTGAAGGAGAACGCTCGCGAAGCGCCTCACCCCCGCCCGAGCCGCGCCCGCCCGCCGGTCTCCTGCGCCATGAGCGCCAACACGAGAGTGGCCGCCACCAGCAGCACCGCTGACGTAACGAACGACAACTCGGGAGCGACGTAGTGGTATAGCGCCGCAAGCAACAGCGGCCCCACCGTCGCGCCCACCGAGTTCGCCAGCATGGAGAGGCCCATGTACATCCCCCGCTTCTCCGGCGGCGCCAGGTCCATCGCGAATGTGTGCGACGTCCCCATACCCACCGCCTCGCCCATCCCGAGAAACACCGCGGCGACGAGGAGCGCCGTGTAAACGTCGCCCACGGTCAGCGCTACCGACGCCGCGGCCATCATCAGCAAGCCCGGACCCAGCGACCACTTCCGTCCGAACCGGTCTGCGATCAGTCCGTTCGGAAATGCCCACAGGAACGCCAGGGCCGAACTCACGCTGATGAGGAATCCCACCACCGCCTCGTCTAGTTCGAGCGCATCCACCGCGTGCACCGGCAACAGCGTCTGGGCGATCCCCGCATTGCTCATCGCGAACACCGCCGTCGCCATCGCGACCACAGCGAACGTCCGGTTCCGGAATGGCTCGAACGACAGCCGCGCCCCTTGCCGCCCCGGGCTTCCCGCTTCGGCCAGTTCTTGCGGACGCGTCTCTTTCACCATCGTCAGCACAACGACCACGATGACGATCTTGCTCAGCCCGTTGAGCAGGAACACCGACTCCAGTCCGTATGTCATCGCCAGCACGCCTCCCAGCGCAGGCCCTGCCACGAAACCCAGCCGCGTCGCCATGCTTCGCAGCGCCAGCACGCGGCCCCGGCTCTCCACATTCGTCACGTCGGAGAGGAGCACATTCGAACTTGTCGCCCAGATGGCGACGCCAACCTGTCCGATGACCTCCAGCACGAAGAACGTGAGGAAGTCGTCCGCGAAATACTGGCCGACGTTGGTGATGCCGCGCACGATGGGGCCCATCAGCACCATTGGTTTGCGTCCCAGCCTGTCCGTCAGGAAACCGGTGATGGGGCCGGTGAACGCGCGGGGTACAGCGTTGGCGGCGAGCATCACGCCCACGAGGAAGACGTTTCCCGTGACCGCCAGCACGAACAACGGGCGCCCCAGGTTCTGGGCGCCTGTACCGAACCCCCATGTGAAGAAGGAGAAGAAGATGGGGGCATGGGTAAGGGCGGGGTGCATCCGCCGTTCCGACGCGCTCATGCGTTACCCGCTGCGGATTTGCGGGGCGGCTTCGCCAGCAGTACCGCCAGCAGAACGACCAGCAACGCCACGAAGAAGATGATGAACGCGAGTTCGTAGCTCGCAGTGATGTCCTTGATGAGTCCCGCCAGGATCGCTCCCGTCGCCGAAACCGGTCCGGCCAGCAGTTGAGAGAGCCCGCGTATCGCGCCAAGGTGCCGACGCCCGTAGTAGTTGGCGAAGATGACTGTCTGCGCGATCGTCCAGCCGCCCGTCCCGAGCCCGAACACCACTCCGAACACGATGGCCATCGGGATATTGTCCGCGAACAGCAGCAGGACCATCGCGATGGCGGACAATACGGTCGCCAGCGCTGTGCCCCAGCGCACGTGCACCCTGTCCATGAGCGCACCCCACCCGTAGGCCGAGAGCGCCGCGGTCCCCATGATGATGAAGACGAACGCGCCGGAGAACGCCTGGCTGACACCCCGGTCTTCCACGCTCGGCACGGCATGGACGTTCACTGCCGTCTGCGCGAAGAACACCGTCATCGTCGCCAGGGTGAGCAGCCAGAATGAGGCGGTGCGCCGCGCCTCCGCCAGCGTGAACGACACCTCGCCGTCGGCATCCTGCCCTCCTCTGCCGGCAGACCCCGCCGCGGCTTCGTTGGGGCGAGCGCCGTCAGGGAGGAGGCCGAAGTCCTCGGGCCTGCGGCGGATGAACAGCCAGCCGGGGAGCGCGATGAACAGGAACGTCATCACCGCCAGCGCGACGTAGGCGTGACGCCACGAGTACGCCAGGATGATGGGTGTCGCGATGAGCAGCGGCACCATCGCCTGCCCCGCCCGCAGGCCGATGCTCATGAAGGACACGGCCCGCCCGCGCTTGCGTATGAACCAGTTGCCCAGTGCAACCGTCACGCCAAGGTTGACTCCCGCCAGCGCGGAGGTGCGGCCCAGCCCGAACAGCCCCCAGAAATGCCACGGCTCCGTCATCACCGCGAGTCCGAGCAGCACTCCGGTGACGATCATCCCCGCGACCACGATAGCCGTCCGCGCTCCGTAGCGGTCGAGCTGCCCGCCGATGATCGACGAGAACACCGAGCCGCCGAGGCTGCCGAGCGCGAACGCGAACGAGGTCTCCCATCGCATCCAGCCAAGTTCCTGCTCGATGGGCGTGACGAACACGGACAGCACCGGTCCATACATCGGCACCTGCGCGAACGAGACGAGCGCGGACGTGCCGACGACCGCCCAGCCGTAGAAGACTTTCTTGAAAGGCCAGAGCCGTGGAAGCGGCTGGTGCTGCTGCTCGCGCATCAGGCTGCCGCTCCAACAGTGGACGGCGCGCGCAGCGGCTTCGCGAGGTAGAAGGCGGCGCAGCCGACGGCGAACGTGACGGCGGCCGCGACGAACGCTGCATCGTAGCTGCCCGTCGTATCGAACACGAAGGCCGCCACCAGCGGCCCGCTGATCCCCAGCAGTCCCTCGATCGGCGAGATGAACCCCTTGATCGACCCCGCGTGCAGCCGCCCGAAGTAGTTCGGGATCATGATCATCTGCGCCACCGTCCACCCACCCGTCCCGAGGCCGAACAGCACCCCGAACAGCACGGCCATCGGGTACGTCTCAGCGACGAGCAGCACGCCCATCGCCAGGAGGAACAGCCCCATCGCCGACATGCTCACGTAGCGCACGTGGATGCGCTCCACCAGCACGCCCCAGCCGATCATCGAGATAGCGGCGACGCCGGTGAAGATGCTTGCCACCGTCACCGCAAGCCCCTGCGAGATGCCCTTGTCCTCGAAGTTCGCAACCGCGTGTACGTTGATGGCAATCTGCGCCGCGAGGCCCGCCGCCATCCCCACCGTCAGCAGCCAGAGCGTCCGCGTCGCCCGCACCTCCCGGAGCGTCCATGAGTACTCGGCTGGGGCCGTCGCGCGCGGCGTATCGGCTGACGGAGCGCTGTCGCCGTCGGGACGGAGCCCGAAGTCCTCCGGCCTCCGCCGGATGAAGAGCATGGAAGGGATCGTGATGAAGAGTGCCGCCACGACGCCCAGCACGAAGAACGACTCGCGCCACCCCAGAGTCAGCAGCACCGGCAGGATGAGCAACGGCATTATGGCCTGCCCTGCGCGTTGTCCGGCGGCGCGTATCGCGATGGCGCGTCCGCGCATGCGGATGAACCAGTTGGCGATGGCAACCGACGTACCGAGCCCGACGCCCGCGACCGACACGGTCCGCGATGCCCCGTACGCCACCCAGAATTGCCACGGCTCGCTCATCGCCGCGATGCCCAGCAACCCCGCTGTCACCAGCAGGCCAGTGACGCTCATCACGCCTCGCGCGCCGTACCGGTCCACGATCGGCCCGACGACGGAGGCCAGCAGCGCCCCTCCCAGGCTCCCCACCGTGAACGCAACGGTAATCGTCGTGCGCGACCACCCGAGTTCGTCCTCGATGGGCCTGACAAACACGGAGAAGACAGGCCCGTACATCGGCACCTGCGCGATGGAGATGAAGAAGGTGGTGAAGACGATGGCCCAGCCGTAGTAGGCACGCGACGGCCACAATCGGGGCAACTGCTGTATGCGCGCGGGGCCGCTGTCCATGAGAGCCCTACCATACACGCGCGTTTCCTGTTCCGCGCCCACGAGGTTCCTGCGCAGGAACCTCGTGGGTCTGAGCCTCCTACGACCTCCGGACCCGGCCCAGCATCGCCATCGTCGCAAGCGGTATCGTGATGATGCCTATGCCCGCTATGCCCAGCAGCGCAACGAAGATGTCCTCCGGCACCCAGCCGTCGCTGATAAGGGAGCGCATCCCGCGCAGCAGGTACGTCACCGGGTTGTACCGGACGATGGTCTCCATCCAGCCGGTCATCGCCTCCTGCGGGACGAATACCGGGCTCAGGAACACCACGGGGAAGAAGATGATGAAGCTGGAGTTCACCGCCGCCGGATTACCCGTCTTCAGCGCGATGGCGTACGGGAAACCGTTGTACACGATCGCCCAGACGACCGTGAGCACGAGCAGCGCAACGATGCCGACCAGGCCTGTCACGAAGTCCACCCCTATCGCGAATGCCAGGATGAACACCGGGACCGACATCGCCACGGCCAGCGCCATGTCCGCCACCATGAATCCCAGCAGCATCGCCAGGCGGTTCACCGGCGATAGCGCCAGCCGGTCGAAGTAGCCGTTCTGTATGTCCAGCACCAGTATGTTCGCGCGGCTCAGCCCTGTCACCGCGAACAGGATTGCCACGGGTATCTGGAACGCCTTGTAGTCGAACCCTTCCGCGGCTGCCCCGGTCGGTATCTCGGTCAGGTCCTGCAGCGCACCCACGTTGATGACGAAGAAGAAGACCGGGATGATGAGCGCAGGAACGAGCGTCTCGACGTCACGGGGGATGGAGCGAAGCGCACGACCGCCCAGACTTGCGATGTCGCGGAAGAACCCGGCGCGCCGCGCCGTTACCGGCGTGATGGACTGCGTGGTAGTGCTCACGAAGCCACCTCCTGTCGCTCTGCGTCGTGTTCGGGACCCTCCGCCTCAGCCTCCATGCGCGCGCCGGTGACCTGCAGGAACACGTCGTCCAGCGTTGGCGTGCGCAGCGTGAGCGAGTTCACCGTGACTCCTGCCTGGTTGAGCGCGAGCGCAACGTCGCTGATGAGCGCTGCGCCGTTCGCCGTGGAGATGGAGAGTTCGTTCTCGTAAACGTCCACCTGCTGGATGGACCGGATCCGTTCCAGCGCGGCCTGGCCCTGTTCCGGCTCGCCCACTGTCGCAACGATCACGTCGGAGCCGACCGACCGCTTCAGCTCGGCTGGCGTGCCCTCCGCCGACACCACACCATGATTGATGATGCTCACACGCTCCGCGAGCGCGTCCGCCTCTTCCAGGTATTGCGTCGTCAGGAAGATGGTCACGCCCATCTCCCTGTTGATGGCGCGAACATACTCCCACACGCGGGAGCGGCTGATGGGGTCGAGGCCGGTCGTCGGTTCGTCGAGGAACAGCACTTCCGGCGCGTGGATCAGCGAAGCCGCGAGGTCGAGGCGGCGCTTCATGCCCCCGGAATACGTCCCTATCTGCCGCTGGATCGCATCGCCGATGTCGACCAGATGCTCCAGCTCCTCGATGCGGCGGTTTGTCTCCTTACGAGAGAGGCCGTACAACGAGCCCTGCAGACGCAGCAGTTCCAGCCCCGTCTGCTTCGGGTCGAGCCCCACTTCCTGCAGCGCGGTCCCGATCCTCAGGCGGACCTGGACCGCCTCCGAGACCACGTCGAACCCAGCCACCGTCGCGCTGCCGCTCGACGGGAGCAGCAACGTCGTCAGCACTCGGAGCGTGGTGGTCTTGCCGGCGCCGTTGGGACCGAGGAACCCGTATATCTCGCCCGGGCTCACCGCGAGGCTGACGCCCTCAACGGCGTGCACCTCGCCGAACTGCCTGTATATGTCTGTCGCTTCTATCGCGTAGGTCGTATCAGTCATCCTGCCTCTTTCCTTCGAAATGGGACTATCGAGCCGTTCACACCAGGAGTACCATCGCTCTCGTTGTAACGCCAATCAACTCCTATTATTGTACACGAACCCTTGCCCGTTTTGTCAAATCGAACTCTAGGCAATTCTCGTGCATTGGGGTTCACGATAATCAAAGATTTTTCTGTTATTTGTGACGGATTAAATGTTCGCTAATGACGGATTAATCCCTCGGTGTCGACGAAATATGTACATCTGTTTATTGCCATCATACAACATCCTCTAGTACGGCCTGTCAGGAGCTTTGCTGTGACGCGCAAACTCGCCTTCATACGTGCGGTGGGCTATCATCGCCCTCGACCAAACTACCGGCCTCCCCCGCGAACGCACAACGGGCCGGTGTCACAGGAGCCACGCCATGCACGTCACCGACCGACGCCGACGCCTGCGCGACTACCTCCAGCGCGAGGGCTGCATCCGCCCCGCATCCGTGTTCGACCCCGTTTCGTCGCGGACCGCCTACGCCCTCGGCTTCGAGGTCGGCATGCTCGGCGGCTCGATAGCGAGCGCCGTCATCCTCGGCGCGCCCGACGTCGCCGTGATGACCCTCACCGAACTGGCGGACCAGGTGCGTCGTATCACCCGCGCCTCCGACATCAGCCAGATGATCGACGCCGACAACGGCTACGGTAACGCGCTGAACGTCATGCGCACCGTCCGCGAACTGGAGGACGCCGGCGCGAGCGGCATGACCATCGAGGACACCTCCCTCCCCAGCCGCTACGGCTCGGGCGGCAAGGAGGAGCTCATCCCGCTCGACGAGATGGTTGGCAAGCTCCGCGCCGCCGTCGCCGCCCGCCAGGATGACGCGACCGTCATCCTCGGGCGCACCCACGCCATCAACGCTACGAGCCTCGACGACGCCGTCGAGCGCGTCGCCGCCTACGCGGAGACGGGCGTGGACGGCATCTTCCTCATGGGCGTCCGGGAGGAGGCGCACCTGCAGGCCGTGCGCGCGGTCACGAGTTTGCCCTTCATGCTCGGCAGCACGCCGGAGTCGCTCACGATGGACGTGCTCGCCCCCTACGGCGTGAAGATCGTGCTGCGCGGCCACGGCACGTTCACCCAGACCGTCCGCACCGTCTACGAATCGCTCGAACATCAGGCATCCGGCGCGCCATCCGCTGAGCTCGCCGACCGCGAGCCGACGCCGGAGATGATGGGCATCGCCACCGGAACCGCCGACTACCGCTCCGCCCGCGAAGCCTACCTCGGCGGGTAAGCCCTACCCCTTACTCCGCCAACGCCGGCCAGCGATGCCCCCAGGGGCGGGCGCGCTCCAGCGCCGCCGACGCGCGCAGCACACCCACGTCGTCGTAGAGACGGCCGACGATCTGCACCGCGAGCGGCAGCCCGTTCGAGTGGAACCCCACCGGCACGCAGGCCGCCGGGTTGTAGGCGTGGTTGAACGGCGTGGTGAAGCTCTGCGGCGGGCGCGACCGGTCCGGCACCCGCACGGCATCTATCCGCTGCGCCGGACCCATCGCCGGGCTCAGCAGCAGGTCGTAGTCGCGGAACCACTCCTGCACACGCAGGCCGTAGCCCCGGTTGCGCCGGACGATGCGCCGGTACTGCCACGCCTTCGCGTGCGGCCCGGCCTCGTACACCGGGCGCGCCACGTCGCTCAGGTCGTCGAGATGCTTCTCCAGGAAGCCGGGAATCATCGCCTCGGCGGCGGCGTAGTGGTCACCGGAGTACGCCCAGACGCCGGGCTCGAGTTCCTCCGGTTCGTCGATCGTCGGGGGGTCGGCTTCGGTGACGATGCAGCCCGCGTCCTCGAAGAAGCGCGCTGTGTCCCGCACGAGTTCGAGCGCCTCGCCGTCCATCGAGAAGCCCCTGCCGAAGTCGTAGCTCACCGCGACGCGCAGCCCGCGCAGGTCGCCCGACGCGAACGCGAAGTAGTCGCTCACCGGCGGGAGGTTGGACTCGCCGTCGCGCGCGTCGTAGCCCGCGAGCGCCTGCAGCACGAGCGCGGAGTCGCGCACGGTGCGCGTCATCGGGCCGTTGTGCGAGCGCCCGGGCGCCGCGCGCCACGTCTGTACGGACGGGATGCGCTGGTACGTCGGCTTGATGCCGAATATGCCGTTGATCGCCGCGGGCATCCGTATCGAGCCGCCGGAGTCCGTGCCGATGGCGAGCGGCCCGAGTCCTGCCGCCACCTGTGAGCCCGCGCCGCCACTGGAGCCGCCGCACGTGTGGTCGAGGTTCCAGGGGTTGCGCCCCGGGGGGCTGATGCGGTTGTCGACCGCGCCGTGCAACGCAAACTCCGGCAGGTTCGTCTTGCCGATGAGCACGCCGCCCTCGCGCCGGATGCGCCGCGCCATCTCCGAGTCCGGCTGCCGGTTCTCCACGAACGCCAGCGAGCCGTACGTCGTCGGATGGCCCGCCATCTCGATGCTGTCCTTCAGGGATATAGGCACGCCGCAGAGCAGCCCGCGCTCGCCGGAGCCGAGCCACGCTGCCTCCGCCGCCCGCGCCGCCTGCATCGCGTCGTCCGTGTTCACGGCAAGGAACGCGCTCAGCTTGGGGTCGAGCCGCTCGATGCGCTCGAATACCTCGCGCGTCACCTCGATGGGCGAGAAGTCACGTCGGCGGTAGCCCTCGATCAGTTCGGTGGCGGAGAGTCGCCAGAATCCCGCATCGCTCATGATGACGCCGCCAGCTGCTCTTTCAGCAGCGCGGTCTGCTTGGCCATAGGCACCCCCGCCCACAAAGGCTCGCGGTCCTCCCGCTCGATAGTAAGTTCGATGAGCACCGGCCCCGTCATCGCGAAGATGCCCGGCAGACGCTCCAGCAGGTCCTCCGCCGCATCGATGCGGAGCGCGTCCGCGTACCCTGCGCCCTTCGCGAGCGCCACCCAGTCGAACCGCCCGATGGCAGGCAGCGACTGGTTGCCCGTGCTCTGGTGCAGGCCGTTGGCGAACACGAAGTGGTACAGGTTCGCGGGCGACTGCCCCGCGATGGTGACCAGCGACCCCAACTGCATCAGCAGGCTGCCGTCGCCGTCGAGCACCATCACCTTCTTGTCGGGGCGCGCGACCGCGAGCCCCAGCCCGATGGACGACGCGCTGCCCATGCACTGCGACGCGTCGACGTGGAATATCTCGCCCTGTCCCGCCTGGTGCCACGGGTACACCGACTGCATCGTCACGACGGACACGGCATCGCCGCGCCCTTCCGCAAGTATCTCTATCGCCTCGTTGCGTTCCATGGCTACAGTGTCGGCGCTCCCACGATGAGCGCCGCGGGGCCCATCGTCTCCTGGGCGCGCTCGTAGGCCGCCCGGATGTTCCCTATCTCGTCCGGCCCTTCCAGCCGCCAGTGCGGCACGCCCCATACGTCCAGCGTCGGCTCGACCATGCGGACGGCGCGGGACCTGCTCTCTTCTATCGGCACCATCGGGTCGCGCTGGTACTGCCCCACGAAGATGAACGTGGGGATGCGCGCGTCCAGCGGTATCGCCTTGATCGTGTTGATGGACGCGAAGATGCCGTTGTTCTGGATGACCAGCATCGGGTTCTTCCCGCCCATATACAGCCCGGCATTGATGCCCATGGCCTCGTCCTCGGTGCACGCCGTGATGAAGCGTATGGACGGGTCGCCCTGCAGCGCTGCGATGAGCGTCTTCTGGTACGAGTCCGGGATGCAGATGACGTGGTCGATGCCGAGGGCGCGCAGCTCCGACACGATGGTCGACGCCTCGACCCCGACCGCGACCGGCTTCGCTTCCGTCATGCCTACGCTCCCGCGATGCAGGAGAGTTCGACTTCCGCGTTGCCGTGCAGGTCGACGCCGACGATGTTCATCGTCGGCGGGTCGACGCCCCAGTGCTCCGCTGCGAGCGCCACGAACTCGTCCTCGAAGTAGATATCGTCGAGGAAGACTTCGAGCCGCAGCACGTTCTCCAGCGACGTGTCGAAACGGTTGAGCGCCGCGTCCAGACGGCGCAGCGCCTGCCGCGCCTGTCCCGTGCGGTCGCCGTACAGCTCCTGCTTCACGGCGCCGGTCTGCTCGTCCGCGAGCCCCGACGCGCCGGAGGCGAACACGAGACCGTTCGCGCGAACGGCCTGCGCCCGGTCCGGGTCCTCGGCGAGCCACGCTGTTTCCTTCACCCCGCCGGGGTTGATGGCGACGCCGCCGATCTCCATGACGCCTCGACCGCCGAGCAGCGTACCGACAGAGTACGCCGCGAACGGCACCTTCCCGCCGAAGCGCTCCTTCAATTCGTCGTAGTACGGCCCCACGTCGCCGACGCGCTTGAGCGCGCAGTCCGTCCGCACGAGGTCGTCCAGGCTGCCGCCGCCCTTCTCGAGGTGCGAGCGCAGCCACTCGTACGTGTAGAACAGCTCCGTGCTGAACTGCTCCGGTACCTCCTCGGCGGCCTCCTCGTCCGTGAACGGGTTGGAGCGCCCGCGCACGCCGATGACGTACGTGAAGTCGCCGCAGCGCGTGATGCGGGACGCCCTGCCCCGGTGCGGCTGGTGCACGAACACTTCCCGCTCCAGGTCCGGCGTCATCGCCATCACGACGGCGGTGAGCATGTTTACGCCTGCCATCTTGCACTGCGCGCCGAAGCTCACCGCGAGCTTGTGGCCTTCCTCGCCGAAGTGGTCCGGCCACGTCGCCATGCGCTCAAGGCGCCACGACTGTCCGGACGTGAAGTTCTCTATCCACACCGCGGCGTCGCCGCCGTAGCCCACCTGCTCCAGGCGCCGCGCCTGACGCCCATAGGCGTTGTTGCATTGCGGTATCGCCTGTCCGTCCAGCTCCGTATTTACCTGCTGCGTGTCGATGTCGCGGTAGCCGTCGGAGCTGGAGAGGAATACGTAGGGGCCGTAGCGGAGCACCGCGGCCATCTGTCGGTTGCGCTCGTCGCCGAGCAGTACTTCTTTCTTGTGACGGTTCTCGGCCAAGCTCTAACCCCCGTTCGACCCGTTCGGTCCCTGGATGCCGAAGATACGCTGCGACCGGCCCCATACGACCTCGTGTACGAGGTCCGGGTCGACGCCGGTGAACATGCGCTCCATCGCGGGCGTCGCGTCCGGCCACGTCTGGCCCTGCTCGTGCGGGTAGTCGCAGCCCCAGATGACGCTGTCGCGTATCAGGAACTCCGGGTCGGGGATCATCTTCGCGCCGATGTAGTCCTCCTCGAACGTGAAGGACATGTTGTTCTTCAGGTAGTGCAGCGGCTCCTGCTCCAACTGGTGGATCGAGTCCGGCGCGCGGTCGCTGTAGCAGCGCTGCATCCACTGGAACAGGAACGGCAACCAGCCGATGCGACACTCCGCCACCGAGACGTGCAGGCTGGGGTGGCGGTCGAACATGCCGCTGAACACGAACTGCGCGATGTGCTTGCCCGCAGGGTTGAACGGCACCTGTGAGAAGTGCGCGAGCGACTGCCCGTACTCGTTCGGCGGGTACGGCGTCCCGGCCGTATCCCCGATGTGCGTGCAGATCACCATCCCTGTCTCTTCAGCGGCGGCCCACACCGGCTCCCACACCGGCGACCACACGCCACCGGCCATGTCGTTCGGGCTCAACTCAACGGCACGGACGCCCTGGTCGGCGAGGCGGTACACCTCGTCCGCGCAGAACTCCGGGAACGCGGCGTGCAGCCACGGCAGCACGATGAGCCGGTCAGGCGAGTACGCGCACACCTCCAGCGCCCAGGAGTTGAACGCCCGGTAGACCGCCTTCTCGAGTTCCTTGTCCTTGAACACCCACTTGCGCGTGTTCCCGTAGTACACGCCCGCGTAGAACTCGCCGATGTCCATGTGTTGGATCAGGATCTCCGGGTCGGACGGGGGCAGCCTGCCCTCCTCGACCTCGATGGGGTCGAACCGTTTGGCGTACTTCGCCCAGTCTTTGCCGTCGGCGGCGAATGCGTGGATGTCGTCTTCCCACGTCCACGCCGTGCCCTTCGGCGACTCCACAATCTTCGGGGCCCTGTCCTTGAACTTCGACTCGATACGGGACTGGATGATGTCGCGCGGATACCACACGAGGTCTATGTGGTTGTCCGCCGAGATGTACTTGTAGTCGACGTTCTCGCCGGACCGCACCTCGCGCATGCTCGTGTTGCGCCGCTTCGCCGTCCCTCCGAGTTTGTCTGCCCGGACGTTCTCTTCCGGCATAACCTGCTCCTTTCGTGCCGTGCGCGCCTTTCGCACGGAGCGGTAGAATCGTAGGGTTGGCAGAGGGGGGTGTCAAGGAAGACGCGACCCCTCGCAACGACCACCAACCGGAGCCTGACGGCATCATGAGCATCGTCTACTCCACGAACGATATGCCCGGCGCAGACGAGGTCGCCGACCTCCTGCGCGCCGGGGGCTTCAACCGACCCCTCGACGACCTCACCCGCGTCGAGCGCATGCTGCGCAACGCAGACGTCATCGTCACGGCACGGGATGACGGCGCGCTCGTCGGCATCGTGCGCGGGCTCGCCGACTACGCGGTCTACGCCCTCGTGACGGAGTTGGCCGTCGCCGCGCCCTACAAGCGGATGGGCATCGGGCGGGAGTTGCTCCGCCGCTTCCGGGAGGAGGCCGGCGAGGAGTGCGCCATCATCCTCCACTCCAGCGAGGAAGGGCACGCCTTCTACGGCCACCTCGGCTGGGACAACCTCGACCGCGCCTGGCGTCTGCCGCGTTCACGCTAGCGCATCGACCGCAGCGTGCGGGAGAAGAGCATCTCCCACGCCCCGTAAGCGAGGATGATGCCGCCCGCCGACGCAAGCGCGATGCGGCTGTCGAACACCTGCGCCAGCCCCGTGATGCCGAGTATGGCCACCGGTATCAGGCCGCCGATCATCGCGTTCACCGCCTGCACCCGGCCCCGCATCTCGTTCTCCGAGTACGTCTGCAGCGCCGCGAGATGCACCACCGTGCGACCGGAGTGGCCGATCCCGATCGGCAGCATCAGCAGCAGCGACACCACGTACCACTCCGACCACGCGAACCCCACGACCCCCGCACCGAACAGCGAGAAGAAGCCGATCAGCAGCAGCCCTTTCCGCTGGAAGTCGCCCAGCGACGCGGCGGTCGTCGACCCGAACAGAGACCCGAGTCCGAAGAACGTGACGAGGAGCCCTACGCCGTCCTCCTCTATCTGCAGGAGGTCCTGCGCCAGCGGCAGGAGGTGCTGGAACGGCTGGCCGAACACGGTGATGACGAAGCCCGCCAGGATGAGCGTGCGGATCGGTGGCGCCTGCCAGACGTAGCGGAAGCCCTCGAGCGGCGAGCTGCTGCGGTTCCGCCGTCGCGAGGCCCCCGCGCCCCGCACGGGTGTGAAGAACATCAGGCCTATCGCAACCAGGTACAGGGCCGCGATGAGCACGTACGCCCACTCCGCCCCCGCCCGCGCGAACAGCACGCCCGCCACGAGCGGCAGCAGCGTCCGGTTAGCGTTCTGCGACATCGTGTGCAGGCCGGTCGCGTTCAGCAGGTGGCGCTCGTCCACGAGCCCGCCGATGATGGCGCGGCGCGTCGGAGTGATGAAGACCATCACCGACCCCTGGAATACCCCGATCACCATGACGTGCCACCAGTCCAGCACGTCCATCGCGACGCCGACCGCGGTGATGCCCGCGAACACGGCCATCAGCCCCGCCGCGACGATGAGGATGTTCCGCATCGAGACCCTGTCCGCGAGCGCGCCCGCGAACGGCGACAGCACGAGCGACGGCGCGTTGTTCGCGGCGATCACGATGCCGAGCACGATGGGCGCGCGGTCCGCGAGGTCGTACGCGAGGAGAGGGCGCGCCAGCATCGTCGCCTGCATCGCGCCGAAGTAGAAGAGCATGGCGATGAAGTAGCTGCGGTAGGCGGGGACCTCGAGCGCGTCGAACGTCCGCAGCCACCGGCGGCGTCCCGTCCGCTCCGCGCTCTGTGCAGGCTGCTGCTCCTGGGCCATGGCGCGATGCTACCCCCGCTCCGCGCCCTTTGCCACAGCGGGCTGGGCGTCGCCGCGCGCGAGGTCGCGGCGGCGTTTGCGGCGCTGCTTCGGGCTGCGGAGATGCCCCGTTTCAATCCTCACCTCTCGCCCCTCTCCCTGGTATAGAGGGGCGCCATGCCACGAAGGAGGCAGACAAGAGAGGGGCGGGTCACATGCACAGCGGAAGTAAGCTATCTCGGAGCGAAAGCCATCAGGCGCACTCTTCCTCTCGATAGTCAGTACTGGCATGCCGCGTTCGGGGTCTTCAGGAGAAGCCGAGGGACACTCTTGATTAAGGAACTCAACGGACCTGCCGAATGACATTCTTGTTCCGGGTCTTACGAGTGAAACTGGGGGGAGTTCTGACATCCTTATTCTCCTTATGGCAGGTGTTTACCAGGCCACGGCGTGCTTCCGAGCTGCAAGGCAGTAACAATCTCATTCGTTTACAAGTTTTGGGTGGGCGACGGGTGTTGCATTCCGTTGCATGAGGTACTGCCGCATGGGCCAGTGCAAGCCGGGTCTCGTCTCCATGCAACCATGGTAGGAACGGACAGGTCGACCACGCAACGGCGCGGTGTCACTGAAATGAATATGACGAGAGATGCCGGACGAAGCTACGCGGAGCCGAGAGGCCCACGGCGGGGAGGGAGTTGGTCGGGGCCGGGGATCACGTCGACGTCGAAGGCGTTGTTGAAGGCGGCTACGTAGCGGTAGAGGCCGATGGTGGCGACGATGAGGATCAGCCAGTGTTGGCCGTGCCGCGTCATGAGGGAGTCGAACAGGGCCTGCTCGACGCGGTTCGTGCGGCAGAGCTGGCGGCAGAGGTCGATGACGTCGCGCTCGTCGTCGGGGAGGCGGCTGGCCCCGGTGCCGGTGCGGGCGACCTCGATGGCGTCGTCACTCAGGCCCGCGGCCCGGGCGGTCGAGACGTGGACCGACCACTGGTAGGGAGCGTCGTCCTCATAGGCGACGGCGAGGATGGCGAGCTCGTGCAGCGCAGGGCTGACCACGCTGTCGTCGTGCGTGTTCCGGAGGGTCGACAGGAAGCCCGAGGCGAGGCCGGGACTCTGGAGCATGACCGCGAACGGCCCTCGTACGCGTCCACGGTCGGCGAAGACGGAGTCCCACTCGTCTTGCCGCTCCGGCGGCAGTTGGGCCTTCTCGGTGATGGGGTCGATGCGTGTCATGGCGCTCTCCGGATGCGTGTGCTCTCGGCAGGAAGGATACCGTCCGGCGATGCGGTGCGTCCGTGGGGTCCGACAGGCTAGAATCCCGCGCATGACTACGACGACACACAACACGAGCACGCCCTACACCGGACAGAGCATCCTGCGGTTCGAGGACGACCGCCTGCTGCGCGGGGACGGCGAGTTCATCGCCGACATGACGCTGCCGGACATGGCCCACACGGCCATCGTCCGGAGCCCGCACGCGCACGCCCGCATCGATCGCATCGACGCGACCGAGGCGCTCGCCATGCCGGGCGTACTCGCCGTCATCACGGCGGACGACGTCGAGGACGGCGCGGTACTGGAGAGCATCGGCAGGCCGGGGCTGACGATCAACCGGGGCGGCGCGCACCCCATCCTCGCGCTGGGGCGGGCGCTCTACGCGGGACAGCCGGTCGCAGCCGTCGCCGCGGAGACCGCAGCACAGGCCGCCGACGCCGCCGCGCGTGTCGAGGTCGTCTACGAGCCGCTGGAAGCGATCAACGACCTGCAACGCGCCGCGGAGGGCGGCTACCCCACGCTCCACGACGCGATTGGGTCGAACGTAGGCGCGTGGCAGCGCACGGGCTCGGGCGACGTCGACGGCGCGTTCGCGTCCGCCGACCGGGTCGTCTCCGGCTCGTTCGTGATTCCCCGCCTTGCGCCGATGCCGATGGAGGGCCGGGGCTGCATCGCCAGTTTCGACGGCCCGGACGGCACCCTGACGTTCTGGTCGTCCAACCAGTCGCCGCACGACACCCAGCACCACATCGAGGAGGCGATCACGCTGCCGGGCCACGTGCACGTCATCACGCCGGACGTAGGCGGCGGCTTCGGGCACAAGCACCACGTCTACCCGGAAGAGGTCGCGGCCATCCTCCTGGCGAAGCGGCTGCAGCGCCCCGTGAAGTGGGTGGAGGAGCGGAGCGAGAACATCCACTCGTCGCACGCGCGCGGGCTGGAGGCGCACGTGGACGCCGCCGTCACCAACGAGGGCATCGTCCTCGCCATCAGGGCGCGCTTCCTCTCGGACCTCGGCGCGTACTGGATCAGCGGCGCGTTCACGTCGCCGGACAACGCGGCGAAGCGTTTCGCGGGCCCGTACCACATCCCCGCCTACGACGGCGAACAGGTCTGCCTGATGACCAACCGCCCGCCCATCACCTCCTACCGGGGCGCGGGGCAGCCGGAGGCCACGTTCTGCATGGAGCGCATACTCGACCTCATCGGCGAGGAGATGGGCATCGACCCCGTCGACCTGCGCCGCCGCAACCTCATCCCGCCGGACCAGTTCCCGTACACGACCGCGTCCGGCACGCCCTACGTGGACGGCGACTTCGAGCCGGTGCTCGACCGGGCGATCGAGGTCGCCGGGTACGCCGACCTCGTGGCGCGGCGCGACCGCGAACGGCAGGAGGGGCGCACCGTGGGGCTCGGCATCGCACTCTCGACGAAGGGCTCCGGCGGCACGGGCGGCGACGCGGCGCGCTCCAGCGCGGCAGCGGTCGAGATTGATGCCGACAGCCACGTCCGGCTCACGACGGACATCTCGCCGCACGGACAGGGCAACGCGACGACGTTCGCGCAGATCACGGCGGACGCGCTCGGCATTGCGCCGGGCGACATCACCGTGCTGCACGGCGACAGCGACCGCATCGAACCGTTCGGTCCGGGCGCGGGGACGTACGCGAGCCGCGGGCTCGTCATAGGCGGACACGCCGTGCACCAGACCGCCTGGCAGGCGCGCGAGAAGCTGGTCGACGCCGCGTCGCACCTGCTCGAAACGCCCGCGGACGACGTGATGCTGGAGGGCGGCGCGGCAGTCTCGCGGTCGGACCCCTCGCGCTCCGTGCCGCTGGGCAGGCTCGCCGGGATGGCCGGCAACGCCGACGGCGGCTTCCGCCACTACTCGACCTACACGCTGCCGCCAGGGAGCTTCGCCTTTGCCACGCACATCGCGTACGTCGAGCTCGACCCGGACTCGGGCGACGTGCGCGTCCGCGATTTCGTCGCCGTGCACGACGTGGGCAACCTCATTAACCCGGTCATCGTCGAGGGGCAGATACACGGGGGCGTCGTGCAGGGGTTCGGCGAGGCGATGTGCGAGGCCGTCTCCTACGCGGACGACGGGCGCCCGCGCGAGTGGTCGTTCATGGACTACGCGATGCCGCTCGCGGAGGACCTGCCGCACATGGTGGTCGAGACGCACGCGACGGAGGCGAGGAACGGCGCGATGGGCGTGCGCGGCATCGGGGAGATGCCGTCGTGCGCCAGCCCCGCGGCGCTCGCGAACGCCGTCCACGACGCGCTGCGCCAGGTGGGCGCGCCGATGGTGGACATCCCGTTCACACCGGAACGCGTCTGGCAGTCCATCCGCCAGGCGGGGCGGTAGGGAGCGGGGGTTGGCAGGAGCGGTTCTGCGAACCGTCCGTGCGGCGAGACCGGCGCGTATCGGCCAGTGTAAGGGTTGCAATCCACGCGCGAGGGGAACACTATAGGGTCATGAGAGTCGGCGAATTCGAACTGCACGAGCCCCTGCCCGAACTGCGGTCGCCGCACATCATTGCGTCGCTCACGCCCTGGATCGACGCGGGGAGTGTCGGTTCGCTGAGCATCGAGCGGCTGGAACGTTACATGCACGCGCACGACCTTGGCTCCCTCGCCAAGCCCGGGCACTTCTTCGACTTCACACGGTACCGCCCGGTGGTCTACTTCGAGGACGGCAAGCGCAAGATGCGCGTGCCGAACGCGGACCTGCGCTGGGCCACCGGTCTCGGCAGCCACGACTTCATCTTCCTCCACATGCTGGAGCCGCACTCCAACGCGGAGGAGTACATCGAGGCGCTCGTCGAGGTGATCTCCTACCTGAACGTGGACCGCTTCTGCCGCATCGGCGCGATGTACGACGCGGTGCCCCACACCCGCCCGCTCTTGGTGATGGGCACGCTCAACGGCGAGCCGCTGGAGAACGTGGAGGGAGTGGAGGGCAACCGCCGGAGGCCCTACCAGGGCCCGACTTCCATCATGAACATGGTGGGCGACCGGATCGGGGAGCGGGGCATCGACAACATGATGCTGATGTGCCGCCTTCCGCACTATGTGGAGCTCGAAGCAGACTTCGCAGGCCGCTCGAAGATGCTGCAGGTGCTGTGCACGCTGTACGGCCTGCCCGCCGAGTACGCCGCCAGCCGTCGCGACACGCAGCAGTACCAGCGCGTGACCTCGGAGATGCAGCGCAACGCGCAGGTCAAGTCGCTCGTTGAGCGGCTGGAATCGGACTACGACGCGCGTCGTGGAAGGCGGCAGGCCGAACGGGAAGCAGAAGAGAAGAAGGACCTGCCGCCGCTCCCGCCCTCGGTCGAGGAGTTCCTCGGCAAGCTGACCGGCCCCGGCGAAGAAGAGAGCAGCTAGCTCCGTGGAGCAGCCTGTCTCCGGCCAGGCGCACAGTCCGTCACGCCCCTACTACGGCTGGGTCATCGTCGCCGCCCTGGGCGTTGCCGGGGGCGCCAGCATGTTCATGGGCATCGGCAACTTCGGCATCTTCGTCGCGCCCATGAGCGAGGAGTTGGGCCTGGGCAACAGCGCGTTCGGGTGGGCGCTGTCAGCGCGTCTCTTCGGGTTCGCGGCCTCCGGCCCGTTCATCGGACGGCTCCTGGACAGCCGCGGCTCCCGCGTGCCGCTCGCGGTCGCCGGGCTCATGCTCGGCGGCGCGGGTGTCGCCATGAGCCTGATCGACACGGCCTGGCAGATGGTCGGCATCGCCCTCTTCAGCGGCATGATGGGCTTCTGGGGCAGCAGCACGCTCTTCCTCACCATCCCCATCGCCAAGTGGTTCGTCAGCAAACGCGGGCGCGCGATGTCGGTCTTCTTCCCCAGCATCCCCTTCGGCATCGGGATCTCGAGCCCGCTCACGCAGATGCTGGTCGACGCCGTAGGGTGGCGCGACGCGTGGTTCATCCTCGGCATAGCCGGCGGGCTCACCATAGCCGTCGTTTCCCTGGCATTCGTGCGGAACAAACCGTCCGACCTCGGCCTCCTCCCCGACGGCGAGTCGATCGCGCTCGGGGCCGATGGACACTCGGGGGCGTCACGCATCGCCGAATACTCCTGGACCGTCCGTGAATCGATGCGGACCGGGACCTTCTGGCGTATCAGCGTGGCTTACGGGGTCCTCATGGCAGTGATGGGTACAATCGGCGTGTTCTGGGTCGCGTTCCTCCTCTCGTTAGGGATCCCGCCGCAGGTGTCCGCCATCGCTTTCTCGGTGCAGGCGTTCACGCAGGTGGCCTCGGCCATAGTGATTGCGCCCTGGATAGACCGGATACAGACGCGCTACGTTGCGATGGCCGGCTTCGCGAGCATCGCCGGGGCGATGCTCGTCGCCTCGGTTGCCAGCACGACGTGGCACGGGTTCGCAGGCGCCGCCCTGGCGGGGCTCGGGCTCGGCGCAGGGATGCTCACGCAGACGCACATCTGGCCCGCCTACTACGGGCGTGAGCACATCGGCGCGGTGCGAGGCGCGGCGACCCCGATCACGCTGACCATGACCGGCATCGGCACACCCGTTCTCGGGATACTGTTCGACGCCACGAGTTTCAGCGTGGGCTGGCTCGCGGCGGCGGGCGCCCTCTTCGCGGGGTTCATGCTGCTGGCACTGTCCCCGAAGCCGCAGCCACCGGAGTAGGGGCGGTTCGCGAACCGCCCCTACGGCGTGAAGCGGGACGGAGCGAAGATGGAGATGTCGTGGCGCGATTCTCCGCGCTCGGCGAGGTCCGCCATGATCTCGCCGACGACGCTGCTGAACTTGAACCCATGCCCCGAGAAGCCCGCGGCGAACGACACCTGCGGCCATGCCGTGTGATTCCCGATGATGAAGTTCCTGTCGGGCGAGTTGGTGAACATGCAGACCGCCATCCGCAGCAACCTGCCCGCCGCACGCGGGAAGCAGCGGCGCAGGAAGTCCCGCAGCATCTCCTCGTCGTCCGTGCGCCACGTCCGGTCGAGCGCGTCGGGGTCGGCTGCGACGCCGGTATCGTCGAACTTGCCCAGCTTGAGGCCCGGCACGCCGAACTCGGGGAAGCCGTAGTACTCGTCGCCGTCCATCGTGACGATGAAAACGGGGAAGCGCGACGGCGCGAACGGCGCAGGGTCGTCCGGCTCGAACCATCCCATGACCTGCCGCTCCGGAATGGCGACCTCCGCCAGTTCCGGCACAAGCCTCCCCGCCCACGCGCCCGCCGTGAGCACGAGGGAGCCGGCCTCGTAGGTCCCATTCTGCGTCCGGACGCGCACGCCGCCTGAGAACGCCTCCCAGTCCAGCACCTGCTCCTCCTCCCGTACCTCAGCTCCCAGACTTCGGGCCACAGCCACGTGGGACTCGACACACCGCTCCGGAGTGAGGAAGCCTCCCTGCGGCTGAACGACCGCCGACATCTCCGCGGGGAGTCCGTAGCCGGGAAAGCGCTCCGACAGCTCGGCACTCGTCAGCACCTCGTGCGGCACGTCCTGCTCCCGGCAGGCGCGCAGCGTGCTCTCGAACGCCACCGCCCCGGGTACGCCCGCGTGGACGGAGCCGGTTATGTGCAGCACCTGCTGGCCGGCGCGTTCCTCAAGCTCGTTCCAGAGCTCGTAGGCGCGCCGTCCGATCGGCACGTACTCCGGTCCCTCGTGGAACGCGAGCCGGATGATGCGCGTGATGCCGTGGGATGACCCCATCTCGTGCGGGACACGGAAGCGCTCCAGTCCGAGCACGCGAAGCCCGCGCTTCGCCAGCTGGTAGACCGTCGCGCTTCCCATGCCTCCCACACCGATCACGATGGCGTCGTAAACCTTTCCGGTAGTCAACTACTCCCTCCGTCAAGCGATGGTCTTGCAGGTAACGGTTGCCCTGCAGGGACTGGGATGCTAGCATTCCAGCCATCCGCGTGCGGCACCAACCCGGCGCGGGCTTTCATGTAGTGGAGGAACGCTCATGTCCTGGGCCAGCAGAACCATCGTACTCGTGGTGCTGGGCATCGCCCTGCTTGCCGGTTTGACCGCATGCGGAGGCGACCCGGAACCGACCGCTACGCCTCAGCCGGCGCCAGCTCAGCCAACGGCCACGCCAGTGCCCGACGCTCCGGCCCCGGACCCCGCACCCGCCGCCACGCCGACTCCGGTCCCGGCGGGAGAAACACCGGCCCCCACCACAGCGGCTCCCACAGCTGCCCCGGCCCCGACGGCTACCCCTATCCCCGTGGTAGAGGGATTTGACGCCGCGGGCTACTTCGGTGGCAAGACCATCAAAATCATCGTCGGGTTCTCGCCCGGCGGCGGATACGACGCCTACTCCCGACTGGTCGCGAAGGCTGTCGAGCGGCTGATGCCGGGCAACCCGAACGTCATCGTTTCCAACCTGCCTGGCGGCGGCGCTCTCCGCGCTCTCCAGGAGACGATGCGCTCGCGTCCTGACGGTCTGACCACGCACCCGATGGCCAACCGTCACCCCGCGGCTGAAGCCGCAGGCGCAGACCTGGACGACTTCGACCTGAACACGGTCATCATGCTCGGCACTCCGAACTTCATCCAGACGCACGCGGCGCTGTGTGTGCGACGCGAGGTCGCCGAGAACTGGGACGACGTGCTCGCCCTCGGCAGGCCCATCACGTTCGGGACGTCGGCGCTGGGCGGCAACGCCATCGGCGGACAGTTCGCGGAGGCCCTCGGCGCACCCGTCAAGGTCGTGCTCGGCTACGAAGGCACGGCGGACGTACAGGCCGCCATCGACCGGAACGAGCTGGACGCGACCGACCGGTGCGACACGTTCTTCATCGACCCGTTCTTCCCCGAGTGGTACGAAGAGCGAAAGCTGATGCCGCTGTTCTACTGGCGCACGCCCATCAACCAGGGCTTCCTGGACCAGATGAACACCGGGCTGCAGTCAGGGGACGTTCCGCACCTGTTCGACGCGGTCAACCCGAACGACGAGCAGAAGGCAGCCTTCCTGCTCGCGCAGAACCTGGAGTCCATGACGCGCATGTTCGTCCTGGCGCCTGAGACGCCGGACGAAATCGTGCAGACGTGGCGCCGGGTCTTCCGCGAGGTCACGGAGGACGCTGGGTTCCAGGCAGACGCAGCCGCTCTCTCCCGGGAGGTCAACTACGGCGATCCCGAGATCCTCAAGGCGGACATCGACAAGGCGAGGGGCTTCAGCGCCCAGGCGTGCCAGCTGTTCGCCGACCTCTACGGCGTGCCTGAAGCATCGCGCAACTGCTAGCGCGGGACCGACACCGAACGAGCAAGAGGGCGGGCTTTCGAGCCCGCCCTCTTGCATGAGTTACGGGGAACGCTCATCCCACAGCCCCAGCTCACCCCGCGCCGACGCGCCTGGCCCCCCGTTTCACGGGGATGGCGAAGAGGAGTGCGGTATTGACGCGCTCTCTCCCCTCCGCGTAGCGTAGCGGGACACCCGCGAGTGTTCTCCCGGGGCGAGGCAACGTCTTCATGGTCAACCGTATCCCCCTCATCATCGGCATCGTCCTGCTGGCCGTGTTCGTATGGGGCTACGCGATAACGGTCGACCAGGCGTTCTTCGACGCGGCGCTGGACGGCGCGGACCGCCTCTTCGGGCTGCACGACCGGGTATCGCTGTTCGGTCTGAGCATCCCTGTTTCCTGGCCCATGATCGCGTTCGTCCTCATGATTCCCATCGCGATCATCTCGGGCCTCATGCCCGGCGGCGGTCTTCCCTTCCTCGTCGTCGTGCTCGCCTTCGCCACCGAGATCGACAACCCGTTCATCGCCCTGCCGGTCGTCATCGGGTACATGGCCGCGAACGACCTCACCGAGCCGATACCGTCCATACTGCTCGGCATACCCGGCGCGCGCTCCTCCCAGGCGACGATCCTGGACGGCTATCCCCTCGCACGGCAGGGCTACGCAGGGTACGCCCTCGGCGCTTCTTACACGTCGTCGCTCATCGGGGGCATCATCGGGGGTGTCGCGCTGCTTGCGGTGCTCCCGTTCGCCCGCGAGCTGCTGCGGCACTTCGGCTCCGCGGAGTTCTTCCTCCTGGCGCTGCTCGGGATATGCGCAGTCGCCATCGTGAGCGCGGGTGCCATCGTGAAGGGGCTGCTCACCGCCTGCCTCGGCCTGTTCATCGGCATGATCGGGTTCGTGAACATCGCGAGCGAGACCCGCGCAACCTTCGGCATCGACTACCTCTACGACGGCATCAACATCGTGCCAGTCGTGGTGGGGTTATTCGCCATCCCGGAGATAGCCGACCTCGTCATCAGCAACACGCCGGTTGCCAAGGAGCGGCTGAGCGAGATGCTGAAGGAGGGGAACAGGGACGTCGCCAAGGGCATGCGCGAGGCATTGCGCCACAAGTGGCTCATCACGCGCTCGTCGCTCATCGGCGTCTTCATCGGCGCGATGCCGGGGCTCGGCCCCACGCCCGCTCACTGGCTGGCATACGCGCAGGCGCGACAGACGGAGAAGGGCGCGGTCGAGACGTTCGGCACCGGAGATATCCGCGGCGTCATCGCTCCCGAGTCGTCCAACAATTCGACGGACGGCGGCGTGCTCATGCCCACGCTCATCTTCGCCATCCCGGGCAGCGGGCCGATGGCCATCGTCCTCGGGTTCCTTTACATCGTCGGGGTCCAGCCCGGTCCCGCGATGGTGAACCCCGAGCTTCACCTGAACCTCACCCTCTCCCTCGTCTACGTCATCGTGCTGGCGAACATCCTCGTCGTGCCCATCGTGCTGCGGTTCTCTCCGCTGCTCACGAAAGTCGCAGCGGTGCCTCCTCTCGTCCTGGCCCCGCTCGTGCTCGGTATCGTCACGCTCGCCGCCTTCCAGGCGAACCTCGACATATCCGACCTCACGGTCATGGTCGTCTTCGCTGCGCTCGGCATGTTCATGAAGGCGTATGCCTGGCCGAGGCCGCCCATCCTCATCGCAGTTGTGCTTGCAGGACCGCTCGAGACATTCATGTCGCGGGCGATCCAGACGGAGGGCATCGGGATGGTGACCCGTATCCCGTTCCTTGCGATCCTCGTCGTAGTCACCTTGGCGATCTTCTTCTCGCTCCGAGTACAACGCGGAGCGCAGCGGCTCCAGGAACAGACCCTTGCAAAGGAGGCGGCCGGTGGCGCAGAGTCCTGACACTCCGCGAGGCGACGCGACAACCCACCGCAGGGTCTCTTGGCGGTCGCCCGAGATCCTGGGTGAGCTCGTGCTGCTCGCGGTCATCGCCGTCTTCGCAGTCGTCTACGTCAACGACCTCACCAACCGCATCGAGGGACGCTGGCTCCCCTTCATCACCGTAGCCCTCGCAACACCGCTGTGGTTCATCCGGCTGTACACCGTGTTGAGCAGGCGCAAGGCCATCGAGCAGGGCATGATCATGGACCTGGGCTTCCGTCTCGGCGAGGACCCGGCGGGCGAGAAGCGCCGCGCAGCGCTGTACTTCGGCTCCATCGTGGCACTCGTCCTGCTGGCGTGGGTCATCGGGTTCCACATCGGCCTGCCGCTCTGGATCATCGCCTACCTCCTGTTCTGGACACGTGCGAAGTGGTACTGGGCGCTGGTCGCGGGGCTGGGCTTCGAGATGTTCATCATCGGCATCCTCGACCTGACGCTGGACATCTTCTGGTTCGAGCCGCTCTTCTTCCGCTGGATAGGCGTCATGTACCCGTTCAGCGATATGTTCTCGCGCATCTTCTAGCGCGCCCTTCAGGGCGCTTTTGCCGCCCGGCGAGCGCAGTGCTAGACTCCCCACGCCCATACACGAACGGAGGAGGAGGCGCACATGACGACGCGCGAACGCGTCCCGTATGACGACCTGCGCGGCTACCTGAAGCTGCTGGAGGAGAACGGACTGCTCACACGCGTGAGCGCCGAAGTCGACCTGGAAGGCGAGCTCGGCGCCATCGCCTACCGCTCGCTCGTGCGCGAGGGGCCGGGCCTCTTCTTCGAGAACATCAAGGACTACCCCGGCATGCCGCTCGTGGCGAACATCATGTACACGGAGCAGCAGCTGGCGCTCGCGCTCAACGGCGACCCGGACTGGGCGAACCTCCGTGACATCATCCACGAGGGCATGCAGGACCGCACCGCCACGAACATCGTCCCCACCGGGCCGGTGAAGGACGTGAAGATCATGGGCGAGGACGTCGACCTCGACCTGCTCCCCACCCCGCGCTGGCACGAGGAGGACGGCGGGCGCTACATCGGCACGACCGCCGGCTTCGTCACGCGCGACCCGCAGAACGGGAACCTGAACATGGGGCAGTACCGCTCCATGATCATCGACAAGAACACGACCACCGTGGAGATCATGGGCGACTGGGAGGTCGGCGCGAAGCCTCCGGGCGCCTCCAACTACGGCGGCGCCGGCGACCGGAACGGCGCGACGCACGTGCTGGAGAACGAGGCGAACGGCCTCCCCACGCCGTGCGCCATCGTGCTGGGCATGGACCCGCTGCTGACGCTCTCCTGCGGCACCGCTGTCCCGCACGACGAGAACGGTCACGGCGAGTACGAGGCCGCGGGCTCGTGGGCCGGACGCCCGGTCGACCTCGTGAAGTGCGAGACGAGCGACCTGATGGTTCCCGCGAACGCGGAGATCGTGCTCGAGGGCGAGGTCGTCCCGTACGAGCGGGTGAACGACGGCCCGCACGGCGAGTCCACCGGCTTCTACAACCAGTACACCTCCACCTTCATGGTGCGGATCAAGGCGATCACGCACCGGAAGGACCCCATCAGCTTCGGCCTCATCTGCGGACGCATCGAGGACTACCCCCGCCCGCTCATGCGCTCCAACACGCTGCTGGACGTGCTGGTCTCCAAGTCCGGCCTCACGAACGTCAAGGAGGTCTTCTTCCCGGACGCGGGACGCTCCGGCTTCCTCATCATCCGGGCGCAGATCACCAGCCCGGAGCAGCCGAAGCAGATCATCGACGCCGCGTACGAGCACATGCGCTACCGCTGGGTCATCGTCGTGGACGAGGACTGCAACGTGCGCGACTGGAACGACGTGCTCTGGCGCATCGTCTCGTCCGTCGTGCCGGACCGCGACATGTACCGCGGCCGCGAGTATGTGTTCAGGGTGCCCGGCCCCGGCGCGGTCGAGTTCATCCCGCCCACCTACGGCATGGCGTTCGACGCAACCTATCCGTTCAAGGAGTACGAGCACCCGCGTCCCGGCGTGGCGCAGCCCAGCATGAAGATGATGGAGCACGTCGCGGGCCGCTGGAAGGAGCTCGGCCTCAGCTAGGGGGTACCCTCACCATGCCCTCACCCTAACCCTCTCCCAGGGGAGAGGGGACGAGAACAAGGAAGTGGGGAAACTGGACTCCCGCTTTCGCTGGAATGACGAAGCTGGCGCATCGATAACCGCACAGGAGGAGAGAAGTGACCACGACACCGCAGAGAGACCCCGTCTCGTACAAGAGCATGCGCGAATACATGATGATCCTCGAGGAGCGCGGGCTCCTCAAGCGCATCACCGCCGAAGTCGACCTCGACTACGAGGTCGGCGCGATCAGCTACCGCGACCTCGTCCGGACGGGCCCCGGCCTGCTCTTCGAGAACATCAAGGACAACCCGGACAAGCAGCTCACGACCAACATCATGTACTCGCTCGACCAGCTGTCCATCGCCTTCAACGGGCCCAGGGACTGGGTGAAGCTGCACGACATCGTCAAGCAGGGCATGGCCGACCGCCTTCCGTGCGTGACGGTGGACGACGGCCCCGTGAAAGAGGTGAAGGTCTTCGGCGAGGACGTCGACCTCGGCGAGATCCCCACGCCCCTCTGGCACGAGCTGGACGGGGGGCGCTACATAGCCACCACCGCGGGCGTCATCACGGTCGACCCCAAGACCGGCGCGCACAACATGGGGCAGTACCGCTCCATGATCATCGACCGCAACCACACCACCGTGAAGATCCAGGGCGACTTCAAGGTGGGCGCGGCCCCGCCCAGGGGCTCCTCCTACGGAGGCGCGGGCGACCGCAACGGCGCCGTTCACGTCCTCGAGAACGAGGCAGAGGGCAAGAGCACGCCCTGCGCCATCGCCATCGGCATGGACCCGCTGCTCGTCCTCGCGGCAGGCACGGCCGTTCCCGAGAACGAGAACGGACTCTCCGAGTACGAGGCTGCAGGCGCCTGGGCGGGACGCCCGGTGGAGCTCGTCAAGTGCGAGACCAGCGACATCCTCGTCCCGGCGCAGGCCGAGTACATCCTGGAAGGCGAGATCGTCGCGGAGGAGCGCTACTACGACGGCCCCCACGGCGAGTCGTCCGGCTTCTACAACAAGAACTACGAGGTGTTCGTCTTCCGGGTGGACGCCATCACCCACCGGAAGAACCCCATCAACTTCGGCCTCATCTGCGGGCGCATCGAGGACTACCCCCGACCGCTCATGCGCTCCGGCTCCATCCTCAACACGCTGGTCACCAAGTCCGGCTTCACCAACATCAGGGAAGTGCACTTCCCGGACGCGGGCGCTGGCGGCGTCATCGTCATCCGGGCCGCCATCGAGCGGGAAGGCCAGGCCAGGGAGATCATCGAAGCGGCCTACTCCCACCTCCGCTACCGCTGGGTCGTGGTCGTGGACGAGGACTGCGACGTGCGCGACTGGAACGACATCTGGTGGCGCATCGTCTCGTTCGCGGAGCCGACACAGCACGTCCACCTGGGCGCGCACCTGCCGCGCCCGCTCGGACGCCCCGGCGAGATGGACTTCATCCCGCCGTCGCAAGGCATGGGCATCGACGCGACACGCGAGCACAAGACCACCGAGTTCCCCGTTCCGCCGCCCTCCAAGCCGACCATGGAGATCCTCGACAAGGTCGGCGAGCGCTGGGACGAGCTCGGCCTGCCGTAAAGCGCAGCGCTACGGGGAGACGCCGCCGATGAGAGCGGCGTCTCCCTGCGCAGGGCATAAGCGAGAGAACATGCCAAGGATCATCGTCGGTATCAGCGGGTCGTCCGCTCCCATCTATGGCATCTACACGCTGCGCGCGTTGAGCAACATGCCGGACGTGGAGACGCACCTCATCCTGTCGGAAGGGGCGCACCTCTCGATCAGGTACGAGGCGCCACAGTGGGCGATAGACGACATCAAGGCGATGGCGGACGTCGTCCACGACCCGCGCAACATGGCCGCGAGCGTCTCCAGCGGCTCGTTCAAGACGGACGGGATGGTCGTGGTGCCGTGCTCGATGAAGACCCTTGCGGGCATCGCCAACTCCTACAACAACGACCTCATCACCCGCGCAGCCGACGTATGCCTCAAGGAGCGCCGGCGCCTGGTGGTCGTTGCACGGGAGACGCCACTGCACCGGGGGCACCTGCTCAACATGCTCGCCGTCACGGACATGGGCGGCGTCATCCTCCCACCCATCCCGGGCTTCTACTCCGGCCCACAGACGATCGACGACATCGTGAACCACACGGTGGGCAAAGTGCTCGATCTGCTGGGCATCGAGAACACCCAGTTCAAGCGCTGGGAGGGCAAGGACCCCTCCTCCGAGGACTAGGCCAGCCATGTCCGACGACATCGGCAGAGAACTTCCCCCGGACCTCTTCAACGCACTCTGGTACGAGGACGTCACGGTCGAGCGCGGACGCGCCATACTCATCGTGACCGCGGACGAGAACGGCTGGCCCCATCCGGCCCTGCTCTCCTTCCGCGAGGTCGGCGCGCGTGACCCCAACACTGTCCGCGTCGTCACCTACAACGGCAGCACCACCACCCGCAACATGCGGGAGAACGGCAAGATCACGATCGTATTCGTAGACGAGCGCTTCACCTACTACGTGAAGGGCACGGCGAAGGAGATACCGGCGCACCTCACCGGGACGGGCGAATACTTCGCTACAATGGATGTGAAGATATCCCGGATCCTCAAGGACTTCACCGGCTCGGATGAGGAAGGCGCCTATATCACTACCGGGATCACGTTCCATAACCCGTGGCCAACCGGAGGCCGGCCTGCCCAGACCTCATAACCCGATGCACCTGCCAACCCTCCACCCTCTCTCTGCGACCGTATCCCTGCTTCTCCTGGCGTGCGCCGCACTCATCCTCAGCTTCGCGGCGTGCGTCTCGACCGACACGGGGCCGGCGTCTGCCGAGCCGCGCGTCCCCACGCCCGAAACCGGCGGGGCGCCCACGCCAACCGCCGCCGTGTCGGCCCTCGTTCCGTCGGGATCGCCCACGCCGACCGCCGCAGTCTCGGCGCTCGTCCCGTCCGCGTCCCCCACTCCGACCGCTGCGGTCTCGGCGTTGCTCCCGGCCCCCACGCCCACGCTGGATCCCAACGTCGTGCGCAATGCATACGGCGTCGAGGCCGATCCGGACTACGAAGACAACCTCATCGGTATCTACACCGCGGTCTGGGAGACCGACTTCCGCTTCCACACCGTCCCTTACCGCGAGATCATCTCCGGCGGCGTGGGACGTGACGGCATCCCGCCGATAGACGAGCCCCGGTTCGTCTCCGTTGCGGAAGCGGACGAGCGGCTCGCAGGCATGGAACCGGTCATCGCGCTGGAGCTGAACGGCGAGGCGAAGGCGTACCCGCTTCAGATCCTCCTCTGGCACGAGATCGTCAACGACGAGCTCGGCGGAGTCCCCGTCACGGTGACCTACTGCCCGCTCTGCAACTCGGCCGTCGTCTTCGAGCGGACACTCGACGGCACGGTGTACGACTTCGGCGTCTCAGGCAACCTGCGCAACAGCGACCTTGTCATGTGGGACAGGCAGACCGAGAGCTGGTGGCAGCAACTCACCGGCCAGGGCATCGCGGGCGAACTCGCGGGGGCGCAACTGCGGCTCGTGCCCGCACAGACCGTCTCATGGGCTGCGTTCGCCGAGCAGTACCCCGGCGCGCTGACGCTGGACCGCCCGGGGTTCAGTCGCGCCTACGGACGCAACCCGTATCCCTACTACGACAACCTGGACACCTACCCATTCCTCTTCTACGACGAGGCCGACCCGCGACTGCCGGCCAAGCAGCGCGTCGCCGCCGTCGAGATCAACGGGGACGCCGCCGCCTTCCCGTATTCCGCACTCGCCATGGAGCGCGTCGTCCACCACGAGGTAGGCGGCGAGGAGATCGTGGTCTTCTTCGAGTTCGGCACCAGCACGGCGCTCGGCAGCGGGACCATCGCGGATGCCGCCGACGTGGGTGCGACCGGCGTCTTCCGGCCGATGCTCGACGGCGAACGGCTCACCTTCTCCTTCGATGGTGACGCCGTCACGGACGAGGGCACCGGCAGCGCGTGGAACCTGCTCGGCAGAGCGGTGAGCGGGCCACTGGCGGGGCGGCAACTCGAACGCGTGAACGCCCAGGACCACCTGTGGTTCGCCTGGGCTGCCTTCAAACCGCACACGACGGTCTACGGCGAGGGCTGAGGGGACAGGGGCTAGTTGCGGTTGCCGCCGCCGAACAGGTTGCTGAAGAACCGCGCGATGCGCTGCAGGAACCCCGGCATCGTGCTGCTGGAGTCGCTGGAGTCGAGTGCCCCCTGGAGGATCTCGTCGAGGGACTGCGATACGACGCTCTCTCCGCCGGTGAGGCCCGTCGCCACCACCGTGACGCGCACCTCGTCCTCCATGTTCGGGTCGGTGATCATGCCGAAGATGATGTTCGCGTGCGGGTCGACGAGGCCCTTGATGATGTCGGATGCCTCGTACACCTCTTGCAGCGTCACGTCCGGCCCGTAGGTGATGTTGAGCAGGACGCGGGTCGCGCCCTCCACCGGAACGTGGAGCAGCGGGCTCGCCATCGCCGCGCGCGCGGCCTCGTACGCCCGGTCCGTGCCGCGTCCGTGGCCTATGGCCATCCAGGCGGAGCCTGCGCCGGCCATGACCGCGCGGATGTCGGCGAAGTCGAGGTTGATGTCGCCCGCCACCATCACCAGCTCGGAGATGGACTGCACGCCCTGGCGCAGCACGTCGTCCGCGATGCGGAAGGCGTTCTCGGCGGTCATGCGCTCGTCGGACACCGCGTAGAGGCGGTCGTTCGGGATCAGGATCAACGTGTCGACGTGCTCACGCAGGCGCGCGATGCCTTCGTCCGCCTGGATGGAGCGCTGTTGCCCCTCGAACCCGAACGGCTTGGTGACGACGGCGATGGTGAGCGCGCCCACCTCCTTGGCGATCTCCGCGATCACCGGCGCGGCGCCGGTCCCGGTGCCTCCGCCCATGCCCGCGGCAACGAACACGAGGTCCGTCCCGCTGAGCAGGTCGTAGAGGTCTTCGCGGGACTCTTCCGCCGCTTCCCGCCCCAGTTCGGGGTTGCCGCCGACGCCGAGCCCGCGCGTAAGGCGGTCGCCGATGCGCACCTTGCGGGGGACGTCCAGCCGGATCAGGTGCTGGGCGTCCGTGTTGACCGCGATGTACTCGACCCCCGGCACGCGCTGCTGGTACATGCGGCGCACCGCGTTCGAGCCGCCGCCGCCCACGCCGACGACCTTGATGCTCGCGACGCCCAGCGTCTGGCCGAGGCCGAGCGCCGTCTTGCCGGATATGTCGCCGTCGTCCCCTTCCGCCCAGAGTTCATCGGGGTCCAGCTCTTCAGCTTCGTCGCCGTAGTCGCGACGGACGATCACCTCGCGGCCTTCGAGCAGGCGCATGAGGCGCACCCAGAGGGGGGATGGCACTTCGGACGGCTTGAGGAGTCCCACCTCGAGCAGGATTATGTCTTCGTGAGGAAGCCCCAACTCGTCGGAGAGTTCGCGGATACTGTAGCCCTGCCGGTAGCGCATCTGCCGGAGATACGCGCCGAACTGGCGCATCTCGGTCGTTATGCGCCCTGAGAGGTTGAGCCAGCGCTCCCCCGCCCCCATGGCGAAACGCACCCACGGGCCCTTGCCGGAGCGGAAAGTAGTGGTAGGACGCTGCGTCACTGGGACCGCTCCTCGGAGAACTGGGCCAGTATCCCGGCGGTCTCCCGCTGGCTCAACCCGGCCTGCTCGCAGTACATCCGGAATCGTTCCTTGGCGCGGTTCAGACGTATGGTGATCGCTCGTTCGCTGGGCGCGTCCAGCATCACCGACATCTCATCAGGCGTCCGGTTCAACTGGTAGCGCAGCCGCAGAGCGAAGGCGTCCCTGGGGAACTCCCCTTCGAAGCGCTGCCACAGCTCGGCATTCTCCTCGAAAACCACGGATGCGCCCTGGCCACTCTCTGCCGCTTCCTCACGCGAACGCGCCGTCGCCTCCTCGTCCTCCCGCGCCCTGGACTCACGGTCCGCGGAGCTCCAGAGCTCTTTGAACCGGACCTCCACTGCGTTCACGTACCACTCCCTGATATTCCGGGGGCTCCCCATCGTCGACACACGGGAGAGCATCTGCAGCAGAGCATCCGCAGCAGCGTCCGCGCGGTATTCGACGGGGATCTCGTCGATCCCCCAGGCATCGGGTTCGCGATAGATGCGTTCAGCCAACTCGGCGGTGAGGTTCCGCACCTCGCGGATCCCGCTCTCACGCCGCGTGCGGTCCTGGGGAGCGTCTCCGTATTCGTGGAGGATCACCTGGAGACGCCTGATGATCTCCTCGTCGGACTGGTAGTAGTGGCCTGTGCTCATGCGGTCCTTGTCTCTGTTCGCAGAGTCCGCATTACATGATACCGCATACGGCAATCCGGTTCGTACCCGCTTGGCCGTGCGGCTGCCTCCGCTTTCCCCACACGCCCGGCGATGATAGGATTCGCAGAGCGCGGCGCAGGGCTGCGCCGTGGGGACCTGATGACCGCTGAGAAGACCACCAACAAGGCTCTGGAGGAACTCCGGCGCCGCAAAGAGAAGATCAGTTCGTCCGAGGGGGAGGCCCGTGCGGAGCAGCAGCACGCGCGGGGCAAACTCACCGCTCGTGAGCGTATCGAACTGCTCGTGGACCCCGGCTCGTTCGAGGAGCTTGGCTCGTTCGTAACGCACCGCTCCAGCGAGTTCGGCGTGTCGGACAAGAAGTTCCCGGGCGACTCCGTCATCACGGGGTACGGCAAGATCAGCGGGCGCAACGTCTACATCTATTCCCAGGACTTCACCGTCTTCGGCGGCTCGCTCTCCGAGGTTGCCGCCGAGAAGATATGCAAGGTGATGGACCTCGCCATGCGGAACGGCGCGCCCATCATCGGCATATCGGACTCGGGCGGCGCGCGCATCCAGGAAGGCGTCGTCAGCCTCGCGGGCTACGGCGAGATCTTCATGCGCAACACGCTGGCGTCCGGGGTCGTTCCCCAGATATCCGCCATCCTCGGGCCGTCCGCCGGCGGCGCCGTCTACTCCCCCGCCATCACCGACTTCACGCTGATGGTGCGCGGCATCTCACAGATGTTCATCACCGGCCCGGACGTCATCAAGGCCGTCACGGGCGAGGAGATCACACACGAGGCCCTGGGCGGCGCGGACACCCACGCCACCCTCTCAGGCGTCTCCCACTTCACCCTCGATTCCGAGGAAGAGTGCATGGAGACGATCCGCTTCCTCCTCAGCTTCATCCCGCTCAACAACCTGGACGACCCCCCCATGGGCGACCAGGACGACGACCCCGAACGCGCAGACGAAGAGTTGCGCGACATCGTGCCGCAGGAGTCCGCCCGCTCCTACGACATGCTGGATGTCATCGGGCGCGTAGTCGACCACGGCGAGTTCCTCAACATCCAGCACGACTTCGCGCCCAACATGATCATCGGGTTCGGACGGATGAACGGACGCAGTGTCGGCATCGTCGCGCAGCAGCCCGCCTACCTCGCAGGCGTCATAGACATCCACGCCTCCGTGAAGGCAGCGCGCTTCGTGCGCTTCTGCGACGCATTCAACATCCCCATCATCACGTTCGCGGACGTGCCGGGCTATATGCCGGGGCAGGACCAGGAGCACCGGGGCATCATCCGGCAGGGCGCGAAACTGCTCTACGCCTACGCCGAGGCCACCGTGCCCAAGATCACGGTCGTCACCCGCAAGGCGTACGGCGGGGCGTACGTGGTCATGGGCAGCAAGCACCTGCGCACGGACATCAACCTCGCGTGGCCGTCCGCCGAAATCGCGGTGATGGGGCCGGACGCGGCCGTCAACATCATCCACCGCCGCCAGCTCGCCGACTCCAAGGACCCCGACACCACACGCGCCGAACTGATCGAGGAGTACCGCGACAGCTTCGCGAACCCCTACCAGGCCGCCGAGCGCGGCTTCATCGACGACGTGATCGACCCGGCGCAGACGCGCCCACGGCTCATCCACGCGCTCGACGCCCTCCAGAACAAGCGCGACACCCTGCCGCCCAAGAAGCACGGCAACATCCCGCTCTAGGGACTCCTCACACCCGCGGACCTCCGGTGGGCCTATGAAGTTTCTCGTCAGCCATGAAGTCCTCTACCGGACGACCATCGAGGCCTCCAACGAGAAGGAGGCCGCCGACGCCGCCGAAGAGCTTCCCTACGAGGAGTGGGACAGCAGCACCACCACCCGCGAGGACGTCGTCCCGCTGGAGGAGTCGCCCCTCAACCCCATGGCAGGGGGATGACGCTCACCAGCCCTCGACGCCGTACCGCCTGAAGCTCACGAGCAGCCCGACCGCGATTGCTCCGGTGATGACGGCCGCAAAGACCAATGCGCCTTGCGCCCCGACCGTCTGCGCGATGCCCCGGAGATGGGAGTGGACGCCCTTCCGGGTCACAGCCCTGCGCGGACCTCTGTCATCCAGTGGCTGCGTCCTGTGTTGCCTGAGTAGGTACGGCCGTCTCGGCTTCAGACTCCGGGACAGCCCCGATCCGCACTTGCAGGTCCAGTGCACGAGTGATTCGCAGCACGGTCGCGAAAGACGGGTTCCCGTCCTCGGACAATGCCTTGTAGAGGCCCTTGCGCGTCATCCCGGCTTTCCGGGCCAGGTGGGTGATATTCCGGGCCCGGGCAATGTCGTTCAGGGCCGCACGTATCAGGCTGCCGTCCCCAGGGTCCTCTTCCATGCACGCTTCGAGGTAGAGACTGCTCTCCTCCGGGTTGTGGAGGAGTTCCTCCACAGCGTCCCACCGTGTGTACTTTTCCGCCATCTCACTGCCCCCTGTTCGCAACCATGTTCCTGGCCCGCTCGATATCCCGGCGTTGAGCGCTCTTGTCTCCACCGCAGAGCAATACGACGATATCCGCACCTTCGCGTGTGAAATAGAGCCGGTAACCCGGCCCGTAGTCGATCCGCATCTCGGATACACCGCCACCGACGGCTCTTACATCACCGAGGTTTCCTGTCAATCCTATCCTCCGCAACCGAGCATTGATCCGCACGCGGGCTCTCCCATCCCGCAATCCACGAACCCACCGGGCAAACGTCGCGCTCCTCTCTACTCTCACCACACCCAGATTGTATACCAAGGTACACAACCATCCAAGGATGGCAATGGGGCAGGCATGACGACAACGAGGACTTGCACTGACTCTTCTGCCAATCGGATGGCGGGAGCACAACGCAGCCGTGACACCCGCCCCTTACGCAGTCGCCCCGGCAACCCTTACGCTGGTTGCATGACCGTGGTACAGGCAGCACCTATAGACCGCGCCTATAGCTCACGGCCCACCCATAGAGAGCATCTATGGCCAAAGACTACACAACCCCTTCCGGTGCTGCAGTTGAACGGAAGAACGCAGGAAGCAGGCCACGGCCTTGTCGATCAACCGTTCGATTGGCAGCAATCGCCCCAAGCTCACTCGCAGGTTCTTCCGATTGAACCGGAAGTTGAACGCGAGAGGGCGGGACAGGGCTGGGCCGGAGCGGTCCTCATCCTGCGCATCCTGTCCATCCATGCCGGTTATCCGCCCCGCGCTTGCCCGGCGAGCACGCTCCTCCGTATAATCGCCGCGCCCAACCGGAACGGCGCGAGACCGGCGGGCGAGTGCAGCAACGATCCCCGTGTGACCCCGGCGGCAACGCCTGCGCAGCAGACAGGCGCGCCGGAAACGGCCTATCGCAGCAGAAGAAGGAGGTGTCGGTTTGGCCGACAACAGCGTTATCGACAGGGCGAAAGAGCATTTCGGCGGGTTGGTGGAGCAGCAGTTGGAGCGCGTCGAGCGGCTGAAGCAGGCCCCCGCGCCCACCGACTACTCGAAAATCAGCCCCATCGTCATCGGCATGCTGGGTGGCGACGGCATCGGCCCCACGATCACCTACGAGTCCCAGCGCGTCCTCGAACAGCTGCTCGCCGATGAGGTGAAGAGCGGCAAGGTGCAGTTCCGCAACATCGAGGGGCTCACCATCGAGAACCGCGCCGAGAAGCTCCAGTCCATCCCGGACGACGTGCTCGCTGAGATCAAGGAGTGCCACGTCACGCTCAAGGGCCCGACGCACACCCCTGAGAAGGGCGACGGCTGGCCAAACATCGAGAGCGCGAACGTCTCCATGCGCAAGGCGCTGGACCTCTTCGCCAACGTGCGGCCCGTCCGCATCCCCGCCGAGAACATCGACTGGACGTTCTTCCGCGAGAACACGGAGGACATGTACGCGCTCGGCTCCAACGGCATCAACATCACCGACGACCTCGCCATGGACTTCCGCGTCATCACGACGCAGGGCTCCCGTCGCATCATCGACGCGGCCTTCGCCCACGCGAAGAAGACCGGCAAGGAGCGCGTCACCATCGTCACGAAGGCGAACATCGTCAAGACGACCGACGGCAAGTTCCTGGATGTCGCCCGCGAGGTCGCCGAGAACTACCCCGGCATCTCCTGGGATGCCTGGTACATCGACATCATGACCGCCAAGCTCATCGACACGGCGCGCCGCAGCGACTTCCAGGTGCTCGCCCTCCCCAACATGTACGGCGACATCCTCACCGACGAGGCGGCCCAGATCCAGGGCGGCGTCGGCACGGCTGGTTCGGCCAACATCGGCACGACCAGCGCGATGTTCGAGGCCATCCACGGCAGCGCTCCCCGCATGGTGACCGAGGGCCGCGCGCAGTACGCCGACCCCAGTTCCATGATTCGCGCAGGCGCGATGCTGCTGGAGCACATCGGCTTCCCTGCGGTCGCCGAGAAGGTGAACATGGCGCTGGACGTGTGCGGGCAGTACGAGCGCAAGGCAGTCACGACGGGCCGCAACACCGGCGCGACGACCGGCGAGTTCGGCGACTACGTCGTCGACACGGTCAGCGACTCCGGCCTCAAGAGCAAGTGGGAAGGCTACGTCTACGCGTAACCAGACCCCGCGAACAAGGAAGCGAGACAGATGGCACGCAAGAAAGTAACCGTCGTCGGCGCGGGAAACGTCGGCGCAACCACCGCGCAGCGACTCTTCGAGCGCGGCTACATGGACGTCGTCCTGGTCGACGTCGTCGAGGACATGCCGCAGGGCAAGGCGCTCGACCTCGCACAGTCCGGTCCGGTGCTGGGCGTCGACGGCTCCATCATCGGCACGAACGGCTACGAGGAGACCGCAAACTCGGACGTGGTCGTCATCACGGCGGGTATCGCCCGCAAGCCGGGCATGAGCCGTGACGACCTGCTCTTCACGAACATGAAGATCGTGGGGTCGGTGGTGTCGGAAGTGGCGCCGCGCTCCCCGAACGCGGTCATCGTCGTCGTGTCCAACCCGTTGGACGCGATGGTGCAGCACGCCTACTCCATCGCCTCGGGCATGGGCTTTCCGAAGAGCCGCGTCGTCGGCATGGCCGGCGTGCTCGACACTGCGCGCTTCCGGACGTTCCTCGCGTGGGAGCTGGGCGTCTCGGTCAAGGACGTGCAGGCGTACGTCCTCGGCGGGCACGGCGACCAGATGGTGCCGCTCACGCAGTACACCACCGTCGGGGGCGTCTCCATCAGCAAGCTGCTGGACGCCGAGGCGCTGGACCGCATCATCAAGCGCACCCAGGGCGGCGGCGGCGAGATTGTTGCGCTGCTCAAGACCGGCAGCGCGTTCTACGCGCCATCAGCGGCATCGGCGGAGATGGTCGACGCCATCCTGCTGGACCAGAAGCGCCTGCTGCCGTGCGCAGCCCTGCTCGAAGGCGAGTACGGCATCGACGGCATCTACATGGGCGTGCCGGTCATCCTCGGCGCGGGCGGCGTCGAGCGAGTGGTCGAGCTCGACCTCACCGCGGACGAGAAGGCGCTGCTCGACAAGTCCGCCGACGCGGTGCGCGAGCTCGTTGACGTGATGGCCAACGCGCCCGCTGGCTGACGCCGTGGCGGACCGCATCATCCCTCTGGAGCCCGTCAGCAGCGGCGGCGGCCCGGAAGGTCCTGCCGCCTTTACCGACGTTGTCGTCGTCTTCTACCTGGAAGGGCTGCCGCAGCACGACCACGAAGGAGAATCGTTCTTCGCCAGCGGCCCGCTCTCCGAGGCCACGGTGGCTGCGTTCGCACTCGGGTGCGCGGTCGGCGTGGACTTCCCCGGCCGTATCGAACCGGTGCTGGAGCAGACGCACCCGAACGTCGTGGAGCACATCATCGCGGAGTGCCGCGAGCCGCTGGAGCAGCAGGCCGACGCCGCCCGGCGCTCCACCGAGCCGCTGGAGCCCGAGGATTTCATCGACGACCTGCTACAGGCGCTCGAAGAGGCCGAGCACGCCGACCTCGAAACTGCGCAAAACGCGTTGAGCATGAGCTTCGAGTACGGGCTCATCCTCGCCCACGTCCGGCGCTCAGCCGCGCTGGTGCTCCGGAACGCGTTCAACCGGGCGCAGGAAGAGGCGGTACGGGAGCTCGATGAGGAGGAGCCGGACGAGGAGGACATGCCTCCCGGTCCGGCCCCGTTCGAGTCGCTGCAGGAGTTCGCGGCGGAGATCATGGCCGCCTACGAGGCGGACATCGGCTTCGCCACGGCCTGATCCGGACGAGTTCTAGTAGTCGCGCTCGTACCAGCCGGACACGAACAGCAGCCCGTCGTGGCGCACCACCCAGGAGTGCTTGCGCTCGTCCCGGCCACTCTCACGGTTCCGGAAGACGTACGTGACCCAGGCGCCCTCCTCCGCCGCAGCCAAGAGGTCCGGCCCGAAGTTGTAGCCGTTGAGGTCGGTCAATGGCGCTACCTCTGCGCCGCGCAGGCTCTCCGTCGGGTGCGTGGCGATGCGTCCATCCTCCAGGACGGATATGTACCACTGCCCGTCCTCGCTCTCCTCGCTGTCGAAGTAAGAGAACGACGCCTCGCGACCCTCGCGGTCATAGCGGTCTATCGCCCGTTCCACGAACGCGACGGTGAAGGCAGCCGGGTCCGACTTGCCCAGGGGCGCGCCGATGTACCGCTCGTACCAGCCGGAACCGAAGAGGATACCGTCGCGCTTCACGGCCCACGTGTGCTTCATCTCCTCCTGCCCCGTGGCGGGGTTCAGGAAGACGTAGTCCACCCAGCCGCCATCCTCATCCACGCCCAGCAGGTCGTCGCCGTAGAAGTAGCCGGCTGCGTCGACGCGCAGGTTCGGGTCGCGCCCGCGGATCTCCTCGCGCGGGTGGCCTATCGTGTAGCCGTTCTCGTCGATGATGAAGCCGTACCACGGTCCGTCCACGCTCTCCTGGGAGTTGTAGTACGCGATCGTGGCGTCGAGGCCGTCCTCCTCGTAGCGGCGCACCAGCTCATCCACGTACGCGATCGTGTAGGCAGCGGGGTTCGACTTGCTCAACGGCGCAGCGATGTACCGCTCGTACCAGCCGGAGGCGAAGATGAGCCCGTCGCGCTTCACGGCCCAGGTGTGCTTCATCTGCTGGGTGCCGGTAGCCACGTTCAGGAACACGTAGTCCACCCAGCCGCCGTCCTCATCCACGCCCAGCAGATCGTCGCCGTAGAAGTAACCGGTTGCGTCCACACGGAGGCTCGGGTCGCGACCGCGTATCTCCTCACGCGGGTGGCCTACCGTGTAGCCGTTCTCGTCGATGATGACGCCGTACCACGGGCCGTCGATGCTCTCCTGGGAGTTGTAGTGCGCGATCGCGGCGTCAAGGCCGTCCTCTTCGTACCGGCGCAGCACTTCATCCACGTACGCGACGGTGTAGGCGGCACGGTCAGCCTTCGTGGGGGCCGGCTCTGCGGAATCACTGCTCGTCAGTGCGAAGACTGCCACGGCCAGAGCCACGACAGCCACAACAACGGATACGCCTGTAATCACTTTCGACATCGCTCAGTTCCTCCCCCTCCACCAGATATTGTTCGCGCACAGATATGCGCTAGGCATGAACGCTGGCCTTTTCCAGCAGCGGCTTCGTGCTGATGATGTGCTGGCCCATGCCAAGTTGCTTCGGCGAAAGGCCCATCGCGAGGCCGATCATCTGAGGCAGGTGCAGGATGGGCATGTTGATCTTCTCGCCGCGCTGGGCAGACGCCTTGGGCTGCTGGCCGTCCAGGTTGAGGTGGCAGAGCGGGCACGGCGTCACCATCGTGTCGGCGCCGTGCTCGCGAGCGCTCGTCGTGTGGTTCGCAACCATCCTCATGGAGTTGCGCTCATTGATGAGCATGATGGGGAAGCCGCAGCACTTCGTACGGCCGGGGAAGTTCACGGGCTCCGCGCCGCAGGCCTCGATTATCTGCTCGAGGTACTGCTCACGTCCGGGGTTCTCGTCGAGCCCAAGCGCCCAGGAGGGGCGGAGGATGTAGCAGCCGTAGAACGGAGCGACCTTCAACTCCTTCAGCGGGTTGCGCACGAGGTTCTTGAACGCATCCAGCCCCACCTCTTCGACGAGCACCCATGCGAGGTGCTTGATAACTACCCGTCCGGTGTACTCCAGTCCTTCGTAGCGCAGTTCCCGGTTCACGTCGGCGAGGTAGTCGGGGTCCGCCAGAAGCCGGTGGTTCGCCTGAGCCATGACGCCCTGGCAGGTCGAGCAGATGTTGAGGATGGTCGTCAGTCCCATCCGTTCGGCCATAGCGAACGTGCGGGCGTTGAGTGTGTCGCCGAGCTTCTGACCCTTCTCCTGCAATACGCCGGCGCCGGTGCAGGACGCGCCGTGGATCTCCTCCAGCTCCAAGCCGAGTTCTCCGGCGATGGCCATGGTGGACGTGTACAACTCGGGTGTTCCCCCGCGCGATACGCATCCGGGATAGAAAGCGTACTTCATCGTCACTCCTTGGTTGCTTCGGCGCGCTCGAAGATGCGGCGCACGTTCTCATGTCCGGGGAGCTTGTGGTGGAACGGGGCGGGCAGCGGGAACTTGCGCCTGCGAAGCGCACGGATGCCCAATGGCGCCTCGCTCAACAGTTTCGGCACGTTGAACTTGCCCCACGAGTCCACGGCAAGCATCGCCTCGTCCAGCCAGCCCGTCCGCGCGACCGACTTCGTGAACGACTCGACGTGCCGCGCTCCCGGAGTGCTCGGCGCTCCCGACTGCATGACCGACTCCCGCAACTCCATGATGCGGTCCATCGGCGCGACGCCCTTCGGACAGACCTCAACGCACATGTAACACCGTGTGCAGTCCCATACGCCGCCGTACTCGTTGAGCGTGCTCAGACGCTGCTTGCCCTGATCGTCCCGCGGATCGGCGACGAACCGGTAGGACTTCGCCAGCGCCGCGGGGCCGAGGAAGTTCGGGTCCACCTCCAGCGCGGTGCAGTCCGACACGCACGCGCCGCACATGATGCAGCCCATGGGCGTGAGCAGGTTGAGCATGGACTCGTTGGAGGCGATGAACTCCTCTTCCGGCTCCTGGTCAGGCTGCAGGTACGGCTCCACTGCGCGCACCTTGCCCCAGAACAGTTGCAGGTCGATCACCAGGTCCTTCACGACCCGCTGATTGCCCATCGGCTCGACCTTCACCTCGCCGCCTTCGTCGATGACGGAGGTGATGCGGGTGTTGCAAGCGAGCCGTGCTCGGTCGTTCACGCGCATCGCGCACGAGCCGCAGATGGCCGCGCGGCATGAGCAGCGCAAGGCGAGGCTGGGGTCTATCTCCTCGCGGACCTTGACGAGCGCGTCCAGCACCGAGAAGTGCTCGGGCACATCAACGTCGTAGTCCTGCAGATGGGGCTGTTCGGAACTCTCAGGGTCGTACCGTTGAACCCGTATCTTCGCCTGCATGTGGTCTCGTTCCTCCCTCTATCCTTGAAACAACCGCGGGGAGCGTGCCCTGCCGGGCTTCGTTCACCCCCAGGAGCACAGGCCGTGTGCCACCTAGTAGACCCTCGCCTGCGGCTCCCACCGCGTTACCGCAACGGGCAGCGTCGCTACCTCCGTGCCGCTCTCGCTGAGGCGCGCAGTCGTGTGCTTCATCCAGTCCGTGTCGTTTCGCTCGGGGATGTCCCGGCGGAAGTGCGCACCCCGGCTCTCCTTGCGCAGCAGGCCGGACGCCGCGATCGTCTCCGACACGTCCAGCATGTAGCCGAGCTCCATGTGGAAGATGAGGTCCGTGTTGTACACGCCGCCCTTGTGCTTCACCGGAAGGGTCTGGTACCGCTCCTTCAGCAGGTTGATGCTGCTGAGCGCGGTCTGCATCCCTTCCTCGGTGCGGAACACCGCCAGGTGCTCATTCATGACCCGGCCCATCTGCAGCCGGAGCGCCGCTGTCATCTCGCCGTTGTCCGGACGGTCCATCAACGCCTTGATGCGCCCCTCAGCTTCCTTCAGGTGCGACTCGGAGACGACGAAGTCCGGCGTTTCCTGCGCGTAAGCAGTAGCAACCTCACCGGCACGCTTCCCGAAGACAACCGTCTCCAGCAGGGAATTCGCGCCGAGACGGTTCCCGCCGTGCACACTCACGCATGCCGTTTCACCTGCAGCGAACAGCCCGCGCGGGCCGTCCCATCCGGCGCTGCCGGTGATGTCCCACGCACGCGTGTCCACGTCCGTCTTGATGCCGCCCATGATGTAGTGCTGTCCGGGCCGGATGGGCACCGGCTCTTCCACCATGTCGACGCCCGCGTAGTCGCGCGCGGCCTCATGGATGTACTTCAGTTTCGTCAGGATCAGTTCGCGCCCCAGGTGACGCAGGTCCAGCAACACGCAGCCGTCCACGCCGCGTCCTTCCTCGATCTCCGTCTGCTCTGAGCGAGAGACCACGTCGCGCGACGCGAGCTCCTTCATCTTGGGAGCGTAATGCTCCATGAAGCGCTCGCCCTTGGAATTGAGCAGGTACGCGCCCTCGCCTCGCGCAGCTTCCGAGAGGAGCACACCGTTCCCCGCGAGCGTTGTCGGGTGGTACTGCACCATCTCCATGTCCAGCAGCGTCGCGCCCGCGCGGTACGCAAGCGCCATGCCATCGCCGGTGCAGATAAGTGCGTTGGTGCTCGGCTCGAACGCTCGGCCGACGCCGCCCGCCGCGAGGATGACCGCCTTCGCAGTGATCGCTCGCAGCTTGCCGGTAAGCATCTCCATGGCGATGACGCCGCGGCACTGGCCGTCCTCAATGATGAGGTCGGTGACGAACCACTCTTCGTAGGAGCGGATGCCCGCCTTGATGATCTGCTCGTACATCACGTGCAGGATCGCCTGGCCCGTGATGTCCGCAACGAAGAAGGTGCGCGCGTAGCTTGCGCCGCCGAACGCTCGGGTCCCCAATCGGCCCTCGTCGTCGCGGTTGAAGATAACGCCCATGTGCTCGAGCGCGATGATCTCGCCCGGCGCTTCGATGCACATGTACTCGATGGCGTCCTGGTCTCCGAGGTAATCGGAGCCCTTCACCGTGTCGAATATATGGGAATCGACGGAGTCGTCTTCACCGCGGAGCGCTGCGTTGATGCCACCCTGGGCCGCGTTGGAATGGCTCCGCACCGGGTGTACTTTGCTCATCATCGCCACGTTCGCGCCCACCCGGTGCGCTGCGATCGCGGCCCTCATTCCAGCCAGCCCCGCCCCCACAACCAGAACGTCATGGTCAACCATGGATGTCGTATTCACCTGCCTTGGGAATCTCGGAACGTCCTAACCACTATAGCAAAGCCGCCCTCTCACGAACAACGAGAGAGAGCGCCCATCAGGCGCGAGACGCGAGCCAGGCACCCGCCGTGTCTGCGTTCAATTCCAGCCACTTCGTGTTGAGCCGGATGCTCTCCAGGGACTGCTGGATGGAGCGCGCGGCAGAGGGGGCGGGATGCGTGTCGAAGAACTCGCGTGTCTCCGCCTCGCGTTCCGCACTGGCGAACCCGGCCGCGATGCCGACAAGGCGCATGATGGCGAACCCGCCCTTGCCGTAGCGCCGGTCAAGCTCGGCCCAGTTGTCCTGCACGAACTTCCACGTCTGCTCGCGCCCGTCAGGGCTTGCCCCCGCCTGGATCAGGACGATGGGCGTGTCCTGCGAGCGCACACGGTCGCTCAGCGCGCTGTCCAGCAGGTCGCCGAGGAGCGCGCTGTCCCGCGTACGCGTCAGTGCGCCCAGGATGCGCACTTTCTCCTCGTGCAGGTCTGCATCGTCGTAGAGGCGCCAGAGGGCGTCGGCGACATCCCGTCCTGATTGCTGGGACGACAGTCCGAAGGCCGCTGCACGCATATCCGGCACGAGCGTCTGTTCACCGCTCGCGTGCTTGCGGAAGCGCATGACCGCTTCGGCGAGCGTTCCAGCGTCACCGTAGCCACCGAACTGGTTGATCACGATGCTGCGGCGCAGCGATTCGAGGTGTCCGTCACCGGGCTGGGCATCCCAGCCCACCTGCCCGGCGATCCGTGCGAACAGGGAGCGCGCGTACGCGCGGAACGCGTCGAGATGCGGTGTCGACGCCAGCAGGCCCTCCAGCCCGCGCAGGTTCGCTGCGAGGTCTCCCCACACGATGGCGTCCGTTTCGCCGACGAACGACTCTGCCAGATCGAGAAACACGGTCGCGGGCAGATGGCCGGACCTGACCAGGGCGTAGGCATCGTTCTGCAGGCCGAGACGGTCGACCGGGGACAGGACGCCTTCGGCTATCGCTTCGCCGAGCCGCCGCCATTCCTCTTCCGCGTACGCAACGCGGAAGAAGCCGGTCTGCCCGGCGTTCAACTTCACCCAACCTGCGCCTGCGCCGGTCGCAAGCCGCGCACGCTCGCCGGAGAGGACGTGCTTGGAAGGCGCGCTGTTCCCGCCGTGCGCTATCGAGACGGGAACGGGCCACAGCGCCGCGTCCGCCGCCTCGCCGAGCAGATGGTCGTAGAGGAAACGGGACTGCGCAACGATGGCCGCCGCCGCCTCTGTGCCCCGTGCTATCTCCGCAGTGAGCACCGGGTAGCCGGTCTGCTTTATCCAGGCCTCCATCAGCGGAACGACCGGCACTCCCAGCCCGAGTCCTTCTGCCTCCGCCGCAGTGTTGATGGCGTCCCACAGGTGCGCCCCGCGCGCGTTGCCGTACGCATGGTTGCTCAGGTAGGCGTGCAGCCCCTTACGGAAGGTCTCGGGCCCAACGTAGTCCTCCAGCATGCGGAGGACGGAGCCGCCCTTGCTGTAGCTGATGGCATCGAACAACTCCCTTATCTCGGCGGGGTCGTCCACATTGGCTTCGATGGGGTGGGAGTTGCGCAGGCCGTCCAGCCCGAGCGCGGCGTTCGTGTCGTGGGAGACGAACTGCGTCCACATCTCCCACTCCGGGTAGAGGTGGTCAACCGTCTTGTCGCCCATCCAGGATGCGAACGACTCGTTGAGCCAGAGGTCGTCCCACCACTCCATCGTCACGAGGTCGCCGAACCACATGTGCGCCATCTCGTGCGCGACGACTTCCAGTATCCGCTGCTTCGCCTGCGGGGCCGAGTTCTTTGGGTCGTACAGCAGGGCGGTTTCCCTGTAGGTGATCGCGCCCCAGTTCTCCATCGCGCCCGCTGCGAAGTCCGGCACGGCGATGTGGTCCATCTTCGCCAGGGGATACGGGATGCCGAAGTAGTCGTTCATGTAGCGGAGCGCGGCGATGCTGTTCTCCAGCGCGAAACGTCCCAGCTCCTCCTTGCCGCGCGTCGCCCAGACCCGCACGAGCGTGCCGTCGTCCGCGTTGCCCTCGACGCACGCCATGTCGCCCACGATGAAAGCGAGCAGATAGGTGGACATCGCCGGCGAACGCTCGAACGTGACGGCCTTGCGTCCTCCCGAGGCAGGCTCGGTGGAAGCGATGGCCATGTTGGAGATGGCCTCCAACTCCTCCGGCACGACGAGCGTGACGTCGAACGTCGCCTTCACCTGGGGTTCATCCCAGCAGGGGAACGCGCGGCGGGCGTCCGTCGCCTCGAACTGCGTCGTGGCGAGACGCCGCTCCACACCATCGTTGTCCATGTAGGTGCTGCGGTAGAAGCCGCGCAGTTGGTCGTTCAACTCGCCCGTGAAATCGAGGCGCAGCACGGCTCGGCCTGCCGGGAGCGGCGACGCAAAGCGCAGCGTCAGGCGCTCCTGTTCCTCGTCATGCTCGATGGCGCTTGCTTCAGACTCACCGTTCTCCGTCTCGATCGAGGCGCGGGAGACGCTCAACTCGGACGCGTTCAGCGTCACTTCGGAAGTGGGCGACTCCACCGTTACCTCGATCTCTTCGCGCCCTGCGAACGTGAACGAGGTGAGGTCGGGTTCAAGCGTCAGGCTGTAGTGCGCCGGGCGGACGTTCTCCGGCAGGCGTGTGGACGGCGTCGTGGTCATGGAAGAACCTCATGCGGCCCCGGCGTGTTACGGAGCGGAAGGTGGCACCCCCGGGGGGACTGTACTGCGAACTTTCCAGTGGGAGGTGGCATTCCAATCATAGCCTGTCGGTCGAACCAGCGACTAGGGCATCGGGTGGCGCCCCTCCTCCACTTGCTCGAAGGTCGGCGGCCGCGACGACCACCTTCATCGCGGTTGCAGTGGGGCGTGTGAGACATCTCGTCTTTCCGGCAGTTGTGCGTCAGGACCTTGGTCCACTGCGCAGCGTGTCCCTGACCGAGGAGGGAAGGAATGCGGGCGGGATGAGTTCAGTAGCCACCGCGATGCGATAACCAATCTGAGATAACCTTGTACGGCAAGGGCGCGATGCCCCCCTTCTTTCGCAAGTGCTCGATGATCCATTCAGCCGCTACCCATCGCCATCGCGGCGACTCCCAAGACGATGGGGGCGGTGGAAACCAGTTTGGCCGTCGCTGTGGCGCATGTTGTTGCCTCGCCGAGTGCGCCCGCCCTACCAAGGAGAGGACGAATGAATCGTGTTGATGGACCCGGCAACGCGGTCGGTGAGACCACGGTCGAATTCCTTCGGAGAGCGGTGGAGAAGTATGCGGACCGCGACGCGCTCCTGTTCAAGCCGGCCTTCCGGTACCTGCGCTGGAGCTATTCCCGGCTGTGGGACGAATCCGGTCAGGTTGCCACCCTCCTCCAACGCCGCGGACTGACGAAGGGGGACCAGGTAATCCTATGGGGTCCCAACTCACCTCACTGGGTGCTCATCTTCTTCGGCTGCCTCAGGGCGGGAGTCATCATTATCCCCCTCGACCTCCGCAGCGCTGCCGACTACGTCGAAAGAGTAGCGTCCAGGACGGAGCCGAAGCTGGCGTTCACGTCCCGCTTCACCCCGAAGGGCGACGTGGACCTGGGGGTCCCAGAGGTGACGTTCGAGGAGTTGGAAGCCGCCATCGCCGGCCTGCCCCAACCGGAGCACGTGGACATCGAGCCGGACGACCTCGCCGAGATCATGTTCACATCCGGCACAACCGGCGACCCGAAGGGGGTGATGCTCTCTCACAAGAACCTGACGGCCAACATAACGGGGGTATCCCAGTACATCTCCTGCGACCCCTCGAGCAGGCTTCTGTCCATCCTTCCGTTGAGCCACATGTACGAGCAGATGGGCGGGTTGTTCATGACTCTCCACTACGGCGCCAGCGTTACCTACCCGACCAGCCGCCAGCCGACCGTCCTGGCCCGTACGATGCGCGAACGCAAGATCACCATCATGCTGCTGGTCCCCCAAGGGTTGGAGCTCCTGATGAACGGGATCGAGCGGGAGGTGGTCCGGCAGGGCAAGGAAGCCCTGTGGGGCAAGCTCCTCAAGGCAGCAGAGCGAACGCCGTTCCGCCTTCGGCGCCACCTGTTCCGCCGAGTCCACAAACAGTTCGGAGGACACCTCGACTTCATCGTATCGGGCGGGGCGGCGCTGGACCCGGAACTCGGCCGTAAGTGGGAGCTGATGGGCGTCAAGATCGTGCAGGGCTATGGGGCCACAGAGGCATCGCCTGTCATCAGCAATCACACCATATGGGAGCGGCGCCACGACTCTACCGGCAGACCGCTGCCGAACGTGGAGGTCAGGATCAGCCCTGCGGGCGAGATACTGGTGCGGGGAGACAGTATCACTCCGGGCTACTGGCGCGCGCCGGAGGAAACCGCCAAGTCCTTCGATGGCGACTGGTACCGGACCGGAGACCTGGGCTATTTCGACGAGGAGGGATTCCTGCACATCCAGGGCCGGGTGAAGGACATGATTGTGCTGCCGAGCGGTCAGAACGTCTTCCCGGAGGATATCCAGGCGGTGCTGACGAAGCATCCGCACGTTAGAGATGCGACCGTGGTGGGCCTGACGAAAGGGTCAGCGGTCGAAGTGCACGCCGCCCTGATCCTGGACGACCCTGCCACTGCCCAGGACGCCGTCTCATGGACCAATGGCCTCTTAGCGGAACAGCAGCGGATCAGGGGCTTTACTGTCTGGCCGGACGAGGACTTCCCCCGCACGCACACGCTCAAGGTCAAGAAACAAGTAGTGATCGATACCCTTCTCGGCAGGATTCAGCAGGCGAGTCCGACCGTAACTGCCGCGGGTGCCAGCCCGGCGGGCGGGGCGAGGAGCCTGCTTCACATCATCGCCGAGGTGAGCAAACGAGACGTCGCCGACATCCCGGACGAGGCTGGGCTCGGCGACGACCTCGAACTCGACTCACTCGGCCGCGTCGAGTTGCTGTCGACGATCGAAGCAGAGATCGGCGTCTACTTGGACGAGAGCCAAGTGGGACCAGAGACGACCGTCCGGCAACTCACCGATCTCGTTGAGGAGGGGTCGAAGAACCCACCGATGATGCGCTTCCCGAGTTGGGGCATGCGGTGGTGGGCCCGCATGACCCGTGGAATCCTTCAGCGGTCATTCGTATTCCCGCTGGTCGCCCTGCCCTATGGCCTGAGGGTGGTCGGGCGCGAGAACCTGGAGGGCATCACCGGCCCGGTCCTCTTCGCATCGAATCACAACCTCGGTCTGGACAATCCATTGATCATCAAGGCCGTCCCCCTCAAGTGGCGGCGGCGCATGGCCGTGGCTGGAGCTGCCGACCTCTGGAAGAACCCCGTCTGGTGGATCGTGAACCCGCTGCTGGGCAATGGCTTCCCACTCGCCAGAGAGGGCTCGGTGAGGCCCAGCCTCGAAAACATGGGCAAGGTGATGGACAACGGCTGGTCGGTGCTGATCTATCCGGAAGGCGAGCTCACCGTCGGAGGACCGATCAAGCCTTTCATGAACGGCACCGGCCTCGTCGCTGTCGAAGGACGGATCCCCGTCGTTCCGCTCCGCCTGCATATCCACAGGCTGGGCTCGCCCAGGCGCCTCCCTCTCTTCAGGCGGGGAAGCATCGAGGTCAGGTTTGGGACGCCACTGAGCTTCCCACCCGGAACGGACTACCAGGATGCGACAGCGGCCATCGAGAATGCGGTCAAGTCCCTCTGACCAGCGTCACAGGACCGCTACTCTTCCCACTTCCGATGCCAATCGCGCCGTGAAGGGTAAAGCGGGGCAATGTAGCCCCACGCAACGTGTGCTTTGCTGCCAGGACTCCCACCCGGTGGTGTAGTTGGTCGATAGTTGGTAAGACCTCATTCGACGCGTCTGAACCTGACTGCTGTGTCGGAGTTATGGATACAGTACCGTATGGCGGAAGGTGGCACCCCCGGGGAGACTCGAACTCCCGCCACCGGCTCCGGAGGCCGGTGCTCTATCCACTGAGCTACGGGGGCATGAGCCAAGTATAGCCTACCCATGCGACACCGAGGCATCGCCCAACGGTGCTGGATAGTGTATGCTTTCTTCGTGCGCTCCCCGCTGGCACCGCACTCGGTGGTTGCGCGGAAGCGGCTTACAAGCGCGTCGAAAACTATTGACCTGAGAGTGTCGCCTTACTATGATTCATGACGGTTGTTCGTAAAGGACTTGATGGTGGTGGGCTTCAGACACGCGAAGCTGACCCCCGGATGGCCACCTCGTACGATTCGGAAAGGGGGTTCGATGAACCGCTTCAGCCTCAAGAGCATGTCCCTGGTACTCACCCTGGCAATCTTCGGCCTGCTGTTGGTCGCATGTGGCTCTGAAGGCCCTGCCGGCCCTGCCGGCCCTGCTGGCCCCGCGGGCCCTGCTGGTCCTGCCGGCGCGGATGGCGGGCAAGGCCCCGCAGGCGCTAACGGCGCGGATGGCGCGGATGGCTCGGATGGCGCTCCAGGCGCCCCCGGTGCACCCGGTATCCCCGGCGTCCCCGGCGTTGACGGCGACTCGTCCAACGCCAACGTCGAGTTGGAGCGCAACACCTTCTCGGCTGACCTGCCCATAGCCACGACGGTTACGCTGACCGGTTTCCTGGAGGGAGAGTCGGTCGACGTGGTGCTCATGGCCTCCGACGGCACGTCGGTGGCACTGGGCACGGCAACCGCCGATGCAGGCACCATGGGCTCCGTCGACCTCAGGCACGACGGTCTCGGTGCAGGCACCTACGCCGTCCTTGCCACTGGCGACGGCGGCGGCAAGGCCAGCGTCGCTCTCTACGTCAAGTAACCCCCACGTAGAGCAGAAGCGCACAACAGAGAAGAGGCCCGGATACGTCCGAGGCCTCTTCTTGTTGCGCTCGGCACCTCAGCCAAGAGGGTTATCTCCCGCGCCGGCCACCGGCGGACAGCATCGCCTCTCATCGACGGGCGATCCAGTCGTATGGGTCATGTAGCGGAGCGGCGCCACGCAAGTCAGGGACAGTGTTGCGGACAACCCGTGCCGACCGGCCAACGGAAGCACTGGCAACCGAGCGCTGTCAGCGGCCGAGGAGGGGCTTAGTCCGTCTCTGCCCCGGCTACGTCCTCAGGAGCAGGTCCGACCTTCACGCGCTTCACACGACGGCCTATGGTCGTCATCACACGTAACTCCAGCCCATTCTCCACGACCCGGTCTCCCACCCCGGGAATCTTCCCCAGGCGGGTGAACAGCAGCCCGCCGACCGTGTCGAAACCGTCGGCCTCGACCGCGACGCTGAACGTCTCGCTGAAGTCGTCAACCGGCATCTTGGCGTCGATGAGGGCCGCTTCGTGGGAGAGCCACTGGATGTCCGGCTGGCCCTTGTCGAACTCGTCCTCTATCTCTCCAACGATCTCCTCGATGAGGTCCTCCACCGTCACGATACCGGCTGTGCTGCCGTACTCATCGACGACGATGGCCATGTGGATACGGCGCGCCTGGAACTCCGTGAGCATCTCGTCGACGCGCTTGCTCTCCGGAACGAAGAATGCAGGCCGCATCAGGTCGCGCAACTGCCGGTCAGGCACACCGGCCAGCGCAGCAGCAAGCAGGTCACGACTGTAGAGGATGCCGATGATGTTGTCGGGAACGTCCTCATAGACCGGCAAGCGGCTGTGTCCGCTGTCCAGCATCCTGGTTGCGGCGCGTTCCACGGACGTGCCCGCCTCCACGCTCACGATGTCGACGCGCGGCGCCATGATCTCGCGCACCAGCGTCTCGTCCAGGTGAAGTATCGCGTGGATCATCGCTTGCTCGTGATGGTCCAGCTGCTCTTCTGCTATCTCCTCGTGCACGTCCCTTGCCGCGTTCCCGTTGGCAGAGCCGTTGCCTTCGCCCTGCTCCGTCTCTTGCTCGGCGCCTGCGAAACGCAGCCCGGAGCGGAAGAAGCGACGGATCGGCAGCAGCGGCCAGAGCGAGGCCTGTCCGACCACCCAGAACATGAGCAGCTGAGACACGGAGAGGCGTTCCACCATGTACTTCACCAGGGGCACTAGTAGCAGCAGCAGCAGCCACATGCCGATCAGGACCCCTGCCATGGCCGTCCAGTGCAGGGAGGATGCCCTCATCAGCAAGGCCAACGCCGAAGCGGAGATTGCCGCCGCACTCATGAGCAGCAGCAGCGAGATCAACTCTTCATAGGCCTGACGCCTGGTCCGGAGATGGCGCACGGCGGATGCACTCGGCCCCCACTGGGGCAGGGCATCGCGCACGGCTGCGCGCCTCAGCAGGGGAAGCGCCGCAACGCCGGCATGCAACCCCATGAAAACCAATACCGACAATACCAACAGGATTCCTAACGCCGTATCGCCGCTATCCAAGGGCTATTCCCTCCTCCTTCTGCACGAGCGCCATGCCTTTCCTCCCATCCAACGGCCTCGCGGGAACGCCCGCGACCCGTCCGCCCGGAGGCACGTCCCGGTTCACGACCGCACCAGCTCCGGTAACGGCCCCCGCTCCCACCTTCACCGGTGCGATAAGAAGGCTGTCACTGCCGATGAAGGCGCCCGCTCCTATCTCTGTCTCGTGTTTGAACTCGCCATCGAAATTACAGGTAACCGTACCCGCGCCGATGTTGGCGCCTGCGCCGATCACCGCGTCGCCGATGTAGCTGAAGTGACCCACGTGCGCCCCCGCGCAGATGCGGCTCGCCTTGATCTCCACGTGCGACCCCACGTATGCATCCTCTTCCAGCACGCATCCAGGACGGATGTGGGAATAAGGCCCCACGTTGACGCGCGGCCCCAGCACCGATCCTTCCACAACCGCGGAGGCAACAAGCGCTTCCGGGCCAACATCAGCATCCCGCAGTTGTGCATTCGGCCCGAGCGAGGCGCCGTGAGCAACCTTCGTCGTACCCCGTATGTGGGTGTTGGGGTGCACTGTAACGTCCTGCCCCAGCTGCACTCCTGCGTCGAGGTACACCGTGGCCGGGTCGACAAGCGTAGCCCCGGAGGCCATCGCGGCGTCCCGCAGGCGACGCTGGGCCGCGCCTTCCACCCGTGCCAGGTCCTGGCGGCTGTTCACACTCAACGCTTCATCCCTATCCTGCGTGACGTACGCTTCGACACGTTTGCCGTCGGCCACGGCGCGAGGGATCAGGTCCGTCAGGTAGTACTCGCCGCCGGGACGGGGCTTCATCTCCCCGAGGGCCCGCCGAAGCCACCGGGCCTCGAACGCGTACACCCCGACGTTCACCTCAACCTCGCCCTTCCGGGGTACCGGGGCGTCTCCAGCCTCCAGCACACCGATGGGCTTCCCTCGAGCGCCTCGCTGCAGGCAACCAACCTGCTGCAGGGATGCCGCTTCCATGGGGCAGCAGAGCAGCGTGACGGTTGCCCTCCGGCGTTCGTGCAGCGCGGCAAGCGCCTGCGCCGTCTCTCTCCGCACCAGCGGAACGTCGCCGTTCATGACCAGCACGTGCTGAGCATCAGGAGGGACCGTGATGAGCGCTGTGGCCAGGGCGTGGCCCGTACCGAGAGGGTCCGGTTGCTCGACGCACTCCGCGTCCCCGCCGACCGCCAGCGCAACCTCCGCTCGGTCCGAGGGGCGCGTGACCACTATGACGTTATTCACGTCTGCGAAGCGCACCGAATCGGCGGCATGAGACACCATGGGAACGCCTGCAACGCTGTGCAGGACTTTAGACCGGGACGACCTCATTCGAGCGCCCCTGCCTGCTGCCAGCACGATGGCTGTCCAAGCACCCATCTTGTGTGCATCGGCGACCGACTCCGGTCGCGAGCCCCCTGTCTCCTCTGGGGGCGGACCTTTGCTCCGCCCCGCTTCACGCATCCTCAACCGCGCCAAGGATGCCCCTGCAGAATGCATATCCAGACAGTGCGATGGTACGGACGGGATTCATGGAGTGTCAAGGAAGTCGTGCCCTGTGCCAGCAACCGACTCCCGGTAGCGCGTGATAGAATCGACGGGTACGGAGAGATGGCTGAGCGGTTTAAGGCGGCGGTCTCGAAAACCGTTGTGGGGGCTTCCTCCACCGTGGGTTCGAATCCCACTCTCTCCGCCATACGCCGTACACGCAACGCGCCGGATCAGCCCCTGCTGCGTCCGGCGCGGCTGTCGCAGCGCGGAGAGGTGCCGGAGTGGCCGAACGGGCACGACTGGAAATCGTGTAGGGGCCGAAAGTCTCTCGCGGGTTCGAATCCCGCCCTCTCCGCCAGCGTGTGACACCAGCCCCTGTACGTGCGCTCCCACATCCACCACAATAGCCCGGCACCAGGGTCCTGCGGCGGGAAATGCCAATGCAACTCATCTCTGTGAACGTAGCCAGACCGAAGCTCCTGACCGGGACGGCCAGGGGCGACGTGATGTCGGCGATCCACAAGCAGCCCGTCGAGGGGCCCGTCATGGTCCGCCGTCTCAATGTGGACGGAGACGCCCAGGGCGACCCCACCGTCCACGGCGGGCCGGATGCGGCGGTGTACGTCTACGCATCCGAGGACTACGCCTTCTGGGCTGCGCAGTTGAAGCGCGAGCCCGCTTCGTTCGGTTGGTTCGGCGAGAACCTCACCGTCCAGGGCGCCTCTTCGGACGTGATGTGCTTCGGCGACATCTGGCGGGTTGGAGGGACGCTGCTCCAGGCAACGGAGCCTCGCTCGCCCTGCTACAAGCTGGACCACAAGATGGGCATCCGCTACTTCGCGGCGCGCTTCCGGCGCAGTGGCCGCGTCGGCTTCTACAACCGTGTGCTGGAGGAGGGCGTCGTGGAAGCAGGCGATGAGGCAACGCTCGTCGAGCCGCATCCCGCTCGCGTCTCGATCCGGTTGCTGAGCGACGTCCGCCACGCAGAGGGCGTATCCATGGAAGACGTCGAGCGCGTCCTCGCGGTGGAGAACCTGCCGCCGGACCAACGGCGCTACGCTGAACGGCGGATGCAGCGCATCAGGCGGCGGAAGGCACAGTGACGACCATCGACCGCGACCTCCCGTACTGGATAGCCTTCTCCCGCGTTCCTACCGTCGGGCGTGTCCGCATCGGCCTGCTCGAAGAGCGGTTCGGCTCGCTCGAGGCCGCATGGGAAGCCTCCACCAGCGAACTCGGCGCATCCGGCCTCACCTCCGGCGTCGTCAGCGCGATCGACCAGGTCCGACGGGTAGTCGAGCCGGAACGCGAACTCGAACAGGTACAGAAAGCCGGTGTATCGGTGCTCACCTGGCACGACTCCGGTTATCCACGTCTCTTCCGGAACATAGACGACGCTCCTCCCATCCTCTTCGTCAAGGGAACACTGGAGCCGGACGACGAGGTCCGCGTGACCGTCGTCGGGACGCGGAACGCCACCCTGTACGGCAGGGAAGTGACCCGACAACTCGCAGGCGGTCTGGCGGAGTCCGGCGTGTCTGTTGTGAGTGGGCTCGCGCGGGGGGTAGACGGCATCGCGCACGACGCCGCGCTCAGGGCGGGAGGCAGAACGATAGCGGTGATCGGCTCCGGGCTGGACGTCGTCTACCCCCCGGAGCATCGGCCCCTGTTCGACCGCATCGTGGAGAACGGGGCGGTGCTCTCCGAGTACCCGCTCGGCACCAAGCCGGAGGCGCGTCATTTCCCCCGGCGCAACCGGCTGCTCAGCGGTCTCAGCGCCGCCACAGTCGTCATCGAGGGCGGCCTGAAGAGCGGCGCCCGCCTCACCGTCGAGTTCGCGCTGGAGCAGAACAGGGAGGTGCTCTGCGTACCGGGAAGCATCCATTCCCCCGCGAGCGAACTTACGAACTGGCTCATCCAGCAGGGCGCCAAGCTCATCATGCGGGTAGAGGACGTGCTGGAGGAGTTGCATATCGGCGGAACGCCCCGCCAGCAGCCTCTCCCCGACCTCACCGCAGACACCGAGGAAGAAGCCCGGCTGCTCGACGCGCTCACCCACGATCCGCAACACATCGACGAGTTGAGCCGGAGCACGGGCATACCCATCACCCAGGCCAGCAGCACGCTCGCCGTCATGGAGATCAAGGGCTCCGTTCTGCAGGTGGGGAGGATGAACTACATCAGGGCCAGGACGGCATCCGTCCGCTAACTCACTTGACAAGGGCATCGCCCCTGCCCGTATGTTGGAAACATGGCAAAAGCACCCACCACTCGAAGAACGTCAGCCAGCAAGAGAAGCGCCAGCGCAGGACGAACCCCGCGCGCCAACAATGGAAGATCGGCATCGCGCCACCTCGTTATCGTAGAGTCGCCTGCCAAAGCGGCCACGATAGGCAGGTTCCTTGGACGAGACTACACCGTGAAGGCGTCCATGGGACACGTCCGCGACCTGCCGAAGAGGAAACTGGGCGTGAACCCGGACCGGGACTTCGCGCCCTGGTACGAGGTCCCGGAGGACAAACGGAAGGTCGTCGATGAGATCCGCGTTGCCGGAGAGAGCGCGGACGACGTCTATCTCGCAACCGACCCTGACCGCGAGGGAGAGGCGATCGCCTGGCACGTACTGGAAGCCGCAGGGTGGCGCGGGAAACCCGTGCGCCGGGTCGTCTTCCACTCCATCACGGAGGACGCGGTCAAGGAGGCGTTCGCCCACGAGCGCGACATCGACATGGAGCTCGTCAACGCGCAGCAGGCTCGCAGGATCGAGGACCGGCTCGTCGGCTTCAAGCTCAGCCCCCTGCTCAAGCCTCTTGTAGGGCAGGAGTTGAACCGCAACCGCAACATCCTGACGGCCCAGGACCTCGATACGACCAGCGCCCTCTCTGCCGGACGCGTGCAGTCCGTAGCCCTGCGCCTCGTGGCGGAGCGGGACAAGGAGATAGACGCTTTCGTTCCGGTCGAGTACTGGTCGATCGAAGCCTCCCTCCTTACCGGGGAAAGAGCCTCGTTCACCGCCTCGCTCCGCAGCCTCGCCGGTGAGAAGGACGAGATTGCGCTGCCCGACGAAGCCACCACCAACACCGTTCTTACGAACCTCGACGGTGCCGCCTATCGCGTCGACTCCGTCACCACACGGCAGGTGAACCGGCGCCCCGCTCCACCGTTCATCACGAGCACCTTGCAGCAGGAGGCGTCGCGCCGGCTCGGGTTCTCCGCCACGAGGACGATGACCATCGCCCAGCAGCTCTACGAAGGCATCGCCATCGGCTCGGAGGGCAGGCAGGGCCTCATCACCTACATGCGGACGGACTCGCCACAGGTGACGCCGAGCGCCATCCAGGAGACGCGCCGCTACATCGAAGAGCGCTGGGGGAAGGAGTACTTGCCCCAGACACCGAGGCGGTACACCTCACGCTCCAAGGTCGCGCAGGAAGCGCACGAGGCGATCAGGCCGACGGCGGTCCGTCGCACGCCTCAGCAGCTCCGTCAACACCTCACCTCGGAGCAGGCGCGCCTCTACGAGTTGATCTGGAACCGGATGGTCGCCAGCCAGATGGCAGACGCGGTACTGGACGCAACCCGCGTGGACGTGCACGCGGCTGCGTCAGGCAAGCCCGCATACCTGTTCAGGGCATCCGGGTCCGTCGTCCGGTTCGCCGGTTTCCGGGCGCTCTACATCGAGCAGCGCGACGAGGGCAACCCGCGCGACGCGGAAGACGACGACTCCCGTGTGCTGCCACCACTGCAGCAGGGACAGCCGCTCGACTGCGCCGATCTGACGCCGGAGCAGCACTTCACCCAGCCTCCACCGCGCTACTCGGAAGCCAGCCTCGTTCGCGCGCTCGAGGAGCAGGGAATCGGACGCCCGAGCACCTACGCGGCGATCATCAACACGCTCGTCAACCGCAAGTACGTCACACGCGACCGGCGCGTATTGAGGTCCACGCAACTCGGCCAACTCGTCTGTGGTCAGTTGATCGCTCACTTCCCCGACATCATGGACATCAGCTTCACCGGACGCATGGAGGACCAGCTGGACGAGGTCGCCAACGGGAAACAGGAGTGGGTGGACTTCCTCCGCGGCTTCTACGGGCAGTTCAGCGAAGACCTCGACAAGGCAAGAAAGGCCATCAAGGAAGCCACGCAGGAAGCAGCCAGCGAATCGACCAACGAGCCGTGCGAAATCTGTGGCAAACCGATGATCGTGAAGCTGGGACGCTTCGGCGCCTTCCTCTCCTGCACCGGCTACCCTGACTGCAAGAACAGCAAGAACCTCTCGAGCAGTGCGGACGACTCCGGCGAGCAGTCGGACGATGAAGGCGTGGGAACCTGCGACATCTGCGGGAAACCGATGGCGCTGAAGCGCGGGCGTTTCGGGCAGTTCCTGGGCTGCACCGGGTACCCCGAGTGCAAGAACATAAAGCGGCTCCCCAAGGACGCGCCCAGGGATACCGGCGTAGCCTGTCCGCGATGCGGCGGCAGCCTCGTGGAACGGCGCGGCAGACGCGGCCCGTTCTACGGCTGCTCCAACTACCCCACGTGCAACTTCCTCGTGAACCGGAAGCCTCTCCGGCAGCCGTGCCCGGAGTGCGATGGCCTGATGGTGGTCGGCGCGCGGCAGCAGGCGAACTGCACCAACTGCGCATGGAAGGGTCCTCTGCCCGCTGAAGAACCGGCAGGCGTCTCCTAGTGCATGTCGTCATGGAGAGTCCGAACACGCACCAGCCCGGTCCGGAAGCGCAACCGCTCATCGCCGGATACGAGCGCACCCTGCGCTCCACCCGTGCGCTGTCGGGACCCACGGTGCGGAACTACGTCGCGGACCTGGCGCCCTTCCTCCAATACCTGCGGGAGCAGGAATGTCCGCTCGGACCCGAGGCGAAGCAGCTCCGTGACCTCATCCGCCGGAATGGCGACTCGAACGTCTCGCGAGAGTACCGCAGCCTCGTCCGCGACTATGTCGCATGGCTGCTGGAGCGCCGCACCCTGGAGAGCGGACACGCAGCCGGAAGCCGCGGGCATTCGCGCGCGAGCGTCCACCGGATGCTTGCGTCCCTCCGCTCATTCATGCGTCATCTCATCGAACGCGGGCTCCTCCCGGACGCCCCGCTCTGGCACCCCAGGTCCACCCTCATGGGCAGGCTCACGCCGAAACTGGAGCGTCGTCTTCCCGACCTCGTCTCCGTCTCCGAGGCTGCCCGCCTCGTCGAGGCGCCCACCCATGTCAGGGACGAGGGCAACGGCCTCCGCGACGCCGCACTCCTTGAACTGCTGTACGGCTGCGGGCTCCGCGTGAGCGAAGCTGCCAGCCTGGACCGGGAGAACGTTTCGCTGGAGGACGGCACGGTCCGCATCTGGGGCAAGGGCGCGAAGGAGCGGCAGGCGCCGCTCGGTGGGAAGGCGCGGGAAGCCCTCAACGCCTACCTCAACTCGCAGGACGTGCCCGATACACGGACCGGACCGCTCTTCCGCAACTCGCGGGGCAGCAGGCTTGGGGCACGCTCCATCCAGCGCATCGTCCGGGACTACGCCAGGCGCAGCGGCCTGCGCGAAGACGTGCATCCCCACACCCTTCGTCACAGCTACGCGACCCATCTCCTGAACGGAGGCGCAGACCTGCGTGTCGTCCAGGAACTGCTCGGTCATTCCACGCCCAGCGCCACACAGGTGTACACTCACGTCAGCCAGCAGGAGGCGCGCCGCGTGTATCTTGCGGCCCACCCGCTGGCACATACGCCCGCACCGGAGCGCCAGGACCCCGAATGACCATCCTTGTAGTGAACGGCCCGAACCTCAACCTTCTCGGCCAACGCGAGCCTGCCATCTACGGAAGTGCGACCCTCGCCGACATTGAGCAGGCGGTACGGCAGCGTGCAGACGAACTCGGAACGTCCGTGGACTTCTTCCAGTCGAACTCTGAAGGTGGCCTGATCGACTACTTGCAGGGCAACGCCGGTGCCGCATCAGGCGTCATCCTCAACGGCGGCGGGTTCACGCACACGAGCGTCGCGCTGAGGGACTGCATCGCCTCGATCAGCCTCCCGGTCGTGGAGGTACACCTGTCGAACATCCATGCGCGGGAGGAGTTCCGGCGCACGTCACTCACGGCTCCCGTCGCACGTGGCATCATCAGCGGGCTCGGCCCGCGTGGCTACATCCTGGCGTTGGAATATCTCGTTGCGGAGGAGAACGCAGCATGAGCACAACTGACCGCATCTCACGGCTCCGCGCCCGCATGGCAGAAGATGGGCTCGACGCGATGCTCATCTTCAACACGGAGCGCTCCCTCAGCAAGAACGTCGCCTACTACTCCGGGTTCCGTGGCACGCACGGCTGGCTCTGGATAACGCCGGACGACGCCGCGCTGGCAACCGACTTCCGCTATACCGAGCAAGCCGCGCACCAGGCGCCGGACTATCGCGTTATCCATATGGCTGCCGGGTACGACTGGTTCTCCGAGGTCGTCTCAGCCTCGGGCGCAAGGAGCATCGGTATCGAGGACGACTCGGTAACCGTTGCCGCCCACAGGGCGCTGTCTGAGAAACTGCAGGTGCTAGACTCCGCGCCTGAACTCGTGGCCACCGAAGGCATGGCCGACCAGCTCCGCGCGGTGAAAGACGCCGCGGAACTCGAGACACTGACAAAGGCCATCGAGATAGCGGACGAGGCTGTCGAGACCGTCGCCGCAGGGATCCGGCCGGGCATGACGGAGCGGCAGATCGCGTGGGAGATCGAGCGCGCCATGCGCAGCCTGGGAGCGGACGGCCTCTCCTTCCCCACCATCGTCGCCTCCGGGCCGAACGGCGCGAAGGCCCACCACAGCCCCACCGACCGACCGCTGGAATACGGCGACGGCGTCTACATCGACACCGGCGCGCTCTACGAGGGCTACTGCAGCGACATCACCCGCGCCTTCGTCCTGGGCGAGGCGAGCCCGAAGTTCCGCGAGATATACGACCTCGTCCTGGCCGCGCAGGAGGCCGCGGAGGCGAACGCTACCGCCGGCATGACCGGCGGGGAGATTGACGGTATCGCGCGGGCGGTCATCGCGGACGCGGGCTACGGCGACGACTTCGGCCATAGCCTCGGCCACGGCATCGGGATCGCCGTCCACGAGCTGCCTCGCGTCGGTCCTACGTCGGACGACCCGATCGAGGACGGTATGGTCTTCAGCATCGAGCCCGGCATCTACCTCACCGGCTGGGGCGGCGTTCGCATAGAAGACCTCGTGGTGATGGAGAACGGCAAGCCGCGCATCCTCACCAAGGCCCACAAGCGCGACCTCATCCCCCTGTAAACAAGGAGTTCTACACATGGTCATGGAGTTCGGAGACCTCCGCCGGGGCACGACTATCGAGATGGACGGCGTGCCCTTCAAGGTGGAGGACTACTACCAGCAGAAGATGCAGCAGCGCGCCCCGGTGTACCACATCAAGATGCGCAACCTGCTCACCGGCCAGCTGCTCGACAAGTCCTTCTCCGGGTACGGCATCAAGCTCACCAAGGCGCCCGTCGAGAACCGCGAATGCACCTTCCTCTACGAGGCGGACGGCGTCTACAACTTCATGGACACGACGTCCTACGACCAGTACGAGGTCGGCAAGGACGTGGTGGGCTCCACCTCCGATTACCTCGTCGACCAGACCGACTGCGAACTCGTCTTCTACCGCGACAAGCCCATCATGGTGGAGATGCCGACCACCGTGGACCTCATCGTCAGCGAGACCCCTCCGGGCTACAAGGGCGACACCGCCTCCGGCGGCGGCAAGCCCGCTACGCTGGAGACCGGCATCCGCGTCACCGTGCCCATGTTCATCGCCATCGGCGACAAGGTGCGCGTGGACACCCGATCCGGTGAGTACGTCACCCGCGTGAGCGACTAGGCTCGTCCGGCATACGGCCCGCGAGCACGCCATGCAGGTCTACAGCGTCAGCCAGATCACCGAGTACATCAGAACTGTACTCGACCGCGACTTGTACCTCAGCGACGTCTGGATCACCGGGGAAGTCTCCAACCTGTTCGCATCCGGCGTCGGCCACCGCTACTTCACCCTCAAGAACGCGGAGCACCAGCTCAAGGCCGTGCATTTCAGCGGCTACTACGGCGGCGAACACGTCGTGAACGGCGCGCAGGTGATGGCGCACGGGCGCGTGTCCTTCTACTCCAATCGTGGGGAGACGCAGCTCTACGCCGACTCCGTCGTCCCTGCCGGGGAAGGAGCGCTCGCCGCCGAGTTCGAGCGCCTGCGCGCCCAGCTCGAGGCCGAAGGGCTGTTCGATCCGGCGCGCAAACGCCCCCTGCCTCCGTTCCCCCACAGGATCGGCGTCGTGACCTCGGCACAGGGCGCCGTCATCCATGACATCCAGACCGTCCTCAGCACCCGCTACCCGCTCGCCGAACTCATCCTCTGCGACGCGGGCGTCCAGGGGGAAGAAGCTCCCGGTGAACTGGCGGACGCCATCCGCGCGCTGAACCGTTTACCGGACGTGGACGTCATCATCGTCGCGCGGGGCGGTGGCTCACTGGAAGACCTGCGTGCTTTCAACTCGGAGCAGGTGGCCCGCGCCATCTATGCCAGCCGCATCCCCATCGTCAGCGCCGTCGGTCACGAGTCTGACTACACCATCGCCGACTACGCCGCCGACCTGCGCGCCCCGACGCCGTCAGCAGCTGCGGCAGCCGTCGCGCCGGACGTGCGCGTACTCAGCGAGGAGGTTGCCAGCCTGACTGCGCGCTCGGGCAACGCGATCGCGTACTACACCGCCCAGCGGACGCAGTACCTTGAGATGCTCGTCGGACGCATGCAGCGCCAGGTCCCTGACATCTCCATGCACCGGCAACGCGTGGACGAATCGCTGGAGCGTGCCTACACCGGTTTCGATACGTTCATCCGTCTGCGCCGGGAGCAGACAGAGAGCCTTCGCACGACGCTCCTGGCGCTCGACCCGTCCGCCATCCTCCGGCGCGGCTACGCGATGGTAACCTCGGTGCGCGATGGCAAGGCGGTGACTTCCGCCGACAGCGTATCGACGGGCGACCTCATCCGGGCCACACTGCACGACGGAGAGCTCGAAGCGGCGGTAACCGCGAAGAAGTGAGCACGATGGAACAGCAGTCCTCCCAGTCCGAGCGCGAACCCTCTTTCGAGGAAGCGCTCTCTCAACTCCGCGAGACCGTGCAGGCGCTGGAGGAAGGCAACGTCTCGTTGGAGGAGGCGACCCGCCTGCTGGCGCGCGGCGCCGAACTCGCCCGGACGTGCAACGACCTGCTCGCGAAGGCCGAGCTGCAGGTGAGCCGCATCCGGCGCAACTTCCAGGGACAAGCGGACGAGGACGAGGAGCCACAGCAGCACACGACTCCGCCTCAGCAGGGATTCGGGATGTTCGATGATGCTCCGCGGTGACTTCCACATGCATACGCACTTCTCCTACGACTGCCTCACCACACCCGGGGCGCTCGTGAAGCGGTGTCTGCGTGTTGGCCTCAACTGCATCGCCGTGACCGATCACAACTCGGTGGCAGGAGGGCACGCGACGCAGAAGATCGCGCCGTTCACCGTCATCGTCGGAGCGGAGGTCAAGTCGACCGCCGGTGAGATAACGGGCCTCTTCCTGCACGAGGACGTTCCTGCAGGGCTGGACCCGGTTGAGACTGCGCGACGAATCAAGGAGCAGGGGGCCCTCGTCTCCGTGCCGCACCCCTTCACGGGCATGGGCCGCTCCGCGCTGGACAGAGCGACCGCGACCGACCTGCTGCCCTACATCGACATCGTGGAGGGCTTCAACGCCCGCACCATGCGCCCCGACGACAACGCCGACGCGCGCCGTTTCGCCGCGGAGCATGGATTCCCCGTCACCGCCGTCAGCGACGCCCACACGACACGCGAACTGGGGCACACGTTTACCGAGTTCCCAGAGTTCGACGGCACGCCGGAGGGGTTCAAACAGGCCCTCGCCGAGGCCGTCCTCACCGAGTCGCCTGCCGGCGCGTTCGTCCACGTCTACACGACGCTGAACAAGCTGGTCCGGCGCGTCCGAAAGCCACGCGTGTAGCAAGCGCCCAGGGAGAGTTGAGGGAGAGGACTACGCCGTCTTGAGCGACTCGATGCTCTGGATGGTGATGACCTGTCCTGCCTTCGAGTACAGAACAGGGCGGCTAAGGCCGCCCTCACCGTCCGCATCTATAACGCACCGCGCTGCGAAGTCGAGCGACGGCAGTTCGTACATCACGTCCAGCAGCGCCTCTTCGATGATGGAACGCAGGCCTCGCGCGCCGGTCTGCCGTCCCATGGCCTGTTCCGCTGCCGCCTCCAGCGCTGCCTGCGTGAAGCTCAACTCCACCCCGTCCAGCGCGAAGAGGTGCTGGAACTGCTTCACCACCGCGTTCTTGGGCTCGGTCAGCACGCGCACCAGCGAGTCCCTGTCGAGTCCCTGCAGGCCCACGGCCACGGGGAGCCTGCCGATCAGTTCGGGGATGAACCCGTACTCCAGCAGGTCCTCGGGCTCCACCGCTTCTCGTATCTCGTCGTCCGTGCCGGTGCCGGTCGCGGCGGCGTGGAATCCGATGCGGTGGTTCGACATGACCCGTCGGGCGATGATCTTCTCCAGCCCGTCGAACGCGCCGCCGCAGATGAACAGGATGTTCGCCGTGTTCAGTTGGAGGAACTCCTGTTGGGGGTGCTTCCTGCCGCCCTGCGGCGGCACGTTGGCCGTCGATCCCTCGATCAGTTTCAAGAGCGCCTGCTGCACGCCCTCGCCGGAGACGTCCCGCGTGATGGAGGGGTTCGCGCTCTTCCGCGAGATCTTGTCGATCTCGTCGATGTAGATGATGCCGCGCTCCGCCTTGGCGACGTCGTAGTCGGCAGCCTGGATGAGGCGCAGCAGGATGTTCTCCACGTCCTCGCCGACGTACCCCGCCTCGGTCAGCGACGTAGCGTCAACGATGGCGAACGGCACGTCCAGGATGCGTGCCAGCGTCTGGGCGAGGAGCGTTTTCCCCGAGCCCGTGGGCCCGACGAGGAGGATGTTGCTCTTCTCTATCTCGACGTCGGTGGCGGTGGAGTTGGAGCGGACGCGCTTGTAGTGGTTGTACACCGCAACGCTGAGCACCCGCTTGGCCCTGTCTTGTCCGATGACGTACTCGTCCAGGCGGCGGGCCATCTCCTTCGGTGACGGGCTGCCCGGCAGGCTCGCCTGCTCGTCTCTGCTGGACGAGGTCTCCTCGGTGATGATCTGCTGGCACAGGCGGACGCACTCGTCGCAGATGAAGACCCGGCCTGGGCCCGCTATGAGACGTTTGACTCCGTTCTGTGCCTTCCCGCAGAAGCTGCACACATGCTCGCCATGGGGCGGTAGCGTTCCGGAGTTGCTCGGCATCGGTTGACCGTCCTAGTTGTGAATCGCGCCGTTCGTCGATCCCAGCGGGACCCCCAGTACCTCGTCCACCAGACCGTACTCCTTCGCTTCCTCCGCGGGAAGGTAGAAGTCGCGGTCGCTGTCCCTGGCTACCTTCTCGTAGGGCTGGCCCGTGTGCGTCGACAGTATCGTCCGGATCTTGTCCTGCATCCGGAGGATCTCCCGCGCCGCGATCTCGATGTCCGCAGCCTGTCCCTGAGCGCCGCCGAGCGCCTGGTGCATGTGGATTGTCGAGTTGGGCAACGCGAACCGCTTGCCCTTCGCGCCGGCGCACAGGAGTACTGTCCCCATGCTCGCCGCCATGCCCACGCAGATCGTGGACACGTCCGGCTTGATCAGCTGCATCGTGTCGTAGATCGCCAGCCCGGACGTGATGACTCCTCCGGGGCTGTTCACGTACAGGTTGATGTCCTTGTCGGGGTCCTCGCGTTCCAGGTAGAGCAGTTGCGCAACGATCAGGTTCGAGACCTGGTCGTTGATGGGGGTCCCCAGGTAGACGATGCGCTCCTTCAGCAGCATCGAGTAGATGTCGTAAGCGCGCTCGCCGCGGGCGCCGGTCTCGATGACCATCGGGATGATGTTCTCCGGAGGCTGCGTCACGCCAGCGCTCAGCGGACCGTGGATTGGCCAATCATGCATCTTTCGTTCCTCCCTGCTGTCGCTTGGCCCGCGTCTGTCTGGCGGGGGTCTTCGTTTGTCGGGGTTTGGTCCCACTCTTGCTCGTGGCTGCTCTTGCCTTAGGCTTTGCTGCCGCAGGCGCAGGCGCATCCCTGAGCGCGAGGCTGCTCAGATACTCCAGTGTCCTTCGCTGCACCAGCATGCGCCGGATGGACTCCCTGGTGTCAGGTTCCTCCAACTGCTTCCGTTGCTCCTCGGCCGGTTCGCCGGCGTCAGCCAGCAGCCGGTCGATCTCCCCGGAGACGTCCTCGTCGGTGGCTTCGATGCCCTCACGCTGAGCGACTGCACGTATGACGTGCGCACGCTTCAGACGCTCCTCGACCTTCGGACGCGCCTGCTCGAGCACTTCTTCTTCGGACATCCCCTGCCACGAGAGGTACTCGCGGTACTCCTCGAACCCCACGCGGCCCGCCTTGATGTCGTCCTCGCGGCCGCGCACGTAATACTCGACCTCGTTCTCGACGATGAGCGGGGATATCGCGATGGACGCCGTTTCGGTCACTTTGCCCAGCGTCTCGTCCTGGTGTTTCATGTCCGCCAGGCGCTTCTCGCGCTCCAGCAGGTTCTCGCGGATCTTCTCCCGCAGCGCATCCAGCGACTCGTAGTCGTCGCCAACGCTCTTGGCGAATTCATCGTCCAACTCGGGGAGGCTCCGCCGCTTGACGGAGTGGATCGTCGCCTCGAAGTGAGCCGTCTTCCCTGCGGCCTCGGCGTTCGTCGCGTCCTCCGGCACCTCGACGTCGAACGTGCGCTGCTCTCCTACCGGCAGCCCCACGAGCCCCTCGTCGAGGCCCGGGACGGGGAACGTGGAGCCCGGCCGGGGGATGTAGTCTGTCTCCTCCGAGTGCACGATCTCCTTGCGCTCGTCGTCCTCTTCCACCCAGCCGGTGATGGTCAGGTTGATGAGGTCGTCCATCTGCACCGCGTCGTCCGCCGGTTCCCAGACAGCCAGCTCCATCCGCATCTGCTCGAGCGTGGCGTCAACGGTCTCGTCCGACAGGGACGCCTCCTCCTTCGGATGGCGCACCGCGTCGATCTCCCCCAGGTCAACGAGCGGCTGCAGCGGAACGGTGGCCGTGAACTGCGGTGGGTCGAACTCGTCCAGCGACACGGACGGGACCCCGCCGATGTCGAGCCCTTCCTCCAGCACGGCCTTGGAGGTGAACTCCTGGATGACCGTGTCCAGCGCCTCGTTCAGCAGATAGCCCCGCCCGAACATCTGCTCGACGATGCGGCGCGGGGCTTTGCCCTTCCGGAATCCTGGGATGGAGAGACGGCGAACCGCCCGGCGATACGCCTGGTCGAGATAGGGTTCGATATCCGCGTTGTCCAGCTCTACTGTGAGAACCGCCTCGCGGGGCTCGCGTTGCTCAGTGGATATCTTCACACTTGGCTCGTATCCCCGCAGGAAGCCTCCATTGGGGGTTACTGCGCACAGCGCGCACTTGGCATTTTAGCATGGATACCCTTCTGCGGAGAAGAGCGACAGGCGCCGGGGTCGTCCTCGCTGCATATCGGGCAGAGGAATACCTGCACTCCTCCAGGCCCACGCCGATAGCGCCGCCGCGCACGCTTGCGATAAGGTAAATCCTCATCAATCAACTGGAGCCCAGAACCGCCTTGCTCAAATCCATTGGCTGCGGAAGCCTCCGCCTCGAACACGCCGGACAGACCGTCTCCCTCGCCGGGTGGGTGCACCGCCGCCGCGACCACGGCGGCCTCGTCTTCATCGACCTGCGGGACAGCACCGGCCTCGTGCAGGTGGTCTTCCACCCGGAGGAAGCGCCGGACGCGTTCAGCGTCGCGGAGCGTTTCCGCGCCGAGTGGGTCGCGCAGGTCACCGGCACCGTGCGCCCGCGCCCCGAGGGGACGGCCAACCCCAACCTCGACACGGGCGACGTCGAGGTGCTGGCGAGCGCTGCCGTCGTGCTCAATGCGGCGAAGACGCCGCCGTTCGACGTGAGCCAGGACGCTCCCGTCGACGAACTGCTCCGCATGCGCTACCGCTACCTGGATCTGCGCCGCCCCTTCATGCGCGAGAACCTCCGCATGCGCCACCGCGCCGTCAAGTTCATACGCGACTACCTCGACGAGCGCGGCTTCGTCGAGATAGAGACACCCATCCTCATCAAGAGCACGCCGGAGGGCGCGCGGGACTACCTCGTCCCCAGCCGCATCCACCAGGGCAGCTTCTACGCCCTGCCGCAGTCGCCCCAGCAGCTGAAACAGTTGCTGATGGTCGCGGGGACCGACCGCTACTTCCAGATCGCCCGCTGCTTCCGCGACGAGGACCCCCGCGCCGATCGCCTGCCCGAGTTCACGCAACTCGATCTGGAGATGGCGTTCGTGGACCGCGACGACATCGTCGCCCTGATGTCCGACCTGTACACGGCCCTCATCCAGGCCATCTGCCCGGACAAGCGGGTGCCTCTGCCCGTCCCGCACTTCACCTACGAGGAGGCCATGGCGCGCTTCGGCAGCGACAAACCCGACATCCGCTTCGGGCTGGAGATAGCCGATTTCTCCTCCATCGTCGCCGGCAGTGAGTTCAAGGTCTTCTCAGGCGTCGTCGCGGGCGGGGGCGTGGTCAAGGGTTTCGCGGCCGCCGGGCTCGCCTCGATCCCCCGGCGCCAGGCCGACGAACTGGTCGATCTCGCAAAGCGCTATGGAGCGCGCGGCCTCGTCACCATCGCGCTCGACGAGTCCGCGGGTTCGCTTGACGCGCTCACGCTCGACCACGTACGCACCCCCGCCCGCGCGCTCGCGCTCGACGAGATCAAGGGCATCGCAGTGGCCTGCGGCGCGGCGCCCGGCGACCTCATCCTCATCGTGGCGGGAGAGGAGCCGCAGTCCTCCTCCACGCTCGGCCAGCTGCGCCTCCACATGGGCGAGCGGCTCGGCCTCGCCGACCCCGACACCATCGCCCTCTGCGTCATCTCCGATTTCCCCCTGTTCGAGTGGAGCGAGAACGAGCAGCGGTGGGACTCCGTGCACCACCCCTTCACGGCGCCCTTCGACGACCACTGGGAACGGCTCGACGCCGACCCCGGGAGCATGGTTGCCAAGGCCTACGACCTCGCCGCGAACGGATACGAGCTCGCCGGCGGCAGCATCCGCATCCACGAACGCGAGAAGCAGGAGGCCGTCTTCCGTACGCTTGGGCACCCACCTGAGAGCGTAGAAGCGCAGTTCGGCCACCTGCTGGAGGCGTTCGAGTACGGCGCTCCTCCGCACGGCGGCTTCGCGGGAGGCATAGACCGGCTCATCATGCTGCTCTCGGACAGCGCCGAGTCCATCCGCGATACCATCGCGTTCCCCAAGACCCAGGTCGGCGCCGACCCGCTCTTCGGAGCACCGTCGCCTGTCGACGAGGCCCAGCTGGATCAACTCGGCCTGGCGCTGGCCCCCCGGAGTCCTGAGCCGGAGACACGGTAGAGCGGGCGTCCATGCTCCCGGAACTGACCGTCGCCCAGGCCGCCGTCCTCGCGCTGCTGGGGCTGTCCGTCGGCACGGTAGGAGCGCTCGCGGGCGTGGGCGGAGGGTTCCTCCTCGTTCCGGTGCTCCTGTTCATCTTTCCCGACGCCGACCCTGCCTCCGTAACCGCGATCTCCCTCACAGCGGTATTCTTCAACGCCACCTCCGCGAGCGTCGGCTACCGCCTCTGGCGCCTGCAGGACTTCCGCACCGCCGTCATCCTCATCGCCCTGGCCGTTCCCGCCGCGGCAGGGGGTGCGCTCCTCAACCGCGTGACCGACCGCGGCGCGTTCGAGGTCGTCTTCGGGGTGGCGCTCCTGCTGGGAGCGGTCTACCTCATCGGCCGTAGCGCGCTCGAGTCCCGGCCGCAGGAACGCTCCACACGAGGGCGGTCGCGCACGATTGTCGAGAAGACCGGCCGCGTCTACGGGTACCGTGTCAACGAGCCGCTCATCGCGGCCATCGCACCCTTCGCGGGCTTCTTCGCGGGTTTCTTCGGCATCGGCGGCGGCATCATCAACGTGCCTGTCATGATGCTCCTCATCCGCATCCCGAAAGCTGTCGCCGTTGCGACCTCCCAGCTCGAACTGACTGCCGCTGCGGCTGCCGCGCTGACCATCCACCTCGCGTACAGCAGTGACGAGGCGAGTCTCTGGCTGCGGGCGGGCATCGCCGGTCTGGGCGCGACGATCGGCGCGCAGATCGGTGTACGCTTGGCTCCCAGGGTGGGGGGGCGGCTCGTGCTCGGCGTCATCGGTGGGGGGCTGCTCATCGCGGGAGCGAGGCTGCTCCTCTGAGCCCGGCTACTCCCCCGTCACGCCTTCCAGTCCCCACGCTTCCCTGAACGACACCGGGAGAGCAGAGCAACCCGCCTGAGCGGCGACCTGCTCTGCCAGCGCAGACGCACTACCTTCATCCACCAACGCATACATCGACGGCCCGGCGCCGCACAGCGCCGGACGCAGCCCCGCGGCCTCGAAGGCTCCACGTATCCCTGCGTAGAGCGGGTACGCCTCGCTTGCAATTGCATCGAAAGCGTTCACCGGTTGTACGTCCATCGTTCCGCCTGCGCGCAGGCGCCGCTCAACATCAGCGGTAACACTCCCGTCCGTGTACTGCTCGCGTGTGAGGAGTCCGTACATCTGCGCCGTCTTGTCCCGAGGCCTCGACGCACCCGGGACCGCCACGACCGCTTCACCCAGTGGGGTCGGCAGCGGCGTCAGTTGCTCGCCGCGCCCCTGCCCCAGCGCCGTACCGCCCGAGACGAAGAACGGCACGTCGCTGCCCAGCTGCGCCGCGAGTTCACGCAACGCGTCGGCATCGAGGTCGAGCCCCCATAACCGACGCAGGCCCAGAAGCGCAGTCGCAGCGTCGCTGCTGCCGCCGCCGAGCCCCCCCGCCATGGGGATGCGCTTCGCCAGGTGGATCGCCGCTCCCGCTGAGACACCCGCTTCGCGCCGCAGCAGCCGCGCCGCAGCCAGCACCAGGTTCTCCTCCACCGGCGCGGCGCCTTCCGGCTCGACCGTCAGGCTGAGGTCGTCGGACGCCTCGAACGTCAGCTCGTCTGCGAGGCTCAACGACTGCAGAACCGTCCGCACCTCGTGATAGCCGTCGGCGCGGCGTCCGAGCACCTCGAACGTCAGGTTGACCTTCGCGGGGGCGAGCAGACGCAGCACGGACGTGGCTACCAGCGGCGCTTGTACTTGGAGATGCTCCGCATCTCGCGAGGCGGGTCGAGGTTACGCCCCATGATGGTGTACGAGACTTCCGCCACGTACAGGCTGCCTTCCGAGTCCACCGCGATGCCGTGCGGCGCGACGAACTCCCCCGGCCCTTCGCCTTCCACCGCCGCTCCGAAACGGCAGACGAGCTTGCCCGTCAGGTCGAACACCTCAACGCGGTGCCCCATGTTCGGCGAATCGAACCCGGCCACCGCGTTCAGCTCGCCCACGTAGATGTGGTCCTGCCAGAGCACCATCGCATCGGGCCGGTGGATGTTGTTCCACATCGTGATGAAACGCCCGTCCGCATCGAACACCTGGATGCGGTGCGCCTCCCGGTCCACGACGTAGACCCTGTCCTCGCCGTCGATGGCGATGTTGTGCGGCCGCATGAACTCCCCGGCGTCGATACCCGGGCTGCCCCACGAGAACCTGTACTCACCCGCGCTGCTGTAGACGTGTACCCGTGCGTTCCCGTAGCCGTCCGACACGTACCAGTCGCCGTTGGACGGACGGATGGCGGCGGACGTAGGGCGGTTGAACGGCTCGCCGCCCCACTTCGGCGACGGGTTGTTGCGGTTGCCCAGCTCGAACAGCTGCTCCCCCGCTGCGTTGAACCGCTGCACGGTGTGGATGCCGTCGTCGGCGACGAGCAGCGTGTCGTCGTGCGCGATGTACAGGCCGTGCGTGCGGTTGCTGAAGTAGCCTTCGCCGAACGACTTGATGAAGTTGCCGTCCTTGTCGAACTGCATCAGCGGATGCTCACCTCGCGTCAGCAGGAAGACGTTGTCCTGCGAGTCCACCGCGACGCCCGGACATTCGAGCAGCGTGTAGCCCTCGGGGATGGCGGGCCACCCCGGTACGTACTCGTACTGGAACCCCTCGTAGCCGAAAACATCCGCCATCGCGTGCTCCTCTCACCTGCGACTGCGCGCAGGACTACGAACTTCCGAGTCGCGCGACTTCCGCCTGCAACTCAGTGGCCACGGCGAGCAATCCCTGCACCGTCTGGCTGGTGCGCTCTCCGCTCTCTTCCAATACGTTTATCCGGGCATGGAGCTCGCGGCTCCGTTCCTCGAACTCACGGAAGCGCGCCTCATGGATGAGGAACAGCTCCTCGTGCGTGCGTCTCGATTCGCGCAACTCTTGCTGGCTGGCATCCATCGCCCGGACGCCCTGTATCACCTGCTCCATCGCTTGCGCGATGAGGTCGATGCGGTCTCCCCTGTCTCCCGTCGTCATGGGACTGATCCTCCTGTCACCACGATTCTACGTCAGCACAGCCAGCCCTACGCCAGTGGCGCATGTCCCATTTGCCGCCAACTTCCACTCGGCTCCCCACAACTCCTCCCGAATCAGGTACCATCCCCACAGCAAGACCCGTAAGACGGCGGAGGACGCACTATGACCCAGAACGGCACACCGAAGGACGCGATCGCTCGGGGAGGCGGTCGAAACAACAGGTTTATCTACGACGACTGGATGGAGGCGCAGGGCCTTCCCATCCACCGCGGCTACTTCATCGAGGACCTCCGAACGGTCGAGGTTGCTCCCTGGCACGAGCGTGAGTGCAACGGGGCCTTCATCCAGGTCTCCGGCATGGAGGGCGTCGCCGAGGCGCGCCTGACCGAACTGCCGCCCGGCGCGAGCGCACCCCCGCTCAAGTTCGCACTGGACGAGGTCGTCTACACCCTCAACGGCCACGGCATCGCTACCGTCTGGGCGGACGGCGTGCCCAAGCACAGCTTCGAGTTCGGCCCGCGCAGCCTCTTCCTCATCCCGCGCGGCGCGCACCGCCAGTTCGCCAACGCCCGCGGCGACCAGCCGCTCCGCATGCTGCACAACAGCTACCTCCCGGTAGCCATGTCGCTCGAACCGGACCCGGACTTCTACTTCAACAATCCGTACCCCCACCCCGAACTGCTCCAGCCCCGCGAGGAGGAGCTGTACGCCGTCGCCAAGCGGGCGCCGGACATGGGCCGGGGCGCAACCTGGTACGGCAACTACTTCACCGACATGGCCGCTTGGAACGACCTCGTCCCGCACCGTCAGCGCGGCGGCGGCGGACACGTCGTGGACGTCTCGTTCCCCAACTCCCAGATGGGCGGCCACATGTCCGTCTTCCCGCCTGGCACCTACAAGAAGGGCCACCGGCACGGACCCGGCAGGGTGATCGTCATCCCCGCGGGAGAGGGTTATTCCATCATGTGGCCGGAGGGCGGCGAGAAGGTCATCGCGCCGTGGCACGAGGGCAGCATGTTCACCCCGCCCGACCGCTGGTTCCACCAGCACTTCAACGTCAGCGTGGAGCCTGCCCGCTACCTCGCGCTCGCGCCGCTGCCGCAGTTCAGCGGACACAGCGAGAAGGTCGAGGACCGCAGGCGCGACCAGATCGAGTACCCGTACGAGGAGCCCTGGATCCGCGAGAAGTTCGCGGAGGAGCTCGGCAAGCGCGGGCTGGAGAGCCTCATGCCTGAGGAGGCCTACACGAACCCCGACTTCAAGTGGGGCTACCGCTCCGACGAGGAGCAGGGGGCCGTCATCGGCCTCCTGCAGAACCGCTAGCGCCCGCCACTGCACGAAGGACGACAAGCAAGGGGCGGCTTCAGGAGCCGCCCCTTGTCGTACCTCCCCATCTATTCAGGACGCTTCGCCGGTGCGGACGAGTTGGTCAGCGTAACGCTTACATCAGCACCATCGAGCGGACCGCGGGCATCCCGGTCTTCGCGAGGCTCCAGTGCTCCCCATGGTCCTCGCTCACGTAGAGGTCGGTGGCCGCGGCCGCGATCAGCGCGCCGCCGGGACCCGCAACCATCGTCCTGACCATCGCCTCGAAGGATGCAGGCAGGCCGTGCTCGAGCCGGAGCCAGTGCGCTCCGCCGTCCTCGCTGCGGTAGATCGCGGCGTTCGCCGTGCCGTTCGCCCGCCATCCCGGCGGAGGGGTCGCGGCGGCAGCCGTGTACAGCAACCCCGGGTCCTCGGGCGCTGCAACCAGCGGCATCGTGTACGGTCGCTCCAGGCCTTCCTGCACCAGGGTCCAGCTCTGCCCGCCGTCCTCACTGCGATGGAACCCGCATCCCGTCGTCGCGTACATGTGATGCGCGTCAGGTGCTGCCATCACTTCGTGGACGTCGAAGAAGAGCCCTTCGTTCAGGCTCTCCCACGTCACGCCGTCGTCGACGCTGCGGAACACGCCGCCCTCCTCGACGCCGACGTACACACCGCCCGCCTGCGCAGGGTCGGGGAAGATCGAGCGTACGTGTGGGATGTGCGGGGGCGGGGGGAACGTCCATGTCTCGCGGCCGGGGATGTCGTTGAACGTTTCGCAGCCGACCCAGGTCGCCCCGCCGTCGCCGCTCCGGTACACCATCGCGGGCGATACGCCGAGCCAGACGAGGCCCGGCACCCGGGCATCGGCCCCAAGCGTCCACGGCAGGTCCCCGACGGCGCGGGGGTTCATCAGCTCCCAGTGGTTGTGCCCGCTCCGGCGCCAGACCGCGGCGTCGTCCGTGACGGCGTACACCGTGTCGCCGGCGCCCGCGAGCAGCGGTCGTGCTCCCGGGCCGTCCTCCGCATGGAATTTGCCGCTCTCCAGGTGGAACGCGAACACGCCTTCGTCTGTGCCCAGCACCAATTCACTCATGACGTCCTCCTCGTCTGCTCACGGACTGTTGCTCTACACGCAGCAGTGTACTTCGCCGTCGTCAAGCCCTCTACTCCGGACGCTTGCCGATGCGCAGGCGGACGACGCCGCAGTCGCACAGGTAGTCCGTCCACGCCAGTTCGTCGAGTTCATTCGGGAGCAGGGGTTGGCCGCGCTCCGAGTACGGCACCTCCCGCACGCGCGACGCCCCGCAGTGCTCGCAGGTCGGCTCCATCCGCAGCCCACCCTCGCCGCTGCTCACCACGACGCTCACGCGGCGCCCCGCCACGCGCGGTACAACGACGCCCACTCCGCCATCGAGAGCGTCTGCGCCCGGCGCGACGCCTCGATCCCCGCGCCGGCGAGCAACCGCTCCGCCTCGTCCGGCGCAACCTTCAGTCCGCCTGACAGCGCGTTCCGCAACTGCTTCCGCGGTGTGCTGAACCCCGCGCGCGCAAGCACGAAGAACCGCTCCACGTCGTCTATCCCTTCCGCAGGCTCCCCGTGCAACGCGATAGCCACGACCGCCGACGTCACCTTCGGCGGAGGAGTGAACGACCCCGGACGCACGATACGCGCGATGCGCGCATCTCCGAACAGTTGCACCGCCAGCGACACCAGCGACATCGACCCCGGCTCGGCGCACATCTGCTCCGCCACCTCGCGTTGCACCAGTACCGCCGCTCGTTCCGGACGGCAGTCCGACTCCAGGAACCGGCGCAGGATGGGCATCGCAGCGTAGTACGGCAGGTTCCCGAGCATCTTGTACGGAACGCAGCCGCCGAGCAGTGCGGCAGGGTTGCCAACGCGAGCGTCTGCCTCCACGACCTCCACGTTCGAGGGCGCGGCAGCCCTGAGCGAACGCGCCAGCGCGCCGTCCAACTCGACCGCGACGACGCGACGCGCCCGCTCCGCCAGCACCGTCGTCAGCGCGCCGCGACCCGGCCCGACCTCGATGACGGTATCGTCGGCGCCAACCTCCGCCGCGTCGGCGATGGCGCCGAGGATGTTGCGGTCGGTCAGGAAATGCTGCCCCAGGCTCTTCCTGGGAGGGCCGTACGCCATGTTGGCCTCGGAAACGCGTGCGCCGGAGGACGGTTCGGTGCCTCCGGCGCACGGACTTGCAGAAGAGGCCGTGCACCTCTCGTCGAACCGGGAGCCCGCACGCTTGGCCATGGACCCGGACTCGAACCAGGCTGGTCTGCGGCACTCGGAGCACTCCGCTTAGCGCTGCTTCCTTCCGGACCTGACGCGGTTCACAGGGCTCCGTCGCGCAGGGTCTGGCTCTCAACGTCCGTTTCCGGGCCAGAGACGGCGAGACCGGCCCTCTAGAGAGGAGTTCAACCCCGCTGAAGCGGATTTCGGGTGCAGGGCACCGCTAGCTCCCCGTCTAGCACGGCCACAGCCATGCTATGCCCGCACGCGCGGCAGGTCAACGCGGCGGCTCTCCCACAACGCGCCGAGCCCCTGCTATCCTTCCTTCTGCCATGCCAGTCCGCACCGCCGTCATCACCGCCGCCGGGGTCGGCACCCGCTTCCTCCCCATCTCCAAGTCCGTCCCCAAGGAGATGCTGCCTCTCGTCGACCGCCCCGTCCTGCAGTACGCCGTCGAGCAGGCCGCCGAGGCCGGCATCGAGCGCGTCGTCCTCGTCACCTCCCGCGGCAAGACCGCGATGGAGGACTATTTCGACGTCGCCCCCGAGCTCGAACGCACCCTCCGCGAGCGTGGCAACGCGAAGCTCGACCCGGTCGAGCGCGTTGGACGCATGACCCGCATCATCGCGGTGCGCCAGCCGGAGCCCCTCGGTCTGGGCCACGCCGTGCTCATGGCGAAGGAGGCGGTAGGCAACAAGCCGTTCATCGTCTACCTGCCCGACGAGATCCTCCTCGGCGAGCCCTCCGTGACCCGCCAGATGCTCGATGCCTACGAGCGGCGCGGCAACGCCATCGGCGTCGTCGAAGTGCCGTGGGACGACGTATCGCGCTACGGCGTCGTCGAGGGCGAACCGCTCTCCGACCGCGAGACGCGGCTCACGCGAAGCGTCGAGAAGCCCCCGCGCGACGAGGCCCCCTCGAACCTCGCCATCGTCGGACCCTACGTCTTCTCGCCCGCCATCTTCGACTGCTTGGAAGAGATAACCACCGGCGCGATAGGCGAGCTCCAACTCACCGACGCCATCGCCCTGCTCGCCCAGCGGGAACAGGTCCACGCCTACCGCTTCGAGGGCGAGCGCTTCGACGCCGGCACGCCCCTCGGCCTCATGCAGACTGCCGTGGAGATCGCGCTCCGCCGCCCGGACTACGCCGACGCCATGCGGGCTTGGCTCAAGGAACTGGCGCAGCGGCTGTGACGAGGCCCTGCTAGCGGTCCATCTTGATGACCGCGAGGAACGCTTCCTGCGGCACCTCGACGCGGCCGATGCGCTTCATGCGCTTCTTGCCCTCGGCCTGCTTCTCCAGCAGCTTCCGCTTGCGCGTTACGTCCCCGCCGTAGCACTTCGCCAGCACGTTCTTCCGCATCGCCGTCACCGTCTCGCGGGCGATGATCTTGCTCCCGATGGCCGCCTGGATCGGCACGTCGAACAGCTGTCGCGGGATGAGCTTCCGCAAACGCTCCACCAGCGCCCGCCCCTGGTGATAGGCGCGGTCGCGGTGCGTGATGAGCGAGAGCGCGTCGACCGGCGACTGGTTCACCAGGATGTCCAGCCGCACGAGCGGTGCGGAGCGGTAACCGTTGAACGAGTAGTCCAGCGAGGCATAGCCCCGGCTGCGCGTCTTCACTTGGTCGTAGAAGTCCACCAGCACCTCGGCCATCGGGGCCGACGCTTCGAGCAATACGCGCGGGTCGGACGACGGCGCCGCATCCACGCCTGCTCCCAAGGTGGCCGTATCCAGGTACTCTGTGCGCTTGAACTCGCCTCGGCGCGAGTTGATCAACTCCATCATCGGCCCCACGAAGCGCGACGGCGTCAGGATGGACAGGTCCAGCCATGGCTCCTCCACCTGCTGCGACTCGCCGCCTGTCGGCAGGTCCGTGGGACGCGACACCTCACGGACCGAGCCGTCGTTCATCGTCACGTGGTAGACGACACTCGGTGCGGTCACGACGAGGTCCATCCCGTACTCGCGCTCCAGCCGCTCCTGCACGATCTCCATGTGCAGCAGACCGAGGAACCCGCACCGGAAGCCCGGCCCGAGTGCGGGCGAACTCTCCGGCTCGTACACGAGAGCGGCGTCGTTCATCTGCAGACGCTCCAACGCCTCGCGGAGGTCGTGGAACTCGCTGCCCTCGCTGGGATACAGCCCCGCGAATACCATCGGCTTCTGCTCGCCGTAGCCGGGAAGCGGCTCGGCTGCGCCGGAACGGGCGTGTGTGATGGTGTCCCCCACGCGGCAGTCGCCCACGCTCTTCAGCCCCGTCGCGAGATATCCCACCTCGCCCGCCGTCAGGTTCGGTGCCTTGGCCATCGCCGGGCGGAACGCGCCGACTTCCAGCAGGTCCGCTTCCGTGCCCGTCGCCATCATCCGCACCCGGTCTGTGCCCTTCACCGAGCCGTCCATGACGCGGACGTACGCCATGACGCCTTTGTACGAGTCGTACTTGGAGTCGAACACCAGGGCGCGCAGTGGGCGTCCTTCGTGCGCCTCGGGCGGCGGCACGCGCTCGATAACCGCCTCCAGCAGTTGGCGGACTCCCGTACCGTCCTTCGCCGAGACCTGCAACACCTCGTCCGCGTCGAAGCCGAACGCCGTGCCGAGCTCCTCAATGACCCGATCGGGCTCGGCGGCGGGCAGGTCTATCTTGTTCACGACAGGGACGATGGCGAGATCGTGCTCCAGCGCGAGGTAGACGTTGGCGAGCGTCTGCGCCTGGATACCCTGCGCTGCGTCGACCACCAGCAGCGCCCCCTCGCACGCCGCAAGCGAGCGTGAGACCTCGTAGGAGAAGTCCACGTGCCCCGGCGTGTCGATGAGGTTCAGTTCGTAGTCGAGGCCCTGGTAGGCGAGCCCCATCCGGACGGCCTGCGCCTTGATCGTGATGCCGCGCTCGCGCTCGAGGTCCATCGAGTCGAGCAGTTGGTCGTGCATCTCGCGCGCGGAGACAGCGCCCGTGATCTCCAGGATGCGGTCGGCGAGCGTCGACTTACCGTGATCGATGTGGGCGATGATGCAGAAGTTGCGGATGAGGGAGGGGTCCACGCCCCTCATTCTAGCAGGGAGGCTCTACGAGCCGTCCGCGTTGCCGGCGGATGACCCGCCATCCTCCATGAACGCGCCGCTCTCCGCCAGTGTGCCGACAAGGCCGAAGAAGTCGCTCAGGAAGTCCTCGCCGTCCGAGGAACTCTCGCCGGTGGACGACTGGAGGTACCGGAACAGGTCGGAGTCGGCGGGCAGGACGAGTGTCGTCTGGTTCCCCAGCACTGCCCTGTAGGCCGCGAGGCTGCGCCGGAACGCGAAGAACTCGGGGTCCTGTTCGAGCGCCTCGGCGAGGATGCTGATCGCCTCTCCTTCACCCTCACCACGCAGCCGGTTGGCAGTCTCGTCCGCCTGGGCCGCGATGATCTCCACCTGCCGGTCCACGTCGGCGACGCGCTGGCGGTACAGCTCCTCGCCTTCGGCGCGGAGACGCTGCGCCTGCACGGAGCGCTCCGTCCTCATGCGGTTGAAGATGTTCTCCTCCGTGGCCGGTGGGAAGTCGGCGCGCTTGATGCGGATGTCGACGATGTCCACCCCGAAATCGTTCTCTGCGGACTTGACGACCTGGTTCGCCGTCGCCAGCGCGCGTCCCACGATAGCCGCGCGGGTGGGGACGCCCTGCGCGTTCACCAGCTGCTCCACGTCGGTGCGGTCCTCCTGGATGCCGATCAGCCGCCCGCCGATGATCTCCGGCTGCGTGCTGCGACCGATCTCGTCGCGCAGCGCCGCGATGACGATCTGCTGGATCCTCGAGTTGGCGGTGCTTTCGGTGCGCAGGCGCGTGATGAACTTGCGCGGGTCATCTATGCGATAGCGGACGTAGGCGTCCACCTCCAGGAACTGGTTGTCCTGGTCCGGCATGGATGTGGGCGTCACGTCTATCCGCAGGATGCGCTTGTCCAGCACGTTCGCGGTGTCCACGAACGGCGCTTTCACCTTCAGGCCCGGCGAGTACACGACGTGCTGTATCTCGCCGAACCGGGTGACGACTACGTACTGCGTCTCGTCGACCGTGTACAGCGCCTGCGGAACCACGATGACCGCCGCGATGATGAGTATGAGGAAGGGAACGAGGAGTTTCATGCTAGCCCCCGTTCCCCGCGCCGGCTGCGGGGCCTGCGGCCGATGGAAGAACGCCTTCCGTCAGCGGCAGGAGCGGCAGCGCGCCCCCGGTGGAATCATCCAGGATGAAGAGGGTGACGCCCGGCAGGATGTCCTCTATCGCCTCGAGGAACAGCCGCGTCCGCGTCACCTGCTGCGACTCTGCGTACTCCGTGTAGACCGCGGTGAACTCCTCTGCCTCACCCTGCGCCCTCGCGATACGGGCGTCCTTGAACGCCTGTGCCGCCTGCGTCACCTGCTCCGCCGCGCCGCGCGCACGCGGGAGCCGGTCCTGCTCGTAGGCGAGCGATTCGTTGATCCGGCTCTCCCGGTCGACGCGCGCCCTGTTGACGTCGTCGAAGGCGTCGCGCACCAGGTCCGGCGGCTGAACCTCCTGCAACTGCACGTTCAGTATCTCGATGCCCGCGTTGTAGTCGTCGACGATCTGCTGTAGCAGCGTATGGGTGTCGGTCTGCACCGCCTCCCTGCCGACGCGCAGCGGGTCGTCTATCGACCGCTGCCCGACGACCTGCCGGAGCGCGGCCTCGGCTGCGTCCTTGAGCGTCCGCCCGTCCGGGCGGCCCTCTATGGACTCCGGTCGGGCCGGGTCGCCGGGGTCGGCGACGTTGAAGAGGAACGCGCCCAGGTCCCTGATGCGGTACTGCACGACGAGGTCGATGGTGACGATGTTCAGGTCGCCGGTGATCATCTTGGACTCGACCTCTTCGTCCGTGACGACGCCGCCGGCGGCGGTCCTGAAGCCGAGCTCCATGCCCTTGGTTTCCTCGACCGAGACGACGTCCACCGTGCCGATCGGCGCAGGCGGGTACCAGTGCAGCCCTTCGTCTTCCGTGCCGCGGAACGCGCCGAAGAGGCGGAGCGCAGCCTGCTCGGATGGCTGTACGGTGTAGAACCCTGTGCCCAGCCAGAGCGCGATCGCCACTACGATGAGTCCGAGGATGAAGAGACGGGAACCGCCGCCCGGAAGGCGTGAGCGTATGCCATCCCAGCTCTGACGGAGGTTCTGGACTACTTGGTCCGGATCGAATTCGGGTCGGCGTTCGCCGTACATCTAGCGCAACTTCTTCCGTAGGCCCCGCGATGGTGAGCCGCTCTGCGGCAGCCGCACCGGCGAATGGATCGCCAGTGCCACGGGGAACAACACGAGTCTATCCCCCACCCCCAAGCGTGTCAAACCGCCTTCCCTTCATTCCCGCCCCTTTTTCTGTCTTCACATTTGTGACACCTGCCCGTTGTGCGAACGATGCACCCCTGCTTACCCTGTCTCCGACGGCCCAACGGCTGGCGGCCATCGCCCCTCTGCCCAAGGCGCATTCCGCCGCGCCGGAGACGCAACGGGGTGCGATGGAGGCGCGGAACAGCGTAGACAGGTCGCAGACGGCTGGCCGGAATTACGAGCGAAAGGAACGATATGGAACTACATGCGACACCCGAAGAAGTTAACGACGGCCTGACACACAGGCAGGCGATGGCCATGCCGTACCTCGCCTCTGCCGCGTCCCTGGCTGAGGCCGCGCAAGCCGCCAACATCCACCGCTCCACACTCCACCGGTGGATGAAGGACCCCGTCTTCCGCGACGAGCTGGAACGTATGCGCGGGGACGCGATCAACCTTGCCTACGCCGAACTCCAGGGCATCGCCTTGAAGAGCGTCTCCGTGCTCGCCGACCTCCTCGACGATCCCAGCCCCAGGGTCCGCAACATGGCTGCCCGCACCGCTCTCCACAACGCCGTGAAGGTCAAGGAGGCCCGCGAGAACCATCACCGCCTCGACCTCCTAGGGCCATCACCCTGCTCAAGAAAGAGATGTAGGTCACTCAAGGAACAGAAGGAGGGGAATCATGCGCGCTTCGGTCCGCCGTCTGGAGCACTTTCTCATCTGCCAGTTGCTGCGTGTCTCGCTCGAGCCCATCGTCGACGACTACCTGCGGCAATGGCAACGCGCCATGGACGAGAGGGAGACATTGCCTGACCCCCTCGAACTCGCGCAGACTGCCGCTGATAACGGCATACCCATACTCGCTTTCGCCCCGCTCGACGCTTACCTCAATAGGTGCGCTGACGACTGGCGTCTGCCCGACGCGGAACGCATCGTCACAGCCATCGTTCACGGCCACGCCGAGGTGCGCTTCATGATCGACAAGACCTGTCGCTGCCCCGCCCGCCGGAACCTCTGCGCCGTCCCCAGGCCCGCAGGCCGGGATGACTTCTTCGACTGGGCAACCCTTGCCACGCCCGTTGACGCTCCAGAAAGCACGGTGTAGGTTCCCCCCTCATGAGACCTTTGCAGAAGGCCGATGGGGCAAGTCCCGTCATTCCCGCACCGGCGGGAATCCAGAGTGCGCGGGCAGCGCACACGGTGGGAAATCGGGGCGGCGGGAAGGTTACGCAACCCGCCTTACACGACACGAGAACGAACGAGGTACGACCGATACGATGACTTACGACTACGACGTCTACGGCGTCGGGAACGCGATAGTGGATACCGAAGTGGAGGTGGAGGACTCGTTCCTCACGGGCCACAGCATGGAGAAGGGGATCATGACGCTCGTATCCCCTGAGTCCCAGGCGGTCCTGCTCGGGAGCCTGGCCGGGCGCGCGCAGCACGGCTCCGCCGGCGGGTCGGCCGCGAACACGATGACCGCCGTCGCCCACTTCGGCGGTCGCGCGTTCTTCACGGGCAAGATCGGCAACGACATGCACGGCGCCCTCTACCGCGAGAGCCTCGCGGAGGCAGGCGTCGAGTTCGACATGCCCCCGGCGGACGGCGGCTCGACCGGCGCCTGCGTCATCCTCGTGACGCCGGACGGCGAGCGCACCATGCAGACGAGCCTCGGCGCTGCGTCCACGCTCGAGCCGGACGACATCGATATCGACGCGCTGAGCTCAAGCCGCGTCGTCTACGTCGAGGGCTACCTGCTCAGTACGTCCCCCTGCGCCGAGGCCGCCGAGCGCGCCATGGCCGCCGCGTCGGACGGGGGGGTGCAGGTCGCCCTCAGCCTCTCGGACCCCGCCATCGCCACGCACTTCATCGAGCAGTTCCGGCGCGTGACCCGGCAGTACGTGGACATCCTCTTCTGCAACGAGCACGAGGCGGGGATATACGGGGGCGGAGGCTCCCGCGAAGAGCGGCTCCGAGCCGTCGGGGAGGATGTGCCGCTGGTCTTCATGACGTGCGGCGCGGACGGCGCGATGGTCTTCGACGGAGGCGCCATCACACGCGTGCCGGGGCACGCCGTGCCCGTCGTGGACACGACCGGCGCGGGCGACGTGTTCGCCGCGGGAGCCCTCTACGGGCTGACGCATGGCCTGAACCCCACCGATGCTGGTAAGCTCGGCTCGTTCGCGGCGGCCCGGGTCGTGACCGGCTTCGGCGCGCGGCTGCGCGAGCCGCTGCACGAGACACTGGAAGCCATACTCAACGGGGCCCACCCCCTCGGCTGACCGTCCGGTCCCCTCTCGCCCCTTGGCAGAGGGGGATATCCGGTCCCCTCTCCCCTTGGGAGAGGGCAAGGGTGAGGGCGCTCAGATAAGGAGAACAGGAAATGACCACCGACCGCCACCAGAAGGCCGCATGGGCACAGACGCACGACGTGCCGGAGCAGTGGGAGGAGCAGCAGTTCGTCGACAACTGGGTCACCCGCGACGACGGCAGGCAGGACCAGCGCGGACCGATGATTCAGGCCACGGTGGACGCCGCGCCGTTCCCCGCCGATCAGGCGATCCGCGCGCTGGACGTCGGCTCGGGCTACGGCCTGCTCTCCGGCTACCTGCTGGCGAAGTACCCCAACGCGCACGTCACCCTGCAGGACATCTCAGAGCCGATGTTCGGCCACGCGAAGGAGCGCCTCGCGGCGTACGCCGACCGCACGTCCTACGTCAAGAGTGACTTCTCCCAGCGCGGCTGGGCGTCCGCGCTCGGCGGACCGTTCGACTTCGTCATGTCCGCCATCGCCATCCACAACATGTACGACGACGGCCTGATCTCGAGCATCTACAAGGACATCCACGACATGATCGCCGACGGCGGCATGTTCGCCAACCTCGACTACGCCGCCCAGGCAGGCGGTGTGGACATGCACGTCCAGTGGCTGAAAGAGGCAGGCTTCTCCACCGTCGAGGCGGACGAGATCAACGACCGCACCGTCCTCCTGAAGGCGTCGCGCTAACCCCTCCGTCATCCCTGCACCGGCGGGGGTCCAGAAGTGCAGGCGGGTGGCTGGGCGCAGGACTATCCCTTAGGGGTGCCCGAGCAGGGAGTGCAGAGGGCGACGCCCTCTGCCGGGGGTGTCCCCCACAACGCTACGGGTGGGTGGGAAAGCCGCATGTGATGGGCGCATCCCCTAACCCCAAAGCCGCTCTGAGGCGATGGCGGCGCCTTCAGCCAGCGACTCCAGCTTGCGGAAGATGATGTCCGGGTCCATCTTCCCGTAGCCTGCGAACGTGCCGAAGCCGCAGTCCGAGCCCGCGAGCACCCGCTCGCGCCCCACGATGGCGGCGAACGTCTCGATGCGCTGCGCCACCAACTCCGGGTGCTCCACGTAGTTACTCGTGGAGTCGAGCACGCCGGGGACGAGCACCTTGTCGTCCGGTATGCGGGCGTCGCGCCACTCCTTCCACTCGTGGGCGTGACGCGGGTTCGACGCCTCGAAGAGGATGGCGGTCGGCTTCGCCCGAAGGAGGATGGGCATGATCTTCGACACGGCGATATCGTAGTCGTGCGGCCCCTCGTAGTTGCCCCAGCAGACGTGCAGCCGCGCCGATTCCGCAGGCACGTTCTCCAGCGCCCCGTTCAGCACGTCGATATGGTGCTCGGCGCGGTGGAGGAACTCCTCCTCGGTCAGTCCCTGGAAGCCGGTGTGGAACGCCATAGCCAGGTCGGGGCAGTCCACCTGCAGCACGAACCCCGCCCCGACGATGGCCTCGTACTCCTCCTGCATCGCCGCCCCCAGCGCATCGATGTACGCCTCGTGCGTCGGGTAGTACGCGTTCGGCATGAACACGGAGGCCACGCCCGGCGAGGACGAGGTCATGAACGCATCGGTGACGCCCGCGCCTTCGAGCGCCGCCCTGAAGTTCTCGAGGTCCTTCCGCAGCGGCTCCCGGTCCTTCACCTCCACCGCCCCGACGCACTGCGGGCGGCGCATCGGCTGGTCGCCGGTCATGCGCGCCATCTTGGCGCGGAAGTCGGGGTACGGCGCAACGTCCAGGTTGGGACGGCGGGCGCTGTCGCCCTCGAAGCCGGTGAGCCGGTCCTTGGCGTAGGTGGAGTAGGCGACCTTGCTCATCTCGCCGTCGCTCACGATATCGACGCCCGCGGCGTGCTGCCGCGCGACGATGTCGGCGACGCCTTGCCGCACGAGCGCGTCCAGCTCGACGGCGTCGTACGGCTCCTCGCGCTCCTTCTGAAGGAGCAGTGCGGCGACGTCGTCCGGACGCGGCAGGCTGCCGACGTGGGTCGTGAGGATGCGGTCTGTAGAGAGTTTCATAGGAGCGCTCCGGCGAAGGATGAACCGGATTATAGCGGCGCTCCTATAATCCCGGCATGGCTGGACAGCAGAGCATCGAGGTGCGGGTGGCTTCGAGCGAGGGAGACATGGAGGCTGCCTTCGCCGTTCGCCACGAGGTGTTCATCGTCGAACAGGGCGTGCCTCCGGAGCTGGAGCGCGACGAGGCGGACGACAGCGCCGTGCACGTCGTCGCAAGCGACGGAACGGCGGTCGTCGGCACGGCACGGCTCACGCGAGACGGCAAGGCCCGGATAGGACGCGTCGCGGTGCTGCCGGGGTGGCGCAGGCGTGGCATCGCGGGAATGCTGCTCGCGACGCTGGAGGCCGAGGCGCGCAGGCTGGGGATCGTGGAGGTGAGCCTACACTCGCAGACCTACGTGCAGGGGCTCTACGACCGGCACGGGTATGTGGTGACAGGCCCGGGGTTCGTCGAGGCAGGCATTGACCATGTGCCGATGTCGAAGTCGCTCGAAGGCTAGTGGCAGACTGGGTCGCTACGAGGAGACGCCGACCCTCGTGGGACCGGGGGGCCGCTTGAGCACGAACGACCCGCGCACGTCACGCAGGCTGAGGGCTCCGCTCTCCAGCAGGGCGCCGCGTATGCCGGGACGCTGACGCGCTCGAACGTCCACGGCTATGAGCGCATAGCCCGCGGCGAGCAACGCCTCGTACTCGACGGCGTGCTCGTCGTCGAGTCCCTCCTCGCCGGCGGACATGGCCCCGATCCACGACCCGAACGCCGCGCCGAACTTCCAGACCGTCGCGGCCAGCAGGATCTTCACGTTGATGTCCATCGGGTAGACCAGCAACGCGATGAGTGACGGCACCTCGATGATGAGCGAGCCCCAGATGCCCCACTTCACCGCCGCGCGCAGCATGCTCTCCCCCCGTCGCGCCAGGCGCGGAGGCGCAGGGCCGTCGTCAGGCAACACGTAGGTGACGCCCGTCCGATCGCCGAAACCGGCCTCCTCCAGCAACTGCTCCGCGGCAACGGCAGCCGTACGGTGCTCGAATATGCCGACGACGGCGGTCATGCGACCGGCTCCCTCGCTTTCAGCGCCCCGTCGAAGAAGCCGATGAGCTTCGGCCACGAGTCGGCGGAGATCTCCGGGTCGTACCGAACAGGGTTGTAGGGGTCGTTGAAGGCATGCTGCCCGTTCGGGTACCGGTGGAAGGTGAACGGCTTGCCCTCGGCGCGGAGCGCGGCTTCCAGCTTGTCGACGTCCGGCGGCGCCGGGTTGGCGTCCCGATCGCCGAAGAAACCGGTGAGCGCGCAGTCGAGGTCGGCGGTCAGGCTCAGCGGGGCCGGGCCGTCGCCCCAGGGCAGGTCCACGTCCACGCCGTAGAAGTCGGCACAGGCGGCGAACTCCTTCGTCCGCACGGCGAGCATGTAGGCGATGCGCCCGCCGATGCAGAAACCCGTGACGCCGAAGGGGCCCGACACGCCAGGAAGGCCGCGCAGGTGCTCAAGTCCCCCGAGCATGTCCTTCAACAGTTCGTCGTCGCGAAGGCTGTCCTTGAGCGGCATGGCGACCTCGCGACGCGCGGGGTCCTCGAAGGCGTAGCCCGTCAACCGCTCGTTCGTCACGTCGGAGCGATGGAAGAGGTATGGCGCGATAGCGGCGTAGCCCGCCTCGGCAAGCTCGTCGCACTTCTCCCGCACGAACCGGTCCACACCGAACACATGCATCGCCACGACAACGCCGGGGTGCGGGCCTGGTACGTCCGGCACTGCGAGGTACGCGTCCACCGGCTTACCGTCAACGTCTATACTCACCCATTCGGACGCCATCGCCTTCCTCCTTCATGCGGGTCAGTCGTCTTCGTTGATGATGAGTGCGCTCTTGCCCTTGATCTGGCGCGACTCCTGGTAGCGGTGGGCCTCGACGGCCTCGGCGAGCGGCCACGTGCGGTCCATGGTCGGCCTGAGCTTGCCCTCGCCGAACCAACCGAGGATCGTCTCGAAGTCCTCCCGCGGCGTAAGCGCCGCGCCGGCGCCGGTTATCGAGACCGGACCGCGGTAGAGGCTTGCGATCGGCAACGTCGTCTCCCGGCCACCCGCAGCCCCGAACACGGCCGCCCGCCCGCCGCGCGCCAGGGCTCCGAGGCCCTTGGCCAGAACGTCGCCGCCGATACCGTCGACTATGACGTCCACGCCGCGCCCGTCAGTGAGCCGTTTCGACTCCTCGACGAAGTCCTGCTCAGCGTAGTTGATGCCATGGTCCAGCCCGTACTGGGCCGCCCATTCGAGCTTCTCAGCACTGCTCGCAGTACCGAGCACCGTCATCCCCAATTGCTTCGCCAGCTGGATGGCGGCGATGCCACAGCCGCTCGCCGCAGCCTGCACGAGGACGGTGTCGCCCTCCTTCGCACCGCCGCGGACGCAGAGTGCCGCCCATGCGGTCGTGTAGATGATGGCGAGCGTCGAGGCTTCGACGAGGCTGAGGTTGCCCGGTGCTGGAAACACGGCGTGCTCGGGAACGACGATCAGTTCAGCATACGTGTGCAAGTGCTGACGTACGATGACCCGGTCGCCCTCGCTCACCGACCTCACGCCCCCGCCGACCCCCGCAACGATGCCCGCTCCTTCCACACCGAGCATGGCGGGGAAGCCGATGTCCTGCCCCATGCGTCCGGCGCGCCGCGAGGCATCCGTAGGGTTGACGCCGGAGGCCGCGAGCCGGATCAGCACCTCGCCGTCGCCGGGTTCGGGGTCAGGGACGTCTTCGAGGCGGAGCACTTCCGGTCCGCCGAACTCGTGGAATCGAACCGCCTTCATCTGCCATCCTCCTCTACAAGCCGATTATCCGCCTGAGGAGCGCATGAGGCAAACCTGCCCGTCGCCGGTCAGGAGATGGCGTTGATGCCCGTCAGGTGACGCCCGAGGATGAGCTGGTGCATGTGCTGCGTGCCCTCGTAGGTGTGCACCGTCTCCAGGTTCATCGCATGTCGCATCGGCGGAAGATCGTCCGTTATCCCAGCCGCACCCAGCAGGTCCCGGCTGGTGCGCGCGATCTCCAGCGCCGCCAGCGTGTTGCTGTACTTCGCCATGCTGACGTGCGACCAGTGCAACGTCCCTGCAGCCTTCAGCCGCCCGAGTTGCAGGGCGAGCAACTGCGCCTTCGAGAGCGACGTGGCCATGTCCGCGAGCTTCTGCTGCACGAGCTGGAACGACGCCAGCGGGCGCCCGAACTGCTCGCGCTCCTTCGTGTACTCGATGGCGGTATGCAGGCAGTCAGCGGCGGCGCCGCACACGCCCCACACGATGCTGTAGCGCGCCGCGTTGAGGCATGCCAGCGCAGAGCCGAGGCCACGGGTGCCGGGGAGCAACGCATCCTCTCCCACGCGCACGTCCTCCAGGGAGATGGCGCTGGTCACGCTCATCCGCATGGAGAGCTTGTTATGGATGTCCTCCAGCCGAACGCCCGGCAGGGTCGTGTCGACGAGGAAGCCTCGTATCGCGTCGCCCAGCTTCGCCCAGACCACCACGACGTCCGCGATGCCGGCATTCGTGATCCACATCTTGCCGCCGTTGAGCGTGTAACCGTCCGACGTCTCTACGGCGTGGGTCTCCATGCCGGAGGGGTCGGATCCGTGGTCGGCCTCGGTCAGCCCGAACGCACCCAGAACGCGTCCTGCGGCCATGTCCGGCAGGTAGCGCTCGCGATGCTCCTCCGTCCCGAACTCGTGGATGGCGGTCATCGCCAGCGAGGACTGGACGGATGCGAATGAGCGGAAGCCAGAGTCAGCGCGCTCCAGTTCCTGCATGACGAGGCCGTAAGCGACGGGGCCGAGTCCGGCGCACCCATAGCCTTCCAGGTGTGCGCCGAACAGGCCCATCTCACCCATGCGCGGCACCAACTCGAGCGGAAACGTGCCTTCACGGAAGTGGGGGACGACGGCGGGCAGGGCTTCCGCCTCGACGAAGTCGCGAACGGTGTCACGCACCTGACGCTCGTCATCGGTGAGCTGCGATTCGATATCCAGCAGGTCTATGCCACGGTAGGGTTGCATGAGGGCCTCGCGATACGGGTGATGGAGGAGTCATTCTAGCAAGCGGGCGCTATTGGACCAGTACGACCTTTGCAGTGAATGGTGGGGCAAAGCAGAAGCCCTCCGGGTTTCCGGAGGGCTTCCAGGTATCACCTATGCTCCGTGAGTTCTACGAAGGGCAGTGGTCAGGAACACCCTGCTTGGCCTTCTCGGCCTCTATGTCAGCGGTCAGTTCGACGATCTTCGCGTCGAGCGTTGCCTCGTAGGAGGGGTAGAACGCCGTTGCGAGCGCCCACGCAGCGTCGGAGACGTTGACCGGCTTCTCGCCCAGACCCTCATCCCTGTCGGCCTGAACGAGCGCCAGGTCCGCTTCCAGCCCGGCGATGTTATCCGCGATCGCAACACGGTCGGTGATGCGGCAGAAGGCCAACGGCGCGCTGGTGATGATATCGAACGTGCCGGGGTCGATGACGCTCAGTGTCCGCATGCGCTCCACGTCGCCGTCGCCGGGGCCGATGCCGGAGCGCTGGCGGGTGAAGCGGCCAAGCGTCCAGACGGATGTCCATGCGCCCTGGTCGTTGGCAACGAGCGTGTTGTTCGCGCTCTTGTTGCTCACGTAGTTCGTGATGTCCGAAGGAGTGCCGGGGCCGTCGTTGATGAGGAGGATGACCTCCTGACCGGGAGCGAAGCCGGCGCCCCAGATGCGGACCTGTACGCGGGACGAGCGTGCCCCCAGCTGGTGGTTGACCACGACGTCTCCGGTGACGACGCTCTCCACGCCGGATATGTGCCCGTCGGCCGCCGCCTTGGGGGACAGGGCGGCATTCCCGGCTACCAAGCCCAGCAGCAACCCCATGGCGATAAGCGCGAGAACCACGGCCCGGGGGTGAGTTGCGATTACCTTAGTCACGATTACCTCCTGTGGACCTTACGCCTACGACGAGCAGAAGTTCGGGACTTCTACAGGTTCTGCGCCTTCTTCAAGTTCAGCATTGCGGTTCAGGTTGCAGAGCGCGATGGGTGCGCTGGCCAGGAAACTGCCGCTGGCCTTTTCCACCGCCCACATGGTCGCCAGACGCTCTGTCCCAACATTCGCGCGGGTGAAGCGGCCGAGCCGCCACTTCGTCGCGAACGCGCCGTCGTCGTTCACTATGAGCGGCCAGACGCTGCCTGCGCCGTCGCGGTAGCGGCCGGGGTCGCAGTTGCCCTCGTTGTCCCAGCGACAGGCGCTGATGATGTAGAGCGCACCCTGGAAGTCCGCCACCATGAGTTCCACTTCCACACCCGGCGTGAAGCCGGACCCACGGATCCAGACTTCCTCACCGGAGCGGCTCGCGCCCGGTTCGAAGTTGACCTCCGTGTGCGAGAGCACGATTGCTTCGGTTCCTGTGACGTGCCCGTCCGCGCGTACCCCTTGGTAGGCCGCAAGTGCGATCGCGAGCGCCAGACCGGCGATGAGACCGGCAGCGACCAGGATGGTCGCTGACCGTTTCGTTACTGTTGTCGTAGCACCTGTCACTGAGTCCTCCTGCTCAACGTTTCTTCTGATGGGACGCGGATTACGCCGAGCAGTGGCTCGGGACTTCCGCGTCCTCGGCACGCTCGCTGAGGTTGCAAAGCGCCAGTGGGGCGGTAGCCAGTTCGTCGAACGAACCTGCGTCCACTGCGCGGACCGACTGCATGCCCTCGCCGCCGACACCGCTACGGGAGAAGCGGCCGAATGTCCACTTGAACCCGAAGGCGCCGTCGTCGTTGGCGGAGACGTCGACGCTCGAAAGAGCACCGATGTCCGTTGCAACACCGCGCTGGTCAGCGATCAGGACGAGGACGCTCTGACCGGGGTTAAAGCCTGACCCGTAGATCCACACCGAAGTAGGGGAGCTGCGCTGCCCGGGAACGAAGTCGGCTTCGGACGGAGTCACGACGAGCGTCTCTCCACCGGTGGCGTGACCGTCGGCGCGCGCGCCTTCATTCGTGGATAGCGCCGCCGCCAGGGCGAGCCCCACGAGAGCGGCAGCGGCCAATGTAACCAATGCGAACCGCGGCGACAGTAGCGAATGCGTTCGAGTCACGGCTTTCCTCCTTCAACCCGGTGCTCGCAGCCAGACAACTCGTGTTTGCCGCGAGTGCGGCGCAGAGGCTATAAGGGTTTGCCGCTGCGTGTCAAGCGTTCAGCAATCATACCCTAAACCAGCCGTCTAGGGAATGTGCGGCAGGCTACATCGTAAGGGAGACTTTGAGCGCTCCACCGCTCGGTTCATGCGCCAGTTCGAATGCCTCGCCCACACGGTCCAGGGGTAGCGTGTGCGTGACATAGGGCGACATATCTATCTCCCCTTCGGCGATGAGCCGGAGCGCCTGCCGGAATGACGCAAGGCCGGGCTCGTCCTGGGCGCCGAAGATCGTCCGGATGTCCAACCGCTTAAGGAAGAAGGTACCCAGGTCGAACGGCACCCGGTCGAAGCCCATCGGTAGTCCGAAGACATGAACATGCCCTTCAGCCCTCACCATCCGCACCGCTTGGTCGAGGGTCTCGTGTCCGCCCACCGCGTCCACGACCACCTCAGCCCCCTCCCCGTCCGTCAGTTGCAGCACGGCGTCCACCGCAGCCTCGCCCGTCACGTCCAGCGCGTCGTCCGCACCGAGCGCCACGCCCGCCGCCCGCCGGTCGGGGTTCGGCTCGAATGTGATGATACGCGATGCGCCGAGCCGGCGAAGGTAGAAGTCGTGGAAGAGCCCTGCGCTGCCCTGCCCGATGACGACAGCAGTCTTCCCCGTCATCTCAGGCAACTTGCGGGCAGCGAAGATCACCGTGCCCAGTTGCTGGGCCATCATCAACTCCGCGAGAGGACGCCCCTCCGGCAGTTCGATGATGAAATGCGGCGATACCGCCTGGTACTCGGCGAAGTTGCGTGCCTCCCAGATGTTCGGCACCGTGAGCACCAGCGCTCCCTCCCGCAGCCCTGTGGCTCCGGGATCGACGATGGTGCCGACGCCCTCGTGCCCGGGCTCTCCCGGCTCCATCGGGTACTGGTTCCGCGGCCAGCCATGGTAGACGTAATGGAGGTCCGTGCCGCAGATGGAGGCCATGTGCATCCGCACGAGCGCCTTCTGGCCGTCCGGCTCCGGCATGGGGACCTCATCGCAGACGATGTCGCGCAGGCCTTTGAGTATTGCGGCTCGCATCATGGGCATGTTCCGTCTCCGAGCGATGTGAGTGAATGGCTCCCTAGCCTATCAGTCTGCACGCTGGTATTATGCGAGTCGCAATGGTCAGCCAAGCTGAACTCATCGTCTATACACGCCCCGACTGTACCTACTCGGACGCCCTGCTGCACGACCTCAGAAAAGATGGAGTGGAGTACCGGGAGATCGATCTCGAGGAGCACCCCGAATTCGTAGGGGAGTTGGAGCGGCTGACCGGCGGTGAGCGCGTGACCCCCGTGATGGTTGAGGGAGAACTCGTCATCGTGGGGTATCATGGGATCGGCTGAGCGTTCTGACCGCCCCGGTGGAGCTGGGGCAAGCTACCGCGGCCCGGTGGTGTAGCCTGGTTTAACACACCGCCCTGTCAAGGCGGAGATCGCCGGTTCAAATCCGGTCCGGGTCGCCAGCGGCGGCAAGACGTAAAGCCCCCGTGCGAGACGCACGGGGGCTTTACTGTTCGAGCCTCCGGGAGCCGCAGCTTACTGGCTGGGGTCCTTGACCTTGCGAAGGTAGGGCTTCACCGTCTCCCAGCCTTCCGGAAAGAGGTCCTTGGCAGCCTCGTTGTCGACGGCGGGAAGGATGATCACGTCCTCACCCTTGTTCCAGTTCGCAGGTGTCGCGACTTTGTGATTGGCCGTCAACTGGCAGGAGTCCAGGACGCGCAGGAGTTCGTCGAAGTTGCGCCCCGTGCTCATCGGGTAGGTGAGGCTCATCTTGATCTTCTTGTCCGGGCCGACGAGGAAGACGGTCCGAACGGTCTGGTTCGTCGCCGCGGTGCGGCCCTCTCCAGGCTCCTCCTCGGCGGGAAGCATGTCGTAGAGCTTGGCGACGTTGAGTTGGTCGTCGGCGATGATCGGGAAGTTGAGGGGCGCGCCGCCGATCTCCTCAACGTCAGCTGCCCAGCGCTGGTGGTCCTCCACCTTGTCGACGCTGAGGCCGATGACCTTGCAGTTGCGCTTGGCGAACTCGTCGCTCACCTTGGCGACGTAGCCGAGCTCGGTAGCGCAGACGGGAGTGAAGTCCTTGGGGTGGGAGAAGAGGACCGCCCAGCCGTCGCCGATCCAATCGTGGAAGTTGACGGTGCCGGTGCTGGTGTCGGCGGTGAAGTCAGGGGCGGTATCGTTGATGCGTAGCGCCATGATGTGCGTCTCCTTGTGTGCTTACCCGCGGTGGTTCCGCCACCACGGGGCTTATCGTTACTCGTGGTCGCGTTTCGGTCCTTCCGCTGGCTTCAACACAAGCACATTCTGTTTCACCTTCCTTACCGCAGGGTCTGGCTCCCGCGGTAGGACTCGAACCTACGACCAATCGGTTAACAGCCGACCGCTCTACCAACTGAGCTACGCGGGAACGCGATGCCTATTGTAGCAAAACAGCCGGACCACGCAGGCCCACGGGCCCTCCACGCCCTGAACTAAGGGACGCGTGTGCTATAGTAACGAGCGTGCATCCCCGCCGTTGGCGACAGGGCGCACGTCGTGGGGATATAGCTCAACTGGGAGAGCGCCGCGTTCGCAATGCGGAGGTTGGGGGTTCGAGTCCCCCTATCTCCACCACCCTCCACCAGCGTCCCGAGCCGGGTAGAACAACGACGAAGTGGCCTGCTGCGTACCCTCATGAAGTTCGGTCTGTTCCTTGGTGCTGAATACCCTGCTCGCCGTTCGATGACGGCGCGGGTCGACTCGCTCATAGAGCAGGTACGCACGGCGCGCGACCTGGGCTTCGACTGCGCGCTCGCCGGCCAGCACTACCTCAGCTACCCCGTGCAGATACTCCAACCCACGCCTCTCCTGGGGCGCCTCGCCGCGGAGGCTGGAGACATGCGGCTGGGTACCGGCATCGTGCTGCTGCCACTCCAACATCCGGTGGACATGGCCGAACAGGTCGCCACGCTCGACCAGATAACCGGCGGCAGGTTCATCTTCGGCGTTGGTCTGGGTTACGAGAAGGAGGAGTTCGAGGCATTCGGTCTCGAAGTATCGGACCGCGTCGGACGGTTCGAGGAGTCGCTCGCGCTCATGAAGCGGCTCTGGACCGAAGACGAGGTGCACTCCGAGGGGCAGCATTTCACACTGCATACCCGACCATCCTCTTGGCCAGTGCAGAAGCCGTACCCGCCGGTCTGGATAGCAGCGAACGGGCACGGCCCGGTCAGGCGGGCGGCGCGCCTTGGCGACGTCTGGTTCGCCAACCCCCACGCCCGATTCTCGACGCTTGCCGAGCAGATGGACATCTACAGGGCCGCGCTCTCCGAGTATGGGACCGAACAACCTGAGGATGTAGTGGTCAGCCGGGAGGTATTCGTGGCCGAGTCGCGCGCGGAAGCGGTACGCATCGCGCAACCTGCCTTGCACGAACGGTATCGCGTGTACTCCGTACAAGGTCAGGACGAGCAACTCCCACCGGGTGACCGCTTCGAGAGCGAGTTCGATGCGCTGGCTGCCGACCGCTTCGTGTTGGGGGATCCCCAGCAGTGCATCGAGGAGATCAGGCGGTACGAGGAACTTGGTTTCAACTACTTCATCATCGACTATCACTGGCTCGATCTGGACGACGCCACGGCGCTCAACACGCTTCGTCTATTCGGCGAGCAGGTGATGCCTGCCTTCCGATAACCGACGGAGCGGCGCAGGGTTTCGGTGGGACCATGCTGAAATACCTTGATACTCTTTTCTCGCGTGCGCGATACTGTCCTCAATCACTCTTAAACCCGTAAGTGACACCGCGCGAGGCTCACAGAAGCGGCTGCGGCTGGTTGGAAGGAGAAGGCCATGACCCTGCTGTCTATCCGGCGAGTTGCGTTGATGGGTGCGTTGGTGGGTCTCGCACTCCTGGCCCTCGCCTGCGGGGACGATGCGAGCGACGAGTCGTTCAAGATAGGAGTGATGGAATCACTCACAGGCCCCGGCGAGACTTATGGAACGGTTTCAAGCCAGGCCAAGCAGCTGGCGGTCGACGAGATCAATGCTGCCGGCGGCATCGACGGGCGCATGATCGAGCTCATCGTGCAGGACTCGAAGTGCAGCGCCCAGGACGCGATCACCGCGTACAACAAGCTCACCGATGTGGACGGGGTCAAGATCATCCTGGGCACGTCGTGCAGCGGCGCGATGCTCGGGGCCGCGCCCCTGGCGGAAGCCGACAGAGTAGTGCTCTTCTCCGGACTGGCTACGAACCCGGACATCGCCGAAGCCGGCGACTACATCTTCAGGACCGCGATGAGCGACGCCCAGCTCGGCATCGACACGGGCAACGTGCTCTGGGCCGACGACATCCGCACACTGGCTACCATCACGGAAGCAACCGACTACGCCGAGGGCGTGCGGCGCTCGTCTGTCGCTCGATTCGAGAGTCTGGGCGGTCAGGTCGTGGCAGAGGAGCGGTACCCGTCAGACATCACCGACTTCAGGAGCCAGTTGACGAAGCTGTTCAGCGCGGACCCCGACGCGCTTCACATCGCTGCTCAGGCAGAGTTCAGCGGCGGCACCATCGTCAAACAGGCCCGTGAGCTTGGCTACGACGGGCCCATCTACGGCGAGGTCGTCGTTATCGGCGCTACGGCCCTCGAGGTTGCGGGTGAAGCCGCGACGGGGGTGAAGGCCATCACGGCAGACCTCGACCCCGCCAACCAGAAGGCGCAGGAGGTGCTCCGCAACTTCCGGGAGACCTACGACTATGTCACGCTCCCCTGGTACTTGGGATCAGCGTATGACGACGTGTACATCACCGCAGAGTGCCTCAAGCAGACCGGCGACGACCAGGACGCCGACGGCTTCAGGGACTGCCTGTACGAGATCACGTGGAGCGGGGCTATCGGCGATAACTTCAGCTTCGACGAGAAGGGTGAAGTCGTTGGCCTCTCCAACGTGGTTGTTGAGGTGCTGCCGGTAGGCGAGAGGACGGACGATAATCAGGGCTACAAGGTTCTGGGTGGGGCTCCTACACAGTAGGAGGCATCAACTGGGCCCCCACTGGCCATGGTCGTGGGGGCCGAGATTCCTCAGTGCTACGCTCCGCCGCATATCGTGAACGCCGAGGCAGGGTCCTCGCGGCGTCCCTGACCACAGCGGCAGTTGCCTACGTGGTCTGGAAGATAACCGAGTCCCCCGATCAGGCCGTGCAGTTCGCGTTCAACGGCTTGTCCGTTGGCGCCGTGTACGCGCTCCTCGCGCTGGGGTTCACTCTCGTGTACAGCACCGTATGGTTCTTCGATCTGTACTACGGCGCCGCAGCGGCGATGGGGGCATACGGCGTCTTCTACCTGCGGACCTCCGAGACAGTAGGCGGAAGCCACGTCAACAATCCATACGTGAGCGCCGTGTTCGCCCTCGTCGTAGCCGGAGTGATCGCCTGGGTGCTTTACGAAGCCTTCTTCGTCCGACTGCAGGGCCGCTTCGCCCACAAGTCGCTGTATATCGCCGGTGGGGCGCTCACAGGTGCCACGGGCATCTACACAGGATTCGTCCTGTCTAGTCCCGACCACCTTCATCTGCTGCTGGCCCCCGCCGTAGGAGCCGTGGCAGCCCTTGTGGTCGGTTGGGTCGTGAGCCAGGTCACTCAGCGCCTCTTCTCGAGGGCCAGTCGTACGACGCTCCTGGCGGCCTCCGTCATCGCAGGGTCTCTGTTCGGAGTGGGCTGCGGCCTGCTCCTCGCAGGTACTCCCGATACAAGGCTCTATCTGAGTTGGGCGGTGTCCTGCCTGGTCGCAGGAGCCGTGGGCGTAGCGCTGTATCGCGGGTTGTATGTGTACATGCGCAAGCGGGCGCGGTCGCCCCTCATCATGCTCGTCGCCTCGCTCGGAGTGTTGCTCGCCATCACAGCAGCCACCGCCATCGTGTTCGAGAGCGCTCCTCGCCCGCTGCCTCGAGCGTTCGGGAGCGAGCCGTGGACGATCTGGGGCAGCAACATCAAGGGGTTCAACATCTTCACCATCGGCGTGGCCATCGCCGGGTTCCTGGGGTTGCTGTTCCTCCTCAAGAGGACCTCGCTGGGTAGAACGATACGGGCCATCGGCGACGATGAAGAAGTCGCGAAGGTGGTGGGCATCAACACCACCGTCGTCATCGCGATTGTGTTCTTCATCGGAGCGGTCTTCGCGGCTGCGGCCGGTCTGTTGAGCGGTCACGACACGGCCATCCAACCACGGATGGGCTTGCTGCTCATGCTGAAAGGCTGGATAGCCTCCGTGGTAGGCGGGATGGGGAACCTGTACGGAGCGGTGGTCGGCGGTTTCGCGCTCGGCATGGTTGAGCAGTTCGGCATCTGGGACCTCGCGGGAGAATGGAAGGACGTCATCTCCTTCGTCATCCTCATCCTCTTCCTGTCTTTCTGGCCCCGGGGACTGCTGCCGAGGGGATAGGCCTATGTCCACGGATTCCGGTGGCGTTGGCAGCATCATGAGAGCGGTGCGCGAGCCCGGTGTGTTCATGCGGCTGGCGAGGGGCAACCTGGAACTGTGGGCCAACCTCGTCGTCATCACGTGGGCTATTGTGTTCGCGGTATGGCAGGGGTCCGGGTTCGCCATCACCCTGGGGACCGTCTTCGCCATCTGGGCGATACTGGCGGTCAGCCTCAACCTCGTAGTGGGGTTCACGGGGCTGCTGTCGGTTGGTCACATCGGCTTCTTCGGCATCGGCGCCTACACCGTGGCCATCCTCACGTCGAACGCACAGTACGAGCAATTGCGTACAGAGGCGATCCCCACGTTCGGATGGCCGTTCTTTGCCGCGTTGCCTGTCGGCATCGTCCTCGCGGGGCTGACTGCCATAGCCGTAGGCGTCGTGTTCAACAGGTTCAGGGACGATATCTTCGTGCTGGTCTCTTTCGGTTTCGCGGTCATCTGCTTCAACGTTTTCCTGAACTCACGAGCACTGACGAGAGGAGCGTTCGGCATCCACGAGATCGCCAAGCCCGAGATAGGCGGCGTGGCCTTCGGCAGCGAGGTGGCGTTCCTCGTCCTCGCCCTCCTGTTCCTGGCGGTCGTCGTCCTCGTCTCCTGGTTCATCGTGAGTTCCTCATTCGGACGGGTGCTTACCGCGATACGAGAGGACGAGCGGGCGACCGAGGTCTTCGGTTATCGGGTAACGCACTTCAAGCTGACCGTCTGGGTGATCTCCGCCATGATGGCCGCCGCTGCGGGCGGGCTGTTCGCCAGTTGGACGACATTCATTGACCCCAACTCGTTCATCCTGCTGGAGTCGATCCTGCTCGTGTCCATCGTGATCCTGGGCGGGCTGGCCACGATATGGGGTTCGATCCTCGGAGCGATGGCGTTCGTGCTGCTCGAGGAAGGTATGCGGTTCCTGCCGTTCCTGCCAGACGAGTACGTCGGTCAGGCGCGCCAGGTCATTCTGGGAGTGCTGCTGGTCCTGCTGATGCTGTTCAGGCCCCAGGGGCTCCTCGGGAGGTACAGACTATGAGCACCCGCACGGAGAGAGACGGCGGGCGCTTCGCCCTGGAGACGATCGAGGTTGCGAAACACTTCGGCGGCGTGCATGCGGTTGACGGGCTCTCCATCGCGATACCCCGTGGACAGATCACCTGCGTCGTCGGCCCCAATGGGTCAGGCAAGTCCACGCTCATCAACCTCCTGAGCGGGATGCTGCCGCTGGACGGGGGGCTGGTCGTCGTCGACGGTGTTCGCCTCCGCATGGTGAAGCCCCATGAGACGCCCGGCCTCGGGATCACCCGCACGTTCCAGGACGTCCGCCTGTTCGACCAGATCAGCGTCTGGGACAACATCATGGTGGTGCTGACGGAGCGACGTCTTCTGCCGGCGCTCCTGGAACGCGCCCGAAGCAGCCAGCGAGAGCGGACGGAGGAGATACTGCGGAGCGTGGGCATGTGGGAGAAACGGCGCTCCCTGGCGATGGACCTTTCCTACGGCCAGCGGAAGCTGCTGGAGATCGGACGGGCGATGGCACTGAACGTCAATACGTACCTATTTGACGAGCCGTTCGCCGGACTCTTTCCACAGATGCTCGAGCGCGTGAAAGGGATCGTGCGGCAACTGCGGAACGAAGGGCGCACCATCCTGTTCATCTCGCACAACATGGACATCGTGCGGGAGCTGTCTGACCATCTCATCGTGATGGACAGCGGGAAGCTCCTCACCGAGGGAGATGCGGAGGACGTCCTGGCTCAGCCTGAAGTGATCGAAGCGTACCTGGGGGTCTAGCGTCCCCGGCCAACCGAACGGTGAGCGACGTGGAAGAGCAAGACGGACAACCGGCCATAACGAGGGAGAACGACGGCAGCGCGGGCGCGGAAGGCAACGTGCCCGGTGGTTCGTTCATCCTCGAGATGGTCAACGTCTCCGTGCGCTACGGGGCGGTCAGCGCCCTCGAGGATGCGTGCCTCGGAGTTCGCAAGGGCGAGGTGGTGGCGGTGATGGGGCCCAACGGTGCGGGGAAGTCCACCGTCCTGAAAGGGCTCATGGGGCTGGCGCCGGTGGTCGCCGGGCAGGTGTACTGGCGCGGGGAACGGCTGACGTCCGCCACGCACGAGATCGTGAAGCACGGCATCGCGTTCGTTCCCCAGGGAAGGCGGCTGTTCACGCACCTCACCATCGAGGAGAACCTCGAGATGGGATGCCCGTACCTCAGGGACCGGCCCGAGGTGCGCCGCCGCATGGAGTCGGTCATGGAGCTCTTCCCCGTCCTGCATCAGAAGCGGCGGGACCTTGCGAGCCAGATGTCCGGCGGCCAGCAGCAGATGCTGGCGCTGGGGCGGGGCCTGATGGCCAACCCGGAGCTGCTGCTGCTGGATGAGCCTACCCTCGGACTGGCCCCCAACATCGTGAAAGAGGTTTTCCAGACGGTGGCGCTCATCAGTGAGCGTCTCGGCACGACGATCATGGTCGTGGAACACAACATCAAGGGCGTCCTCGACATCGTCGACCGTGCCTACATCCTGGACACGGGGCGTATCGTCTTCGAGGGGACCCCGGCGTCTGTGCGCGAGACGAACATCCTGACGGAAGTGTTCCTGGGCAAGGTGCAGCGAGACGACCCCGACGAGCCGTAGGCCCCTCTACAGGGCCATCGCGTCGATGACTCCCGGCGCCGAGGGCTCCTCTTCGAACCTCCACAATCGCGACAGTAAGGACTCAGTCTGCTCCGTGGGCATCACACCTTCGGCAAGCGAGCGGAACTTGGCCTCGACCTCCTCGTCCGAGAGCGGGTTCGCGGCGTTCCCCTTCGAGTTCTCTATCTCCACCACGTACGTTTCGCCTCCCGCGACAGCCTCGATGCGGGCTGCCTGCGCCTGGGGAAAGAGCGCGGTCATCTCCGGGTCCTCGGTTACCTCGACGCGCGCCATCAGGTCGTGCACGGCGGGGTCGGCGATGCGCTCGTCCGTGAACTGCCGAACGGTGACCTCGCCGTCGAGGAGCGCCACCGCGACGACGTAGGGCATCGAGTGGTCGGCGGTCTCGCGGTCGTGCACGCGCCACTTGTCGGGATCAGCGGAACTCGTGACCGCCTGTCGATAACTGGACACCACGATCCTGTCCGGCAGCGCACCTTCGAGCCGCTCGCGCAGCCCCAGTGCTGCCCAGATCGCGGCCTGCGCGTTGAACTGCGCGGGGAACGCCTTGATGCTGCTGAGCCCCGTGTGGAAGCGGTGGGCCGTTCCGCCCAGCCCAGGCAGCGGTGTCCGCGCGCCGAGCATCCCTGCAAGCCCGCTGTCGGCGTAGAAGGGCTCGTCCGGGCCTGTCATCCCCCGCTCGGCGAGCCTCGCCGCGAAGACTCCCGCCTGCGCGGAATTGGCGGCTGAACCCGCCTTCCACATCGACAGGCGCCCGTCGCGGGAGATCCGCAGCCCCAGGTTTGCGGTGAGCGCGATGGAGATTGCGTGGGCGGTGCGTTGCGCGTCCAGCCCCAGCGCCCTTGAGGCTCCCGCAGCCGACCCGATCGCGACGTGCAGGGAATGGTCGATGAATCTCACCGAGGGCTTCTGCACCTCCCCCAGCCCGCAGAACACCTCGTATCCCGCCATCATCGCAACGAGCGCGTCGCGACCGCTTAACCCGAGTGCGTCCGACATGGTCAGCGCCGCCGCGATGGTGTCGCTGGGATGTCCGCCGTCCATCGCGAAGTACGTGTCGTTGAAATCGAGGTAGCGCACCATCAGCTCGTTGGTGAACGCTGCGAGTTCCGGCGTCGTGCGCTCACCGGTGAACCAAACGCGCGCCGGGTTCGCGGCCCCGGTTTCCTGCGCCAACCCCCGCGCAACCGCGGCTGGCTCCCCGTCCTGTCCTCCGATCGCGCACCCGATGGTGTCGACCAGGCGTACCTTCATCCCGTGCACGGCTTCGGCCGGGATGTCCTCGTAAGCCAGCCCTGCAACGTAGGAACTGAGGTGCTCCGTCAGCGCGTCCATGACGCCGGGCTTAGCCGCGCTCTCCGATGACGCCTTCCTGCCGCAGTGTCCCGACCTCTTCCGCGGTCAGCCCGAGGCGCGAGAGCACCTCTTCGTTATGCTCCCCGAGGCCGGGAGGCGGCACGTCGTACGTGAGCGGCGTGCCGAGCAGGTTGAGCGGGTTCTTGGCCGTGACGGAATCGCCCTCCGGGTGGGAATGCTCTACCCGGATGCCCTGGTGTGCGAACTGCGGGTCCTCGACCAGTTCGTTGACCCGGTACGCCGGGGCGCCGGGCACGTCGTGCTGCTCGAAGAGCGCGAGCCACTCGTCGCGCGTGCGCTGCTTGAAGAGCGGGACCAGCTCCGCGTACAGCTCGTTGTAGTGCTCGGCGCGCGCGTTGCGATCGACGAAGCGCGGGTCGTCCCGCAGGTCGGGGCGCCCGACGGCATCCGTCAGCCCCTCCCAGAACTTCGGCGGCGACGACAGGTGGATCGCCAACTGCTTCCCGTCAGCGGTATCGAACCCGTACACCTGCGCGAGCCTCGGCCTCGTCCAGGCGTTGGACACCATGCCCTGCGCCTCGTAGAACGTCAGCGTCTCCCCGACGAACGCAGCGACGGACTCCATCTGCGATGTCTCGACCTTCTGCCCGAAGCCGGTGCGCTCGCGCGCCATCAGCGCGGACAGGACGCCGAACGCGCCGAAGAGGCCGGTCAGCGAGTCCGCGAGCGCGGGACCCCTGGGGCGCGGGTCGTCCGAGTCGGTAAGCAGCGCGAGCAGCCCGCCCATCGCCTGCCCCACGGTGTCGTAGCTCGGTCGGTCGCGGTACGGCCCGCTCTGCCCGAACCCGGAGAGTGAGCAGTAGACGATGCGCGGGTTGCGGGCGGAGACGGTCTCGTAGTCCGCACCGAGCCGCGCCATCACGCCTGGACGGAAGTTCTCGATGAGCGCGTCCGCCTGGTCTGTGAGCCGGAGGAGCACCTCCCGGCCCCGCTCCTGGCGGACGTCCAGCGTCAGGCTTTTCTTGCCCCGGTTGAACGCGCAGAAGGCCGGGCTGTACAGCCCCTTTCCCCAGGCGCGGAACGGGTCGCCGGATTTCACTTCCTCGACCTTGATGACCTCTGCGCCGAGGTCGGCCAGCAGCATCCCGGCGTACGGGCCCGCGATGAAGTTGCCCATCTCCACGATGGTGAAGCCTTCCAGCGGTCGCTGCGGAGTGTTGCTCGTCATGCCCGTGTGTCCGTCATCTCGAGGAACCCGTAGCCGTCGACCGCGAGCCGCCAGCCGGCAGGGACGACGTATCCCGTGTCTGCTGCGTCTATCACCGCAGGCCCCACGACTGCCGCTCCGGACGTGAGGTCTGCGAGTTCATATGTCGGTGTGGAGGTTGGGCCCTGCTCCGCCGACCACGTCACCTCCCGTGAGCCGGATGCGGCGGGGTCGTGCACGGCGAAACCGTTCACGCGTTCCGGTGACCAGTGTGGCACCCCCGCCGACACGACTGTCCACGTGGCTTCGAGTGCGATGGAGCCGGGGTTGGCGTTGAGGCCGTTCGTCACTCGCTGCACCGCATCCGCCAGCCCATCGCCGTTCGCGGCGGGGAGCAGGGTCGGTCGTCCTGCCGTCCATAGCTCCAGCACGGTCTGGAAGACGAGTTCGTCGGAGCGGAACCCCTCGCCGCGCATGTCCTTCACCGCGACGCTCCGCATACGCTCCGTCCCCGTTTCGATGGCGTCGCTCAGGCCCGGACTTGCGGCAGGCGTGCCATGCGTGTCGCGGTAGAGGTGCATCACGTCGGTCGTGCTTGACCCATAGGCGCTGAACACGGAGCCGAACGGGAACGCGAGCACCTGCCGGATACCTGTGCGTTCCGCAATGGAAGCCGCGTGCAGCGGCCCCGCGCCGCCGAAGGCAAGCAGGGTAACGCCCGCCGGGTCGAGGCCGCGCTCCTCGATGCCCTGCAGGATGGCGCTCGCCATCTCCTCGTCGATCGTCTCCCGCACCGTCGCCGCCGCGGCGTTCAGCGATGCGCCGGATGGTTGGGCGACCCGCTCGTTGATGGCGTCCTGCGCCGCGGCGAGATCGAGCGGCATCCGCCCTGCGAGGAGATGGCTCGGGTCGATGTAGCCGAGGATGAGGTCCGCGTCGGTCACGGTCGCTTCGCCGCCGCCCTGCCCGTAGCAAGCGGGGCCGGGGTACGCCCCCGCGGAGTCCGGGCCCACGGAGAGCGTGCCGTCTCCGTCGACACGGGCGATGCTGCCGCCGCCCGCGCCGATGGACTCGACGCTCAGCATCGGTATGGCGAGCGGCACACCTTCGACGGTCGGACGCGGGTCCCACGGCGGCTGTTCGGCGGACGCGAACGCCACGTCCAGGCTGGTGCCGCCCATGTCTGCGGCGATCACGTGCTCCGCGCCGGTGAGCTGCGCGATGCGCCACGCACCAAGCACAGCAGCAGCGGGCCCGGACTGCAGCGTCTCCACCGCTACGGTCTTCGCGACGCGCGCACAGCCTCCGCTCGCGTGAGTGACGAGCAGCGGCCAGCGGTAGCCCGCGTCGCGGAGCCGGTCTTCCAGGTCGTACAGGCTGCGCGTCATCTCGCGATGGAGCATCTCGTTGACGATGAGCGAGTTGGCCCGCGCATGGTCGTCGGAGACGGGTGAGACCTCAGTACTGAGTTGGAGCGGGACGGAGCGCAGGTAGTGCACGGGGTAGCGTTCGTGGATGATCTCCCGCACGCGCACCTCGTGAGCGTCGTTCCGCCATGCGTTGCGAAGGCAGACGCCGATGATCCGCGCCCCCCGGTGGACCAGTTCCCTGACCGCGGCGAGCACCTCCTCCGGGTCCAGCGGCGCGATCTCGGCGCCGGTCTCGTCCATGGCCCCGCCGATGCCGGTGATCATCTCCGGCCTGATGAAGCCCTGCTCTACGACGCCGGCAGGACCATCCCCATAGAGGTTCTCCTCGGCGCCCGCGCTCACGAGCAGCCCCGCCTTCGCGCCGCGTCCCTGCACGATGATGTTCGTGCCGATCGTCGTCGCCACCCGGAACACGGACGCCTCGCGCAGCAGTCCCGCGGTGTCCGTGCCGAACGCCGCCGCCCCCGCCGCGACGCACTCCAGCACGCACGCGGGGACGTCGTACGCGGTCGTCGGCACCTTCGCGGTGCGGTAGCTCTGGCCGTCGGAGAAGAAGCCGTCGGTGAACGTCCCACCGACGTCGAGGTCGATGGTGTACATCAGTCGTGCTCTCCCCAGAACGGTTTGTCGTAGCCGGGGACGCGCGGGTCGGGCCAGTCGCCGTAGTAGGTGAGGAGATGCTCCTTCGGTTTCTGCGCCAGCCAGCCGCCGATGAAGTCGTCGAACCGCTTGCCTCGGGCGATGCGCGCCTGCCGCTCCTCGTTCCGCAACGCCTCTGTGGCGGCGTGGTCGACTCGGAGCGTCTCCTCGTCGTAGACGACCTTGTACACGCGCGAGGCAACGTCGGCGGAGATCATGCCTTCCCGCACGTCGGTCATCACCGCCTCGGGATCGCGCTCCAGCACGTCGCCGTAGCCCCCGCCGGACCCCGTATCGCACAGGAACACGTCGCCGATCTCGAACTCCTTCGGGTTCACGCTGGACGACTCGAACGCGTACTCGCCGCCGAGCCGACGCTCCGCCGCGAGCGAGTGGTGCGTGAGCTCCGGCAGCGCGCCCTCCGCCATGAGCTTCAGCGCGTCGTTCTTGGTGATGGTCAGGCGCGGGTTCGGTGGGCCCCAGTAGCCGCCGAACAGGCCGGGGTTGTGGGAGATGACGTCCGACGTCCCCCAGGAGGTCATCACCACCGGGTTCGGGTAGGCCATGCTGACCTCGATCAGCGCCGAACCGCCGCGGTACATGCCGAAGCCGTGGTAGTCCGTCCCAAGTAGTCCGCGGGCGATGATGGTGAACGGGTAACGGGCGTCGAACTCCTCAACTTCTCCCGCGTCGGTCATCGACGCCCAGTAGAAGCCGGTCGAGTGCTCGCCGTCGCCGTCGAACCGCGCGCCCTGCCCCGCACCGTTGCCGGTGGACGTGATGCCCGTCGCCCGGTAGCCGAACAGGTTGGAGCCGTAGAACACCAGCGCCACCATGTTCCGAGAGAAGGGCGCAGAGACGTTCTCCCGGAACGGGCTGTCGAACAGCATCTTGGAGCCGATGATGTGGAAGCTCTGCACCACCGCTGCGGAGATGATCGTGCCTTCCGTATGCGCGACGTCCTCCGGCGAGTTCGCCACCGACGGCCCCTCGATGAGGAAGGTGAGCGGTTCGAACAGCCCGACGTTCGGCATCAGTCCGCGGAAGAAATACGCGAACAGGTAGACCGCCTGGGAGGCGCGCACGAGGTGCCAGGTCGCGTGCACCGGCCCCTTGCCGTTCGGTGGCGAGACGCCCTGCACGAGGATGGTCATCTCCCCACCCTCTTTGATGACCGTGACCGGTATCCGCACCAGCCCCTTCTCGGCCCCGATGGTGTCGTTGAAGAGGATGGAGCGGTAGACGCCGTCGTTGATCTGCTTCAGCCGGTCGGACGCCAGCTCGCTCGAAAGGTCGATCAGCCTGCGCAGGCCGCCCGATACGGCTGCGGGACCCCGGCGCTCGACCTCGCGAAGGATGCGGTCGCGCATCCGCAGGCAGGTCGCGACGCGCGAGCGCAGCTCCACGGCGAACACGAACGGGTTGCGGACGGAGCCGCACAGGTAGTCCAGCATGTCCTTGCGGATGCGGAAGTTCTCGCCGATCTTCACCCCCGCCATGTGGAAGCCCTCTTCGAACCGGCTCGTGGCGTACGGGTTGAACCCGCCCGGCGAGACGGAACCGCAGTCGCCCTGGTGTCCGCCCACCTCGGCCCACGCCACGAGTTCGCCCTCGTGGAAGACCGGCATCGCCGTGAACATATCTGGCGCGTGCGTGGAACCGGCGAGCGGATTGTTGAAGAAGAAGATGTCGCCGTCGCGCAGGCCGACGGTGGGGTCGTCGCGGTAGTACTTCAGGATGAACTTGGACTGGGCATAGTTGAGCAGCGCGTGGAAGTGGATGCCCGTAGACGCCACGGCGAGGTCGCCGCTCGGCGTGAAGATGGCGGTGGACATGTCGCCCGCGAGGATGATGTCGGAGATCGAGAGGTTCTGCCAGACCTCGCGCGCCTCCTCAACGATGGTCAGCATCTTGTGGTAGAAGATCTCGAGTTCCACGTCCGAGAGGAGGTCGTAGCCTTCCTTCTCGATCGGACTGGGCTCCGCGGCCTTCTCCACGATGAGTTCCGGGTCCCAGCCGGGCCCCTTGCCATAGGCATGCCGGTCGTACACGAGGCCCTCGTGCAGCTTGATCTGGTCTTTGAGCGAGGTCACGTCTGCTTCTCCAGCCACCCCATGCGGTGTTCGTCCATCCGGAAAGCCCAACCACGCGGGACCGCTCCCACCGAGTCTTCCGCTTCGATGAGTGCTGGACCCTCCACCACCGCCCCCGGGCCCATTTCGTCCAGTCGATAGACAGGCGTCTCCTCCCAGCCGTTCTCCAGCTCCCACAGCACTCCCCTCGAGCCGGTGGGTGGCGGCATGGCCGGGGCGGACTCGAACGACGGCAGCGAGAGCTTCTCCGACGCGCCGATAACGTTGAGCCGCACGAGCCGCACCTCCGCTCCGGACTCCGGAGACGTGGAGCCTTCCCCGAAACTGTCCGCGTACGAGTCCTGGAAGCGGTCGAAGAGCATGGAGAGGTCAGCTGCGCCGTCGACGTGCAGACTGGAGTGCGGAACGTCCAGCGTCTGGCGCTGCATCCCGTAGCTCATCTGCAGTTCGTGCACGAACGAGACCGCGTCCGGGTCGAGACCCTCTTCCGCGATGTCCCGGCGCGCGCTGACCAGCAGCTCCTCGATCTCGTCGTTGAGCACGTCGGCGGCGGCCGGGTCGAACTCGGTGCTGCCGGGCATGCGGATGACGACCTTCCGTCCCTTCTCGTACGTCTGCACGAGGTCCATGGAGAGCGTGCCGAACGCGCCGAACGCGCCCGCGAACGGCGGCAGCGCGATGCGCCGGATGTCGGCGAACTCGGCGAACCCCGCAGCATGCACCGGCCCTGCGCCGCCTACGGCGAACGCGGTGAATTCCCTGGGGTCGGTGCCCGAGTTGAGCGCAGTGCGCATGTACAGCTCCTGCCCCATGATGCCGTCTATCTGGTGGCGGATGTGCCACGCCGCCTCGTCCACCGTCATGCCCAGCGGCTCAGCGACCTGTGTCCGCACTGCCTCCGCGGCAAGCGCGGCGTCGAGCTTGATCCGGCCTCCGAGGAAGTAGTCCGGGTCGATGTAGCCGAGCACCACGTCGGCATCGGTGACGGTGGGTTCCACTCCGCCCCTGCCGTAGCAGGCCGGGCCGGGACGCGAGCGCGCGCTGCGCGGCCCAACGTGCAACCTCCGGTCCTCGATGTACGCGATGGAACCGCCGCCTGCGCCGATCGACCAGTGCGCGATCACCGGCACCTGCACACGCCACCGGTCGAATACAGGGTCCGATTCGTACAACCGGTCCCTGGCCTCGACGATCAGCCCCGCGTCGAAACTCGTGCCGCCCATGTCGGTGAGAAGGACGTTGCGCAGGCCGTACACCTCGGCGAGCGCGCGGGCGCCGAACACGCCGGCAACGGGTCCACTGCCGAGCAGGTGGACCGGGCGTGTACGAGAGACCGACGAGATGCCGCCGGTGCACTTCGCGAGGAACAACGGCTTGTGATACCCCATGTCCAGCAGGTCGTTGCCGATGTCGAGGATGTGCTCCTCGGTATTTACGCGCAGGTACGCGTCGATGATCGTCGTCAGGCTGCGGCGGTACTCGCCCATCTGCGGCGAGACCTCATGCGAGAGGAAGACGGGCATCCGCCCCAGGTAGACCTCCGGGTACTCCTCGTGGATCAGGTCACGGACACGGTTCTCGTGCGCCGGGTTGATGAACGAGTTGAGCAGCACGACCACGAACCCGCGCACGCCCAGGTCGACGAGCCGCTGCACCTGGCCCCGCACCTCGTCCTCGTCGAGCGGGATGAGCACCTGTCCGCGGCTGTCTATGCGCTCGCGCAAACTCACGGTGAACTCGTCGCGCGGGATCAGCGGCTCCGGCTTCCGGGCGCGTCCCTTGGCGAACCGCACCTCCAGCGGCATCCCGTCCGCCCAGCTGCGCGACCGCCCGACCTTGAGCGTGTCCTCGAACCCCATCGTCGTCAGCAGGCCGAGTTTCGGACCCGTCCGCTCGATCAGCGTGTTCGTTCCCACGGTCGTCGAGTAGATGAGCGCCTCGGCGTCGCTGGCCACGTCGGCGAGGTCGGCTCCCAACCGTTCGGCAGCGCGGGCGGCGGCCTCCATGAAACAGTCCTTCAGGTCGTGGTGGGTCGTCTCCGCCTTCGCCCAGACGAGGTTGCCGTTCAGCACGCCGACGGCGTCGGTGAACGTTCCTCCGATGTCGAGTCCCAGCCGGGCGTTCACGACGCGCCTCCGGCGGCGTGTTTGCGCTTCAGCGCGTCGATATCGGGTTGGATGTCGTTGGTCAGCGGATGCCCCGGCGGCAGGTACTCGTTCTCCACCATCACCCCGCAGTGCGGGCAGTAGAACTCGATGATGCGGACCCAGTCCGGGTCGAACGAGTAGTTGAACACCGGGTGGTCGCTGATCGGTTTATGTATCTCGCGCGGGTCGCGCTCGTGCAGCAGGCAGCCACGCTTGTACGGTTCCCGGGCGGAGATCAGGTCTCCGCCGCACCGGTTGCAGCACCAGAACTCCCGCTCCAGGTCGATGTCCAGGTATTCCGTGATCCGTACGCGCAACGTCAGCCCCCCGCCGGTGTGAAATAGGGAAGGCGCAGGCCCTCCGGCCCCTCACGGAACACAACGCGCAACGACTCTCCCACCCGCAGAGACTCGGGCTCGGCGTCCACGATGTTCGTGAACATGCGCGGCCCCTCCTCCAGCTCCACGATGGCGGTCACGTACGGGGCGGTGGCCTGGAACGCCGGGCTGGGACCTCGGTACACGACGCTGTACGAGTACAGCACTCCGCGTCCGGACGCCTCCCGCCATTCCGGTTCGGCAGCGGGGCATTTCGCGCAGAGCGGTCGGGGATAGTACTGGTACACATCGCAGTCGGAGCAGTACTGCAGCATGAGCTTCCCCTGCTCGACGCCGTCCCAGTACGGCTGGGTAACCGTGTTCACACGCTCCGTAGTCATGTCCCCAGCACCAGCGTGATGGACGACGACGCGAGCGCCGCCGTTCCCTGCGATACCGCGATCTTCGCGCCTGCCACCTGCCGCTCGCCGCACTCGCCCCGCAGCTGCCGCGTCGCCTCTACGATGAAGTGCCCGTGCCCGCCGTTGTACGAGAGCAGCCCCCCGTGCGTATTCGTCGGAAGGTTGCCGCCGAGGTCGATGTTCCCGTCCTCGACGAACGCGCCTCCCTCGCCTGCGCCGCAGAACCCCATGTTCTCCAGCGTCACCATCGCCGTGCTGGTGAACGAGTCGTACAGCTCCAGCACGTCTACCTCGTCACGCCTGATCCCCGCGGCGCCGAACGCCTCATCCGCGGACTCGCTGATGGGGAACGACGTGATCGAGGGCGCCTGGTACGGGTTGTAGCCCTGGTGCGCCTGCCCGAGGCCGAGCAGGTAGACGGGATCGCGCCGGAGCGTGCTCGCGTACTCCGGTGTCGTCACGAGGATGGCGCTGCCCCAGTCCGAGATGAGCGCGCATTCGTCGCGGTGCAGCGGCCACGCGATGACGGGGCTGGCGAGCACGTCGTCCACCGTGACGGGTTTGCGGAGCTGCGCCCGCTCGTTGAGCGCGCCGTGCGCCCTGAACGCGACAGCGATGCGCGCGAACTGCTCAGGCGTGGAGCCGTACTCGTACATGTGCCGCGTCGCCATCATCCCGTACAGCGCGGGCGCGGTCGGCCCGTACGGCCCGTCGAACTCGTGCGGCGGTTCGAGGCTGCTCAGGTGCCCGACCTGCGAGCTCATCGCCTGCACCTTGTCCTGGCGCGAGAACTTGGACGCCCGGTTGTCGCCGTCCGCCACCATCACTGCCCTGCAGCGCCCTGACTCGACCAGCGCGGCGGCGAGCGCCATGTTGGAGTGCGGCGTCGCTCCACCCATCTGCACAGCCGACGTGAACCGGGGCCGGAGCCCGAGGTACTCGACCAACCAGGTGGAGAACATGTGGTGCGGCTCCGCGTCGGGACTGGACGTGAGCACGCCGTCGATGGAGGCCGGGTCTATGGGACAGTCGGCAAGCAGGTCCAGGAACGCTTCCGCGTACAGCTGCACCGTCGTCTTGCCGGTGGCGCGTCCGCCGCGCGCCTCGCCGACTCCCGCAATCGCGACTCTGGGGTTCGTGGCCATCGCCTCGCTCGAATCGTGGCACTGCTCACAGCAGGCCACGCGCGCAACCTTATATGGACAGGCGCGAACACTGTCAAGGCAACCCCTTCCGCTCATCCTGAGCTTGTCGAAGGATCGCGGTGAGCCCGTCGTTCCTCCGCAAGCAGGAACCTCGCCTGCGGAGTGGGGTATGAGCGGGGTGTTTGGTCCCCTCTCCTGAGGGAGAGGGCTAGGGTGAGGGCCCTGCGGGGGCGGGGCATGGGCGGGGCGTTTGGTACCCTCTCCCTACAAGGGGAGAGGGTACTGCGAGTGAGGAGTGGCGCAGCGCCGCCTCATTCCTGCGCAGGCCGGAACCCGTCCCCTTGCTTGTCATGTTGAGCAGAGTCGAAACATCTCTTGGGGAGCGTTCGCGAGGGCGGGGAGTCTCCCCGAGAGATTCTCGGCTCCGCTCGGATGGCAACCTTGGCCCCCGCCTTACAGTTACGTGTGACACCCGCCCCTTTCGCAGTAGCACCCTGCCCGCGTACGCTGGTTGCATGACCGTCGTACCGACAGCACCCATAGACCGCGTCTATACCTCGCGGCCCCAGCCATCAACAGCATCTTATAGCTCCGGCGGAGAACTTTGTTTTCGATGGCCCCCTTGCCCCCTTAATACCGGGAAGCAGGCCACAGCCTGCGAAATGCCTCGGATTAAGGGGGCCAAGTGGCCAGATTGGCAGTCCGGTTTACTCGTGGACGGGCATTAAGGGGGCCAACTTGTCCCAGTCATTGGCCCCCTTGGTCGCCCGCTGGCCCCCGCTCCGCTATCCTTGCGCCACCACTGGGAGGAGGCGACACCATGAGCAACAGCCAGGCCGCGGTCTTCACAGGCCAGGACAAGCCGCTGGAGATCTGGGAGTTTCCCCAGTCCGACCCCGAGGAGGGCGCGGTGGTCGTCCACATGGAGATGGCCGCCATCTGCGGCACGGACGCCCACGCCATCCACCACCCGGACACGCCGACGCCCACCATCTTCGGACATGAGAACATCGGCACCATCGCGGCGAACCGCCTCGGGCGCAACACGGATGCGCTTGGACAGCCGCTCAAGGAGGGCGACCGCGTCACCTTCCGCGCCTCGCCGTGCGGCCACTGCTTCAACTGCACCATCGGCGAGTTCTGCATGAGCGTCCGCCAGCCGGGCTTCACGCCGTCCAACGAGTCCCCTTATCTCTATGGCGGGTTCGGCCAGCAGGTCCACCTGCCGCCGGACCCGTGGCTCCTCCGCATACCGGACGACCTCTCCAACGAGCGCGCGCTGCTGAGCGTCGTCGGCACCCACACGCTGCTCAACGGCTACGAGCGCATCGGCGGGCTCAACCTCGGCGACACCGTCGTCATCCAGGGGTCGGGGCCCATGGGCATCGGCGGCCTGCTGCAGGCGAAGCTGCTGGGGGCCGGACGCGTCATCGTGATCGGAGCGCCGGCGGGACGGCTCGAGCTCGCCACGCGCCTCGGAGCCGACGAAACGATAGACATCAAGCAGTTGACCAGCGCCGATGAGCGCGTCGAGGCCGTCATGGACCTGACCGGCGGACGCGGCGCGGACGTGGTCGTCGAGTGCTCCGGTGCGATGGGGGCAACACAGGAGGGCCTGCGCATGGTCCGCTTCGGCGGGAAGCACCTCCTCGTCGGCCCGTGGACCGACTACGGCACGCAGGACATCAACCCCACGCTCATCACGAAGAAAGCGCTGCGCGTCAGCGGGGTCGTCGCATCGGAGCCGCGCCACATCGTCCGTTCGATGGAGGCCCTGCGCTCGATGATCGACGTGCCGGTCGAGGACCTCGTCACACACCAGTTTCCCCTCGCACAGGTGAACGAGGCCTTCGAGGTGCACGAGTCGCTGGAGGCGATGGTCGCCGTCATCCTGCCGAATGCGTAAGGGGAACCGGTGGTGGGGAAGGGGAGACTCGAACTCCCACGCCGCGAGGGCACATGATCCTAAATCATGCGCGTCTGCCGTTCCGCCACTTCCCCACTGAACGTATCGTATCGCACCGCCTAGAAGCGGGGACGCTTGCGCCGGCGCGGCGGGCGGCGCCGTGAAGGCTGGGTCGGTTTCTCCTCTGCCGAGGCGTTCAATGGCCCGGCATCCTGGGGTTCAGCTAGGCGTACGTCCGGCGTGGCGGCAACTGCCTGGGGCGGTGGCGGCCGAAGAAACACGAGGGCCAGCAGCACCATGAGCGGGTGAACCAAGGGCAATCCGCCCGTCACGTAATAGACGAGTCCTGTCCCCAGCCCTGCGATAGACCACCTCACAGCCCTCATCCGTTTTCGGCGCGCCATCATTGGAATGAGCCCCACAGACCCTATGAGCATTGCAATGAGGACGGTCACCCCCATCGAGCTGAGTCTCTGTGTTGCCTCCGGAGATTCCTCCAAGCCCGCCGCGGGCTCTGCAACCTCTACAGGCGCCCCGCCCATTGCATCGCCTCCCACCGAGGGTTCCTCGAACACTAGATACACGGCAATGATCAAGGCAGTACTGGTCGTAACCGCAAGCAGCCAGGCGAACAGCGGCGGCATGGAAAAGAGGAACGGCGTCTTGGACTGCATGCCGGAAGCCTACACGACCCGTCCCGTACTTGACACCGGAACCGTGCGCTCGCACGATACGCAGACGCGCCCCGCGGGGCGCATTTTCATGACGGAGGACGAGATGAGCGTAGACCTCGGTGGCGTCGTCATAGAGAACGCCGAAGAGAAATTCGTGGAGATGAGCCACGGTACGACCCGCTACGTCGAAGCGGGCGACGGCTATCCCACCATACTGGTGCACGGCGTCGGCTACACGAGCGGCGCGCACGATTGGGCACTGAACATCGGGCCGCTCTCCAGCAAACTGCGCGTCATCGCGGTCGATGCGCTCGCCTGGGGCAAGGGCGAGGGCTGGCTGGAGCAGGAGTACTCGTTCGCATACCTCGTGGACTTCCTGCGCGAGTTCCAGGACGCCCTCGGCTTGGAGAAAACCAATCTCGTCGGCCATTCGATGGGAGGTTGGCTCGCGTCCCTCTTCGGCTATGAGAGCCCACACCGGCTCAACAAGCTCGTCCTCGTGGCCAGCGGTGGTGCCATGCCGCGCCAACTCCCGAGCATGGTGCAGTTCCAACCCCCCTCGCGCGACCAGATCCTCTCCAATCTGAAGGTCAGGGTGAACGCCGACGTGGACCTGGAAGCGATGGCCGACTACCACTACGCGCTCGCCCAGAACCCGGAGCGGCTCGCAGCCTATCAGCGTGTGCTGAACCACATGAACAACATGGAAACCCGGCGCCGCTACAACACCGTCCGGCGCTTCCCGCACATCCCCGTCCCGACGCTGGTGGTCTGGGGCAAGGACGACTCCACGAACGCCCTGGAGATGGGTGAGATGACCCATGCGGGCATCCCGGGCTCGCAGATGGTGGTCCTCGACGTCGACCACTGGGTCCCCACGGGCGTACCGAACGAACTGAACGCCGCCCTGCTCGATTTCCTGCCGGACTGAGCCCCGGCTTGCCACGCCGGCTGAGCGTACTCTGCTAGTCGAGCACCTCGATGCGGAACAGGTGGCTGCCCGCGACCCGGGCCTCCACCGTGTCCAGCGCATCCTCTTTCGCGAGGATGCGCGTGAGGAGTTCGCGCTTCTCGTCGATGTCGCGGACCAGAGTGGCGCGTGCCCGCAGGTCGCGCTGCACGCTCTCCTTCAGGTGGTACGTGAACTCCGGGTTGGCGAATAGGTTCGCTGCCCAGTCCCGTGTACCCGGATTGTTGGAGAGATACGGCTGACCGTCCAACTGGCGAAGCCGCACCTCCTTCCGGTGTAGCTTGCCGCTCTTGCGCCCGATGGTCGTGATGTCGACCAGTCTGTCGGTCTCCAGTGCCTTGCGTGCTGCGTCGTCCAAGGGTGTGGCTCCTTCGGTGGGGGATCGAGGATCAGTTGGTCAGCGAGCTGGCGATGTAGGTGTGGGTGATGACCTCCCACACGTGGCCGTTCTCGCATTCGAAGTAGAAGCCGCGACCCTGGTGCTTGTAGTTGATCTCGCCGTCCGTGCGCGAGCCCGGCCCGCTGCCGAACACGACGCCTTCATCCTTGATACGACCCAGGATCTCGTCGAACTCCTGGTCGGAGGCGAGGAACGCATAGTGATTGGAGCGAGGCTTCACTTCGCCCTGCTTCAGGTCGTCGAAGTCCAGGGTTAGCTTGTCGTTGATCTTCACAGGGGCGAAATGGCCGTAGGGGCCGTCGTACGAGAGCCCGAAGATTCGCGCGATGAACTCGGCAGACTTCACCTTGTCGTAAGCGGGAACGATCGTGTGGTCCAACTGAAGCGCCATGGCTGACCTCCCTGTCTTGTCTCCAAGGATTCTGCCCACAGGATACCCCCGCCTGCAAGCCTCTGCGAGGGGACTGCGCACGATGGTAGGCTAACGCTGCACACCATTACGAAGGGCGATCTACCCATGATCATCGATATGCACACCCACATCGTCCCGAGGGACTTCCCCCGCCTTCCGGACCGCCCGTCGGGCGACGCCTTCCCTTCGATGGCCCCGACGGATGAGGAGCGCTCCACCATCATGATCAGCGGGGAGGAATACCGGACGGTGCGGGACGTCTGCTGGGACGCTCCGAAGCGCGCCGTAGAGATGATGGGGCAGGGCACAGACAAACAGGTGCTCTCTCCCCTGCCTGAGCTACTCATGTATCACCTCGACCCGAAGGACGGGGCGGACCTCGCCCGTCACCTGAACGAGACCATCGCCGGGATGGTCGCCGCAGAACCGGAGCGCTTCTACGGACTTGGCTCCGTGCCGATGCAGGACATCGAACTCGCGGTCGCAGAGCTGGGCGTCATCAAGGAACTCGGCCTGCACGGCGTGGAGATACGTTCGAACATCGAGGGCCGTAGCCTGGGCGAAGAGCGGTTCCGTCCCTTCTTCAGCGAGGCTGCAGCACTCGGACTGGCCGTGTTTCCACATGCGAACCGTCCCACGTTCGCGGACAGGCTGGCGCACATCCCGCCTATCGTGGCGGATGCACCGCTCGGCTTCCCCATCGAATCAGGGCTCGCGGGAGCATCGATCATCTGGAGCGGCCTGCTCGAGGAACTACCGGACCTGCGCATCTGCATCAGTCACGGGGGCGGCGTCCTCATGCAGCTGCTCGCCCGCAGCGATGAGAACTGGCATTCGCGGGAACCCTTCCGCAAGCTCCTCCCCAAGGCCCCGATGGAGTACGCCGCGATGCTCTACTACGACGACATAACCTTCGGGACAGCGCCGCTGCGCTACCTGATCGACCACGTGGGGGCGAGTCAGGTGATGATTGGCTCGGACTGGCAGGGCACTGGCCCCAAGACGCCATCGCCGGAGGATGAGTTCGACGCCCTCGGCCTCGGCTCCGAGGAGCGCGAACTCATCGGCTGGAAGAACGCTTTACGCTACCTCGGCGTGGAGTAGACCGGCTTACGCCTCGCGCACCCGCTGGATGAAGGCGAAGTCCTCAGTCTGCGGCGCGCGGTCCATCCCCTCGAACGAACCCGCTTCGTAGTTACGGCCTATCGCCTCCACGAGACCGGGCTTGCTCGCGAAGTGCGCCATAGTTCGCTCCAGTAGCGCGTCCCATCGCGCAACCAGTGCTTTCGCCTCCGGGCTGGCGGGGTCGAGTCCGTGCGACGCACGCACGTCCGCGAGCAACCCCGACCATTCGCGTTCGACGGCCTCGATCTCCTCAGGCGGCGTCTCGGCGCGCAGCTCCGCGAACTGCGCCATCTGCTCCGGTGTGTAGTACTTCTCCATCGCATTACCTCCGCTGCTGTTCCCAGCCGCCTCCGCGGCCGCCAGCACCAGGTTCCAGTCCCATGTTCCACCGTGCTCATGCGCAGCAAGGGCGTCCCCTATCGCCGACTCGATACGCCGCATCTCCTCGATGCGATCCCGCAGGGCGAGGCGCTGCACGCGCAGCGATGCCGCAACGTCGAAGTCCTCGCCGTCGAGCACGGCGCGGATACGTCGGAGCGGGAATCCCAGACAACGCAGCGTGAGCACCTGCTGCAGGCGGAGAAAGTCGGACTCTCCATAGAGGCGGTAGCCGAACTCCGAGCGAGCCGCCGGTTGCACGAGGCCGAGCCGGTCGTAGTGGTGCAGCGTCCGAACGGACACACCGACCCGCGCGGCCAACTCCCCGATCCGGTAAGGATGTGGACCCGTGTTCATAACAGCATCAGCGTAAAGCCTGACGCTGCGTCAGGGTCAATACCCTCCGTGAATGATACCGGCGACAGCCTATGCGCGGCTGTCACCTGTGTAGGAGGACGTCCTTCCGGGGCCCACGAAACGGTTGCCGTCAACCGTGGCGATATCCTCGGACGGCACCGAGCCTTCATCCCCCTCCGCCACGTCCGCCCCGCCCAGGACATCTACGAATCGGACGCTCGCGGTGGTGCCGTCCTCGCTCACGCTCAGCAGTTCTACGACGTCCCCACTAACGGTTACCAGGCGCGTGCCTGCTTCGATGCCTTCTAGGTTCATGCCTCGACTCCGAATCTCATGCTATCCGGGAGAAACCTCAACCGCCGTTTTAGCCGACTTCGGGAACGGCGGCGGCAGCGTAGCGCCGATACGCTTGGCGTACTCCAGGTTCAACGTGTTGAACTTGCCGGACGAGCCGGTCGACATCCCCTCGGCGTGTCGATCTGGGTTCTTCGGAATGGCCGTCTTCCCTTCGATGACCTCGTCGTCCATCCGGTCGAACGGGATCCAGATGATGTCGTTCTTCGCGGGGTCACGGAACACGTTCATCGGCTCGCCGCCGTCCTCCATGATCTGCATCTGCTCCAAGAGCATGCGGCGGAAGAGGATGATGCCGATGTCAGACTGCCCCAGCTTCTCCAGGTAGCGGCGCGTGCGCGGGCCCTGCGACGTCCACGCGAAGTGGTCCTGGCCGCTGTTGTTGTCGAGCTGTTCCCAGATGGGCTGGCCCCACTCGTCAACTCCAGCGATCGGCACGTGGTAGACGGGGATCTCGTCCTCCCGCTGGTTCGGGTTCTCTCCTTCGCGCGGCCAGTGAGACTGGTAGTAGACGTAGTAGGTGTGCGTGTCATCCATCGGTACGCGTATCTGAAAGTCGTGCCCGCCGGTGCCGGACTCGAGGTTAGGGAAGAGTATCGGGTGCCCATAGCGCCAGCCGATAGACTCTTCCTTTTCTTCTCCTTCCAACCAGCGATGCTTGAGGATGCCGTGCTCGAACCTGCTGGTGGACGCGGAGATGTGCCGCATGGTGCGCCCCGCCTTCCGCCAGTACGGCCCGAAGTCCTCATTCTCTTCCGGCGGGCGCTTCCCGTAGATGTCGCCGCGGTGCTTCAGCAGACCGATCCGCTGGAGTGCGTATTTCGAGAAGTAACCGTGGAGGTATTCGGCGTGGATGGGGTCCAGCGAGTTCTCCATGATCTGGAGCCAGTTGCAGGTGACAACCGTCCAGCCGATGCTCCGAACCCTTCCCTCTTCCACGAACGGGTAGTAGTGCGGCAGCAACGGAGCGGGCTGCGGACCGAGGTACGCGAACACGAGACCACCCAATGTCTCGACCGGGTAAGCCTTCAACTGCACGCGGCTGGGGAAGGTTGAGTCCGCGGGCTCGGCCGGCATCTCCAAGCACTGGCCGGTCTCGTCGTACAACCAGCCGTGATAGGGGCAGCGAAGGCCCTTCGGCTCCGGTATGCCCCAGAGCATGTTGACCCGGCGATGAGCGCATGAAGCGTCGATCAGGCCGAACGTTCCGCTCTCGTCCTTGTACAGCACGAGGTCTTCGCCAAGGAGGCGTACTGCCTTCGTGGGGTTCTCGTTGAACTCCGAGACTCCCGCTATCGGTTGCCAGTAGCGCCGCATCAATTCGCCCATCGGCGTGCCCGGCCCTACCTTCGTCAACCGGTCGTTCTGCTCCTCGGTCAGCATCATTCACCTCCCTGGCTACCCTGAAGTTGCTGCCTGCTGGTGACTGAAGATTGCCACTCCGGGCGCGTTTCGGTCAAATGCGCCCGCCCCTACGCGCCCAGGACGGGCGAGCCGTGGTGGTGCACCATCAGCCACCGACCGCTCCGGCTGCGAAAGACGTTCGTCGCCTCGACGAGCGCGTCCATCACGCGTCCTCCTGCGACGGAGGTCAGGTTCTCCGTGCATGTGACCCACGCAACGTCGTCCGCGACCGTCGCCTGCGCGCTCGTGATCGTGAACGTCATCATTGCCGCGCCATCGAATATCCGCTCCCAACTCTCCATGACGCTGGCCCAGCCATCGAGCGCGGTCCATCCGGGGTGGACGCACGTTACCACGTCCTCACGTGACCAGACTTCCTCCATCCGCCGGATGTCCAGCGTACTGAACGCGTCGTAGAACGCCTTGTTGGCGGCGAGCACCGCCACTTCGTCTTCGTCGTTCATCGCGTAGACTCTACCACGACAATCCCCTACCCGATGCGGATGTATCATCCACTCGGCTGAGAGAAGGAGGCACCATGCCCAGCTTCGATCTGACAGACCGCGTGGCCATCGTAACCGGAGGCTCGCAGGGGTTCGGCAAGGCTATCTCGCTTGCGCTCGCCCATCAGGGCACCAACGTCGTCGTCGCCGCGCGGGAGCCTGAGCAGGTCACCGTCGGCAGGGAACGGCCACACGCGCCCGTGCATCCCGTCGTGGACGAGATACGCGCAATCGGCAGCCGTACGCTTGGCGTCACAGCGGACGTGCGCAACCAAGACGAGGTGGACAATCTCGTCGCGCAGACGATGGCCGAGTTCGGGCGCATCGATGCCCTCGTCAATGTCGTTGGCGGCAGCTGGGGTGAGACATTCCGTTCCGGACCCCTGATGGAACTGGAGCCGCATGACTTCATCGAATGCTACCGGGTGAACGTGCTCACGGCGTTCATGTGTTCGAAAGCCGTGCAGCCGATCATGAAGGCGCAGGGCAAGGGCGCCATCGTCAACATCGCGTCCGGCGCGGGGGTCAATCCCGGAACTGGCCAGGCGGCTTACGGAGCAGCCAAGGCGGGCGTGATCAACATGTCCAAGTCGATGGCGTACGAATGGGCGCCCGAGATCCGAGTAAACGCCATCGCGCTCGGCGGCATCGAGACGCCGCACCGTCCGATGTGGCACGAGAGCGTCCGGTCAACCACGACGAACCGAAGCGCCATGGGGCGCCTGGGCACGCCCGACGAGCATGCAGGAACGGTCCTCTGGCTGGTTTCAGACGCAGCCGGCTACATCACCGGCACAGCCATCGAGGCGGACGGCGGACGGCGGTAGCAAGACGCCGGAGCCGGAGCGCACAGGCAAGGGAGAAAAGCCATGCCGTACGAAGACAGGTTCGTGGACAACAACGGCGTTCGCATCCACTACGAGGTGGAGGAAGGACCTGCGGAGTCGCCCGTCATCATCTTCGTGCACGGCATGGGGAGCAGCACGAAGAGCTGGCGGATGCACGGCTACCCGGAAAAGCTCTGCAACGAGTTCAAGGTCGTGCTCATCGACTCGCGTGGCTTCGGGCAGAGCGACAAACTGAAAGAACCTGACGACTATGGGCGCCCGCAGAAGGTGTCCGATGTAGTCGCCGTGCTGGACGACATCGGCGTGGACAAGGCCTACTACTGGGGCTACTCCATGGGCGCGAGCGTCGGCTGGGCGGTCGGCATGCTTGCCCCCGAACGCTTCCACGGCCTCATCCTTGGCGCGTACCCGGTGCTCTCTCCGGAGGTGCCGGAGATTGACCGCGTGCGCTGGGAGGCCCGCGCCAAGCTGATGCGCCTCGGCATGGACGTCTACATCGCAGCGATGGAGATGGACCAGGGCCCCCTAGCGGAGGAGAACAAGGCCCGGCTGCTGGCGAACGACAAGGACGCCTACGCAGCTCAGCAGATAGCTAACCTCTACTGGGGCGCTCCGGACGAGGACATCCGCAACATGACCCTGCCGGCGCTCGTCTACTCAGGAACCGAGGACGAGTACCCGATGCCCCGCAACCACGCGCTCACGAAACGCTCGGCGTCACTCGCGCCCAAAGCGAAGTTCCTGCCACTGGAGGGGCACACGCACGCATCCGCGATGGCTGCGGCAGACCTCATGATTCCGCACGTGCGGGAGTTCATCGCCATGGTCGAGGACTCACGTTAGCAGCACCCGATCCCCAAGGAGCAGCGACATGCCATACCAGGACCGGTTCGTCGATAACAACGGCGTCAGTATCCACTACGAGGTGGAGGACGGCCCCGTGGAGTCGCCCGTCATCGTCTTCGTACACGGCATGGGCATGAGTACGAAGGACTGGCGGAACGCAGGCTACCCGGAGAAGCTGCGTGACGAGTACAAGGTCGTCCTCATCGACTCGCGCGGTTTCGGCCAGAGCGCCAAACTCAAAGACCCTGAAGATTATGGCCGGGCCCAGAAGGTCTCAGACGTCACCGCCGTCCTGGACGACCTCGGCGTCGACAAGGCCTACTACTGGGGTTTCTCCATGGGTTCCAGCATCGGCTGGGCGGTCGGCATGCTTGCGCCGGATCGGTTCCACGGCCTCATCCTCGGCGCATACCCCGTGCTCTCGCCGGACGTGCCGGAGATCGACCGCGTACGCTGGGAAGCGCGCGCCAAGCTCATGCGCCTCGGCATGGACGTCTACGTCGCCGCGATGGAGATGGACCAGGGGCCTCTGCCGGAGGAGAGTCGGGCCCGCCTACTGTCGAACGACAAGGACGCCTACGCCGCGCAGCAGATCGCCAACCTTGAGTGGGGCGCACCGGACGAGGACATCCGCAACATGACCCTGCCCGCCCTCGTCTACTCAGGCACCGATGACGACTACCCCATGCCCCGCAACCACACCCTCACCAAGCGCTCGGCCTCGCTTGCGCCCAACGCCAGGTTCCTGCCCCTGGACGGGCACACCCACATGTCCGCGTTCCTCGCAGCGGACCTCATGATTCCGCACGTGCGCGAGTTCATCGCCATGGTCGAGGACACGCGCTAGAGCGCAAGAGGCAAGGAGCAACGCCATGGCATTCGAAGACCGGTTCGTGGATAACGACGGCGTCAGCATCCACTACGAGGTGAACGACGATGCGCCACAGGACGCTCCGCCGCTCGTCCTCATGCACGGCATGGGCATGAGCACGAAGGACTGGCACAATGCCGGCTACACGGCGGCGCTCTCCGGAGAGTTCCGGCTCATCCTCATCGACTCGCGGGGCTTCGGCCAGAGCGACAAGCTCACCAACCCCGCCGGGTACGGACGCCCCCAGAAGGTGTCCGACGTCACCGCCGTGCTGGACGACCTCGGCATAGACAAAACGTTCTACTGGGGATACTCGATGGGTGCGAGCATCGGCTGGGCGCTCGGCATGCTGGCGCCACACCGCTTCAACGCCCTCGTGCTCGGCTCCTACCCCGTCATACCCTTGCCTGTCCCCGAGTTCGACCGCGTCCGCTGGGAGGCCCGCGCGAAGATCATGCGCCTGGGCATGGACGTCTACGTCGCCGCGATGGAGATGGACGCAGGACCGCTTCCCGAGTATGACCGGGAACGGCTGCTGTCGAACGACGGAGACGCCTACGCTGCTCAGCAGATAGCGAACCTGGACTGGGGCGCGCCCGACGAGGACATCGTCAGCATGACGTTGCCCACGTTCGTCTATGCGGGCACGAAGGACGCGCGCAACCACGAGCCGGCCAAACGGTGCGCGTCGCTCGCCCCCAACGCGTCGTTCCTCTCCTTGCCGGACCACACGCACATGCAGGCGTTCCTGGCGGCGGACACGATGATTCCGCACGTGCGGAAGTTCATCGCTGAGGTGAGGGAGTCGCTGTAGCCTGTCCGCACTCCCGCACGGCAAACGCTATACTCTGTGCGAGCTACTCAGGAGGAGAGAAGCCATGAAAGACGGTATGCGGTTCGTTGATTGCGACATGCACGTGATGGAACCGGCGGACATCTTCGACCGGTACCTCGACCCGAAGTTCAAGGACCGCGTCATCAGCGCTCCGGGACGCGCGGGTGGTTCGAACGTGGTGATCGACGGCCTCTCCCGGGCGGGAGACGACGACCTGCAGCAGTACCGGAAGCGCAATAAGAACGTCTCCTCCAACCAGCGCCAGCCGCTGTCCGGCTCGCGCTCCGCCCCTTACCTGGGTTTCGCCATCGAGCGCAACTACGACCCCGTCGCCCAGGTGATGGGAATGGAGATGGAGGGCGTGGACATCGCCGTCCTCTTCCCGACGATGGGGCTGGGGCTCATCGCGCGGAACGGCATGGACCCGCTCCTCTCTGAGGCGCTCTGCCAAGCGTACAACAACTGGATACACGACTTCTGCCAGTACAGCCCCGACCGGCTGAAGTTCGCCGCGATGCTCCCTTACCACGACGTGACGCTCGCCTGCCGCGAGTTACGCCGCTGCGTGACTGAGCTCGGCGCGGTCGGCTCCTTCATGCGACCGAACCTCGTGAACGGGCGCTACTGGCACTCCAACTACTGGGAGCCTCTGTACAGCCTCCACGAGGAGTTGGACGTGACGTGGGGCTTCCACGAGGGCACCGGCGCGTGGTACTCCCACATGAACACGCTCTACGGTGAGAACCGCTTCTATCGACACGTCGCGAGCCACTGGATCGAGATGCAGCAGGCCTTGGTGGCGATGGTTATCGGCGGCGTCTTCGAGTTCCACCCCAACCTACGCGTTGGCTTCCTCGAGGCGCAGAACTCATGGGCGCCCGGACTTCTGAGCCGCATCGAGTGGGACTACCCCCAGTACCTGGACACCCACGCGCCTTACCTGTCGCTCACGCCGAAGGAGTACTTCCGCCGCAACTGCTGGGCCGCCGTCGAGGGCAGCGAGCCCGAGATCGAAGCGACCGCATCGCTCATCGGTGCCGACCGGATGTGCATCTCGACCGACTACCCGCACTTCGACTCGAACTTCCCGAACGTGTCGAACAACCTCGTGCAGGGTGTCTCCCGCGAGACGGCGGCGGCCATCCTCTACGGCGGAGCGACGCTCTACAACTTCAGCGAGGCCGACTTCGCCAAGGCGGACGCTGCGAGGGAGGAGCAGCAGGTCGCGCTGGCCCGCTAGGCGCGAGCCGTCGCGCCTACGGCAGCCCCAACTCGTCGGCAAAGCCCAAGATGGCGGCGACGGTCGCCTCCGGTTGCTGCTCCTGCACGTAGTGCGCGCTGCCCTCGACCGGCCAGCCGCGAACGTCATCCGCGACCTCCCGCCACGCGCCGAGCACGTCCGCGTTCGCCGACGGGCCGGACGCGCCCCAGATGGAGAGCACCGGCACTGCGATCTTCCGTCCGGCGGCAACCTCCGCGCGCCAGTAGTCCGGGTCCTCCTCCAGGGCGAGGCGGTAGTCCCATATGACGGCGTCCGCGGTGCCAGGCCGGGAGAACATCTCTACGTAGAACGCGCGCTCCTCCGGCAACAGGTGTGGGTTGCGGTCGAGAAAGAGGCCGAAGAACAGCTCCGGTATCGCGTTCACGATGGGTTCCGCCACGTTGCGCTGGCGGAAGAAGTCGAAGTACCACTGCCGCCCGCCCGGGTCGCGGCGCTCCGCGCCCACGCCCTGCGGCGAAGAGTCGATCTGCACCATGCCCGCGACGCGCTCCGGCAGGTCGGCGGCGATGCGCCTCGCGGTTGGCGCGCCTTTGTCGTGGCCAAGAACGAGGAACCGCTCGTACCCGAGGTGGTCCATCAGGGCAATCGCATCCGCCGCCATCGCGGCGAGGCCATACGCGGCAGGATCAGAGATGCGCTCGGAGTCGCCGTAGCCCCGGCGGTCAGGCGCGATGACGGTGAACCGCGCCGACAGCGCAGGTGTTATCTGCTCCCAGGTGCGGCGGGTACGGGGAAAACCGTGGAGCAGCAGCAACGGGAAGCCGCTCCCGGATACTTCGTATGCCGTGCGTACGCCGTTGACGGTGGCGTATAGCGCCTCGCCCATGGCGCGCCTACGGCCAGACGAAGCTGAGGACGATGAGCAACGCGCCGAAACCGATGCCGCCTCCGGCGGCCACGGGCCAGAGGATGTAGCCGATGTCTTCAGCGTTGCTGAAGGGCCAGATCAGGTCTTTCACGTATCAACTCCTTAGCAAGGTGGGCTGCATCATAGTCGAATCTCGGAGCGCCGCTGTCAACGCGGCCCCGTCAGTGCGCCGCACCCTCCGCCTCACGCATCGCGTCGACCGTGCGACGGATGCCCTCGCCGAGCGTAACCTCAGCGCGCCAGCCGAGCCCCTGCTCCGCGCGGCGCACGTCCAGGTAGATGCGATGCACGTCGCCCTGACGCGCCTCTGCGTGCTCCGGGGTCCCATCGTAGTCCGTGGCTCCAGCGAGCGCGTCAAACACCTGCAACACGGTCTTCCCCTCTCCGTTACCGATGTTGTAGACGCCGTTCTTGTCCTGGGCAAGCGCGAGCACGTTCGCCTGCGCGACGTCATCCACGTAGACGTAGTCCCGCTCGTGTGAGCCGTCGCCGAATATCGTGGGGCGCTGCCCCTCCATCATGGCTTTGGCGAAGATGGCGACGACCCCCGCCTCACCGAACGGGTCCTGCCGCGGGCCGTAGACGTTGCCGTAGCGCAGGATGGTGTACCGGATGTTCGAGAGCGCGCAGAACGTCTGCACGTACGCCTCGGCAGCCGCCTTGGACGCTCCGTACGGCGAGAGCGGGCGGACCGGGTGCTCCTCGTCCGCGGGCAGCCGCTCCGGTTCGCCGTAGAGCGCACCGCCGGTGGAACTGAACACGATGCGCCCCACCCCGTAAGCTGCGCACTGCTGGAGGACGTTCAGTGTGCCGAGGACGTTCACCTCCGCGTCGTGCATCGGGTCGCGGACGGACTCGCTTACGCTGGCGTGGGCCGCAACGTGGAATACAGCCTCCGGCCGCGCGGCCTCGAACGCCGCTGCAAGCGCGGGACTGCGGATATCGATCTCGTAGAGCGCAGCCCCAAGATTGACGTGCGTACGCTTGCCGGTGGCGAGCACGTCCACGATCGCGACGCTGTGGCCGTCCGCAATGAGCCTGTCCACGAGGTGGGAGCCGATGAAGCCCGCCCCGCCTGTTACGAGGATGTTCAACGTCTCACAAGCGGTAGTAGCGCTGAGCGTTCCCGTTCAGAATGGCCTGTTTGGCTCCGTCCGTCAGCTCCTCGCTCTCGCGCACTTCCTGGATCTCCCGCTTGCACATCTCCGTGGTGACCTCGTGCGGGAAGTCGCTTGAGTAGAGGAAGGCGTCCGGACTGTAACGCGTGGCTGCAAAGCCGAGTGCGGGCTCCTCGCCCTCGCACCCGATGTACAGCCGCCCGTCGCGGATATGCCGCAGGATGTATTCGCTCGGGATCTCGTCGCCGTGGGGGCCGTACTCGCCCTCCGGGTCGTCCTCGATGTGCGTGACGTGCGAGCGGTCGAACCGTTCCATCGCCATGAGGAACCAGCCGATCCCACCTTCCAGGAAGCTCATCCGCATGTTGGGGAACCGGTCGAGCACGCCATTGAAGACGATGCTGGCCATTCCGATCATCACGCCCATCGGATGTCCCATCGCATGCACGGGCGCGTACCGGTTCAGATCGTCGAACCCCATGCCGTCGTGACAGCCGCCGTGGACCGCGACCGCGCATCCCAACCGGTCGGCCTCCTCGTAGACAGGCCAGTACGTCCTGGAGCCCAGGTGTGAGAGGCCGCGGGAGGGAAGCATCGCGCCCACCATGCCCAACTCGGTCACTGCGCGTCGCAACTCCTCGACGGCCGCCGACGGGTCCTGCATGGGGATTAGCGCCATACCCTTGAAGCGCGGGTCGCGGGAGCAGTAGGTAGCGTGGAGCCAGTCGTTGTACGCCCGGGTGGCGGCGATCGCCCAGTCGATGGCGGTGATCTTGCCGTACGCGAGCCCGCGCGTCGGGTAGAGCACGGTGGTGTCGATGCCCACGTCGTCGAGGAAGGTCACCCACTCGTCCGGCCCGACGACGCCCCGCTTCGCTCGCTCCGGGTCCGGGTGGATCAGGTGGAAGCGGTGGAAGTGGTCGAAGGGCGGGAAGATGCTCCGCATCCTGTCCTTGTGGAAGGCAGTCGGCAGGAACTCCCGGATCCCGTCGTCGTCCTCCTGGACGTGACCGTCCGCGTCTATCACCAGTTCGATGTTCGCGTTCATGGCCTCCTCCTGCGCGGAGTATAGACCCCGCCCACATCGAGGCAAACCGGGTCGGCAGGTCGCCGGCGGCGCAGGGGCGTATAGTGGGGCTGCCCCATGCAAGAGCCGAGCCCACAGTCAGTCCCCCACACGGCCCAGAGCACCGTCTCCAGGCGGGCGCTGCACTACCCCGATTTCCGCATCCTCTGGTTCACGACCGGGCTCGTGGCCGGAGGCATCTGGTTCCAACAGGTGACGCTGGGCTGGCTCGCCTACGACCTCACCCAGGACGCGCTGCACACTGCAGGCGTCGTTGGCGTCCGAACGCTTCCGCTGCTGCTGTCGCCGCTCACCGGCGTCATCGCCGACCGGGTCGACCGCCTGAAACTGCTGTTCGTTGACCAAGTGCTCGTCACCGTGCTCGTGTTCGGTTTCGCGCTCGTGCTGCTGAACGATCTACAGCAACTCTGGCACCTGTACGTCTTCGCATTGCTGTTCGGCACCCTGTGGGCCGCGAACAATCCAGTGCGCCAGGTGCTCATCGCGAACACGGTGCCGCGCGAGGCGCTGATGAACGCGACGGCGATGATCTCAATGTCTTTCAACCTGATGCGCGCGCTCGGCCCCGCTATCGGCGGGTTCGTCATCGCTTTCTTCGGCCCCGGCATCAACTTCCTCATCCAGGGGGTGCTCTTCTTTCTCGCGCTGCTCGTGCTCACCCGCATGCGAACGCCGTACTACACCGCTGACAGGGCACACGCGAGGGAGAGTTCGCCGCTACAGAACCTCAGGGAAGGTTTCGCCCGCGTCATCAGCGAGCCGACGACTCGCATCACCACCCTGATGTCGTTCGGGCTGTCGCTCACGATGCTCGCCATGGTGTTCAACCAGCTGCCGGTCTACACCGCGGAGGTACTGGGGAACGACGACGGGAGCCAACTGGGCCTGCTGCTCATGGCGATGGGTCTGGGTGGGTTCCTGGGGACGGCCCTGATCGCGATGTTCGCCTCGACGCACCGGAAGGGGGTGCTCGCTTCCGTTGCGTTCGCGCTGTCGGCGGTCACGGTCGTCGTGCTCTCGCAGGTGGCGGTGCTCTGGATGGCCATGCTGGCACTGCTGCTCCAGCAGATGTTCGTGCAAGTGGTGATGACAACGAACATGACCATCGTCCATTCGATGACACCGGACGACCTGCGCGGACGCGTAATCGGCGTCTACCAGATGGAGATCGGCATGATGCCGTTCTGGGGGCTGGTAGGGGGCGCGCTCTCCAGGGCGTACGGCGTGGACAACGCCTTCCTCATCGCCGGCATCGCCGGGCTGGTAATCATCGCCATGGCGAGCGTGGCGCTGCCGCGCTACCGGCAGCTGCAGTTCTAGGTACGCTGCGCCGAACGGCACGCGAGGGCGGCGCGTATAATCGCGAGGGCGTGGCGAAGGGAGCTGGAGTGGCATCAGACGGCAGGGCGGGTCAGGGCGGCATCTTCTACGGCTGGTACATCGTGGCAGCCGTCTTCTTCATGGTGTTCGTCTCCATCGGATTCCGGCAGAGCTACGGCGTGTTCGTGGTGACGTGGGAAAGCGAGTACGGGTTGGACTCGCGCGGGTTCCTCTCCAACGTGGCATCCGCCGGGTGGGTGGTGAACGGCCTGGCGCAGCCGGTGGTGGGCGGGCTCGCCGACCGCTACGGTGCGCGCGTGGTGACCGCCGTAAGTCTCGCGGTGCTCGGCGCGAGCACGCTGGCGATGGCATTCTCGTTCAACGTCTGGATGCTGGCATTCTTCTTCGCCTCGTTCGCCTCGTTCTCCAACGCAGGGGCGATGTTCACGCCGGTAACGCCGCTCATCGCACGCTGGTTCGTGCGCAAGCGCGGAGTGGCGCTGAGCATCATCACCGCTGGAGGCTCGGCGGGCGCGATGCTGATGATCCTGTTCGCCACCTACCTGCTGAACCTCTTCAACTGGCGCGTATCGCTGGCCGCCATCGCCGTCATAGTCCTGCTGGCGCTGCCGCTCGTGCTCGTGGTCATCCGCAACCGCCCATCGGACCTGGGGCTGGTGCCGGACGGTAACACGCCATCCTCCGCTGCAGGGGCAGCGAGGGCGGCGTTGGTCAACGGCCCACTGACGGTGTCCCACTGGCGGGATGCGTACCGCTCTGCTCCCATGTGGCAGCTCACGCTCACCTACGTCGTCTGCGGCATAACGACGGCGGTCATCGCCGTGCACTTCGTGCCGTTCGCCAAGGATGAGGGCATCACGCAGACGACCGCCGCGTTCGCCTTCTCGATCCTCCATTTCGCGAACATGGGCAGCGTACTCGCAGTGGGCTTCCTGCTCTCCGACCGCCTCCAGCGGAAGAACACGCTCACGCTGGTCTACGCGGTGCGGGGACTCGGCTTCCTCTCGCTGCTGGTGCTCCCGACCTCCGTCGGGTTCTGGGTCTTCGCGATAGTGGCGGGCAGTTCGTGGCTGGCGACGGTGCCGCAGACGAGCGCGCTCGCGGCGGAGATCTACGGCGTCCGCAATTCGGGCTCCATCACGGGGATGCTGACCATGGTCCACATGTTCGCCGGAGCTGTTGCGGTAGCCGCAGCGGGCGCCGCGTTCGACTACTTCGGCTCCTACGACCAGGTCTGGCTGGTATGCGTACTCCTGCTGGCAGGAGCGTCGCTGATGGCCTGGCTTGTACGCGAACGGGAGGTCTCCGCACGCTACGCGCCCATGCGACTGGCCGAGGCGTAGGAGAGGGAGCGCGGCTTGGGCATTCGCGCGCATCACTCGGAACCGACGGACCCGGAACTGCTGGAGTGGCTCGTCCACGCCGTGGACCTTGTCCTCGGACAGGGGCCGCTGGTGATGATCGTCGTCATCGGCATAGTGGTCATCGCCATCCCCCTTGCGATAGCCGTGCTGGCGCTCCGCCGGCGCGGACGACAGGCGTAGCGCCTCACACCGACGACGAGGTTTTCCGTCTCGGGCGGCGGGCGGCGAGGAAGAAGAAGCCCGCAAAGAAGGCTCCCACCACGTACGCGGTGTGTATGGGTTCGTAGCTCCCGGTGAGGTCGAAAGCGAATGCGGTCACGAGCGGCCCCAGCGCCATCGCGGGGGTGACGAGCAGGACGGTGAGACCCGTGATGGCGCCGACGTGCCTGCGTCCGAAGTAGTCCGGCCAAGCCTGCGACTGGAGCTGCTGCGAGCCGCCGATCACGAGGCCGATGGGCCATGCCGCAGCGAAGAGCGTGGCAGGCGTATCGGCCAGGACGTAGAGCGCGATGGCGAGAGAATAGCCGAACCCCCAGAGCGTGAGGCCGGAATGGATGCCGAACCGAGCGGCGACGAATCCCCAGAACGGACGCCCCAGCATCGCTCCGAATCCAAAGAACGCGAAAGCGTTGGACGCGAACTGCAGGTCGAGCCCCTCGTCTATGAAATAGAACATCATGTTGGCGATGACGCCGGTGGCCGGGAACCCCGTGAGCATGATCGAGATGACGATGAACCAGAGCGTGCGGGTGCGCACTGCCTCTCGCAGCGTCCAGCTGTCCTCGTCCGATACGGTGCGCGAGCGGTCGGAGCGCTCCGACCGCATCGCTCCTGGCAGGTCGCCGTCGGGGAGTTGTCCGTGGTCTTCCGGCCTGCGCCGCACGATGAGCCAGACAAGTGGGGCCAGGATGAAAATCTCGACGACGCCGAGAACGGCCCATCCGGCGCGCCACGAGGTCTGCTCGACGAGGATGGCGAAGACGGGGACCATGGTGAACCCGAAGACGGCGCGCCCGCCGCTCGACCAGGCGAACGCGGCGGCGCGGCGGCGCACGAACCAGTTCGCGATCGCCGTTCGCGGCCCCACGATCTCCAGGCCCGTCCGCGCCGCGCCGACCCCGACGCCGAGCAGCGCGTAGTACGCCCACGGAACGTCGGTGAACGCCAGCAGCACGAGGCACGTGCCGCCGAACAGCGCGCTCAGCGTCATGCCGAGACGGGCGCCGCTCCTGTCGAACAGCGGCCCGAGCACCATGCCGAGCCCGGCGGAGACGAATGTGGCGACGGTGAGCGCGCCGGTGAGCATCGTGCGGCTCCAGCCGAGGTCGTTCTCCATCGGGACGACGAGCAGCCCGAAGAGGTAGCTCGTGGCCGCGCCGTGCGTGAAGAGCGCGAGGAACGAGACGCTGACGATCCACCATCCGCGGAAGGACGGGTAGAGGACGAGGCGGCGTGTGGGATGGGTACTGCTCATGGGACAGGAACTCTCATTCTTGCACAGGAGGCGGAGGCTGCCACGGGACGAGGTCGAACAAGGTGATCAACTGCGCTTGAATCCTGAACACCTTGTTCACCGCGCTACGAGTAAATCGAACACGCGATTTGGACACCTTGGACACCTTGTGCTGGCGTCGGCAAGGCCGTGGCCTGCTTCCCGTGAAAATCGAACAAGGTGTCCAAAGATCTCAAAAGTTGGCGGCCGAGCCATAGACCAAACCTATAGCTGGGCCTCGAGCTATAGACGCAGCCTATGGGTGTAGCGTGGTGCGTAGTCATGATTCCAGCGTAACGGTTGCAGGGTCAATCACGTAAGGGGCAGGTGTCACAGTGGCGACGGGTCAACCGCTGCCGAGGGCGATAACGACCGCCCCACCGACGATGAGGGCGGTTGAGACGAACTTGACCGTGACCGTGGCGCGGGTCGTGATTTCGCCCAGCGCGCCACGCCACACCAGCGAGAGGGTTACGGTGAAGGCGACGAGAAAGAACGTCCGGAGGCTGGAGAGCGCCGTGACGAGCGTCACGGGGCCGAGCGAGAGCGCCCAGAGCAGCAGGAGGAGGCTCGCGTTGGCGACGAAGAACTGGTTGACGGCCATGTACCCAAGCGCCGGGCTGCGGGTGCGGAAGAACGAGATGATGTCGTCCAGCGGACGGCGTCGCAGGTTCAGCGCGAGGAGCACGCTGCCGAGGGCAAGCATCCGCAGCGCGTGCGCGAACAGCACCGGCAGCTCGTTCACCGCCGTCTTGCCGAACACGAAGGAACTGCCCTCGATGAGGCTCCCCAGCATCAGGAACAGGAACGTCCTGTCCGGCAGGAATCCGCGGGACGTTCCGGGGCCGGACGAGATCAGCACTGCCCCCGCAACCACGGCGAGCACCGCGAGCCACTCCACCCCGTTCAATCGCTCGCCGAGGAAGAAGAACGCGATGAGCGCGGTGAAGATGGGGTACGTCTGGTAGACGGGGATGGCGCGGGAGACTTCGCTCGTATAGAGCGTGCGCACGAGGATGTGCGCGCCGAGGCCGTAGAAGACGCCTGAGAGGAGCGCCCAGAACACGGCGTCCGGCGTTGCCGATTCCGGGATGCCGGGGACGACGAGCAGCGCCGTCCCGACGAACGGCATGGTGAGGCCGATGGCGAGCGGCTGCGTGCCCGGCGTGCGGGCGTAGCCGTGGATGATGGTCTTGTCGAGGATGCCGATGAGCGCTGCGAGCGCCGCGCCGGCCAGCACGATGATCACCCAGGACATCGGCTACCGGCTCCCTGTCGCGATAACGGCCACGCCGCCTACGACGAGGATGGTCGAGAAGAGCTTTACCGTGACCGTGGCGGGCGTCGTTACCTCATCCAGAGCGCCGCGCCACACCCGGGCAAGGATGAGGGCGTAGACGACCACGAAGAAGGCCCGGAGACCGGAGAGCGCCGTTACGAGGATGGTGGGGCCGAGCGCGAGCGCCCAGAGAAAGAGGAACTGGCTTGCGTTGGAGAGGACGAGCTGATTGAGAGCGACGTACTTGAGCGCAGGGCTGCGCGTACGGACGAACCAGAGCACCTGTTCCAAAGAGCGACGGCGCAGGTTCAACGCGAGCAGCACGCTGCCCATGGCGAGCAGACGCAGCGCGTGGGTGAACAGCACCGGCAACTCGTTCACCGCCGACTTGCCGAACACGAAGGAACTGCCTTCTATAGCGCTGCCGAGCATCAGCAGCAGGAAGGCCCTGTCCAGCAGGAAGCCGCAGCCGGACTCGTCCCGGCGGAAGGAGAGCAGCACAGCGCCTCCCACGACAGCGAGCATCGCCAGCCACTCCACGGTGTCCAGCCGCTCGCCAAGGAAGAGGAATGCGATGAGCGCGGTGAAGATGGGGTACGTCTGGTAGACAGGTATGACGCGGGAGACCTCCTGCCTGTAGAGCGTGTACACGAGGATGTGCGTCCCGAGGCCATAGCAGACGCCGGATGCAAGGGCTGCGAGGACGGCCTCAAACGTTGCAGAGGAGGGGATGCCGGTCATCGCAAGCAGCGGTAGCCCGATGAGCATCATGGTGATGCCGATCACGAGCGGCTGCAGGTATGGCATGCGAGCGTAGCGGTGTATGACTGTCTTGTCGAGAACGCTGAGAAGCGCGGCGAGCGCCACGCCCGCCAGCACCACTGCTACCCATGACATCCGCTATGCACTCCCCATCGCGATCGCCGCGACGCCGGCGACGATGAGCGTGGTCGAGACCAGCTTGATCGCAATGGCGCCCGGCGTCGTGACCTCACCGAGGGCGCCTTTCCAGATGAGGGCGAGCGCCGTGCTGTAGACCACGAGGAAGAAGGCACGCGCTCCGGACAGCGCGGTGACCAGCGCCGCGGGGCCGAGCGCGAGCGCCCAGAGGAGGAGGAGGAGCCCCACCGTGGCGATGATCAACTCGTTCATGGCGACGAACCGGAGCGCCGGACTGCGGGTCCGGACGAACGTGCGAATGTCGTCCACCGAGCCGCTCCTGAGGTTGAATACAAGGAAGACGGCACCGAGGCCAAACGAGCGGAGGGCGTGCGTGAACAAGACCGGCAGTTCGTCCACGGCAACCTTGCCGAAAACGTGCGCGCTGCCATGGATGGCGCTGCCGATCATGAGCAACACGAACGCCTTGTCCAGCAGGATGCTGCGAAGGGAGGTGGAGCCAGGCCGGAACGAGATGAGCACCGCTCCCGCGACAACGACGGCTACCGCGAGCCACTCGACCAGGCCCAGGTCCTCGCCGAGAAAGAAGAAGGCGTAGATGGCAGTGAAGATGGGATAGCTCTGGAATATGGGAATGGTGCGCGACACTTCGTTCCAGTAGAGGACGCGTATCAGGAACTGTGCACTGAGGCCGAATACTGCGCCGGAGAGGAGCGCCCAGAGCACAGGCTCCCACGTCGCTTCCGCCGGCACACGGACGGCGGCCAGCACAACGACCCCGACGAATGTCTGCGCGATCCCGATGAGCAGCGGCAGCGTATGCGGGGTGGTCGCGTAACGGTAGATGACCGTCTTATCAAAGATGCTGACGATCCCGGAGACCGCCGCACCTGCAAGCGCGAGGACTACCCAGGACAAAGCCTAGCCCGCCGCTCCGTTCCCGTTCCTCGCGGTCTCATACCGCGAGTTGCGAACGACCTGACCGGGAAGCGCGCCCGTGTGGACGCCGTCCTCCAGCAGCACCTGCCCGTTGACGATGGTGTACGGGATGCCGTGCGCCACCTGCTTCAGCCGCATGGAGCCGCCGGGCAGGTCGTAGGCTTCCTCAGAGGGGTCGAGGCCGAGCTTCTCGTAGTCCATCACGAGCACGTCGGCCTTGCTGCCGGTGCTGAGCCTGCCGCGTCCCGGCGTCCCGAAGATGTCCGCGGGGAAGGAAGTCAGGCGCCGGATGCCTTCCTCTATCGGCATGATGCCCTTGTCGCGCACCCAGTGGCTGAGGAAATGAACGCCGTAGCCGTAGCCGCCCTCGCGCACGACGTGGGCGCCGGAGTCCGACAGGCCGATGAGCGTGTGCTCGTCATTGAGGATGGCGGCCATCGCCTCGTCGTCGTTGTTCTGCTGGTTGCGAGCGCACCACGTCTTCATCTCTTCTTCGACGGCGAGGTCGAGGAATGCGTCCATGGGGCTGACGCCGCGCTGCGCACCGAGTTCGGTGGCGGTCATGCCCACGAGGCCCTTGTTCTTCTCCAGCACGGGCTTGACGATGACGACGTGGTCCCAGCGCCCGGAGAAGCCGAGGGCGGTGTTGTCGCTGTGTTCGGCAACCTCCTTCGCGAGTTGCGGGCGGAGCGAGGCGTCCGCAAAGGCGGCGACACGCTCCTCCGTGCTGCTGTTCATGATGCGCTTCCACGTGGGCATGAAGTTGAAGAACTCCGCGCTGTCCATCTGGAAGAAGCGCAGGCCAAGGCGCGGGTTGATCTGCGGGTGGATGCGGGCCGAGGTGCTGGCGGCTACGTCGGCAAGGTGGGCGAGGTGCTCCCGCCACTGGTCCGGACGGAGCACGCTCTGGGTTATGGAGAGGTAGGTCACCGGACGCCCGCTGATCTCGGACATCCTCGTGCAGATGCCCTCGTTCAGTTCGAGATCCCTCGGGTCGCCGACCTGGATGACGCCGGTGTCGAGGTCGCGCAGCGCGCCCGCCACGGCGTACAGCTCGTCGATGGAGGCGACGTTGGCGGGGAGGAGCTTGCCGTCCATGCCGGCGTGGCGGGGGTTGCGGTCGAAGGATATGCCGAGCGCACCGGCCTCGATGCTGTCGCGCACCGCGGCCTGAATCGCCTCGATCTCGTCGCCGGTGGCCTCGCGCTCCTGGGAGTCGGCGCCCATGACCCAACGTCGGACAGCCGAGTGACCGACCATGACGCCGAAGTTAATGCCGAGATTGTCGTCGAGCGAGCCGAGGTAGTCGCCGAACGTGCGCCAACCCCACGGCACGCCGTTCATCAGCACGTCGTAGGGGATGGCCTCGACCTTCGCGAGCATCCCGGCGAGGGCAGGCTCGTCACCCTCGCGCACCGGAGCGAGCGTCAGCGAGCAGTTGCCGCTTACAACGGTCGTGACGCCGTTGTAGCAGGAGAAGGTGCAGAGCGGGTCGAACGTCACCTGACCATCGTAGTGGGTGTGGTGGTCGATGAAGCCGGGGGTGACGACGCAACCGCTCGCGTCGATCTCACGCGACGCCGGGCCGTCGAGCCGCCCCACGGCGGCGACGCGCCCGCCCATGATGCCGACGTCGGCCACCCGGGGCTCGGCACCCGTTCCGTCCACCACGAGGCCGCCCTTGATGAGCAGATCGAACGCCATCGCACACCTCCGCCAGAGCGTTGGAGCTATGTTACACCCAGTTGGGACGAGTGCAGCGGACAGAGTATGGGCAGCGTCAGTCCGCGAGCGCCTCAGCGACCTCGGCCTCGGTGAGACCGTAGACCTCCATCGCCTTCTGCGGGGTGATGAGGCCGTCCTGCAGGTCGCCCTTGACGAGCTCGTGGTCGCGCTCGGCGGGAGGCAGAACGCCGCCGCCGCCGCCCGTCTCGATACTGAACACCTCGCCAGGCTGCATGCCGAGGTTGGAGGCGATGCCGGGGTAGCGCTCCTCACGGTCGGTGCCGGGATGCACGACGACGTAGGCGTTGGCGCCGTTGCCGCCACCCTCCATGCCGGCGGCCTCGCGCTTGGCCGCACCGCCGGAGAGGCGGCCGCCGGAGCGCACCTTGTACTCACGCACGTAGCCGGGACCGCCGCGCGACTTGCCGTCGCCGCCGGTGTCGGGCAGCACCTCGAACCGCGTCATGTCGACGGGAAACTCGGACTCGATAATCTCGACGCTCGTGAAACGCCCGCCGCTGGCGCGCGCGCCGACGCCGGAGAAGCCGTCGCCGCCGTCGAATGCGCGGGCGCCCGCGTACATCAACTCGTACTGGACATACTGGCGGTCAGCATCGCCCTGGTAACCGATGACGATGGAGCTCTGCGTGGAGCCGTGCGCGAGCGTGGGCTGTCCGGCCGCCTTCGCGACCGCGGTCATGATGACGCTCTCGGCGATGGCCATGGTCTTGGAGTAGAAGCCGACCGGGCCGGGGAACTCCGGCGAGATGATGCTGCCCGGCCTGAAGCGGCATTCGATAGCGTTCGCAAGGCCGTGGTTTATCGGCAAGTAGGGGTCGGTCATGCAGATGACGCCGTTGTAGACGAGGCCACGGATGAACGGCTCCCGCACGTTGATAGGGGCGGAGGCCTGGTCTCCGGTGGCGGTGAAATCGACGATGAGCCGGTCTCCCTCCTTGATGGCGGCTGCGTGGAGGCGGATCGGCTTGCCGGGGTTGGAGGGGTCGTCCACCCAGGTCTCGGACTCGCTGACGCCGTCCTTCCAGTGGGAGATGTACTCGCGGGCCTGCTGCTCCGTGCGCTCGCCAAGGTCGTCGAACATCTGGAGAAGGGTCTCCTTGCCGTAGGTGCGGAGAGCGTCCTTCACACGCTCCTCGCCGATGGTGAAGCAGACGCCGGCCTTGGCGGAGAGGTCGCCGATCATCATCTCCGGCACGCGGCTGTTGGCGCGCACGAACGAAGCGGTGTCCTGCACGAGTTCGTAGTTGCGCATGTAGCGCACCGGCATAATCTGGAGGCCTTCGCCGAAGATGTCGCGGGAGGTGGCGTTGCGGCTGCCCGCGGAGACGCCTCCGATGTCGGGCGTGTGGCCCATGCTGGCGGCAAAGCCGATGACCTCCTTCTCGTGGAAGATGGGGGTCATAATGACCATGTCGTTGGCGTGGGGGCACCCGCTGTAGTACGGGTGGTTCGCAAGGAATGCGTCACCCTCCGCCATGTCGTCGAGACTGTAGAACTGCAGCAGCCCCTTGACCGACTCCGGGTAGGCGGCCATGTGTCCGGGGTGGAACGACTGGCCCACGAGCCGCCCATGTTTGTCCAGCACGCCGCAACTGAAATCGTGCGACTCACGGACGATGGTGGAGTAGCCGGTACGGAAGACGGCCTTCTCCATCTCGCGGACGATGCCGTCCAACCGTGCCCTGAGGACTTCGTAGGTGATGGGGTCAACGCGTGCCATGGCGGTACCTCCCTAGGTCACGTCGATGATGATGTTGAGGTAGTCGTCCACCAGGGCGCGCTGGCCGGGGTAGACGACGGTAGTCGAGTCCAACTGGTCGACGATGGCAGGGCCGTCGAAGCGGTGGCCCGGAGCGAGCAAAGCGCGGTCGAAGACGGGGCACGGCACCCTGCCCTGAGCACTGTCGAAGCAGACGTCGCGTTCGCCCACGCGCGCCACGCGAGCGTCGGTGTCGGCGTGCGCCTGCTGCTTGAGCGTCGCCTTGGGGACGACGGCTGAGGCGCGCAGCCGGTAGTTGACGGCCTCAGCCTCTTCGTCCGGGGCGGCATGGCCGAACATCTGCTCGTGCATCGCGTCGAAGCGCGCCCGGGCGGCGGTCACGTCCTGCTGGGAGACCTCGCTCTTGTCGCCGAGCGGGATGGTGAGCTCATAGCCCTGGCCGAGGTAGCGGACGTCTATCCCGAACTCGAGGCGCAGTTGGTCCAGCGCGTAGCCCTCCGCCGTGAACTCGTGCTCAGCCTGCGCGCGGAGGTCCTGCATGACAGCGGTCAACTCGACCGCGTCCAGCTCGGACATGAGGCGGAGGCGCGAGCGGACGTAGTCGTGGCGGGGATCAGCCATCAGCAGGCCGAGCGCCGACGTTACACCGGGCGCAGGCGGCACGATGACCTTCGACATCTTCAGGTCGGCGGCGAGCCTGCCGGACGGCACCGGCCCCGCTCCTCCGAACGCCACGAGCACGAAGTCGCGCAGGTCGTATCCCTGCTCGGTGGAGACGGCGCGGATGCCCTCCTCCATCTTGGCGTTGATGATGCGGATGATGCCCTCGGCAGTTTCCAGCGTGCCAAGCCCCAGCCGTCCGGCCATCTCCGCGATGGCGCGCTCTGCGCCGTCGCGATCGAGGCTCACGCGTCCGGCTAGTTTCGAGTCCGGGTTGAGGAAGCCGAGCACGAGGTTCGCGTCGGTGACGGTGGGCTGCACCCCACCCTTACCGTAGGCGACGGGGCCGGGGTCGGCGCCCGCGCTCTCCGGGCCGACACGCAGTCCGCCGCCCGACTCGACCATCGCCATGGTGCCGCCACCGGCACCGATGGTGTTGATCATGAGCATGGGCACCGCCAGCTCCCAGTTCCCGATGCGACCGCTCGTCGTTTCGAGGACGCGGCCCTGCTGGCCGAGGGCGATGTCCGTGCTCGTGCCGCCCATGTCCAGGGAAACGACGTTGTCGAACCCTGCAGTGGACGCTACGGCCATCGCAGCCATCGCTCCGGCGCACGGGCCGGAGAGGACGGTCGTCACAGGAGTAACGCTCCCGATGCGGGCGACGCCGCCGTTGCTCTGCATCACGTAGAGTGCGTCGCTCGTCACCTGCTCGGCGCGGACGCGTTCCTCGAGCGTCGCGAGGTAGGTGCCCATCTTCGGAGAGATGTAGGCGTTCGCGACTGTCGTGCTGAGGCGGGGGAACTCCCGCATCTGCGGGAGCACCTTCGAAGAGAGCGATACCGAGGTCCCCGGGAGTTCACGCTCGATGACCTCGGCGATTCGCTCCTCGTGCGCCGGGTTCAGGAACGAGAAGAGGAGCACCACGGCGATGGACTCGACGCCCCGTCTGCCGAGGGAGCGTACCGCTTCCACAGCGGCCTGCTCGTCCAGCGGAACAACAGCCTCGCCCTGGTGGTTCACACGCTCCTTCGCCTCGCGGCGGTAGCGTGGAAGCACGGGCGGCTTCTTCTCCACGTAGACGCTGGTAGCCCGCGAAGAGTCCTCGCTGGGGGCAAGGTGCCAGACGTCGTTGATGGCGCCGAACCCCTCGGTAACGAACAGGCCGACGTGAGCGCCCGCACCGGTGAGCAGCGCGTTGGTGCCGACGGTGGTGCCGTGGGAGAGCGAGAGCACGTCGGCAGGAGCGACGCCGTTGGCAAACGCTTCGCGGATGCCGTCGATTATGGCCCTGCCCGGCTCGTCGGGCGTGGAGGGGAGTTTCAGCACGGCAAGGGCGCCGGTGTCCTGGTCCAGGACGACCATGTCCGTGAACGTGCCGCCTGTGTCTACTGCGATAGCCTTCATCTCGTTCCTGTGCCGATAGATATAAGCGCCCGGAGGCTATCACAGCGTGCCCGCGGTGGGCAGTGCGCCTCGCCATGGCCACGGGAGGAGGCGCCCAAGCCGTGCGCTAGACTACGCCCATGCCGGTATACGCTGCGGTCGCGGTCTCCGTCGTTGTTGGCTATCTACTCGGTTCGCTCCCGTGGGCTTACCTGATCGCACAGCGGAAGGGTATCGCCATCGGCGAAGTGGACACCCGCATAGCAGGAACGGCCAACGTGTTCCGGCAGGTCGGTCGCAAGTGGGGCGTGCTGGTGTTCCTGGGGGATGCCGGGAAGGGTGCGGCGGCAGTTGCCCTGGCGAGCGCAGCCGACGCCGAAGGCGCCCTCGCCCTGCCTGCGCTCGCCGCTGCCATCGCCGGGCACAACTGGCCGCTGCTGGGGCTGTCGCGGCTGCCGGGTGGCGTCGGCCTCGCGACGCTTGCAGGCGGATGTCTCGGCGCTGCATGGCTGATCGCCCTGCCGTCGATGGCGCTCGGCGTGGCGATGATCTTCGTCCTGCGGAACACCGGTGTGGGCGCGGGGTTCGGACTCGCGCTCTACGCCGGGCTGGGGTTCGTCACCGGGCTGGACCCGTGGCTGATGGGCGGACTCGCGGTGCTTGGGGTACTGGTAGTCGTGTGGGCGAAGGTGCGGCGATAAGGCCAGACAGGCCTCTACCAGAAAGACGACTCTTCCGCATGGGCCTTGTCAGGCGTCGCGTAGCTGATCCCGACATCGTCGTAGGCCGATGCTCCGAGCAAGCCGGTGAAGTCGCTGGACCTCGTCCCAGCCGCGCGCTTAGGAAACAGCTTCCCGAGCAGCCGCTTGTAGCGCACGTCCATGCGGAAAAGCGGAAGCACACCGAACGTCTGATGCCTGGGGTATCTCAGGCCACGCGCCATCTCTTTGCCGATCAGGGCGCCCGATACTTGGTACACATACTTCGCCAGCCCGCGCCGTTTCGAGGGCTCCGATTCTCCGATCACCAGCGGGGCCGCGTTCACCAGCGCATTGGCCATAACGATCGATTCGAGGCCCGGAGGAGGTTCACTCATGAGTCCAACGGCAAACAGTTTCAGTGCGTCCTCTTCATCCTCCAGGAGGATGGACTCCGGGATGCCCATGAGGTGTCCGGAATACCGCCATATCTGCATGAAACTCGCGCGCTCTTCCGGAGTGAAGCTGGCGCCCAGCCTGGCAGCGTGATACAGCAGCCGCGCCGAGAAGGCGCTGAGCGCCCAGCCACAGTGCGCGGCGCTTACCGGCACACCCCAGGCTTCGTGGTCCCATTCCCGCGACATGCTGAGCAGACGGCGGACCTGCGCATGCACCAGCCGGATACGGACCGACAACTTGAAGCCGTCACCGTGCCTGTCCAGACCACCCGGCAGGAATATCTCCAGCATGTGCCGGTTGTTCTGCTTCAGTCGCCTGACGCCCTGGTCGCGGATCCTCCCGGTAAGGAAGAACGACTTGCTGATGTTCGTAGCGAACCCTTCAACGAGCACGCCGCCAACCATGCCTCCCAGGATCAGCGGGGAGTTCCTGTGGAAGCTCCGGATGCCGGGCCTGGCAGCTGCGAAATCGAACCAGTCAGGAGGAGTTTCCAAGCTTTCGAAGAAATCCCGTATAACAGAAGGGGCTTGAGACAGAACGCTCTCATCCTGTTCCATGCCGGCGTGGATGAACCGCTGTATGTCTGAACGGTCCAAAGAAGCACATTCTTCCAACATCTGGTCTACTTCAGGATCGCCGATAAGTGTATGTTTAAGGTAATTAGACCCGCGTTCGTAGTCGTATATAAGCGCTTTTTCTGCGTTGGTGTGGTAGTCGGTCGGTAGCTCGATGCCGTCGAGCATCAATTGCCCTGTCTCTGTGAAATTCAAGCCGACAACAGCCACTGTATGGCCTCACCTATTCCTCACGTTATGATACTTACGAATGCTTCTCAAAAGCCCTGTTCCGCGTCGCAATCGGTTGCGCGGAGTATAGGTTCGTTCGGGGCACCCGTCAAACAGCATAGCCTCGCAACGCACCCCTACCACCGGCTGGAGCGTTCCGCATAGACATCGTCGGGCCATCCGTAAGTGAGCCCCGCCTCGTCGTACGCCGACGCCCCGAGCATGCCGGTGAAATCGTTCTGCTTCATCCGGGCAGCGTAATTCGGGAAGAGCCTTGCCATCAAGCGCTTGTACCGGATATCCAGGCGAAACAGCGGAAGCACGCCGAAGGTATTGCGCTTGGGGTACCGCAAGGCGGCAGCCATCTCCTTGCCGATGAGTGCGCCGGACACGTTGTAGACATACCTCGTCAAGCTGCGCCTCTGGGAAGGGTCTGCGATCCCGATAACCACCGGCGCCGAGTTTTCCAGCGCGTTCGCCATAGCGATGGACTCGAGCTCGATAGGAGGCTCGCACATGCGGCCGACGTCGAACCACCTCAGCGCGTCTGCCTCGTGGCGGTAGAGGATGGTCTCGGGGATGCCCATGACATACCCTGACCGCCGCCATATCTGCATGAAGCTCGCCTTCTCTTCGTCGCTGAACTGGGCGCCCAGTCTTTTCGCATGGTGGAGCAACCGCGCCGAGAAAGCGGAGATGGCGAACCCTAGGTGCGCTGAGCTGACCGGTACTCCCCATGCCTGCTCGTCCCAGTCCGTCGAATCCCTGAGCAGACGCCGGATATGCGCATGCACCAGGCGGATGCGAACGGACAGCTTGAAGCCATCGCCCTGCCTGTCCATGCCGCCCGGCATGAAGATCTCCAGCATGTGCCGGTTGTTCTGCTTGAGCCGCCTGACGCCCTGGTCCCGCAGCCGGCCGCTCAGGAAGAACGACTTGCTGATGTTCGTCGTAAAGCCTTCAACCAGGACGCCGCCAACCATAGCTCCCAGGATCAGAGAGGAGTTCCGGTGGAAGCTCCGGATGCCCGGCGCAGGGTCTATCTCGTGGAACCAGTCCGGCATGGTGTCCTGCCGCTCGAAGAACTCCCGCAGCGCAGCGGGGGCGTCGGCGAGGGCGACTTTGTCACCGTCCATCCCCGCTTGGACGAACAGGTACAGTTCGGCTCGTTTCAAGGAGGAGCATTCTTCCAGCGTCTCGTCGGCTTCCGGGTCGCCTATGAGAGTGTGCTCGAGATAGGTGGAGGCCCACTCGCGGTCGTGCGCCAGCGCCCCTTCGACCTGCGGAAGATAATCGGTAGGTAAGGCGATGCCTTCGAGGCTGCCTCCGTTTCCGGGGGCAGGGGAAGATGCTGCTTCAGGGTTCTGCATGACGCGGGCTGGCTTGATCCGACTTCCCAGCCATCATTCTCCTGGTCTGGGAACGCACTCCGGTATGGCACGGAGATACCGGAACAAGTGTAGGGTTGATGGAAACCGAGGTCAACGCGGATAGCGGGCGGGCTTGCCCCACGGTGTCGAGACAGCGTTGACGTATGCGGGACAGCAGAACCTCTGGTGCCGAGGGTGGGACTCGAACCCACACGCCCTTATGGACAGCAGATTTTAAGTCCGCGGCGTCTGCCATTCCGCCACCTCGGCACGCTCTTTCGATTATAGGGGTATAACATGAGCGCATGGTCAACAACGCGTTCCGAAACCTCCCGGCGGTCAGCGACGTGCTGGCACAGCCTGCCATCGCGGCGTTGCTTGCCGAAGGCTACCGGCAGGACATCGTCACCTCGGCCGTGCGCGAGCGGATCGCAGAGGCACGCGTCGCAGTGGCCCGGGGAGAGGCGCCCCCGGTCGCTGAGGAGGCCGCGCGCGATGTCGCCGCGGCGATGAAGAGCAGCGAAGCGGACTGGCCCGCGACTGTGCTCAATGCCACCGGCGTCATCCTGCACACGAACCTGGGACGAGCTCCCCTCTCCGCAGCGAGCATCCGCGCAGCCGGGGCGGCTTCCGAGGGTTATTCGACCCTCGAACTGGACCTGGACGACGGCAAGCGCGGCAGCAGGCATACGGCCATCGCACGGCTGCTCCGGCAACTCACCGACGCAGAGGACGCGGTCGCAGTGAACAACAACGCTGGAGCGGTGCTGCTCGGACTCGCTGCACTAGCCGCAGGGCGCGAGATCGTAGTCTCCCGGGGAGAGGCGAGCGAGATAGGCGGAGGCTTCCGCATACCGGACGTGCTCGCACAGAGCGGGTCGCGACTCGTGGAGGTCGGCACCGTCAACAAGACGTATGCGGCGGACTACGAACGCGCCATCACTGAACGGACAGCGGCGCTCCTCGTGGTGCACCGCTCGAACTTCCAGGTCACCGGCTTCACGCACGAGCCTGCGTTGGCGGACATCGCCGCGGTCGGCAAGACTCACGGTGTGCCTGTCCTGCACGATCTTGGCTCCGGCGCGCTGCTGGATACGGCACGGTTCGGCCTGGGCCACGAGACGATGCCGCAGGAGAGTCTCGCTGCCGGAGCAGGCCTCGTCTTCTTCTCCGGCGACAAGCTCCTCGGCGGGCCGCAGGCAGGGCTTGCTGCCGGGCGCTCCGACCTCGTAGCGGCACTGCGCGCGCACCCGCTGGCGCGGGCGTTGCGCGCCGACAAGCTCACACTGGCGGCGTTGCACCGGACGCTGCTGCACTACGTTCGTGGCGAAGCGCTGGAGCAGATACCGGTCTGGCGCATGATCGCGGCCACGTCAGGCGCGATAGAGGAGCGTGCGCGAGCTATGGCAAATCGCATCGGGCCGGCCGCGACGGTCACCCGCGGAGCATCGAGGCTCGGGGGAGGCAGCCTGCCCACAGACGAATTGCCGACCAGCCTCGTGAGCATCGACCCGTCGGCAGCGGGTGGCGCGGAAGAAGTCGCGCGGCGGCTGCGAGCAGGGTCGCCCGCAGTCGTGGCACGCATCGAGGGTGACCGGGTGTTGCTCGACCCCCGTACCGTTCCGCCGGAGCGGGACACGGAGCTGGGAGACGCCGCAGCGGACGCGCTCGCTACAGCCGCAGGCGCCTGAAAGACGGCGCGGCAACGGTGATGAGGATGACCAGCACCATGCCGACCGCACCGCCCAACAGCCATGCGATGGACACGCCGAAACTCGCCGCGATGAACCCGGCCACGACTCCTCCGAACGGCTGAAGCCCGATGTCCACCATGTAGATGCCCATCACGCGCCCCCGCATGTAGTCCGGCGTGACCGTCTGCAGGATGCTGTTGTTGGTGGTCATCACCATGATGAAGAACAGCTGCTGCACGACGAGGATCCACCACGCCACCCACCACACGTCGGTCTGGGAGAGCGCCAGCACCGCGATCCCGGCTCCGGCCACCCCCATCAGAGAGAGACGTCCCTTGTGCTGCACGGCATGGAACCTCGCGACGAGCACGGCCCCGAAGAACCCGCCCACGCCCATGCCGACGTACATGAAACCAAGCAGGGCCCCTTCCGAGTCGCCGAGGTCCTCCGCAACGAACACCGGCATCTGCGTCTGGATGAACGCCATCATCGTCAGTGTCGGGACGACGCTGAGCAGGATGGCATAGCGGAGGGTCGGCTCGCGCAGGACGTAACGCAGCCCCTCCTTGAGGTCGGCGAAGGGAGACTGCTGCTTGCGCCCCTCACGCCCCTCAGCGTATTCGGCGCGGAACGGAAGAACGAGCAGGACGACAGCACCGTATACCACCGCCTGCAGGAGAAAGTTCACCTCCGGGCCCAGCAGCGCGATCATGCCTCCCCCTATGCCCGGGCCGATCATGCGCATGGAGTTGAAGGCCATCGAGTTCAATGCGATGGCGTTCATCAGTCGTTCGCGCGGCACGGAGTTGGCAACCAGCGATTGCCGCAAGGGATTGTTCAACGCCCAGCCAACGCCGGTGAGGAACGAGAAGGCGTGCAGGTGCCACAGTTGCACGAACCCGAACTGCAGGATGGCCGCGAATACGATGGCCAGGAAAGCCATGTAAGACTGGTCCAACAAGAGCGCCATTCGGCGGTCGAACTTATCGGCGACGACTCCGGCGATGGGAGCACCCAGCATGGGCAGAGCGCGGAGCCCCAGCACGATGGCGACCTGCACCGGGTCCTCTGTCATCTCGTACGCGAGCCAACCAAGCGTCACCTGCTGTATCCAGGTGCCACTGCTCATGAAGAGCGTGCCGAACCAGAGCAGCCGGTAGTTGCGGTAGCGGAGCGCAAAGAACGTTCCGCGCCAACCCCTGGCCTGCCTGGGGAGGTCGGACTGTTCGGGGCGCTGATGAGGTGCTTGCATCGGAGAGGCGTTAAGGTTACCAGCCCTGGCGACGAGAGACGTTTGCCCAGGCGAAATGTAACCTGTGCGGGCGATGCTGTACGTATGGGTCGGGGTGGGGGTACTGAGCGTTTCGCTCGCCTCCATCTTCATCAGGCTGGCGGACGCGCCTCCCCTCACTGTGGCGGCGTACCGCATGGCCATCGCCACCGCTATCGTCGGAGTAACCGCCGGAATCGCGGGGCGCAGGGGATTCTCTGCCGTGCGCCGCTCCGATATCCCGCTCCTCACCGGATCGGGCATCTTCCTCGCAGCCCATTTCGCGTTCTGGATCACGTCGCTCGCACACACGTCGGTGGCAAGCTCGGTGCTACTGGTCACGACGACGCCGGTGTTCGTCGCGGTAACGGCGCACTTCACTTCGCCGGACAAGGTCGGACGGCTGACGGCGCTCGCAGTGGTGGTCAGCATGGCAGGAGGCCTCATCATCGCGGCGGGCGACTGGGCGGAGGGCGAACGGCGCCTGCTGGGCGACGCGCTGGCGCTCGCCGGTGCGGTGGCGGTCGCGGGCTATCTCCTCGTCGGACGACGCGTGCGTGGCCGCATCCCCACCCTGCCGTACATCACGATCGTCTACGCCGTCGCGGCGGTCGTGCTGCTCGCGGCTGCCGTGGCGAGCGGCGCCCCGATGCTCGGCCTTCCGGTGGAGTCGTACTTCTGGATGGCGATGGCTGCGCTCCTGCCGCAGGCGGTCGGACACTCGCTGCTGAACTGGGCGCTGGGGTACTGGCCGGCGGTGAACGTCACTCTCGCGGTGCGCGCGGAACCGATACTGGCGACGTTGATGGCGATCCCCGTACTGGGAGAGGTGCCGCCGTGGACGGTACTGCCGGGCGGCGGGATGCTGCTGCTGGGCGTTTACATCGCTGTGCGCAGCGGAGAGGGAAGGCGGGCCAACGTATAATCGGGCGCGCGATGCTGGCCGAACTCACCGTCCGCAATCTTGCCGTGATCGAGGAAACACGCCTCGCGTTCGGGCCCGGGCTCAACGTCATCACGGGTGAGACGGGAGCGGGGAAGTCCTTGCTTGTGGACGCGCTCGTCTTCGTGCTCGGTGGTGCGACAGACCGGGGGATGATGCGACGCGGCGCGGACTCCACGAGCGTCGAGGCCGTCTTCTCGATCAACGAACCGCACGTGCGGGAGGCGCTGGCGAAGCTCGGCGTGGAGGCGGACGAGGAAGAAGCCATCGCGGTGCTGTACCGCGAAGTGCACAAGGAAGGGCGCACGGTATCCCGTCTGAACGGTCGCGCGGTGCCCGTGAGCACGTTGCGCACTGTCGGTAGCGCGCTGGTGGACATCCATGGGCAAGGGTCTCACCTTTCACTGCTCGAACCGGGCTTCCAGATGCAGGCACTGGACGATTTCGGCGGCCTGGCTGAGCAACGCAACGCCGTGGAAAGAGCGATCGCAGAGACGCGACGCCTGCGCAGCGAAATCGCTGATGCCGACGCTGCGATACGGGCGGCTGAGCAACGGCGTGATCTGCTGGCGTTCCAGGTCGAGGAGATTGCGGCCGCGGCTCCGGTGGACGGAGAGGAAGAGGCGTTGCTGCGCGAGCGGCACGTCCTGGAGCACGCCGAGAGTGTGCGCGACGCCTGCGCCGCGGCGTACCACGCACTGAGCGAGGGTGACCGTAACGCCGCAGACCTCGCGGCTGAGGCGCTCGACCACCTGCGTCGCTCTCCGGGGACGGCCGAGGCGCTGGGTGAGCAGACCGCCGTGCTCGAGTCCGCGCTCGCGCAACTCAGTGACGTGGCCCGGGAAGTGCGGAGCCTCGCTGAGAGCGTCGAGTCGGACCCCGTGCGGCTGGCGGAGGTAGAGGAGCGCGTCGAACTACTGCGGCGCCTCAAGCGCAAGTACGGCGGCTCCGAGTCCGCAGTGCTCGCGTTCGCTGAGGACGCCAGTGCGCAGTTGGAGCGCATCGAGACCGCGGACATGCGCCGCCAGGAACTGGAACTCGCGCTGGAAGAGTCGTCGCGGAGCGCGGGGGAGCTTGCCTGTGGACTCTCGAGCGCACGCCAGGGCGCAGCGAAGGCACTGAGCGAGGGAGTCGCCACCGAGCTGCGGGAGGTGGGGCTGGAGCGCGCATCGTTCGAGATCGCAGTCGAGCAGGATGAGGAGGACCACGGTCTGCCCGCTCCGGACGGACGGCGCTACGCATTCTCCCCGAGCGGGATCGACCGCGTCACGTTCACCGCACGAACGAACCCTGGAGAGGAGTCGCGCCCACTGGCTAAGGTAGCATCCGGCGGCGAAACGTCGCGCATGATGCTGGCGCTCAACAGCGCGCTCCAGACGGCCTCAGGTGCGCCGTCGCTGGTGTTCGACGAGATCGACGCAGGCATCGGCAGCCGCGCAGGAGAGGTGGTGGGGAGGAAGTTGTGGACCGTGGGCAGGCGAGCACAGGTGCTCTGCGTCACGCACCTGCCGCAGATCGCCGTGTGGGCGGACACGCACTTCCGCGTGGGCAAGGCGGTGCAGGACGGGCGGACGTACTCGGGCGCGGAGTCGCTCAGCGACGAGGGGCGTGCCGGGGAGGTCGCGGGGATGCTGGGGAGCGGAGCAAGCGTCGCGCAGGCAGCGCGGGAGATGCTGGAGCGCGCCGCCCAAGGGAAGCAGGCGGGTAGTTACCCCAACTGATCTCAGCAGCCGCACCCGCGGTGGACGAGGGGGGGTGGGGAACCTGCCCCGGCCCCCGCGGCCTCGGCCTGGGCGTCGCCCTCGACGGCGGCGTTCATGGCGGCGATGGCGACCTCGATCTGGCCGTCGTCCGGGGGGCGGGTCGTCATCGACTGCAGGGCGAGGCTGGGCAGTGTGCTCGCACGCACGAGCGCGTTGCCGGCGTGCGCGGCGTTCATCCGTATCACCTCGTAGGAAACGCCCGCTATCAGGGGGATGAGGACGATGCGGGAGGCGATGCGGATGGGCAGGTCCGGCGTGCCGAGGAACGCGAACACGATGATGGAGACGATCATGACGGTGAGCAGAAACGCGGTGCCGCAGCGCGGGTGCGCCGCCGGGAAGAGCCGCACGTTCTCGTTCTTCAGCGGGAGTCTTGCCTCCTGGGTGTGGACGGCCATGTGCTCCGCGGCGTGGTAGCCAAACACCCGCTTGATGCTCGGCATCAGGCCGATGACCGTCAGGTAGGCGAAGAAGACGGCGAGTCGCAGGACGCCCTCCGCCGTATTGCTCAGGATGGAGTTGTCGGTGAAACGGTCGACGTAGCCGTGGGTGATGAGCAGCGGCAGGATGAAGAAGAGGCCGATGCCGAGCACGAGGGAGGTCGCGAGCGTGAGCGCCATCGCGAGGGGTGGGATGGGCTCTTCATCGTCCTCGGTCTCGCCGGAGGAGACCTGGGCGGACCAGGTCAGCGCGCGCATGCCAACGATGAGCGATTCGGAGAGGACGAGCGTGCCGCGGATGAACGGGATGCGGCGGAAGCGGTTGACGCTCCAGGTCGGGATGGGACGGGTGATCGTCTTGATGATGCCGGTGGGGTGCCGCGCGGCCACGGAGTAGACGTGCCGCCCGCGAATCATCACGCCCTCGATGACCGCCTGGCCTCCGTAGACCGAATACTGTTGCGCCTGCGCCATGCCCTCACCCCGCCTTCACCATGACCCTCTCCCTGGCAAGGAGGGGGGATGATGCCGAGGAGAGGGGATAGTGCATGGGGGAGTCCTACTGGAGATTGAAGCGCCTCTTCAGGCGCTCCACACGGCCTTCCGTGTCAACGATGCGCTGCTCACCGGTGAAGAAGGGATGGCAGGAACTGCATATCTCGACCTTGATCTGCGGCTTCGTCGCGCCGATGGTGAACGTATCCCCGCAGGAGCAGGTCACGACGGCCTCGGGGTAGTAGTCCGGGTGTATCTCAGTCTTCATAGCTCGGTGCTCCGCTACGCCGGGGAGACGTTGGCGCGCTTGCGCAGCTTGGTGGCGTGGTCGAACCTGACCTCGCCGTCCACGAGCGCGTAGAGGGTGAAGTCCCGGCCCATGCCGACGTTCACTCCGGGGTGGATCTTCGTGCCACGCTGCCGCGCGATGATGGTGCCGGCCCGGACGCTCTCGCCCGCGAACCGCTTGACGCCGAGGCGCTGGCCGTGGCTGTCACGTCCGTTCCGGCTGCTTCCGCCCGCTTTCTTGTGCGCCACGAGTGAGCCTCCTATCCGGCGACGATCCGTTTGATGGCGAGTTGCGTCACCTGCTGCCGGTGGCCGCTCTTCACGTGATAGCGCACCTTCGGCTTGTACTTGAAGACAACGATCTTGTCCGCCTTGCCCTGGCGCGCGACCTCGGCGACAACCTTCGCGCCATCCACGCGCGGCTGGCCGACGGTTACCTTCGCGCCCTTCGACACGAGCAGCACGTTGTCGAGCTCGACGGAGTCGCCCTCTTCACCGGGGAGCTTCTCCACAGTGATGGAGTCGCCCTCCTGTACGCGGTACTGCTTCCCGCCCGTTTCTACGATGGCATAGTCCATGACAACCAATAGATTCTATGCGATAACGCACTCACGGGCAAGAGGCAGACGGCTGGAACAGACACGTCGACAAGGTGCAGTCCAGAGGAGGGGAACGATGGAACTACCGCGGACACAGGTACTGGACCCCATGGCCGCAGGGGGTCGGCGACTGGTGGACCGAGTCGCCATCGTCACGGGCGCCGGGCAGGGCCACGGCCGCGCCACGGCCAAGCGCATGGCCCAGGAAGGGGCCCGCGTCATGGTGGTCGACCGGCACGAGCCGGGCGCTACGCGCACCGCCGGGGAGCTACGGGACTTCGGTAGCCAGGCCGAGTCCTACGTCGCAGACATCAGCGACCCCGACACTTTCAAAGAGGTCGCCGCTGCCACCAGGGAGCGTTTCGGCAAGATAGACATCCTTGTGAATGTCGCTGGCGGGGCGATGTACGGGCCCAAGTACGGTTGGGAGTACACCCCAGAAGAACTCCGGGCCAACGTGGAGAACAACCTCTTCACCTGCATGTGGGGATGCTGGGCAGTACTGCCGTACATGATCGAACAGGGGTCAGGAGCGATCGTGAACTTCGGTTCCCACGCAGTGCGCAACGGCATGCGCCTCGGCTATGCGGCCGCGAAGGGCGGCGTGCATGCCGTGACGGCAAGCCTTGCGATGGAGACCGCGAAGATGGGGGTCCGCATCAATGCCGTCGTTCCCCACTTCAACGAAGGGGCCGGCCCCGACGACAAGCTGGTGACGAGGATCCCCGGTCAATTGGTGTCTGACCTGCCGGCAGAGGAGCGTTCCGCGCAGTTGGCCGAGATGGCGGCCCGCTACGGTCCTGCGATCCCTATGGGGCGCGGTGGGGCGCCGAAAGACGTCGCTGCGGCAGTGACATTCCTGGCATCGGACGACGCCTCATTCGTTACCGGCCATATCCTGGGTGTAGGAGGCGGCGCGTTCTGCATCCTGTAGACGCAGGGCGCTTCAGCCAACGCGCTCGCCGGGAAGGGAACTAGACGCTGCTGTACTTCTCCAACGCCTCGTCCGTGAAGTTGGCGTTCGTGAACACCTGCTGGATGTCTTCCAGGTCTTCGATGTTGTCCAACAGGCGCAGTGTCTGGCCCGCGTGGGCGCTGTCCAGGTCGACCGTGGCGTTGGGGAGCATCGTGACCGTTGCCTGCGCAGGTTCGACGCCCGCCTCCTTGACCGCCGCGGCGATGGGTTCCAGTCCGTTCGGGGCGCCGGTGATCTCCAGCACGCCGTCCTCCACCTTGAAGTCCTCCGCACCCGCGTCTATCGCGGCGAGCGCGATCTCCTCCGCCTGCTCCTCGGATACTTCCTCGACGGTGACGACAGCCTTGCTCTCGAACATCCAGGCGACGGACCCGGCCTCACCCAGGTTGCCTCCGCCGCGCGAGAACACCGCTCGGACGTTGGAGGCGGTACGGTTCCGGTTGTCGGTCAGCGCCTTCACCATGATTGCCGCGCCGCCGGGTGCGTACCCCTCGTAGACGATCTCCTCGAACGAGACACCGTCACCCCCGATGCCGAGGCCCTTCTTGACGGCGCGGTCCACGTTGTCCGCAGGCATGTTGGCAGCGCGGGCCTTGTCCATCATCAGGCGGAGGCGGAAGTTCATGTTGGGGTCGCCGCTCCCGCCTTCACGAGCGGCAACGGCGATGTCGCGCGCGAGCTTGGTGAAGAGCGCACCCTTCTTGGCATCGAGCGCGGCCTTCTTGTGCTTGATGGTTGACCACTTGGAGTGACCGGACATCCAGGGCTCCTCTCACATGGATTGGACGCAATCAGGATAGGGCAAAAGCGCGGTTGCGTTCTACCCGCCTCTTCCGGAGCCGGGTCTCCGTAAAGGGCGGCGACGAGGCTTCGGTTTCTCGCGGGCCGGGCGCAGCGGACGCCACGCAAGCCCGTCAGGCACGGCGGCGGTCATGCTGTTGGCATGCACGTCGACGCTGACGATCACGTCGGCCAGTGCGGGGAGCAGCAACTCCGCACTCTCCGCGGTTACGACGTACACGTCGTTCGCGCCGGTAGCGATGATCTCGGTAAGGGTCCCCAGCGGCTCGCCCGCTTCACTCGCGACGCTCATCCCGACGAGTTGGTAGTGGTAGTACGTATCGGTCGGCGTCTCCGGAGCATCGTCGGCGGGGACGTAGAGCGTCTCGCCGTGGAGGGCGGCTGCTTCGTGACGCCCTGCTACCTCGGCGAACCTCAGCAGCAGCGGTCCGTTGGGCGTCTGCTGGACGCGCTCGACGTGGAGGTCCCGGTCCCCGGCGATGAGGCGGGCGCCTTTGTGGAAGCGCTTCGGGTTGTCGGTTTCCGGCTGAACGCGCACACGGCCGTCACTGCCGTGTGCGCCGAGGATGACGCCAACGATGACGAGCTGGTCAGGCTGGTACTGGGGCACGTTGCCGGGGGCTGTCGGCACGAGGCGGGATCAGACGATCTCCAAGCTGGTGCGGGTGCCTTCCTTGATGGCAGCCACACGAAGCAGAACGCGCATCGCCTGCGCAACACGGCCCTGCCTCCCGATCACCTTCCCCTTGTCGTCCGGATGGACTTCCAGCTTTATGATGATCTGGCCGTCCTCTTCTTCCTCGGTGACTTTCACGTCGTCGGGATGAGTGGCGATGGCCCTGGCGATGTATTCCACCAGTTCCTTCATGGGTTACCCCGCTTTCTCGACGACTCCTTGCGTCTGGAGTATGCGCTGGACGGTATCAGTGGGCTTGGCGCCAACGCCGAGCCAGTGTCGGGTCTTCTCTTCGTTGACCACGACCGTGGGCGGGTCTGTGAGCGGGTTGTAGTGTCCAACCTGGTCCACGAATCTGCCGTCTCGCGGCGACCGCACGTCAGCTACCACTATGCGGTAGCTCGGCTGCTTCTTCTTGCCTACTCGGCGCAGACGGATTCGGAGCATGAGAAGTTGTCGCCTCCATTGGTTGGACGGTATAAGCGTTTGGATTCTACCACCGCGGCAAGGGTTACGAAAGGGGGGGAGTCCGGGCGGTCAACGACCGGAGTTCAGGCGGGAGATGAGTGGCTCCGGCAGGCCCACCCGCTCCATCGCCCGCTGCGTGGCAACGATATCGTAGGCGACGCGGCACAGCGACAGCATGTCGGTGTTGCTGTCGTAGATGGCGTAGGCGGCGCGCGGGTCGTGGTCACGAGGTTGCCCCACGCTCCCCGGGTTCACGACGAGGCGCCCGCCGTCACGCCTGACCCCCAGCCCATCGGGCCCCGGCATCATGGCGCCCCGTCCGTCCTCGAACGCGAACTGGTAGTGCGTGTGGCCGACGAGCACGTCCCTGGTGCTGACGCTTTCGAGCGCTGCGACGGCATCGGCATGGCCGGTGAGGTACTCCCAGAGCGGGTCCCTCGGCGTACCGTGTACGAGCGTGAAGTCGGCCACAGCCACTGTGTAGGGAAGGCCCTCCAGGAAGCAACGCGCCTCTTCATCCAACTGCTCCCCGTTCCACCGGCATGCCTCGCGCGCCGCGTGGTTGAACGTGTCCAAGCTGATGCGTCCTATCGCTCCGGCGTCGTGATTGCCCTGGATGCAGACCGCGTCGAGCGAGCGGATACGCCGGACGGTCTCGAGCGGCCACGGCCCGTACCCCACGATGTCGCCGAGGCACCACACGGCGTCCAGCGGGCCCTCCGCCCCGGCTGCCGCGAGAACGGCGTCGAGCGCGGTGAGGTTGCTGTGCACGTCGCTGACGATGAGCGTTCGCATGAGCGCATGCTACTACTTGGGCGTGTTAACGGACGCTGCATGACACCCGTCCGGCGGTCTGCCACCATGAAGGGAGCCCCTTGCGGAGTTTTCCCATGACGCAGTCCGGTAGCGGACCCGAACAGACAGACCAGCAGGCCGAATCTCTCTCTGCCGGTCGATTGGTGGACGATACGACCGACGCGGTGCGCGGTTTCCTGGAAGGAGCGCGCGTCGACGAGGCGGTGCAGGCGCTGCTGGCGCTCCATCCCGCCGACCAGGCGGACGTCGTGCTCGACATCCCGGACGACGAGCGCGAGGCGCTGCTGGAGGCGATGGACGCGGCGGACGTCGCGCCCGTGCTCGAAGAGTTGGAGCCGGAGGACGCCGCCGCGGTCGCGCAGCTGCTCTCCACGGACGACATCGCCGACGCGCTCGACGAACTGGCGCCGGACGTGGCGGCGGACATCCTGCACGCGCTTCCCACGCGGCAGGCTGAGGCCGCGCTCGGGGACATGGAGGAGGCGGACGAGGTCATTCCACTCCTCCAGTACCCGGACGAGACGGCAGGCGGGCTCATGTCGCGCGCCGCCGCGTCGGTGCGGACGGACGCCACCGCCGAGATGGCACTGGACCTGCTGCGCCTCGCCGCCGAGGAGCGGGCCGGTCAGAACGTCGTCTTCGTCGTGGACGCCGGGAACCGTCCCGTGGGCTACGTCAGCATCAGGCGCATCGCGCTCGCGCGGACGCGCACGCCGGTCTCGGAGCTGATGCGCCCCCTGCAGGCCTCGGTCGGCACCGACGCGGACCAGGAGGAGTGCGCGCGCCTCGTCGACCACTACGACCTCTCGGAGCTCGTGGTAACCGATGGCGAGGGCAGGCTCATAGGCGTCATCGACGCGGAAGACCTGCGCGACGTCGCAGAGGCCGAGGCATCCGAGGACATGTTCCGCATGGCGGGGATGGGCAACGAACGCCCGCTGGCGTCGTTCCGGCGGTCGGTGCGGAGCCGTGCGCCGTGGCTCACGCTGAACCTGCTCACCACCTTCGCGGCGGCGGCGGTCATCAGCATGTTCGAGTCCACCATCGCGCGGGTCGCGGCGCTCGCCGTCTTCCTGCCGGTCGTCGCAGGACAGGGCGGCATCGGCGGCACGCAGACGCTCACCCTCGTCGTGCGCGCCATGGCGCTGGGCGAACTCAGCGCGCGGAGGGGACGACGGATGCTCACACGGGAGGCCGCGCTCGGCGTGTTCCACGGCGTGTACCTGGGGCTGCTCGTTGGCGCGGTGGCGATGCTCTGGCAGAGCAGCCCGCTGCTCGGCCTCGTGCTGGGGGTCGCGATGTTCGGCAACATGATCGTCGCTGGCGTCATCGGGGCAGGCGTCCCGCTCGTGCTACGGCGACTGGGACAGGACCCGGCGGTGTCGTCCGCCGTCGTAGTGACGACCGCCACCGACGTGATGGGCTTCCTGCTCTTCCTCGGCTTCGCGACGCTCGTCATCGAGCGGCTGGCGTAGGGGTGCAGCCCCACGCTGTTGACCCTCATAATGCACACCGCTGGCGAGCGTGAAGGAGCGTGGGATGACGACACGAGATGCAGGCGTGGAAGAGCTGACCTCGCTGTGGGCACGGTTCGGCGCAAGGTTGACCTACGACGACCTGCCGGACGACGTCCGCCGGACGGTCCGCTCGATCACGCTGGACACGTTCGCCACCTCGATAGCGGCCAACACGCTCGGTATCGGCATCCCTGAGTTGCTCGGGTGGGCGCGACGCGCCGGCGGAGCAGAGGAAGCGTCGCTCATCGGCCTACCGGACAGGCTGCCGACCGCCGTGGCCGCGATGCTGAACGGCGGCATGGCGCACGCGCTGAACTTCGACGACACCACCGCCGTCGGCTCCGGCCACCTGGGGCCGGTGACGCTGCCGACCGCGATGGCAGCGGCCGAGTTGCTGGGCGGCGCCTCCGGCAGAGAGTTCATGACCGCGCTCGCCGCCGGGATGGAACTGATGTCCCGCATCGGCATCGCTATCACCGCCACCCAGGGGAAGTTCACGGAGTCGAGGCCGCAGCCGACCCAGATGCCGGGCTGCCTCGCTGCGGCGATGAGCGCGTCGCGCATGCTCGGCTTCTCGCCGCTGGAAACGCACAGCGCGCTTGGTCTCGCGTTCATGCAGGCGTCCGGCGGACGACAGCCCGTGCTGGAGGGTCGTCCCGCGAAAGCCATCTATGCCGCCTTCTCCTGCCAGGCCGGCATGCAGAGCGCACTCCTGGCGCGTGAAGGGCTGCTGGGCGACTGCGACGCCTTCGAGGGCGCGGCAGGCTTCTTCCCCACCTACTACGGCGGCGTATTCGACCGCTCCGCGATGAGCGACGGTCTCGGCGAAGAGTGGCGCCTCCTGAACGTGGGCATCAAGCCGTGGCCCACTACCGGCGTCGCGCACGTGTTCATCGAGGCTGCCGCGAACCTGTGTGCGACACGTGTGCGCGACCCGTCCGCCATCACCCGCGTGCTGCTGCGCGGCGAGCCGCACATGCAGACGTTCTGCGAGCCGCTGCAGACGCGGCGCAACCCGCAGGCCCCCGTGGAGGCGGAAGACTCCATCATCTTCGCCACGGCGCGGGCGCTCACCACCGGCAACGTGACGCTGGCCGACCTCCAGCCCACGCCGCAGGGACTGTTCGAGGAGTCGTGCCTGCGCGTCGCGAACCTGACCGACTACGAGGTGGACGAATCGCTCGGCAGGTCCGGCGTCGTTGAGGTGACGCTCGCGAGTGGCGAGACGCTGTCCGAACGCGTGGACGCGCCCCGGGGTCACCGCGACAACCCGCTCACGGACGAGCAGCGACACCGGAAGTTCCGCGACTGCGCCGTCCACGCCGGGACGCCGCTCAGCGAAGCAACGCTCAACGAGGTCATCGACATGACGGAGCGCCTCGACGACGTACCGGACGTCACAGCGTTCCTCCGTCTGCTCTGCAACACGGCATAGCGACGCGTTGACAGGCCCGCCTCGCGAGGCGTACAACCATCCGGAATTCAGGGATCATGCGAGGAAGCCAGGATGCTTTCGACCAAGGACAACGAACGTCTCACCCGCGTGGGGCCGGGCACGCCGATGGGCGAGCTGATGCGCCGCTACTGGCAGCCCGTCCTCATCTCCAACGAGTTGCCGCACCCGGACTGCGACCCTCTCCGCATCCGCATCCTCGGCGAGGACCTCGTCGCCTTCCGCGACACGTCCGGCCGCGTCGGCCTGCTGAACGAGTGGTGCCCCCACCGCCTCACGTCGCTCTGGCTGGGTCGCAACGAGGAGAACGGCATCCGCTGCGTCTACCACGGCTGGAAGTTCGACGTGGACGGCGCATGCGTCGACATGCCGAACGAGCCGGCGCAGTACGACTTCAGCCGCAAGGTGCGCATCACCGCCTACCCCACCGTGGAATTGGGCGGCGTCATCTGGACGTACATGGGCCCGAAGGAGCAGACGCCTCCGGAGCCCTCGTTCGAGTTCACACGACAGCCGCAGACGCACCGGCACGCGTCCAAGGTCATCGAGGAGTGCAACTGGCTGCAGGCGCTGGAAGGCGGCATCGACTCCGTTCACTCATCTTTCCTCCACAGGAAGTTCGGAACGGGCGGTGAGATAGGCCTGGACGGCCTGCGCGCGAAGGGGACCGCTTCCAAGCTGGAGGTCGAGACGACTGACTACGGCTACCGCTACGGCTCGATACGCGCGCTCCCCGGCGAGGACGCCAACTACGTCCGCACCTATCACTTCGTGATGCCCCACATCCAGATCCGCGCGGCGCAGCTGAACAACGACGGCTCCTGGTTCAAGTTCAAGATCGCGGGCCATCACTGGGTGCCGATGGACGACGAGAACACGATGGTCTGGAACTGGTTCTACACGCTGGACGAACCGCTCACGCAGGCCGAGCGCGACGAGCTCGCGAACGGCAACGGCCCCGACTACGTCGACCAGACGACGTGGCGCAGCATCCGCAATCCGCGCAACGACTGGATGATCGACCGCGAACTCCAGCGCACGGACACGTTCACGGGCATCGCGGGCATCAACTCGCAGGACCGGGCCGTGCAGGAGGCGATGGGCCCCATCGTCGACCGCAGCCAGGAGCACCTCGGCCAGACCGACCGCGCCGTCATCACGACGCGCAAGATGCTCATGCAGGCCATACGAACGATGGAGGACGGCGGCACGCCCCTGGGCGCGAACGACTCCTACTACCACATCCGCGCGATAGAAGAGGTGCTCCCCGACAGCGTCCGCTGGCAGGACGCGCTCATGCAGAAGATGTACGTGGGCGCAGCCTGAAAGCCGTAACACTCCCTTAACGTTCGTGTAACGGAGACGCAACACTCTGCCGGTAGTATGGGTATCGAAGCGAACACCGGCACGGACATGGGTGGCTCCGCCCTAGATACGCAGAGGAGCGACGGCTAAAAGGTGTGCCGGACACGCTGGCCGAGGAATGAACGGCGGGGAAACCCGCCTTCTTCCTCTTTTACGGCTCTCGCATACCCTGGCGGACGGGACGATGGGTGCGGGAAGTTGTCATTCCGAGCGGAGCCGCAGGCGTAGTCGAGGAATCTCTCGGAGAGCGTTCCATGCTGAACCCGGTGCAGCGGGGCGTGGGTGTTCGGCTCCCTCTCCCGATGGCGGGAGAGGGCTGGGGTGAGGGTTGGGGGGCGGGGTGGCGGCTAGCCTCCCTCGTACCGGTCGGTGTCCGGGTGGAACGAGAACCACCCGTGCCAGAACGACGTTATCGAGGGGATGCGCGCCAGCGTCTCGGCGCCGTCCACGAGGGCCAGCGCCTCTTCGCCGATGGACCACAGCGCCCCGTCCGAGTCCCGCAGGCTGTCGCCCTCCTCGGCGAACGTCCGTCCATCCCGCTCGTACACCCTCCCCGTTCCCCAGACGCTGGAGCCGACGATGACCAGCTCCTGGCCGCCCACCGTGTCGTTGATGACGGGCTCGTTCTCGAACGCGGAGACGGGGTACGCCTTGTAGGCGCCGCCGATCCTCACGCCGATGACCGTCTCCTTGGGAAGGAGCGCCTCGTCCCGGTTGAAGACGGGGAACATCGTCCGTGGCGACGAGAAGTAGTCGAAGTAGATGGCGTTGGGCTCCCATTCGTGTGCGTAGACGGCCGGCGAGTAGACGCCCGTCTCGACGTTCAGAACAGTTGTGTCGGGATGCTCCGCGAGCCACTCCTCCCACGTCGTCAGCACGGACGGGAAGAAGTCGAGCTTGATGCCGCTGTCCGCCAGCGGGCCGACGACGGGCTCGCCGGTGAACTGGTTCCATATCGAGTTCGTCGTGCGGTCGTACATCAGCTTGTTGCTCTGGTAGAGCATGCCGGACGTGCCGAACGTGGTGGGCTCCCCGTCTATCTTTGCGGAATACACGATTCCGCTGAAGCAGAGCGTTCAGTAGGCGAGCGCTATCGGCTCGCCTCCTAACGTATCGTTCGCCATCTCGTGCGGGTTCATGATGCGCAGCGGATAGGCGCGGTGCTCGCCGTTGATGGAGACGCCGAAGACGCGGTCGCGCGGGTCCAGGTAGTCCGCCTCGTCCGGCGTCAGCGTGGGCGCGAACTGCAGGTCGGGTATGCCGTCGGTGGGCACGCCGCCCCAGACGGCTTCCGTGAGGTCGATGCGCTCCGAGCCTGGCACGGCGCTGAAGAACGCCGCCATGCGCGGGTCGATCAGCCCGAGGAGGTTCACCTTCCAGTCCAGGTAGTCGTCCGGCGGAGGGAACTCGTCCCTGCGGGGCCCGAGCCACTCCATCGCCGCGTTCCACGCGGGCGGATCGAGCCAGAAGTCCTGCCCGGTGAGGCGCACGAGCGCGTTCCGGTACTCCTCCAGCACCGCCGGCGCTGCCCCGAAACGCATGATCTCGACGATGATGGGCACCTGCGAGACGTCGTTCTCGGCAATGGCGTCGGCGAGAGCGGTCTGCGTTCCTTCGAACGTCTGGTCGAGGCCGCTGAAGATCCGCCACATCGTGTTGTTGGGGTCGTAGGAGGGCTCCGGCGTGGAGGCGGAGACGGGGGCGGGCGTGTTCGTCGGCGCGGGGGCCGGCGTGGGCGTCGGGGTCGGTGTGGGAGGCTCGGGCGTGTAGGCCGTCGAGGTGCACCCTGCAACAAGGAAGGCAGCGGCGAGCAGGATCGTGAGGGAGAGTCGTGACATGGTGTCCCTGCACACCAGTATACGCCCCGCCCCTCTGCGGCGGATTTGCGATAATGCCCCCATGACCACCGTCGGAGAACTTGGCGAGACGGCGCTCATCGAGCGGATCACCGAACGCGTGCGCCGCGGTAGCCCGCTTCAGGGGCTGGGCGGACGCGTCATCACCGGCATCGGCGACGACGCTGCGGCGTGGCGCGTCGGCGGCATACAGGCGGCCACGACCGACACGATGGTGGAGGGCGTCCACTTCCGTACGTCCACGACGTCGTGGGCGGACGTGGGCTGGAAGGCGTGGGTCTCCAACGTGAGCGACATCGCCGCCATGGGCGGGACGCCGTTCGCGGGTCTCGTGACGCTCGGTCTGCCCCCGGAGCTGGAGGTGAGCGACGTCGACGCGCTGTACGACGGCATGCTGGAAGCGTGCGCCGTCTACGGGACCGAGCTGATGGGCGGGGACATCGTCGGTTCACCCGTGCCGTTCGTTACCATCGCCATGACCGGCGTGTGCAGCGCCACCCCGCTCACGAGGTCGGCGGCCCGGCCGGGCGACGCGCTCGCCGTCACCGGCCCGCTCGGCGCGTCCCGCGGAGGGCTGATGCTGCTGGAGAACGGAGTCGCGCTGGACACCCCTGCCCGGGAGGCGCTCGCGCTGGCGCACCGCAGGCCCGCCGCGCGGACGGACGCGGGCGCCATGCTCAGCCGCGTGGGCGTCCGCTGCGCGATGGACCTGTCCGACGGCCTCGCAGCCGACCTCCCGAAACTCGCGAAGGCATCGGGCGTTGCGGCGCGGATCGAGGTCGAGCAGGTGCCCGTGGCAGATGCGCTGCGGAGCGAGTTCCGCCCGGATGCGCTGCGGCTGGCGCTGGGGGGCGGCGAGGACTACGAACTGCTGTTCGCCGGACCGGCCGACGTCGTCGGTTCTGCGGTTGCCGATATCCCCGGCAGTACGGTCATAGGCGATGTCGTTGCGGGAGCGCCGGGCGCGGTCACGCTCTTCGCCGGCCACGGCGAGCCGCTCTCCTTCGGCGTCGACGGATGGGAGCACCTGCGATGAACAACGTCCGGTTCGAGACCCACAGCACCGAGGAGACCCAGGCGCTCGGGCGCAGGCTCGGGGCCCTGGCGGAGCCCGGCGACCTCTACCTGCTGCGCGGAACGCTCGGCGCGGGCAAGACGACGCTCACGCAGGGCGTCGCGTGGGGCGCCGGCGTGACCGGCTACGCGCACAGCCCCACGTTCGTGCTCGTGCACGAGTACCAGGGACGGATCCCCGTCTACCACGTGGACCTCTTCCGGATGGACGGCGGCGACCTCGAGATCGACGACCTGGCGTTCGGCGAGATGCTGGACGAAGGAGCGTGCGTCGTGGAATGGCCCGAGCAGGCGCAGGCCGTCTTCCCGGACGAGCACCTCGCGGTGGGCATCGCCTTCGGGGAGGCGCCCGACTCCCGCGTATTCACCCTCGAGCCGCACGGCGCGCGCTACGTGCAGCTCATCGACGCTCTGCAGGGGGAGGCCGGATGACGGCATACCTGGTGATCGACACCTCCACGCGCTACGGAGCGGTGGGCCTGTGGCGGGACGGGTTGGCGCGTGTCGTCTCATGGCGCTCCCGCAACAACCACACGGCCGAGCTCATGCCTGCGGTGCGATGGCTCACGGAAGCGGAAAGCATCGCGCCGGACGCGCTGGACGGCATCGCCGTCAGCGTCGGACCGGGCGGGTTCAGCGCCCTGCGCACCGGCATCGGCGTCGCGAAGGGGCTGGCCGTCGCCTGGGGCCTCCCGGTCGCAGGAGTGAGCACGCTGGAGGCGTCCGCCTACCCCTACCGCGCGACGGCGGAGCGCGTCTGCGCGGTCCTGCCCGCAGGCAGGGGGACGGTCGCCTGGGCCGTCTACGGCACGACCGGCGGCCCGTGGGGCGCGCTGAGCGAGGAGCAGGTCTCTCCCATCGACGAGTTCGCCGCCGGGCAGTCCGGCCCGACGCTCTTCTGCGGCGAGTCGACGGCGGACGTCGCTGATGCGCTCCGCGAGCGCCTGGGCGCGGACGCGCGGTCCGTGACCGAGTCCGCGCCGATGGCGCGGCTCTCGGGGGCTGCGGAGCTCGGCGCCGCGCTCCTGGCATCGGGTGAGGCAACCGGCGCAACGGCCATCGCCCCGCGCTACCTGCGCTCTCCCCGCATCACCCCTCCGCGCCCACCGAAACCCGTCGCTGGCGGCTAGCCGCCCTCGATCCCCGCTCATCCTGCAGACCTCCCGCTCATCCTGAGCTTGTCGAAGGGTCATGTTGAGCGTAGCCGGAGGCGGAGTCGAACATCTCTCGGGTGCCCCCCGTCGTTCCCGTGTTCAACCGCCCGCTTTATCCGCTCGCTCTCACGAGTGAACGCAGGGCGCATCCGGCTCGTCGAGCGGTTGATCGGCAAGGCCGTGGCCTGCTTCCGCGTTCTTCCGTTCAACCGCAGCACCGATGAGGGGTGTGCAATGCCGACCCATAGGCCCTGTCTATGGCTGGGCCCCGAGCTATAGACGCTGCCTATGGCTGCTGTCCGTACGACGGTCATGCAGCCAGCGTACGCGGTGAGGGGGCGATGGGGTAAGGGGCGGGTGTCAGGAGATTGCCTAATATCCACCCACCCCTACCGGTCAGGAGGCTTAGGGTCCTCTTGGTTGCTGGGGGGTGGCTCAGTGAAGGGTCGCCCACTTCTCTCGGCCAGAATACGCCTGTCGTTCCACTCCCGCCACGCCTTGCGTTCTTCCTCGCGTCCTTCCTCGCGTCCCTTGCGGTAGCGTTCCCTCAAGTACTTCTCTGCGAGCATGGACCATCCCTCCACAACGATTAGAGCCACGACTGCCGACACGACTACTAGCGGCTCAGCCTCCCTCCAGACGTACAGTACTTGTGCACGGAGGCCGCCTACATCTTCTGGTACCTCTAATGATACCAAGAAGAAGGCCACGACGATGAGTACCGTCAGAAGGATGAGGAAGCGGCCGGGTTTCGTGATGTTCGGCATTCTGGCGGGCCGAAGCCTACGTGCCACCCAGACGTAGGTCAATACATTGACTGAGTACGAGGGCGCCCATACACTGCGCAACGCCATAGCGGAGGTAACAGATGGAGTTGGCCTGGGTGCGGTGCGAGAGTGATGTGTGGTGTGCTTTGGAGAGAGTGAATCTCAGCTCCGTTACCGCCCAGGGGGTGTACGTCATCTGGATGGGCGTGCACCGGGAGGGTACGAACGTCGTCTATGTCGGCAAAGGAGACGTGGCCGACAGGATTGCATACCACCGCAGATCTGGTTCAGAGGTCTTGGCCTACCGTCAGTATGGCGAACTTCTCGTTACGTGGGCTTCTGTGCCTGAGACGCTACGAGATGGCGTGGAAGTGTACCTAGCGAACCGATTCCAGCCACTCATCGGCACCCATCCCAATGCAGCCCCGATCCAAGTGAACCTGCCGGGGTAACCAACCATACCCCCAGCGACGCTTAGTTCAGATCCATCATGCGTTTGTGATGCTGCTCCGCCGCGTGCGCGTCGAAGAGACGGCCAACCGACAGGACCGTCAGTCCAATCGCAACCCCGTACGCTATCCTCGACTCCGTAACGAGTAGGTCGGCCAACATGCCGATGACCAGCATCAGGCAAGCTACGGCGAAGCTCCAGAACGCAATCGCAATATGATTCCGTATGGCGTGTGCCATGGGCACCTCCCAAGGACAATGGTGGAGAGGCTACCCCCTATGCAGCGAGTGCCCCGAAGTCTCAGTTACGAGTGATTCTGCGTAGACACCGGGATAACTCCCAACGCACTAGTAATCCTCTCCCATCAGTGGTACTATATACCGTCTATGGGGAAGAGCCTGCCTGTTAGCACAGCAGGTAGTAGGAAAGGGGAGACCATGGACTTTGTAGCAGTTGGCTCGATTGCTGGTGGGATCCTTATCGGCTTCGCAGCGGCCTTACTAGGTGTGTCAATTCTGGCTGCCATCGGATGGGGTTTATTCGCTGGAGCGCCGCTTGGCGCTTTTGCAGGGATGGTGCTCCGCAAATAGCCAACCGGTGCCCCTCGCTTCGCTCAGCATGACGGCCTCCTCGGACCCACCCTACCGCATGGCCTGACAAGTCACTGGATTCCCGCCTTCGCGGGAATGACGGGGTCGAACGTGTGACACGCGCCCCTTTCGCGGTCGCGGCAGGGGCGCGTACGCTGGCCGGTGACGGCGCTCCGCCCCGGCGGGCGGCGTCGGCGGGCCTGCCCCGGCAGGCGGGGGGCGCGCCAAGCGCGTGCAGGAGTGGAATGGCACTTAATGGCACCAAATGGCACACCTGGGTCCTTCGACAAGCTCAGGATGAGCGGGGTGGGGTCTCAGGAGGGGTCGCAGGAGTGGTTTGGGACTGAATGAGACCGAATGAGACCGGCAGGGAACGAGCGGGTGGTTCGACAGGCTCACCATGAGCGGTCACCGGGTGTGACTATGAGCGGCCACCGGGTGTGGTAGGCTACGGATTCCGCCGCACTGTTACGGTGAATCATCAGGTGTGTCTGCCGGGCCGCGTTTCCGGTCGGCACGAAGGAGTAACCAGTCTTGTTCGAGCGTTCTCTCGTTCTGCTCAAGCCGGACGCGCTGCAGCGCGGCCTCGCCGGCAGGATCATCTCACGATTGGAAGACCGCGGGCTGAAGATAGTCGGCCTGAAGCTGATGCAGATGGACATGCCGACCGCGCAGCGCCACTACGCCGAGCACGTGGAGAAGCCGTTCTTCGCGGGGCTCTCCTCGTTCATGATGTCCCGTCCGATCGTCGCCATGGCGGTGGAAGGGAAGAATGCCGTGGAGGTCGTCCGCAAGACGATGGGGGCCACGAACCCCCAGAACGCCGACCCCGGCACGATACGCGGCGACCTGGCGGTGGACATCGGGCGGAACCTGATCCACGGCTCCGACTCGCCGGAGTCCGCACAGCGGGAACTCGCCATCTTCTTCGCAGACAGTGAACTGCTGGACTACGACCGCGAGGTCGAGCCCTGGGTCACTGAATCCTGACGAGCTCCCTGCCCGCCCGCCACACCTGCTCCAGGCGATAGAAGTCGCGCTGCTCCTCGCTGAAGACGTGGACCACCACGTCGCCGAAGTCGAGCAGCACCCACCCCGACTCCGCGGAGCCTTCCCGGTGGTGCAGCGGAGGCCCCGCCTGCTCCACGGCCTCGACGAGGTCCTCGGCAAGGGCGTTGAGTTGGCGGACGCTGCCGGCCGTGAGCACGACCATGTAGTCGGCGAACGCGGAGACCTCCCGCACGTCCAGCAGCACGATGTTGGAACCTTGCTTGTCTGTCGCGGCGTCTACGGCCCTGCGCGCCGCCGCGCCTGCGTCCGGGGGTGTGCTCTGCTGCGTCGCCATGCAGGCAGATTATAGGCGGGGCGCACAGCGACCGCGAAGGGGGGCGCGAAAGTGTGACACGAGGGCCTTGCGAGGTTGGCGGGAGGATGGCGATTATTGACCGTGCCTCATACGAGGCCTAGCCTGTAGTTGAGCCCCGTTCGTATCAGGGGCTGGGAAGGGGTCCAGCGATGCCCAGGCGCAGGGGTGCGGCGATGCGTAGACGCGAAGAAGAAGCGATAACGATGGGAGTCGTGATCTTCTTCTTGGTAGTCCTCGCGTTCGCCGTCGTGGTCACCTACTGGGATACTATTCTCCTGTTCCTGTCGTTCGCAGCGTTGGGGGCGTTGTTCCTCGTGGCACTGGTGCTGCTGATGAAGTGGTGGGCGCGGTGGTAGAGCAGGTGGAAGACCACCAGCACCCATCGTTGTCTGAGCGGGTCGTGCGGATAGAGGAACAGGTCAAGCACCTGCAATGGGAAGTCAGAGCGGTGCTCGTAGTCGTCGGGACAGTCATCGTGGGAGCAGCAGGAGTCCAACTCTTCAGTTGAACGGGGTATGGACGTACGTCTCAGCGCAACGGAACGCGGGAAGCGCGTCATCACCGCGATGTCGGGCGGCGTCGACTCGTCGGTCGCCGCGTACCTGCTGCACCGGCAGGGCTACGACGTCATCGGCGTCACGATGCGGCTCTGGTCGGCGGACGAGGACGACATATCGTCCGACCACCAAGGCTGCTGCTCCATCCAGGACATCGAGGACGCCCGCCGCGTCTGCCAGACGCTGGGCGTGCCCCACTACGTCGTGGACGCGAGGCGCGAGTTCCGCGAGCACGTCGTCGCCTACTTCGTGAGCGAGTACGAACACGGGCGCACCCCGCATCCCTGCATCGCCTGCAACGACCGCATCAAGTTCGACTTCCTGATGCAGCGCGCCGCGATGATGGACGCCGACTACGTCGCCACCGGCCACTACGCCCGCATCGAGCACGACGCTGCCGATGGCGCGTGGACGCTCCGGCAGGGCGTGGACGCGGGCAAGGACCAGTCCTACGTGCTCTTCGGCCTCGGCCAGGAGCAGTTGGGGCGCGTGCTGCTCCCGGTGGGCGGATACACCAAGGACGAGATACGGGAGCTGGCGAGCGAGGCCGGCTTCCACCTCGCCGGCAAGGCGGACAGCCAGGAGATCTGCTTCATCCCCAGCGGCGACTACCGCGGGTTCATGCGGAAGGAGTCGGCGCCGGAGCCGGGCGAGGTCGTGGACGCGGCAGGCCGCGTGGTGGGCGAGCACCCGGGCATCGAGTTCTACACCGTCGGCCAGCGGCGCGGCATCGGCGTTCCGCCGTCGGCGCTCGGGCTGCCGGACGGCGAGAAGCTCTTCGTGACCGCCGTCGACCCCGAGACGCGCCGCATCACCGTCGGCGGGAGCCGCGACCTGCTGCAGCACGGCGTGCGCGTCGGCAGCGTTCGCTACGTGGCGGGAGCGCGCCCCGCGGACGCCTGTCGCGTGTCGGCGAAGATACGCTACAACGGGCGCTCCGCCTCAGCCGTCCTGCACCACGACGGCGACGACACGGTGCTATGGTTCGACGAGCCGCAGCGGGCCATCACTCCGGGCCAGGCAGCCGTGTTCTACGACGGCGACCGCGTGCTCGGAGGCGGCTACATCGACGGCCCGGCCGGAGTACCGGCTGCCGTCTGAGGCCGGACGACGAACGGACACCCCACCCCCACGCAGCACGAGGAGCGCCGTCTCCTGCTGGAGGGCTACGCTCGCGTCGCCGGCGTTGACGAGGTGGGGCGCGGCCCCATCGCCGGGCCGGTCGTTGCGGGCGCCGTCGTCCTCCCCGACCTGACCGGGTTCGAGCACGAGGACCTGCCGCTCCTGCGGGACAGCAAGACGCTGAAGCCCGCCGAGCTGCGCCGTGCCGACCGGCTCGTTCGCGAGATCGCCGTCGCCATCGGCATCGGCGAAGCGAGCAACGGGGAGATCGACAGCGAGGGCATCGCGCCCGCCTCCCGCATCGCGATGCGCCGCGCGCTCGAGTGCCTCGCCGAGCCCCCTGACCACGTGCTCGTCGACGCCTTCCCGCTCGACTGGCGACGCAAGCCGTGCACCGCCATCGTGAAGGGCGACGCGCTCTGCACGGCCATCGCCGCCGCTTCGATCGTGGCGAAGGTCTACCGCGACAGAATCATGCGGCGGCTGGACAGGCGCTATCCCGGTTACGGCCTCGGCGCGCACAAGGGCTATGCCTCCGCCCGGCACCTCGCCGCGGTTGCGGAGAAGGGGCCGACGCCGGTGCACCGGCTCACGTTCTCTCCGTTCAAGCCGAAACTGTTCGCCGATGCCTAGCGAACGCTCCAAGCTCGGCGCGCAGGGCGAACGCATCGCCGCGGCGCACCTGGAATCGCTCGGGCTCGTCATCGAAACGCGGAACTACCGCACGCGCTTCGGGGAGGTAGACCTCGTCGCCCGGGACGGCGCGGAGACGGTATTCGTGGAAGTGCGGACGAAGCGCAGCACGGCCTATGGCACGCCGGAGGAGTCGCTGACGCAGCGCAAGCAGGCCCGGCTCGTGAGGACCGCGGAGGAGTACCTGGCCCAGCACGGGCGCGCCGGCTCTTCATGGCGGGTGGACCTCGTGGCCATCACCCTGCAGCCGGACGGCCCGGCGCAGATCACCCACGTCGAGTCCGCCGTCGAGGCCCCCGACGGCTAGCGCTTCTGCGCTATCCCTCTTTCACCAACGCGAAGCCGATCACACCGGGGCCCGTGTGCGCGCCGATCGACGCTCCGATCGATCCGTTGAACACCGGGTTCGCCGTGAACTGCGCCAGGTGATCGGCCAGCGACTCCGCTTCCTCGTCCGTAACCCGGTGCATGACCGCCGCCTCGCGGTACGGCCCGCCGGACGCGGCGATATCGCGCATGCGTTGCACCGCCTTGGCCTTGGTGCGTACCTTCTCGTGCGGGTGCACTTCGCCGTCCGCCAGCTTCAGTATCGGTTTCATGGACAGCAGCGAGCCCAGCAGCGCCTGCGCGCTCCCGATCCGTCCGCCCCGCTTCAGGTACTCCAGCGTGTCGGGCACGACGAATACATCGGTACTGGCAGCCGAACTGCGGGCGGCCTCCGCTGCTGCCGCCGCGTCCGCGCCCCCGGCTGCGGCGTCCACCGCCGCCTTCGCCGCGAGCGCGACCCCCATCGACGCGAGCTCCGTGTCCACGATCTCCACCGTGGCGCCCGCCAACTCTCCTGCCGCGAGTCGCGCCGAGTTGACCGTACCGCTCAGCTTGCCGGATACGTGCACCGATACGATGTCGTGGCCTTCCTCCGCCAGCGGCCTGTAAACGTCCAGGAAGTCTCCCACGGAGGGCTGAGTCGTGGTGGGCATGACGCCGCCCGTAGTCAACCGGTGGAAGAACTCTTCCTTGGTGATCTCCACTCCGTCCTTGAACGCATCCGCCCCGAAGAAGATCGTGCAGGGCACGACGGAGATACCGAGCTCCTCGGCAACTTCCGCCGGTATGTCTGATGCGCTGTCCGTGACGACCTTTACCGCCATGCCTGCCCCCTTTACCGTCTCTATTCGATGGAGACGAGGTAATGATAGTGCGGCTGTCCGCCTTCGTGCACTTCCACCTCGATGTCACCGGGGCGCTCCGCGACGGCGGCAGCGGCTTCCTCTGCCGCTTCCACAGCCAGTCCCGCGCCGTAGAAGAGGGTGACCAGCGCGCCGTCTTCGAGTTCCGCGGCATCCAGCATCGCAGCGAGGGCTTCATTTGGCGCCTCAGCAGCCGCGGCGAGCACACCGTCGAGTATGGCTATCGCCTGCCCCTCCAGGACGTCCACGCCGTCTATCGTGGTGGAGCGCACCGCCGTCGTAACCTCGCCCGACCGCACGCTGTCGAGCGCGCCTCGCATCGCCTCCGCGTTCTCCTCGCCCGTCAGGTCGGGATTGAACGCCAGCATCGCCGCCATGCCCTGCGGCACGTTGCGCGACGGGACGACCGCGATGGGCGTGTCCGAAAGTTCCGCGGCCTGCTCCGCCGCGAGCACGATGTTCTTGTTGTTCGGCAGCACGATGGTGAACGCGGCGTTCGTCCTCTGTACGGCGGCGATGATGTCAGCCGCGCTCGGGTTCATCGTCTGGCCGCCGGACACCGTGGCAGCCGACCCGAGGCTGCGGAAGACGCGAGCGATGCCGTCGCCCGGCGCGACCGGGATGACCGCGAGTTCCATGGCCTCGGCCTGCTCCGGCGCGTCCTCGCCGTAGCCGTGGAGGGCCATGAACTCCTGGTGCTGCAGGTCCATGTTCTGGATGTTGATCTGGTCGAGGGCGCCGAGCGCCGCGCCAATGCTCAGCAGTGGCCCCGGGTCCTCCGCGTGTGCGTGGACGCGCACGATACGGTCGTCGCCCACTACGACGGTTGACATCGCTATCTTCATCACGCTCTCGCGCACCGCGTCCGGGTCGAGCCCTTCGCCCTGCACGACGAACTGCGTGCAGTAGCCGTACATCTCCTCCTCCGTGTGCTCGAGGAACTCGTGGCTCACGTTCGCGGCGGCGCTTTCCAGCCCGCCCTCAGGCGCGGTGATGCGCAGGACTATCGGCTCTTCGCTTACGAGGTTCACCATGCCCGCGAGGAACGCAACGACTCCCTGCCCGCCCGCGTCCACGACGCCGGCCTGCTTCAGCACGGGAAGTTGCTCGGGCGTGTAGGCGAGCGCTCGCTCGGCGGCCTCATAGGCCGCACGCAGCACACCCGGCGCGTCCGCCGTGCCATCCGGCGGGTGAACGGCCTCCGCCGCTGCCCGCATCACGCTCAGCATCGTGCCCTCAACCGGATTGCCGACGGCCTGGTAGCCTGCATCGGCTGCCGCTCGCACCGCCCCCGCGAACGCTGCGCCATCCGCATGCTCACAGTCCGCCAGCCCGCTCGCGAGCCCCTTCATGAACTGGGAAAAGATGACGCCGCTGTTGCCACGAGCGCCGAGCAGCGCTCCGCGCGCGATCGCGCTGCTCATCGCACCCACGGTGGCAGACGACGCATCCGGCAGTTCGGCGGTCGTCGCCGCGCGGAGCGTCAGCAGCATGTTGATGCCCGTATCGCCGTCCGGCACCGGGAAGACGTTGAGCGCATTGATGGCGTCGGCGTTGGCCTCCAGGCACTCGGCGCCTGAGAGGACGAGTCGCCGGAAGCCTTGCGCGTCGAACGTCGAATAGCCGTGTTCGTCCATGGTTCGCCAGCGGCGCGAGAGCGTGCTACACTATGCTTCTGCGCCTCGTTGAAGGTGCGGGCATTCTACCCCCGCCGGGACTCCGGCGACAGAGAACATCATGGCAAGCTGTGAACTTTGTGGCGCTCGGCGCCGGGCCGGCAAGAACGTCAGCCACTCGAACCGGCACACCAACCGCTGGTTCTTCCCGAACATCCAGCGTGCGATGCTCACCATCAGCGGGAAGACGAAGCGGATGAGCGTCTGCACACGCTGCCTCCGCACCTTCCAGAACAAGCGGATGATCTCCGCCTAGGCCTCCGGCGGGCCACCCGCCCCCTATCCTTCTCCCAGCTCGAACGCGTCATGCAGCGTTCGCACGGCGTCGTTCACCTGCTCCTCGTCCACAACGCACGTGATGCGTATCTGGGAGGTGGTGATCATCTCGATGTTCACGCCTGCTTCCGCGAGCGCTGAGAACATGACGGCGGCGACGCCAGGCGCATTCTGCATACCCGTGCCGACGATGCTCACCTGCCCGAGGTTGTCGTGCGAGACGCACTCGCCCGCGCCTATCGTTCCCGCTACGCCTCGCGTCACCTCCAGCGCAGCGCGCAGGTCGCTCCGGTCCACGGTGAAGGAGAGGTCGGTCAGCCGCTCGGCGCTCGCGTTCTGGACGATGGTGTCCACGCTGATGTTGGACTCCGCCAGCGGCTCGAATACCGCAGCGGCGATGCCCGGACGGTCCGGTACGGCGCGTAACGTGATGCGCGCCACCCCCCGCTCGTAGGTGACTCCCCGCACTTTGTTCGCGACTTCCATCCCTTCTCCTTCCACGCCAGCCCCTGCCGGCGCGACGTCGTGGATCAGCGTGCCGGGGACGTCCCGCGCGCTCGACGCTACGAGCACGGGCGTGTTGTACCAGGCCGCGAGTTCGATAGAGCGCGGGTGCATCTTCGCGCCGTAGCTTGCGAGTTCCAGCATCTCCTCATAGCCGATATCGGATAGCTTGCGGGCATCCGGAACGATGCGTGGGTCGGCGGTATAGATGCCGTCCACGTCCGTGTACACCTCACACCGCTCGGCACCCAGCGCCGCGGCAAGCGCAACCGCCGTCGTATCCGATCCCCCGCGCCCCAGCGTGGTCACGTCCATCTCGTGCGTGACGCCCTGGAACCCCGCGACGATGACGATGCGTCCCGCGTCCAGCGCCTGCTGCACACGCTCGGCGTCGAATTCCACGATGGAGGCGCTGCCGTGCGCGGTGTCCGTGCGGATGCCCGCCTGCGCCCCGCTCATGCTGACGGCCTCTTCCCCGATCTCCCGGAGCGCCATCGTGACGAGCGTGCAGGAAACCAGCTCTCCGGTCGAAAGCAGCACGTCCAGTTCGCGCGGGTCCGGTGCGGCGCTGATCGACTCCGCGAGTTCGATGAGCCGGTCGGTCGTATCCCCCATCGCGGAGACCACGACCGCGATACTGTTCCCCGCACGCCGCGCGGCAGCGATGCGCTCCGCAACGTGGCGTATCTTCTCCGCGTCGCCGACGGACGTGCCGCCGTACTTCTGCACGAGAACGGCCATCTACTCGAGTCCCTTGGGATGGGGGATCACTTCCGCCCCTCCTCGCGCAGGTTTGAGCACCTGGAAGGTGCCGGTGAGGCCGGACTTGTCGCCGGCGTCCGCCATCTCGTAGCCGATGGTGAATGCCCGGTTCTCGCCCTGTTTCGTGAACGCCACCACTGACGACCCCGCGCCGGAGAGGAAAACGCCTCGCGCGCCCGCCGCCAGCGCATGGTCGAAGATGACCTTCATCTGGCGGTATACCTGCTGACGCTGCGGCTGGTGCAGCCTGTCCTGCGTCGCGAGGCGCAGGTATTCGGGCCGGTCCAGTGCGAGGCTCGCCACGAGCAGGGCCGTGCGCCCGGCGTTGAAGACGGCGTCCGCGCGCGGGACCTCGGGGCCGAGGATGTTCCGGGCCTCGTGCGTCGCCATAGGCGTGTCGGGTATGTAGACGACGCACTGCAGGTCCTTCGGCAGCGGGACGGGCGCAGCGTGGACAGTCTCGCCGTCCGCGACGACGATGCTCATTCCACCCATGAGCGCCGGCGCCACGTTGTCTGGATGCCCTTCGATCTCCGTCGCGAGCTCCAGCAGGCGGTGCGGCGACAGTGGATAGCCGAGCAACGCGTTCGCGGCGTAGACGCCACCCACGATAGCTGCCGAACTGCTGCCGAGCCCCCTGCTGAGGGGGATCTCCTGCCATGCTTCTATGGAGAGGCTACGCCCGGCGTTGCCAGTCTCTACCAGCACGCGCTCCGCAGAGCGGTAGATGAGATTGCCGGGGTCGCGTCGCAAGTGCTCCGCGCCCAGCCCATGCAGGCTGAGCGTCGGCTTGTCGGCCCAGCCGACGCGCATGGTGTTCCACAACGACAGCGCCATGCCGAGGCAGTCGAAACCTGGCCCGAGGTTCGCTGTGGTCGCGGGAACGCGGATGGTGAGTACGTCTGACATGGAAGCGGGGCGAGCCGTCTCCGGCTGCCCCGCGATTATACAGGTTAGGCGTCTTCCTCTTCCGGTTCACCGGGTTCAGGGAAGAGGGGCGCCTGCATGGCGTGCCACATCGAGACCGTCGTATCGCTGGCGCCGTCGGCGTCGGCGCTCTCTGCTGCGTCGGGCGCGTCCTCTACCGTTGCGGAGGCCGGAGCGTCGTTCTCCACGGTGTCTTCGACCGCGTCTTCAGCCTCGACAGCATCCGCGTCATCGGCGACGTCCTGCATCTCCGCCGCGGGGGCATGCCCGTTCGTGGACGCTGCGCGGGGCTTCTTCGGCTGCACCTTCGGCAGCTTTTCGAAGTCCTCCCACGTGCGCTCGCGGAACGCGCTCATGGAGATGACCACGTCGTCATCAGCGAGCTTGGTCATGATCTTCACGCCCTGCGCGATGCGGCCGAGGGTGCGGATCTCCGCGAGCGACGTCCGGTAGACCATCGCGTTGCGAGAGCCCACCATGATCTCCTCGTCGTCGGAGCCGGTCACCACCGCTCCAGCGATGGGGCCCGTCTTCTCCGTTATCTTCATGGCGAAGACGCCCTGTGCGTTGCGTCCCGTCGTGCGGAACGTCTCCACCGCCGTGCGCTTGCCGTAGCCGCGCTCGCTGATGATAAGCAGCCGGGCGTCCGGGTTCACGACCTCCATCGACACGACCTCGTCGTCGTCGTCCGTCAGGCGCATGCCGCCGACGCCGCCCGTGCTGCGTCCCTGCCGCTCGGTCACCGCGTCCAGGCTGAACTGCACGCCCTTGCCGTTGCGGGATATGAGCACCGCGTTCATGTCTTCTTCCGCGAGCCGCGCCGTGAGGAGGCTGTCGTTCGCATCGAGATCGAACGCCGCGAGCCCCACGCGGCGGATGTTCTGGAACTTGTCCAGGTGCATCTTCTTCACCTTCCCCTTGCGGGTGGCCATGAAGATGAAGAGGTCCGCCAGCGGATCGGAGATGGCAACGACGGCGGTGACCGTCTCCGTGTTCGGGTTGATGGACTCCAACAGGTTCTGGATCGGGGTGCCGCGCGTCTGGCGCGACGAGTCCTCGCCCACCTCGAAGACGCGCTTCCGGTAGACGCGGCCCTTGTCCGTGAAGAAGAGCAGGTAATCGTGCGTGTCCGCTACCACCAGCTGCTGCACGGCGTCGCCCTCGCGCCTCTCCTGACCCTTCACCCCCTTGCCGCCACGCTTCTGCAGGCGGTACAGGGAGATAGGGAGCCGCTTGATGTAGCCGCGGTCGCTGAGCGTGATGACCACGTCCGCGTGAGGAGTCAGCTCTTCCTGCGACTGGTCGCGCGCCTCCTCGTCGGATATCTGCGTACGGCGATCGTTGCCGAACGACTTGCGCAGGTCCGCCGTCTCGGACTTCACCACCGCCAGCACTTTGGTCGGGTCGGAGAGCAGGGCCTGCAACTCATCGATGCGCTTCATCAGGTCCTGGTATTCGTTCTCGATGCGCTCGCGTTCAAGGGCGGCCAAACGCCGCAACTGCATCTCCAGGATCGCCTGCGCCTGTGCCTCGGTCAGCCCGAACTGCTGCATCAGGCCATTGCGCGCCTCTTCCGTATCGGCGGAAGCCCGGATGAGGGCGATCACGTCGTCGAGGTTCTCCAGGGCTACCCGCAGACCCTCGAGGATGTGGGCGCGTTCCCGGGCACGGTTCAGGTCGTACTCGGCCCTGCGCCGTATGACCTCCTTGCGGAAGTCCAGGAAGCGGTTCAGCGCGGAGCGGAGGTTCAGCACGCGGGGTTGGCCGTCCACCAGCGCAACCATGTTCACGTGGAACGCGTTCTGCATGGAGGTGTGCTGGTAGAGGTTGTTCAGCACAACGCCTGCCGCGGCGTTGCGCTGAAGTTCGATCACCATCCGCATGCCTTCGCGGTCTGACTCGTCGCGCACCTCGGAGATGCCGTCGATCTTCTTTTCCTTGGCGAGCATGGCGATCTTCTCGACCAGCGACGCCTTGTTGACCTGGTACGGGAGCTCAGTGACCACGATGCGCTGGCGCGCGCCCTTCTCCGCGTCCTCCACCGCAGCCTTCGCGCGGACCATGATGCGCCCGTGTCCGGTCTGGTACGCCTGCTGGATCCCCTCCCGTCCCATGATCGTCGCCGCGGTCGGGAAGTCCGGCCCCTGCACGAAGTTCATCAGTTCGTCGGGAGTCGCCTCCGGGTTGTCGATCAGGTAGTCGAGCGCGTCACATACCTCACGCAGGTTGTGCGGAGGGATGTTCGTTGCCATGCCAACCGCGATGCCGGACGCGCCGTTGACCAGCAGGTTCGGCACGCGGGCGGGGAGCACCGTCGGCTCGCGCTGGGAGCCGTCGTAGTTGTCCACGAAGTCGATCGTGTCGCGGTCGATATCCTGCAGCAGCTGCTCGGAGATGGGCGCGAGCCGCGCCTCCGTGTAGCGCATCGCCGCGGGAGGATCGTCGTCGACGGACCCGAAGTTGCCCTGGCCGTCCACGAGCGTGTGCCGCATGGAGAAGTCCTGCGCCATGCGGACGAGAGCGTCGTAGACCGGGGAATCGCCGTGCGGATGGTACTTCCCGAGCACCTCTCCGACGACGGCGGCGCTCTTCTTGTAGGAGGAGCCGGGACGCAGCCCCATGCCCTGCATCGCGTAGAGGATGCGCCGGTGCACGGGCTTCAGCCCGTCACGCACGTCGGGCAGCGCACGTGAGACGATGACGCTCATCGCGTAGTCGAGGTACGCGCTGCGCATCTCTTCTTCTATGCGTACGGGTCTGACCTTGTCGGAGTTCCCCGTTACCATGCGGCTCCTTTCACGCTATGGGGGAGTGGCCGCCAAACTACCACAACATGTGGTGGGCGGGGGGACTGCCGTCTCCCAGATGTGCCGGAATAGTCCACCGCATTATAGCAGGTGCATCCGCGATACCCAACAACCCCCTGACGCCCTTTCGCGCACGAGTTGAGGCCTACTTGTTGAGGTGGCCCTTGTAGATCGCCACGGGCAGACGCGACCACCGCAGATGCTCTATCAGCAGCGTATCGCCCTGCTCGAACTGCCGGTACGTCTCGAGGTCTATCGGGAACCGGACACGCCCCAATGCCGTGACGTATCCCTTGGGCGGCAGCGGGTTGAGCGGGTGCCGCCTGGCGATGGGTCCCAACCTCCCCGGAACGAACCCGTGCCGGATGTACAGCTCGAACCCGCCAAGCAGCGTTCGCGTGAAGAAGAGCACTGCTATCACGAGGAACACGGACGACAGCAGGGAGGAGCCCTGCAACGGGAACAACTGTGCGGGGATGAACAGGCTGATGCCTACCACCGCGAAGATGAGATTGCGCGTTGTCGGCTTGACGAGGTCGCGCCGTTCCGACGCCCACGCCAGCCGGAACTGCATCCCGCAGTGCACGCACGTCCCGTCGCCTGTCAGATAGAGGTGGCGGCACTCGCCGAACTCGTCGGTCTGCTGCTGCGGTTGCTGCGGGCGCCTGCTCATCGCGGCATATCTCCCGCCTCGTAGCGCTCCGCCCATCCCGCGAGCCACTCGAACAGCCTGGCGAAGCTCTTCGGCACCTCGTCTTCGCGTTCGGGGTGGCACTGGACCCCCACGAGCCACGGATGCTCCGGGCTCTCCAGAGCCTCAACGATGCCGTCCTCCGGGTGGTACGCCGATGCCATGAGTGAAGGCGAGCGCTGTGCCTCTTTCAACCCCTGGTGGTGGCGACTGTTGGTCCGGTAGATGGCCCCCGCCCCGATGATCGCTCCGAGGCGACTCCCCGGCGACACATACACCCGGTGCATCGCCGACTGGAATTCAGGAAGCGTGTGCCCGGGCAGGTCCTGGATGAGCCTGCCCCCCATCGCAACATTGATGAGCTGCATGCCCCGGCATATCCCGAGCGTCGGCATGTCCTGCTGTATCGCGTACCGGAACAGCGCCATCTCCATCTCGTCGCGCTCGGGTTCGATGCCCTGTGCCCCATCAGGAGATTCGCCGTAGAGGGAAGGAGACACGTCGCCGCCGCCGGTCAGCAGCAGGCCCGACACGCCGTCCATCGCCTCCTCGAGCGAGGTGAAATGCTCGGGCGTCAACACCCGCGTCCGGGCCCCGCGACATTCCAGGGATGCAACGTACCTGCTTGCGCGACCTCCATTGGACGTCGTTACGCCTATCAGTGCCACCATCAGCCTCCGAGTGCGACGCTCAAGGCCGAGGCATCGACGCACTCCCGCGCCATCGTTCCGGCACGCTCCGCTTTCGCCGCGTGGTGGACGCTCACCGCATCGTTCAGCGACTCCAGTGCTGCAGCCGTCTCGTGCGTCTTGAGCCCCACCACGATGAGCGGCACGTCCAGATCGTCGGCGCGCTGATACACGTACTGTGATGGAGTCTCGCACCCTGTCAGGAAGAGCGCGTTCAGCGGGAAGTTGAGCGCGCTCATCTGGATGTCTATCCGGCCCCCGCGGACGACGACCGCCTGGTTGGGCAATCGCCCGAAGTAGTTGCCTCCCCACTCCGTGATGAGCCCGCCGATGAGGAAATGCTCGATGAGTTCATTGCCCCCATCCTCGCCCGCAAAGTAGGTGCCGTTGAGGTGCTCTGCTGCCTGTTGCACCGTCGGCGCGAGCAGCAACCGCTCTTCCGGCAGCACGCCGAGGACCGGCAGCCCTGCGTCCTCCAACTCAACCGCCAGTCGCGCTGAGGCGTCGTGCTCCGCGTACCGTGTGCGCTTGTTCACGACACACCCCGAGAGCGCCTCTCCGAACGCGTCACGCCATGCCCCGCAGGTGCCCGCGCCGAGCGCCCTCTCGTACTCGAGCACGCCCACGATGGCCGCGCCGGTGCTCCGCGCCAGTTCTGCCGCCGTCGCACTCTCAGTGAGCGGCGGTCCTTCCACCAGCACCACGTCAGCTCCTGCTGCGGCGTCCTGCACGATCTTCGCCGCGTCCGCCACCTGCTGCGCCGACGGGGTCCCCTCGACGGTTACGGTCTCCTCAGAGCCGCCCAGCGATCCAAGGAACGCGAGGTCGGCGTCGCCCGGGGACGAGAGCGGCTTCACGAGCATCACCGACCTGCCCTGAGACCGGAGCAGCGACGCGAGCCCGCACGCGACCGTCGTGGCGCCTGCGCCCCGACGCGAACCGGCTATCTGGACCACGCTCATCCTGGCTTCTGCCCCTCCTGCGGACCCTGCGAGTATAGCAGCGCCCCACCTCAGCGTTGCTCGCCCGGGGACCCGCCATGGATACCGCCATGACAATTTGATACAAAGAGATGGTTATGATAATACGTATCTATCAACACCACTGTATCTGGATGGCTGCAGTAAATGGCGCCGTCCACCTTCCCCGTGAGATCCGGTGTCCCGCTTCCGCTCACCGCTGCTGTTCATATGCATAGGACTGGCAAGCCTCGTATGCGCCTGTGACGACGCCTCCGGATCGCCGTTGGGATTCCCCCACAGGGCAACTCCCACGCCCACCGCCACTCCTACGCTTGCTCCCACGCCCACAACAGCCCCGTCGCCCACTTCAACTCTCCTCCCTTCACCTACGCCTACTCCTACGCCAACCTCCGTACCTACTCCAAGTCCGACTCCGACTCTGACTCCCACACCGACGCCGACGCCATCCGCGACACCAACACCTACGCCGTCCCCAACGCCATCTCCGACACCAACCGCAACATCGACGCCAACGGCAACCCCGACAACCACCCCCACACCGACACCGACGGCCACACCAGTACCCACACCAACGGCTACACCAAGGCCTACCCCCACTCCCAGGTTCCGGCCCGACCCCGTACCTTCAGCCCCAAGGTCGAGGCCCACTCCAACGCCCATTCCCACCCTGACCCGCCCCCCGGAAGGAGTGTCCACAGGGTCCATAGGTGCGGGCGGCCTTCATTCCTGTGTGCTCGAACCCGACGGTACGCCCGACTGCTGGGGCGACAACACTGCGGGCCAAGCGTCGCCACCGGGGGACACAAAGTTGACCTCCATGAGCGTCGGCGCGGCACATGTCTGCGGGCTCAGAGATGACGACTTCGCCGTGTGCTGGGGGGAGGACAGCGACGATCAATCTTATCCCCCGTCCGACAAGAGGTTCATCGCGATCAGCGCCGGCTACGCGCACACATGCGCGCTGGAGCGAGACGGCACACCCGTCTGCTGGGGCGACGATGAGAAGGGGCAATCGTCTCCGCCGGAAGCCTCGACCCTGAAGTCCATCACTACGGGAGAGACCCACACATGCGGGTTGCAAGAAGACGGCACACCTGTCTGCTGGGGTGGCGTGGACAACGATCTCGGCCAGCTGACGCCCCCGGAGGGCGCCCGGTTCAGCATCCTCAGCGCCGGGTACCTGCACACCTGTGGCATCACTCTGGAAGGTTCTGCGGTCTGCTGGGGACGGGACCATCAGGGCCAGAGCACCGTGCCCGTGGAAGGGAAGTACCGGGCGATCTCGGGCGGCAGGTGGCATACGTGCGCCCTGACCACGAAGGGTCTTCCCGTCTGTTGGGGCGACGACACGCACGGTCAATCGTCACCGCCACAGGACGCAGCGTTCGTTGAAATCAGTGCCGGAGAGGCTCACACCTGTGCATCGAAGGGTGACGGTACGCCAGTCTGTTGGGGGAGCAACGACTTCGGTCAAACATCTCCGCCATCCGTGCACCTGCCACTCGACCCCACACCGACACCGACGCCCACACCTACGCCTACGCCATCGCCTGCACCAACACCCACGCCAACTCCTACGCCCACGCCCACGCCCACACCAACGCTCACGCCTACACCAACGCCAACTCCTACGCCCACGCCTACGCCCACGCCGACGCCGACACCGACGCCGACGCCCACACTAACGCCTACGCCATCGCCTGCACCAACACCCACGCCTACACCAACGCCAACTCCCACGCCCACACCAACGCCTACTCCCACGGCTACGCCCACGCCTACTCACACCCCCACGCCGACGCCTACACCTACGCACACGCCCACTCACACGCCGACGCCGACGACCGTTCCTACAACGCCTACTCCTTCACTGACCCCCATTCCGGCACTGACACCGACCCCCGCTCCGTCTTACGCGGCGATCGCAGCGGGCGACAATCATTCGTGCGCGCTCAGTTCCGACGGCACCCCCACCTGCTGGGGGAGCAACCAAGACGGCCAATCCATGCCGCCGGACGGCAAAACGTTCACCACCATCACCGCGGACGGATCGCACACATGCGCACTCGAGACCGACGGCACGCCCACCTGCTGGGGGGACGACGAAGATGAAAAGACCACGCCGCCGGACGGCAAAACGTTCACCGCCATCAGCGCCGGGCAGACCCACACGTGCGCGCTGGAGAGCGACGGAACACCCGTCTGCTGGGGGAACAATGACAACGACAGGGCGTCCCCGCCACCGGACACGACGTTCACTGCAGTGAGCGCAGGTGACACACATACCTGCGGGCTGAAAGCGGACGGAAAGATCGAATGCTGGGGGAACAACGACCACAACCAGTCAACGCCACCGGCAGATGAGACGTTCACGGCAGTGAGCGCGGGCGACCTCCACTCCTGCGGCATCAAAACGGACGGATACGTCGAATGCTGGGGTTTTGCCGACAAATGGAACTTGCTGGATGCGCCCAGCGACCGGCAGTTCGAATCGCTCGACTGCGGACGCAAGCACAGCTGCGCGCTCGAGGCGGACGGCACGCCGCACTGCTGGGGCGACGATACGGATGAGCGGGCGTCGCCGCCGGAGGACAAGACGTTCATTGCGATCAGCGCCGGCTACGCGCACACGTGCGCGCTGGAAACGGACGGCACGCCCGTCTGCTGGGGCAACAGTGAGCATGGGAGGGCCACGCCTCCCGCAGTGGAGGAGTCGACGCCGGTCTCGCCTCGGCACCTGCTCGTAGCCCTCCTTGGCCTGATGGCCGTCCCCCTGGCCAGGACCCTCGTGCTCGGAGTGCTCAGCAGCGTAGTAACGAGAGCAGGCGGGTGGCGTTGACGGAGCGGGCCGGTTGTCCGGATGCGTGCCCCGCCCTATGATGCACGCGGCAGGAGGTGTGGCATGGCGCATCGCATCGTCTCGCTCCACGCCGGATACGACGGTCCCAACGGGTTCGTGGACGGGTACGTCGGCCGGCCGGCCGACAGGGGTCCGCATCCCGGGCTCGTCGTCATCTCCGGGATGGGCGGGCTCAACTGGTTCCAGCGCGAGATGACGCGGACATTCGCCCGCGCGGGGTTCGTCGCCCTCTCCCCTGACCTGTTCGACGGCGCACTGCCCGAGGGACGCGCCACGCAGCTGCGCTACAAGAACTCCCTGGACGTTCAGCGGACGGTGGAGAACCTCAGCGCCGGAGCGGACTTCCTGCGCTCGTTGCCGTGGACGGCGGACGACGCACCTGTGGGCATCGTAGGCTTCTGCCTAGGAGGGGGGCTCGTCCTGCTGTCGCTGGCGCGCACGGACACCTTCGGCGCGGGCGTCGTCTACTACCACAGCCTCTTCCCGGACTCTGAGGAACTCGAGAACATACGCGTCCCGATGATGTGCCACTACGGGACGCACGACCACACGACGCCCATCTCGGAGATCGAGGCGTTCCGGGAGGCGCTCGACCGGTACGAGAAGCAGTACGAACTGTTCATGTACGAGGGCCTGGGACACTCGTTCCTGAACCCCAATCAGGACTCCTCCGAGCGGCGTGCGAATGCAGCGGCGGAATCGCTGGAGCGGACGTTCGCTTTCTTCCGGAATCACCTGGGTGTCCCCGAGCCTATCGCGGAGCAGAGAGAGAGTCCGGAGGAGCCGTGAGGCTGTTCGGCGGCCTCGTCGAGTTCTTCGCGGCACTGCGTTACCGGGACTTCCGGTTCTTCTGGATAGGGCTGATGGCCCAGGTCACCGGCCAACAGATGACCATCGTCACTCTCGGGTGGCTTTCATACGACCTCACGCAATCGCCGCTGGCGCTCGGCTTCATCAACCTGGTGAGCGCCGCGCCGCGCATCCTGGTGAACATCGCCGGCGGTGTGCTTGCCGACCGGTTCGACCCACGAACGCTCGTCGTTGCCGCCCAGACCACCGCCGTAGCGGTGCTGGTGGCGCTCGCCGTGCTCACGCTGACCGATCAAGCGGCAGTGTGGAACCTAGCGCTCGCAGCGCTGGTGATCGGGCTGGTGCAGTCGTTCGACGAGCCGGCCCGGGCGTCGCTCTTCCCACGCCTGCTGCCCGACCGCTCGCTCATCCCGATAGCGGTGCCACTGACGTCGGTGGCGTGGTCGTCGACGCGCATCGTCGCGCCGTCCATCGCCGGGTTCGTCATCGCCGCAGCCGGGGCCGGGCCCAGTTTCTTCGTCGCTGCCGCGGGTGCGGCCGCCATGGCCGCGGTGATGCGGGTGGTACACCCTCGACAGACGACCGGCGGGAGCCACGGGACGATGCTGAGCGACATGAAGGCAGGCGCCGCCTACGTATGGCACCACCCCGTCTTCCGCCCGCTGCTCCTCCTTGCGCTCGCGGCCTCAACGTTCGGCCAGGGCTACATGCTCACCTTCCCGGTGTTCCAGGCCGAGGTGTACGACGTCGGACCGCGTGAGCTGGGGCTCATGTACTCGTCGGCAGGCGTCGGAGCGATGGTGGGGCTGTTCGTGTACTCGCGCTATTTCAGGAAACGAGGCGCGGGGCGGGTGCTTCTGGGTGGCGCAGGGGCGTTCGGAGTCATGCTCGTGGCGTTCGCGCTCACGCCGTGGTTCGAGGCGGCGCTCGTTCTGCTGTTCTTCTCCGGCACCGTGGGCGTGATGCAGATCACGACCGGGCAGGTCATCCTGCAGACGCTGGTGGACGACAACCTGCGCGGACGCGTGATGGCGCTGTACGGCGTCCACTGGGGACTGCTGCCGGTGGGCGGCGCCACGATGAACGCCGTGGCCCAGGGCACGGGGGCGCCCATCGCCGTTGCGGCATCGGGTGCGCTGCTGCTCACCGTCGTCGCGACTATCGCCGTGCGGGGGCCAGCTTTACGCGGCGTAGCGCTGCCCCAGCCCGAGCCCGCGCGTGGTTAGGCGGAAGGACCAGTACCCCGATAGATCAGATACGTTCAAGGTCAGCGACAGTGCGCTCGTTCACCACGTCGCCCGTGTTCAGTGTGGTCTTGGGCTCAACGACAAGGACGTGGGCCTCCGACTCAGCCACCGGCTGATGCTCAACGCCTTTCTCAACGATGATCATCTGGCCCTCTTCCAAGTGAACATCCCCGTCCCTGAATCGAATCGTCAGGCTCCCCTTCACGACGAGGAAGAGTTCGTCCTCTCGCTCATGGCTGTGCCAGACAAACTCCCCGTTGACCTTAACCAGCTTCACGTAGGTCTCGTTGACTTCCCCGACAACCCGTGGACTCCAGTACTCATCGAACTGCGACAGCTTTTCGGCAAGGTCTATGGCCTTCATCTCTCTCCTTCTCTCCCTCTGCGATTACCGACGTTCAGCACCAGCCCATGCTGCCGAACCACACGCCGTTGCGGTAGTTCCCGACCGCGAAGCGGACGGCTGGAACCGTGTTGGCTGGCAGGTCGTGGATGCTGAACCAGCGCAGGTCGTCGCACTTGTCCGGCTCCATGTTGGTCACCTCGCCCGACCATGCGGACGCCCGCAGGAAGAAGTTGACGTACACCCTGTCGGTCATCGAATGGACGACTCCGACGACCTCCAGATCGTCCGGCGAGAGGTCGATGCCAGCCTCCTCTTTCGCCTCGCGGACCATCGCGGTCTTGAGGTCCTCGCCCGCTTCGACGTGGCCGGCGATCATGCTGTAGGAGCCGTCCTGGAACCCCGTGTTGTACCGCCGAAGCATCAGGATGCTGTCGCCTCTGACCAACAGCAGGTAGACGGCGATCGGCGCCAGGAGCATCGTTCGGTCGAGGCGAGACCTAGAGGCCGCGGCCCGCCGTGGCGTCGAGGACAGCGCCCTGCTCTTCGGAGGCGTCGTACTCCCACTTATAGTGAGGGTCCTGGTACGCCCCCTCCGGCATGAGGCTCTCCAGGCCGCGCTTGCCGAGCTCTTCCTCGAACATCTCGCGGATCCAGGACTCCTCGTTCGGATACTCCACCTGGTCGAGCAGCGGGTTCATGCGGTTGCTGAGGCCGCGCATCTGGCGTATCGGCGAGAGCGCGAGGTAGCGCGCGGGCTCCACGCTCACGTTGAAGTGCTGGTGGAACCAGCGGTTCGGCGGCACGAACATGCTGGCCTCGTGCCATGGAACGATGACCTTCTCCTGGCCCTCCGGCCACATGATGGAGTAACCCTCGCCCGCAGGGATGATGATGACGACGCCCGGCCCATGGCGGTGTGCCTTCTTGTAGGTGCCCGGCGGGAAGACGGACATGTGCCCGCCCATCTCCGATTGGGGGAACTGGATGTCGACGACGTGGCCGCCGCCCCCGCGCTGGCGGTGCGGGACGAGGCCGCTCCACGCAGCGAGGTCGGTGAAGAAGTTGCCGAACCAACTGGCGCCGCGTCCGCCCGGCGCGCGCTTGGCGACCGAGTAGAGCTCGTCCTCCGAGTGCTCCAGCAAGGTGGGGTCCTCGTAGGTGCTGTTGAAGAAGTAGGTGGGGTCCGGGACGAGCGACATGGCGACCGGCAGGTACGTGTTGGAGATGAGCCGCGCGGGACGGTCGCCGCGGGCATTCGCGAACTGGCGGACCGCGCCGCGCGGGATGACGAAGAGGCTGCGCGGGCCGAACTCGAACGTCTTGCGGTCGACGCCCTCTGCCCACACCGTGGCGAGGCCCTGCCCGTCCGCGACGTAGACGACCTCGTCGAGGGCGAAGCGCAGGGGCGTGGTCGAGCCACCCGGCGGGATCTCGGTGATGCGCGCGTCGGCGACGCCCTCCATGCCCTCGAGCTGGATGAAGGCGCCGTTGCAGCCCAACTCCGACCACGGGGCAACTTCCAGGTTGCGAACGTCCTCCACGAAGTAGCCCTTGTGGACGGGCAGATCGAGCGATTCGACCCACTGATCGTACGGGAGCTGCTTGGCCCGCGCGTCCGTGTCTATGTCCACCTTCCCGATCGTTGCGACCTCTGTCTGCTGCGCCATGGTTCTCCTCCGAGCCTGTCAGGCTTGTCTGGGTGGACTCTCGCTCGCTGCGCGCGATTCGTCAAGCGCGGGAGGCGCGGTCCCCTCCTGATCAGGGCTATAATCTCCGCATATAATGCGGTGAATAGTTGCAACATGCGGAGATTAGGGGCTATAATCTCCGCATATGATGCAGAGAAGGCACACACGGTACATCCACCAGGAGGTGGACTGGCCCCACTTCCGGTGGCAACCGGAGGGACTGGTCGAGCCGCTGGCCTCGATGCGGCACCGGCAGGGACGCCTGTTGGGCCGCATGAGCGCGCTCGGGTTCGGCCTCCGCCAGGAGGCTGTGCTCGGCACGCTGACCGAGGACGTCGTGAAGAGCAGCGAGATCGAGGGCGAGATGCTCGATACCGAGCAGGTGCGGTCGTCGGTCGCACGGCGTCTCGGCATGGACACCGGCGGGCTGCTGCACGTGGACCGGAACGTCGAAGGCATCGTCGAGCTGATGCTGGACGCGACCGAGCATTACGACCAACCCCTGACCGAGGAGCGGTTGTTCGAATGGCACGCCTCCCTATTCTCCACGGGACGGAACAACATGGGCCGGATCGATGTGGGTTGCTGGCGCACCGGCCCCATGCAGGTGGTCTCCGGGAGTATCGGGCGGGAGCGGGTGCACTTCGAGGCGCCGTCCGAAAAGCGGGTCGCCGAGGAGATGCAGGCATTCCTGGACTGGTTCAACGCGCCCGCCGAGACGGACGAGGTGCTCAAGGCGGGGCTGGCCCATCTCTGGTTCGTGACGGTGCACCCGTTCGATGACGGGAACGGCCGCATCGCCAGGGCTATAGCGGACATGACGCTCACCCGGTCCGAGGGCAGCCCGCAGCGCTTCTATAGCATGTCGTCCCAGATCAGGAAAGAGCGCCGCGCTTACTACGACATGCTGGAGCGGACGCAGCAGGGCACGATGGACGTGTCCGAGTGGACGCACTGGTTCGTGGGCTGCCTGGGCCGGGCTATAGACGGGGCAGAGACGACGCTGACGGCAGTGCTCACGAAGGCCCGGTCCTGGGAGCGGATAGCGGGTATACCCATCAACGAGCGCCAACGGACGGCAATCAACCACCTGCTGGACGACTTCGGCAGCAAGCTCACCACGTCCCAGTGGGCAAAGATGACGCGGTGCTCGCAGGACACCGCGCTGCGCGACATCACCGACCTGATGGAGCGCGGCATCCTCGTGCGGGGCCCGCAAGGGGGACGGAGTACGAGCTACACGCTTGCTGAGATGTGAGGTTGGCGCCGCGCCGGAGGGGAGAGAGGTCTTCCCTCACCTTTCGTCCAGTTGCACCTGCTGCTGCAGCACCACGATGTCGTAGCCGAGATTCGCCAGCCGACTCCCGTCCGTGTCGAAGAGCTCGGCCTCGAAGCGGGGGGCCGGACGCACGTTGCCGCCGAGCACCGGCAGGGTGCCCGAGAAGACGACGGTACCTGCTCCGGGGTCGGGGCCTATCAGGTCAAGCAGCCGCTCGGGCCGGATGAGTTGCCCGAGCGTTCCGTCCTGGTAGTCCTCGAGTTCACCGCCCTCGCGGACGCGGCTGCGCAGGCGCAGATCGTCCCAGCGCGGCAGCAGGTCATCGAGGCGCCATATCTGCCTGCTGAGTATCTTCGGGTAGACCTGCTTGGACTTCTCGATGGAGAGGCTCTCGAGACCACGGTCGGTGTGGTCGCTGCCGATGCAGACGAAGATGTCGTCCCTGCCGATGAGCAGCACGTACTCGGCCTCGCCGGACGACGTGCCGTCGTACACCCAGGCGGTGCCGTCTACCTGGAGCACCTGGGGGTTCGCCACGAATATCCACGGCACGTGCGCCGGGCGTGGGACGCCGAGGAGCGCCAGCTCGGCGATGTGCTCCTCCACCGCTGCCGGGTCGCGTCCCGTGTAGCCTCCGGCAAGCAGCCTGCGGGCGGTGAAGCGCATGGGCGTCCCCGCGTGGTCGAACGTGAGCGTGCGGGCGGGCCTCCTCATCGGTGCTGCGACCCCATCACTGTTCATAGTGCCTCACCTCGAACGTCCGGCAGCCGTCCGGCGATATCCAGGGGCCGTGGGACATGCCGGGCGGGCGGCAGGCGTACATGCCTGCGGTGAACGTCTTGTTCAGCGGGATGTCGTGGATGCTGCCCTCGATGATCCAGACCTCTTCCCAGAAGTCGTGCACCTGGGGGCCCATGGCCGAAGTGTCGGTGCCTGGCTCGAACCGCAGCAGACGGGTGTAGTCACCAGTCACCTCGTCACGGGAGAGTATCTGCTGGCTGAGGCCGTCCACTGGTGGGATCGGCTCGCTGGGGATGTCCGTTGGGTCGAAGAATTCCAATTCGGGTTTCGGCACGCTCGAACTCCTCTCTTACGTTCCTTAAGACGTCCACAGGCCGGCGAACCGGGCCGCGACAACCTGCTCGTAGGGCACGCGGCCGTCGAGCAGTCCTATCTGCTGCGCGAACCGGTCCATCTGCTCCACTATCTCCTCCGATATCGACGGGTCGTAGTACGGGAGGTCGCGTTCGATCAGTTCCGCGATGAGCGATGCTTCCTCAGCGGGGAACCGTTTCGCGCCGACCTCCGCCGCCCGCGAGGGGTCGGCCTTCAGCATACGCTGCGCGGCCACGACGGCGCGCACCGCGGCTGCAACCTCGTCCGGCTGCCCGGCGATCCGGGCGTCGGTGGTTACGAACGCGGGGAAGGTGTAGCCGCGGGCTGCGGGCGGGCCGTCGCCGCGCCGCACGTCCAGCACAACGTTCCCCGCGCCGGAGCGGACAGCGACCTCCGTGCCCATGCCGTTCGCCCAGAAGCCGTCTATCGCGCCGTCGGCCAGCGACCTCGCCGCCTGCACCCCGAACGAGACGCCGGAGCCCGTCGCGCCCGGCACCGGCCCGATGCTCACGCCGTCGCGCTCAGGGTCGATGCCCGCTTCCCTGAGCATCTGCTCCAGCCCGTCGCGCGGGCCGGGCGCAGCACCGATGCGGAGGCCCTTCACAGCCTCGATATCGCCGCGCTGCGCTCCGAGGTCGCTCCTGAGCACGAGGAACCAGTACATGTGCTGCGCGAGCGCGGCGAGCAGCGACGCGCCCTCCCACCGGGGGAACGCCGTTAGCACGGCGTGCGCTGAGCCCGCGACGTAGTCGAGTTCGCCGTCGCGAAGCATCTCCATAGCACGCGTCACCGGGAACACGAGTTCGATGTCGGCATCGAGGCCCTCGGCCTCGTACGCGCCGAGGTCGACAGCGGCGACGGCGGGAAAGTAGGAGTTGGAGACGAGGTCGGGCACGCCAATGCGCAAGGATCCCTCCATGGCCGTGTTGCCAGGCAGCCGCGAGTGTGCCAAGTGCCGGGCGGCAGGTCAACCGACGGCACAGCACGGCCGCGCCGTCCGGCGCTCCGGAGGTGCTTCGGGGCACGCGTTAATGGACCGTCAACACTAGCCCCGACAGCGTACGGGTATACTCCCCGGCATGCAGGCTCCCGTCGAGGACACGACCCAGGCATCCTGGCACAGTTCGCCTGTTGAAGATGCACTCGAAGACCTTTCGTCGTCGGTCTCCGGGCTTTCCTCCGCCGCGGCAGCCATGCGCCTTGCCACGTACGGGCCGAACCAGCTGACCGGCGCTCCCCCCGTCTCCGCGTTCAAACTGCTGCTGGATGAGTTCCGCAGCCCGCTCGTGCTGGTGCTCATCGGCGCGGCGGCAGTGCTGTTGGGCGTCGCGCTCATCGCGGAGGAGTCCGACCACTACATAGACGCCGGGCTCATCGCGCTCATCGTGGTGCTGAACGCATGCCTCGGCTTCACGCAGAACTACCGCGCCAGCCGGGGCATCGAGGCGCTGAACCGCCTGGCCGCTCCTTCCGCGACGGTGCTCCGCGACGGCGTCGCGGAGCAGGTGGACGCCAAGGTGCTCGTTCCGGGAGACGTTGTGCTGCTGGAAGAAGGTTCGCGCATCCCCGCGGACGGACGGGTCATCAGCAGCATCGACCTGAGTGTCGACGAAGCGGCGCTCACCGGCGAGAGCCTGCCCGTCCGCAAGAGCACGCAGCCGGTCTCCGCCGACGCGTCGCTGGCCGAGCGGTTCTGCATGGCGTACAGCGGCACGGTCGTGATGCGCGGACGAGGGCGGATGCTGATAACCCGCACCGGCATGCAGACGGAGGTCGGCGGCATCGCGGCGGAGGTGCAGACCACGGAGAGCGAGCCGACCGTCTTCCAGCGCGAGATCAGCCGCCTTGCGGCGCGGATCGGCTGGGCCGTCGCGGTGCTCATCGGCATCGTCGCGGTGCTGCAACTGGTGACCGGCGACCTGAGCCTGCTCGAAACGTTCATTACCGCTGTCGCCCTTGCGGTCGCGGCTGTGCCGGAGGGACTGCCGGTCGTCCTCACGCTTGCGCTCGCGTTCGGCACGCGGCGGATGCTGGAGCGCAAGGCGCTCGTGCGCTCGCTGCCGGTCGTGGAGATCGTCGGGGCGGCGGAGGTCATCTGCACAGACAAGACGGGCACCGTCACGGAAGGCCGCATGACGATGCGCCGGGTCGCGACGCTCTCCGAGGAGGTGGACGCGCACGACGTCACCCCCGGTACGCACGGAGAGCCATTGGCGATATCGCTGCTGATCGCGGGCCTGTGCAACAACGCGCACCGGCACCCCGAGTACGGCTACGTGGGCGACCCGACGGAGACGGCGCTGCTGGAGTTCGCTGAGCATGCCGGAGCGCCGCTGGACGAGTACGAGCGGACAGGCGAGGTCCCGTTCACGTCCGAACGACGGATGATGTCGGTGGCTGTCCAACACCCCATAGCAGCCGACGGTCTGCTGCTGACGAAGGGCGCGCTGGAAGCGGTCCTCCCGCTCTGCACGAGCATCCGGACGCCCGTCGGCGTGTCGCCGCTGAGCGACGAAGAGCGCAACGCGCTGCTGGAGCAGAACGTCGGGCTGGCGGGGCAGGCGCTGCGGGTGCTGGCGCTCGCGTACAAGGAGCAGCTCGCCGACGCCCCGATCACCGAGGAGGGGTTGACGTTCGCGGCACTGGGGGCTATGAGCGACCCGCCGAGGCCGGAGGCCACGCACGCGATCGAGGCGGCGCACCGGGCCGGCATCCGTGTGGTGATGATCACGGGCGACAACAGCCTGACCGCGGCGGCGATCGGCCGCGAGGTGGGGCTGGACGGAGAGGCCATCGAGGCGAAGGAGCTCGACGGGCTGGACGAGGCGGAGCTCAAGCGCGTCATCGGCGAGACGAGCATCTTCGCGCGGGCCGAGCCGCGCCACAAGGTGCTCATCCTGCGGACACTCAAGGAGGACCACGACGTCGTGCTGATGACGGGCGACGGCGTGAACGACGCTCCCGCTCTGCACAACGCCGACGTGGGCGTCGCGATGGGCATCAAGGGCACGGACGTCGCCCGCGACACGTCGGACATGGTGCTGCTCGACGACAATCTTGCGACCATCGTCGCCGCCGTCGAAGAAGGCCGCCGTATATTCCGGAACATCAAGAAGTTCGTGAACTACATGCTCACGGGCAACCTCGCCGAGGTGCTCGTGATCCTGGTGGCCACCGTGTTCGGCTACCTGCCAGTGACCGCCGTGCAGATCCTGTGGATCAACCTCGTAACGGACTCCGGGCCTGCGGTGGCGCTGGCGTCCGACCCGGCGCCGCAGGGAGCGATGCGCGAGCCTCCCCGTCACGGCGCGGTGCTGGGACGCTCGATGGCCGCACTCGTGGGCAGTGTCGGCGTGGTCATGACGATCATCCTCATCACCACATTCTTCGTCGGGCTGCGGCTGTGGGACCTGGAGACGGCCCGGACGATGACCTTCACCGGCTTCGTCGTGCAGGAGTACCTGCGGCTGCTGGTCATCCGTGTCCAGGAGGGGATGCCCATCTGCACGAACCGTTGGCTCTGGGCGGCGGTGAGCGTGAGCCTGCTCATGCAGGCAGTGATCCTCTACACACCCATCGGCAGCGCGGCGTTCGACACGGTGCCGCTGGGTCTGGAACAGTGGGGTATCCTGCTGGCAGGACTGCTGGTGGGCTTCGCCGTGACGACCGTCACCGGGAAGCTGGTCGTGCGGCGGTTCGGCCCGCTGTAGCGAGCCTGCGGCTGCGCTGTCGCCGCAGCCGGAGCGATCTGCAAGAGCACCCTCGATGCGCATCAGAGAGAGCGTCATACACCTGTTCGAGACGCAGTTGGCCAGGAGCCTGGTCGCGCTGATTGTCCTGACAGCGGTGGCCATCGCGGGCTACATGCTCATCGAGGGATGGTCGCTCCTCGACGCCGCCTATATGACCGTCGTCACCTTCACAACCGTCGGCTATGAGGAGGTGCACCCGCTCTCTTCCACCGGGCGCGTCTTCACCATGTTTCTCATGGTGGCCGGAGTGGGGGTGATGCTCTACATCCTGACGAGCGTGATGCACCTGATAGTGACGCAGGAAGTGCTGCGAAACCTGGTGCGGAGACGCAGAATGAGGGCGCGTATGGCAAGACTCAGCGGGCATTTCATCGTGTGCGGCTTCGGACGCGTCGGCAGGGCGGTCGCGCTCACGCTGCAGGAGCAGTCGGCAGGCCTCATCGTGATCGACAAGGACGCCGACGCCTTGGCCGAGGCCGAAGAGCGCGGCATGCTGTGGGTGCATGGCGATTCGACGCAGGACGAGCACCTGCTGGCCGCTCACGTCAAGGAAGCGCGCGGCCTCGTCGCAGCCACGGGCGACGACAGCCACAACGTCTTCGTGTCTCTGACGGCGCGTGGGCTCAACCCCGACCTGTACATCGTGGCACGGGCCTCCCGTCCGGACGCCGAGGACAAGCTGCGCAGGGCGGGCGCCGACGAGGTGGTCCTGCCGCACGTCATCGGCGGGAAAGAGATGGCGCTTTCAGCGATGGCCAGCGCGCAGTAGGAACAGGTAAGCGGGATTCAGCCTCGGACGACGCGCGTGAAGCGGCGGCTGCCGACACGGATCAGCGCGCCGTAGGCGATCCGGACACGCTCACCGTCGGGGCGTTCGCCGTCTATCTGCACCGCGTTCTGCTGCAGCAGGCGCCGTGCCTCGCTGCGGCTCGCGGCCATGTTGAGCGCGGGCAGCAACTGCGAGAGGTCGGCCTCGAAGCCGTCTGCGTCGTGGGAGACGACGGCGGCGCTGGTCAGGTCGACGGCAACCTCCGGTATGTCCTCCGGTGTCTCGCGTCGCTGGAAGACGCGCTCGAACTCCTCGCGCGCGGCAGTCGCGGCCTCCGGCGAATGGAAGACCGCGGTCAGCTCTTCACCGAGGCGCTTCTTGACGTCCATCGGGCTTGCGCCGCCCTGCCCGCTCATCGCGACGCGGATGGCGTCGAGTTCTTCGTCGGGCAAGTCGGTCAGTAGTTCGAAGTAGAGCGGGACGAGGTCGTCGGGCAGCGACATGATCTTGCCGAACATGTCGCGCGGGGTGTCATCGAGGGCGATGTAGTTGTTGAGCGACTTACTCATCTTGCGGACGCCGTCGGTGCCGGGGAGGATGGGCATGGTGAAAACGAGCTGGGGCCGCTGCCCCACTTTCTCCTGCAGCTCGCGCCCGACGAGCAGGTTGAAGAGCTGGTCCGTGCCGCCGAACTCCACGTCTGCCTCGATGGCGACCGAGTCGTAGGCCTGCAACAGCGGGTAGAGCATCTCCGTGACCGCGATGGGCCGCTGCGCAGCGTAGCGTGTGGCGAAGTCGTCACGGTGCAGGAACTGGTTGACGGTGAAGTGCGCCGTGAGCCGTATGACGTCGGTCAGGGTGAACTTTCCGAACCATTCGCTCTGGTAGACGGCACGCGTCCTGTCCGGGTCGACGACCTTGAAGAACTGGCGCATATACGTCTCGGCGTTCTTACGAACGTCCTCGGCACTGAGCATCGTGCGCGTGTCGGACTGGCCGGACGGGTCTCCTATCTGCGCCGTCCAGTCGCCAACGATGAGGATGAGCTCGTGACCGAGGTCCTGCAGTTGGCGCAATTTCCGAAGGCCAACGTAGTGGCCGAGGTGCAGGTCCGGCCTGCTGGGGTCGAATCCCATCTTGAGGCGGAGCGGCTTGCCCTCCTGGAGGCGCTTGATGAACTCGTCCTCCGGGATGATCTGTGCGACACCGCGCTTCGTGATGCGGTCAATGGTCTGCTGGTCGAGCGGCATGGTCAGGACGCCTCCTGCGGGAGCGCGAGTATATGCCTCGTGCGGGCCACGTCGTCGCGCATGGCTGCGATGAGCGCATCGACGCCGTCGAACTTCTCCTGCCCGCGCAGGTGTTCGACGAACTCCAGCCGCACCTGTTCGCCGTAGAGATTGCCGTCGAAGTCGAGGACGAACGCCTCAACGACGCTCGGCCCGCCTTCGTGGAAGGTTGGCTTGTGCCCGATGCTCACGGCTGCCGGCAGGCGGTCGGAACCGTGCAGCAGCCACGCGGCGTAGATGCCGTCCGCCGGGATCGCCTGCTGGGACGCAACACCGAGGTTCGCCGTGGGGTAGCCGAGCAGTCCGCCGCCTCTGCGCTCGCCCTCGACGACAGGCCCTTCCAGTGCGAACGGACGCCCCAGCATCCGCGCGGCGTCGGCGACGTCGCCCGCTTCCAGCGCCTGCCGCACCGCGGTGCTGCGGGCGGGTTCCCCGTCGAGCGTGAGCTGCTCGATGCACTCCATCGTGTAGCCAAGTTCGTCTCCCAGCGCTTCCAGCACGGGGAGCGTCCCTTCCCGGTTGTGGCCGAGCGTGACGTCAGGCCCGGCCGCGAAGTGCGCCATGCCGAGGCAGTCCCTGAGGGTGGTCATGAACTCGCGCGGCGTGAGCAGCGACACCTCCTTCGTGAAGGTGACGGGTACAACCGCCGCGACCCCGGAGTCCGCGAGCAGACTGAGCCGCTCCTGAAGCGACGTGAGCATGCGCACCTGCACGTCCGGCCGCAGCACGGACAACGGGTGGTTCGAGAGCGTAACCGCGACAGGCGCAAGACCGCGCTCCTGCGCTGTCTTGACGACGGTGGCAAGCACGTGCCGATGCCCCAGGTGCACACCGTCGAACACGCCGAATGCAACAGCCGCAGGTCGGTCCGGCCGGTGCGCGGTCAGCTCCTCACAGAGGTCGGGCACGAAGGCGCTCCACGCGAGGGTCAGGCCACGGGCTCGACGGCAAGCGTCTCGTGCGCCTCGTTGAGCATCGCGGCGGTCTCCTCCCAGTCCATGCAGGCGTCCGTGATCGAGACGCCGTACCGGAGCTGCGACGGGTCGTCGCCGAGGTCCTGCCGCCCGCCGAAGAGATGGCTCTCCGCCATGAGACCAACGATGAGGTCGTTGCCGGCACGGCGCTGGCGCACCACGTCGCGGAATGCGATGGACTGGCGGTTGTGGTCCTTCTCCGAGTTGGCGTGGGAGCAGTCGACCATGATGCGAGGGGGAAGGCCCACAGCCTCCAGCTTCTCCTGTACGTCGCGTACGCTGGCCTCGGCGTAGTTCGGGCCGCCTGTGCCGCCGCGCAGGATGAGATGGCCGTAAGGGTTGCCGTTCGTGTTGACGATGCAGGTGCGTCCCTGCCGGTCTATGCCGAGAAAAGAGTGCGGAGCGCGGGACGTTTTCATCGCGTCGATGGCGATCTGGGAGTTGCCGTCCGTGCCATTCTTGAAGCCCACGGGCATGCTCAGGCCGCTGGCCATCTCCCGGTGCGTCTGGCTCTCGGTGGTGCGCGCGCCGATGGCGGCCCACGACACGAGGTCGGCGAGGTACTGGGGTGTGATGGGGTCCAGGAACTCCGTCCCCGAAAGTACGCCCATTTCGGCCAGTTGCATGAGCAGCCTTCGCGCGCGGTAGAGGCCACTCGATATGTCGAATGAGCCGTCGAGGTTGGGGTCGTTGATGAGGCCCTTCCAGCCGAGGCTGGTGCGAGGCTTCTCGAAGTAGACACGCATGATGATGAGGAGCGAGTCGCTCATCCGCACAGCGAGTTCGCCCAGTCTGCCGGCGTACTCGAGCGCGGCCTTCTCGTCGTGGATGGAGCATGGGCCCGCGATAACGAGCAGGCGTGGGTCCTCGCCGGTCAGGATGCGCTCCACCTGGTCACGCCCTTCGGCGACGGTCTGCGCCATCGCGGGCGTGAGTGGCAGCTTGCGCTGGAGCTCCTCCGGCGGAGCGAGCGGTTCTATCGATTTGATATGCAGGTCGGTAACGGAACGCGCCATGACGCAATCCCCTTTCTTTACACTGACGATGCGGAAGGCGGAAGAACGAACGCGGGGCCTAGCGATAGCTGTAGCTGGCGCTGCCCCGCCGCGTAAACAGGAAGAACCGCCGGGTCCCATCGAGGGCCCGGACGCCACGGATGCGAGGCTCGGTTGCGAGCGTTATGCGCATCTCCCTCCGCCGGTTCATTCGCTGCCGGGCGACCGCAGGTCACGGGCGCCCTTCAGGTAAACGTACCGCAGGTCCTCTTTCCGCTTCTCGGTATTCAGGAGCAGGAGCACCCGGATAACGGACTCCGGCGCACCCGGCACCGAAATCTCGCAACTGTCCATCAGCGCCGTCTGCTCCCATCCCAGCCGCAAGCGCGCCGCTTTGGCCGGGAACTCCGCGGTGAGGTCTGCAGTTACGGTAAAGAATACCGCGCCCACGTCCTCCTCGACAAGGTCATTAGCTGTCGCGAGTTCGCGCAACAGCTCCTCGGCGGCGTCGAGGATCGCCTCGGGTGTGTTGGCGTCGGCTGTCGTTGCGCCGCGCAGTCCAAGGGTCGGCATGGTGTTCTCTCCACTCACTCCACGGACGGGAACGACACAGCTGCACGCATCTGCGCCGGCGTCACTGTGTCGCAGCAAGCTCCCGTACGAACGCGCCAGCCCGGGAGGCCGCCTCACCGGGCGGGGCGGAATCTATCACGTTGATGAGCGCGCTTCCAACGACAGCAACGTCCGCGACCTTCCCCACGCGCTCCACGTGCCGTCGCTCTGCGATGCCGAACCCGACTCCCACGGGCAACTGCGTGTGCCGGCGCACACGGGTAACGAACTCCGGAAAGTCGTCCGGCAGGTCGCGTCGCGCACCCGTAACGCCAGTGACGCTGACGCAGTAGACGAACCCTCGCGCATGCTCGCAGCCGAGCACGATGCGCTCCTCGGTGCTCGTAGGCGCGAGCATGCTCACGATGCCCAGGCCGTGCTGCTCCAGCGCCTCGCGCAACTCGCCCGCCTCGTCAGGCGGGAGGTCGGGGATGATGAGCGCGTCCACTCCAGCCTCCGCGCAATCCGCGGCGTATGCGGCGATGCCGTAGCGCAGGATGGGGTTGTAGTAGCCCATGAAGATGAGCGGCAGGCTCACTCCGGCGTCCCGGAGACGGCGCGCCGTCTCCAAGCAGACGTGGGTGTCCACGCCGCCGGTCAGTGCACGGTAGCTCGCCGCCTGGACCGTGGGTCCGTCCGCGAGCGGATCGCTGTACGGCACGCCGAGTTCGATGGCGTCTGCGCCTGCGCGTTCAATGGCGGGCACGATTGCAAGGGTATCCTCTAAAGAGGGGAAGCCGATGGTCACGTACGGTACGAGGGCAGTGCGCCCCTCGCTGCGCGCTCGTTCCAGGGCGCTTTCCAGTCGGTCCAACATGCGGACAGTTTAGCGTGTCCCGTCCTGCGGTGCGCCTGTTCGCACTGCTCACGCCTGAAGTTTGACTCGCCGTGAGACTTTGTACTATCATGTTGGCGCTTCTAACATCCGTTTCCGCTGGGAAGGGAAGTAGTAGGGGGCAAGCGCATCACAGAGAGCCGGTCGTTTCGGTGCGAGACCGGCGATGGACAAGCCCTCCTGAACTCGTCCCCGAGCGGCTGGCCTGAACGCCACGAGTAGGGCCAGCGGAGCGCGCCGTTATCGCGCAGGTAAAGCTGCCTCGGCCCTTCGTAAGCCGGGGAAGTAGGGTGGTACCGCGGGTTAACGGCCCGTCCCTTCATGGGGCGGGTCTTTTTTTACCTTCGAAGGGCAGCTCCGGATTACGGAATGACCGACGACTGAAAGGGAAAGGTGAGTCGACCTTGCGTTTGACAGGCGCACAGATGGTTTGTGAGAGCCTGGTGCAGGAAGGAACGGACGTCATGTTCGGCCTTCCCGGCGGTGCGATCCTGCCGCTCTACCAGACGCTGCCGGAATACCCGCAACTGCGGCACATCCTCGTGCGGCACGAGCAGAACGCCGGGCACGCTGCAGACGGCTATGCGCGCGCCTCCGGCAAGGTGGGCGTTGCCGTCGCGACCTCCGGGCCGGGGGCGACGAACCTCGTGACGCCGCTCGCAACGGCGATGATGGACTCCGTCCCGGTCGTGGCCATAACCGGACAGGTACCGCGTGCCGCCATCGGACGCGACGCGTTCCAGGAGACGGACACCACCGGCATCACGCTGCCCATCACCAAGCACAACTACCTCGTGATGGACACTGCCGACATCCCGCAGATCATCAGCGAGGCGTTCCACATCGCTCGTACGGGGCGGCCCGGCCCGGTCCTCATTGACCTGCCGCGCGACGTGCTCACCGAGAGCGACGACTTCGACTATCCCGAGCACGTGAACCTTCCCTCCTACAAGCCGACGATGGAGGGGCACGGGCAGATGATCAAGCGCGCCGCGCAGCTCATCGCCGAGTCACAGCGTCCCCTGCTGATGGTGGGACACGGCGCAATCATCTCCGGCGCGTTCGCCGAGGTGCGTGAGATCGCGGAGAAGGCGCAGATCCCGGTTATCACAACGCTGCTCGGCATCGGCAGTTTCTCCGGTGAGCACATCCTGAGCATGGGAATGCCGGGGATGCACGGCCAGGCGTACAACAACTGGGCGATAGACCGCGCAGACCTCATCATCGGGGTCGGCATGCGGTTCGACGACCGGGTCACCGGCAGGCTGAGCGCCTTCGCTCCCAACGCGAAGGTCATCCACATCGACATCGACCCCGCAGAGGTGGGCAAGAACGTGCGCGTTACGGTGCCCATCGTCGGCGACGCGAAGCGTGTGCTGCACGCGCTCGAAAAGCAGGTGGAGCAGGTGTCGCGCCCGGAGTGGATGTCGGAGATAGACGCGCTGCGCGCCGAGCACCCGCTGGGCGCCGGTCAGGGCAGCGGGCTCCGTCCCCAGCACGTCGTGCGGGAACTGTGCGACGTCACGGACGGGCGCGCGATCGTCGTTACCGGCGTGGGGCAGCACCAGATGTGGGCAGCACAGCACTACGTGTTCAAGGAGCCGGGCTCCTGGCTCACTTCAGGCGGACTCGGAACTATGGGGTACGAGGTGCCTGCGGCGATGGGCGCGGCGTTCGCACAGCCCAACCGGCAGGTGTGGAGCATCGCCGGGGATGGCGGGTTCCAGATGACGATGTCTGAGCTGGCGACCATCGTGGAGCACAACGTACCCGTGAAGTTCGCCATCCTGAACAACAACAACCTCGGCCTCGTGCGGCAACTGCAGGACCTGTTCTATGGCGGCACGCGCGTGGCGTCCGGCTACACAGGCAACCCCGACTTCGTGAAGATCGCCGAGGCCTACGGCATCTGGGCGAAGCACGTTACGGACGAGCCACAGGTGCGGTCTGCTATAGAAGAGGCCGCTGCTGTGGATGGGCCCGCCATCATCGACTTCCACGTCGAGCCGGAAGAGAACGTGTACCCCCACGTTCCCGCGGGAGAGAGCGTGTTCGAGATGATCGAGTCTCCAGCGGGGCGGGAGGCGCTGTCATGGCTGACGTAAGCCTCAACGGCCACGTCCACACCATTACGGCGCTGGTCCACGACAAGCCGGGGGTGCTGGCGCGCGTTGCGGGACTGTTCTCGCGACGCGGGTTCAACATCTCCAGCCTGGCGGTCGGCCACAGCGAGACGGCAGGGCTCTCCCGCATGACGTTCGTCGTCGAGGGTGGAGACTGGGTGGTGGAGCAGGTGACGAAGCAGCTCTACAAGCTCATAGACGTCGTGCGGGTCACGAACATCTCGTCGGACAGCAGCGTCGTGCGCGAGATGGCCCTGCTCAAGGTGAAGTCCAACAAGGACAACCGCGCGGAGATCATGCAGATAGTGGACATCTTCCGCGCAGGCATCGTGGACGTGGGCAATGACACGGTCATCGTCGAGGTGACAGGCGACGAAGGGAAGATAGACGCGCTCATCAAGCTCCTTCAGCCCTTCGGCGTCCGCGAGACGATGCGTACAGGACGGATAGCGATGACCCGTGGCGGCGTGGCCACGGGCACGAAGCAGACGGCTGTTCCCGCCGCGAAGAGCGCGCCGGATACGGAGGTCGTCCCCTGAACGCGTCCCTAGAGACGCGCGCGAACCAGAACCAGAGGAGGAGACGAGAGATGGCGAAGGTGTACTACAAGGAAGATGCCGACATCAGTCGGCTGAGCGGCAAGCGGGTCGGCGTCATCGGTTACGGCAGCCAGGGGCATGCGCACGCGCTCAACCTGCGCGACAACGGCGTGGATGTGATGGTCGGCCTGCCCGAGACGAGCGCCAGCCGCGCAAAGGCCCAGGCGGAGGGACTGCGCGTCGGCACCCCGGCCGAGGCCACGAAGGAGAGCGACGTCATCATGGTGCTGGCGCCTGACACCGCGCAGCGCAGCATCTACAACGAGTCCATCGAGCCGAACCTCGACAGCTCCAAGACGCTGATGTTCGCCCACGGCTTCAACATCCACTTCGGTGAGATCAATCCTCCCGCTGACGTCGACGTCACGATGATCGCCCCGAAGGCGCCCGGGCACCGGGTACGCGAGGTGTTCGTCGACGGCCAGGGCGTGCCGTCCCTGGTGGCTATCCACCAGGACGCCTCCGGCAACGCGCTCGCCAACGCGCTGGCGTACGGCGCGGGCATCGGCTCCGATCGCGCAGGCATCGTGGAGACGACGTTCAAGGAAGAGACGGAAACCGACCTCTTCGGCGAGCAGACCGTGCTCTGCGGCGGCGTCACCAGCCTCATCACGAACGCCTTCGAGGTGCTCGTGGAGGCGGGTTACCAGCCGGAGATCGCCTACTTCGAGGTGATGCACGAACTGAAACTCATCGTCGACCTGCTCTACGAGGGTGGCATGAAGTACATGCGGTACTCGGTGAGCGACACCGCGGAGTACGGCGACTACAGCCGTGGCTCCCGTGTCGTGGACGAGCACGCCCGCGCCGAGATGAAGCGTGTCCTCCAGGAGATCCAGGACGGCTCGTTCGCCCGTGAATGGATAGCCGAGAACCATGAAGGGCAGCCGCGCTTCAAGGCCATGCGCGAGGCGGCTGCCGGCCACGAGATCGAGACCGTCGGCGCAGAACTACGGGGGATGATGACCTTCCTCGGAAAGAAGTAGACCGCAAGGGCAACAGCGGAGGCCGTGAGCGGCCTGTTTGTGGAGGGATGACATGGAAGACAGAGTGCTCATCTTCGACACCACGCTCCGGGACGGAGAGCAGTCCGCCGGGGCGGGGATGACAGTGGACGAGAAGGTGGAGATCGCCAGGCAACTCGAGCGGCTGAACGTCGACATCATCGAGGCAGGCTTCCCCGTGAGCTCCCCCGGTGACTTCGAGGCGGTGCAGACGATCGCGCGCGAGGTGCGGAAGCCGATCATCGCCGCACTCGCCCACGCGAACGAGGCTGCGGTGGATAGAGCCGGAGAGGCGCTGAAGGACGCGGCGCACCCGCGCATCCACGTGTTCATCTCCTCCTCCGACCAGCATATCCAGCACCAGTTGCGGAAGAACCGCGAAGAGGTGGTGGAGATTGCGTCGAAGGCCGTCTCCCGGGCGCGCCAGTACACCGACGACGTCGAGTTCTCCCCCATGGACTCCAGCCGCACGGAGCGCGAGTTCCTGGCGCACATGGTGCGGGCTGCCGTCGACGCGGGCGCGACGACCGTCAACATCCCCGACACGGTCGGCTACGCGGTGCCGGAGGAGTTCGGCGGCCTCATCACCTACCTGCGCGCCGAGGTCCCGGAGTTGGGCGACAGCGTCCGCATCTCCGTCCACTGCCACGACGACCTGGGCATGTCGGTCGCCAACAGCCTCTCCGCGGTGAAGGCGGGGGCCCGCCAGGTTGAGGGCTGCATCAACGGCATCGGCGAGCGCGCGGGGAACACCGCCGTCGAGGAAGTCATCATGGCGCTCCGCACGCGCGGCGACTACTTCGGCGTCGACACCGATATAGACACGAAGCAGCTCTACAACACCAGCCGACTCGTGAGCCAGGTGAGCGGCTTCCCGGTGCAGCCGAACAAGGCGGTCATCGGGCGCAACGCGTTCCGCCACGCCTCCGGCATCCACCAGGACGGTGTGCTGAAGGAGCGCACCACCTACGAGATCCTGAACCCGCTGGACGTGGGGGTGCCCCGGAGCGAACTCGTGCTCGGCAAGCTGAGCGGACGCCACGGCCTGCGCTCACGGCTCGAAGAGCTGGGCTACGCGCTCACCAACGAGGAGCTCGACAAGGTGCACGAGTCCTTCAAGGAGCTCGCCGACAAGAAGCGCGAGGTGACCGACCGCGACCTCATCGCGCTCATGGGCAACGAGCGCACGGCCATTGAGGAGACCTACTCGCTGGAGCACGTGCAGGTGACCTGCGGCACCGGCGAGATCCCGACTGCGACCGTCCAACTCTCCCTCGAAGACGGGACGCTCCGCACAGACGCGGCGACAGGCACCGGACCGGTGGACGCCGTCTACCAGGCCATCAACCGCATCGTCGGCGTGCCGAACGAGCTCACGGAGTTCAGCGTCAACTCGGTCACGGAGGGCATCGACGCGATCGGCGAGGTGAGCATCCGCATCGAACAGGACGGCAAGCCGTACATTGGACGCGGCGCGGACACGGACATCATCGTCGCGTGCGCCCAGGCCTACATGAACGCGCTCAACCGCCTGCTCGCGATGGGCGACACCACCCGCTCACCGGAGGCAGCAGGCGCCGTCTAAGGGTTCCGCTCTTCTTTGCAGGAGCTTGACCGGCTGCTTGGAAACCTTTACTTTCAAAGAAAGTAAGGAATACCAAGCAGCCGAGGCTTGCCATGCGCACGATAACCGTCAGCAGTAAGAACCAGATAACCATCCCCGTTGCCATTCTCCGGGAAGTTGGCATCAACCCCGGCGACACGCTGGCTGCGGCCGTCATCGACGGAGACATCGTCCTAGTCAAGGAGCCGGAGAGCTGGGTGCAGTATTTTCAGGGGAGTATGAAGGGGGCCTACGGCGGCACGAAAGAGAGCGTCGACCGCTACGTCCTCCGCGAGCGCGAGAGCTGGCACGAGCCGCTGTCCGAGCACGTCAGCGACTCGGACCCGCGCGAGTGGCGCAAACGGTTCGAGGACCTGTACGCCACGGACAGCGGCGTGCGGGCAGTCGCTGACACGCTCATGGACTGCCCGTACTACGTGGCCACCTTCCCGGACCTCGCGTGGCTCATCCCCGAGAACGGCCACCCCACCGACCTGACCCGGACGCTGGAGGAGCTCACTGCCAACCGCTGGGTGCGGCGCATCCCGGCGCAGGATGAGGAGCCGGAACGCTACCGGCTGGACGGCGAGATCGCGGCTTCGCTCAAGGCCGCCTCGTAAGGCGCCTCCACCAACTTGAAGGCATCGAGTGCTATCATCGCAGCGACCGCCGCGGCTGACCGCTGCGACGCCATCATCGGCAACGACCGCGCATTCGCCAGGACAGCGCACTCCCCTACCTGGTCCTGAACGATTTCGCCGTCTGAAGAGAAGCGGAGGATCAGATGGCCCCCAAGACGATGTTTGAGAAGATATGGGACGCGCACGTCGTGCGGGAGGAAGAGGGCAAGCCCTCCCTGCTCTACGTCGACCTGCACCTCGTCCACGAGGTCACCTCGCCCCAGGCGTTCGACGGCCTGCGCCTCAACAATCGCCGCATCCGCAGGCTCGACAAGACCGTCGCCGTCGCCGACCACAACGTGCCCACCAACGACCGCGACAAGCCCCTCACGGACGAGGTCTCGAAGGCGCAGCTCGAGGCGATGCAGCGCAATGCCGACGAGTTCGGCCTCGAGTACCACGACATGTTCAGCGAGAAGCAGGGCATCGTCCACGTCATCGGGCCCGAACAGGGACGCACTCAGCCCGGCATGATTATCGTCTGTGGCGACAGCCACACCGCGACGCATGGCGCGGTCGGCGCGATGGCGTTCGGCATCGGCACGTCGGAGGTTGAGCACGTCCTCGCGACGCAGTGCATCTGGCAGGCGAAGCCCAAGACGATGGAGGTCCGTGTCGACGGCACGCTCGGTTACGGAGTCACGCCCAAGGATGTCATCCTCGCCATCATCGGCAAGATCGGCACGTCAGGCGGCATCGGCCACGCTATCGAGTACACCGGCTCCGTCTTCCGCGAGATGTCCATGGAAGGCCGCATGACGGTCTGCAACATGTCCATCGAGGCCGGCGCGCGCACCGGCATGGTCGCGCCGGACGAGACGACGTTCGCCTACCTGAAGGGTCGCGAGTACGCCCCGGCGGGCGCGGACTGGGACGCCGCCGTCGAGCGCTGGAATGCCCTCCGCACCGACCCTGACGCGCAGTTCGACACGGTCGTCACGCTGGACGCCGCCGACATCCAGCCCCAGGTGACCTGGGGCACGAACCCCGCTCAGGTACTCCCTGTCGGCGAACGCGTTCCAACCCCGGACGAGTTCGAGTCGTCGCAGGAGCAGACCGCGGTGGAGAAGGCGCTCGCGTACATGGGTCTGAGCGGCGGCGAGCGCATCCAGGACATCGCGGTCGACACCGTCTTCATCGGCTCGTGCACCAACTCGCGTATCGAAGACCTGCGCGCTGCAGCGGAAGTCGCGAAAGGCCGGCAGAAGGCGAGCACTGTCCGCGCGCTCGTTGTTCCGGGCTCATGGGCGGTCAAACAGCAGGCTGAACAGGAAGGCCTTGACCAGGTATTCACCGAGGCCGGATTCGAGTGGCGCGACGCCGGATGCTCGATGTGCCTCGCGATGAACCCGGACCGGCTCGCCCCCGGCGAGCGCAGCGCTTCAACCTCCAACCGCAACTTCGAGGGACGGCAGGGGCCGGGCGGGCGTACGCACCTCGTCAGCCCGCCGATGGCTGCGGCAGCCGCTATCGCCGGACACTTCGTGGACGTGCGGGAACTCAATTAACGAGACCGGACACGGTTCCGGCCAGGAGCAGACGGATGGACGCTTTCACGAAACACAGCGGCAAGGTCGTTCCCTACGACATGCCGAACGTCGACACCGACCAGATCATCCCGGCGCGCTTCCTCAAGAAGATCGACCGCGTCGGATTCGGCGAGCTGCTCTTTTACGAGCTGCGCTACGAGGAGGACGGCTCCCCCAAGCCCGGCTTCATCCTGAACCAGCCGCAGTACGCCGGCGGCAGCATCCTCGTGAGCGGGCCGCAGTTCGGCATCGGCTCCTCCCGCGAGCACGCGCCCTGGGCCATCCAGCAGTACGGCTTCCGCGTCGTCATCGCGCCCAGCTTCGGCGACATCTTCCGGAACAACTGCTACCAGAACGGCCTGCTCCCCGTCATGCTCGACGCTTCCGAGGTGGACACCATCATAGCCCGCGCACAGGAGATCCAGGGTTACGAACTGACCGTCGACCTCGAAGCGCAGCAGGTGACCGACGGCCTCGGCCTCGCTGCGTCGTTCGACATCGACCCCTTCCGCAAGGACAACCTCGTGCGCGGGCTGGACGACATCGGCCTGACCCTCCAGAACGAGGCGGCGATAGACGCCTTCGAGAGCGCCAACTCCTGAGCCCCCGACCCAATTCCGCCGCGACACGCCGGCATCCCGAGGTACGCACATGGCCACTTTCGACATCATGGTTCTGCCGGGCGACGGAATCGGCCCGGAGGTTACCGGCGCATCGCAGCAGGTCCTCGACGCCGTCGCGGCACGCTGGAAGCACAACTTCCGCTACCAGACCGACGTGGTCGGCGGTGGCGCGATCGACGCCTTCGGCACGCCCCTGCGTGACGAGACCGTCCGCGCTGCGAAGCGCTCGAACGCGGTGCTCTTCGGCGCCGTCGGCGGCCCGAAGTGGGACAACGAGACCGTCCGCCCGGAGGCCGCCATCCTCGGTCTGCGCAAGGCGCTCGGCCTTTACGCCAACATCCGCCCGGTCAAAGTCTTCCCCGGCATGGAGCCCGCGAGCCCGCTCAAGGACGACCGCGTGCGCGGCGCGGACATGGTCATCCTGCGAGAACTCACCGGCGGCCTTTACTACGCTCCGCCCAAGAAGCGGTGGGAGACGAAGGCCGGACGCAAGGGCGTAGACACCCTCCTCTACACCGAGAAGGAGATCGAGCGCATCCTGCGCGTCGGTTTCGAGCTCGCCCGCTCCCGACGCAAGAAGCTCACCTCGGTCGACAAGGCGAACGTCCTCCAGTCCTCACGCCTCTGGCGCGAGATCGCCATCGAGGTCTCGAAGGACTACCCGGACGTCGAGCTCGAGCACCAGCTGGTCGACTCCTGCGCGATGGTCCTCATCACACGCCCCACCAGCTTCGACGTCATGGTCATGGAGAACATGTTCGGCGACATCATCTCGGACGAGGCCGCGGTCCTCTCCGCCTCGCTCGGCATGCTGCCGTCCGCCAGCCTCGCCGGACTCCCCGGCAAGGACGCCAGGGGCAGGACGCGCAAGGTGAAGGGCCTCTACGAGCCGAGCCACGGCAGCGCGCCCGACATCGCCGGCCAGGGAAAGGCGAACCCCGTCGGCTCCATCCTCAGCTCCGCCTTCATGCTGCAGTACTCGTTCGGCCTTGCAGAGGAGGCCGCCGCCATCAACGCCGCGGTCGAGAGCGCCCTGAACGACGGCCACCGCACCGCTGACCTCGCCCCTCCCGGCGCGGAGTTCTCCACCACCCAGCACATGACCGACATGATCCTCGAGCGGCTGTAGGCCGCGCCGATGCTGGATGTGGATATCAGCGCGCCGGTCGCTGCGGCGGTCGTCGCAACGTCGCTGATAGCCGCGCTCATCGGCGGCGTCACCGGCATGAGCACCGGCATCATCGCCATCCCCGTTCTCATCTTCGCGTTCGGCATACGCCTCGCCGTCCCCATCGTCACCGTGGCAATGCTGCTCAACACGCTCTCCCGCTCCATCGCGAACCGAGACTACGTGGACTGGCGCGTCGCCCGCTGGTACAGCCTCGGCGCGGTGCCTGCCGCCGCGCTCGGGGGCGTCGTTTTCGCGAACATCCCCACGGATTGGCTCGCGAGGGGTCTGGGCATCTTCCTGCTCGCCCTCGTGGTCTATCGACACATCCCGCTCGTTGCGGGCCGTGCGATGCCCCTGCGCGCCTTCCTGCCCGTCGGCATCGGCCAGGGCTTCTTCTCCGCGCTCTTCGGCGGCGCGGGACCGTTCGGGGCGCACTTCTTCATGGCCTACGGCCTTACGAAGAACGCGTTCGTCGGCACCGTTGCCGTCGGCACGTTCCTCGTCAGCATCGTCAAGACGATCGTCTACGGCGGCTTCTCGCTCTTCACGCTGGAGTCGTTCCTCGTCGCCGTGGGCATCGGCCTCATCATGGCTGTGGGGGCGTACGCCGGGGCGCTCATCGTCAAGCACGTGCCGGAGCGGCTCTTCATCTACGCGGTGGAGTTCTTCATGATCGTCTCCGGCCTCCTGCTCCTGGCGACGGGATAGCCGTGGACCCGACAGTCGTCCTCGTCGCGCTCGGCGTCGTCGCCTTCTTCTCGGCGGTCATCGGCGGGCTTGCGGGCCTCGGCTCCGCCATCATCATGATTCCGGCGCTCACGTTCGCCGTCGGCATCAGGGAGGCTGTCCCCATCGCTACCATCGCGGTGATGATGCAGACCTGGTCGCGCATCTGGGTGAACCGCCACCTCATCGACCGCAGCGTGGTCAAGTGGTTCTTCATCGGGGCACTCCCGACGTCCATCGTCGGCGCGACGGCGTTCGCCAACCTCCCGGCGGACATCCTGCAGAAGGCGTTCGCCATCTTCCTGCTGCTCATCGTCGCGTTCCGGCACACCCCGCTGGCGTCCAGGGGGATGGGGATGAGCTCCCGCTCGTTCGTGGGCGTCGGCGCGGGACAGGGTTTCCTCTCCTCGCTCTTCGGCGGCGCCGGGCCCTTCGGGGCGACGTTCTTCCTCGCTTACGGCCTCCGGCGGGGCGCATTCGTCGGCACCATGGCCTCCGGCATGACCATCATCAATGTCGTGAAGATCGGGGTCTACGGCTCGTTCGCCCTGCTCGACCGCGACGCCCTGCTCCTCGCCTTCGTGCTCGGCCTCGTCATGGTCGCGGGGGCATATCTAGGCGGCGCGATCACCAACCGTGTCTCGGACAAGGCGTTCGTCTACATCGTCGAGATCGTCATCGTCGCCGCGGCTATTTCGCTGCTGATCAGGTAGCCCGCCCTATCCTGCGCATCCTGCCCATCGATGCTCGTTGTACGGTGTGACACGCGCCCCTTCCGCGAACGCCCCGCCTCCGCGTACGCTGGCGACATGACCGCCGCGCTGGGCAGCACCCATAGACTGCGTTTATAGCTCATGGCTTCAGCCATCAACGGCGTCTATGGCTGCAACGCAGAACTTTGAATTCGTTGGCCCCCTTGCCCCCTTGGTCGCGGGAAGCAGGCCGTGGCCTTGCAAACAGCCCAAACCAAGAGGGCCAAGGGGGCCAAACCGGCAGCCCGATCCACTCGTAATCTCAGACCAAGGGGGCCAGAATTCGAAGCTGATTGGCCCTCTTGGTCTGGCCCTCAACCCTCTGCCTCTGGTCAAACGAGGCCCCGGTGAGCGATAATGGGCCGTCAGCGACAAGATCAGGTCTCACGGAGCACCAATGCCAGCGAAGAAAGCAGCGAGAGTTCAGGAGCGCCGCCGCATCGTCAACCGGCGCGTCCGTTCCAGCACACGCACGGCGGTCAAGAAGGCCGTCCGCGCGCTCAACACCAACAGCGAGGCGGTAGGCGCCAGCGTCCTCACAGCGGTCAGCAGGCTGGACCGCGCCGTCTCCAAGGGCATCGTCCACCGCAACGCCGCCGCGCGGAGCAAGTCCCGCCTTACCAAGCGGCTCAACGCCGCCTCCGCCGAGTAGCACGCCTTTCAGCATCCGCGCAAACTGTGACACGATCCCGTTGACAGTTGCGCACGCGGCCTTCTAGCCTAGAACGCACGTTCTGATTACCCACGGAGGCCGCCCATGCCAGCCATCTCGACGCGCCAGCAGCAGATCCTCGATTTCCTGCGCGAGTACCACGCCGACCGCAGCTATATGCCGTCCATCCGCGAGATCCAGCTCGCGTGCGGCATCAGTTCCACGTCGGTCGTCGACTACAATCTTCGCCTGCTCGAGCGCGACGGCCACATCCGCCGCTCCCCCGACATCTCCCGTGCCATCGAGCTCGTCGGCGAGTCGGCTCCCGACCTCGTCGAGGTGGCCCGCATTCCCGTGCTCGGAGCGATTGCAGCGGGCGAACCGATCCCCGTCCCCGAGGCCGGCGCCTACGCAGACGACGACCGCGATGCGCTCTCGCTGCCGCCGGAACTGACCCCCCGCGACCCAGGCAACCTCTACGCGTTGCGGGTCAAGGGTTATTCGATGATCGACGCGTTCGTAACCGACGGCGATATCGTGGTGCTGCGCCACACGCGCGATGCGCACAACGGCGAGATGGTCGCGGCCTGGCTCCCCATCCAGGAGGAGGCCACGCTCAAGCACTTCTACCTGGAAGGCGAGAACGTGCGCCTTATGCCCGCGAACCCGGCGATGGACCCCATCATCGTCCCCGCGGACAGCGTCCAGGTGCACGGCAAGGTCGTCGCCGTCATGCGCAGGGTCGCTGCGTAGCCGTGTGCCTCGTTCGTCCTGACGTCACCGCGTGCAGCGTTACGCCATGATCGTCGTCCGTCGAGCGAACCGCGACGACCTCCAGTTCATCGTCGACGCGCAGATGGCGATGGCCGTCGAGAGCGAGGGTGCTGAACTCGACCATGCAACGCTCACCGAGGGTGTGCGCGCCGTGCTGGAAGACCGCGTCCACGCCGAGTACTGGCTCGCCGAGGAGGACGAAAGTCCCGTCGGGATGCTGATGACGGTCACCGAATGGAGCGACTGGCGGAACGGTGTCGTGCTCTGGATCCACTCGGTATACGTCGTGCCGGAAGCGCGTCGCCGCGGCGTCTACTCGACGCTCTACGAGCACCTCCGCGAGCAGGTAGAGCGCTCCGACGAACTCGTGGGGCTGCGCCTCTACGTCGACAAGCGCAATGAGCCCGCCCAGCGCGTCTACGAAGCGCTCGGCATGACCCGCGAGCACTACCACCTCTACGAGTGGTTGAAACCCTGAGCTACCCTCAAGTTCCCTCTCCATCGAAGGGAAAGGGGGTGAGGGTGAACGGTGAGGCTGGGTGCCCCATGGGAGTGCAGAGGGGATACCCCTCTGCCGGGGGCGTGGGGGGTGTCCCCCACAACATACCGGGCGGGTGGGAGGGAAGGATCGCGACCGCCAAGCGTGACCGACGCGGAAGGGTGCCTAGTCGGACGACGGCAGCTTGCGCGCCTCCAGCATCGCCATCGGGCGTCCGTCGCAGTAGATGCGGGACGAGCCCGCCTTCGTGCACAGCACCATGATGCCCGTCGCCTCGTCCTGGTAGCGCTTCCCCAACTGGTCGGCCTCGCCGTCGGCTGCGGGCGCGCAGGACAGTTCCCCGTCTCCGCCCTTCGTAATCATGTACTGCGCGCCCTGGTCGGCGCACTCCAGACGCTTGCCGGTCTCCGCAGCCATCCATCCCTCCGGTATCGTAGGGTTAACTGAAGCAATGTTAGCAGAGGCGGACCGGCGCACCGCACCCGGCGCCGCTCTGCCACGAACGGCCGGAGGTGAGCGTGGCCATCGCGTCGAACGTCAGGCAGCACATGGAGAACAGCTCGTGGATACGGCGCATGTTCGAGTTGGGCATCGCCCTGAAGCGCGAGCGTGGCGAGGAGAACGTGTTCGACCTCTCACTCGGCAACCCCGTCGTCGAGCCGCCGTCCGAGTTCTTCGATGCCCTGCGCAACCTGGCGGACACTCCAACACCCGGCGCGCACCGGTACATGCCCAACGCGGGCTATCCAGAGACGCGGCAAGCCGTCGCGGAGGCGCTCGCCGGAGAGACGGGCGTTCCATACGGGGCGCAGCACGTGATGATGGCGTCCGGTGCGGCGGCGGCACTCAACATCGCCATCCGCGCCGTCTGCGACCCCGGCGACGAGGTAGTCATCCTGGCTCCGTACTTCGCCGAGTATCTCTTCTACGCGTACAACCATGGCGCGACGCCCGTCGTCGTGGCCTGTGGCGAGGACTTCACGCCCGACCTCGACGAACTGGACCGCAAGCTCACCCCGCGCTCGAAGGTCGTCATCCTCAACTCGCCGAACAATCCCTCAGGCGTCATCTACCCGCAGTCGTTCATCGCAGACCTCGCCACGCTGCTGCGGCGCAGGAGCGAGGAATTCAACACGGCCATCTACCTCGTGAGCGACGAGCCGTATCGCCGCATCATCTACGACGGCCTCACCTACCCGTTCCCTCAGCACGAGTACGAGCGCACCATCACCGCGACTTCCCACGCCAAGGACCTCGCTCTCCCCGGTGACCGCATCGGTTACCTGGCAGTGCATCCCGCCTGCGACGAGGCGGGCGAGCTGATGGACGCGTTCGTCTTCTGCAACCGCGTGCTCGGGTTCGTGAATGCGCCGGCCATCATGCAGCACCTCGTGCGTGACCTTCAGCACGTCACCGTGGACGTCGGCGACTACCAGGCGAAGCGTGACTACCTCTGCGACATGCTCAGGTCGGCGGGCTACAACGTCCGCAAGCCTGAGGGTGCGTTCTACCTGTTTCCGCAGTCGCCGGTGGAGGACGAGATGCTGCTCATCGACGCCCTGCAGGAGGAGGGGGTCCTCGTCGTTCCAGGCCGCGGGTTCGGGATGCCGGGCTACTTCCGCATCTCCTACTGCGTCCACCAGTCCGCGCTGGAGGGCGCAGCGCCCGGCTTCCGCGCGGCCATCAACAAGCTGGGTAGGGATAGCGAGACTGCCACCTGAGAGAGGCAACGCGCAGACGGACGCGCTATCATGGGATCGACGTCCCTGGATGAAGAGGGGGATGGAAGGATGACGATGTTCCAACCGCGCCGCATAGGCCGGGACAACCAGCTCCGGGCGCGCATGCTCTTCACGATGCTGCTGCTCGGCCTCGTTTACGGCCTCTTCCTCTGGTTCCTCGTATCCGTCGCCGGTGCGACCGTGATGCTCGGGTTTGCCGTCGTACTCGTGCTCGTGCAGTTCTTCCTCTCCGACAAGCTCGTGCTCACCTCGATGCGTGCGAAGGTCGTGACGCCGGAGGAAGCGCCGGAACTGCACGCGATGATCGACCGGCTCGCCATGACGGCAGGCATCCCCAAGCCGAAGGTCGCCATCGCGGACATGAGCGTGCCGAACGCGTTCGCCACGGGGCGCAGCCAGAAGCACGCGGCTGTCGCAGTCACCACCGGGCTCATGCATATCTTGAACGAGCGGGAACTCGAAGGCGTGCTTGCCCACGAGATAAGCCACATAGCCTCGCGTGACGTGCAGGTGATGACCTACGCGAGCTTCCTCTCAGTCGTCGCTTCGACCCTCATGTCGCTCTTCTTCTGGTCGGCTCTCTTCGGCGGGGGCTTCGGACGCAGCAGGAGCGGCGGCGCGGGCAGCTACATCATGATCGCGTACCTCGTCACCATCCTCGTCTGGGTCATCAGCCAGGTGCTCATTGCCGCGCTCTCCCGTTACCGCGAGTACGCGGCAGACCGCGGCGCCGCGTCCCTCACCAACCGCCCTCGCGACCTCGCCAATGCGCTCCAGCGGATCGGCGGCTCCATAACCGGCCTGCCTCAGAACGACCTCCGCCGCGCCGAGACGCTCAACGCCTTCTTCATCATGCCCGCCATCGGCGACGGCTTCGCCAGCCTGTTTTCGACGCATCCTCCCATGGCCCGCCGCATCGAGCGCTTGCTCGAACTGGAGCGGACGTCGATGCTGACGGGGTAGGACGATGTGCCGGTTCCTCTCTCGACCGCGCAGCGCCGGATGGAGCGAAGCGCAAGAAGCGATGTCCACTGCTTCGCAGGTGTTCGAGGAGGTCCTCGACACGTTCACGACTGGCAAGGCCGGCGTGCTCGTCCGGCCTTCCGAGGACCAGGATGCGGTCCAGGCAAAGGCCGAACTCGAGCGCGCACTGGCGCACCTGAGCTCCTCCGAGGCCCGGTGGGACATCGTCGTGGACGATTCCGAGCACCCTCATCCCTGGATCATCGTGCGCGACTCAGGGCTGTCCTCACTGGCAAACTCGACGCGCATCATCGGGGAAACTCTGGTGGCGATGGGCATCGGTCCTCGCGTGCTCGCGGCGGTCTATCCGTTCAGGTGGAAGGAGCAGGACATCTACTGGATCTACCAGCCGCGTATCAGGGCGTTCACACCATTCGCCCCCGCACAGGGCGGTGAGCCCGAGACCCGTGACCATCCCCTGGAACTGCGGATGGAGCAGGCATCGCGGAAGGACATCCCCACCTCACGCGCCATCAAGGAGTGGTATCCCATCTGGGGGCTGCCCTTCTAACCGCTCGCGTTGCCGGGTGTGGGCGCGCCGCGCTTCAGCCTGCGCCGCGCCCAGAGGATCAGCGCCGCGTCCAGCACCGGCAGCAGGACCAGCGCTCCCCACCACGGCAAGGGCGTGAGTATCGCCAGAAGCACCACCAGCGCCGCCAGCACACCCAGCCCAATGATGAGAATGATCCCTGTCGCCATCATGCCGTTCATCCGTGCAAGTATAGGGCTGGCGTGACAGTGATACTATCGCTGTATCCGGCTTAACCGTCCGCTAACAAGCACGCCGCAATGTCCACCGCAACCGGACAGTACGAACAACACGACGAACGGCGTGTCGTGCTGCCCATCGAGGGTATGACGTGCGCTGCGTGCGTAAGCACGGTGACGAACGCCATCGCAGGCGTCGACGGCGTATCGGGTGTCGTTGTTAACCTGGCCTCGGAGACAGCCGCAGTGACGTTCGCGCCGGCTGAACGGCGCATCGCGGCGATGCGGGACGCCGTGCGGTCGGTCGGCTATGGGCTGGCGGAAGAGAGTGCCGTCCTTACCGTTCCAGGTCTTGCTGACGCAGAATCGGCCAAGGTCCTGGAAGCACGGCTGGCAGGCGTGGACGGGGTGCTTCGTACCTCTTCCAGCCCTGCAACCGAGCAGATAACGCTCGACATCATTCCAGGGACAGTTGCTCCGGGTACGCTACGCGACGCAGCCACTGCGGCAGGTTTCGGCGGCGCATACGTGACCGGCGCGGATGCCATGAATGCGGAACTGGAGCGGTTGTCGCGCCGCGTGGAGATCCGTGGGTTCCGCAACCGCGCCGCGTTCAGCCTCGCAAGCGCCGCGGCAATCATGCTGCTCATGCTCGTTCCTGCCGTCGAACGGACCTTGGGCATGCCATGGCTAAACGCTGTCGCGCTCGTGCTGGCGATGCCGGTGCAGTTCTGGGCGGCGCGGCAGATCTACGTGAGCGCATGGAGCGCACTGAGGCACCGCACTTCCAACATGAACACGCTCATCGCTCTGGGCTCCTCAGCGGCCTTCTTCTACAGCACTGCGGTAACCCTCTCCGGCGGCGCCATCGGGGGCGGCGAGACATACTTCGACACTTCGACCGCCATCATCGCCCTCGTACTGTTCGGCAGGTTCCTGGAAGCGAGGGCCAAGGGCAGCGCGTCGGATGCCATCAGGTCGCTGATCGCCATGCAGCCCCAGACCGCCCGCGTCACACGGAACAGTGAAGAGCAGGACATACCCGCAAGCGACGTCGTCCCCGGTGACACGGTCACTATCCGCCCCGGCGAGCGCATCGCCGTCGACGGCGTCGTAACTGAGGGGACGACCGCCGTCGACGAGTCGATGCTCACCGGCGAGAGCGTTCCCGCAGAGAAGCGTGTGGGCGACATAGTGTTCGGCGGGTCGGTGAACACGTCCGGGAGCATCTCCATCGAAGCGACCAAGGTGGGAAGCGCGACCGCCATCGCGCAGATCATCCGCATGGTGCAGCAAGCACAAGGCTCACGCGCGCCTGTGCAGCGGCTCGCCGACACCGTGGCCGCTTACTTCGTTCCAGGGGTGCTCGCCATCGCACTGATCACGTTCCTGGCCTGGTGGCAGTTCGGTCCGCAGCCCGGGTTCGACACGGCGATGCTGAACGCCATCGCCGTCCTCATCATCGCCTGTCCCTGCGCTCTCGGACTCGCCACCCCCACGGCCGTCATGGTCGGCGCCGGGGTGGGGGCACGGTACGGCATACTCGTGCGCGGGGCAGAGGCGCTCGAACTCGCTCACCGGCTGGACGTGGTCGTTTTCGACAAGACCGGCACGCTTACGGAGGGCAAGCCGCAGGTGACCGACGTTCTCGCACGAGAAGTCTCCGAGCATGAGTTGCTCGCACTGGCAGCAGCCGTCGAGTTCTACAGCGAGCACCCGCTTGCCGCAGCGGTGGTACAAGCTGCGCGCGACCGGGACATCACTTTCCAGCGCGCCACGAACTTCCAAGCCGCGCCGGGACTCGGCGTACGCGCGACCGTGGACGTGGACTCGATCACTGTCGGCGGTCTCGCGCTCGTACGAGAGGCCGGTATCACACTCGGGGGCACTGCAGAATCCGCCGCGCGCGTGCTGGCCGAGCGCGGAAGGACTCCTCTCGTCGTGCTGCGAAACGATACCGTCATTGGCATCCTGGGCATCGCAGATGCCCTGCGCAACGAATCACAGGAGGCTGTCAGGACACTCAAGACGATGGGATTGGATGTGGCGATACTCTCCGGGGACGTGCGGCCGGTAGCGGTGGGGATCGCCAGGGAGCTTCATATCGAACACGTCCTGGCGGAAGTGCTCCCTGGAGCAAAGGCTGCTGAGATCGAACGCCTGCAAGGTGAGCACAGACGCGTCGCCATGGTGGGAGACGGCGTTAACGACGCTCCGGCCTTGACCCAAGCCGACGTGGGGATCGCTGTTGGATCCGGCACGGACGCGGCGCTCGAGGCGGCGGACGTGGCGCTCATGACAACGGACGTGCGGCTCGCGGCCGCAGCCATACGTCTCTCCCGTTCCACGATGCGCACCATCCGGCAGAACCTCGCATGGGCGTTCGGCTACAACCTCGTGCTCATTCCCGTTGCGGCAGGGGTTCTCAACATCCTGTTCGGGGACAACGGGGTGCCGGAAGCATGGCGATGGGCGCTGGGCGAACACGGGTTCCTCAACCCGATGCTTGCCGCTTTCGCTATGGCATTCAGCTCAGTGTCCGTCGTGAGTAACAGCCTGCGACTGAAGAGATGGATGCCATAGAATAAGGGAACGGCGTCGCGCGCAGGCGCGTACAGTAGGGTAGGAGAACCATGAACCGGTTGGACGTTATCTTCGGGAAACCGGGTGATATTGCCATCGATCCCGTCTGCAAGATGGTGGTACCGAAGGCGGACCCTCCCGGAGGGACCGCCGAGCACGAGGGGGAGACCTACTACTTCTGCGCCCCCGGCTGCTGCGCTGCATTCGCGGATAATCCGGCCCAGTTCCTGTAGACGAGGCACGCCTGCGGGCCCGCTCTGGACGCCTGCCATCCCTTGTCAGGGCCAGTCTCCAAGGCGTACCATATCCATATTGTGCGATTTTTCACGAGGAGGTCGGCATGGCGCCCCTGGACGAGCTCGACACGAAGTTGATAGAGCTGCTGCAACGTGACGGACGCGCCTCCAACATCGAACTGGCACGCAAGACCGGTGTGAGCGAGGGGACGATCCGGCGGCGTTTCCGTAACCTCGTTCAAGAGGAAGTGATCCGTGTGGTCGCCATACCGGACACTTCCAAACTCGGTAGGCGCATGTCCGCACTCGTTGGGCTGAAGGTAGACCCAGCACACGTTCAGTCGGCGGCGGAAGAGCTGGCGAAGATGGAGGAAGTGCACTACGCGGCAGTGACCACCGGAGCCTTCGACGTCTTCTGCCGCGTAAGCCTCGGCTCTCCGCTAGAACTCTCAGACTTCCTGAGGAATCGGGTCGGTGACATCCAGGGGGTGCGGCAGACGGAGACGTTCATCAACCTCTCGATCAAGAAGAACGTAGGAGACTTCATCCCCCAGGACGAGGGTTGATAACGTGTTCACACCCCCTGAATACGTCTGCTAGAATGCACTCACCTTCCTGGGAGGGAGGAAGCCCGAATGGGCATAGCACAAAGGGAGGGGCACTTCCAAGATGGCCTACATAATCACCGAACCCTGCGTTGACGTGAAGGATGCCTCGTGCGTTGACGTCTGCCCCGTGGACTGTATCTACGAGGGCGACCGCATGTTCTACATCGAGCCCGACGAGTGCATCGACTGCGCCGCGTGCGAGCCGGTCTGTCCCGTCGCCGCGATCTTCGCCGAAGACGCGCTTCCTGCCGACCAGACCCGCTTCATCGAGATCAACAAGGACCGCAGCGAACCTTAACCCCGGGCTGCAATGAGAACTCCGACATAGGCGGGTCAGTTATGACCCGCCTATCATTGTCTTCTCAATGGGATGCCCGTCATTCCGATCCTTCGAACTTCCGCCCCACCAGCGACAGCACTTCGTCCACCCAGACCGCATCGACAGTGAGCAGCAGCGGCGAATCAGGCGTAACCGCATAGTAAGCCTTGCCGTCCGCCGTCTGTGCTCCAACCGCATACGCCGCGCTCACAGCGCTCTTGTCTTCCAACGGGACCGCCAACTCGTACGTGACCCGAACGATGGCACGTGGCACGTCCAAGCTGACACTCGTGGGAGAGAACCCTTCCGGCCAAGTAGCGATTCCGAAGCTCGAAGGGCCACCTGTCACGTTCAACACAGCGGTGTGCTCAGCGTCAGTCAGGCCTGAAGCGACCTCTCCCTGCACCACGCGTGCAGACAGCCCTCCGTCAGTCCGTAGCAAGCCGAGGAGGAACGTCGCAATGCCATCCGGACTCTCGACTTCAAAGATGCGAACGAGCGCCGGGTCTACACGGTAGTACCAGTACGGCAGCGGCGGGTCGGCAGCGAGGCGCAACAGCACGCGCACCCATGGCTCGTTGACCAGCGCCACTCCTGATTCGCCCTCCAGTTGCACATAAACGTTGCGACCGTCCGGCGTCTCGGCACCGAGCCGCACTTCCACCTGCCTTCCATCGATCAACCCGATGCTGATAGCACTCGGAGAGTCCAGTCCAAACTGGTCCAGATTGCTCGGCGGAGCGAGCAGGCGCTCCACCTCGGGTCCGGAGAGCAGCAACACGATGCCGCCCCAGCGGTCCAGGTTCACCGGAACGAGGGGGGCGTCCGCGAAGCGCCAGCCTTCGTTGCCTCGCTCGAAAGCAACAGTGGCGGTTTCCGTCCGTACGGTCACACTTATGATCTCGTCCTGAGGAACCGTGTAGAGATGGGTCGGCGCGGAGACGTCCTCCTGTTCCTCATCCCCATCCAAGACGAGCATCCACACGGCAACGACGGCCACGGCGACGGCGAGCAGCAGTGCAAACCTGACGACAGCGCTTCTCATACCGGGTGGGCCTTCTCTCTATCGCCGCCGCCACCACACAACGACGCCCACAGCGGCGATCAGTGCAGGGAGCAGGAACCAACTGACGTAACGGACAAAGTTGTATTCAGGCACGGTAAGCACGAGCGGGCGAAAGACTTCCTGCCTGGCACGCACCGAAATGAGCGGCTCATCCTCCAGCAGCCAGTTGACTGTATTCAGCAGGAAGTCTGCGTTGCTGACGCTGTTGAAGTGCCGATTGCTGGCGAAATCGACGTCTCCGAGCACGGCGAGCGTCGTGCTGACGGATGCAGCATCGAATGTCTCCGAGGAAGCGCCTGCAACCTGGGCAGAAGCCTGCACGATTAGATGAGGAGTATGGGGCCCAGGCGCATCCCTCCCTTCCAGCGGGTCCTCTTCCATCCCCTCGACCACCCAAGAGGCACGGGACGTAGTCACGAGCGGCTCGAACCGCACAGGAACAGGGTCTCCACGCTCGATACGCGCTCCGACAGCATCCGCCGGGCGGAACGCGACTGCCCCGGGGAACAGCGTCGTGCCGAGCGGTTCGACGATGGCGCCGCCCTCGGTGACGGAGGTCTGCCCCAGGTACTGGTCACGCTGTACCACGAGCGTCCGAACGTCTCCGGCACCGGAGCGCTCGAGGTCGACGATGGTACCTGGTATCGTCTCCAACCCCCACGCCGCAAGCAGGCCGCCCAACGCGTGCCATGTTTCGGGGGAAGTATCGAACATGAGGAGCGCTCGCCCTCCACCATCCAGCCACCGGATGATCGCTTGCTCTTCGGCAGCAGGGATCGATTGGGTGGGGGCGGCAATCACAAGCGCTGTGGCGTCGTCCGGAATCCCCCCGGTGTCCGCCAGCGACAGCGATTCGACACGGTATCCATCCGCGCGGAGTCCGGCTGCGGCAAATCCCAATCCCGAACCGCCGGAGCGAAGGTCGTCGATGCTGCGCTCGCCGTGGTCCGTAAGGAAATAGACGGCGTGTCGCTGAGTCCCCGTCACGGTAAGGACAGCAGTCAACAACTGCTGCTCCGAGAGAGCGCCGGCTCCGACGGAAGCCCGGAGACCCGTCGCCGGCGACGTAAAGAGAAGCGCCGGGGCGCTCACCACTCCGAACTCGCGGGCTGTTGCTGGCTCGAATTCTGGATCGACGAACCGGTAGGAGAGACGCTCTCCGGCGTGCCTGGCGAACTGCCGCAGGTAGCCTTCCGCCGTGCCCTGGTAGCGAACGCCGTCTTCGGTCGTAGGTACGACGAACCCGGTGACGTCCACATCCACGGGGAGCGCGGCGAGTGCCTGTGCGGCCTGTGGAGATATCTCGAACTGCCGCGTTGCTGTGAAATCCCAGGACGCATCGGTGGCCGAGGCGATGACGTTCAACGCCAGGACGATGGCAAGCGCGGCCGAGGCGCTCCCGAGGGTCACCCAGGAGAGCCGTCCTCGACGGCCGCTCACCGCACCGACGAGATACCCCATAGAGCCGACTGCAGCGAACGCCAGCAGCACGCCCGCCGCGATAAGCGTTGGCACAGCGAATGGACGCAGATCGGGAGCCCATACGACGAGGAGCACCCCCCCAAGCGCTCCGATGCCTCCAAGCGCCGCGAGCAGCAGGCTCCAACCGTGTAACCGCTCCATGATTCCGCCCCCGGACGTTGGCCGCCCGTTCATCGCCATCGCCGGGACTCCAAGCTGAGCGTGGTCAGGAAAAGGAAGAGCGCGATGAAGGAGACGAAGTAGACCACGTTCCGCAGCTCGATAACGCCCGCAACGAATGCCGTGTAGTGGGCAGGAAGCGACACGCCGGCGAGCAGAGTGGATGGCAAGCCGGAAACGAGGTCCGAGGCCTCGCTCGCCAGCGTAAGGAAGAGCAACGCCACGGCTGCCGTTACGCCAGCGACGATCTGGTTCCCTGTGAGCGAAGACGTAAACAGCCCCAGTGCAGCTGCGGCCGAGCCGTACAGGAACAGGCCAAGGTAGCCGGTTAGCATCGGCCCCCCGTCCGGAGAGGCGTACCCGTAGAGCAGCACCACGTAGACGAGTGTCGGAGCGATGATGCCCATAAGCATCGCCACGAGTGCGCAGAACTTCCCGAACACTATCTCCCAGTCGCGCAGCGGAGCAGTGAGGAGCAACTCAAGTGTGCCGAGTTTCTGTTCCTCCGCAAGCAGGCGCATGCTCACGATGGGGGCCCAGAGGATGAGTGCGAACGTCATCGGAGTGAATACGTCCCGGAGCGAAGCCTCCGGCAGCAATTCCGCGATGCCAGAGGCGAAGAACTGGCCGGTGAGCGCAAGGAATGCGGCACTCACGACGTATGCCATGGGCGAACCGTAGTAAGAGCGTATCTCCTTCCATGCGAGGAGCGCGGCGTTACGCACCGGGTTCCTCCGGTTCCCCGCGCGTGAGTTGGAGGAAGACCTCTTCCAGGTCCACCGAGGAGCGTGTCAGGCCGCGCAGCCCGATGCCGGCATCGCTCGTCGCCTGGACGATCGGTTCCCGTACATCCGCTCGCAACGCAGCGGTGACCTCGAACGCGTAGACCCCGTCCCACAGGGGCACAGGCGCCCCAACGGCACTGACGCCCGGAACGGCAGCGAGCACAGCGCCCGTGTGTTCTGCCGGGCCACGCGCTTCAACGCTGATGCGCTGTGCCCCGTGCAAGCGCTCTGCTATCTCGTTGGGGTGGCCTTCTGCAACGAGCAACCCCTCATGCAGAATGACAACCCGATCGCACAGGCTCGACGCCTCTGCGAGTTGGTGAGTGCTCAGGAGCACCGTGTGATCTTCGCCGAGGCGCCGGATCAGGTCGCGGGCATCCACGACCTGCACGGGGTCTATGCTCACCGTCGGTTCGTCGAGAACGAGGACTTCCGGCTCGTGGAGTACAGCAAGAGCGAGCCCGAGCCGCTGGCGGTACCCCTTCGATAGTTTGCCAACGATAGTATCGCGATAATCAGCCAGCCCGAACGTGTCGATAACGCGGTCGATCGAGGAGGCGAGGCGCCCGCTCTCTATCGCATGGACCTGCCCGAAGAAGCGCAGTGACGCGCTAACCGTCATGTCGCTGTACAGCGGCACAGACTCCGGCAAGTAACCGATGTGCTTGCGCGCCTCCAGTGAACCGGCGGCGAGGTCGTGGCCGGCGATGCGGACCGTCCCGGACGTGGGCGGCATGTAACCGGTCAGCACACGCATGATTGTGGTCTTGCCGGAGCCGTTGGTTCCGAGCAATCCGACCGTCTCGCCCTTGTCCACTGAGAAAGAGACTCCGTTCACGGCAAGGTAGTCGCCGTAGAACTTCGTGAGGCCTTCGACCTCGATCATCCGCTCAATCATGCTATCCGCTCTTCTGCTGGTCCTTTCGGCACGGTCGAATCCCCCAGGGCGATAACCCGCGTCCGTAGAGCCTACCGGATTTGATTCCGGTTGCGCTGCGCCGTAGACTCGCGCCACTGTGCCTCCAAGGCACACCGGAGCCCAAACTGCCGTGTACCGCTTCGTCGTACGCCGCCTGATGCTAGCCGTGCTCACGATGTTCGTCGTGAGCGTGCTCACGTTCTTCATGCTGCGACTCATTCCCGGCGACATCGTGGACCTGATGCTCTCCGATCATGGCTATGCCGCGGACCGAAACGCCATTCTGCGGGAGCTGGGACTCCACAGACCCTTCTACGTCCAGTTCGGTGAATGGTTCAGCGGCCTGTTCGTGGGCGACCTGGGGCAGTCTCTCTGGACGGGGAACACCGTTGCACATGAACTGGGGCGGCGTTACCCGGTAACGCTGGAACTCTCACTCATCGCGCTGGTGGTGAGCACGGTACTCTCGATCCCCATCGGCATCATTACCGCCGTCCGGCAGGACACGTGGGCAGACTACACGCTGCGTTCCGTCTCCATCGGGCTCGTGGCAGTGCCCATCCTCTGGATCGGTACCATCGTCGTAACGCTTCCCGCGTTGTTCTTCGGCTGGGCTCCCCCGCTCAGCTACGTGCCGTTCACGGAAGACCCCATCAAGAACCTGAGCGTCATGGTGCTGCCAGGGGTCATCGTGGGCATACCGCTGATGGGCGGGACGATCCGCATGACCCGCGCCATGCTGCTGGAGGTCGTACGGCAGGACTACATACGCACCGCGTGGGCGAAGGGCCTGCAGCCACGGACCATCTGGTACCGACACGCGGTGCGGAATGCGCTCATCCCCGTGCTGTCACTCATCGGCCTGCAGATACCGTTCCTGCTGGGCGGCACCGTCATCATCGAACAGATATTCAACCTGCCCGGTATGGGCGTCTACATGCTGCAGTCGCTCCAGAACCGAGACTACGTTCCTGCACAGACCATCATCCTTACTTTTGCAGCCGCCACCGTCCTCATCAACCTTATCGTGGACCTGCTCTACGGGGTCCTCGACCCACGGATCAAGTACGCGTAAGCCATGGCTATCGAGGGCACAAGAGCACAAGGAGCACCTGCCGCAGCAAGGTTGCCGCGCCGCGCACGCGGAGGCCTGACCGGGCTGACGGTGCGGCTGTTCACCGAAAAGCCGCTGGGAGCGGTGGGTGCGGTGATCGTGATGGTCATGTTGCTCATGGCCGTGTTCGCCAACTGGATAGCGCCCTACCCCTACGACGAACCACACTTCTCCGACGCACTGCAAGGGTCGAGCTTCAGCTATTTCCTGGGTACCGACTTCATCGGGCGGGACCTGTTCAGCAGGCTGGTGCACGGCGCCCGGGTCTCCATCGTGGTAGCGCTCGGTTCGGTCGCCCTCGGCAGCATATTGGCGTCGCTCATCGGCATCACGAGCGGCTACATGGGGGGCAAGTTCGACACGCTGGTGCAGCGCCTCGTCGATGCGTGGATGAGCGTGCCTCCACTCCTGTTGCTGCTGTTCGTCATGTCCATCCTGGGGCCGAGCACGCTGAACGTGACGCTCGTGCTGGGGCTCGTCGCCATACGAGAGAGCCGGGTGCTGCGGGGCGCGGTGCTGGCGCTCAAGGAGCAGCCCTTCGTTGAGGCGGCACGCGTCAACGGCGCGACCACACTGCGGATCCTGACGCGACACGTCCTGCCGAACGTGATGGTGCCCATCATCATCCTGGCGAGCCTGCGCCTGGGACAGGTGATCCTCATCGAGGCGTCTCTCAGCTTCCTCGGGTACGGCGTTCCCCCGCCGTTCCCGTCCTGGGGGCGGATGCTCAGTTCGGAGTCCCGAACGTACATGGAGATCGCACCGTGGCTTGCCATCTGGCCTGGCGTTTTCCTGAGCCTCACCGTCTTCGGCTGGAACGTCCTCGGCGACGCACTCCGAGACCTGCTCGACCCCAGGATGCGCGGCACTGGCGGCGGTTACCGCTCCGGGTCGTAGCAGTCAGCGGGCGTCATGCCGGACATCGCCATCATCGGCCTCAGCCCCGTGGGCATCGCGCTCGGACGTGTGATCAAGTCCGTCGGGCAAGGCATCTCCATCGCAGGGTTCGACCCGGACTCTGCAATCGGAAGGCGTGTCGTCAAGACAGGCGATATCGATGAGGCACCGAAGAGCGCAGCAGCCGCGCTGTCGGGCGCGAAGCTCGTAATCCTTGCGGCACCTCTGGCCGCTGCAAAGGACGCCCTGCGTGTGATCGGTGAACTTGCGCCGTCCGGGTGCGTCGTCACGGACACCTGCCGGCTGAAGGCGCCTGTCCTTCGATGGGCGGAGGAGTGTCTGCCGCACGGGACGCACTTCGTCGGTGGAAGGCCTGTACCCCGCATCGCTGCCGAGGGAGCGGAAGCGTCGTTCGATGGCACGGACTATGCCATCGTGCCCGGGGCGACGGCCTCGAGCGACGCCATCGAGGCCGTGGCTGTGCTCGCAAAGTCGATAGGGGCGAGCCCGTTCTTCCTCGATGCAGCCGAGCACGACAGCTTCACGATGGCCACTGAGTATCTCCCCCGCATCGCTGCCGGCGCAGCGGTGGACGCCGTTTCCGCAAGTCCGGTCTGGCGCGACGTGCGGCGTTTGCAAGGCGAGGCGTTCACCCAAGCCATCGATATGGCGAACGACCTCGACGCAGAAGAGATCGCCATCGCGCTGGAGTATGCGCCGGAGACGTTCGTCTCGTGGCTGAACAGACTCGCAGGAGCGACGAGCGGGCTCCGCGAGGCGGCGCTCGCGAAGCCGGACGCTGCCGAAGCGGCGAAGCGGCTCGCGGCGCTGGCCGAGGAGCGCCTGGTACGACTCCGCGAGTCTCCTGCTGCATACGCGCCGGGGATCGAACGGCAGGGCTTCTCGTCGCTCCTGCTGGGTGACTGGCTCGCCGAAAGAGCCCACCGACGGTAGGCGATCCTGCTACCCACCCTGTGGCACCAGGCCCCTCGTCTGCTCCAACTGGTCAGCGACCCAATCGAGCGTGTCCGAGTCCAACTGCAACTCGATGTCCTGCTCCTCACGAGTCCCGCTGAGCCAGGACTGGAACGCCGCCTCCTCCAGCAACTGTCGTGCGACGGAGTCGAGAGGGAGTGAAGGGTCGCGTGCGCTGACGACGTAGACGACGATCGCACCGTCGGCGCGCTGGAACGGCGGCGCGAACTCCAGAGGCGGGAGAGCCCACAGCAGGTCCGCGGCCGCAGGCGGAAGCGCGCCGTAGGGCAGCCATCCGAGGTCACCTGATGCAGGCTCGAGCGAATAGCGGCGGGCCAACTCCTCGAACGAGACGCCCTGCGCTCCCTCGCTCTCGACGCGAGCGGCGGTCTCAATGTCGGCGACAACGATCGAGTGGAGGCGTACCTGGGGTTGCGGGTCGGCGATGGAGCGTCCGAGCTCCGAGGCAGCCTTGCGCCGGAGCAGCTCTCCCTCCGCCAGCGCCTCCAGATCGGCGATGCCCAGGCGCCTCAAATCGGCGTACTGGCGCTTCGCCTCAGCGAGCTCGGTGCGCGCCGCATCGTCGAGGTCCACAGCGTCCAGGTGGGGTATGAGCTGCGCCGCGAGTTCGCGGTCGATGTCCGCGTCGCTCACGGCAACGCCAAGCGTGCCGGCGGTCTGGCGGAGCACCTCGTTGTCGATGAGCAACGCGGCGGTATCGAAGGCCTGGGTGGCAGGTTCGAACCGCTGCCGCTGGAGGAGGGCGTCTATCTGGTTGGCGCGCAGCACGTCCACCAGGGCGGCGCGGGATATCTCGATGCCGTTGACGCGGGCGAACCACTGCTGGCTCGGCGCGGTGTAGACGAGGAAGAAGCCGACGACGGGTCCGGCCACGAGCACGAGGACGCCGAGCGTCAGGATAAGCGCCATCTGCCGACGCGAACGCCCACCCGGCCGCCCGGGCCGTCTCTCCACCCGCTGCATGAACCGGAACTACCCTCGCGTTACACGCCGTAGAGCGCTGCGGGGTTATCGGTCAGTATCTTCTCAGCGGTCGCCGACGAGATGTCGTCGCGGGTGCGCATCTGGTTGACGCAATGGACCTGCGCCGACGGGTCGGCCGCGAGGCGATCGGTCGTTCCGGGGGTGTGGTGGCCGTAGTCGGTGCCGACGACGAGATGATCCTCGCCGACGTAGTTCATGAGGTACGGCAGGTCTTCCTCGACCTCGTAGGAGATCCACATGTTGTACTTGTCGAAGAGGCGGGGGCCCCAGAAGTCCTCATCGGCGCGGAGCGTGCCGCGCAGCTGATACATGGCGAAGGGTATCCAGGTGGCGCCGGTCTCGATGAAGCCCCAGCGCAGGTCGGGGAAGAGCTCGGGGATCTTGTTCGAGACGAGGTTCCGGAAGGCGACGACGGGCGGGATGCGCCCATGCGTGAACGTGTGGCTGCGGCTCACGTCGATCAGGTAGTTGAGCGCGGGAGCGCCCTGTCCCTGGTGGATGCAGATGGGCAGGCCAAGCGACTGCGCCTCCTCGTACACGGGGAAGAAGTAGGGGTCGTCCAGCGTCTTGTCGCCCTCGATGCCACGGAAGAAGACGCCGCACGCACCGTGCTCCTTGCCGAAGCGGAGTTCGCTGACCGCGGCGTCGATGTCACGCAGCGGCGGGATGACGACGTAGCGGATGCGGTCCTCCGCCTTCGCCCAAACGTCAGCGAGGAAGCGGTTGTAGGCCTTGCAGAGCTCGACCTCGTAGGCCGCGTCATGGGTGAGGTATGCGAGGAAGAGCGTGGGATAGACGACCTGCGTGTCGACGTTGGTGGCCTGCATGTCCTCGAAGCGCATCGGCAGGTCAAGCAGTTCCCGCGCCTTGCGGTCGACGCGGTCGCGCACGTTGGCCTGCGCCGTGGGCGTGACGAGGAAGTTGCCGCCCCGTCCGGCAGGACGCGGGTAGATCTGGCCATCGATCAGCCACATGTGGTCGACGCGGCCATAGAGCGTGTCCTCAGGCACCTGTACGACGACGGGGCGGCGCTTGTGCCAGTCCGGGTCCAGGAAGTCCCACATCTCCGGCGGTTCTGCTATGTGGGTGTCTGCATCGACTACGTGTCCCATACGCGGGCCTCCTCAGTGTTCCCTCCGATCTGTGTCTAACGGGCAGAGTATGTTCCCCTACGGCACGACGGTCAAGCGTGGGGCAGGCTCCAGCCCTCTCCCCTTGCAGGAACCATTGCGTAACCCTGCGCGAACACCAGACATCGACCCATCAGGGCTAGAGGGCGCGGGCGGCGGCATAGCCGACGGCGACCGCGGCGAGTCCGAGGGCGACGGAGAGGAGGACGTTCGCAGCGGCGGAGAGGTAGGCTGCGTTCCGCAGGAGCGTGAGGGTGTCGTTGGTTATGGCGGAGAAAGTGGTGAAGCCACCGAGGATGCCCACGAAGAGGAAGAGGCGCGCGCCCGGTCCAATCTGGCGAGTTTCGGCGATCCCGGCGAGCACGCCGATGAGCAGGGAGCCAAGAACGTTGACCGTAAGGACACCCCACGGGAAGGAGGGCTGGCCGAGCAGTCGCGACACGGCGAGGGTAACGCCGTAGCGCGATGCCGCACCGATGAAGCCGCCCGTACCGACGAGGAGGAGGTCAGTCATGGGCGTGTCGCTCCGCGAGAGATCCCCCGGCTTCGCTCGGATGACAACCCTTCACCACGCCACCCCAGGGTACCCTCTCCCCTTGCAGGGACCCTGCGTAACTGCGTTTGACATGAGGTAGTTCTTCCCACCCACCCGCCCGGAGCGTTTGCGGGGGACACCCCCGCGCCCCCGGCAGTGGGGCTCCGCCCCTCTGCACTCCCTGTGCCAAGCAAACCGGTGGTTCGACAAGCTCACCATGAACGGGCTCCCCTGAGGTCTTTCGGCTGCGCTCGGCATGACAACCCTTCACCGCACCTCCCCGCGTGCGCTGCCCGCGCACCCTGGATTCCCGCTGGTGGCGCGCTGAAGTGCGGGAATGACGGGGCGGCTGCGCTGCGCTCGAAATGACAGAGTGATCACGGGTGGCGCTTGCGGAAGGTGAGTGGGTCGTGCTGTTCGCTGCCGTAGAAGCGGAGCCAGAAGTCGCTCTTGCCGGGGAAGTCCATGTAGAGGCCGAGGTGCGCGCCGCCGAGGACGTGGAGGTGACCGTGAGGCTGGGACTGCATCGCGTCGGCGCCGAAGTTGGAGACGATGCGGAAGCCTCCGGGGGCGTCGGTCTCGCCGAGCTCGACGGCGAGTTGTGCAGCGCGGGAGAAGAGCGGCGACCGCCAGAAGTCCTTCTGGCTCATGTGCACGACCGGCGCGACAAGGTACATGAGCGGGGCCCAGTCGAGCGCATTCTCGAAGGCGATAAGGTCCGTGTCCTGGTAGCGGATGCGCCGCGGGAGCGTACCGGAGGCGATGCCGCAGAAGGCGCACTCGCCGGGGGTGTCGTTGGCGTGCGCGCCGTCCGGGCGCGGGGCGCCGGGTTTGTTGTCAGACATCGCGGCGGCGCTCCTGCCGCACGCGTCCGGTCTGCCGATAGTCCGGCGCCGTGATCGGAACCTCCGTGACCATCCGGGCGTCGTTCAAGCGTGAGGCGACGGGGTCCGCAGGGCCGGACGGCAGGGAGCGCATCGTGATAATCGTCGGGAGGCGGGCGTTATGGCGGTGAACGATGATCTGGTAGAGCTTCTCGTCAGCCCAAGGCGTGGAGCTCTCGGCCCCGAGGTCGTCCATGATGAGCAGCGGCGCCTGCTTGATACGGTCGAAGAGCTCGTCGTAGGTAACGCGGCTGTCGGGGCTGAAGGTGTAGCGGAGGTGGTCGAGGAGGTCGGGGACGAAGGCGAAGAAGACGTCACCGCCCCGCTCGAGCTGGCGGTTGGCAACGGCAACGGCGAGGTGCGTTTTCCCGCACCCGGGGCCACCCACGAGGACGAGCCAGCCATCCGGTTCCTGCGCGAACGCCCCGGACGCGGATACCGCAGCGGCCAGCGTCTCCCTGTCCTCTCTCGTGCGGGAACGCCCTTCCGGCTGGAACGAGTCGAACGTCATGTCACGGAGCATGGCATGCGGTATGCCTCCGAGGCTCATGGTCCTCGCGCCGGTAGCGCCGCCCATGTCAATGACGAGCGCATTGCGAGGGTCGGTGAGCTTGCTCTGCAAGCGTCCGTCCAAGCGCTCGAGAGGTACGGCCGAGGTAAGGACGGTGGGCAGGCCGTTGATGTAGCGGTGGTTGACGACCTGGAAGAGCTTCTCCTCCGCCCAAGGCGTACCGTTGTGCGCGCCGATGTCGTCCAGAACGAGGACGGGGACGTTCTTCACCTGCTCCAACAGTTCGTCATGGGAGAGCGCGGTGTCGTCGGCGAAGCCACCCCGGAGCTGGTCGAGGAGGTCGGGGACGAAGGTGAAAAGGACAGGGTGTCCTTCCGCCATAAGGCGATTGGCCGCGGCCGCGGCGAGACAGGTCTTGCCGGTGCCATGACCGCCGGTGAGCAGCAGGGAGCCGACGGGCGCCTCCGCGAAGGAGCGTGCAGCGCGGAGCGCAGCGTCGTAGCGGGCGTTCGCTTCCGGGCCGACGCCGGGGCCGCTCGGCGCCAGCGTCTCGAACGTCACCGCGTGCAGGACGCCAAGATTGCTGTAGCGTTGCAGTCGAGTGAGACGGCTGGCTTCGCTCTGCTGCACCTGGCAGAGGCAGGGGAAGGCGCGCCCGAAGTCCGGGTGGCCGACGGGCACGTCACGGCGCACCCAGCCCTGCCCGCCGCAGGTGGGGCAAGGGTCCTCGTCAGCGGACTCGGCGTCGAGCTGCTGCACCCATTCAGGCGCGGCGACGGCGTTCGAGAAGTTCCGCTGCTGTAAGCGCCTCAGAATGTCTCCCAGGCTTTCCACTTGTCCTCGTCCCCCTGCCCTCGCGTTTCCAGCGTTCCAGTATGGCTTCGACGTAGCGCCAGTTGCGGACGTTGCCCGCTGCCGCCTCGCGTATCGCCGCCTCGACCCACTCCGAGGGGTACTCCTCCTCGGCGGCGCGCAGCTCGTCGCCGACCAACGGCGTCAGCATACCAATGTTCTCTTCGTACAACCGAAAGATGTTCGGGCGTTCGGTCGGACGTCCGGCCATCATCGGAGGCGGCGCAGGGTCGAACCGTTCGGCGGCGCGCTCGTTCTGAGGAGTGCGCAGCAGGAGCCAACCTGCGGCCTCGACGAGCGTGCCCCGCTCGACCGCGAGCGCGATGCCCCGCTCGATCTCGCCCCCGGAGCCGAGCGCATCCAGCAGAACGCCGTCCGCTCGCAGGGCAGAGGCCGCAACCCGCTTCGGCACCCCGCTCTGCTGGGCCTCATGCCAGAAGAAGCGCAGCGTACACTTCAATTCGGCGGGGTCGTCGATCTCCGCGAGGAGCGAGGCGAGCAGCGGCGCGGGCACGGGCAGCCGCTTCACGGCGGCGCCGAAACCGGGAAACGTCGACGCGGTCATGCCGTAGCCGGTTCAGTGGCCAGGTTCAGGAAGCGGGAATACTTGCCGTCGAAGTAGAGGTGGATGGTGCGGGTCGGGCCGTGGCGGTTCTTCGCGATGATCAGCTGCGCGAGGTTCTCCGGGTACGGGTCGGTGGGGTGGCGCTGCTCCCATTGCTCCGCAGTCATGTACTTGTCGGCGCGGTGGATGAAGGCCACGACGTCCGCGTCCTGCTCGATGCTACCTGACTCGCGGAGGTCGGAGAGCTGTGGATGGTGGTCGGGGCGCTGCTCGATGGCGCGGGAGAGCTGGGAGATGGCGATGACCGGAACGTTGAGGTCCCGGGCGATGGCCTTCAGCTGTCGGGTGATGTCGCTCAACTCCTGGACGCGGTTCTCGCCCCGGTCCTCCCGCCCCGATATGAGCTGCAGGTAGTCGACGATGACGAGGTCTATGCCCCTGCCGGTGTGGAGACGCCGAAGCTTGGAGCGCATCTCCAGGACGGTCTGGGCGGGCGAGTCATCCATGTAGATCGCGAGGTCGGAGAGCGCGCCGATGCCGGTGACGACGCGGGTCTGCGCAGTGTCGCCAAGGAGGTTGATGCGCAGCAGGTGGCTGTCCACCTCCGCTTCGGCTGAGAGGAGACGGAGCGCGAGTTGCTCACGGCTCATCTCAAGGCTGACGACCGCGACGACAGCGCCCTGACCCGCGGCGTTCCGGGCGACGTTCATCGCGAGGGTCGACTTTCCGAGCGCGGGCCGGGCCGCGAGGATGAAGAGGTCGCCGCGCTGCAGGCGTCCGAGGGCGTTGTCCACGTCGAGGAAGCCGGTGGGTATGGGGGCGACCCCGTGGTCGAGTGGAAGGTCCGACGATTCTTCCAGGTACTGGTCGAGCACCTCGCGTATCGTCACGAAGTCGCGGGTGACATGAGTATTGCGAACGCGGAAGAGGATGTCCTCCGCCCGCTGGAGCGCCTGCTCCGTGTCCGGCGCGTCCTCGTAGCCGATTGAGGCGATGTCGCCCGCGGCCTGGATGAGCCTGCGCATGGTGGCAGTGCGGTTGACGATGCGGGCGAAGTGCTCGGCGTGGACAGACGTGGGGACGGCGGCGATGACGTGACTGAGGTAGCCGGGCCCGCCGACCTCCTCCAGCCGTTCCTTGAGCGAGAGTTCCCGCGCGACGCTGATCTGGTCGATCGCTTCGCCGCGATGGTAGAGGGACTGGCAGGCCTCATAGCACCACCGGTTGCGCTCGCGGTAGAAGTCGCTGGTCCCGACGAGCGGGGCGATGCGGTTGATCACCTCCCCGTCGATGAGGAGTGACCCTATGACCGCTTCTTCCGCATCCGCATCATGTGGTGGAAGCTTCTCCGCATACATCCTGCCTCTTTACTACGGCTCCTCTTCTTCTCCGGTTATGCCGTCCCCGGGCTCATCTTCGTCTTCATCGTAGTCGTCGTCGGGGGACTGGTCTTCGTCTTCGTAGCCTTCGTATGCGGCCTCTTCCGATCCGGGCGCGTCGTCCTCCGACTCGGCAGAGACGGCCTGGGCGGGCTCGTAGCCTTCGGGAACAACGGAGACAGTGATCTCAGCGGTGACCTCGCGGTAGAGGCGGACGTTGACGGGGTAGTCGCCGGGCTCGTGGATGGCGGCACCGAGGAGCACCTGGCGGTGGTCGATCGCGCGGCCGGTGGCGGCGGTGAGCTGCTCGGCGATGTGGCGTCCGGTGACGGAGCCGAAGAGCCGCCCGTTCGGGCCCACGCGCACTTCGACGGGCACTTCCATTCCCTGGATCATGGCGGCGACCTGCCCCCATTCCTCGGAGAACTGGAGGCGCTTCTGCTTCGCCGCAGCCTCGATGGAGCGTATCCGCTGGAGCTGTCCGGGTGTTGCCGGAGCAGCGAGCCCCCTGGGCAGCAGGTAGTTCCGGGCGAACCCGTTCTTCACGTCCTTGACCTCGCCCGCATCGGCGGCGCCGGCCACGTCTTCAAGAAAGATGACCTTCATCTCGCAGTTCCTCGCATCGTGGGGGTATGAAAGAACATCATACCACCTGACAGGCTGCTCCTCCGGACGCCCATCGCACAAGGGAGCGGTGTCACTATCCACGCCGGGGGATTGTGGCACAGCGGAGCGGATGGCCCCACGCGACGGAGTTCGTCGAATTCCGGGGAAACGCTCGCTTGCGTTTTGGGGGACGGCAGTTCCACGGGGGCAAGCCTGTCCCCAGCAGCCCCGCCGGTTCACCCTCACCCGCCACGCCGTTGCGTGGCGACCTCTCCCAAGGGGGCGAGGTGGCAAACCCCGATGGATGCTTCGACTCCGCCTGCGCTCCGCTCAGCATGACAACGCTCCCTCTTGCATCAAGTGCTGGGCAGGCTCTAACCCTCTCCTCTGTGGAGACCTCGCGCAAATCCCGCCGCGCCGCGTCCCCACTCCACCGGTTCACCCTCACCCTAGCCCTCTCCCCTCAAGGGAGAGGGAACCAGACACCCACGCGCAGTCGAGCAGACATACTGCCTGAGCAGACTACGCCCCGGCGCTCAGCGCGCGCTCCAGGCCGCCGAAGAAGGCGTCAGCGAGGTCCACGAGCGGCTCGTCCAGAAGGCCGGGGATGGTGAACCGCGCTTCGCCGACAGCGCCCAGCCTCGCGCAGGGGACACTCGCTTCCCGAGCTGCTGCTTCGACCTCCGCGACGTTCGCTTCCGCGCAGCTGACGACCGCACGCGAGGGGGTTTCGCCGAAGAGCGCGGCGTCCCACCGGCCATGGTGCCAGACACCCGCGCCGATGAAGCCGACGTCACCGAGGACGGCGCTCTCGGCCAAGGCGACGGCGATGCCGCCGTCGGAGCAGTCATGCGCGGAGTGCAACAGGCGTTGGCGGGCGAGTTCTACGAGGAGGCGCTGCAGGCGGGCCTCGGCGTCTAGGTTGATGGCAGGCTTGCCCGCGACGGTATCGTGCTCGAGAGCGAGGTACTCGCTGCCCGCGAGCGCGGCGGCGTCGGCAGGGGACGCGCCGAGCAGGAGGACGGCATCGCCCTCGCGAACAAAGGCGGCGCCAAGCGCGTTGCGGGCGTCGTCCAGCAGGCCGACGGCCCCGACAACGGGCGTGGGGTAGACGGCCTCGCCCTGAGTCTCGTTGTAGAGCGAGACGTTGCCGCTCACTACCGGGACACCGAGGGCGCGGCAAGCGTCGGCCATGCCGCGGACGCACTCCTCCAGCTGGTAGTAGACCTCCGGCTTCTGCGGGTTGCCGAAGTTGAGGCAGTCGGTGACGGCCAGGGGCGTCGCGCCCGATACGGCGACGTTGCGGCACGCCTCGGCGACGGCCATAGCCCCGCCGGTGTACGGGTCGAGCCAGGCGGTACGTCCGTTGCCGTCGACGGCCAGCGCAAGCGCCTTGGGGAGCTCGCGCAGCCGGAGGACGGCGGCGTCGCCTGCGCCGGGCTTGACCATGGTGCGCGTCTGCACCTCGTGGTCGTAGCGGCGGTAGACGGCGCGCTTGCTGGCGATGTTGGGCGAGGCGAGGAGCGAGCGGAGGATGCGTCCCGCCTGCGCCGGGTCGGGCGGCGGAGGCATCGGGGCGGCGTGCAGGGCGTCCAAGTACGCGGGGCGCGTTCCGCCGGGGCGGTACTGCGGGGCCTCCACGAGCGTCGAGATGTTCACCTCGGCGGCGAGGTCGGGGCCGTCGAAGACGCGCGCCACGCCGTCGCCGGTGACGGCGCCGATAGCGGTGAGCTGCACGTCCCAGCGGTCGAAGATGCGCCGGACGGCGTCCTCGTTCTCCGGTTTGACGATGAGCAGCATGCGCTCCTGGGACTCGGAGAGCATGACCTCGTAGGGGGTCATGCCGTCCTCGCGGCGGGGGACGCGGGCGACGTCTATCTCAACGCCGGTGCCGCCCCGCGCGGCGCACTCCATGACGGAACTGGTAAGGCCCGCAGCGCCGAGGTCCTGCATCCCGTCCAGCAGCCCGCTTCCGGCGGCTTCGAGGCAGGCCTCGATGAGCACTTTCTCGAGGAAGGGATCGCCGACCTGAACGGTGGGGCGCATCTCGCGCTCTTCTTCGAAGGTGCGGGAGGCAAGTCCGGACGCGCCGTGGATGCCGTCCCTGCCGGTGGCTGAGCCCGCGAGCAGGAAGAGCGAACCAGGGTTCGCGGCGGCGGCGCGCATGAGCGCTCCGTGCGGGAGCAGGCCGACGCACATCGCATTGACGAGGGGGTTACCGCTGTAGGTGGGAGCGAACATCGTCTCGCCGCCCACGTCCGGCACGCCGATGCAGTTGCCGTAGCCGGAGATGCCGGCGACGACGCCCTGGAAGAGGTAGCGATTGCGCGCGCTGTCCAACGGGCCGAACCGGAGCGAGTTCAGGAGCGCGATGGGGCGCGCTCCCATCGCGAGGATGTCGCGGACGATACCGCCGACGCCCGTCGCAGCGCCCTGGTAGGGCTCGACCGCGGAGGGGTGGTTGTGCGACTCGATCTTGAAGACGACGGCGAGCCCGCCGCCGATGTCGACGACGCCCGCGTTCTCCTCGCCAGCCTGCACGCGCACGGCCTCGCCGGTCGTGGGGAAGCCGCGCAGGAGCGGTTTCGAGTGCTTGTAGCCGCAGTGCTCGCTCCAGAGCGCGCCGAACAGCCCCAACTCCACGCCGTTGGGTTCGCGCTCGATCCTGCTGACGATGAGGTCGTACTCCTCACGGGTGAGGGCGATCTCGTCCAGCGTTTCCTGCGATACGGGCATCAGTTGGCAACTCCAATGAGACCGACACCGGCGACCACGAGCGTTGCGCCGAACACCACCCTGGGCGTCAAGCGTTCGTAGCCACGCAGCACGATGAGCACGAACAGATACGAGGCCAGCGGTACGGCTCCTACTATAGGCGCGGCAACGCTGTAGTCTACCCGAGCGAGCGCGGTGTAGAAGCTGCTCGTTGCCAGCGCGAACAGGACACCGGCTGCCAGCATCCACCCCAACGCAGACCCGGCCGGAGGACGGCCCAAACGCAGTCCCCGCAGCCTGATCGCCAGGGTGAACGCCAGGCCGAACAGCGCCTCGTAGAACGCGACGACAAAGGGCGAGAACCCCTTGTCCACGAGGTGATTCGCCAGCAGGCCACCCGTAACGAACGAGAGCATCGCGAGCACCGCGAACACGAGGCCGATCGTGATGCGGCGGGTGTCGGGCCTCATGGCCGTGGCGCTCATCGCAGCACCCGGTTGCGGTCCGTGAGGATCACGCCGACTCCAATCACAACCGCGAACGCGCCTATCACCGTCGCCAGGTTTGGACGCTCTCCCGCAGCCACCACTGCGAGCGCGATGGCGAACAGCGGCCCCGTTCCGAGGACCGGCGCCGCGAGGGTTACGCCCGCGCGCTTCATGCCATGGAAGTAGAAGAGGTTGCCGGTCACCCAGATCAGCACTCCCATCACCGCCACCATCCCCACGAATGCCAACTCGATACCGGCGAACGCCGCAAACCCCTCGGTCAAGGCGATCACGATACCCAGGACGACGGCCACCAGTCCCACGACGGCGATGACCACCAGTTCCGCGGATGCGGTGAACATCGCCCGGCGCACGAACACGTCGCCCGCGCCCCATGCGAGCGTGGCCACGATGGCGAGCAGGATACCGACACCCATCTACGCGTGGACACTCCGGGTGCGCTCGTGCAGCGCCTCGTCGATCGAGCGCAGGATACGCAGGCCGTCCGTGCCGCCCAGCGCCTCTTCCACGACCCGCTCCGGATGCGGCATGAGCCCCAGAACGTTTCCCGTCTCGTTCGTGACGCCCGCGATGTTGTCGAGCGAGCCGTTGGGGTTGGCCTCCGGGGTCACCGTGCCGGCTTCGTCGCAGTAGCGGAAGGCGACCTGGCCGTTCGCTTCCATGCGGGCGAGCGTCCCGGGGTCGGCGTAGTAGTTGCCGTCGCCGTGCGAGACGGGGATGGCAAGGACGTCGCCCTCGCGCATGAGTGAAGTGAACGGGGCGGCCACGCGCTCCACCTTGAGGTGCTGCGGCTGGCAGCGGAACTCCAGGCTGGCGTTGCGCATGAGGGCGCCGGGCAGCAGGCCGGACTCGCAGAGCACCTGGAAGCCGTTGCAGCTACCGATGACGGGGCCGCCCGCTGCCGCGAAGTCGATGAGGGCACGCATCACGGGCGAGAAGCGGGCGATGGCGCCGGGACGAAGGTAGTCGCCGTAGGAGAACCCGCCGGGGACGACGAGGCAGTCGAAGCGCGAGACGTCGGTCTCCTTGTGGAAGACGTACTCGGCATGCGCGCCGAGCACGCCCTCGATGGCGTCTCGCCAGTCGATGTCTGACCAGGTGCCGGGGAAGACGACGACTCCGTAGGAAGCGGTCATCACGCCCCCTGCCCGAGCAGTTCGCCGACGATGCGGTTGACGGCGCTGCCGTCGGCGCGGCCCTTGAGTTGGGGCATGAGTTTGCCCATCACCTTTCCCCTGTCGCCGGGACCGGACGCGCCCAACTCGGAGACGACCTGCCCGGCGAGGGCGCGTATCTCGTCCTCGCCCATCTGCTCCGGGAGGTAGCGGGAGACGACGGCCAGCTCCGCCTCTTCCTGCGCGGCGAGGTCCTCGCGGCCGTGCTGACGGTAGGCGGCGATGCTGTCGCGGTGCTGCTTGGCCATGCGCGCGAGCACGTCCAGTGCGGCCTCATCGTCGAGTTCGCCGCCCTTCTCAATCTCGGCGTTCTTGACGGCGGCGCGGATGAGGCGTATCGCGCCCTTCGTTACCTCGTCCTGGGCCTTCATGGCGGTCTTGAGGTCTTCTACCAGTTGATCCGTGATGGACATACACCCTCACCCTAACCCTCTCCCAGAGGGAGAGGGGACAGTTGTTAGCCCTCTCCCCTTGCGGGGAAAGGGGGTATCTTCTGCAGTTGGCGGTGGACGCTCGCCATCTTGATGGCAGTCTCGACGGCGTCGAAGCCGCGGTTGCCCTGCGCTCCGCCGGAGCGGGCGAGCGCCTGGTCAGTGTTGTTGGTCGTGAGCACACCGAAGGCGACGGGTACCCCGGTCTCGCGCGCAACCTGCGCGATGCCGCGCGCGGCCTCGCCGGCGACGAAATCGAAGTGCGCCGTTTCGCCGCGTATGACGCAGCCCAGGGCGACAAGCGCATCCCACGCTCCGCTGCGCGCCATGTGCTCTGCAGCCTGCGGCAGTTCGAACGAGCCGGGGACGTGGACGATGGTGAGCGCGTCTTCCCTGACGCCGTGGCGTGCGGCGGCTTCTCGCGCGCCTCGCAGCAGCCGGGAGGTCAGCGCTTCATTGAACTGCGCAACGATGATGCCGAGCCGCAGCCCCTGTGCGTCCAGGCTTCCGCTGATCTCCAAGGCCATGCGGATATTGTAGCCTGCGACGCGCTCGCCGTGTGCACGGCGTCGGCCTCCCGGCCTGGCAGATGTGGTTCTTCCCGCCCACCCACCCGAAACGCTCGTGGGGGACACCCCCACACCGCGGCCTACGTCCGTGGCAGAGGGGATATCCCCTCTGCACTCCGTCAGGACTGAACAGGGCGTCCTTCAGGGACGCCTTACATGGGGGCAAGGTCCCCGCTTCGCGGGAATGATGGGGTAATCACTCCGCCGATTCGGCGTTGTGCGGGTCGAGGAGGTGGCCGAGGCGTTCCTGTTTGGTGTGCAGGTAGAACGCATTCTCCTCGTTGGCCTCCACGACGATGGGCACGCGCTCCTTGATGGAGAGGCCGTAGCTCTCCAGACCAACGACCTTCTTGGGATTGTTGGTCATGAGCCGCATGTTGCGGACGCCGAGGTCCACGAGGATCTGCGCGCCGACGCCGTAGTGGCGGAGGTCAGGCGGAAAGCCGAGCTCCTGGTTCGCTTCCACGGTGTCGGCCCCGTTGTCCTGCAGCGCGTAGGCCTTGATCTTGTTATGCAGGCCGATGCCGCGCCCTTCCTGGCGCATGTAGAGGAAAACGCCACGGCCCGCCTCGGCGATGGCCTTTATCGCCATATCGCGCTGCACGCCGCAGTCGCACCGCAGGCTGCCGAACACATCGCCGGTGAGGCACTCGCTGTGCACGCGCACGAGAACGGGCTCCTTGGTGCGGACGTTGCCGAACACGAGCGCGACGTGCTCGGCGGAGTCGACGGATGAGCGGTAGGCAAAGGCGCGGGCGGTGCCGTACTGGGTGGGAAGCCTCGCTTCGGCGACGCGCTCGACGAGGCGCTCGTGCTCGAGGCGGTAGGCGATGATGTCGGCGATGGTGACGATGTCGATGCCGAGTTCTTTGGAGACATCCTCCAACTGCGGCATACGGGCCATCGTTCCGTCGGCGTTCATGATCTCGCAGACGACCGCGCCCGGCGGCAGTCCGGCCATGCGGGCGAGGTCGACGCTGGCCTCGGTCTGGCCCGCTCGGACGAGCACCCCGCCCGCCTGGGCGCGGAGCGGAAAGATATGCCCGGGGCGGGCGAGATCGGACGGCTTCGTACCGGGCTCTATGAGCGCCTTCACGGTGGCTGCACGGTCGTGCACGGAGATGCCAGTGCCGCCGTTGTCGATGTCCACGGAGACGGTGAAGGCGGTGGTGTGCTTGGAGGTGTTATTCGCGACCATCATGTCGAGGTCGAGTTCGTGGAGGCGCTCCCCGGTCATGGGCGCACAGATGAGGCCGCGTCCGTGTGTAGCCATGAGGTTGATCGCCTCGGGCGTGACCCACGTGGCAGCGATGGCGAAGTCTCCCTCGTTCTCCCGGTCCTCGTCGTCCACGATGATGACGAGTTTGCCGGTGCGGAAGTCTTCTATCGCCTGTTCAACACTGATGACCGGCATGCAATCATCTCCCGCTGAGCGCCTGGGAGGCCGTGAGACGCTCTACATACTTCGCGAGGATATCAACCTCAATATTAACGCGGTCACCGGGTTTCCGCACCCTCAACACGGTGTGCTGCATCGTATACGGTATCACGGCGACCGAGAACCCGGCCCCTTCCTGCGAGGCCACGGTCAGGCTGATGCCATCCACGGCGATGAAGCCCTTCTCGACGACATAGCGGGCCAACTCCGGCGAGAGGTCGATGCGCAACACGCGCGCCTCCGGCGTACCTCCGAACGACACTACCTCCCCGGTGCCGTCCACGTGCCCCTGCACGACGTGACCGCCCATCCGCGACGACGGAGTGAGCGCGCGCTCCAGGTTGACGATGCTGCCGGGCGTGAGGTCGCCGAGATTGGTGCGCGAGAGCGTCTCTTCCACCACGTCTACGGCGAACCCGGTATCCATGCGCTCCGTCACGGTGAGGCAGACGCCGTTGACGGCGATGGAGTCGCTCACCGCGAGCGCGTCCATGACCGAGCCGCCCGCGATGCGCAGCCGGTGCGGCGCGACCTCCACGACCTCCCCTACCTCTTCGACGATGCCCGTGAACATCTGCGCTTCTCTCACTCCCGCACGGGGTAGCCGACAACCATCATATCGCCGTCCAACTCGGTGTACGTCACGTCGCGGAGGCGCAACGCGTCGGCCATGCGCTCGGCGCCCGCGCCGCCGACCGGGCCGGGCACGCCGTCGCCGCCGATGACGACGGGCGCGACGAACGCGACGACCTTGTCGACGTGGCCACCGTCGAACAGCGCGCCGTGGAGCGCAGCCCCACCCTCGACGAGGAGGGACGTCACGTCCCGCGAGCCGAGTTCGGCGAGCAGTTGAGGCAGATCGACGCGCCCGTCTGCGCCGGGAGCGGCGACCGCGTCTGCTCCGGATGCTTCAATGGCACGCGCCGCTTCCGGCGAGGCCACCGCAACGAGTGTCGTGCCTTCCGTCGCGAGCATGGCGGCGCTCGCGGGGAGACGTCCTGTGCTGTCCACGACGACGCGGAGGGGCTGTCCACGAGCAGGCAGCGGAGCGTCGCGCACGGTGAGGAGGGGGTTGTCCGCGAGCGCCGTGCCGATGCCGACCATGACAGCATCGGCCTCGGCACGCAGCGCGTGGGCCATCTGCCGCGAGGTCTCATTCGATATCCAGCGTGAGTCGCCGGAGCGGGAGGAGAGCCTGCCGTCCAGACTCATGGCGAACTTCGCGACGACGAACGGCAACCCGGTGCTTACGTGTTTCGCGAACGCCTCCACGAGTTGCCGCGCCTCCCGCGGGCCGTCGTCCACGGTTACGGGGATGCCCGCCTCACGCAGGCACTGGACGCCCCGGCCAGCAGTGTGCGGGGCGGGGTCCATCACAGCGATGTGCACCGATGCGACGCCTGCTTCGATGAGCGCATCGGTGCAGGGTGGAGTTCGGCCATGGTGCGCGCACGGTTCGAGCGTGACGTAGAGGTCGGCACCGCGCGCAGCGTCGCCCGCCATACGGAGCGCCTCGTCCTCGGCGTGGGAGCCGCCGGGGGGCTGCGTACGCCCCTCGCCGACGACATGTCCGTCACGCACGAGCACCGCTCCAACGGGCGGGTTGGGGCTGGTGCTCCCAACCGATCGGCGGGCGAGTTCGACGGCCCGCTGCATATGGTCCGTGGCGGTCACGGCGCGACATTCCTCCGAGGCTGGCGTACCCGAGGCTGCCGTACGTTCGGGCCTCAAAGGTAAGTATAACGGGGCCGTCTCAGGAGGACGGCGGATCGTCGACAGGAGAGTCGAAGTCCATCTGGATGCGGCTCGGCGTGGGTTCCTGCTGTCCCTGGTACTTGGAGCCGAGCTCGGCGGAGCCGTAGAGGTGGTCGGCGGGAGTTGAGAGGCGCAGGAACGAGATCTGGCCGATCTTCATGCGGTAGTAGAGCGTGATTGGCAGGTTGGAGACGTTGCTCAATTCCAGCGTGAGGCGTCCCTTCCAGCCGGGGTCGACATAGCCCGCAGTGGAGTGGATGAGCAGGCCCACCCGCCCGAGCGAGCTCTTGCCCTCCAGCCGCGCCACGAGGTCGGCGGGCACCTCGACGTGTTCGAGCGTGCTGCCAAGCACGAACTCCCCCGGGTGCAGCATGAAGGGCACGTCATCGCCAACGGTGACCTGCTCCGTGAGCGTCTCGTTCATTGCGCGGACGTCTATGAACGGCACGTGGTTGTTCCGGAACACGAGGAAGCTGCGCCCGAGGTGGAGGTCGACGCTGGCAGGCTGGATGCAGCCCTCCATGAGCGGGTCTATCACGATGTTCCCGCTCTTCAACTCCTCGCGTATCGTCCGGTCGCTGAGAACCGTCATCTGCTCCTCTTCCCTCCGTATGGCGCGCGCTATTCTAGCAGCGGCTGGCGCACCACACGCGGAGCCCACCTCGTCGCACGCGCCACGCCCCACTCCGGTGTGCGCTGCCCGCGCACTCTGGATTCCCGCCGGTGCGGGAATGACGGGGCTTGCACGGAGAAGAGGCCGCCAAACAGCAGCGGGCGTACCATAAGAACAGGGGCAGGCTGAGCGCGCGATGAAGCATCCGTGGGCAAACATGTTCGTGCTGCTGCTCGCTACCGGGTCTATCGTAACGGGCTACTACGCGTTCGTTGCGGCGGAACCGGAACAGGCGTGGCAGGCAGGCGCGCACCGCGCGGCGGGGCTGGCAGTGGTGGCGGTGCTGCTGTGGAAGGTGCCGAACGTGCTCCGCCCGCTCAAACGGCGCTGGGGCAGGTGGACGGGGCAAGACTGGGTGGCGGTGGGAGCGCTCTCGCTGCTGCTGACGGACATCCTGCTGGGCGTGGCATGGTCGCACATCGGGCGGTTCTCCTACATGGGCTCGTCGGGCATCACGTGGCACGCGCTTCTGGTGTTCCTGATCGTGCCGATGATCCTGTGGCACCTGGCGCGCTACCGGAAGCTGCTGCGTCCGCGCTACTGGGCAGAGCGGCGCTCCGTATTGCGCCTGGGGGGGCTGGCGCTGGCGGGGACGGTGCTGTGGCAGATAGGAGCGCGGATCGATGGCGTCACGGGCATCGCGCAGGCGAAGCGTTTCACCGGCTCGTACGCGGCGGGGGACTTCACCGGCAACGCTTTCCCTACCACGTCATGGCTGAACGACTCGCTAAGCCCCATCGACCGGGAGACGTGGACGCTCACGATAGATGGGGCGGTCGACGCTCCGCAGACCCTGGGCTACGACGACGTGATGAGCACGGAAGAGGAGACGGTGGTGCTCGACTGCACGGGCGGATGGCACTCGACACAGACGTGGCAGGGGATGCGACTTGGCACGCTGCTGGAGCGCGCGCACCCGCAGACCGCGGCGGCAAGCGTCACCGTGACGTCGGCGACGGGGTACTACCGGCGGTTCGGGGTCCGACACGCCGAGGGGCTGCTGCTCGCGACGCACGTCGGGGGTGAGCGGTTGTCGCACGGGCACGGCGCGCCGGTGCGGTTGGTGGTGCCGGGGAAGCGGGGCTTCGAGTGGGTGAAGTGGGTGACGCGGATAGAGGTCAACACGACCGGGGCATGGTTGCAGCCGCCGCTGCCGTTGCAGTAGGCAGGACGCATCGCGGGGCATATCAGGAAAGGCTACGGAGCACGCAGGCATGGCTGAACGCTACCAGGTGGTCGTTGTCGGAGGCGGGCCGGTGGGTGTCGCACTGGCGGTGGAACTGGGCATCCGGGGTGTTTCGTGCGCACTGGTCGAGCGTTACCCGGAGCCGCAGCGCATACCCAAGGGCCAGAACCTGAGCCAGCGCACACTGGAACACTTCTACTTCTGGGGCATCGTCGACGAACTACGAGCAGCCCGCGTCATGCCGAACAGCTACCCCATCGGCGGGATAACGGCGTACAAGCACCTGATGAGCGAGTACTGGTACACGCCACCGGGGCGGGAAACGGTCCAATCCTTCTACTACGAGGAGAACGACCGGCTGCCGCAGTACCTCACCGAGGCCGTCCTGCGCGCGAAACTCGCGACACTCCCGAGCGTCACCACGTACTTCGGATGGAACGTCGACAGCATCGAGCAGGATCCGGACGGCGTGCGCGTGGGCATCGTTGAAACGGGCGCGATGAGCGACGGCTTCGCGTGGGCCGGGTTCGGGCCTGAGAACGACGCTCACAGCGACACGGGGGGCGAGCGGGGAACGCTCGAAGCGGAGTACGTGGTCGGCTGCGACGGAGCGCGCTCGTTCGTCCGCGAGTGCGCGGGAATCACGTCGAGCGGGGAGGACTTCGAGCAGAAGATGCTCCTGGCGGTGTTCAAGTCGCGCGAGTTGCACGAGGCGTTCTCGCGCTTCCCGGAGGTGACCACGTACCGGGCACTGGACCCGGAACTGCAGGGATACTGGATGTTCTTCGGGCGCGTGGACGTCGGTGAGGGATGGTTCTTCCACGCGCCGGTGCCGAACGACACGGTCAGGGAGAACTACGACTTCCAGGGTCTCCTGAACCGCGCGGCCGGGCTCGAGTTCCACGCGGAGTTCGAGCACGTGGGCTTCTGGGACCTGCGCGTCATCGTGGCGGACTCGTACCGGAACGGACGGCTCTTCATCGCCGGAGACGCCGCGCACAGCCATCCGCCGTACGGGGCGTACGGGCTCAACAACGGGCTGGAAGACGCGGTGAACCTGGGCTGGAAGCTTGCAGCTGTCCTGAAGGGCTGGGGCGGTGAGACGCTGCTGGAGTCGTACGGGGATGAGCGCCGCCCTATCTTCTGGGAGACAGGGCAGGACTTCATCGCCGCAGGGATCAAGTCGGACCGGGAGTTCCTCGAGCGGTACAGCCCGGAGCGGGACCGCGAGGAGTTCGAAGGGCAGTGGAAGGAGATGGGAGGCAGGTCGCGCATCGGCGTATACGAACCGCACTACGAAGGTTCCCCTGCGATCTGGGGGCCTCTGGGCGGTGTGAGCAGCGCGCACGGCAGCCATACGTTCACTGCGCGAGCGGGACACCATCTGCCGCCAAGCACGCTCTCATCAGGACGCAGCGTCCACGAGGAGCTCGGCGCCGACTTCACGCTCCTCGCATTCGACGCGGACGTACAAGCCATCGGCGGCTTCGAGGAAGCAGCGCAGTCGCTCGGCATCCCGCTCGTGGTCGTCCGCGACACGTGCGCGGAGAGCCGCGCTGCGTATGCATCGAGGCTCATCCTCGTGCGGCCGGACCAGTACGTGGTGTGGTGCGGGGACGGGCTGCCCGATGGCGTCAGCGCCTCGGACATCCTGCGCCGGGGGGTCGGCGTCCCGACGTCGTAGCCCGGGGCTACTCGACGAGGGCGTCGGCCTCGATCTCGACGAGCATCGCGGGGTCGATGAGACGGCTCACTTCCACCATCGTCGAGGCGGGGCGTACGTCCCGGAAGAACTCGCCGTGAGCGCGGGCGACCGCCTCCCAGTTGGCGATGTCCGTCACGTACATGCGCGTCCGGACCACGTCGTTCATCGAGGCTCCCGCCTTCGCCAGCGCGGCCTCGATGTTGCGGAACGTCTGCACGGCCTGCGCATAGGGGTCGCCGACGCCCGCCACTGAGCCGTCGGCCGCAGTCGCGACGGTGCCAGAGACATAGACGGCGTTCCCCATCCGCACGGCGCGGGAGAAGCCGATAGAGCCTTCGTAGGGGCTGTTGCCGCTGATGTTGGTGCGTGGCATGGCGGCTCCGCTCCGCTAATAGAACACAGCGCGGGAGTTGCCGCCGCAGGGAGCGACAGCCTCGCCGGTTATGCAGCCCGCCTGCTCCGAACAGAGAAAGACCGTGACAGCAGCGATCTCCTCAACCGTCACGAGGCGGCGTATGGCGTTGTTGTCGGCGACGCGCTGCTCGGCCTCCGCAAGCGTGATGCCCTCGCGCTCGGCGGTGCGCTGGAGCCGCTCGACGAAGGCTGTTGTCCTGCTCAGGGCGGGGTGAACCGCGTTGACCGTGATGCCCTTCGAACCGAGTTCCTCCGACATGACCTTGGTGAAATTCATGACGGCGGCGTTGCGCAGGCCACCGCTGATGCCAGCGGCATTGCGCGCGGCCATACCGTCCATGTTCACGATGCGCCCCCATCTCGCGCGCTCCATGTACGGAACGGCGTGCTGGGCGCAGCGGAGGTAGCCCATGATCTTGACGTCGAAGTCGCCGCGCAGTAACTCCTCGTTCAACTGCACGAGCGTGTCCGGACCTCCAGCGAAGCCGACGCGAGCGGCGTTGTTCACGAGGATGTCCAGTCCGCCAAGCGCATCGGCGGTGTCGGCCACGAGCCGCATTACGTCCTCAGCGATACCGGTGTCGGCTCGGAAGCCGACGACGCGCGCGCCGGTCCCCGTGGCGATCTCAGCAGCGACATCGCGGGCGGCGGCCTCGTCGCGGGCACAGATGGCCACGTCGACGCCCTCGCGCGCCAGCTCCCACGCGATGGCGTAGCCGATGCCGCGCGTACCTCCGGTAACGAGCGCCCGTTTACCGGTTATGCCGAGGTCCATATTCTCCTCCGTGGACGAACGTCTCGTTGTCCTGGCGAGCGTAGTTCTTCCCACCCACCCGCCCGAACGCTTGTGGGGGACACCCCCACTCCCCCGGCAGCGGGGCTCCGCCCCTCTGCACTCCCTTCAAGCATCCGGGCGGCTGTAATACAGCCGCCCGGATGAAATCCCACAGAACTTCTTTGCTCCTATCCGGCGAAGACGGTGCCGAAGACGACTGCGACGATGGACATGAGCTTGATGAGGATGTTGAGCGAGGGGCCGGACGTGTCCTTGAACGGGTCGCCGACCGTGTCTCCGACAACCGCGGCGGCGTGCTCGTCGGTGCCCTTGCCGCCGTGCGCGCCCGCCTCGATGTACTTCTTCGCGTTGTCCCAGGCGCCGCCGGAGTTCGCCATGGTGATGGCGAGCAGCGCTCCGGCCGCGATCGCGCCGATAAGCAGGCCGCCTACCGCTTCCTTGCCGAGGAACGGGATGACACCGACGGCGATAGGCACGATGACGGCGAGCAGACCAGGGATGATCATCTCCCGGAGCGCGCCCTTCGTGCTGATGTCCACGCAGCGGGCGTACTCGGCGCGTACGCCTTCCTTGCCCTCGCGCAGGCCCGGGATCTCGTTGAACTGCCGTCGCACCTCCTCAACCATGTCCTGGGCGGCGCGGCCCACGGCCTCCATGGTGAGCGCGCTGAATATGAACGGCATCAGCGCGCCGATGAGCAGGCCGACGAGCGTCGAGACATTCAGCAGGTTGATGGTGTCGAGGTCGACAATCTTTGCGTAGGCGGCCATGAGGGCGAGCGACGTGAGGACTGCCGAACCGATGGCGAAGCCCTTCCCGGTGGCGGCGGTGGTGTTGCCGAGCGAGTCGAGCGCATCGGTGCGCTCGCGTACCTCGGGGTCGAGGTGGGCCTGCTCGGCGATGGCGCCCGCGTTGTCGGCGACGGGACCGTAGGCGTCGGTTGCGAGCGTGATGCCCAGGGTCGAGAGCATGCCGACCGCGGCGATGGCGATGCCGTAGAGCCCGGCGAGCTCATGCGCGCCGATGACCGCCACAGCGATGACGATGAGCGGGATAGCGGTGCTCAGCATGCCGGTGGCGAAGCCGCTGATGATGATAGTGGCCGGACCGGTGACGGACCGGGAGGCGATGCCCTTCGTCGGTTTGTACTCGTAGCTGGTGTAGTACTCGGTGCTGACGCCGATGATGACGCCCGCGCCGAGTCCGACAGCGACAGCGCCCCAGAACTGCCACACCCTGTCCATGCCGAAGCCGCCGTCCACCTCGAACAGCCAGTAGATGACTGCGAAGGAGCCGACGAGCGCGAGGAACCCGGCGGCGAAGATGCCGCGCCTCAGCGACCAGAGGAGGCTGCCGATGCTGGTCGTCTCGCCCGTGCGGACGATGAACGTGCCGATGATGGATGCGGCTATACCGACGGCTGCGATGAGGAATGGGAGCACCGCGAGGCTGGACTCGACCTCGATGTTGACGCGGGACTCGTCAACGCCGATGAGGAACGCAGTGCCCGTCGCGGCGAGCGCCAGGCTGGCGATGATGGAGCCGACGTAGGACTCGAAGAGGTCGGCGCCCATCCCGGCGACGTCGCCAACGTTGTCGCCCACGTTGTCGGCGATAACGGCGGCGTTGCGGGGGTCGTCCTCCGGGATGCCGGCCTCCACCTTGCCCGCGAGGTCGCCGCCCACGTCGGCGGCCTTGGTGTAGATGCCGCCGCCAACACGCGCAAAGAGGGCGATGCTGGATGCGCCGAAGCTGAACCCGGCGACGATGTCCTTGTCGCCGAACACCATCCAGAGGATGACCGCGCCGAGCAGTCCGATGCCGACGACGGTGATGCCCATGACGCCGCCGCTCGAGAAGGCGACGCGGAGCGCGCGGTTCAGGCCCGTGCGTGCCGCGGACGCCGTCCGCATGTTGGACTTGACCGCGATACGCATGCCGATGAAGCCGGCAAGCGCCGAGGAGGCAGCACCCACGATGTAGGCGATGGCCGTCTCCCACTGCTGCTCCTCGCGAGCGAGCCCGAGCGCGAGCAGCACGATGAAGACGATGACCACGAACCCCGCGAGCACGGTGTATTCGCGCTTGAGGAAAGCGTTCGCGCCCTCCTGGATAGCCGCTCCGATCTCCTGCATGCGCTCAGTGCCTTCGTCGGCCTTGAGCACGCGCACAGCGAGATACGCAGCAAAAGCGAGCGCCACAGCGCCCGCAACGATGGCCAGTATGAGGCCTTCCATCAGCATCTACCTCCTGGGGGCATGGGCACGGCCCACCACTGCCCCGCACATGTGATTCTCGCCGGGTACCGGCAGTGGGCTATTGTCTCTGTCAGAGCGCCTTCAGGTCAAACCGGCGACACCCTGACCGACACTCCGTCACGCGTCGGAGCGGTCGCTGAGGAGGCGCTCCAGGCGGCGCTGGCGCATGGTCATGGTGAGGTCACCGCGGGTGCGTTCGAGGACGCCGCGAAGCTGGTCGGTGGTGCGTCGCAGGCCGGAGGTGAGTGCGTCCGGGAAGTCCATGACGACGAGGATGTTGTAGACGTCGTCCATGCAGCGCATCAGCTCTTCGGCGCGGGAGTCGTCGTCGCGACGGAGGGAGTCGAGGATGTAGCGCCGGAGCTCGCTCGCGGCCTCGGCGAGCCCGTTGAGGTAGGAGGGCGTCTCGACGCCGATGTCCGCCGGCAACGGGAGCTCCGTTCGGGCGATGAAGGCGAGCACGGCGCACGCCTCCGCGTATTCCTTCTGAGCGTCCTGGGTGTAGCCCGTGAAGTAGAGGTCGGCATGGCCTTCGAGGGTCTGCTGCGTTTCCCGGACGAGCCCGCCAGCCGCTGCGATGAGTTCACGCGCCTCGTCGAGTTCGTTGCGATGGATCGCGCGAATCGCGTTCGCCGAGGTGCGCACGACCTCGCGGGAGACCTTGATCGCCTGCTCGCGCCGTTCGTGCTTGGCGCGGAACTCGTCGAGGGCGAGCCCGGCGATCTCGTCGATGCGGCCCTGCGTGCTGCCGGTTGGGTCGTCCATGCGCATAGCGTAGCAGAAGAGGGCCAGCCCACCCCAACCTCCGGCCCGCGCGCCCTGAGATTCCCGCCGGTGCGGGAATGACGAAACTGATTGTGCGGCGTTTCACTTACTCCCCTGCTGTGCTATGCTCGCCCTCGTGGTCACCCCTGAATCAGCGGGGGTCCGGCCCTGCCGTGGGAGGAATCTGTCGAGCAGGCCATGGTCAACCCGAATGAGCAGGCGTCTCTCTCCGTGCCCACTCTCCTCACGGGAGAGGAGCGCGGCGCGGTCTACGGACAGGCGATGCCCGGCTGGGACCTCGACCGCATCGAGGGAGAGGCTGTCGAGCAGCTGAAGTGGAACGCTCAGGAAGCGTTCCCCGACCCCGCGATCCAGATACCCGAGGACGTTGCACGCAACGTAGCGGTCACGTCGGTCGACGCGCTGCTCAACTGGGGCCGCCGCTCGGCGACGTGGCCGGTGGCGTTCGGACTCGCGTGCTGCGTGTTCGAGATGATTGCCTCGGCGATGTCGCGTTTCGACCTCGCGCGGTTCGGGATGGAGGCGATGCGCGCGACGCCCCGCCAAGCCGACCTGCTCATCGTGTCCGGCACGCTCACCTGGAAGATGGCGCCCGCAGTGCGGCGCATCTACGACCAGATGGCAGAGCCGAAGTGGGTCATCGCGATGGGCGTCTGCGCGACCAGCGGCGGCCCGTACTACCAGGGCTACAGCGTCGTGCCGGGCGTGAACCACATCGTGCCGGTGGACGTGTACGTGCCGGGCTGCCCACCCCGTCCCGACGCGTTGCTCTACGGCATCATGCAACTGCACGAGAAGATGAAGAAGTACAGCGTCGGTCCTCACGCCGCAGGAGTGGACCGCGCATGACGACGGCCACGGCAGGCAACGCGCTCGCCGAATCGCTGCGCTCCCGGTTCCCGGACGCCGTGCTCGAATCCGACGAGAGCGCGGTGTGGGTCGAGCCGGCTGCGATAGCCGACGTGTGCGCGTTCCTCCGGGACGATCCCACGCACGACTACGGGATGCTGGGCTCGCTCACGGCGGTCGACTACGTCGAGTATTTCGAGGTCGTCTATCACCTCACGTCCATCAGCCGGAACGCGACCGCCATCCTGAAGGCTCGGGTGTACGGGAGGGACGGCGTTTCGCTGCCAAGCGTCACGGGTGTCTGGAACGGCGCGACGCTCCAGGAACGCGAGGCGTGGGACCTGATGGGCGTGGCTTTCGAAGGACACCCCAATCTGAAAAGGATCCTCACGTGGGAGGGGTTCCAGGGGCACCCGCTGCGACGGGACTACCTGGAGCCGCCGCTTCCCTACACCTGGCCGCAGGGAGGCTAGGCGATGACGATGCGCACCGAGCCGGTCGTCGTCAACGTGGGGCCGCATCACCCCAGCACCCACGGCGTGTTCCGCATGAAGCTGACGTTCGACGGCGAGAACATCCTCGACGCTGAGCCGGTCATCGGCTACCTGCACCGAGGCACGGAGAAGCTGGCAGAGGAGCGGCAATACACGCAGGTCATCACGCTGACCGACCGGCTGGACTACGTCGCGTCCATGACGAACAATCAGGCGTACGTGCTCTCGTGCGAGCGTCTGGTGGGCATCGAGCCTCCCGAGCGCGGGAAGTACCTGCGCGTCATCGCAGCCGAGCTGCAGCGGGTCGCGAGCCACCTCATCGGGGTGGGGTTCTTCCTGCAGGAGTTGGGCGTGTTCGGCGGGACAGCGTTGATGTACGCGTTCCGCGAGCGCGAGCGCATCCTGGACATGTTCGAGATGCTGTGCGGTGCGCGCATCACGCTCTCCTACATGCGCATCGGCGGCGTACTGCAGGACGCGCCGGAGGAGTTCTGGCCCGCCTTGCGCTCCTTCCTGAACGACATGCCGGGCTACGCGGACGAGCTGCAGGCGTTAGTGTTCGACAGCGAGATCGTGCGGAGCCGCACGATAGGCGTCGCGCCGGTCTCGGCGGAGGACGCCGTCGCAGCGTCGTTCACAGGCCCCATCCTGCGCGCATCAGGGGTCGAGTGGGACTGGCGCAAGGCGGCGCCCTACGACGTATACGACCGCGTCGCGTTCGACGTGCCGACGTGCGAAGGCGGCGACAACTTCGACCGCTTCTGGGTGCGGATGCTGGAGGTGCGGCAGTCGCTCCGGATCATCGAGCAGTGCTGCGAGCAGATCGAGCCGGGGCCGGTGCGGACGACGATGGCGATGCTGTTCCGTCCCCCGCCGGGCGAGGCGTACGTGCCCATCGAGGCGCCCAAGGGCGAACTCGGGTTCTACCTGGTGAGCGACGGCTCGATAGCGCCGTACCGCTGCCACGTCCGTTCCCCATCCTTCATGAGCCTCACGCTGTTCAGGGAGATGCTCGTGGGGTGGAAGCTGGCTGACGCCATCGTCACGCTGGGCAGCCTCGACTTCAACATGGGCGAGGTTGACCGCTGATGGGCGAGACGCTCGCAGGGAACGTCATCTACCGCAACGTCTACGAGTTCGTGCAGGACCTGCTGGGCGAAGAGTGGTCATGGGTCGCGTACGCGGCGGCGGGGATGGCGATCATCCTGCTGGTCACGAACGCCGTCATGGCCATCGGGACGGTGTATACGTGGTTCGAACGCCGGCTGCTCGGCCGCTTCCAGGGACGGCTGGGCCCGAACCGCGCAGGTCCGTTCGGGGTGCTCCAGCCGATAGCGGATGCGATCAAGCTCATCACGAAAGAGGACATCATCGCGGTGGGGGCGGACCGGGTCGTGTTCACGCTGGCGCCCGTCGTCATGCTCGCGCCGACGCTGCTCGTGCTGGCAGTCATCCCATTCGGCGCGGGGTCGTGGCTGGCCGACCTGAACATCGCCGTGCTGTACATCGCAGCGGTGAGCGGCATCTCGACGATCGCGGTGATGATGGCGGGGTACGCCTCGCCCAACAGCTTCTCGTTGTTCGGAAGCATGCGCGCGGTAGCGATGCTGGTGAGCTACGAGGTGCCGCTGGTGATGGCGCTGCTGGGCGTCACGGTGCTCGCGCAGTCCATGTCGCTGGTAGACGTCGTGGAAACGCAGGCGCTGCCGTTCCTGCTCGTGACGCCGCTGGGAGCGCTCATCTTCCTGGCAGCCGTATCCGCAGAGTTGAACCGCGCACCGTTCGACGTGACGGAGGCGGAGTCGGAGCTCGTCTCCGGGTACATGACCGAGTACAGCGGGATGAAGTACGGCGTGTTCATGCTGGCGGAGTTCACGAACACCGTGGTGGCCGGCGCGATATTCGCGGTGCTCTTCCTGCAAGGCTGGAAGTGGGCGGTCCTGCCGTCGCATCTCTGGTTCCTCCTGAAGGTGGGAGGCTTCGTATTCGTCGCGGTGTGGGTGCGCGCGACGCTGCCGCGATACCGGCTCGACCAGATACTCGCCGTGGCGTGGAAGTACCTCTTCCCGCTGAGCCTGCTGAACGTGCTGCTGCTCGCAGCTGAGGTCATCGTCTGGCCGGAGCGGGGCGCTGCCGAGCTGGGCATCATGGCAGCCATCAACTGGGCGGTGACGATCCCGGCTGCGTTGCTGTGGTCGAAGGTCGTCTCCCTGCGAACCGCGCCGCCTGCAGCGGCAGTGTTCTCCACGGAGGGACGCTGATGTACGGCACAGGCATACTTCGCGGGCTGGGCGTGACGTTGCGCAACCTCGTTCGGCGTCCGTTCACGATCCAGTACCCGGAGGCCCGCATCCCCCAGCACCCACGGTTCCGGGGGCAGGAGTTCACCTGGTACGAGCAGCGGTGCACCGGCTGCGCGAGCTGCGCGAAGTACTGCCCGCTCGGCATCATCCGCATCGTGACGGACCCAGACGGGGGCAACGAGCAGGACGGCGGCAGCTACAAGGTTGACGTGTTCGACATCGACCAGGCGCGCTGCATGTACTGCGGCTTGTGCGTGGAGGCGTGCCCCTACGACGCACTGCACATGGGCTCCGGCTTCGAGGCCGCCCAGTACCGCCGCGCCGACCTCGTGATCGACATCGACACGCTCAAGGAGCGGGAGAAGCACCCGAGCACCTGGTTCCGGCCGCAGTTGGAGCGCGCGAAGGCGGACCCGCACCACGACACTTCCCAGGAGTGGGACAGCGTCGGACGCGAGCCGTTCCTCTGGCACCCGAAGCGTCCGGGGCAGATGCCGGAAGAGATGGACCATCGATCCAGCGCCACGGGCGATTACGGGGGTGAGCGTTAGCCGTGGCGTTCGACAACCTCTTCTCCGAGATCGTCTTCTGGGCTCTCGCGGTGGTCACCATCGGGTCGGCTGCGCTGGTCGTGCACCTGCGCAGCATCTTCCGCGCGGCACTCATGCTGGTGGTGAGTTTTCTCGGCATCGCGGGGATCTTCGCGATGGTGAATGCCGAGTTCCTCGCGGTCGTGCAGGTACTGGTCTACGGCGGCGGCATCGCAGTGCTGGTGATATTCGCAGTCATGATGACGCGCGACGTGGACACGGGGAACCGTTCGACTGCCGTGCAGCCCGTGGCGCTCGTGATGGGCGCAGCGCTGCTGGCCGGGCTGGCGTACAGCATCGTGCAGGCGGAGTGGGCACTCCTGCCGGACTCGCTGCCGGGCCCGATCGCGACCGTCTTCGTGGAGACGCCGACGCAGCTGGGACGACTGTTGCTGAGCGACTACGTGCTGGCGTTCGAGGTGGCGGGGGTGCTGCTGCTGGCAGCCGTCATCGGTGCACTATCACTCGTACGGGAGCGGAACGATGCTTGAGCGGCTGCTCATCATCTCGGCGATCCTGTTCTGCATCGGGCTGTACGGAGTGCTGTCTCGGCGGCACATCATCGCAGTGATCATGTCCGTGGAGATTATGTTCAACGCCGTGAACGTGGCGCTGGTCGCCTTTTCGCGCTACACGGTGCCGGCAGCGCTGCGGTTCCCGGGAGCGGGAACCGATGTGGAGCGTTTCGTGCTGGAGGGGCAGACGCTTGCGGTGTTCGTCATCGTCGTCGCGGCGGCGGAGGTCGCGCTTGGGCTCGCGCTCATCATCGCGCTGGCCCGCAGGCGCGACACGATACATATCTCAGACCTGAACACGCTGCGGCGTTAGCGGGACTCGCGATGTGGGTTGACTACAAGAGAGCGCCGAACCTGATGCTCGCCGAGATGTGGAAGGAGATCCTCGAGGGAGAGGGTCTGCCCGTGCGGCTCCTGCCGGAAGGCGGGCTCCTGGAATACAGCGAGCGGTCGGCGTTCCGCGTGATGGTGCCCCGGGGCCGCGAGCACGTGGCGGACGAGATCCTGAGGAAGTTGTAGGCGATGCTCCCGGAAGCAGCAGCCTGGCTCATCATCGGCCTGCCGCTCCTGGCGGGTGTGTTCAACATCGCCGTGCTCCGGCCCTGGAGCCGCTCGCTATGGCGGTACGCCGGATACGTGGGCATCGCCGGCACCGGCGCGGCATTCGTGCTGAGCCTCATCGCCGTCAACGGCACGATGGGCAACGGCGACGCGGGCTACGAACCGCACGCCTGGTTCGCCGTCGGGGCCATCGGAGCGCAGGACGGCTTCAGCATGACGGTAGGTATCCTGCTGGACCCGCTCTCGGCCATCATGGCGGCGGTCGTCTCCGGCGTCAGCACGGTCGTGCAGGTGTTCTCGCTGGGTTACATGCGGAAGGACGAGCACGACGCGAACGGCGAGTGGAGCGACTACCCCCGTTACTTCACGTACATGTCGTTGTTCACCGCCTCCATGCTGGGGCTGGTGCTCGCATACAACCTCATCCAGCTGTTCGTATTCTGGGAGCTGGTGGGACTGTTCTCCTACCTGCTCATCGGGTTCTGGTACCACCGCCCTGCGGCTGCGGCTGCGGCCAAGAAGGCCTTCATCGTCACGCGGATCGGGGACTTCGGGTTCCTGCTCGGCATCCTCTACCTGTTCCTGAACCGGGGCGAGTTGACGGCGCTGGGGCTCAACCCGTTCGAGATACCAGCCATCCTCGACGCCGCGCCGATGTTGTCCGCAGGCATCGCGACGTGGGTGGCGCTGGGGCTCTTCGCAGGCGCGGCAGGCAAGTCGGCGCAGTTCCCATTGCACACCTGGCTGCCCGACGCGATGGAGGGCCCGACGCCGGTGAGCTCGCTCATCCACGCGGCCACGATGGTCGCAGCGGGCGTATTCCTCGTCGCGCGACTGTTCGGACTGTTCGAAGAGAGCGCGGCAGCGATGAACACAGTGGCCATCATCGGCGGGTTCACTGCCGTCTTCGCCGCAGCGATGGGGCTCGCGGCCAACGACATCAAGCGGGTGCTGGCGTTCTCGACAGTGAGCCAGCTGGGCTACATGTTCCTCGCGCTGGGGGTGGGAGCCCCGGGCGTGGCGATGTTCCACCTGTTCAATCACGCCTTCTTCAAGTGCCTGCTCTTCCTCGGCGCGGGGTCGGTACACCACTCCGTGCACACGTTCGACATGCGGTACATGGGCGGCATCCGGCGCTGGATGCCCATCACGTACCTGACCACGCTCGTCGGCGGGTTGAGCCTCGCGGGGATATTCCCGCTCGCGGGCTTCTGGAGCAAGGACGAGATACTGACGACGGCGTGGAGCGGGGCGCACGCGGCGAACAGCGGCGTGTCGCAACTGGTGTTCTGGCTGGCGCTCGCCGCGGCCTTCATGACCGCGTTCTACGTCTTCCGGCTCATCATCATGGCGTTCCATGGCGAGTTCCGGGGCGGTATCGACTCCGTCCCACACGAGGAGCGCATACCGGACGAGGCGCATCATCATGTTCATCAGCACGAGTCGCCGCGCGTGATGACCCTGCCGCTCATCGTGCTGGCGATGTTCGCGGTCGGCTCCGGGTTCGTGGCGAACTCGCTCATCGACCTCGGACCGGTGCCCGCGCACTGGTTCTCGCACCTGCTGCACGAGGACGCGCCGAAGTTCAACATCGCCATCGCGCTCACGTCCACCGTAGTGGCCGTCGGCGGGATAGGGCTCGCGGTGCTCGTATACGGAACGCGGAGCGTGTCTTTCGACGGCCTTGGACGCCTGTGGCGGTTCGCCCACCGTTTGCTGGCGCAGCGGTTTTACATGGACGCGCTCTATGAGGACCTGATCGTCCGGCGCGCACTCTACCGGGGCCTGTTCCTCATATCGGACTGGTTCGACCGGCGCATCGTGGACGGCGTGGCAGACCTCGCCGGCTGGCTCGGGCGCAACACCGGGCGCGCCGTCGCCCAACTGCAGACGGGGCACATCCAGGTGTACGGCGTCGGGGTCTCGATGGGCGCGGCGGTGATCCTCATCTACTACCTGATGCAACGCTGAGCAGATGCTGACCGCAATCACATTCGTACCGATGATCGGCGCCGCGCTCGCGTTGGCGTTGCGTGGCTCCGCCCGGACGACGCGGCTCATCGCGCTGACGACGGTCCTTGCGGAGCTGGGGCTGACCATCTCCATGTACGTCATCTTCAACGCGCAGGGGGACACGTACCAGTTCGTGCAGCGGGCGCCGTGGGTCTCCGCGTTCGGCATCGAATTCCTGATGGGCGTGGACGGCCTGAGCGCGCCACTGGTGCTGCTGAACGGCATCCTCGGCCTCGCGGCGGTGCTGGTGTCGTGGCGGGTGGAGACGCGCGTCCGCGAATACTTCATGTGGCTGCTGCTGCTTCAGGGCGCAGTCATGGGCGTCTTCGTGTCACTGGACATGATCCTGTTCTTCATCTTCTGGGAACTGGAACTCGTGCCGATGTTCTTCCTCATCTCCATATGGGGCACGGGGCGCAGGGACTACTCAGCGATGAAGTTCCTGCTGTTCACCTTCCTGGGTTCGGCGTTCATGTTCGCGGCTATCCTCGCGCTCTACTTCTCGTTCCCGGCAGGCGAGCGCACGTTCGACATGACGGCGCTCATCCACAAGGACCTGACCAACCTCATCGTGCCGTCGTCGCTGGTGTTCAGCGGCTTCCTGGTGGCGTTCGCGGTAAAGCTGCCCATCGTGCCACTGCACACCTGGCTGCCGGACGCGCACACGGACGCGCCGACGGCGGTGAGCGTGATGCTCGCGGGCGTGCTGCTGAAGATGGGCGGCTACGGCCTGCTCCGCATCAACGCGGGCATGTTCCCCGACGAACTGGCCGCAGCGGCGCCGCTGCTGGCGATGCTTGCGGTGGTGAACGTGCTGTACGGCGCGTTCATCGTGATGCGCCAGACCGACCTGAAACGCCTCGTGGCGTACAGCAGCGTGAGCCACATGGGATTCGTCGTGCTGGGCCTGGCATCGGTCGGCGCGGGAGCGTCGCAGCTGGACGGCACCGGGCTGAACGGGGCTGCGCTGCAACTGTTCACGCACGGGACGATCACCGGGTTGCTGTTCGTAGTAGTAGGTCTGGTCTACGACCGGGCGCATACGCGGCACATCGCAGACATGGGCGGGCTCTCCGGGCGCATGCCGTTCATCGCCATCGGGTTCATGGTCGCGGGGCTGGCCTCGCTCGGCCTCCCGACAACGAGCGGCTTCGTCGCCGAGATCATGGTCTTCCTCGGCACGTTCCCGGCGTACGGGCTGGCGACAGCGCTGGCAGCCTTTGGCGTCGTGCTCGCGGCGGGCTACATCCTGTGGACCGCGCAGCGGACGATGTTCGGCCCGCCCCTCGAGCGGTGGAGCCACCTCGAGGACGCAACGCGCGTGGACGTCGCCGCGATGGGCGTGCTCATCGTGCCCATCTTCCTGTTCGGGGTCTACCCCGCCCTGCTGACCGACGTGTTCGACGCGGGGATCACGCCCATCATCGCCTCCTTCGCCGCGGGGCTGGGAGGCTAGCGCGTGGGCATCACCGGGAGAGACCTCTTCCTCATCGCACCGGAGCTCGCGCTCGTCGTCGCGGCGACCGTCGTGGTGCTGTCCGCCCTCGTGTTGCACCAGAGGCAGTGGACGCTCGTTCTCGCACTTATCGGGCTTGCCGTGCCGTTCGCGTTCGGCATCGCGCTCTGGGGCGACGTGCACGCGAACGGGCCGCAGTCCGCCTTCAACGACTCCCTCGTCGTGGACAAGTTCGCGTTGTACATCAAGTTCCTCATCGCAGGAACGGCAGCGCTCGTGCTCATCGCGGGTTCGGAGTACGGGGAGCGTTTCCGGCCGTACGAATCGGAATTCTCCGGGCTGGTGCTCTTCTCCGCCAGCGGGCTGATGCTGCTCGCAGCGGCGGCTGATCTCATCACCATCTACGTCTCCCTGGAGCTGGCGACGTTGCCAGTGGTGGCGCTGGCAGCGTTCGTCAGGACACGCGTCGCACCCATCGAGGCGGGCGTGAAGTACCTGTTGCTCTCGGCTGTCTCATCCGCGTTCCTGTTGTACGGGTTCGCGTTCCTGTACGGCGCCTCCGGGACGATGCAGGTCGTCGGCGGCAGCAGCGGCGCACCGACCATCGCACAGGCGCTTGCGGAGGGCGGGTCCGCCGGGGCATTCGGCGGGGTCGCGGTGATGGCCGGGGCCGTGCTCGCAACCGCAGGGTTCGGGTTCAAGCTGTCCATGGTGCCTTTCCAGATGTGGACGCCGGACGTTTACGAGGGCGCGCCCACGCCCGTCGGCGCGTTCCTCGCAACGGCCAGCAAGGCCGCGGCTTTCGCGGTGGTGCTCCGGTTGTTCTACGAAGCACTCGGCGGCTCGTCGGCGGACTGGTCAACGCTGTTCGCGGCGCTCGCGGCCATCACCATGACGATAGGGAACCTCGTTGCGATAGCGCAGAGCAACGTCAAGCGATTGCTCGGCTACAGTGCCATCGCGCACGCGGGCTACCTGCTCATCGGCATTGCCGCAGTGACCGCGCACGGGCAGGACTCGCCGGACGCTTCCGGCATCACGAGCGTGCTCTTCTACCTGGCGGGGTACGCGGCGATGACGCTGGCTGCGTTCTTCGCCGTCCTCGTACTCACGCAGCGCTCCGGCGACGAGCGCATCGAGGCGATGGCCGGGGTGGGACGGCGCGCTCCGTTCGCGGCGCTCGCACTGGCCGTCGCGCTGCTGGGCCTCACAGGGATCCCGCCAACGGTCGGGTTCATGGGCAAGCTGTTCCTGTTCAACGCAGCCGTGAATTCCGGGCTCGTCTGGCTCGCGGTCGTGGGAGCGGTCAACTCCGTCGTCTCCGCCTACTACTACGTGGGCATCATCCGCACGATGTACCTGCGCCAACCCACAGGGGACGCCACACCCATCGCGTCGGCGTTCTCCGGGAGGGTCGCACTGGCGGTGACACTGGCGGCAATCCTCGTGCTGGGGTTCTGGCCGGGCGGGTTGCTCGAAGTGGCGCGTACAGCAGCAAGCGGGCTGGTCTCCTGAGCCATCCAAGAGTGCCCATTGCAGCCAGCGCCGCATTGCGAGGCAGCACGATGACGTCCGAGACTAACCGCCTTTACACCGACCTCGCGCACCTCTGGCCAACAATGAGCCCACCCGAGGATTACGCGAACGAGGGCGCTCAACTGCGGGATGAGCTCCGCAAGCGCCTCGGCCCCGGCAGGTCTCGCATCCTCGAACTCGGCGCGGGCGGCGGACACCTCCTGCACCACATCGCCGACGGCTTCGACGCGACGGCGGTCGATCTCTCCGAGGCGATGCTCGCCCACTCGCGCCGCCTGAACCCCGAGGTGACGCACCATGCCGGGGATATGCGGACGGTGCGCCTCGGCCAGACGTTCGACGCGGTGCTCATCCACGACGCGATCGACTACATGACAACGGAAGACGACCTTCGCGCTGCGTTCGCGACAGCGCGCGCACACCTGCGTCCCGGCGGACTGTTGCTCACCATCCCTGACGACTACACAGAGACGTTCACACCACCCCGCGTATGGCATGAGACCCGAGGCTCAGGAGATACGGTGCTGACGTTCGTCGAGTATTCGTGGGACCCCGACCCGAACGACACGCAGGTGGAGACGGTATACGTCTTCTTCTTCGAGGAGAACAGGGAGGTGCGCGTGGAAGTCGACCGGCACGCGGTCGGCCTGTTCCCGATCAGTACGTGGGAGCGGCTGCTGACCGACTCCGGGTTCGAACAGGAGCGGGTGGACTATCCGCACACCGACGATGGCAGGCCGATGTACCTGTGGATATGCACTGCGACGGGCAATCCGCTCGCGTAGAATGACGCGCACCACGGACACATCCACGGAGAGGAGAGCGAAGCATGGTGGAAGGCATAGCTGGCCGCGTGGCTATCGTTACCGGCGCGGGACGCGGCATCGGACAGGGCGTCGCACTACGGCTGGCGAGAGAGGGCGCTAATGTCGTCGTGAACGACCTCGACCAGGCGCCCCTGAACGAGACAATACGCCAGATCGAGGAAGAGGGCGGCACTGCGGTCGGGCTCGCGGCGTCCGTGACGGATGCAGACGTTGGCGAGCGGTTGGCCTCGCTGGCGGTAGAGCGCTTCGGTAACCTGCACATCGTCGTCACGGCAGCGGGCTTCCTCTGGGACGGGATGATCCACCGGATGACGGACGAGCAGTTCAACACCATCGTCGACGTACACCTGGGCGGAACGTTCCGGGTCGTGCGCGACGCATTCAAGGTGATGCGGGAGCACGCACGCCAGGAGAAGGAACGCGATGAGGCCGTGCCCGCGCGTCACATCGTCACCATCTCATCGCTCTCCGGGTTCGGAAACCTCGGGCAGGCGAACTACTCCGCGGCGAAGGCGGGCATCGCGGGGCTGACGCGAACGGTTGCCATAGAAGGCGCGATGTTCAACGTGCTGGCGAACTCGATGGCGTTCGGGTTCATCGATACGCGGATGACGCGCGCGATGGAGTCGCAGAGCGAGTTCGTGCAAGGAGCTCCCCAGGGCATACCTGAGGCTGCACGGAACAGGGCGCTCGAAGCGATACCGCTGAAGCGCGCGGCAGCGGTCGAGGAGGCCGTCGGGCCGATCGTCTTCCTCTGCTCCGACCTCTCCACCTACGTAACCGGGGCGCTGCTGGAAGTGAACGGCGGCGTCCACATATCGTAACGAAGGGGTCCGGCGCTGTTTCAGCCGTCCGAAGAATACGAGATCAAGCCGCGCATCCACGTGGTGGAGTTCGTGCGGCTCAAGCGATGCAGCCAAACGCTGGCGTTCATGCAGTTGTCCATGCGCGTCTACCAGCAGGCGCGCGTGGCCCCGGGGTACTACGCCGGGGGTATCCGCGCCAGGTGGTGGCGGGGACAGTTCTACACCTACACGGTCTGGGAAGACCGCGACTCGATGGTGTCGTTCGTGCGAACTCCGCCACATGCAGATGCGGCCACCCTCATCGCCGAGTTCGCCGCGCCCGGCTCCTGCTACGTGGAGTTCGTGAGTGAGACGCCGCCGGACTGGGACGCTGCGCGACGCCACCTCTCTTCACCGACGGGTTATTTCTCCCCACTGTGGGGCGACCTGCGAGGGCGCTAGAAGAAGTCGTGCAGGCGGTCCTTGAGCACGGCGTGAACGGCTGCGAGCAGCAGCACCATCGTCGTCAGGAAGACGATGAGTTGCCAGTCCACGCCGTGTGCCGCGATGGCGAGGGCAGTGCCGGCGGCAGGCGCATGCTCAGTATCCGTCAAAGCCATCAACAGCATCGCCAGGCCAACGGCGAGCGCGGCGTAGAAGCCGAACAAGAGCGAGGAGTCGCCGACGAACTGGGCGCCCAGGAGGTCCTCCACAACGAAGCCCACTACTGAAGCGGCGGCAGCGGCCACCAGATGGCCGCCTATGCTGTGCCTGGGATGTGCAGTTACGCTGCGCGGGCCGATGAAGAGGATGAACGCGGTCGAGGCGATGGCTGCAACGAGGACGGCGCGGGCGATGCTGTCGCCGGTGACGAGGTCGGCCGCCCAGAGCGCCAGCATGAGCGACAACACGGCGAGTCCCACCTGGAAGAAGTAGACGCGCAGCAGAATACGGCCACGCGCGCCACGCGTGAGCCTGGGGTTGATGAGGCGAGGAGGCCTACGCCAGGGTCGAGGGCGACTCTCCGGCATGCCGACGGTATGGACGCGTTGCGGTAAGCGCGCTGCCTGCGTGCGTGTATTCCGCCTGATGGGGAGCCGGAGCTTCGAGACGGGGTTGATGAATCGCCGCCTCATCGATCACCGGAAGAGCGTGAAGAAACGGTCCTGATACTCGTCGAACAGGTCCCAGCGCTCGATCTCCCGGTGCACCTCACGCGGGTCTCTCTGGCCGCGCCGAGCCTCCTCAATCATCCGCTCGATACGCAGGCGGGCGTCCATGGGAACCCCACCCTCAGTGCGAAGCAGTCCCTTCGCCCGCATCTCGGAGACGTTGGCCTGCGCCGAATGGGTCGTGAGGTCGTAGATGAACTTCATCAGCGACAGGTCCCACAGATCATCGGAGCCGGTTATCACGGCCTCCAGCGGTCTGCGCTCCTTCTCCAGCCTGTCGACTATCTTCTGTGTTACCTCGTTCACGCTGCCCGAGACGACGGCGGTCTCGGCGCCCTCATTCTTGTAGTGGTACATCAACCCTGGATGGTCAGGCCCAACCTCGTCGACGAGATGCTGCAGGTAGCGCTCCGCGTTATCGCCGAAACCTTCGTGGCGCAGCAGATAGTACGGCGTGACCACCCGCGGACGCTCTGCACGAACGACCCCCTCACGAACAACCGACTCCTCCTGACCGTCCTGCGGCATCTCGAGGTCCCGGTAGGAGGGTTCCGTCACCAGGTAGTAGCGGACGGAGGTCGACCCGAACGTCGCAAGCCCTTGCTGAGGAGGCCTGACAACGCGGGTGCTGGCGATAGCCTCCATGAGGCGCCGGTCCTGTTCGTCCATGCCTCCATTATAGTCGGCGGGTCATCGTGATGGGCCGCATCAGGCGTGTCATTGCACGCGGACCGCCGAAGGTTAACGCTCTCGCCTTGACCATATCCGGTTGGACTGGTAACCATGCACCATCAATCGTTGGAGGAAGAAGTTGGGTAAGTACCTGTTCCAAGCGAGTTACACCCAGACAGGCCTTACAGGTCTGTTGAAAGAAGGGGGCACGAAGCGCCGGGCAGCCCTGGCCGAGACCATAGAAGGGGCCGGCGGCACACTGGAATCGTTCTACTATGCGTTCGGGAAGAGCGATCTCTACATCACCGCAGACCTCCCCGACGACGCGACCGCGACAGCCGTTTCGTTGAACATAGGCGCAGCCGGGGCGCTCAGCGTCAGCATCACGGTCCTGGTCGCGCCGGAGACGGTGGACGAGGCGATCAGCAAGAGTGTGGCCTACCGGGCACCGGGCGCATAGAACCTTGTGCTCGCGTCCGCATGACGCAGGGTTCGACTAGAATCTCCGCGTTATGCGGACACGAGCACAACCCACTGCCGGATCATTCTGGGCAGCACTAGCGGAGGGGAGGTTCATACTCCCCCGATGCGGGCTCTGCAGTGCCTGGCAGGAGCCGGATGCAGTGGCATGTGAACGGTGTGGGTCGCCTGTACTGAACTGGAGTCCTGCGTCAGCAGGCGGCGTCGTATTCAGTTCGATGGAGCCCCTCAGCAGCGCGAGCAGACGCGGCCACGCGATAGTCGTGGTGGACATGGACGCAGGCCCACGGGTGATGGGAGTGGTGAGCACCGAGCCCGGAAACACGCTTGTTGGAATGCGCGTTGCCGTAGTCGTTCCTGCAGCACCTGGAGCAGAAGGCCTTCCGATATTTGCGGAATCCGCCAACTAAAGAGTGAGTGCATAGCTGAAGCCGCAAGCTATAGAAAAAATCTATATCTGGGCCGTTACCGGGTGCCCACCGCCTTGCCGATCCTGCCGTTCCATTTGCCCGCAACACACCGAGACCGATATACTGCAGAGCAACTTCCCGCCTGAATCCCACTTGCTGTTTCCTCTTGGCGCCTCCTGCAAGGGGACGAGGCGCGGTTGCGAGCAAAAGATTTCATCTATGACAGACTACGACGTCGCGGTCATCGGCTCAGGCCCGGGGGGATATCCTGCGGCGATCCGAGCCGCCCAACTGGGTTTGAGCACGGTCTGCGTCGAACGGGAGGCCATCGGAGGCGTTTGCCTCAACTGGGGCTGCATCCCCTCCAAGGCGCTCCTCCGCAACGCCGAAGTGTTGAGCACCGTCTACAACGCATCCGAGTACGGCATCGAGGTGAACGGGGTGAAGGCCGACTACGCAGCCGGCGTCGCCCGGAGCCGCAAGGTCGTCGACCGCCTCGCCAAGGGCGTCGCGTCGCTCTTCCGGCGGGATGGCGTGGTCTACATGGAAGGCAACGCGACCATCACGAACCCCCACGAGATATCCGTGGACGGCGAACGCCTGGAGTGCGGCAACGTGATCATCGCTACCGGAGCCCGGCCTGCTCTCCCTCCGCCACTCACGGCGGACGGCGAAGTAGTCGTGACGTACAGAGATGTCATCGTTGACGAACGGGTGCCGGAGCGCGTTGTGATCGTAGGCGGCGGTGCTACCGGCATCGAGTTCGCCTACCTCTACAACGTGTACGGCGCCGAAGTTACGCTCGTGGAGTTTCTGCCACGCATACTGCCTCGGGAAGACGAGGAGATATCGCAGGCGCTGACGCGCGCGCTGGGCAGCCAGGGCATCCGCATCGTCACCGAGGCGTCCATCACGGCTGTCAGCGTGGAAGGCTGCACAGCGCGGGTAACTATCGCCACTGCAGACAGCACGCTCGATCTGGAAGCAGACCGCGTCCTCGTCGCGGCAGGCATCCTGCCGAACACGGAAGGGCTCGGTGTGGAGAATGCCGGCGGCACCCTGGAGCGCGGGTTCATCCGCGTGGACGATAACCTGCGTGCGAACGGGGAGAACGTCTACGCCGTGGGCGACGTGAACGGACGCCTCCCCCTCGCCCACGTGGCACATGCGGAAGGCGTGTACGCTGCGGAGCACATCGGCGGATTGAACCCACCTGCATTAGACTACCCCGGCATGCCACGGGCGACGTACTGCAATCCACAGGTGGCGAGCATGGGGTTATCCGAGTCCCAGGCGCGTGAGCAGGGCTATGCCATCAGGGTTGGCAGATTCCCTTTCCTTGCGAACGGGAAGGCGCTTGCCGTTGGACACAGGGAGGGATTCGCTAAAATCGTGGCCGACTCGTCCACCGGGGAGTTGCTCGGCGCGCACCTGATAGGCCACGAGGTGACCGAGCTGCTGGGTGAGTTGAGCATGACCCGGCTGCTCGACGGAACAGACATAGAGATAGGAAGGCTGGTGAATATCCATCCCAGCATGTCCGAGGCAGTGAAAGAAGCGGCGCTGGCCGCCGTCTAGACGGCGTACCGGCGCACCAACAACGGACGGCCCACAGGCCGAGCGGAGGAGTCTATGAGCAACGGGAACTTCGACTTCGCCCTGGCGATAGGAGGCGAGGCCGGGCAGGGTATCGCAACGCCTGGCGACACACTCGCCCGTATCGTCGTACGGCGAGGGTTACACCTTTCCACCTACAACGCCTACCAGTCCATCATCCGGGGCGGGCACATCTTCCTCACGGTGCGCGTGTCGGACCGGGAGGTGCTCAGCCACGGCGACAAGCTGGACATGCTGCTGGCGCTGAACCAGGACACGATGAACCGGCACCTCCGGTTGCTCGGGTCCGGGGCGGCAGCGCTCTACAACAGCGACACCATCTCTCCGGGCGACTACGCGGACGGCGTGCAGCTCTGCCCGCTGCCGGTCAACGACCTGACCGGCTCCCAGCGCTCCGGGTTGAACCAGAACACCGTTGCGCTTGGGGCGATGATGCATCTGCTCGGCCTGGACTTCGGGCTACTGGAGGCAAGCATCACCCAGCAGTTCGCCCGCAAGGGCGAGGACGTGGTGAACGAGAACGTGCGCGTCGCCCTGGCGGGGTACACGCATGCACAGGAGAACTTCACTCCGTTCCCGATGCCGATGCCCGAGGGAGGCGAACCGCTGGGCGTCTGGTCGGGCAATGAAGCGCTCGCGATGGGCGGCGCCGCGGCGGGTGTGAAGTTCTACGCGGCCTACCCGATGAGCCCGTCCACAGGTGTGCTCCACTGGATGGCGCAGAACGCGCGCAACCTCGGCATCATGGTGCGGCAGGTCGAAGACGAGATCGGCGTAGCGAACATGGTCGTGGGCGCTGCCCACACCGGGGCCCGCGCGATGTGCGCGACGTCCGGCGGCGGCTTCGCCCTGATGACCGAGGCGATCGGCGCCGCATCGATGATGGAGATCCCGTGCGTGTTCATCAACGTTCAGCGCGCGGGACCGTCGACAGGCGTCCCCACCAAGACGGAGCAGGGCGACCTGTGGCAGGCCCTCGGCGCGAGCCAGGGCGACTTCGAACGGTTCATCGTGAGCCCGAAGGACGCGCTGGACGCTTACAACACCGTGCCGGAGCTGTTCAACCTGGCCGATAAACTGCAGTGCCCGGGCATCATCCTCTCCGACCTCCTCATCTCCGAGGGCCGGTACAGCGTCAGCCCCAGGGACATCGACTTCTACCCCAACATCGACAGGGGCGAACTCATCACGGAAGGGACCTCCAACGGGGACGCTTACATGCGCTACAAGGACACGCCGAGCGGCGTCTCTCCTCGCGCAGTGCCCGGGACCGAGGGGCACGTACACACGGTGGCAACGGACGAGCACGACGAAGACTCGATGCTGCTCTCCGACGAGTTCACGAACCCGCACCGCCGCCGCGCTTCCGTCGAGAAACGTGCGCGGAAGTTCGATGCCGCAGCCAGCCTCATCGCGCCGCCTGAGATCGAGGGCGCCGTGAACGCAGAGGTAACGCTCGTCGGCTGGGGCTCGACCGCAGGCGTCATCCAAGAGGCGATCGAGCAGCTTGCGGAGCGAGGCATCACGGCAAACCAGCTCGCGATCAAGTGGTTGCTCCCCTTCCATTCGGAAGAAGTCACCGCGGCGCTCACGAGCGCCAACAGGTTCATCATCGTAGAGAACAACTACTCAGGCCAGTTCGCCCGCTACATGCGGGGCGAGACGGGCCTGAGCGCCTACGGCCACATCCGCAAGTACGACGGCGAGCCGTTCGCGCCTCACCACATAGCGGACGGCGTCGCGGACCTGCTCGGCAGCGGGGGCGGCGTCTTCGTCCCCTACCAGGAAGTCATCGTCTAGCCAAGGAGAAGACACCATGACCACGATCCAACTGACAGCACGTGACTTCAAGGGGAAGATCGACCCCGACTGGTGCCCGGGCTGCGGCGACTTCGGCGTTCTGAACAGCCTGCAGCGCGCCGCTGCCGAACTCGGCCTCCGTCCGCACGAGATCGTGACGGTCAGCGGCATCGGCTGCTCATCCAACCTGCCGGGCTACATCAACACCTATGGCGCGCACACGCTCCACGGGCGCTCGCTCGCGTTCGCCACGGGCGTGAAGATGGCGAACCACGAACTCACCGTCATCGCCACCGGCGGCGACGGCGATGGTTACGGCATCGGCGGCAACCACTTCACCCATACCGCCCGCCGCAACGTGGACCTCACCTACGTGGTGATGAACAACCAGATCTACGGCCTCACCACCGGTCAGGTCTCCCCAACCAGCAGGGTGGGGCAGAAGACCAAGAGCACCCCGTTCGGCAGCGTGGAATACCCCATCAACCCCATCACCTCCGCCATCATGAACGGCGCGACCTACGTTGCGCGGGGCTACTCCGGCGACGTGAGGCACCTGACCGAGCTCATCAAGGGGGGCATCGAGCACCAGGGGTTCGCCCTTATCGACATATTCAGCCCGTGCGTTACCTTCAACCTGGACAACACGCACAACTTCTTCAAGGACCGCATCAAGAAGCTCGAGGACGAGGGGCACGACGCCAGCGACTGGACCGCCGCCTGTGAGAAGGCGATGGTCTGGGGCGACGAGATCTACATCGGCAAGTTCTATCACCTGGAGAGCGAGAAGGAGTCGCTCACGGCACTGGAACCCGTGCTGCGCGACGGCCCTGTCGCCAAGCGCACGGGTGGGCTCACCGAGGAGCAGGCCGACCGCATCGTGCAGCGCATGCTGTAGCAAGCGAAGCAGCGCTCATCACGACGGCCCGCGAGTCAGGCGATTCGCGGGCCGTTCGCGTTCCCGCCAGTCCCCACATCCACCGTACTGCGTGTAACATTCCAGACGCGCCACGCGCACGTCAGCCGAGATGTCCATCACCCCAGAGCAACAGGCCGAGATAGACGCGCTCCGGAGCGAGCAGCACGGAACGCGTCGCGCCACAGTTCCCGCAGTCGAGGCGATCCTCTACGAAGCGTTACCCGTGCTCGACCACGGGTTCGTGCGCGTCGTGGACTACATGGGTGACGACGCCGCTATCGTGCAGGCGGCGCGCGTCTCCTACGGGCGCGGAACGAAGCGGACGCGCGACGACCAGGGGCTCATCAACTACCTGATGCGCAACGCCCACACGTCCCCTTTCGAGATGTGCGAGATCAAGCTGCACGTGAAGCTCCCCATCTTCGTAGCGCGCCAGTGGATACGGCACCGCATGGCAAACGTGAACGAGTATTCCGCGCGTTACTCGGTGCTCGACAGGGAGTTCTACATCCCGGAAGGCGACCAACTGGCCACTCAGTCCGCCACCAATAACCAGGGGCGGGGCGACGTCGGTGCGGGAGAGCAGCTCACTCTGGGTACGGTCCCCACGCCGGAGGCAGGGTCACAAGCCCCACGCCGCAGGACGGCGAGAGAGCGCTCCGTCGAAACGCAGCGGGCCCGGGCCGTCCAGGTTGAGACGCAACGCGTCCAGGAGTCCATGTCGACCGACGCTCAACGTTCGTTCGACCAGTACGACAGTCTGCTCGCAGCCGGGTTCGCGCGGGAGCTGGCACGCATCGGGCTGCCCCTGAGTACGTACACGCAGTGGTACTGGAAGACGGACCTGCACAACCTGCTGCACTTCCTCGCGCTCCGCGGCGACGCTCACGCGCAGTGGGAGATCCAGGAGTACGCTCGAGTGATCCTGGACGTCGTGGAGCGCTGGGTGCCGCTCACGGCGAACGCGTTCCACCGCTACCGTATCGGCGGAGCACGCCTGAGCGAGGAGGGGCTCGCTATCGTGAAACGCCTCCTCGCCGGTGAGGAGATAGAGCCCGCCACGCTGGAGATGTCCCCGCGCGAGTGGCGGGAACTCAGGCAGACACTGGGCCTCGACTAGCGCAGGCACACGGTCCCGTCGCGGACACGCTTACGCTGTGATGCGAAAAGCCCCGCTCACTTGAGCGGGGCTTTTCCTGTCCTGTCGTTGTGTCTTGATCAGGCGATCGCGCGGCGGGTGCGGAAGACCACCAGTCCGCCGCTGAGGGTGAACGCAGCACCCAGTACCAGGGCCAGCAGAGCGACCATCGGTACGAGCGAGTCTCCGGTGGCGGGCGGTGCGCCGCGGGCCGGGCGGAACGCACCGAGGTCCTGCGACATCTCGTAGACGTGTACCGCACCATACGGATCTTCGTCCTGCGCCTGGCCGTCCTGGTCGGTGCCAGAGTACAGCCGGGACGCCCACGCGAGGAGGTTCTTGGTCTCCTGCTGGGCTTCGATGCCGTCCGCGCTGGATACGCGCGACGCGGCGTCCCGTACCTCGCCAGCAAGCCTGATCACGTTGTTCGACGCGTCGATGATCCCGTTCGCAACGTCCTCGACGTTCTCGTCGCCGCCGCTCGCGGAGGAGAAGAGCAGGTCACTCGCCTCTGCGGAGGCATCCCGTGCCGAGGCAACGAGGCCATCCAGCATGCCCGCAGCCATGTCTGCATTCCCCGCCTCAGCGTAAGCCAGCACCTGCGCAGCCTGGTCGCGAACTGCCGTCGCCGACCCGCCATCGCCCACGAGAGCGCTGATGTGCGCAAGGACGGCCCCACGGGTCGCCGCGCCGTAGGCGATATCGCCGGACGGTTCAGGGTCGGGGTCTTCCAGCGGCTCGATGGTGATTGCGAACGTGCTGTAGCGCGCGAGGAGGTCAGCGCCGCTCGAGGAGACGTACTCGCCCTGGAGGAACGGTCCGCGACCGAGGAACCCGGTGCTGACCTTGTTGCCATCGGCGTCCAGGAGCCAGCCCTCGTACCTGGAGCCGTGAGAGAGCACGCTCGCGCCGGTGAAATCGATCACCAGGCTGTCGCTTGCCGCGTTTGCGTCGCGGAAGCTGGCCGTGCCGCCAAGGGCAGGTTCCCTCGCGCTCGCGCTAAGGGACATGAGCAGGGTCAGCGTCAACACCAAGGCAACGCTGATGGAGAGCTTTCGGCGTGTGAACATCCCGCCTCCTGTTAGTCCGGTGACTCTTTACGCATCAAGGCATGGCCGGACGATGCCCTCCGGACACACCTAATGCATATCATATCCTTCGCCAGCCCGGTAGCCGGTTCAGGCTTTGCACGGCATTATAGTACATCATCGCCGCTCCGCCATAGTTTTTACAGTGTCCTCTCATCCAACTTTCTGCGGATACGCGCACTCTCACGGTGGTTTGACCCGCAACCCCTGCGGTTATACCATGCCGTGCAATCGAATAGCGAACGTTCAGGGGAGCCGGGCACTACGTCCGGCTGAGAGGCCCGCAACGGGCGACCCTAAGAACCTGACCTGGGTCATGCCAGCGTAGGAAGAGCGATGCAACCGCGTACGCCGCAAGGGGCCGCTCCTCCAGTGAGCGGCCCTTCGCTATGCAGGAGGAGACGCGATGTCTACCGAGACCCTGGCTCTGATAGCAGCGATCGTCACCATGGCGGTCATGTCCGCGGCAGGCATCACCTACGCCAGGACGAGGCGGCAGACCATCGAGGACTTCGTTTCCGCTCGAGGCTCCATCGGGGGCATGACCGCGATGGCCACCATGACCGCTTCCCTGCTCGGAGCTTGGATCCTGTTCAGCCCGGCCGAGGCGGCAACATGGGCGGGCGTGGCCGCCCTGATCGGGTACGGCATCGGCCAGGCGGCCCCCATCGTGGCGTTCACCGTCGTAGGGCCGCGGATGAGGAAACTTGCGCCGAACGGTCATTCCCTCAGCGAATTCGTGTGGCAGAGGTACGGCCGTGCCATGTACCTCCTCACGCTCCTCATCATCGTCCTCTACATGTTCACCTTCCTCGCCGCGGAGATGGGGGCTATCGCGCGAGCGGTCGGACAGGTGGCCGACGCGCCGCTGCTGCTGACGCTCGTGCTCGTCGGCATCGCAACGCTGGCCTACACCGTCTACGGTGGCCTGCGAGCCTCCATCTTCACGGACAACATCCAGTTCGCCGTCATCATCCCGCTGCTCGTCGTCGTCCTCATCGCCACGCTCGCTCACTTCGGAGGTTGGACCGCGGCGTTCGATACGGTCCGGGAGGAGAACGCGGCGCTGCTCGACGTCACCCAGTTGCACGGCATCGAGTTCGGCATCACACTCGTGATCGCCATACTGGCGGCGAACCTCTTCCACCAGGGCCTGTGGCAGCGCGTGTACGCCGCGAAGACGGATGGCGACATCTGGCGTGGCTTCCTCGGCGCCGGAGCTATCGTCGTCCCGCTGATCATCGCCGCAGGGCTGTTCGGGCTATGGGCCGTCAGCAACGGACTGGTGAACGACGACCAGCCCGCTCCCATCGCCCTCTTCTCGCTGGCTCTGGAAGTGCTGCCAGGCTGGGCGCTCGTCGTACTCGTGGCGCTGGCGCTCATGCTGGTGATGAGCAGCATGGACACGCTCCTCAACGGCATGGCGAGCGTCTTCACGACTGACCTTTCGCGTATCCGCGGCGGGCGGGGGCTGCTCCGTTCCACTCGGCTCATCACTGCACTCCTCATCGTCCCCGCAGCGATCGTCGGTTACGCGTTCGAGAGCGTCCTGTACCTGTTCCTGATAGCGGACCTGGTATGTGCAGGGGCGATGGTCCCGGTATTCGCAGGCATGTGGAGCCGTCATCTGAGCGGCGCGGGAGCCGTAGCCGGGGCGGTGGCCGGGATCCTTGTAGGAGCGCTCTTCTTCCCAAAGCCGGACCTCTCCGGCTGGTGGACGTGGGATGGGCTCACGAACGTGTGGCACATCCTCGCGTCCGGGAACCTGCTGGCCAGCTTCCTGCTGGCTGTCGTTGTCTCCTCGGCGGTGACGGCACTCTTCGTGGTGACCGCGCGCCAGCGCGGCGGCGCCGGGTTCGAACTGGAAGCGCTGGCGGACGAGATCCGTCCGCTGGAGAACGAAGCATGAGCCGGGGTTCCGCGTTCACCCGAGCGGAGGAGCACCATGGCTGAACCGTTCAGCACGCGCTTGAAGGCAGCCGTCGCAAGCGTGTGGGAGGCCCAGCACGAACACCCGTTCATCCGAGGCATCGGCAACGGCAGCCTGAACATCGCACGCTTCCGGCACTGGGTGCGGCAGGACTACCGCTTCCTGATCGAGTACGCCCGGATGCTCGCGATCGCAGCGGCGCGGGCGCCCGGCCTCGAAGCGATGACGAAACTCGCGCAGCTCACGAACGAGACGCTGCACGTGGAGATGTCCATGCACCGCTCGTACGCGGCGGAGTTCGGCATCAGTGAGGAAGAGTTGGAGCGCGAAGAGATGTCGCCCACCTGCCGAGCGTACACCGACTTCCTCGTCCGCACGGCAGCGACAGGCAGTTTCCCTGAACTCGTTGGGGCCCTGCTGCCGTGCATGTGGGGATTCTCAGAGGTCGGGCAACGGCTCGCGGCAGGGGACCGTCCAGCAGACCCGCGATACTCCGCATGGATAGACATGTATGCGTCCGAGGAGTTCGCGGAACTGGCAGCATGGTGCCGCGGTCTGCTCGACCGCGTCGCTGAAGGGCTGCCGGAGAGCGAACTGAGCAGGATAGAAGAGACGTTCGTTACCAGCTCCCGCTACGAGTACCTCTTCTGGGAGATGGCATGGAACCAGGAGGCGTGGCCGGTATGAACGAGGGGCATACTCCAATCGCGATGACGATCGCGGGATCGGACTCCGGCGGCGGCGCCGGCATACAGGCCGATCTGAAGACGTTCGCAGCATTCGAGGTATACGGAGCGAGCGCACTCACTGCCGTGACTGCACAGAACACACTCGGCGTTACCGCGATCCACGAACTGCCGGTTGACGTGATCCGCGCCCAGATCGACGCCATAGCAACCGACATCGGCATGGATGCGGTAAAGACGGGGATGCTCTCGAGCGCGGCGACCATCGAGACCGTGGCGGAGCGGCTCGAGCGTCACGCAGTAAGGCAACTCGTCGTGGACCCCGTGATGGTGGCGAAGGGCGGCGACCGTCTCCTGCGAGAGGATGCGGTATCCGCACTGGTCACCCGGCTCCTGCCCCTCGCGCTCGTCTCAACGCCGAACGCCGGAGAGGCCCAGGCCCTCTGCGGGCATCCGGTCGAAATGATGGAGCAGGCGCAGGAGGCAGCCCGCGCCATCCACAGCATGGGATGCCGGAATGTCGTCGTGAAGGGTGGGCATTTCGGTGAGGATGCGGTTGACGTGCTGTACGACGGCTCGACGTTCACAGAGTTCCCGGCGAAACGCATCGCCACGACAAGCACGCACGGCACGGGTTGCACGTTCGCTTCCGCAGTGGCCGCGGGGCTCGCGAGGGGCGGCACGGTAGAGGATGCGGTCGCAGGGGCGAAGTCATACGTAACCGCCGCCATCGCGGCCGCTCCTCCCATCGGAGGCGGCCACGGCCCGTTGCACCACTTCCACGCATGGTGGGGTCAATAAGGCGGAGTGACAGAAAAGTGACTCCGGAATGAGCCTCTGGGCGGCTGAACGTTGCCTCGCCCATGCTATACTGCCCGCACCACAGGAGCATTGAGGCCTCGCCCAGCCTCGGTGCAAGGAGGTGTGAAAGGGTGGCAACGATTCGTAAGGGAGACCTGGCGTTGAAAGTCTCACTCAAGCTAAACGGAACTCGTGCAGCAGGAGACGCTGCGCTCAACGCGGTGCTGGACAGCATCACCGAGGCGGTAGCCGCTGGCGACCGTGTCGTACTTACCGGCTTCGGCTCATTCGAGGCCCGTCAGGTGAAGGAGCGGCAGGTTACTGCCATCCGCGGGCCGCAGGCAGGGCAGCCGATCACCGTCCCCACTCATAAGCGCGTGGGTTTCACTGCGGGTGCAGACTTGGCCGGAGCGGTGCGCAAGTAGCACACCAGACTCATAGCCCCAGTCCCTACACGGATCCAGTGCCACCTCCCCTGCAAGCGGGGAGGTGGCCTTTTCACTTGCGCCACTACCGCACCAGATACACACGACAGCTGACCGTTCCACTCGCAGGGCACCAGGGCTACCATGAGCGGTGTGAACGACCAGCGGTACATCGCCCTCGTGGACCTGGACGCCTTCTACGCCTCTGTGGAGGTGCTCGAAGAGCCGTCACTTGCAGGGAAGCCGTTGCTCATAGGAGGAAGCCCAACTTCGCGAGGCGTCGTGGCAGCAGCCTCGTACGAAGCGCGGAAGTACGGGTGTCATTCCGCGATGCCCATGTCCCGTGCCGTGCGCCTCTGCCCGGAAGCCATAGTCCTTCCGCCGCGCTTCCACCTCTACCGTGAGTATTCCGGACGCGTCATGGACATCCTTCAGCGGGAGTCCGGCGTCATCCAACAGATGTCGATCGACGAAGCCTACGTTGACCTCACCCCGGTCTCGAGCGACATGGAGGAGGCCGTCAGCCGCGCCCACCGCATGCAGGGACGCGTCCGCGTCGACCTCGGCCTCCCGTGTTCCGTGGGCATCGCGAACAACAAGATGGTCGCCAAGGTTGCCTGCGAAACCGGCAAGCCCGGGGGATTCGTGATCGTGGAGCCCGGAACGGAACCGGTGTTCCTCGCGGGCCTCGACGTGCGCTCCCTGCCCGGTATCGGCCCGCGCTCAACGGAACGGCTGAAGGCACACGGGTTCCATACCCTCGGCCAGGTCGCCGAAGCCTCGCCGGAGTCGCTGGTGACCGTACTCGGCCCCTGGGGAGCCGCGCTCAAGCGGCGGGCCCAGGGAGAAGACCCTTCGCCGGTAGAGACTGATAGGGAAACGAAGTCCGTGAGCGCGGAAGAGACATTCGCAGAGGATGTGAACGCTCGTGAGTCGCTGGCGGAAGAGCTCCGGAGCATGGCCGATCGTGTCTCACGGTCGCTGGAGCGGCACGGGTTGGTAGGCCGCACGGTTACGCTCAAACTCCGGCTTTCCGACTTCACCACGCTCACGCGTTCCACCAGCCGGGATAACGCAACCGCCCATGCCGATGCGATACTTGCCGACGCACTACGTCTGCTCGACGCCAATTGGGAAACCCGGACGAGTGTTCGCCTCATCGGCGTCGGTGTCAGCAATCTGCGGCCCGTCCAGGCTCCGGGGCAACTTGCCCTGAACATGGGCGACGGCCAGGAGGAGACCTAGCGCTTGCTGTTGCTCAACGAACAAGAAGTACGGGACCTGCTTCCCATGGACGAATGCATTGACGTGCTGGACGCCGCATTCGGGGAATGGGCCGCCGGGACGGTCTCCAACATGCCACGCTACCGGCTGCCGCTCATGCGGGGCGCGCAACAGGTCATGGCAGGCATGTCCAGCGACGCCGGAGCAACCGGATTGAAGACCTACGTCAGCGGCACCCAGGGATCGAGCCGCATGGTCGTTCTCCTGTTCAGCGCCGAGGACGGGGCGCCTCTCGCCATGCTCGCCGCCAACGCGCTGGGACAGATACGCACCGGGGCCGCGAGCGGCGTCGCTACCCGCCACATGGCGCAAGCGGACGCCGCGACGGTTGCCGTCATCGGAAGCGGCTACCAGGCGCGTACGCAGCTCGCAGCCGTCGCCGCGGTGCGCCCCATCGAGCATGCCCTCGTCTACAGCCGCAACCAGGAGCGCCGCGAAGCATTCGCGCAGCGGATGTCCCAGAGCCTGAGCATGGACGTGCGTCCCGCCGAGTCGGCGCACGAGGCCGTCGCTGAGGCCGCGGTTGTCTGTGCCATCACCAATTCGCGCGAGCCGGTGTTCGACGGCGGGTCGCTCGCCCCGGGCACCCACGTCAACGCGGCCGGGAGCAATCACTGGATGCGGCGCGAGATCGACGAGACGACGATCCGGCGCAGCGACATCGTAGTTGTCGACGAGATTGAGGACGCGAAGATAGAGTGCGGCGAGTTGATATGGGCAGCCGAGCGCCGTGCGTTCCGATGGGAGAACGCGGTGGAACTGCGTGACGTCGTCGCCGGGCGCGTGGCCGGCAGGCCTTCGCCGGAGGCCATCACGCTCTTCGAATCGCAGGGACTGGCGATGGAAGACGTCGTTGCCGGGATGCACGTCTACAGGAAAGCGGTGCAGAACGGTATCGGAAGGGAAGTGGAACTCTAGCGTCCCCATAGAGGAGAACCAGGCAAGGCCATGGCGGAAGCGCAGTACGAGCCAACGCACATAGACATCTCACCGGACGGACTCCACGTCATCTGGAAAGACGGAGTGGAGACCCTCCTCCCCCACCGGTACCTGCGGGGGCATTGCGGCTGCGCCCAATGCGTAGACGAGATCACCCACACGCGCCGCGTCGGTGTCGACGACGTGCCGTCGGACGTGAAGATAGAGGACTACATGGAGATAGGCCGATACGCCATCGGCCTGCTCTTCAGCGACCTGCACGAAACGGGGATATTCCCCTACAAGCTGATACGAGACCTCGCGAACCAGTCAGCCAGCTGATGGGGCCCGGGTACCTATCGCCACGCCGTTGAGGGGTCCGCCTAGTTCGCCATCCCCATGCGCTCCTTGAGCGCATCCACGGCTTCGTGCGCGCCGTACACCGTCGTCAGCCTGCCATCCACCCGTATCCGCAGTTTGCCGATGTGGCCCGTCTTCGCCAGGAGCCACAACGACCAGTTGAGCGCCGAGCGTTTCATGCGAGGGAAGGTCCTGATCAGTTCGTCGCCCTGGTACTCGAAGACCTCGTCCGGACGGCGCATCAACTCCTCGTACACCATCGCCTGCAGAGGCGGAAGTCCGCCTTCGGCAAGCAGGCTGTAGTTGGAGATCTGGGATATCTTCATCGGCGCGTCCCTCTCGGCAGGCGTATCTCGCTCGTTGGGAAGTCAGTTTAAGCGTGCTCCCGAACCATCGGAAGGAGGTTCGCTTGCAGGTAAGCGCACGTTAACTGCCCCGGGCTACACCGCCGGGCGTGTCTGATAAACTGAGCAACGCCCACTCGATCCGCCGCGCATCCGTGCGCGCCACGACCATGACCAACCGACCGGAACCGGAACTCTCCATCGCACAGGTGCGGCAGGTTGCCGCGCTGTGCCACATCGCGCTCACCGATGCAGAAGCCGAGCAGTTGCGCGCCGAGATGGCCAAGCTCCTCGACGAGGTGAGCGTCCTGCAACGCATCGATACGTCCGGCGTCGAGCCGACCGGCCACGCGGTCGAGGAGGTCCACACGGTCATGCGTGACGACGTCTCCCGTCCACCGCTGGACCGGGAGGACGTACTCTCGAACGCTCCGCGGCGGGAAGGCTCCTTCTTCCGCGTGCAAGCCGTGATGGAAGAGTCCTGAGCGATGACCGAACTGCATCACCTGACCGCCACCCAGATGTCCCGCGCCCTGGTTGAGAAGGAAGTCTCCTCCGTGGAACTCACGGAGTCTCACCTCGAACGCATAGCGGGGATAGACCCCCGCATCGGCGCTTATCTCGCCGTGACCCCTGAGATTGCGCGAGCGCAGGCCGCCGAGGCCGACCGCCGTATCGCACAGGGAGACGCAGGGCCGCTGACCGGCGTCCCCTTGCAGCTCAAGGACAACCTCTCCACCAGGGGCGTACCCACGACGTGTGCATCGCTGATGTTGGACGGCTACACGCCTCCCTACGACGCGACCGTCACCATTCGGCTCGCGCAGGCCGGAGGTGCGCTGCTCGGCAAGGGGAACATGGACGAGTTCGCGATGGGGTCATCGAACGAGACGTCCGCGTTCAAGAACGTGCACAACCCGTGGGACATCTCCCGCGTACCGGGTGGGTCGAGCGGCGGTCCTGCCGCCGCTGTCGCGGCCGGGATGGCGCCCTACGCCCTCGGTTCGGACACGGGGGGCTCCATCCGGCAACCCGCCGCGCTCTGCGGCATCGTAGGACTCAAGCCCACCTACGGACTCGTCTCGCGCTACGGACTCGTGGCGTTCGCATCCTCGCTGGACCAGATCGGCCCTTTGACGCGTTCCGTTGAGGATGCCGCAGTCGTCCTCAACGCCATCGCCGGTCACGATCCGCTCGATTCCACCAGCATCCCCACGCCACCGCCGGACTACACGGACGGACTCCAGGGGGGAGTGCAGGGGCTGCGTGTCGGCGTCGTACCGGAGTATCTCGGCGACGGGATAGACCCGGCGGTCGCAGAGTCGGTGAAGGCGGCACTCGCCCTCCTCGAATCGCAAGGCGCGGTAGTCGAGGAGGTCGCCCTGCCCACGTCGCGCGCGGCACTCGCCGTCTACTACATCCTTGCGCCGTCCGAGTGTTCCGCGAACCTCGCCCGGTACGACGGGGTGAAGTACGGCTACTCGGACCAGGAGGCAGACGGCATGTGGGCCGCCCTGGACGCGACCCGGCGCAATGGCTTCGGCGCCGAGGTACGGCGACGCATCCTGATGGGCGCGTATGCCCTCTCAGCCGGATACTACGACGCCTACTACAAGAAGGCCCAACAGGTGCGGACGCTCATCCGCCGGGAGTTCCACGACGCCTTCCAGCGCGTCGACATCCTCGCGCTCCCCACGTCTCCCACCACCGCATTCGAGATCGGTGGGATCGTCGACCCCGTGGTCATGCACGCGAACGACATCTGCACGATACCGGCGAACATCGCAGGCATCCCCGGCATCTCCATCCCGTGCGGGTTCGCGGACGGCCTGCCTATCGGGCTGCAACTGCTCGGCCCCCACCTCAGCGAGCCCACGCTCCTGCGTGCCGCTTATGCCTACGAACAGGCATCGGACTGGCACACCCGCCATCCGGCGCTCTAGCGGCCCCTCAGCGCGTGATGTCCCGGCGCTGGAAGAACACCAGCGCAGCCACGAACCCCACGAGTGCGACGCCGAACAGGACCAGCAGGTCGCGCACCAGCGACGAGCCGTTCGTTGCCACTGCAAGCGGGTCGAGGTAGTAGAAGAGCGAGAGGGGTGCAAGCGGCTCTGCCGGGCCCCATATCGCGCCGACGAAGTCGAGGAAGTACATCACCGTCAGTATCCCCGCAGCCAGCGACACCGTTCGCCCGCCGTCCGAGTTGACGGCGGAGAGCAGCATCGCGATACCGCCGGCTGCCAGTAGCACGCCCAGTTCGTTCACCTGCGCCAACAGCAGCGTCCCTGGTTCCACGTCGTCGCCGAGGCCGGTGAGCCCCGCTCCCGCGAGCGAACCAAGCCAGGACATGGCGACGATGACGACCGCCCCAACCACCAGCACCCCTATCTTCGCCGCCAGGTAACGCCAGCGCGCTATGGGCGACGCAAGCAGCATCAGCGCCGTGCCGCGTTCGATCTCACGCGCTGACGCTCCGCTCGATACCGACAGCACGAACGCGAGTCCCGCGATGATGTAGACCGGATGCCGGTAGTCGAGTGCGATGTAGCTCGTTATCGACGTCCCGAACCCCGCCTGTGCGCGGAACATCGCAGTCATCGGCGCAGGCAACGATTCGAACAGGTCGGCGAGCGCATCCAGCCCTCCGAAGGCATCGAAGGTGTAGACGATGATCAGGCTCATCACGAACAGGCCCACCGACACGGAGAACAACCCGATGCGGTGCGAGCTGAGCGTGTGACTGAAGACGCTACGCATCGGCGAGCTCCCGGCCTCCACCTTCGCTGTAGAACCCCATGAACAGGTTCTCCAGGCTCAACCGCTCGTACGTCATGTCGGCGATGTCGTGTTTCGCCAGCTCCCGCAACACCTCGTTGATGTCGCCGGAGACGGCAAGCTCCCACCGCGTGCCTTCTCGTGACAACACATCCACGCCGGGGATGGAGAGCCCACCCGACGGCGGCTCCCGGAACTCGACTTCCATCGTCCGCGCCTTCCCTTCACGCAGCGCTTCCACCGACCCTGTCCCCACGATGCGGCCTTCGCGGATGAGCGCCACCCGCTCGCAGACCTCCTCCACGTCAGACAAGACATGGGAAGACATGAAGATGGTCGCGCCCCTGTTCCGCGACTCCCTGATGATCGCGAACAGCTCCTGCCGCATGAGCGGATCGAGCGCCTCGGTAGGTTCGTCCATGATGAGCACGTCGGGGTCGTGCTGCATCGCCTGCACGAGGCCCAATTTCTTCGCCATGCCCGAGGAGTACCCCTTCACCTTCCTCCGGAGTGCAGAGTCCGGGAGTTCCAGACGCTCCAGCAACTCCGCCTGGCGAGGGAGTTTGCCCCTGATGCCCCGGAGGCTCGCCATGTAGCTCAGGAAGTCCTGCCCTGTGAAGCCACTGGCGAACGCCACCACATCAGGCAGGAAGCCGAGCCTTGCCTTGATGGCAACCGTCTCACGCCAGGCCTCCATCCCCAGCAGGTGGGCGCTGCCCTGGTCCGCTCGGATGAACCCGGTCAGGACGCGGATGGTCGTGGTCTTGCCAGCGCCGTTCGGGCCGAGAAAACCGAATATCTCTCCCTGTTCGACCAGGAGGTCCACGCCGCGCAGCGCTTCCACGCTGCCGAAGCGCTTGTGTACACCTGAAACACTGAGTGCCGCTGCTCCCGGGCCGGTCACGTGGAACCCTCAGTCGATATCCGCCCTTCCCGGACGATCAAGTGGTGAGCGCGGCGCAGGAAAGTATCGGGCACTACGTGTGCATCAGCGGTGGTCACGATGGCCTGAGGATAACCACAGGCCTCTTCCAATACGAGTCCCCTCCGGCGTTCGTCCAACTCGGACAGTACATCGTCCAGCAGCAGCAGCGGCGCGTCGCCTCGCCGGTCAGTGAGCAGGCGCGCTTCGCCCAACCGCATCGCCAGAGCGGCCAGCCGGGCCTGCCCCCGAGAGGCATGCCGGGGCGCTTCTACGTCGTTCAGCAGCAGCTGTAGATCGTCGCGATGCGGACCGACGAGCGTCATGCCTCGCGCACGCTCCTGGTCCCGGGAGGCACGCAGCGCTTCCCTCAGCGCACGTTCCCCGTCGCCGTCTTCCGGTTCCGCAGCACTCCCCGTGTATGCAACCGATAACGTGTCCTGTGAGGACAGTCGTTCGAATGCTGAGGTAGTCGCCCGCCCCAAGGCCCCCATGGACGACCAGCGTTCACTGAGCACGATGGCCCCCTCTTTCACCAGCGCATCATCCCAGAACGTAAGCTCTTCCTCGCTCACACGCCGTTCTCTCAGGGCGCGCAGCAGCGTGTTGCGCTGCGCCAGCACCCTCTGGTAACGCGATAACGCCTGGACGTACCGGCGCGAAATCTGCGCCAGCAGCACGTCGAGGTACCGCCTGCGCCCGCTCGGCGGGCCGAACACGAAGTCGATGTCTTCTGCCGCGAAGAGCACCGCGCCCATCATCCCCACGAGATCTGAGGCGCGATGCGGCGCTCCGTTCACCCGGATCCGTTTTGTGATGCCCGCTGTCTCGCGACAGTCGAGCCCAACGCGCAGTTCGAGCGGTCCCTGCGGCCCATCAAGCGTCGCCGCCACGATCGCGTACCCACTCGCCTCTGCCGCCTGCCACGAGACGAGGTCGCGCTCCGTTACCGCACGGTACGACTTGCCGATGGCGAGCAGGTAGACCGCTTCCAGCAGATTGCTCTTGCCCTGACCGTTCTCTCCGCTGACAACGGTCAGCCCGGGCTCCAGCGCCAGGTCCAACTGTCGATAGGAGCGGAAGTTCGTGAGCGTTAGGTCAGTGAGTTGCACGTGCACACCTGATGCATGGAGATGATAGTCCACGAGAGCCTCATCCTCATCGACCCGTTCGTCCCCTGCCGGTGGCATCCTCATCTCCTCACCTATCAGGTTCAAATCCGGCGATTTCTCATGTTGAATGAGCGCTTCTCGGCCATCTACAATTGAAAGACGGTGCGGAGGCGATTCCCCCGTTTACCGAAATCGACACAGTGAGGGTGTTCCTCATGTTCACGAATCTCTCCGCATCTCTCCGCAGCAGCTTCCGCAGTGCGATGACCGTCACGCTCCTTCTCCTCATGCTCGCAGCGTTCGCCGCCGCGTGCAGTGATCCGGAACCGACGCCTACTGCGACACCCCGGCCAACGCCTACACCGGTCCCCACGGCAACCCCAACACCGGTCCCGCCAACCCCCACGCCGGTGCCCCTGGCTCCAACACCTGAGCCAGCGCAGGACACGATGACGCCCAAGCCGGATGGAGGTTCGGTGGAGGACCTCGTCATCACTGAGAGCACCACCGTAGGCGACCTCATGGCTGTGCTTTCAGAGGGCGAAGTCTCCTGCATACGTGACATGTTCGGTGCAGGTACCTTCGACGCCGTCCAGGGCATGCCCCTGGCGGGCCTCCCAACAGGCAGCGCGGACTTCCCGATCCATTGTCTCGCACCGGAGAACGCCATCGGCATCAGCATCGCCATGATGTCCACGGCAGCCGGAGGGCTGAGCGCGGAGACGCGCAGCTGCATCAGCGACCTCGCCATGGAGAACCCCAGCGTGCTCGGGATCGGTGCGCCACCGGAAGACCCTGCCGAGCTCTTCAACGCAGCCATCCAGATGCAACTGTGCATGAGCGATGAGGAGGCCGCTCGCTTCGCAGCGGGGAGCGGCGAACAGATGCCTCCGCCGTCCGTCATGCGGTGCATGGAGGAGCAGTTGGGAAGCCTGGACGCCTTGCTCAGCCTGTTCCTCGGGGGAGAGCCGGACCTGGCGGCGCTGGGCGAACTGATGGCAGCCGCGCAGACATGCGGGCTCGAGATGACCCCGCCGGCGGACGGGAGTGGCTTCGGCCAGTAACGCCCATCCCGATAACATCCATCGCAGCGAGCCGTCCAAGAGACGGCTCGCTGCTTGTCTGGACTCCTTCGAGACTTTGACACTCCGCTTCTACACCCATAGCATTGTTCAGTACGCCCGTGGACAGTGCCTTTGAGCGATCTACCCGTAACGACCGAGGAACTTCACCCCATCGTCTGGCAGGACGGACAACTGTTGCTGCTCGACCAGACGATGCTGCCCGCGAGCGAAGAGTGGGTGCGTATCGACGATGCTGCCGGGGCGGTCGAGGCCATCGGCGCGATGCGCGTTCGAGGGGCGCCCGCCATCGGCATCACTGCCGCCTACGCCATGGCCCTAGCGGCTCGAAGCATCGCAGCCACTCCCATGTCCGACTATCTCAATGAGTTGGATGCCCAGGCTGCGCGGATAGCCGCAGCACGCCCTACCGCCGTCAACCTTGGCTGGGCCGTGCGACGGTGTCAGGACGTTGCTCGCACCTGCGGCACCCCTGGTCAGGCTGCGGCGCGCATCCTCGCCCTTGCGAACGCCATGCGGGAGCAGGACATCGAGGCCAACAGGGCGATCGGACGCCACGGAGCGGCGCTTCTACCCGACGCTGACGGCGTACTCACCCATTGCAACACGGGCGCCCTCGCAACGGCAGGCTACGGCACGGCGCTGGGCGTCATCCGTGCTGCGTGGGAGGCTGGCAAACGGCCTCGGGTCTTCCACACCGAGACGCGCCCGTGGCTGCAGGGTGCTCGCCTCACCGCGTGGGAGTTCGCCCGGCTCGGCATACCGGCGACGCTCATCGTGGACTCGGCAGCCGGCGCACTCATGGCGTACGGCAGCGTCGCCGCCGTCGTTACCGGCGCAGACCGCATCGCTGCGAACGGCGATACGGCGAACAAGATCGGTACCTACAGCCTGGCCGCTCTGGCGGCTGTGAACGGCATCCCCTTCTATGTCGCAGCACCGCTCTCCACGATCGACCTGAACGTGAAGAGCGGAGAGGACATCCCTGTCGAGGAGCGCCCTTCAGTGGAGGTCACGACCTTCGCGGGGCAGCCCATCGCGGCAGAGGGCGTAGAAGTGTGGAACCCCGTGTTCGACGTTACGCCCGCAGGACTCATCACCGGAATCATCACGGAACACGGAGTGCTCCGTCCGCCCTACGAGGCCTCGTTGAACGCGATCGTTGCCCGGCCGGACGTTTCGGAGGTGGCATGACTGACCTGCCACACGCAACCATCGGCATCATCGGTGGCACCGGCCTGTACGACATCAGCATGGACAGCGTCCAGGAGATATCGCTTTCAACGCCCTACGGAGACCCGAGCGGCCCTATCACCATCGGCGGGATGGGGGGAGTCACAACCGCATTCCTTCCACGGCACGGCATCGGCCACCGCATATCGCCCACGGAACTGAACTCCCACGCAAACATCCATGCGTTCAAGCAGTTGGGCGTGGAACGGGTGGTTTCCGTCAGCGCCGTGGGCAGTCTGCAGGAGCAGATAGCGCCGCTGCACATGGTCGTTCCTGACCAGCTGATTGACCGCACGAGGTTGCGCGCGAACACCTTCTTCGGCGATGGTCTTATAGCGCACATCTCCTTCGCCGACCCGTTCTGCCCTCGCCTGAGCGCCATGCTCGCGGACGCCGTCGAGGAAGACGCCTCGGCGACCGTGCACCGGGGCGGGACGCTGGTGGTGATGGAAGGGCCCGCCTTCTCCACGAGGGCGGAGTCCGCGCTCTACCGCTCGTGGGGCGCGAGCATCATCGGCATGACGGCGCTGCCCGAGGCGAAGCTGGCCCGCGAGGCTGAGATGTGTTACGCAACGCTCGCGTGTGCGACCGACTACGATGTGTGGCACGACGAGTACGCAAGCGTGACGGTCGAGGTGGTGATACAGAACCTGCAGAGGAATGTTGCGGTGGCGCGGGAGGCGCTGGCGCGCCTGATCCCCCGGCTGGGGGGCGAGCACCCGTGCGAGTGCAGGGACGCCCTGCAGAGCGCGATAGTCACACCCATCGGACAAGCCCCGCCGGAGACGCTGGAGCGACTCGGCCCCATCGTCTCCCGGTACACTAACCAGTGAGGAGTTAACGACATGGCACGAGGACGACAGGAACCGGGCGAGCCTTACCGACGGATATCCGTCCAGGAAGCGCACGAGATGCAGCAGGAGGGCGCGCTCGTCGTAGACGTGCGCCGCCCCGACGAATGGGTGACCGGCCACGTCTCGGGCGCCTTGCACATCCCGGTAGACGATTTCCTCGGTGAAGCGGAGGCGAAGCTCCCCAGGGACGCCGACCTCCTCTTCATCTGCGCCGCGGGTGTCCGCAGCGCACTTGCGGCGGAGATGGCCGCAGCGCTCGGCTTCGAGGCCGAGCGCCTCTACAACATCGAGGCAGGCACGCCGAAGTGGATCGAGGCGGAGTTGCCTACCGACTACGGCGACTAGGAAGGGAGAACCACTTGCAACCGGAAGGGAAACTCGGAGACGTCAAAGACCCGTCGCTGGCGGAAGAGGGAGTCCGGCTCGTTGAATGGGCGGCGCGGGAGATGCCTGTGATCCGCCTGATCAGTGAGCGCTTCGCCAAGGAGAAGCCTCTGGAGGGACTCACGCTCGCGGCCTGCCTGCACGTAACTTCAGAGACGGCCAATCTCGCTCTCGCGTTACAAGCCGGGGGCGCGGATGTGCGCCTCTGCGCGAGCAACCCGCTCTCCACACAGGACCCCATCGCGGCAGCGCTCGCCGTCGCTTACGACATACCGACCTACTCCATCAAGGGAGAGGACAACGACACCTACTACCAGCACATAGCCTCAGTCGTAGACGCGAAGCCCCACATGACGATGGACGACGGCGCTGACCTCGTCGCCATGCTCCACACCCAACGGCAGGCGCTCCTCGACGGCGTCATCGGCGGGATGGAGGAGACGACCACCGGCGTCATCCGCCTGCGCAGCATGGCGAAGGCCGGCAAGCTCCGCTATCCCATCATCGCCGTAAACCAGGCCGACACCAAGCACATGTTCGACAACCGCTACGGCACTGGCCAGAGCACGCTGGACGGCATCACCCGTGCGACAAACCTGCTCTTCGCAGGAAAGAACGTCGTCGTTGCGGGGTACGGCTGGTGCGGGCGCGGGATCGCCATGCGCGCGCGGGGCATGGGCGCGCAGGTCATCGTCACCGAAGTTGACCCCGTCCGCGCTCTCGAAGCGACGATGGACGGGCACCAGCTCATGCGCATGGACGACGCCGCCCGGGCGGGAGACGTTTTCGTCACCGTGACCGGCGGCAAGCACGCCATCGATGCCCAGCACTTCCAGGTGATGAAGGATGAGGCCGTCATCGCCAACAGCGGCCACTTCAACGTCGAGATCAACATCGATGCGCTTGAGGACGCCGCTGTTGAGAAGAAGGAAGTACGTCCCATGGTGGACCAGTACGTCATGGCGGACGGGCGGAAGATCAATCTACTCGCAGAGGGCAGACTGGTGAACCTCTCCGCCGCAGAAGGGCACCCCTCCGCAGTCATGGACATGAGCTTCGCCAACCAGGCGCTCAGCGCAGAGTACATGGCGAAGAACGCCGCCAACCTGCCCATAGACGTCTACGACGTCCCCTTGGAACTCGACCAACAGGTCGCGTCGCTCAAACTGGAAGCGATGGGGCTCAACATGGATATCCTGTCGGATGAACAGGCAGCCTACCTCGCAGGATGGGAAGCGGGCACATAGCTCGCACGCAAGTAACTTTGGAGTTCGGAGGACCCACGGAATGACACAGACCGGAACGACGTTCGAGACCTCGCCCTCTTACCTACTGACCTCGGAATCCGTTACTGAGGGACATCCCGATAAGCTGTGCGATCAGGTATCCGACGCCATCCTCGACGCTATCTATGCGCAGGACCCGATGGCCCGCGTCGCCTGTGAAACGGCCACCGGCACGAACATCGTCATGGTGGTCGGCGAGATCACCACGACTGCCAAGGTCGACTACGAAGCTATCGTCCGCGACACCGTCAGGCGCATCGGCTACGACGACCAGGAGATCGGCATCGACTACAAGACCTGCGAGGTCATCGTCCGGCTGCACGAACAGTCGCCTGACATCAAGGCCGGAGTGGACACCGCGCTCGAAGAGCGTGGCAAGGACGGCGCGACCGACGAACTGAATCTCGGTGCGGGTGACCAGGGCATGATGGTCGGCTTCGCCTGCAGTGAGACCGCGGAGTTCATGCCGCTCACTATCTCGCTCGCCCACAAGCTCACCCGACGCCTCTCCATCGCCCGGCGAGAGGGCGTCATCCCCTACCTCAAACCGGACGGCAAGTCCCAGGTCACGGTCGAATACGCGCACGGCAAACCGAAGCGCATCGCGGCCATCGTCGTCAGCACACAGCACAGCGCCGACGTCTCGAACGAGCAGATCGAGAAGGACGTGCGAGAACACGTCATCGGTGCGGAAGTCCCGTCGGACCTCATCGACGACGAGACGCGCGTGTACGTGAACCCGTCCGGTCGGTTCGTCGTCGGCGGTCCGCACGGCGACTCCGGTCTCACCGGGCGCAAGATCATCGTCGACACATACGGAGGCGTCGCGCGCCACGGCGGCGGGGCGTTCTCCGGCAAGGACCCCACAAAGGTGGACCGCTCGGCAACGTACGCGGCCAGGTGGGTTGCGAAGAATGTCGTCGCTGCGGGACTCGCAGACAGATGCGAGGTGCAAGTGTCCTACGCGATCGGCGTCGCGGAGCCTACGAGCCTCGCCGTCGAGACATTCGGCACGAACAAGGTGGACCCTGCGCTCATCACCGAACTGGTGAAGAAGCACTTCGACCTCCGCCCGCGCGCCATCATCCGCGACCTCGAGCTCAGAAGGCCCATCTACGGCCCGACCGCTTCCTACGGCCACTTCGGGCGTATGGACGTCGACCTGCCATGGGAGCGTACGGACAAGGCGGAGGCCCTGCGCGCCGACGCGAAGCCGGGAGCCGCCCGGTGAGCAACGACCCGCTCATCCGGTTCGGCACCGACGGGTGGCGGGCCCTGATCGCCCGGGATTACACGTTCGAGAACGTACGCATCTGCGCCGCTGCCGTCGCCGCCTACCTCAAGGACGAAGGGCTGGCCCATCGCGGCGCCGTCGTCGGCTACGACACCCGCTTCGGTTCGCCGGAGTTCGCTGCGGAGGCGGCAGCCGTCATCGCAGCGAGCGGCATCCCGACATACCTCTCCGACGCCGTTTCTCCCACGCCGGTCGTCAGCTACAACATCCTTCATCGACAGACGGGCGGCGGCGTCATCATCACCGCCAGCCACAACTCCGGCCTCTGGAACGGGTTCAAATACAAGCCGGACTATGCCGGCAGTGCGCCACCTGAGATTGTCGGGAAGATCGAGGAACACATAGACGCGCTCCAGGCCAAAGGAGGCGTGGAGGCTCCGGGACGGGACGCTCCAAAGGCGGAGAGCGTCGAGATGGCGGCGCCCTACCTCGCAAACCTGGCAACCGTCATAGACATGCAGGCGATCGGAGCCGCCGGTCTGCGTATCGGCGTGGACGCTATGCACGGCGCAGGCGGAGGGTTTGTCAGCGCCGCGCTGGACGGCGTGGGCGCGAGCGTTCAGGAGATGCGCGCCGAGCGGAACCCCGCCTTCCCGGGCATGCGCCAGCCCGAACCGATCGAGCCCAACCTCGGCCCGAGCATCGAGGCCGCACGTGCAGGCCGTTTCGACGTCGTTCTCGCAAACGACGGCGACGCCGACCGCCTCGGCGTGCTCGACGAGAACGGCGCCTTCATCGATACGCTCTCCACCTTCTCTGTGCTCTGCCTCCACCAGCTGGACGGCAAGGCCCTGCGCGGGCCCATTATCCGCTCCCTTACGCAGAGCGCGATGATCGACAAACTCGCTGCGCTATACGATGTACCCGTCCACGTGACGCCCGTCGGTTTCAAGTTCGTTGGGCCTGCGATGATCACGGAGCAGGCAGTCGCGGCCGGAGAGGAGAGCGGCGGCTACGCCTTCCAAGGCAACATCCCGGAGCGGGATGGCATCTTCAGCGGTCTCCTGTTCGTGGAGCTGATGGCCAGGACCGGGAAACGGGCGTCAGAACTGGTCCAACTGCTCTTCGAGAAGGTTGGGGAACACGCCTACGACCGCTTGGACGTCGACCTCGCGCCCGACGACCCCAAACCGGATACGCACGTGCTCGCCGCGAACCCGCCATCCGCCATAGCAGGGCTGCGCGTAATGGGTACCGACACCATGGACGGCGTACGCTACGTGCTGGAGGACGGCTTCTGGGGGCTCATTCGCCCATCAGGCACCGAACCGCTGCTGCGCATCTACGCGGAGGGCGACAGCCCGCAGCGCGTCGCCGAGATGCTCCAGGAGCTGCGCGGACTGGCAGGAGTATGAAGAAGCCCGCTTGGATGAGCGGGCTTCTCGTTGCCAGGTGAGTGAGCCGCGAGCGTCAGCGCTTGGTGTACTGCGGAGCCCGGCGGGCGCGCTTGAGACCGTACTTCTTGCTCTCCTTGATGCGCGCATCGCGCGTCAGGTAGCCGTGGCTGCGCAACTCCTTCTTGAGGTCAGGGTCGGCCAGGAGCAGCGCGCGAGCGATGCCATGGCGCAGCGCATCCGCCCACGCGGAGACGCCGCCGCCTTCGATCTTCGCAACAACGTTGAACCGGTCGGCAGCGGCCGAGATCGTCTCGAACGGCTGCATCGCACGCTTCTGCCAGTCTATCCAGGGCAGCGCCTCTTCGAGCGGTTTGCCGTTCACGACCACCGCGCCCGTGCCGCCCGGGTAGAGACGCACACGAGCGATAGCAGACTTCCGCTTCCCCGTCCCGTAGTAGTAGCTCTCCTGCGTCGTCATCTGCTCTCGCTCTCCTCGTCCTGTTCGCCTTCAGCGGCTTCTTCCGTCTCGGGTTCACCTTCCGGCGATTCGTCTACGGCGGTCTCCCCAGCCTCGACGACGGCTGTTTCGGGCTCTTCCTCCACCGGGGTGGCCTCTTCAACCGCTTCTGCCTCGACAACAGCAGCCTGCGGCGCCTCTTCCTCAACTGCCTTCTCTTCGCGCGTTGCGCGGCGCCTGCGGCGGGCTGGTGCAGCCGCCGGGGCGGCTGGGGCCTGCTTTGCCTTACCCATGCCGATACGGACCTGCGCCTCGTGCGGATGCGTGTCGGTGGTGTACACCTTCAACCGCCGGAGCATCCTGCGACCAAGCCGGTTGCGAGGCAGCATCCCCTTCACTGCGAGTTCGATCACCCGCTCGGGGAAACGCGTCAGCATCTCCTCCAGCGTGCGCGTCCGCATACCGCCCAGGTAGCCGGAGTGACGGTAGTACAGCTTCTGCGTCATCTTGTTGCCGGAGACACCTACCTTCGAGGCGTTCACGACGATGACGAAGTCCTCCGACAGCTGGTGGCGGCTGTAGTCCGCGCGGTGTTTACCCTGGAGCAGTCCGGCGACCTTCGTGGCGAGGCGTCCCAGACGCTCGCCCTCGGCGTCAACCACGTGCCATTTCTCCTTACGGGCTGTCGGTCTCGTATGTTTCGTTATGCGTTGTAGTTGCATCGTTCTCAGGCGGGAATCCCGCGTATCTCACTTCCTGTAGTGTCAGTCCTCGCGCTGGAAGCACCGTCTCCGCTGCCCCCTGCGCGCCGTTCTCGACCATCTGCTCGAATGCACTCACCGTTGTTTTGCCGAGCCCCACGTCCAGCAGCGCTCCTGCCGTTCGACGCACCTGCTGCGGGAGAAAGGCGTTCGCCTCCAACTCCACGACCAGCTCGTCGGCTTCACGGACCACCTCTGCCAGGATCATCCGCCGGATGAACGACTTGCCCGATGGTTGCGGCCCGCTGAAGGCGCGGAAGTCGTGCTCTCCGACGAGGCTTGCAGCCGCCTGGCGCATCGCCTCGGCATCCAGCCTGTGGACCACCCTGTGCGTAACGCTGCGACGCAGCGGGGACGAAGACCCGCTTTGCAGGAACCGGTAGCGATAGACTCTCGACTTCGCGTGCCTGCGAGGGTCGAACGATGGCGCGACCACGAAGGCTGCACGCACCGCTATCTGCTCCCCCAGGTAGTGGTTCAGTCCGGCCATCACGCGCTCGATGGGCAAAGTGCTCTCGGTATCGAACGCCGCCACCTGCCCGAAAGCGTGGACCCCTGCGTCCGTGCGCCCTGCTCCCCGGACCGTGGACCTGACGGTGGTGAGCGATCCTATTGCGTTTTCGAGTTCCTCCTGTATCGATGGGGCATTCGCCTGGCGTTGGAAACCGGCGTACCCCGTCCCGTCGTATTCGATGACGAGCGCGATCCGTCTCGTCACGGTACTTCCTCTACACCAACTCCAGCAGCGCCATAGGGGCGGCGTCGCCCTTGCGCGGCATGAGCTTCACTATCCGCGTGTAGCCGCCGGGACGGTCCACGTAGCGCGGGCCGATCTCGTTGAACAGTCTCTCGACGGCATGCTTGTCCGGCACCACGGAGAGGGCCTGGCGCCTGTTGTGCAGCGTCGCGTCCCTCCCTTTGCTGATGACCTTCTCCGCGAGGGCGCGCACCTCGCGAGCCTTCGCTTCGGTCGTCGTTACGCGCTCGTAGCGGAGCAGTTGCGACACGAGGTTGTTCATCAGCGCCTCGCGATGTTCGCTACGGCGGCCCAGCTTGCGGCCCGATACTCGATGTCGCATCGCCCTACTCCTCTTCCTCTGCCGTCTGTTCGGAGACGGCTGCCACGGGGAGCGGATCAGGCGCGTTCTCCTCTGTACGAAGGCCGGGGTGCGTGATACCTATCTCGCGCAGTCGCTCGTCCAACTCGTCCAGCGACTTCTCGCCGAAGTTCCGGATGCGCAGCAACTCGTCGCGGTCCCTCTCCAGCACCTCGCCCACCTTGTGGATGGAGGCACGCTTCAGGCAGTTGAGCGTGCGCATCGTCAGGTTCAGGTTCTCCACCGGCATGTTGTACTGCGAAGACGGGATCGCCGCGGCCCACATCATCCGGTCGCCGTCCTGCGACTGCGACTCCGAGACCGTTGAGAACCGGAAGAAGTGCTCGACCAGCTCTTGCCCCGCCTGGCGCATCGCCTCGGCAGGAGAGACGGCCCCGTTCGTCCACACTTCCACGTTGAGCCGCTCGTAGTCTGTGTGCTGCCCCACACGGGTGCGTTCCACGGTGTAGTTCACCTTGCGCACGGGAGTGTAGATGGCGTCCACGGGCAACTCACCGATGGGCCGTCCGTCGCCCGATGCAGCAGGTTCGTAGCCCTTACCCGTCTCTACGTTCAGGTCCATCTCCAGCTTGGAGTTCGGACCGTCCAACGTGGCGATGTGGAACTCCGGGTTCACGATCTCGAAGTCCGGGGACATGATGATGTCTCCGGCTTTCACTTCGCCCGGCCCCTCCACGCGCAGCCGGAGCTTGCCGGGTCTGCTCGTGTGAGCACGCAGGTTGATGGACTTGACGTTGAGCAGGATGTCTACAACGTCCTCCTTCACGTAGGGGACGGTTGAGTACTCGTGCTCAACGCCTTCGATCTTCACGGAGCTGATCGCCGAGCCGTTGATCGAACTCAGCAGCACGCGGCGCAGCGGGTTCCCGAGCGTTACCCCGAACCCGCGCGGCAATGGCTCGATGACGAACATCCCGTAGTTCTCACCGGCTTCCGTCATCCTCACTGTGGGTTTGGGCACAGGCGCGAGGTCGAAACTGGAGTCGCGGGGCTCGTCGTAGCCGTAGTCCAACATCTCTTATCCCATCCTTCATGCACCCCGGCCTCCTCGGAGAGCCGGGCAGAACCAGGTCAGCCTGTTAGCGCGAGTAGAACTCCACCACCATCCGGGTCTCGATCTTGCTGTCTATGTCCGACGGTTCGGGGTTCCGCGCAATCATCGCGGTCATCTCGCTCCGGTCGAATTCGATCCATTCGGGGACCGGGCGTTGCCCGACAGAGCGGACCGCGTCCTGCCCGAACTGCGCGTCCTTGCTGGACTGCTTCCAAGCGACCATCTCGCCCGGACGGACCCTGTAGGAGGGGATGTTCACCTTCCTGCCGTTCACGGTGAAGTGTCCGTGCAGCACACGCTGGCGAGCCTGTGCCCGGGAGTCCGCGAACCCTATGCGGTAGATCACGTTATCCAGGCGGCGCTCCAACAGCTGGAGCAGGTTCTCGCCTGTCGCACCCTGCATGCGGAGCGCGTCGCCGAAGTAGCGTCGGAACTGGCGTTCCAGCACACCGTACGACTGGCGGGCCTTCTGCTTCTCCCGCAGTTGCACCGCCCAGTCGGACGCGCGGCGGCGGCGCGGCTGCTGGTCGCCCGGTGTCTTGCGGCGCTTCTCCACCCCGCATTTGGGAGTGAAGCAACGCTCGCCCTTCAGGAACAGTTTCTCGCCTGCGCGCCGGCACTGCCGGCACACGGGTCCTGTGTATCTTGCCATCTCTGCCTCTTAGACCCGCCGCCGTTTCGGTGGGCGGCATCCGTTATGCGGGACCGGTGTAACGTCGCGGATGCTCGTTACGGTCAGACCTGCACCCTGCAGCGCACGGATCGCGGACTCGCGTCCTGCGCCGGGGCCTCGAACGTAGACTTCAACCTGGCGCAGACCGAACTCCATCGCCTTGCGGGCAGCGGTCTCGGAGACCCGCTGCGCGGCGAAGGCCGTGCTCTTCCGCGCTCCCTTGAACCCCACGCCTCCACCGGAGCCCCAAGCCACAACGTTGCCCTCGGGATCGGTGAGTGAAACTATCGTGTTGTTGAACGTCGCCGTGATGAACACCTTGCCGCGCGGAACGAACTTCCGCTCCCGGCGTCGTGTCCTTGTCCTGTTGGCCCTGGCCAAGATGATTCCTCCGCCCGTCCTACTTCTTCATCACGCGCCGCTTGCCGGCGACCGTCCTCCGGCCGCTCCGCTTCGTGCGTGCGTTCGTCTTCGTCCGCTGGCCGTGTACCGGCAGCCCGCGACGGTGCCGAAGCCCCCGGTAGGCGCCGATGTCCTGCAACCGGCGGATGTTGTCGCTCACCTCCCGCTTGAGGTCACCTTCCACGGTGTACTCGTGGTCGATGATCTCCCTGATGCGGGCCATCTGGTCGTCCGGGACTTCGTGCACCTTCGGGTTGCCCGTGATGCCCGCCTCCGACGCGATGCGTGTCGCGGCCGTTGGCCCGATGCCGTGGATACGCCGGAGCGCTATCTCCACTCGCTTGTTGTCCGGGATGTCTACGCCTGCTATGCGTGCCATGACCTCACCCCTGCTTCTGTTTGCACCGCGGGTTGACGCAGATGATCCGCAGCGTGCGGCCACGCCGTATCAGACGGCACTTGTCACACCGCGGCTTGACCGATGCTGATACCTTCACGTCGTCCCTGCTCCTTCTACTTGAACCGGTAGGTGATCCGTCCACGGGTAAGGTCGTACGGTGACAACTCGACCAGCACGCGGTCTCCGGGGAGAACGCGGATGAAGTGCATCCGCATCTTGCCTGACACGTGTGCCAGCACCTCGTGCCCGTTCGCAAGCTCCGCGCGGAAGGTTGCGTTCGGCAGAGCCTCCATCACCGTGGCCTCGACCTCTATGGACTCTTTCTTTGCCATGTGGCTTGCGCCTTCTCCCTGTCAGTCCACCTTCGTCGTTATGATGGGAGCACCATCGGTGATGATCACCGTGTGCTCGTAGTGGACGGATACCGACCCGTCCACGGTCACCACTGTCCAGTCGTCGTCCAGCACCGTTGTGCCGTCGCCGCCGAAGTTCACCATCGGCTCGATGGCGATGGCCATTCCCGGACGCAGCAGCGGCCCATGCCCGCCAGGGCCGAAGTTGGGGACCGACGGCTCCTCGTGCAGTTGGGTGCCGATGCCATGTCCCACGTATTCCCTGACGATGCCGTACAGGCCGCGCCGCAGGATCTCCTGCTCCACGGCGTGGGAGACGTCGCCAACGCGGTTGCCCGCGCGTGCCTGCGCGATACCGGCGAACAGCGCCGCGCGCCCCGTCTCCATCTGTGCGCGGATGCCTTCGCTCACGTCGCCGACCGCCACGGTCACCGCGGAATCACCGTACAACCCATCGACGATCGCTCCCAGGTCCATCCCTACAACGTCGCCGACCTGGATGCGGCGCTCGCCGGGTATGCCATGAACGATCTCCTCGTTGATCGAGACGCACAGCGCGGCGGGAAAGCCGCGGTAGCCCTTGAACGCGGGGATCGCCCCGCGGGCCCGTATCTCGCGCTCCGCGATAGCGTCCATCTCGCGCGTCGTCATCCCGGGGGCTATCGACTTGCGCAGTACACGCAGAACCTCGCCGGTAACGCGCCCAGCCTCCTGCATCCGGTCCAGCTCCTTTGAACTCTTGACCGTGATGCCGCCGCGCCCGCTCCTGACGCCCAAGTCCCGCAGAACCGCTTTCGCCTGTGTCTTCATCCGCAAACGCCTATTGTACGTGGCACGAGCAGACAACGCAAAGCGTCCGCTCATGCACGGAAGGCCGCCTCCAGATCAGATGTAACCTGCTCCACGCTCTGCTGACCGTTCACACGCGCCAGCTTTCCTTGCGTTTCGTAGTAGCCCACCAGCGGCGCAGTTTGCCGCTCGTACGTCTCCAGCCGCGCGCGCACTACCTCCGGCTTGTCGTCGTCGCGCTGGTACAACTCTCCGACGCAGGTATCCCAACTGGCCGCCCCGCACGGCGGGGAGGACGCCTCGTGATACGGCGCCTGGCATTTCCGGCATGTCCAACGCCCGGCCAAGCGGCGCACCAACTCTTCCGTCTCCACCTCTATGAGCAGCGCCGCCGTGATTCCGCGCTCCCGGCCCAGGGCCTCGTCCAGCGCCTTCGCCTGCTCCAACGTCCGGGGAAACCCGTCGAGCACATAGCCGTCGCGTGCGTCGGGCTCTTCCATGCGCTCGAGCACCATCCGGATCGTGACGTCGTCCGGCACCAGTTCGCCCTTGTCCATGTACGTCTTCGCCAGCGCCCCGAGCTCCGTTCCCTCGCCCAGGTGCTTGCGGAAGAGGTCCCCGGAAGCTATGTGCGCGCCTGCGCCGCCTTCAGCAATGAGCGCCGCCTGCGTGCCCTTCCCCGCGCCGGGCGGACCCAGCAGCACGATCCGCGCACTCATCGGAGGAACCCTTCGTAGTTGCGCATCAGCAGCTGGGCCTCCAGCTGGCGCATGAAGTCCAGAGCGACGGACACCATGATGAGCAGACTCGTGCTGCTCAACGTCAACTCTGCTACACCTGTCACCCGGGTGAAGAAGAACGGCAGCACCGCCACGGTGCCGAGGAAGAGCGCGCCGCCCCACGTGATGCGCAATATCACGCGGTTCAGGTACTGCTGTGTCGGCACACCCGGTCGGATGCCCGGTACGAACCCCCCGTTCTTCTGCAGGTTCTCGGCAAGCTGTTGCTGCTGGAATACGACCAGGGTGTAGAAGAAGGTGAATACCACCACGAGGACGAATATGGCTGCCCAGTACCAGAGCGACGTGGGCGAGAACGTCTGCACGATGAACCCCGCAACTCTCGACAGGAAACCGGTGCTGGAGGGGTTGTAGATGAAGCTCGCGACCATGCCGGGCAGCACCATGATGGCGAAGGCGAATATCAGCGGGATCATCCCCGCCGAATTCACCCGCAATGGCAGGTGCGTCGCGCCTGTCTGTCTATACATCCGCCCGCCGCGGAACACGCTCCGGCCGTACTGGACAGGGATGCGCCGCTGCGCCTCGTTGAACACGACGATGAAGAAGATGAGCACAAGCCCTGCGCCTGCAAGCGCCAGCAAGCCTACGGTGTTGTCCCGCGCGAGGAAGCCCTGCCCCAGCAGGCCCGGCAAGCCGGAAACGATACCCGCAAAGATGATGAGCGAGATGCCGTTGCCCACGCCGCGCTCGGTGATCAGTTCACCCATCCAGACGAGGAGCATCGTCCCGCCCACGAAGCTGATGACGATGGTGAGCGTCTCGAATGAGCCCTGTCCGACCAGGCTGATGGGGTGGGAGAACACTCCGTAGCGGGCGAACAGCAGCAACTGTCCGTAGCCCGAGAAGAACGCTATCGGCACGGTGATCCAGTGCGTGATCTGGTTTATCCGCTGACGACCGCTGTCGCCCTCCCTGGACAACGCCTGCAGCTGCGGGAGCACAGGAGTGAGCACCTGGATGACGATGGACGAAGTGATATACGGGAACACGCCCAGCGCCGCGATGCTCATGTTCCGCAGGCCGCCGCCGCTGAACAGGTCGAACAGCGGCACCAACGGGTTGCTCTGAAAGAGGTTGCCCAGGGCGGAACGCTCCACGCCGGGCACAGGCACGTGGGCCAGGAGGCGGAATACCACGAGCATCGCGAGCACGAACAGGACCCGGTTTCGCAGGTCCGGTGTCCGGAACGCATCGATCATCGCCTGTATGAGAGCCGGACGGCCCGGCTGCTCACGAGCAGACGTCTGTCCGGCTCGCACCGCTTACGCCTCCACCGAACCGCCCGCCGCTTCGATCCTGGCCCTGGCGGACGCCGTAACTTTCACTCCCGATACCACGAAAGCGCGCTCCAACTCGCCGCCGCCCAACAGCTTCACAGGCCGATCCGCGTGCCTGACCATCCCATTCGCCTTGAGCACCGATGGCGTGATGCCGCTGACCTCCTCAGGAAGAGAAGCAAGCCTGCCCACGTTCACCACCTGGTACTCGACCCTGAACGGGTTCTTGAACCCGCGCAGCATCGGCAGACCCTTGATCTGCGGGTTCTGACCGCCCTCGAAGCCGGGGCGGACGCCCCCGCCGGAGCGGGCTTTCTGGCCCTTCATGCCCCGCCCGGAGTAGGTGCCCTTACCGGAGCCATCGCCCCGGCCGACACGCTTCCGCTTCGGGCGTGCATGAGCAGACCGAACCGTATGCGCCTGCATCGCTTAGCCTTCCTCTCCTGCGCTCACCGACACAAGGTGGCGCACCTTGTGCACCATCCCGCGGATCGTGGGACTGTCTTCCCGGACGACCTCATGCTGGAGGCGCCGCAGTCCGAGCGCCCTGATGGTGCGGCGCTGGCTTTCTTCGTAGCCGATGCCGCTCCGCACCCACTTGATACGTATCTTGGCCATCCGTAACGCTCCTATGCCTGCGCCGGACGCGGCGCAGGCTCCCGGCGCTCCCGATCCCTGTCCCGGTCGCGGCGGGAGCTCGCCTCACGGCGCAGCGGTGTGCGCCGGTCCGGAGCAGCGGGGAGAACAGCCCTGCGGGACTCCTCCGACTCCTCCGGGGACAGCGCCTGCATCTCGCGAAGGCCCTGTATCGCTGCCTGCACCACGTTTATCGGGTTCCGGCTGCCGAGTGCTTTCGCGACGACGTCCTTCACTCCGAGGGCTTCCATGACCGCGCGTACCGCGCCTCCCGCCTTGATCCCCGCTCCGGGCTGCGCCGGCCGCAGCAGCACCGTGGACGCGCGGAACTTCGTCGTCACCGAGTACGGTATCGTCGAGCCATTCAGCGTGATAGGCGTCATGTCCTTTCGCGCGATGGCGGCGCCCTTTCGGATGGCGTCCGGCACAGCCTTGCCCTTGCCGAAGCCGACACCGACGTTACCTTGGCCATCCCCCACGACGACGACAGCGTTGAACGTGAGGTTACGCCCGCCCTTCACGACCTTGGCGACCCTTCGGATATGGACAACCTTCTCCAGCAGGTCGCTCTGCTCTTCGGTTGAACGCTCGGTCATTACCATGAGTTAGAACTCCAGCCCTTCTTCCCGTGCGCCGTCCGCCAGCGCCTTCACTCGCCCGTGGTAGTGATAGCCACCCCTGTCGAACACAACCGACCGGACGCCCTTCGCCTTCGCGCGATCCGCCACCAGCCGGCCAACTTCCTTTGCCGCGTCCGTCTTGCCGAACGCATCTTTCGGCAGTTCGCGCGAGCTCGCCGCCGCCAGGGTGTGCCCGGCCGTGTCGTCTATCACCTGTGCATACGTGAAGCGTGTGCTACGAAACACGTTCAGCCTCGGGCGAGCGGTGGTACCGGACAGGTGCCGCCGCAGCCTGAGGTGCCGCACCAGCCGCGCAGCACGGTTCGTCTTGACCTTCGCCATCTCGCTACGACCTCTTCGCGGCGGACTTACCGGGCTTCAGACGGATTTGCTCGCCCATGTACCGCACACCCTTACCCTTGTACGCGTCCGGCGGGCGAAGGCGTCGGAGACGCGCCGCCTGCTCGCCCACGATCTGTTTGTCTATACCGCGCACGTGGATGCGGTTGACCCCTTCAACCTCGAAGACCACCCCATCCATTGGCTCGATCACGACTGGATGGCTGTAGCCCAACTGCATGTTGACGGCACTTCCCTGGGCCTGGACCCGGTAACCCACCAACTCCATCGTCCGCGAAAAACCCTCGCTCACGCCCGTGACCATGTTGGCCAGCAGTGCACGGGTGAGGCCGTGCAGCGCCCGCTGCTCGCGGTCATCCGACTCGCGGCGCACGACGAGCGTACCGTCCTCTTCCTGCACCGAGATGCCCGGGTGCACAGCCTGGCGCAACTCGCCCTGCGCTCCCTTGACGACGACCTCGCCGTCGGCGACCTCTACCGAGACGCCGCTGGGGATGGGTATGGGTTTCTTGCCAACTCGCGACACTTCCGTGCTCCTACCAGACGTACGCCATGAGTTCGCCGCCGATGCCGCGCCGGTACGCGTCGCGACCGGTCATGACTCCCTGCGACGTTGACACTATGGAGATGCCGACGCCGCCGAAGGCGCGCGGCACGTCCTTCTTCTGCACGTGGATACGCAGTCCGGGTTTGCTCACCCGCTTAAGCCCGGTGATCCCCGGCTCTTCATTCGCCTTGTAGCTCAACTGCAATCGCAGCCAGTTCTGGGTCTTCTGCCTGGAGACGGTGTAGTCGGAGATGTAGCCTTCGCTCTTCAGTATCTCCGCGATGGACACCTTCACCTTGGAAGAGGGCACGTCGACGTCAGGATGACGCACCAGCAGCGCGTTCCTGATCCGCGTGAGCATATCCGCTATGGGGTCGGTCATCGTCATGGCACGCCTCTTACCAGCTGGCCTTCCGTACTCCAGGTAGTTGGCCCGTCAGCGCCATCTGCCGGAAGCAGACGCGGCACAGGCCCGCGAACCGGATATACGCGCGCGGCCTGCCGCAGCGGTTGCAACGGTTCATCTCCCGCACCTTGTACGGCGCGGCCCGCCTCCACTTCGCCAGTTTGCTCTTCTTCGCCAAGTCCCTCCGCCTCCTAGTTCGTCTGCACCCGTGCGAACGGCATCCCCATCAGCTCCAGCAGACGGAAACCCTCCGCATCCGTGCGTGCGCTCGTCGTGATGACCACCTGGAACCCCCGAACGCGGTCCACGCTCCCGTAATCTATCTCCGGGAACACGATCTGCTCGCGAAAGCCCAGGGCGTAGTTCCCGCGGCCGTCGAAAGAGTCCCGCGGTACCCCGCGGAAGTCCCTGATGCGCGGCAACGCCGTTGAGATCATCCTGTCCAGAAACTCATACATCCGCCTGCCGCGCAGCGTGACCATCACGCCGATCGACTGGCCTTCCCGTACCTTGAACCCCGCAACTGACTTGCGCGCCTTCGTGATGACCGGCTTCTGGCCGGTTATCGCTGCCACGTGGGCGGGTGTCGTCTCCATGGCGCGGCCATTCGTCAGCCCCTCGCCGAGGCCGACGTTCAACACCACTTTCTTCACTTCGGGCGCCTGCATCGCACTCGCGTATCCGAACTCGTTGATCAGCTGCGGGCGGATCTCTTCACGATAGCGACCCATGAGCCGTGGCAGCGGACGATGCTCGACGACCGGCTTCGTGCGCTTCGGCGCTGACCGCCTCCTCGTGCTGCCCCTGGCAGCGGGTGCCTCAGCCGCGGCGACTGCCGTCTCGGCGGCAGGCGCATCTTCCTTGGCGGCTGCAGCGGTACGCCGCCTCGTTCGAGGCTGCGGCGCAGACTCTCCGCTCGCGCTGCGGCGCGCCCGGGTGGTCCGCTTCGGCTTCTCTTCAGCCGCAACTGGCTCCTGGTCAGCTGCGCTGTTTTCAGCGTCTGTCGTCAACTGAACATCCCCTCGCATCTCTTGCACATGCGCGTCTTCCTGCCGTCCTCCAACACCTTGATGGCGATGCGCGTCGGCTTGTTGCACGCCTGGCAGACCGGCATTAGCTTCGAGGCATGGATGGGCATCTCCTTGTCGATGATGCCCGCCTGCCGAGCGCCGCCGGCGCCGGCGCGCTGGTGCCGCTTGACGATGTTCACCCCGTCCACCAGCACCTTCCCGTTGTCCGGAAGCACGCGCTGTATCTTGCCGCGCTTACCCTTGTCGCGGCCTGCTATCACCATCACCTCGTCGTCCCGCTGCAACCGCGCCGTCATCACAGCACCTCCGGCGCGAGCGAAACGATGCGCATGAAGTTGCGTTCGCGCAACTCCCGGGCTACAGGCCCGAAGATGCGCGTTCCGCGCGGCATCTCCGCCTGGGCCAGGATGACTGCCGCATTGTCGTCGAACCTGATGGTGGAACCGTCGGGACGCTTGGTCACCGCGCTGGTCCGTACCACGACGGCACGCACGACCTCGCCCTTCTTGACCGCGCTGTTTGGCTGCGCGTGCTTTACCGAGGCCACGATGATATCGCCCACCCTGGCGTAGCGCCTGCGCGTCCCGCCAGGGATGTTGAAGCACATGATCTCCTTGGCGCCGGAGTTGTCGGCGACGTTCAGGCGCGTCTGCGGCTGTATCACGACGTCTTCTCCTCGCCTGTTCCGTCGGCATCCGCTTCTTCGGCGGTCTCCGGCTCCTCAGTGTCCGCAGTGGGCGCCTCTTCGGCCGGTTCTTCAACATCCGCAACCGCAGCTTCTTCGCCGGAGTCCGCTTCTTCAGCAGGCTCTTCAACGGGTTCTTCAGTCGCTTCCTCAACCTCCGCAACCGCAGCGTCTTCTTCAGCTTCTGCTTCTTCAGCTACCTCTTCGGTTGCTTCTTCCGCTGGCTCCTCGGCTGGCTCCTCGACCGCAGCCTCGGCCTCGGCAACGGCAGGCTCCTCATCAGAAGCAACTTCCTCCTCTGCCTCGACAGCAGGCTCTTCCTCTTCCGCCGCCTCCTCAACGTCAGCGACCGCAGCCTCGGCGACTTCCGTTTCCTCCGTCGCCTCTTCGGTCGATTCCTCGACCTCCGCAGCGGCAGCCGCATCGTCAACGGCCGCAGCCTCCATGGTCTCTTCGACCTCGGTGGCCGCGTCGACCTGCTGCGCCTGTGTTGCCTCTTCCCGGTGCAGCAACTCCGCGACACGCCAGCGCTTCGTGCGGGAGAGCGGCCTCGTCTCCAACAGGCGCACCACGTCTCCCACCTTGTACTCGTTGAGCTCGTCGTGCGCCTTGAACTTCTTAACGTGGCGCACGGACTTGTGGTAGACGGGGTGGTGCACGCGGCGTTCCACGACCACCACGACGGTCTTGTCCATCACGTCGCTCACCACGCGACCAACGCGGCTCTTGCGGAGGGCAGCCCTTTCGTTCATTGCCCGCCTCCCACGAGTTCGCGCTCGCGTGCCACCGTCAGGATGTGCGCGAGACGGCGCTTGGCGCCGCGCAGCTCCGACGGGTTGGACAATTGGCGCGTAGCCGCCTTGAAGCGAAGGTTCATCAATTCCAGGCGCGTGTTGAACTCCTCTTCCTTGAGGCGTTCGTCGGACAGCGCCCGCATCGTTTCTATCTTGGCTCTCATGCTCCCTGCTTCACCGCTAGGCGACTACCAGCGGCTCCTCCCTGCTTACCATCCTCGTCTGTACCGGCATCTTCTGCGCCGCTCGGGCAAGCGCCTCTTTCGCAAGGTCCGCGGGCACTCCACCGACCTCGTACATCACGCGTCCCGGCTTCACGAGCGCCACCCAGGCATCCACTGGACCCTTCCCGCCGCCCTGCCGGGTCTCCGCGGGCTTGCGGGTGATGGGCTTGGCCGGGAACACCCGGATCCACACCTTCCCGCCACGGCGAAGGTGACGCGTGATGGCGCGGCGGCCCGCCTCTATCTGGCGCGCCGTTATCCAGCCTGCGTCCAGCGACTTCAGTCCGAAATCGCCGAAACGCACGGAGCTTCCCCGCAACGCCATGCCGCGCATGCGGCCGCGGTGCTGCTTCCGGTACTTAGTTCTCTTCGGTTGAAGCATCTGCTTCTCCCTCGCTCTCCGGGCTCTCGGTCGCGCCGTCCGCAGCCGCTTCGGGCGCGTCCTCCGTCACGGACTCCACCACCTCAGTAACCGTGCTCTCTTCCACGGCGGCGGCAGCCTCAGTTTCGGGTTCGACCATGACGGCTGTGCCGCCCGCCGTCTGCGCAGCGAGCGCTTCCTGGGCGGCGGCCACGATCTCCGCCGGCACCTCAGGCGCGGCGGGCTGGATGCGTTCGGGCTCCTTGAGCACGTCGCCCCGGTATATCCACACCTTCACGCCTATGCGGCCCATCGTCGTGTTCGCTTCCGCGAGCCCGTAGTCGATGTCGGCGCGCAACGTGTGCAGCGGGACACGACCGTCCATCACCTTCTCGCGCCGGGCGATCTCCGCGCCGCCCAGGCGACCGGACACGGTCACCTTGATCCCGCGGGCCCCCGCCTGCATGGAGCGCATCACTGCCTGGCGCGTCGCGCGTCGGTACATGACGCGTCGCTCCAACTGGTCAGCGACGTTCCGCGCAACGAGGTATGCGTCCAGCTCCGACTGGCGTATCTCCAGCACGTTCAGCCGGACCCGCTTACCGCCTGCAGCGCCCTCCACCAGCTTCCGCAACTCGTCCACGCGCTGGCCCCCGCGACCGATGACGATGCCCGGACGCGCGGTATGCACGTTTATCGTGATGTCCTGCGTGCTTCGCTCGATCTCCACCCGGGAGATGCCGGCCTCCGCGTACTGCTTGCGGATCACCTCACGGATACGCCAGTCCTCCACGACCTGCGCGGAGTACTGCTTGCCGTTGCCCGCGAACCAGCGCGACTGCCAGCCCTTGATTACGCCAAGGCGGAAGCCTATGGGATGTGTCTTGTGTCCCACGCGCCTAGTCTCCCTGCTCGTCCACGACGATCGTGATGTGGCTCGCCTGCCTGGCGATGCGGCTCACCCGGCCCCGCGACCGCGCGCGGAACCGGCGTATCTTCACCGCCTGGTTCGCATAGGCAGACACCACTACCAGTCTCGTCGGGTCCATCTGCTCGTTGTTCTCAGCATTCGCAGCCGCCGACTTCAACAGCGACAGTACTTCCTCTGCCGTTGGCCCCGGCTGGAACCGCAACTCGTCCAGCGCAGCCTGCACGGGCCGTCCCTGCAGCGCGCGCAGCAACGGCCGTACCCGCTTGGGGGATATACCGACCTGCCTGCCTGTTGCCTGGACCGGCATCGCTTACCGCCTCACCGAAGACTGGCGCTCGGACTTGGAGATATGGCCGCGGAACGTGCGCGTCGGAGCGAACTCGCCCAACTTGTGCCCCACCATGTTCTCCGTGATGAACACCGGGATATGCCGACGCCCGTCGTGCACTGCGATCGTCATGCCCAGCATGTCCGGCATGATGGTCGAAGCGCGCGACCATGTCGTGATGACCACCTTCGTGCCCGAGTTCTGGGCGCGGGTGACCTTCTTCGCAAGTTTCGGGTGCACGTACGGCCCCTTCTTCACTGAGCGAGACATGGTTTACCGCTTCCTCCTGTCGCGAACGATGAATACGTCCGTGTGCATGCGGCGACGCGTCTTCGGGCCCAGTGCGGGCTTGCCCCACGGTGTCTTCGGGTGCGTCATGCCAACACCGGCACGGCCTTCGCCGCCGCCGTGGGGGTGGTCGCTCGGGTTCATCGCAGACCCGCGCGTATGCGGACGCTTGCCCAGGTGCCGGTTCCTGCCGGCCTTGCCCAACGACGCGTTCTTGTGCTCCGCGTTCCCGACCTGTCCTATCGTCGCCTGGCACGTGCTCGGCACGCGCCGTATCTGGCCGGACGGCAAGCGAAGTAACGCCGTCTCGTCGTCACGGGCGAGCAGTTGCGCGCCTGTGCCCGCGCCCCGGCACATCTGGCCGCCCTTGCCGGGCTGCAACTCGATGTTGTGCACCATCGTGCCGGTCGGGATGTTCCGCAGGGGCATCGCGTTCCCCACGCGTATGTCCGCGTCCGGGCCGGAGAGCAGGGAGTCGCCCACCTTCACCCCGCCGGGGGCGAGGATGTAGCGCCTCGCACCGTCCGCGTACAGCAGCAGAGCGATGCGCGCGGAACGGTTCGGATCGTACTCGATCGATTCCACCTTGCAAGGGACGCCAGGCTTGTTGCGCTTGAAGTCGACCTCGCGCCATGCCCGCTTCGCACCGCCTCCGCGATGGCGGACCGTCATCTTGCCGCGAACGTTCCTGCCCCCGCTCTTGTGGATGCCCTTCGTCAGCGGCTTGTGCGGCGACCTCCGCGTTACCTCCGAGAAGTCGGGGCGGACTGCTGCACGAACGCCTGGGCTGGTGGGGTTCAATCGCTTCAGCGGCATCGCTACGCTCCCTCGAACAGCTGGATCGTGTCGCCCGGTGCGACGGTGACGATCGCCTTCTTGGTCGCGGGGCTCCGGAGCCAGCGCCCGTTGCGCAGGCGGCGGTTCTCTCCCGCAGTGTGCACCATGTTCACGTTCGTAACCTTCACGTCGAACGCCCGCTGGACCGCCTCGCGGACCTGCACCTTGTTCGCGGACGGCATCACCTCGAAGACGTACTTGTTCTGCTCCTGCAGCAGCGTCGACTTCTCCGTGATCAACGGGCGCTTCAGTACCTGGAAGATATGCATCAGGCCACCGCCTCCTGCTTTCGCACGCGGCGGGTGTCCGACCACATCTCGTCCGTTCGCCGCACCGCATCCGGGCTCATGAGCACCGCGTCGTAGCGCAGCAGGTCGAGCACGTTCACGAGGTCCGCGCGGATAGCCTTGACGCGGGGGATGTTCCGCACAGCGACCCCGGCCTGGGACTCCGAGCCCAGCACCACCAGCGCTGAGCCCTGCACTCCGAAGGCGGACAGCACTCCTGCCACGGCCTTCGTCTTCTGTTCTATCGAGTCCAACCCCTCCACCACGAACAGCCGCTCTGCCGCCACCTTGCCCGACAGTGCCGTCCGGATGGCCTGCCTGCGCATCTGCTTCGGCATCCGCTGCCGGTGCGAGCGAGGCGTCGGGCCGAACGCAACGCCGCCTCCGCGATGGTGCGGCGACTTCCAGGAGCCCTGTCGTGCACGGCCGGTGCCCTTCTGCGAGAAGGGCTTGCGGCCCGTGCCGTTCACCCGTCCGCGCGTCAACGTGCTGCTGGAGCCCTGACGCTGGTTGGCGCGGTGGTATACCAGCGCCTGGTGCAACAGCTCGGGGTTATCCGGAGCGCCGAAGACCACCTCGCTGACTTCCAGCGTGTCCGTGCCGTTCGCATTGAGGTCGTACAGAGGAAGTTGCATCAGGAACGCTCCTCCTCTTTGTCAGGCTGTTCCGATTCCGTATCCTCAGCCTCGGCTGCATCGCCGGGCGCTTCTTCAGTCGGCGTTTCGTCGACCGGCGCTTCATCGGCCTCTGCTGCAGGCTCATCGGAAGATGCTTCCTCGGCTGACGCTTCGTCACCCGACGTCTCGTCAACTTCTGCGACAGGCTCTTCCTGCGATGCCTCTGCCTCCGGTTCTTCTGCAACGGCTTCGTCAGATTCCATTGCCGGTTCGTCACCAGAAGTCTCTTCAACTTCTGCTATCGCTTCTTCCGGAGCAGCTTCCTCGACTTCGGCCGCCGGTTCCTCTTCCGCAGGAGTCTCCTGGACCTCTGCCGTCGGCTCTTCTGCGACAGCTTCTTCGGCCTCTACCGTCGCTTCCTCGACTGCCGGCTCGGCGACTTCCGCAACCGCTTCCTCAACCACCTCTTCCTCGATCTCTACCACCGGCTCTTCGGGAACGACGCGTTCCGCAACGGGGACGCCGTGCGCGTAGCGCACCATCACCGTGGTGTTGCGTGCTCCGGGGACGGCGCCTCGCACGAACAGCAGGTTGCGCTCGGCGTCCACCTCAACCACCTTGAGCTTCCGGACGGTCTTGCGCTTGTTGCCCATGTGGCCGGGCATCTTCTTGCCCTTGAGAACGCGGCCCGGGTACGTCCCGGCGCCGATGGAGCCGACCGCCCGGCCTCGGTCGCCCTGGCCGTGGGTCTTCTGTCCGCCGCCGAAGCCGTGACGCCGCATGGCGCCCTGGAAACCGCGTCCCTTCGTGGTCGATACCACGTCCACGAAGTCGTCGACCTGGAACTGGTTGACGCCCAGTCGCTGTCCCACCTTGTAGGCGGACACGTCGTCCGCGCCGAACTCGCGAAGGTGCCGTACTCGAGCGCCTGACGGTGCCAGGTGCCCGGCTGCGGGCCTGCTCAACTGCTTCACCGCGCCGTAACCGAGTTGCACGGCCTCGTAGCCGTCGCGCTCCCCGGTGCGGACCTGCGTAACGACGCACGGCCCCACTTCGAGCACCGTGACAGGAATGACCCGCGCCTCTGATGCAAAGAGGTGCGTCATCCCTATCTTCTTGCCTATCAACCCTTCGATCATCGTTCCGCTACAACTTGATGGAGATGTCCACGCCGGCAGGCATCTGCAGGCGTGTCAGTGCGTCTATCGTCTTGGAGTTGGGGTCCAGGATGTCCACGAGCCGCTTGTGCGTCCGCAGTTCGAAGTGCTCGCGCGAGTCCTTGTCGATGTGCGGAGAGCGGATCACGCAGAAGCGCTTGATGCGCGTCGGCAGGGGAACAGGGCCTGATACCGCCGCACCCGTACGTTCGGCTGCCTCCACGATCTGACCGGAAGACTGGTCTACCAGCTTGTGGTCGAACGCCCGCAGGATGATGCGGACCTTCTGTCCCGGCCCGGGCGGCTGGTTGCCCCGCACTCGTGTTGTCTGTTCAACCACGTTCCGCTCTCCTATGCGCTGCGCGCCACGGCCTGCACGGTGGAGTCCGGCGCCTTCTCGTAACGACCGAACTCCATCGAGTAGTTCGCCCTGCCTTGCGTCACCGACCGCAGGTCTGTCGCGTAGCCGAACATCTCCACCAGCGGAGCGTCCGCTTCCAGCACCTGCGTGTCGCCCTGACCTTCCATCGACTTGATCCTGCCCCTGCGGCTGTTCAGGTCCGCCAGCACTTCGCCCAGATATTCGCCCGGGGTTATCACCTGCAACTCCATCACCGGCTCCAGCAGGACGGGTCCTGCCTTGGACAGCGCGTCCTTGATAGCCATGGAGGCCGCGATCTTGAAAGCCATCTCGGACGAGTCCACCGCATGGAAGGAGCCGTCGACAACGGCGACCTTCACGTCCATCACCGGGTAGCCCGCGATGACGCCGGTGAGCAACGCCTCCTCGGCGCCCTTGCTGACCGCCGGGATGTACTCCCGCGGGATGGCGCCGCCGACGATCCGGTTCTCGAACTGGAAGCCGGAGCCCTGCTGGCCCGGCTCGATCTCCAGCACGCAGTCGCCGAACTGGCCGCGACCGCCCGTCTGTCGCACGAAACGCCCCTGCGCCTTCGACGTACGGGTGATCGCTTCACGGTACGCAACCTGCGGACGGCCGATCGCCGCGTTCACCTTGAACTCGCGCTTCAGCCGGTCGACCAGGATCTCGAGGTGCAGCTCGCCCATGCCGGACATCACTGTCTGGCCGGTCTCCTTGTCGTACTGCACCCGGAACGTCGGGTCTTCTTCCGCCAGCTTGATCAGCGAGTCGGTCAGCTTGTCCTGCTCTGCTCGCGTAGCGGGCTCGATCGCAACCGAGATGACCGGCTCCGCGAAGCGGATCGACTCCAGCATGATGGGCTGTTTCTCGTCGCAGATGGTCTCGCCCGTGAACGTGTTCTTCAGTCCCACCGCCGCGCCGATCTCACCCACGGAGATGCTCTCCGCCTCCTCCCGGTGGTTCGCATGCATGAACATGATGCGCCCCATCCGCTCCCGCACTCCCTTGATGGAGTTGTAGACGCTCGCGCCTGCCTTCATCGAGCCGGAGTACACCCGGAAGTAGACGAGCCGTCCCACGTAGGGGTCGGACACCACCTTGAACGCCAGTGCGGCGAACGGCTCGGAGATGTCGGCCTTGCGCTCGACTTCTTCCTCGCTGTTCGGCGCCTTCCCGACCACCGCCGGAACGTCCAGCGGGGACGGCAGGTAGTCCAGCACCGCATCCAGCACCAACTGTACGCCCAGGCTCTGCAGGGCCGAGCCGCACACGACCGGCACCGCATGGTTCGCTATCGTTGCCCGCCGGAGGGCTGCCTTGATCTCCTCGGGAGAGGGCGTCTCGCCCGAGAGGAACTGCTCGAGCACGTGCTCGTCGTTCTCCGCGACCCGCTCGATCATCTCCTCGCGGACCTTGGCTGCTTCGTCGCGCAGTTCGGGAGGGATCTCGCCCTCGCGCAACTCGCCGGATGCCCCACCGCGCTCGAAGAACCACGCCTTCTCTTCCACGAGATCGATCACGCCGTGGAACTGGTCCTCGGCCCCGATCGGGTACTGCACAGGAACCGGCACCGCTTTGAGCCGGTGCCGGATAGAGTCCATCGTCTTTTCGAAGTCCGCGCCTATGCGGTCCATCTTGTTGACGAAGCAGATGCGTGGCACGCCATATCGGTCGGCTTGGCGCCACACGGTCTCGGACTGCGGCTGCACGCCCGCGACCGCGTCGAAGACAACAACGCCTCCGTCCAGTACACGGAGGCTTCGCTCCACTTCAGCCGTAAAGTCCACGTGACCCGGCGTGTCGATGATATTGATCTGATGGCCTTTCCAGGCGGCACGCGTTGCAGCGGACGTTATCGTGATGCCGCGCTCACGCTCCTGGGCCATCCAGTCCATCACCGCCGTTCCCTCGTGGACCTCGCCCAGCTTGTAGGTACGGCCCGTGAAGAACAGCACCCGCTCCGTCACCGTCGTCTTTCCGGCGTCGATGTGGGCGATGAACCCGATGTTTCGGACTTTCTGCAGGTCAACGGTCATGTATGAGTTCCTACCAGCGGTAATGGACGAACGCCCGGTTCGCCTCTGCCATCCTGTGCATCTCTTCGCGACGGCGGGCTGCCGCGCCCTGTCCCCGCGACGCGTCGATGATCTCGGCGGCCAGGCGCGAGCGCATCGGCTGCCCTGCGCGGGCGCGCGCGAAGCGTATGAGCCAGCGCATCGCCAGTGCGTTCCGACGGCGCTCAGGCACCTCAACCGGCACCTGGTAGGTCGCGCCGCCCACGCGACGGGGCTTCACCTCGACCGTCGGGGTGACGTTCCGCAGCGCCGTCTGGAACACTTCCATCGCGTCACGGTTCGTCTCCTGGGCCACTTGGTCGAGCGCCTGGTAGACGCTGCGCTGCGCAACCGTCTTCTTGCCGTTCAGCATCACCCGGTTGATGAAACTGGCCAGCATCACGCTCCCGTAGCGGGGGTCCGCCACGGGCACGCGGCGCTCAGCACGTCGTCGTCGAGACATCTATTCGCTTTCCTCCCCTGCACTTGTGTGCAGACCTGCGCTCCCCCTCGGAGCGCACACTTGCGCCGAAGCGCAACTTACCCAGAACGCTGAGTCCGCAGATCGCGCCAGCGAACCGCGTCCCTGCCAATTATGAACTGGAGAACGGGAAACCCAAGCTCACCTATTGGCGCTTGGTCCCGTACTTGCTCCGCCCCTGCTTCCGGCCGTTAACCCCCGTAGCGTCGAGCGCCCCACGGATGATGTGGTAGCGAACGCCCGGCAGGTCCTTCACACGACCTCCGCGGATCAGAACGACGGAGTGCTCCTGCAGCGTGTGGCCCTCTCCCGGTATGTAGGCCGTAACCTCCATCCCGTTCGTCATGCGGACACGGGCCACCTTCCGCAGAGCCGAGTTCGGCTTCTTCGGCGTAACCGTTCGCACCTGGACACAGACCCCCAGCTTCTGCGGGCTCCCGTCTCCACGGTACACACGGTTGCGCAGGCTGTTCCGCACGAAACGGAGCGCAGGCGCCTTGGTCTTCTTCACCACGCGCTTGCGTCCATGACGCACCAGCTGATTCACAGTAGGCACTTGTGCGGTACTCCCTGCGCTTTTCGTAAGCCTCTCTGCCGAATCCGTACCCGTTTGGACACGAACATGGGGATGCTACCGCAAGCTCACTCCTGTGTCAACCGCACTCCACTCCCGCCGGGCGCACGTATAATCCCCGCGACATGACCAACTCCGAGCCCCTCAAGATCTACACGAAGTACGGCGACGAAGGCGAGACAGGCCTCCTCTACGGCGGACGCATCTCCAAGAGCGACCTCCGCACCGAGGCCTACGGCACTACCGACGAGGCCGTCTCCGCCCTCGGCCTCGCCCGCGCCCTCACCAACGACCCGGACGTGCAGCGCATCGTCAAGCGCCTCCAGCGCGAGCTCTTCACCGTCGGAGCGGAGCTCGCCACCGACCGCGCCGAGTATGCCAACCTCCAACGCCACTTCAGCGTCGTCACGCCGGACATGACCGCCGCGCTGGAGAACGACATCGATACCCTCGGCGCACAGGTGCAACTCCCGCGCAGCTTCATCATCCCCGGCGCGACCCAGCCCTCCGCAGCGCTCGACCTCGCGCGCTCCATCCTGCGCAGGGCCGAGCGCCGCGCCGTGCAGATGCAGATCGAGGGCATGATCGAGAACCCGGAGCTCATCCGGTACTTGAACCGCGCCTCGGACCTCATCTTCATGCTCGCCCGATACCAGGACCGCGCCCTGCCGTTCGAGCGGCTCACGGGCGACGACGCCTGCTGACACCCAAGGGGAGGGAAGCCATGACCGGAGAACCCATCAACCTCTACGAGCTCGAAGCCATCTGCGAGCAGACGCTTCCGCTCAACGAGTGGGATTACGTCGCTGGCGGCGCCACGGACGAGATCACGCTCGAGCGCACGCGTTCAGTGTTCGACCACATCGCCCTGAGACCGCGCATGCTCGCCGGCATCCCGGACGCGGACCTCTCCGTCTCCGTGCTCGGCAACCGGGTCGCGCTTCCCTTCATGCTCTCTCCCTGCGGCAGCCACAAGCGCGCCCACGAGGACGGCGAACTCGCCTCTGCGCGGGCCGCAGCGGCAGCCGGGACCGTCCTCGCCGTCAGCGCGAACTGTTCCTACGCCCCCGAGGAGATAGCCCGTGCCGCAGACGGCCCCAAGTGGTACCAGACCTACTTCTACCGCGACCGCGAACAGACCGTCGACCGCGTCCACATGGCCGAGGAGAACGGCTACGACGCCATCTGCGTCACCCTCGACGCCGTCTGGCCTCCGAAGCGTGAGCGCAACATCCGCAACTCCTATCAGCGCCAACCCACCGCCGGGGACGCGCCCGGACTCGAGCCGCCCAAGGACCTCACCAAGTTCAACTCGGGTATCAGTTCGCGCAGCCGCGTCGACCCCGGCGCGTCATGGGACGACGTCGCCTGGCTGCGCTCCATCACCGACCTGCCCATCGTCTTCAAGGGGATCATCACCCGCGAGGACGCCGCCCTCTGCGCCGAGCACGGCGTCGATGCCCTCATCGTCTCCAACCACGGCGGGCGCAACCTCGACACCACCATCCCCACCATCGAGGCCCTGCCGGAGGTCGCCGAAGCCGCGGGCGGCGTGGAGGTCTACTTGGACGGCGGCATCCGCCGGGGGACCGACGTGGTCAAGGCGATCGCCCTCGGCGCGAAGGCGGTCATGCTCGGCAGGCCGATGTTCTGGGGGCTCGCCTACGCCGGAGACTACGGCGTGATGCACATGCTGGACATCCTGCGCGACGAGGTCGAGACCACGATGATGATGTGCGGCAAGGCCCGCATCGAGGACATCGGCCGCGACCTCATCACCCGCGTCCCCGAGCTCCGTTGATAGATTGGTCCCCTCTCCCTATAAGGGGAGAGGGTTAGGGTGAGGGTACCCGGGGGAGGGTCTGGTGGGGGGCGCCCCTTGTGGACGCCTTGCCACCCTAAACCAGGAGCTCCTCGAACCGCGCCGGCAACTCCACTTGCCCCTCGGCTATCTCCAGCAGACGCTCGTCCGTGAGCGGGAAGCCGAACTCCTCGTTCCGCATCCGCAGGCGCTGCATGGAGATCTCGGTCACCATCTCCTTCGCCAGAGCCCAGTCCTCCTGCGAGCGCGCGATCGCGTTCAGGTTGTCCGCGCCGTGAGCCGCGTGGTCGACCTCGTCGCCGTACACGTTGGCGCAGGCCGCGGCGATGCGGTCGCTGAGCTCATCGCCGCCTATCTGCATGCCCTCGTAGAAGATCGACGCTCCGCCGCCCTCGCAGAACGACGACGCGAACCGCCCGAGTTCGCCGTGGCGCTCGAAGCAGCGCTTGCGCACCGCGCGCAGCTCCCGCTCGTGCTCGATGTCGTACGTCGCCAGCTCTTCGGTCGTCAGTTGCCCGCCGGTGATGTAGTCGATCACATCCGCGAAGACAACGTAGTGCCGGAACTCCTCTTCGAGGAACTGGATGTTGTAGAGGAAGTCGGCCCGCCCGACACTTTTCTCCAGCGCCGGGTAGTTCCGCGCCAGTTGCTCGATGTTCCGCAGGATGATGCCGTCGTCGCGCGGCTGCAGCTCCTTGTACGCCTGTACGCGCAGCCAGCGAAGGTGCTCCTCCGGCGCCCGCGGCTGCGAGAAGAATGTCCGCGCTATCTCGGCTTCACCCGCCCAGAACCGCGACGCGTACCGGGTCAACTCGTTCCGACGTTCCCGTGCCTGCTGTTCGTCCATCGCGCGCCTCCTTCCGAACGGCGCGATTATAGGACAGCGGCGCGATGGCGACCCGCTCCGCTACAATGCTCCCCGCCCTATACCGAACGCAGGAGGAACGCGCGTGCTGTCCGAGGTAAAAGCGAACTACGGCAGATTGAGGAACCTCATCAACGGCGAGTGGGTCGAGCCCGACGCGAGCGGCTGGCTCGACGTCGAGAACCCCGCGACCACCGGGGTCATCGCACAGGTCCCGCTCTCCACGCCAAGCGAGGTGATCGATGCGGTCGCCGCGGCGAAGGAGGCCTTTCTTACATGGCGTGAGACTCCGCCCGTGCTCCGGGCGCGCAGCCTCTTCACGCTCAAAGGGCTGATGGAGCAGCACTTCGAGGAGTTCGCGCGCACCATCGTCCAGGAGCACGGCAAGACGATCGAGGACGCGCGCGGTGAGACGCGTCGCGCCATCGAGAACGTGGAGGTCGCCGCCGGCATCCCCACGCTCATGCAGGGCTATGGGCTGGAGAACATCGCGCCCAGCATCGACGCAGAGGCAGTGCGCCAGCCTATCGGCGTCTTCGGCATCATCGGCCCGTTCAACTTCCCGCTCATGGTGCCCAACTGGTTCATCCCCTACGCCATCGCCACCGGCAACACCGTCGTCGTGAAGCCGTCGGAGCAGACGCCGCTCTCGCAGACCCGCATGGCGGAACTCGCGCTGGAGGCGGGCATACCCGCCGGAGTGCTCAACGTCGTCCACGGCGCGAAGGACGCCGTCGACGCCCTGCTGGAGCACCCGGACGTGCGCGGCATCTCATTCGTCGGCTCCTCGCCTGTCGCGCGCTACGTCTACACGAAGGCGTCCGCCGAGGGGAAGCGCGTCCAGTGCGGCGGCGGCGCGAAGAACTTCCTCGTCGCCATGCCGGACGCCCATCTCGATTCCGCCATCGACAACATGATGGGCTCCATCTTCGGCGCCGCCGGTCAGCGATGCCTCGCGGGCTCGGTCGTCGTCACCGTCGGCGGCGCCTACGAGAGCGTGCGCGACCGCCTCGCCGAGGGCGCGCGCAACCTCAAGCTCGGCTACGGGCTGGACGAGACCGTCGGCATGGGGCCGGTCATCTCCCAGCGCTCGCTGGACAGGGTGCTCGGCTACGTCGACAAGGGAGTCGAGGAGGGCGCGGACCTTATCGTGGACCGCCGCTCCGCCCGCCGGGACGAGGAGCTCGCGGGCTACTTCGCGGGGCCGTGCGTCTTCGACGGCGTCGAGCCGCAGATGGCGATAGCGCGGGAGGAGATCTTCGGCCCCGTCGCGGGCATCATGCGCGCCGACTCGCTCGACGAGGCGATAGGCCACATCGAGGCCCTGCCGTTCGGCAACGCGGCCAGCATCTTCACGGCCAGCGGCGCCGCGGCGCGCGAGTTCAGGCACCGCGTCACCGCGGGCAACATCGGCGTCAACGTCGGCGTCGCCGCGCCCATGGCGTTCTTCCCATTCGGCGGCATGAAGGACTCGTTCTTCGGCACGCTCCACGCCCAGGGCCGCGAGGTCGTCGACTTCTTCACCGACCGCAAGGTCGTCATCAGCAGGTGGTTCTAGTTCATGCGCGCAGCCGTCTTCTCCCAGCCTGATCAGCCCATGACCGTCGAGGACCTGGTCATGCCGGAGCCCCACGAGCACGAGGTGCGGGTGAAGGTCGCCGCCTGCGGCGTCTGCCACACGGACCTCCACGTCCTCAAGGGCGAGGTCGCCTTCCCCACGCCCGGTGTCCTCGGCCACGAGGTCTCCGGCATCGTTGACGCCGTCGGCCCCGGCGTGACGAACGTCACTCCCGGCGACCGCGTCGTCTGCTCGTTCATCATGCCCTGCGGGAACTGCGGCTACTGCGTCCGAGGGCGCGAGGACCTCTGCGAGACGTTCTTCGCCTACAACCGCCTGAAGGGGCAACTCTACGACGGCTCCACCCGCCTCCACCGCCCCAACGGCGACCCCATCGCCATGTACAGCATGGGCGGCCTCGCCGAGTACGCCGTAACGCCCGATACTTCCGTCTTCCCGCTGCCGGAGAGCGTGCCGCTCACGGACGCCGCCATCGTTGGCTGCTCCATCTTCACCGCCTACGGCGCGGTGCGGAACCAGGCCGACGTCCGCCCCGGCCAGAGCGTCGCTGTCTTCGCCGTCGGCGGCGTCGGCACGCAGGTGCTACAGATGGCGCGGGCGTTCGGCGCGTCTCAGGTCATCGCCGTCGACATACGCGGCGACAAGCTGGAGAAGGCGCTGGAGATGGGCGCGACCCACGCCGTCAACGGCGCATCCGAGGACGCCCCGGCCCGCGTCCGCGAACTAGCGAACGGGCGCGGCGTCGACGTCGCTATCGAGGCGCTCGGTTCGCCCATCACCGTGCGGCAGGCGTTCGAGTCCGTGCGCGACGGCGGCAAGGTCGTCCTCATCGGCATCGCGGCCGCGGGCGTGGAAGTCCCGCTGGAGATCACGCGGTTCGTCCGGCGCGGCATCACGGTCGCCGGCTCCTACGGCGCGAAGGCCCGCAGCGACATGCCGGAGATCGTCGAACTCGTCCGACGCGGCGCCGTCGACACCAGCGCCCCCATCACCCGCCGCTACACCCTCGACCAGGTGAACGACGCCTACGGCGCGCTCGCCAGCGGCGACATCGTGGGTCGCGCCATCATCGAGATGGGGTAGCAGGCCACCTAGAATCCGGGCAGCCCCAACCCGCGGAGACTTCCCCTCTTGCCGGACGTGAGCTGCTTCATCATCTTGCGCATCTGCTGGAACTGGCTCAGCACCTGGTTCACGTCGGAGGGCGCCGTTCCGCTGCCGATCGCGATGCGCTTCCTGCGGCTGCCGTTGATGCGCTCTGGGTGACGCCGCTCCCACATCGTCATCGACGAGATCACCGCCTCCGTGCGCCGCAGCCGCTTCTCGCCCTCGGCGCCGGTAGGCAGTTTTGCGCCCAGCCCCCGCGCTCCGGGGACCATCTCGAGGATCGACGACAGCGGCCCCATCCGCTGCAACTGCCGGAGCTGGTTGAGGAAGTCGTCGAGGTCAAGCTCCGCGCGGCGCATCTTGCGCTCGAGTTCCGCCGCCTGCTCCTCCGTCGTCTGCTCCTGCACGCGCTCGACGAGGCTGACGATGTCGCCCATGCCCAGGATGCGGGATGCCATCCGCTCCGGGTGGAACGGTTCGAGGGCGTCCGCCTTCTCGCCTGTGCCGGCGAATTTCACCGGCACGCCGGTCACGTGCGTGGCCGATAGCGCGGCGCCGCCTCTCGCGTCTCCATCTAGTTTCGAGAGGATCAGGCCGGTCAGCGCGATGCGCTCGTTGAACTGCGCCGCCGCGTTCACCGCGTCCTGGCCGGTCATGGCGTCGAGCACCATCAGGACCTCGGCGGGTTCCAGGACGCGCCGCATCTCCTCCAGCTCCGCCATCAGTTCGTCGTCGGCGTGGATGCGCCCGCCCGTGTCCACGATCGCCCACTTCACGCCCATCTCGCGGGCGCGCTTGAAACCGTTCTGCACGACGCTCGGCGCCGCGTCCGGGCCTGCGTTCTCTCGATAGACCGGGATATCCAGCTGCCTGCCGAGCGCCTCCAGCTGGTCCATCGCAGCCGGACGCCGGAGGTCTCCGGCGATGAGCAGCGCGCGCTCCTCGCGTTTGCGCAGCAGCAGTGCGAGCTTGGCCGCGGTCGTCGTCTTGCCGGAGCCCTGAAGGCCCACGAGCATCAGCGTGGCGGGGAGAGACGGGCCGGGCGTGAGCGTGTGGTTGCCCTCGCCGAGCAGCTCCACGAGCTGGTCATGCACCAGCTTGACGACCTGCTGGCCCGGCGACACGCCGCGCAGGATGTCGCTGCCCTCCGCCCGCTCTTTCACCTTGGTGGTGAAATCGCGCGCCACCCTGAAGTTGACGTCCGCCTCCAGCAGTGCGAGGCGTACCTCGCGCAGCGCCTCGTCGATGTCCTCCTCGGTGAGGCGCCCCTTGCTGCCGACGCGGTTGAAGACCGCCGTCAGCTTGTCCGTCAGCGTGTCGAACATTCCGCTCTACAGGCTATCAGACGCTTCCGCGTGGCGTGGGCGCCCTTGTCCCCACCTCGCCCCTTGGGAGAGGTCGCCGCGCGACAGCGCGGCGGGTGAGGGTGGGCCGAGGCGCCCGCTTCGTCACGCGCCACGCTCCCCGGACGTACGCACCGCCACCAGCAACGCGGCGGCTACGGCCAGGGCCGCGATCGCAACGAACCACGCGGGCGTGTACGCGCCCGCCGAGTCCCGCAGGTATCCCGTCACCGGGAACGCCAGCGAGCCGACGCCCACCGTCACCGGTATCGTGAACCCCCGCAGGTCGCCCTGGTGCCGCCTGCCGAACTGGTCCGCCCACATGACGCTCTGCGCCACGTGTGTGCTCTGGAAGCCGAGCGCGTAGAAGATGTTCGCCGCGAACAGCCAGAAGATGCTCCCCGCGAGCAGCAGCCCCACCGCGCACAGCGCTCCTGCCGCGATGCCTCCCAGCAACACGGCGCGAAGCGGGGCGCGGTCCAGCATCCTCCCGAGCAGCACGCTCGCAACGACGGCGATGACCGCGTCCACCGAGATGGCGGCAGCCACGAGCGTCGGGTCGAGCCCGCGCTCGACGAAGTGCGGCACGCGGAAGATGGTGAGCGTGGAGAGCCCGTACGTCATCGCCGTGAACCCGGCCAGCATCAGCCAGAAACGCTTGGTACGCATCGCCTCGCGGCGCGTCAGCGACCGCTCCATGCCCGGGGCTTGCCGTCCGGACGGTCTCGCCTCGCCCGATGACCGCGTATCGCCGTCCGGCAGCAACCCCACGTCTTCCGGCTGACGCCGCAGCAGCAGCGCGAGCGGCACGGCGACCGCCATGCCCGATACGGCGAGCACCGTCAGCGCCTCACGCCACCCCACATCGTCGATGAGCCATTGCGTGAGCGGGTAGTAGATCGCCACGCCCAGCGGCGTGCCCGCGAGTGCGATGCCCATCGCCAGCCCGCGCCGTCGTACGAACCACTTGGCGATCGTGGCGCCTGCCTGCAGGTCGTTCGCCCGTCCCATCCCCACGATGCCGATGAGCATGAACGCCGCCATCAGCTCCCAGGCGGCGGCGATGCGCGACAGCCAGAGCACCGCGGCCCCTGCCACGAGCAGCGCGACGGTAACCGGCAGGCGCGGACCGCGAAGGTCGATGAGCCGCCCGATGAGCGGGCCGGCTGCGAGGATCATGAGGAACCGCAGGAAGAATGCCCAGCCGAACGTCGACGAACTCCACCCCAACTCGTCTGACACCGGCACGATGAACAGCGCGAAGTTGGCGCCCGCGAGGCCGATCCCGACCGTCCCGAACACGCAGAGAACACCGGTGATCGTCCACCCGTAGAACGGTTTTCCGCGCGGAGTGAGGACGCCCATGCGGAAAGGCTATGCCCCCTGCTCTGCGCCGCACAACCGGGATGGCCCGCTCATGGTGAGCCTTGTCGAACCACCCTCGTGGGCGCCCTTTCCCCACCTCTCCCTCTGGGAGAGGTCGACGCGCGACAGCGCGGCGGGTGAGGGTCAGGAGGCGGCGTCGAGACGGGCGATGTCGGACTGCATGTCGGTGAGCAGCGCGATGATCTCGCGGATGCGGGCCTGGTTCTCCTGGATATGTGCCCAGTGCTCCTGCAGCATCCGGTCGCGCTCTGCCTGGTTAGCGTCCGTGAGGCGCATAGCCTCGACCAGCCGCGCGACCGCCGCTGCCAGCATCTCGATTCTGTCGGGCGAACTCACTGTGCCTGCTCCCGGGGGGAATCATGGACAGTATAGATCTGAACGGTCACGGATACGGCGTAGCGCGCAGCCCAAACTACGAGGAAACCTCTGCCGTATGCGATACGATAAAACGACAAGTGTCTATGAGTCTGTTCAGAGCGAACCTAACCGCCTTGTGCGCCCTGGCTCTCATCGCGGCGCTGGCGCTGGTCGGCGCATGCGCCGGTCCTGAGCCGACGGTCGCGGTCTCTGCCCGGGCCACACCGACGCCCCTGCCTACGGCCACGCCCACGGCTATGCCCACGGCAACACCCACCTCCACTCCTGCGCCTGTGCCGACCGCTACGCCCACGCAGACGCCAACGCCCACTCCCACGATGACGCCGACGGCGACGGCTACGGGCACTCCTGTCCCTGCTGACACCCCCACACCGACGCTGACCCCCACTCCGGTACCTCCCCCCACAATGACGCCGACTCCCGGCCCGCCGCCCTCCAGCGACGCCCCCCTGCCGGGCTTCACCCCCTTCCCGCCGGACCCCACCCAGACTCCCACGCCGGTGCCTCCGCCGACTCCCACCGTCGTCCCCTTCGAGAGTTTCGCGAGCATGCACGGCGGCAGCACGCATACCTGCGGACTCCGCCCGAACGGGGCCGTGCTCTGCTGGGGCGGCAACGAACACCGCCAGGCGTCGCCGCCGCCGAACATCCGGCTCGCGTCGCTCAGCACCTCCTACAACCACAACTGCGGCCTCCAGGACAACGGCATCGCGGTCTGCTGGGGGGCGGCTGGGCTGGGCAGTCAGACCTACACCATCACCTCTACGCGCGCGCTGGCCACGACCGCAGGCACGTCCACAGGGGAACTCCGGAGCAACGGGCAATCACTCGACTTCGCGGTCCCCGCCAACCTCACCGGGAGCCTCACCTTCACCATCGCCGTGCATCCCGTCTACAACCACAACGAGTTGGGACGGAAGACCTTCTCCCTACCCGCTACCCTGGGCACAGTCGGGATCGCGCAAACGTGGACGGTCGATTCGGGCGCGCTCGGCAGCCACGACTTCGAGGTGCAGTACCAGACCGGCCCCAGCCGCGTCACTATCACGCTCCAGACCGAGCCGCCCTCGCTGAACAGGCTCCACTGGTCGTTCTCCGCCTCTTACCCTGAGTCGGAGACCCGCACCTCGAACCTGACGGACACGCTCCTGGAAGCGCCGCGCGCGGTGTACACCGACATCAGCGCGGGGTTCGACCACAACTGCGCCCTCCTGATGGACGGTTCCCCGGAGTGCTGGGGCGACAACTCGGAGGGACAGTCCTTCCCGCCCCACGGCCTCATGCTGAAGGACATCAGCGCCGGGTTCAGGTTCTCGTGCGGCCTGCGGGCGGACGGCACGCCCGTCTGCTGGGGCGACATCAACCGGTGGACGATACCCACTCCCTCGGACGAGGTCCTCGTCTCGATCACCACCGGCGGCGCGCACGCCTGCGGACTGCGGGAAGACGGCACGCCTGTCTGCTGGGGACGCAATAACTACCGCCAGTCCGCGCCTCCTGAAGGCGAGGTCTTCAAGATGATGAGCGCCGGCGAGCGCTACACCTGCGCGCTCCGGCTCGACGGCACGCCCATGTGCTGGGGCAACAACCACCGTGGACAGACTGCTGCGCCGCGCGACGAAGTGCTCGCGAACATCTACTCCGGGGTCGCCCACACCTGCGGCATCCGGCTGGACAGCACCCCCGTCTGCTGGGGCGACAACTCGCACGACCAGAACTGGCCGCCGTTCTCCGCACCCAAGCCGACCCCGACTCCTCGCGCCGAGCAGCTGTTCAGCTACAGGGGTCTCGACTGTACGGGTACGAACGGGTGCAGCTTCTCCAACATCCAGCTGGACGACGGCGTCTGGCGACTCTCCATCCGCCTGCAGAACAACCAGAGCACGGCCTTCAAGGTCGAAGTCTCGGACGGCATCAAGACGTGGGTCGCGATAGACGAGGCAACTGTTGACAATCTGCGCGCCAGCGACACGGTCCGCACGGTGAACGTCGGTCCCGACGACAGCGACAACCTCGAGCCGGGCAGGCAGACCGTGACCGTATATGCAACCGGCGAATGGGCGCTCACCTTCTCGTTCGCCCGAGGCCCGTAGGCCCCTACTCCTCCCGCGTCGCCCTCCGCACGTGCCAGGCGCGCTGCAGCACCGTCAGCGCCCCCACGACCGCGATGGTCCCCAGCCCGAACTCCGGGTACCCCGCCAGCAGCGCCACGCCCAGCACCACCACCCGCTCCGGCCTGCCGAGGAACCCCACGTCGCCCGGCACGTTCAGCCCTTCGGCGCGAGCCCGCAGGTAGCTGACCATGAGCGACGCCGTCAGCGCCCCGAACGCCAGGTACACGCCCGGCGCGTCCGCGTCGCGCATGTAGTAGACCGCGAGCCCGAACAGCACCGCCGCCTCGCCCAGCCGGTCCATCACCGAATCGAAGAACGCCCCGAACGTCGAAGCCTTGCCCGAGAGCCGCGCGACCGCGCCGTCCAGCATGTCCATCGCCGCCCCCGCGAGCATCACGATGCCCCCGATCAACAGTTCCCCTTCCGCGAGGAGCCACGCCGCCACGACTGCTACTCCGAACCCCGCGAGCGTCAGCAGGTTCGGCGAGACCTTCAGCGCGATGAGCACGCGCGCGATGGGGTGCGCGAAGTAACGCTCGGCCATCTCTCTGCCGCGCAGTCGGGGAACGAGGGCCTTCATATCGAGGTCTCTCGCTGCGCCCTGCGCCACAGCAGCGCCCGGTAGTGCGCGAGCACGCGGTCGGCGACGCGCTCCCACCGGTACTGCTCGACCGTGATGCGTCCCCGCGCGCCCATCTCCCGCCGCAGTTGTTCGTTCACGATGAGCCGTTCGAGCGCGTTCGCGAGCGCCGCGTCGTCCTTCGGTTTCACCAGCAGCCCTTCGACTCCGTTCGAGAGCACCCGGCTGAACCCGTCGATGCGTGACGCTGCGATCGGCTTGTTCGCAGCCATGGCCTCCAGCAGCACGATGCCGAAGCTCTCGCGCCCGGTGTTCGGCGCGCAGTAGATGTCCGCGGTCTGGTAGTAGCGCGGGACGTCCTGGTAGGGGAGCAGACCGGTAAACTCCACGTCCTGCAGGTCGCGCTCGCTGATGAGCGACAGCACGTCCTCGCCCGGGTTGCCGCCACCCGCGATGATGAGCCGGATGTTCGGGTAGCGCCACTTCAGCCTGCTGTACGCCATCACGAGGTACTTCAGCCCCTTGCGCCGCTCCAGCCTGCCGAGGAAGAGGATGTTGAGCTTGCCGTCGTTGAAACGCTCGATCGGCGTGGCGTTCTCGAAACGTTCGATGTCCACGCCGTTCGGGATGATCTCGTACTCGCCGGGGTAGAACTTGCTCACGAAGTCCATGGCCGGCTTGGAGACCGCGATGCGCCCGTCCAGCTTGCGGAACCACCGGCGGCTCAGGTACCGCCACGCCCGGTAGAAGCGGGATCCGTTGAACGTGTGGAACGTGCCCACGTTCACGGACGTCGAGTTGTGCAGGAACGCGAATGGCAGCGCCGGCGTCATCGGCTCGTGGAGGTGGACGATGTCGAACCGCTCCCGGCGCAGCAGCCTCCGGACGTTCGGCTCCAGCCAAACGGAGAACGTGATACGGGCGACCGCGCCGCCGCTCGGAACGGGAACGGGCCTCCCCATCGGGATGAACCCCGGCTCGAGCCTGCGCTCCTTCGAGTTCGCGAGCGGACCGATGACGGTGACCGAGTGCCCCTTCGCGCGCAGCTCGCGGGCGAGGTTGTTCACGTGGTCGTTCACGCCGCCCGGCGTTCCGAAGTCGTAGGGCGAGACGAGCGCTATCTTCAGCGCCGCGCTGTTGCTGCGGGGCTGCGCGGGATAGGCGGGATTGGCGGTCTCGATCAAGGCGTTCGAACGTTCTCCGTCTTCCGGTCGGACAGGCGCTCAGTATATGCCGTTCCGTTCGTGGGATGCCCCGTCATTCCAGGGAACGCTTCATGAACGCCGTAAGCACCCTGCCGCCGGACACGCTGTCGTCGTCCAGCCACTCCACCGCCGCCAGCTCCCAGCCCTCTGCGCCGAGCGCATTCAGCAGGCCGGTCACGTCCCCCGTGTCGTTCATGCCGTCCGCGCCGGCGCCGAGCCGGGGCCAGAGCGCGACGGCCCGGTACTCCCACCGCATCGGTCTACGGCTCCGGCGCGTACCGCGACAGGACGGGCTTCGCCATGATCTTCTCCGGCTTCCAGGAGCTCTCCGCCCGGTTGAACCGGACGAGACCGAGGAAGCGCCCGTCCTCCGAGTACGCCCGACGCGGCTCCAGGTGCTTCGCGTACGGCGCCGAGCCCGGCAGGTTCACCGGCTGGCCGTTCCGCAGGTGACGTTCGCCTGCAGACGGCACGAGAAGCGCGGGCGTCTCCTTCAGCGCCGCGTCCGGCGGCTCCAGCAGCCCCTCCCAGTCCTCCTCCGCCTCCAGCTGCTCAATCGTCAGCGCGTCGTCCAGCGAGAACGGCCCGACGCGCGTGCGCGTCAGCGCGCTCAGGTGCGCGGGACAACCGACCGCCTCGCCGAGGTCGTGCGCGAGGCTCCGCATGTAGAACCCCTTGCCACAGTCGACCTCCACCACTGCGCGCGGGGCGTCCCACTCGCGCAGCGTGAGCGAGTGCACGACCACTTCGCGCTCGGGGCGCTCGACCTCCACGCCGGCGCGTGCGAGGTCGTACAGGCGCTGGCCCTCGTGCTTTACGGCGGAGTACATCGGCGGTCGCTGCATCACGATGCCGGAGAAGCGCGCGAGTTGCTCTTCGATCTGTTCGCGCGAGAGCGATGCATAGTCGCCGGTCGTCGTCGTTTCGCCTTCCGCGTCGTACGTGTCGGTCGCCGCTCCGAACGTGATCTCCCCGAGGTACGTCTTGCCGCTGTCGACGAGGTAGTCCATGAACCGCGTCGCCTGCCCGAGGCACACGGGCAGCACGCCTTCCGCTATCGGGTCGAGCGTACCCGCGTGGCCTACGCGCTTCACGCGCGTGATGCGCCGTACCGCGCGCACGACGTCCATGGAGGTGATGGCCTTCGGCTTGTTGATGACGAACGCGCCGTCGGCCTCGACCCGTGTTGTCGTTCCGCTCATCCCTGTTCCTTGATGTCGTCCAGCAGGCCCAGCACCCGGTCGCCCTCTTCGATGGCGGTGTCCCGCACGAAGTGCAGTTCCGGCGTGCGCTTCAGGCTCAGCCGCTGGTGCAGTTCTCTCTTGATGTAGCCCGACGCCGACCGCAGACCGGCCAGCGCCTCTCGCTCTTCATCCGCCGTGCCCGCAACGGTCACTGCCACGGTCGCGTGCGCGAGGTCGGGGCTGACCTTCACGTGGGCAAGCGTCACGAGTCGTGCGAGCCGCGGGTCTTTCAGCCTGCCGGTGGTCAGCCTGCCAATCTCGCTCTGCAGCAGTCCTGCGATGCGGTCCGTCCTGCGGGTCATGGGTCGCTCGATTCCGCGCGCAGCCTGGACTCAGGCGCGCTGCTGGCGGTGCGACTCGATGATGTCGCCTTCCTGGAAGTCGTTGAACCCTTCGAGTGAGACGCCGCACTCGTAGCCGGTCGCGACTTCGCGTACGTCGTCCTTGAAGCGCCGCAGTCCTGCGATGGCGCCGTCGAATATCATCTCGCCGTCGCGGATGACCCGCCCTCTCGCGCCTCGCGTCAGTCTCCCGTCCGTCACGTAGCAGCCCGCGCTCCTGCGGCTGCGCCCGAGCGAGAAGACCGCCCGCACCTCCGCTGCTCCCTCGGTGACGTCCTGTATCTCCGGCTCCAGCAGCCCGTGCAGCGCCTTCTCCACGTCCTCCGTGAGGCGGTAGATGATGTCGTAACGCCGTATCTGGACGTTGTCCTGGTCCGCGAGGCGCTGCGCGCCCTGGTCCGGACGTACGTTGAACCCGATAACGATGGCGTCCGACGCGACCGCGAGCATTACGTCGCTCTCGGTGACCGCGCCCGTGCCGCTGTGGATGACGCGTATCTGCGTCTCCGGCGTGCTCAGCCGGTCCAGCGCCTGCTTGACGGCTGCGATGCTGCCCTGCACGTCCGTCTTGAGGATGAGCCGCAACTCCTTCGTCTGACCTGAGGAGATACGCGCGCCCATCTCTTCGAGCGTCGCGCCGCGCGCACGGTTCAGGTCCTCGCGCCGCAGCCGCTCCGCAACCGTCGCGCGGGCGGTCTTTTCGTCCGGCACGACCACGAGCCTGTCTCCTGCGCCGGGAAGCTCGCTCAGTCCCAGCACCTCCACCGGCATGGACGGCCCCGCGTTGTGGGTGCGCTTCCCTTCCGCATTGACGAGCGCCTTCACGCGGCCGCGCGTCGAGCCGACGACGATGTGGTCGCCTACCTTGAGCGTGCCGGTCTGCACGAGGATGCGCGCCAGCACGCCCCGGTTGCGGTCCAGCTCCGCCTCCACCACCACGCCAACGCCGGGGCGGTTCGGGTTGGCCTTCAGTTCCGCAACCTCGGCAACGAGCTCGATGCTCTCCAGCAGGTCGTCGATCCCCTGCCCCGCCTTGGCCGACACCTCCACGTCTATCACGTCGCCGCCCCACTTCTCGACCACGAACTCGTGCTCGGAGAGCTGGCGCCGCACGCGCTCCGGGTCGGCGTCGGTCGTGTCCATCTTGTTGATGGCGACGATGATGGGGACTTCAGCCGCCTTGATGTGGTCTATCGCCTCCACGGTCTGCGGCATGACCCCGTCGTCCGCGGCGACGACGAGCACGGCGATGTCCGTTACCTGGGCGCCCCGCGCCCGCATCGCCGTGAACGCCTCGTGGCCGGGCGTGTCGATGAAGGTGATGGGCGTGCCCCTGTGCACCACCTGGTACGCGCCGATGTGCTGCGTGATGCCGCCTGCTTCCTTGGCTACCACGTTCGTCCGGCGCACGGCGTCGAGCAGGGTCGTCTTGCCATGGTCGACGTGCCCGAGGACCGTCACCACGGCTGGCCGCGTTTCCAGGTCGGCGGACTCGTCCTCCGCCACTCCTCCGCCCGCCGCGCTCACCGAGTCCTCCACCTTGCGCGCGGCGTACCCGAACACCCGGGCAACGCTCGCGGCGGTGTCGAAGTCGACGATCTGGTTGATGCTCGCGAACACCCCGCTGCGCATCAACTGTTTGATGACCTGCACCGGTTCCACGCGCATCCGCTCCGCGAGCGCCCCAACGGCGATCGCCTCGCCTATGGGCAGAGCCCGCAGTGTCACTCGGCGCGTGGCCGTCGCCGACCTCTGTGGTTCTTCGACCATCTGCTCTCCTATGCCGTGGTCCCGGCGGTTTCCGCAGCCGTCCGTATGCCCTCGGCGAACGCCGCGAGCCGCTCGCGGTCGCCCTGCTCGATCCTGCCCCGCAGAGCGGCGGCAAGGCGCCCTCCCTTGAGCGCTGAGTCCCAGCATCCGGGCTGGCGGCAGAGGTAAGCGCCGCGTCCTGAGCGCTTGCCCGTGTCGTCCACGACGCACTCGCGCTCCGGTGTCATCACTATCCTGACCAGCTCGCGCTTGGAGGTCTTCACGCCGCAGATAACGCAGGAGCGCTGCGGTATGTGGCGGTTACGCATACAAGTCCTCCATGCGGGGCCTAGCCCGGGAAGTCGCCACCCCCGGCCGAAGCCCCCGGTGCTCCTGGGCCTCCCGCGCCTCCTGGACGCCGCGGCCCGCGGTTGGCATTGCCACGGCGAGGACCGCCGCCCCGCCGTCGGCCTCCTCCGCGTCGCGCACCCTGGGGTGCGCCCAGTATGTCCTCGGCGAACCGGATGGTGGGGCCGCCGCCGATGGGCTCCGCCACCTTCCAGATGTCGTCGTCTATCACGTCTTCCTCGATCTCTTCGACGACGATCTCTTCGATCTCCTCGCCGATCTGATCGAGCGATTCGAGTGCAAGCAACTCCTCCGGGCTCAGGCCGCCGGTCGCTTCTTCGGCTTCCTGCGCCTCCTGGGAAGCGGCGGCTTGAGCCTCGGCCTCCAGCTCCGCCATGATGGCGGCCTCTTCCGCCTCGACAGCGGCGGTGCGTTCAACCTCACCGTCTGCGCCTGCCTCTGCAGGGGCAACGGCGACAGCCTCGGCCGGCGCCGCATCCGACGTCTCGCGTTCGGCGACCGCGCCCTCTATCTGCACGCGCATGCGCTCGATCTCGATCTCGGTCGAGCTCTTGATATCTATCTTCCAGTTGGTCAGCTTCGCCGCGAGGCGCGCGTTCTGCCCCTCGCGCCCGATGGCGAGCGAGAGCTGCCGGTCCGGCACCACGATGACCGCCGCCTGCTCCTGCTCGTTCAGGTCCACACGCAGCGGCTGCGCCGGGCTGAGCGCGTGCGAGATGTAGACCGACAGGTCGCGCGACCACTGGATGACGTCGATCTTCTCGCCCTGCAACTCGTTGACGATGTTCTGGATGCGGATGCCGCGCAGGCCGACGCACGCGCCCACCGGGTCGACGCCGTCCTGTCGCGCGTACACCGCCACCTTGGACCGTGAGCCAGGCTCGCGCGCGATGCCGCGTATCTCCACGATGCCGTTGTAGATCTCCGGCACTTCCATCTCGAACAGCCGCCGCAGCAGGTCCGGGTGCGTCCGCGAGACGATGATCTCCGGCCCGCGCTGCGTGCGCGTGACCTCCGTGATGATCACCTTCATCTTCATGCCGGGGCGGTAGCGCTCCATCGGCGACTGCTCGCCCGGGGGCAGGACGGCCGACGCCCGGCCATTGAGGTCCATCGTTATCGCGCCGCCGAAGCCGCGCTGCACCGTGGCCGTGTAAACCTCGCCGCTCTTCTCCGCGAACTCGGCGTAGACCAGTTCGCGCTCGGCCTCGCGCAATCGCTGGAACACCACCTGCTTCGCGGTCTGCGCGGCGATGCGCCCGGCGGCGTGAGCGGAGAGTTGGTCCTCCAGGACGTCCCCGATGTTGAGCGTCTGGCCCTTCCGGATACGCTTCGCCTCGGCGAGCGTGATCTCGGCAAGGTCGTTCGTGACTTCCTCCACGATCGTACGCAGCTGGAAGACCTCCACCTCGCCCGTATTCGGGTCGAGGTGAACGCGGATGTTGCTCTGCGCGCCGGAGGCGCCGTCCTTGCGGTAGGCAGAGGCCAGCGCCGCCTCCACCGCGGAGACGACCATATCCTGCGGCAGGTTCCGCTCAGCCGCGAGCTGCGTAACGGCGATGAGAAAGTCGCTCTTCATGCGTCCCTTCTACCTCCAGCATCGGCGTTCCGAGAAAGCGCGAGAGTGGGCTGCGCCCACTCTCAACAGGGCAATACTACTCCTTTTGGCACCTGCCGTCCACTCGTAACAGCTCGACTCCCTGTAACTGATACCGCGCGCACGCGCGCACGGAACGAGCACACGCAGGGCCGCCTGATCCCCTCTCCCTTGAGGGGAGAGGGCCAGGGAGAGGGTGACCCGCTGGGGTAGGGGCGGGGGCGTGTCATGTTGCTTGGGTCCCTGTCCGACAAGAGCGTCTCCCAACAACCGGGAGTGCAGAGGGGTTCCCCCTCTGCCGGGGGCGTGGGGGTGTCCCCCACAACGCACCGGGCGGGTGGGTGGGAAGAACCGCGCTGCGCTGGACATGATTACGCAAGGGTCTCTACAGGGGAGAGGGTTGGAAGGGTGAACGGCGGGGTACGGGCTGAGGCGTGTCAGCCTGCCTGTCGGACCCATGAACAGCCCGAACGGGAGTGCAGAGGGGCCTGCCCCTCTGCCGGGGGCGCGGGGGTGTCCCCCGCAACGCACCGGGCGGGTGGGTGGGAAGAACTACGTTGCGCCACAGCAACTCCCCAACAACCAACTCACGTAGACAACGCCCGTTCGAATGATTACGATTCGCATCAAGAGCAGACGCGCACGTTTGGATTCGCAAGGAGGGCGTCCATGGTAGCCATCATTCGTGCAAGGGGAGACCGCTCGATCCGCGACTACATCGACCCCGAACGCGGCACCGTCAGCCGCGAGCTCTACGTCAACCCGGACATCTTCGAGCAGGAGATGGAACAGATATTCCAGCGCTGCTGGCTGTTCCTCGGGCACGAGAGCCAGATCCCCAATCCCGGCGACTTCATCATCAGCCGCATGGGCACTGAGGAAGTCATCGTCGTGCGGGACCGGAAGGACAACCAGATCCGCGCGTTCCTCAACTCCTGCCGGCACCGCGGCATGAAGGTCGTCCGCTACGACCAGGGCAACGCCCTCATCTTCACCTGCCCCTTCCACGCCTGGACCTACGACACCACGGGACGCCTCGTGGGCGCAGGCTTCCAGCACTCCCCCGAGGCCTACTGCGGGACCCTCCCGAAAGAGCAGTGGGGCCTCGACGAAGTCGCGCAATTCAAGAACTTCTACGGCTCCCTCTGGGCGACGTGGGACCCCAAGGCCCCCTCGTTCGAGGAGTACCTCGGCCCCTTCACCGAGAGCCTGCGCCACTGCCTCCAGTCCAGTGACGGCGTGGATGCCGGGCTCGACATGTTCACGCCGTTCCAGCGCCATCGCCTCCCTACCAACTGGAAGGTGCCCGGCTTCACCTCCGTCACCGACCTCACCCACACGGCGATGACCCACCGCTCCGCTGCCGCAGCCAAGCTGCACCAGGACCGCGGTTCCAAGGGCGGTCGCGACCGCGCGCGGAAGGCCGCGCCGTTCCCTCAGAGCAAGTACGCCATCGGCGACCACAACCTCGGCCACGGCGGCATGTGCACGCTCTACCACCAGAACGGCGTCCCTGAGTACGAAGAGGAGTGGTACGAGGAAGGCGTCGACGACTACTTCCGCGAGGCCCACGCCCGCAAGGGCAAGCTGCTGGCCGACAAGATCATGGCGCCTCACGGCTGGGGCGGCGGACACTTCGCCATCTTCCCCTCCGTCATGGTGGACAGCTGGCGGCTGCGCTGGTGGCAGCCTCACTCCGTGGGCGTCGTCGAGCGCTGGACCCTCTCCGGCGTCGACAAGACCGCGCCGAAGCACGTCCGCGACGCGGTACGCCACTACTCGGAGCGCTTCAACGGCCCGGTCGGCTTCTTCGAGTCGGACGACATGGAGAACTGGAACTACGTCTTCCCCGCCAGCCAGGGCGCGAGGGCGCGCAAGCTCGACTACTACTTCGCCAACGGCATCAGGCTCGGCGACTACAACGACCGGCTGCCCGGCGTCGTCTTCAACGGCTCCTACACGGAGGAGGCCCAGCGCGCGCGCTTCAGCCGGTGGCTCGCCTTCATGGAGGCCACCAGCTGGGACGACCTCTACCCCGTCAACAAGTCCGCCGACCACCGCATCTGGTAGAGGAGAACCGTGACGGAACCGAAGAAGTACGTCCTGTCCGGCGAGAACGGGGCCGACACCTTCCGCAACCTGCCGGAGGGAACGAAGATCACCACTATCTACGAGGGCGCCGGAGTGATAACAGCGAACCCCGGCGACGGCGCCTACGTCCTCGTCCGGTTCACCGAGCACCAGGACCCGGCAGTGGTGGGTACGGAGGAGTTCGTCTTCTTCAACGAGGTCCGCGAGGCCACGGAGTAGGCCTTCCGTCGTTCCTGCGCAGGCAGGAACCCTCGTAACCCACCTCTCCCCTAGGCAGAAGTGGCCGTGACAGGGTGGCGGGTGTGGGTGAACCCGCGAAAGCGGGGCCCCGCATCCCTGACGGGAGTGCAGAGGGATTCTCCCTCTGCCGGGGCAGTGGGGGTGTCCCCCACAACGTACCGGGCGGGTGGGTGGGAAGAAGGACGCTCGCCAGAGCGGGGATACGCGAAAGGTGCATGGAGCAGAACAGCGATGACTGAAGCCACGAGCGCAGCTCAAACGACGATGGAAGAGGTCGTCCTCAAACACGAGTTGGAGCAGTTCCTCTTCAAGGAGGCCCGCCTGCTCGACGAGCGCAGGCTCGACGAGTGGCTCGACCTCCTCGCCGAGGACCTCCACTACTGGATGCCCATGCGCCGCAACATCAAGTTCGGCGACTGGGACCTCGAGTTCACCGACATGGACTCCGAGATCAACTGGTTCGACGAGGGCAAGGACATCCTCGCCGGACGCATCCGGCAACTGAACACCGGCGTCCACTGGCCGGAGGAGCCCGTCTCACGCTTCGAGCACATCATCACCAACGTCGAACTCGTGAGCGTCGAGGGTGACGAGGTCCGGGTCAACAGCAAGTTCTTCTGCTACCAGAACCGCCTCCAGGACGAGGTGAACAACTTCGTCGGCAGACGCGAGGACCTCCTCCGCCGCGACCCCGAGACCGGCTTCAAACTCGTCTTCCGCAAGCTCATCCTCGCCCAGAACGTCATGCTGCCCAAGGTGCTCAACACCTTCCTGTAACACCCGTCATTCCCGCGAAGGCGGGAATCCAGAGCGTGTGGGGGGAGGAGCGTCTGATTCCCTCTCCCTTGAGGGGAGAGGGCTAGGGTGAGAGCGAACCGGGAGGCGTGGTAGGGTGTCCGATGCAGGGGCGTCCCTCGGGGGCGCCCGAAGAGAGAGTAGCGATGGCCGCACGCATCGAATGGAGAAGCAGGGGCGGAGGCAACGACGCCCTCCTGTACGTCGGCGAGTTCGGCGAGGACGACAACACCGTCCTCCGCCAGTGGGACGCCGACCCCGACGTGCTCACCGACTTCCTCAACGACATGTCGGGCCTCGACACCACCGTCTCCGGTCTTGAGGTCGACCCCGAACAGCGCGACCCGGAGCAATGGGGCAAGCTCGTCCTCGCGCGGCTCCCCAGCGGCGAGGTCATCCACGTCGACCCCGAACCCTACTGGGACGGCATCTACTACTGGTTCCGCTCGCGCGGCGTCGACCCCCACAAGTGGCGCGGCCAGCCCCGCTAAGTCTTCGTCATTCCCGCGAAGGCGGGAATCCAGGGAGCGGCGCAGAGAGCCGCTCGCACCTGACGTCCAACGAAGGAGCGCCCATGTTCCTCAACGACGAACAACAAGAACTCGCGAACGACATCGCCGAGCGACTCATCGCCCGCGGCGAGACCGTCGCCGTCGCCGAATCCACAACGGGAGGAATCGTTTCCGCGGCGTTGCTCGCGGTCGCCGGCGCATCCCGCTACTACGCCGGTGGGGGCGTCCTCTACACCCTCAATTCCCGCATCGCGCTCGTCGGGGTCCCCGCCGAAACGTACGAGAACTACCGCGGCACGACGCCCGATATGCTCGCCGCCCTCGCCGAGGCGATGCGCGAGCGCCTGGGCGCCACGTGGTGCATCGCCGAGTCCGGCGTCGCCGGGCCGGGCCGCAGCCGCTTCGGCTTCCCCGCGGGACGCACGACGCTCAGCGTCGCGGGCCCCGTCACCCGCACCGAGGTCATCGAGACCGGCATCGACGACCGCGTCGCCAACATGGCCGAGTTCGCTACCCGCACCCTCCGCTACCTCCGCGACGCCCTCCACGACGCCGCCTGATCCCCTCTCCCTTCCCTCCCTCAACGGCCACCCCAGCCTTGCTCTATACTGAGCGCCTTGCCGCCACCGGCGAAAGGAGAGCGTCATGCAATGGGGGTCCGGCCTCTCGCGCCACGCCGACCTGAACGTCGCGCTCGATGAGTGCGTAGCGTCCATCAGCGCACAGGTCGACACCGACGCCGTCAGCTTCGTCGCGGTGTTCACCTCGCACCACTACGGCTCGCACACGGACACGCTTCCCGCCGCCGTGAGCGAGCGCTTCCCCAACGCCATCGTCATCGGCTGCTCCGGCTCGGGCGTCATCGGCTCGGGACGCGAGGAGGAGGAAGCCCCCGCCCTCTCCGTCACTGCCGGCGTCATGCCAGGCGTCGCGCTCAGCGCGTTCCACGTGACGCGCGACCAGATGCCGTCGCCCGACGCCCCGCCCGACGCCTGGCACGCCCTCCTCGGCGTCCCGCCGGACGTGCGTCCAGACTTCATCGTCCTCGCCGAGCCGTACACCACGGACGGCGACGCGCTCCTTGCGGGGCTGGACTACGCCTATCCCGCTGCGGTCAAGGTCGGCGGGCTCGCCAGCGGCGGCGGACGCTTCTCCCCGCACAGCCTCGTCCTCAACGGCGCGATGCTCCACGAGGGCGCGATCGGCGTCGCGCTCTCCGGCAACGTCGTCATCGACAGCGTCGTCGCGCAGGGCTGCCGCCCCATCGGCGAGCCGATGCACGTCACCGACGCCGAGCAGAACATGATCGAAGCGCTGGACGGCCTGCCGCCCATGGAATGCCTTCAGAACATCTACTCGGCGGCTTCCCCACGCGACCAGGACCTCATGCGCCACAACCTCTTCATGGGCATAGCGATGGACCCGCTCGCACTGAGCGACGCCGCCGACGGGTTCCTCATCCGCAACGTGCTGGGCGTCAACCAGGAGACCGGCGCGCTCGCTGTGGGCGCGCTCGTCCGCGAGGGCCAGCTCGTCCAGTTCCACGTCCGCGACGCCCAGACCTCAGGCGAGGACCTGCAGCAGTCGCTCGCCACCTACCTCGACGCCGCGGGCGAGCGCGTCGCTGCCGGAGCGCTGATGTTCTCCTGCACCGGGCGAGGACGCTACCTGTACGGCAAGCCCGACCACGACACGGACATCTTCCGCGACGTGGTCGGCGGCATGCCCCTCGGCGGCTTCTTCTGCAACGGCGAGATCGGCCCCGTAGCCGGAACGACCTACCTCCACGGCTACACCAGCTCATTCGCCCTCTTCAGACCCAGGACCGCCCCTGACTGAGGTCCGTCATTCCCGTGAATGCGGGAATCCAGCGTGTGCGATAGTGCGCACAGTTGCTCGCAGGGCGCCGCCCGCGAGGTCGGAGTGGAGTGGGGTGCCTGATCCCCTCTCCCTTGAGGGGAGAGGGCCGCAGCCTGCCCCGCACTTGATGCGGGGTGAGGGTCAACCGGGGGATACGGGGGCGGTGTCCGATGTAGGAGCGCCCCTCGCGGGCGCCCGACCAGGGAGTGCAGAGGGGCTCCGCCCCTCTGCCGGGGGCGTGGGGGTGTCCCCCACAGCGTACCGGTCGGGTGGGTGGGAAGAACAACGTAACAACGAAGGAGACTGAACCATGCGAGGACTCGAAGGGCGAACGGCAGTCGTCACCGGCGGAGCGCGCGGCCTCGGCAGGGCCGCAGCCGAGCGGCTGGCGGAAGAAGGCGTGAAGGTCGGCATCCTCGACCTGCGCGGCGACGAAGCGAACGAGGTCGCGAGCGCCATCGGCGGCGCCGGCTTCACCTGCGACACCACGGACGAGGCGCAGCTCGCCGCAGCATGCGAGGGCGTCAACGCGGCGCTCGGCGGCATCGACATCCTCGTCAACAACGCCGGCCTCATCGCTCCCCGCAAGGAGTGGACGACGTGGACGAAGGAAGAGGTCGAGCGGTTTGCCCAGGTGAACTACATCGGCTACTTCCTCGCCATCAAGGCCGCCCATCCCTACCTCAAGGCGAGCGGGCGCGGGCGCATCATCAATGTCGCCTCCCGCACCTTCTTCATGGGCAACCCCGGCCAGACCCCCTACGTCTCCGCGAAGGGCGCCGTCATCGGCCTCAGCTGGAACATGGCCAAGGAACTCGGCGGCGACAACATCACCGTCAACGCCGTCATGCCGGGACAGGTCGCGACCCCTGGCACGCTGGAGTACAACGACGAGGAGATGTTCAACCGCACGATGCAGAACCAGGCGATCAAGGCGCGCGTCTACCCGGAGCACCTCGCCGCCCTCATCGCCTTCCTCGCCAGCGACGACGCCTCCATGATCTCCGGCCAGTCCATCGTCGTCGACGGCGGCGGCCTCCTCCACTAAGAACCTCGTCGTTCCTGCGGAGGCAGGAATCCAGAAGTGCGCGTAAGCGCACACGGTCACGCGGGGCTGGGGCGGAATTGGGCTCTTCATCCATCCTTCATGCATACTTCATGCTATACTCATGACATGGCGAACCTGCAGGTGAGAAACATACCGAGCGGCCTCCACGAACGCCTCCGCCGCCGTGCGCGTGAGAACAACTGCTCCATGAGCGCAGTGGTGCTCACCGCCGTGGAACGCGAGCTGGACAGAGGAGAATGGGAAGAGCACCTGTCCCGGCGCCCCGCGACCGACCTCGGCGTGGAAGCGGCTGCGTTGCTCGCTGAAGAACGTTCAGAACGCGACTCGGAGGCCGGGTGAGCCAGTACGCCGTCGACGCCTCCGTCGCAGTCGAGTACCTGCTGAAGACGCCCCTCGGCCTCGCTGTGGCCGACATCTTCACGAATGCCGCACTGGTTGCGCCCGAACTGGTAGACGCAGAGGTGCTGTCGGTGCTGCGCCGCGCTGTACTGCAGGGGCGTATCGACGAAGCCCGCGCGCAGATGGTCATCGAAGACCTGCTCCGCTGGCCCCTGGAGCGTATCTCACATCGCTCCTTGGCCCCGTTGGCTTGGCAGTACTACAGGAACGTCAGCGCGTACGACGCATTCTACGTCGCTACTGCCCGGGTTCTGGGTATCCCGCTCATCACTGCTGACGGGCGGCTTTCGCGAGCCTCGGGGTTGGGTGTCGTGGTGCAGCAGGTCCGCATGAGTTAGCCCACCTTCCGCCCCACCGCCTCACACCAGATGACCGCCGAGAACGCGTCCGGGCTCTCTCCCCACGACGCGCACGCCGAGGCGAGACGCTCCATCTCCTCCGCAGTGCTCCAGCCCTGCTCGACGGCCACCGGTCCGACGAACTCCCGCGCCGCGCGCACGGCCAGCGAAGCCCGTCTCCGTGTCGAGGCGGTGTCCGCGTCGTACTCGCACGAGGCCGATATCGCAACCTCCTCGAACCCCGACCTCCGTAGCAGCTCGCGGTACCGTCGACCGATACGCGGGTCGCCGCCGTTCAGCTCTTCCACCATGGTCAGCAGTTCGATGAGCCTCACGACGTCCGGGGCTTGGGGCGCGATCACCACCGAGCCCCGATCGTCGTCCCGCAGGCCGACGACGCCTCCCGGCTTCAGCACCCGGTGCATCTCCGCGATCGCCCGCAGCGGCTCCTTGATGTGCTGCAGCACCGCGTGGGTGAACACCGCATCGAAGGACGCGCCGGCGAACGGCAGGTGCTGAACGTCCGCAGTCTGAAAGCGGACGTTGTCGACCCCTTGCTCCGCAGCGGCCTGCTCCGCGATCTCGACGCGCGAGGCATCACGGTCCACGCCAACCACCTCTCCGGGAGCGAGCGCCTCCGCCAGCCCGAGCGTGATGGAGCCGGGGCCGCACCCGCAATCGAGGAGCGTCATCCCCGGCCCGACGTGTGGCAGGAAGAACGCCGCCTCGCGCGCTGCCCCTCGGCTCTGGAGATACCTGACGGTCTCGGCGTCATGACTCGACATCGAATGCCTGTCCCGGTGCGGGGGCGCCCCTTGTAGGCGTCCAGTTTGCTCCCTCTCCCACCGGGAGAGAGGCTGGGGGTGAGGGTTGCGCCTACGCGTGCGTGTGTGCGTGCACGTGCGGCGCCGACCCCTCGCGCTCCTCGAGGAACCCCGCGTACGGCGCTTCTGACAGGTGCAGCTCATGCGTCTCAGGGTCGCATGCCGCCCCCACCCACACCTCGCCGTCCGCGAAGTACTCCTTCTTCCACACCGGCACCACGTGCTTGATGCGGTCGACCACGTAAAGCCCCGCGAGGAACGCTTCGAGCCGGTGCGGCGCGCCCACAGCCACCACGAGGCTCACGTCGGTGATCTCCAGCCGCCCGATCCGGTGCCGCGCCGATATCGCCGGGACGTCGAACCGCGCCATCGTCTCTTCGAGGATCTGACCGATTACCTTATGCGCCATCCGCTCGTCAGCCTCGTACTCCAGACGCATCACGGGACGCCCGCCCGTGTTGTCGCGTGTCGTCCCTTCGAACGTCACGACCGCGCCGTTGTACGTGCGCTTCACGGCCTCCGCCATCCCGCCCGCGTCGATCTCATCCATGCCGACCCACACGTCCACGCCGCCGCTCACCGGCGGATAGAACGCCACGTCGTCGCCGTTGCTGAGTGGATAGGCGAGGTTCCCGAACTCCTCGTTGACCGCGATGAGGTGCGGCTTGAAGTCGCGCGGCAGCGCGGGCGCCGCGGCCAGCAGCGCCTCGACCGCATCAGCGACGACTGCGCCGTCGTTCAACGGCAGCGTCACCCGGTCGAGCCCTGCGGTCTCTCGGTACGAGGCATAGAGGCGGATCAGCACGTCCATGCCCGGATTATACCCCTGCTTTGACGAACGTTCCTGAGGGAGAGGTCGACGCGCTTGCGCGTATAATTCGATGAAAGGAGACCAACCCCCCATGACCCGACTCACCCTGCTGACCGCACTCCTGCTCGCTGCCCTCTGGACCGCCGCCTGCAGCGCGGCGCCTACCCCCACTCCCACGGCCAACCCGTCGCCTGCTGCCACGCCCGAGCCGCCTGTTGCGACGCCTACGCCCGCGCCCATCCCAACCGCTACACCTCGTCCGGCAACGGCGACGCCCATACCCCCAACGGCTGCCCCTGCTCCTACTGCCACTCCTCTGCCCGCGACGCCCACGCCGGTGCCGCCGACCCCCACTCCGGAGCCGCCCGACGAACCGACGGCGCTCTGCATAACGACGGAGGCGTACGCGAACGAGTACCTGATGGCCGTGACAGGCCGGGACCCCATCCCCGTCGCGTACGACGCCATCAACGGCGGCGGCTGCGAGTTCACCCGCGCCATCCATTCCGTACGGGTCGAGCTGATCGGCGAGAACGGCTCGCAGTCCGTCGACATCAAGCTTCCGGGGCCGTCATACGAGCTGGGCGTGCCGTTCAACGACCTGGACGTCCCGCTCATCGACGCCGGCCTGCCGGACGGCCGCTACGCCCGCCGCGTGGCAGCGCTCGCCTGGGTCAAGGATGGACAGGCGGAGATCGATATCCCCGGTTTCGAGGACGTCTACCTCGTGCAGGACGTCGATTCCCAGCAGGCCCAGCTCTTCCGCCACCGGGGCATATGGGAGCGCCAGGGCCTCGTCAACTACGACTTCACCGGCGCGTGGGTCTGCCTCAAGTGCGACGCGACCTACGTCGCTACCGCGGCGATGAGGGTGCGCGACGGCGCGATCACGTCAGTCACCTCGGCTGAGCCGGGCATCGGCGTCATCCCCGTGCCGGAGCGGTTCATCCCCATCGCCGGGCTGTTCGACAGCCTGCAGGACGCCATCGACCAGGGCGCGCACAGCATCGACGTCAACTACAACGAGCGGTACTCCTACCCCACGAGCTTCTTCATCAACTACGACGACGAGGTCGAGGACGAGGAGCGGGGCTTCACCATCCGCAGCTTCGAGCCCCGGTAACCCGCCGCTGGGGCCGTAGGTGTAACCTGAAGGTATGACACAGCGCGGCATGCGGAAGGAACAGACGCTCTTCGAGCACGTGCGGCGTCAGCACGAGGACGAGAACGCCCCGCTCGCAGCCCGCATGCGCCCCCGCACGCTCCAGGAGTACGTCGGGCAGCGCCATCTCCTCGGCGAGGGCCACGTGCTGGAGCGCGCCATCCGCACCGGCCAGGTGCCCTCCATGGTGCTCTGGGGCCCGCCCGGCACCGGCAAGACGACGCTCGCGCGGCTCGTCGCCGGCCTCACGGAATCGCACTTCATCGGCGTCTCCGCCGTCACCTCCGGCGTCGCCGACCTCCGGCAGGCGGTCGAGGAGGCCCGCGAGATACGCGCGACCGAGGACCTCGGCACCATCCTCTTCGTCGACGAGGTCCACCGCTTCAACAAGGCCCAGCAGGACGCCATCCTCCCCCACGTCGAGAACGGCACCGTCACCTTCATCGGCGCGACCACCGAGAACCCGTCGTTCGAGGTCATCTCCGCGCTCCTCTCCCGCACCCGCGTCCTCATCCTCAAGCCCCTCTCCAACGACGAGATAGCCCACGTCGTTCGGCACGCGCTGACTGACACCGAGCGCGGGCTGGGCAACGAGCACGTGACCCTCGACCCCGACGCGCTCGAGTTCCTGCAGGAGGTCGCCTCCGGCGACGCCCGCGTCGCGCTGAACGGCATCGAGCTCGCAACCGAGATCGCGCTCCGCCACCCGGACGGCACGAAGCGGATCGACCGCCCGCTCATGGAAGAGGCGCTCCAGCGCCGTGCGCTCCACTACGACAAGGCGGGCGACAGCCACTACGACACCATCTCCGCGTTCATCAAGTCCGTTCGCGCCTCGGACCCGGACGCCGCCGTCTACTGGCTGGCGCGGATGCTCGAGGCGGGCGAGGACCCGCTCTTCATCGCGCGGCGCGTCGTCATCCTCGCGGCGGAGGACGTCGGCATGGCCGACCCGCAGGCGCTGCCGATCGCGGTCGCGGCGCAGCAGGCCGTCCACTTCGTCGGATTGCCGGAGGGCGCGATTCCGCTGGCGGAGGCCACCGTCTACCTCGCGACTGCCCCCAAGAGCAACGCCTCCTACATGGCGTTGAACCGCGCGATGGACGAGGTACGCACCGGGCGGCAGCACCCGGTACCCCTCCACCTGCGCAATGCCGCCACCGGCCTGATGCGCAACCTCGGCTACGGCGCGGATTACAAGTACGCCCATGACTACAAGGGGCACTTCGCCGGACAGCAGAACCTGCCGGACGAACTCGCGGGCAAACGCTTCTACGAGCCCGGCGACCAGGGCTATGAGCAGACCGTCCGCCAGCGCATCGAAGCGTGGTGGGGGAAGACGAAGCAAGCTCCACCCCCGTCATAACGGCCTATCTCCCATCGTTCCCTCTCTTCGTCGTTCCCTCCTCATCCCGCCTCCCTCCGCCATTCCCGCGAAAGCGGGAATCCAGAGCCCTGTAGCCGTCGACGCAGTGAAATCGTTACAGATTTCACAATTTATGTGCGATATCCGCCGGGAATTCCGGCCAAATTGGGGTTGCATGTTCACGCATGGTGGCTTACATTGGGATACAGGAACCTTGCCGGAGGCGGGCGGTCGAGCCCTGCGGAGGCAGGCACAGTCCAGATGCCGCTTCGGAAGGGTCCCTCGAGCGAAAGGAGGTGCACCATGGGCATACGCGCGGTCTACGTGCTGCATCACCGGTGGCACTTCCCTTGTACGGCCCTCCCGGCGGCCTAGAGTTGCCGGAGGAGGGCGATCGGAAGCCGGAAGCTCCGTTACACAGAGCAGGCAGAAGCGCCCGGAACGGCTCGACGAAGCCCGAGGCGGCCTGAGTCCGGCAGTGATTGCCGGGAACGGCAACGGAGCGGAAGGTGAGCCCCGCGAGCGCGGGGCACAAACCAGTGCCGGAGCGGCTGTCAGGCCTCTCCGGCACTTCCTTTCTGTCCCCACTTCCGGGAATGCGGTACCTTCACTCGTAGACTCCGCTCCCCTGGTACTGGGGCGCTGTTAGACTGCCCCGGAGCTGTCGCCCCATGCGAAGTGTGTCCATCAACCTCGTGGCGCCGTTCACCGGTGGCGCCACTCGTCAGATCCGGCTCCTCCTCCTGCTGTCGGCAGCGCTGGTGGGTTTCTTCCTGCTGCTCGAGTTCGTCGTCTCCCTCGCGTCGACAGGCCCACGGGACATCCTGGCCGTCAGCCCGTCGCAGGAGAAGAGGTTCGGCGTACCCAACGGCGTCGACCTCCTCCGGTTCCTCGCGTTCGCCGTATCCATCGTGCTCGCATCGGCAGTGCTGTTCGCGTCCCTCGGCTGGCCGCTGCGCAGGTTGTCCCTACGCCCCACGTGGACGCTCGCAGTCGGGCTGCTGGTAGCCGCTGCCCTCGTCGCAGCCGGAGCGTACCTGGCGTTCTCGGGGATTCTGGGCAGCGCCGTCTCCTACGACGAGCACGAGGTGCAACGCTCGTACCTGGAGTCGGGCGGCTTGCTCCTGTTGGGAACGTTCTTCCTGTCGCTCACCATCGCCGGGATACTCAACTGGCGCCTGCTCTTGGCGTCCCTGGTGGTCTGGCTGGCCGCCGCAGGCGTCTTCGGCTTTCTGGACACCGAGCCCATCGACGGACTGCTCCTGTTCCCGCGAACGAACTTCCTGGAGGTGCCCGCTAACTTCGCGGAGGCGGTGAGCGGCTTCCGGCAGACGGACGGAACGTCGTCCGGGCGGACTGGAGGGGAAGCGGGTGCTGCCACGGGCACGCTCGCGGATACGTCGCTTCAGGCTGAAGTCACAGCGTTGCAGCTCCTGCCGCCGGCAGACGCTCCCGTTTTCCAGGTCACGGGCGCGGCTCACACGAGGTATCTCAGGACGTCTACCGGCGACACCTACACTGCCGGGACGTGGAGCGGATTGGACGCGGTTGGCGTGACGGTGGGCAGGGACGTCTCTGTCCTCGATGCGCTGGCGCCGCTGGCCGGAGATCTGCACCTGCCCACGGCGACCCCGCTCCACGAGTTCACGGACCGCATCATAGTGACCCCCGTCGAAGGGGAGGAGCGCCTCCCGGCGGGGGCGCTCCCGGTCTCGAAGAACCTGCGGAGTGTCAACACGCCCGCGACCTACTATCCGGCCAGCGAGACCCTGGTGGCCGATAGCGGCGTGTCCGGCTACCAGTGGGAGTCCACCCTGCCGTTGTTCGCCCTGCTCCACAAGGTGGGGGCTGCTCCGGTTACGGACCCCGTTTACCTCCAGCTGCCCGATGAGCTTCCCCCGCGTGTCCATGAACTGGCCCGACAGGTTGGCACCGCCGAGTCGCCATACCTCAGGGCCCGCCAACTCCAGGTCTTCCTGCAGGAGGAGTACGCGTTCGGTGCTGCAACCATCGGGGAAGAGGCCCTGCCGCCGCCCGGCCGGGACCCGGTCGACTGGTTCCTCTTCGACCGCCGTGTCGGCACCAGCGGAAACTTCAGCAGCGCCTTCGTGGTGCTCGCCAGGGCGGCGGGCATTCCTGCAAGGGCCGTATCCGGGTGGGTCGTTGCGACACAGGAAGACACGCAGACGGTCCACCGGAGCCAGACCCACCAGTGGGCGGAGATCGCACTGGACTGGCTGGGCTGGGTGACCGTCGACCCCATCCCCAGGGACGCCTTCGCGGACGTCGACGTCGATCACGGGTTCGAGGCTGCGCTCGAAGAGATGGGCACCAGTGCGGACCTGGCTGTGCGCGAAGCGGTGGCGGGCTTGTGGAGCGACGCGAACGATCCGGAAGCGCTGCTCCTGCTGTTCCAGGCGGTGGACAACGCGCTGGACACCGACGCTCGTGATGCCGCGCGAACGGCTCTGAGCACGCTGGCCTTTGACCGGTTCACAGGGGTCCTGCTGGAGCATGAAGACCCCCTCATGCGGGCTGTGACGGCCTACGGACTCGGAGTGCTGGCCGACCCCAGGGCCGTGGAGCCGCTGGTCCAAGCCCTGGCTGCCGATGAGGACGCGCGGGTCAGGGTGGCGGCGGCCGACGCGCTGGCCGTCCTGGGCAAGGACGCTGCCGAAGAGCCGCTGCTGCGGGCGCTCGACACGGACCCGGACGCCGCAGTGAGAGAGGCCGCCGCTCGCGCGCTGGGCTCGCTGCAGACCGGCTGGACAGCGGCCGGGATGCTCCCTGCGCTCGGTTCCGACCCCGCCCCGGAGGTGCGTGCCGGAGTCGCGCTGGCCCTCGGCGCGATCAGGGAGAACGTAGCGCTGCCGCCCCTGCTATACGCCAGTTCCCATGACGAGTCGGCTGACGTCAGGGCCGCCGCGGCTGAGGCCCTGATGGAGTGGGACTTCGACGCCCTGCTGGAGGTGCTCGAGAACGCAGAGGACCCGGCCTGGAGGGCTGCGGCCGCCCGGCTCATGGGCGAGCGGGGGTATCCCGACGCGATCGCCCCTCTGGGCGCGGCCCTGGGCGATCCCGCGGAAGAGGTCCGCGAGGCCGCGCGCGCCGCCCTCGAGGAGATAGGCGATGTCGCCTGGTTGGAGGGCGGGGGTGGAGTCCTGGAGTACGAGAGCGACATCGCCTTTGTCCCCAGCGTCACCGCCGAGAGCATCCCTCGCATCCCTCGCGCGCCGGTGTTCCGGGTCGACGGTGCATTGAATACCAACCTGTTAAGGGTTGCGGTCGGCGACACCTACGTCGATGGCACGTGGATCCCCACTGAGCAGGACGACCTGGCGGGCGGTATCGGTGGTGTCGGGTTCCGCTCCGGAGACATCCGCCCGCGCGGGGACATCGGCACGCGCAACTCAGACAGCATCTACCTCTCGGGCATTGGGCCTGCTCAACTCATCCTTTCGGGCCATCTGCCTACGTCGCTCCACGCAGCGGCCTTCTCGCGCCCGGTCACCTACCGGGTCGAGAGCCACACCGTCATCGCCGGAGGCCCGCCCCGTTCGCTATGAATGGGACGCGCACGTCTACGACTACTCCCCCGCGCAACTCAATGCCGCACGGACGTGGACCGCCTCCGGCGTCCCCACGTACACCCAGATGCCGGACGGTCCGTGGGTTGAACGCGTGCGGGAGCTCGCGGCCCGGATAACCGCTGGCCACGCGACGCCCTATGCCAGGGCAAAAGCGATTGAGCAGTACCTCCTCGAGGGATACATGTACAGGTTCGCCTCCGGCCCGGCCGCCTCGACGCCTCCTGGCCAGGACCCCATCGAGACGTTCCTCTTCGACAGCCGGGCAGGGACCTGCGGGAACTTCAGCAGCGCGTTCGTGATGCTGGCCCGCTCCGTCGGGATCCCCGCCCGCGTGGTCTCCGGCTGGGCCATAGCGGAAAGGCCCGACAGCCAGACCGTGTACACGGACCAGGCGCACCAATGGGCCGAGGTGCCGTTCGACGGCTTGGGCTGGGTTTCATTCGACCCCACGCCCGGAGGCGCGCCGTCGCGGGCGCCACACCTCGTACCCCGGCCTGGCGTGGGCGAGAGCGACGGGACAGGCGGGCCTGGAAGTGACGCAGGCACGGATGGGTCTGGGAGCGGCACTGGTTCAGGCGGGTCTGAGGATGGCGCCGGGGCTGGCTTCGGGGACGGCGACGGTACGGGAGGGCTGCTGTCGGCGGAAGACCTCGCGGCGCTCGCCCGGGCAGACGAAGCAACCCGCGATGCCGCGCTGGAGGTCCTCGAGGATCAGGGCACAGACGTGACCCGGCTGGAGAATGGTCAAGCGCTGTTGACACTCGAGGAAGACTTCGACTACTGGGTCGGGGGGACGACAACGCACCAGGCGCCGCATCCTCCTTCTGTCCCCGTCTTCACGGTGAAGGGAGCCGCCCACACGGGTTACCTCCGGATGGCTTCAGGAGACATCTATGAGAACGGCGGTTGGCGGCAGCTGGACCCCGTTGGCGTTCCTTTCACGGCCGGAGAAGATGTCTCCGCCGAGGTAAGGGAGCAATACGATGCCCGGGCAGGCGACTTCAGCGCGGTCCCCGCTGAGAGTCTCGCCTCCCAGGCGCTGTTCGGGTTCCGGGACAGCCCGCTTCGCGTCGTCTCCGACCGGATCTGGATGTTCCCCTCTGGAAGTACTCGTGCATTGCCTAACGGGGTGATGCCCACGTCTCCTGACCTGCAGCAGATAGACCTCGATGGTGTGTTCTACCCATTCAGCGCCACACTCGTTTCAGAGGAACGGGTATCGAGCTATTCCTGGGAATCAAGGATTCCATTGTTCTCGGAGGGACAGTACCTCGCCGCCGGTACCGCTGCTTCTGATCCCACCTATACGCAGTTGCCCCCGGACTTGCCTGCCCGGATAGGAGAACTCGCCCGGCAGGTCACCGCTCCCCACGATTCGCCCTACGCCAAGGCCAGGGCGCTGGAGCAATACCTGAAGACCCAGTATCCCTACAGCTTCGCCGGTAGTCTCAGCGCAGGTGTGCCGCCCGCAGGACGCGACCCGGTGGACTGGTTCCTCTTCGATAGCCGAACGGGCACCTGCGGGCAATACAGCAGCGCGTTCGTCGTCATGGCGCGCTCCGTGGGCATACCCGCCAGGGTCGTCTCGGGATGGGCCATCTCGCCGACAGCGAAGACGCAGATCGTCTACACCGATCAGGGGCACCAGTGGGCGGAGGTTGCCCTCGATGGCATCGGCTGGGTGAGTTTCGAGCCCACGGCGTCCGGCCCGCCCTCGCGGGTCAGGGAGATTCTGGACGATCCGATCGACACCGTAACGAACATCACTCTCTGGCCCACTGAGATCCGGCGCGGAATGCCGTTCGTCGTGGGTGGCACGGTGCAGACAACCGATGGGCAGGGCGTCGGCGGGATGATCGTCGAGGTCTACATCAACGAGACCAAGGAGCACGGCGGCACGCACATAGGGACGACCACGTCTCGTTCCGGCCGCTTCCAGGCGGAGGTGCAACTTGCCCCAGACATGGAGTTGGGCGGCTACCAGCTCCTCGCACGCGCCGTCGCGAACGAACGGTTCAACGAGTCGTGGAGCGACCCGGACATCAAGGTCTTCTCCGGGAACAGGATCGAACTGGCCGGCCCGGCGGAAGTCGTGCTGAACGCCAGGGCCACGTTCACCGGCAGGGTGATGGAAGACAACGGCCAGGGCTCCCCCGGACGCGCGTTGAGCGTCACCATCGACGGGAACACGGCCCCGGCGGTGACGACTGATCCGGCAGGCCGGTTCACCTTCTCGGACTCCTTCTCGCGGCTCGGACAACATTGGGTTGAGGTGCAGCTCCGGGGAGAGGAGTTCCTGCTGGACAACTCGGCCCGCCTCGACTTCCAGGTCGTCCTGCCGACGGAGGTGGCGGTCTACGCCCCTGCTGCCGTGGTGATAGGAGAGGAGTTCGAGGTGGGCGGTGAGCTTCGCGGCGTGGACGGCGGCGCGCTCGCGGGGAAGCGCATCGGGGTGCGGGTCGGTCGCGGCTCGGAGCAGTCGGTCACCACGGACGGGGAAGGCCGGTTCGAGGTCATGGGCACGGTCCCGTCAGCCGGGGAGTTCACGATCACCGCCAGGTTCCGGGGTGAGGGCTCCGTGCTCGCATCCGGCGGCACGACGCGCTTCCAGTCCCTGCACGCCGTCACGATGACGCTGGAAGGCCCGCTGCGGCTGGAACGCGGCGACGGAGCGGTGTTCCAGGGCAGGCTCGCCTCGGATACGTTCTCACCCACCGGCCAGGTGGAGCTGACCGTGGGGAACGGCTCGGACGGGCAGGCCGTCACGGTGGATGTCGCAGAGGGTGGAACGTTCGAGTACCGGCACCCCTCGTTCGGAAGCATCGGCCCGCATGCGCTCACTGCCCGCTTTGCGGGAGCGGAGCTCGTCCAACCGGCCTCGGCGGAGTTCGCCTTCGAGGTGCTGGAACCCACCGTACTGACGCTCGACGGCCCCGCCATCGTGAGGGATGGCGACGGCTTCCGTCTCACGGGCATCCTGCGCGAGAGCAACGGGAGCCCGGTCCCCGGCGCCGGAGTGCAGGTGGTCGGCGACGGACCTCTCTCCCTGACGACCGATGCCGAGGGCGCGTTCACGTGGGACGCCCAGGCCATATTCGACCAGAGCGCCGCGCACGACCCGCACGAGTCCACGCAGGGCGTCGATGTAGTATTCGAGGGCACGGACCTGCTGGCGCCCAGCAGCGCCACCCTCGACATCCCCGTCGGGCTTCCGAGGATCGTGGTGGAGGCTCTCGAACCCGTGGCGCGCGGCAGAGAGGCTGTCCTGCGCGGCACCGTTCTGCTGGGGACCTACCCCGTGCCCGGCGCCGGTCTGACTGCCGGCCCCGGCGTCACGTTCGAGTCCAGCGGCGTAGGCACGTTCACCCACCCGTACCCGGTCTCCGGCGACGAGCCGCTGGGCGCCACGGAAGTGGTGCTCTCCGCGCCCGAACTCGGCGCCGGCGTGACGGTGCCACTCGTGGTCAAGTCCGCCGCCAACCTCATCGTGACCCCGGTGGGGAGGGTGCGTCCGGGCGGGATGACGTTGCTGCAGGTGGCATTGCTGGACGACACGGGCGCCGGGATACCGCAGGCCGCACTGCGTTCGAGCCAGGGAGTGGACGCCGTAACCGACGAGTTCGGCATCGCAACGCTGGAGTTGACGGTCCCGGACGCGGAGGCGCTGACGGGCGAGTCGGTGGTGTTCACCTATGCCGGGGACGACCTTCGCACCCCGCTGACGATGCCGTACTTCTGGGAGGGCGCCATCACGCCTGCCGGGTTCAACTGGCTCTTGTGGGTGGGTGCGCCCGGCCTCCTCGCGCTGGCAGCAGTCGCGGCCTTCGCCGGCAGGAGGTTGAGGGTGACGCCGTCGCTCCCGCGCCGGAGAAGCGCGACAGCAGTGCCGGTCCTGGTGCCGGACTCGCCCGGCGAAGGCGGAGAGGACGAGGAAGACGCAGGCCCGGAGCCGCAGCCTGTCGTCCTGCGCATCGAGTTCCGCAGGGAAGCCCCCGACCTGGCGGATGTCTGGGGGGTCGGTGAGGAAGTGACCGTCACCGTCAGCGTGACCGACGAGGAGGGCTCCGCCATCGCGGGGGCCATCGTCGACGTCTCCGTAGCGGGCGAAGCTCCGTCCGGGTTCGCGCTCCTCGGCGACGACGGCGCGTACACCTTCGATTGGAGCAGCGAGGAGCCGGGCGACTACCCGGTGTCCGTGGAGTTCGCTGGCGACGACGACTACCTCCCGGGCTCCGAGTCCCGCATCCTCCGGATAGTCGACTTCCGGGAGGAGATCGTCCGCCTCTATAACGTCTTCCTCGTATGGGCGAAGGAGCGGGCAGAGAACGTAACCGAACAATCGACGCCGCGAGAGGTGGAGGCCTTGCTGGTCGCCCGGGGGCTGCCCATCTCCCAGAAGGCGCTCGACGAGCTCATCTCCCGGTTCGAGGAGGCGGACTACAGCGAGCACCCGATCGCACGCCGGCACTACGAAGCGATGTACCGCGCATGGAGCGCGGTCCTGGGGCCTGAACGATGAGGACCGCCACCCTTGCGCAACGCCCGGCGATGGCTGCCGCGCTCCTGGCGGGCGGCACGCTGGTGGCGCTCGTCCTGTTATGGGACGCGGACAGCCCGCTCTCCCGGCTGCTACGGCTGGACCTGGGTTCCCTCTCCCTCCCGGTGGCGCTGCTTGGGGTCCTGCTGGCCCTCGCCAGGCTCACGCTCTGGCTCCAGGGGACCGCGCTGGCCGGGCGCGTCGCCTGGCGTATGCGGACCCGCGGGGCGCCGGACCGCGTGCTGCGGCTGGATGAGGCGCTTCCGGTCGCCCGGCGGGCGCTGACCGACCTCGGTTGGGCGGCGCTGGGCCTGGGCGTGCTGGCATCCGCATCCGAACTGCCGGGCGTGATCGCAGGGCATCCCTGGACCCCGGACATCTCCTCCCTTGGCCCGTATCTCGGCGGTCTGGACTCGCTCGCGCCGTGGGGCATAGTCCTGCTGGCCCCCTTCATCGCCGCCCGAGCGGTAACGGACGTCCGCCCGGAGACCGCCGCGCTCGTCGGCTTTCCTCGAAGGCACCTTGCGGCCTTCGTTGCCGCCTACGCCGTACTCGGCGACAACGGCGCGCTCTCTACGGCGTTCGCCCTGGACGGCGCCATCGCTCTGCTGGGGTTCGCGCTCGCGGCGGGGTTGTCTTACGCCGCGTTGGTCATCCGGCGCCTCATGGCGGTCAGGCCGCCTGAGCGCCTGCCGGGACTCCGCAGGGCCCTCTACGCGACCGAGGCCGCGTGGGTCGTCGTGCTGTGGGGCGCGATGGCGCTCCTGTCCCTCACCGCAGGGAACGCATCCACCGCCTCTGCCGACGCGGCGTACGCGGCGGTCCTCCGCTCGCTCTCGCTCGTGCAGACCCTGGCCGTGCTGCTCCCCTTCGCGCTCATCCATTACGCCGGAGTGCTCCGCCCTGGCGTCGCATCCATCCTCGGTACGCCCGTCGGACACCTCGCCCTGCTGGCCGCTCTGTACGTCGTCTTCTCCGGCAGCGGTGTCGTCTCGACGGCCTTCGCGGTCGACGTTTCGGGGATGTTCGCTACGCTCATCCTCGCCTCGGCGCTCTCCTACGCAGCGATGGTGCTGCGGAACGTCACGGGCATCGAGGTCCCTGAGCGGTATGCGCTGCCTGCGGCGAACGCGTCGAAAGCGCTGAGCGCACTGGCCCTCGCCGCGGCCCTGGCGCTCGTCGCCGGGGCTGTGCTCGCCCACCTCCCCATCGCCAACGCCGTGCTGCTCGACCGTCCCGGAACGCAGGAGCTTGGCGAATCGCTCCTGCCGTTCCTCGGAGGCTTCTACGAGTCCCGGCTCTCCATCACCTGGCTGTCGTTCACGGCAACCGCGATGCTGCTCCTGCCCCGCGTGCTGGAGGGACGCACCTTCCACCACTACCGGTCGATGCTGTCCGCGGTGAGCTACTTCGCTGTGGGTTCGCTCACCTGGCTCACGGCCTCCGGCCTGGCCACGTTCGGACACGGCTTCACTTTCGGTGGAGCTATCACTGCCGCAGGGATGTTCTCGCTGGCGCTGACGCAGTTGGCGCGCTACGCTGCGGCCTCCTCCAGTCCGGCCCTGTCCGACGTCGCGGGTTGGCTCGCCGCGTCCCAGGTCCGGGGCTTCGTGCTCGGCGCGTCCCTCGCCTTCTACGTGCTGATGCTCCGGCCCGTGGTCTACGAGATGCTCTGGTTCGCCGCGCTCTTCGAATACACGGCGCTCCTCGTGCTTCTGCTGGCGGTCCTGATGAACGTCCTCAACAGGCTGCGGCTCGTCGCCGATGCGCCCGGGACCGCCGGACCCGCCTGGACGGACTGGTCCCACCATCAACAGGTCCTCGAGAGCAAGCCTGACCCTCGCGCCGAGCTGACGGACGCGCTGCGGCAGCGGTTCGTCGACCGCGGCGACTGGAAGCCGCTGTGGACATACCTGTTCGGCCTGCTCTACCGCGGCGGCGCTTCGGTGGACGCGATGCTCGCGGCGTGCCGCTCCCTGCGCTCCGGCGCTGCCGCGCCTCCGGTGTGGAGGGCTTTCCGCAGCGGCACGAGGGAGAAGAGGACAGCCGCACTGGAACACTCCCTGGACACGGCGGGCTGGGCGCTGGCCGCTCGCGCCCCTGAGTCCGAACGCCTCGACGAGGACCACGTCCGGAGAGCGGCTGACTCCTTCATCGACAGGGGAACGGACCCGGAACCGCTGGCTGTGGCGCTGATGGTCGCTCACTGCCAGGGGGGCGGCAGCCCCGAAGACGCCGTTGACCGCTGGTTCTCGCTGCTCGACACACCGGCCCCGCGATGGCTCGCCTGGCGCCGGTCGAACACCGGATCGAACACCGCGCTGCGCCGCATCGAACTCGTCAACGACGCGGTTGCGGCGCTCTTCGGAAGCGCAGTACGCACGGGAGCGCGATGACGCATAAGGAGGTTGGCTATGCTGATGGGAACGATGCTCGCTGACGCCGGGAGGGTGACCCACCCATGAACGAGAAAGAACTGGAAGAGGCGCGTCTCTCCTGCGAACAGATCATCGACCGCGTCGCCGAGGCATTCGTCGGCAATCGCCTGCTCCTGCGGAAGCTCTTGGCGGCGGCCCTGGCCAACGGCCACGTGCTGTTCGAGGACTTCCCCGGACTCGGGAAGACGCTCCTCGCCAAGGTATTCGCCCGGGCGATCGGCGGGGACACCAAGCGTGTCCAGTTCACGCCGGACCTGCTCCCCTCCGACATCCTCGGGATGAACGTCTGGCGGCAGAACGACGGGACATTCCAGATGATGCCCGGCCCCGTGTTCACCAACGTGCTGCTGGCCGATGAGATCAACCGCGCCCCGCCCAAGACCCAGTCCGCGCTGCTGGAGGCCATGGAGGAGCGCCAGGTCACCATCGACGGGAAGACCATGGGCCTGGAGTTCCCCTTCGTGGTCATCGCAACGCAGAACCCCATCGAACAGGAGGGCACGTACCCGCTGCCTGAAGCCCAGCTGGACCGCTTCCTCCTCAAGCTCTCCGCGGGATATCCGGCCAACGCGGCGCTGGAGAACGACATCCTCCTGAGGCGCATCCACTGGCAGAAGGATGACCCCACTGCGGACATAGAGCCGGCGGTCGACGTGCGCCGCTTCGTGGAGCTGCAGCAGTTCGTGGAGACCGGCGTCTACACCGACCGGCTCATCGTGGACTACATCACGCAACTGGTGCGGCTCTCCCGTGAGCACGCGCGGGTGGCGGTCGGCGTCAGCCCCCGGGGTTCGCTGGCCCTGCTGAGGGCATCGCGAGCGATGGCCCTGATCCACGGCAGGGACTTCGTCGTGCCCGACGACGTCAAGATGCTAGTGCCCGACGTGCTCGCGCACCGCATCATCCTGAACATCGAAGACACGCTGGAGGGCGTCCGCGGCGACCTCGTCGTCGAGGACCTCCTGTCGGAGGTGCCCGTACCCGGCGAGATAGGACGGGCCGCGCCGTAGTGAGATACCAGCCGTCCCAATTGAGTTGGATCGCCGTCGCCCTCGTCTTCCTCGTGCTGGGGCTGATACTGGGCAACGTGGTCCTTCTCGCCGGGGCAGTCTTCGTCCTGGTCGCGGCCCTGCTGTCCACCGCCCTCCCGCCGCCCTCCGGCATCGTCGTGACGCGAAGCCTGGCGAAGGTCGCCTGCTGGGTCGGCGACACCCTCACCGTCGAGCGGTGGCTGACGGCGAGGGGCGGCATCGGCCCCATCTTCGTGCACGACGACCTGCCTCCCGAAGCCCGGGTGGTGAGCGGAAGCAACCTGCGCGTGGTGTGGCGATGGCCGGGGAGCCGCGCCACGGACGTCTCGTACGAGGTGCAGTTCTCGAAGCGAGGTATGTTCACGCTGGAGGAGACCGGCTGGGAGTCGCGCGCGCCCTTCGGCGTCAACCAGGGCGCTTCAGGCTCCTCCGGCCCCGCGTACCAGGTCTCCGTCGTGCCGCGCATACGCAGCATCACGCGGCTGAACGCCGTCCGCGGCGTGGGCAGGTATGGCCGGTACATGGGCGACCTCGCCCGCACGGGGGCCGCCACGGACGATTTCCGCGAGCTGCGGCCCTACCTGCCGGGCGACCCCTTCAAGCGCATCAACTGGAAGGCCAGCGCGCGAGGGACCAGGGCCGACAACCTCCCCCTGGTCAACGACGTGGAGCCGGAGACCCGGAAGGGGGTCTGGATATTCCTGGACATGGCGGACTACATGGACGTCGGCGTCCCGTTGTCCAACCCCCTGGAGAACACCGTGGAGGCGTCGGGCACGCTGGCCCAGTACTACCTCGCACAGGGTTCCACGCTCGGCGCCTACGCTTACAACAGCTACGACGGCAGGGGTGTCCTGCTGACGCCCGAGGCGGGGAAGCGCCAGTTCAACCGCCTCATACAGATGCTGGCCGGCCTGCGACCGGGCCCGCCCGAGGAAGACCTGCTGCAGGCTGTGGAACGGTGCAAGAGCTTCCTCTTCCGGCTGCAGCCTGCCGTCTACGTCATCACGCGGCTGGACGTCCACTACATGAGACCCGGGGACGCGGCCGGCTCATTCGACCGTTTCAAGTCGGCGGTCACCCGCCTTGCGTCCCTCGGCACCCTCTCCGGGCGCTACAGCACGGTCCGGGTGGTGCACGTTGACCCGCAGGAGTCCGCCGAAGAGTCGCAGGGACTGGGGCTGTCCCGGTGGGAGACGCGCTTCGTCGCCAGGGAACTCCGGGACGCCGGGGCGTCGGTCATCGAATGGGAACCTGCGAAGGAAGAGTTCACGTCGGTCCTGGTGCGTCATGTTGAGATCTCTCGGTAGACCGGCCTGGAACGGCGGTGGCGTCAGGTTCGTAGCAGCGGAGTCGCTGCTGCTGTCCGGCCTGCTGCTGCTCGCGGCCTACGTACTGTGGGACATGGGCTTCGTCCTGTACGTACAAGCACCCGCGTGGATGGAGCGCGCGGATGAACTCCTGCTCTTCTCCGTCCCCTGGCAGCCCTTGTTCGTGGTCGCCTTCGGCCTGGCGGCGTACTGGGGGCTGCAGGCCCTTGGGCGCGACCGCGTCGCGTTCTGGCTGGTAGCGCTGGTAGCCGTCCTGCCCCACGCCGCGCCGGCATGGTCCCACAACCGCATCGGGTGGCACGAGCTGCTCGAGTTCCAGGAGGAGCTGGTGGGCGACCGCTCGGCCTACCTGGACATGACGCTCTTCGTCGCATGCCTGGTCGGGTTGGTCGTCCTGCACCGCATCGTGGGGATGAAGGGACTGGAACGCCGGATGCTGTCGCGGGGCGTGGGAGCGATGGACAAGCGCTTGGTCATGCGGTACGAGAGCATCATGCTCGTCGGCCTCATCGCAGCCGGGCTGCTGCTCGCCGGCCTGATAGTCGCCCTCGCCGCGGTCCTGTCCCGGTACGACGGCCTGCTGAACGGGTCGCCGCTGGCCATCGTGACGCTGGGAGGCGGGGCTGCTCTCCTGCTCGCCCTCACGCTCCTGCTCTGGTTCCGCGGACGGCGGGACGCCAGCTAGCGCGGCCGACGTCCGGCGGCGAACGGTCGGGACCAGAAGGACTAAAAGGTAAACCCCCGCGCGTCGCGGGGGCACTTCTAAGGCAGGGGTTGACAGCCTTGTTGTACGTACGTACAATCCATCCAGAGGTACAGACAGATGCAATGTACGTACGGCATACCGCATGCTGGTTCCCAGCCGGAGAGCGTCGATTCGTCAGGCTTCTGCCTTCACCTGCGCGGCCCACCACGCCCCCCCTCGTAGGAAGGCACCACAAGTCTGGCGCAACGTGTCTCATACCAGCAGACCACCAGCCATAAGGAGAACCAGCATGATTCGCTTACGAGCCCTCCGCGGGCACATGGGTAAAACCGAGTTTTTCCTGACGACCGCCACCTTCGGTGAGGTTGCCAGGATAGTCGAGTACAAAGAGGACGGACGGGACTGGCCCGTCGCGATCCGACAGCAGCGGCCTCTCAACAACGCCAGGATTCGGACGGAGATGGTGCCGTACCTTACAGAGAACGACGACCATTTCTACAATGCGCTTGTCGTCGAACACGTTCGGCCGGGTGAAGTCAGACACGAGGTACGTTTCGTACCGGACGAGGAAGAATCTCTCACTGGCTGGGTTGAGCTGGAAGGGTCGGAACACCTAGAGGCATTAGATGGACAACATCGGCTCAAGTCCATTGAACTCGCTGTAACGAAGTCACCCGATCTCGCACGTGAGCACATTGGTATGGTCATCGTCCCTCACAAGAGTGTCGATTCCTCGCAGCAGCTCTTCTCCGACCTCAACAGGAACGCTAAGCCCACGCCCAAAGCGCTCAACATCATGTTTGAGCACCGAGAGCGGGAGGCCCTTCTTGCCAAGGAACTCGTGAACCAGTCGCGCTGCCTGCACGACAGGGTCAATCTCACCGGCTCCTCGCTGTCAGAGAGGTCACCGCATATCGTGACGATTGCTAGCCTGTACGAAGCTGTGAAAATCCTCGTCGGGTTACTCGACGGCGACCTAGACAGCGATGTTCGCTACCTCGCCGACATGTGGGACACAGCTATCCGGGCGCTACCCGGGATCAGCGAACTTGAGGCAGGGACCACAACGGCTGGTGCACTTAGGAAGCGGTACGTCTACGTGAGCGGCTTAGGCTTCGAAGCTCTTGCCGAGGCCATCAAAGCTGCCATTGAGGAGAGACCGGACGACTGGAAGGACTTCCTGACGGAGTGGCTTCCCAAGATCAATTGGGAACTAGCATCTCCGCAGTGGGAAGGAATCGCCCTCTTCGCCGGTCGTATCGCTATCGCACGCGCAGCCCGCCGGAAGACTGCCAACCTCATCAAACACCTGCTTGGCCTTCGGTTGGATCAAGACCCTGAGAAAGAGCGAACTCTACGAGAGGAGCTTGTCGACGCGTTCAGTGCCACTGAACGCGTCTTTCCCCAAGCGCTTAGGTGATGGGGTGGATGGGCTGGGCTTCTATGGCCCAGCCCATTTCCCCTCTTACAGCCCGTAGAACTCCTTCGGGTTGTCCTCCAGGATCTTCCGCGCCACCGTGTCGCTGATGCGGCCCTCCGACGCCCAGCGGCGCACCGCGTCGATCGCGTCAGGCTCAGCCGACGTGTCGAAGTGCGAGTAGTCGGTGCCCATCATCAGGTGGTCTTCGGTGCCGTACTCCAGGACGTAGGAGATGTCCTCGACCGCGTCCACGGCCACGAAGAACTTGTTCCTCTTGAACAGGTTCTCTCCCATCTCGAACTTCCGTATCCACGACCGCCGCTTCTTCTCGGCCTTCAGACGGTCCACCACGTACGGGATCCACGTCGAGCCCGCCTCGATGAAGCCCCAGCGGATGTTCGGGAACTTGTCCGGCACCTCGTAGAGCACCAGCGCGTGGAACGCGTCCATGATGGGGATGCCGCCGAGGCTGTCGCCGTGGCCGAGCCGCGCGTCCGTGGGGTTGCCGTTCCCCGTGTGGATGCAGATCGGCATGTCCAGCGCGCTCGCCTCCTCGTACAGCGGGAAGAAGTAGGGGTCGCTCACGCGCCTGCCGTGCTCCAGCCCGCGCTTGAACACGCCCACCGCGCCGTTCTCCTTCGCCCAGCGCAGGTAGCTCACCGCCGCGTCGATGTCCAGCAGCGGCGGAACGGCGACCCACCGCAGCCGTCCCTCGGTCGGCGCGCACCTGCTGGAGACATAGCGGCTCCAGCTGTCGACCAGCGCGCGCTCGGCCTCCGGGTTGCCGGTGATGTAGGAGAGGAAGAACGTCGGGTAGATGACGTGGATGTCGACCCCGCGGTCGTCCATGTGCTGCAGCCGCTCGTTCACGTCCAGCAACTCGCGCGAGTTGAGCGTCGAGCCGGTCAATTCGTCGTTGCGGATCATCCGCTGGCGGAGCCTGCCGTCCACGAGCCACCACCGGCTCGCCGAGGCGTCCATCCCGCCGGGCACCACGCCCTCGGGCGGCGAGATCGTCACGGGGCGGAACCGCGCGGCTGCTCCATCCATGTACTGCCAGGCCTCTTCCGGTTCGTCGATGTGGGTATCTGCGTCGATGACGGGCATGTTGCGCCTCCCCGTTGGTTCTCGTCCGCGCAGCCGGTGGCTGCGCGCGCAGTCTACTACGCCCCGCCGCCGATGCAATGGCGGGCATTCCGGCTGTCGTTCCTGCGAAGGCGGGAACCTCCGCTTCCCCACCTCCCGTCCAGTTCCACTGTTGGGCATTGATTTGCCGTAGCCAATTGGCTACACTGTTGCCGTGATAAGGGTCGTCCAATATGTCACGCATGCAGGGCAGAATCCTTTCGATAGGTGGTTCCGATGGCAAAACGCCCAGGTGCGCGCTCGGATTCAAGCACGCATCGACCGCATCGAGCTCGGCAACTTCGGCGATCATCGGCGAGTCGGAGAAGGCGTTTCCGAACTCCGCTTCGACTTTGGCCCCGGATACCGCGTCTACTATGGGCGCGACGGGGACGTGCTGGTAATCCTGTTGGGTGGAGGAACGAAGGCACGGCAGTCCGCCGATATTCGCAGCGCTCAGGCCCTCTGGGCTCAGTACAACCAGGAGAAATGAGATGCCGGTGAGAGAACATAGAGCCAGTGACTACCTCAAGACTCCTGAAGACATCGCTGCCTACCTGAACGCGGTGATCGAAGAGATGGGCGATGACCCTCGCCTGCTGATGAAGGCGTTCCGCAACGTCGCTGAGGCGCAAGGGGGCGTGTCCAGATTGGCGGCAAAGGCCAACCTGGACCGCGTGGCCCTCTCACGCGCCTTGTCAGGTCGTCGAAACCCCCGGCTCGACACGCTTGCGAAGGTGTCTGCCGCCTCTGGGGTCAAGCTCAAGTTCGTACCGTAACCGGTCTCGGCAGTCCACCCTAGACCCGTCGCCGCTGTGACACGCGCCTCTTGCGCGAACGTCCGCCTCTGCCGCACGATGGTAGAGCGCAACGCATAGCGCACCATTGACCCTGACGGACGAGCCGCAGGAAGACCGCTGCCCCCTCAGCGAGAGAGTGAGGGGGCTTTCTGTGTTAACCGGCGTAGGGGCGGTTCGCGAACCGCCCCTAGCGGGTGAAGAAGGTGGACCCGTGGCAGAAGACTTCACGCGGTACAGGAACGACCCTGTCGGTTTCGTGACGGACGTCCTCGGCGAGGCGGGGATGCCGTACTCGAAACAGGTCGAGATGTTCGAGGCGGTCGTGAAGCACCGGCGCGTCTCCGTCGTCGGGGCCAACGGCTCCGGCAAGGACTGGGCCGCCGCACGCACCGTGATCTGGTGGCTGGAGACACGTCCGGAGGCCACCGTCCTCGTGACGGGCCCGACGCAGCGGCAGATCGAGGAGATCGTCTGGCAGCAGATGCGTCTGGCGCACGCAGCCGGGGAGGACCGCCTCAGCGGGAAGATGTTCACGTCGAAGTACCGCATCGACGACAAGCGTTTCGCCATCGGCTTCTCCACCAACAAGGCCTGCAACATCCAGGGGTTCCACTCCCCGGAGTTGCTCGTCATCGTCACGGAGGCGCACGCCATGCCGCAGTCGCAGATGGACGCCATCAAGCGGCTGCACCCCAACCGGTTGCTGCTCGTTGGCAACGCCATGTCGCTCGACGGCGAGTTCTACGAGTCCCACCACTCGAAGCGCGCCCGCTATCACCGCATCCGCATCTCCGCCTACGACACGCCCAACTTCACCGGCGAGAACGGCGGCGCTCCCGGAATGATCACGCCCGAGGACGCCGAGGAGCTCGCCCTCGACTGGTCGGAGGACCACCCCGCGTACATCTCCGCCGTCCTCGCGCAGTTCCCGGACGCACAGGAGGACTCGCTCGTGGGCCACGAGGCGGTCGAGGCCGCCATGGAGCGGTGGGAGGCCTTGCTTGATTGTCATTCCGAGCGGAGCGCAGCGGAGTCGAGGAATCTCTCGGGTGCGGACCCCGCCATGGACGAGCGTCCCCCGGGAGATGTTTCGGCATCGCTCAACATGACAGCCTTGCCAGACGACGACCCCGACGCGGGCATGCCCGTCTACATCGGCGTCGACGTGGCGCGGTTCGGCTTCGACAAGTCCGCCATCTGCGTGCGGCGGGGGCAGCGCGTGCTGAGCCTGCGCGCGTTCCAGGGAATGGACACGATGCGGCTGGTCCACGAGATCCTGCAGACGGTGGAGCAGACGGGGGCGGAGGCCATCTTCGTGGACGAGGGCGGTGTCGGTGGAGGCGTCGTGGACCGGCTGAGAGAGCTCGGGGCGCCCGTCTACGGCAAGCACTTCGGCGGGAAAGCGCCGCACCGCACGAGGTTCTACAACATGCGCTCCGAGTTCTTCTGGGAGTTGCGGCTGCTGCTCAACGACGGCCTGCTCGCGCTGCCGCGCGACGAGGATCTCGCCGGACAGCTGGTCTCGCTGCGCTACGACGTATCGAGTTCCGGTCAGGTGCGGCTGCAGGGGAAGCGGGAGATGCGGAAGCGGGGGCTGCCGTCGCCGGACAAGGCCGACGCACTCGCACTCGCGTTCCTCGTCCCGCCGTCGTTCGGCATCTGGACGGGCACGGAACCGTTCCTGAACGACGACCGCCCGCCGCCGCGGGTCGGCCTCGGCTACCGGCTCCCGCCCGATGACGGAGACGAGCCGCCCGGCGGCCGCAACCTCGGGATATGGGTGGGATGATGCGGCGCGGTGCGAGCCTCGTCACTCCCGCGAAGGCGCGAGCGCTTCCAGCGTGTCGCCCATCAGCATGGCGTCGGCGCCGTGCGGGAACATCAGCACCGGCAGCGTCACGCCCGCGGCGTACGCCGCCTCCAACCGCTCCCTGGCCTGCGCGGGTGTGCCGACGGCGCTCGTCGAGTCCAGCATCTCGTCGGTCACGGCGGCAGCGGCTGCCGGACGCCCCTCGCGGTTCGGGCGCACCCACTCCTGCCGGACCCGCTCCGCCTCCTCCGTCCATCCGAAGCGCTGCAGCATCCGGTTGTAGAACGTTCCCATGCCGCCCGCGTAGAACGCGATGTGCGCCCGCGCCATGTCCCGAGCACCCTCGGGCGCGCGCTCCGACGCCGCGGTCAGCATCGCAGGCGCTATCTCGATGGCCGACGCGTCGCGGCCGGAGCGCGCCGCCCCGGCCGCCAGCAGCGCCCGCATCTCCGGCAGCGAGTCCATCCGCAGGAATATCGGCAGCCAGCCTTCCGCCAGTTCTCCCGTCAGCTCCACGTTGCGAGGCCCTATCGAGGCCAGCATCACCGGCACGGCGGAGCGCGGAGGCTCGTCCCGCAGGCGGAACCCCCGCAGCCGGAAGATGCGGCCGTCGTAGTCCACGCGCTCGCCGGACAGCGCCAGCCGGACGATCTCCACGAACTCGCGCGTCCGCTGCAGCGGCTGCTCCCACCGCTGCCCGTGCCAGTTCTCGACCACGATCGGGCCGCTCGTGCCGAGACCGAGCGTGAGCCGCCCATCCGCTATGGAGTCGAGCGACGCCGCGCTCTGGGCCGTCATCGCGGGGGTGCGGCTGAACATCGTCGCGATATGCGTCCCGATGCCTATGCGCGTCGTCTGCCCGGCGAGCCATCCCAGCGTCGTGAACGCGTCGAACCCCCACGACTCCCCGGCCCAGACCGACTCGTACCCCAGCTCCTCCGCGCGCCGCACGAGGTCGAGCGTCTGCTGGCGGGAGAGTCCATCTCCGGGCACGTGCAATGCGATGCGTCTCGCCGGTTTCGACAGGGTCATGCCGCGCATCCTACCGCCCCTCGCAAGCGGGCGTATACTCCGGCTATCCCCCGGCAACGAGGTGCCGCCCATGCGCAACGGCTACCGGATATTCGACGCGGATACGCACTTCCACGCGTCCGCGGAGACCCTCGAACCCTTCCTCGACCCTATGCTCCGGGACATGAAGGCCGAATTGCAGACCCGGGAGTTCCGCACCGGCTGGGCGGGAGAGGAGATGCCGGAGCCCTACACGCACCTCTACCGCCTCGGCAGCGAAGGCGGTTGGGGCGCGGCGCCCCCGCGCATCCTGGGCGAGGCAGCCCCGCGTCCCAACGCGCAGCGCCACTTCCAGAACTTCCAGGGCTTCACCTTCCCCACGCCCGGCGGCTCCGACTGGGACGCCGACGCCCGCGTCCGCGACATGGACGAGGAAGGCGTGGACGTGCACCTGATGGTGCCCGGCGCGGCCTCCGGTCACCCGGACCCGGCCGTCGACATGGCGATGCTGCGCAGCGTCCACCGCCAGATCGACGACATGTGCAGCCGCCACCCCGGGCGCCTGAACTCGCTCATCCTCGCGACCGCACGCGACGTCGAAGGCTCCGTGCTGGAGATCAAGCGCTACGCGGACTCGGACTGGGCTAAGGGCGTCTGGGTGAGCCTGCCGGTCGACTACCCGGTCGACCACCCGGACCTTCACCCCATATGGGCCGCTGCAGACGACGCCGGGCTCACCATCACCCACCACAGCTTCGCAACCGGCTATCCCGGCTACCGCGACCTCTGGGACAACCCGTTCATCGGGCGCACGGCCTCACACCCATGGGGCGCGATGCGCATGATCTCGGCGTTCATCGGCGCGGGCCTGCTCGACAGGTACCCCAACCTCAACCTCGCCATCCTCGAGTCCGGCTTCGGCTGGCTCCCCTTCTGGATGAAGCGCATGGAAGACCAGGTCCACTACATGGGGTACGTTGCCGACGGCCTGCGCACCATCGAGGAGTACATGACCGGCGGACGCTTCTTCGCCGGCATCGTCATCCACGAAGGCGAGCAGATGACGCGCATGGTCTCCGAGCTCATGGGCGACCACGTCCTCATGTTCGGCTCCGACTACCCGCACGCCGAGTCCCGCTTCCCGAAGTCTGCAGACATAGTCCTGGGCTGGGACACCCTTGGCGAAGACCGGATGCGCAAGCTCATGTGGGAGAACGCTGCCCGCTGCTTCCGCCTCGAGTAGGAGGCACCCCGCGCTTGGGCGCCCTTCGAAAACCCGCGCATGCCGCGTGCTAGTATCAGCGCACGAGGAACGTAGAGGTACACGAGAACGATCATGACCACAGCAGCCCCGGCAGCCGACGTAGTCGTCGTCAGCAAGCCGAAGCGCGTCGCCGGAGTCATCGTCACCGGCCACGGCTTCCAGCACATGTACGCCGACGGCTTCCTCGTGCTCCTGCCCATCATCCAGGACGTCTTCATGATGGGGCCGGTCGCGCTCGGCATCCTGTCCGCTTCGCGACAGGCGGCGGGCGGCATCCTCAGCATGGGCGGCGGCTTCATGGTGGACCTCTTCGCGGGAAACCGGGGGATCTTCCTCGCGGGAAGCCTGTTCTCCATGGGGTTCGCCTACCTCCTGGCCGGCATCTCGCCGAACGCCGCCATCCTCATCATCGCCGTCTCCCTCGGCTCGGCGGCGGGCTCGTTCTGGCACCCGGTGGGGCTGGGCATCCTGTCGTTCACGTTCCCGAAGGACCGCGCCTTGCTCATGTCGCTGCACCGATCTGCCGGGAGCCTGGGCGAAGTGATCACGCCGTTCATCGTCGCCGCGGCGCTCCTCGTAACCACATGGAGCGGCGTGCTGGTGGGCGGTTTCTTCATCATCGCCATCGTCTCGGCCATGATCCTGTTCATACTGGCGCGGCTGGGACTCCCGCGCCGGGAGACCGTGTCCCGGACCGCGGGAGCGCAGTTCAGGAGCATCGGCGGGCTCTTCACCAGCCGCGCGCTTCCGGTGCTGCTCATCGTCTCCGGCCTGCGCGGCATGGCCGACCGCGCCATCGTCTTCTTCCTCCCCGTCCTTATCGCCCAGCTCCTTCGAGAGGTCGAGGACGACCCGAGCGAGGCGCGTATCGCCGCGGTCGTCGCGCCCTACCTCGCCCTGATGGTCGGGACGTCCATCATCGTCTCGCCGCTCATCGGAGCGTTCTCGGACAGGGCCGGACGCAAGCCGGTCCTCGTCGGTGTGCTCCTTTTCTCGACCGTGATAACGGGCATCATGATCTTCACCGCGGAACTGGGCCCGCTCTTCCTGGTGCTGGTCGGCCTGCTGGGCATATTCCGGTTCGCCGGCGCCAACCTCGCGCAGGCGGCGTCGCTGGACGTCGCTGAGGGGCGTCACATCGAGGGCAGCATGATCGGCCTGCTCTGGGGCAACAACGCGTTCTTCGGCGCGTTCTCGCCCCTCCTGCTCGGCATCATCATCGCCTGGTTCTCGCCGCCGGGCATCGATGACTACCGCCTCATCTTCCCGTACGCCACCGTCGTGTCCCTGCTCGCAACCGTGGCCGCGCTCTTCCTGCCGCCCATCGGCAACCCGCGCCGCGCCTCTGCCTGAGGCGCTCCGTCGCGCCACTCTCTCGTTGACGGAGGTAGCTGAGCGTCCGTATCATCGGAAGGCTGCGCACCGGGTCGAGCGGCTGGCTCCCCGGCGTGCCCGGTGGCAACGTAGCTCAGCGGCAGAGCGGGCGCTTCATAAGCGCTAGGTCACAGGTTCGAATCCTGTCGTTGCCACCAACGACCACACCTCACTCTCCCTCTGGACGCACGGACGATGCGCCCTCGTCGATCTCGCGCGTTGACGGCGCGCCCGGTCCACGCTTTCCCTGAAGGCTCTCTCGCGCCAGCCCGAATATGAGCGCTGCGGACAGCACGTGCAGCGGAGCGAAGAACCAGAAGGCCATCGCCGGTGTGAACGCGCTGGCTATCACAGCCGCCGAGGGCGGCGTCGTGAGCGCTCCAAGTTCGCCTACTCCACGCCGCAGCGCCTGCAACTGCCCCCGCACGTGCACCGGCACGACATCGTAGGTGTAGATCGTCATCGCGCCCATGGCGAGTCCATTCGCCAGCCCCACGGTGCACATCACGGCGAAGAGCGCAGGGATGTTCGACGCCAGAGGAAAGGCGATGAACGCGATGGTGGAGAGCACTGCGGCGGGACCTGCGGCCCACTTCCGCCCCAGCTTGTCGGAGATGATCCCCGTGGGCGCGATCATCAGGAACGTCGTTACCCCTGCGGCAGTGAACAGAACGCCCGTAATCGACGCCGAGTACTGCAGCTGGCTCTGCACGTAGAGCGGCAGCATCGTGTTCGTCACCTGCCCCCGGATCATCTGCGCGAACGTCGAGTAGAAGAGGACGAGGTAGGTGGCGCGGAAGTAGGGGTGGACCTGCGCGACGGCACGCAGGTCGAACAGCGGTGCAGAGGTGCGGCGGGAGGGCCGGGATATCTCCCGGTGGAGCAGCGAGATGGCCAACACGACCGCCGACATGCCCGCGTAAACGAAGAACAGCCCCCGCACGCCCATGAGGTCTGTCAGTACGCCCCCGATGGCCGGTCCGAACGCCATGCCCGTGCTGCCGATGCCCATCAGGGCGCTCATCTGCCGGCCCCGCTGGTTCCGCTGCACCATGTCGACCGCGGCGACCTCACGGCCGAACATCCAGGTGCTCATGCCGATGCCCCAGAAGAACTGCGTGACGATGATGACGGTGAAGCTCGGGGCGAGGGCGGCGGTGAGCGTGCTGGCGGTGGCGAGCGTCGCCCCGCCGACCATCAGCGGTTTCACGCCGAACCGGTCGACGATCGCTCCCGTAGGGAGCATGGAGAGCGTGCGCCCGACGAGCTGGCTCGTAATCACCTGCACCGCGAGCGCCTCGGAGACGTTGAACGTCCGGGCTATCGCGGGAAGCGCAGGGATGATCATGCCCTGCCCCATGCTCATCAGCATGGACGGCAGGTAGATGGAGAGGGTCGCTCTCAGGAGCGACGGCCTGCCGGAGCGCACGAAGAGGCCTCCGTTCCAAGGGAAGTGCGGCATGAGCCGCACCCGCATGGTAGCAGCCTACCGGGCGGGAACGCTCTCCACTGCAGGCGGCGGAGCGCCCGGGGCCCGCTTGGAAGGCAGACCCTCCCGCGCGAAGAACAGGAGCGCAAGGCCTGCGCCCGTGAGCAACGGCGCGAACACCCAGAACGTCGTCGAAGGGCTCGATACGCTCGCCACAGCTCCAGCGATGAGCGGCCCCGATATCGCTCCCGTCTCTCCAAACGACCGGCGCAGCGCCTGCAGTTGTCCGCGCAGATGCACCGGCACGATATCGAACGTGTAGGTGGTCATGGACCCCATCGCCATGCCGCTGGCGAAACCCATGAACACCAGCACGACCCCCAGTATCAGCAGGTTGTCCGCGAACGGGACCAGGACGAAGGTGATGCCCGCGATGAGGGCCGATGGCGCGGCAACCCACTTGCGCCCGAGCTTGTCCGAGACGAAACCGGCGGGCAGGATGATCGCGAACGTTGCGATGGCGTGCACGGTGAACAGCAGCCCGGTCATCGTGGGGCTGTAGGCCAACTGGTTCTCCACGTAGAGCGGCAGCATCGTATGTGTGACCTGCGTCCGTGTGAGCACCCCGAAGGTGGTGATGAACAGGATGAAGTAGGTGAGCCGGAAGTAGGGATGTATCTGCTTGAAGGCCGTGAAGTCGAACATGGAGCGGTTGCTCTTGGGCCTCTCGATCCGCACGCTCTTGTGGATCACTGCCAGGACGAATATCACCGCGCTGATCCCAGCGAAGATGAGGAAGAGTCCCCGCACGCCGACAGGCTCGACGAGGAACCCGCCTATCGCCGGCCCGAGCGCCATGCCTGCACCGCTGATGCCCATCAGCGTGCTCAGCGCCCGTCCCCGATGCTCGGCACGCACCATCTCCGCAGCCGCGATCTCGCGCCCGAACATCCACATGTTCTGTCCGAAGCCCCACACGATCTGGGTGCCCAGGAGCAGGACGAAGTTCTGCGTGGCAGCCGCACCCAGGAGACAGGCCGCAGAGACGAACGCGCCGATCATCATGGGCGGCTTCGCTCCCCACCGGTCGACGATCGCGCCAGTGGGGATGAACGCGATGAACTTCCCCACCTGCTGGATGGTGACTACCTGCACGGCCAGCGCAGGCGCAACCTCATACGTCTCCGCCAGGGTCGGAAGCGCAGGGATGAGCATCCCCTGGCCGATCATCATCAGCAGGGACGGGATGTAGATGTGGAGCGCGCCGCTCCAGAACCTGCGGGACGTGAGCACGAGAGCCACCGAGAAGCGTGATGGGGCTCCTCAGGCTATCACGCCCCCTACTCGTGCGGCCTGCAGGCTGTAGACTACCCGCAGGGGCGAATAGCTCAGCGGTTAGAGCGCCTGTCTTACACACAGGAGGTCGCAGGTTCGATCCCTGCTTCGCCCACCACGCGTTCCCGGAGCCATAGGGCGTTCTCTGGCCGCACCGGCCCTCGTCCTCGTGCTATTCTCAGTCGTCTTCTACTCCTGAGGTGAAGCCGGAATGCGTTCGATCGGTCGGTTTGCGTTCTGCGGGCTGTTGCTGGCCCTGTCTCTGCTGTCGGGTTGCACCGGGGAAGGGTCGGAGAACGGCCCTGCTACTTCTGCTCCCGCGGCCACGGCCACTTCTCAACCGGACGCCGGCGAAGCTCCTGTGGCAACACCGGCTCCGTCCGAAGCGGAGGAAGAGAAGGTCTATCGGATCGGTATCGCGTCGGACCTCACCACCACGAACCACTGGGCTTACCTGGGGCCGGACGGGACGATATGGAACGGCTACGTACTCGGCGGAAGCAAGCCGGCGCTCTACGGGTACTCGGCGCAGCGGTACGACTGGGTCCCATCGCTGGCTGCCGACTTCCCCACTCCGCTCGAGGAGGAAGTGGTGGAAGGCGAGACGTTCTGGACCACGGAGGTGGAACTGCTGGAAGGCGTGAAGTGGAGCGACGGCAGCGACGTTACCGCCGAGGACTTCGCGTTCACGGCCAATACAGCCGCGGAGATGCAACTCACCGGCAACTGGCCCTCAATAGTGGACCCGGAGTTCTTCGACCACGCCGAAACCGACGGCCCGCACCGGCTCAAGATCTTCTTCAAGCAGAAGCCGGGCCTGGCGCGATGGCAGTTCGGGCTGGCGTTCATGCCCATCTTCTCGAAGTCCTACTGGGAGCCGGTGGTGGCCGAGGCCCGGCAGGCCGGCGACACCACCGAGCAGCAGAAGGTGCTGTTCTCCCACGTCCCTGAAGGCGAACCGAGCGCCGGGGGGTTCATCTTCGACCAGTGGGAGCGGGGCGCCTTCGCAGAGAAGGACAGGAACCAGGACTACTCCTTCGCCGGAACGGAGGTCGCGCTGTATGCCAGCGGCGCATATTCGGCCACCACCCCCGGGATCACCGAGTTCACTGCCTACGGTGAGCCCGGCGGCGAAACGGTACTGGAGTACGTGGAAGGCCCCAACGCGGCGAGCACCATCTACTCGATCTACGGCAGCCAGGACGCCGCCGTTCTGGCCCTCAAGAAGGGCGACATCGACTTCATGCTGAACCCGCTGGGGCTGTCCAAGGGGCTGCAGGAGCAGCTGGCGGGAGAGGATGGCCTGACAACCATCGAGAACGCATCCGACGGACTCCGCTACCTGGGTTTCAACTTCCGCAAAGCGCCCATGGACAACAGGGCCTTCCGGCAGGCAGTCGCAACCCTGATAGACAAGGAATTCCTGGTGGATACCGTGCTGCAGGGTGTAGCGATCCCCATATACACGATGGTGCCGGAGGGCAACGGCGCCTGGTACAACGCCGACGTGCCGCTCATCGGCAAGGGACTGAACCGCCAGGAGCGCGTCAGCAGGGCTGTAGAGCTGCTCAAGGAAGCAGGATTCACCTGGGAGACGGAGCCCCGCGTCAGCGAGGACGGCAATTTCATCGAACAACAGGGGGAGGGGCTGAGGATGCCCGACGGCGAGCCGGTGCCGGCGATGCAGGTGCTCGCCCCCAGTGCGGGATACGACCCGTTGCGCTCCACATTCGCCATCTGGATCGAGCGGTGGTTGAGCGAGGTGGGCATCCCCTTGCGGGCCAACCTCACCGGGTTCAACGTCATCGTCGAGAAGGTGTTCGACCAGCAGGACTTCGATATGTGGATCCTCGGCTGGGGTCTCAACCCCTTCCCGGACTACCTCGAGTCGTTCTTCCACAGCCGCCATTCGGAGCTGGAAGGGTACAACGCCGGCGGGTACAACAACCCCGACTTCGACCGCCTGGCCGACGGACTGCTCACCGAAACCGACCTGGAAGCAGCGCGTCAACAGGCCTTCGAGATGCAGGCATTCCTCGCGGAAGACCTGCCCTACGTGGTGCTGTTCGACACTCCCATCGTGGAAACCTATCGGAGCGACCGGGTCGACTTTCCCTACACAGAAACCTGGGGCGGTCTGCAGAGCGTTGCCGGGATGCCCACCCTGGTGGACTTCAGATAGGCTTTCGGACAACCCGTAGCGTCCGGCACGGTCAGCACGGCGCACGGCGGGAGAGCAACACCCTGAGCATCGCGTTGGGAAAGCAGACCTGATGACAGGCTACCTGGTCAGGCGAACCGGGCAGATGGTGTTGACATTGTTCCTCATCATCACGTTCACGTTCTTCCTGGTGCAGGCCCAGCCGGGGGACTACGCTTCCTTCTACGTGCTCAACCCGGACCTGCCGCCCGAAGTGAAGGACCAGATCAGGGCCGCGTTCGGGCTGGACAAGCCGGCGTGGCAGCAGTACCTGATCCATCTCAAGAACACCTTTACGGGCAACCTGGGGGTGTCCTTCGGGAACTTCCCGCGGCCCGTACTGGACGTGCTGGCCGAGCGGGTGCCTCGGACGCTGGTGCTCTTCCTCACCGCGACTGCCGTGTCCTTCTACATCGGATTCTTCCTGGGCAAGGCGATCGCCTGGCGCCGGGGCGGCCTGTTCGAGTACGCCACTACCATATCGGGAGCCCTGCTGTTTACGGCCTTCACTCCGGCTTTCGGCCTGATGATGATCTGGGCGTTCGCCTTCAAGCTTGGCTGGTTCCCGGTGGGCAAGTTCCTGGACCCCCTGGTGTGGCGGGGGGCCGACGTCAGCGCCAACTACGTCTTCGGCAGCATGCTGCTCAGCGCGGCGGCCTTCATCACCTTCGCGCTCCTGGTCATGCTGCTCCTCAAGAGGTTCGGGCGGCGAGTTCGGTCAGTGGTGGCCCTTCCGATAGTCCTCGGCGGCGCGCTGGTCATCATGGCGGCCTGGGCCCTTTCGGGTATCGGCGCGCTGGCGCTGGACATCGTGAAGCACATGGTGCTGCCCGTCGCTACGCTCACGCTCATATCCTTCGCCGGGACCATGCTGCTGACCCGCAACAGCATGCTGGAGACCATCCGCGAGGACTACGTGATGGCTGCGCGGGCCAAGGGATTGCCGGACAAGCAGGTGCGTGACCATCATGCCGCCCGGAACGCCATGCTGCCTATCGTGACCAGCCTGGTCTACAGCCTGATATTCGCGATAGATGGCAGCGTGATCATCGAGAGTGTCTTCTCCTGGCCTGGCACCGGACTGACCCTCCTCCAGGCGGTGAGGAGCGAAGACCTGCCGTTGGTAATGGGGGCCATGCTCTTCATAGGGACGCTCTCGCTCGTAGCCCACGTCATAGTCGATGTGCTCTACGTCTATCTCGACCCCAGGATCCGCTACCGGTGACTACCCCGGGACCGGTCAACCCCATGTCCACGCCGGAACTCGAGGTCGAGCTCGGCCGCGGCAGGGCGCGTTTCGTGCTGGCGCGGCTGGGGTCGATGTGGCGGTCGTTCAGGAACGGATGGGGGATATTCATGGAGAGTTGGATGGGCAGGCTATCCCTGTTCACCATAATCGCCTTTGCCCTGATGGCGGCCGCTCATCCCATACTGATGGCGTTCGTCTGGGACCCCGCCACCTACGACCCCGTGACCGGATACTCCTTCGACCAAGTGGAGCAGCCGGCGGCGCCGAGCTGGAAGCACCCCCTCGGGACCGATCCGCTGGGCCGGGACGTGCTGAGCCAGCTGCTCTACAGCACCCGCTCCGAGTTCGTGCTGGGGATCACCGCCGCGCTGGTAACTGTGGGCATCGCGACCTTCGTCGGAGCGGTGGCCGCCTACTACGGCAAGCTGGTGGACTCCTTCTTCATGCGGCTGGCCGACCTGATCATCGCTCTGCCGGCTATCTCATTGCTGATCGTGTTGAGCGCCCTGTTCCATCTGAACCTGTTCTACCTCGCGCTGATAATCGGTGTGCTGGGCGGGTTCGGGGGAACGGCCATCATCCTGAAGTCTCAAGCGCTCAGCATCAAGGTGAAGCCCTTCATCGAAGCCGCGCGAGTGGCCGGCGGGGGCGATCTCCACATCATATTCGTACACATCATCCCCCACCTGTTGCCCCTGGCCCTGCTCTACATGATGTTCACCGTGACCAGCGCGATCTTCGCCGAGGCCGTGCTGTCGTTCCTCGGTCTCCTGGACCTGAGGATGAGCTGGGGGATCATGATCCACACCGCCAACACCGGTGGCTATCTGCTGGGCGGCACCAGGTACTGGTGGCTTATCGTGCCCGCCGGAGCATCGATCACTCTCCTCTGCAGTGCGTTCTACCTGGCAGGACGAGCCCTGGACGAGGTCGTGAACCCCCGGTTGAGGCGGCGCGATGACTGACCGGCGCGACCCTTTGCTGGCAGTGGACGGCCTGAGCCTGAGCTATCAGACCCGGCAGGGAGAGGTGCAGGCCATCCAGAACGTCAGCTTCGAGTTGGCGCGAGGCTCCGCTCTGGGCCTGGTTGGTGAGTCCGGCTGCGGAAAGACCTCCGTAGCGAACTGCCTGATGCGGCTGCTGCCCGACAACGCGCGGTTGTCGGCCGGCCGAGTGCTCCTGGACGGGCAGGACGTCCTGCTCTTGACCGAGGAGGAGATGCGGCTCCGGCGGTGGCGGCGCATCTCCATGGTCTTCCAGGCCGCCATGAACGTTCTGGACCCCGTGTACCGCGTGGGCCAGCAGATCATCGAGGCCATCGAAACGCACGGCGTCGAGTCCACTGACGCCGCTGCCAGGGAGCGCGTAGCCCGCCTCTTCCGGTTGGTTGGGCTGGACCCGCAGCTGATGGAGCGCTACCCCCATGAATTCAGCGGCGGTATGCGCCAGCGGGCGGTCATCGCCATGGCATTGTCGTGCGACCCCGACCTGATGATCGCCGACGAGCCGACCACTGCCCTGGATGTGATCGTGCAGGACCGGATACTCCGGGAGCTGAAGGCCATCCAGCAGCAACTCGCCATGAGCATCATCTACATCAGCCACGACATAGCGGTGGTAGCGGAGGTTACGGACGTGGTGGGAGTGATGTACGCCGGACGGCTGGTGGAGATGGGAGACACCGCCGACGTTTTCCGGGCACCCGCTCATCCCTACACCGCGGCGCTGATGTCTTCATTCCCCAGCGTGAGCGGGGAGAGGCGTTCGTTGGCCAGCCTCCCCGGCGAGCCGCCGAACCTCTCGGACCCGCCACAGGGCTGCCCGTTCCATCCGCGCTGCGCATTCGCCACGGACGTATGCCGGACCGAGTACCCGCCCCAAGCGAGGTCCGGCAATCATTGGGCCGCCTGCTGGCATCCACTGGACCCTACGCTGGTCGTGCAGAGCTGACGGATGGAAAGGGCAAGCAACACTCCTGAGCGCCCGGATGCCCGGGCCGACGGCTCCAACGCTTCAGACGGCGAGCCCTTGGTGGCCGTTCACGGCTTGACCAAGCTGTTCCCAGTGGGCGGCGGTCCTTTCCGCAGGCCCACGAACTTCATCCATGCCGTCGACGACGTCAGCTTCCAACTGGGGCACGGAGAGAGCCTCGGGCTGGTGGGAGAGTCGGGCTGCGGCAAGACCACCGTTGGCAAGCTGCTGGTCAAGCTGCTCGATCCCACCGACGGCCAGGTGCTCTTCCGGTTCGCCAGCGACTCGGTTGACGCTGCGACTGAGCCTCCCTGGGATGCTGCCGCCATCAGGGGACCGCTGTTGCGCTCCTTCCGCAGGCGTGTGCAGATGATCTTCCAGGACCCCTATGAGTCCATGAATCCGCGGCGGACCATCTACGACATCATCTCTGAGCCACTGTCGGTGCAGGGCATGGGCGACGTTCAGTACCGGGTCGACCGCGTGCTGGAGATCCTGACGCTGGTGGGCCTCACGCCGGCAAGTGCGTTCCTGTTCCGCCACCCCCACGAGCTTTCGGGCGGGCAGCGCCAGCGGGTAGCCATCGCCCGTGCGTTGGTAATCCGCCCATCCTTCGTCGTGGCGGACGAGCCGACTTCCATGCTCGACGTTTCCAGCAGAACGGGGGTGATGTCCCTGATGCAGGACCTGGCCACCGAGCTGGGGGTAGCCTACCTGTACGTTACGCACGACCTGGCGGTGGCGCGTTACATGTGTCACCGCATCGCCGTCATGTACCTGGGGAAGGTGGTGGAGCTGGCTGAGACGGAAGAGTTGCTCCGCAATCCGCTGCATCCGTATACGAAGGCGCTGTTGTCCGCGGTGCCGCTGCCCGAGCCGGGGCGGCGCAGGCAGGCGCCGGACATACGCGGCGACCTTGCTACGCCCATAGACCCGCCATCCCGCTGCCGGTTCTACGAAAGGTGCCCCGCAGCCACTGCGCACTGCCTGGGCCACCCGCATCCCCCCATGGAGGAGAAGAGTCCCGGACACCTGGTGGCCTGCTACGAGGTCTGAGCACGCTGCGCTGCAGACCACGAGCCCCGTGCGACGCCCTGGACAAACCCACCTTGCTTGACAGTGCGACGGAGCACGCCATAGCCTGCCCTCTCGTACGGACATACGATCACTGCTCGTTCAGGTGCCCGTCCCAGGGAGAATAGGGAAGGCGGTGCGAATCCGCCGCGGTAGCGCCACTGTAAGCGGGATGATTGGGAGCCGGAGCCCACTGTCGGAGATGACGATGGGAAGGGTCCGGCAAGTGCATCCACCCGCGAAGCCAGGAGACCTGCCTGAACGAGAGGTGACCACTCTCCGCCTCAGAGAGGGTCCCTCCGCCGCCGGACGCGAGATCCCGGCAGAGTGAAACCTGACCTCCAGCGGAGAGCCGTTGGAGGTTTCTTGATTTGAGGGCGGTCGGACTCACCACGCTACGCGGTTACCGGCGCATGGCGGTAACCAGCCGGCTGGCGATCGGCGCATCGGCGCTGCTCCTGCTGATACTGGCGAGCGCCGCCGTCTCCCTGAGCATGGGCCCGGTCAGCATACCCGTGAGCCACGTCGCCTCTATCGTGCTGTCGTCGCTGGGTTTCGATGCGGCCGGGTTCGGCCACACGGAACGGCTCGTCATCGAACAGATCAGGCTGCCGCGGATACTGGTCGGAGCCGTGGTGGGAGTCGCCCTAGGCGTGGCCGGAGCAACGATGCAGGGGCTCTTCCGTAACCCCATGGCCGACCCGGGCATCATCGGCGTATCCGCCGGGGGCGCCGTGGGCGCAGTGGTGTCCATCGCAACCGGGATGGCAGGTCTGTTCTTCCTTGCGCTACCCGTGTTCGCGTTCATGGGGGCTATCGCGGCCTCGTTCCTCGTCTACGGTATAGCGGCCGTTGGCGGACGCTTCTCCATGGCAACGCTCCTGCTCGCCGGAGTCGCGGTCAACGCATTCCTCGGAGCGATCGTCTCCGCAATCATCATCCTCCTGCCCGACAACGACGCACTCCGCGAGATCCTCTTCTGGCTCGCGGGAGGACTGGACTCGCGCTCCTGGGAGCACGTGCGCATCTCGGCGCCGCTGATCATCGGCGGTACCGCGGTGATCATGCTGATGGCGCGCGACCTGAACCTCCTGATGCTGGGCGACGACGAAGCCCGCTCGATGGGCGTTCGCGTTGGCGTGGCCCGCATCACGCTCCTGGCGGCGGCGGCGCTGGTGACCGGCACAGCAGTAGCCGTGAGCGGCACCATCGCGTTCGTCGGCCTCGTGACGCCCCACATCCTCCGGCTGATGATCGGGCCGGACCATCGTGTGCTCATCCCGATGAGCGCGCTTGGAGGCGCGGTCTTCGTCACCGTTGCGGACACCGTGGCGAGGACCATCATCCAACCGGCCGAGTTCCGCGTCGGCGTGCTCACCGCATTCGTCGGCGCGCCGTTCTTCATCCTCCTGCTCATCAGAAACAAGCGCCAGGTCTACTCGCTATGAGACATGACCGCATGAAAGGAGCCACCTTGCCGTTCCGACACTTCCCCGCCCTCATCGCCACGCTCGCCGTGTGCCTCGTATTCGCCATGACCGCATGTTCGCAGGCAACCCCCACGCCAACGCCTGTCCCGACGGCAACCCCAACAGCCACGCCAACCGCAGCGCCTGCACCGACAGCCACGCCGATGCCTGAACCGACGCCAATTCCCGAGCCGGCGATCGCGCTCCCCGACAACGTTCCCGGCATCGTCGATACAACAAACCTCGGTTGGCCGCGCGAGGTCGAGGGGCTGAACGGCATCGTGAGCATCCCGGCCAAGCCGGAGCGCATCATCACCGCTTCCGTGGGACACGATGAGATGACTCTCGCCCTGGTGCCGAGCGAGCGGCTCGTTGCCGTGGGAAGCGCCACGAAGAACGCAACCTACTCCAACGTCTCATCGCTGGTGCAGGACAAGGCCGAGATCTCACGCGACCCTGAAACGATCATCGCCCAGGCGCCGGACGTTATCGTCACCAGTCCCTTCTTCTCCGCTGAGGGCATCGAAGCCCTGTCGAGGGTGGGAGTCCCGGTGGTGCAGACGGACCTGGAACAAGACCCCCAGGCGCGCATAGACAGCATCCTGCTGATGGGCTACATCTTCGGTGAAGAGGAGCGGGCCCTGGAGTTCGCATCCGAAGTGCGCGACCGCTACGATTCCCTCGTCGCCGTAACCGGCACGCTGGGGCCTCGTCCCCGGGTGCTTGCGCTCACCCAGTACTCGGACACGCTCTGGGTCGCAGGCGGCAACTCGACGGAGGGCGGCGTCATCACCGCCGCAGGCGGCATCAACGCCGCAGAAGAGGCCGGCATCGAGAGCAACCAGACGACCAGCCTCGAAGGGGTCATCGCCATGAACCCCGAGATCATCATCATCGCCCAGCCGGTGGAGTTCGGGGCCGAAGAGTTCAAGCAGAGCCTGCTCGAGAACGCGGCGCTCGCCGAACTCCCGGCCATCAAGAACGAAGCCATTCACGTGGTCGAGAGCAAACACTTCACCACGCTCTCTTACTGGAACATACGCGGAGCGGAGGACCTCGCCCGGCTGCTGTGGCCGGATAACTTCTCCAGCCCCCCCAGCCCCACATTCAGCCTGGCGGAGTAGCAGGATGAACGGACGGGAACAACCGGCGATCACCGCCGAGGACATCTCCTACAGCGTCGAGGCGAAGATACTGCTGGACGGCGTTCACCTCGCCGCCGACCGGGGGCGCTTCGTCGGCGTGATCGGCCCCAACGGCGCAGGGAAGTCCACGCTGCTGCGGGCCCTATCCGGCATGCTCCGCCATCAGCACGGAGCTGTCCGGTTGGAGGGAGCGGACCTGCGGTCCATGTCCTCCAGGGACGTCGCCGCCGGCATGGGACTCGTCTCCCAGATCGCGCCCTACACGCACGGCTTCACGTCGTTCGAGCTCGTGCTCATGGGGAGATACCCGCACCTCGGGCGCTTCCAGATAGAGGGCAGGGAGGACAACCGCATCGCCCACGACGCGATGCGCCAGACCGACACGGAAGAGTTCGCCGACAGAACCCTCGACACGCTGTCGGGGGGAGAACGCCAGCGGGTGTTCGTGTCGCGCGCGCTCGCCCAGCAACCCCGCGTTCTGCTGTTGGACGAGCCAACCTCCAACCTGGACGTGTTCCACCAACTCAAGGTGCTCGACCTGGTGCGTCAACTCGTCGACGACGGGCTGACCGCCGTCGCAGCGATCCACGACCTGCAGATGGCGGCACGCTACTGCGACAGCCTCGTGCTGCTGAGCGAGGGGCGGGTGCTTGCCGAAGGCACTCCCGAGGAGGTCCTGACGCCGGGAGCCATCGAGTCCGCCTTCGGCGTGCGGTGCGCCGTCTACCCCGATCCGGTGACCGGCGCACTCGCGATAAGCCTGATCGGCCCGGCAGAGTCAACCACGTCGTCTTCCGGGAAGGTTGCGGCAGAGATGCCGCGGTAGCGCAGGGAGGAGAGCGTGAGCGAAGAGGCGCCAGAAGGGGCGGGGCGTCCGACCGGACGCCGACGCGAGCGGCACGGCCTCGTCATCGTCAACACCGGCGAGGGGAAGGGCAAGACGACTGCCGCGCTCGGCGTATTGTTCCGGGCATGGGGACGGAACTTCCGGGTGAGGATGTTCCAGTTCATCAAGCACACCGGCGCGCGGTTCGGAGAACAGCGGGCTGCCGAGCGGCTCGGCATCCGCATCGAGGCGCTGGGCGACGGCTTCACCTGGCTCTCCAAAGACATGGACCGCACGACGGCGCTCGCGGTGGAACAGTGGGGCCGATGCAGGGAGGCCATCCTGCAGGGCAATGAAGACATCATCATCCTGGACGAGTTCACCTATGCCATGCACTACGGGTGGGTCGCCGTCGACGAGGTCATCGAGACGCTGAAGCAGCGTCCGAACACGCTGCACGTCATCATCACGGGCCGCTACGCCCCGCAGGAGCTGGTCGACTTCGCGGACCTCGTCACCGAGATGCGGATGGTCAAGCACCCGTACGAGACGCAGGGCATCAAGGCCCAGCAGGGCATCGAGTTCTAGCGATGGACCTCGACGATGTACTTGCGCGCATCGAACCGGTCGATAGCCGCGCTCAGCGATCAGCCGAACTCCGGCAGGCACGCCTCACGAAGCCGCCCGGCAGCCTGGGGCGGCTGGAAGAACTCTCCACCCAACTGGCGGGCGTATTCCAGACCGAACGGCCCGCGACGAGAGGCAAGGCGATCATCGTCGCCGCCGCCGACCACGGCGTGGTTGCCCAAAGCGTCACGGGTTACCCGCAGGAAGTCACCGCGCAGATGGTGCTGAACTTCCTGACGGGCGGCGCCGCCATCAGTGTCATGGCGCGAAGGGCCGGCGTCGATCTCGTCATCGTCGACGCCGGAATGGCCACGCCGTTGCCGGAGCACGCCGACCTCCGCACCGTCGCCGCAGGGCGCGGCACCGCGGACATGACGCAAGGCCCGGCAATGTCGCGGGAGCAGGCAGAGCAGTGCGTCAATGCCGGAGTCGCCCTCGCACTGGAGGTTGCCGAGAGCGGCGCCGACATCATCGGCGCAGGCGAGATGGGGATCGGCAACACCACTGCTGCGAGCGCCATCACCGCGGTGCTGACCGGCAGTCCACCCGGAGAAACGACCGGCAGGGGAACGGGGCGCAACGACAAGGAACTCGCACACAAGGTCTCTGTCGTGGAGCGCGCTCTCGAAGTGAACCGGCCTGACCCCGCCGACGGGCTGGACGTGCTCGCGAAGGTCGGCGGGTTCGAGATCGGCGTGCTCGCAGGGGTCGTGCTGGGAGGGGCGCTCGCACGCCGGGTAGTGGTGCTCGACGGGTTCGTCTCCACCGCCGCGGGACTCATCGCCAACAGCCTGTGTCCACACGCCGCCGCCTATATCGTCGCCTCGCACCTGTCGGTCGAGCCGGGACATCGCATCGCGCTGTCGCACATGGAACTACGCCCGCTGCTCGACCTCGGCATGCGGCTGGGGGAGGGCACGGGCGCAGTGCTGGCCATGAGCCTCATCGAGGCCGCAGTATCTTGCCTGGCGGAGATGGCGACTTTCTCCGAAGCCGGCGTCTCCGGCAGCGCAGGCGAGGACGGACCGTGAGCGGATTGCGGCAGGCCATCGGGTTCCTCACGGTGCTTCCGCTCGCGCCCGCCGGTACAGCGCGGATGGGGCCTGCACGCGCGTACTTCCCACTCGTGGGGCTGGCGCTCGGCGGCATCCTCGCAGGTTTCGACCTCATCGCAAGGCAGGCGCTGCCGCCCCTGGCGGTGAGCGCGCTGTTGGTAGTCGCGCTGCTGGTGCTGACACGGGGCATCCATACCGAGGGATTCCTCGATTCCTGTGACGGGCTGTTCGGCGGTTACGACAGGGCGAGGCGACTGGAGATACTCAGCGACCCGCACGTCGGCGCATTCGCAGTGATCGGCGGTGCGAGCCTGTTGCTGCTGAAGTGGAGCCTCATCGCGGGCATTCCGGATGAGGAGCGCACCGCCCTCCTCGTGCTGTTCCCGTGCATATCGCGGTTCGGGATGCTGGCGGCGATGGGCGCCTTCCCCTACGCCAGGCAGCAGGGGCTCGGCAGATCGTTCCAGGAGGGACGCCGCAGGTGGCAGATGGCATTCGGCTTTGCCACCGCCGCCACCGCAGGCGCGCTGCTGAGCGGACTCGCAGGGCTGGTGCTGCTGGGTGCGGTTGTCGTCATGGCGCTGGCGATGGGGCGGTGGGTCACCGGGTTGCTGGGGGGCATGACCGGCGACACCTACGGGGCGGTGAACGAGGTGGGCGAGGTGGCCGTACTGTCCGGCGGCATCGTTCTGCTCCACCTGGCTGCGGGGCTGTTCGAAACGCGGCTGTGGGGTATGTAGTGACGCAGGAGAAGGAGACGGGCCGCTGGTACCTCGTGCGCCACGGCGAGACGGAGTGGAGCCGGGAAGGACGCATCCAGGGCCACGCGGACGCTGGCCTGAGCGACCCAGGCAGGCAGCAGATGCACAGGCTGGCGAAGAGTCTCGCCGGGCGCAGCTTCTCCGCCGCCTACGCCAGCGACCTGTCGCGGGCCATCGAGAGCGCCCGGACCATCCTGGAAGGGCGCAGCACCTCCATCCAGACCGACGCCGACCTCCGTGAGTTCTCCTACGGGACGTGGGAAGGGCTGACCGCGGAGGAAGCCGCGGCACGGGACCCGCAGGACTACGTCCGCCGGATGGCACTGAGCAGCGATGCGTTCGCCGGCCCGGGAGGCGAGGACACCCACCAACTGCTGAACCGCGTCCGGCGCTTCTACGACGGCGCATTCGCACGACATGAGCCTTCCGAGGATGTGCTGGTCGTAGCGCACGGAGGGTCGATACGCGCGCTGCTCGTCTGCCTGCTGGAGATGCCGGACGACATGTTCTGGCGGTTCAAGGTCGATCGGGGCAGCCTCTCCATCGTGAGCAACCATCCCGGGGGGCGTGTCCTGGAGCTGTGTAATGAGGTCGCTGCACCGCCGGGAGGCCAGGGGATGAAGGGATGAGCAGGAGGCTGACACTCATACTGGGCGGCGTACGCGCCGGGAAGAGCAGCTACGCACAGCGACTCGCTGCGCAGGGCCAGCGCTTGCTCTTCGTGGCGACGGCCGAGGCGGGCGATGCCGAGATGGAGGCGCGCATCCGGGCGCACCAGGCGAGTCGTCCGGCGGACTGGGACACGCTCGAAGAGCCGATCGACCTCGTGGCTGCGCTCGCGCCCGTACTACATCGCTACGACACGGTACTGCTCGACTGCCTGACGCTGTGGATCAGCAACCTGCTGCTGAGCGGCAACGGCTACGACATCCCTTCGGAGGTCGAGCGGCTGCTGGAGCTGTGCAGGGAGAGCGATGCCTCCTGGACCGTGGTCAGCAACGAGGTAGGGCTCGGCGTGGTCCCGATGACCGAGTTGGGCCGTGCCTTCGCCGACGAGTTGGGCCGCGCGAACCAGTTGGTGGCCGCCGAGGCGGACGCTGTGTACTTCATGGCCGCAGGGCTGCCGATGGCCGTGAAGCCGTCGGCGGAGCAGTAGCACACAGCGGCCTACAGGTAGCCCTGCTCCTCGTAGTAGCGCCTCGCGCCGTCGTGCAATGGCGCGCCGGTGATCGTCTCGTCCCACTGCCGGCCGATGGGTCCCGTGAGCGACGACCAGTACGTCGGCCTGATCATCGGCAGTCCTCCGGCTTCGCCGTTGTCGTAGTCGATCTGGATGGACGTGAGCTCGATGTCGCGCTTGTTGTCGTCTACCGCCTTGGCGAGCAGGTAGGCGAGCTCGTCGTCGAGGTCGGCACGGCACGTCAGCACGATGTGGGAGTCGTCCAGCGCGGTGAGCGTGCGGTCGATGCCGGGTACGAAACCGGCGGGCGTCACCTGCCGACGCAGGCCTTTCGCCTCGAGCCGCCGCATGACGTCCTCGTTGATGTCGAGGAAGCGGTAGCCGCGCGAGCCAACCCACGGCCAGGCCGAGAAGTCGTAGGCGCTGCCGTCGCCCCAGAAGGCGTCGAGTTGGCCGGCGTCGTAGCGCGCCTTCGCGTCACGCGCCGTGTGCTCCATGCGGCTCACCGAGCCGCCCCACTTCTCGATGTCGGCGTAGCTGAAGCCGTACTCCCGGAGCACGACCTCGGCGCCGCTGCCGGCCATGTGCAGCGCCGGCTTCTCTTCCACGAGTTGCTCAAACGACTCGATGCCCGTCCACGGCGCCATCGCGAAGAGGAAGCGGTCCTCCTGCGGGAGCCACGCTATGGTCCGCAGCCAGTCGTCCGGCTTGTCTCCGGAGTAGATGCCCCTGCCGGAGTAGCGGTGCTCGTTGACCACCCACTTGGAGAAGACCACGTCGATCCGGCCGTCGGCCAGCGCTGCCATGCCGCCGGGCCCCAGGACGTGCACAGACGCATCGACCCGCTTCATCTCAGCGAGTCCCCGTCCTATGGCCTGCGTGAACCGGAACTGCGTGGACCACGACGCTCCGAACCGGATACCGGGTACGGACTGTTGGGTCATGCCGTTCTCCTTCGCAGAAACTCCGACGGGAATCATACCGCTCTTGAACGCGACGCCAGCAACCCGGATTGTCCCTTATCCCGCTCACCCCTACTATAGGAACATCCTCCCCCAGTGGGTGCGCGTGCCCGAACCCCCGGACCAACGAACAGACACCGATGAGCCCGCGCCCGGCGCCACCAGGGTCAGACCGTGGGGGTCGTTCGCGTTCCCTGACTTCCGCTGGGTGCTCGTCAGTTTCGTCGTCGGATTCATGGGCTTCCAGATACGGCAGGTGACCAACCTGTGGGTGATCTGGGAGCTCACAGGCTCCACGCTCAGCCTCGGCCTGCTCGGCATCTTCCAGTTCGCGCCGATGCTCATCCTCGTGTTCATCGGGGGTTCGATAGCGGACATCGTCGACCGCCGGACTCTGTTAATCCTGACGCAGACGGGCAACTTCGCGCTCGCAGGCGTGCTCGCGACGCTCATGCTCACTGACAACATCGCGGTATGGCACATCTACACGACCACGCTCGTCACCTCCGCGGTGAACACGTTCGAGGGGCCTGCGCGGATGGCGATGCTGCCCCGTCTCGTGCCGCGTACCCACATGATGAACGCCATCACGATGAACCAGGCAGCCCGCCACGCCTCCATGCTCATCGGCCCCGCCATCGGCGGGCTGCTCATCGGCCTGGTCGGGCCGGGTTGGACGTACGCCTCGGTCTTCGTAGTGTTCATCCCGACCGTCGGGATGCTGTTCCTCGTCAGCCCGATGCCCCCCGACGCATCGGCCGGGCGACGGCGCATGGACGTACGTTCGATGCTCGCGGGGTTCCGCTTCGTCTTCAGTACGCACGTGATACTCGTGATGATGCTGCTGGACATCGTCGCGATGTTGTTCACACACCACCGGGGACTCATGCCCGTGTTCGAGGAGATACTGGAGACCGGTCCGTTCGGCTACGGCCTGCTCTTTTCAGCGCCAGCCGCCGGGTTCCTGCTGGGTTCCGGCGCGCTGCTGCTCCTCGGCGACTTCAAGCACAAGGGCGCCATGGTCGTGGGCTCCTACGCCGCCTATCTCGTCTCCATGGTGCTGTTCGCACTGTCGACCAACTTCCTGCTCTCCCTCGCGGCGCTTGCGCTGGTGGGGGCCACGGACGGCATCGGCGCGATCATGCGCTCCACTATCGTGCAGATGGCGGTGCCGGACGATATACGAGGCCGCACGACTGCAGTGCTGCAACTCTCGAACCGCGGCGGGCCTTCGCTCGGGCAGGTGATCGTGGGGGCCATGGCGGCTGCGCTGCTCGCGCCGAATGCACTGCTGGTAGGCTCGGTCATCGGAGCAGTAACGCTGGTCATCGCACTGATCATGGTCCGCGACCTCGTGCGGTACCAGAGCTGACCTCTTCGCCGTCCCCAACCCTCACCCCCGGCCCCTCTCCCAGAAGGCGAGGGGAGCAAGGCAATGCACCCGCAGCGGGTTGTTGGTGGTAGTACAATCGCCGGGTTGTAGAGTGCAGTTCCCAGAGCGACCGCGGCGGAGGAACGATGGCCACAGCAACCGCAGTCTCCACCGAGCCCGAACTACGCGACCACGTGGCGGCAGGCGCCGTCATCACCAGCCATACGCTGCAGCACCTGTACGGGCATGCGTTCTGGGTGATACTGCCGACCATCTACGCGGCGCTGGGGCTCAACCCGATAACGGCGGGGCTGATCGGGACCGTGCGACAGGTCGGCAGCGGAGTCTCGTCGACGGTGGGCGGCTTCCTTGTGGACCGCCTGCAGCACCGGCGCCTCTTGATCCTCTACCTGAGCCTCACCGCCATGGGTCTGGGGTACCTCCTGGTGGGCGCCGCACCGACCTACGTGCTGATACTGGGGGCCCTGATGGTTGCCTCCATCGCCGGGTCGATATGGCATCCCACCGCGCGCGGGCTGCTCTCCCAGATATACCCGAAGCGCAGGGGGTTCATGATCACGGTCGACCGTTCGGCCGGGTCGATAGGCGACACCGCCGGCCCGCTCCTGGCGGGGTTCCTTCTGGCGTACCTGCTCTGGCAGCAGATATTCCTTGCAGCGTTCCCGCTCGCGCTCATCTTCATGTTCTTCCTCTGGATGCTCCTCCGGCGCTCTGAAGCGTTCCAGAACGTCGGCGCACGTTCGAGGGGAGAGGCGCGCCCCATCCTCGAACAACTCCGTGAATTGCGGGGGCTCTTCCGGGACAGCGGCACCATCCTCTGGCGCCTGATAGCCATCAAGGCGATCGCAGGTTTCGGGCAGGGCGGCCTCTTCCTATGGCTGCCCCTATACCTGTCGGAAAGCGTGGGCATGGACGAACTGGGCATCGCGCTCCACCTCTCCCTACTCACGGCCATGGGCACCGTCACCAACCCCGCTTTCGGGTACCTGTCGGACCGCATCGGGCGCATGCCAGTCATCTTCATCGTGCTTGCCGCCAAGACAGTGATAGCCGCAGCCATAGCGCTCTCCGGTCACGGCATCATGCTCACGCTGCTCGTTGCCGTGATGGGAGTATTCAACTTCGTGGTCAATCCCCTGGTACAGGCGTGGGCGCTCGACATAGCTCACGGGCGCAAACTGGAAGGGTCGACGCTGGGTGTGCTGGACGGAGCGAACTTCATCTTTACGGGCATCGGGCCGCTGTTGGTCGGCATCGTCGTGGCCGCCTGGGGATTCGAGTCGCTCTTCTGGTACATCGCGGCGATGAGTGGGGCGGCGCTGCTGGTGCTCCTCACGATTGGCCGTGGCAAGTAGGCCGAGGCCGGCTTGCACCCAGCCCTACCGGTCCACCCTCACCCTGACCCTCTCCCCTCAAGGGAGAGAGGATCAGACCAAGCCCCGAGAGATTCCTCGGCTCCGCTGCGCTGCGCTCGGAATGACACTTCCCGCCCAGCTCATCGCTTCCCGCCGGCGCCCTACCGCCGAAGCGACGGAGCATGCAGGCTTGTAGGGAGAGGGGAGCAGGGGTACGATGCGCCTGCCAGCCCCGCCTGAGGTAAAGGAGGCGCTTATGGCAACTGTGGCGAAGACAAGGGTCATCGACAGCGACGCCCACGTCATCGAGTCCGAGCACACGTGGGACTACCTCCTGCCGCACGAGGAGAAGTTCCGGCCAACGCTGTTCGTCAACCCCGACAACCCCAACCAGGGGCACTGGGTGATCGGCGGGAAGGTGCGCGGGCACCGCAACGCAACGCCGACGCAGGAGCACCTGCGCAAGCTCTCCGCCCAGGTGGGGCGCGACCTCATCTCGACCCAGGACTCGCGCGAGCTGTCCGACGTCTCCCAGCGATTGCAGCACATGGACGAGCTGGGCATCGACGTGCAGGTACTCCATAACACGATGTGGATAGAGCCGGTGACGGACGTGCCGGAAGCCGACGTCGCCCTCTGCGGCAGTTGGAACCGCTGGATGGCCGACGTGTGGCAGCAGGCCGGCGGACGCCTCCGATGGTGTGCCGTGATGCCGACGCTCGACATCGAGGCGGCGGTCGAGCAGACCGGCTACGCGAAGGAGCACGGCGCGGTCGCCATCGCCCTGCGCCCACTGGAGCTCGGGCGGACGCTGGTCGACCCGTACTTCTATCCCCTCTACGCGGAGGCGGAGAGGCTCGACCTTGCAGTGGCCATCCACATCTCCAACGGCAGCAGCGCGATGCTCCAGACGCTGCGGTCGCCGTTCGACCGCACCGGCGGCTTCACACCATTCCGCATCCCGACGGTGATGGAGTGCGGCGTCATCATGGTGAGCGAGGTGCCGGAGCGCTACCCCACGCTGCGTTGGGGGTTCGTCGAGGCGTCGTCGAACTGGGTGCCGTGGATCGTGCGGGAGGTCCGCCAGCGGTTCATCGCGCGAAACCTCGGCCCTCCGCCGGAGAACGTGCTGAAGCACTTCAACGTGTACGTGACCTGCGAGATATCAGACGACATTCCCTTCGTGTTGAAACACGGCGGCGAGGACAACATCCTGATAGGGACGGACTACGGCCACACTGACGTCTCCAGCGCGATGGACGCCATCCGCGTGTTCCAGGAGATGGACGACGTGAGCGACGAGGCGAAGGCCAAGATCCTGTACGACAACCCGCGAGCGCTGTACGGCCTGTAAGGGCCGGAGGAGGAGAGCGATGCTGGAAGCAGCCGAGAAGTTCGTCAGCGAGGTCCGCGCGCTCTGCGCGCAGGAGATGAGCGACGAGGAGCGCTGGACCCGGACGGGAGAGCTCCTGCGCGATTTCGCCTCAGACCCGGTCGTGCAGGAGCACGCGAAGAGCTGGCCCGCGACCGACCGGACGAGCACAGGACGCGACAAGACGGGCAACCTGCTCTTCTACGAAGACCCGGACTACGGGTTCCTCGTCACCGCGATGGCCAAGGAAGCCGGGCACCACACGACCGTCCACGACCACGGTGAGATCTGGACGATGTACGGGCTCGTGCAGGGGGCCGAGGATATCAACCGCTTCCACCGCGACCGCGACGAGGTCGTCCACGACAGCACCTTCCGCATCGAGCCCGGCGACGTGGATGTGGTGCCTCCGCACCTGGCGCACCAGGAAATCACGATCGGGGAGCGCAGCGCCGCCCTCATCATCCGCAGCGAGAAGCGGGCCCGCGGGGCAGAGCTGATCCCCTACGCGCTCGAAGCAACCGCAGGCTAGCTGCCCTTGGCCGCATTCGGCGTCCAGTACAACGGGGCCTCGATGGCGAGCGTCATCGGCCCGCTCGATTTCGCCGAGCGGATGGAGGGGCTGGGGTACCGCTCCTACTTCGTGCCGGAACTCGAGACGCTCCCGACGCTCGACGCGTTCACTCTGCTCGCGTCCGTCGCGCAGCGCACCACGCGCATGCGCCTGGGAACCGGCGTTGCCGTACTGCCGTTCCACACCCCCTATCGAATCGCGAAGATCGCGACCTCTATCGACGTGCTGTCAGGAGGGCGGATGGTGCTGGGGCTGGGCGCCGGCGGCGTGTACAACGGCGACTTCGCGGTCGAGGGCGTTCGCATCGAGGAACGGCGCGGCATCACGGACGAGCGTCTGGCTCTCGTACGCAGGCTGCTCTCCGAGACGGACGTAACGCATCACGGGACGTTCCACGACATGGCGCACGTCACGCTGGAGCCGCGCTCGGTCCAACAGCCGCACCTGCCCATCTGGACGGGCGCGATGTGGAACGGCGGGTTCGCGCGGCGTCCGCTGGAGCGGACGGCGCGCTGGGCCGACGGGTTCCACCCGAACGGGATGACGCCGAAGGGCTATGCCGAAGGCAAGGCCGCCATCGAGGAGATGGCTGCTTCATGCGGACGTGACCCGGCGGCGTTCGAGTGGTCGTGCAACATGTACCTGTGCATGAGGCGCACGAAGGATGACGCTTACCGGGAGGTGCAGGCGGCGATGCGGCAGCGCTTCGGCGAAGACGCATGGGCTATAGACCCGGCAACGCTCCCGCTCGGCACACCGGTGGACTGCATCGAGACGATCGAAGCGTTCATCGAAGCGGGGATAACCCACTTCACCATGAACGCACTATGCACGCCGGAGGCGCTGCTGCCCACCTACGAGCGGTTCGCAGCGGAGGTCATGCCGCACTTCAGCGGAGGTTGAGGGACACGGGCGCCCACAAGGGACGCCCCTACACCAAGCACCGCTACACCACCCCCGGAGTACCCTGACCCCAGCCCTCTCCCTCAGGAGAGGGGGCCGTCAGTAGGTGGCGGCGATGGCCTCCTTGAGGTTCTCGTGCGTCGCCCAGTCTGCGTCGTTCGGGATCATGGTCTGGCCGGGGCGGACGCGGTAGGCGTCCGGACTGCGCGCCGAGGTCGGTTCGGCCCCTTCCCGGATGGCCGCCGCGGAGTGCAGGAGCATCCTCCGCATCGCGATGATGCCGATGTCGGTGACCCCCAGATGCTCGCGGGTGCGGTCGGATATCTGCCCCATGCCCTCCTGCACGGAGAAGTCCTGCTCGCCGGTGCCCTTGATGCCCGTGAAGGTGAGGTATTTCTGCTCCTCGCGGTCGATGAGGTAGTCGTTGCGCATGTTGCGCACCGGCCAGTGGCTGCCGGGGATGGTCTGGGCGTGGACCCCCTGTCCCTTGCGGAGGTCGGCGACGTATCTCGCGGCGAGCGGCTTGCCGGTGGTGCTCCACGTGAAGCACCAGCGGGCCGTGGTGACGTCGTCGACGGGGACGAACGCGTGCATCATCTTCTGCTCACCGCCGCCCGGAGGCGCGGTGTAGAACGGCATCCAGAAGAGGTTGAATCGCCAGTAGTCCTGCGTCTCGTCGCCGGGGTACCTGCCGCCGATGATGAGGCCGAAGTCGGTCTCGAGCGCCTTGAGCTTGGGCGGGTTCTCGCGCGTGCGGTACATCTTCGTCACGTCGCCGGTGTCCCTGCCCGCGTCCTGCCAGTCGCGGAGGCGCTTGTGGGAGTCCATGGCGCTGTGCAGATAGACCGAGTGCACGGTGTCGATGCCGCCCTCGATGGCCTGAGCGTAGTTGTTCTCCTGGAAGTTCCAGGAGACGTAGCGGTGGCCGTCCGGCACGCGCGTCCACTCGAACTCCGGCATAGGCTGCATGTGCTCCTTCGGGCCCATGTACGTCCAGAGGACGCCGCCACGCTCCTTCACGGGGTACGCCTTCAACTGGATCTTGTCCCTGAAGTTGCTGTCCGAGGCCTCGGAGGGCATGTCGACGCACTTGCCGTCGATCTCGAACTTCCAGCCGTGGTAGGTGCAGCGGATGCCGTTCTCCTCGTTGCGGCCGAAGAAGAGGTCGGCGTTGCGGTGTGCGCAGAGGCGGTCCACGAGGCCGACCTGCCCGACGCTATTCCTGAAGGCGACGAGCCGCTCACCCAGCAGCGTGACGCGGACGGGCTCGCCGTCGGCTTCGGGGATGTCTTCCGTCAGCAGGAACGGTATCCAGTAACGGCGCATCAGCGCGCCCATCTCCGTTCCGGGACCGATGCGGGCCAACCGTTCGTTGTCCAATGCGCTCAGCATGACGACCTCCCTCTGAACGTTCTCTTCCCTTGATAGCGCGAGATTAGGACGATGACGCGCGGCGGTCAACCGCGCCGCATCGCATAGCTGCGCTCTTCGAGTGTAGTTCTTCCCACCCACCCGCCCGGAGCGCTTGCGGGGGACACCCCCGCTCCCCCGGCAGAGGGGTTCCCCTCTGCACTCCTCAGTGCCCGACGCGCGACAAGGCCGTCGCCGTGGGTTCCCGCTTTCGCGGGAATGACGACGGTTCCTAGCGGCGGGCGGTGGAGTCGGGGCCCATGTAGATGCCGCGCTCCCACGTTCGCTTGAGCGGGTCCGAGACGTGCACCGACATGCTGCCGATGCCGGTTATCGAGATCTCGACCGTCTCGCCGTCCTGCAAGGGGCCAAGTCCCTCATGGTTCGTCCCGCAACTGAGAACGTCGCCCGAGTTGAGCGTCATGATGCCCGTGGCGAACTCGATCAGTTCGGGGACGCGGTGCTCCATGTCGTCCGTGTTGTAGTCGTGCCGCAGCTGGCCGTCGTTCCAGAAGCGCACGTGCAGGTCGTTGGGGTCGGCAATCTCGTCAGCGGTGACGATGACCGGACCGAGCGGGGCGAACGTATCGAACGACTTGCCCATCCAGCTGCCGGAACGCCAGGTGCTGCGGCCCTGCCCGCGCGCCGAGACGTCCACGAGCGCCGTGTAGCCGAACACGGCACTCGCAAAGTCCGCCTGCGCGACGTCCTTCGCCGGACCTCTCATGACGATGGCCAGTTCCGCCTCGTGCTGGAAGACCCACGGGTCGGTGTTCGGGGGCAGCACCACCGTGTCGCCGGGGCCTATCACGGCGTCCGGCGACTTGAGGAACATGTTGAGGGGGCGAGGCTCGCGCTCGGCGTGCTCCCAGTAGTTGCCGATGCAGCAGAGTATCTTGCTCGGCCTCGGCAGCGGCGCGCGGAGCCGGAACGAGCCGTCCGTGTGCGACGGCCCCCCGGACGCGATGCGCTCGAACGCGGCGCGCAGTCCCTCGAAGCCGTCGATGACCGCCTCCATGCGCGCCTGCGGCGGCAGCGCAGCAGCGTCGCCCAGCGCGGCGGTCAGTTCCGCGACGCCGCCATCGACGACTGCGCCGACGCGTTGCTCGCCCGGGGCGTCGCTCGTTTCGAACAGGCAGAGTTTCATGGGCGTTCCTCCTCCCCGCGCGGCGGGGCGTTCCTACTGTAACACCCTTACCCTGGCCCTCTCTCAAGGGAGAGGGGAACGGACAGGGCGCCCATAAGGGACGGCTCACATCACTCTTCGTGAGCGTAGGTGAGACCGTAGACCCGTGATGCACCGATCGACAACAGCGTCCGGGCGGCGGCGGAGAGCGTCGCGCCGGTGGTGGTGACGTCGTCGACGAGGATGACAGTTTCGCCATCGAGCGGACCCGAGGAGGCGAATGCGTCGCGTACGTTGCGGAGGCGCTCGGCGCGGGTCGTCGTTTCCACCTGCGACGACGTGTTCACGCCGCGGCGCAGCGCACCGGTCGAGAGCGGAGCGTCGAGCACCCGCGCAACCTCCCGGGCGAGCAGTTCGGCCTGGTTGAAGCCGCGCTCGCGCAGTCGACGGGGATGCAGCGGCACGGGCACGAGGACGAACGGCGGCGGGACGGCGAGCGCAAGCTCCCGCGCCATGGGGCGCGCCATCTCCGGCGCGATCGCCCGGAGGCCGCGGTACTTGAGGTGTTGGACGGCGGTCCGGACGACGCCCTCGTAGGCGAACGGGGTCAGCACGTCCGCGAGCGGCCCGCCTTCAGGAGGCGGTTGGGGCGGCGCACGCCTGGCCTGTGCAAGACACGCCGCACAGAGGTACGCGCCGCTCCTGCCGCATCCGACGCAGCGGACGGGGAACAGCACGTCGAGAGCGGAGCGCATCAGGCGGGAAGCGATGTTCATGAGGCAAGCAGGGGCGGTGCATCGTGGTAGGCTGAGCCGCATGATACGGGCCGTGTTCTTCGACTTCTACGGCACGCTCGCCGACTGGCCGACGGCGGAGGCGCTGCAGCAGGCCTCGGCGGCCGCCGAGGGCATCGCCGTCGATCAGGCCGCCATCGCCGCCGCCTATCGCACAGCGAACGCCTACATGGACGCGGAGAACGCCAAACAGCCGGTGCAGCAGCGAACGCAGCCGGAGCGCGACGCCTTCTTCGCCGAGTACGAGCGCCGGCTCCTAGCCGATGCGGGCGCGCCCGACGTGAGCCTCGCCGTCGCGGCGCGCGTCTGGCAGCGCGTACGCGGCGCGCCCGACGAGCTGACGCTCGTTCCAGACGCGGAAGCAACACTCGTGGAATTAGGAGGACTGGGGCTCACGCTCGGCGTCATCTCCAACATGGGGCTGGAACTCGACGGGCTGCTGGAACGGCTCGGGATCGCCGGGCACCTTCCCGTGCGCTCCACCACCGGCAGCGCGGGCGTCAGCAAGCCGCACCCGCGCATCTTCCAGTTGGCGCTGGCGCAGGCAGGCGTCCGGCCCAACGAGGCCGTGCACGTCGGCGACAGCATCGCGGCGGACGTGGAAGGCGCGCGGAGCGCGGGGATCACGCCGGTGTTCGTGCAGCGCGAGCCAGTACCCCCAGCGCCCAACGGCGTACAGGTCGTGGGGTCGTTGACGGAAGCGGCGGCGCACGTGCGGTCGCTTATCGAGACCGGAGGGTGACATGCAAGCGCCACGCCCCCAGCCCCGGTTCACCCTCACCCTAGCCCTCTCCCCTCAAGGGAGAGGAACCAGGCAGGGGGCGTGACGTGAACCGCATCGTGCTCGGCGACAACATTGACGTGCTGCCGACCATCGAGGACGGCGCGGCGGCGCTCATCTACATCGACCCGCCATTCAACACGGGGAAGGAGCAGCGACGCGAACGCCTGCGGACGATGCAGGACGACGAGCACGGAGATCGGACGGGATTCCAAGGCAAGCGCTACCGCACCGTGCGGCTCGGCGCGCAGTCGTTCGACGACGCGTTCGACGACTTCCTCGCGTTCCTGGAGCCGCGCCTCGTGGAGGCGCACCGCATCCTCTCGCCGACGGGGTCGTTCTTCCTGCACATCGACTACCGGGAGGCGCACTACTGCAAGGTGCTGCTCGACGCGCTGTTCGGACGCGAGTGCTTCATGAACGAAATCATCTGGGCATACGACTACGGCGGCAGGCCGAAGAACCGCTGGCCCGCGAAGCACGACACCCTGCTCTGGTACGTGAAGGACCCAGCACGCTACACGTTCCACCACGACGCGATAGACCGCGTGCCATACATGGCCCCCGGACTGGCCGGGGCGGAGAAGGCGGCGCGGGGCAAGGTGCCCACCGACGTCTGGTGGCAGACCATCGTTCCGACGGCGGGGCGCGAACGCACGGGCTATCCGACACAGAAGCCCATCGCCATCCTCAATCGCATCGTGCGGGTGCACTCGGACCCCGGCGACCTCGTGCTGGACTTCTTCGCAGGGTCGGGAACGACCGGGGAGGCCGCGGGGCGCAACGGCAGGCGCTACTTCCTCATCGACAGCAACCCGGAGGCGGTGCGGGTGATGGCGGAGCGGCTCGCGTTCAGCGGGCCGGAGGTATCTATCTGCGCTGCAGAGTAGAGCGAACAGGGGCGGGCGCGATACGCCCGCCCCGTCCGTCGTCGCCACCCTCACCCGCCGCCGCTGAGCGGCGGCACCCTCTCCCCGAGGGAGAGGGAATCAGGCGAGGTTCCTGCCTTCGCAGGAACGACGCTGCTACGCGTGCTTCACGTTGTACTGCAGCGCGGTGTGGGTCGCGTTGGCGCGGTCCGCGGAGCGTTCCGCGAATGCGACGCGCATGCTGACCACCATGACGTTCTGGCGCTTCTGGATGTCGCGCTCCGTCTCGATGAGGAGCTCGCGCTTGAAGCCCTTGCGCCACTGCGTGCGGTTCACGAGCAGCAGACGCCCGGTGTCCGCGACGTTGCCGTCCGACGTGATCCTGCCGTCCGAGTCGGCGAGGCGCAGCTGCTCCGACACGATGACGGGCACGCCCTCGACCGCGCCGAGCTGCCCGGTGAGCAGCGTTGCCCGCGGGCCGAGCTTGTCCAGCGTCTGGAAGCTGTCGACCGCCTGCATGGCGATGTACGTGCTCACGTCCGTGATGAAGGCGAGTTCGGACGGGCGCACGCCGTACTTGCCGAGCATGCGCCGCAACTGGTTGCACATGTCGACGGTGGGCTTCGCGTTGAAGTTGTTCCGCATCTCCTCGTTGTCCACCAGCGGCAGGTGCAGCAGGCCGTCGAAGCCCAGCAGGTAGTGCGCCTTGCCCGCAGCGGATGCGGCGAGCGACCCGCTGTCGTGGTTGATGTTGTTCGTGCTGGACGTGTCCGCGTTCAGCAGCACGTCGTCCAGCACCTGCGCCGCGTTGCGGAGCAGTGTGCTGCGCACCTCAGCCATCATGGCGACGACGGCGTCTTCGTCCAACTCGTAGGCCCACGGCACCATGCCGACGAGCTCGTGGGCCGTCAGCGTCTGCTTGGCGGTCTTGAGGTCCGTCGCGGTCGTGGCGGTGTTCGCCGAGCCGGGGTACCAGTTGACGTCGCCCAGTTGCAGCGGCACGTCGAACGGGTTGGACGGCATCGTCACGGTCTCGAAGAGCGATGCGACCGCCGTCTCCACGTTGACGTCCGCCCACAGCTGGCGGGCCTCCTCCTGGGGCACGAGCTCGTCGCCCGCGCCCGCAGTCGTGGAGTCCATCGCCCTGGTGACGCTCTCCTGCCACGACCGGAGCGAGCGCGGGTCGTAGTCCTGCGGACGCGCCTGCTGCGCTGTGAGCAGGCTCCGCATCACCGCGAGGTCCACGAGGTCGAAGCCGTCCAGCTTTCCGCCGCGCACGCGGACGCGGTCGTTCGAACCGCGGCCCAGCAGCGCATCGCGCCGGACCGAACGGTCGTGCTCCAGCACGCGCCGCACCTCTCCCGCGAGCCGCTCCTGCTCCTCGCGCATGAGCGTCAGCTCCTTCGTCACCGGGCCGAGCCGCTCGCGCACGAACTCCTGTGTCTCCACGATCTCCTTCTGCATCTCGTCTATCGCAGACATGTTTTCCTCCTCTGTGGGATCAGTTCTCCTCGTCGATGACCGGCGCAGCCTCTATCGCTTCCGCGAGAGCCCCGCCGAACCTGCGCGCCGACGACGCCAGCGCGTCACGCTTGGCCCGGGTCAGACCGTCCGGCGCAGCACGGACCGACTCGCGCATCAGCCGAGCGCCGGTCTCCAGCGCCTCGGCGGCGTCCGGTGCAACCCGGCAGAGGCCGTCCACCAGCCGCGCCGCCTGCAGCGCTACGCGCACCACCTGTGCTATCCGCATCGCTTCCTCCTTTCCCGGCCCGCGATGGGCCGTTCGTTGTTGACGTACCTGGCAGGAGTAGTTCTTCCCGCCCACCCGCCCGAACGCTTGTGGGGGACACCCCCACGCCCCCGGCAGAGGGGCAAAGCCCCTCTGCACTCCTTCCACACACCTGCATCCCGGTCCTTCCCAAGGGAAGAGGAGATGAGCGGGTGGAACGCCCCCGGCTCCGAGCAAGACTGCCGCACAGGAACGGCGGTCTGTCTCCACATCACGCGCCTAGACGGACACCAGGCTGCGGAGGCGTCGCAGTTCGCCCAGGACGCGCTGCGCGTCTTCCGGCGCGATGCAAGGCGCCGGAAGGTCGAACGTGAACAGCGGCCGCAGCCGGGGCGCTTCGAGCCCGCCATCCAGCGCCTTCGCCAGCGCGTGCGGGTTCGCAGGCACCGGCACTGCGCTCAGCTCCAGGAGCTCCTGCTTCGTGTACTCGACGCCGTCCACGGAGCCGTCACGCCCCTTGCGGAACGAGAACTCCCTGGCGCGGAAGCCGACGCTCACGGCGCGCAAGAACCGCTGCCGGTAGAGCAGCTCGACCTCGCGCGCGAACGCCGTGGGAGCGAATTCCACCGTCGCCAGCAGCTTCGCGCCCTCCAGGCCCACCCAGGAACTGCGCCCGATGGGCGTGCGGGTATAGTCGTGCGCCCACAGGAAGACCGGGTTGTGCCTGTAGGCACTCAGGTCCCAGCCGCTGGCGCGTACCACGTCGCCCAGGCGGTCGGCCGACTCATCCGACGCCACCACGGTCAGCGGCCGGTCCTCGTTCGGCGCGACGGCGTGGCTCACCGAGAACCTCTGCACCACCGGCGCATCGGCCAGGCCCCGCCGGTACGCTTCCAACGACTCCAGCAGCCGTTCCCGCTCCCAGCGCTCGCGCTCACTCACTCCGACGCTCTCCTCGTACGACACCATGCCTGTGCCTCCTGTGTTGTCCGCCGTGGGTGAACGTCCCGGAAACGAAAAAAGCCCCGGCCCTTCTCAAGGCCGGGGCTCGTCCCCGTGCGTGCGTTCCTTTTCCGGCGGACCGGTTGTTGAGGATCAGGTTACCGCAACGTCGTCAGTTGCGAAACCAGCAGATGTCACAATTCTGAATTGGATTTGTCCAGAAGGCGGGCCGACGCAAGACGGGTGTAGACCGCACCGGTGGGGAGGAGGTCGCTGTGGTACAGCCCGACCTCTTGCACCGCGAATGCGAGGCGCCGGACATCGAGTGCCGCGACCGAGTCTCGCAGCGCCTGCGATTCATCCCGCGACAGCCTCGCGTTGATCCGCCCAAGCGTGAGGTGCGGCGCGAAGGGACGCTCCTCGTTCGGAATACCCGCTACGGCGAGCGCATTCTCGACGTTGTCGCGCAGGCCGGTCAGCGCATGGAGCGCGCCGCCGACACCGACCCACAGCACGCGAGGAGTTCCGCGCGGGGGAAAGACGCCCGCGCTCGCCAGCGACAATTCAAAGGGCGCGATGCCCTCGGCAGCGCAGGCAACCGCCTCGCCCAGCGGCGCGGCGGCGGCGGTGGGCGTCGAGCCGATGAACCGCAGCGTCAGATGCGCGCCGTCCATGTTCGCCCATCGTGCGCCGTGAGGGGCGAACGCCCGCATCTCACCGGCGACGCGCCTCAACTCAGCGCGGACCTCGTCCGGGAAGGCGAGCGCCACGAAGAGGCGCAGGTTGCGGTCAGCCAACAGAGGCCTCGCTGAACAATGCGAGCATCTCACGCTGAGATTCGGTCAGCGGGAAGGCGGGATTGTTGCGTGGGTAAATCTCGGCTTCGTCCCAGAACATGCGCCTGATGCTGGTGGCTATTCCGATCTTCGATGTGAGCCTCCGTTTCAGAGATGCAGCATCGAACAGGTAAGCAGCCTCGATAACCCAAGGCCGGGCCTGACCGCGAGATGTCACATCTGCGCTCCTCGGGCCGGTGAGCACTAGGTAGAAGTCCTCATCACCGTCAATCTTCATGTCCAACATACTCTCGTTCTTCGGGTAATACTTGATCTGTACAGTCCTGCCCGCGAGCAGGCCACTGACGAAATGCCCGTCGCTATCCTTCTGCACGGCTGAGCCGTGCAGTTCGATGCCGAATATCTCTGCTGCGACGAATTCTCCGAAGTGGCCTTGAAGCGCAGGACGGCCTACGGCCTTAGCAATCTGCCCGTCGGCAAGGTTCTTCTGCCTAACGAGTTCGGCAAGGCGTTTCATCTGTTCGAGTTCACTCATGGCGCCCTCAGCCATCGCGCTTGGCCCTGGCGCGGGCGATCAGGTCGGCGAGGCGGCGGTACCAGCCCGCGATGTCGTCCAGTGAGTAGGAAGCGTTCGCGGGGCTGGGGTTGGGCGCAACGAACACCCGGCTCTCGCCGAGCCGGTCCGGCTGCCCGCCGAGCGCAACGTCGACCTGCTTGCGTCCCTCCGCATACTGCAGGAACCACTTGTACCCCGTGATGCCGTTGAAGCAGACCACGATCGGCGACGCCTCCAGCAGCTTCTCGCGCGTGACGGGCGCCCACGTGCGGAAGTCGGCAGCGCGCAGGCTGGACGCGCTGTTGCTCGCGCGCTTCACCACGTCCGTGAAGCCGATGGCGCGGTACTCGAACAGCCACGCCTCGTCGCCGGGGCCGAGGTCGCGTCCACCCGCCAGCCCGGAGCGGTTGAGCGCGCCCCAGAAGCGGTTCTGCGGTGTGGCGAAGTACTTCCCCACCGAGGCAGAGTACGCGCCGGGATTGATACCTACGAAGACGAGGTCGAGGCCGGGCCGCAGATAGTCGGGGAGCGTCGGCTCGTCAGCCATCGGCGAGCCCCAGCAGGTGCGCGGCGTTACCGCCGAGCACGGCCTGCGCGGCTGGCGCGTCGAGCATGTTTTGCGCCTGCTCCGTGACCCGCGAGGCGGGGAGCAGCGGGTAGTCCGAGCCAAACAACACATGGTCCGCTCCCACGGCGCGCACGGCAACGTCGAAGACCTCCGCGTTGTAGAGGAACGGCGACACCGCGCTGTCGAACCAGGTGTTGGCGAGCGCGGCCCGCACCTCCGGCATGAGCGCGTAGAACGGCAGCCCTCCGCCCCAGTGCGGGAACACCCATCGCACGTCCGGGAAGCGTTCCGCGATCGCGAGGAGCCGCTCGGGCGTCGTCGGGCCCTTGCCGGGGTAGACGTGGCCGACCGGCTCCGAGCCATGGACGTTGACGAGGAGTCCGCGCTCCACCGCGAGCCGCGCGAGGTCTTCCATCGAGTCGTCCGTCGCGAGGTCTATCCCCTGCAGTGCGGGATGCAGTTCGCCGATGCCGACGGCGCCCGCATCGACGCAGCGCTCCACCTCTCGCAGGGCGTCCTCACCCCAGCCGGGGTGCACCGCGCAGAACGCCGCGATGCGCCCGGGATAGCGGGTCGCGGCGTCGAGCAGGCAGTCGTTCGCCTCGCGCGCTATCTCCCGGTCGCACCAGCCGAAGCCCAGGACGACGGAGAGGTCGATGCCGTCCTCGTCCATCGACGCGATGAGATCTTCGGCGGACACCATCTTCCCGCCGTTGGCGAAGAGTGTGCCGAACGTTGCGTCGCGCGCGGCGATATCGGAGTGCCGCTCCTGGAAAGAGGCGGGCAGCAGGTGCGTATGGAAATCAATGATCACGAGTCTTCCATCCCTCACCAGCCCTCTCCCAAGCATGGGAGAGGGAGTCAAAGGCCCCTAGTTCTCGGAGCCGGGCTCCTCGCCCTCCTCGAAGGCGCTCCCGGAGAACACGCCAACCTCCCGGCCCTGGTGGACGTGCACGACGAAGTCGTCCCGCTCGAGACCGATGGCGTCCAGCAGTTCGTCGTCCAGGTCGGCGATGATGTCCTGTATCTCATCGGTCGTATAGCGCTCGGAGACACACAGCGTGGCATGGATGATGCGTCCGTAGAAGTGCACGTCGAAGCGCCCCTGCGGCTGGGGCTGGTCATCCTCATAGAGCGTGTACACCTCAGAGAACGGCGTACGACACTCACGTTCGAAGCGGATCATGGATACTCCTTTGCGTAGACGTGCGCGCCGGTACGTGGCCGGGAGCGCCCCGCTCAGGGGCGGACCTGCCCGTCGCCGAGCGCGATCCACTTGTAGCTGGTGAGCTCCCGCAGGCCCATCGGCCCTCGCGCGTGCAGCTTGTTCGTGCTGATCGCGACCTCGGAACCGAGCCCGAGCTGGGCGCCGTCGTTGAAGCGGGTGCTGGCATTCACGAGCACGACCGACGCCTCCACCGCGTCGGTGAAGCGCATCGCGGCGCTGTAGTCCTCGGTTACGATCGCTTCCGTATGCCCGGAGCCGAACTCGTCGATGTGCTCCAACGCGTCGTCCAGCGAGTCGACCACCTTCACCGACATCGTGAGCGAAAGGAACTCCTGCCCGAAGTCGTCCGGCTGCGCTGCCCGCACCTGCGACTCCCGCACCGGCCCGATGAGCGACAGCGCCCGCTGGTCGCAGCGCAGCTCGACCCCCGCCTCGGTCAGGCGGGATGCCGCGCCGGGCAGCAACGCCGGGGCCGCCGCCGCGTGCACGAGCAGCGTGTCCAGCGCGTTGCACACGTCGGGCCGCTGCGTCTTGGCGTTGTAGACGATGCCGGACGCCTTTTCGATGTCAGCGCCCGCGTCCACGTAGACGTGTACGACGCCGACGCCGCCGGTGATGGCGGGGACCGTCGCGTTATCGCGCACGTACTTGATGAGCGTTTCGCCGCCACGCGGGATGAACAGGTCCAGGTAGTCGTTGAGCCGGATCATCTGGTCGACGATCGCCCGGTCCGTGTCGGTCACGAACTGCACGGCCTCCGGTACTGCGTCAGCGGCCTCCAACGCCTCCTTCACCAGCGCGGCAACGGCCGTGTTGGTGTGGACCGCCTCCTTGCCGCCCCGCAACACGACCGCATTGCCTGACTTCAAGCAGAGCGACACGATGTCCGTCGTCACGTTCGGACGGGCCTCGTAGACACAACCGATGACGCCCAGCGGCACCCTGCGGCGCTCCACGCGTATCCCGTTCGGCAGCGTCCGCGAGTCGAAACACTCGCCGACCGGGTCGGGCAGCAGCGCGACGGCGCGCACGTCGTTCGCCATGCCCGCCACGCGCTGTTCGTTCAGCAGCAGCCGCCCCAGCAGCGCCTCGCTCAGCCCCGCCTCGCGTCCGGCTTCGAGGTCGCGTGCGTTCGCATCCAGGATGGCGGGGCAGTTCGCTTCGAGGGCGTCGGCGATGGCGCGCAGGGCCCCGTTCTTCTGCTCGGTAGAGAGCATGCGCGCCTGCTTGGACGCCTCGCGCGCCGCCTGTGCTTTCGTGATGAGTTCGGCAGCCGCCGTTCCCGTTGCCATGTGTCTCTCCTCTACTCTCAGACAACCACCATGTTATTGCGATGCACGGCCTCGTCCCCGTTGTGATGCCCGAGCAGCTCCATGATCCGGTCGGACCGCGCACCCGCGATCTTCCGCATCTCCGACGAGTCGTAGTTCGCGATGCCGTAGGCCAGACGCGAGCCGCTCTCCGAGAGTACCTCCACCACATCGCCCCGTACGAACCGTCCATTCACCTCGCGGATACCCGCCGGCAGCAAACTGCGCGACTGCTCGCGGAGCGCGCGCACCGCGCCGTCGTCCACCACCAGCCCGGCATCCTTCTTCGTCATCCCGCTCATCAGCCAACGCTTCCTGCTCTCGACCACAGACCCCTTCGCAGGGAAGAAGGTGCCGTTGGACACCTCACCGCGTGCCGCCTCCCGAACGACCGACGGGTCTCCGCCCAGGCCGAACACCACCGCCACGCCTATGCCGGTGGCGTGCTGTGCCGCAAGGAGTTTCGATGCCATTCCCCCGCGTGTCGCCGTGCTCGTATGCACCTCCGCGAGCGCCATCACGGAATCGTCGATCGCGTCCACCTGCGGGACCAGTTTCGCCGTCGGGTCGCGGTTCGGGTCGGCGGTGAACAGCCCGCCGGTGTCAGTCAGCATCAGCAGCAGGTCGGCGTCGATGACGTTGGCCACGATGGCGGAGAGCGTGTCGTTGTCGCCGAAGCGCTGCCCGTTGATCTCCTTGGTGTCGACCACGTCGTTCTCGTTCACGATGGGGACGACGCCGCGCTCCAACAGCCCGTTCAGCGTGTTGCGCACGTTCAGGTAGCCCACGCGGTCGTCCACGTCCCGCGCGATGAGCAGCGTCTGCGCAACGACGATCCCGCGACGCGAGAAGAGCTCCTGGTAGGCGTGCATGAGGCGGCTCTGGCCGATGGCCGCGAGCATCTGGCTCGCAGCAACGCTCTTGCCCTGTACAACACCGGGGGCAGCTTCGTGCCCCGCCGCGATGGCGCCCGACGTAACGAGCACGACCTGCGCGCCCATCTCAACGATGTCGGCGATCTGGTCGACCAACGACTCCATGACGGCGCGGTCCAGGTTCGGCGTCTTGCGCGTCAGTACGTTCGTGCCCGCCTTGACCACGATCCGCCGGTAGCGCAACCGGGCACCGCCCTGTCCGGCGTCTGCGTTTGCCGTCTGGAGTGCCATGCTGCGTCTCGATGCCGTACCGGAGCTGAGTGCCTGAGCGTCACGCCTGTGGGCATTGTACAGTATGACCCGCAGGCGACCGGGTGGAAGCGTAGAATCGCCCCGAGAGGCGCGAGGAGGGCCGGGGGCATGGACATGGGCCTGACGGACAAGGTCGTGCTCATCACAGGTGCGGGGAGGAACATCGGCAGGGCCACTGCCGAGGCATTCGCCGCCGAAGGAGCGCGGCTCGTCCTCACCACGCGACGCAGCCGCGGCCCCCTGGAGGAGGCAGCGGACGCCTGCCGTTCCGCCGGCGCCAAGGTCGTCACCGCCCTCTGTGACGTCGGCGACGAGGAGCAGGTCCAGGCGATGGTGCGAACTGCGGAGCGTGCGTTCGGCGGCGTCGACGTTCTCGTCAACAACGCCACGAACCGCGTTCAGGGCCCCTTCCTCCAGCAGTCCAACGAGGACTGGCGGGCAACCGCCGCCGCCAACCTGGACGGGCCCATCTTCGCCAGCCGCGCGGTGCTGCCCGGCATGGTGGAGCGTGGCTGGGGGCGCATCGTCAACTACTCCGGCGTCTCCGCCTACCGTGGCGGCGGCGCGATGAAGGCCGCCGTCAAGCTCGGTGTCGTCGGTCTTACGCGCGGGCTCGCGCGCGAGTTCGGCAAGCACGGGGTCACCGTGAATGCCATCGCCCCCGCCAGCATCGAGGGCGAGCGCGATCCCGGCACCGAGCGAGAAGTCGACGTCTCCGGCATCGACCCCAGACTCCCCATCCCGCGCTTCGGTCAGCCGGAGGAAGTCGCGGCCCTCGTCGTCTACCTCTGCAGCAAGCACGCGGGCTACGTGACGGGCCAGACCTTCCATATAAACGGCGGCGAGATACTCCAGTAACGCTCCAGCGAGGAGGTCCCATGACCCAGCAATCGCCTCTCGACACGCTCGCTTCCTACGTCGCAAGCGCCCTCGACCGCCCCCTGCCGCCCGCCGTGCTGGAAAAGACGAAGCACCACGTCCTCGACACCATCGCCGCGATGGTCACCGGCTCCCGCCTCAAGCCCGGCGAGGCAGCCATCAACTTCGTCCGCTCCCAGGGAGGCGTCCCCGAGGCCGCGGTCGTCGGCTCGAACGTCGTCACCACGGCCATCAACGCCGCCATGGCCAACGGCATGCTCGCCCACTCCGACGAGACGGACGATTCCCATGCCCCGTCCCTCACTCACCCCGGCTGCGCCGTCGTCCCCGCCGTGCTGGCGGTGGCAGAGCGTCAGAACGCCGGTGGGGAGGCGTTGCTGCGGGCCGTGGCGCTCGGCTACGACGTCGGCTCACGCATCGCACGGCTCATGGGCGGCATCGACGCCCGCGGCATGCACGGCCACGCCACGCATACCATCGGGCCGATGTTCGGCTCAGCCGCAGCAGCGTCGGCCCTCCTGGGACTCGACCCGCAGGGCGTGCGGTACGCCCTCTCCTATACCGCACAGCAGGCCTCCGGCATCACGTCCTGGGCCCGCGACTCCGAACACGTCGAGAAGTCGTTCGTCTTCGGCGGCAACGGCGCACGCTCCGGCGTCACGTCGGCGCTCTTCGTCGCCTCCGGCATGTCCGGCGAGGAGGACGCTTTCGAGGGCGACAACGGTTTCCTGGACGTCTTCTGCCCCCGGCGCGACGAGTTTCCCCAGTGGGTCGCGAGCCTCGGCGACCACTACGAGATCACGCTCACCAACATCAAGAAGTTCCCCGTCGGCTCGCCCATCCAGGCCGCCGCCGAGGCGATGACCTCCCTCGTAACCGAGCACGGCCTCGCTCCCGCCGACATCCGCGAGGTCGAGGCGCTGCTTCCGCCGCAGGGCGCCAACATCGTGAACGGACGCCACATGCCGGACGTGAACCTCCAGTACTGCATGGCCGTCATCGCACTGGATGGAGGCAGGCTCACCTTCCAGGCGACTCACACCTACGAGCGCATGAGCGACCCGGACGTCGTGGAGTTCATGGCCAGGGTCCGCCTGCAGGCGAACCCCGAGTTCGCGGGGATGGAGCGACAGCGTCCCGCCACCGTGCGGGTCCACACCCCGAACGCCGTCCTGGAGCGGCATGTACCCGCCGTCCACGGCACCGCGGACAACCCCATGACCACGGAGGAGGTCGACGAGAAGGCGATAGACCTCATCGGAGGCGTCTACAGTGAGCAACGGGCCCGCGAGGTCGTCGCCGCGGTTCGTGCCCTCGACACAACCCCCGCCTCCGTCCTCAGGCCTCTCCTGACCGAGCCCTAGGGGCTTCAGCCCCTCACCGGGCGAGGAGCTACCGGACTTCGAGCGTCAGATCGAGGAGCAGGCACGGCTCGCCCCACTGCTCCGCATCGTCGAGCGACCACTCCGCCGACGAGCCGGACGGGCGCAGGCGCAGCCCCTCGTCCCCGCCATACACGAGCACCACGACCCCGTCCCCGGAGTCCGACACTTTCGCCGCCATCGCCGCCGCAGGCTCCCCGCCCGACCAGCCGACCACGTCGCACGGGCCTTCCCAGCCGTCCGGGCGGAACGCCGATCCGACCCACGTCACCGCATACGGCGGCTCCAGCGCCTCGAACATGCGCGTCACGGAGAGGTCGCAGTTCTCCCCGGCCTCCACGTCTACCTCGACGTACTCCATGCGTGCAGTCTACCGGCAACTATTCGTAGAGCGCATACGCGGCCGACGACGGCTCGCTCCCCAGCCCCTGCTCCGCAGCACTGCGCCACGCCGACGCCGAAGCCTCGTAGAGCGGCATACGCAGCCCTTCGCGCCTCGCCTCGGCGAGCAGCGGCTCGTAGCAGGCCACGTAAGCATCGACAGGCTGAGCCCCGCCATCGGCAGCCCCATTGAGGAGCGTCGCGCCGGTGCGCTCCAGTTGCGCGGACGCGCCGGACGCCGTCCGCATCACCTCGTACATCGCCCGCGCGTCCATCCCCAGCTCCCTGGTCAGGGCAAACGCTTCGAATACACCCACCTCGTACATCGCCGCTGTCGCGATGTTCAGCGCCTCGTACGCGTCGTCCGGCGGCGTCACCTCTGCGTCACGCGGCAGCACCTCGCCGGCAACCTCCACGCCCGCTACCCATTCCAGCGCCTTGATGGCCTCCGGAGGATCGGCCCCGGCCAGCCCCTGCTCCGCGGCGTACAGCCACGAGTCGCGAGCCGCGTTGCGCAGCGGCAGATCCAGCCCCGTCTGCCCGATCATCCACTCCATGAACTCCTGGTCCTTGATGTTGGTGGAGACGTACGACGTCTGCTCGAACGAGCGGTCGAGTATCTTCGGAAGGATGCGCTCCAACTGGCGGCTCAAGCCCGCACCGTTGCGCATGACGTGAAACAGCAGCCCGCAGTCCATCCCCTTCCTGGCGGCGAGCACGAACGTCTCCAGTACCCCCAGTTGGTTGATGTCCTTCACCATGTTGTTGACCAGCTTGGCCATGTTGCCGCTGCCGACCGGCCCCATGTGCCGCGCATTCGCCGACACCGCGTCGAGCACAGGCCGCGTCCGCTCGAAGGCTGCTGCGTTTCCGCCCACCATCACCGTCAGCCGACCGCCCCACGCCACCTCGCCGGTCCCCGAGACCGGCGCGTCCAGATAGATAACGCCCCGTTCCGCGCACACCTCCTCCATCCGCCGCGCGAACTCCGGGTGCACTGTCGAGTGGTCGAGCACGATCGTCCCCGGCTCGGCTCCCGCCAGTACGCCGTCCTCTCCGCACAGGACGGGCTCCACGACCGCGTCGCCCATGAGGCACAGCCCCACGACCTCCACGCCGCGCGCGGCATCCGATGGCGGGCCTCCCGGCGACGCGCCCATCTCCACCATCTCCCGAACCTTGCCCTGGCTGCGATTGACGACCGTGACGCGGTGCCCCGCCTTGAGCAGGTTCACCGTCATCGGCTTGCCCATCATTCCGAGTCCGACGAATCCGATGTCCATCTGCGCTCCTACCGGTTGCTTCTAGAGTCGAAAGGCACGGTATAGAGGTCTTCAGCCATCCCGTCGTCCGTGAACCGCCAGACGCCGACGTGGCCGCGCCGCAGGTCGCCGTTGTCGTCCCAGTCCATCGTCGTTGCGGCTCCCTCGTAGTCCACCGCTCCGCCTTCGCCAAGGATGCGCAGCGCCTCCGCCACTCCCGCGGCTGAGGGCGTTATCACTGTCCCCGGCCCGCTGCCGATCCCGCGCAACTGGTCGCGGATGGCGGTCCCGTCGACGCTTCCTGCAGCCTGCGCCGCAAGCGCGAGAGCGATCGTGGAGTCGTACGTCTCCTGCACATATGCATATGCAGGCGCGTTGCCGTATTCCGCGATGAATGCGGCTTCCCAGTCGCGTGAGGCGGGACTTTCCAGTGCGGCCGAGCCGGTGCCGTAGGCACCCGCGAGAGCACCACCAACGGCGGCGGCCAGGGCGGGGCTCTTCAAGGCGCCGCCCAGTACGAACCTGCCGTAGAGACCGGTCTCGACCGCCTCCCTGGTGACGATCGCCGCCTCCGCCTCGAACGTGAGGACGATGAGCGCCTCGGCGCCCCCGCTCGCCGTCTCCCGCAACTCGGGCAGGAACGTCGTCTGCCCCGCCGGGAGCAAGACAGCCTTCAATTCTCCCGCCCATGCTCGCTCGAACGACTCGAAGAGGCTGCGCCCCCAGGCGTCGTCGCGGTAGACCAGGCCGACGTTCGTGAAGCCGCGTCCGCGCGTCACATCCGCCAGCACAGGTCCGTGTGCGTCGTCGGACAGCGTGGCGCGGAAGAAGAAATCGCTGTCCGCCGCACCGGTGAGGAGTGAGGATCCAGCCGACGGGCTGATGACCGGTATCCCCGCAGGGCCGGCTACCTGCTCTGCCACGGGCAGTGAATTAGCACTGGAGTTGGGCCCCACCAGGGCATGGACGCCGTCTTCCTCGATCATGCGCCGCGCCTCCTCCACCGCCACAGCGGGGTCGCGCGTTGAATCCCTCACCACCGTCTCGACGGGACGCCCGAACACTCCTCCGGCAGCGTTGACGTGCTGCACCGCCAGATGGAACGCCCGCTCCCTGTCACGCGCCTTCTCCTCCGAATCGGGGCTGTAGTCGAACAGCAGCCCGATCTTCAATGGAGTGGCTGCGCTCTCCGAACCGTCGGCGCAGGCCGGAGCCAACATCAGGAGCAGCGCACAACAGACCAGAGCCACCCGAGCGGCCCTCGATGGGAACACAACCATGTCTCCTCCAAAGCCGCTCCCGGCGACAGCCCAGTGAGTATAGCAACCCGCCTCGCCACACCCGGCCACCGCATCCATCCGCTATCATTCGCGGAGCGTCAGGCGCAACACCCCACCAGCACATCTCGGAGGAGCAGCACATGCAGTACCGCAGACTCGGCGACACCGACCTCAACGTCTCCGTTATCGGACTCGGCACCAACAACTTCGGCAACCCCGCGCGCATCACCGACCACGCAGACAGCAAGCGCGTGCTCGACAAGTGCCTGGACGTCGGCATCAACTTCATCGACACCGCCAACATCTACGGCAACGGCCAGAGCGAGGTGCATATCGGCGAGGCGCTGCGCGGCAAGCGGAACGAAGCCATCATCGCCACCAAGTTCAATCTGAACGGCCTGGACGGGGAGTCGCCGCGCGACCGGATCATGAAGAACGTCGAAGAGAGCCTCACCAAGCTCCAGACCGACGTCATCGACCTCTACCAGATCCACTTCATCCCCCACGGCGTCCCGCACGAGGAGTACCTCGAGCCACTCAATGATCTCGTCAAGGAGGGCAAGGTGCGGTACGTCGGCGAGTGCAACTACTCCGGTTGGCGTCACGCCGACGCCAACCGCGCCGCCGACGAGCGAAGCCTCGCACCGTTCGTCTCCTCCCAGAACAACTACAGCCTCATGCACCGGCAGGTGGAACTTGAACTGCTCCCCTACTGCACGGAGCACAATATCGGCTTCCTGCCCTACTTCCCACTCGCTGGCGGATGGCTCACCGGCAAGTACGCCGCCGGCGCCGAAGTGGCCAGCAGCGCACGGCGGATGGTGGGCCAACTGCAGGGCGACGAGCGCGCCCGCGACGTGCTCGCGCGCCTCGACGCCTACGCGAACGAGCACGGTCACACCGTCCTCGACCTCGCGTTCGCATGGCTGCTGGCGCACCCTGCCGTCAGTTCGGTCATCGCAGGCGCGATGACCGAGGAGCAGGTCGTCGCCAACGCAGGCGCCGGGGAGTGGATGCTCTCGCCGGAAGAGCGCGACGCCGTGGACGCCATCGCCACGTGGGACGGCACCGACGAGGAGGTGGAGCGCTTCGGTATGGGAGCGAACGTCCCGCAGGCTCCGGTGCGCTAGGGAAGAGGCTGCCTCAAGACACCTTGCGCAAGCGCAGGGCGGTGGTCATCACCCACGTCATCGTCGTGACGAACAGGCCGCGCTGGAACAAGCCGCGTTGGCGAAGCCAGTTGCGCAGGTAATAGGGCACCGAGAGGATGCACGTTATTCCGAACATGGCGTAGGAGAACCACTTCCACCACCCGCACCAGGCGGGCCGCTCCTTCAGCGCACGCGGCGACAACGCCATGAGCAGGGTAATGCTCGCCAGCGTCATCCCGCCTGCGATGTTGTGGGCGCTGTTCTCCGTGATGCCCGGCACCACCTGCCTCTCGCTGCGTGTGGGGTACTTCGCTGCCAGTACCGCACCGAGCCCGTACACCGCCACGAGCCCCCAGAGTATGCGTCCCCGCCGTCCCCCTTTCGCCTCGTGGTGCAGCAGAGGTCCGAGCCCCTGCACGAGCACGCCATAGCCGAAGAACCCGGCGTTCATCAGCCGGGCGCTCGAGGTGCCTCGCGCTGCGAGCCGGCTCATCGTGTGCTGCCGCGAACTGTAGCCCGGCGGGGCGTTACGCATCGCACGCGCCGTGACCGACGTGTAGTAGAGCGGCGCCAATGCCGCCATCGAGGCCAGCCGATACCGTATCGAGCGGGACAGCCTCACCCTGCCACTCCTGACGTGATCGCGATCACTGCAGCTATCAACACGATCCCCAGTGCGATGCGGCGGAACACCAGCGCCGGTATACGGCTGGAGAGCCATATCCCGCCGAAGACGCCCGCAGCCCCCGCGGGCAGGAGCACCGCCGCCAACTGTACCGATTCAAGCGTCAGCACTCCCGCCACGGCATAACTCGGGAACGCGGAAAGCGATACCCCTGCCAGGTAATAGATGATATCCGCCCGGAACTGTCTCTGCTCGACACCCTGGTTCGCGAAGAAGAGGATAACGGGAGCGCCCGCGAGGCCCGTCGCCCCCGTGAGCAGTCCGCTGGCAGCGCCCACCGGGATCGAGGCGAGGCGCTGGTTGCGTGCCGTCCGCTGCAACCCGAGCAGCAGTGCCACCGCCACCGTGCCGGTCACCACCCCCAGGATGATCTTGATCTGCGGCGCGTCGAGGCGCGTCAGGATAAGCGTCCCTATGGGAGTGCACGCCACGCCGGCGAGCATCATCGGCCATATCCGTGCGATGCTGAACTCGTGCCGCGTGTGCACCATCAGCGGGAAGTTCAACGTCGTGCCGAGTATCAGCAGGACGGGGATCACGAGCTTCGGGTCGAGGTACGAGGCCATGATGGGCGCCGACGTGACGACGAACCCGAAACCGGTAGCGCCCTGGACGATCGAGGCGAACAGCACGGTGACGGCGGAACCGATGACGAACGGCAGGTCCGGCATGAACAGATCGGGCCGGTCTAGTCCGCGGGGATGAACGGCGCGGTCGAGCCATCGAACAGGAGGCTGCTCGGCAGGAGTCTGCTCACTTCCTCAATGGTCCACTTCCCCTTGGTGCGGAAGTCCTTGTTGATCGTCCGTACCTCGGTGGGGTGCGCGTAGAACCCGTACTTGCCGCTCCCAGCGCGGAAGACGCAGCCGTTCACGTGCGACGCGGCGTCGCTCGCCAGCCACACCACCATGGGCGATACGTGTTCAGGGCCGGGGCGGTTCCGGGGTAACTCGTCACCCGCCTTCTTCGCCGGGATGCCCGCCGCCGCAAGGACCTCGTCGTGATTGTAGTTGACGAGACCACGGGTAAAGGCCATAGGCGCTATGGCGTTGACCGTGATGTTGTGGTAACGCAGCTCGAACGCCAGGTTCCAGGTGAGGCTTACGATGCCGCCCTTCGCCGCGCCGTAGGCGGCGCGCCCCTCCGGGTTGCGCCACTGGCTGGACGCCGTGTTGATGATGCGTCCGGAGCGCTGCTCCATCATCAGCGGCACCGCATGGTGACAGGTGTTGAACGTGCCTTTCAGATGCGTACCTACGACCGCCGCGAAATCGTCGGCGCTGATCTCGTGGAAGAGGCCCTCCCGCATGATGCCGGCGTTGTTCACCAGGATGTCCAGCCTCCCGTAAGCATCGAGCGCCGTCCTGATGATCTGGCCTGCCTCCTCGTGGTCCGCGACCGAGTTGTAGTTCGCAACAGCCTCGCCGCCGTTCTCCCTGATGAACGCGACGGTGTCGTCGGCAGGCCCGGTGGTACCGCCTGCACCCGTCCGTTCGACCCCCGGGTCGTTGACAACCACCATCGCGCCCTCGGCAGCCAGCGCGATAGCGTGCGCCCTGCCGATGCCCCGGCCCGAGCCGGTAACGATGGCCACCTTGCCCGCGAGCCGGTCCCCTCTCGGCGGTATGTACTCGTCTGCCATAACGCTCCTCCTGTCCGCCCTAAGGGATGAACGGGGCCTTCGTCTCGCCCAGCAGCACCGTGGATGGCAGTAACTCGTCCAGCTCATCCAGCGTCCACGGGGAGCTGTTGCCGGCCTCGCGGTACAGCGTCCGCACCTCGGTCGGGTGGCTGTAGCGCCCGATCTTGCCGGACCCCGCCCTGAACACGATGCCGTTGACCCCTGCCGCCTCATCCGAAGCGAGCCAGACGATCAGCGGTGAGACGAACTCAGGCCCCGCACGGTTCCCGCCCTGTTCGGCCGGGTTTTTCTTCCGGTCCAGTCCGGCGTCGGCCAGCATGTCACGGTAGGTGTTGTCATCGAAACTGCGTGTCGCGGCCATGGGCGCGAGCGCGTTCACGGTGATGTTGTGGTTCCGCAACTCGAACGCGAGCGCCCACGTCAGCGACACTATGGCGCCCTTCGCCGCGCCGTAGTTGCCGCGCCCTTCCGGGTTGCGCCACTGGCTGGATGCGGTGTTGATGATCCGCCCGTAGCGCTGCTCCATCATCACCTTCGCAGCGTGGTGGCACGTGTTGAACGTCCCGAACAGGTGTACGTTCATCAGCCCGTCCCATTCCTGCTCGGTCAGTTGGTGGAACAGCCGGTACTGGAACGTCCCGGCATTGTTCACCAGGATGTCCAGCCGCCCGAAGTTATCCACCGCCGTCCTGATGAGGTTGCCGGCCGCCTCGTAGTCCGAGATGTCGTCGTAGCTGGCGACGGCCTCGCCGCCGTTCTCGCGTATCGCCGCGACCGCCTCGTCCGCCGGAGCGCGCGTCCCGCCGGAACCGTCGCGCTCGACGCCGATGTCGTTCACGACGACGCTCGCCCCCTCCTCCGCAAGCGCCATCGCGTGGGCGCGTCCGATACCCCGGCCCGAGCCGGTAACGACTGCAACTCTCCCTTTGAGCAGATTGCCCATTGCCACGCCTCCGTCCAGCCCTTGCGAGTTGGTGGAGAGTATAACGCGGGTTTGGCTCCAGCGGACCCGCATCCCCGCCGGAGCCCGGACTGCTGGCGGGGCGTGTCAATCGAGTTGAGCGGGGCTATCATCCCGCTATGGGATGCCGCATCGAAACCCTGATGGTCGCCTGGGACGAAAAAGCCCACCGGTTTGTTACGGCGGGGAACGATACGCTCGGCTTCCGCGAGTTCGCGGCCCTCGCCGGTATCGAAAGCGACCGCGACCTGTGGCGCGTGATAGATGCCTTCTGCGAGGCGCGGGGGCTGATGTTCCCGTGGCGGTTCCTCGAAGTTGTGCCGGACGAGGACGTGCTGGCGCAAGCAGCGCCGGAGCCGTAGCGCTCGACCCCTGTGCCATTCACGACAACGCTCGCCCTCCCATGCCGTTCCTCTCGGGCGCGTCAGTTGGATTCGTCTCTGCTGCTCTTGATGAGCTGCACGCCGAGGTAGACGCTCCAGGCAACCCACAGGAAGTAGCACGCCCTCGATACGGTGATCCCCTCCAGGCGCAGATCGACCGAGAAGAGCCCCACGACGAGGCCGGCGAGCGAGACAACGGAGACAACCACGATCCCGTTCGCCGCAAGTACGTTGGAGCGGGTCCTCATCCATGGACTCAGGCCCAGGACGAGGAACCCGGCGGCGACCAACAGTCCGCCCAGCACACGGGCCGCGGACTGCACTTCGTAGAGCGCCAGCCCTGTCGCCATCGATTCCGCCGACGAAACATTGATCTCGGAGATCGGGTGGTTCAATCCCTGGGTTATCCCCCAGACGATCATGCCTGTCCCGAGGAACACGACAGCGAGCAGCGCAGCTCCGATACCGCCGCCTTCCCGGATGGCCCCCGCTTGGAGAACGATGTACCCGAACAGCAGGAGCGCGAGACCGAACGGCACGACCAGCGCGGTCAGGTGAGCGAGCGCCGTGTTCGCCGACTTCGCCGTGATGCTGGCAACCGCGTCGGTCGAGTCAGCGCTGTCTATCAGCAGACCGCCCGGTTCGATCAGGAAGAACCCCAACGCGAGCAGCGGGCCGATAATGAGAGCCAATCCCCCTGACCTGTTCATAGCGGCACTCATCACATCCTCCTTCCCCAACCGTATGCAGGGACGCTAGCAAGCCCCAGCGGATGCGGTCAAGCGGGAGTGTCGCGCGTTTCGCGGGCGTATGCGACGCATCACCGCCGGGGACGGTGACGTTCAACCGAGTCCAGGACGAGCGTCACCGGGCCGTCGTTCACGAGCGCGACGTCCATCATCGCCTGGAACTGTCCCGTCTCGACGGGAACGCCGGTGGCGCGGAAGCGCTCTACCAGTGCCGCGAAGCGCTCCTCCGCCTCGGCCGGCGGCGCCGCCTCAGTGAACGACGGACGCCGACCCCGCCGCACGTCGCCATACAGCGTGAACTGGCTCACAACGAGCAGGCTCCCGCCCACGTCCGCCACCGAGTGGTCGAAGCGCCCTTCTGCATCCGGGAACACGCGCAGGCGAACGGTCTTCTCGACGATGTAGTCCGCATCAGCGTCCGAGTCGTCCCGGCCCACCGCCGCCAGCACCACCAATCCCGCACCGATGCGCGAAACAACGTCGCCGTCGATCGACACGGAGGCGCTGCTCACGCGCTGGACGACCGCGCGCACCTGTCACTCAGAGGAGGTGGAAGACTTCGCGGATGCTTTGCTCTTCGAGTCCGCCGTCTTGGTGCTGCTCTTCTCCGAGGAAGCAGCAGCCGACGATGACGACGATGAGGAAGAGGAGGACGACGAGTCGCTCATGCCCTTCCGGGCATAGTCCGTCGTATAGAAACCGGAGCCCTTGTAGATCACTGTGGGGACAGAGAGCCTGCGGCGGCTGAGTCCCGCGCAGGACGGGCACGGCTGCTCCGTGCTTGCACTGAAACTCTGCCGCAGGTCGAACTCGTTACCGCAGGACTCGCACTGGTATGCGTAGGTAGGCATATAGCGGTAGGCCCCTCTCGCAGTTAGCAGTCGCGTGTGGCGACTGCTAACGCCAACATACCGCCGCACCGCGGCATTGTCAATCGCGCCGCCTTGCCGGTGAGCGTGACGCTGTGCTAGCATCGCTCCGGCGCGGCGCATGCGCACGGAGCATTCATGGCATACGTTGAGATGAGAGATGGGGAGCCGCCCGAGGCGATCGTGTCGCGGTTCCGCGCGGCAGTCACCCGCAACGGCATCCTCAAGGCCCACAAGGACCGGCGCTTCTTCCGCTCCAAGGGAGAGAAGGCCCGCATCGCGGCCCGCCGCTCCGCCAGGCGCCGCCGTCGCTCCGGTATGTGATTCCCACCGCTCCGCGCAGCCCCCGCACGCTGGCCGATAGAGATTCAGTGCGGGAGGTGAGGGGTACTGGGGCGACCTGTGAGGCCCATCCGCATAGCCCTCGGCCAGATGAACGCAACCGTCGGCGACCTCCAAGGCAACGCCGAACGCATACTTGCGCTCGTCCATGAGGCCCGGCAACAACAGGCCGACCTCGTCGCATTCCCTGAACTGGCCCTCACCGGGTATCCCCCGGAAGACCTCCTGTTCAAACGCCAGTTCCTGCTCGACGCCCGCGCCCAGTTGGAGCGCATCGCCGAGGCCGCCGACGGCATCACCATCGTCGTTGGCGTTCCTGATTTCGTGGACGGCGAACCCTTCCACCTAGGCGCAGCCCTCTACCCGGACCAGATGGAAGGGCGCATCTACAACGGCGCAGCCGTCCTCCACGGCGGAAGCGTCGCCTTCATCTACCGCAAGGTCCTCCTCCCCAACCACGGCGTGTTCGACGAGGAACGCTACTTCGCCCGCGGCAACGAGTGTCCCGTCTTTGAGATCAACGGCGTACAGACGGGCGTCAACATCTGCGAGGACATCTGGTACGACACCGGCCCCGCCACCGTGCAGCGGCTCGCAGGCGCGGAGGTCATCGTCACCATCAACGGTTCTCCCTACCACCAGGGTCGCTATGCCCAGCGCAGCGCGATGCTCTCGCGCCGCGCGAGCGAGCACCGCTGCTTCATCGCCTACGTCAACCTCATCGGAGGGCAGGACGAACTCGTCTTCGACGGCCAGAGCCTCGTTTACGACCCGCGCGGCGAACTCATCGCGCGCGCTCCGCAGTTCGAGGAGGCGCTGCTGCTCGTGGACGTGGACGCCGACAAGGTCGGCTCTCCCGACCCGGAAGGCCCGCTCGCCCGACCCGGACTCGACACTATCGGCGAACCCCGCCGCTACTTCCTGTCCGGCGCAAGCGATACAACCCCGCGCGAGCCGCTTCCCCCCGCCATCACACAGGAGTTGCACCCGCTCACGGAGGTCTACCAGGCGCTCGTCACCGGCACGCGGGACTACGTGCTCAAGAGCGGCTTCCGTGGCGCAGTCATCGGCCTCTCCGGTGGCATAGACTCCGCGCTCACCACCGCCGTCGCCGCCGACGCGCTGGGGCCGGAGCGCGTCACCACGTTCTTCATGCCGTCGCAGTACACGTCCGGCCAGTCCTGGGACGACTCGAAGGCGCTCACCGACAACCTCGGCGTCCGGCTCGTATCGCTGCCCATACGCCCGATCTTCGACACGTTCCTCGAAACGCTTGCGGACGAGTTCTCCGGCAAGGAGCCGGACACCACAGAAGAGAACCTGCAGGCCCGCATCCGGGGCAACCTGCTCATGGCCGCGTCCAACAAGTTCGGCTGGATCGTCCTCACCACGGGCAACAAGAGCGAGATGGCCACCGGCTACGCCACCCTCTACGGCGACATGGCAGGCGGGTTCGCCGTCATCAAGGACGTCCCCAAGACGCTCGTGCAGCAGCTCGCCCGCCACCGCAACGTGATGGCGGGACGGGAAGTCATCCCCGAATCCATCATCGTCCGGCCGCCGACAGCCGAGCTCCGCCCTGACCAGAAGGACGAGGACTCCCTGCCCCCTTACGACGTGCTCGACCCCATCCTGCAGGCCTACGTCGAGGATGACCGCAGCTTCGACGAGATGCTCGCGGCGGGGATGCCGCGCGACGCCGTTGAACTCACCGTGCGTCTCGTCGACCGCAGCGAGTACAAGCGCCGCCAGGCGCCCCCCGGCGTCAAGATCACGCGCCGCAACTTCGGGCGCGACCGCCGCCTCCCCATCGTCAACCGCTACCGCCCCTCCTGACCTTCTGCTCCGCGGTTATTCGCGCAGGCCCTGTTTGCGCGATTCTGTTTTTGTGACACGGGCCCATTGCGCGGTTGCGCCATATGCATGGCAAACTCGTCAGCAAGCGCCACACAGCCCGCGGATGCGGGTGTGATACGATGAAAATACTGGCAAGTGGCAGCCAGGAGACGAGGCCAAAAGGACATGTCTGACAAGGAACAAGCGCTGGCACTGGCTCTCGGGCAGATAGAACGGCAGTTCGGGCACGGGGCGATCATGCGGCTGGGCGAAGCCTCCCAGAGCCTGCATGTGGAAGCCATCCCCACGGGCTCCATCTCGCTGGACCTGGCCCTGGGTATAGGAGGAATCCCCAAGGGGCGCATCACCGAGGTTTTCGGAACAGAGTCTGCAGGAAAGTCCACGCTCTGCAGCCACATCGTCGCGGAAGCGCAGCGTCAGGGCGGCACCGCCGCTTACATAGACGCTGAGCACGCACTGGATCCTACCTACGCCGCGCAGTGCGGCGTCCAGGTGGACTCGCTCCTCATCTCCCAGCCTGACTCCGGTGAGCAGGCCCTGGAGATCGTCGAGTACCTCGTGCGCAGCGGCGCCGTGGACGTTGTCGTCGTGGACAGTGTCGCCGCTCTCGTGCCCCGGGCAGAACTCGAAGGCGACATGGGCGACACCCACGTAGGGCTGCAGGCCCGGCTGATGTCGCAGGCGCTCCGCAAGCTCACTGCCGCCACCAACACCTCCCACACTGCGGTCGTGTTCGTGAACCAACTGCGGGAGAAGGTGGGAGTCTTCTTCGGGAGCCCGGAAGTCACTCCGGGAGGCAGGGCGCTCAAGTTCTACAGCTCCGTCCGCATAGACCTGCGGCGTATCGAAACGATCAAGCAGGGGACGGACCCTGTCGGTTCACGAGTCAGGGCGAAAGTCGTCAAGAACAAGGTCGCCCCGCCCTTCAGGCAGGCCGAGTTCGACATCATGTTCAAGATAGGCATCAGCAAGGAAGGAGACCTGCTCGACCTCGGTGTGGAGATGGGGATCGTCCGCAAGTCCGGCGCGAACTACTCGTACGACGAGACACGCCTGGGACAGGGCCGCGAGAACGCCAAGACGTTCCTCCGCGCCAACCCGGATATCGCCGCTCAGATCGAGGCGAAGGTTCGCGGCATCGACGCCGCGAACGGACACAGCGAGGCTCCCGTTCCCGAGGCCGAGCTCGAACCGGCGGCCCCGGCAACCGGGTAACCGGCATCGTCTTACTGGCTGCCACGCGCCGGGAATAAAGGACGGCGGTGGCAGATAACGTGCGCTTCACCAACGCGCAAACCGGCGGGCACCACACCCGCCCCCTCGCGCCAGCGGCCTTCGCGCTGCTGGGCGGTCTTGGCGTACTCGCTTCGCTGCCGCTCCCGGAACCGGGAAACCGTCGTCTGCCTATAGCCATGGCCGGCCTGTCCGGTCCCCCACGGCGGGGACGCGCGCGCAGGTCGAGCCCGAAAGGAGACGCTCATGGAAGCGTTGATCATCGGTATCGCAGGAGCAGTAGCGGGGGCCATCGCAGGCATCGTCGTGGTGGTGTTGGTCCGCAGCATGGGACGGAACAGGCGTATGGGAGCAGCCCAGGACGAGGCTGCCCGCATACTCGCAAGCGCTGAGGAGGAGAAGAAACGCGCCCTCCTGGAAGCCCAGGAAGAAGCGCTCAAGGCGAAGCAGGAAGCCGAGGCTGAACTGCGCGACAGGCGGCGTGAGGTACAGCGGGCGGAGAACCGTCTCTCCAGCCGCAGCGAGAGCCTCGACAGCCGCCAGGAAGGCCTCGAACTGCGCGAGCAGCGCGTGGCCGACCGGGAGCAGGACGTCGAGCAGCAGTACGAGGAAGCCGAAGCCATCAAGGCTGAGCAGGCCACCAAGCTCGAACAGGTCGCGAACCTCAGTGTGCAGGAAGCGAAGGCCCAGATCATGCAGGCCGCTGAGGACGAGGCCGAGCACGAGCTTGCCAAGCGCTACTACTCCCTCGAGCAGAAGATGCTCAACGAAGTGGACGAGAAGGCGAAGAAGACCATCGCTCTCTCCATCCAGCGGCTCGCGTCAGACGTCGTGAACGAGTCCACCACCTCGCAGGTGGCGCTCCCCAACGACGAGATGAAGGGCCGCCTGATCGGCCGCGAGGGCCGCAACATCCGGGCGATCGAAGCCGCCACCGGCGTCGACCTCATCATCGACGACACGCCGGAGGCCGTGACTGTCTCATGCTTCGACCCCATCCGCCGCGAGGTGGCGAAGGTCGCGCTCACCAACCTCATCGCCGACGGGCGCATCCACCCCGCGCGCATCGAAGAGGCGGTGAACAAGGCGCAGAAGGAAGTGGAGGACTCCATCGCCCGCTCGGGCGAGCAGGCCGTCCTGGACGCCGGCGTCCGAGGCCTGAACCCTGAGCTCATCCGGCTCCTCGGCAGGCTCCAGTACCGCTACAGCTACGGTGAAAACGTGCTGCAGCACTCCGTCGAGGTCTCGCGCATCGCGGGGCTGATCGCCGGTGAGATAGAAGCGGACGTCCAGACGTCCAAGGCCGGTGGGCTACTCCACGACATCGGCAAGGCCCTCACCCACGAGTTCGAGGGCACGCACATCGAGCTCGGCGAGGAGGTTGCCCGGCGTTACTCTCTCACGCCTGCCGTAACCGCCGCTATCAACGAGCACCACGACGATGACAGGGGTTCCGTCGAAGCCTTCGTCGTCGCCGCTGCGGACGCCATCAGCGCGGCGCGTCCCGGCTCCCGCCGCGATACCGTCGAGCTCTACCTGAAGAGGCTGGAGGCCCTGGAAGACGTCGCCAACAGCTTCGACGGCGTGCAGAAGTCCTACGCCATACAGGCGGGGCGCGAGGTCCGCATCCTCGTCGAACCGGACGAGATAGACGACGTCGCAGCCTCCAACCTCGCGCGCAAGGTCGTACGCAAGATTGAGGAGAACCTCGTATACCCCGGCGAGATCGTCGTCACTGTCGTGCGCGAAACACGGGCCACCGAGGTTGCCCACTAAGGTGTCGTGAGATGTTGCCCGCGTTCCCGTTGGAGCGCGGGCAACCCGGTGGCGGAACCCGCATGAAGATAGACCTCCACATGCACTCCACGCGCTCGGACGGGCACCTGACGCCTACCGAACTCGTGGGGCTTCTCGCACGCAGAGAGGTCGACGTCGCCGCACTCACCGATCACGACTCCACGGAGGGACTGGACGAGGCGGTCGCCGCCGCCGCGGCTCATCCCGCGCTGCGTATCGTCCCTGGCATCGAGATCAGCGCTTCGCACCCAACGCGGGACAACTCGGACATCCACTTGCTCGGGTACTTCGTGGACCGCGCCGACGCCGCCCTGCAACGGCAGCTCACCGCGCTCCGCGAAGAGCGGGAGGAGCGCGGACTGCGGATGCTGGACAACCTTGCCCGCCTGGGCTATCCGCTCGATTGGGAGCGTGTCCGGGCGCTTGCGGAGGGCGCGAGTATCGGGCGGCCCCATATCGCCCACGCGATGGTGGAGCGGGGCTATATCGCAACGTACAGGGACGCCTTCAACGGTTTGCTGGACAACGGCGGCGCGGCGTTCGTCGGCCGCATGGGCGTAACGCTGGAAGACGCCGCACGCACGATAAGGAACGCAGGCGGCGCGGCTGTGCTCGCACACCCGCTCTACGTCGAGGAGTACGAGGCGCTCGTTCCCCGGCTCCCCGACATGGGCATCGTCGGGATCGAAGCGCACTACGCCAACTACAACGCCTCCGAGCAGCGCATCCTCCTCACCCTCGCAGAGCGGTACGACCTCCTGCCCTGCGGTGGGAGCGATTATCATGCGATGGGCAGCGAGAACGAGGCGCTTCCTGGCGTAGACGGCCCGCCTCTGGAGGTGTTCGACGCCCTCGAGCGCCTTGCCGGAGCAGGATAAGGCCCTGTGCGATGGACGATTCTTTACAGATAGCACTGTCCCTCCTCTACGCGTACATGCTGGGCTCCGTGCCTGCCGCCTGGATCGTCGCCCGCCTCGTCAAGGGCATCGACCTCCGCAAGGTCGGCAGCGGCACCATCGGCGCGTCGAACGTCTACTACAACGTAGGCCGCTTCTGGATCCTCCCCGTCGGCATCTTCGATCTCTTCGTGAAGGGGCTCACGCCCGTCTACCTCGCACGTGCGCTCGACCTCGAGATCGAGGTGCAAGCTGCCGCGGGGCTGCTCGCCGTTATCGGGCACAACTGGCCCATAACACTTGGATTCAAGGGCGGCAGGGGAGTGGCGCCATCGGTTGGGACGCTCCTAGCCCTGGGACGCCTGGAACTCGCGTTCTTCATCGTCGTCACGAGCGCCGGATGGCAGTTCACCAAGGCCTCGGGCGTCTGGGTCCTGCTGGGGTTTGTATCCCTCCCGTTCGTGGCGCTCTACTTCCAGCGACCCACGGCCGTAGTTCTGCTCATGGTCGGCCTGCTGCTCGTTACTGTCGTGAAGCGTCTTGCTTCGAACTCGTTGCGAGGCTCCGATGTCCCCCTCCCGCAACTCCTCTTCAACCGGCTCATGTACGACCGCGACATCGCTGACCACGACGCCTGGGTGCAGCGCAACGCGCCCCGCACGGAGGCGGAATGACGCAGCCAGCCACATGCTACTGGCACCCCGATCGCGAGACCGGGCTGCGCTGCGGCAACTGTGAGCGGCCCATCTGCACCGCGTGCATGCGTCAGCATCCCGTTGGCGTACGTTGCAAAGAGTGCGGTGCGCCGGTAGGGCTGCCAACCCACGCCGTCTCGATCAGTTACGTGACGCGGGGCATACTTGCCGCGATCGGCGCGGGAGCAGCGGGGTTCATCGCGCTGCTTGTCGTGTTCCAACTCGTTCCCTTCGGGGGGTTCTTCACCTTCTTCATCATGCTCGGGCTCGGATATGTCCTGGGTGAGGCCGTCAGCGCAGCGGTCAACCGCCGCAGAGGCCGGACCTACCAGTGGATGGCGGTGAGCAGCGTGGCCCTCGCGACGCTGCCCTTCCTGCTGAACGCGTTGAGCGACCTCTCGATCGGAGGGCTGCTCCGCCTCGCAGCCATCGGCGTTGCGATGGCCGTCGCCTGGTCTCGCCTCGGGCCGTAGCGCGTGCCAAGTCGCCTGAAGCGCGCTACAATCTGCCACGGCGCGGGCGTAGCTCAGGGGTAGAGCATCTGCTTCCCAAGCAGAGGGCCGTGGGTTCGAATCCCATCGCCCGCTCCAGTTGCTTCTTCCATCCTTTCGCACGAACCGGCTTACCCGTCCGTTACAGGAGGAGCCCGATGACCACGTCCACGCCGGAGACACGTCCGGACCATGAACGCATCGTCAAGTACGACGCCTACCGCGCCTTCCAGAAGAAGGAGGGCATACCCGTCATTACCGGCTTCGCGGTGGACGACCTCCGGACCGTCGAGGTCAAGCCGTGGGCGCGCCTCGACTGCCTCGGCACCTACATCAACCTCGACGGCGCGGGCGACACCAACGACGCCTACGTCGCCGAGATCGAACCCGGCAGGAAGATGGCGCCCGAGAGGCACATCTTCGAGAAGAACATCTACGTGCTCGAGGGACGGGGCGCCACCCTCGTCGGCGACGACCCCAACAGTCGTGTCAGCTTCGAGTGGAAGAGCGGTAGCGTCTTCTCCATCCCTATCAACGTCTGGCACCAGCACATGAACGGCAGTGGCTCAGAGCCTGCCCGCTTCGTCGCGGTCACCACAGCGCCGATCACCATGAACCTCTTCCACAACGAGGGGTTCGTCTTCAACAACCCCTACGTCTTCGAGGACCGCATCGGCAACCCGAAACAGTTCCACGGCGAGGGCAAGATGTGGACGGCGACTACCGGCCGCACGAACGCCTGGGAGACCAACTTCGTGCCGGACATCGAGACCTTCACCACCTTCTCCTGGAAGGAGCGTGGCGCAGGCGGCGCGCACATCAAGTTCGAGCTTGCGGACCAGACCCAGACCGCCCATGTCTCGCAGTTTCCCGTCGGCACCTACAAGAAGGCGCACCGGCACGGCCCCGGCGCGCACGTCATCATCATCAAGGGCGAGGGCTACTCCCTGCTCTGGCCGTCTCACGGCAGTCCGCACGACGGCATGGAGCGCGTCGACTGGAAACCCGGTTCGCTCGTCGTGCCGCCGAACGGCTGGTTCCACCAGCACTTCAACGGCGGCGCAACTCCGGCGCGCTATCTCGCATTCCGCTGGGGCAGCCAGAAGTACTACTTCTCGCTCGGCGTTGCGATGGAGGGCGATACCGACGTGGACGTGAAGCAGGGCGGGGCGCAGATCGAGTACGAGGACGAGGATCCCATCATCCACGACATCTTCCTCGAGACGCTGGCGAAGTCCGGCGCCGAATCGCAGATGGTGGAGTTCATCCCCCGCCTCCGCGGCGGGTAGGAGGGCGAACTAGTTCTCAGGAGACGGAACGCCCGGTATGGCGGGCGGCGGGGGTATATCGTCGAGGTCCCCGGAGCCCGTCCCCTCACCGGCGGGTGTCCCATCGCCCGTTTGTCCCGATCCAGCCAGGTTCGCTGGCGGCGTGGACTGCATGGAATCGTTACTGCCCCAGCACGCGATCGTGCCATCGAACCGCACACCGCACGTGTGTGCCTCGCCTGTACAGGTCCGAACTTCGCCGACAACACCGCAGTTGTACGTGCCTCCGCAACTGACCTCGATGAACTCATTCATGGGAACTGCTGCACCGCCCCAATCACCCCAGCACCTCACCGTGGCATCCCCAAGCCGTCCGCACGAATGCGACCCTCCGCTGCTGATTCCAAGGAAGACCGCGTCCACCGGCGTTTGTGTCCGCTGGCCCGAACTGTCGCTGCCCCAGCACACCGGGTTACCCTGCATCGTCAGAGCGCACGTGTGTTCGCCGCCGCTGGCGATGGCCTTGAATGTCCCATCGGGAGGCGACAACTTCCCGTGCGCTTCGTCGCCCCAGCAAACCGGTCTCCCATTCGCGCTCAGCGCGCATGTATGACGACCGCCGCTACTGATGGCGGTGAACTTCTGGCCCTCAGGAGGCGTTGACCTCCCTGCATCCTGGCTACCCCAGCAATGAGGCGTCCCGTCCGGAGTGAGTGCACACGTGTGGTTATGCCCGCTGCTGATGACCGCGAACCGCACACCTTCTGGTGGCGATGCCTGGCCTGCCGTATCGCTGCCCCAGCAGAGCGGTGTTCCATCAAATAGCAACCCGCACGTATGGCTCTCTCCACTGCTGACGGACAGTACTTGGAGTGTGGGCACAGGCATCGACTGCCCATGGTCGTCGCTCCCCCAGCAGACGGGTGGGCCAGTAGGGGACACTAGACAGGTGTGCCGCCCACCGCTGCTGATGAATGATGGAAACTGGGTAACCAACGGTACTTCCGGCTGTGGCGTGAGTATCCCTGGTTCTTCCGGGGTTGGAGTGTGTGTCGGCTCCGGCACGGGTGTGGGCGTAGCGGTTGCTTCCGGTACCGGAGTGGCGGTCGGCTCAGGCATGGGCGTGGGGGTAGGAGTCGGTGCGGGCGTCGGGGTGGGAGTGCTGGGCCCTTCGGGAGTTGCGCGTGGCTGGAATTCCACGAGTCCCGGCTGCTGTTCGCCGCACGCGCCGAGCGTGAGAAGCAGCAGGGCTGCGATGAGAAGGGAGTGTGTGAAGTGGACGTGGAGGGTGCGCATCGTTCCCCGCGAATGACGCGGTAGAACGAATATACACACCGGGCATGTCCCCGTCACCGACTTCGGAGAGCGAGTATCCTTGGAAGAGTGAGCGCTTCTACGGCCAACTTTCGCAGCGGGCTCGTGGCCATCGTCGGCAGGGCGAACGTCGGCAAGTCCACGCTGCTCAACGCGCTGTTGGGGCAGAAGCTCTCCATCGTGAGCGCGAAGCCCCACACGACGCGTCACAGGGTCCTCGGCGTGCTGAACGGCAACGACTTTCAGGCCGCCCTCATCGACACGCCAGGCTTCCTCCGGAAGGGCCGCGACCAGCTCGACGTCGCGATGGCGCGGCAACTCTCCGTCGCGCTCGGTGACGCACATGCCGTCGTCCTCGCCGCCGAACCCCGCTATCCCGGCGACGTCGAACAGGCGCTCATCGCGCAGATCGCCGCCGCGAACGTGCCGGCGCTCCTCGTGTTGACCAAGACCGACACCGTCGCCAAGCGAAAGCTCCTGCCCGTCATAGCGCGCTACGCCGAGACGCACCCCTTCGCCGAGATCGTGCCCGTGAGCGCCCTCGAGCACGACGGCCTGACCCCACTCACAGAAGCGATAGGCGCACACTTGCCGGAACAGGAAGCCCTCTTCCCGCCGGAGGTGTTAACCGACCGCACAACGCGGTCCCTGGCTGGCGAACTCGTCCGCGAGAAGATATTCGAACTGTACGCCCACGAGGTCCCATACGACACAGCGGTTGAGATCGTCACTTTCGACGAACGGAACGGGGAAGCACCGGACTACCTCCGCGCCGTGGTCTACGTGGACACTCCCTCCCAGAAACGGCTGCTCATCGGGAAGGGAGGCGCGGCGCTCAAGGAGGTCGGCGTCCTTGCGCGCCCGGAGATCGAAGCCCTCACCGGGCGCCCCGCCTTCCTCGAATTATGGGTGAAGGTGAACACGCGATGGCGCCGGAAGGCCGGCTTCATCCAGCGCACCCTGTAACAGAAACATAACCCCGTGCTGCCCGCTGGAGCGCCTGTGCGGGTATCATGCCCTTGACGCGAAGGAGGTTCATGCCGTGCCCCTGATACCGCGAGTGATGAGCACCCAGCACCCGGACAACGCGGAGGCCCCCGCCTACGCCATCGACGGCGTCATCAAGGGCGATGGCGAGATCATCGAGGCCGCCGATGTACTGGCGCTCGGTTGCGACGAGCAGATGTGGGACTCCGAGGGCAAGGACACTGACACGCACGTCATCCAGAAACTGCTCAGTCACTATCCCGGTTACTTCTCTGAAGAGATGAAACTGGGGCGCGACGCCCTCATCACCCTCCGCGTTCCGAACCCCTCCATCGAACTGGAGATGCGCAAGCTCCTCGTCGAGGCGCTCCAGGGCATCCCCATCGCCTACGATGTCGCGAACGAGTTCTACGAGGGCGACCTCGAAGCCCCCATCCAGGAAGTCATCCTTCCCTTCACCACCAACGCCGCTCAGATAGTCAAGGTGCGGGACTACTACGCGCAGTTCATCGCAGGACAGGAGAGCAGGCACCTGCCGGACGGAAGCACCGTCAGCGACTGGATAGGCGACTTCTACCCCAAGCACATCCGCGTCATCCCGCTCTTCGAAGAGCGGGAGCAGATGATGACGGTGGACGATATCGTCCGCGAATATCTGCAGGGGTGGGAGGTCGAGTACCAGCGCGTCTTCCTCGCCCGGAGCGACCCTGCGCTGAACAACGGCATCGTCGGCGCTGAACTGATGCTCAAGACCGCCCTTGCCCGGCTGGACCGCCTTGAGGGCGAACTGGGCATCCCTCTCTACCCCATCATCGGCGCAGGCTCGGCGCCCTTCCGGGGGCACCTCTCTCCCGTGAACGTGGACCGCATCTTCCGCGAATACCCCAGCGTACAGACGCTCACGGTGCAGTCTGCGTTCAAGTTCGACTACCCGCGCGAGCAGGTAGTCGATGCCATCGCGCAGCTCCATGCGTACGAGCGCAGACCCGCTCCCCCGGTTGACGAAGCACGCGTCAACGACATCATCGACAGGGCAGGAGCGGCCTACCAGGAGCAGGTGCGCAAGCTCGCCCCCACCATCGCCTCCGTATCCGCTCACATACCGCGCAGGCGGGAGCGCAAACTGCACGTCGGCCTCTTCGGCTACGGGCGCACGCTCCCGGGCGCGGAAGACGTGGCCCTTCCACGCGCTATCGCGTTCGCGGCGACGCTCTACTCCATCGGGGTGCCGCCGGACCTGCTCGGGCTCGCCGCGCTCAATGAGGACGACTTCGCCTACCTGCGCGAGGTCTACCCCAGCCTCCAGGAAGACCTCAGTGCCGCCCTGCGCTTCTCGAACGAGACGCGCATCACGCAACTCCTCGGTGACGACTACCGGCGACTGTTCGTACGCTTCACCCAGGAGATCGACCGCGTCCACGAAGGGCTGACCACGGCGGTCTGGGCCGGGCTCGTGCGGAACCGCACCTCTCGGACGCGGCACTTCATCGAGGAAGCCGCACTGATCCGCCGGTTCCTCGGCTAGTCTTCCTCGGCCTCCACCTGTATCTGGGGCAGCCAGTTGAGGAACCCCGGCAGGTACCAGTTCCTCGCCCCGAGCAACTGCATGCTCGCGGGCACCAGGATGCTCCTCACCAGCGTCGCGTCGAGCAGTACCGCCACCGCGAGCCCGAAGCCCGCCTGCTGATTGACGACCATGTCCCCCGACGCGAAGCCGCTGAACACCGCGACCATGATGAGCGCCGCGCCCGTGATGAGGCTCGCCGTTGACCGCAGACCGTAAGCAACGGACTCGGCGTTGTTATGCGTCTGGTCGTAGCGTTCGCGTATGCGGCTCAACATGAAGACGTGGTAGTCCATGGACAGCCCGAACAGGATGGCGAACAGGATCAGCGGCAGCCACGCTTCTATCGTCTCAACCCGCTGGAATCCCAGCAGGTCCGCTCCCACGCCCTTCTGGAACACCAGCACCATCAACCCGTAGGCGGCGCCCACGGAGAGCAGGTTCATGATGATCGCCTTGATGGGGATGATGATGGAACGGAAGACCACGAGCAACAGGATGAAGCTCACGCCCAGGATGAACGCGAAGATGACTGGCAGGTAGGCCCTGAGCTGCGTGTCGAAGTCCAGGTACTCGGCTGATATGCCGCCCACGTACGCCTCTGCCGGAACGCCAGCGAACGCTGCGGGGATGTAGTCGTTCCGCAGCCGCTTTATCAGGTCGAACGCACCCGTACTGCTGGGAGCGCCGGGCACCGGTATCGCGATGGCGGTCAGGCTGCCGTGTGTGTTCGTTGGGAGTGCGGCAGCTGACGGGTCCCTGAGTATCTCCGGGTTGTTCTGCAGCAGGGCTGCGACGAGAGCTGGGTCGCTCTCCACGGCTTGCTGGATCTTCAAGAGAGCCTCCGCAACCACGGGGTCGCTGACTACGGACCGCTTGAACTCCTGCACCGCAGCCGCAACCGCCGGATCGTTCATGTCTCCCTCAACGACGACTCGGGCCGGGTTAGCGGAGCCGTACCCCAGCGGAAAGTCCGCTTCCAGGGCTGTGAACGCCTGGCGTATCTGCGAGTCAGGAGGAAACGTCTCGACGCTGTTGAAGCCGGTGTTGATGCCGAAGTAGCTCACCGACGCCCATACCATGAGCCCTCCGACGACGAGAATGCTGATAACGGGGTAGCGCATCGTCTTCCGCGTTATGAACTCCCAGAAACCCGCCCCCTGTCCCTCTGAGGGCGCAGTTGTGGCCCTCCTGCGGAACGGGAGCCGCAGTCGGTCGACACGCGGTCCCAGCACCATCAGGACGGCGGGCAGGAAGGTAAGCGTCGCCGTAACCGAAACGATGACCACCAGAATCGCGCCGAGGCCGGTTGCGAAGAACAGCGTGTGCGGAACGATGAATACGCCGAGCAGTGCGATGACCACCGTCATGCCGCTGAAGAACACCGTGCGGCTTGCCGTTGCCCCGGCCTTGATGACAGCGTCCCGCGCGCTCAGGCCACGAGCCAACTCTTCCCTGAAGCGGGACACCACGATGAGGCTGTAATCGATCCCCACCGCAAGGCCGATCATCGTGATCCACAGCAGCACGAAGAAGACCAGCTCCCCGAAGATGTTACCGATAACGGCCACTATCGCCAGCGTGATGAGGATCGAAACGATGGCGAGGCCGACGGGTATCAATGCGGCTACAACCGCGCCGAAGAGCACGAGAAGGATGAGAAGTGCCACCGGGAGGCCGAATCGCTCGCCCTGCTCCAGGTCCATCGCCGACAGCTCTGCCTGCTCGAAACGGCTGCTCACGTCGCCGACCATCAGCACGCGGAACCCGTCCTGCCCGTCCGCTTCCTTGACGACGTGGATGGCCTCCTCGATGTTCTCCAGAGCTTCACCGAGCGTGCCGGTCATCTGAAGCGCAACTATGGCGCTTCTGCGGTCTGTTGAAACCAGAGCGAGGGAATCCAGAGGGCTTGCGGCCAGTACCTCGTAGTAGTTCGTACCGACTCGTATGACTTCCGGTCCCAACGCTCGCAACTCGCCGGTAACCTCCTCCACCTTCGCCCGGAACGCGGCGGCGTCCACGGTCAACGTTTCCGACCGAACGATGACGACCTCAGCAGGTGGAGGCTCGATTGGGCTGCCTTCGAGCAGGTCGCCGGCCGTCACTGACCCTACCTCGCCGAACCGTGGGATGATGCGGAGTTCCGTGGTGGTCGCCGTGGGGAGCAGTTGTCCGACTACTCCCAGGGCAACCAGCACCGCTGCCAGCCATATCCCGATCGTCACCCATGGCCTGCGCGAGCTGATGCGGGCGAGGGATTCGGTCATCGTTGCATCTCCTTCTTACGCCCCTGACGGAGCCCCGTCAGCGGAGAGTATAGGGCACTGGGACGGGTGCTCTCCGGGGGCCTCTTAGCAGAGTTGTCCCGCAACGGGTTACTCTGCGTAAACGTTCAGTGGGTAATCGAAGTAGGCCTCGTTCAGCATGAAGTGGAGGTTGGTCGCCTCGCCGAGCAATTTCCCCAGTAGCGCCACGCGTTCCCTGCTATCCGGCCATTCGTTCTGCAAGAGCGAGAGCATGCGCCCCGTTAGCCGTTGCGCCGCTCGGCCGGAGTCTGTGCCCGGCCCCGTTCCGAGCCGGGCGATCTCCTGCGAGATCTGGTTGAACGTCCGTCCGAGCGAGCCGGGCAACAGGGGGTCGGACACAAGCAGATCGAGCGCATCCTGCGAGTGGATCGCAGCGCCGTACCGACGGTTGTATACCTCCAGCGCATGCGACGCTTCCAGCAGGCTCGTCCAGTCTTCCTCGGCATAGCCGTCGCTTTCGGTGTCTATAGCAAGTTGCTGGAGCAGGAGTGCTGTCGCGAACTGGGCCCGCTCGATGAACCCACCCAGGCGGAGGAAGCTCCATCCTTCGTCGCGGTACATGGTCGCTTGCGCCGCGCCGTCGACCGCATCGGTCTCCGCGGCCAGCCCGGCGTAGAACCCTTCTGGCAGCGTCCAGATATCTTCGATATCCATGTCCCGAAGGCGCAGATACGCCAGGTTGATGCGCTGCCACATCTCCGCGCTGATGCAGTGGCGCATCTGGCGCGCGTTCTCCCTGCCCTGGGCGAAGCAGTTCCACACCGAGTCCGGGTTCGAACGCTCGAAAGTGAGGTCTCCCGCGAGTGTGAACGAGTCTGCGAGGGTGAAGTCATCACTCTCACCGGTATCCAGTATGCCCCCCGGCGGCATGCGGCGCAGCGCGCCGTAGAGCCTGCGCCATCCGACGTATATGTCCCGCGCAGGACGGTCTACCAGTGCTTCTGTCTGAAGTTGCAGGAGACGGCACAGGCACTCGGTCCGCTCGAGATAGCGGCCCATCCAATAGATCCCTTGCGCGCTTCGAGAGAGCATCCGCTTCACTCTTCCAGTACCCAGACGTCCTTGCCGCCGCCGCCCTGGCTGGAGTTCACCACGAGGCTCCCGCGGCGCAGCGCCACGCGGCAGAAGGCCCCGGGTACGATGCGCGTCTGGCGACCCTGGAGGATGAACGGCCGCAGGTCAACGTGGCGAGGCTCCAGTTGCCCGTCCACCAGGCAGGGCGCACGGGAGAATGTCAGCACCGGCTGAGAGATGAAGTCCGCCGGGTTCGCCCGCACCTGTTCAGCATATTCGCTCCGCTCCTGCGGCGTGGCATGTGGCCCGACCAGCATGCCGTAGCCGCCGGACTCGCCCACACGCTTGACCACGAGCTTGTCCAGATTGTCCAGCGTATATTCCAGATCGGCAGGGCGCCGGCACAGGTACGTCTCCACGTTCCCCAATATCGGCTCTTCCCCCAGGTAGTAACGGATCATGTCCGGTACGTACGGGTAGACGCTCTTGTCGTCCGCAACCCCGACGCCTGGAGCGTTGACCAGCGTGACGTTGCCCCGCTTGCACGCGTCGAGCAGGCCCGGCACACCCAGCATCGAGTCCGCGCGGAAGGCGAACGGGTCAAGGAAGAGGTCGTCCACCCGCCTGTAGATGACGTCCACCTGACGGAGTCCGGATGTCGTGCGCATGTAGACGAACCCGTTCCGCACCAGCAGGTCACGTCCCTCCACGAGCTCTGCTCCTATCTCGTGTGCGAGGAACATGTGCTCATAGAACGCCGCGTTGTACACGCCCGGCGTCAGGAGGACGATCGTGGGGTTCGGTTTGCCTCCGGCCAACTCGAGGAGCGTCTGTTGCAACAGGCTCCCGTAGTGCTCCACCTCGCGGACACGCGACGCACGGTACAGGCGCCGCAGGCCCGCCTTTACCGCATTGCGGGTCGCGATCATGTACGACACGCCGGAAGGCGAGCGCAGGTTGTCCTCGAGTACGAAGAACCCTTCATCCGTTCGAAGCAGGTCTGTCCCGCAGATCCCTACCCAGACGCCTTCTGGCGGAGAGTAGCCCAGCATCTCCGGGCGGTAGTTCGGGCATCCGGTGACCAGGTCTTCGGGGATTACGTCGTCGCTGATGACGTGCGCCCCGTTGTAGACGTCCTCGATGAACCGGTTGAGCGCACGCAAGCGTTGGGAGAGCCCTGCGTCGAGCGATGCCCATTCGGATGCGGGCACCACTCGCGGTATGCAGTCAACGGGGATGACTCGCTCCTGGGCCTCGTCATCCCCGTAGACCGTGAAGAAGATGCCCTCGTGCAGGAATGAGCGCGCCACTCCTTCCTGCACGCTCCCAAGACGTTCGGGGGATAGGTTGAGCAGCGTCTCGTACAGCTCCCGGGAGTGCTCTCTCGGCAACCCGTCCGGCAGCAGCATCTCGTCGTAGATGGCAGCGTCGAGGTTGTAGGAGTCGAAGTTCATGCCCCGCCCTCGCCCTTGCTAGCCTGCCTCGTCGTCGCCAGCCGCCTCGCCCGTACCGTCCCCAGCGCTGTCGTCGCTGGCCTCGTCGTTCTCGGCCGCGTCTGCTACTTCATCATCCTCTGCATCATCGTCCGCCAATCCCTCTGAAGGGTCATCCTCGCTATCGGCGTCATCTTCGTGTTCAGCAGTGACGACCGGGTATCTGAAGGGCAGGTTCACCAGCATCTCGGTGAATTCTCCCGCTTCCGATGTGACGGATATCGTCCCGCCGTGCTGGCGGACGATGTCGTTCGAGATCGCAAGACCCAACCCGGTCCCCTTGTCGGTCGGCTTGGTGGTGAAGAACGGGTTGAATATCTTCTCGATGGCCTCCTGGGGTATGCCGCTCCCATTGTCCCGGATACGGACCTCCACCGATTCGTCCGTGCGAGTCGTTTTCAGGACAACCTCGGGCATGTAGTCCCTGTCCCCTGCGGCTTCCCTCTGTTTCCGCTTCTCGTCCACCGCGTAGCAGGCGTTGCTGACCATGTTCAGGAAGACGCGTCCCAGGTCGCTGGGGATAGCTTCCACCTCACCTGCATCGGGGTCGAGCTCTCGCAAGATCGTCAGTTGGAAGTCAGGGTCCAGTGCGCGAGCGCTGTGGTAGGCCAACGAAGCATGCTCGTCCACCAGGTCGTTGATCACGATCGGACGCGCTTCGCCGCCCCCTCTGCCCATCATCAGCATGTCCTGGACGATGCGGTTCGCCCGTTCGCCGTGTGAGCGGATGCGCTCGAGGTTATCGGTCAGGTCGCCGGATATCTCTTCAATGTACTGCTTCTGGTCGTCGGTCAGCCGGTCGCCCGAGTCCTCCACAGCCTCCTTCAACTCCACGAGTAGTTCGGCCGACGCTTCCGAGAAGTTCTTGACGAAGTTCAACGGGTTCCGAATCTCATGCGCCACGCCTGCGGTCAGCTCACCGAGCGCCGCCAGCTTCTCGCGCATGACTATCTGGTCCTGCGCCTTGTCCAGGTCCGACAGCGCGCTCTCCAGTTCGTCGTTCTTCTCCCGCAATTCCTCTGCCAGGTGTTCCACCAGGTTCAGCCGCTGCACCTCCAGCGCATTGCGACGGAACACCTCCAGCGCCGCGGCCATGTCGGCCACCTCGTCCCTGCCCTTCACGACCACTTCCTCCTCGAGATCGCCCCCGGCCATCCGGCGCATCCGGTTAGAAAGGAATGCCAGCCGCCGAAGCAGTACCCGCCACACGAAGAGCCAGTCGATGAGCAACGCTCCTGTCACGCTCAGGATGCCGATCACGATGAGGAGTTGGCGTCCAGTGCGGATGGACTGGTCGGACGAGAGTGTCGCCGCCTCCGCGTGCTGGTTCGCCACGCTGACCAGGTTGTCCACTTCTTCCACGAGTTCGATCGCGATGGTGCGGTTCAGGGCGAGCGACTCACGCTGCAGTTCAGCAAGTTCCAACCCGCTCTGTACCAGAGCGAACCCTCCCTCTTCTTCGCCCAGACCGAGGTCGTAGAGTCGGTCAGCCAAGGGCGTAAGCGACGCCAACAGCTCTTCACTCACCTGCCCCAGGAACGTGCTTTCAGCGCCTCTGAATGCGGCGAACTCCGCCTCGAACCGCTCCCGCAACGGCTCTACCAGCGCCGGCTCGGAGACGGTGAAGGCGCTTGACAGCACCTGCGCCGCTATGCTGAGGGCTCCTTGCAGCTCTGCGAGACGCCGGTATTCGATGATTTGATCACCGGAGAAGGACTCCTCAGACGAAACTGGAGGCGCGTCGAGGCTGGTGTAGCCCGTCATCAGGTAGAAGAGCTGGTCGTCCAGCGCCGGGATAAGGACTCCGTCCAGTTCGTCCTGCACCGCCGTCAGGTCTTGCCGCAGGTTATCGCTCTGCGCTTCCAGGGCGAAGACGCTGGGCATCCTGTCTATGATCTCATCTATGTTCGCATCCAGCTTGTTCGCCTGCTCCCGGATGTCGTCGAGGCGCTCCTCGTCGGTACCTCCCCTCTCCAGCGTAGCGAGTTCCTCATCGAATGCTCTGCGCGCGTCGTTGATCTCGGCAACCACGTCCACGAAGTCGTCCACCTCGGCAGACGTCAAGCGCGGGGCCGCAGCCACCAGCACGTTGGCGGACTCTGCCACGTGGAAGGCGTTCGTGATCTCGGGAAGGCTCGCATCGTTCACCCGGCTCTGCGCCTCGCTCACACGGCTGAACGAGAACCAGCCCACGAGACTGGCAGCCAGCGTGAGCGCAACCGCGCCCGCGATCACCAGCTGTAACTGCGTGGAGATCCGCGATGGCACTCTGAAGAACCTGAGTGGTTGAATCATGGTTCGAAGTCCTGCAGTGCCCAGAATTCCTTCAGCGCCTCGGCATCCTCTAGCGTGTCAATCGGATAATACGCCCCGTCAGGCCCCAGCACAGTCAGGAACACCGTGTCCGAACCTTGATTGTCGTCTTCCCCGTAGCGAAGCACGAAACCGTCCAGGTCGATCTCGTCAGCACCGGTGAGGCTGTCCAGGAAGCACTGACGGGAGAGGTCTCGCCCGCAGCCCTCGAGTCCCGCTATCGCCAGGCGCCCGGCAAGGTAACCCTCCAGCGAGACGAATCCCGGCAAAGCACTCGACTCGTACGACGAGAGCGCACTCCGGTACGACCTCACGATCGGTTGCGACAGATCGTTCGGGAACGGCACCACCTGCGTAACGAACACGCCCGCCCCGTCCGGTCCCAATTCCCTTGCCAGCGCATTACTGCCCACGAAGGAGATATTGATGAACGGCGTATCTATCCCCAGGTGCCGCGCCCACTTGATGAAGGTCGCAACCGGCTCGTACGCCCCAACCATGATTACGGCCTCGGGCAACGAACGCTGGATGTCCAGCAACGCGGTCTTCACTGCCGTCGTGTTGCGTGTATAGAGACCGATGCCAACGGGGGACATATGGCGGCGATGGAGCGCCTCCACCGTCCCCTGGTAGCCCGCCCGGCCGAAAGAGTCGTCCTGGTACATCACGGCTATCCGCCTGATACCCAGGTCCTCGGTCAAGCGTTCGACCATCTCCTCCGTTTCCTGGTTGTACGAGGCGCGAACGTTGATCACGTTCTGCGGTCCAGTCGTGCGCAGGAACTCCGCTCCGGTGAACGGCGCAAGGTACGGCACCCCGGCCGCTTCCGAGACCGGCGTGGCCGAACGTGACGTGGGTGTCCCCACCGCCCCGATCAACATGAATACCCGCTCGTCCTCTATCAGCCGAAGCGTATTCGTTACCGCAGTCTCTGGTTCGTAGGAATCGTTCAGCGAGACCAACTCGAGTGAGCGCCCGTGAACACCTCCGGCCTTGTTCGCTTCATTGAAGGCCGCCTCGATGCCCAGCCGCATGTTCGTCCCGAGTTCCGCGGCGGGGCCGGTGAACGCGGCAGACTGACCGAACAGGACACGGTCGTCGGTGATCCCGGCCTGACTGTTGTCCACCGGTGGAGTAGGAGTTGCTGTGGGCCTGTCGTGATGTGGAGTCGGGACAGGCGTCTCAGTTGCACCCCCTGTGCAACCTGCCAGTCCTACCGCGAGTACGAGAACTGCCATGTAAACGGCCACACGCGGTCCGCCGCTCATTCATCCCTCGACATCGCCACGGTCATGTGGTTCTTGCCGTCCTCCCGCCGGTACTGCATGTCGGAAGTCATCGTCCGCACGAGGTAGACGCCCAGTCCTCCTATGCGGCGCTCTTCCATGGGAGAGTCCATGTCAGGATCAGGAGCGTCGTGTAATGGATCGAAGGGCTTCCCTTCGTCCGTGATCTCAATGACCAAGTCTTCTTCGTTGCACGTAAGCTCAACGTCCAGATGGTGCCCCTCCTCGTCGTAGGCGTAGTTGATGACGTTGAGCACCAGCTCTTCCAGGACGAGGTTCACCCTGAACGTCAGCGCAGCAGGCCAGTTGTCCTGCTCGGCTAGCGTTTCGATAGCAGCGGTCAGCCGTTCCAGCTCCTCGGGGCGCGTCTCGAGTGTCAGGGACAACCCGTTGCTCATGCCTGCGCTCTCCCACGCCTCAGCGTCAGACATGTAATGTCGTCCGACTGTGGCGCTCCACTTACGAACTCTCGAACTGCCGCGAACACTGCCTCGTTCGCAGCCTCTGCACTCTGTGGCGCGCCTCCTGTGAAAACCGCCTGTAGGCGCTCCATCCCGAACTCTTCGTTCACCGCGTCCATAGCCTCCGTCACGCCGTCCGTGTACAGGACCAGCGTATCGCCCGGTGCCAGGGTGAGTTCCCCTTCCACGAATTCGACCCCCGACAGGACGGCCAATGCGAGCCCCTCTGTGTAAGGGAGCACGGTGGAGCTCCCGTCGCTGTGGAAGATAACGGGCAGGTTGTGGCCTCCATTGGCGTAGGAGAGGTGCCCGGTCGCAGGGTCGTAAACCGCGTACAGCACTGTGACGAACATGGCGGACTCGTTGTCCTCAGCGAGGAGATTGTTCACCTCCCGGAGCACCTTCCCCGGTTCAGTCAGGCCGATGGCAGAGCCCTTCAACAGCGTACGGCTGGACATCATGAACAGCGCTGCCGGCACACCCTTGCCCGACACGTCCGCGATGGCCAGGCCGATCTGGCCGTCATCCAGGAGCACAACGTCGAAGAAGTCCCCACCAACGTTGCGCGCCGGTTCCATGCTCCCGGATACCTCGAAATCGTCCCCGCGCGGGAACTGAGTCGGGAGGATCGACTGCTGCATCTGGCTCGCCACGTCCAACTCCCGCTGCAGCGATACCAGCTTGTCACGGGAGGAGAGCGCCTCCTTCCACGCTTTCATGTTCTCCAGCGTGCGCTCTATGGTCACCTGCAGGTCGTCGAAGTCGAGCGGCTTGGTGACGAAGTCAAAGGCGCCGCGGTTCATCGCCGTGCGGATGTTCTTCATGTCTCCGTACGCTGAGACGATCACCGCACGGAGGTCGGGGTTCAGTTCAGCGATCTGGGACAACAACGTAAGCCCGTCCATGCGGGGCATGTTGATGTCCGAGACCACCATGTCAACGTCCGGGTCGTTGTTCAGCACCTCGAGGGCTTCGATCCCGTTCTGAGCGAAAACGAACGAGTAGCGCCCGGACCGGATGTGCCGTCGCATCCGCTGCAGCATCAGCGGCTCGACGTCTGGTTCGTCGTCAACGACCAGTATCCTGTACGATTCGACTTCTTCTGATTCTGTCATCGCCTCCTCGCGTCTCCTGCTCAGGGGCGAGCCGAATACTAGCCCTGCGCCCCTGAGACCCAGTAGTTCAGATTCGGCAGACCGGTCGGCAACGTCTCAGTTAGTCCTGAAGTGCCTGCAGTGCTTCTTCTCTGGAGCCATGCACCGGTACGATCTTGTCGAATCCGCTGATCGCGAAAATCTCCCGGACGGACTCCGAGAGGGAGCACCCAAGCAGCTTTGCGTTCTGCTTCTGGAGAGACTTGGCGACCAGCAGGATGACACGGAGACCCGCGCTGCTGATGTACTGCAGCCCTCCCATGTCCATGACCACGCCCTGGTCGCTCTGCTGGATCGCTCCCTCGAGTGCCGATTGGAAGTCCATCGCGTTCGTTCCGTCCACGCGGCCTTCCACGTCCACGATGAGATTCGACCCTTCTCGTGTGCTCTTCAGCTCCATGTCTTCTCCCCTGCTGTCAGTGTTGGCGAGCCTTGAAGACTCATTATGCAACTTTACCAATGTTCTGTGGCAGCGCTCAATCGCTGCACGGCGGCATCCCGGGTACCCCATGGCTGCTGCATTACCCTACCATACCTTACAATCCCCGCAGTTTCTCGCTTGGAGGTTCCACCGGATGGGATTGCACTACGATGTTTTCGAGACCGCTTGGGGATGGGTGGCAGTAGCCGGATCGAAGAAGGGCATACGCTATGCCACTCTCCCGGAGCCCTCCCCTGAACGAGCTTTGGACGATCTGGAGCGCAGCATGCGCGCCCCGCTCCCTGAGCACGAGCCCGATGCGTTCAGCACCTACCGTGCCCGGTTGGAATCATACCTGCGCGGCGACGCCCCGGAATGGGACGTCCCCCTAGACTTGGATGGCGTCGCTCCCTTCTTTCGCCGCGCATGGGACGCCTGCCGCTCCATCCCTCTGGGAGAAACGCGCACGTACGAGTGGCTCGCAGCTTCTGCCGGGAACATCAAAGCTGTGCGGGCTGCGGGCCAGGCCATGGCCCGGAACCGCATCCCCATCGTGATCCCGTGCCATCGCGTGATCGGGAAGGATGGTGGATTGCACGGGTTCGGCGGCCCCGGACTCGCCATGAAGGCCCGCCTGCTCAACTTGGAAGCGCCCTCCGCCTGATCAGGCCGCCGTGCCCTCCAACTCCACCGTGAGGCCAACGTCCCGCATCCCGTTGACGTGCGCAGCGAGTTCATCGCTGTACTGCGTGCGGACGATCGGCATGCTGATGCGCCAGAACTGTCCGCCGCTCTCGATGACCAGATCGACCTCATCCGGCCCGGGATAGTCCATCAGTGTCTGCAGCACCAGTTTGAGCAGCCGGTTGTCCTCGGAAGGCTGATCGGTCTCCTTCATCTTCACGAGGACCTTGCGCTGCCCCTCATCGAACCCGCCCGCCGTCGGGACGACGTCTACGTGTGGCACGACGCCGTTTGCCGAAGGTGGTCCCGCGCCATTGGTGACAGGGCTGGGCTGCGACAGCACTCTCGCGTGCTCCTCTGCGGGTGGCTTCCATTCCTCCACCCTGGGTGTGGCATGGACCGCTGCCGAAGCGGCCGGCGCATGTTCCGCGCTCTCCGTTACTTCGAATTCGACCGCCTCGTCGCAGTGGATGGAGGTCTCGTCTCCGCGACGCCGTACGACTCCTTTGAGTTGCACGAGATTGCCTTCCGTCCACAGCTCGGCCGTCTTCTCGAAGACGCGGTTCCACACCGCCACGTCGAGCACTGAGCCGTCGAATATCTCCAGCCCAACGAAACAGATCTGTCTGCTCTGCCTGTCTGTCGTGAGGCGTACAGATGCAACTTCGCCGGCAAGCAGCACCTTCTCGCCGTCAGCACACCCCTCGACTTCCTCGCGGGAGAGGGCTGCGCCAGCGGGTGCATTCACCGGGTCGAGCACGCGCGGGCCCAACGACACGCCCATCAGCTCGCGTTCCCAGGACACCAACTCCCGCACCGTCGGTTCGGGCGCGGGCAGCAACTCGATCTCACCCAGGGGCGTTGGTGCGGAAGCGCCGAACATGTCGAACATCGTGGACTGGCCGCTCTCGCGCAGGCGCGCTTCGCGCTGCATCAGGTGCACGATGTGGTCAGCACTGGCGGCGAGTTGCCCGCGCGGCCCGAATGCGTCGAGCGCACCCACGCGCGCGAGGCTCTCCACGACGCGCCGGTTCGCGGCTTCCGACCCTGCACGCCTGCAGAAGTCCTCCAGCGACTCGAACGCCCCGTTCTCGTCTCGCTCCGCTACCAGTTCCTCTACCGCGGCTGCCCCGATGTTCTTGATGGCCGCGAGGCCGAACCGCACCGATTCGCGACCGTCCTCCGCGAAGTCAACGCTGAAGTCCACCCCGCTGCGGTTTACGTCCGGCGGCAGGACGGGTATCCCCAGGCGCACGCACTCCGCCACCGCAGGGCCCATCCGGTCGTTTCCTCCGTATGCGTTCAGAACGCAGGTCATGAACTCCACGGGGTAGTTCGCCTTGAAGTACGCCGTCCAGTAGGCGACCACGGCGTAGCTCACGCTGTGCGCCTTGTTGAACGCATACCCTGCGAACGGCTCGATCAGGTCGAAGACTGCAGCGGCGGCTTGCTCCTCGTATCCCTTCTCCCGCGCTCCCGCGATGAAGCTCTCGCGCTCCTGCTGCATCAGCGAGGCGATCTTCTTCCCCATCGCCTTCCGCACCACGTCCGCTTCACCGAGCGAATAGCCCGCGAACCGGCGCATGATGTGCAGCACCTGGTCCTGGTAGACGATCACCCCGTAGGTCTCGTTCAGTATCTCTTCGAGGTCGGGATGGGGGTAACTCGCCGGTGCGCGCCCGTGCTTCGAGTCGATATACCGTCCGATGTGCTCCATAGGGCCCGGGCGGTAGAGCGCGATCATCGCCGCGAGCTCGCCCAGTGTGCCCGGGCGCAACTCCTTGATGTAGCGCCGCATCCCGGGGCTCTCCAGTTGGAAGAGGGCCGTCGTCTCGCCGCTGCCCAGCAGCTCGTACGTCTTGACGTCGTCGAACGGGATCCCCTGCAGCCGTACTTCGGTCCCCTCCCGTTCGCGCACCATCGCTATCGCGTTGCTCAGGATGGAGTAGTTGATGAGCCCCAGGAAGTCCATCTTCAGGAGCCCGAGCTTGGCGACCGGCTCCATGGCGTACTGCGTCATCGCCACGCTGTTCTCGTTGCCCTTCGTAGGACGCTGCAACGGCACGTGGTCGGTGAGCGGGTCCTCAGAGATCACGACCCCTGCGGCGTGCGTGCTCACGTTACGCGTGACGCCCTCGAGGCTCCGCGCGGTGTCGATCAGCTTCCGCAACTCCTCGTCCTGCTCGTACGCCTCCTTCATCTCGGGCGACTGCTCGAACGCGAGGTCTATCGTCATCCCCAGTCGCTGCGGGACCAGCCGTGCGACGCGGTCGACGTCGGCGTACGTCATCCCGAGCACGCGGCCCGAGTCCCGGATCGCTGCCTTCGCGCCGAGTGTGCCGAACGTGATGATCTGGGCCACGTGGTCGCGCCCGTACTTGTCGGTGACGTACTGGATCGCCTCCTCGCGCCGGTCGTCCTGGAAGTCCATGTCGATGTCCGGCATCTCTTTGCGCTCGATGTTGAGGAAGCGCTCGAAGACGAGCCCGTAGTCCAGTGGGTCGAGCTCTGTTACGCCCAGGCAGTACAGCGCGAGCGACGATGCGGCGCTGCCGCGAACCCCGAAAACGATGCCCTCCCGCCGCGCGAAGTCCGCTATGTCCCACACCACCAGGAAGTAATTGGGGTACTGCGTCTCCGTGATGACGTCCAGCTCATACTGCAGCCGCTGCGTCGCCGCGTCCGGCGCCCCGTCCGGGTAGCGTTCGCCGAACCCTTGCCAGCACAACTTGCGCAGGTACTCGTCAGCCTCCTGGTTCTCCGGCGTCCTGTAGCGCGGCAAACGCAGCGTCGAGAAGTCGAGTTCCACGTCCGTCATGTCGGCGATGGCCTGCGTGTTCGCTACCGCCTCGGGAATATCGCTGAACAGCTCCGCCATCTCCTCGTGCGTCTTCAGGTAGTACGACTGATCGGAGAATTGGAAGCGGTTCTCGTCTTTGATGTTGGAGCTCGTCCCGATGCAGAGCAACACGTCGTGTACGCTGGCATCGCTCTTGTCTACGTAGTGCATGTCGTTCGTAGCGACGATGGGGATGTCCAGTTCTTCGCTCAGGCGCAGGAGCCCGTGGTTCAGCGTGTCGAGGAAATCGAGGTTCTGGTGCCGCTGCACCTCCACGTAGAAGTTCGGGAAGGTTGCCTTGTACCACCTTGCCAACTCCTTCGCCGCCTCGTAGTTCCCATTGATCAGCGCGACCGATATCTCGGAACTGGGGCAACCGGAGAAGACGACGAGGCCGTCGGCGTGCTCTTCGAGCAACTCGTGGTCCACACGGGGCTTGTAGTAGAACCCCTCCAAGTGCGCCCTGGATGACAGTTTCATCAGGTTCCGGTAGCCCTCGTTGTTCTTCGCGAGCACCGTGAGGTGGTGGTTCTGCCCCTTGCCCCCTGCATTGCGGTCGCTCCGCTTGCCGTTCGCCACGTACAGCTCGCACCCGATGACCGGCTTGATTCCTGCGTTCTTGCACGCGGAATAGAAGTCCACCGCCCCGTACATCGAGCCGTGATCCGTGAGCCCGAGCGCCGTCATCCCCAGCTCTTTGGCACGGCTCACCATCGCCGGTATCCGGCTCAGGCCGTCGAGCAGGCTGTACTCCGAGTGGACGTGAAGATGAGTGAACGACACCGCTGCACACTCCGGGACAAGTCCGGCCATTATAAGAACATCCCCGGCCTATGCCAAAGCCTGAAATATGCAGGATTTTCCACTGTCCCGCCGCTTGCATACAGCATCCTGTGTAGTACCGACCTCTACTGCCACTCCTCGTCCCCCGCCCTCCGTTGACTGTCCCGACGCCCCGCTGCTACGCTCGCAGCAGGTTCCCCATGCCTGCGCACGACCCCGAACACGCCCCCGACGCCGCTTACGAAGAAGCCCTTCACCGCCTCCTCTCCCTCGCCGACCTCGAGCGGATGACGGGGCCTGCCGTCCCCGTGTACAAGTACGACCTGGAACGGATGCGGGAACTGGCAGACCGCTTGGGACTGCCTGACAGCGGGCCACCGCTCATCCACGTTGCGGGGACCAAGGGAAAGGGCAGCGTCGCCGCCATGACGGCCAGTGCCCTGTGCGCGCAGGGCCTGCGCACCGGCCTCTACACATCCCCTCACCTCCATTCGTTCCGAGAACGCATCCGCCTGAACGGCGAGCCCCTTACTGAGCGAACCTTCGCCGCAGCCGTTGGCCGGATCTGGCCCATCGTCGAGGAGATGGCAAGCGGGCCCATCGGTGTGCCCTCGACCTTCGAGGCGCTCACCGCGATGGCGCTGGACACCTTCCGTGACGAGGCAGCAGACGCCGTCGTGCTCGAGGTGGGCCTCGGTGGACGGCTGGACGCCACCAACGTCGCAGAGTCGAGCGTAGCCGTAATCACCTCCGTCAGCCTCGACCACACCGCCATCCTCGGCTCCACCGTCGAGGAGATCGCCGGGGAGAAGGCAGGCATCATCAAGGCAGCGCAGCCCGTCGTCTCCGCGCCGCAGTACCCCGGAGCGATGAACGTCATCCGGGCGCGCGCGCAGGCGATGGGGGCGCCGCTTATCGAGGTGGGCCGCGACGTGACCTATGCACAGGAAAGCCACGACCTCTCCGGTCAGACGGTGCTGGTCACGACCCCCCACGACCGTTATCGCATACGCCTCCCCTTGCTCGGCGCACACCAGGCCGAGAACGCCGCGGTCGCCATCGCCGCCCTGGAACGGTCGCCGGTGCCCCTGGCGAAAGACGCCATCCGGACAGGCCTCGGATCGGTGCGTTGGGAGGGGCGCTTCCAGCTGCTTGCAACCAGCCCCTATCTCGTCGTCGACGGCGCACACAACCCCTACTCGATGGCGAAGCTCCGTGAGACTGTCCGGGAGTACCTTCCTGGCGCACGGGTCCACCTCGTGTTCGGCGCGTCCGGAGACAAGCAGATCGACCTGCTCACGGAGGAGGCCGCTGCCTTCGCCGACGAGGTCTGGACAGTCGCCTCGCGCCACCCGCGCGCCGCACACCAGGACACGCTCGCTTCGCTCTTCGAGCGACTGGGAACGAGCACACGCAGCGCTGGCAGCGTCGCTGAAGGCATCGAGCAAGCGTTGAACGCCGCGGGGCCAAGCGACCTCGTGCTCATCACCGGCTCCCTCTTCGCCGTAGCCGAAGCGCTCCAACACAGCCTCGGCATCGCCGGAGAGCACTATCCTGAGTTCGATCCTCAGGCAGCCGCCCTAGGGAGGCTCTGACTATGACCGGCCTCGACAGCAACGGGCGCAAGCGAGTCGTCGTCACCGGTATGGGCGCCGTGACGCCGCTCGGCGAGAGCGTTGCCGAGTTCTGGGACGGACTCACGGCGGGGCGCTCCGGCATCGGCCCCATGACGCTCGCCGACCCAACTGACTATCCCTGCCGGATCTCCGGCGAGGTCTCCGGCTTCGATCCGGAGCGGTACGTCGAGAAGCGCGAGGCGCGAAGGCTCGCGCGCTTCTCCCAACTCGCCATCGCAGCGAGCGATGAGGCGATGCGGAACGCGGGCCTCTCCGCCGCGAACGTCGATTACGACCGCATGGGCGTCTACCTCGGCAACGGCAACGGCGGCTTTCCCACCATCGACGAGAGCATGCGCATCCTCGTCGAACGCGGCGGCATGCGCATGTCGCCGTTCTTCTTCCCCATGATCCTCCCCAACATGGCCGCCGCGAACGTCAGCCGTCACGTCGGCGCTCGAGGCCCCAGCAGCACCATCGTCACCGCGTGCGCAGCCTCCACGCAGTCCATCGGCGACGCCGCCGAGGTCATCAGGCGAGGCGCAGCCGACGTGATGCTCACTGGCGGCACCGAGGCCGGCATCAGCCAGCTGGGACTCGCGGGCTTCTGCGTCATGCGCGCCCTCAGCACCCGTAACGACGACCCGCCCGCCGCGAGCCGCCCCTTCGATGCCGACCGCGACGGCTTCGTGCCCGCGGAGGGCGCGGGCATCCTCATCATCGAATCGCTGGAGCACGCGATCAGGCGCGACGCGCCCATCATCGCAGAGGTCCTGGGCTACGGCGCGTCGTCCGATGCGGGACACCAGTTCCAGCCCGACGACGACGGCGCCGGCGCAGCGCGCGCCATCCGCTGGGCACTGGACGACGCAGGCGTCGGCCCCCACGAGATCGACTACATCAACGCCCACGGCACGTCGACACCGCTCAACGACGCCTCGGAGACGCTCGCCGTCAAGCGCGCGTTCGGCGACGCCGCCTACAAGATACCCATCAGCTCAACGAAATCGATGATCGGGCACGCGCTCGGAGGTGCGGGAGGCATGGAGGCCGTCGCCTGCATACAGACCATCCTGCAAGGCCTCATCCACCCCACCATCAACTACACCACACCGGACCCCGCCTGCGACCTCGACTATGTGCCGAACGAGGCGCGTCCCGCCGACGTGCGCACCGTGCTATCCAACAGCTTCGGGTTCGGCGGACAGAACGCCTGCCTGGTCTTCCGCCGCTACGAGTAAACCTGTCCTTCCCCGCACCTTCGTCATTCCCGCGAAAGCGGGGATCCAGCAGCCCCGGTAGGAGGCGTTACCGCTTCACCGTCTCGCACCACCCGTCATTCCCGCGAAAGCGGGAATCCAGCAACCACGGTGGGAGGCGCTACCGCCTCGCCGTCTCGCACCACCTGTCATTCCCGCGAAAGCGGGGATCCAGCAGCCCCGGTGGGAGGCGCTACCGCTTCACCGTCTCGGCGTAGTTGATCCGGTCGTTGATGATGCGGCCGGTGCCGTGTTCCACCTTCACCGTGTTCGCCGTTGCGCCGGACCTCGTGCCGATCATGATGAGCGGCGCGCCCCCGGTGTTGTGCAGCTGGTAGAACGACCCGCCCGTGATGGTCGCCATCATGCCCGGCGTCAGCACCGCCTTGCCGCCGTCCGGGAAGTTCATCGTCAACTCCCCCTCGATCACCTGGAACGTCTGGTCCTGATTGTGGCAGTGCATCTCGTCCATCTGGTCGGGCGTGTAGTAGTGGATCCAAACGTGGAAGCGGTTCGTGTCCAGCACGACGGTCCGCTTCTTCGTCTCGTGGCCGAACGCTTTCGTGTCGAAGACTTCTATGGGCATCGCGCTGCGCCTCCTCTCAGTACTCTGCCCGCACTCTAGGCAGGCTGGGGGTGTGTGTCAAACGGGTCGCGACCTCCTGCCGGTCCCGCCGGCGATGTTCACGCCTGGGCCTTGAACAGCTCCTCCGGTTTCTGCAGTTCCATGTCGGATTCCATCTGGCGCTCGAAGTTGAACTGCTCTGGCGGCGAGATGCCCACGTCGTGGGCTTCTTCCCGACTCATCATCCCGCGGGCTTGCAGCACCAGGCGCCTCCAGAGCACCTGGTGCGTATCCGTCGCGGAGAGATGTTCCGGGGTGTCGTACCGCTGCGGAGCAACCGCCGTGAAGTCCTGGCGCGAGAAATTGGTCACCTGCATCCAGCGCCCCATCAACGTGAAGTGGACGCGCTCGTAGACCCGGCCGGTCCAACTGTTCGGGCGGGTGGCCTTGTAGTACACCTGCCGGGAGAGGCCCTCCGTGACGGGGATGGAGTTCCTCGTGTACATGTCGGTCCGGTGGTCGTTGCGGAACATGCCCGGTAGATGGTGCCCCGACTTCCATTCCTCCTCTGGGCAGTCCCAGGCAGGGCGTCGTGAGACCCGCTTGCGTGCGGGGATGAACACCCAGGACCACAACGTGCGCCAACGGTGCTTCGGCCACTTGCCGCCCAGGGCAGGGAAGTAGTGCTGGGGCCAGTCGCCCCTCCCTGCAGCCCTGCCTCCCTGCCTGCCCGTGCGGTAGAGGATGACCGCCTTGCCGGGCACGACCCTGTTCAGTTGCGGGGTCGGCCCGCTTCCCGGCATGGGATGGATGAGCTGCTTCAACGAGTTCCGGTGCACGTAGGGCACGTGGGCGTCGCCGCCGTTCTCGAGTGCGACGTTCCAGTTGACCGGCCAGTACTCGGTCCGGTAGAGGACCTGGGTGCTCTCCTCGAAGAACTCCGGGGGCACGTCTTCTTCGATGGGCGCCGGCTCCCCCGTACCCATCCACACGAACACCATGCCCTTCAACGTTCGCGTGGGGTATGCGCGAGCCTTGACCTTGCCGGGGACCTGCGATTCAGGCCCCTCGGGAAGGACCGCAAGCACGTTGCCTTCTCCGTCGTACGTCCAGCCGTGATAGGGGCACGAGATGGTCCCGGCGTAGTGGCAGTCCCCGTGCATCAACGAACCGCCGCGGTGGGGGCAAACGTTCCACAGGGCCTTGACTTCGTCGTTCCGGCCTCGGAAGAAGACGAGGTCGTCACCGAGGAGCTTGAGTCCAACGGGCTTATTCTTGACCCACTCCGCCTCCAGCGCGGGGTACCAGTACTCCCTCAGCCCCAGAGGCGGGATGAGCGCCCGGATGTCGCTGGGCCTCAGGCGTGTCTGTCGACCGTTGCTCCGGGAAGAGACTCCGTCTCTCGTGTGCTCGATCGTCGCCATGACCAAGCCTCCTCGACTGGACCCCATGCCCCTGTCGCACGGGTCTTCCCTCACGGACATCTGGCCGTATGTTGCTCCACCGGGAGCGTAACTTCAACGGTACAGCTCTTCAGCCATGTCGAACCGCACGCCGTGCTTACCCAGTTCGTCCTCGTACATCTTGCGGATATGCGGGTCCTCATCCCTGTAGTCGATAGACCCTCCGCCCCGGCTCACGTCCTCGTTCTGGCCGATGACCTCCTCACCGGGAGCGCTTTGGTGGGCCCCTCGGGGAAGTCCTGTCCCCAGGAACGCCAGGACGCGCAACGAGTCCTGGGCGACGCCGTAGTGGCCATGGAACCAGTTCGCGTCTCCCGGGGCCGCGCTCACCAGGCCTCCCGGCACGTAGTCCTGGCGCTTCACGAGGTGGCCGTTCCCCTCCTCCCAGGGACGTGTGCCCGCCAGGCGTGGCCATGTGATGGTGTAGCCCTGTCCCCTGAGGCAGAGGAGCACCGGGCCCGAACTGTGCGCATGGCACTTCGAGTATCGGCCGCTCGGGTACTCGGCGATGTGCCCGGAGCTGCTGTTTCCCGCCATGTTCCACGTGTAGTGGCGGTGTCCCGATCCCCGCTGGCCGTCCAGCGGAAGCTCCGAGTTCACCGTATCCGGGATGATGTTGCCCATGTAGTGGTACCGGCCATTGTCGGGGCGCGTCGCGATCTCCTCCACCGACTTGAAGAAGTCCGAGGCGTTATCGAAGCGGTCGCTGAAATGGAAGGGAGTGTTGAAGATGAATGCCTCGTTCCGGAAGAGCGTCATCAGCGGCGGTGCATTCGTCACCGCAACGATGAGAGCGGGATCGGAAGCTGCATTGACGATGCGATGGAACGTGTTGAGCGGGGCAGTGAAGAGCGCCCCTGTACGCCATTCGAACACCTGCTTGTCGGCCTCGTCGTCGACCCAGACCTCGGTGCTCCCCCGCCCTTCGACGACGTAGAAGACCTCCTCGTAGATGTGGCGTTCAGGAGGTGTGGCCCCGGAGGCGGGTATCTCCAGCGCGTATATGCCCCTCAGCCCGGAAGCGCCGTCGAGTTCGATGAATGCCCCTTGTCCGCCCATGCGCTTCCACGGCGCCAGCGTGATGTTTCGCACGTCGTAGACGCCCATGCCGCGCACGACTGGCACCCCTTGCTCCGACATGAATGTCTCGTACGGAGTGGCCTCGCGGGCCCACCTGAAACGGCCTATCGCCTGCTCTGTCATAGCCCCTCCTCTGCTCGTGGACCGGGATACGCCGCGCGACTGGACCGGGTGGACATGGTACCCCTGCAGGGACTCGAACCCTGGCACGCGGTTTAGGAAACCGCTGCTCTATCCTCCTGAGCTACAGGGGCACAGGAGTATTGTACTCCTGCGGCCCCACCGACCCTTCATCGTTGCAGGTGGAATTGCAGGCGGGGAGTGCTCCGTCGACCGCTGCCCCGCCTCAGTAGCTATCCGTTGTGCATGAGGGGTACGTTCGGGGTCTCTGCCCGGATCTCCGCAGCGATCTGGTCAACGAGAGACATGGTTTCACGGAAGATGCTCGTAGCGTAGGTCACCCGTCGCGCGCCCGCCTGGGCCGCGGCAGCAACCGAGATAGGTCCCCCACGGCGGACCGTTACATTGACAACCTGGGCTGCTTCGACGAGGGCACGGATTGCGGTGGGGTCGCTCAAGCTGATGGGGTATATGCAGTCTGCCCCCGCTTCGCGATAGAGCCTCGCGCGTTGCAGGCCCTCTGCCAACTGCGCGTCCGTGTCCCCTTCGCGCCGGATGAATACGTCAACCCGTGCGTTGAGGAACAGGTCGATGCCGAGGGCCTGCGCCTCGACCTTGACGGCCGCCAGACGCTCTGCCTGCGCTTCGGCCGGCACCAGCCCTGACGTCCCGTAATGGTCCGTGTCTTCGAGGTTCAGCCCCACCGCTCCGATGTGGATCAACCGTCGAGCGATCTCAGTCGGAGGCAGTCGGTAACCCGCCTCGAAGTCGACAGTGACGGGCGCTTGAACCGAACGAGTGATGCGCTCCGCCGCAGCGAGCATCTCCTCGACCGGGGCCGCCTCGTGGTCCGCATGACCGATCGCCGCCGCTACGCCTCCGCTGGTCGTTGCGATCGCAGGGAAGCCCGCCGCCTCGAAGCGTTGGGCGCTCGCCGCGTCCCAGGCATTCGCCATCACCAGCATCCCGGGTCCGGCATGCAGATCGCGGAATAACCGAGCCTTCGACGAGAGCTGTTCGAGGTCCACCATGGTGTTACGTTCCACTACACGGGAAGGTGCGTTCAGGAAACCGCTGCCCTATCCTCTTGGGTGCAGGAGCACTGCGCCCTCATCGTACCATTCGCTCACCATCACCCGCGTCCGCTGCACTGGCATAGGAGACAACGCATGAAGGTATTCGCACTCGGAGGTTCGTCGAGCATCGGCCAGGCTGCGATTCGCGTGCTCCTCGACGCCGGCCACGACGTCTGCGCAACGTACCGCTCCGGTGTGCCGGGCGACCTCGATGCCGCAACGTGGGTGCGCGCCGACGTGCGCTCCACCGCCGACCTCGACGCGCTCGCCGGGCCCGCGGAGGGAGCGGACGTGCTGCTTCTCCTGCCCGGCCTCTCCCTCGGCCTGAAGCTGGACACCTACGACGACGAGCAGATAGCGGATGTCGTGGACGTCAACTTCTCCGGCCAGTTCCGCGCCATCCAGCGCATCGCCCCTGTCCTGTCGGACGACTCCCACATCATCATCCTGGGTTCCCAGGCGGGGCAGCGAGGCTCGAACGACCCACTCTACGGCGCTACCAAGGGCGCCATGCACGCACTCGCAAAGTCGTTGGCGAAGTCGCTCACGCCCCGAACGCGCGTCAACGTCGTCGCCCCCGGCATGGTGACGGAGACCGCGATGCACGACGGAACGCCCCAGGCCTTGCTGGAAGGGCACATCAAGGCCACGCCGACCGGCCACTTCATCAGCGCAGCCGACCTCGCCCATGTCCTGTTGGACCTCATGCAGCCCCATTGGTCCCAGCTCAACGGGGCCTGCATCGACCTCAACGGCGGGATGTACATCCGCTGAGCGCCACCCGCTGGTAGCCTGACCCCATGCCCTACGAACCCTCGCCTTTCCTCCGAAGCCTGCCGCTCTTCACCGAGGAGGAACACCAGCCATTCCGCAGGTCGGCACGCGGTGCTATGCGCGGCGCCGCGCTGCTCGTCCACGGCTTCCCCGGCACTCCCGCCGACATGCGGCCGCTCGCTGCGACGCTGGCCGCTCAGGGATGGGACGTGGATGTCCCGCTGCTGCCCGGTTTCGGCCCCGAGATCATCACGCTCCCGAACCGCCGCCACACCGAGTGGCGGGACACGGTCGCAGAGCGCGTTCGCTCGCTGCGTTCGGAACACGACAGGGTCGTCGTCGTCGGGCACTCGCTCGGCGCGGCGGTGTCTGTCGTCGCCGCACAACGGGAGATGGCCGACGGCTATGCGCTGCTTGCCCCGTACTGGCGCTTCGGCGGACCAGTGACTCACATGCTCTGGCCCTTCCTCCGCCTTTTCTTCGGACGCTGGCGCCCTCTGCGCCGTGCGGACTTCTCCGACGAACGCATCCGGCTGGGGATACAGGCCATCATCCCCGACCTGCAGATAGACGACCCTGCCGTGCAGGCGGAACTGCGAGCCTTCATCGTTCCGACCCGGCTCCTGAACGAACTGCGCAGGCTCGGGATCGCCGCGGGAGGGACGGCACGACGGCTGCACGCGCCGACACTCGTCGTGCAGGGAGTACGCGACACACTCGTGAAGCCGGACGACACCGCCCGGCTCGTCGAACGCCTGCCCTCCGTCGTGCGCCATGAGGTGGTGGACGGCTCACACAGCCTGCCGCTGCCGGCGGGCGGCGCCTGGGAACGCGTCGCGCAGGCCGTGCTGGACTTCGCGGACGAGATCGCCGGTTCGTAGCGGGACGACCTATCGCTCAGCGAGCCAGCGACCCAGCCGGTTGAGCGCCTCGCGGATGTTCTCCTGCGAGTTCGCGAACGAGATGCGTACGTATCCCTCGCCGTACTCCCCGAACGCCGTCCCCGAGAGCAGAGACACGCCCGCCTCCTGCAGCGCCCCGCGCTCGAACTCGCCGCTCGTCATGCCCGTGCCCGTGATGTTCGGGAACGCGTAGAACGCGCCCATCGGCACGGGGCAGCTCACGCCCGGCAGGTCGTTCAGCCCTGCCACGAGCAGGTGCCGGCGCTCGTTGAACTCGCTCACCATCTCCGTCACCGACTCCTGCGACGACTGCAGCGCCGTCACCGCCGCGATCTGGCCGAACGCCGCCGTGCACGAAACGCTGTTCGTCACCAGCCGCGTCACCGGCTCCACGAGCGGCTCCGGGAAGATACCGTAGCCCAGCCGCCAGCCGGTCATGGCGTAGCTCTTGGAGAGCCCGTCGAGCACCACCGTCCGCTCCCACATCGACGGGAAGCTCGTGATGGAGGTGTGCGATCCCTCGTAGTAGAAGTCCTTGTATATCTCATCCGAGAGCACGACCGCGTCCGCCTCCACCGCCAGTTCCGCGATGCGCCGCAGCGTCGAGTCCGGTATGACGCTCCCGCATGGATTGTTCGGCGAGTTCACGATGATGAGCCGCGTGCGCGGGCTGATGAGCCCGGCGAGTTCGTCGGGGTCCGGGTTGTAGCCGAGCTCCTCGCGCAGCCGCATCGGCACCGGCGTCGCTCCCGCGAACCGGATCATCGACTCGTAGATGGGGAACCCGGGGTTGGGGTAGATGACCTCGTCGCCCTCTTCAGCGAGCGCGAGGATGGTGAAGAACATGATGGGCTTGCCGCCGGGCGTGATGACCACGCGTGTCGCGGGTATCTCGGTGTCGAGCCGCTTCCCCACGTCCGCCGCTATCACCTCGCGCACCTCGGTGATGCCCGGTGACGGCACGTAGTGCGTGTACCCCGCGTCGAGCGCGCCCTTCGCAGCCTCGATGATATGGGCTGGCGTGTCGTAGTCCGGCTCGCCGATGCCCAGGAAGATGATGCTGTGCCCCTGCGCCTCCAGCGCCTTGGCGCGCGCCAGCGCTTCGAACGCCGTCTCGGTCCCCAGTCGTGACATCCGGGATGCTAAGCGCATCTGTCTCCTCCCACATGTACCCGTTCGGGAATGGGAGCGCCGCCTGAGATAGCCGGGATGAAGTGCACCTCGGACTGCTCGTCGAGAGGAGTCAGCAGACCCATGTTCGTCGGCTCGCCGTCCACGATGGCCGCGAGTCCCGGCATCAGCCGGTCCCCATCCTCCGGGTTGACGAGGCTCTCGACGATGCCCGGATAGCGCTCGTTGAGGTTCCGCACCAGGGCGCGTAGCGTCGCTCCCGGCACCTCCATGCTCGCCTCGCCGTCGGTGTAGCGCCTCAGCGGTATCGACAGGAAGACCGTTGCCACGGCCTAGTGCCCGTTCTGGCCGTTCCGCTTGCTCGCCAGCGCCTCCATGATCCGGCTCGGGTTCATGGGCGTCTGGTACAGCCGCACTCCGATGGCGTCCGCTATCGCGTTCCCGACTGCGGGCGCGGGCGGAACGATGCTCGTCTCGCCGATGCCCCGCACCCCGAACGGGTGGTTCGTGTTCGGCACCTCGACCACGATGGCGTCGATCATCGGCAGGTCGAGCGCGGTTGGCATCCGGTAGTCGAGGAAGCTGGAGTTCTGCATCACGCCGTCGGGGCTCGTGTAGTACTCCTCGTTGAGCGCCCAGCCGATGCCCTGCGCCGCTCCGCCCTGAAACTGCCCTTCCACGTAGGACGGGTGCACCGCTTTGCCGGCGTCCTGCGCCGCCGTGTAGCGGAGGATCTGCACCTTGCCCGTCTCCGGGTCGACCTCGACGTCGACGAGGTGCGCCGCGAAGCTGCCGCCGCCGGAGCCGCGGACGTTCACCGTTCCCGTCTTGGACACCGGGCCGCCGGTCTGCCCGAGCTTGCCCGCAGCCTCCTTGAACGTGAACCGCTGGTCGGGCGCTACCTTGTTCTGGAAGACGCCGTCCTCGAACTCGACGTTCTCCGGCTCGGTCTCCCAGATCATCGCCATTCGCTTCTTGACCTCTTCGACCACCTGCCGCGCCGCCTCTATCGCGGCCTGACCGCTTGCGTAGGTCGTGCGGCTGCCGGCCGTCAGGTCGTTGTAGCCGACGGAGTCCGTGTCCACGACGGTGGGGTGTACGTCCTCCGCCGGAAGGCAGAACACCTCCGCGGCCTGCATCGCTATCGTCGTTCGCGTCCCGCCTATGTCCGGGTTGCCCTCCACGAGCGACACGTCGCCGTCGTCGTTCACGTTGATCGTGACGGAGGAGCGGTTGCCGCCTCCGTTCCAGTAGCCCGTCGCCAGTCCCCGTCCACGCAGCTTCCCGTCCGGGCTCTCGCCCAGCTCGCTGCTGAAGTGGTCGGAGCCCTTGATCGCCTCAATGCACGCCACGTTCCCGATGCGCGGGAACACCGGGCCGTCCGGCCTGCGGGTGCCCTCCTCGGCGGCATTGAGCAGGTGGAACTCCATCGGGTCCATCCCGATCGTCTCGCACAGCTCCGAGATCAGCGACTCGCTGGCGAACGTCGCCTGCGGCGTGCCCGGCGCGCGGTATGCGGCCGTCTTGGACATGTTGATGACCACGTCGTAGGCGTCGATGCGGACGTTCGGCACCTTGTAGCACGCGAAGATGCCGGCCGTCGCCGCGCTGATGGACGAGCCGGGGTACGCCCCGGCCATGTACAGGATCTGCGCCGTCGCCGCGACGATCTTCCCGTCCTTGTCGACCCCGATCTTCGCCGTGACCTGCCCGCCCGGGCCGGGACCGGTGGCGTCGAACACGGACTTGCGGTCCATCGTTATCTTCACCGGCCTGCCGGACTTGCGGGAGAGCATCGCCGCGAGCGGCTCCATGTACAGGTTGATCTTGCCGCCGAACCCGCCGCCGATCTCCATCGGCACGACGCGCACGTCCGAGAGCGGCAGCTTCAGTACCGTGGCCAGGTTGTTCCGCACGCCGAACGGCGCCTGCGTGGTCGTCCACACCGAGAGTTTGTCGTCCGGGCTCCAGAACGCGCTGGAGCTGTGCGGCTCGATGTAGCCCTGGTGCGCCCGCGCGATGGTGTACGTCCGCTCGAGGACGTGCGCCGCCTCGGCGAACGCGGCCTCCGGGTCGCCGAACTCCGTGCGGGTGTGCTCCGCGATGTTGGTGGGCGACACCTTCTCGCCCAGGTGGTCTCCCACGAGGTCATCGTGGATGATGACCGCATCCGGCTTCATCGCGTCTTCCAGGCTGATGACCGCCTCGAGCGGCTCGTACTCGACCTCGATGAGCTTCAGCGCTTCCAGCGCCGTGTTCTGGTCGACGGCGGCGACCGCGGCGACCGGGTGGCCCCGGTACACGGCCTTGCCGTGCGCCATGACGCGCTGGCTGGACCACTTGAGGTTCGTGACCTCCTCCACCATGTCCACGACCTTGGAGCCGGTGACCGGCATGTCGTCGCCCGTGATGGCGGCGAAAACGCCCGGTGCGGCCTCCGCTCGGGAGACGTCCACCTTCTTGACGACGGCGTGGGCATACGGGCTGCGCAGCACCGCGCCGTGGATCAGGCCCGGCAGCTTCAGGTCCGCGCCGTACTGGGCGCGGCCCAGCACCTTGTCGACGCCGTCGTGCCTGATGGGACGGCTGCCCACCACCTTGAACTCCTGTGCGGGACGGTCAGCGGTTGTGCTCATATCGCTCGACTCCTCGACGTGCCGAACGGCACGCTAAGCCTTGTCTGCCGCGCTCTGCACGGCGCGCACGATCTTGTCGTATCCGGTGCACCGGCACAGGTTGCCGGCGAGCCACAGGCGGATGCGGTGTTCGTCCGGGTGCGGCTCCCGATCGAGCAGCGCCCGCGCCGCCACGAGGAAACCCGGCGTGCAGATGCCGCACTGCAGCGCGGCCTCCTCCAGGAACGCCTCCTGCAGCGGGTGCAGCCCGTGCGGCGGCGCCATTCCCTCGATGGTGTCCACCTGCTTGCCGTCCACTTCGGCGGCGAGCACGAGGCACGAGTCGACGATGCGCCCGTCCAGCGAGACGGTGCATGCGCCGCAGTTGCCGTCGTTGCAGCCTTCCTTCGTCCCCGTGAGGCCGACCACCTCGCGGAGCGCCTCCAGCAACGACTGGTACGGGGCCGCGAGGAACTCTGCCGGTTGCCCGTTCAACGTACAGGCGACCGGTATCTTGCGGACTGGTGTCTCTTGTTGCGTCATTCCTGCCTGCTTCTAGCGATTTGCCTGGGCGCGCTCCAGCGCTATGGCGAGCGTCCGGCGCGTCAGCACCTTCACGAGTTCGGCCCGGTGCTCCGCCGTCCCGCGCATGTCGGCGATGGGCGTCGCCTCGGTCGAGGCGATCTCTCCCGCCTCAGCGAACGTCTCCGGCGTCGCGGGCTTGCCCGCGAGGAACGCCGACGCCCTTGCTGCGAACAGCGGCCTCGGCCCGACCGCCGCGAGCGCGATGCGCCCGGATGCTATCGTCGCGCCGTCCTCGCCCAGCGTGAGCGCGCTTGCCACTCCCGCCACGGCGATGTCCATCTCGTTGCGGGGGATGAAGCGCTGGTACGCCGCGCCTGACCCCTTCGCCGGGGCGGGGACCTCGAGCGCCACGAGCAACTCGCCGCGCCCCAGGACGTTCGCGCCCGGGCCCGTGCAGAACTCCTCCACGGGCACCCGCCGCTCGCCCTGCGGCCCGTCCACCACCGCAATGGTGGAGTGCACGATGAGCGGGCAGATGCCGTCCGCGCTCGGAGAGGCGTTGCACAGGTTGCCGCCGAGGCTCGCCCGCGACTGGATCTGGATGCCGCCGATGAGCGAGGCCGCGTCGATGATGCCCGGGTAGGCGGCCGCTATTGCGGGGTCCTCGTATATCCGGTAGCACGGCACCGCTGCGCCGATGCGCAGGCTCCCGTTCAGGTCGAGCGACGTCGCCTCGGGCACGCCCTTCAGGTCCACGATGGCGTCGAGCTCGAACCGCCCGCCGCGCAGCTGCACGAGAACGTCGGTGCCGCCCGCGAACGGCCTTGCACGTTCGCCGTGCTGTTCGAGCACGGCGATGGCTTCGTCCAGTGTCTCAGGGGCAACGTAGATGAACGGGTGCAACGAACGGTTCCTCCTGCCGGGATACTGCGGTACCGCGCCACATTCGGTGTCCGCGCCCTATTATTACGAAAGGCCGACGCCATCGCAATCTCCTCTGCGCATGCAGAGCAGGCGCAGCACCGCTGCCTGCGGTGCGTGCAATCCGACGGGCATCAAGGCCTGTGGTGCGATTTTCGACGGCGAAATATCGCCGCTTGCATGTAGCCCGTCACGTGGCTACAATGCGCTTCACCGCTCGGGTTCCACTCGGATATGAAGCCTCCGGCTTTGAACAGTGTGGGAGGGCGGCAATACACGGCATCGCGCCGTTGCGTGTTTTGGAGGACAGGATAACAGTGGCAGAGGACAGCAATCGCTTGTTTGTAGGGAACATACCGTTCAGGATGACGCAGGACGAACTCCATGACCTCTTCTCTCAGGCTGGGGCCGTGGTTTCCGTTCACATCCCGACGGACAGAGAGACAGGACGTCCACGCGGCTTCGGGTTCGTTCAGATGGAGGACGACACCTCGAAGGAGCAGGCGGTCCAGATGTTCAATGGCTACTCGGTGAGTGGCCGGGCGCTCGTGGTCAACGAGGCCCGCCCCCGCGAACCCCGCTTCTAGGAATCGCCCGGGCAACAAAGAGCGCCGCAGTTGCTGCGGCGCTCTTTCAACTTATCCCTCGATCGCTCGCAGGAGTACGCTCGCAAGAGCACGCTCTCAGGAGCGCCTTCACGCGCCCATCGACACGTCCGTGTACTTGCTTCCCGCGCCGGTCACGATGAGCACTGTCTCCGTCTCAGGCGCCAGGAACCCGGACTCGCGCAGCTTGCGGTAGGCCACCAGCGTGGCCGCGCCCTCCGGCGCCGACCAGACACCCTCGGCGGACGCCATCTCCCGCATCCCCACCAGGATCTCCTCGTCCGTCACCGCGATGGCCGTGCCGCCGCTCTCCCGCACCGCGTCCAGGATGAGGTAGTCCCCTACCGCGGCCGGCACGCGGATCCCCGCGGCTATCGTCTGCGCGTTCTCCCACGGCTCCGCGTGGCGAACGCCCTGCTCGAACGCCCGCACGATGGGCGCGCACCCTGTGGACTGCACCACGATCATCTTCGGGCGCTCCGGCCCGATCCAGCCGAGGCACTCCATCTCGCTGAACGCCTTCCACATCGCCACGAGGCCCATGCCGCCGCCCGTCGGGTAGATGATCGCCTCCGGCAGACGCCAGCCCAGCGACTCAGCGATCTCGTACCCGATCGTCTTCTTCCCCTCGATGCGGTACGGCTCCCGCAGCGTCGAAACGTCGAACAGGCCGAGCTCGTCGGCCTTCTCGCGGGAGAGTCTGCCCGCGTCGTTGATGAGCCCCTTCACCAGCGTCAGGTGCGAGCCTGCGAGCGCGGCCTCAGTCTTCGCCGCGGGAGGAGCGTCCTCCGGCATGAACACGTAGGCCTCCATGCCGCCCCGGGCGCAGTACGACGCGAGCGCACCGCCCGCGTTGCCCGCGGACGGCGCCGTCAGCCGCATCAGCCCCAGCTCCTTCGCCCGCGACACCGCCGACGACAGCCCGCGGGCCTTGAACGTGCCCGTGGGGTTCTGCCCTTCGTCCTTGAGATACAGCGTCCGGGCATCGAGCGACTTCTCGAGGTTCGAGGCGCGCATCATCGGCGTGCCGCCCTCGCCCAGCGTGACGACGTTCGACTCGTCGCGGACGGGCATCAGCTCGAACCAGCGCCAGATGGAGGGCGGGCGCGACGCGAACACCGACGGGTCGACCTCGCGGCGCACCGCGTCGATGTCGTAGCGCGGGTACAGGACCTTCTGGGCTGCCGGCGAAAGGTTGTGCGGTTCGTCGGCGTTATACGTCTCTCCCGTCTCGGTGCATTCGAGATGGGACAGATAGCTGCGCATACCTAGCCTCCGGTGATCCACCGCCACAGACGGGAGAGGGGGCCGGCAGGTTGCGGTGGGTCGTCCATCGGCTGCCCGCGCCAGCGCCGTTCTACCGCCCGACGCGGCCTGGTGAAGTAGGCGACGTAGGCGAAGACGAACAGGCCCGCGCTCGCCCAGAAGAACGGACGGACGCCCGGAGCGTCCAGCGCATTGAGCACCACCGCGAGCACGAGCAGGACGATGCCCGCGAGCAGCAGCCTGCCGGGGGTGGGGCGGATGAACCTGCCGAACCTGCGCCTTGGAGCGCGGGCGACCCGGCGCGAAGGACGGGAAGGCCGGTCAGGACCGCCGTCCTGCCCTTCTTCCCCGGTCTGGCCGAGTATCTCTTCTATCTCACGTTGATAACGCTGCGCCACGGGCCTCTTCCTCCTCCGCTTGCCACGGACGAAGCAGGCAACTTAATAATACCACTGCGCAAGCCGGTGTATGTCCACCCCCTACAGCCCCAGGAACCGTATCGTGCTGTGCGCCTTGTGGATGCGGTTCAGGTTCACCAGCAGCGCCGTCAGCTCCTCGACGTAGCGCGAGTTCGACAGCGGCCCCGCGTCGACCGCGCGCAGCGACGGCATCGCCTCCGCGAGCGCCATCGTCTCACGACGCGCCTCGGCGTCGTCTGCGGTCACCGCGACGTCGCCCTCGAGCGCGTGGTCAGCGCGCAGCAGATCGCGCGCGCTCATGTTCTGGAACGCCGCGGCGACGCGGCTCTCCGGCAGCAGGTCCCGCGTCAGCTCCCCCGCCGACCCCTCGGGAACGCTCACCGCGCGCATCTGGCCGTCCGCGAACTCCACAGGCGCGACGATGCTCACGACCAGCCGCCCCGCGAGAACGTCGCGCAGCGACTCCGCCGTGGGGCGCAGCCCCTCGAACGGCACCGCCAGCAGCACGACGTCCGCGCCGCTCACCGCCTCCGCATTCGTGGCGCCGGAGACCCTCACCCCCACGCGCTTCAGCGCGCCCCCTCCTCCCAGAGGGCGAGGGGGGCCAGACACACCTCTCTCTTGAGGGGAGAGGTCGCCACCCTGCCCCCGTTCCCTACCCTCGCCCCCTGGGAGAGGGTGCGCATCCCCGATGCGCGGGTGAGGGTTCCCCTCCAGTAGCCCGGACGCCGCTTCCGCCGCGCGTCCCGCGTCCCGCGAGCCGATGACGACCTCGTGGCCGGCCATCGCCAGCCGCAGCGCGAGCCCGCGCCCCTCCGGCCCCGTTCCTCCCACGATCGCGATACGTGTCATGCGTCCCCTTCTGTTGTTCGGCGTTCAACCGCTCGCTTCAACCGCTCGCCCTTACGAGTGAACGCGGGGCTGTTTCGAGCGATCGAACGGTTGATCGACAAGGCCGTGGCCTGCTTCCTGCGTTCAACGTTCAACTTCCGCAATAAAGGAGGTGTGCGCACGTTGTTTGTCATTTCGAGCGTAGCCGAGGAATCTCTCGGGAGACGCGCCGCCGTGCGCAGACGTTCCCTGAGAGATGTTTCGACTACGCTCAACATGACAACCCCCGCCTCTCCCTCGGGGAGAGGCCGCCGTGCAGGCGGGTGAGGGCGTCCCCCCTCACGCCAGCCCCGTGATGCCCGCGAGGCGCTCCAGGTGCTCGTCCATGTCGAACACCGGGTTCAGCAGCACCTCGTCGACGCCCATCTCGGCCCACTCCTCCAGCAGCTCCCCGATCTTCGACGCGCTGCCCCAGATGGCGGCCTGCTCCGCGTTGTCCGGATTGCCGTAGTAGTAGCCGAACCACTCCCGCAGCCGACGCTTCGCCCGCTCCTCGTCGTCGTCCACCGCTAGGTAGAGCCGCTTCGAGATGGGGAACGACGCCGGGTCGCGCCCGGCCTCCGCGAGGTGCGACTGCACGAGCGCCACCTTGCGCGGGAAGTCGGCGAGCGGCCCGCTGCCCGCGCCCATCCACCCGTCGGCGTGGCGCACGCTGCGCGCGAGGGCGGCGTCGGCGTTCGCGCCGAAGATGATCGGCGGATGCCCCGGCCTCGGCGAGATGCTCGCGTCCGCGACGTCGTAGAACGTCCCCGAGTGGCCGGACGGCGACTGTCCCCACAGCGCGCGGATCGCCTGCACCTGCTCGACGAACCGCGTGACGCGGCGCTCCGCCGTGATGCCGTACATCGGCAGCTCTGCTCCGCTGTTGCCGAGCCCGACCCCGAGCACGAGCCGCCCGCCGCTCATCACGTCAATGTCGGCGGCCAGCTTCGCGAGCATCACCGGGTTGTGGCGCGGCAGCACGAGCACGGACACTCCGATGCGCGCCGTCGACGTCTGCCCCGCGAGCCACGCGAGGAACGAGAGCGGGTGTAGGACGGTGGGCGAGCCGGTGACGCGCTCTTGCGTCCAGAGGCTCGCGTAGCCGATCTCCTCGGCGCGGCGCACGTACGATGCCGCGAACGCCATGTCCACGTGCCCGTCCGGGAAGATATGCGGCGACGCGATGCCGACTTTCATGCGGTCTGCGATGGCCATTGCACTCCTGACCGCACCCCGCTCACTCCTGGGGCGCTGAAAAAACGGTCTCATCTGGTCTCATTCGGTCTCACTGCTCTCCCGACCGGCAGGGGACCCGCCGCATCGAGCCGGAGCCTGCGCACCGGCCTTCCATGGTAGGTGGCGGGCGTCGGGAGGGGCAAGGGGCGGATGGCAGCGGAGGGCAGCCTGCAGGCGGCATGCCTAGGAGCGATGGTTGCTCCGCAGGAGGAATGTGTTCGAGGACACGCTTCACTGCATACTCAGTCTTCAAATTGCCGGTTCACGCAGCGCCAGGTGTTGCGGATGCTCGATGAGTTCACCCGCGAGCGCGGGCTCTCGCCGCAGGAGCGATTGGAGATTCGGTCGTGGCTGGCGTCGCTGCCGTGGATCGGCGGCTGGCAGGAGGCGCTGCCGCCCAGCGACGGGCGCGACCAGGAGGACGACTACTACCCCGTCGTGGACAATGGCGACGGGCGCGACGGCGGCATCATCGAGCTGCACTTCAACTGGTGAGACCATGACCACCCGAGCCGTCCCCGACATCCCAGAGCGCGCCTACGAGCAGACTGCTGAGACCTTGTCGGACTTGGCAGAATCCTTCAGAGCGCTCCGTGCCGAGATAGGCAGCCTCAAGACCACCATCATCGTCATCGGGGCCGGTGTCTGGGCGTCCACGGTGGGCGGCTTCATCGCGCTCCTCGTCACCGACTGACGCGCAGGCAGCGCGTCCCGGATTGCTGACACCCGCCCCTTCCGCGAACACCCTCTGACCGCCTACGCTGTCGTATGGCCCACCACCTGTCCACTTGGAGGCCGCGTCCCTGTTCACCCTTCTGCACATCCCGTTGCTGCGGCCGGGAACGCACACACGCCCTCCTTGCCCGGATCTTGAAATGAAGAACGCTGAAGCAGGCCACGGCCTTGTCGATATAGATCTGCAAGATATGGAAGCACCCTGCTTTCACTCGTGAGTACCTGAAGAAGAACCGGACCAAGAACGCCCTCATCCTGTCCGGTCGGGGCTGCTGGGTTCCCGTTTTCACGGGAATGACGGAAGGGACGGGAATGACGGAAGGGGGAGCAGCGTGTACAGCCGCCATCCGCCGCTGTACCATCCGCCTGCGACGAGAACCGTGACGTGAGGGAGGAGTAATCATGGCGAAGCGCGCTTTCCCGGTCGTCGACTGCGACGGCCACATCATCGAGGCCAGCATGGAGATGCTCGACTTCATGCCTGAGCCGTTCAAGTCGGTCATAGGCGGCAGCAGGAACGCCGGAGGAAGGCTCTTCCCCGGCCTGGACGGTATGCACATGCCGCAGGCGCGGCCGTCCGGCGCAGCGGGGCGCGAGCGCGTCAACGCCAGCGAGCACCGCATGGGCTCCGGCGAGGACTGGGTCGCCTTCCTCGAACGCGCCGAGATCGACAAGGCGGTCATGTTCACCACGCAGGGGCTCGCCGTCGGCATCATCCAGAACCCGGACTACGCCGTCGCCGTCTGCCAGGGCTTCAACGACTACGTCCACGCCTGCTACCGGAAGGTGAGCGACCGCCTGCACCCGATGGGGCTCATCCCCATGCAGAACGTGCCGGAGGCCGTGAAGGAGCTCCGCCGCGCCGTCGAGGAGCTCGGCCTGCCGGGGGCGATGCTCCCCACGCGCGGGCTCCCCGTGAACCTGGGCCACGAGATGTACTGGCCCGTCTACGAGGAGGCGGAGCGGCTCGGCTGCGTGCTCGCGCTCCACGGCGGCTCCAACCTCAACCTCGGCATGGAGGGCTTCATCGACAACGGCGCGTCCCACATCCTCCACCACCCGCTGCCGCTCATCATCAACTTCGTCTCGTTCTTCCGGCAGGGCGCCATCGACCGCTTCCCGAGCCTCAAGCTGGGCTTCATGGAAGGCGGCGCGGGCTGGCTCGCGTTCGTGCTCGACCGCATCGCGCGCGAGGACGAATACCGCCCCCGGGCGTCGAGCCTCGACGCCGAGGAGTGGGTCAAGAGCGGCAACGTGCTCATCGGCTGCGAGGGCAGCGAGGGCACGCTCGGCCACCTCGTCGAGCGCGTCGGGGCCACGCCGTTCGCCTACGCCTCCGACTACCCCCACGAGGTCGACGCGCTGAAGGCCGAGGAGGAGATCGACGAACTCGCTCACTACCCCGGCCTCACCGAAGACGACAAGGCCGCCGTCCTCGGCGGCAACGCCAAGCGCTTCTTCGGCGTGTAGGGAGCATGTCATTCCGAGCGGGGCCGCGCCCCCCTCACCCGCCGATGCGCGGCGGCCTCTCCCCGGGGGAGAGGCGTGTCTGTCCCCTTGGCCCTCCGGGAGAGGGGCTGGGGGTGAGGGTTAACGAGTAGGGAGGAGAACGATGGCAAAGAACGGGTTCAGCATCCTCGACAGCGACATGCACATCATGGAGCCGCCCGACATGTGGGAGCGGTACATCGACGCCGAGTTCAGGTCGGCGGCGCCGCGCGGCATGACGTCCGAGAACGTGCGCGACCTCGGCGTCTACTTCCCGGACCGCGAGCGCTCGATGCGCGGGGCCCGCACGCCGCACAAGGGGCACAACTACGAGCGCAACCAGGTGACCTACCGCGACCATTCCGAACGCGGCTGGTCGCCGGAGGTGCAGTTGGAGGCGATGGACGCGGAAGGGCTGGACGTCGCCGTGCTCTTCCCCAGCCGGGGGCTCAGCGTGCTGACCATCCCCGACCTCGACCCACGGTTCGCCGCCGCCATCGCCCGCGCCTACAACGACTGGCTGTACGACTTCTGCCAGGGCGACACCGCGCGGCTGCTCGGCGCGGGCATGATCTCGGTCTACGACGTCAACGACGCCGTGGAGGAGGCGCACCGCGTCGTCGAGGACCTCAAGTTCAAGGCGGTGTTCGTCCGCTCCAACATCGTGAACGGCAAGAACTGGCACGACCCGTACTACGAGCCGCTGTGGAACGCGCTGGAGGCGCTGAACATCCCGCTGGGATTCCACGAGGCGTCGGGGTCGCGGTCGCGCCAGAGCGCGGAGAACTACGACCCGAACTTCGGCCTGCGCCGCATCTACGCGCAGCCGTTCGAGCAGATGCTGGCCCTGGGGAGCTTCGTCGCCGGCGGCGTCCTGGAGCGTCACCCCGGGCTGAACGTCGCCTTCCTGGAGGCGAACTGCGCCTGGCTCCCGTGGATGCTCTGGCGCATGGACGAGGGCTACGAGCGGGAGGCGGACATCTTCATGGAAGAGCTCACGATGGCCCCGAGCGAGTACTTCAAGCGCCAGTGCTACGTCTCGGTCGAGCCCGACGAGCTGCCCGCGAAGTACACCATCGACGCCTTCGGCAACGACAACATCGTTTTCTCGACCGACTACCCCCACGGCGACTCGAAGTACCCGGCAGCGGTCGACAACTTCTTCGAACTGCCGCTCACCGACGAGGACCGCCGCAAGATCCTCTGGGACAACTGCGCCCGCTTCTACTCCATCGCAGGCGTCCCCAGCCCCGCGTAATCCCCTCTCCCTACAAGGGGAGAGGGCCAGGGTGAGGGTGCTCGGCAGGGTGTCGAGCGGGGAGCGTTGGCCTGCGACGGGGCGTTTGCCCGAGAGATTCCTCGGCTGCGCTCGGAATGACAATGCTCTGCCCCGCGCTCACCCCCGCCATCTCCGCATGGCAGGGGCAGCTATTTCGGCGTATAGTGCAGGCGACAGAACAAGGGAGGGACGCCATGGTGATTGAGACGAGGACCCAGAACGCGTTGGACCGGTTCGTTTCGAAGACCCGCGAACTCTTCGCCTCGGAGCCCGACCTCGAGAAGCGCTGGACGGCGCTCGCGCCCGTTCTCGCCGAACTCCTGGCCGACCCCACCGTCATCGAGGCGTCGAAGTCCTGGCCGGACTGCGTCCCCGCCGACGGCCGCGCCGAGAACCTCATCTTCTACGAGGACCCGGACTACGGCTTCGCCGTGAACGGCCTGACCAAGGGCGAGGCCCGGCAGGGCGCACGCGCCCGCATCCACGACCACGCCCACATCTACACGCTCTACGGCGTGCTCGACGGCCACGAGCGCATCGAGCGCTACGACCGCCTCGACGACCGCTCGAAGCCGGACTACGCGGAGATCGCGCTGCGCAACAGCGACATCGTCGGCCCCGGCGAGATCGACCTGGTCAAGCCGTACGAGATCCACACGGAGATCACGGTCGGCGAGCGCACGGTCGCCGTCATCATCCGCAGCGAGAAGTCCGGCGGGTTCAACCAGGGACGCTACGACCCGGAGACCAACTACTACTTCGAGAGCCTCGGCCCGCGCCAGACGCCGGTCGAGATGTTCCCGCAGCAGTAGATACCTGTCATTCCGAGCGCAGCCGAGGAATCTCTCGGGGAGAGGCCTGCACCAACGAACGCACCCCGAGAGATGCTTCGACTCCGCCTCCGGCTCCGCTCAGCATGACAAGGCGGGGGTGAATCACCCCCGCAGCCATGGCACCGGCAGGATGCGCCCCCAGATGCGGCGCACCCGCATCCTGAAGTACGCGCCCTTCCCGAACACCGTACCGGTGACGAGCAGCAGCGCCGAGTACGACGGCGTGATGAGCGCCACGTAGACGACGCGGTAGCCCCACGGTCCGCCCCAGAGCGAGCCCTCGATGCCGATGACCTCGTTCAGCAGGACGTGGCCCAGCGACGCCGCCAGCGCGCCGTTGACCGCGAAGACAAGCATCACGACGGGGTAGTGCAGCGCGTCCCACGCCTGTCGGGCGCGCGCGCTCATCGAGCGACCAGAAAGGGGAACGTCATCCCGCGGCCTGCCTCGCCTCGACGCCCGCCAGCGCCTCGACCGCCTTCACGACGGCCTGCGTGCCCTCGTCGGCGCCGCCCATAGCCTCGACCGCAGTCAGGTACTGGCGCGCCAGCCCGGTGACCGCGAGCGGCACGTGCTGCTCCTGCGCCGCCTCCAGGATGAGCCGCAGGTCCTTCTGCTGCAGCTTCACCATGAAGCCGGGCGCGAAGTCGCGCTGGGCCATCCGCGGCCCGAGGTTGGAGAGCTGCCACGAGCCCGCCGCGCCGCCGGAGACCGCCTCCACCGTCTTGAGCAGGTCCGCACCCTGCGACGCCGCGAACACGAGCGCCTCGGCCACCGCCGCGCACGTCCCCGCGACGAGTATCTGGTTCACCAGCTTCGTCGTCTGGCCCATGCCGGACGGCCCCATCAGCGTGATGCTCCTGCCCATCGCCTCGAACACCGGCACACAGCGCTCGAACGTCTCCGGCTCCCCGCCCACCATGATGGTGAGCGTACCCTGCTGCGCGCCCCACGAGCCGCCGCTGACCGGCGCGTCCAGCATCGCGATGCCTCGCTCCGCCAGCCGACCGGCGAGCGCCCGCGTCTCGGCGGGCGATATCGTGCTCATGTCGATGAGCACGGAGCCCTCAGGCATCGCTCCGGCGAGGCCGCCCTCGCCCTCGACGACCGCGAGCACGTCCGGCGTGTCCGGCACCATCGTGATGACAACGGACGCCGCCTGACCCACCTCGGCGAGCGAGCCCGCGACGGCGCAGCCGTCCTCCCGCAGCGCCTCCGCCCGAGACGCGGTGCGGTTGTAGGCGATGACCTCGAACCCCGCCTTCGCGAGGTTGCGGGCCATCGGCGCGCCCATGATGCCTGTCCCGACGACGCCGACGGTCTCAGCCATCACCGGCCCTCCTCGGCAGCGCGCGCGCCGTCCACGTACGCCTTCGTCGCGGTCAGCAGCAGGGCATTCGCGCCCGTCAGGAAGAGCTGCACGCCCCGGTCGCGCCAGTAGGCGTAGTCCTCCGGCGTGCGCGCGATGGTGCCCGCCGTCTTGCCCGCCGCGACGATCTTCTCGGTCAGCTGCCCGATCATCTCCAGCACGAGCGGGTGCTTCGCCTCGCCCGGGACACCGAGCGCGACGGAGAGGTCGGACGGGCCGAGGAAGACCGCGTCCACGCCGTCCGTGTTGATGATCTCGTCCGCGTTGTCGATGCCGTCGCGGGTCTCGATCTGCACCATCACGACGGTCGCCTCGTTCGCCACGTCCGTGTAGCCGGGGGTGGTGGCGAAGTCGTTGGCGCGCACGCCCGCGAGCCCGCGCCTGCCCACCGGCGGGTACTTCACCGAGTTCACGACGTACTCCGCATCAGCGGCGTTGTTCACCATCGGGATCATCACGCCCAGCACGCCGGCGTCCAGGTACTTCGCCATCACCTGCTGCGTGTTCTCACCGACGCGCGCCATCGCGGGGACGCCCTTCGCCTCCGCCGCGCGCACCATGTCCACCGCGTCGCCCGCGGCGATGGGATTGTGCTCGCCGTCGATCATCACGTAGTCCACGCCCGCGACCGCGAGCAGTTCCACCGTCGTGGGCGACTCGATGCTGACGAACACCCCAACGAGGGGGTCGCCCGACCGCAGCTTCGCCCTGAATGCGCCATCGATCATGCCGTTTCTCCTTTTTCGGGCACGTACGCCCGCCGCGCTTCCTGCACCTGGCGCGCCACGAATACGGCGCCTCCGGTTGCCACGATGCTCAAGTAGCTGATGCTCCTGTCGATCAACGCCACCGCCAGCGCCGCCTCCACCGCCAGCTCCAGCCCCAGCAGGCCCGTCACGCCCGTCTCCACCAGCCCCAGCCCGCCGGGCGTCAGCGGTACGGCGGTCAGCAGACCGTTCGCCATCGGCACGAAGAGCACCAGCCCCAGCGCCACCGGCGTCCCTACCGCCATCACCACGCAGAAAAGGCGTCCTGCCTCGGACAGCCAACCCGCAACGCCGAGCGCGAACACGACGTGCATGCGCCCGAAACTGTCCATCGTCCCGCTGTGGAACCGGTGGTACATATCCCGCAGTTTCTCAGGCAGTCGCGGTGCGACCCATCGCCGGGCGAGGACCATCGCCGCGAGCCCCGCGCCGACAACGAGGAGCGCTCCCACAGCAACCCCCACGAGGAAGATCGGCGGAACGATCTGCCCGCCTATGAACAGCGCGCCGACGCCGATCGTGATGAGCACCGCGACGACCACGAGGTCCACGAAGCGGTCTGCCATCACCGTGCCCATGCTACGGGAGAAGCTCGTGTTCGTATCGCTCGAGTACGCGTACGCCCGGTAGGCGTCGCCCATCCTGAACCACGTCACCGAGTTCACGAACCACCCCATGAGGATCACCCTGCCGGCGTAGGCCACCGATGGGGGAGGCCCGCCTCCGTGGCGGTGCGCGTTGGCTATCAGCACGCGCCAACGCGCTCCCCGGAAGATGAACGTGGTGTAGTGCGACACGAACGCCGCGACATACCACCACGGGTTCAGCGTCGTGATGTGCTCCCACGTGTCGCTGAAGCCGATGTCGGTCTTGTTCGTGAGCAGCGCGATGACGACCACGAGCGCAACCAGCGGGATGCCGGTCTGCGGCGACAGGAGTCTGCGCTTCAGCGACTGGTTGGCTTTGAGCGATGCCAGGACGTTTGCCACGTACTTAAGCCTAAATCAGCGGACGCTTGGCCGGTATCCCCGCTTTCCTCGGATACCGCACGAGCGTGGATTCTACTTTCTCCACGACGATGACGTGGCGGTTCTCGAGGCCGGACTCGAAACCAACGCGCTCGACCCCACCGATCCGCCCGCCGAGCAGGGCGACTGTCTCCCCGTGCGCGGCTGCCTCGGCCCCAGCGTCCGCTCCCCGCTGACCGAACAACCTCCCGCCCCTCCTGCAGAAGGGCAGGGTCAGTTCCAGTACGACCGGCCATGGGCCGAGCGCGCGGCAGACCGCTACGTCGAACGCTTCCCGCAACGACGGGTCATGCGCCGCGTCTTCAGCGCGGGCGTGCAGCACTTCGACCTCCAGTCCCAGCTCCCCCGAGGCATGCTCGAGGTAGACCGTCTTCTTGCGCGTAGCGTCCATGAGCGTGACGCGCAGCGACGGCTCGGCTATGGCCAGCACGAGACCGGGAAAGCCGCCGCCCGTTCCGACATCCACCAGTCGTCCCTCGTGCAGGTGCGCAGCCCGGATGAGCGGCAGCAGCGTGAGCGAGTCGAGCACGTGCGCCCGGAGCACGTCATCGAGCGCCGCGTCCGACATCAGCGACGCCGACGCGTTGTAAGAGCGCAACAATTCCGTCATCAGGCGGAGCTGTTCAAGCTGTGCAGGAGGCAACGGCGTGCCGAGCGACACAGCCGCGTCGCTGAACCCGTCCCAGTCCAACGGCCCGTAGGACACTATCTCTTACGCCGCTTCGACAGGATGAAGACCGCGGCGATGGCTGCGGCCGCCCCGGCCAGGAGCAGCGGTCCCCGGCGCGACACGGGAGCGTGATAGATGCGGTAGGAGACCGGGAGCGGCTGCGCGGCCGCCGGTGCGGCAGGAGGCGTGGCCGCGCCTGCGGCATCCGCCAGGTGGTTCGCCGCGTCGTCGCCGAACGCATCGAGGTAGCCGCGCACCAGCCCGTCCGCCGCTGCGCGCAGGAAGTTGTCGCGGTTCCGCACCGGAACGTAACGGTACGCGCGCCCGTCGAGTTCCCGTGCGAGCATCTCCTTCTCGACGAGACGGTTGAGCACGGTCATGACCGTCTTGTAGTTCCCGCCACCGAGCCTGTCCACCACTTCCTGGACGGAGAGCGCGCGCCCAGCCGCCCACGCAACCTCCATCAGCCGCGTCTCCAGCGGCCCGAGAGACGTCACCGGCATCTTACGCTCCGTCGCTTCCTGCATAGCCTTCCGTTCGCCTCCCCAGAACCTGCTGCCTACTCAACGTAAGAGCACGCATGAGACGTGTCAACCGGCGGCGGTCGCAGGCTTCGGCGATCCCGGCAACCCCGTAAGCCCCACGTGACGCCCGTGGCTGGCGTAATATGGGGGGACGCTCGTCGAAGTTCCGCGGGAGTAAAGTACCCGCGCGCAGGGGGAACGACTCGATGCCACTGCTGTACGAAACCGCCCGCAAGGGCGCGTCCATCGCCGCCTCCGAGGTCAACGCCATCGCCGACAGGCTGCGTGGCCAGATCGCCGGGGAAGTGCGGATGGACCACTATAACCGCCTCATGTACTCCACCGACGCCTCCATCTTCCAGATGACGCCCGTCGGCGTCGTCGTGCCGCGCACGGCGGACGACGTGGAGGCCACGATACGCATCGCGCGCGAGCACGGCGTGCCTGTGACGCCACGCGGCGGCGGGACGGCGCTCGCGGGACAGACAACCAACCACGCCATCGTCATGGACTTCTCCAAGTACATGCGCAACGTGATTGAAGTCTCTCCGGAGGAGCGGTGGGCGCGCGTGCAGCCCGGCATCGTCAACAATCACCTCTCCGCCGCGGTGCGCCAGTACGGCCTCATGTACGGGCCGGACCCCGTCACCAGCGCCCGGGCTACGGTCGGCGGCGGCATCGGCAACAACTCCTGCGGCCCCCACTCCGTCATCTATGGCAAGACGCTGGACCACATCCTCGAGGTCGACACCGTCCTCTCGGACGGCAGCCGCGCACGCTTCTCGCCCGTCGCAGGCGAGGCGCTGGAGGACAAGTTCTCCCGCAACGACCTCGAGGGCGCCATCTACCGCGAGACGCGCCGCCTCGCCTGGGAGCACGCCGACGAGATCGCGCAGCGCTTCCCGCGCATCCTGCGCCGGGTCATGGGCTACAACCTCGACGACTTCACCGGCGACGGCCCCATGAACCTCACCCGCGCCGTCGTCGGTTCGGAGGGGACGCTCGTGGCCGTTACCGAGGCGCGTGTGAACCTCGTGCCGCTCCCGCGCTACAAGGGGCTGGGCGTCGTCCACTTCACCGACCTCATCGAGTGCATGGAGGCGTCCGTTCCCCTCCTGGAGCACAGCCCGTCGGCGGTCGAGCTCGTGGGGCACATGATCATCGACAACTGCAAGGTGAACCCCGGCTACCGCAGCCTGCTCGACTACTTCATCGGCGAGCCGCGCGAGCTGCTGTTCGTCGAGTTCTACGGCGACTCTCCGCGCGAGGTGCAGTCGAGGCTCGAGGCGATGAAGGCCGACATGGAGCACCGACGCCTCGGCTACGCCACGATGATCACGAACGACCCCATCGAGCAGCAGCGCTGGTACGCGCTCCGCGAGGCGGGGCTGGGGCTGGCGATGGCGCTCAAGGGCGACGCCAAGCCGCTGCCGTACGTCGAGGACACCGCCGTCTCGCCCGAGCAGTTGCCGCAGTACGTGCGCCGCTTCGAGGAGATCGTCGCGAAGCACGACACGGAGGCCGCCTACTACGGGCACGCATCGACCGGCTGCCTGCACATCCGCCCCGTCGTCAACCTCAAGCAGCACGAGGGCGTCGAGAAGATGGCCTCCATCGCGGAGGAGATCGCCGACCTCGTCCTCGAGTTCGGCGGCAGCCTCACGGGCGAGCACGGCGACGGCATCGTGCGCGGCGTCTTCACCGAGAAGATGTTCGGCTCCGAGCTCTACCAGGCGTTCAAGGAGCTGAAGCAGACCTTCGATCCCGACAGCATCATGAACCCGGGCAAGATCATCGAGACCCCCGGGCTGCGCGAGAACCTGCGCATCGGCCCCGACTACAAGGCCATCGACGTGCCGACGTACCTCGACTTTAGCGATGACGGCGGCTTCGGCGCGCACGTGGAGATGTGCAACAGCCAGGGCGCGTGCCGCAAGCTGGACGGAGGCATGTGCCCCTCCTTCATGGCGACGCGCGAGGAGGAGCACTCCACCCGCGCCCGCGCCACGATGCTGCGCATGATCATCAGCGGCAAGCTGCCCGCCGACGAACTAACCGGCAAGCGCCTCTACGACACGATGGACCTCTGCGTCGAGTGCAAGGCGTGCAAGGCGGAATGCCCCTCCAACGTCGACATGGCCAAGCTGAAGTCCGAGGTGCTCAGCAAGTACTACGAGAAGCACGGCCTGCCGTTGCGCGCCCGCGCGTTCGGCGAGGTCGCCCGCCTCAGCCGCATCGGGCAAGCCATCGCGCCGGTCACGAACCTGCTCGGCAGCCTGCCGCCCTCGAAGCTGTTCGCCGAGCGCGTGTTCGGCATCGCCCGCGAGCGTCCGCTGCCGAAGTTCGCGCTGCGCCGCTTCTCGTCGTGGTTCGCACGCCGGGACGCGCAGGCGCAGAAAGGGACGCGCGGTGACGTCATCTACTTCCACGACACCTTCACCGAGTACATGACCCCTGAAGTGGGACGCGCCGCAGTCCGCGTGCTGGAGGCGCTCGGCTACAACGTGAGCATCGAGACGCAGCGCGGCTGCTGCGGCAGGCCGCTCATCTCCAAGGGGCAGTTGAAGAAGGCGAAGGGCTGGGCGGAGAAGAATGTGGAGGCGCTCGCGCCGCACGCGCAGCGCGGCACGCTCATCGTCGGCACGGAGCCTTCGTGCCTGCTCACGCTCCGAGATGAGTACCCCGAACTGCTGCGCAACGGCGCATCGAGGGCCGTCGCGAGCCAAGCGTTCATGCTGGACGAACTGCTCGTGCAACTCGCGACCGAGGAGCCGGATGCTGTGCGCGCCGCGTTCAGCGAGGCCGGCAAGGCGCAGATCCAGGTGCACGGCCACTGCCACCAGAAGGCGCTCGTGGGGGCACGCCCGACGCTGGAGGCGCTCCGCACCGCGGGCTACGAGCCGGAGCTGATCGACTCCGCGTGCTGCGGCATGGCGGGGACGTTCGGCTTCGAGAAGGAGCACTACGAGACGTCGAAGGCGATGGGCTCGCTCAAGCTTTTCCCGGCGATCGAGAACGAGGAGAAGCGGGGCTGGCCGGTCGCCGTCTCGGGCATCTCGTGCCGCCAGCAGATCGGCCACTTCACGTCCAAGAAACCCCGCCACTGGGCGGAGTACCTCGCGGACGCGCTGCGCTAACGCCGCCTCCTGCGAGGCGTAGGACGCCCGCCACGACGGGGCGGCGCCTGCGACCTCGGCGGGGGTGCGTGGTCGGCGCTTGTCTCCTCGCCGGTGTCTTCCTGTTCTTCCCTCGCCGCTGCCCGCGACCGATGCGCGGCGGAGATGGCGCGCAGGAGTGCGTCGGCAACGATCTCCACGTAGCGCTGGTCCCGCGAGGCCAGCACGTACACCGGCCCGCGCTGTGTCGTGATGCGGATGCCGTACCTCGAACGCTTGCGCGCCAGGTTGAGCGACCCCGACATCACCCCCACCGCACCGACCAGCACCACGAGCGTGTACTGCAGGAGGAAGCCGGCGCCGATGATGGCGAAGCCGAGGAACAGTGTGAAGCGGCCGGGCCAACGAATGCCCCCATCTTCGATGCGGTCGACCTTCTGGATGTTGCGCGGGGCGTAGGTGTGCTCGCCGAACACAGCCCGCTGCGCGGAGATGCGGACGCCGTTGGCGTCCATGTGGAAGACTTCGGTTGCCATCGCTCCCCTCGCCCCAGCCCTCTCCCAAGGAGAGGGAATCAAACGGGTTACCGCTGCAGCAGCGCGTATTCGAGGCTGTCCGACAACGCCTGCCACGACGCCTCGATGATGTTCGTTGACGCCCCGACCGTCGCCCACGTCTGCTCGCCGTTCGTCGATTCGACGAGCACGCGCACGACCGCGCCGGTGCCGCCCGGCCCCTGCGAGACGACGCGCACCTTGTAGTCGGTCAGCTCCACATCCTCCAAGTGCGGGTAGAAGTCGAGCAGCGCCTTGCGTATCGCCTCGTCGAGCGCGTTCACCGGCCCGTTCCCCTCGGCAACGGTGTGCCGTACCTCGCCATTCACGGAGAGCTTCACCATCGCCTCGCAGAGCGAGTCGTCGCCGGTCCAGTGCCCCGGCCTGCGTCGCTTCTCCATGACCACCATGAAGTCGACCAGTTCGAACGGGGGCTGGTAGTCCGCTTCGGTGCGCTCCACGAGCAGGCGGAACGAGCCCTCCGCGCCCTCATACTGGAAGCCCTGGTTCTCGCGCTCTTTCACGATCTGCAGCAGCGCGCTCAGCCGTTTGCCGGAGACGTCGGCAGTCAGCCCCGCCTCCTGCAGCTTGACCGCGATGTTGCTCCGCCCCGCGAGCTCCGAGACAACGACGTGCTTCGCGTTGCCGACGAGCTCCGGCTTGATGTGCTGATAGCTGTCCTCCACCTTCGTAACGGCGGAGACGTGCAGGCCGCCCTTGTGCGTGAACGCACTCTCTCCCACGTACGGCTGGTAACGGCTGCGCGGCATGTTCGCGAGCTCCGCCGTGAACCGGTGCACCTCCGTAAGGTGGCTCATCTGCTCCTCGCTGATCACGTCCATGCCCAGCTTGAGTTGGAGGTTGGGGATCACGGAGAGCAGGTTCGCGTTGCCGCACCGCTCGCCGTAGCCGTTGATGGTGCCCTGCACCTGCGTGGCGCCGGCCTGCACCGCCGCGATGGTGTTGGCGACCGCTACGTCGGCATCGTTGTGGCAGTGGATGCCGATGCCGCAGTCCACCGCCTTCGCCACCGTGCTGACGGTCGCGAACACGTCCACGGGCAGCGTGCCGCCGTTCGTGTCGCACAGGACAACGTACTCCGCCCCGGCCTCAGCCGCTGCGCGGATGCACTGCACCGAGTACTCCGGGTTCGCGGTGTAACCGTCGAAGAAGTGCTCCGCGTCGAAGAAGACGCGCTTCCCCTGACCCCGCAGGTAGGAGACAGAGTCGCGGATCATGTCGAGGTTCTCCTCGAGGGGCGTTTCGAGCACTTCCGAGACCTGCATCTCCGACGCCTTGCCTACGAGCGTAACCACCTCCGCGCCGCTGTCGAGCAGAGCCTGGATGTTCGCGTCGTCCTGCACGGCGGAGTTGGGGCGGCGGGTGCTCCCGAAGGCGGTCAGCTTGGCGTGCGTCAGGTTGAGGCCCTTCGCCTCCCGGAAGAACTCCTCGTCCTTCGGGTTCGAGCCGGGCCAGCCTCCCTCGATGAAGTGGACCCCCATCTGGTCCAGCCGCTCGGCGATGCGCAGCTTGTCGTGCACGGAGAGGCTCACCCCCTCCATCTGCGAACCGTCGCGCAGCGTCGTGTCGTACAGCGTTACGCTCGCCATGAGACTCTCCTTCCCCGCTCTCCAACGTCCAACAAAAAAACCCGCCCCTGTCAGGGACGGGCATCACCCGCGGTACCACCCTGGTTCCCCCGCACAAGCGGAGACCCTCAGCGGAGCGCCATCACGCTCCCGCCTTCGGTAACGGGCGGCGAACCCGGTCAGGTCTACTCTCCCGCAGTGCGAGACTTCGGCTGACGGCTCGGGAGGGATCTTCGACTGGGGCGGCGCACCGGTCTCACACCGTCACCGGTTCGCTCGACCGCCGTGGGCCCGTCTACTCGTCTCCGTCGGCGCCGTTACCCGGAAGCATACCACGCTGCACAAGGTGCGGCCAGCGCGTTCGCGTGTACGTACGAGCGGGCCTATTCCAGCGGCGGGCGCGCCTCGTGCCAGGTAGTGCGCTGCTGGTAGGCGTGGCCGATGCGGAACAGCGTGTTCTCCTGGAACGGACGCCCCGCAATCTGGATGCTCAGCGGCAGGCCGCCCTCCGTGAACCCGCAGGGGACCGACATCGCCGGGACGCCGGAGAGGTTGAACGGGCTGCGGTGCGAGCGGATCCCGAAGAACTGCGCGATGACCGCCTCCTTCGACGTCAGCCCCGTCTCCGTCGGGATGGGCGGCGCGCCCCCTGCTTGCGCGGGCGTCACGATGACGTCGTACCTGCCGAGTTCGCGCATGACGTGGCGGCGCATCAGCGTGCGGAAGCGCAGCAGCTTCGTGTACACCGCGCCGGGCACGAGGCTCGCGGCCATCAATCTGCGGCGCGTCGCGAAGTCGTACTTCTCCGCCTCTTCCCGCAGCCACTTCCGGTGCGTATGCGCCGCCTCCACGTCCGACAGTGTGTTCGCGATGAGCCCGCCGCGCTCGAAGAGCGGCAGCGACGCGCCGCCCACCTTCGCGCCCGCGTCCTCCAGCACGCGCATCGCGGCGTCGAGCGCAGCTGCAGCCTCGGCGCTCGCCATGTCGTTATCGATGCTCTCCCGCACGACGCCGACGCGCAGCCCGCTCAGGTCGTCGTCCGGCTCGAACGGCGTCACGGGGCGCGTCGACGAGTACCGGTCCTTCGGGTCGTGGCCCGCGATCGACTGATGGAGCATCGCGGCGTCGGCGACCGTCTTGGCCATGGGGCCTATCGTGTCCATGAACCACGCCATCGGGAACGCGCCGTGGCGGCTGACCGCACCCCACGTCGGACGCAGCCCCACGATGCCGCACCAGCCCGCCGGGCCGCGTATCGAGCCTGCCGTGTCGCCGCCGAGCGCAGCCGCACAGAGCGACGCCGCTACGGCTACGCCGGAGCCGCTGCTCGATTGTCCCGCCTGGCGCGTCTCGTCCCACGGGTTATGCGGCACGCCGAACGGATGCTGCACGTTGCCGCCGAGCGCGTACTCGCTCAGGTTCAGCTTACCGAGGAGCACCGCGCCGTCCTCGCGGAGCCGACCGACCGCCGTGGCATCCTCGTCCGCGACGTAGTCCACGATGTTCCCGCCGAGCGTCGTCCGCATCCCTTTCGCGTCGAACTGGTCCTTCACCGCGACGGGAAGCCCGTGCAGCGGGCCCCGCGCCATGCCGCGCCCGAGTTCCGTCTCAGCCGCGCGGGCAGCACGGAGCGCGCCCTCCTCGTCAAGCGTGATGTAGGCGTTCAGCCGCTCAAAGCGCTTCGCCCGCGCGATGAACGCCTCGGTCAGCTCGACGGGCGACACCTCGCCGCGAGTGATGAGCGCGGAAAGTTCCGTCGCGGAGCGGAGCGTCAGGTCATCGGCCATCGCTGGCCTCCTCCGCCTCCGCGCCCTCGGCGGTGAGCCAGAAGACGGGGATGGGCTCTATCGCGTCGGCCTCGGGGTCTTCGAGCGCCGCGGCGGCTTCGTTGATGGCGTTCACGCGGTTCGTGACCTCGTCGAGGTCGACGTCGTCGAGCGGCGTCATGTCCAGCGCCCGCAGCAGCGAACGCACCTCATCGGTCGTCAGGTCGGGCATAGGGAACCTCCGGCGCGCATTCTAGCGTCTGCAACGTGAGCGTGGCGCATGACCACCTGTGCCTGATTTGGTATCCTGACGAGTGGCGTGGAGGGATCGCATAGTGGCCTAGTGCGCCCGCCTGCTAAGCGGGTTGGGGGTGATGAGCTCCCTCGCGGGTTCGAATCCCGCTCCCTCCGCCACTACCGAAGCAAGAAGCAGCCATGGGGATGTTCACCGTCAGTCTCAGAGTCATAGGCCCGAACGGCCTCACCGAGGACGTCGATGCACTCGTGGACACGGGCGCGAACCGCACTGCGCTTCCTGCTAGCCTCCTCCGTCGCTTGGGAGTAGCCGCTCAGGAGACCAGCATGTTCCGCACAGCCACAGAAGAACTGGTGGAACTGGAAACCGGAGAGACGTTCGTAGAGTTCGAAGGACGCAGAAAGACCGTACCCGTCGTGTTCAACGCCGATGCCGCTCAGCCGCTCCTCGGCGCGACGATGCTTGAGACCTTCGAACTCTCGGTCGATCCTGTGCAGAAGCGGCTCGTACGCATCCCCGGCCAGTTGATGTAAGCGCCATGCCGAGTTACTACATCTGGACCGTTGGCTGTCAGATGAACAAGGCCGACTCCGAGCGGATGGGGACGGGCCTGGAGCAGCTCGGGCTCGAGTCCGCGGACACCCCGAAGCAGGCCGACGTCATCGTGCTCAACAGCTGTGTCGTGCGCCAGCAGGCGGAGGACCGCGTCACCGGCATGCTCACGTCGCTCAAGCCGTGGAAGCAGCGCTTCCCGGAGAAGACGCTTGCCCTCATGGGCTGCATGGTCGGCCCCAAGCAGGACGACCTCCGCAAGCGCTACCCCTACGTCGACGTCTTCATGCAGCCCCAGCAGTTCGAGCCGCTCATCGAGCTGGTCGGCGACAAGATGGGCGTCGACCCCGACGGCTGCGCGGGACCGTTCGTGCCGGGGCATCCGTCGGTCACGACGCACGTGCCCATCATCCACGGCTGCGACAAGTTCTGCACGTTCTGCATCATCCCCTACCGGCGCGGACGCGAGGTCTCGCGCCCCGTCGACGAGCTCGTCGAGGAGTGCCGCATGCTCGTGGCGCGCGGCGTCCGCGAGGTCACGCTCCTCGGACAGAATGTCGACTCCTACGGGCACGACCTCCCCGGCGCGCCCGACCTCGCCGACCTGCTGGAGGCGGTCCACGAGCAGGTGCCTGAACTGGCGCGCATCCGCTTCCTCACCTCCCACCCCAACGACATGAGCGAGCGAATCATCGACGCCGTCGCCGGGCTGCCGCGCGTGATGGAGAACATCAACCTGCCGTTCCAGGCCGGCAACGACGAGGTGCTCGCCAACATGCGGCGCGGCTACACCAACGCCCAGTACCGCGAGCTCGTCTCCCGCATCCGCGAGACCGTCCCCGGCGTCGCCATGGTCACCGACCTCATCGTCGGCTTCCCCGGGGAGACCGAGGCGCAGTTCGAGGACACGCTCGACATGGTGCGCGACCTCCGCTTCGACAAGGTCCACTCCGCGATGTACTCGACCCGCCCCAACACGTTCGCCGAGCGCAGGATGACCGACGACGTGCCGCAGGAGGAGAAGCACCGCCGCCTGAAGGCCATCGAGGCCGCGCAAGAGACCATCCTCTCCGGGATCAACACCGCCTACTTCGGCACGACGCAGGGGGTGCTGGTCGACGGCCACAACAAGGGCCGCTGGCAGGGCCGCACCCGCACCGACAAGCTCGTCTTCTTCGAGCACACCGAGGACGACGGCATAGCGCTGGGCGACGTCCTGAACGTCCGCATCACCCGCACGACGCCCTGGTCGCTGCAGGGCAAGGCGCGCATCGCGGCCCCTGCGTAAGCGGGGCATTCCTGTTGGCATTGCACAGCGTCTGCTCGTGGGACGAATCCCCTGACCGCCGCTATCGCTACTGGCTCGAGGCCACGTTGGAAGGCGCTTCCGTACAAGGCATCTGCTTGTTCCTGATGCTGAACCCGAACAAGGCAGACCACGACCGCTCAGACGAAACTATCGACCGCTGCAAACACCTCGCCAAGGAGTGGGGTTACGGCACGCTCTGGGTATGCAACCTGTTTCCGGTGCGCGGCGGTAACTGGAATAAGCTCCCACAAGACCGGATGGGGCCGTATTGCCCCGGTGACGGGTCCAACGGCTGCGCACTCTGTCGGAACGATGCCGGCGACGGCCTGCACGTCAACGACCGCCACATCATGAAAGCAGCCCGAAAGGCGACCCGCATCGTCTGCGCGTGGGGAGGTAGGGGCGGCTCCGCTGAACGCGGCCGGGAAGTCGTCCGGATGCTCGTCGCCGGAGGCCATGAGAGGAGGCTGTACACGTTCGGATTGACGCAGACCGAGCGGCAGCCCCGGCACGCAAAGCCGCAGTTGCGAGACCAGTGGCCACGAGCAAGGGACCTGAAGCGGTGGACAGAAGTCAGGGCATGGCTTGACCCGTAGCCTTCTCTTTGTGCATTCCGTCACAAAGTACCCCTTGCGCCGCCGTAGAATTCTCTCCACGAGAGAAAACCCACCTGGCGCGAGGTGACACCATGCTCCACCACTGGCACGGAACACGAGACCTGATACGCATGGCGCTGGCCGAGGACGAGGTCGCCTACGACCCCACGTCCTCGCTCCTGCCCGACGACCTCACGAGCGAGGCGCTCATGATGCCGAAGGCAAACGGCGTCCTCGCGGGCGTCGACGTGGCCCTCGAGGTCTTCCGCGAGACCGACCCCACGCTCGAAACGACCCGCCTCGTGGACGACGGCTCGCCCGTCGAGCGCGGCATGTACGTCGCGGCGATACGCGGGCGCATGTCGAGCATCCTGCGGGCGGAGCGCACCGCCCTCAACTTCGTCCAGCGCATGAGCGGCATCGCCACCGCCGTCAACGGCTACGTCCGAGCCATCGAGGGCCTGCCCACGCAGATGATCGACACGCGCAAGACGCTCCCCGGCTGGCGGCTGCTGGACAAGTACGCCGTGCGCATGGGCGGCGGCCACAACCACCGCATGAGCACGGGCGACGGCATCCTCATCAAGGACAACCACATCGCGGCGATGGCCACCCGCGGCGAGAGCATGACTGAGCTGATCCGGCGCGCCAAGCGCGATGCCGCCCACACCATCCGCATCGAGGTCGAGTGCGACACGCTCGACCAGGTGTGCGAGGCTGTCGAGGCCGGCGCGGACATCATCCTGTTCGACAACATGACGCCTGAGCAGATGCGCGAGGGCGTCGCCATCTGTAAGGGCCGCGCGCTTACCGAGGCGTCCGGCGGTATCACCATCGACACCGTCCGCGACGTCGCCGAGACGGGCGTCGATCTGCTCTCCACCGGTGCCGTCACGCACTCCGTCACGGCGCTCGACATCAGCCTCGAGGTCCGCGTGGACGGAGCATGAGCCTGCTCCGCCTCGCCTGTCTCGCCGCCGGGCTGTTCGCTCTCGCGGCGTGCAGCAGTGCAGGCAAGGAATCCGTTACACCGGAGCCCACCGAGAGCGGTCCAGGCGCGTCCTCTGCGCCGGAACCCTCAGCCCCCCAGCGCATCGTCTTCGTCAGCCCGGAGTTCGACGTCTGGACGATCCTTGACGATGGCGCCGGCGCCGAACACGTCATCGGCGGCGGCGCCTCCGACCCGCTCCCCGGTCCGTCGGGCTCGGGCTCCGACGTCTCGTTCCGTCCGCAACAGGCACAGAGGACCGGCTACACCTGGCCGACGTGGTCGCCCGACGGAAGGGCTGTCGCGCTCTCCCGCCTCCCCGGCCTCGGGGATGCGGTCGCAAGCCTCGTCGTGCTCGCGCACGACAGCCCCGGCGAGCGCCAACTACACGAGACGCAGCCCGGCTCCGTCGGCCTCGTCGCTGCCACTGCTCCCCACTACGCACACTGGGCGCCGGACTCGCAACTGCTCTCCTTCGTCGCTCCGCGAGGCACTGGCCAGGGGCTCGGCCTCTTCGTTGTCAATCCCGCCAACGGCGACCCCTACGAAGTCGTCCCCAACGCCCCGCTCTACCACGTCTGGTCGCCGGACGCGCGATACGTTCTCGTGCACCGGCGCGAGCAGCTGCTGCTCCACGACACCCATGAGCGCTCGACAAGAGAACTCGACGCCTCATCGTTCCGCTACCGCGTGCCGTCGTTCAGCCCTGACGACGGGCGCATCGCCTACGTCGTCGACAAGGGTGATTTCGGCCAACTGGTCACCTCGGACCTCGACGGCGCCGGCCGCGTCACGCTGATGGACTTCCCCGGAGTGGCTGCCTTCGCCTACGCACCCAACGACGGGCGCCTTGCGGTCGTCACGAGGACCCTGTCCAACCCCTTGTACGATGCGCTGTACGTGTTGGGAGAGGACGGCAGAGGGAGCGATGGGCCCCTCGTGCGTGGCACGTTCGGCGGCTTCTACTGGTCGCCTGACGGCTCACGCCTCGCCTACGTAACGCTCGGCGACTCCTTCGGATGGCACGTCGCCGATCCCACCACGGGGGAAACGCAGAGGCTCACCCGGTTCATCCCCACCCCCGACTTCCTCACACACGTCCAGTTCTTCGACCAGTTCGCGCCGTCGCACCTCGTCTGGTCCGCCGACTCCACGAAACTGGTGTTTGCCGGCGTACTGGGCAGCAACGAGACTCCCGGGGTCTGGGTCGTCGACGCGGTCGGCGGCAGTCCCCCTCGCCGCATCGCCGACGGCCGGCTCGCCTTCTGGGTGCCACCGACGGGGGAGTAGAGAGAGGTGCGCGCTGGGGAGGCGCGATGCGCCTCACGCCTAGCGCGCTATCTCGTAGACGGTCACCGTCTGGCTCACCTCGTTCGACACGAGCAGCAGCGGCGCGCCGGTCGGGCTGTCGTCGGCGGAGACGACCTCCAGCCCCTCCGGGCCGATGTCCCCTGCGGTGCCTACGTCCAGGTCGCCGTAGCGGTTCGTGTTACTCACGTAGTCAAGGAACCGCGCCTCGCGGGGATATGTAACGTCGAATACTGCGACGCCCCCGATGCGCTCCAGCCCGAGGAACGCGTAGGTGCGGCCCCACAGCCGCGCGACCGCGACGGCTTCCGGCTCCGATCCTTTGTCATCCGACCGCCCGTCGAACCCGTCGGCGAGCCCGTTGGAGTTGAACGCCTCCGGCGCGTACTCGGTCATGGCGCGGGCGATGGTGCTCCCGCTGTCGAAGACCACGTTCCCGTCGGTGTCCCAGATCGTGAGCGAGCGGGCGCCGTAGGAGTAGATGATGTCGTGGTCGCCGTCTCCGTCGGTGTCCCCGTGAGCGCTGGTGGTCTTGAGGCGGCCCAGCATGTCGTCCGCCTGCAACTCGGCTGCGTTGGGGAACGTGTCGGGGTCGAGCATCAGGTCCTTGACGCGCTCCTCTTCGCTGTAGCCGTCGTAGTCGCGGGCGTCGCCCTCGTTCGCGGTGACGATATACACCTCGCCGTCCGGCGCCATGTACGACGTGATGGCGTCCGGCTGGTACATGCCGAGCACCGGCCAGTTGCGGATGTTGATGCCACCGTCCTCGTTGCTCGCGTCCAGTTCATTGCCGGGCAGCGAGTGGTCCTTGTAGCCGAGCGGCAGTATCTCCGTCACCGTGGCGCTCGCGATGTCCACCACCGCGATGGCGTTGTTCTCCTGGAGCGCCACGTATGCGGTGGAGGAGTCCGGCGTAACCGTGATGTACTCCGGCTCCACGTCCTCCGCGAGCCCGGCCCCAGGCCCGAATATCCGCAGACCGCCCGCCTGCAATGCGTCGAGGTCGAACGCGTAGGGGTCGAACGCGGCTGTCGCCGTCGTGAACCCGCCGTCCACGTCTATAACCGTGATCGACCCCACGGGGTCGGTCGTGTAGTCGTCGCTCGGCTCGCCTTCGTTCGCCACCAGCGCGTACTTCACGTCCGGCGTGAACGTGATCATGTCCGGCAGGACGCCGGTCTCCGCCTCGGCGATGCGCGTGAACGACGTGGCGCTGTAGAAGAGCGCCTTGCCGCGCGCATTCGGATCGTCGCCCCTGTCTGCGTCCACCGCAATGCCGACCAGTCCGTCCTTGACATCGACGCTCGTGACGCCGTCGCCGTCGGACGATGCGTCTATCACATGCTCCAGCACCGGCTGCGACGGGTCCGACAGGTCCAGCACCTCGACCGTTGCCCCGGCGGTGACGAACGCGCGGGCCGTCGAAGGGTCGAATGCGACGATCTCCGCTCCCTCCGAAGAGGTGTACGTACCCAGTTTCGTGAGGGAAATCGGCGACGGCAGTGCAGTCAGTGAGGCGAGTTCCTGCCAAGCGGAGTCGCCCTCTCCGGCGTAGCGCCACGAGAGCACGCCGTCCACGTTGACCAGCTCCACTTCACGCCCGTCCGCTCCGGGGGCGCCCGCCCTTCCATTCGAGCCCGACGGCCCGGCAGGTCCAATTGGCCCGGTCGATCCTGCTGCTCCAGCTGGACCCGCCGGTCCCTGCGGCCCTGTCACTCCGGCTTCTCCAAGCTGCCCTGGCGGGCCTTGTGCTCCTGCCTCGCCCGGGACCCCTTCCGGTCCCTGGCACCCCATGAGCGCCAGCGACGCCGCCGATAGCGCGAGTAGAAGCCCTATCCATACCCTGCCTGGTCGAGAGAACTGTTCCACGCAGTCTCCTAGGTAAGTGAGGTGATGCCTGTGCTTGCCATTCGCAGACGAGCGCAGGCACATCAATCACACCACGGAGCGCGGGCCGTCGTGTTATGGGCAGGGGAAGGGGACGTTATGCGTGGAGGAAGAAAGCGTTAAGGTCTGTATGAGGCGCAGCGTGCGGCGAGACTCAGCCTCACCCCACCAGCCCTGCTACCACGTCCGCGAGCGAGACGCCCGCCAGCGACGGCAGTACGGAATCCGCGTGACGCAGGTCCATGCCCGCGGTGATCGGGTTCGGAGCTGCGACGCACCGCAGTCCCGCCGCCTTGGCCGCCGTTACACCGTTGGGCGAGTCCTCGATGGCGAACGCTTCATCCGGGGCCACCCTCAGCCGCTCGATCGCGAGTTGGTACAGCGCTGGGTGCGGCTTCGTCTCCTCCACGTCCTCTCGCGTGCAGAGGGCGTCGAACGACGGCAGCAGCCCCAGCCGGTCGAGGTGGCCGTTCACCCATGAGAAGCTCGAACTCGAGGCCACGGCCAGTGTGAGTCCGGCTCCTTTCGCCTCTGCGATGAGTTCGGCCACGCCCTCACGTGCTGGAAGCCTGAGTGTCCCTTCCCCGCGGATCTCCCGTGCCTGCTGTCGCATCGCCTCCCGGTCGACCGTCCGTCCGATGCTGTTCTCCAGGTGAACGAAGGCAGCGGCGTTCGCGGTGCTGCTGCCTATCACCTCCTGCCAGACGCTCAGCGGCAGCGACGCGCCGAGCCCCGCGAAGAGCGTGCGGTACGCCTCGTAGATGGGCTGCTCGGAGTCGATGATGAGGCCGTCGAAATCGAAGACGATGGCGCGGAAGGGGATACTCACCCGCCCATTATACAAAGCCCCACCTCCGCCTCTGCCCCGCTATACTTGCGCCCAGCCTGCCCAGCGGAGAGTACGTGCCATGCCCCCCGAACTGACCCCGGACGCGTTCGCCTCGATGGCCCGCGCCGCCGGCATCACCGCCGGCCCCGAACACCTGGAGAAGCTGCGTCCCGAGGTCGAGGCCATGCTCGGACGCATCGCCCCGTTGGACGACCTGCCGGTCGACCATGTTCCCGTCGAGCGCGCCGTCGGAGGCGTGGAATGACGGACGTCACCGCCCTCTCCGCAGCCGACCTTGCACGCCGCATCGCCGCGAAGGAGATCTCCGCAACCGAGGCCGTGAGCGCGTTCGTGGCCCGCGCCGACGCGCTGGAACCACAGGTCGGCGCATTCATCACGCGGACATCAGAGGATGCGATGGCCGACGCCCGCGCCGCCGACGCTGACCTCGCGGCAGGACGATCGCGCGGCCCGCTGCACGGGGTGCCGTTCGGCATCAAGGACATCTACTGGAGCGCAGGCATCGTGACGACTTCCGGCTCGGCGCTCGACGCCGAGTTCGTGCCGGACGAGGACGCCACTGCCGTCCGGCTGCTCCGCGAGGCAGGCGCGATATCCATGGGGAAAGTCAACACCGTTGAGTACGCGTTCGGTCCCACCGGACAGAACGCCACCTACGGCATGCCGCGCAACCCGTGGGGCGAGGGCCGCATGCCGGGCGGCTCGTCCAGCGGCACCGGCGCAGGCGTTGCGTCGGGCTTCTTCCCCTTCGGCCTCGGCTCGGACACCGGCGGCTCCATCCGCATCCCGTCATCGCTCTGCGGCATATCCGGCATCAAGCCCACTTTCGGGCTCGTGAGCAGGTTCGGCGTCACGCCGCTCTCCCACTCGCTCGACACCGCAGGCCCGATGGCGCGCACCGTCGAGGACCTCGCCCTGCTCCTGAACGTCCTCGCGGGCCACGACGAGCGCGACCCCGTCTCCATCACCGCCCCGAAGGTCGACTACCTCGCCTCGCTGGAGGGCGGCGTGAGCGGGCTCCGCATCGGCGTGCCCCGGCAGTACGTCTGGGACGCGATCGACACAGACGTCGCGCTCGCGTTCGAGGCCGCGATGCGGACGCTGGAAGGGCTCGGCGCGCAGGTGACGGAGATATCGCTGCCCGAGCTGGACTGGACGACCCCCATCGCCGCCGGCATCACAACCGCCGAGGCCGCGATGGCCCTCGGCGCGCGGGTGCTCCGCGACGGCGACCGCATGGACCAGGCGATACGCCGCCGCTTCGAGTCCGGCTTCTTCGTCCCCGCAACGGCCTATGCGCGGGCGCAGCAGGCCCGCGTCGCGTATGCGCAGGCGGTCGCGCAGGCGCTCACGAGCGTCGACCTCATCGCGATGCCGAGCGTTGCCACACCTGCGCCGCTCGCCGACCAGGACACGCTCAACTTCAACGGGGTCGAGATAACTTCACGAGAGGCGCTGCTGAAGCTCACGCGCGTCTTCAACCTCGCCCGTATGCCGAGCGCGTCCGTGCCGTGCGGATTCTCGCCCGACGGCCTGCCGCTCGGCCTCATGCTCGGCGGCGCGCGCCTCAACGACGCGCTCGTGCTCCGCGCCGCGCACGCCTACCAGACCGCGACGGACTGGCACACGGGCCAGCCCCCGCTGTGACGAGGAGGCCAACCATGACCAACCTGACCGAACTCATGGAAGAGGCCGCGCTCGCGAACCGCATGCTGTACGAGATGGGGCTCGCGGACGCCTCCACCATCGAACGCGGGCACGTGAGCGTACGCCTGCCGGACGACCCGGACAGGTTCGTCATCAAGGCGCTCGGCCCCGCGCTCTCCCAGACCTATGCCGAGCACATGGTCATCGTCGACGTGAACGGCTACAAGGCGGGCGGCCCGAAGGAGCTGAACCTCCCGAATGAGGTGAAGATGCACTCCTGCCTGCTGCGCGAGCGCCCGGACGTCAACTCCGTCGTGCACGTCCACCCGCGCTACACCGTCCTGATGAGCGTCCTGGAGGAGCAGATGGGGCCGATGTGCATCGAGGGCATGCCCCTCTTCGCGGAGCCGCTGCCGATGTTCCCCAGCCCGCGCCTCATCATCCACGAGAAGGACGGCGCGGAGGTCGCGCGTCTCATGGGCAACCACAGCGCCATCCTCCTGCAGGGCCACGGCGCGGCGACCGTCGGCGGGGACATGGAGGACGCCATCGTGAACATGCTGCACCTCGAGGAGCAGGCGCGCATGAACTACCTCGCGTTCTGCGCCGTCGGCAGCGGGCATGCTGTCCTCACCCCTGAACAGGCCGGCGAGTTCGCGGCCAACATGCGCTCGATGCCCCAGGCCGACCACCTCACGCCGGAGGTCGCCCCTACCCCGCGCAAACCCAGCGGCATATGGCGCCACTACGCCGCCCGCGCCCAGCGCTGAGTCCCTACTCCAGCGTCTTCAGACTCGGCACCAGCGACCGGAAATACTCGTACGCGTGCGACGCCCGGCGCGACCAGTCCGGCCCGAAGCGCCCGACGTACTCGTCCTCCAGCGGCGTCGGCGTCCCCACGATGGTTGCGATGACCTGGGTGATCGCGGCGCGTTCGAGGTAGATCGTGTTCGACACCGAGTGGTCCATCGATTCGCCCACCACAACGACGCCATGCCCCCGGAGCAGCGCCGCAGTCCGGTCACCCAGCGTCTCCGCGACCTCCTCGCCCAGTGCGGTCGTCGTGATGAGGTCCGGTCTGTGGTAGATCGGCGTCTCCGGCGCGAACGGGATCCCCTGGTTCTGGAGCGCCCTGATGGGAACGTTCCCCGCGCCTATCGACGTCGCCACCAACTGGTGCGTGTGCACGACCGAGTTCACGTCCTGCCTCGCCCGCATGATGGCCGCGTGCAACGCCGTTTCGCGTGGCGGCACCGGCTCGGTTATCGTCCGCCCGCGCTGGTCGCTGGGGTTCCACTGCGAGTCGCCGCCTTCGAGATAGGCGTCGATGTCGACCGCGATGATGTCCTCCGCGCGTATCTGGTTGTGCGGGCGCAGCACCGGCTTGATGTAGAGCACGTTGGTGCCGGGCACGCGCGCGCTCACGTGCCCGTGGAAGTCCACCAGCCCCTGGTGGTCGAGCACGTGCGAGCTGTCCGCCACCTGGCGCTTCAGCGCCTCGATCTCCGTGGATGTCGTCATGGCTGTGCGTCTCCTTCCGTTGCGGTTGCGGTGTTGACCGCGCGCTGCGGGCGCTTCGGCTTCACGGCGAGCGCCAGCAGCACGGCTGCGATGGTGAAGGTTACGGCGGCGGAGTAGAAGACGGGAAGATAGGAGCCCGTGGACTCCCTGATCATCGACATGATCAACGGGCCGAGCGCGAGGCCGCCGAGCAGCGCCGTCTGCACGAGGCCGGAGATCGCGCCGTAGGAGCGCCTGCCGTAGTAGTTCGCGATGAGGATCATGAGGATCGAGCCCTCGCCTCGCGCCGCGATGCCGAGCAGGATGCCGTACCCGACTGCGATGACAGGGTTCGATACGAACTGGAACCCCAGCGCAAGCACCGTCCCCATCAGCATCGTGAAGATGCCGAGGAGCCGCTCTGAGATGCGCTCCGCAAGGAATCCCCAGAGGGTGTTGGCAAACGCACCGGAGATGGCGAACATGCTCACGGCAGCGACTCCTATCGCCTCCCTGAGCCCCTCGTCCGCGTAGATCTGCGGCATGTGGAACGGCAGCCCGCCCCCGCCGTAGTTCGTGAGCACGATGGAGAGGATGATGAGAACGAACGACGGCGTCCGGATAGCCTCGCTGAGCGTCCACGACTGCTCGGCCTCCCGCGCGCTCGCCTCTATCGCCGCCAGCCCTCCGGCTTCCGTGGCGTCGTCGCCGTCCGGCAGCAGCCCCATCTCCTCCGGCGTGCGACGGATGATCAGCGCGTTCGGCAGCACGAGGAAGACGATGACGGCGATGCCGAAGAGCACCCACACGCCCCGCCAGCCGAGCCCGGCGCCAATGATGAGCAGCGCGGCGGGGCCCAGCACGAACGTCCCTACCGGGTGGGCGGTGCCCACGAGCCCGATGGCGCGCCCCCGCATCCGGCGGAACCAGTTGACCACCACCACGCGCGGGACAACCCCCGCGATCATGTTCTGCGCGATGCCCCGCGCGACCGCGTAGCCGAGCACCAGCACCCACACCGCGGGCGCAGCCGCGATGAGGAAGAACGACGCCCCCATCAGCACGACGCCGAACGTCATCAGCACGCGCGGGCTGTAGCGGTCGGCGAGCACCCCCACGAACGGCGCGCCCACCCCCGACAGGATGCCGCCGACGGTCACCGCGCCTGCGATGGCTGTGGCGCTCCATCCCGTATCCTCGCTGATCGGCCGCACGAGCACGCCGATGAAGACCTGACTCGTGGGGCCTGCGAACAGTCCCGTCAGCAGGATGACGCCGAGGATGTACCAGCCATAGAAGATGCGGCGCTGGGGTTTCGGGTTGGGGGTGGTCAAGAGAACGCTCGCGGGCAGGTTACGCTACTGGTTCCGGCGCGCATAGTCGCCCGAAAACATGCAACCCCAGCGGCTTCCGCGACGTAGAATCCAGTAGGGGAGTATGAGCACTGTGGACGACATCCGGGCGCGACTCGACATCGTCGATGTCGTCTCCAACTACGTCGCGGACCTGAAGCGCTCGGGCTCCAGCTACAAGGCGCGCTGCCCTTTCCACCAGGAGAACACCCCCTCGTTCGTCGTCTTCCCCACCAGCCAGAGCTGGCGCTGCTTCGGCGGCTGCGCCACCGGCGGCGACATGTTCTCGTTCGTCATGCGGACCGAGAACACCGATTTCATGGGCGCGATGCGCCTCCTCGCCGCGCAGGCCGGCGTCCGCGTCGAGGAGCGCAGGCAGCGCAACGACGACGACCCGCTCTACGCCCTCAACGACGCCGCGCAGCAGGTCTTCAAGCAGTCCTACATCGCAGACCGTGGAGCGCAGGCACGCGCCTACGTGGACGGACGTCACATCGGAGAAGAGGCCACGGCTCGCTTCGGGATCGGCTACGCGCCCTCCAGCGGCGGCGAACTCCTGCGTAGCCTCAGCGCTCTTGGCTTCGACAACGAACTGCTGCTCCGTTCCGGGCTCGTCCTGCGCGGCGACGACGGCTCACCCTCACGCGACATGTTCCGCGGACGCCTCATGTTCCCGCTGCGGGATACGGAGGGGCGCATCGCAGGGTTCGCCGGGCGCTCGCTGGACGGCTCGGACCCCAAGTACATCAACACCCCGCAGACCTCTGTGTTCGACAAGGGCCGCATGCTCTACGCGCTCGACCGCGCGCGGGACGCCATCGGAGCGGAGGGCGAGGCCGTCGTTGTCGAGGGCTACATGGACGTCATCGCCGCTCACGAGCACGGCTACCGCAACGTCGTCGCATCCATGGGAACGGCTCTCACCGAGACACAGGTATCACTCCTGAAAGCACGCGCGCAGCGCATCGTGCTCGCGCTCGACGCCGACGCCGCGGGACAGGAGGCGATGCTCCAGTCGCTGCGAACGACGTGGGAACTGGTCGGCAGCGTCGCAGCGGGCCGTAGACGTACGGAGGTGCTGAACCGCCCGGACGATATCTCTTCGCTCCGCATCGCCCTCATCACGGAGGGGAAGGATCCGGACGAGCTGATCCGGAACGACCCGGCGCAGTGGCAGCGGCTGCTGACCGATGCGGTCCCGGCGGTCGAATTCCTCATTCAGGCCGAGGCCGCACGCCTGGACGTCGGCTCTGCGCAGGGCAAGTCGGCACTCGTGGAGCGCCTCCTCCCCGTCGTGTTCGCGGTGCCGAACTGGACGGAGCAGGAGCGCTACTTCAGTCGTCTCGCCGAGATGGTCGGTGTTCCCGTGGCGACGTTGGAAGCGGCGGTGGGACGCATGCAGGGACCGTTGAGGAGCCAGCGCCAGGGGTCCAAGCGGGCCGCGCCGGACAACGGGGGCCGGGAGCTGGAGTCCGTATTCACCGTGGCGGAGCACGATCCACTGGAGGAGCGCGTACTTGCCCTGCTCGCGCAGGACGAGGAATTCCTCGCGCACGTCGGAGAGGTCGACCCCGACACATTCGTCCGTCCGGAGAACCGGGCCGTATTGTTCGCGCTCCGGGAGACCGGTACAATGGAAGGTGCGATAGCGCAGCTCGACGGCCAACTAGCCGACCGCCTGGTCAGGTACTCGCTGGAGGCGCTTCCTCCCGCCGATCGAAAGCAGCGCACCGAGGAATGGACCGGCTGTTTGCGGAGGCTCGAGGAGAGGCGTCTCCGTAACTTGAAATCGCAAGAGGCGGCAGCGTTCTCCTCGGACGCCGTCGGCGATGCCCCTGCAGATCCTGAGTACGTGCAAGCTGTTCAAAGGCAAGCCCTGGAGATCAATGAACGGCTGCGGGATCTCTTTACGAAGGGGAGCGACTGACCCGTCTGCAGCGAATGACCTCTCCCTCATCGAGGAGGAAGCAGTTGGCGACCAAACAGGTACCCGTGACTGATGACAAGACCGCCGCCAAGGCGAATGGCGTTGCCGTGAAGAGCAGGACGAAGGCAGCCAAGGCGAACGGCGGTACTGTGAAGAGCAGGGCGAAGGCCGCTGAGAAGAACGGCGTCGCCGTGAAGAGCAGAACGAAGGTTGCAGTGGCGAAGACCCCTGTGAAGACCGCTGCAAAGAGCGCCGTCAAGCCCGCCCCGAGGACCGCATCGAGGCCTCGCACGCGTGCGAAGGCCGCAGCGGTGGGGCAGGGTGCTCCAACAGTGGACGTCGCCGAAGCTCCGGCGGCAGCGAGCGCCGTTGCCCCGGATGACCACGCTGCCGCACAGGTGAACGGGAGCGCGAACGGAGTGCAGACGGCCCAGTTAGCCGACCCGTACGCATCCGCCGTTGCAGTCGCAGCGGTCACGAACGACCGTGCAGCCGACGGCGAACCAAACTCCGAAGACATCCAGGCCACCGAAGAAGAGGCCAAGGAAGCCATCACCGATGCGCAGCAGGAGGACGTGGAAGGGGACGTCATCGACGACCCCGTCCGCATGTACCTGCGCGAGATCGGGCGCGTGACGCTCCTGACCGCCGCGGACGAGCGCCGTCTCGCCCTCCAGCGTGCCTCTTACAAGCACGTCGAGAAAGCCGCGAACGATCTCCGCGCGGATACCGGCCGCACCCCACGGGACACCGATGTCGCAAAGCTGCTGCTGCGCCGCCTGCACGAACAGCGCGACCTGCTGGAGGCCATCACCGAGTTCCTCGTCATCGAAGAAGAGGTCACTCTCGGCGAACTGCTCCAGAACGAGAAACTGCGCGCCAACGTGGATGGCGAACTGAACATCGAGATGCTCGAGTCCCTCGCAGCGCGCTATGAGGTGGAGCCCCCGGAGATAGGTCAGCAGATCGTGCAGCTGGCGCTGAACAGCCACGTCCTGCCGGACGACATCCTCGATATCGTCGGTGCGGACGTCGCCGTCGCCAACCTCCCGGAGGTCATCGAGGACGCCGACATCGGCCAGAACCTGGAGAGCCACGAGTTCGTGCTTCACCGGCACTTCCGGGACGTGGAAGATCTGGGCATCAAGGCCCAGCGTCACCTCGCAGAAGCGAACCTCCGCCTCGTCGTCAGCGTCGCCAAGAAGTACATCGGGCGGGGCATGTCCCTGCTCGACCTCATCCAGGAGGGGAACATCGGCCTGATCCGCGCCGTCGAGAAGTTCGACTACCGCAAGGGCTACAAGTTCTCCACCTACGCCACCTGGTGGATACGGCAGGCCATCACCCGAGCCATCGCCGACCAGGCTCGCACGATCCGCGTCCCGGTCCACATGGTGGAGACCATCAACAAGCTCATGCGCGTCAGCCGCCGCCTCGTGCAGGAGTACGGGCGCGAACCGACCACGCACGAGATCGCGGAAGGTATGGAGGTCCCGCCCGAGCGCGTCCGGGAGATACTCAAGGTCGCGCAGGAACCCGTCTCACTCGAGACCCCCATCGGCGAGGAAGAAGACTCACACCTCGGCGACTTCATCGAGGACCGCAACGCGCCCGCGCCTCCCGAGGCCGCGACCGCCCAGTTGCGCCGCGAAGAGGTCGCTCGCGCGCTCGGCACCCTGAGCGAGCGGGAGCGCCGCGTGCTGCAACTCCGGTTCGGCATCGACGACGGTCGCAGCCGCACGCTGGAAGAGGTCGGGCGTGATTTCGGTGTCACCCGGGAGCGCATCCGCCAGATCGAGGCAAAGGCGCTCCGCAAACTCCGCCACCCCAGCCGCTCCCGCCAACTCCGGGACTTCCTGGAGTAGCCGGTCAGGAAAGACCGGTAGACGAAGCAGGGCGCCCCTCATGGGCGCCCTGCCTTATCCCTCTTCTGATGGGTGGCCCGCCTACCCCGCGCACTCCCGGTACAGCGCCTCGTACCCGTCCACCATCCGCTCCACCGTGAACCGCCCCTCGACGTGCGACCGCACTGCCCGGCGGTCGAGCGCCGACGCCCGCGCGATGGCCGTGACGGCCTCCTCCTCCGACCCCGCGATACACCCCGACACGCCGTCGGATACCAACTCCGGCATCGCTCCCCGCGCGTATGTCACCACCGGCGTGCCACACGCCATCGCCTCCGCCGCCGCGAGTCCGAACGGCTCGTCCCACTGCAACGGGAACAGGAACGCCTTGGCCCGCGAGACGGTCTCCAGGACCCTGGCGTTCGGCGCTTCCTCGATATGCATCACACGATCGCCGTCGACGTGCGGCAGCACCTCCTCCTCGTAGAACGCGCGGCTCCACGGCAGGTAGCGCGACACCGGCCCGATGAGCACGAGGCGCTCGCCTGCCGCCCGCGCGATGCGTATCGCCTCGACGATGCCCTTAGTCGGCGTCATGCGCGCCACGAGCACGAGATAGTCCTCTGCTGCGTCGCCGAACGGGATGCGCTCGATATCCAGCCCGTTGTAGACCACCGGCAGGTCCGGCTCGCCCAGCAGCTCGGCCTGCCTGCGGCTCACGCACACCGGGCGCAGGTCCGGCATCTCTCGCCGGTAGTACTCGTGCAGGTGCCGCTCGATGTAGTGGTACGTCAGCAGCGTCGGCGTGGCGGTGAATGGCGCGAAGTACTGCGCGAGCACCGGCCAGTGCGCGTGGACGACGTCCACTTCCCCTGCGCTCTGGTACAACGCGAACGCGTTGCGCGCCTCCAGTTCCTTCTCGATGTACAGCGTCACGTCCGGCTGATCGAGCGTCGCGTGCTCTGTCACGGCGCGGAGCGATGCCGCGGTCGAAGAGTCGCCGGAAGCGTGAAGGCGCACGTCGTGCCCGCGCCGCACCAGTTCCTCCGTGAGGAGGGAGACCATCATCTCTGTGCCCCCGTGCGTCGGCGGCGGCACGGGGATGTACACGCTCGTTATCTGGGCTATCCGCACCGGGCGAACGCTACGCCGGGCGGTACGCCATCTGCAGCGTCGGCAGGTCGAACCCCTGCGGCTGCTGGCCCACTGCGTAGTCGTACAGCGCCGCCTTGAAGATGCCCTCGAGCGTCTGCACCACTGTCAAGGCTCCGGCCATCAACACTACGCCCAGCAAGACTCCGGCTCCGATGTTGACCAGCCCCACCAGCACCGCCGGCACGATGGCGATGACGGCTGCCGCGAAGTAGATGATGATGAAGCTGAAGCTCGCCGTTATCTGCCGTCCCCACGTCTGGCGCACGATGCTGGCGGAGCGTTTGATGCCGCTGATGGGCCCTTGCTCTTCCGCGACGATCACGGGCACGACGAAGAACGTCAGGAACTCCCACACTCCGCCCACCATGCGGAGCAGTATCTGCGCGATAGGGAACCGCTTCGCCGCCCCACGGAGCGCCGCAAGGATGATGGTGACGGTTGCGGTGATGATCGCCCACAGCACGAGGTGATGCGCGTGCTTCAGGGCGTGGCGCAGGCCGGAGCCCACGTCCGGGTCGCCTCCGCGCAACCGCTCCAGCGCCGCCGACACCAGCGACGCGTTGAAGAACGTCGTGATGATGTAGGCCAGCACCACGAAGACCACCATCCCCGCTTGGAACGAACTCTCGGCAGTGGTCGTACCGTCCTGGCTGCTAAAGTCCCCCAGCAGCCCGAGCCCGCCGAACACCACTATCAGGATGAGCACCGAGACCGCGGAGAACACGGGGAAGAGCAACAGCTCCTTGTCGAACATCAGCACGTCCCAGCTCATCTTCATCAAGTGGAAGGTGTGTTTGATGGTTGCGCACATGATGCCGTCCTCCTGCGTTCGTTGTTCCTGCGCAGGCAGGAACCTCGTATCCACCTTCCCCTCGAAGGGAGAGGTCGCCGCGCGGCGGGTGAGGGTGACCCTGCGCGGAGTATACGGCATCCCCGCCGCCCCGCTGCTAGAATCTCCCCGCGCCCCATCCAACCGGAGGACTGACCCGAAATGACAGAACGAACACGCCAACCCATCGAGCGCAACCTCGCCATGGAGCTCGTCCGAGTCACCGAGGCCGCGGCCATGTCCGCCGCACGGCACATGGGCTTCGGCGACAAGGAGATGGTCGATCAGGCCGCCGTCGACGCCATGCGCCACACACTGGACGGCGTCAGCATGGACGGCATCGTCGTCATCGGCGAGGGCGAGAAGGACGAAGCCCCGATGCTCTACATCGGTGAGCAGATCGGTGACGGCTCCGACCCCCGGGTGGACATCGCCGTCGACCCCATCGACGGCACTACGCTCCTCTCCAAGGGCATGCCCGGCGCCATCGCGACGATCGCCCTCTCCCCCCGGGGGACGATGCACGTCCCTGCCGACATCTTCTACATGGACAAGATCGCCGTCGGCCCCGGGGCGGCAGGCGTGATAGACGTCGAGGCCCCGGTCGAGACCAACCTCGCCAACATCGGCAAGGCGCTCGGACGCGCGATGGGTGAGATCACCGTCGGCGTGCTGGACCGCCCCCGTCACGAGGAGCTGCTCAGGCGGATACGCTCCGTGGGCGCGCGCGTGAAGCTCGTGCCGGACGGCGACATCGCCACCGTCATCCAGGCCGCTCTGCCGGACGGCCCCATCCAGGCTGCGATGGGCATCGGCGGCTCGCCGGAGGGTGTCCTCGCCGCCGCCGCCGTGCGCTGCACCGGGGGCGCTATCCAGTGCAAGCCCTGGCCGCGCAACGACGAGGAGCGGCAGGCCGCCATCGAGCGCGGCACCGACGTCGACCACGTCTACGACACCATGGAGCTCGTCGGCGGAGAGGACGTCTTCTTCGCCGCCACCGGCGCGAGCACCGGTGAACTCCTGCGCGGCGTCCGCTTCTCCAGCGGCGGTGCAACGACCCAGTCGCTCGTCATGCGCTCCCGCTCCGGCACCATCCGCTGGATCGACTCCAGCCACAACTTCGAACGGCTCGACAAGGTCCGCTACGAGTCCTGACCCGAGCATGGCGTCCATAGGCACACCGCTCTCCCCGACGGCGACACGCCTCCTGCTGCTCGGCTCCGGCGAGTTGGGCAAGGAGGTCGCCATCGAGGCACAGCGCCTCGGCGTCGAGGTCATCGCCGCCGACCGCTACGCCAACGCCCCCGCCATGCAGGTCGCGCACCGCTCCCATGTCTTCTCGATGCTGGACGGCGGCGCACTCCGCAGCGTCGTCGAGAGCGAACGTCCGCACCTCATCGTGCCCGAGGTCGAGGCCATCGCCACTCCCACTCTCGTCGAGCTGGAGAGCGAAGGCTGGCGCGTCATCCCCACCGCCCGGGCGGCACGCCTCACCATGGACAGGGAGGGCATCCGCCGCCTCGCAGCCGAGGAACTCGGACTCCGCACTTCGCCGTACCGCTTCGCGGACAGCGAGGAGGAGATACGCGACGCCATCGAGGCCATCGGCCTGCCCGCCATCGTCAAGCCCGCCATGAGCTCTTCAGGCCACGGCCAGAGCGTCCTGTGCGCCGCTGACGATGTAGCCCCCGCGTGGCGCAACGCCGTTGAGAACGCTCGCGGCGACAGCGCCCGCGTCATCGTGGAGGGCTTCGTTCCGTTCGACTACGAAATCACGCTCCTCACCGTGCGTCACGCCGGCGGAACGTCGTTCTGTGAGCCCATCGGCCACCTGCAGGTGGACGGCGACTACCGCGAATCGTGGCAGCCGCAACCGATGACCCCTCGCGCGCTGGAAGCATCACAACGCATCGCCGAGGCCGTTACCGGCGCGCTCGGCGGCTCGGGCATCTTCGGTGTCGAACTCTTCATCAAGGGAGACGACGTCTGGTTCAGCGAGGTCTCACCCCGCCCGCACGACACCGGCATGGTGACGCTCGTCTCGCAGGACCTCTCCGAGTTCGCCCTCCACGTCCGCGCCGTCCTCGGCCTGCCCATCCCCGCGATACGTCAGCGCGGCCCTGCGGCTTCCTGCGCGCTGCTCGTGGACGGCACGTCCTCTTCCGTCACCTACGAAGGTCTGGACGAAGCCCTCGTCGAGCCCGATACCGCCCTGCGTCTCTTCGGAAAACCGGAAGTCACCGGCCACCGGCGCATGGGCGTCGCCCTCGCCCTCGGCGCAACCATCGACGATGCCCGCGCCAGGGCCCGTCGGGTTGCAGCGGCGATCCGCCCCGTGCTCTGAATCTCTTCCTTGTCGCCCATCCATGTCCGTTGGCCGTGCTACACTCGCTCCGCAAACCCGGCGCTCCAGGGGAGGAAACATGACCGAACAGCCCGACTTCGTAGCCTTGTGCAGCGTGGACGACGTCAAGCCCGGCGAGGCCCGTCACTTCCGGCCCACCGCAGGCAAGTGGCGCCTCAAGCCCATGGCCGTCTGGAACGAGAACGGCGAGTTCCACATCACCAACTACGTCTGCCCTCACAGCGGCGGCCCGCTCAGCGAGGGCAAGATCGAGGGCGGCGTCATCGAGTGCCCCTGGCACGCGTGGCAGTTCAACGTGAGCGACGGCTCCTCCGCCCGTGGCGATGGCCACAGCATCGCCATCTACGAGTGCAAGGTGGAGGACGGCGAGGTACTCGTGGGCGACGTCAAGTAGGCGAACACCCGTATGGGCCCCGTCACCATCTCACGCCGGTTCGACTTCTCCGCCAGCCACCGCTACTACCGCGACGACTGGAGCGAGGAAGAGAACCGGCGCGTCTTCGGCCTCTGCGCCCTGCCCAACGGCCACGGCCACAACTACACACTCGAAGTCGCCGTCTCAGGCGAACCCGACCCCTCCACCGGCATGGTCATCAACCTCGTCGACCTCAAGTCCGCCGTCGAGGGCGTGCTCGTCGACTTCGACCACAAGCACCTCAACCTCGACACCCCGTGGTTCGCCGACCGGCAGCCGACCACCGAGAACCTTGCCGCCGTGCTCTGGGATCTCATCGCAGGCGCACTAGACGCCGCCGCACCGGAGGGTGCGGCGCTCGCGCACCTAAGGCTGTACGAGGCCGACGATCTCTATGTCGACTACTTCGGAGCGATCGCATGACCACGCCCGTCGTCCACCTCTCGCGGCGCTACACCTTCGCCGCCTCCCATCGCCTGTACGCAGATGACCTCTCTCCCGAGGCGAACGAAGCCATCTTCGGCAAATGCGCCAACCCCAACGGCCACGGCCACAACTACGGCCTGACCGTCACCGTCGCAGGCCCCGTCGACCCGGACACCGGCTTCGTCATGCCGCTCACCGAACTGGACGATGCGGTCAAGCGCAACGTCCTCGACCTCTACGACCACCGTTACCTGAACCTGGACGTGGAGGACTACTTCCACCTCGTCCCCACCGGCGAGAACATCGCCCGCACGATCTGGCAGCGCCTCAGCGGCCCCCTCGCCGGACGCCTCGAGCGGGTCATCGTCGACGAGACTCGCAACAACCGCTTCGAGTACCCCGCCCCATGATGGACCTCGCGGGAAAGACCGCCGTCGTCACCGGCGCGTCGAGCGGCATCGGCAAGGCCGTCGCCCAGCGCCTCGTCAACGCCGGAGTGCGTGTCGCGCTCGTCGGACGCAGTGAGGAGCGCCTGCGCGAGGCCGCGTCCGGTTGGCCGTCCGAGGCTTGGATCGCTCTCCCCTGCGACGTGCGCGACAGCGCCGGGGTGCAGGCGATGGCCGCCCGCGCCGAACGGGAACTGGGACGCGTCGACATCCTCGTGAACTCGGCGGGCGCCTTCAAGGCCGCGCCGCTCACGGAGCTCGACGACGAGACCTGGCGCGAGCTGTGGGAGACGAACGTGAACGGCACGCTCTTCCCCACGCGCGCGCTGCTGCCCGGCATGCTGGAGCGCGCCTCCGGCTGCATCGTCATCGTCTCTTCCGTCGTCGCGCATCGCGGCTTCGCGGGCATGACCGGCTACGGCGCGACGAAGCACGCCGTTACCGGCTTCGCCCGCGCCCTCACGACCGAGGTGCGGCGGCAGGGCGTGCGCGTCGTCAATGCCTGCATCGGCCCCGTGGACACGCCGATATGGGAGGGCATGACCACTCCGCTCCCGCGTGAGGAGATGCTCACCGTGGATGAGGTCGCCGACGCCATCGTGAGCGCGATGACCCTCTCGGAGAAGCAGGTCGTCGAGGACCTGCTCCTCCTCCCGCAGGGCGGCCTCTACCCCTGATCCCCGTCGGTGATACGCTGTTTCCTGACATGACCACGCTGATCCAGAACACGCTCACCGGCATCAGGCGCGTCATCGGCCTCAACCTCGGCCAACACGCGCACGGCGAGCAGCACCACCGCAGTGAAGGAGCGTCCGTCCGCGAGGTCGTCTTCGGCGCGAACGACGGCCTCGTCTCCAACACCGCGCTCGTTGCCGCAGTCGCGGGAGGCACGTCGGACGTCAACATCATCATCCTCGGCGGCGTCGCCGGAATGGTCGCCGGCACCATCTCGATGGCGCTCGGCGCGTACGTCTCCACGAAGAGCCAGCGCGAACTCCACGAGTCCGAGGAGGCCCGCGAGTTCTGGGAGATCGAGCACATGCGCGAGCACGAGCTCGCCGAGACGCGCCGCATCTTCCGCCTCAAGGGCATCACCGGCCCGCTCCTCGACGAGGTCGTCGAGGCCGTCTCCCGCGACCACGATCAGTGGGTGAAGCTGATGATGACCGAGGAGCTCGGTCTGCCCAGCAAGCCCCCCAAGCCGCACCTCGCCGCAAGCGTCATGGGCGTCTCGTTCGCCTTCGCCGCCATCGTGCCGGTGCTCCCGTTCTTCTTCGCCGAGGGCGCGGCCGCGCTTGCCGCGACGTTCGTCATGAGCGGCATCGCGCTCTTCGCGGTCGGTGCGTGGCGCGCCACGCTCAGCCAGGGCAACAAGCTCCGCAAGGGCATCGAGATGGTCGTCCTCGCCGGTATCGCCGTTGCCGCCGCCTACGGCATCGGCACAGCCGTCGGCGTCGCCGTCTAGCCCGCCTGCGTCGCCCGCACCGCCCCCAGCACCTCCTCCGCCGTCACGAGCCCCTCGTACCGCGCCGAGATGTGCCCGACCCCGTCCACCACAAACGTCCACGGTTCGGACGGCAGTCCCCACTCCAGCATCTCCGCCGACGGCGTCAGCCGCCCCTCGTTCCGCGCCGCGTCGAGGTCCCACGGCTCGATGTGGATGACCTCCACCGCGCCGCCCAGTTCCTGATGCACGCGCTCCAACATGTCCGTGACCGGTCCGCACAGCGCGCTGACGCAGAACCGCGGCGATGCGAAGAACACCACGAACGGCTCGCCTGCGTCGATCGCATCGGCGACCGACACGTTGTGCAGCGCGTCGCGCTCCACGGGCCGCGTCGAGATCTCCGTGAACGGAGCGTCGTGGATGGTCAGGTTCTCGGTGCGGGGCGCTGCCTCGCCGACCGCGGGCGCGATGGCCTCCGCCTGCACCTGGAACGCCGCATCTTCGGTCAGCGTTCCATCAGCCACGTCGAACTCCGCGCTCCAGATGCCCGCCGACGGCAATGTCACCTCGTCCACGACGTACACCCCCGCGTAATCGAGGTGCAGGTGCAACTCGCCGTCGTCGTGCAGGTGCGGCGTCACGCCCTCCACCTCCCGCCATACCGCCTGCGCCTCCGCGTGGAACCGTGAGTCCTCGCCGTCCAGCTCGAAGAAGCGCACCGATACCTCGGCGCCTTCGAGGAACGCCCCGTTCTTGTCCACGAGCCCGAACGGGAAGCGGTTCGGCTGCGAGCCGGCAACGAACTCCTCTGCCGCGAGGATGCCGCTGTACACCGGCGCAGGCGGCTCCGGCTCCCCGTCGCACCCGCCCAGCAACGCCGCCAGCGCCACCCCCGCTGCAATCAGCATCCTCAGTGACATTCCTGGCCTGTCATTCCGAGCGGAGCGCAGCGGCCCACGGAACCCGACGAGCCGGTCTTGCGTAACATCAGGTAGAGGCATAGTTATCGAGGAAGCACGTTCATGCGCGTCGTCTCCATCATTCTAATCGCCGCCCTGGCCCTCATGACCGCGGCCTGCGGTGACCGCAATGCCGTCACCGGCACGATCACCTTCGACGGCGACCAGGCCATCCCCGATGGCGCCGTGATGGAGGTGCAACTGCGCGACGTCTCTTACCTGGACGCCGCCGCGCCGCTCATCGCCTCCCAGACCATCGAGGACCCCGGGCGCTTCCCCGTCGACTTCGCCGTTCCTTACGAGCCGGACGACATCGACCCCCGCGCCGTCTACGGCCTGCAGGTCAGCGTCTACTTGCACGACCGCCTCATCTTCATCAACGACACCGCTTTCGACGTCCTTACGCGCGGCAACCCCAGCCGCGGCGTGGACATGTGGGTCATCGCCGTCGACGGCTGATGTATCCTCCGCCCATGACCCACTACGACCCCGCCGCCCGCTACGACGTCGTCTCACAGGACGTGGAGTACCTGCGCGGCGGCGGCGAGTCGCTGCTGATGACCGTCCACCGTCCTGTGGGCGACGGCCCGTTCCCCATGCTCCTCCGGGCGCACGGCGGCGCGTGGAACACCGGCGACCGCCTTGCGGCATCCCCGATCGACACCCAACTCGCCGAGTGCGGCATGGTCGTCGCGGCGCACGACTTCGGCCTCGCGCCTACCCATCCGTATCCGGTACAGGTCGCGCAGACCAACTTCGCCGTGCGCTGGCTGAAGGCCCACGCCGGCGAGTTCAACGGCGACCCTTCGTGCGTCGGCGGGGCTGGCGATTCGAGCGGCGGCCACACCATCCTCCTCACCGCGATGCGCCCCAACGACCCGCGCTACGCCGCCATCTCCGCCGACGGCGTCGGCAGCGACGCCAGCCTCGGCTTCCTCATCGCGATGTGGACGATCGTCGACCCGCTCGCGCGCTACGAGTGGGCGAAGGGAGCGCCGGTCGAACGGCTCGTGCGCTCCACCGAGAACTACTTCCGGCCGTGGGACGCCGTCCACGAGGCCAACCCGCAGGAGATACTCGACCGGGGCGAGGACGTCGTCCTGCCGCCGCTGCTCGTCGTGCAGGGAACTGCCGACGGCAACATCCCGCACGAGATCCCCCAGCGCTTCGCAGAGTCCTGGAACCGTGCGGGAGGCTACGCCGAGTACGAGCCGTTCCCCGGCATGCCCCACGGGTTCGCCCGCGACCCAGGCCCAGAGTCCGACCGCGCCATCGGCCTCATGCGCTCATTCCTCGCGCGCCACGTCGGCGGCTGAGGGTTCGCGCTTACGCGAACTCGTACTCGAGGACGTACGTGTGACCCTTGTCGTCGTTGTCGAGCGTCATAGACCCTGAGATGCCCGCCAGGTCTCCGGCGCCCGAGTCCGGCACGATGATGACGGTAAGCCGGGCGTCGCCCTTGTCCATCACCCCGCTGTGCTGGAGCACGAACGAGCCTGCCCTCCCGGCCACAGCACCCGTGAAGCGCTCGATGGCCACGTAGCCCGCCGAACCGGGAGTGCCGGTGAAGGCCGCGAGCATCTCCGCCTCCGACGTGCCAATCATGTCGCCGGAGAACTCCTTCCGCACGGCGCTGCGGTTCAGCGTTACCCCGTCCTGCTCAAGGAACGGAGGTCCGGGTTCCATGTTGACCTCGAATGACCCGCGAGCGATGGGCATGCTCTCTCCTTCTCCCGGCAGCTCCTAATCTTCCTGCGGCGGACGCGACTCCGGCGGCCCGATGCAGAACTCGTTGCCGTCCGGGTCAGCGCACACCCAGAAGCCGGCCAGGCCGTTGTCGACCGGGTGCAGCGCCTTGCCGCCCAACTCCACGACGCGCGCCACCGCGGCCTCCATCTCGTCCGTCTCGAAGTCGACGTGCGCGCGGTTCTTCCCCGTCTTCGGCTCGTCGCTCTGCTGCAGCAGGAAGTAGAGGCCGCTCGGGAGCTGCGCCCGGCGGAACCCGGACTGGGTGGACCTGCCGAACGTACAGCCCAGCAGCCCCGACCAGAACTCCGCCGCACGGTCGATGTCCGAAACGTCGTAGCAGACGGCCTCAAGGAAGCCGATGGGTGAATGTCCCTTGCTCATGCCTTGTGCCTACGGCTCGCCGTACATATTGCGGGCGTTCTCGCGCAGGATGAGCATCTTGTGCTCCTCCTTGATGTCCTCCCGCTCGACGATCTCGTTTATCTCTTCCATGCAGTTGTCGATCGTGATCTCGTGCGGGAAGTCGGACGCGAACATGAACGGGTCCGGCCCCACTCGTTCGATGGCGTACGAGAGCGCCTTTTCGTTCCCCTCGCAGCCGATGAACACCTGCCCCCGCCGGAAGTAGTCCTCCGGGTGGTGCGGCAGCTCCAGCCCGCCGTACCCCATCTCCCGTTCGAGACGGTCGATGAGCAGCGGTATCCACGCCGTGCCGCCCTCCATGAACCCGAAGTGCAGGTTGGGGAAGCGGTCGAGCACGCCATCGACGATCATGCCCGTCAGTCCGTTCAGCAGCGGTATCGGCATGCCGAGCGCCCGCGACGCCGGGAAGTTCGACATCGTGTCGAAACCGAGACGTTCGTAGTTCCCGCCGTGCACCGCGAGCACGCATCCGAGCTCCTGGGCCTCCTGGTACAGCGGCCAGTACTCCCTGGAGGCGATGTGCTTGATCAGCCCGTTGGACGGGATCATGCCGCCGACCATCCCCAGGTCCTTGACGCACCGGCGAAGCTCCGCGACCGCCTCGTCGACGACCTGCATCGGAAGCAGGCAGATCCCTCGCAGGCGCGGGTTCTCCTTGATGAAGGTGTCGTGGAGCCAGTTGTTGTACGCCCGCGCGTACGCGATCGCCCACTCCTCGAACACGATCCGCCCGTAGAACAGCCCGCGCGTCGGATACAGGACGGCCCAGTCCGTCCCGGTGAGGTCCATGAACGACGTCCACTTCTTCGCATCGGCTGGCTCGAAGGCTCCCGGCGCCGGGTTGGCGCTCTGCACGCTCGGCGAATGGAACTTGTCGCCGTCCGGCAGCACGTTCAGCACCGTCCGCATCTTGTCGAACGGGGCTTCGAGATACTGGTGGATCGCTACCGGGTCCTCGATCACGTGACCGTCTGCGTCGACATACCCTGCCATCGCACACCTCCCCCTTGCTGCGCTCCTGCTATGGCTAACTCTCCCTCACTTCCTGCGTGAGCGCAGTATATGCGAAGGGCGCCGTCAAGCGACCCCGCGGTCCGACCATCGCATCCATTCTCATGCACGCCCTGTGCGCCTGTGCGCACGGCAGTCCCGCAAAGCGCATGCCGTGTCACTCCTGCAGACGAGGCCGCCAGAGAGCGGCCGTTGAAATCGCGGTCTCATCTGGTCTCATTCGGTCTCATTGCACTCCTGGCAATCCCCTCTCCACATAAGCCCAGCGGTGCCATTTGGTGACATTTGGTGACACCGCACGCCTAACGCGCCGGGGGGATCGCGTCAATACGGGGTCTCGCAGCCGGGAACCATCGTAGGGCGGGCAGAGGCGACCGCGAAAGGGGCGGGTGTCACAGGTTGCCCCGGGAGGTAGTGAGGGGTGAACTGGTGGCGCATACGGGATTCGAACCCGTGATCTCCGCCTTGAGAGGGCGGTGTCCTGGGCCGCTAGACGAATGCGCCACGCGGTGGAACGGCCTTCCGGCCTCGGCCCAACGGCCAGTATACCCGAAGACCTCGTTCCCGCGCTTCAGCGCGTCTCAGGCAGGGACCTCGCCTCGTGTAGGGCGCTCCTAGCGGCAGCCCTGTTTAGCTGGTCACGGCGGAAGGTCTCAGCCGCCGCAGATATCGACATCGCGCTCCAGCTCCGCTTCGAGCTGGTCCTGGAGCTCCTGGCATGCCTCTTCAACTTGCTCTGCCAGGTCTTCGCCCTTCGCCTGTATATCCGGGTCGAGCAAGCCGGAATCGGCGGCGTCGATGAAAGCGTAGAAGTCGGCAAGGTCCTTCCGGGTCCTGATGCGCGTGTCGACGTCCTGCAAGTAGTTCGCCAGTAGTTCCGGTGTGAATCGAACGACTTCCCCGTAGGCCCTCGTGAAGTCCTCGTGAAAGTCGGATAGATGTTCCGGAGGCGTCAGGTCTGACAGCTCGTCGAGAGTGTCCCTGGCGACCTGCAACGTGTAACCGTGAAAGTCTGTGATCGCTCGCAGGAATGTTTCCGCGAACTCGCTCGCAAACGCTGCATCCTCTTCCGACCAGGACTCGGCAGTCTCAAGCGTTCCGAGCCGCTCGAGCACATCACCGGAAAGGAGGGGCTCTTCCAGGAGCTTCTCAGCGGCGTCTTCGATCTCATCTTCATGGCTCGAAATGGCTTCCTGCAGAGCTTCCACGTATCCCTGCGTCGTGAGTTCCGCGCCATTCTGTGTCTCAGCTTCAGGAGTGGGCGTACCCTCGGTGGACGCGCTCACGCCGGAGTCGTCGCGGCAGACCACGGCGTTCGTGCCGTCGATGTTGGTATGAACCGCGTATGACGTACCCGCGTGGTCGAAGATCAGCTTGTAGCCTGGAGTGAGGACCTGGGCGTAAGCCATGCCCTCCTGCGGGCATCCAAGGCTGGCGTCGGACCAACCCATCCCCTCGGAGCTAACGAGCCTGAGGGCCCCCTCGTCCACTTCCAACTCGTCCGCCAGGAGCTTCCGCGCCGCAGCCTCTACCCCACTTGGGACAGTCTCGTTGGCAAGTGCGCCGTCACTCGGCGTCGTCCCGGTCTCCGAGAGGTCGGAGCCGGGCCGGGCCTCTCCGCCGGAGGGCGCATCGGCAGGAACGGGCGTGGGCGTCGGTGTAGCCACAGCGCTGCCAGCGGAGGGCGATCCGGACGGCGCTTCCGCGCCGCAGGCCATAAGGATCAGGGGAAGCGCCAGTACAAGGACGAGTATCGCTATCCGCCTGGTTATTTCACACTGCCTTCCTGCAACCCTGGTTGCCCGAATCATCCGGCGAGCACGCACAAGATATCGTCCGTCGAGACGGGCCTGTCCTCAGGGAAGCTTGAGTAGTATCCCTTTAGAGGCTTGACACTCTCCAGATCGAGACCACTCCACTCGGTGGGCTCCTCGGGGTGGTTCACCGCATAATGCTCCAATATGGCGTCCATGACATCCGCCATCTCTCCGTAGGTGGCGTCCCAACCCTCGAGTACCGGCTCGGAGGAGGCGCAGAGGTCCAGGTACTCCTGCACGGATAGCTTGTCCGGCTGCGCCGCCGAGTCGTCGCCGCAGGCCGCAAGCGCCGCCGTCAACAGCGCCGCCAGGAGGAACAGAAATCTCGTGGTGCGGAACATACGCTCTGCTCCTGCCACGTCCTTGCCTCCATGGCGACGCAGCCGCGTGGCGTCGACACATGGGCCGACTCCATGCGGTACCGTATCACCATACGTATTACCGTTGCGTGACTTTATGGGCAATTTAGTGCCACCATTTGTAACTATTCGCTGGCCCGAGAGATGCTTCGACTCCGCTGCACTCCATTCAGCATGACAACAACTGAACCGCGTATCATGCGCGCATGACCAACGCCCCGCTCGACGTCATCACCTTCGAGGTGATGAGCGCACGCCTCGACGGCATCGTCCGCGAGATGGAGAACGCCGTCTTTCGCACCGGTTTCTCCACCATCGTCCGCGAGTCCCACGACTTCAGCTGCGGACTGCTCGACGCCGCCGGACGGCTCGTCGCGCGCGGCTCCCACCCCGGCCACATGGGCGGCCTCCCCGCCTGCGTCCACGGACTGTTCGACTTCCACGCACCCACCGACATGCGCGAGGGCGATGCCTACCTCGCCAGCCACCCCTATCACAGCGGCTGCCCCCACGCGAACGACATGGTCGTGATGACGCCCATCTTTGCAGACGGCAAGCTGATCGCGTTCGCCGCCAGCATCGGCCACACGCCGGACATCGGTGGCGTCGCCGCAGGTTCGCGCAACGCCACCGCGCGCGACCTCTTCGGCGAGGGACTCCAGATCCCGCCCGTCCGCTACATGCGCGACTACCACCTCGAGCAGGACACCGCGACGTTCGTCCGCGCCAACAGCCGCGTGCCGGAGATGATGATCGGCGACCTCACCGCCAAGGCCGGCGTTTGCCACACCATCGGCGAGGCCCGCCTGCACGACCTCATCAGCGCCTACGGCGCGCCCGCGCTCCTGCAGCAGTTCGAGCAGGCGGGCGAACGCACCGCCCACCGCATCCGCGAGCAGCTCGACGCGTGGCCCGACGGCGTCTGCGAGGTCGAGGCGATGGTCGACGACCCCAGCACCGGTGAGCCCATCCGCATGCACGTCGCCTCCATCAAGGAAGGACAGCGCCTCGTGCTCGACTTCACCGGCACCGGTGACCAGGCGACCGCGCCCATCAACCTCCGCCCGCATTTCGTGGAGGGGCTCGCCCGCAACATGGCGATACGCCTCACCGACCGCCACATCCCCCTCAACCACGGCATGACGGACGCGGTCGAGTGCCGCTTCCGGCGCGGCAGCCTGCTCGATCCCGCCTTCCCGGGCCCGGTCGGCTTCTACTCCAAGACCCTCGCGCTCGCCGAGAGCGTCATCGGCGCGGTCATGGCAAAGGCCTCCGGCAGACCCGCCCTCGCCCACATCGCCACCCAGAGCTCCATCGTCGTCGGTTACACAGGCACGAAGCGCCAGTACGTCCAGTACGAATTGATGTACGCGGGGGCGCCCGCGTGGGAGGGCGGCGACGGCTTCTCCGGCGTCGGCTCCCGCGCCAGCTACGGCGCGAAGTTCACCAGTGTCGAGGTCATCGAGTCCGAGTTCCCCGTCGACATGACCCGCTTCGAGGTGCTCCCCGACTCCGGAGGGGATGGGGCATTCCGGGGCGGCCCCGGCTACGTGCGCGAGTACCGAGTCCGCGCTCCGAGCCGCCTCTCCGGCGGCGCGTCGAAGCGCGAGGCGGCGGGCGTCGAGGGCGGCGGCGACGGCCGCAACGCGTGGGTCGTCGTCCACCCCGGAGAAGAGCGCGAGCAGCGCTACCCGGGCATCGTCTCCAACGTCGGTCTCGAACCCGGCGACGTCTTCCGCATCGAGACCGGCGGAGGCGGAGGCGTGCTCCCCGCCGCCGACCGCGACCCGGACCGCGTCCGCGCCGACATCGAGGACGGCGTCCTCACCCCCGCCAAGGCCCGCGACACCTACGGTCTGGAGGAGTAACCACCATGCGAAACGGATTCAAGGTCTTCGACGCCGACACACACCTCCAGCCGTCGGTAGAGACGCTGACGCCCTACATGGACGCCGCTACCCGGGCGCGGCAGCCGGAGCTCGAGAAGTTCCTGCGCGAAGTCAAGATCGGCAGAGCAGGGCAGATATTGGAACCACCGTTCACCCACTGGTACCGCTTCGAGAGCAGGGGTGGATGGGGCAGCGGCAAACCGCGCCACCTCGGCGAGGCCGGGCCGCGCGAGCAGGAGGAGCGCCATTTCCAGAACTTCCAGGGCCGCATCTACCCCTCGCGCTACTCCGAGGACGGAGACATCGAGACCCGCATCCGGGAGATGGACGAGGAGGGCGTGGACGTCGAGCTCATGGTGCACGGCGCGTTCACCGGCCACGACGACCTGAGCGTCGACGCCGCGATGATCGGCGCGGTACACCGCTTCCTGGACGACATCTGCTCCCGCTACCCGGACCGCCTCACCTCACTCATCAGCGCGAGCGCACGCGACGTGGAGAATGCCGTCAGCGAGATCAAGACGTGGGGAGGCTCGCGCTGGGCGCGCGGCGTCATGCTGGAACTCCCTCTCGACTATCCCATCGACCATCCGGACCTCCATCCCGTCTGGGCCGCAGCAGACGACGCTGGGCTCGCCGTCGTCCACCACAGCAACTCCGCCGGCTACCCCGGCTACCGCGACCTCTGGGACAACCCGTTCATCGGACGCACCGCCTCCCACCCTTGGGGCGCGATGCGCATGGTTGCCGCCTTCCTCGGCGCGGGCCTGCTCGACAAGTACCCGAACCTGAACCTCGCCATCCTGGAATCGGGTTTCGGATGGCTCCCCTTCTGGATGAAGCGCATGGAGGACCAGGTGCACTACATGGGCTACGTCGCGGAGGGCCTCCAGCACACGATGGAGGAGTACATGACCGGTGGACGCTTCTTCGCCGCCGTCGTCCTCCACGAGGGGCCGGACATGATCCGCATGGTGCGCGAGATGATGGGCGACCACGTCCTGATGTTCGGCTCCGACTTCCCGCACGCCGAGTCCCGCTTCCCCGACTCGGTCGACCTCGTCCTCGGCTGGGACCAGCTCGACGACGACTACAAGCGCCGCCTCTTCTGGGACAACCCCGCAACCTGCTTCCGCTGGGACTGAGCCTCCGGCAGCACCGCCACCCCGCACCCGTACAGGCGGTCCCGTAAGACGGGCTCTCGTTGCGTCACTCAATCATTGCGCTTATCCCGCGCACTCTCGTAACCTTTTATATATGCCTTTTGAATCTCTACCGGCCCGCCCGCGTCCCACTAACCGTACCCAGCGACACTCCACCCTTTGTGCTGACTGTAGTACGCCCACCGTTGTCCGTTTCCGGCCTCGCCAGGGGAGGCCCGTCTACTGCTCACCGTGTTTCAGGGCCCGCCGCGCCGGCCGTCTTCCTGCGAAGGGCAGTCCCGCAACGGAATCGCCAGCCGCGGCTCGACCCGGTTCCGGTGGCGCAGCGGAGGGTGGAGCTGTGTTTCCCGGCATCCCCCTGCAGGCAGGAACCAGGGCCGCCATCGCCCGGATGAACATAACGGAGCCCACGCCCATACAGGAGAAGTCGATCCCTCACCTCCTGGCTGGCCGTGACGTGATAGGGCAAGCGCGCACCGGGTCAGGGAAGACGCTTGCGTTCGCCGCGCCCCTCGTAGAACGTTGCGACCCGTCACTCCGGCGGGTGCAGGCGTTGGTGCTCGTGCCCACACGGGAACTTGCCATCCAGGTGGCCGGTGTCACCGAGTGCCTCGCTGCATCGCGGCGGCTGCGCACGACGCTGCTGTACGGCGGCCGCTCGCTGCTGCCCGAGGCAAAGGCGCTGGATAGCGGGGCCCAGATCGTCATCGGTACGCCGGGCCGCACGCTGGACCACCTCCGGCGAGGCACGCTCGACCTCCGCTCGGTGCGCTTCCTCGTCCTGGACGAGGCGGACGAGATGCTGGACAAGGGGTTTGCCCACGACGTGGAGGCCATCCTCGGCGAGACCCCGTCCGAGCGGCAGACGGCTCTCCTCTCCGCGACCATGCCGGAGTGGGTGGCGAAGACCGCTTCCAGGCAGTTGCACGACCCCGTAACCGTGGAAGTGGACGCCGGGATGCAGGCCGCGCCTACTGTGGAGCACCTCGTCTACTCCATCGAGAAGAGCGACAAGATAGGGGCCCTGCAGACGCTCTTGGACCACCGCGACGACGCACCCGTCCTCGTCTTTGGCAAGACCAAGCACGGCGTCAAGAAGCTGGCGAAGCAACTCGACGCACTGGGCTATCCGGTCGGCGCGCTCCAGGGGAACCTCAGCCAGAGCGCGCGTGAACGCGTGATGGTCGACTTCCGCTCCGGCGCAGCCCCCATCCTCGTGGCAACGAACGTGGCGGCCAGGGGGCTGGACATCGAAGGCATAGGTCAGGTCATCAACTACGACCTCCCTGACTCGGAACAGCTCTTCACGCACCGCATAGGACGCACGGGCCGCATGGGCCGCACCGGCGAAGCCGTGACGTTTATCACTCCCGAAGAAGAGCGCAAGTGGAGCGAGATCCAGCGGGGCCTCGGTCGCCGGTTCACGCGCAAGCCGTGGCGCGCCGCGCGCCGGGGGGCGGCTGCCTGACCTGCAGGCGTCTGGTGTACGGGGACTGATATCCTAAGCCTCTGCAGGAGGCCACCCTTGGAGACCGAACGCATCTTCCCCGGCGTCTGGGAGTTCCGCACCGAGTACGGACGCGACACCGCCGAGCTCTTCACCGACGGCGCGATGCCCCATGCCGCGTGGTTCGTCGCCGGCGACCATCCCGCCATCCTCGACCCCGGCCCGACCTCCATCGCCGAGGAGCTGCTCGACGCCATCCGCAAGCTCGGGCACGACACCGACGCCATCGAATGGATCGTGCCGTCGCACATCCACATAGACCACGCGGGCGGCAGCGGCTGGCTCGTTCGCGAACTTCCCCGCGCGAAGGCGGTCTTCCACACGCGCGGCGCCCCCTTCATGCGCGACCCCGCCCGCCTCATCGCGGGCACTGCGGACGTGTTCGGCGAGACGTGGGAGGCCGTCTTCGGCGACATCCTCCCCGTGCCGGACGAGGACATGGTCACGGTGGAGGACGGCGACACACTCGACTTCGGGAGCGGCGCGCCGTACCGCATCGTGTTCATGCCGGGGCACTCGCTCGACCACATCGGTGTCTACGACGAGGCGAACGAGGCGCTCTACTGCGGGCACGGCCTCGGCAACTACAAACCGCCGCGCTTCCTTCCCGACCCGCCGATGACGCTCCCGTACTTCGACGTCGACGCCAGCATCGCCTCCATCCGCAAGGCGCGCGAACTCGCCCCGAAGTACCTGCTGCCCGTCCACTCAGGCTTCCTGGCGTCCAACCCCGCCTTCGCCATCGACGCAGTCGAGCGCATCACCGTTGAGCTCGGTGAACTCATCAAGGAGGGCATGGCCGCAGGCAAGAGCGAGGCCGAGATGGAGGTCGACGTCCGTACTCACCTCTTCGCCGACCCCGCGAAAGCCGACCGTTCCTACTGGCCGGTCGTCGTCTCGTACGTGCGCTACTATGAGCGCCAGGCCCGCAGGGCGAAGAACGCCTGAACCGGAGGGATATAGATGCCGTCGTTCGATGTCGTATCAAAGGTCGATCTCACGGAGGTGGACAACGCCGTCAACGGCGTAAAGCGGGAGACCCAGCAGCGGTTCGACCTCAAGGGAACGAAGGCCGGCGTCGAACGCTCCGGCAGCGCGCTCACCGTCACCGCCGACAACGACCTCCAGCTCCGGCAGGTGCACGACCTGCTTCACACCTACTTCGCCCGCCGCGACGTCGACAGCGCCGCGCTCGTGTTCGAGACGCCGCAGAAGGCCACCGGCGACAGCCTCCGCCAGCAGGTGACCATCAAGCAGGGTATCGACGGCGACCTCAGCCGGAAGATCGTCAAGGCCGTAAAGGGCACCAAGATACGCGTCCAGCTTGCGATCCAGGGCGACGAGCTCCGCGTCTCCGGCAAGAAGCGCGACGACCTGCAGGAAGTCATCGCCTTCATCAAGGAGATGGGCATCGAGCAGCCCCTGCAGTACGTGAACTTCCGCGATTGACGATGAACCGGCGGGACGTGGCCCGCTACTCCTCCACCCACGTCAGGATGCGCTCCGGCGTCAGCCGCAGCACCACCGAGTGATCGTTGAGCACGTCGTCCAGGAACTGCTGGGCGTTCTCCCCCATGTAACGCGCGGATATCGACAGCCCCGTCTCCGCCACGTCTTCCGGCGTGATGGTGACCGGCCCCTCCGCCGACACGTACATGTACGGCTCCTCGTGGGTCGAGATGGTGATCGCCGCGCGGTTGTCCCTCCGGAGGTTCTTCACGCGCACGAACGTATCGCTCGAGAACACGATGAACTCGCCGTTCCGGTACTCGTACCAGACCGGGATGGCGTGGGGCGACCCGTCCGCGCGCAGCGTCACCATCACCGCGACCAGCGGCCGCTCCAGGAACTCGGCCATCTGTTCAGGCGTCATGTCGCTCATTGCACGGTGATCGTCTGCCCGCCGTCGACCACGAGCGCATGGCCGGTCACGAACGACGACTCCCCGCTTGCCAGGAAGAGCACGCAGTACGCGACCTCCTCCGGCTGTCCCATGCGGTGCAGCGCCGCGACGCGCTGGCCCGCCTCGTACCGCTGGTCCTCGTCGATGGGGCGCGGGCGCGGCGGGAACTCGCGGATGCGGTTCGTGTCGATCGGCCCCGGGCAGACGCAGTTCACGCGTATCTCCGGCCCGTAGTCCACCGCCAGCTGCCGCGTGAGGTTCACCAGCGCCGCCTTCGTGGCGCTGTACGACGGGTAGCGCGGGCTCGCGCGCAGCCCGAAGCTCGAGGCCGTGATGACGATGTTCCCGTGCCCCTGCTCCATGAAGTGCGGGAGCACGGCCTGCACGCCGTGGTAGACGCCGTACAGGTTCAGGTTGACGACGTGGTCCCACTCCTCGTCGGACATCTCGTGGAGCTTCTTCCGCACGCCGGTGCCGGCGTTGAAGAAGACCACGTCCAGCCCGCCGAACCGGTCGATGGCGGTGCTCACCATCTCCTCGCACACCGCCTTCTGCGACACGTCGCCGAGCAGGAATTGCGCCTCGCCGCCGTCCGCCTCGATGAGCCGGTCGGTGCGCGGGTCGCCGCGCTCCGCCACGTCGGCGCAGACCACCTTTGCGCCCTCGCGGGCGAAGAGCCGGGCCGTCGCCCTGCCGATGCCGCTCTCGGCACCGGTCACCACCGCCACCTGTCCGTTCAGCCTGCCGAGCCCGGCCCCCATCCGTGCGTGTTCGCCAGCGTTGTTCGTCATCGGCGCTCCCTCCTGCGACGTGCGCCGCAAGTCTAGCGCAAGCGGTCAGCGGGCGTGCGCCGTCGAGAGAGAAGATGCGGGACTCAGGAGTGAACGGTTGGCTGGGGATGATGGATTCGAACCATCGTTACCTGATCCAGAGTCAGGCGGCCTACCACTAGCCGAATCCCCAGTGCCTTGGGAACCATGATAGCAAAACCGCGGCTGCGGGTGCCTCAGAGCGCTGCCAGCGCCGCCCGCAGCCGCGAGACGCAGCGCTCCTTGCCCAGCACCGACAGCGTGTCGAACAGCGGCGGCGCTGCAGTGCGGCCCGTCACCGCGACGCGTATCGCCCCGAACAGCTGCCCCGTCTTGACCTCGATCCGCTCGGCGAGCGCGCGGTATGCGGTCTCCAGCGCGGCAACGCTCCAGTCGTCGGCGCCTTCGGCGGCGGCGAGCGCCGCTTCGAGCGCATCTCGCGCACCGTCGGTGTCCAGCCCCTTCGGCACGAGCGACGACGCGTCGTAAGACAAGCGCTCCTCGAAGAAGAACGACAGCATCTCCGGCGCCTCCGACAGCCGTTTCAGCCGCTCGCGCTCCAGCGGCACGATCCTGGCGAGGTAGTCGCGGTCCACCGGAAGCGCGTCCGCGGGGAGCCCGGATGCAGGGTCCTCCAGCCATGGCACGAGGGCGTCCGCCAGCGCGGCGTCGTCCATGCCCCGGATGTACAGTCCGTTGAACCAGTCCAGCTTCTCGATGTTGAACACCGCCGGGTTGGCCAGGATGCGCTCCGGCGTGAAGTGTTCGATCAGATCGTCCTTCGAGAAGACCTCGCTCGTCTCGTCGAGTGACCAGCCGAGGAGCGCGAGGAAGTTGAACATGGCTTCCGGCAGGTAGCCCATGTCGCGGAACTCCAGCACGGACGCCGCGCCGTGACGCTTGCTCAGCTTGGAGCGGTCCGGCCCCAAGATGAGCGGCAGGTGCACCAGCACCGGCATCTCATAGCCGAACGCCTCGTACAGCGACCTGTGGCGCGGGGCGCTCGGCAACCACTCCTCCGCCCGCATCACGTGCGTTATCTCCATCAGGTGGTCGTCCACCACGTTCGCGAGGTGATACGTCGGGTAGCCGTCCGACTTCAGCAGCACGAAGTCGTCGAGCAGCGAGACGTCGAACGTCACCTCGCCGCGGATGAAGTCGTCGACGGTGATGTTCCCCTCGGTCGGCATCTTGAAGCGCACAACGGGAGGGTTGGGGTTCTCCTTGCGCGCCTGCTCGGCCCCCTCCATCTTGCGGCAGCGCCGGTCGTAGCCGGTCGGCTGGCGCGCCTTCTGCCGCTCCTTCCGTACCGCGTCGAGCCGCTCCGGCGTGCAGTAGCAGTAGTACGCCTTCCCCTCCGACAGCAGCCGTTCTGCGTGCTCCCGGTACAGGTCAAGCCGCTCCGATTGCACGTACGGCCCGTGCGGCGTGTCCGACCCCGGCCCTTCGTCCCAGTCGAGGCCGAGCCATCGGAGCGCGTCCAGAATCGTGTCGACCGAGCCGGGGACCATCCGCGCCTGGTCTGTGTCCTCGATGCGCACGATGAACGTCCCGCCGGTGTGGCGGGCGTACAGCCAGTTGAACAGCGCCGAGCGGATGTTGCCGACGTGCGGGTCGCCGGTCGGGCTCGGTGCGTACCGGACGCGTACCGTCATGCGTCAGCTCTTGGTGGAGGGCAGGAACGGCGCGAGCTTGTCCATGAACGAGGAGAGCGTGCGCGTCTGTATCCAGATGTCGCCGCTGCCGGTGAACTTCATGACCAGCCCCTCGCCGCCGGCGATGAGCGAGCCGAGCCCGCCGACCTTGCCTATGGAGTACTGCACATCTTCCGTGAACGCCACGACGTGCCCGGTGTCCACGACGAGTTCGTTGCCCGGCTGGATGTTGAGCTTCTTGATGGCGCCGTACGAGTTGACGTGCACCGTGCCCTGTCCGCCCTCCGCGTACGCGCGCAGGAAGAATATCTTCTCCCCGCTGAACATGCCCTTCATGCCCTGGAACTTCGCGTCCGTGTACACGTTGTCCGTGCAAGCGAGGAACGAACTGCCCTGGATGAACAGGTCCTGCCCCGGCCACAACTCGTGGGAGATGATGTCGCCCGGCGTCGGGGGCGCAAGGCTTATCCAGCCGCCGCCCGGCCCTGCAGTGAACGTGTTGAGGAAGAACGATTCGCCGCCCAGCATCCGCTTGAAGCCGCCGAACAGTCCGCCGCCTCCGCCCATGCCCGTCCGCATCTCCAGCCCCTGCTGGGCCGCCATCGCTCCGGGCTCCGCCTTGATCGACTCTCCAGCCGACAGTTCCGCCGTGAGTATCGTGAAGCTGGGGTCGAACTCGATCGCCGTCTTCATCCGGTCACGTCCTCCTGATTCGCCCCTGTCCGGGAGCGTGATCCCTGCAAGACCAGTCTATCACCCGTGCTGTTCGATCCCCTCTCTCGAGGAGAGAAGGTCAGGGCGAGGGTTGCTCCAAACCCTCGCCTCTCGACCCCCGATGCGCTATGCTTGGCGCGTTAAGAGCAAAGCCACCACGAGAGGAGGCGAACCTCATGCTTACCGCAGAGCAGAACGAACGACTTACTCGCGTAGGCCCCGGAACGCCGATGGGCGAGTTGATGCGCCGCTACTGGCACCCCATCGCAGCGAGCGTCGAACTCGACGCCGACAACCCCACCAAGGAAGTGCGTCTTCTCGGCGAAGACCTCGTCCTCTATCGCGACGCCAGCGGCACCGTCGGTCTCATCGAGCCTTCCTGCGCGCACCGCAAGGCCAACCTCTCCTACGGCATCCCCGAGGAGAACGGCATCCGCTGCGCCTACCACGGCTGGATATTCAACGAGACCGGCCAGTGCGTCGACCAGCCGTCGGAGCCGGAAGGCTCCAAGTTCAAGGAGAAGGTGCGCATCAAGGCGTACGACGTGCAGGAGCTGGGCGGAGTCGTTTTCGCCTACATGGGCCCGCAGCCCGCGCCGCTCCTGCCCCGCGTCGACGTCCTCGTCTGGCCCGGCGTCCGCCGCACACAGTCCATCATGATCCCCTGCAACTGGCTGCAGTGCCACGAGAACTCGCTCGACCCCTTGCACTTCCAGTGGCTGCACCGCTACTGGGGCGGCTGGGTGATGAACCGCAACAAGCCCCCCGAGATGCGCGACCTCTGGAACGCGCGCATCGGCTCGCGCGGCGCCGACCACCGCAGGATCGGCTTCGAGGTCACAGACTACGGCGTCATCAAGCGCAGGCTCGTCGGCGACGAGACCGAGGAGAACGACTACTGGCGGATGGGACACCCCATCCTCTTCCCCCACGTCCTGCACATCACCTCCAACCTCCAGTACCGCGTTCCGGTGGACGACACGCACACCCTCCACTTCGTCGTCGACCTCGAGCCGCTCGAACCCGGGCAGGAGCAGCCGGACGTGGTGCCTCACGAAGTGGTCCCCGTCTACAACCCGGACGGCACCATCAAGGCCGACTGGGTGCTCGGACAGGACCAGGCCGCGTGGGTCATGCAGGGCCCCATCACCGACCGCACGACCGAGCGCCTCGGCGTCTCCGACGTCGGCCTCATCATGTTCCGCCGCATGCTGGAGGAGCAGATGCGCGTCGTCGAGAGCGGCGGCGAGCCCATGAACGTCATCCGCAACCCGGACGAGAACGAGATCCTCATCTACCCGGTGGAGCACTTCGAGTACCCCGGCTACGAGGGGCGGCTGCGCGGGCCGTTCAAGGACATCGTCGTCAACAACACCATCGAGGCCGAACTCTCCGGCGAGGGCGCCAAGCTCCCTGAGTGGGAGGGCATCGAGATAGACGACCCGGCGGAGCTGGGCGCGAAGGGACGCCGCGGCCGCCTTGTCGGCGACGTCATCTAGCGCGGCGGTCGCAGAATACTGACCACAAAGGGCTCGCCACACGGCGAGCCCTTTGTCATGCCGAGCCAAGCCGAGGCATCTCCCGTGTTGTGTGGTGAGGGGCCTCCCTTACAGGCGCCCTGCTCGGCCTCCCACTTGAACCACCCCTCTCCTGAACGCTACGCTGCCCACGTCGTCCCGCTACCACAAAAGGAGGGCCCCATGAAAGCGAAGGGCATACGCTCGTGGAACTACAGCGTCGCCGACCTCGAGGACTCGGTGCGGTTCTACCAGGAACTGTTCGGCGCCGAGGTCACGACCAGGCACCAGGTACGGGGCGTCGACGTCGTCCGGCTCCGCGTGGGCGACTTCGCCATCGGCTTGTTCGACGGCTCGGCGGGCGCGAATGAGGGCGTACCGCACCACACCTTCGACCTCGAAGGCCCGGCTGACCCCGCTGAGCTGCAGCGTGAGATCGAGGGGCGCGGCTTCGTCGTTGACCACATCCGCGAGCACCGCGACGGCGTGGGCTACTCGCTCTACGTCGACGACCCCAACGGCAATCACCTGGAGCTGTCCGTCGGGCAGGGCTGAGCCATCGCGATGCCCCCCACCATCGTCGTCCTCGGCAGCATCAACATGGACCTCGTCGGAGCCGCTCCTTGGCTGCCGTCGCCCGGCGAGACCGTCCTCGGCGGCGACTTCTCCACCGCGCCCGGCGGCAAGGGCGCCAACCAGGCGGTCGCGGTTGCCCGTATGGGCGCATCGGTCAGGATGATCGGCCGGGTCGGCAACGACTTATTCGGCCCGCAACTCCTGGACAACCTCAAGGGCAACGGCGTCGACGTGAGCGGCGTCATGGAGGACCCCGGCGCCGCATCCGGCGTCGCGATGATCCTCCTCGACGCATCCCGTCAGAACCGCATCCTGGTGGCCAGCGGCGCGAACATGAGTTGCGACGACACACAGGTCAACGCCGTGACGTCGGTGCTGGAGGTCGCGGACGCGCTCATGCTCCAATGCGAGATACCGGCGCCCGTGTCGCTGAAAGCTGCACGCATCGCGAAGGATATGGGCGTGCGCGTGGTCTGGGACCCCGCGCCTGCCGACGGCTTCCCACCGGAGGCGTACGGCTTGGTCGACGTGCTGACCCCGAACCAGGCCGAGGCCGCTACGCTGGCCGGCTTCGACGTCACGGACGTTGCGTCCGCCGAGTCTGCGGGCCGCGCCCTCGTCGCACGCGGCGTAAGAGCCGTCGTCGTGAAGATGGGCGAGCACGGCGCGTTCTACCTGTCGGACAGCAACAGCGGGTACGTACCGCCATTCGAGGTGGAGGCAGTGGACACCGTCGCGGCGGGCGACGCCTTCGGCGCTGCGATGACCTGCGCTCTCGCCGAGGGCAGGCCGCTGGCGGAAGCGGTCAGGTACGGCAACGCCGCCGGCGCACTGGCCGTCACCAGACCCGGCGCGCAGGAGGCGATGCCTTCCAGAGCGGAAGTGGAGTCCCTTCTGATGTAGGACAGCCCTCGTGGGCGCCCTCCCCTCTCCCCTTGAAGCACTCCGCGCCTGACGATACGCTGCGCGCACCATCACGCCCCCTGATTCGCGCGGAGCGCAGCCATGTGCGGAAGGTACAGCCTGATAGCGGAGATCGGAGTGCTGGCGGAACGCTTCGACTTCGACGCCTCAGGGCTGGAGCATCCGTCACGCTACAACATCGCCCCAACGCAGATGGTGCTCTCGGTGAGAGCCAGCGACCCCAGGCAGGCCTCGTACATGCGGTGGGGGCTGCTCCCGTCCGGGCCCGGGAGTGCGCCCTCGGGCGCACCCCTGATCAACGCTCGCGCCGAAACGCTTGCCGAGAGGCCGCGCTTCCGTTCCTCACTGCTGCGAAGACGTTGCCTCGTTCTCGCAGACAGCTTCTACGAATGGCGGCATGACGGCGCAGGGCGGCGGCCGGTGCGGATCATGCTGGCATCCGGTGAACCTTTCGCCTTCGCCGGTATCTGGGATGCGTGGCAGGAACCAGGGGGTGGACTCGTCGAGTCGTGCGCCATCATCACGACGGAGGCGAACGAGACCGTCCGGCCCATCCACGACCGCATGCCCGTCATCCTGACGGAAGAGCTCGAGCCGCTCTGGCTGGACGAGGAGATGCACGAGGCTGCCGCCCTGATCAGCCTGCTCCGCCCCTATCCCACTGAGCGCATGGAGACGTACGAGGTCTCCACGCTCGTCAACTCCGCCTTCAACGACGGACCAGGGCTGATCGTGCCCGCACAACAGGGACGGCTCATCTAGTCCCCGCTCCCCTTCCGTCCACAGACATGCCCGCACAGCGCGGGAGTGCTAATCTTCCTCTCGCGGAGAAGGGGGTGACGCCATGCAACGCTCGAACGGCTCGCTGACCATCCACGCGGGGAGGCTCCTCGACGGCACCGGCGCTACAGCCGTGACCGACGTTGCGGTGCGGATAGAACGGTCGCGCATCGTGTCGGTGGGCCCCGCCTCTGACGCAGAGCCTCCGGACGGGCAGGTGCTCGACTTCCCCAACGCAACGCTCCTGCCGGGCCTGATCGACTGCCACACCCACACGAACATGCCCGGCGACGGCAGGCGCGGCGAGGACGTCCACGTGAACGACGACGACGCCATCCGCCTCCTGCGCTCGGCGCATAACGTGGGACGCGCCCTCGAGACCGGCGTCACGACCGTCTGCGACTGCGGGGGTTGGAACCAGACCACGTTCCGCCTCAAGGAAGGCCTGCAGCAGGGTGTCGTCCACGGCTCCCGCGTCCTCGCCTCAGGCCGCCCGATAACGGTCAGCGGAGGCCACTGCTGGTTCATGGGCTCCGAGGCCGACGGCGTGGACGGCGTCCGGCACGCGGCACGTCTGCTCATCAAGGAAGGCGCCGATTTCCTCAAGGTCATGGCGACGGGCGGCAGCACGCTCGGCAGCGACCCGTTCCGCCCGCAGTTCTCGCCCGAGGAGTTGACGACCATCTCCTTGGAGGGACACCGGCGTGACCGCAAGGTTGTGGCGCACTGCCGCTCGAACGAGGCGATGCGGATGGTCGTCGACGCCGAGTACGACGCCATCATGCACGGCTGGTTCACCGACGAGCACGGCGAAAGGGTCTTCGATGAGCATCTCGCCGCCGATATCGCCGAGCGCGGTATCTGCGTGAACCCCACGCTGCAGATCACCCGCAGCCGCATCCCCATCCTTCAGCAGCGCGTGGACAACGGGACCGCCACCGAAGAGGAGACGTCGATGCTCGACCGTATGCGCCGCGGCCACGCCACAACGCTCGAACAGATGGGCAAGCTCATCGAGCACGGTGTCCAGTTGATGGCCGGCTCCGACTGCGGCTGGGGCGTCTACCCATTCGGACGCTTCGACCTCGAACTCGCCGCGATGGTAGACGCAGGGCTCACCCCCGCCGGAGCGATCGCCTCGGCGACCGGGGGAAACGCGAGGGCGCTCGGAATCGACGACACGGTCGGCACGGTCGCGCCGGGCAAGGAAGCGGACCTGCTCATCGTCGACGGCAACCCCGACGAGCAGATCGCCGACGTCGCCCGCGTCCTCGCGGTCGTGAAGGCCGGGCAGGTCGTCGTCAACAACGCCGCCTGACGCTACGTGTCCTAAGGTCTGAACAGAGCCATGCACTTGTTGGAGTTGAAGACGTGGGTCTCGACGTAGTCGAGTATCTCCGGCTTCCTGCCCAACTCCGCCATGGCGCCCAGCAGGCAGGCCCAGTTCAGTAGTTCCTGCTGACCCGCAGCCTCGATCTGGGACGTGGAGACCCGGCCCCAGGCGTCGTAATCGGCCGCCGCGAGGGACTCGAACATGGCGCGGTCGGACTCGAGGTCCGGCCAGAGGTAGTAGTTCTTCTCGGTCAGGAAGGCGTGGGACCAGCTCGACGACGCCACCAGCGCCACGCGCCAGGGGCTCTCTCGTAGCGCTCGGGCCACCGCCGCTCCCACCTGCATGCAGCGCCTGGGGGAAGGACCGGGCGGGTCCGGCTCCAGGTACACGCCGTTCCGCTTCTGGGGCAGGGCGCCGCCCCGGTTGCTGATGACCTTGCTCCCGTAGCAGTTGACGGCGAACGGCACCACCGGTATGTCAAACCCCTCCCGGTCGTAGTCCAGATAGAGCAACGTGTTCAGGATCGAGTGGGGCAGGCCGGCGTGGTGCAGCGGCTTGTAGGCGTAGGCCATGTCCACGTCCTGCTCGATCAGCTGTGAAGCGAGCCACCGCGCCGCCTCGGCATGTCCTCGATACCTGAACACTTTGTCCCGGGGTTCGCCCCAGGCGTTGGGCTTGCCGGTTGCGTAACCCTTCAGGAAGGGAGTGGACTCCGAGTCTTCATACGCCAGGATGCAGAAGGGCGGGATGATGTCATCCCTGAAGTTCTCGTACTGGTCGTCGCCAAAGATGACGACGAAGTCGGGCTCGAACGCCTGTATCTCCTTGTTGACGACCCGGAAGCTCTCCACCAGGCGCTCCCGGTGCAGCGCCGCCGAGGCGACGCCCTCGTCCTCTCCATACTCCACACGCATCGGCTCCGGCCAGTTGACCGGGTTCCTCATCTGCTCCGGAACGCGCTCGTCGTACTTGAGCGTGGTATGGATGACGAACGCCTTCTCCTCGTCGGCTACCAGCATCGGTGGATAGTGGGTCACTCCTGCGCCGAGGATCTCAGCCATCTCGACCTCCCTTCCCGCGCCATGCCTTGCGGCCTGCGCGCTCAATAGACGCCGGGGAAGATCCGGTACTTCACCAGCGACTTGTACTCCGCCCACTTCTCGGCGCCGTACTTCTCGGCGCAGTGCTTATCGTCGTCGCGTTGGCGGGAGGTGAAGAGCGAGACGATGAAGACGAAGTAGACCCACGCCCAAGGGTTGCCGAAGTGGCCGAACACGAGGGCGATCGAGAGCGAGGCGAACCCCTCGCCCATGTAGTTGAAGTGGCGGGCGACGCCCCAGTAACCGCTGTACAGGATCTTGCGCTCGCCCACCTCGATGTACTTCGGTTCGATGAGCCCGAGGAACTTGCGGTCAGGGAACCGCTTGAACATGTACTTCTGCATGTTCGCTCCGCGCGAGATGCTCCACCCGAACAGGAACAGGATGGGCGTCCCGATGAGCCAGAGGTATGACCACGGCGCCGAGAACCCGGGGTCCGGGTGCGCGGCCATGCCCCACAGCGGGAGGATGAACAGCCAGCCGTAGATCACGAGTCCGCCCCAGAACAGCATGAAGCCGAGCCGCTCATGGATCAGGTCGTAGGTGTACAACTGGACCCGCTCGAAGACGAAGTAGTCCAGGATGTAGAAGGTGAAGAACGCCGCGTACAGGAAAACGCCGGGGTTGGCGTTGTCGCCGAAGCGGTCGTAGTGGTACGCGGCTCCCGATAGAGCGTTGAGCGACAGCATCGATCCGCCGACGACGTAGAACCACATCTTGATGTCGAAGCGGTCCTTGAACAGCGCGATCTCCCGCACCCGCCCGGTCCACAGCTCCGCGAGCGGGCCCTTTCGCGCGCCTTCCGGTTGTGGCTGGCTGAACACTGCCACGAGCGCGAAGATGAGCGTGAATACCGTTCCGCCGGCCACTGAGTAGACCGAGGCCCGGTAGAACCACTCGCGCGGCATCCCCGTTATCTCGGTCGCCCATACGACCAGCACGATAACGAACACCAGGAGGCCGTTCAGCCGGTAGTTGCGGGGTTGGCCGGTCGTCTCGTCGATGACGTAGCCGGGGACCCGTCGTGCCGGCAGGATGATCTGCAACACGGCGAACACGGCGAAGACGATCAGCGGGGTGAAGAACCCCCAGACTGCTTCCGTACCGGAAAGCTCGAAGAGGTGCTCGATGCCAAGCCATTCAATCATGACGGGATACCCCCTTCCCCACTGACGCGGCCATTATGGGTACCGGCATGGAACGCGGTCAAATGATTCGCAGTCCATCCCTGCGGAGTATCTTTGGTATGCTCGCCGCGACGCGCCACGAGGGGAGGTCCACCATGACCACGCGCCAACTGCCTACCGAAGAGGAAGTGCTCGGCTACTTCGAGTCGCTCAGCAATTGGGGACGCTGGGGCGACGACGACCAGCTCGGCACGCTCAACCTCGTCACGCCGGAGAAGCGCAGGCAGGCCGCGGCGCTCGTCAAGGACGGCCTCAGCATCGGCTGCGCGCGCCCCGTCAGCACACAGTACGCGCTCGACCAGCCGATAACGCCCGTCCACTTCATGGTCGACACCGGTGAGGAGTACTGCCTCGACGACGAGAAGGAATGGACGACCCAGACCTCCGCCGACTACTTCGGCATGGCGATCCACGGCCCCGGCCAGACCCACTTGGACGCGCTCTGTCACCAGTTCTGGCAGGGGAGGATGTACAACGGACGCCCCTCCAGCCTCATATCGTCGAGCGGGAAGGCGGCGTTCGGCGCGGTCGATGGCATGAAGGACGGGCTCGTGACCAAGGGCGTGCTGCTCGATCTCGCGAGGATGCGCGACGTCCTCTGGTACGAGCCCGGCGAAGCCGCCTACGTCGACGACCTCGAGGCGGCAGAGAAAGCGCAGGGCGTGCGTGTCGAGGAAGGAGATGCGCTCCTGCTCCGGTTCGGCTGGTCGAAGCGCCGCTACATGCTCGGCCCCGTGCCGCGTGAGGGCGGGCGCGCCGGCCTCCACGCTTCCTGCCTGCCCTGGCTCCACGAGCGCGGCATCTCCGTCCTCGCGTGCGACAGCGCGCAGGAGGTGCGCCCCACCGGCTACGACCGCTTCTTCGGCCCCATCCACTCGGTGGGGCAGGTGGCGATGGGCCTCTGGCTCGTGGACAACGCCGACTTCGACGCGCTCGCCGAGGCGTGTGCTCAGGTGGGCCGCTACGAGTTCATGTTCACGGTCGCGCCGATGAACTTTCCCCTGGCGACCGGCTCGCCCCTGAACCCGATTGCCGTCCTCTAGCGTGAACCCTCCGCCCCGCCGCCAGGGCGCGCAGGCGGGACGTTAGCCCATGGAAGCCATCCTCACGGCGCTCGGCTACCTGCTCGACCCTGTCTACTGGGTCGTGCTCCTCAGCGTCGTCACGCTCGCCGCCCTCGCCAGCGCGGTCCCCGGCATGAACGCCTTCCTCGTGATGGCGCTCGCCTTTCCCTTCGTCCTCTTTGAGGTCGACGAACCCGCCATCGGGCTCGTCGCCCTCGCGACCATCAGCGGAGTCAGCAACACTCTCGACTCCGTGCCCGCCATCCTCATCGGACAGCCCAACGCCGCGACGCAGGTGACGTTCCTGGAAGGCCATCAGCTCGCTCGGCGCGGGTACGCCGCGCACACCCTCGGCGCGGTCTACGCCGTCTCCGCGCTGGGAGGCATCGTCGGGGCGGTGCTGCTCACCATCGCCATCCCCGTCGCCCGTCCCTTCGTCCTGCGGTTCGGTTTTCCGGAGATAGCGGCGACGGGCATGGTCGGTATCGCAATGGTCATCGTGCTGAGCCGGGGAGCGATGGTGCGCGGCCTCATCTCCGCGCTCGTGGGGATGCTCCTCGGCATCATCGGCTCCATGGGCAGGCTCACCGTCGACCCGTTCGTCAGCATGCCCCTCATACCCTTCATCCTGGGCTTGTTCGCGCTGCCGGAGCTGGTGGACCTCATGGTGAGCCGCCGTCCGGTGGCAGCCGAGGGCGGAAGATTCGGCAGGAGTGAGGTGCTGCGCGGCGTGGGCTACGGCATCTCCCGCTGGAAGATGACGGTGCGACAGTCCGCGTTCGGCGTCTTCCTGGGGGCGATCCCGGGCGTCGGCTCCTCGGTGGTCGACTGGCTCAGCTACGCATTCGGCATCGTCCTTACGAAGGACCGCTCTGAGTTCGGCAAGGGGTCGCTGGACGGCGTGCTCTTCGCCGAGTCCGCGCAGAACGCGAAGGAAGCGGGCGCGGCGCTACCCACACTGGCGCTCGGCGTCCCCGGTGCGCCGACGTGGGCGCTCGTGGTGGTGGCGATGATCCCGTACGGCGTCGCTCCCGGCCCGGAGATGCTCGGGACGCACGCCCACATCACCATCCTCCTGGTGATAACGCTCGCGCTGGCGAATCTCATCATCTCCGGCATCGGCGTGGGCGTCACCGGCTTCCTCGCGCGGCTCACCGCCGTTCCCTATCCCGTCATCGGCGCCATCGTCATCCCCGTGATGCTCCTCGCAGCGTTCGTGGACACCACGAGTTGGCGCGGCATCCAGATAGCGCTTGGCGTCGGGGTGATGGGCCTCTTCATGAAGCGCTACAACTGGCCGAGGCCGCCCATGATCCTCGGCTTCATCCTCGTGGACGTCATCGAGCGGAACCACTTCAACGCGGTCAGCATCCACGGCTATCCCGAAGCTCTCAGCCGCCCCATCACCATCGTCATCCTGCTCATCGCGATCGGCGTTTCCGTGGTGCTCTTCCGCTCCGTCAGGCGCATGGAGCGGGAGACGGAGATCTCCGTGGAGGAGACGGATATCGAAAGCAGCCCCGCCCCTGGGTGGAAGGCCCGCCTCCTGAACGCGCACGTGCTCATCCCCCTCGTGGTCATGGCGGGCGTGGGCCTGCTGCTATCGGACCACCTGCAGAACCCCGTACAGGAGCGCTGGCGCTTCACCACCTACCCGTTCTGGTTGTCGGTCATCGCGCTGGGCCTGCTCGGCATCGAACTGGTGCGTGGACTGCGTGGCCGGCCGCATCCCTCAACCATCATGGATCTGGGCCTCGTCAGCAGCGGCATGGAGGGCGCGAGGGCGGCAGCTTTGCGGATGCTGGGGCTGTTCGCGCTCCTCCTGCTGGTGGGGACGACCGTCGGCCTCAGGTGGGGGGTGCTCGCGTTCGCGCTCGCGGGGCCGGTCGTGCTGCTGCGCGGGCACGGACGCTGGCTCATGGCGCTCATCGCCGGGGCGATCGTCGGCACATTCATCGTGGTGTTCCTGGACAACGTGCTCTTCATGATCTATCCGAAGCCGTTCATCCGCGAATGGTTCCTGAGCCTGGGTTAGCCTGCGCGACGCAACTCCGACAGCGCGTCGGAGAGGTCGTCCGGCAGGGGCGACTCGAACGTCTTACGCTCCGTTTCGCCAGGGGGCATCGCTATCTCCAGCCTGGCCGCGTGCAGGAAGTGCCGGGGCACGAGCGGTGAGCGACTGCCGTAGACGGGATCGCCTACCAGCGGGTGGCCGATGGATGCGAGATGCACGCGTATCTGGTGCGTGCGCCCGGTCACGGGGTGTGCCTCGACGAGGGTGAACCTGCCGCGCGGCCCGTCGAACTTCTCCATAACCAGATAGTGCGTAAGAGCAGTACGCCCGCCCTCGACCACCGCCATCTTCTTGCGCTGCTTCGGATGCCTGCCGATGGGAGCGTCGACCTCGCCTTCCGTCTTACGCACCGTCCCCGCCGTCAAGGCGATGTAAGACTTGTCGACGCTGCGCTCCTTCATCTGGCGCGAAAGGCTGCGGTGCGCCGCGTCCGTTTTCGCTACGACGATGAGCCCGGACGTGTCCTTGTCCAGCCGGTGCACGATACCCGGACGCTCCACCCCGCCGATACCGGGCAGGTCCGGCACGAGCGCCAGCAGCGCGTTCACGAGCGTGCCGTCCGGGTGTCCCGGCGCGGGATGGACGGTGAGCCCCGCGGGCTTGTCCACAACGATGAGATGGTCGTCCTCGTAGACGATGCCGAGGGGGATGTCCTGCGGCGCAAGGTCGAGCGGCGACGGCGGTGGCACAACGACCACAACCACGTCTCCGCCCCGCACAGCGGCTGAGGGCTTGACCGGGCGTCCGTTGACAGTGACGCGGCCTTCGCGGGCGAGGGCGGCTGCCCGCGAGCGGCTGAAGGACGGGTCCCGCGCCTGCACGAACGTGTCCACGCGGGAGCCGGAGTCGGCCTCGCTTGCGGTGAATCGCGCTTCCCTGGTCTGCATGGCGCCGCGTCGGACCGGGCGGGGCTAGTCGGCGTACTCCTCGTCGCCGGGGATGCTCGTCGTGACGAGCGCGGGGCGAGGCGTCGGACGGGCCAACAGGAGTACCGCTCCGAAGATGATGATGCCGGTAACGATGGACGCATCGGCCAGGTTGAAGATGTACCACGGGCCGACGTCGATGAAGTCGGTTACATGTCCCAGCCTGATGCGGTCGACCAAGTTCCCGAACGCGCCCGCGAACATGAGGCCGAGGCTCGTCTGCACCCAGACGCCCGGTGTGCCTTGCGAGCGGTAGAACAGGATAAGCACCACGATGCCGATGGCCGACGCGATGGTGAGCGGCATGTTGTTCCCGCCGAACAGCCCGAAGGCACTGCCGGTGTTGGCCACGTGGGTGAAGCGGAAGAAGCCCTCCTCCGGCCACGACGTATTCATCGGGAGGTAGAGCTCGATCCCCAGCTTGGAGAACTGGTCTGCCACGAACGCGAGCAGCGCAATCAGGATGACCAGCCCGTGCCTGTACAGGAACACGACCATCGCTCCCCAGTTTACCAGCAGGCGCTGATAGAATCCCCGTATCCCCGTGAAGGACGAGATACGATGGCGAAGAATGGCACAGCGCCCCACGTGATAGACCTGCGCAGCGATACGCTCACCAAGCCCACCGACGCGATGCGCCGCGCGATGGCCGAGGCCGAGGTCGGCGACGACGTGTACGGCGAAGACCCAACGGTCAATCGGCTGGAGGAGACCGCCGCACGCCTCATGGGCAAGGAGGCAGGGCTCTACGTCACCAGCGGCACGATGGGCAACCTCGTATCGGCGCTGTCGTGGTGCAACCGGGGCGACGAACTGGTCTGTGGCGTGGACGCGCACCTGCTCGTCAACGAGATGGGCGCCATCGCGACGTTCGGGGGCGTGCAGATGCGCGCGCTCCCCAACGACCACCGCGGTCTTATGGATCCCAATGACGTCGAACTCATCGTCCCGCCGGGCGGCTACTTCCCGCGCATGGCGCTGCTCACGCTCGAGAACACGCACAACCGCGGGAACGGCGCGGCTTATACGGTCGACCAGATGCAGCCGCTGGTAGACGCGGCGCGCGCGAACGGCATGGCCGTCCACATGGACGGCGCGCGCGTACTCAACGCGTCGGTCGCGCTCGGCGTGCCGCCGTCCGAACTGACGTCGGTCGCAGACTCGGTGACGTTCTGCCTCTCCAAGGGACTCTCCGCACCCGTGGGGTCGGTCGTGACGGGCAGCAAGGACTTCATCGCGCGCGCCCGGCGTGTGCGCAAGATGGCGGGCGGCGGCCTGCGGCAGGCGGGCGTGCTGGCCGCCGCGGGGCTGGTCGCGCTCGACACGATGGTCGACCGGCTGGCGGAGGACCACGCGAACGCGAAGCGCCTCGCCGAGGGGCTTGCGAGCATCCCCGGCTTCCAGGTCGACCCCGACACCATCGAGACGAACATCGTCTACGCCGAACTGGACGACGGCGACGGTCCCGGCACGTCAGCGCGCTTGAAGGAGCGCGGCGTTCTAGGAAACGGCCGCTTCAACTGGGTGCGCTTCGTCCCCCACTACGGCATCACCTCGGAAGACATCGACGAGGCGCTGGACGCCATCGAGAGCACGGTGAAGGCCGGAGTGTAGGGGTCCCTGCGCCGGCACTGTCATCCCGAGCGCAGCTCAACATGACGATGCCCCATGCCCTCGCGCGGCTTCGCGGGCGACGCGTTCCTGACGGATGCGCGAGAAGAGATAGGTGACGGCGAGGCCGCGCCAGGGCTTCCACCACCGCTCGGCGAAGTCTTCCAGTTCCTGTTCGGTGAGGCGCTTGCCGTCGAAGTACCACTCGCCCACGACGCGCTGGAGCGCGAGGTCGCCGGCGGGGAGCGCGTCGACTCGGCCCAGCGCACGCATGAGCGTCCATTGCGCGGTCCACCGTCCGACGCCGCGGATGCCACTCAGGACGTCGATCGCCTCCTCGTCGCTCAGCGGCGCGAGCGTCTCGTGGTCGAGGTCGCCCCTGATCGCGGTCTCCGCGATACCGAGGACGTACTCGGCCTTGCGAGCGCTCAGTTTGAGCGCGCGAAGGGCGTCATGCCCCGCTTCAAGCAGCGTCTGCGGGCGGGGGAAGGCGTGGACGACGTGTCCGTCCACGCTCACCTCCGCTCCGTATTCGGTCACGATGCCGTCGCGTATCACGCGCGCCACAACCCCGGAAACCTGCTGCCCCACGACGGCGTGCACGAGCGCCTCCCATACGGTCTCGGTGCGGGTATGGCGCAGGCCGCGCAGTTCGCCGACCGCGTCCGCGAGGACGGGGTCGCTCGCGAGCAGTTCGTAGAAGCCGTCCATCTCGACGTCGAAGCCGAGCAGCCATGCGACCCACTCCGACGCGGCGTCGAGCGCCTGCGAAGAGCCGCCGTTCGGCAGGGAGACCTCGATACCGCCGGCGACGGGGCGCGCAGCCACGCCGAGGGGCGCGCCGTCCATCCAGAGCGCACGGTAGTACGTACCGTCGATGAAGAGGTCTGAGCCCGCCTTGCCACGGTAGTTGGTCTGATGCGCGGCGGTGAGGGCGAAATCGAACGGCTGCGGGGCGGGGATGATCTTCGCGACGAGCGGCATGGTCAGTTCCGCACTAGGCCACCGGGCTGGCAGGCGCGGCACCAACTGGTGATCTTCTGGTTGGGGCCAATCTCGGAGATGGGGGACCCGCAGCGCGGGCACGGATCGCCGCCCTTGCGATGCACCTTCAGGAAGTCGCGCACCTTGACGTGGATCTTCGGGGGCATGCGCTCGCGGACCACGTCCGTGGCCTCGTTCAACACTTTCGGGATGGCGTCGAACAGGCTGCGCAACTCGTCGTCGGAGAGCGAGCGGCGCTTGCGGAAGGGCGAAACGCCCGCCTCCCAGAGTATCTCGTCCACGTAGGCGTTCCCGATGCCGGCAACGACCTTGCCACGCGCGATGACGCCCTTGATCTCACCTGTGAAAGGACGCAGGCGGTCGACGAAGTCCTCGAAGGTGGCGTCGGGGTCGAGGGCGTCCGGCCCCTGCTCCTGGAGGCGGCGTACCCCACTGAGCTGGGCAGTCGTCACGTAGTTGATGCGCCCCATCGACTTGTCGTCCAGATAGCGGAGGTCCATCTCCTCTGTGCCGAGGAGGAAGAACATGCGCTTGGACGGCTTCGTGGCGGGTTCGGTGTACTGGAAGCGTCCGGTGAGCATGAGATTGGCCACGAGCACGCGGTCGCCGCTCAGCGGAAAGAGGAGGTCCTTGCCCTTGCGGAGGATGTTGCCGAACGTGCGTCCGACGACGTCAGACAGGAAGTCGTCAGCGGCGAGCGAGCGGACGATCCAAGGTTTCGGCGCTTCGGCGCGGACGATCTCCTTCCCGGCGATGCGTTCGTTGAGGAACTCCCGTATGACTTCGAGGTCGGGTATCTCCGGCATGCGTGCGAGTATAGCAACGCGCGGGTGGACGACGGGGCGGAAGCATTCTAGGATGCGCTGCCATGAATGCGCCCGGTCCCGCCCGCCCGCCCGCCGCCGAAGTCCTCGGAGAAGCGCTCGCGCTCTATGGGCGCCACGCGCCGATGCTCGTCCCTGTCGCGGTTGCCGGGGCACTGGCGGGAGGCCTCGTGGGGCTGGCATTCTCGCCTGCCTCGGTGGCGGTAGTGCTCGTCTGGAGCCTGTTTGTCGCCTCCGTTGTCACCGGGGCACAGGCGCCGGTCTGGTTCATGGCCGTTCTGGCGCGCAGGGGGGAGCCGCTCACCGGCACGGCGGTCCTGTACGGCCTCCTCGCCTTCGGGCCACGGTTCTTCGCCGTCGGGCTGCTCTTCAGCCTGGGAAGCGGATCGATTCTGCTCATATCGGTCTACTATCCGGCCTTCTCGCTGCCAGCACTCCCCCTGCTGATCTATTTCGTGGTGCTCTTCTCGCTGGCGACGCCGGCGATCGTGCAGGAGCGCTGCACGCCGTTACATGCGCTGCTGCGGAGTCTGCGGCTCGTGCAGGGCAACTGGTGGCGCACCTTCCTGGTCCAACTGCCCGTGGTGCTGTTCGGCATCATTCTGGTCATCGTGGGCGGAGCGTTGGCGTCGCTGGTCGATTCGACCATCACGGACGTCGTGGCGAGCGGTGTTGCCCTAGGGGTAAGCGCGCCGCTCGTAGCACTCGTGGAGACGGCCCTGTACGAGGAGTACAGCAGCGTGCTGCCGCCGGCGGTCGAGGCGGGAGGGGAGGAATAGGAGTGTGCTTCTGGACTCCCGCCTGCGCGGGAATGACGAGATGTTATGAGAGAGGGCGATGGATGCCATCGCCCTCTCAGTGCGTCTATGTGGATACGGTTCGTGGGCTCAGCCGACGCCGACGGGTCCCTTACTCCATGTCGGAGGAGTAGGCGCCCTGTCGGGCGGCGCTGGTGAGTTTGCAGCGGTGGAGGTACGCCTTCTGGGCGGCGGGGACGTTGGCGGGGTCGCCGAGCCAGGTGTTGAGCGGAAGGGCCTGCAGGCCGCGCCCGAAGGAGTAACTCAGCTCCCACGGCGCGTTGACGGCTGCACCACGAACAGCAATCTCGTGCATGTTCAGCGTGGCCTCGTCGTCCGGCTGACCGCCGGAGAGGAAGACGATGCCGGGCACTGCGGCGGGGACGCTTCGCATGAAGGCGTCGACCGTCCTGACGGCGACCTCGGTGGCCGGGGCGCGGTCCGACGCTGTCGAGCCGGAGGTGACCATGTTGGGCTTGAGGAGCGTGCCTTCGAGGGCAACGTCGTAGAGCGCCAGCGCGCTGTAGACCTCCCGCAGCGTCCATTCAGTGATCTCCTGGTCCGCTTCGATAGTGTGGTCGCCGTCGATGAGCACTTCGGGCTCGACGATGGGGACGAGTCCGGCCTCCTGGCTGAGGGAGGCGTAGCGGGCGAGGCCGTGCGCATTGGCGTCGATGCACTTGGCGCTGGGGATGCCGCTGCCGATGGTGATGACGGCACGCCACTTGGCGAAACGCGCGCCGAGTTCGTAGTACTCGGCGAGGCGCGGACGGAGGCCGTCCAGGCCCTCGGTCACGAGTTCGCCGGGGGAGCCGGCGAGCGGCATCGCGCCGGTGTCGACCTTGATGCCGGGGATGATGCCCTTGCTCTGCAATCCCTCGACGAGCGGAGCGCCCTCCGCGCCGTTCTGGCGGATGGTTTCGTCGTAGAGGATGACGCCGCTGACGTAGTTCTCGGCGCCCTCCGCGGTGAAGAGCATCTCGCGGTAGTCGCGGCGGTTCTGCTCGGTGCTCTCGACGTTGATGGAGTCGAAACGCCGCTTGATGGTGCCGGAGCTTTCGTCGGCGGCGAGGATGCCCTTCGCGGGGGCGACGAGCGCCTGCGCGGTCTGCGCCAGTGCGTTGATGTCCATGCGTTCTCCTTCTCCTGGAAGTGTCCGTGTCTCGTCTGTGCGGCTGCTCTTTGAACACGCGCCTGCAGTCCTCTGCACAGTGAGCCTATGATACCCTCCGGTACCGGCCTCGGCCATATCAGCGGCCGTTGCCGCCGCAACCCAGCAACGCCCAAGGAGCCTTCCCGCATGGACAGCCTCTCCGTAGCAGTGCCCGTATTCCTCGCCAGCGCCGTTTTCGTCGTACTCGCAGGCGTCGCACTCGCACGGTACGGAGACCAGGTGGCGGACATCACGGGATGGGGCACACTATGGGTCGGCACGATACTGGTGAGCATCGCGACGTCGCTGCCGGAGGTGATGACGAACATCACGGCGGTGCTGATCGACTCGCCGGGGCTGGCGCTGGGCAACGTGTTCGGCGCGGACATGATCAACATCTTCGTCATCTCGCTGGTGGCGATCGTGTTCGGCATCAGGAACCTGTTCGGGAACCAGCCGAAGGACACGCAGACGCTGGTTGTGGTGGCGGTAGTGCTGGGCATCATCGCGTTCGTCTTCGGGGTGCTGCGCGACTGGGCGCTCGGGCCGACGAGCGTCGGCGCGGTGGTGATAGCGGTGGGGTACGTGGTGGGGATGAAACTCGTCTACAACGCCGGGAGCGAGGCTCGTGCGGCGGCAGCGGAGGAGGACAACGGGGATGCGGGCGAGCAGACGACGAGCGCGTCCCGCGTGTGGACCGGGTTCTTCGCGGCGGCGGCAGTCGTGCTCGTGGCCGCGTACTTCCTCGCGCTGAGCGCGGACGGCATCGCTGAGGCGACGGGGCTGGGCCGCAGCTTCATAGGCGTGCTGCTCGTCTCCGTCGTCACGACACTGCCGGAGGCGTCGGTCACGGTCACGGCTGCGATGCGGCGGTCGTACGGACTGGTGATCGGCAACATCTACGGGAGTTGCGCGTTCAACCTGTTCATCATCCCGATAGCGGGGTTGTTCTTCGTGGGGGGGCCGCTGCTGGCCGAGATGGAGTCGGCGCACTTCGTGGCAGCGGGGGCCGCTGTGGGGCTGATGACCTGCGGTTTCCTCATCATCCGGAGCTTCCAGACCGCGATACTGTCGCCGCTGCGGCGCCTGACGTACGCGCTGCCGCCTGCCTACGTCGTGGCGCTGTTCTTCGTGTTCCAGCTGTCGGGGGACTAGGGGGCGGTACTCGCTGGCGTAGTTCTTCCCACTCACCCGCCGATCGTTTGTGGGGGACACCCCCACACCCCCGGCAGAGGGGCATATCCCTATGCACTCCCCCCAAAGGGCACCCACAAGGTACACCCCTCACCATGCCCCTCAGTGCCCTAACGGGCACTCTGGATTCCCGTCTGCGCGGGAACGACGAGGCATGGGTATCAACGACGGTCTTAGTTGGCCCGGGTATCGGTGGCGCGTTCGCGAGCGAGTTGCTGCTGCTGCTCGTAGCGAACGGCATAGTAGAGGGAGAGAAGAAGGGCCGCCGCGACGACGAACGAGCCGGGTATCCACATGATGACGCCGCCGATCTCCTGGTCCTCGAGCGCGGAGAGGCCGTACGCAGGCGCTGTGAGCTCGTAGTGGGGGTAGAAGGCGTTGGGCGCGAAGGTGAGGAACGCCCCCAGCACGAAGGTCGGAACGATGGTGATGAAGACGAACGGCACACGGGCAAGGTAGGAGAGGCTCGCGCGGAGCGGGAACGGGTCTATGACGTTCCACCACCAGAGGTACGCGCCGAGGGCGAACGTGAGGTGCTCGATGAGGTGGATGGCCTCGTTCTTCAGAGCAGCCTCGTAGGCGACGGGGACGTGCCAGCCGAGGATGAGGCCGATGAAGAGCGGCCACGCGATGAGCGGACGGAAAAGGTTGCGAAGCGCGCTACGCACCAGCGGGGACTTGAAAACTGGGATGACGACCCGCTTCCGGAGCGGTCGAGGGATACCCCGCGTGAGCGGGATGACGGGCGCGCCGATCTGGATAGCAGGGACCGCCAAGAACATGAGCAGCATGTGCTGCCCCATGTGGGCGAGGAAAAGTTCGTCCGAGAGCGCGTCGAGGGGGCTGACGAGGGCGATGAAGAGGGCGATGAGCCCGATGTAGAACGACGCGGCCCGGCGCCTGTCATGGATGCGGCGTCGCTCAAGGCTACGCAGGCCGCGCGCGTAGAGGATCGCGGCGAGGGGTATGCCGACGAGGGCTGTGGGGTCTGCGCTCCAGGCGAGCCAGAGGGAGTCGTTCACGGCGTCCCTCCAGCATCATGGGGAGGGCGGTTCATGCACATGGGGACCGGAAGCGCTATCGGGTGAGGTTGAAGAAGAGCGCCATGAGTACGACGGCGATGCTCACCATGATGAGGAAGGGGGCGAAGAAGAGCCCCGAGAAGCGTACATCGTCGAACTTGAGGTGCATGAAGTAGCCGACCACGAGCAGGAACTTGGAGGTCGAGAGCAGCAGGATGATCCAGGTCATCACCGCAGGGTCCAGCTCCAGGTAGAAGACGCCGAACTCGATGAGCGTGATGACGGCGAGGATCGCACCGATGATGACGTACTGGCGCGGCCCGGGGTGATTGTGCTCTTCGACGTGTGCGTGCTCGGTGGTCATGCTGTCGCTCCGTTATCCGATGCCCACCGCACGGGCGGCGTGGTGGACTTCCTCCAGTGCGCGGCCTTCCGCGCCGTACGCGCCAATGAGGTAGACGACGCCGAAGATGACGATCCAGACGATGTCAACGAAGTGCCAGTAGAGGCCGGCGATCTCGACCTGCAGGGAGTTGCCCTGGTGGATCTTGCCCTTGTAGGAGGCGAAGAGGATGGACCAGAGCCAGAGGATGCCGACCGCCACGTGGGTGCCGTGGAACCCGGTCATGACGAGGAAAGTGCTGCCGAAGAGGTTGGTGCGCGGAGTGAGGCCAAGGTGGGCGAACTCCGTGAACTCGAACATCTGGAAGCCGATGAAGATGGACCCGAAGACGCAGACAACAGCGGTCCAGAAGCGGAACTGCCCCATATTGCCGCGCTGGATGCCGGCGAGCGCGAGCACCATCGCAAGACTGCTCATGAGCAGGACGAAGGTGCTGATGGTGGTGATGGGGATGCTGAGGATCTCTTCCTGCGGGCCGGCAAGACTGCGGTTGCGGTAGATGAGGTGGGTACCGATGAGCGTGCCGAAGAACATCACGTCAGAGCCGAGGAAGGCCCACATGAGCATCTTCCGGTTGTCGAGCCCGGTAGAGGTGCGATGGTCGTCTATGCCCGTTACGTACTGCATTCGGTTCCGCTGTTCTTCCTTCAGTAGTGCGCCGCGCTAATGGTGAGCGTGGACGTGCTCCGTGCTCTCCTCAGCAACAGGCTCGAATATCCACCCATAGATGCCGCGCATACCGATGAACCCTGAGAGCGCCACTACGAGGAGCCCGAGCCAGGTGTTGGCCTGCCAGATGAGCAGTCCTCCGGCGACCATGGTGACGCCGAACGCGACGACGATGGGCCAGTAGGAGGGGTCGGGCATGTGGGGCTCGCCGTGCGCGGGCAGCGGCGGGGGCTCAACGGCGTTGGCCTCCTCGTCCCAGAGCGGGTGCTGGCTGCGGACGGTGGGGATCACGGCGAAGTTGTAGTGCGGCGGCGGCGAGGGGATGGCCCACTCGAGCGTCGCAGCGGCCCAGGGGTTCATGCCCGCGGCTTCGCCCTTCCTGGCGGAGCGGACCATGTTGACGATGAGGAGCAGGATGGAGACGGCTATGACGAAGGCGCCGATGCTGACGAAGAGGTTGAGCTCCGCCCAGTTCTGGTCGATCGAGTAGGTGTAGACCCGGCGCGGCATGCCGAGCACGCCCAGGATGTGCATGGGCATGAACGTCATGTTGAAGCCGATGAACATGATCCAGAAGTGCACCTTGCCGATGCGCTCGCTGAGCATGCGTCCGGTCATCTTGGGGAACCAGTAGTAGATGCCGGCGGTGAGGCCGAAGATGCTGCCGCCGAAGAGGACGTAGTGGAAGTGGGCGACGATGAAGTAGGTGTCCTGCTGCTGCGTGTCGACCGGAACGGCAGCGTGCATGACGCCGCTGAGTCCGCCGAGCATGAACATGCTGATGAAGCCGAGCGCGAAGAGCAGCGGCGTCTTGAACTGGATGGAGCCGCCCCAGAGGGTGGCGAGCCAGTTGAACACCTTGACGCCGGTGGGTACGCCGATGGCCATGGTTGCGCCCGCAAATGCGGCGGTGGCCCATGCGCCGAGGCCGGTGGTGAACATGTGGTGCGCCCAGACGCCGAAGCCGAGGAAGGCGATGACCGCTCCGGCGAAGACGACGGTGGTATAACCGAAGAGGGGCTTCCGGGAGAAGGTAGGCAGGATGTCCGACACGATGCCCATGGCCGGGAGGATGAGGATGTAGACCTCTGGGTGGCCGAAGATCCAGAAGAGATGCTGCCAGAGCAGCGGGTCCGCGCCCGCGCCCGCAGTGTCGAAGAAGTTCGTGCCGAAGAAGCGGTCGAACAGCAGAAGGGTGAGGGCGATGGTGAGGGGCGGGAAGGCGAAGATGATGAGGAAGGAGACGATGAGCGTCATCCAGGGGAAGAGGGGCATGCGCATGAGGGTCATGCCCGGCGCGCGCATGTTCAGGATGGTGATGACGAAGTTGAAGCCCGCCGCCGTGGTGCCGATGCCCATGATCTGGAGGCCGAGCACCCAGTAGTCGGTGCTGCTGGAGAGCGTGTACTCGGAGGTGGTGAGCGGCGCGTAGCCGAACCATCCCACGTCCGGGAAGGCAGCCTTGAAGAAGCTGAAGTTCATGAGGATGGCGCCGAAAATGAAGAGCCAATAGCTCAAGGCGTTCAGCCTCGGGAACGCGACGTCGCGCGCGCCGATCATGAGCGGGACGAGGAAGTTGAAGAAGGCCGCTCCGGCAGGCATGACGACCATGAAGACCATGGTGGTGCCGTGCATGGTGAAGAGGGCGTTGAAGGTGCCCGCCTCCACGAACGTGCTCTCCGGCTGCGCGAGCTGGACGCGCATGAGGAGCGCCTCGATGCCGCCGATGAGGAAGAAGATGAAGGCCGACACCCCGTAGAGGATGCCGATGCGCTTGTGGTCAACGGTGGTGATCCATCCCCAGACGCCTTCGGTGGAGACGGGGCGCTTCAGGATGCCTATGTTCGCTGCCATCGTATGCCTTCTCTCTCAGTCGCCGATGCCGTACAGTCCGGCATCCCTCTCTCAGATTACCGCAACTTGAGGCTCTTTAGGTAGGCCACCACCTGGTCCACCTGGGCCTCTGTGAGCTGGTCCACGTTCGGGTCGCCGACGTAGAACGTGGGCATGGCGTTAGTGGTATCGAGCACCGGCTTGATGCTCCTGATGTCGGAGACCCACGCCTTCAGGTTCTCGGGCGTGCTGTCGAGGATGCCCGCACCAACGGTGGCGCGGTCGCCGAAGAGCGTCAGGTTGGGACCTATCTCTTCAGTGGAGACGCCGTAGATGGTGTGGCAGCGCGCGCAGAAGTTGGTGAAGACGGTCGCCCCTCTGGCTTCGACGGAGCCCGCTTCTGGCGGCTCCGGGTCTGCATTCATACTGTCGACCCACCGATCGAAGTCGGCGTGTGAGTCGACGTGGACGCGGAAGCGCATGAGGGCGTGGGCGGAGCCGCAGAACTCGGCGCACTGCCCGTAGAAGGTGCCGATCTCCGTGGCGGTGAACTTCTCCAGTATGTTCGTCCTGCCGGGCACCATGTCCGTCTTGCCGACGAGCTGCGGCACCCAGAAGGAGTGGATGACGTCCTTCGCTTCGAGCGTGATGGCTACCTGGCGTCCGACGGGGATGCGGAGCTCGTTTGCAGTGACGAGGTCTCCGCCGTCCGGCCCGAGGCCGGGGTAGCGGAACTCGAACCACCACTGGTGGCCGATGGCCTCGATGTGGAGCGCGTCCTCGTCCGGGTCAGCCGTCGTACCCGCGATCCAGACGATGGTTGGGATGGCGATGGCGACGAGGATGAGGATGGGGATGACCGTCCAGGTGATCTCCAGCGTGGTGTTGCCGTGGATCTGCTGGGCCGTGTGCCCCGGGCGCTCGCGGTATTTCCAGAGGATGTAGGCCATCGCCGCGAGAACGAGGAAGCCGACGATGCTGGCGGCGACGATGACGAAGATGTAGATGGTGTGGATGCGCTGGGTGGCGTCGGAGCGAGGCTCGAACGTGGTCAGAGGGGTGTCGCAGGCGGCGAGGACGGCGACAAGCGCCACGGCGGCCAGTGCGATGTAGAGGAGCCGCCGGAGGGTCGCTGAGCGTTTCTGTGGATGAGTGGTAGGTGTCGTCACGTTCGTTGCGTATCCCCGCGCCAGTGGGGGCGATTGTTACGCATATCACAGACGAGGCTCGGGGGTCAAGCACGCAGAGGTGAAGGGAGCGGGTTGAAGGGTCCGCGGGTGTGGTTGACACTGGGCGAAGGGACTGCATATACTGGCGAGACGCCACTTGGGGAGGCTTACGCAGCCACATGAGGACTTCTTCGTAATGGCAGTGCCAGTGAGCACGTAGGACCGATCCGGCGTTGCATTGCTACCGTAAGGCGGTGGCGCGCCAAGGTGCCACCGCCTTTGCACGTTAACAAGGGAATATCGAGCGAGTACGAGCCAAGGAAGGTTCGCAGCGACTGCGAACCGAGCGTGAGGTCAAGTTATTAAGGGCCCACGGAGGATGCCTTGGCGTCAAGGGCCGATGAAGGGCGTAGCACGACTGCGATAAGCCTCGGGTAGCCGTCAAGCAGGCTTAGCCGGGGATTCCCGAATCGGGGAACCGGTCTCGGTGAAGCCGGGACATCCTCAGCTGAACACATAGGCTGAGGGGGGTAAGCAGGGGAACTGAAACATCTCATTACCCTGAGGAAAAGAAAGCAACCGCGATTCCCTGAGTAGTGGTGAGCGAAACGGGAACAGCCTAAACCGATGTCGTTTAGTGGCCTGGGGGCCTATACGACAGCGGGGTTGTACGGCGTGTCAGCACGAACCCCAGATAGTGCACGGAGTGAGCAATCCATGGTCTAGCCGAAGGAGCCTGGAAAGGACCGCCATAGCGGGTGATAGCCCCGTAGGCGAAAGGCTATGGACTCCGGATGCGTTCGTGAGTACCACGGGACACGTGGAATCCCGTGGGAAGCCGGGGGGACCACCCTCCAAGGCTAAATACCCTTGACGACCGATAGCGCACAAGTACCGTGAGGGAAAGGTGAAAAGAACCCCAGAAGGGGAGTGAAATAGACCTGAAACCGTGGGCCTACAAGCGGTCGGAGCCCGTTTTCGGACGGGTGACGGCGTGCCTATTGAAGAATGAGCCGGCGAGTTACTCCTGTGTGGCGAGGTTAAGGGATGCAGACGTCCCGGAGCCGCAGCGAAAGCGAGTCTGAATAGGGCGAAGCAGTCGCACGGGGTAGACCCGAAACCGGGTGAGCTACCCATGGCCAGGGTGAAGCCTCGATAGTCTCGAGGTGGAGGCCCGAACCCGTATACGTTGCAAAGTGTTGGGATGAGCTGTGGGTAGAGGTGAAATGCCAACCGAACCCGGAGATAGCTGGTTCTCCCCGAAATGCATTGAGGTGCAGCCTTCAGGAAGAGGGACGGAGGTAGGGCTCTGAATGGGCTAGGGGGTGTGAGCCTACCAAACCCAATCAAACTTCGAATGCCGTTCCATCCATGCCTGAGGAGTGAGACCGTGGGGGATAAGCTCCATGGTCGAGAGGGAAACAGCCCAGACCACCGACTAAGGCCCCTAAATACAGGCTCAGTGTCAAAGGAAGTATGGTCGCTTAGACAACCAGGAGGTTGGCTTAGAAGCAGCCACCCTTTAAAGAGTGCGTAATAGCTCACTGGTCAAGGGACCGTGCGCCGACAATTTATCGGGGCTTAAGCCTGTTGCCGAAGTCGTGGCTTCTGCCGTAAGGCGGAGGGGTAGGGGAGCGTTCTCTGTGCACAGAAGTCTGCCTGTGAGGGCAGGTGGAGCGCAGAGAAGTGCGAATGCCGGCATGAGTAGCGTAAAGATGCGTGAGAACCGCATCCGCCGAAAGTCCAAGGTTTCCTACGCAACGTCGTTCGTCGTAGGGTTAGCCGGGCCTAAGCCGAGGCCGCAAGGCGTAGGCGATGGAGAGCTGGTCAACATTCCAGCGCCACCCATGGATCGTTTTAAGGCTAAGGAGGGACACGGGAAGCTAGGCAGAGCGTGCCTATTGGACATGGTGCGTCTGAGCCTGTAGGCGAGCCCGCGGTAGGAAAATCCGCCGTGGGGTTTGAGCTGAGGGGTAAAGCAACTTCAGGGCCTGGCCCTGGGGAAGTCTGTTGAGGCTACACCGGCAAGAAAAGCTTCGTAGCTAGAGTCATGGGTGTCCGTACCGCAAACCGACACTGGTGGACTGGTATAAGCGTACCGAGGCGGACGAGAGAACCATCCTTAAGGAACTCGGCAATCTGACTCCGTAACTTTGGGAGAAGGAGTGCCCTGGAGGGTGAAGTCCCTAGCGGACGGAGCACCTTCGGGGTCGCAGCGAAGAGGCCCTGGTGACTGTTTAACAAAAACACAGGTCCCTGCTCAAGTCGCAAGACGACGTATAGGGGCTGACGCCTGCCCAGTGCCGGAAGGTCAAGAGGAGCGGTGAGAGCTGCGAATCGAAGCCCCGGTGAACGGCGGCCGTAACTATAACGGTCCTAAGGTACCGAAATCCCTTGTCAGGTAAGTTCTGACCCGCAGGAAAGGCGTAACAACTGGGGCGCTGTCTCAAGGATGGTCTCGGTGAAATTGAAGTACGAGTGAAGATGCTCGTTACCCGCAGCAGGACAAAAAGACCCCGTGGAGCTTTACTGCAACCTGACATTGATCCGAGGATACGGTTGTGTAGGATAGGTGGGAGGCTATGAAGCCCGGACGCCAGTTCGGGTGGAGCCATCGTTGAAATACCACTCTTCCCTGTTTTTGGATCTAACCCCTGAACAAGCAGGGGGACCGTGTCTGGCAGGCAGTTTGACTGGGGCGGTCGCCTCCTAAAAGGTAACGGAGGCGTGCAAAGGTCCCCTCAGGGTGGATGGAAATCACCCGCAGAGCGCATTGGTAGAAGGGGGCTTGACTGCGAGGCCTACAAGCCAAGCAGGGACGAAAGTCGGCCAAAGTGATCCTACGGTCCCGTGTGGAAGGGCCGTGGCTTATCGGACAAAAGCTACCCCGGGGATAACAGGCTTATCTTGCCCAAGAGTTCATATCGACGGCAAGGTTTGGCACCTCGATGTCGGCTCGTCGCATCCTGGGGCTGAAGAAGGTCCCAAGGGTCCGGCTGTTCGCCGGTTAAAGCGGCACGTGAGCTGGGTTCAGACCGTCGTGAGACAGGTCGGTCTCTATCCGCTGTGGGCGCAGGAAGTTTGAGGGGAGCTTTCCCTAGTACGAGAGGACCGGGAAGGACGTACCTCTGGTGTTCCGGTTGTCCCGCCAGGGGCACTGCCGGGTAGCTATGTACGGAACGGATAAGCGCTGAAAGCATCTAAGTGCGAAGCCGGCCCCAAGATGAGACTTCCCACCCCGAGAGGGGGTAAGGCCGCAGAGAGACTATCTGCTCGATAGGCCGCAGGTGTAAGCGCAGCAATGCGTTCAGCCGAGCGGTACTAATCGGCCGAGGACTTGACCAAACACTCCTGCTCCTCTGCTCGTTCGATTTCCCTTGCTAGCGCGCAAAGGCGCCGCCTTCGCCTTCCCTTCTGTTCCGGTGTCTTCGGTGCGGGGTGGAGCAGTGGCAGCTCGTCGGGCTCATAACCCGAAGGTCCCAGGTTCGAGTCCTGGCCCCGCTACCAACCTTCCTGTTCGAGCGCCCCGCAAAGGGGCGTTTCCTGCTTAATCCCGTTCGGCTGTACCGAGACATCCCTGCTCAACCCTGTGCTACGCTCACGCTGACCCGTTCGGTCGAAAGGAGCCGTGCCATGGAGTACGCAGGCCGCCTGCACCGTTTCGCGGCATTCATCATCGACGCCGTCATCGTTTCGGTAATCATCGTGGTTCTGAATGCGCTCGGCGTCATCGACCTGGGCAACCCCAGCGCTACAGATCAGGTATTGGAAGCCGTCATCAGCTTTGGCTACTACAAACCCGCTGCCAGTGCTATCTTCAAACGCGAGTTCGTCATCCGGGCGCTCGGAGCATTTGCCGCCGTCATCCTGGGGGCTGCTATCGGCGAATCCGGTGAAGCGATCGGCGGTCTCATCGGGTTTGTCGTGTTCATCGTCATCGCCATCATGGTCCTGTTCGACGAGCGGCGGCAGGGTCTGCACGACAAGATCGGCGGGACGTTCGTGGTGAAGGGCAAGTAGCGTAGCGGAACAGCGCGCCCAGGCGCACCACAATCGCACACGGGAGAACGGCAGCTCGCTTGAGGCGTGCTGCCGTTTCACATCACGCCGTTGACGGCGGGATAGAATCCCCGCAACCACAGCATCAGGGGAGGCGCGCCATGCCGGATTTCTTCGAGGTCGTCAGCAGCCAGCGGGGGGTCGTGTACTACAAGCCCGACCCGATACCCGACGATGTGCTGGACCGGATACTCGAGGCAGCGACACGCGCGCCGAGCGGCAGCAACCGCCAGCCGTGGCGGTTCATCGTGCTGCGCGACCCCGAGGTGAAGCGCCGCATGGGCGAACTGTACCTGGAGGCGCAGCAGCGCATGACTGGAGGCACGACAGCGAGCGCGCCGGGAGAGACCCCCGCGCACTTCAGCGGTGCCATGGAAGACGTGCCGGCGCTGGTGATGTTCTGCGTGGAGCGGTGGAAGATGCGCGGCAGCGAATCGTACCGCGGGGCGTCGATCTATCCGGCGGCGCAGAACCTGATGCTCGCAGCGGCGGCGTTCGGGCTGGGCACCCGGCTCACGACGGTGTGGCAGCACTGCTACGAGGACGTCGCCAAGCTGCTCGGCGTGCCGGACGAGTGGGAGATGATGGCGCTGATCCCCCTGGGCTACCCGGCGGCGCCGGACCACCTGGGCGGCAGCCGCCGCAAACCGGTGTCGGAAGTGACGTTCATCGACAGGTGGGGGAACGCGGGGGCGTAGGAAGAGGCTACTCGGCTATCGCGGCGGCGACGGTCTCGACCTCTTCGAGGAGCGCGGTGAGCATGTCCGCTTCCTCGACGATGCGCGCCTTCTGGCCCTTGCGGAAGATGATGGCGCGCCCATTGCCCGCTGCGATGCCGACGTCGGCGTCCTTCGCTTCGCCGGGGCCGTTCACCTCGCAGCCCATCACGGCTACCTTCACCGAGGTGTCCATGCCCTTGAGCATCTCGTCGACAGTGTTGGCGAGCTTGCGGATGTCCACGTCGGCGCGCCCGCAGGAGGGGCAGGCGACCATCTGGACGCCCTTCTTGCGGAGGTCCAGCGCCTTGAGGATCTCGTAGCCGACCTCGACCTCCTCACGCGAGTCGTCGCTGAGCGATACGCGGATGGTGTCGCCGATGCCGTCGTAGAGGAGCGTACCGAGGCCGATGGCGCTTCGTATGGAGCCGGAGCGAGCGGTGCCGGCCTCGGTGATGCCGAGGTGGAACGGATACGGCACCATCTTCGCGAGCTTTCGGTACGCCTCGACGGTGGTGTCGATGTCGTACGCCTTGAGCGAGATCTTAATCAGGTCGAAGTCGAGGTCCTCGAGCACCTGTATCTCCCAGAGGCCGGTCGCGACCATGTGGTCGACGACGGAGACCTCCTCGCCTTCGCCGGAGGCCGACGAGCCCTTGACGAGGCGGTTGACGCCGTCTGCGTGGCGGTGCTGGCCGCGCGTGACGCCGATCGCTCCGACGGGAGGCAGGCTGCCGAAGTTCACGCCGATGCGGATGGGGGTCTGGCGCGCCTTCGCCTCACGAACGACGGTGCGCACCTTCTCGGCATCGCGGATGTTGCCGGGGTTCAGCCGGAGGCAGTCGACGCCCTGGTTGAGGGCTTCTAGCGCAAGCTGGTAGTGGAAGTGGATGTCGGCGACGATGGGAATGGAGACCTGGCGCTTGATGGCGCCGAGGGCCTGCGCCGCCTCCATGTCCGGCACGGCGCAGCGGATGATCTCACAGCCGACCTCCTCGAGGCCGTGAATCTGCGCGACGGTGGCCTCGACGTCGCGGGTGTCGGTCTTGGTCATGGACTGGACGCTGACGGGAGCGTCCCCGCCTATCTTGACGTCTCCCACCCAGACAGGTTTGGTTACGCGGCGTGCCATGCTCGGCTCCTCGGATTGCTGCAACCATGATACACCCGCAGGAATGAGATGCGTGGTGGACTCATTCGAGTGCACGCTTGCGTTCGGCAAGGGCAGCAGCAACAAGTGCCCGGACAGCCGGACGACGTGCGCCATCGACTGAGCGCACCTTCACGTGCCGCATCCGTGCGCCAGTTCCCTCCAGCAGTGCCTCCGGGTCCGGCAGTTCCACTCCTCTGTAGAAGCCCAGGTTCACCCATCCGGCGTGAGGCAGGATGTAGGCGTAGCCGTCGATCATCTTCCTCGGGCCAACACCATAGGTCGCTGCCCTGTCGCCGAGGTGCACGACCTCACAAGCGGCCGCGTGCACTTCCAGGATGATCTTGCGCAATGCGGCAGCGACCAGACGAAGCGGTTCCTCTGTCAGCATGAGCAGGTCATCGAATGACCCGAATCTGGCCTGCAACATCTCTCCTCCAACCAACCCTGCTGAGCTTATGAGAACAGGCGCTGGATGTCGTTGATGGAGATCATGACGATTGCAGCGATGAGCATCGCGAAGCCGGCAGCGTGGACGAAGCGCTCCTTCTCCGGTGCGAGGCGGCGTCCGCCGCGCACGATCTCGACCAGCACGAATGCGATACGCCCGCCGTCCAGCGCGGGGAAGGGGATGAGGTTGATGATGGCGAGATTGATGGAGAGGAGCGCCGTCCAGAGGATGAGCGGACTGATGCCGGACTCGGCCACGTCGCCCGTCATCTGCGCGATGCCTATCGGCCCCGCGACCTGGATGGAGGACGAGCCCGCTATCCAGCGCGAGACCTCGTTGCGGAAGAGCAGAAGTATCTCGCCGATCTGGGTGAAGCTCGCCCGGAACGCGGCGAGCGGGCCCATCGAACGGGTCTCTTCCGGGTAGACCGCGACGGTCACGCCGTCGAGTGCGCCTTCGTCCGGGGGGAGCTCCAGCAACACGATAACGCCCCGCCGCAGCACCTCCAGCGGCACCGGTTCGCCGGGCGAAGCCTCGATCACCGCAGGGAGGACAGACTGAAGGCTTCCTTCGTTCAGCACGCGCCTCTCGCCAACCGACAGGAGCAGGTCGCCGGTCATCAGGCCGGCCCGACCCGCGGTCGACCCGGAGGCCACCGACGCGACGGTGAGCCGGGCGTCGGTGAGGAAGATGCCGACGGCGCCCTGCCCCTCCGGTGGGTCGACGCGCACGTCCGGGACGTGCAACGCGATCAGGCGGCCGCGCCGCTCGACCGTCCACGAGGTGTCCGCGCCGAGGCGAAGGTTGATGGCCACGAGCAGGTCCGAAGAGTTGGCGATGCGCCTGCCGTCGGCGTCGCGGATGAGGTCGCCCGGCGCCACGCCCGCCTGCTCGGCGGGCGATCCCGGGGCGACGCTGAGCACGGCTACATCCGTCACCGCCACGGGCTGGGGCGTCATGAACGCGACGGTAAGCAGGACGACGGGGAGCACGGCGTTCATCGCAGAGCCCGCGCCCAGGATGAAGAGCCGCTGCCAGGCGCTCTTGCCCGCGAAGCTCGCAGGCCCGGTGGGGCCTTCCTCTCCGAGCATGCGCACGAACCCGCCGAACGGGAGGTAGTTGAGCGAGTAAGTGGTGCCCCCGCGGCTGAACCCGAACGCGCGCGGCGGCATTCCGACACCGAACTCGAGCACCTGCACGCGGGCGAGCCTCGCAGCGAAGAAGTGCCCCAGTTCGTGCACGATGACGAGGGAGCCGAGGACGAGTAGGAAGAGGAGGATGGTCATGACGCGGGCAGGAAGGAAGCGTCAGCCCACGCCCGCCGCTGCCGCCGCCTCACGCCGTGCCCATGCGTCGGCCTCGAGCACGGCCTCCGGCGTCGAGGCGTCGAAGGGCTCGTGCCGGTCGAGGACACTCTCCACGATGCGGTGGATGTCGCCGAAGCCGATGCGGCCGTCGAGGAAGTAGTGCACGGCTTCCTCATCGGCGGCGCTGAGGACGGCAGGGTAGGTCTGCTCCCTGCGCCCCGCCTGCACTGCGGTCGCAAAGCAGGGATAGCGCGCGGGGTCGAGGGACTCGAACGTGAGTGACGGCCATGCAAGGGGGTCGTAGCGCGGCAGGTTGCCGTTGTCGAGACGGGCGGGGTACGCGAGCGCGGCCTGGATCGGCAGGCGCATGTCCGGCGGGCCCATCTGCGCCTTCACCGAGCCGTCCGCGCACTCGATCATGGAGTGGATGACGCTCTGCGGATGGACAACGACGTCTATCCGGTCGAACGGGATGTCGAAGAGCCAGCGGCTCTCGATGACCTCGAAGCCCTTGTTCATCAGAGTGGAGGAGTCGATGGTGATCTTTCGCCCCATGACCCACGTTGGGTGCGCGAGCGCCTCGGCGGGGGTGACGCCGGCGATCTCGTCCAGCGCACGCGTGCGGAACGGACCGCCGGAGGCCGTGATGATGAGCCTGCGCACCGGTTCGTCCTCGCCGCGCATGCACTGCCAGATAGCGGAGGGTTCGCTGTCCACGGGGAGGAGCGGCGCGCCGTGCTTCGCAGCGACGCGCGTGACGAGCTCGCCCGCCATGACGACGACCTCCTTGTTGGAGAGGGCGACTGCCTTGCCCGAGCGGAGCGCGTTCAGCGTGGGAACGAGGCCCGCACGGCCCGTCGTTGCAACCATCACGAGGTCGACGTCAGGCTCGGTGACCATCTCCTCGGGCGGCACGAGCGACGCGCCGTCTCCGCCAAGGCTTTCGCGGCCCTCCTCGCACCAGACCATGCGCGGCCCGAACTCGGCAACCTGTTCGGCGAGCAAGCCGAGGTTGCGCCCCGCCGAGAGTCCCGAGACGCGGAAGTCGTCCGGCAGCGCACGCACAACGTCCAGCGTCTGCGTGCCGATGGAGCCTGTCGAGCCGAGTACGACGATGTTCTTCATGGCGTGTTTGCCGGGTCTCTCAGTAGATGCCACCCGCGCGCTGCTGCTCACGGATGTACAGGATGATCTGCTCCAGTTCCTCGTCCGTGACCCCCACTATAGGCGGCATGTCGCCAAAGAACCAGTGATGCGAAGGAACGCCGTTGCGCACTGCACGGCGGATCGAGTGGTCGTCGTGGTGCCACGGGACATAGTACGGGTGAACGAGCGGGGGGCCGCTGTCCGTCCCCAGTCCGCCCGCTCCGTGGCAGGTTGCGCAGTTGGCGTCGAAGGCCTCCCGTCCCGACGGCGTCTCTTCTCCGCACGCCATGGCCCCCAGCATGAGAAGTACGAGTAGTGTCGGAGCCGCAAGCCGCGCGTTCATATTCCTCACCAGACCAGTGAAGCCAGGTAGACGAGGAGGAAAACCGGGATGAGGCTGTCCAGACGGTCGAACAGGCCGCCATGGCCGGGGATGAGGCGCCCGGAGTCCTTCGCATCCGCCATCCGCTTGACCTTCGATTCCAGCAGGTCGCCCGCCTGCGCGACGACGCCGGTGCCGAGTCCCAACACGGCCGCGGGGATGATGCGGTCATCGATGCCGTCCAGGAGCGCGACGAGCGCGACCGCAGCCGCGGCAGCGCCGACGAGGCCACCGACCGCTCCCTCCCACGTCTTGCCCGGCGAGACGGACGGGGCGAGTTTGCGTCGTCCCACCGCTCGGCCAACCGCGTAGGCACTCGCGTCCGTGGCGAACGTCACGAGGAACGCCAGCGCCGCCCACTGCAGGCCGGCGTTGTCAAAGCGCAGGGCGATGAGGGCTGCGAACGGCAGGACGACGTAGGCGACGCCCGCAAGGGCGAGGGCGCCGTCGCGGACGACGGGGCCACTGTCGCGCAGGGAGCGGGCACGGCGGAGCAGGTCCAGCATCTCGCGGAGTGCGATGAGTGCGGCAACGATGGCGACGGCTGCGAAGAGCGGCCCTCCGACCCAGAGTACGAGGAAGAGGAGCGGGAGTCCGACCACCGCGCTGGCAACGCGGAGGAGCAGCTCGCTCCGCGGGCGGGCGCTCATCAGGCCTCTTCAGGAAGGGCGCCGAACCGGCGCCGGCGACGCTTGTACTCGTCGAGCGCGTTCTCGACTTCCGCGTCGTTGAAGTCGGGCCAGTAGGCGGGAGTCTGGTAGTACTCGCTGTAGGCGGCCTGCCAGATGAGGAAGTTGCTCAGGCGCTGCTCTCCGGCGGTGCGGATGATGAGGTCCGGGTCGGGCACGTCGGGCAGGTAGAGGTTCTCGCGGATGACCTCTTCCGTGATCTCGTGCGGTTCGACGCCCGCAGCGACGATGCGGCGCACGGCACGGACCATCTCCGTCCGACCGCCGTAGTCGAAAGCAACGCAGAGGTTGAGTCCCGTGTTGTGAGCGGTACGCTCCACCGCCTCGCGGGTGGCGTCGGCAAGGCTGCCCGGGATCTGGTCGAGTTCGCCGAGGTGGCGGATGCGGATGTTGCGCTTGTTCAACTCGTCCACGCACTCACCGATGACGGTCTGCATGAGTTCGAGAAGGCCATTCACCTCAGCGGTGGGCCGGTTCCAGTTCTCGGTGGAGAAGGCGAACAGCGTGACGTACGCGACGCCGCAGGACTCGAGGGTCTGGAGTACGCGCTGCAGGTTCTCGGCGCCCGCACGGTGACCGGCGAGGCGGGGCAGGCCCCGTTCATTCGCCCACCTGCCGTTGCCGTCCATGATGATGGCGACATGCCTGGGGGCGCCTGGGGTTGTGTGATGCGATGCGCTCTTCCCGGGTACGGCGCGCGTCATGAGCGGCCTAGACCTCCATCAACTCGGCTTCTTTCCTGTTGCTGACCTCGTCCGCCCTGGTGACGTGCTCATCGGTGATCTTCTGGAGCTGGTCCTGGTCGCGGCGGAGGTCGTCCTGGGATATCTCCTTGTTCTTCTCCAGGCCGCGCAGGTGCTCGAGAGCGTCGCGACGGACGTTCCGGATGGCGACGTGCGCATCCTCACGGAGCCGGTGGAGACGCTTGACCATCTCCTGCCGCCGCTCCTGCGTCATCATGGGGATGGGGAGGCGGATCACCGTACCGTCGTTGCTGGGCGTCAGGCCCAGGTCGGCGCGCATCAACTCCTTCTCGATAGCGCCGAGCGACGACCTGTCGAAGGGCTGCACGACAAGCAGGCGCGAGTCGGGAGCGTTGACGGTCGCAACCTGGTTGAGCGGCATCGATGTGCCGTAGAGCTCGACCCTGACGGAGTCGAGCATGGCTGCGTTGGCACGCCCGGTGCGTATGGTGTCTGCCTCGTGGCGGAGCACTTCAACGGACTTGTCCATCCGCTCTGCAGCGTCCTCTAGGATCAGTTCGACTTCTTCGTTGGTCTCTGCCATGTGCGAGTCTCTCCGCTTGTGGTGCCGGTTCAGACGGTCACCGGCTGGCCGCTCACCAGCGTGCCGACGTGCTCGCCGGCAAGGATGCGCTGGATGGAGCCCTGATTGAACACGTCGAACACGCGTATCGGCAAGTCGTTCTCCATGCAGAGTGAGAGCGCCGTGTAGTCCATCACTTCCAACTGGCGATTGAGGATCTCTATGTAGCTCACGTGCTCGAACTTCCGGGCGTTCGGCTCGACGCGGGGGTCCGCGTCGTAGACGCCGTCTACGTTGTTCTTCGCCATCAGGAGCATGTCGGCGCTCATCTCTACGGCGCGCAGCGCCGCAGTGGTGTCGGTGGTCATGTAGGGGCTGCCGGTGCCCGCGGCGAATATCACCACCCGTCCCTTCTCCAGGTGCCGGATGGCGCGGCGGTAGATGTACGGCTCCGCGACGGTACGGATCTCCAGCGCGGACTGCGTCCGTGTGGTGACGCCGTTGCGCTCGAGCGCGTCCTGCATGGCGAGGGCATTGATGAGCGTCGCGAGCATGCCCGCGTAGTCTGCGGTCGCCCGGTCCATGCCCTGGCGCTCGGCCGCCGCGCCGCGCCAGATATTCCCGCCCCCGATGACGATGGAGAGTTCGATGCCGAGTTGGATGGCCTGCTTCACTTCCCCGGCGAGGAAGTCCAGGACAGACCAGTCGATGCCGTCGGGCGAGCGTCCGCGCAGCGATTCACCGCTCAGTTTGAGCACCACCCGCCGGTATGTGGCATCTCTGGCCATGAGCGGCCCCGCGTTACTGCCCGAGCCCGAACCGCGCGAACCGCCCGACCCGGATGTTCTCCCCCACCTTGGCTCGCACGTCCATAATCAGGTCGCCTATCGTCTTGCCCGGGTCCTTGATGAAAGACTGCTTGAGCAGGCAGACCTCTTCGGGCCTGCCGTCTTCGTCCTCCGGCAGGTCGGTCTCGTCTAGGTAGAGAGGGGCCATCGCGGCGACCTGCATTGCGATGTTGTGGGCGAGCTCGCGGAACTCAGGCGTCCGGCCCACGAAGTCGGTCTCGCAGTTGAGCTCGACCATCGCGCCGATGCGGCTGCCCGCGTGGATGTAGGAATCGATGACGCCCTCGGCGGTGGCGCGGTCGGACTTGGAAGCAGCCTTGGCCAGGCCCTTCTCGCGGAGGGCCTGCTCCGCCTGGTCCACGTCGCCGTCTGCTGCCTCGAGCGCGCGCTTGGAGTCCATGATGCCCGCCCCGGTGCGCTCACGGAGCGTGCGGATCATCTCGGTGGAAACCTGCACTGACTACCTCGCTTCTCTACGGAGTGAGTTACTCTGCCTCTTCAGTCTGCTCGACCTGCGTCACGTCCGCTGGAGGGACCTCGTCCTCCGCAACGGAGACCTCGTCCGCGACGGCCGTCTCCTCATCGCCTTCAGGTCCCTCCTCCTCCTCCGGTTCGACAGGTTCGTCCACAACCTGGCTGTAACCGCCGCGCGACGCGAGCCACTCATTGTGTCCGGCCTGCGCGGAGCGCGCGATGTGGCCGGAGACGAGCCGGATCGAGCGTATGGCGTCGTCGTTGCCGGGGATCGGCCAGTCGATGTCGGTGGGGTCACAGTCGGTGTCGACAAGGGCGATGATGGGGATGCCTGCGCGCTTGGCCTCGGCGACGGCGATGTTCTCGCGTCCAACGTCCACGATGAAGAGCGCGCCGGGGAGGGACGTCATGTCCTTGATGCCGCCGAGATAGCGGTTCAGCTTCTCGATACTGGCGTCGAGCTTCAGGGCTTCCTTCTTGAGGAGGCGGTTGAACTCGCCGCGCGCCTTGCGTTCCTCCAGGTTCACGAGGTGATCGATGCGCGTCTGGATGGTGGTGAAGTTGGTGATGGTGCCGCCGAGCCAGCGCTGGTTGATGTAGTACTGTCCGGCGCGGATGGCCTCTTCCTTGACGGACTCCTGCGCCTGCTTCTTGGTGCCCACCATGAGGATGCGCTTGCCGGAGGCTGCCAGATCCGTGGCGAATGCGCACGCCTGCTCCAGCAGTTCCATGGTCTGCTGCAGGTCGACGATGTGGATCCCGTTGCGCTGAGCAAAAATGAAGCGCCGCATCCGGGGGTTCCACCTGTGCGTCTGATGGCCGAAGTGGACACCTGCCTCAAGCAGCGCTCGCATGCTGAGTGACTCGTCCCCCTGAGGCGCAACCTCGCGGGGCGCGTCGGTCTGTATCTGTACCATGGGACCTGCCTTTCTGTCGGTCTAAGAGATGTCCGCGAGGCTCGACGTTCCCCGCGGCTGCGCCGGAGCGCTGAACGATTGTAGCACAGGAGCGGGGTACGCTTCCCGCCACCGCCAAGTGACGCTCCACATGCCCGATTGCGCCTCTGCGAACATTGTGCAAAGGTCTGCCTCTGCAGGAGAAGCGATGGCAGCAGACTACGAAAACCTCATTCGGGCGATACCGGACTTCCCTCAGCCCGGCATCCTGTTCCGCGACATCACCCCGCTCCTGGGCGACGGCGAGGCGTTGCGGGCCGTAGTGCAGGACCTCGCCGCGCCGTTCCGGCAGCAGGGCATCGACCGTGTCGCGGCGATCGAGGCGCGCGGGTTCGTCATCGGGGCGCCGCTGGCGGTCGAGTTGGGCGCGGGGTTCGTCCCCATGCGGAAGGCGGGCAAGTTGCCCCACGAGACGTTCTCCGCCCAGTACGAACTGGAGTACGGCGACGCGGCGATAGAGCTGCACCAGGATGGCATGCAGCCCGGGGACAACGTGCTGCTGGTGGACGATGTACTGGCCACGGGCGGCACGCTGGCGGCAGCCGTGGAACTCGTGCGGCAGACCGGAGCGAACGTCGCCGGGATCGTCACGCTCATCGAACTCACGGCGCTGGACGGACGTTCGCGCCTGCCCGGCTACGACGTGATAGCGCTCATCCGCTACTAGCGGCCATCCATTTGACACGCGGAGAAGGGCGCACGGACAATCCGCGCAGCACCAGCGGGGAGCAGAACTCATGCAGGACGTAGTCATCGTTAGCGGCGCGCGGACGCCTGTGGGGCGGTTCGGAGGCGCGTTCAAGGACATCCTGGCTTCGGACCTCGGCGCCGTCGCCATCAAGGCAGCCGTCGAACGGGCGGGGATCAGCCCGGAGGATGTCGACGAGGTGATCATGGGCAACGTGCTCCAGGCCGACGAGACGGGTTACACGGCCCGCCGCGCGATGCTGAAGGCAGGCCTGCCGGAGCACATCCCCGCCATGACCGTGAACCGCGCGTGCTCGTCCGGGCTCGAGGCGATCAACCTCGCGGTCCAGGCCATCGCCACCGGCGAGTCCGAGGTTGTCGTCGCGGGGGGCGCGGACAGCATGAGTCGCGTGCCCTACCTCATGCGGGGCGTCCGGTTCGAGGGGCCGCGTATGGGCGACTACTCGGTTACAGACGGACTCACGATGGGGCTGAGCTGCCCCATCTACGACTACCACATGGGCGTGACCGCGGAGAACGTCGCGGAGCGCTTCGAGGTAAGCAGAGAGGCGCAGGACAGCATGGCCGTGGACAGCCACCAGCGCGCCGTCCGCGCGCAGGCGGAAGGTTACTTCGACACGCAGATCGCGCCGGTGAGCATCCCGCAGCGTCGCGGCGACCCGGTGACGGTGACTCAGGACGAGCACCCCCGAGCGGACACTACGCTGGAGGGGCTGGGCAAGCTCCGCGCGGTGTTCAAGGAAGGCGGCACGGTGACCGCCGGTAACTCCGCCGGCATCAACGACGGTGCAGCGGCGGTTGTTGTGATGTCGCGGGAGCGCGCGGAGGCGGAGGGGCTGACGCCGCGCCTGCGCTGGGTGGGCCGGGGCGTCTCCGGCGTCGACCCGTCTGTGATGGGCATCGGGCCGGTCCCGTCGACGCGCAAGGTGCTCGAGAAGACGGGCATGGCGGTCAGCGATCTGGACCTCATCGAACTGAACGAGGCGTTCGCCGCGCAGGCGCTGTACGTGATCCGTGAACTGGACATGGACTGGGAGCGAACGAACGTCAACGGCAGCGGCATCTCCCTCGGCCACCCGGTGGGAGCGACCGGCGCGATCATGACGGTGAAACTCATGGAGGAACTGACGCGCACTGACGGGCATCTCGGGCTCGTAACGATGTGCGTCGGCGGAGGGCAGGGCGTCTCGACGATATTCGAGCGGCTCAACTAGGGACTTCACAGGTACTCCGCGCAGCGCCCTGAACACACTGTCGCGGAATGTCGAGGCTCCTCTCGCCGCTCGGTTTCGGCTGCCCCTTGACGGATGCGTGCGCGCGTGCTAGTGTTGTCCGGAATGAGTCAGATGCTGTTCACCGCGCCTGAGCATCAGAAGTCCCGAATCTCTTAGCCCGCCCTAACCGAGGTCTAGCGTTGCATATCCGCTGGGCCTCTTTCCGTGTTTCCGGGAATCCGCAGGCCATGCGCTGCGAGGAGGTATCGAGCCAGCAATGACGTCGCTAATGCCCCGTGCCAACCGCGCCCCGATACACCCCGTCAAGTCGTACGCACGCACCCACCAGGTGCTGGAGCCCTCGAACCTCGTCAACATCCAACTGGAGTCGTTCGAGGCGCTCAAGACGATCGGTATCCGAGAAGTACTGGACGAGATCAACCCCGTTCAGGACGTGACCGGCAACCGGTTCGAACTGCGCTTCGGCGCGCACAACTTCCGCGATCCCCGCTATTCCGAAGAGGAGTGCCGCGCGCGGGAGGTCACCTACGAAGCGCCGCTCTATGTCACGGTCGAACTGGAAGTGAAGGAGACCGGCGAGGTCAAGGAGCAGACGCTCTTCTTCGGCGACATCCCGATGATGACCTCCACGGGCACGTTCGTCATCAACGGCGCCGAGCGCGTGGTGGTGAGCCAGCTCGTGCGCTCGCCGGGCGCTTACTTCACCCGCGTGCAGGACCCCAGCACCGGGCGCAACGTCTCCTTCTCCAAGCTCATCCCCTACCGCGGCGCATGGCTCGAGTTCGAGACCAGCCCCCGCGACGTCATCTCGGTGAAGATAGACCGGAAGCGCAAACTGCCTGTCACGACGTTCCTGCGCGCCATCGGCTTCGCGGAGGACTCGGAGCTGCTCGAGCTGTTCGCCGACATCGACGACGACCCCGAGCACCCGTACATCCGCACGACGCTCGATCGCGACACCGCCGTGCAGAACGAGGCGCAGGCGTTGATGGAGGTCTACCGGAGGCTCCGCCCCGGTGAACCGCCCAGTGCAGAGAGCGCACGCACGCTGCTGGACAACCTGTTCTTCAACCCGCGCCGCTACGACCTCGGGCGCGTCGGGCGGTACAAGATGAACCGCCGAACCGGTAAGGACGTCCCGCGGGAGAGCCGCACGCTGACCAAGGACGACATCATCGAGATGATCCGGATGATGATCCGCATCAACAACGGCGTGGCCAACCCCGACGACATCGACCACCTGGGCAATCGCCGGGTCCGCGCCGTGGGCGAGCTCATCATGAACCAGTTGCGGGTGGGCCTGCTCCGCATGGAGCGCGTGGTCAAGGAGCGCATGACGATCCTGGACCAGGGCGAGGCCACGCCCAGCGCCCTCATCAACATCCGCCCCGTGGTCGCGGCGGTGCGCGAGTTCTTCGGGGGCTCGCAGCTGTCGCAGTTCATGGACCAGACCAACCCGCTGGCGGAACTCACGCACAAGCGCCGCCTCTCCGCGCTGGGCCCCGGCGGACTCTCCCGTGAGCGCGCCGGCTTCGACGTTCGCGACGTACACTACTCCCACTACGGGCGCATCTGCCCCATCGAGACGCCGGAAGGGCCGAACATCGGACTGCTCGGCTCACTCGCCACTTATGCCCGCCTCAACGACTACGGCTTCATCGAGACGCCGTACCGAAAGGTGCTGAAGGACATCTCCAGCGCCGACCCTGACCTCAAGGGCCGAACGGTCACCGAAACAGTGACCGGCGATGACGGAAAAGCGATCGTCCGTGCAGGGCACGTCGTGTCCACGGCCGCAGCCAAGAAGATCGCAGCGCTGTCCGACCGCATGGTCGCGGTGCACCCCTACGTCTCCGCGGACCCGGACGAGGTGGTCTACCTGCCCGCCGACGAAGAGGACAAGTTCGTCGTGGCGCAGGCCAACTCCCCCATGGACGACAAGTTCCAATTGCTCGGGGAGCGCATCGAGTGCCGGGTGTCCGAGGACTACCTGATGGAGCCGCCGGAGCGCGTGGACTACATGGACGTGGCGCCCATACAGATCGTCAGCGTCTCCACCGCGCTCATCCCGTTCCTGGAGCACGACGACGCCAACCGGGCGCTCATGGGCTCCAACATGCAGCGGCAGGCCGTTCCGCTCATCAAGCCGGACGCCCCGCTCGTCTGCACGGGCATGGAGGAGCGCATCGCGCGCGACTCCGGGCAGATGGTGCTCGCCAAGGCCTCCGGCATCGTTACCTCGGTCACCGGCGAAGTGGTGGCCGTGACCGACGCGGGCGGCAAAGAGCACACCCACGTGCTGCGGAAGTTCATCCGCTCCAACCAGGGCACCTGCCTCACACAGCGCGCCATCGTTTCCGTTGGAGACGCCGTGGAGGCGGGCGACCCGCTCGCGGACAGCTCGTCCACACAGGAGGGCGACCTCGCGCTGGGGCAGAACGTGCTCTGTGCGTTCATGGCGATGGAGGGCTACAACTTCGAGGACGCCATCATCGTTTCGGAGAACCTCGTACGCGACTCCAAGTTCACGTCCATCCACATCGAGCGCTACGAGGTCGAGTCCCGCGACACGAAGCTCGGCCCCGGTGAGATCACGCGTGACATCCCGAGCGTGGGAGAGGACGCGCTCCACAACCTGGACGAGGAAGGCATCATCCGCATCGGCGCCGAAGTCGGCCCCGGCGACATCCTCGTCGGCAAGGTGACGCCCAAGGGCGAGACCGAACTGACCGCGGAGGAGAAGCTGCTGCGCGCCATCTTCGGTGAGAAGGCGCGGGACGTGAAGGACACTTCCCTGCGCGTCCCTCACGGCGAGCGCGGCAAGATCATCGACGTCAAGGTCATGTCCCGCGAGAACGGGGACGAACTCTCTCCCGGCGTGAACAAACTGGTGCGCGTCTGGGTCGCTCAGACCCGCACCCTCTCCGAGGGCGACAAGATGGCCGGGCGGCACGGCAACAAGGGCGTCGTCTCCCGCATCATGCCCGTGGAGGACATGCCCTACCTGCCGGACGGCACCCCGGTCGACATCATCCTGAACCCGATAGGCGTGCCCTCGCGCATGAACCTCGGGCAGGTGCTGGAGACGCACCTGGGCCTCGCCGCCCACAAGCTGCGGTTCCGCGCAGCAACGCCTGTATTCGACGGCGCGACCGACGCGGACATCCGCGACGCGCTTGCCCGGGTGTGGCTGCTGGAGCGCGCAGGAGCGCTCGGCAGCGACCTCGACACCTCGGACGGCTACGAACCGGACTGGGCGAGGGCCCGTGCATGGGTTGCCGAGCGGGGCTACGACGCCGACCGTGCATTCGACGACAGCGAGCGCGGCTCCAACTACGCCTCGTCGATAAGCCTCCAGCTCTGGATCGACGACCTCGCGGAGGCGTACCAGGAGGTGACCGGCGAAAAGGTGGACACCGGCGACCAGTCGTTTGAGGACCTCTACCGCGAGGCCCTGCGCGTGGGGCGGGCGCTCAACGCCGCCGCACCGGTGCTCGGCAAGTCGCTGTTGTTCGACGGACGCACCGGTGAACCGTTCGACAATCCGGTTACCGTCGGCTACATCTACATGCTCAAACTCATCCACCTGGTGGAGGACAAGATCCACGCACGCTCCACCGGTCCCTACTCGCTCATCACGCAGCAGCCGCTCGGCGGCAAGGCGCAGTTCGGCGGACAGCGCTTCGGTGAGATGGAAGTGTGGGCGCTGGAAGCCTACAGCGCAGCCTACAACCTCCAGGAGATGCTCACCGTCAAGTCCGACGACGTGGTCGGGCGCGTGAAGACGTACGAGGCCATCGTGAAGGGAGAGGAGGTCGTGCAGCCCGGCGTGCCGGAGTCCTTCAACGTGCTGCTGAAGGAGTTGCAGAGCCTCGGCCTCGCGGTCGAACTCCGGTACGAGGAGGACCAGGGCGTCGTCGCCTCACGGTTCACCTACACCGGCGAAGAGGAAGAGGACGAGCTGGAAGCCGTCGCTCCGATCCCGATCGAGCCGGTGCCCCCGTCGTGGGAAGCGGACTTCGCCCCGCTGGAAGAGCAGGACGGAGACGTGGCCACGAACGTGCGGATAGACCTGGGCGCGTACGCCCGCAAGGCATCCGAAGAAGAGAGCGAGAGCAACGCGGACTAGCAGCACCGGGCACGACCCGGACGCGCACCGCACCGACAGTCAAGCGGGAGAGCCCCGCAAGGGAGAGCAGCGAACCATGCCGAACGCTACTGACTTCAACGCCATCAGGATTTCACTCGCCTCGCCGGAGCAGGTCAAGCAGTGGTCCTACGGCGAGGTGCTCAAGCCTGAGACCATCAACTACCGCACGCTCCGTCCCGAGAAGGACGGCCTGTTCTGCGAGCGCATCTTCGGGCCGACGAAGGACTGGGAGTGCTACTGCGGCAAGTACAAGAAGATCCGCTACCGCGGCGTGATATGCGACCGCTGCGGCGTCGAGGTGGCGCGCGCCAAGGTGCGCCGCGAGCGCATGGGACACATCTCCCTCGCCGCTCCCGTTGCCCATATCTGGTTCGCCAAGGGCATCCCCAGCAGGCTCGGTCTGCTCCTGGACGTGTCGCCCCGTAACCTGGAGCGGGTGCTCTACTTCGCGCAGTACATCGTTACGCGGGTGGACCCGCTGCTGCAGACGCGGCGCATCGAGGAACTGCAACTGGAGCACGACGAGAACAAGGAGAACGTCGAGGAGCAGATGAACCAGCGTATCGCCACGCTGGAGGAGGAGCTCGGATCGCTCGGCGCGTCAGAGTCCGAGGAAGCGGACGCACGGCGGAAGACGCTGGGCGAGCAGTTGTCGGCGCTCGCGAACGCCCGCGATGAGCAGCTCGCCGAGCTCGACGGGAACCTCCATAAGGAGACCTCCGAGGTGGAGAGCCTCAAGCCCCTGATGCTGCTCACGGAGAGCCGCCACCGCGAGCTCGCCGACAAGTACGGCGACGTCTTCCGGGCCGGCATGGGCGCGGAGGCCATCCTCGACATCCTGCGGTCGCTCGACCTGCAGGAAGAGATGCAGCGCTTGAAGGACGAGGTGCGCACGACGTCCGGCCAGCGCCGGAAGAAGGCCGTCAAGCGCATCCAGGTCATCGAGGCGTTCCACAGCAGCGGCAACAAGCCGGAGTGGATGATCATGACCTCGCTCCCGGTGCTGCCGCCCGACCTGCGCCCCATGGTGCAGTTGGACGGCGGGCGTTTCGCCACGAGCGACCTGAACGACCTCTACCGCCGGGTCATCAACCGGAACAACCGCCTCAAGAGGCTGCTGGACCTGGGCGCACCCGCGATCATCATCAGGAACGAGAAGCGCATGCTTCAGGAGGCCGTGGACGACCTCATCGACAACGGCCGGCGGGGCCGCGCCATCGTTGGGAGCCACAACCACCAGCTCAAGAGCCTGTCCGACCTGCTGCGCGGCAAGCAGGGACGCTTCCGCCAGAACCTCCTCGGCAAGCGCGTGGACTACGGCGGACGCTCCGTCATCGTCGTCGGACCGTCCCTCCGCCTCCACGAATGCGGGCTGCCGAAGAAGATGGCGCTGGAGCTCTTCAAGCCGTTCGTGATGAACCGGCTCGTCATGCAGGGCATGGCGCACAACATCAAGAGCGCCAAGCGCATGGTGGAGCGCGCCCGGCCCGAGGTCTGGGACATCCTCGAGGAGGTCATCCAGACCCGCCCCGTCATGCTGAACCGCGCACCGACGCTGCACCGGCTCGGCATCCAGGCGTTCATGCCCACGCTCGTGGAGGGCAGCGCGATCCAGTTGCACCCGCTCGTTTGCGCCGCATTCAATGCCGACTTCGACGGCGACCAGATGGCCGTGCACGTCCCCCTGTCCCGCGAGGCGGTGCAGGAAGCCCGCAACGTGATGCTGAGCACGCACAACATGCTCTCGCCCAGCTCCGGGGAGCCGCTCGTTGCGCCGACGTACGAGATCGTCCTCGGCTGCTACTACCTGACCCAGACGAAGCCGGGCGCGAAGGGTGAAGGCGGGCGCTACCGCGACTTCGACGACGTACTCATCGCATTCGACGCAGGGATACTGGAACTGCATTCGGTCGTCTCCGTGCGCGCTCCCGGCGACGAGGAGGTCTGGCTGGAGACAACCCCGGGCCGCATCATCTTCAACCAGGTGCTCCCCGAGGAACTGCGCCGCTATGACGTGCTGATGGACAAGAAGGCCCTCCGCGACCTCGTCACCGAGGTCTACCGGCTCACCGGCAACGCAGCCACGTCCGAGGTGCTGGACCAGATCAAGCAGATCGGTTTCCACTACGCCACGGTCTCCGGCACCACCATCGGCATCACGGACATCCAGGTGCCGCCGGAGAAAGCCGCGATCATCGCGGAGGCGGACAAGGAAGTGGAACTGCTGGAAGAGCAGTACGAGATGGGCCTCATCACAGAGCGTGAGAAGCACGTCCGGGCGGTGAACACCTGGCAGCGCGTCTCCGGCAGGATGGATGAGGTCATCCAACAGCACCTGCCGGAGTTCGGCGGCATCTACGCCATGGCTCACTCCGGCGCACGAGGGAACGAGGCGCAGATCAAGCAGATGGCCGCGATGCGCGGCCTGATGAGCAACCCGCGCGGAGACATCATCGAACTGCCTATCAAGTCCAGCTTCCGCGAGGGGCTGAGCGTGCTGGAGTACTTCATCTCCACACACGGCGCGCGCAAGGGTCTTGCGGACACCGCGCTTCGCACCGCCGACTCCGGCTACCTGACGCGCCGTCTCATCGACGTGGCGCAGGAGGTCATCGTGCTGGAAGAGGACTGCGGCACCGACCGCGGCGTCCTCATCCACGCCCAGGCCTCCGAGGAAGACGTGATGATCGCGCCGCTCAGCGAGCGCATCGTGGGGCGCGTGTCCGCCGGCCCTGTCGCCCACCCGGACACAGGCGAAGTGCTAGTGGACGCGGACGTGATGATCGAGGAAGAGCAGGCGGTTGCGATTGAGACCGCCGGGATCACCGAACTGCGCGTGCGCAGCCCGCTGACTTGCGAGGCGCCGCGCGGCATCTGCCAGCGATGTTACGGACGCAGTCCCGCGACGGGCCAGCTCGTGCTGCTCGGCGACGCAGTCGGCATCATCGCCGCCCAGTCCATCGGAGAGCCGGGCACGCAGCTCACCATGCGGACGTTCCACACGGGCGGTATCGCCGGAAAGGACATCACCTCGGGTCTGCCCCGTGTCGAGGAGCTGTTCGAGGCACGCTCACCCAAGGGCAAGGCACGCATCGCTGAGATAGACGGCGACATCCTCGTGTTCGAGAACGGCCAACTCATCGGCGACTACGAATCGGACGACGCTCCTCAGGTGCTCGTTCCACCGGTCTCGTTCGTCCCGTGCGTCCGTGTCGTCAGTCACATGCCGTTCACGGACAGCTACGCCATCGGCAACACGCACAAGCTCGCCGTGAAGGAAGGCCAGCGCGTCAAGGCAGGTGAAGTCATCGCGGAACCTGATGCGAACGCCGCTGAGGCCTCAGAGTCCGACGAACAGGCGCTCGCACCCGTCGCGCTTCTGGCCCGCGTATCGGGCACTGTCCGCTTCATCGACGGCGGCATCGAGATAGACGCGTTCGAGACCGAGGTGCGCGACCACCAGGTGGACGCCACCGACCAGCGCCTCGTTCGCACCGGCGACGCCGTCGTCGCAGGTCAGAAGCTGACCAACGGCGTCAAGGACCCGCATGACATCCTGCGCATCGAGGGCATGGAAGCGACGCAGAGCTACCTCGTCGAGCAGGTGCAGACCGTCTACCGCAACCAGGGCGTCTCGATCAACGACAAGCACATCGAGACCATCATCAGCCAGATGCTGCGGTGGGTGCGCATCGACAACATCGGTGACACGGAGTTGCTGCCCAACCAGCTGATAGACCGTGCGCGGTTCCAGAACGTGAACGAACGCGTCATCGCCGAGGGCGGCGAGCCCGCCACCAGCAAGCCGGAGCTCCGGGGCGTTACGAGGGCGTCGCTCAACACGGACAGTTTCCTCGCCAAGGCCTCCTTCCAGGAGACCGCCCGCGTCCTGACCGAGGCAGCGATGTCCGGCGAAGTCGACTACCTGCGTGGCCTGAAGGAGAACGTCATCATCGGACGGCTCATCCCCGCACGCCTCGACGTCTCGCCGGAAGGGCGCAGCCTGCTCGGCATCCCCGAGATCCTGCCTTCGGCCGAGGGCGACAGCGACGACTTCGAGGCCATCATGGGCCTCATGGGAGAAGTTCCGGGGATGGACGACTTCGAGGATGAGAGCGCCCCTGCCCCCAGCGCGGCCGTGGGCGTGGACTTCTCGATAGACGACGATGACGAAGGCGATGACGACGACCTCTTCATCGACGACGACGATGACGACGACCTCGATGAGCCCGAGAGCACACCATCCGGGAGCGCCGAGGAAGAAGAGGACGACGAGGAAGAAGAGCCAAACACAGAAGACGTGGCGGACGACGACATCGGTGTCGCGGTAGTCACGGACGACGATCTTCTGACCGGAGAGGACGAGGAAGTCGAAGAGTAGTCCTCTCCTCTCGTCTGGGTTCTGGCCTGCGGATGAAGGGCGCCCTCAGAGGCGCCCTTTCGCACGCCGGTGGGCATGACGTCAGGCGTACCAGGGGAGCATCGGTTCGGCCGCCAGGGTGACGAACACCAGCGCCAGGTATAGCAACGAGTACTTGTATGCCGCGAGCGTTTCACGTTGACCGCCACCGCTGAGCAGGGGCCACGACATGCGCAGCCAGACCGCGCTCAGCAGCGTCGTAACGACGGCGAACGTCAGCCCGCCGTAACCCGCAGCGAGCGGCAGCCATGCCATCGCACCCAGCAGCACTACGTATAGCAGCACCTGCCGCGCGGTGTCGCGTTGCTCCGCGACGGCGGCCAACATCGGCACGTTCGCAGCAGCGTAGTCGTCTCGAAGCAGCATGGAGAGCGTCCAGAAGTGCGGTGGGGTCCAGAAGAAGATGAACGCGAACATGTAGAGGCCGACTGCAGTCACTTCACCTGAGACCGCGGCGGCGCCGATGAGCGGCGGAAATGCTCCTGCCGCTCCCCCGATGACGATGTTGTTCCACGAGCGGCGTTTGAGCAGCAGGGTGTACACCAGCACGTAGACCACTGCGGCAGCGAACGTGAGCGCCGCGGCGAGCGGGTTCGCCCCCGCTGCCATCAGCGCCGTCGCGCCCGCCACGAGCACGACCCCGATGAGCGCGGCGCTTCGCGCGCTCATCTGCCGCGCAGGCACGGGACGCACCCTCGTGCGGCGCATCACCGTGTCGATATCGGCGTCCATGCCCTGGTTGATGGCATTCGCGCCGCTCGCAGCGAGCGCTCCTGCTACGACGACCGTCAGCAGCACCAGGATGTCAGGTGACCCCTCGCCCGCCTTCCACGCTCCCGCCGCGCCCGTAACCACGAGCAGAAGGACGATCCGAGGCTTGCTCAGCGCCGTCACCCGGCGAAGGAACGACACCATCAGCGGCGCCGTCCAATGAGCGCGAAGCTGAACTGCGCCACAACTGCCCACCAGACCGCCGCTGCCAGTCCCAGGTGCATGATGCGCAACTCCTGCGGCAGCCGGAGCCAGACCGCACTCACGCCCACCGTGAACTGCGCCGCCGCCAGCAGCGCGGCGATCACGCTCATCCAGAAGGCCCAGCCTCCCACGCGGCGCGCCTGCCACGCCGTCCATATCAGCGCCAGAAGCAAGGCGGTGGCCGCGGTGCGGTGGATGAGATGCACCCACGCGGCCTCCGTGCTGCTGCGGGCGTCGCACAACGGCAGGCCGGGGCATCCGGCGCTGTGCCCGGTGCCCACGATCGTTCCGCCCGCAAGCACGACGAAGGCCGCCGCGATGATGAGAGCGCGCCATCGCCTGACGTCCGGAGGCGGAGAGAGGCGCACGTCGAGCGCTCGTGCCGCGCCTCCGGTGAGCAACGCAAGGGTGAGCAGGGAGAACGTCAGGTGCGCCAGCCGCACCATGCTGTGCAGTTCGGTGAGCACGGTGATGCCCCCGAGCACGGCCTGCACGAGGATTGCCACGAGCGCCCAGACCAGCAATCGCGAGGTGAGCCGGTCGTGCGCGCGGGCGCGGAAAGCGAAAGCGGCGGAGGCTGCTACGAGCAGCATCGTGATACCCGCGTAGACGCGGTGCCCGAACTCGATGGCGGTCGCTCCCTCGATCTCGGGGACGAGTACTCCCTCGCAGAGGGGCCAGTCGGGGCACCCGAGGCCGGAGCCGGAGACGCGCACCCACGAACCGTAGGCGATGAGACCGAGCGTGAGCACGGACGCCACGAGCGCGAGCCACCCTGCGCGGCGGATGTCCACCGGGCCTACTCCGTGCACCGCCATCTACCTATGCCACCCCATACGACATGGCAGCCAGGACGGCGATGAGTCCCACGGGGAGCAGTGTCCATACCACTTCGGCGGGACGTGTGCCCAGGATGCCGCGCGAGGCGTCCTGCCGAACGCGCATCCGTAGCGCCGTGACGACGATGGCCAACTCGGCCAGCGCGATCAGGCTGACGACGATCCAGAATCCTGCGTGGGGTGTCATGTCCAGCGATACGAGCGCGCCGGGCGATTCCTCCCCGCACCGGCGCGCCTGCTCTATGGTAGCGTAAGCGGGCTGCCGCCGCCATGTCTGCAGGAGACGCGACGGTACAACGGAGGTGGAAGATGGCGATCCGTGAGGAAGAACTGGACCTGCCGGTGGACGAGGGAGAGATGGCCGTCTTCCTCTACGAACCGGATGACGCCGGGCCGCTGCCGTCCGTCATCATGGTGCATGACGCCAACGGGCTGACCGTGGAGGCGCGCGAGCAGGCGAAGTGGCTGGCAGCGCACGGTTACGCCGTCGCAGCGCCGGACGTTTTTCACCGGGCGGGGCGTCTGCTCACGCTGCCCGAGCTCGGCAACGGGCCCGAGGCTACGCTCCAGATACGCGCGGGCATGACCAACGACGGCCACTGCGCCGACATCACGCGCCTCGCTTCTTTCCTGCGCGAGCGGCCCGGCAGCGACGGACGCGTCGGCCTTACCGGGTTCTGCCTCGGCGGGCGCATCTCGTTCCTCGGCGCCACGCTCGGCAGTGTCATGGACGCGACCGTGGCGTTCTACCCGACGCGCCTGTTGGAGTCCGATCCTGCCATTCCGGGCTCGGCGTGGCCCGTGCACGGGGCGGGGAGCGTCACGAATCCGCTGCTCATGTTCTTCCCGGCGCTGGACGGCTTCAATCCATACTCGAACGTCGAGACGATCAGGGCCGCGTTCGGCGATACGGGCGACCTCGTCCGCGCCGTGTGGGTGGAGGACGCCGACCATGCATTCGCCCAGCCTGAGAGCGGCGCATACCATCCGGAGCGCGCCGCCGAAGCGTGGGAAGAAGCGCTGGCGTTCTTCGACCGTCACCTCCGCCGGTAACGCTCTCCTGCCCCGGCGATAATGGCTGTCTTATCAGCGCACCCAGGCAAGGAGGAGCGCTATGGATACGGTACAGCAGGTAGTAGACATCGAGACGGCGGACGGGCCGATGGCGGTACCCACCTCCCGCCCCATGGAAGACGGAGTACACCCGGCCGTGATCGTGATCATGGGAGGGACCGGCGTGACTCCCAACATCGTGGAGACCGTCGACCGCCTCGCCCGTGAGGGTTACGTGGCCGCCGCGCCCGACCTGTACCATCGAGCGGGAAGGCTGCGCACCATCCCGGCGGCGAAACTCTGGGAGATGCGCGACGAGCTCCGCGCCAACGGCTTCAGCGACGCGTCCAACGACTCGGACGTGCAGGCCACCGTCGACTACCTCCGCAGCGACCCCGGCGTCGGCGCGATCGGGATCATGGGGTTCTGCCTCGGCGGGCGCGTCTCCCTGCAGTCCGCGATACGCGTGAGCGACCTGTCTGCAGCTGCGGTCTTCTACGGCGGGTTCATGTTCCCCGGTGACGACCAACCCGAGGCGTTCTCCGCCATGCGTGAGTCCGAGGGGCTCGCCATCCCCATCGTCGGCTTCTTCGGCGAGGACGACCAGAACCCTACGCCGGAGCAGGCGCGGATGCTGGACTCCCACTTGGCGGACCTCGGCAAGGAGCATGCGTTCCATTACTACGCGGGCGCCGGTCATGCGTTCTTCGGCGACGACTCCCCCAGCTACCGCCCACATGCGGCAGCGGACTCCTGGGAGAAGACGCTGGCGTTCTTCGGCCGCCACCTGCGGCAGATATAATCGCGCCCGACGCGTACGCGACCGGACAGCGCTCATCAGCGCATGCAAGCACGAAGGAGCACTGACATGGACACTATCGAACAGGTTGTGGACATAGCAACGGCCGACGGGCCGATGGCGGCGCCGACCTCCCGCCCCGCGGACGGTGGAGCGTACCCCGCGGTGATAGTCATCCACGAGGTATTCGGCATCAACTCGAACATCGAGGGCATCGTGCAGCGGTTCGCGCAGGAGGGCTATATCGTCGCCGCTCCAGACCTCTACCACCGCGCCGGGAGGATGCGGTCCATCCCCTACGACAAGCTGCAGGAGAGGCGGGATGAACTGCGCGCAGGCGGCTACGGCGACGCGTCTATCGACATGGACGTGCAGGCCACGATCGACTACCTCCGCAGCGACCCGAACGTCGGCGCGATAGGCATCGTCGGCTTCTGCCTCGGCGGGCGCGTCACGATGCAGTCAGCGATACGCGCGAGCGGGCTGTCGGCGGCTGCCGTCTACTACGGCGGGTTCATGTTCCCAGGCGACGACCAGCCGAACGCGTTCTCAGTGATACGCGAGGCCGAGGCGCTCTCGGTCCCGGTGATGGGCTTCTTCGGCGAGGAGGACCAGAACCCTACGCCGGAACAGGTCCGGACCATGGACGAGCACTTCACCGCCATAGGCAAGGAACACGAGTTCCACGTGTACCAAGGCGCGGGACACGGCTTCTTCTGTGATGACCGCGCAGGCCACAACGCGGACGCCGCAGCCGACGCATGGGAGAAGACGCTCGCATTCTTCGGCGAACGCCTCCGCTGAGCGATCGGCTACTGTCATTCCGAGCGGAGCGCAGCGGAGTCGAGGAATCTCTCGGGAGAGGAGACACCACATGGCCGACGCCTACGACGTCATCATCATCGGAGGCGGGTCCGCCGGCGAGAACGTCGCCGGGCGCACGGTGCCCGCGGGACTGAGCACCGCTATCGTCGAAGCCGAACTGGTTGGCGGCGAATGCTCGTACTGGGCATGCATGCCCAGCAAGGCGCTGCTCCGCCCGGGTGAGGCGCTCGCGGCGGCGAAGCGCGTGCCCGCCGTGCGGGACGCCGTCACCGGTAGCGTGGACGCCGCCCGCGCGATGCGCGCCCGCGACGCGTTCGCGAGCCACTGGAGCGACGCCGGACAGGAGCAGTGGGTCGCTTCCGTGGGAGCGACGCTCATCCGCGGCTGGGGGCGGCTCAACGGCGAGAAGCGCGTCGTCGTGGACATGGCGGGCGGCAGCGGGACCGTCGAGTTGGAGGCGAACAAGGCCGTGGTGCTCGCGACGGGCTCGGTTGCATTCGTGCCGCCCATCGAGGGGCTGGCGGAGGCCGAGCCGTGGACGAGCCGCGAGATCACGTCGGCGAAGAGCGTGCCGGAGAGCCTGATCATCATCGGCGGGGGCGTCGTCGGGCTGGAGATGGCGCAGGCGTGGAAATCGCTCGGCACGGCCGAGGTGACAGTGCTGGAGCGCAGGACGCCCGAGGACACGCCGCTGTTCGAGCCGTTCGCGCTCCGGGCGGTCGTCGACTCGCTGGAGGCGCAGGGCGTCGTCTTCCGCTTCGGGTGCGTCGTCGCCGCGGCGGCACGCACGAGCGACGGCGTGAGCGTGACGATGGACAACGGCGAGACGCTGTACGCGCAGGAGCTGCTCGTAGCGACGGGGCGCACCGGTGTCGTGGAGGGCGTCGGACTGGAGACGGTCGGCGTCGACGCGCAGCGGTACGTGAAGGTGAACGACCACCTCCAAGTAGAGGGCGTGGACGGCGGCTGGCTGTACGCGGTGGGCGACGTGAACGGGCGGGCGCTGCTGACGCACCAGGGCAAGTACCAGGCGAGGCAGGCGGGCGACCACATCCGCGGGCTCGACGCATCCGCCTGGGCGGACAACGGCATGGTGCCGGCGGTAGTGTTCACCGACCCGCAACTGGGCAGCGTGGGGCTGACGGAGCGCGCGGCCCGCGAGCGCGGCCTGAACATCCGCGCCATTGAGATGGGCTGGCCGGTCGCCGCCGCGCCGCTGCACGGTGAGCACTTCACCGGCGGCGTCAAGTTCATCGTGGACGAGGACCGGCGCGTGCTCGTCGGAGCGACGTTCGCGGGGCCGGAGGTCGGCGAGCTGACGCACGCGGCGACTATCGCCATCGTGGGCGAAGTGACGCTCGACCGCCTCTGGCACGCGACGCCGTCGTTCCCCACCCTCAGCGAGGTCTGGCTCCGCTTCCTGGAGACGTACGGGCTCTAGGCGCGGACCCTGCCTCGTGTAGAGGTGTCCCTTCCCGCCTCCCCCGTCACTCCGGCCTCCCTCGTCATTCCCGTGAAAGCGGGAATCCAGAGTGACCGGCAGGTCACGCGGCGCAGCGCCCGCCCCCCCTTGCCATGCTGAGCAGAGTGCAGCCCGCGCTTCAGCGCGCAGCATCCTCTCGGGTGGCCCCAGAGCAGAGACTTGCCCTCCGCTCTGGGTGAGCCTGTCGAACGGCACTGTCGCAGATTGAGCAGTTGAGAAGGAAGTTTCGCATCATAAGTGTGTTGACAGACGCATTAACAAATCTGAGCATTAAGAAGAGCCGCCCGCTGGAGGCCAGCGGGCGGGGTGCTTTACGCTGGAGGGCGTTGCCGAGCGGCCAGGCACCGGTGCTTGCATCACCGGGGACGAGGGTTCGAGTCCCTCCGCCCTCTCCAGCGATTACAGTCTACCCCATCGCTAGACGGGGCGTGCAGTAGGTTAGGTTGCGCGTAGAGGTCTGTCAAACAGCCTCTATTCTACCGAGACGCACGCTCCACCCGATGGAGTGGCTGGGTGTGCAACTGCCCCGCGTCTATTGGAACGACGGCAGCCAGAGAGCCTAGACCTCAACTAACGGAGGATGGTATGGGAGTAGTGCAGGACGAGTATAGAGAGAGGCCATATACCCATAAGGAGCGATTCGAGAAGGACGTCTCCCGTCTCAGAGAGGCTCACGACGAGGTGCAGTCACTTCTGCTGGCGGTGGATGGGTACCTCACTGAATTTGGCGATGCGACGACCGACGACGCCCACACCGCGACCTCGCTCTCCAGCGCCCTGAAGTACACACGATCCGCCTCGTCATCTCTTCAAGAGGCCGTCAGTCTCCTGAAGCAGGTGCATGACACCTTGAACGACTGATAAGGGCTGCCCTTGAGCTGTAACTTCAGGGGCCAAGTGAACCGGAGGCCTTCCATGCCCAGTTCAGATTTGATGCTATCTGAGGGTCAACCGGATGCACATGCTGCGATCGAGGTCGTAAGAGAGCACCTCACCCGCACCAAGCAGGATCTCAGGGAAAGTCTCCCACCACCGAGGCATCGGGAGGCCATCTCCATCTTGGGGAAGTTCCCTCTCCTCCGGTCCGAGGGAGATTGATGGGGCTTCTGATTGCTTGGGCCGGGCTGGCGATCCTTCTATTCATCGCTCTGCTCATAATGGTGAGTTGGTTGGAGTTCAGTGTATCTACCTGGCGTGCGGCAATCGCCAGCGCAGTGGGCAGCGCGTTCATGTTGTGGGTGCTGACGAGCTCCAAACCTAGGCGCTGACCTCTCTATCCCAATACTTCAATCTGAGACACTGCCTGTCGAACCACGCTCTACCACCGATAGCAGTCGTTGCGATATAGTCCCTATTGCTAGGACCTGACCCTCGCCGAGAGTAAAGAAGGCGCGGAACACGATAGGCACAAGTGGGGTTCCCACGCCCCCTTGTCGTTCCGCGCTGGTTGGGTCCTAGCAAATCCTGCCTTGTGCCAGACAGGGGGGCACCTGCATTGGCCGACCACCCGTATCTCTCCGGCAACGCGCTCGTCTGCGAGGACAACATCAAGGTTCTCAGCAAGCTTCCGAGCGAGTGCGTCGATCTGATCTACCTCGACCCGCCGTTCAATTCCAACCAGTTCTACGTCGCCGCGTTCGGCGACAAAGGAATGGTGGCGAGCCAGTTGCGGGACATCTGGCGCTGGACGGTGGCCACACAGAACGCGTTCGACCGCATACCGCGCGGCCAATTGCGGGACACCCTGCGGGGAATACGGCTCCAGGCAGGGGAGAAGTCGCCGATGGCGGCGTATGCGGTGTTCATGGGCACTCGCCTTCAGCAGATGCATCGCGTCCTCAAGCCGACGGGCAGTATCTACCTGCACTGCGACTGGCATGCCGATGCTTATCTCCGAATCCTGATGGATGCCATATTCGACGCGAGGAACTTTAGAAACGAAATCGTATGGTGCTATCGAGGAGGCGGGTCTCCCAAAATGGACTTCGGTCGTCGTCATGATGTGATTCTTCGCTATTCAAAGACAAGAAACTATCGGTTCTTCGCTGACCCCATACGTATCCCATATCAAGCCGAAGGTATCGGTCGTACAGACGATGCAATGTGGGGTAAGCACAAAGGCGTCAACAAAGTTTACAAGCCACATCCTGAAGGGAAAGTGCCCGAAGACTGGTGGCCTATGAACATTCTGAACGCGAACGACCCAGAACGCATCGGCTACCCGACCCAAAAGCCCTTGGCTCTGTTGGAACGCATTATCAAGGCATCGTCAGAAGCAGGCGACCTCGTGCTCGACCCATTCTGCGGGTGCGGGACCGCTGCCGACGCCGCAGCCTCGCTCGGCAGAAAGTACCTGGGAATCGACATCAGCGGCATCGCCGTGCGCGTCATGCAACAGCGATTGGAGTCGCGGGGAGGCACTGCGCCCGTCGTCTACGGCCTGACTTGGGACGAGTTCGAGTGGGATGAGTTCGAGAAGCGGGCACTGGCGCAGCGCGACGAGGTGGAGGACGGGATACCCGGCTGGGCGTGGGCGGAGGACCGGGTGGCGGCACTGCTGAACGCGGTACCGAACGAGCGGAAGACGGGCGACGGCGGGGTGGACGCGCGGTACTTCGGGGCGATGGACGTCGAGAAGCACGAGGGGATCATCGTTCCCATCCAGGTGAAGATGCACCGGACGCACTCGGTGGGACGTCCCGACATGGACCGGCTGCTGGGCACGCAGACGGCGATGCAGAACCGGGGGCTGCACGCGCCGATGTCGATCATGGTGAGCCTGTACCCGCCCCCGGATTCCCTGCGGGTGTTCGCTGCGGAGCAGGGCCGTGTGACGTTGACGACGCACGAGGAGGGTACGGCTCAGTACCCGCGCATGCAGGTGCTCAGCGTCGAGGAGATGCTGCGTCACGGCGAGCGCCCGAAGCTTCCGCCGGTGGACCCGCGCTCGCTGGTCGGGGACACGCAGGACAAGATGCTGATGTTGTAGTGCGGGAATCCGTCATTGCTTCTTAACTGCCGTGTAGCTTCGGCGCTTGTGTTGTGGGAATCGTGAGGAATTTAAGTGAAGCTAGCCATCTAGGTGACCCTAAATGCTTCAGTCATCGCTGCTGTGCTCTGCGTTGCTGCATGCTGCGGTAAGCATCTTCTATTGTAGTGTCTTTTGAGTGTAACTCATCACCGATGTGGTTAACCAAGGTAAACAGTTTATCTAAGTGTTCAATATCCCAGATTATTTCACCAGAATGCGCGGCAGAATTCCCAACGTTTTGAATAACCTCTAGGGCGCGCTTCAATCGACGAGAGCCGCCTGCCTTGGAGAACTCAGCAATTTTGGATTGTAGTGTCCCAGTGTAGCCCGCTTTGCTGAGGAGCGTATCGATGCAGTATCTGAGTAGTGTAATTGCAGCACGAGGCGACTGGCCCGCAACGCGGCGAGCCTGATTGTAGTGCTCTTGGACTTCCAGTGGCATATCGAGATTCGCTGGAGGAACATCCAGTTCATCAGGCCAGAGCAGTTCTCCATGTTTGGTGTGAAGAGAAAACTTACCACAAGCAAGGCAATAACCTGCAACGAAAGCAGTCCCCCAAGGATCATAATCAGCCTGAGAATCATCCCAGTATGGCTTCCCAGTGGAATAGAGTTTCCGTTGAAATGCCCGCCACTCGACAACAGAGTTATGCATACATATGGGACAAACACGAACCTTTGGCCACCAGATTTGCTTCTTTGAACTATCGGAGACTCGCTTGGCACCTCCGGTGCCTGGTATGGGATGAGTCCCTGCAATCTCACTTATTTCAGACTCTGCCATGTAAGCGCGCCTCCGTGTGTATCTGTGAACGCATCAAGAAGGGCCGAAACATCATAAAGTGGGGAGCATGTCCCTCTTAGTTGATTGTACCTTGGCTGAGGTTGCTTTGTTGAGGTTACTAGCCCATTGTACATCTTGGTAGTGCGCGTGACTCCTCCGTGCTGGATTCCAGCATTCGCGGGAATGGCGTGGTTCGACAGGCTCACCACGAACGGGTTCATCTGCCCATCCTGCCCTGTCCCTATCCCCCACCCTGTGACACGCGCTCCTTTCGCGGTCGCGCCCCGACCTCGTACGCTGGTCGGTGACGGCGCGCCGCCCCAGGCGGGTGGCGCTGGCGGGCCTGCCCCGGTACGGGGGCCGGGCGCAGGAGTGGAATGGCACTTAATGGCACCAAATGGCACCCCCAGGACGACAGCGTCGCGCGGTCTACGCCTGCGTTGGGGGGCATGGAGAGGAGGCGCGGGAAGGACAACTCAGGACACGAGTATACGCAAGGCGCATCCGGTTGCACTGGGCATGACGGGTCCGGTGCGAGGGGCCGGGCCGCAGGAGTGGTTTGGGACTGAATGAGACCGAATGAGACCGCCAGAAAAACGAGCCGGGCGCACCGAGAGATTCCTCGACTCCGCTGCGCTCCGCTCGGAATGACACAGGCTCCCTGTTGCCGCGCGGGGCGGGCGCGTAAACTGCCCGCATGACGTACACGGACATCCTCTACGAGAAGAGCGGCGGCATCGCGACCATCACGATCAACCGTCCGCAGGTGCGCAACGCCTTCCGTCCGCTGACGGTCGACGAGATGATCGCGGCGTTCCAGGACGCGTGGGATGACGACGACGTCGGCGTCGTCATCCTGACGGGCGCGGGCGACAAGGCGTTCTCCAGCGGCGGCGACCAGAAGGTGCGCGGCAAGGACGGCTACCAGGACGGCACCGGCCACACGAAGCTCCGCATCACGGAGCTGCACGCGGTCATCCGCATGATCCCCAAGCCGGTCATCGCCGCGGTCAACGGGTTCGCCATCGGCGGCGGGCACGTGCTGCACGTCATCTGCGACCTCTCGCTGGCGTCCGAGAACGCGATATTCGGCCAGACCGGGCCCCGCGTGGGGAGTTTCGACGCCGGGTTCGGGACGGTGTTCCTCGCGCGCATCGTGGGGGAGAAGAAGGCGCGGGAGATCTGGTACCTCTGCCGCCAGTATTCGGCGCAGGACGCGCTGGAGATGGGGCTGGTGAACAAGGTGGTGCCGCAGGAGCAGCTGATGGCGGAGGCGCGGGAGTGGGCGGAGCGCATCCTGGAGATGAGCCCGACGGCGCTGCGGTTCCTGAAGGCGTCGTTCAACCAGGACACGGACTGGGCGTACGGGCTGCAGCAGATGGCGCACGGCGCGGTGCAGATGTTCTACAACACGGACGAGGCGGAGGAGGGCGTGCGCGCCTTCAACGAGAAGCGCCCGCCGGACTTCAGCGCGTACCGCAAGCAGAACTGGTGAGATGACCGCCGCACCTGCGCCGCAGTCGAAGCTCGTCTCCTGGTTCTGGGCGGCGCGGCCGTTCTCGCTGTCGGCGTCTGTCGCGCCGGTGCTGGTGGGGACGGCGCTCGCGGCGACGGTCGGCGCGCTCGACTGGCTGCTGTTCGCGCTCGCGCTGACGGGATCGGTCGCCATCCAGGTCGGCACGAACCTCACCGACGAGTACTCGGACCACCGGAAGTCCGGCGGCGAAGGGAAGTTCCTCGCTCCGCACAAGGTCATCCAGCGCGGCCTGCTCTCGGAGCGGGCGGTGGCGCTGGGGATGGTCGCCGCGTTCGGCTACGGCGTCGTTGCGGGGCTCATCATCGTCGCGCACGTGGGCTGGCCGGTCCTCGCGGTGGGACTGGCGAGCGTCGCGGCGGCGTACCTGTACGCAGGCGGGCCGAAGCCGCTGGGGACGCTGGGGCTCGGCGAGCCGGTCGTGTTCGTGTTCATGGGACAGGTGATGGTGATGGCGTCGTACTACGTGCAGCAGGAGGCGCTCACGTGGGCATCGTTCTACGTCTCGCTGCCGGTCGCGTTCATCGTCACGGCCATCCTCGTCGTGAACAACATCCGCGACGTGGAGGAGGACCGGGAGGCGGGCAAGCGGAGCCTCGCCACCGCCGCCGGAACGCGGGTGGCGACGTGGACATACGCGGCGCTCCTGGCGGGGGCGTATCTGAGCATCGCGGGGGCGGCGCTCGGCGGCGCCGTGAGCCCCTGGGCGCTACTGGGGCTCGCCCCGCTGCCGTGGGCCGCAGGGGCGGCGCGGGCGCTGTTCGCAGCGGAGGAGCGTCCCGCGATGAACCGTCTGCTCGTGCGCAGCGGCAAGCTGCACGGGTTGACCGGCCTCGCGCTCGCGGCGGGGCTGTACGCGTCGAGTCTGTGAGGTCTTGCGCTGGCTATACGTATGCGCTACGCTATGATACGTATACTGATGGCACAGGACGCACGGCAATGAAGAGCAAACTCACCATCACCGTGGACTCGGAACTCATCCCGGCGGCCAAACGCTACGCTCGCTCCAAAGGGGTGTCGCTCTCGGCGGTCATCGAACAGGCGCTACGGGAGGCGACCGGGGAAAGTGGAGCATCGTTTGTTGCAAGATGGCGGGGCGCCTTCAAGCTCGAACCTGAAGACTATCCCCAGGACGACCCTCGCTTCGATTATCTCGCACGCAAGTACCTGAAGTGATCCTCTTCGACACTGATGTCCTCCTGGACGTAGCTCTCGATCGGGACCCTCACGCAGATGCCTCATCTGCATTCCTCGCCAGGATTGCGGATGGAGTGTCAGCAGGGTTCATCTCGTGGCATACCGTCTCGAACCTCTTCTACCTGATCGCACGAGCACGAGGAGCAGCCAACGCTCGCGATTTCGTCGTAGGGCTGACGCACTACCTGTCCGTAGCCCCAACCAGCACCGATTCCGTCCGCTACGCGGCGTCACTCCCTATGGCGGACTTCGAGGATGCGATGCAGGTGGCTGCGGCGCGTGCGTGCGGCGCGGAGTACATCGTCACGCGGAACCTCAGCGACTTCGAACGCTCCCACATCCCAGTGGTCACGCCGCAGGAAGCGCTCGCCCGGCTGCGCTGACGGCCCGCCCACGCCTCGCGTTGACCATGCGCACGGGCGCGCCTAGACTCACTTCCATGTCCATCTACCGCTACTCCCGATGGGACGGCTCGCAGGACGTCGCGCTCCCCACGACCGACGACCTGTTCGACCGCCTCTCCGAACAGATCCTGCAGGGCGACGACCTGCGCGGCGCGCTCAACCGCATGATGCGCTACGGCATGCGCGGCGAAGGCCAGCGCGGCCAGGGGCTCCAGGACCTGCTCGAACGCCTCCGCGACGCCCGCCAGCGCAACCTCGACCGGTACGACCTCTCCTCCATGTTCGACGACATCCAGGAGCGGCTCGACGCCATCGTCGACAAGGAGCGCTCGGGCATCAACCAGCGCCTCGACGAGCTGGCGACCTCGCCCGATGGTGACGCACAAGGCGGGAGCGGACAGGACGGCGAAGGTGGAGAGGACCAGGAAGGCGGTAGCCAGCCTGGCGGGAGCAGCGCGCCGCCGGACGAGTTCACCGACATGCTGCGGCAGATGGCGAACCGTCACCTCAACCAGCTGGACCAGCTACCACAGGGCGCGGGCGGGCGCATCAAGCAGCTCCGCGACTACGACTTCATGGACAGCGGCGCGCGGGAGGACTTCGACGCGCTCATGCAGGAGCTCCAGCAGCAGTTCCTCCAACAGTACTTCCAGGGGATGCAGGAGAGTCTCCAGAACCTGACGCAGGGCGACCTCGCGCAGATATCGGAGATGGTGCGCGACCTCAACGAGCTGGTGAAGCAGAAGCTGCAGGGCGACGACCCGGACATCAGCGACTTCATGAACAAGTGGGGACACATGTTCCCGCCGGGCATCGAGACGTTCGACCAGCTGATGGAGTACATGTCCAACCAGATGGCGCAGATGCAGTCGCTCATGAACTCCATGACACCGGAGATGCGCCGCCAACTCGAGGAGATGATGGACGGCCTCCTGCAGGACAACCGCCTTGCGTGGGACCTGTTCGAGCTCGGCACGAACCTCGAGCGGCTGAACCCGGACAGCTTCCCGGACAACGACTTCCGCCTGTTCGGCGACGAGCCCGTCACCCTCCAGCAGGCGCTTGAACTCATGGGCGACCTGAACGACATGGAGGAGCTCGAACAGCAGCTGCGCCACGCGCTCCGGACGAACGACGCAACGAACATCGACGCAGACGACCTCGGCAAGGTGCTCGGAGAGGAGGCGCGGCAGTACGCGCAGGAACTGCAGCGCCTCACGAAGGAACTGGAGGAAGCGGGGCTGATCCGCAAGCGCGGGCAGAACGGCTGGGAGCTGACGCCGCAGGCGATGCGGAAGATAGGCGACAAGGCGCTGACCGACATCTTCAACCGCATCCGCGGCGGCGACATCGGCGACCACAACCGCGAGAAGAGCGGCGTCGGCGTCGAGATCACGGACGAGACGAAGCGGTGGGAGTTCGGCGACCCGCTGCACCTGAACACGCTCAAGACCGTGAGCAACGCCGTGCTCCGCGAGGGGCCGGGCACGCCCGTCCGCATCAGGCCGGACGACTTCGAGATAGACCGCACCATCGCCCAGACGCGCGCCTGCACCGTCATCGCCATCGACATGAGCTACTCGATGTTCTGGGACGGTGCGTTCCAGGCCGGTCAGCGCGTCGGGCTGGCGCTGGACACGCTTATCCGCTCGAAGTTCCCGAAGGACCAGGTGACGGTGGTCGCGTTCTCCTACTTCGTGCTGCCGCTACAGCCGCACATGCTGCTCGACACGTACTGGGTCGAGTTCGGGGGCGGCACGAACTTCCAGGAGGTGCTGCGCCAGTCACGGCAGATCCTCGGCAAGCAGGGCGGCACCAACAAGCAGATCATCCTCATCACGGACGGCGAACCCACCACGTACAACTGGACGGAGAGCGACCTGCGCGCGAACTACGGGCGGCGGGGCGGCGGGCTCGTCGAGGCGACGATGCGAGAGGTGATGCGCTGCACGCGCGACAACATCACCATCAACACGTTCATGCTGGACCAGAGCCCGTCACTGCTGCGGTTCGTGCAACTGATGACGAAGATCAACAAGGGGCGCGCCTTCATCTCCAGCCCGCACAGCCTCGGCTCCTACGTCGTGGCGGACTACGTCTCGAACCGGAACAAGGTCATCCGCTGATCCCCTCTCTCTCGGGAGAGGGTTAGGGTGAGGGCCTCTTCCGGCTGGGTCTAACGCCCGAAACGCAAGTACCAGTAGACGAACAGCGCCATCGCCGCCGCGATGACCGCCAGGCTGGCGACGGCGAACGCTGAGTCCACCAGCACGCCGAGGCTGTTGAGGACGACGGCGACGATGACAAAGACGAAAACGATGCCTACGAGCCCCGCATCCTCGCGCTTCACCGGTTCACCCTCCCTTTCGTGCATCCGCTTGTGGTCCCCTCTCCCTGGGAGAGAGGGTTAGGGTGAGGGGTTCACCGCCCCGGGAAGTTTGGCGGGCGCTTCTCCCTGAACGAGCGCACGCCCTCCATGAAGTCCTCGCTCGCCTCCGCGCCGTCGAGCACGGACGCCCGCTCCGAGGGCACCTGGTCGGCAGCGCCGAACTCCAGCAGGTCGCGTATCACCTGCTTGTGTGTGCGGTGCGACACCGGCGAGAGCGACGCCACCTCCTCGGCGAGCGCCCGCGCCTCCTCCATGAGCGCGTCGGCGTCCACGACCACGCTCACGATGCCTGCCACCAGCGCACGCTCCGCGGAGATCGAGCGCCCCGTCAGCATGAGATAGGCCGCGTCGCCCGCGCCGGCGAGGCGCAGCAGGCGGTCGATATGCCCGTGCGATACCGCGATGCCGCGCTTCGCGGCGGGCAGCCCGAACTGCGCGTCCGCCGACGCTATGCGCACGTCGGCGCACACCGCGAGCTCCAGCCCTCCGCCGAGGCAGTAGCCGCGTATCGCGGCGATGGTCGGCTTGGAGAGCGCGTTCAGCGCGTCGCAGGCCTCGTGCACCGCGTGGCGGTAGTTCCGCGCGCGCTCGGGCGTGCTCCGCGTCTCCTCGAAGTCCTTGATGTCCGCGCCCGCCGAGAACGCCTTCTCGCCCGCGCCGGTCAGCAGCATCGCCCGGACCGCATCGTCGGCGTCCAGCTCGGCGAGGAGGCCCGGCAGGCGCACCCACATGTCGTAGGAGATGGCGTTCCGCTGCTCCGGGCGGTTCAGCGTCAGCGTCGCGACGGCGCCGTCGCGTTCCACCAGTATCTCCCTCTCCCTTGAGGGGAGAGGGTTGGGGTGAGGGTGAGACTCGGCGCTCATTCCGCGCCTCCAGTTGGTTGCCCCGCCTTCGCGCGCAGGCAGTCGAAGAAGCGGTCCATCTGTGTCTTCGCTACGGTGCCCATGAGACGCTGGCCGACCCGCGCGAGCACGCCGGTCACCTGTACGTCGCCCTCGAAGCTCAGCTCCGTGCCTTCGCCGTCGTCCGCAAGCGCCAGCGACCCCGCGCCCCTGATCTCCGTTCGCGCGCCGGAGCCCTCGACCGTCATGCGGTACGACTCGGGTTCGACCGCGTCGGTGATGGCGAGCGTGCCCCTGTACGAGCCGGAGACGATGCCGACGCGCACGGACAGTTCGATCTCATAACGGTCGTCACCGAGCGGCGTGAACGCGCTGACGCCGGGGACGCAGGAACCGACGACAGCCGTGTCCATCAGCGTCTGCCACAGGCGCTGCCTGGGTACGTCGAAACGGTACGCTCCACTCAGCTTCATGAAGCTCCTCGCAGGGTGCTGCGTCCACTATAGCAGCGTCCAGTGGCCATGGATGATGCGCACCGGTACCGCCGCATTTTCACGTGCCGTTAACGCATTCCGCCGATTGACAAACCCGCACTGTCATATACCCTTGCGCCCGCAAGACGCGCGCGCGTTGGCGCGCAGAGCGCGCGTGCGTAACCCCAATGCGACCACGCGTCGAGGGAGGAGGTCGACTGTGACAATCCCTGTCGAGATCACGATCAACGGGAAGGCCTGCGCCGGGGAGGTGGAGCCGCGACAGCTGCTCGTACACTTCATCCGGGAGAACGCGGGGCTGACCGGGACGAAAGTGGGGTGCGACACCAGCCAGTGCGGCACGTGCACCGTGCAACTGGACGGCGTCTCGGCCAAGGCGTGTACGGTGCTCACCGTGCAGGCAGCGGGCTCCTCGGTCACGACGATCGAGGGCATCTCCGACGGTGTGGACCTGCACCCGCTGCAGGAGGCGTTCTGGAACAACCACGGGCTGCAGTGCGGCTTCTGCACGCCGGGCATGATCATGGCGGCGAGCGAACTGCTCCGCAAGAACCCGTCTCCCACGCGGGAGGAGATACGCCACGGGTTGGAAGGGAACATCTGCCGCTGCACCGGCTACCAGAACATCGTCAGCGCCGTCGAAGACGCCGCCGGCAAAATGGGAGGGAGGTAAGCCATGACCACTCGGATATTCGGTTCCGGTATCCGCCGTCGTGAGGACCCCCGGCTCATCACGGGCCGCGCGTCGTACACCGACGACATCAAGCTGCCGGGGATGCTCCACGCGGCCATCCTCCGCAGCCCCTACGCACACGCGAACATCAAGTCGGTCGACGCGAGCGGAGCAGCCGGCCAGCCCGGCGTCGTCGCCGTCTACACCGGCGAGGACACGGACGGCGTGCTGAACGGGCTCCCCTGCGCGTGGCTGATCCCGGGCTCCGACCTGAAGACGCCCGCACACCCGCCCGTTGCGAAGGACAAGGTCCGCTACGTCGGCGACGCCGTCGCGGTGGTCGTGGCGGAGTCGCGTTACCAGGCGGAGGACGCGCTGGAGCACATCGCCGTCGACTATGAGCCGCTCGACGTCGTCATCAACCCGAAGGCTGCCGCGCAGGACGGCGCGCCGCAACTCCACGAGGACGTTCCGAACAACATCGCGTTCACGTGGGCGCTCGCGGGAGGCGACACGGACGCGGCGTTCGCGGACGCGGCCGTCTCCGTCAGCGACACCATCACGCTCCAGCGGCTCATCGCGAACCCGATGGAGCCGCGCTCGGCGCTCGCGCAGTGGAGCGCCGCGACCGGCGAACTGACGCTCTGGAACACGTCGCAGAACCCGCACATCGCGCGGTTCCTCACCTGCGTCGTGACCGGCGTGCCGGAGCACAAGATACGCGTCATCGCGCCCGAGGTCGGCGGCGGGTTCGGGAGCAAGATCCCCTACTACGCCGACGAGGCCATCACCGCGTTCTGCTCGATGAAACTGGGCGTGCCCGTGAAGTGGACGGAGACGCGCAGCGAGAACTACCTGATCACCACGCAGGGCCGCGACCACATCGAAGAGGTGGAGATGGCGGCCACGAGCGACGGCGTCATCACCGGCCTCCGCACCACCGTCTACGCAGGCCTGGGAGGCTACCTCTCGACCGCCAGCCCCGGCGTCCCCACCATCCTGCACGGGCTGATGTACTCCGGCCCGTACAACATCCCCAACATCAGCGGGACGGTCTACGGCGTGTTCAACAACGGCTGTCCGGTGGACGCCTACCGCGGCGCGGGACGCCCGGAGGCGACCACGCTCATCGAGCGCCTCGTCGACCTGGTCGCCGCCGCGGTCGGACAGGACCCGGCGGAGGTTCGACGCAAGAACCTCATCCCGAAGTTCGAGAACGGGCACGACGTCGCCACCGGCATCACCTACGACAGCGGCGACTACGAGTCGGCGCTGGACTCCTGCCTGAGCGCGGCGGGCTACGAAGCTCTGCGCGCCGAGCAGGCGCAGGCGCGGGCGGAAGGCCGCTGCGTCGGTGTCGGCGTCTCCTCCTACGTCGAGATATGCGGCCTCGGTCCGTCGCAGGTGGCCGGCGCTGTCGGCTTCCAGGGGGGACTGTGGGAGAGCGCCATCATCCGCTTCTACCCCACCGGTAAGGTCAACGTCATGGTCGGCTCGTCGCCGCACGGACAGGGCGAGGAGACGACGTTCGCCCAGATCGTCGCGGGCGAGGTCGGCGTGGACGTCGACGACGTCGAGGTCCTCCACGGCGACACCGACATCACCCCGATGGGATGGGGCACGTACGGCAGCCGCACGACGGCTGTGTCCGGCGCTGCTATCGCTGTCGCCGCGCGCAAGATCAAGGAGAAGTCGCGGGCGCTCGCGGCGCACCTGCTCGAAGCGGCGCCCGAGGACATCGAGTACGAGGACGGACGCTTCTTCGTGCGGGGGTCGCCCGACCAGCACAAGACGATCCAGGACATCGCGCTCATGGCCAACGTCGCCTGGAACATGCCTGAGGGCATGGAGCCGGGGCTGGAGGCGAGCGCGTTCTACGACCCGCCCAACTTCACCTACCCGTTCGGCGCTCACGTCGCCGTCGTGGAGGTGGACCCTGAGACAGGCCACATCGACCTGCAGCGCTACGTCGCAGTGGACGACTGCGGCGTGCAGATCAACCCGATGATCGTGGAGGGACAGGTGCACGGCGGTGTCGTGCAGGGTGTCGGCCCCGCGCTCTGGGAAGGCGCGGTATACGACGACGACGGCCAGCTCGTGACCGGCTCGATGCTGGACTACGCGCTGCCCCGCGCGGACCTGCTGCCGGAGATCGAAGTCCACTCCAACTCGACGCCTTCGCCGCATCACCCGCTGGGTGTGAAGGGCATCGGCGAGGCAGGCACCATCGCGTCCACGCCAACCGTCTACAACGCGGTGATGGACGCGCTGCGCCCGCTGGGCGTTACCCGCGTAGACATGCCGTTGACGCCGGAGAAGGTCTGGCGCGCCATCAACGACGCACGGAACGGAGGCTAGGCCATGTTTCCAGCACAGCTGACTTACCACCGCGCAGGCTCGGTAGCCGAGGCGGTGCAACTGCTCTCGGACAATGAGGGCGCGAAACTCCTGGCGGGCGGACACAGCCTCCTCCCGCTGATGAAGCTGCGGCTCGCGGCGCCCGCCGTGCTCGTGGACATCGGGCGCATCGAGGCGCTCAAGGGCGTCTCGGCGAGCGGCGGCGGCATCACTATCGGCGCGCTGACAACGCACGCTGAGATCGCCTCGTCGGACCTCGTCCATCAGCACGCTCCGGTGCTCGCCGAGGCCGCCGCGCTCGTCGGTGACCCCGCGGTTCGGAACCGCGGCACCATCGGTGGCAGCGTCTCCCACGCCGACCCGGCGTCCGACCAGCCGACCGTGCTCACGGCGCTGGGCGCGACGTTCAACGTGACGGGGCCGGGCGGCGACCGCAGCATCGCTGCGGCCGACTTCGCAACCGGCCTGCTGGAGAACGCGCTGAACGACAACGAAGTGCTGACCAGCATCTCGGTGCCGTCCGTCCCGTCCGGCGCGGGTTCGGCGTACGTCAAGTTCCCGCACCCGGCGTCGCGCTACGCCGTCGTCGGCGCTGCCGCGGTTCTCGCAGTGAGCGGCGGCACGTGCTCGTCAGCGAGCGTCGCGGTAGGGGGCGTCGAGACCAAGGCTGCCCGGGCATCGTCGGTCGAGGCTGCACTGGCAGGCTCGGACCTGGGCGACTCGGCACTGGACGCGGCGGCAGCGGCGGTCGGGGGCGACCTGAACGGCGACCCGATGGGCGACGTCTTCGCCTCCGCCGAGTACCGCAGGGCGATGGCGTCGGTCTACGTCCGTCGGGCGCTCGGCGCGGCGGCGTCCCGGGCGGGCTGACGGCTCTGCCCAAGGGCGGTGTCATGTTGAGCGAAGCCGAAACATCTCTCGGGGAAAGGTTGGCATAGGCAGGACGTTCCCCGAGAGATTCCTCGACTCCGCTGCGCTCCGCTCGGAATGACCACCCCCGGAGGAGACCCCTTGGCCGAAACGCGCTCAAACTCCGTGCCCACGTCCGTCGACGAGCTGCAGCAGGCGCTGCGCGGCGAGATGTACGTCGCCGACCGCGCCCTGGCGATGTCGGTCTACCTCGCGCTGACGCTGAGGCGCCCGCTCTTCCTCGAGGGCGAGGCGGGCGTAGGCAAGACGGAGATTGCCAAGGTGCTGGCGTCGGCGCTGGGAGCGCGCCTCATCCGGCTCCAGTGCTACGAGGGGCTGGACGTGAGCCAGGCCGTCTACGAGTGGAACTACTCGCGGCAACTGCTCCACATCCGGCTGCTGGAGGCATCCGGCAACGTCGACCGCACGGCGGCGGAGCGCGAACTGTTCAGCGAGGAATTCCTCATCAAGCGCCCACTCCTGCAGGCGCTCGACGGGAGCGAAGGGCCGGTGGTGCTGCTCATCGACGAGCTGGACAGGGCCGACGAGGAGTTCGAGGGCTACCTGCTGGAGATGCTCTCCGACTTCCAGATCACGATTCCGGAGGTCGGCACGTACACGGCCGACGAGCCGCCGGTCGTCGTCATCACGTCGAACCGGACGCGCGAGATACACGACGCGCTCAAGCGCCGCTGCCTCTACTACTGGATCGACTACCCCGACCTCGACAAGGAGACGCAGATCGTGCGGAGCAAGGTGCCGCAGGCGTCGCAGCGGCTCGCGGGGCAAGTCGCCGCGTTCGTCCAGGAATTGCGCGGCACGGAGTTGTATAAGGTGCCCGGCGTCGCCGAAACGCTCGACTGGACGGCGGCGCTCGTGAGCCTGAACGAGACCGAACTCAGCCCGGACGTGATCGACGACACGCTCGGCATCATGCTGAAGTACCGCGAGGACGTGCAGGCGGTGCGCGGCGAGCAGACGCGCGCGCTGCTGAACCGCGCGATGCACCGCGGCACGCAGCGCGGGGGCAGGCGTGGCTGACGCCGCGGACGGCTACATCCTCGGCAACCTCCTCCTCTTCGGACGGCTGCTCCGGCGGCTCGGCCTCGACGTACACGTCGGGCGGATGCTCGACGCCATCCGCGTGCTGGAGGACATCGGCCTCGAACGCAAGGGCGACGTCCGCGCGGCGCTGCGCACGCTGCTCGTCCACCGCAAGGACGACCTCCCGCTGTTCGACGAGGCGTTCGACGTCTTCTGGCGGCTGCGCAAGGACAGCACCTCGACGATGGACCTGCGCTCGATGGGCGAGCAGCGCCGCTTCCGCAAGCCGTCCGCTGGGCCGCCAACGCCCGGCAGAGAGCCGGACGACTCAGCCGGGCCCGCCGACCCGGACGAGGGCTTCGACCGCGTCGACCTCACCCGCACGTTCAGCGCGCGCGAAGTGCTGCGCACACGGGACTTCGCGGAGTTCACACCGGAGGAGGTGCTGGAGGCGCGGCAACTCATGGCCTCGCTCCGGTGGGACCCCGGTCTCAGGCGCACGCGGCGCAAGGAAGCGGGGCGAGGGCCGGGGCTGGACGTCCGCCGGACGCTGCGGCACAACGCACGATACGGCGGCGAACTCGTGCGGCTGGAGACGCGACGTCGCAAGGAGAAACCGCGCAGGCTGGTCGTGGTCTGCGACGTGAGCGGCTCCATGGAGCGCTACACGCGGATGCTGCTGCACTTCATTCACAGCCTCTACGCGGGGCTGGACAACCGCATCGAGGCGTTCCTGTTCGCCACGCGGCTCACCCGCATCACGAAGCACCTGGGCCAGCGCGATATCGACCGCGCCGTCTCGGAGGTCGCGAAGGCGGTGCCCGACTGGTCAGGCGGCACTCGGATCGGCGATGTGCTCAAGGAGTTCAACTTCCGCTGGGCGCGGCGTACGCTCGGCTGGGGCTCCATCGTCCTCATCGTGTCGGACGGCTGGGACCGCGGCGAGCCGGAGTTGCTGGGGCGCGAGATGGCGCGCCTGCAGCGCAGTTGCAACCGGCTGATATGGCTGAACCCGCTTGCGGGCAACGAGGACTACGAGCCGCTCACCGTGGGGATGCAGGCCGCCGCGCCGAACATCGACGACCTCCTGCCCGTGAACAACCTCGCCGCCCTGTTCGATCTCGCGGAGCACCTGAACGGCCTCTCACAGGGCCGTCCGGTGCGCCACCAGCAGCAGGCCTCGCGTCCCGAGGAAGAAGCGCCGGTCGCGGCTGCCCCGGTGCCCCAGCAGCGCTCGTGGCACTCGAACGCGAACCCGACGTTCCGCCATCCGATGTGGGGTCGTGGCGAGCCGGGGAATTAGGGGGCAGCCCTACGCCGACGGGTAGAAGCCCTTGTCGTACCAGGAGGTGAGGTCGCTGCCGAACCACTCCGTGGGGATCTCCTGCCCGACGCCGGCCTCGACCGCCTTGCGGTAGATGAGCGCCCCCGCCGCAGCCATCTGTATCCCCATGCCGGTGCTGTTCTTGTAGTAGACGATGTCGCCGGGCTGTGCTTCCAGCGCGGTCGTGCCGGCCACCACCTCGCCCAGCGTGCATATCCTGTCCCACGAGACCAGCCCCTGCTCGATGGGGGCGAGCAGCTCGATCTGGTTATTCGAGTAGACGCTGTCACGGTCGTTGATGCAGATGAACGCGCTCCTAGCGAACGTCGTGTCGTCCACCTCGGACTTCTTGAAGTTGGCGTCGCTGTTCTGCAGCGAGATGACGAACTGCCCCGGCTCCAGCCATTCGCCGTCGAAGACCGGCTTGCCGCTCACGTAGCCCGCGTTCGTTGCGCAGCAGACGATCTCCGTGCCCTCCATCGCCTCGCGCGGGTTGTCCACAGGCGTGACGTCGATCTCCAACTGCTGCGACATCTCGCTGGCGAACTCCTCGCGGTGCTCCTTCGTGGGGCTGTAGACCTTCACGCTGCGCACCGGGCGCACCTGCACGAGCGCCTCCAGGTCCGTCCGCGCGAGCTTGCCGCTGCCGAACATGCCCACGGTCTGCGCGTCCGGCGGCGCGAGGTACTTCGCGGCGACGCCCGAGGTCGCGCCGACCCGTATGCCGGACAGGTAGAACTCGTGGATGAACGCGAGCGGGCGTCCCGTCTGCATGTCGATGAGGACGATGAAGCCCCAGTTGCGGTTCTCGAACTTGGGCGAGCGTTCGCCCTGCGCGTTCGGCTTCGTGCTGCGCGCGCTGCCCCCGATGCGTATCGCTGCGGCGTCGTACGACGGCGTCGTGCCGATGTGGATGTTGGAGCCGTACACCTTGTCGGGGTCCGTCGTGGGGCTGATGTATCGGATGCGGGGGATGTTCACTGCCCCGCTGAGGGCGTGGTCGCGGTAGGCCGTCTCCATCGCCTCGATGCAGTCGGCCATCGGATGTACGCGTGCAACGTCTTCGTCGCTCAGCACCAGCGTCATGTCGCTCCTCCTGTGTCGTCAGACGTGCTGGTCGACCAGCACCGGGTTGCCGTCCGGGTCTATCGCCACGAAGCTGGCCGGCCCCGTGCCGTCCTCGTCCGCTTCGCTCACCAGCTGGATGCCTCTCGCCTTCAGTTGCCGCTGCAACTCGCGCACGTCCGTAAATGAGCCGAGTTGACGCGCCTGGCTGTCCCAACCCGGGTTGAACGTGAGGACGTTCTTCTCGAACATCCCCTGGAAGAGACCGATGGTGTGGTCACTGTTCCTGAGTATCTGCCAGCCCTCGGCGGGGTCGCCCCCGACGACCTCGAACCCGAACTGCTCGTAGAAGTGCCTGGACGCTGCGATGTCCGCGACGGCCAGGCTGATGGAGAACGCGCCCAGTTCCATGTATCGCTTCCCCCTCTGTTTCAGTTGCGGCCCTGGTTCCCGTGCGGCAGGATGACCGTCTTGACCTCGCGGAAGTCGGCCATGGCGTGCAGCGCGTCGGAGGTCTCGTCGAGCGAGTAAGGGCGCGACAGCATCCGCGCGAACGGCACCGAATCACCCCGCGTCCGCAGGAACTCCAGTGCTTGGTGGTAGTGCCGCCCCTCGCCGGAGCGCACGCTCACGATCGTCACCTGCTGCCCGAAGCCGTTGATCGACACCGGCCCGCCTCCCCCGCCGATGGAGAGGTAGCGTCCGCCGGGACGCAGGAAGCCCAACCCTTCGGGGATGACCGCGAAGGAGACGCACTGGATGGCGACGTCCGCGCCGCGTCCGCCGGTGCGCTCCATCACCCATTCGTGCCGGTCCTTCGCATCGGGCATGTCGCCGATGTCCAGCGTCTCGTCCGCCCCCCACGCCTCGGCAACGTCGAGCCGCACGCGCGGCGCGCCGATCACGAGCACGCGCCCTGCGCCCCGGTCTCGCGCGACCGCCGACGCGTACAGACCGACCGGCCCCGACCCCTGCACGACGACGGTGTCGTGGGGGTATATCGGCCCGAGCCGCTCGAAACCGTGCATCACCGTGCGGAGCGCGCACGCGGCGGAGGCCGCCTGCGGCGACGTCACCTCGTCCGGGATGGGGATGATGGCGGTGCCGGGCGGGATGTAGTGGTACTCGGCGCAGCCGCCCAGCAGGTACGGCGGCTGGTCGGCGCGTCCGCGCCCGAACCGGATGCTGTCGTCGCAGAGCGAGGGCTGGTTCGACACGGAGCAGTAGAAGCAGTGCCCGCAGAAGCGGTACGCGGAGACGATGCGGTCGCCCTCCTTGAGCGCGTTGCCGTGTACGTCGTGCCGTTCGCCATTGATCGCCAGGATGCGTCCGGCTGTCTCATGGCCGGGGATGTAGGGCAGCATCTTCGGGTTCGCGGCGTTGTGCCAGATGTGCACGTCCGTTCCGCAGAGCGTCGCGGCCTCGACCTCGACCAGCATCCCCGTCGGCTCGAGGTCCGGCAGCTGCACGTCGCGCATCTCGGTCGGGTCGTTGAACCCGGTGATCACGGCCGCCTTGCACGTCTCCATGGCGTCTCCTCCCTCCGATGACTTCGGTCCCCTCGGCGGTACTTTACCCCAGCGGGACCGGCTGCGTGCACGAGCTCACCACGTAAGCGGTCTGCCTAACCGGCCGTGAACCGTTCCGCCTCTTCGGAGCCGCCCGTGGCGTCGCCTTCGCTGTACGAGTGTGCTCCGGTCCCGGCGAGCGCGCCGCCCTGCACGATGAGGTACTCGTCCCTGATCGGCCGTCCCTCGAACCAGCACTCCAGTATCTCGCGGACGCCCGCCGCATAGCGGGCTTGCGCCGAAAGGGAGGTGCCCGAGGTGTGGGGCGTCATCGCGTGGTTGGGCATCGTCCGCCACGGATGGTCGTTGGGAGGCGGCTGCGGGAACCAGACGTCGCCCGCGTACCCCGCCAGTTGGCCGCTCTCGAGGGCGCGGACGATTGCATCCCGGTCGCAGATCTTGCCGCGGGCAGTGTTCACGATGTACGACCCGCGCTTCATCCTGCCGATGAGCGCGTCGTTGAACATGTGCTCGGTCTCCGGGTGCAGCGGACAGTGGATGCTCACCACGTCGCACACCCTCACGAGCGACTCGACGTTCTCGTGGAACGTCAGCCCGAGCTCCCGTTCAACGTCGGCGGGGAGCCGGTGCCTGTCCGTGTAGTGCAGGTTCACGTCGAACGGCTTCATCCGTTTCAGCACGGCGAGCCCGATCCTCCCGGCTGCCACGACGCCCACGTCCATCCCCTCGATGTCGTACGAGCGGGAGACCGCGTCTGCGATGTTCCAGCCGCCCCTGACCACCCAGCCGTACTGCGGGATGTAGTCCCTGACGAGCGCCAGCATCTGCATCACGGCGTGCTCTGCGACGCTGATGCTGTTGCACCACGTCACTTCGCACACCGTGATGCCCTTCTCGATAGCGGCGCTGAGATCGACGTGGTCCGAGCCGATGCCGGCGGTGACGGCCAGCTTGAGCCGGGACGCCTTCTCGATGCGTTCGGCCGTAAGGTATCCGGGCCAGAACGGCTGAGAGATGACGATGTCCGCATCCGGCAGTTCCCGCTCGAATACGGAGTCCGGCCCGTCCTTGTCGGAGGTCACCACGAACCGGTGCCCCCGATCGGTCAGGAACCGCTCCAGACCCAGTCCCCCCGAGACAGACCCCAGCAGATGGCCGGGCGTGAAATCGCGGGCAATCGGAGTGGGTAGCGCCTGCCCGTCCGGGTACTGCGCGAGCGTGGGTATCTCTTCGCGAGCATAGGCGGGAGGGAAGCCGGTCACCGGGTCGTCGTAGAGAACGCAGAGTACTTTCTGGGCGGATGAGGTGCTCATCGCGAAGCCTCCTGAGGTCTCGTTAGCTACAGTGTATTAGGGGTTACGTGTGCGGGGAATCGAGGGCAGGAGGAAGCGCAGCGCCTACCGTGCCCCCGGAGGGCCGACCCGCACCGTGATGATGTCGGTGCCGTGGAACTGCTGGTGCCGCACGGACGAGGCGTAGCGCCGCAACAGGCGCAGCGATATCTCGTTCTCCGTCACCGTTTCTTCGTCGTGCTGCTGCAGCTGCCGGATGCGGTCTTCCAGGTTCTCCTCGTCTCCCCCGCCGATGAACTCCAGGTCCGCGATCGGCCCCTCGCTGGACGCCAGCACGACCAGCCGCCGCGTCTCCTGTTCGTCGTCGTCTGCCTCGAGGTCGAGCGACAGATCGAGCGGGGCGAGCGTCAACAACGTCTCCTCCGCAACGGCGCTCAGCCGCTCCTTCATCGGTTGGTCCCATCCCCTGCTCTCGGCGAACTGCTCCGTGAACGCGAAGAGGTCCGGCAGCACCTCGGCGTCGAGCTTCGACTCGAATCGCATCCGCCGTTTCTTGGTGAACTCCAGGAACAGGATCATCACGATGGCGGCGACTCCTCCGGTGGTGATGGCGCTCTTCACCAGAGCCCCGAACACCGGACCGAGTTGCGGGAGCGTGAACAGGTCGAACTGGAACGACGCGCCTATCCAGAAGGAGATGCCCGCGACGATGAGTTTCTGCGTATTCTGCTCGGACTGGATCACCGTCCGCGCGCCGTCCACGAACAGCATGCCGGTGACGAGGATGAGGTAGCCGGCCATCACGGGCCCTGGCAGGCTGCTCAACAGCCCGGACAGCTTCGGGAGGAACGCCACGAGGATGAAGATAGCGCCGATGGAGTAGCCCATCCTGCGGGAAGCGACGCCGGTGACCTGGATGAAGGAGACGATGGCTGGGTTCACCGCGTTGGGCACTGCTCCGGTCACGCCTGCCAGCGCATTGCTGACGCCTGCGCCCGTCAACGCACCCTGCACGTGCCGGAAATCGACCGCCTTCACCTCGCGCTGGGAGACGCGCTGGTGCGTTATCGCCTGCCCGTTCACCTGGATCGCGATGATGACGCCCAGGAACAGGAACGCCGGCAGCAGCGTCCAGAAATCGACTCCGAGGTCCAGCGCCAGCCCCGGCGCCTCGGAGGGAAGCCCCACCCAGGCGGACTGCGTGATCCGGCTGACGTCGTAGATGCCGAACGCCGCGGCGACCACACAGCCCGCCACGATGCCGATCATCGGCGCCCACAGGCGCAACCGCACGCTGCCCCGCATCGTGAGCGCAGTGACGACCGTCAGCGTCGCCAATGCTGTCAGCGGCGCGGCCACCGGCTCCTCTATCGACGCGTCGTCGAGGAGCCCGAATACGACCGACGCCAGCGTGATGGAGAGGATCATCATCACCGTGCCGCTCACGACGGGCGTCACGAGCCGCCGCAGGATGAACAACCACCGGGCGACGATGAACTGGAACGCCGCCGAGGCGAGCACCAGCGTCGTCAGCGTTGCGGGGCCACCGTCCACCACCGCCGTGATGCAGAAGGGGATGGCGAAGGCCGCCGTGAAGAACGGCATCACCGCGCCGGCGCCCAATGGGCCCAGGCGGCGCACCTGCACCAGTGTGGAGAGCCCGACCGCCAGCAGCGAGGCGAAGACCATCCACGTCACGTACGGCTCGCCTCTGTCCGACGCATTCGCCACGATGACCGGCGTCACCAGCAACGTGGCGGATGCGATCATGCTGAACTGCAGGCCGTAACCGAACGAGGTCCGCCAGGGCGGGTTCTCGTGCGCCTCGTACCGGGGACTCTGCGTTGCCGTGGCCAGGACCGCCTCCATGCGGAACAACGTTGAGTGCAAACGCAACTTTACTACGTGCGGGGTGCGCGTAGCGCAACAGGACTGGAGCCCCGGCTAGCGTAGCCGCCCGGTAGTCTCTTGTGGCCGGAGTTCGCCTGCGGCCCTGGTCAGTGCCGCGCCGTACAGGAAGATCATCCCGGCGACGTATCCCCACATCAGGAGCAGGACGAACGAGGCGATAGGCCCGTACACCGCGCTCCGCTGCCCGGCCAGCGCGGTGAACCAGAAGAACAGGTGCTTGCCCGCCTCGAACAGCACGATCGCTGTCACCGCTCCGAACACGGCGTCCCGCCACTCCAGGCGCACGTTCGGCATGAGGTAGTACACCAACGCGAAGAGCGCCATCGTCAGGAACGCGGGCAGCAGCGCCGAGGCGGCGCCCAGCGCGAAGATAACGGCCACGGATACCTCTCCCGCCGACTCAGCTATACCCTCGCTGAACCGCACCGCCAACTGCAGCGAAGCCGTGAGTCCCACCGACAGCAGGAACAGGAGCACGATGGTCGTCGTCAACGTCACTTGCAGAACGGTTATGCGGAGCACTTTCTGTGTCTCAACGCCGAACACCCTGTTCACCGACCGGGTCGCAGCCATGAACAGCCCGTTGGCCCCCATGACGATGCTGACGAACGCCACCAGCCCGATGGCCAGCGAACCACGAAGCAGGTTGTCGACGGCGTCCTGTATCAGTCCCTGCGACGTGGGGAAGTAGTACAGGAGCGTCGCCGTCAACGTCTCCTCGATCACCTCGGGCTCGCCGAAGACCGCTATCGCCATGATGGCCAGCGCCACCGCCGGGAGGAGCGACAGGATCGTGAAATAGGCGAGCGAGCCCGCGAGGTCGATACCTCCCGCTTGGAGCAGGATACGCACCGCCCTGGCCATGGCCGCGCCGCGCCACGCCCCCCTCTTCTTGGGCAACTCGCGCGATAGCCGCCGTATCTTTGCCTGCCTGCGTCTCAACCGGGTGCTTCCACCGACGTATCCATCCAACCTCCGATTTTACGCCCCCCGCATCTCCGGGCGGGCCTCATTGCGTTGCATGGTCTGCCGGACTATCTTCACCAGCATGTCAGCCTCACCGCTCCTCTGTGGGTACGCCAGCGAAGGTCAGGGCGTCACGCCCCTGGCTGCCGCGCTCGAGTCCGGCGCGATGCTGGAGCAGGGCTTCGACGTCACCCTCGCCAAGATGGGCGACGCACACGCGGTCGTGGCCGGGCTGGCGTCGGGCGCCATCGTCTTCGGCAACCTCGCCGCTCCCGCGCTGGTCCTTGCGGCGGCGGAAGGCCGGGCGGACCTCGTCTTCCTCGCGGGCGGCGTCAACCAGCAGTTCCTCGTCGGCGCTCCCGGCATGACGCTTGACGCCCTGCGGGGCCGGCCCCTCGGCATGAGCCACCCCGGCGACCTCACCGATTTCCTCGGCCAGCTCACCATCGACCGCGTCCTCGGCCGGCCCAGCGAACTCCGCGCCGTGGGCGGCAGCCAGTCCCGCCTGCAGGCCGTGCTCGACGGCGAGGTCGCAGCGACACCGCTCTCGCCGCCCACCGCGGTGCAGGCACGGCACGCCAGTTGTCCCTGGCTGTACGACTACGCGGAGATGGACCTGAACTTCGCCATCGGCGGCATCGCAGCCCCGCGATCACTCGTCGAGTCCGAACCTGAACTCGTGCGGCGTTTCCTGCACGGATACCTGGAGGGGCAGCGGCGCTACAAGCGGGACCGGGCCTTCGGCGTCGCCGTCCACGAGAAGTACGGCGAGACCACTCGCGCTATCGCAGAGGAGACCTACGACGTCACTCACGCGGGCTTCCGGGACTTCCCTGACCCCACCACCGGGGGCATGCGCATGCTCGTCGACTTCTGGAAAAGCGCCGGCATCATCCCCGCAACGTTCGATGTCGAGAGCGTCGTCGACCCCGGCCCCATCACGACGGTCTGCGGCGGGTAGGCGAATGTACATGCCCTAGACCCTGTTCACCCCTTGAATATGTTCTCGTTGTGCCAGATGAGTGCAGCAGAATCGGGGCGCTGATCAGGACGGTCAGGTACCTGTATGTGTTTCCCGTGCAAGGCGTAATACTCGTGACCGTTCTCAAACTCCTCCCGAATGGCCCGGCTCACTTCAAAGTTCCATGACGGAGTCACTGTCACATAGCCGGCATCAAACAGGCTGTGGATGTCGCGTCGAAGCAATAGCCCGTTGCTCACCACATGATCTCCGCCCATGTGGTACGGGTAGATGTGGGCTGCGTCCAGGGCAGGTAACGTCCGTTCCCGTGTGACTGCGCAACGGCGGTGGTATGTATCGGTAACCAAGATTCGGAATGCCCCTTGGCCTAGCCGGGGTGTGACCAGTGAGGGCTCTCCGTAGGGAACTCGCGGCTCAGCCAACCGGGACGCTGGTTGGCTGCCGAAGCGGTCTTGGACCGCGCGCCATAGGTAGAGTCCTTCTTCATCGGTGGTGTTGTAGGTCTTGAAGGTAACGATATTCTTCGCCCAGCTCTTGGGCGGTCGAATCCAATAGGGTTCATCAAGGAAGAATGTTTGTGTAAGGATTCGACAGCCAATGTTGAAATCGCTCTGGTAGTTCGGATTTGCTTTGCGATACTTGACGATGCGTTCTCGCATCTGACCTAAGGAACGAGCTCCGTTAGCCTCTCCGAACGCCTCCCACGCAAGAGAGGACGGCAGTATGTTGGCATAGGCAAAGATTCCTCCCCCCACAATCATGTCGTACGGAGCATGTAGCTTGAACAAGAATAGCTCCCCTGGCCGCAAAGCCTGAAAGTTCCTAGGGGAAGGCGCCCAGAAATTAGCCTCGCTCAGTCCGGGAAGCTCCCTGAGCGTCATGTACCAGTCATAGTCGGTAACGGCGACGACTAGATTGATCGCCATCACTCGCCTCCTCAGGTAAGCACACCGCTCTTGAACGTGCCCACTGTAGGTATCTGGCTGACGGTGGCATCCTAGCAGAGCGGTCTGCGGATGAGCACGGCATACGTTATGTTGACCCCGGTAGAGCGCCTAGCAGTAGAGTATGGTCAAAATGACTGGTTGGAGTTGCATGTTGCGTGAGATTCGGGCCACCGAAGCCAAGACGCGCTTGGCCGAACTCCTCCGCGCGGTCGAGCACGGAGAGTCGGTTGCCATCACCCGGCACGGGAAGCCGGTTGCGCACCTGGTCCCCGCCGATGCTCGGGACCGCGCCCAACGCGAGAGGGCGTAGAGCGCTTCCGGGAGCGCCGCGCCGGATGGAGGCGCGTTGCTTTCTCCACGGAAGAGATACTTGCCGCCCGTCACGAAGGTCACCGCCTATGAGCGGGACTGGTGGTCGATGCCTCTGTCGTCGTAGTGTGGCTCTTCGACGATGAGGACGGGCCGCGCCAGGGTTGTCGCTCCTGGCAAAGTGGGAGCGTGGTGGGCCGACGTGTACGGTAGCTAGCACTATCTTGGAGCTTTGGCTGGGAGGCTTAGGACGGCCTGAATGAGCTGTCCGAGCCTTCTCAATTGGGCGGCTACTGACAGGCCCAGGCCCTGCCTGTCGCAGGACTCGAGCACCGCGCCTAGTTCAGCACGCCGCAGGCGATGCGCCCCCCGGCTCCTCCGATGGGCTGGGTGTTATGGTCATCGCGGTTCTCGTGGATCACGATGGCTGACCCGTCGTCGTCCATCAGCAGGTCTGGATCAACCAGGGTCGTGAATAGTTCGGCCCGCACGGTACCATCGGCGGCGGCGTAGATATTGGGCAGGTCGCCGTTGTCCGGGCCGTCGGGGTTGAGCAGCCCGTGCTGGCGATTGTCCACGTTGATGTGTCTGCCTGACGCCCCAAAATCGGGCATGCACGTCCCGACTGAGTGGATGTGGATGCCGTGCGGGCCGGGTTCGATGCCTTCCACCATGACGGTCACCAAGAATCCCCCTGAGCCTTGCTGCATGACTAAGGTGCCTTTGGCGTCGCCCTCCGCGTTCCGCATCTCGGCTGTGTAGCGCGAATCACCCCAGGTTCTGCCGTCGTTGCTGCACGCTGCGGACACGAGCACCAGCGCAACTGCCACTGTCAGAGCGAAAACGAGGTTCCCGATCATCGTCTGCATTACGGTTCCACCTCCGTCCCACGCAGCGTGAGGATTCGAGTCCCCTCTAGTCTTAGCTATGAGTTGGTGGGCCTGCCAAGACTGAATTGCGAACTTTCCGGTGGGAGGTGCTACTCTGATGCAGGATGGCCTGGTTGATTTTGCCTCGCGGACGATACCCTCGTCACCTACTAGGGCGCCCTTGCCTCGTAATTCACAAAATGGAGACGCATCGATCGATGCGTCTCCATCATTATATCTGGTCCATCTGGGCCGGTGCGTCCCTGAAGAAACCCTAGTCGTCGTCGATGATGGTCATGACAGCCTCGCCGTCGGCGATGACCGCCCCTTCCGGCTTGGACAGCTGCACCAGGAACTCCTTGTTGGATTCCTGGCGGGTGTCATTGTGCAGCCACACAACTCCCGTCTGGCTGGTTTCGCCCGGGGCAAAGACCAGCCAGCCATCCATGCAAAAGAAATCGCTATTACAGACGGCGGCGTGATTCCGGCTGTAATCAATGACCGACTCCCACCACACCCGGATCTCGTGGGGCGCCGCTTCCGACAGTGTCACTGTGAATTCGATATCATTGCTCTCCGGCCCGGAAGCATCCGCGATGGAGATGGTGATGTTAGATCGTGGCGATTCATCGTCGTCCGACACCGACACTCTTGCCCACCCGGCCCCCAATTTTGTGGTGTAGCCCTGTCCGTTGTGCAAAGTGGCGGTAATCGAGCCGTGCGTTTCATCCACGTTGTCATTCGTCGTAGCAATCGTCAGCGTGGCGCTGCCGCTGGTCGGGATGGTCACTGTCCGCGAGCCGGTGGTGACGCCGAAGTCGCCAATCTGGCTTACCGCAATAGTGACCGACAGCGCAGCGTTGGGCGCTGGGTTGGCGGTCACGGTGAAGACTGCGTTGCCGCCCTCGGTGATGTCATCGCCGGCGGAGATGCTCACACACGGCGTGGCCGGTGGCGCGGTGTCATCGTCGGACACGGCTACCGTGGCCGAGCCTGCCGTGCTGGACACGGTGTAGTCCGTGCCCGTACTCACCGTGGCGGTAACGGAACCGTCGGCTTCGTCCACGCTGTCATTCACAGTAGCGACGGTCAGTGTGGCACTGCCGCTGGTCGGGATGGTCACTGTCCGCGAGCCGGTGGTGACGCCGAAGTCGCCAATCTGGCTTACCGCAATAGTGACCGACAGCGCAGCGTTGGGCGCTGGGTTGGCGGTCACGGTGAAGACTGCGTTGCCGCCCTCGGTGATGTCGTCTCCGGCGGTGATGCTCACTTCAGGCGTGGTCGGCGGTGGTGGCGACGTATCGTCATCGTCCTCGACTGCGATTGTAGCCGAGCCTGCCGTAGTGGACACGGTATAGCCAGTACCCGAATTCACGGTGGCGGTAACGGAACCGTCGGCTTCGTCCACGCTGTCATTCACAGTAGCGACGGTCAGTGTGGCACTGCCGCTGGTCGGGATGGTCACTGTCTGAGATCCAGGTGAAACCCCGAAGTCGCCGCTCTGGCTCAACGCAATGGTGACGGCCAGCGGAGCGTGGGGCGTCGGGCTGGCGGTCACGGTGAAGACGGAGTTCTCGCCCTCGGTGATGTCGTCTCCGGCGGTGATGCTCACTTCAGGCGTGGTCGGCGGTGGTGGCGACGTATCGTCATCGTCCTCGACTGCGATTGTAGCCGAGCCTGCCGTAGTGGACACGGTATAGCCAGTACCCGAATTCACGGTGGCGGTAACGGAACCGTCGGCTTCGTCCACGCTGTCATTCACAGTAGCGACGGTCAGTGTGGCACTGCCGCTGGTCGGGATGGTCACTGTCTGAGATCCAGGTGAAACCCCGAAGTCGCCGCTCTGGCTCAACGCAATGGTGACGGCCAGCGGAGCGTGGGGCGTCGGGCTGGCGGTCACGGTGAAGACGGAGTTCTCGCCCTCGGTAATGCTAGCGTCGGCGGTAATGCTCACTTCCGGCGTGGTGTCGGGGGGATCGGAGCAATCCTCCAGCGCTTCCAGCGTACGGAGGGTGCGGTCCCAGCGGGAGTTGTCGAACTGCTGCTTGATGGCCTCTGCTTGCGCGGCCGTCATCGCTGTCTCGCCGGAGTCTTCGCCCAGGGCGGCAAGCACTCGGTTCCAGCGCGATACATGCTCGGAATGGCTGAACTCGTCACGCCAGCCTTTCACCTCCGCCACAGTTATGGCGTCGGAAGGAAGATTCGGCGTGCAGACTTTAGTCGGCGCTCCATCGTCGTCCGTCACGACTACCGTGGCCGAACCCGCCGCGTCGGACACAGTGTAGCCCTCGCCCTCGCTCACCGTGGCGGCAGCGAAGCCGTCGGCCTCGTCAACGTTGTCGTCGCTGGTAGCGACGGTCAGCGTGACGCTGCCACTCGTCGGTATAGTGACCGTATGTGAGCCGGGTGTTACGCCGAAGTCGCCGGTCTGCGACACCGTAACGGTTACGTCCAAGTCGGCTGAGGGAGCTGGGTCAGCTGTCACGGTGAAGACGGCGTTCTCGCCCTCGGTAATGCTAGCGCCGGCGGTGATGCTGATTTCCGGCGTCTGATGTATAACGCAGTCTATTGACGTGAGCGCTTCGAAGATGGCCTCGACCCTGTCCTTCTCGGCTTGTCCCAGTTCCGCAAACGTGCCCTGACACCAGGGATTCGTTGGGTCGTCGGTAACGCCGTCCCCGACGGCCACCCTGCGCAGCCGGCAGTCCATCGAGTCCCACCATGTGTCTACCGAGGTTAGGTCTAGGACCCGCAGTCCCGCGTCTCTCAGCTCGTCTTCGCCCTCCGCGTTTACCAGCTCACCAGCCAATGCGCCCGCCCTACACTTGAACGGAATCTCCAAACCCTCCATGATGTGACGACCATAGGATGACATGATGGCTTCGGCTAGGGTTCCGTCGCGGATGCCTGTGACCGGGAATCCGCCGATGAGCATTCGCTCGCGCTCATCGGCCGAAAGCTGTTCCCACCAGCAACCGGCCATCGGGAAGTTTACCTTGTCCATAACCAGTCCTTCCGCATAGCCGGAATACTCCGCTGGCGGCAGGTCCGCGGGCCAATGCGGATGATCGGTATCGAAAACGATGCGGAAACGCTCGTTATCGCCGTCGCCATCTTGCCGTATGTAGAAGTTGTTCGGTATATAGGTTAAGCCGGCCGGCATGGTCTGGTAATAGGGCCTAGCGGGATTTATGATGTAACTGCTGCCCACTGGCTCGTTCGCATACATTTCGCGAGGGCTCGGGTCGCCGTTTTCCGAGTATGGGCTTAGGAGAGTCCAATGGGGAACTATCTCCTCCAGCGTGTCGGAGGTGCAATATTCGTCAATTACACCACCGTGTCCGCACTTTTCATCATCGTCGGCGGTAATGTATTCCACGTCAATCGGAATATGCACCTCCTCGCTGAGCGACTTCGAGAACCTAATTGCAAACCACAGCATTCCTCCCTGAAGCCCTGCGTAGTCCGAAATAATGGAGACCCGCGGCCGGTTGGCGTAGGCGCCATCGTTCTCCCAGATGGTCCCCGTTCCGTCCAGCGTTGAACCGTCGCCAGACAACGTTGCGTTGGTTGGCGACGACAGCCGCAATACCACTGTCTCATCGCCCTCTACATCTGCGTCACCCGTCACCGTGACGGTTACCGTCTTCGACTTCTCCCCTGGCGCGAAAGTTAGCGTCCCCGCCGTGATAGCCGTATAGTCCGTCCCCGAGGTTGCCGTTCCCGTCGCAGCGTCAGCATAGTCCACTGTTATCTCTTGGCTGCTGGAAAGGTCCAGCGTTACAGTGAACACCAAATCCGCAGTAGTTGTGTCCTTCTCATGCGTCTTCGGGTAGTTAATGCTAATCACCGTCCGGCCGTCGAGTGGATTCCTATCCGAATCGTCGTCGGTGATGGCCAAAGTAGCGTCGGAGAGAGTGAGGCCGGTGGCGGCGCCGGAGAGAGTGAGCGTCTCGTTCCCCTCGTCCAAGGCGTCCTGCGTAGGAGTGAAGGTAAAAGTCGTCTGCCCACCCGACCATCCCGCGTCGATGGTGATGTCGAAGTTCGCCACCGCCGCGTAGTCCGTGCCCGACACCGCCGCGTCGCCGTTCTTGCCCACTGTGACGGTCACCGTCTTGTCCTCAGCGAACGTCGTAATGCCGTCCAAACCCGCTGAGACGGTGATAGTGGTGGAGCCCTCGCCCTCGCCGACTTTCGTTGGGCTGACGCTCAGCGTTGCCGTCGTCGGCACCGCATCATCGTCGGTGATAGTACCCTTTCCGGAGGAAAGTGAACCCAGCGTAGCGTTGGTGGGCGATGCCAGGGTGACTATGAAGGTCTCGTCGCCCTCGGCTAGGAGGTCATCGTTGGTATGCACCTCGATGGTGGCGCTGGTGGACCCGGCGGCGATGGTCGCCGTCCGCGCCGTAGCGACCGCCGTATAGTCCGTCCCCGCCGTCGCTTGGTTGGCTCCTTGAGAGCCGTCCTCACCTGTTGTCCACTTGACAGTGACATCCTGTCCTGAGACAGCTGAAAGCGTGATGGCGAACTCCGCCTTGCCGCCCTCCGCCACGCTGGTGTCGCCTATCCTCACCGTTGGCGTCGTGTCGTCGTCGGTGATGGTAACGCTGGCGTCGCTTACGGTGAGGCCCGGCGACGTGGCGTGCACCGTCAGCGCCTCGTTCGTCTCGTCCAAGGTGTCCTGCGTAGGCGTGAGAGTGAACGTCCTATTGCCGCTGCGAGCCCCCGCGCTGATGGTGATATCGAAGTTCCCCACCGCCGTGTAGTCCGTACCGGAGACGGCGTCGTCGCCGCTCTTCCCCACGCTAACAATAACCGTCTTGTTAGCCGTGAACGTCGCGGGGCCGCCGAGAGTGGCCGTGACGGTGACGGTGGTCGCGCCCGCGCCTTCGCCGACACTCGATGGGCTAACGCTCAACGCGGCCGTCGTAGGTGTCCCATCGTCGTCGGTGATGCTCAAGGTGGCGTCGGTGACGGTCAGGCCGGGAGCTGCGCCGGAGAGGGTGATCGCCTCGTTGGCCTCGTCCAGGGTGTCCTGCGTCGGCGTCAGCGTGAACGTCTTCCGCCCGCTCAACGTACCCGCTGAGATTGTGACAGCGACGGGATCGACCGCCGTGTAGTCCGTGCCTGATACGGCCCCGTCGGAGTTCTTGCCCACCGTGACGGTCACCGTCTTGTCCTCAGCGAACGTCGATGTGCCGCCCAGCGTCGCCGTCACGGTGACCGTCGTTCCCCCCGCGCCTTCACCGACGCTCGATGGGCTGACACTCAGCGCGGCGGTGGTGGCCGCGGTGTCGTCGTCGGTGATGGTCCCCGTCCCGGTGGACGGTGAACCCAGCGTCGCGTTGGCGGGCGAGGCCAGGGCGACGGCGAAGGTCTCGTCGCCCTCGACCACCGTGTCCTCGGTGGTTTGCACCTCGATGGTGGCGGTGGTGGACCCGGCGGCGATGGTCGCCGTCCGCGCCGTCGTCACCGCCGTGTAGTCCGTATCCGCCGTCGCCTGCTTGGCCCCCCGAGTTCCGTCATCGCTCGTCGTCCACTGCACCGTCACATCCCGCCCCGAGACGGCGGACAGCGTCACCGTGAACTCCGCCTTCCCGCCCTCGGAGACCGAAGCGTTCCCGATGGTGAGGGACGGTGTCCCATCGTCGTCGGTGATGCTCAAGGTGGCGTCGGTGACGGTCAGGCCGGGAGCTGCGCCGGAGAGGGTGATCGCCTCGTTGGCCTCGTCCAGGGTGTCCTGCGTCGGCGTCAGCGTGAACGTCTTCCGCCCGCTCAACGTACCCGCTGAGATTGTGACAGCGACGGGATCGACCGCCGTGTAGTCCGTGCCTGATACGGCCCCGTCGGAGTTCTTGCCCACCGTGACGGTCACCGTCTTGTCCTCAGCGAACGTCGATGTGCCGCCCAGCGTCGCCGTCACGGTGACCGTCGTTCCCCCCGCGCCTTCACCGACGCTCGATGGGCTGACACTCAGCGCGGCGGTGGTGGCCGCGGTGTCGTCGTCGGTGATGGTCCCCGTCCCGGTGGACGGTGAACCCAGCGTCGCGTTGGCGGGCGAGGCCAGGGCGACGGCGAAGGTCTCGTCGCCCTCGACCACCGTGTCCTCGGTGGTTTGCACCTCGATGGTGGCGGTGGTGGACCCGGCGGCGATGGTCGCCGTCCGCGCCGTCGTCACCGCCGTGTAGTCCGTATCCGCCGTCGCCTGCTTGGCCCCCCGAGTTCCGTCATCGCTCGTCGTCCACTGCACCGTCACATCCCGCCCCGAGACGGCGGACAGCGTCACCGTGAACTCCGCCTTCCCGCCCTCGGAGACCGAAGCGTTCCCGATGGTGAGGGACGGTGTCCCATCGTCGTCGGTGATGCTCAAGGTGGCGTCGGTGACGGTCAGGCCGGGAGCTGCGCCGGAGAGGGTGATCGCCTCGTTGGCCTCGTCCAGGGTGTCCTGCGTCGGCGTCAGCGTGAACGTCTTCCGCCCGCTCAACGTACCCGCTGAGATTGTGACAGCGACGGGATCGACCGCCGTGTAGTCCGTGCCTGATACGGCCCCGTCGGAGTTCTTGCCCACCGTGACGGTCACCGTCTTGTCCTCAGCGAACGTCGATGTGCCGCCCAGCGTCGCCGTCACGGTGACCGTCGTTCCCCCCGCGCCTTCACCGACGCTCGATGGGCTGACACTCAGCGCGGCGGTGGTGGCCGCGGTGTCGTCGTCGGTGATGGTCCCCGTCCCGGTGGACGGTGAACCCAGCGTCGCGTTGGCGGGCGAGGCCAGGGCGACGGCGAAGGTCTCGTCGCCCTCGACCACCGTGTCCTCGGTGGTTTGCACCTCGATGGTGGCGGTGGTGGACCCGGCGGCGATGGTCGCCGTCCGCGCCGTCGTCACCGCCGTGTAGTCCGTATCCGCCGTCGCCTGCTTGGCCCCCCGAGTTCCGTCATCGCTCGTCGTCCACTGCACCGTCACATCCCGCCCCGAGACGGCGGACAGCGTCACCGTGAACTCCGCCTTCCCGCCCTCGGAGACCGAAGCGTTCCCGATGGTGAGGGACGGTGTCCCATCGTCGTCGGTGATGCTCAAGGTGGCGTCGGTGACGGTCAGGCCGGGAGCTGCGCCGGAGAGGGTGATCGCCTCGTTGGCCTCGTCCAGGGTGTCCTGCGTCGGCGTCAGCGTGAACGTCTTCCGCCCGCTCAACGTACCCGCTGAGATTGTGACAGCGACGGGATCGACCGCCGTGTAGTCCGTGCCTGATACGGCCCCGTCGGAGTTCTTGCCCACCGTGACGGTCACCGTCTTGTCCTCAGCGAACGTCGATGTGCCGCCCAGCGTCGCCGTCACGGTGACCGTCGTTCCCCCCGCGCCTTCACCCACCGAGGCCGGACTGACGCTCAACATTAGAGTATTGGGAGGCATAACGTCGTCATTCCCGATGGTCAGTGTCGCGTCCGCTTCGTTTCCATCCCGGCGGACCGAGCCGTCGGGCGCGCTCGCGAAAGCGAAATTCACGTCGTCGGTGTCTCCGGCCATGCCTTCGGTGAAGCTGAGTAGGAAGGTTTCGTCGGCCTCGTACAGGGCGTCTTCCGTGGTGGCGATGGTGAAGGTCTGGGTAGTTCCCGCTGTTCCGGCGTCGCCAGCGGGCCAACTGAGCTTCGCGGGAGCCGTGGACGAGGTGTAGTCGGTGGCAGAGGCCGGGTTGCTTCCTGCGGTATCCTCCGCCGTGGCCCACTTGAGCGACACAGGAGTCTTTGAGGTGAAGCGCGGGTAGACCGAGACCTGGAGCCGTCTCCTTCCTCGGCCCCATACACCTGCTTGCTGGTATCAGCGTGGCAGCAGAAGTTTACCTGGACTGTGAACGTCGCGTAGGTGACGTCGGTTACCGTTACCTGCACGCCCTCAGAGTCAACATTGCCGTCCTCGTCTACGACGGAAACCGTGGCGCGGTAGACGTTATCCTCGTTGTGGTCCAACGGGTCTTCGTAGTTCTGTGGAGACATGGTGAGGACGCCGGTATCCTGGTCGATGGTGAAGAAGGCCGCGTCGTTGCCGGCCACCGACCAGCTAACGTCGCCCAACGGGTTGCTGGCTCCGGTCAAGTCCGCGTCGTGGATCCATTCCTTGTTCTCCTCCACCGTGCCGGCGGCGATGGGATCAATTGCCACCGAACCGAGGTCGTCGTCCCGGATGGCGACGAGCGCGCTGGGCTTCGCATATCGGATGGGGTTGCCGACGGCATTGTTCCACTTGGTGGATATGCCAATGTACTCGCCGCTCTCGATCAGGGTATCCTCGACTGAGCTGACGGTTGTAGTGAATTCAGTCTCTCCCGGTGCTACGGAGACGGCGTCCGCTGTGTTCCCGGTAATCTCGGCGTAGTCGTCGCCTTCCGTCGCCGCCGGCAGCGACATGGGCTTCTCGTCGTCATTCCACTGGATCCTGCCCACCCAAAACCGGTTCGGCGGCGGCGGGTTCATCCTGAAGATGAGGGTGGCGGAGTCGCCCTCTTCGACCACACGGTCCGGGACGGTGAGCCGGGGCAGGTAATCGGATTCATCATCCCTGATGGTGACCGTGGCGGTCTTCCCGCCGGGGTGGATGTTGATGCCGTCCGATTCATCCGACAGGGTTACCGTGAAGGTCTCATCCTCCTCACGAATACCATCATTCACGATGGGTATGCTGACCGTCTTCGTCATTTTACCCGGTTCGAAGGTCACGTCATGACTGAACAGAGGCTGGTAGTCCTCCCAGGGCTGGGCCGTGCCGGGCTCCATTGACACCCGCAACTTTTGATGTTGGCTGGACGCCATGCTCAGACTCACGGTGACGTCGGCGCTGCCAGCGTCTTCCTCCACAGTCACGCTAGTGATGGAGGCTTGGGGAGTGTCGTCGTCCACGATGGTAACGGTTACGTACTGGTAGCCGCGCGACACCGGGTCGAGACGCCACCCTTGGGGCCCAAAGAGTGATGACTCCAGCAGCAAGGTGAAGGTCTCGTTCTCTTCGGCAATGGAGTCGCCCCGAATCTCGAATTCCAGGGGCAGAGTGTAGCTGAGTTTCTCAAACCCATCGACGTTGAAGGAGGCGTTGCTCCCCCTTATGTGGCACCTGGGGTGTTTTAACCGGGTATCGTCGCTGTGATGTATCCTCACGTCCCAGCCCGTCGGGTCAACGGTCGCGGTGCTGACGTACTCGTAAGGATTGGTCATCCGGGTGAAAGGATGTCTTTCCTCCTTCACCACGCTGATGAAGCAGGAGATGTACCTGTAACGGGTCTGGTACCGGGATTCCAGTGGGGACTCCTCCGCGGACGCGTCGGTGCGCTGCACCTTTAGCGTAATGCGCTTGTTCTCGCCGGTGCCCTCTTCCACCCAGGCGGCGTTGTTCTCGTCGAGCCAGATGTTCCAGGCGTCGTCATCTTCTATAATGGCGAAAGCGGTAGAACGGAGCACGGTGATGTTGGGGTCCGACACGCTGATGACGGCGCGGAAGTTCTCGTCCACCTCGGGCGCTTTGTCGTCGAGCACGGTGGTGGAAACCTGTTTGACCGTTTCGCCCGGCGCGAAGGTGACGGACCCGGAGCTCACCGCCGTGTAGTCCCTCTCGCCGCTGATAGTCAGGCCGCCGCCCTTGGCCACAGAATGCTCCATTCCCAGGCCGTCCATGGTCTCCCACTGGACGGTCACCGGCGCCGCTTGGTGGGGGGTCATGGTGATGGTGAAGGTGGCGCTGGGCGTAGCTCCCTCCGTCTCGGTGACCGGCTCAGCGTCGGCGATGGAGATGACCACGCCGTCGTCGTCCTTGATGGTGCCGACGGCGGTGGCGTCCGTGAACCGGGCGCCGGGGTCATCGACCAACTGCACCCGGAAGGTCTCGTCTATCTCGGGGGCGTTGTCCATGTGGGAGTACACCGTAATGGTCTTGAACCGCTCTCCCGGGGCAAAGGTGACGCTCTCAAATCGCTCTATCGCCTGGTAGTCCGGTCCCCCCGTGGCAGTGTCGTCTTCCGTGACATAGTTGACGGTGATGGGGCGCTCCGACGCCTTGGACAGGGTAAGAACGAAACTCAGCGTGTCGCCCTCGTTGGCCCGGGCGTCGGCGATGGACAGTTCCGGACGGGGGTCGTCGTCGCGTATCTGAACAACCGCGCCCCCGACGTCCACCGGAACGCCGGTGACCGATTCCAGCAGGACGGTGAATGCCTGGTCCGGCTCGTCCACCTGGTCCTGGAGGACGGCGACCGGGTAGGTTCCACCGTCGGTCTGGCCAATCGGGATGGTTATCTGAACGGGAGAAAGGGCGGTGTAATCGTCGCCCGCCACGGCCACGCCTGAGCCCGCCGCTTCACCGCCGCCGTCCTGGCTCTTGATGGTGAAGGTCACATTCTGGGCAACCGGCTCGCTCAGGGCCACCGTGAATTTCGCCGAGTTGCCCTCGGCGACGTCTTCCCGTTCAGCGGTTACGTTTAGAACCGGCCCGTCGAGGATGTACGCCGTGGGCGTTGGAATCCCGTGCGGCACGTAGGTAGAGGCGCAGGGTACGCCAAAGACCTCCTCGCAAACATCTTCTGTTTCCTGAAGTCGTCCATCTCTCCTGAAGAGCTGTACGTGTAGATTGGGCAGGGTGAGGCTCTCAACGCCTTCCCCGGAAACATTGTCGTCCAGGGTGGCAATTGTAAGGACGGCTTCGGTCGTCCCTGGAAAGATCTTTAGCTCCGGATAAATAGAAAGGAAATCACGGAAATAGTCATCGTCTGCCGTCGCCGTACCGCCACCCCATTCAGATTTAATACGCACTTCGTAATCTATGGGGTGGGAGAGCCTGGCGCGGAAGTTTATGTCTTCGCCCTCGCGCACCCGGTCATCGTCGGGCGTGAGGGTGATCTTGAGGTTGCGGTCGTTGTTGAGGATGGTTCCAGTGACGGTTACGGAGCCGCTCTGCGGCTGGCAGTCGTTTCCGGGAACGAGACAGGCTTCGACCGCGTCGCTGAATTCGAGGTACACCCGCTCGTCGGGCTCTTCCAGCCAGTCGGCTAGCACCTCCACGTCAACGTATCGCCTCGCCTCTCCCGGCATGAAGGTCAGCGTACCCGGACTGATGGCAGTGTAGTCCACTCCTTCGGTGGCGTCGCCGCCGCTGCCCTCTTTATAGTCCACGGTGACTTCGACACCGCTGGGATTGCTCAGGCTGACCGAGTAGCGCAGCGTGGCGGTGGGATCATCCTCACCATAACGGTCAGGGTCGGGCTCCACCACTTCCGGCGACCCGAAGATAAAGCGCGGCTTCGGGTCATCGTCCTCGATGGTGACCCTGGTGAACAGGACCCGGTTGCCTCCCTGAATGGGTTGGCCGGTCTGGGTGCGGAACTGCAGGCCGGAGGTGGCAAAGGCCCTGATGTAAAAGCACTCGTCGGCCTCGTGCTGGGGGTCCGCGGCGGTGGGTACCGTAAAGGTGAAGCTCTGATCGCCTCCCCTGAGCATGTACTCGGTGTACTCGTAAGTCTGGTAGTCAATATTCGGCTGGGCGTAGTCGTCCGCTCCGAACCCGCACGGTTGTTGACTCCCGAACTGATGGCCCGCTACGTTGACGTAAAACTCCACCGACTCCCCAGCCAGGAGTTCCCGCTCCAGAGTGAAGGTGATCTGGGCTTCGGCGCCCTCCTTTACCATGACGTCCGGCATCTCCGCAAATATGGCCGGTTCATTGTCCAGGATGACCCAGCTAGAATAGATAGCGTCGTCCGGTTTTCCGTCGCCATCCAGGTCGGGTAACGTAAGGTTGCCCGTGGGGTTGCTCAGTTCGAGGATGATGGTTTCGGTTGCTTCCACCAGGGTGTCTTCTTTGGTCTCAACGCGTATCCTCTTGATAGCAGCAGACGGGTCGAAGGCATCGATACGCAGGTTGAAGGGAGCCCATTTGTCGAAGTCCGCCGCGCTGGCGGTGCTGTCTGCCACCCCTATCCTGGCTCGAACGGTACCTTGGCCCGACCTCTCTACCTTCACGTTGTTGTGACCTGCCTCTCCCTCAGTCAGGACGCCGCTGGGGCCCAGGGATACCTCGTACTTCTCACGCTCGGTGATGGTGACGTCGATGGTGAGTTCTGACTTGTTACCCGGAAATCGGGCATTAACTCCTGAGTCGGCGTATTGGACCTCCAGATGCACCTGGAAGTTCTCATCCCCCTCCACTTCGTAGTCCCAATTGATGGACACCTTGATGGTTGTTTCCGAGGCCCCAGAGGAAGTCATATCAAGCCAGCCATTAGGGTTAGTATGACTGAGGGAGGCATTCGCGTAATCGGAGCCGTTCTCGGCAGTGCCATCAATCGTACTTACAGCTATGAAAGCCCCACTGCCTTGATAGGAGAGGTTCAGGGTCAGCTCGGCGCCGTCGTCTTCCATCACCGTCGCAGTGGGGGACGGATCCACGGTGATAAGCTCGTTGTTGGTCTGGGCATTGACTGTACCGGAGGCCAAGGCAGTGATGCCCAGCAGGATCGCCAAGGCCAGCGCAGCGGGGGTCAGTGGGCTCAGGCCCGGAATATCGACCCGGAGCCGGGAGGTTGGCCGCCGAATACTCATCTACGCCCATCTCCGATTTGTCGTTTGCACCAGCAAGGCGAGATCACCTACTCAAGGAATGCCAAACACATACAGCGCCGTCCCGGAGCGTGTCGGCTAGTCATCGTCCACGATGACGCCCTCGCCATGCTCGCGCGTGATGGGGGTGTCGCTGGGAGAATAGGCCAGGAACATCCCGAAGGACTCGTCCCCCTCGCTGAGGTCGTCATCCAAGATCACCACCTGGACCGTCTTGCTGGTCTCGCCGGGCGCGAAGGTGAGCATGACCCAGGTCCGCTCGAAGTCATCGCCAATAGTCGCCGTCTTGTACCGGAAGGAGGTGGTAGCGGCCATCACCTGAACCTTCTTATCGCTGGCGGCGCTCAGTGAAACGGTGAACTCCATCACCCCCGCGTCCTCCCGCGCCGAACCGTCGGACACCGAGAGGGACGGCGTGGCGTCCGGCGGCGGCGGGTCGTCGTCGTCCGCTACCGCAACGGTTGCCGTCCCCGCAATGGCCGACACGGTGTAGCCCTGGCCGGTATCCACGGTCACAGTAACGGACCCGTCGGCTTCGTCCAGCGCGTCGTTGGTCGTGGCGACGGCCAGGGTGGCGCTGCCGGTGGTCGGTATCGTCACCGTCTGCGAACCCGGCGTTACCCCGAAGTCCCCGCTCTGGCTCACCGACACGCTGACCGACAGGGCCGCGTGGGGCACCGGGTTGGCGGTGAGGGCGAAGGTGGCATTGCCGCCCTCGGTGATGCCCGTACCGGCGGTAATGATGATCTCCGGCACGTCGTCGTCCGAGACGGCGACCGTGGCCGAACCCGCCGTCCCTGACACGTCGTAGCCGGTACCGGAGTTGACCGTGGCCGTTACCGAGCCGTCTGCCTCGTCCACGCCATCGTTCACGGTTGCAACGGTCAGCGTGTAACTGCCCGTGGTCGGTATCGTTACCGTACGCGATCCGGTGTTCACGCCATAGTCGCCGCTCTGCGACACGCTCACGCTCACGGACAACGCGGCTGTGGGCGCCGGATTGGCGGTTACGGTGAAGGTGGCATTGCCACCCTCGGTTACCCCGGAACCTCCGATAATGCTGATTTCCGGCGTGGCTGGCGGCGCGGCGTCATCGTCTGCCACCGCTACAGTGGCCGATCCCGCCGTTGCCGACACGGTGTAGCCCGCGCCGGTACTGACCGTGGCCGTTACCGATCCGTCAGCCTCGTCCACGTTGTCGTTCACGGTGGCGACGGTCAGCGTGTAACTGCCGCTGGTCGGGATGCTCACCGTCTGCGACCCGGTGGACGCGCCGTAGTCGCCCGTCTGCGATACCGACACGGTGACGTCCAGGTCGGATGCCGGCGCGGGATTGGCGGTGAAGGTGAAGCTGGCGTTGCCGCCCTCAGTGATGCCACTTCCTGCGGCGATGCTGATTTCCGGCGTGGCCGTCTGGGTTGTATCGGTGGAATCAGCGCACTGCTCCATAGCCTCCAGCGTGCGGACCGTCCGGTCCCAGCGGGTGTTGTCGATACGGCTCTTGATCTCCCGGGCCTGGTCTGCGGTTATCGGCTCTTCGCCGGTATCCTCTCCCAGCGCGGCAAGCACCCGGTTCCAGCGCGACACGTGCGAGTCCTGGCTGTACTCGCCCCGCCAGGTCTCCACCTCCGACACCGTTATGGCGTCGGATGGCAGGTTCGGCGTGCAGGTCTGCGGCGCGGCATCGTCGTCAGCGACGGCGACCGTAGCCGAACCTGCCGTGCTGGACACGGTGTAGCCCTGGCTGGCGTTTACCGTGGCCGTTACCGACCCGTCGGCCTCGTCCACGCTGTCATCGGTGGTCGCGACGGTCAGCGTGTAACTGCCTCCAGTCGGGATGGTCACCGTCTGCGAGCCGGTGGAAACCCCGTAGTCGCCGCTCTGCGTTACCGCCACGGTTACGTCCAGGTCGGATGCCGGCGCTGGATTGGCGGTCACGGTGAAGCTGGCGTCGCCGCCCTCGGTGATGCCACTTCCTGCGGCGATGCTGATTTCCGGAGTAACCGTCTGGGTTGTATCGGTGGAATCGGCGCACTGCTCCAGCGCGTCCAGCGTGCGGACCGTGCGGTCCCAGCGGGCGTTGTCGAACTGCTGCTTGATGGTTCGGGCGTCGTCTGCCGTCATCGCCGCCTCGCCGGTGTCCTCGCCCAGGGCGGCCAGCACCCGGTTCCAGCGCGACACGTGCTCGTCGTGGCTGTACTCGTCCCGCCAGGTCTTGACCTCCGACACCGTTATCGCGTCCGAGGGCAGGTTCGGCGTGCAGGTCTGCGGCGCGGCATCGTCGTCAGCGACGGCGACCGTAGCCGAACCTGCCGTGGTGGACACGGTGTAGCCCGTGCCGCCGTTCACTGTGGCCGTTACCGAACCGTCGGCTTCGTCCAAGCCGTCGTTCACGGTGGCGATGGTCAGCGTGTAACTGCCGCTCGTCGGGATGCTCACCGTCTGCGAGCCGGTGGAAACCCCGAAGTCGCCGCTCTGCGACACGCTCACGCTGACGTCCAGCGGAGCATTAGGCGCCGGATTGGCGGTCACGGTGAAGGTGGCATTGCCACCCTCGGTGATGCCGGATCCTCCAGTGATGCTGATCTCCGGCGTGGCCGGCGGCGCGGCGTCATCGTCCTCGACTGCAACTGTGGCGGCGCTTGCCGTGCTGGACACGGTGTAACCTGTGCCGCTACTCACCGTGGCGGTGACGGACCCGTCCGCTTCGTCAACCGAGTCGTCGCTGGTGGCGACGGTAAGGGTGGCGCTGCCGGTGGTCGGGATGGTAACCGTCTGCGAGCCGATGGACGCGCCGTAGTCGCCCGTCTGCGTTACCGCCACGCTAACAGACAACGGAGCGTGAGGCGTGGGGTTGGCGGTCAGGGTGAAGCTGGCGTTGCCGCCCTCGTTGATGCCGTATCCTCCAGTGATGCTGATCTCCGGCACGTCGTCGTCCAGGATGGCGACCGTGGACGAACCGGCCGTGCTGGACACGGTGTAGCCCTGGCTGGCGTTTACCGTGGCGGTTACCGAACCGTCGGCCTCGTCCACGCCATCGTTGACGGTAGCAACGGTCAGCGTGTAACTGCCGGTGGTCGGGATGCTTACCGTCTGCGAGCCGGTAGCCACCCCGAAGTCGCCGGTCTGGGACACGCTCACGCTGACGGCCAGCGCCGACGTGGGCTCCGGGTTCGCGGCGAGGGTGAAGGCCGCGTTGCCGCCTTCGGTAATGCCAGCGCCAGCGGCGATGCTTATCTCCGGCGTGGCCGACGGAATGTCGTCGTCGGAAACCGCCACTGTTGCCGACCCTGCCGCCCACGACACCAAGTAGCCGCTGCCATGGCCGACGGTCGCAGTTACCGACCCGTCGGCCTCGTGCTTGGTATCGTTAGTGGTGGCGACCCTAAGTGTGGCGCTGCCACTCGTCGGAATGGTCACTCTGCGCGAGCCGGTTGAGGCTGCAAAGTCGCCGTCTTGCGACACGTCTACGGTGACGTCCAGGTTGGCTGTCGGCGCTGGGCTGGCAGTCACCGTGAATGATGCATCGCCGCCCTCGACGATATCGCCGTTCGCCGAGACGCTGATAGTGTAGTCTGGCGAAGGTAGCTGCTGCTGACGGGCGAGCCGCAGTGCCATCGCTTGCACGTCGGTCTGCAGGTTAGCGAATGCGGGCCGCAGGCGGGATGTTGTCTCGTTCGGCAAGAGCGTTGCGCGCTGGTTCTGGGTAGTTTGATCCCATTGCTGTTCCGCCAGCGCGATCAGCTCGGCATTGGTGACGGTAAAGCGCAGGCGCACTGTCGTTGAGCCGTGGCGGTGGCCGTCGCTGTGCTCCGCCGTGAAATCAATCTCATAGACGCCATCCTGATTGGCGTCACCCGGCGGGTCGTAATCATGCTCATTCAACACTAGGAGACCGCTATCTTCGTACAGGATGAATGCGCCGGTGTCGGGCCCGGCCATGGATAAGCTGTTACCCCGACGGGTGTTCAATGGGACAACATAGGCTTCCCCTTCACTGACCGCATGGTCAGTGGCAAAAAGCAATGTGGGGCCCGGCATTTCATCGTCCTCAACCCTCACCCACGCCTTGCCGGAATCGGATATGCCGTACGCGCTGCCGGCACTGATTTGCACGGTGACTACACTGGTGGCTGTGATATCCGAATCGTCTGCGGTCGGAAGCGACACGCTAGTCGTCGCGCTATTGGCGGCGAAGATTACCTCCGTCGGCGGCGTGCCAGTGAGGCGATTCCCGTTCTCGGTGACCGTAATGTCCACGGTCAGCGGCTGCTCCAATACGCTGCCTGAGCGAGTGAACGTGAAGTCTGCTGTCGCTCCCTCGGTCACCGTTCCGGCGTCAGCGCGCACGGCGATTCGAGGCAGGTCATCATCGGTTACAGTAGCGGATGCCGAGCCGGGGGTCCCGATGACGTATTTGCTATCGGTATTAATGCTCACCGTCACGACGCTGTCATGCTCGTCTTCCCGGTCGTCGTCAAGTGGCGCCTTTATGGTAAGAGCCGTCTGATTGACCGGTAGTGTCACCGAGGCAGGCTTGGCGCTGGCCAGCATCGCGCGGGTTTCGCTCCAGGTCAGGCCGACGTGCAGGGGCGTCGACAGGACGCCGCCATCGCGCGTGACAGTGAGCTCCAGCCCGGCGCCCTCGGTGACCTGCGACGCGTTCAGCGCCAGCGTCACCGTCGGCGTCAGATCCAACGGCTGCGCGAAGATCCACGGCCGGGCCTGCTTGATGGCCAGTTGGTTGGCCGCGGTGATCTTGAACTCGATCTCGATGGCGAATTTATCGCCATCCTGCACCCCGTAGAGGGTCGCGAAGTGGTTGTGGATGGTCTCGAGGTTGCTGCGCAGTTGCCGCATCTGGGCGTCGGTCATCAGCAGCTGGTTGGCGGGCGCCAGGTTGGAGCGCGACAACACGGTGGCGTCGCCGGTGGAACTCAGCAGCAGTTGCTCGGGCTGGGAGTACGCCTCGGGATTGGTGACCAGGTCCTCGCCCGTCTGCGAGTTGACGTAGTAGGCGTTCTCCTGGAACGTGATGGGGTCATAGCTGACCGCGACGCCGTTGACCGGCTCGTCTGAATAGTTCGGGTGCACGAGGACGCCCATGTACACGGTGGTGTGGTCAACCCGGTGGAAGTCGCGCTCCAGAAAGGCGCGGTAGTTCCACAGGCTCGCCCAGACGCTCTTGATGGACTTGTCGATGCCGTCCGCGGTCGTTTCGTCCGGGTCCTGGGTCTTCGAGCTGTACAGGCCGGCGCCGTTGAACGCGGGCAGGTCCTCGTTGTTGGTGCTCGAGCGGTAGCGCAGCGATTGCCCGTCCGGGTACTTGGCGTGCATGGCGGTCAGTGCGTCGGTGATGAACTTGGGCGACGTCGCGTCCTTGATCGCGTCTCGCAGGTCATCCAGCATCTCCTCCTGGATGTCGGCGTCGGTCTGGAAGTACGGGTGGGCCAGCATCTGCGTGACCGCAGTTGCGAGCGTGGTTCCGGCCGGCAGCGTGATCTTCTCCTCATCCGGAGCTTTCTTCTTGCCCAGAATGGTTTCCTCGGCGACCGTGGCCTGCTTCATGAATTGGTCGTAGAAGTAGAAGGGCACCGCGTAGCCCACGGGCGTCGTCCCGGCGGGCAGCGAGAGCTGTGTGAGCTCCGCCACGTTGGCCGCCTTGACGCCGTAGGACGTCCAGTCGTCGAAGTCGACATCATCCAACGAGGCGATTGTCGTGACCGTCAAGTCGCTTTGCAGGGTTTGGACGCTCTGCGGACGAAGGCTCTCGTGGTGGTCATCCACTTCCTTTTTGGTGGCGGCGCGGATGGTGTAGCCCTCGCCGGTCACGGCGTAATACACGTAATTGCCGATCAGCGGCTTGATCGCTTCATCTTTGAGCACATCGCGGATGAACGCGTTGGGCAGGCCGTTCTGAATGGCACGCAGGTTGACGTGCGACAGCGGTGTTTGCGGCACCGTGGTGATGGTTCCGGCCACCCGGGGCAGGTCGTTGGGCAAGCTCTTGTAGATGGCCACATCGTAGGGGTTGGGGCGGTCGTCTTCCTCCATCAGCCGCAGCAGGCCGTATGCTTCCGCCTGGTTGAGGGCGATGTAATCCACGTCCGCCAGCACCTGGTGTTCCAGCAGGATGTGAATCCTGGAGGCGTCAAATTTCTCCCGCTCATCCCAGTAGCTTGAGAAGAAGGGAGTCGTCTCCGGGTAGAAGTACAGGTTGTCCTCCAGGACCGGCATCGCTGCGGCCAGCATCATGTACACACGCTCGGTCCCTTCGAATGAACGGGCCGCGAACGAGCCCCACTCGAACCGATAGGAACCCAGGGTCCCGTCGGGAGCGGGTACGTTAGGATGCCAGACCAACTGGCCGGCCACAGCGTCTTCCAAGACTTCTTGTGGGTAACCGATCGACCTGACGAACGGGTTGTGGTACACATGCTTTTCCGTATTCAAGAAGAAGACTTCGGGGCTGTCGGTAAACGGGTAGAAGATCCAGAACTTCACGAACCCGATACCATCGAGGTGGGACTCATGCGAAATACCCCGGAACGCCAACTCCTGGAACGCTGCATGGGAATCTATGGCGACGACGCCGTTGATGGGGCTGATCTTCTTGGCCGCATTGATCGGGTTATAGGCGCCGAGGTTGTCCAGCTCGGTGATGTCGTCGACGCAGTCGCCGTCCACGTCAGCAGGGTTGGCGACCTGGTACTTCTCCACCCGATACTGGTCTGCGGCCAAGGGTTCCAGATTGTCGGACAGCGTGGTAGTGCCGTCCTCACCCCGCGTCACCGAAACAGGGATATCGGTGGTGATCTCATTGAGAGTGTGCTTCGCGTACAACACGAAATAATCAGCGGTGGTCGAAGACACCTCGATGGGAACTTCGGTCACCGCCACCGCTACTGGGGTGGGGGCTACGTAGCCTTCTTCACAGGGTCCAGGCGGGGTGCTCGCCATTGCCGCCTGCGGAAGCAGTGCAGCGATGCCCAGCAGGATCGCCAAGGCCAGCGCAGTGAGGGGCGGCAGGCTCAGGCCCGGAATGCCGAGCCGGACCCGGGAGGCTGGACCTCGAAGATTTTCGACGAAGTTATGCTTCAGGCCATTCATGTACTCACCCAAACCGATTTGTCGTTTGCACCAGCGAATTGAGACAGTGTTGAGATACCTGCTTGATGCGTGCTATAGTCTATAAGAAACCAAGCATTATATGCAATAGCATAGAGGCTTGAGTCCATATATGCGAATGGAGATAGTTCTGGTATGATTTACCCGGTAATTGATCTACTTCGTGCGGCGTGATGGCCAAGGAACTTCATGGATAGACTGGCGGACAATCCCATCCCGCTACTCATCTCGGACTTTGGCACCCTGACCGAGCGGCGGTTGACCGCCATGCTGGCCGCCCGGGATCTCTCCATCGGAGAGTACCGCCTGCTCCGCATCCTGGCGCAGAGAGGCCCCATGACCCCCTCGGAGGTCATCCCGTACATCACCCTGGAGCAGTCCCTCATTAGCCGGACGGCGCAGCGCCTCTTCGAGAAGCGGCTTATATCCAGGCGGCGCTCGCGAACGGACCGCAGAAACGTCACCCTGACCGCAACCCCCGACGGCGTTGAACTCGTGCGCGATCTGGAACAAGTCCTCCAGTCCTTGGAGGACGAGCTCACGCAGGGGATTCCGCGGCAGCGGCTCCAGCAAGTCACACAGGCCATAACGGCAATGCTGGGTAACCTGGAAGAAGCAGGAGGCAAATGAAACCCGTTTGCGTCGGACCAATATCCCAACGGAAGATGAGGACGCAGTAGAGCGATGGAGAACAGCGGTCCCGCCCAAACCTACACGATGGGCTACGGCGACGAGTTCATCGGCTTCCAGTCGCGCTTCGCTCAGCAGGACAGCGTAAACTTTCTCATGCCCCATCTGGCCCCAGGTCAAAGGCTGCTGGACGTCGGCTGCGGTCCGGGATTCCTGTCGGCCAGGCTGGCGGACGCCGTCGCGCCGGGCGAGATGCACGGCATCGACTTGATGCCCTCGCAGATCGATCTGGCTCGGGCAACGGCTGCCCGCAACAACTGTGACAACGCGCTGTTCCATTTGGCGAATGCGGTGGAGCTGCCTTTTGAGGACGGCTCTTTCGACGTCGTCCACATGGGCGGAGTGCTGCTCCACGTCGCCGATACCCACATTGCGCTGTCCGAGGCGAAGCGGGTGCTTCGGCCGGGCGGCATCGTGGCCTGCCGGGACCTCATGCTCGACTCCTGCTTCGCACACCCGGAGTTGGGCGTGATGCAGCGGTCGATTGAGGCACTCGCCGATCTCGTGGCGGCGGACGACGGCCACCCGCAAATCGCCCGGGACATGAAGCTCCACCTACAGCAGGCCGGGTTCACAGATATCACTTTCTCCGCATCCTTCGAAACCTACAGCACCCCGGCCGAGTTGGAGTTCTTCTACGCAATCGTCAAGCAGTGGTTCCTCGGTGCAGGAATCGCCGATGCCGCGAAGAAATACGGGGCGATGTCGGATGAGTTAATGATCGAGGTCGCCCGCAGGCTGGAGGAGTGGATACGTGAGCCGGGGGCGCTGGCCGGCGTAGCCTTCGGCCGTGCCATCGCGGTCCGTCCCTGAAAGCGGGGTGGTGTAAGGGACGTGACGAACCGTACATTTACCATGTAAAGTAGGGGCTAATTTCCTCCCCCGCGCGAGTGCTTACCGGACATCGGGGGGGGGGGGGGCACATGATTCGACAGGCGTCGGAAATCCCCAACTACACGGTGGGGTTCAGCGATGAGCTTCTCGAGATCTTCAGACGATTTACCGCTGAGGCCAACCCAGCGCACCAGTTGCCATATCTGAGACCGGGCCTCCGCGTTCTCGATTTCGGCTGCGGGCCGGGCACTATATCGGTAGGCTGTCCAAGGCCGTGGTGCCGTGCGAGTTGCATGGCGTGGACGTGGAGGAGTCGCAGATCTACTTTTGCGAGATCCCTCGCCGAGACGAATGGCCTTAACATCGCGATATTCCACCTCGGCCAAGTGACCGTCTTTCCATTCAATGACGGCTTCTTCGATATCGCCCATGCTCAATGCCGGGTTTGCCAACATCCGGATGACTGCGTCCTTCGACATCTATCACACGCGGACGTGGCTTTCATCCACCGCGTAGCCCAGATGTGGTTTCTCGCTCCCGAGATCATGGAGCGGCGATCAGGTACGTCACTGCTAGCAGAGATCTGTGCGATGCCACAGCCGACGCCTATGACAGGTGGACGAACACCCCGGCGTTTGATGTACGGAGTCGCCTTTGGCGAAGCCGTGGCCAACAAGCCCTACCACGCTGGGAATGTTGACCCGCAGGCCAAGGCTGAATGATGACGAATATTGGGATTCAAAGGGGGTTGAGATATGGGTGAGTTATATATCATGGGATACCCCAACGCATACCTGCGGATTCTCTCGGCGCGAACCGTTGCAAACTCGTGTGGCCATGTGGCGGCGTACCTCAGCACGGCACTCCGAGTTCTCGACATAGGCTGCGGCCCGGGCTCTATATCGGTCGGGCTGGCCCATGCGGTAGCGCCGGGCGAACTACACGGCATCGACATCGAGCCTTCCCAGGTGGAGACGGCCGCCAGCCTGGCAGGGGAACGGGGTCTGAGCAACGCGGAATTTACCGTTGCCGATGTGTTGGATATGCCCTTTGAAGACGGCTCATTCGACGTTGTCCATTGCAACGACGTCTTGGCCTACGTTCCAGAAATCAACTCCGCTCTGGGTGAGATAAATCGAGTGCTGAAGCCCGGCGGCGTCCTGGCGTGCAGAGAGATCATCATGGATTCCTTCTTCATTCATCCCGACACCACCGGTCTCTTGAACAGGGGGTACGCCGTGTTCGCCGATGTTCTGGCAGCCGACGATGGGCATCCGAATATGGGAAAGGACATCGGCGGGCTGATGCTCCAGGCCGGGTTTGCAGACATCAGGGTATCAGGATCATTCGAAACCTTCGCTAAGCCGGGAAACCTGGACCTGTTCTATGACCTTGGGCAAGGGTGGTTCTTCACGTCACAGGTGAATCTCCCGGCGCAACAGTACGGAGCGGCCACTGACTCAATGCTCCAAGAGATGATGGCTGCGAGGGACGCTTGGTATGAGAGCCCTGGAGCAATGGCTGCCTTCGCGTTCGGCGAAGCGGTGGCACTAAAGCCCTAGTGCGGACGCTTTGACCGCACGGCACCGGATCAAGCTTTCATCGTTTGGCCAGGGGCAGATATTCGGCAGTTGAGGGGAAGAGACCTGAACAACTGCGATTCGGCGCGGCGAGTCCATTGGGCGTCAGGATCAACAACCGCTACTACACCGCTCCCTGGGGGGCCGTACATGTCACGATTGGAGCAGGCTGAGATCCTCTCAGAAGGATGGGCGCTGGCTTGAAGCGGCAAGGGAACGTCCGAATTGATATCTATGGAGGCAGAAAAGTGTCGAAACTGAACGTCCTTGCCGTGCTCGTAATTTCGCTAAGCATGATCCTGGCGTGCTCTGACGATGACGCTTCCGTGGCCCTGTCGCCCACGGCGACTTCCACTCCCACGGATACGCCCCAGGCGACCCCGCAGCCAGCAACGCCGATTCCCACACCGCAGGCAACATCCACTCGTCCGCCTGCCCCGACCCCAACGGCAATGCCCAGCCCAACTTCGACCCCTGTACAGACCCCAGAGGGGCAGGACTCAAGCCGCGCCCAAGCCATAGCGCCGCTCAAGGTCGATGACCTCCAGGATTTCCTGTCCCAGCTATCCCCCGTGGAACAGGCGTGTCTCAACGACAATGACATAGACCACCGGGAGCTTATGCAGATGACGGGCCTCTCGCCCGGCGGATCTCCTGAGACCACGGCAACCATCATCGGCTGCCTGCAAGACGAAACCATCCTGAGGCTCTTCCTTACATCGCTCGTCGGACTGAGTGAGCCGTTCAGCCCGGAGACCTCCATGTGCATCGAGGAGGGACTCGTGCCCCTAGACCTGCGCCGGCTGCTGGCGCCCGCCGACGCGGGGGACGCCCCCGCCAACTCCCTGGCGCTGGGGATGGTCGCGCTGAACGTCTCCGTGGTCTGCATGAACGACGACGAGTGGGACATCTACGCTCCAAGGCTTGGTATGCAGCCCGAGGACAGGGAGGGCGCGGCCTGCCTGTTCGAGGAGCTGGGCGGGCCAGCGAAGCTGGCGGAAGCCATGCAGGAAGCCGGCCTGGGCGAGGTGCCGGAAGAACTGGCCGAGGCGTTCGAAACATGCGTGGCTGAAACCGCGCCGTCAACGACGACGCCCGGCTCCGGCGTACCTGGGGCGGGGCCGACCTGGGCATTCACCACAGGCGGCCGGGTGCTCACGGCCCCCGTGGTGGTGGACGGGGTGGTGTACGTCGGCTCCGACGACGGCAGCCTCTATGCCCTGGCTGCGGACTCCGGTGAGATGCTCTGGAGATTTGCCACCGGCGATGCGATACGCTCCGTTCCGGCGGTGGTTGACGGAACGGTCTACTTCGGCTCCAACGACAACCACCTCTATGCCCTGGACGCCGACACGGGAGAGGAGTTATGGCGCCACGACACCGGGGACTGGGTCCAGTACTCCCCCGCGGTGGGCAACGGCATGGTCTACTTCCCCGCCCGTGCCGAGTCGGACCGGACAATCCACGCCGTGGATGCCGACACCGGGGAAGTGGTCTGGGTGGCGGAACCTCCTTATCCGATCAATGAACGCATTACCCCTACCGTCCATGGTGACCGGGTCTACGCGCAGGGAGCAGAGTATGGAACCTTCCACGCCCTGGATGCCGCCACCGGAGAGGTCGCCTGGCAGGCGGAGGTGGGAGGCTACGCCGAATCGGCCCCCACCGTGCTGGATGGGGTGATATACCTGACGGTGTTCAACCAGGCCTACGCCTTCGACGAGGCGACCGGAGAGCTCGTCTGGAGCGTGAACACCGAGGAGTTCCCGGCCCGCGACTTCCCGGCCCTGGTGGTTGACGGCATCTATTACCTCGCCCCCAGCGATTACGTCTACGGGCTGGACGCCGCCACCGGAGAGGAGCTTTGGAGCTATGAAGCGTACGAGCTGAGCGCCGCTCCCGTCGTCGCCGACGGGGTGCTCTACGGGGCCTCGTATGCTGAGTATCTCTTCGCCCTGAACGCCCTCACCGGAGAAGAGCTGTGGACTACGCCCACGGAGGACTTCCCCCTCTACGCGCTGTCAGTGGTCGATGGGGTCCTCTACGGGCAGATATACGAGGGCTTTCTGGTCGCCGTTGATGCGGAGGACGGGTCCATCCTGCCCTGGGACTTTGAGTCCGCCGTCTTCGAAGGAGACCACTACTACACCGTCAGTGACGGAGTGGTGTACTCGGCCTGTCCCTACAACAGCGTTTGCGCCCTCGCTGCGCCGACGAAGTGATGGGAGAGGCGGCGAGGACCGGTCATGAACCCACACGCATCCGCGTCATGGGAGGCCCGTGGGCTTGAGGATAGTGCGCCTCCCTCCCGGTAGCCCGTGGCGGCGGTGACCGGAAGAGAGGCAGAATGGTGAAAGCCGAAAGGTGATGCGATTGGAGGACACCGGTAGTGAGGATGCTCCGGGACAGGGCTGCCCTCAGAACCCTCGTGGCGCACTGGCGGTACGTCGGCGTCGTCGCGGGAGTTGTGCTGGGGCTGCTCGTGGTGGGCTTTCTCATCTTCCCGGAGCGCAACTCCCTGGTGGCGAAGGGTCCCATGAACACGGGCCACGAGGGATTGTCCTGCCAGACGTGCCACGTCCCCGTCAGCGGCACCGCCGCACAGCAGCTCAGCTCCAACGTCCACCACTGGCTGGGACTGCGAGAGTCCACCATAGGGTTCGGCTCCGAGGACGTGGGCAGCGCAGCCTGCCTCGACTGCCACGAACGACCGGATGACCGGCACCCCGTCTCGCGTTTCCTGGAGCCCCGCTTCGCCGATGTACGTGAGAGCCTTGCGGTCCACACGTGCGTCACCTGCCACACCGAACACCACGGCGTGCGGGTGACACAGCCCACCATAGTCTTCTGCACCCACTGCCACCAGGACACCACCCTGGAGAACGACCCCATCTTCCCCACCCACGCCGAGCTGGTGCGGACGGAGTCGTGGAACACCTGCCTGCAATGCCACGACTTCCACGGCAACCACGTGCGGACGACGCCGGTGAGTCTCGACGACGGTGTGCTTGAGGAGCATATCTGGGACTACTTCCTTGGAGGGCCGTCGCCCTACGGTGACGAGAAGCACGTCGAACCGTCTACCACCAGGGGAGGCGACAAGCCGTGAAGACCGTCGTCATAGTCCTGGCCGTTGCCGCCGTGCTCGTCGTCCTCATCGTCGTGAACGCGCCGCCCCCCGATGACGCCGCCACCGGCGGCGGCCTGCCGTTGCCGGTCGAGGCCGTCTTCGCCGTACTGGAGGCGGAGCACGACTCGGTGCGCCGGCTGTGGGCCGAGGAGATCGTGGGAGCGGGGCAGGAACGGGGCCTGCGCTTCGACAAGGACTGGAGCGAAGGGGTGGACGCCGGGCCGCTCCCCGCGCTGTTCCTGCGGGAGACCGCCGAGGGTCTCCGGCGCAACCCCGCGCCCCTCTACCTCTTCCTCGGCTCAGACTTCCCCATCAATGACGCCAACAGGTTCACCGGCCCGCAGGCGGAGCGCTTTGCCGAGATAAGGCGCACCGGCGAGCCCCAGTTCTTCCAGGATCCGGAGCTCGGCTTCCAGACCGCGATGTTCTCCGACGTCGCCTCCACCCAGGCGTGCGTCGTCTGTCACAACAGCGAGCCCGAATCCCCCAAGAAGGACTGGCGGGTCGGCGACATCATGGGAGCGACCACCTGGACCTACCCGGAGGCGGAGATGAGCATGTCCGAGGCCCTGACGCTGGTAGGAGCGTTGCGTCAGAGCGTCCGGGAAGCCTACGAACGCTATCTCGAAAAGGCCGCCGCCTTCGACGATCCCCCGCCTGTGGGGGACACATGGCCGGCGGAAGGTTATTTTATCCCGTCGGCGGAGGTCTTCATGGCGGAGGTGGAGGAGAGGGCCTCCGTCGATACCCTTCGCTCGCTGCTGGCCGCCCAACGCGGGGAGGAGCAGTGAGAGGGCGCGCCCAATCAACGAGTCCAACACCGATGGAGTCCGCCGGGCGCATGACAAGTGGAGGGAGCACTCACGGTCCTCGCCGTGCAGGACGGCCCTTCGCGCTCCCGGCGGCCGAGTGGCGTTGGCGTATGGCAGGCGTCTTGGGTGTGCTCATCTATGTAGCACAAGACGTATCGGGACTGAGGTGGGAGTGGCTCGCTCAACTCCAGGATGTGGATGTCTTCAAGTACGCCACCGGGGCCGGGCTGCTATCCTACGTGGGATGGCAGTGGTGGCTCTTCTACTCCCGGCTCAAGCGCCGGAATCTGAGGAGGCTCCTGTCATGGCACCAGCGGACCGGCGCCCTGGTCCCGCTGCTCTTCTACGTGCACAGCGTGGAGGTAGGCTACGGCTACATGGCGGCGCTTAGTTGGGTCTTCCTGGTCAATATGCTGGTCGGCGCAGCGAGTCCCCTGGGCGTCAGGATCAACAACCGCTACTACACCGCTTCCTGGGGGGCCGTACACGTCACGCTGGCCGCGGCTACAGTGGTGCTGGGTCTCTTTCACGCCTATATAGCGATGTACTACAAGTAGAATGAGGAAGGACTGAACGTGATACAACAGACTGAGGTACTCACGCTCGATGGGCAACCCCCTGATGGACAGCGCAAAGACTTGAGGCGATGCTGGTCATGAACCTGGCTCGTGCCATAGCCATGGTGTGGTACGCAGTCATTGGGACAGTGGCCGTGGTTGCGTTCCTCGTACCTCTGCTTACGCCGCCCACACCTGAGAACCCCACAGCCGACGCCGGTCTACACGCCCCGATCCTGGCCCTGTGCGCTGGGGCCTTCGCAGTGGCCCAGGCGTTGCGTCCCGGCGGACTGCGGCTCGCACAAGCTCCAGCCATTGGCGCAGGCATAGCGAGTCTGGGCAGCGCCTATTTCTGGATCGCGGATGCGGCGGGGACTCATCCCCGCGATCCCGCCTATCCCGGCCTGCTGTGGCTGCTTCTCATCGGCACTGCCGTCGCCTCCGTGGGCATATTCCTTACCCGCAGGAATCGGTCGCCGGATTGAATAGATTGGGAGAGCACATTGACGTTCGGCCACGGGGCAAGGTCCCACAATTGACCTTTGTACTACAGGCCGCCAAGCCACATTTCGAAAATGGTTCTGTCTACCGTCAACTCAGACCCCAACCAGACTTGACAAAATCAAGAACCTTCACGTTGCGGTTCCGGTTGGCGGTGTAAGCGGCGCGCGCCTGACCCCGCCGTCAAGCAACGCGGCGAAATAATGCCTGGAGGCCCCGCGCTCATGCCGGGCTTTTCGCTATGGTTCCGGGGCAACGGGTGTGGCGTGGTTTGTAGGCACTTCCCCCGTCTCCCCCAACGTGATTCCGGCTCCGCCTGTTGCGCTGCCGGTCTGCCAAGCAAATAAAGTGAGGTGGGAAGTGGAGACGCAACTGTCAGTTGCGTCTCCACTTATTGCGGTTCGTCTCCTTGAACCGGTGGCAACCAGAGCGACCCTAGTCGTCGTCGATGATGACGCCCTCGCCATGCTCACGCGTGACGGGAGTGTTGGTGGGGGAATAGGCCAGGAACATCCCGAAGGACTCGTCCCCCTCGCTGAGGTCGTCATCCAAGATCACCACCTGGACCGTCTTGCTGGTCTCCCCGGGCGCGAAGGTGAGCATGACCCAGGTCCGCTCGAAGTCATCGCCAATAGTCGCCGTCTTGTACCGGAAGGAGGTGGTAGCGGCCATCACCTGAACCTTCTTATCGCTGGCGGCGCTCAGTGAAACGGTGAACTCCATCACCCCCGCGTCCTCCCGCGCCGAACCGTCGGACACCGAGAGGGACGGCGTGGCATCCGGCGGCGGCGGGTCGTCGTCGTCCGCTACCGCAACGGTTGCCGTCCCCGCAATGGCCGACACGGTGTAGCCCTGGCCTGAGCTTACGGTGGCCGTCACCGAGCCGTCGGCTTCGTCCAGCGCGTCATTGGTCGTGGCGACGGTCAGCGTGTAGCTGCCCGTGGTCGGGATGCCCACCGTCTGCGATCCAGTCGTTACGCCGAAGTCCCCGCTCTGGCTCACCGACACGCTGACCGACAGCGGAGCGTGGGGCGCCGGGTTGGCGGTGAGGGTGAAGGTGGCATTGCCGCCCTCGGTTACCCCAGAACCTCCGGTGATGCTGATCTCCGGCACGTCGTCGTCCGCGACGGCCACCGCAGCCGAACCTGCCGTGGTGGACACGGTGTAGCCCGCGCCGGTACTGACCGTGGCCGTTACCGAGCCGTCTGCTTCGTCCACGTTGTCGTTCACGGTTGCAACGGTCAGCGTGTAACTGCCCGTGGTCGGTATCGTTACCGTACGCGATCCGGTGTTCACGCCATAGTCGCCGCTCTGCGACACGCTCACGCTCACGGACAACGCGGCTGTGGGCGCCGGATTGGCGGTTACGGTGAAGGTGGCATTGCCACCCTCGGTTACCCCGGAACCTCCGATAATGCTGATTTCCGGCGTGGCCGGCGGCGCGGCGTCATCGTCCGCCACGGCAACCGTGGCTGAACCCGCAGTGGCCGACACGGTATAGCCGGTTCCGCTGCTGACCGTGACGGTCACCGATCCGTCGGCTTCGTCCACGCCGTCGTCGCTGGTGGCGACGGTCAGCGTGTAGCTGCCCGTGGTCGGGATGCTCACCGTCTGCGAGCCGGTGGAAACCCCGTAGTCGCCGCTCTGCGTTACCGCCACGGTTACGTCCAGGTCGGATGCCGGCGCTGGATTGGCGGTCACGGTGAAGCTGGCGTTGCCGCCCTCGGTGATGTCTCCATTAGAAACGATGCTGATTTCCGGCGTGGCCGGCGTTGCGTCCTGCTGCGCCGAGCCGTCGCCTTCGACGCACTCCAGCGCCGTAACGATGGGCGTCCAGCCACCCCAGGGCTTGCCGTCGCTGTAGTCCTCAACGTACTGGGCGGTGACCGTCTCGACAGTTACGTCAGCCGGCTTGGCGGGCATATTGCCCGCGCCCAGGGTATTCAGGATGCGCCAGAACAGCCCTTCGTCGGGGCCGTTGTTGTTCACATGCCAGTCGTAGGCCGCTCGCGCCTTCTGCTCGGCGTCGGCGGTGTCGCACGTCGCCGCGGCGGTGCGCTGGTAGGCGGTGGGCGTCACCTCGTCGTAGTCCTGGGAGTAGACGATGACAGCGTACTCCGTGTCGGCCTTCAGCCCGGTGAGGGTGTGCGTGAGCGTGCCGGCGTCCACCTGGACGAACTGCACGTCGGCGTTCTCGACGGCCTCGGCCCAGTAAACCAGGTAGTGGTCAACTTCCCGCTGGGACCAGGACAGCGTCATGCTGCTGTCGGTCACGTCCGAGAAGCCCATAGCTCCCGGCTCCGGGAAGGGGTCATCCTGCTGGTCTTGCTCCCCGTCCTGCGAATCCCCGCCATCTGTCTGCGGTTGCCCGCCGGGGCAAGAACCGTCGCCCAGCTTGATGTACGGATCGTGGTTGTGATGGTGGTGGATATTGCCATTGCCATCGGTGTACGGGTGCTCGCGGTGGCCATAGTCCGGCTTGCAGCTGGTCCAGACAGTCGGTCTGTTACTGGTCGAGCCGTTGCCGTAGACCCAGTTGTCAATCTCGTCACTCGTCAGGCACTCGGTGATCCCCATGCCCGCGGGTGAGTAAACCTGAGCTCCATCGACGGTGATCAAGCGCGCCGCATGGTGCGAGTGGCCGTACCAGCACGCCGCTTGCGCCGTGTCGAACACGGTAGTCGCCACCTCAGCCGAAGAGCCGTCGCCGACACTATAGGCAATATCCTCCTGGACCTCCGCCCAGTAGTTGCGCCCGGCCATGTTTTCAGTGCTACGGTAGATCTTGGTGGGCAGCGTGAACTCGGCCGACCCGCCGGAGCCCACGTCCACGTGGCTATATGCCGTGAACTGCACCTGCGTACCACCTCTGCGGGGTTGATTGTAATAGTATTTGTACTGGATGCCGCGCTGCGTTTGTATTTCTACGACAACATCCTCATCCATTGGATTTCCCTTGGCATCTATCTCAACTAAGCCTGTGAGCTTAGCTTCCTCCACTGCATTAAATGGAGATCCGTCGGCCTTTATCCGAACTCCGCCGACGATCAGCACCTTTGGGTCCGTCGGTTTGACGAACACTTCCCACGTCTTGAGGTACACCTGCCGCGTTTGGCCAGCCGCCGGCGCCGGGTTGACCGTGATCCGGTAACGCGCGTCGTTGCCGGACACGACCGTGCCGTTGTCCAGGGGAACGATGCTGGCGGTGGGCACGCCCGGCCAGGCGGACGGACAGGTTCCGCCGCCCACCGGCATGCAGGCCCACTCGGCCTGGGAATTCAACACGTAGTGATTGGATTCATCGTCGGGATTGGGGTCCGGCGCCACCCGCATGGCGATCCAGCCGTTGCCGACGTCGCCGCCGGCCTCGGCGCGGTTCTTGACGTGGACGCGCCGGCTGAAGCTGCGGTCGCCGGGCGAGATGGAACTCTCCAGCCAGGGACGCACGTAGTATCCTAGGCGGCTCACCTTGGCGCTCCCGTCCGATTTCCAGTTGGGATTCACCGCGTACCGGTCCCACGTCGTCGGGCGGTTGTCCGAGCGCGGGCTGAGCACGTCGCCGCCCCACGCCAGCTGCGTCCGGATGCCGCTCAGATCACTCCCCCTCCACGGTTTGGGGAGCGAGAAGGTGAAGTCCACGTTCGCGCCGGTCTGGGCGGGGCCGTTGCTCCCGTCCCCCAGCGCCGCGCTGACAGAGATATCGCGGGCAACGTCTGAACTGGTGATGACCGTCATGGCCGTATCGGAGGCGGCCAGGGTCCGGTAGCCCGTACCGGACCCGATGCTGACCGTCACCCCGCCGTCGGGCTCGCCGTCTTCGTCGTTCACCGTGCCGACGGTGAATTCGAGAACTCCGGAGGTGGAGATGGTCGGTGTCTTCGCGCCGTGGGATCCGGGTTGGACGAAGTTGAGCCCGCCGTCGGTGGTCTCGGTCACCTTCACGTTGACTATCACGGGCGACGACGGCGCCGGGATCGCCCGCAGCGTGTAGGTGATGTCCGTGCCCTCTTCGACCCTGGTCTGCCGGGTTTCAATGGTGACCAGGGGATTGGCGGCGCTCACGTCCAGCGGCAGGAAGATGTCCGACAGGCCCAGGTACACGTTGTTGTTGCTGACCCCATGGCCGCCCTGGCTGATGGGGTTGTTGCCCGAGCCTCTGCCCCAGCGCACCATGCTGCCGTGGCCCAGGTGGTGATTGTGCTTCACCCCCGCCGTGGCGTGGGTCGTGCCCGTCTGCGTGCCGGTGTTCGGACCCCGTTGGGTGCTGGGGGCCACGCCGTTGGCGTTGCGCGCCGCGGTGTGGCTGTTGTTGTCCCAGGTGCCGTCCCAGAAGTCGTTGTAGTCGTCGGCGACCTTGGGACCATTGAGCCAGTGGATGGGGTGGGAGAAGGGCGTGTGGCTCGGCTCTCCCGACACCATGATGCCGGTGGCGGTGTGCCAGGCCGCGTCCACGGTACCGGTGCTGCCCACCACCCGGAAGGTGTCCCGGTACTGGCGGATGTCCGCGTGGCCGGTGCTTGCGCCGCCGATCCGGTTGCGGACGAAGGTGTCGTAAACGCCGATGTCGCCGGAGGATCCGTTGCGCTCGTTATCCGTCCGGAATAGCAGCCGGAACTGGTCCCCCGCGCTCACGCCCGAGGGCTTGAGGGACCAGTTCTCCGGGACGAAGTTGACGTCCGCTATCTGGACCACGGCGTACTGTCCCTGGTTCGTGGCGTCGCTCTGGTCTCCAATGGTGATCTCCCTCGGCATCCCGCCGAAGCCCATGACGAAGGTCTCGTAGCCTTCGATCTCGCCGTCCAGCGGCACCGGCAGGCTGAAGGTGTGGCTGGTCACGCCCGCCGGCACCGTCACCGAGTGCGCGGCGGAGACATCGGTGGCGCGCACAAATGCACTATGTTCGGCGTAATCCACGCTGATGTCCTTGCGCAGGTCCGCGTCGCAAGTCTGGAAGGTAATCTCAAAGGTCTGCTCTTGCGCCGTGGGCGAACTGAAGGTCAGCGTCGGCCGCAGTGGGTCGCCCTCCCGCACGTTGTAGCTGTCGCGGCTGAACCCCACCGTGTTCTTCGCCACAACCGGTCCGATGGGGCCGATTATCGGCGTGTAGACCCGCGTAGTAACGCTGTTTCCGTCGGTGTACTCGACCCGGAGCCGCAAGTAATAGCCGGCGTCCGCTTGCTGCAGGGTGTAGCTCTGAGAAGTCGCGCCGCCGATCGGGACAAACGTAGCCCTTCCGGGTCTATCCTTTCTCTGCCACTGGTAGCTGAGCGTGCCGTTGCCGTCGGCGTCGTCGCAGACCCGATGCCCCGTCAGGGTGCCGTTCACCTGGGGCTGGCCGCCGATCCGAAACGCGGCCTGGCCGGAGTTCTCAACGATCGTCGCCGTTACTGTGCTTCCTGTGCCCAGGTTGTAGTCGGCGCCGTCGGTGATGGCCAGAATGATGGTCTCGCCACTGTCTGAGACCGCGTCCTCCAGGATCGTAACTGGGAAAAAAACACTGGTGAACCTCGCCGTCCCCGCCGGAATGGTGAACGTCCCGGTGCGGGCCGCGTAGTCAGGGCTGCCGGCATCGATGGTGTAGTCCACCCCGGGCGTCGCCGTGCCGCCAAGGGTGTAGCTGACGGTCAGGGCTGCGGTGAGATTCTGGTTGACCTGGAGTTGTAACTGTTGTGATAAATCTGATGGCTCCGGTCCCAGCGCAGTTAATGCGTTCCACCACACGTTCGGGACACTCTGCGCCTCGGCCCGCTCGGTTGGCGTCGATGCAATGACCGTGACGACCAACAGCGCCAGGACGAGCAGCGGCAGCCGCCACCTCGCGCCCCCCATCACAGCCCCTTCCGAACGCCTGTTATGGGGGGGGGGGGGGCTGGGAGACGTCTCCGCCGTAGCCGTTGGGCCATACGGTCGATCATACCGGTCCTTCCTTCTGTCATGGCGCTGTCCTCATTGCTTCTATAGGATGTTCTGGTTCTCAACGATCAGGGGCCGGAGAAGGTCACCCTCCCCGGCTGCGCAGCCGCTCCTCCAGCTCCCGCACACGCGCCTCGGCGGCCTCGCGCGCCTGTCGCTCCTGCAATCTCCCGTCGCGCTCCACATCGGCGCGGGTCTGCTGTGTATCGGCGCGGACGCGTTCAGTCTCGGCATGTGCTTCGGCAGCGAATCGTGCCCGCCGTTCTGTTTCAAGGGTTGCGATGGGTTCCCCCGTGGCGGGGTCGTAGAATGCCAACTCGCCGTCCGCCCACCGCAGGTTCAGATTCAACACGGCGCTGTATCCCTGAAAGCTGTTGTCGGACAGTTCCTCAATTTCCACCGGGACGTACTCCCCATCCACCAGCCGGTCACCGCCCAGCCGCGCCCCGTGATACGCCCCCGTCTCGTCGAACCGCCAATACTCCGGGACGCCCAACGCGGCGTAGTCCACGCGCTTCTCAGTCACGTCCACGTGGCCGGTGCTCCGGGAGGCCACCTCCAACACCAGGTCCGGCGGCTTCCCCTGCTCCGAGATCACGTACGCGTTGCTCCGCCGGTACGCCTCAGGGTCCACCCCGAAGGCCACCAGCATGTCGGGATACCGCACCCCAGACAGGTTCCGGGTGGGAGCCACGGCCAGGTAGCGGTCACCGGCCACCAGCGTCGTCTCCGGGTTCCCCAGGTGGATCGCCAGATAGTGCGCGGTTCCCGTAATCGTCAGATGGTCAAAGCTGGTCATCTTGTCGTCCGGGTCGTACGGCGGGTCCGGAAACACTAAGGTCTCCCGAACCTGCGGCGTCCTGGCAAATGTCGTGTCTGGCGTCGTCATAGTTAACCTGACTGTCGGCCCGGAGCCTGCGCCGACTCCGGCCAGCCGAACCGGCGCAACCACTCCCCAGCTCCTCCAACAAGGGATTTCTCTAGGAATAACATACTACCACTTCCGTAAACCCTTGGAAAGCCCAACAGAAGCAGTCGCATCGTCGCTTAATAATGTGGCACTACGACATTATAATGAGCTGGGGATATGCTTGAGAACTACATAGACGTCATCGAGGCGTCCAAGATACTGGGCGTTCACCCCGAGACGGTGAAGCGCCTGATCCGAGAGGGCAAGCTCACGGCCACCAAGTTCGGGAACAAGTGGATCATGGAGCGACGCCGTCTCCAGGTATTCGCCAGTACTTATGATGGGAGCCGCGGCAGGGCGAGGAGACTATTGTGACCCTGGCCGGGAGGGCTGAGTGGACAACGGCTAAACGTCACCCATTGCGACGAGGTGACGAGCGCGGATCGTAGAGAAACAGGCCGAAGCGCGGTGCACATCTCTCAAACGCAAAAGAGGCTACACAAATGGATATCCGGGAGCCTCGCCCGTTGGCAGCGCCTGTCAACGGGGACCCGGACTCGACCGCCCCATGCCGAGACAGAGGATTCACCACAGAAGAGACACTCCTAAGGTCCCCGACGACTTCCCGGAGCGGCTGAGGCGGTTCCAGGAGGAGTCTCAGATGTCGTGGTCGGAGATCGCCCGGCGTCTCGAAACCTATCGCAACATCGTCTGGCGCTGGAAGGAAGGGCTTGCCCGGCCCAACAAGCAGCACAGGAGGGACCTGCTGGAGCTGGCCGACAGCATGGCCCTGGGCCACCTGTTCACCGATAAGAAAGGTTGACCGGCATTGAACAAGAGAGCCCTGAGACCGTCACCATCATCTCGGTGATCACCTTCGCAGCAACGGACTGAAGGTTGAAGTAGCACTGGCTGGGCGGAGCTGAGCCAGCCCCGCCCGGCCAGAAACGCAAAAAGGGCCGCATACATCGTCGAGCGACTGGGACCGAATGGGCCAGAAACGGAAAAAGGCCCCATACAAGGACGGCGGGGGACCCCTGACCGCATTGCAACTGGAGTCGTATGCGGGAACCGTACAGGAGCAGAACGCATGGACAAGGAAACGGGACCGGCAACGGAAGCGCCGTCCTCCTACGCGGCCCGCCTGTTTGGCGAGGAGGCCGCGGGCAACTACGGCGTAATGGGCCGGTTGATGCGGATCAACCGGCTCCCGGTCGGCGATCTGGGGCTGCTCACGGTCGGGTTCCGCATCACGGATCGGCCCGGCGAGAAGTGGACCGCCCGCTTCAACCAGTTCAAGTACGGCGAACCTACCGCCGTGAAGGCGGCCACCCGCACGTTCTGCGCGGCGTTCGAGGACTTCCTCCCCGCCGGGAACCCGCGCGTCGTCGTCGTCTCCTCGGTCTCTTCAGCAGACATCATTGTGGAATACGACACGCCGGCGTCGAGACTGGCAGGCGCGCTTGCACAGTCCCGCGCCTGGGAGTGGCGCCCGGAGGTCATCACCAAGGATCGGCATCCCAGAATCAGCGGCGCCGCCTCCGCGGCCGAGCGGGACGCCACCGTGGACGGGGTGTACCTCGCTACCTCCATCGGAGGCGATCCCGGCCTGGTGATCGTCGTCGACGACTTCTGCACGCGGGGCGCGACGCTCGCGGACATCGCCCGAGCGATCCGGGGGTCCAACCCCGGATGGGAGGTTCAGCCGGCCAGCCTCGCCAAGGCCGAGCGCGCTGCCTACTGGAAGGGCGAGCTGACCAACGCACACATCCCCGACGCGCTGGACGCCGCCTGGCGCGGGGACCCGCAGGTCGCGTCGCCCTTTTATTGAAGCGCAACAGGGGCTGCATACATGGCCGGCTCCCCCGGCCATACACTCCGCAAACGCAAAGAGCGCCCACATATGGATGTGTCAGGAGTTGTTTCCTAGCGGCCGCTCCGGTCTTGGCCGGTCTCCTTACAGGAGCGTCTCGGCGAGCCGCCGAAACTCCTCGGCTTCATCCAGCAAACCCTCGGCCTCCAGGTCGCGGCTGAGGCGCAGGGCGAATGGCGGCGCGAACGCCTTGCGCGACTCGCAGACGGTGCCGACCTCAAGGCCCACGGTGTCGCGCTGGGCCGACGGCAATGTCCGGCCCAACTACCAGTATCGGAAAGCCCTGCTGAATTTGGCCGAGGACCTGGGGCTCGCCCGCGTGTTGACTGACCTAAGGGACGGTTGTCCCATCGGGCCTACGCTTGGCAGCGGTGCATCGCGAGACCACCCCAAGGTCGGGTCCGAAATGGCGTCCCGAACTATCTTAGATACTCCCCGGCATAGTACAATGCAATCTGCGGGACCCAGGTCAGATGCTTGCCACACATGGAGTCCCGCGCCTTCTCCCTGATAGAACCTAGACGATAGAGTAGGAGCTCAATGTGAGCGCATTACACCAGGATGTATTGGCTGATTTCTACAGAGCGACCCGCGATGTTCTGTCAAAGAAACTGCGTCAATCCAGACTTGCGCCAGTGATGAAAGACGTGGGCAAAAACTCCCGCCCTGGTTCCACAGACTTGGGGGTCGTGACAGGCTTTGAAGATCGGGACTTCGTCAACAGGTTCGGCGCATCCTTGCAGAAGGTGGAAGACGCAGACATCGCGGCGCTGACGCTCTATCTCCCGCCGCAGGATTCGTTGATGGCGTCCTTGGGCGAGCTAGTCGAACACGTCGGAGCGGCGCCAGAAGGGAAGACCGGGCTGCCATACTTTGACGAATGGGTGCCAGCCGATGACTCGCCTCCAGCCGAAGCCCCGGTAGTATGGTCCCATAGCAACCAGGACGAGCCCCGCGGGTTGCTGGCGCAAGGCTATCGGATTGGAAAGGGCAAACCTTCCGCCGACGGCTCTCCCGGAGTCTTTGTATCTATCCCTCGTGAAGACCTCACCATGATTGAGATGAGAGATATCAGGTCACACATCTATGGAAGCGGTCAATAGCAACAGACCAGACAGATGGAAGGCAGACATCGCTCAGTCGGTGGATATGTACAACGACTGGTTCTTGAAGTTTGCCCCAGACGCCTATCGAACGACCCGCGTTCAGACTACAAGCGACGTTGAAGCCACATTGGAGGCTACGGCCAGTCTGACGGACATCGGCGTTGCGTTGCTAAGGTCTAATCCCGGCGTCTTGCCCACGCTACGGATGGCGACCTGCCCACCCCTTGCCGTGGACCGACTTATCGGACTCGCAGGGGTGCCGCCGAATCTGGTCAAGACTATGGAGAAGGACGAAAGACTCCCTCCTCGGATGCCTCGGCAACAGGCCGACACGGCCCTTGGCAAATTAGCAGCCATCATCCAGAGAATGGCCGACCCGGACATCCTGGTCTGGCTGGAGCGGGGAGACATGCCTTCGGCACAGGAGCGATACCGAGCCGCAACGATCATTGCGGACCGTTTGTGTGGCGCGGTAGCCAACCCCATCATCCGAAACGCCCAAGAGGAGCGGCAGCTCGAAGCGATTGCGGCATGGCTGGAGCCGCGAGGCTACGTCAGTCTTCCCACGGGAGGCCAGAGGAGCTACGAGAACATGTTGCCTGGGACGTTCTCATTCCGTATGAACGTACCAGCTGAACAGGAGGGCACCGCTCGGCAGGTAAACATACCAGTCGATGCGGTCATCATGCCGAAGACTGCAATGGCGGGTGACTTGCCCCTGCTGATCGAGGCCAAGTCGGCGGGCGACTTCACGAACGTGAACAAGCGCCGCAAAGAGGAGGCCGCGAAGATGGGGCAGTTGCGCCAGTCTTATGGGACGGACGTGAGGTTCATCCTATTGTTGTGCGGATATTTCGACAGCGGCTATCTGGGCTATGAAGCGGCCGAAGGCATCGACTGGGTGTGGGAGCATCGCATTGACGACCTCGGGGAGTTCGGCCTGTAGATGACAAGCACTACACGCAATAGGGAAGACCGCAGGCTTGAGATTCAGGCTGAGCTTGACGCCGCCAGAGACCAGGCTGAGCGCAACAGAATGGGGCAGTTTGCCACCCCCACAGAGTTGGCCGCCGAGATTCTTCAGTACGCGAGGAGCGAGCTGGACGGGGAGGCAATCCGGTTTATCGACCCCGCCATCGGGACTGGCTCCTTCTACTCGGCCCTGCTCAATGTCTTCCCAGTAGATAGGCTGACACGCTCGGTCGGGTACGAAGTCGATCCCCATTATGGCGTACCTGCCGCCGAGTTATGGAAAGACACGGGCCTGGACCTCCGCATGGAGGATTTCACGCGGGCCACCCCAGTAGCAGACGCCGATTGGTTCAACCTCTTGATCTGTAATCCACCCTACGTACGGCACCACTACATCGGCGGCGGCGACAAGCGACGCATGAAGGCCCTCATCCGTGAAGCCTGCGGCATCAATATGAACGGACTCGCCGGTCTGTACTGCTATTTCCTGGGGTTGTCTCACCGGTGGATGGCTGACGGAGGGCTAGCGGGCTGGCTGATGCCGAGCGAGTTCATGGGTGTCAACTACGGCGAGCCTGTGAAGCGCTACCTGCTCGACAGAGTTACCCTGTTGCACATTCACCGCTTTGACCCGAACGAGGTCCAGTTCGAGGACGCCCTAGTGTCTTCTTCGGTCGTGTGGTTTACGAACAAGAAGCCGCCAAAGGGTCACATGGTGCGTATGACTTTCGGAGGGTCACTCTTGCGGCCACGATTGGAAAGGCTAGTGCCAGCTGAGACCCTTCGCCACGAGCCCAAGTGGACCCGTTATCCCATGAAGGAAGGGCACGAACAGTCCCTTGCGCCGGTGCTCGCCGACTTTTTCGACATCAAACGTGGGCTGGCCACCGGTAACAACAGGTACTTCATACTCCCGCTTGAAGACATCCAGGAGCGCGGTCTGCCAATAGAGGCGTTTCGGCCCATTCTCCCGAGTCCGCGCTACCTGCCGGTGGACGAAGTCAATGCCGACAGCGAGGGTAATCCGGTCTTGGAGCATCGGTTGTATCTGCTGGACTGCGAGATGCCGGAAGAGGAGATCAAGGAACAACTCCCGGCACTGGGAGCCTACCTTGATGAAGGAAGGGCACAGGGAATAAGGGACCGCTATCTGTGTCGGTCTCGCTCCCCCTGGTACGCCCAGGAGCGCCGTCCTCCCGCCCCGTTCCTATGCACCTACCTCGGACGCGGTGATAAGAAGAACGGCCGGCCGTTTCGGTTCATCCTGAACCACTCGACTGCCACCGCCGCCAATGTCTATCTGATGCTGTATCCGAAAGAACCGTTCGGCAAAGCGATTGCTCAATCGCCAGACCTGAAGCATCAGGTCTGGGACTTCCTGAATAGCATAGCTCCAAAGGAGATGCTGAACGAGGGCCGGGTATACGGCGGGGGGTTGCACAAGCTGGAGCCGAAGGAATTGGGAAGGGTTCCGGCGGCGGCGCTTGCAGAGTTGTTGTCTGAACCGGTATGGCAGTACCAACCGATGCAACCGAGGATGTTTGGGGACGCGCCTGTCCATACGTAGGTTCGCCTGCCTGCCCCTTCAATTGGGCCATGATGCCACTGAATACACTTCCATCCTCAGCGCAAGGAAAGGGACGGCCATGCAGAACGAGTACATGGAATCGTTCTGCTAGAAGCGAGGTAGGGATGGAGCGACGGGAGCCGTGCCAGAAAGCAACGCACCAACGCAAAAAGGCCCCACACATGGCGGCGTGAGGAAGCGGCGCCTCCCAAACGCGAAAAAGGCCCACACATGGATGAGCGGGCACCCCTCTAGCCCTGCTTCCGGTTCTGGCCCGTCACCCGCGCCAACCTGTCGGCAAGATGGCGGCAATCCTCCGCCTCGCCCAACCAAACAATCTTCCTCCATGTCCTGGGTCATGGCTTCGAGGATGACTTCGGCGTGCGGCATTGCCAGGGCCTTGCAGTCCTGGAAAACGGTACCGAGCGGAACTTCATACAGCCGGTCTTCCAGATAGCCCCTCAGGTCTCTGAGGTCGTGCGCGGTATCGGCTCCACAGAGGGCCTTCGGTACGACCGCATTGGTGTCGGACAGGTGCATCTCTATCACTTCGTATCTCCTTTCGGTCTCCAGCCTCGGATTCAAGGTGTCATCGAATCTAGCTGTCATTGGCCTCCATCCTTTCTGAAATGCGAAAGCCCCCACATATCGGTACGGGCGGGGGAGGCCGTCGCCGCAAACGCGACGGCCTCCCCCGTACTCCTGCGATCAGCGACCGGCTCCTAGAACAGCCTCAGCGTCTGCTGCGCCTGCTCGGTCTCCGCCTCGGCTGTCGCCTCCTGCGCCGCTCCCTGCTGGCGACGGTTCCGCCGCCGGGCCGGGGGAGCGGGCCTTTCGTAGGCCGGGTGTTTGGGCGTGTCCTCCCACCTGGCCCTGGCCCTCTCCGTCACCGCCGGGACTTCCTGGGCCAGCGACGCAAGGTCTCCGTCGTCGAAGGTCTCGATGTGCGGGTCCGCCGAGGGCCGCTGCACCCCGATGACGGCCCTGCCGCCCTTGATGGAGACGACGACCTTCAGGTCGTCCGATTGGGATGTCTCCTCTCCTGAGTCGTCGGAGTCCTTGCCATCTTGCGCCGCCTCGTCGCCGGCGTCCTGCCCGTCCTGCGGGGCATCCTGGGTGGCGTCCGCCGCCGGGTCTGCGGCAGTCGTGTCGTCTGGCGCGTCGCCGAAGAGACTGTCGTCAGCGCTCGGTGCGTCCGAGCGCGCCGTTTCCGTTCCAACTTCGTCGGGCATGGTCTTCTCCCTTCCTTAATATGTGTATGCGCTCGCGTGGACCGGTCGCCCTCCTACGCCGCAAGCCTGGACTTCCTCTTTATCTCGCCGAGGGTCTGCGGTTGCCAGTAGAGGTCGCGCTCCACGCCTGGGACACCGCCGAGCACGGTGACCTCCGCCAGCTCGTCGAGTGAGAAGTAGCCCAGCTCCGTCTCGAACCCCTCGACCAGGCCGAAGCAGGTTCCGGTCTCGGCGTCCCACTCCGTGACGTACCAGGTCCAGTTGGCGTAGGGCGAGAACAGCTTCACCCTGGCGACGACGGCGTCGGGGTCGTCCGCGCCGTCGTTGGCGTACAGGGGCGGGATGGTGTCGGCGAGCTCCTTGGTCATCAGCTTGTGCCTGCGGAGCGCGCTGTGCTTGTCCTGCCAGATCTTCCCTGTGCTTCCGTTCTTGTCAGTCATCGGTTTCTCCTCTCTTGTTCGTTCTCTGATTGCGTTCACGTGCGCCGATCACTCGACGTATTCCCCCACCGTCCGTTCCACCGCCTCCGGCGTGACGTAGGTGGGTGTGACCGTTCCCAGGTCCATGTCCAGGTAGAGGGCCATGAAGGGGCAGGTGCCCGCCACCATGCGGCGGACGACCTGGAGCACCAGCGACGCCATCATCTGGTTGATGGTCGGGTCCTGGTCGGTGAGGTCGAGGGCTGCGGCGCAGTCCACGTCCGGCGGCCTGGTCGAGACCGCCGTCAGCAGGTCGGGCCGCTGGAGCGTGGGCGCGGGGGCCAGGTAGCAGGTCTCGCCCTCGAAGGGCGGTTCCTCCCAGTCCACCCGACCGGAGACGTTTCCAACTAGCACCTGTCCCCAATTCGTGTCGTTCCCCGCGTCGATGAGCCAGCGGGCCGGGTGCCCCGGCAGGCACTCGGCCATCGCCTTCCGTGCGAGGGCGTTGTCGGCGCAGCCGATGATGAGGCTCTCTCCGAAGTCGATGAGACCGGGGTAGCCGTGCCTGTTGGGTCGGGAGTCGTCGTCGAACTCTCGGAAGGGATACACCGAGTAGCCGACTGGTCTCCCGTAATCCCTTGCCAGCCGATCTGCGAGGACCTGGCTCTTGAAGCCGCCCACGTCCCCCGCGTAGAAATTCTGGCGCAGCAGGTTGTGGGGCTCCACCCGGTCGTGGTCGACCAGGACGATGTTGGCCTCCCTGCCCTGGAAGAGGCGGCAGAGGCCCTCGGCGACGAAGCCGCCGGTCCCGCCGCAGCCGACCACCGTTATCCAGGGGTTGTCGAGCAGAAAAGCGTTGTCCAGGTGGTAAGGCATTCGATCACCTCCTTGTCTGTGAGATCGATGTCTTCGCTGATGAACCGGACGCACGGCTCCGGCCCGTCGAACACCTGCGGCCACTCCACCGGTGCGAAGTGCCCGTAAACGCCGACCCGGAGGCTCAGCTCGGGCCGGTCGGTGTCGAGGCGTCCGACGACGCCGTAGATGCGGAAGCCCTGCTCGTCACCGTCGTCGGTGGCCGAGAAGAAGGCGCGGGAGCGTCCGTGGGAGTGGAACTCGGCCACCACCCCTGCGGGCGGCGTGTAGGTGAGGCGGGTGGCCGTCCCCTCCTGTTCGGGGACCACCAGCCGGTAGGAGCGCCCGTCCCAGCGCACGGCGAAGAACCGCTCGGTGGACGGGTCGTCCTGGAACCAGCGCAGCCCCACCTCGAAGAGCCCCGCCGGGATGGGGCCGTGGGCAAGCTCCACCTTCTCGGCGACGGGAGCCAGCCCCCGCACCTCGCAGGGAGCGACGCTGACCCGCGCCGTCAGGTGGGCGCTCTCGGACTGGACGTAGACGCCGCCCGATCCGAGAACGTAGTCGTAGCCGATGCCGTGCGCCCCGGTCAGCCCGTCCTTGTGATTGACGAGATAGCCGACCGGCGACGGCGTTTCCCTAGCGGTAGCCATAGCCCCGTCTCCCCTGGCAGGCCGCGATGACCTGGGCCACCGTGCACTGGGGAACAAGGTCCTCAACCGGGTACTCAGTCTTTCCATCCAACTCCTCCCATAGCGCGTGCAGGTTGTCGGGGTGCTTCTTGGAGCGCTCCACCGTGTCCCCGGTCCCCGAGAAGAAGGACTGGAAGAACGACTCCGGTATCTGTGCCACCTCCTCCGGGAAATGGTGGCTTCCGGGGCAGACCCGCCCATCCCGAAAGACGTTGAAGGCGGGCATCTTGTAGAGCCGCTCCTCCGGGTCCGTCGGCCTCTCGAGGGCCGCGTAGACCCAGGGCGCGCGGCCCGGCGAGCAGACGAAGACCAGCCCCGGCATGGGAAGCCGGAGCCGTGCGGGGGGCTTGAACGCCTCCCGTTGCAGGGCCACGGGCCAGACCTGCGGCGGCCTCCACAGGGCCACCACCTGCCCGGTCTCGCCCTGGTTCCACCAGAGGGCGTCAACCGGCAGCAGCCCCGAGGAGAACCCCAGGTGCTGGGTGAACACGTTGGCTATCTCGTCCGCCGAGACGGTCCTCACCCAGACGGACTCGCCCTCGAAGCCCCGCAGCAGGAGCGTCTCGTCGTACACCTCCAATTGGAGGTTCAGTCTGTCCCTGGGCATGTCAGCCGGTCCCGGCAGGGACCACTCGGTCTTCTCCGCTTCGGTCGTCATGGTCGTCGTCCTCCTTTCCCTGTTCTTGTTCGGGCACTCGCGGCAGGACGGTGTCCAGCATCTCTGCGAAGCGGCCCGGGAGGTCGTCCTCCAGCCAGTCGGCCAGCGTGCACACCGAGTCCATGAGGGCGCTGGCCTTCCGCCACTCCTCCGTGCCCTCGGCGATGATCTCGTCCTCCCAGGGGTCGCAGAACCCGTCGAACGAGCCATCGTCATAGCAGTTGTCGAGGAAGAAGTTGCCGGTCTCGGCGAAGACCCAGGAGGCGGCCCTGGCCGCCCCCTCAAACGTGGTCTCTTTCACCGCCTCGGCGAGGGTTTCGACCGGTATGCCGCCCTGGGGAATCCTCTCCAGGGTCGATTGCGGGATGCGCTCGGCGGCCGACTCCAGCCAGGCCGTGCGTATCTCGTCGGACTCCCCGTAGAAGGAGTCTGGCGGCTTGACCAGCAGGAGCAGGGCCGAGATGCCGTCCCGGTAGCCGTTCCACAGCTCGTGGAGACCCTCGTAGCCGAAGCCCATCAGGTCGAAGGGGATGCCCCTTCGCATCCAGCTCCAGGGCGGTTCCTCCCCCTCCCATTCCATCCAGTACTCGATCACCGGCATGTAGAGGGGGAAGTGCTTCTCTGCGAAGAGGTTGGCGAAGCGCCCCACCCTGCTGCGCACGTCGGGGGCCGAGAGCGCCTCCTCCGCCTCGTTGGGGAAGAGGCGGCGCACCAGCCCGGTGAACCATGCGTAGTCGTCGGCGTACCCGACGATGGTCACCAGCTCCCGCAGTAACGGCGGACGCCGCAGGAGCAGTTGGGAGAGGCCGCTCAGGAGCGCCGGGGCCGCAGTTGCCACCGCAGCGCCTCCCTGACCCGCCCCGTGGACGAGGCGTAGTCCTGCGCCTGGGCGCAGGCCATCTCGATTTCCTTCTGCCGTGCGGCCGCGGCTTCCAAATCGAGGGAGCCGTCGGGCCGTGTGAGCTCCGCCGTGAGCTCGATGATGCTCAGGACCGTGGGCGGGGTCCCCGCCAGCAGCCCCGCAAAGGTGCGGGTGTCCATGTGGCCCTCCTTACCGGGTGTGGGCCCCCTTGGTGCCCACCCGCCGCTGGAACTCGTAGACGGTGTCCTCACCCCTCTTGGTCTCCTTGACCGAGGCGTTGGCGATCTCGCCGTAGAAGTCGGCAAGCGTTCCCTTCACCTGCTCGACGGTCATCTGGGGGTCGGGGTCCGGGAACTCTCTGTCGTCGTACACGAAGATTCTGGCCATTGGTCTGTCTCCTTTCGGTGCTTGGTGTCCTGAAACGTGCGGGGAGTGACTGCCGCTCCGTTGCGGCGGCCCCTTCCCGTTCCGCTGCGGTCTAGCGTCCCGCGCCGACCGTCTCCTTCTCGCGCTCCAGCTCCATCGCCCACTCGAACATGGACATGGAGGCGGGCTGGGGTTTCCCGTTGCGGCGCTTCGGCTTGACGGGCTCTGCCATGAACTCGGCCCAGGAGAACAGCGACCGCTGCGGCTCGTCGGCCTCGTCGTGGTGTCCGTTGCCGTTGTGACCGTTGACCGGGACGGGCGCGTGCCCGTTTCCGTTGGTGGTGTGGGCCGTGCCCGGCACTAGCTCCACCGTCGCCCCGAAGGGGTCGTGGTGTCCGTTGCCATTCCCGTTGACCGGAAGGACTTCCGTCTCGATCTCGACGGCCTTCCAGCCGTCGTCCACCAGGAACTCCTCGGCGGTGGCCTCGGCGTCCCTCGCCTGGGCGAAGGCGTCCTCCACCGTCTCGTCTTCGGCGTCCTCCTCGTCGCCGCTCACGATCTTGCGGGCCAGGGCCATCATCAGGTCGTCTCCGTCGTCGCCGTAGGCGGCCAGCCCGTCCTCCGGCAGCTCTCCCTCGACGGCGAGGGAGCTTTGCAGCTTCTTCGCCACCAGCTTCAGGGCGTCGGCCTGGAGCGTGTTCCGGTAGGACATGAACACGACCTTGACCGGGCGGGTCTGCCCGATGCGCCACGATCGGCGGGAAGCCTGCCGCATGACGTAGGTGCTGTAGTCGATCTCATCCCAGACAATCGTCGGGAAGTCGATGAGGTCCAGGCCCGTCTGCACCAGCCTGGGGTGGCAGACCAGCACGTCGATGCCCTGCTTGACCTTCTCGGCGACCCACGCCTCCCGCCTGTCGGGAGCGACGGCGTCGGCCTTCATCACCGCCACCCGGAACCCGTGCCGGGTCAGGAAGTCGTCCATCCGCCCGGTGATGTCCCGCGTCCCCGTGTGGGTGACGTAGACCAGCACCCGGCGTCCGGCCATGCGCTCCGCCGCCACCAGGTCGACGAGCGCCTTCTCCTTTGGGTAGAGCTTCTCCTCGGAGAGGGGCGGAACCGCGACGATGATGTCGCCCGACCTGGGGTCGAAGACCGTCTCGCCCCTGGTGCAGCCGTCCGGGTAGGCGAGGAGCGTCTGGAGGTAGGTCGCCAGCAGCCGCTTGGACCCGGCCTTCAGAGCCTTGGTCAGTTCCGCCTTCAACTCCTTGAAGACCGTGTCGTAGGCGCTGCGCTGGGAGTAGCCGGTGGCATCCTCCTCCGAGTCCATCGAGGACAGGAGTATCTGCTCGTCGTAGTCCGGCAGTCCCGAGGCGACGTCGGCCAGCTTGAGGAAGATGGTGTTGCCGATGATGTGGAAGAGTGCCGAGGGCACCAGGCCCGGCTTCTCCCTGACCACCTTCCGGTAGCTGCGCCTTCTGCTGTTGCGGCCGTCCTCCAGGGCGTCGTCGTCGGGCTTGCCGATGGAGACCTCCTCGAAGCCGTACCGCTGTATCCAGCGGTGCTCGTCGGAGCGTCCGAACTCCGTCCGAATCTCCGGCGAGAACCTGTAGAGGAGGTGGAACAGCGTCGAGGAGTACCCTCCCATCATGGTTCCCGTCAGGCTCAGGGACTTGCCGCAGGCCTCAGCGAGGGTGCCCGCGGCGATGCCCTGGGCCGAGCCGCGAGCCTTGTACTCGTGGACCTCGTCTCCGACCAGCAGGTCGAAGAAGCCCTTCATGTGGTGCTTCACGTAGTCGGCCAGCGGGTAGCGGGCCGGGCCCGTCTTGTCGGCCTGCCACAGGGGCTCCCCGCAGATGTCACAGGTGTGCTTGCGACGGTTCAGGTCCTTGTCCGTCAGGGGCACGCCGTCCTTGTCCACGATCTGCGCCGTGCAGGTCGGGCAGCAGGGAACCTTGAAGGGCTCCCCCGTCTCCTCCTCCCTGATGAGCCTGCCCTTCGAGGTCGCCCACCTGTGTATGACGGCGGGCATCCAGCGGTAGGACAGCTTGGCCCGCTCTCTGGACATCACCGCGAACAGCGGGCCGGCGCCGATGGAGAAGCGGAGCCGCTCCAGGTCGGTGATGGACGTGACGATGACGGCCCTTGCGCCGGGCACCGTCATCTCCACCTCCCGCTTCCACTTGGGGACCAGGTGCGGCGGGCAGAGCACCAGCACCCTCTTGAAGCCCGCCATGTGCGCGGCGGCCGCTCCGATGAACGTTTTGCCCGTTCCCATCTCGCCGACGACGGTGGTTCCCCGGTGGGCTTCGAGGGAGAGGGCCGCGCCCTTGATGGCGTCGGCCTGCGCCCCCAGGGGCTTCCTCAGCAGGCGGGGGAGTATGCCGCCGTTCTCCGAGGGCCGGTAGAGCGGCGGGTAGGACTCCACCACCCTCCGGGCTATGGCCTCCTTGAACTTGTCGATGAACTCTCCGAGGTTCATATCGTGTCTCCTTCCCACTTGGGATGTGTTGTGTCCAAACGGAGCGAGGCGCAGGTGCTCCGATTCGATGGCGTAGACGGTGTCGCAGCCTTGGGTGGAACAGACCTTCCAGGGCCTGCCGTTGGCGTCTCGCCGAGGTCCTCGTAGTAGATGCGCAGGCCGTACTCAGCTGCGTAGTGGGAGCAGAGCTCCTCGAGCTGCGATGCGAGGTCGTCGATCCCTTCCGTGGTATCGTCGTCCTCGTGGTCGGCGTGTGCGGACAGGAGCCATTGCTTGATGAGCATGGCTAGTACCCGCTGTCGCGGAGCGCCAGGTCGTCGTTCCGGTGGTCTTCGGCGATCTGCCGCTCGACTTCCGGCGGCAGCACAGCGTCGTCGTCCCGGGGTTCGTCGTCGGCGCTCGCTTCGTGGTGCTTGATGGCGTCCTCGATGAGTGCCTCAACGAGGGCGGTGGCGTCCTTCCGGACGGCTGCCACGAATGCACGTGGCGATGTCTGGCCGTTGGCGTCGGCCAGCTCCTGGAGCTTGGCCCACACGGCGTCGGCTACCTCACGGTCCCACTTCGTTGGTCGTGGCATGGTTCAACTCCTTCCGTTGATGCGGTTGGTGATTCGGCGAGTACGGCAGCGGCGCAGGAGCCACTCCACTAGGTCGGGGTTCGCAGCTCCCAGCAGGACTGGAGCGGGACTATCTCGCCCTCCCCAGGCCCCTGTGCTAGGGCCAGTCGTCCCAGGAGCGGTGCAGGGGCAGCGGGCTGCGTCTGTCCAAGGCGCTCCCAGGAGGGCAACGAGGCACCCTCTCTCATTCTTTGAGCTTGTTTGGCAGCCCTGCGCCGCCTCGTCACGTCGTGTGAGGCAGCGCCCGGAGGCGGGCCTCGTAGCAGCGTCCGCTGAGGTGGTACGCCTTGACCGGCGAGGAGACGGCCCTGCCGTACTCGTCCAGGTCCACCGATGCGGTCTGCATGGCGGGCTCCCCGGGAGCGATGGGCTGCCCGCAGCGCGAGCAGGCTTCGAGGACCATGACGGTCTGCGTCTGCATCTTGCTTCTCCTTTCCTTATGGAGGGATGTGTTCTACGGTGTTCGGGCTAGGCGGCGATGTCCTCGATCCCGCCGTCGTCCAGGTCGAGAGCGACCACCGTGGTCTTGAGCTTCTCGCGGTGGACCTCCTTCTCCGGGCTGTCCTCCACCAGCTCCATCTCCTTCGACGTGCGCCCCTTGACGAGGATGCGTCTGCCGTCGCCTTCGAGGACGAGGTTGTTGAGGAAGCCCGCCGCCACCAGCATGGCGATGTGGCCCCGTCTGAGGGGCATCAGCGGGCGGGTGCGGGCGTCCCCGGCGGGCCAGAGGCTGTCGGTGATGTCCGTGTTCGTCCACAGGCCCGACCGCCTGGCCTCGACCGCCGCGGCGACGGGATCGACGCTGCGCGTGGTGAATAGGATGTCGCCGCTGGGCGACGTGGCCGGCGTGTACTCCCCGTAGGAGTAGGGGTTGTGCCGGGAGCGCAGCGGCTCCGGCTCCCCTATCGACCACTCGATGACCATGCTCTCGGCGGCCGCGTCGGGGACGGGGTCTTCTTTGCGGTAGCCCATCAGGACCACCTGGTCGAAGACCTCCCGCTCCGGGTTGGGGAAGGCCCAGCACCGGAGCCGCCCGTAGTGGGTGGACAGGTAGCGGGCCGAGACCCCGAGGCGCTGTCGGGGCACGATGAAGACCAGCAGGCCGCTCTCGGCCAGGTAGCGCGTGCAGTGCGTCAGGAAGGCGTGCTCCGTCCGCTTGTCCTCCGAGTCGTAGTCGTACGGAGGATTCAATAGGAGCAGCCCGAAGGCCCCGTTGGCTATGGACGTGGCGAACAGGTCGGAGGCCAGGGTGCGGGTGAGCTGCCCTTCGGCCTCTTCCGCCCGGTCCTTGTGCAGCTCGACACCGTAGGTCTCGATAGTCATCGAGTTGGGCCGGTCGAGGTTCTCGGCCAGCCTCCGGAGCGCGGCCCCGGCCCCGCAGCAGGGGTCGAGGATGCGCACCGTCTCCCGCGCCCGGTGGTAGTAGCCGGAGGGGGTGTGGATAAGCTCGGCGATCAGGTCGACCACCCGCTCGGGAGTCGGGTAGTAGCCGCCTTTCGCCTGTGCGGCGAGTCTCATGTCGTCTCTCCTTTCCTTGTCGCTTGCGCCGCGTCAGGCGGCGATTCCGATGTCGTTGCGTCCGTTCTTCTCCAGCCCGACCACCTCTCCCACAGCGAGGGTTCTCTGGTAACAGAGGACCTTGGCCGTGCCGATGCTCTCGGCGCAGGCCATGCAGAAGACGGTGATGAGCTCCGCCCGGCTGGCAACGGTCATCCGGCGCACCAACACCGAGCCGCCCTCCGGCAGAGCCTGCCCCGTACTCGATACGGGGTTGTGCCGGTAGAGCATGAGGTGAGGGTCGCGCCGCTCCGCCTCCGTGGCCGGGCGGTAGAAGTGAGGCTGCCCTGAGCTGAGCAGGTGCTTGGAGCCGTCGTGTCCGCAGTAGCGGCAGTGGATGCTGTCCGGGCAGAAGCGCTCCCAGGCCCCGCTGTTGCGCTGGACGCGCTTCTTGTTCCTGCGCTTGGCCCGTTTCAGCGTCCTATCCATCGGACGCCTCCTTGGGAAGCGTGAGCGTTCCCGACATCACCGCGTAGGACAGGTCCTCACGGAGCTTGGCCGCCTTCGGCGAGCACCGGTAGCCGGAGACGCCGACCGACTGCAGGGGGACTATCTCCCCCTCGGTGATGCCCCGCTCCCAGAGCCATCCGGCCCAGGAGTCGTGGAGCGGAAGCGGGCTGCGCCTGTCCAGGAAGCGGTGGTGGAGGGCCGGGGCCTCCGCCGTCGACTGCGCCAGCAGGAGGAACGAGTCCTTCTCGTGGGCGTATTCGGCGGTCTTGGTGTAGACGAGCGCGTGCCACCCGCCGGTCGACGGCAGGCGGGCGATCTTGGTCGTCCAGGTGCCGATGGTCTCGTAGGGAATGACGCAGCGCTGGTAGCCGCCGCTGAGGGCCATCCCGTCCGCGCCCCGGATGATGTGGGCAACGTCCGGGGGCTGCTTGAGCAGCGAGGCCCAGATCGCCTTGAGCGCCGTCTGGGAGCCGACCATCGAGACGAACCAGAGGCCGTCGGTCTCCTCGTCGCGGGCGAAGGCGTCGGCGGTGGCGTTGAACCCGCCCGCGCTGATGGTGAACAGGTCCTCGGGGTCTATGTCATGGGTCTGGAGCATGAGGGGTCTCCTTTCGTTGTGTGGGTTGAGAGCGATGCGCGGGGCGCACGTCCGCCGTGTGGGGCCGGACGGAGGGCGCCGTCCGGTCTTTGGGATCGTCCTAGAGGGGAAACAGGCCACGGTCCCTGAGGCTGACGAACCCGTTCCCGCCGATGACGATGTGGTCGAGCAGGTCGATGCCCAGGAGCTTGGCGGCGCTCACCAGGTCCTCGGTGACGCGCATGTCCTCCGGGCTGGGGGACGGGTCCGCCGAGGGGTGGTTGTGAACGATGATGACGTGCGGAACCGCCTCGACCACCGCCGGGCGGAAGACCTCGGCCGCCCGCACGATGGCCGAGTAGGCGTTGCCCTGGTAGATGACGCGCTGGCCGACGACCTTGTTCTTGCGATCCAGCAGCAGGACGCGCACCTGCTCCTGGGCGAGCTTCGACATCTCATGCCCGACCAGGCGCTGCACGTCCTCCGGGCAGGAGATGGCGGGAACGTCATCGGGGCGCTCCGGCAGCAGCTCCACCTGGTGGCGCATCGCCAGCTCTCCGAGAACGTCGAGATTGCGCCGCAGGGCGTCCAGCAGGGTGTCGGCGTGTTGTGCTGTGATGGTGGTCATGTCGGCCTCCTTGCCTATCGGTTGGACCAGATAGCGGGGCCGCTCCCTTGTGGATTGGGAACGGCCCCGTGGAGGTGCGCCCGTCCGAGCGGGGCGTCGTCGTTCGGTTGTCGGGCGAACGGCTAGAAGGGGGAGGCGTCCTCCGCCTGCCCCGCGCCGTTGCCGTTGCCGTCGAGGAACACGACCTCGGAGGTGTGGACCTCGGTGCGGCTGCGCGGCTGGCCGTCGTCGGTCTGCCAGGTGTTCTGGACGAGGCGGCCGGCGACGTAGATGCGCTGCCCCTTGCCGACGTACTGGTTCACCGCCTCGGCGCTCTTGTCCCAGACGACGATGTTGTGCCAGTCGGCGGTCGTCTCCCCGTCCTGGTGGCGGCGGTCCGTCGCCAGCCGCAACTTGGTGACCGCGGTGCCGTTCGGCGTGTACTGCATCTCGGGGTCGGTCCCGACCCTGCCCAGGAGCTCTACCTTGTTGATGGTGCGTGACATTTCGTATCCTCCTAAGTGGATGCGGCGCGCGCTTGCGCGCCCGTCTGATGTGAAGGCGGGGCCGTTCCCTGTAGTAGGAAGGACGGCCCCGTCCTGCGCTCCCGCCAGGGAAGCGTCTAGCTGACCCGCACGTACTCCGACTCGCTCTCGGTCACCACCTCGGCCCGGACCTCCGGGTCGAGGAGTTCGTTGAGCTTGCGGTAGTTCGTCGAGTACCGTGTCGTCTGCACGAGGCTGACCGTCTTTCCGCCGACGGTCGCCTTCGTGTCCCCCTGCCGGCGCATCCACGCCTTCAGGGTGTCCAGCGCGGCCCGCTTCGTCTTCTCAGGCTCCCTCATGGACTCCTGGGCCTCTGTGTAGGCCGCCACCGCGTCCCGTGCCTCCTCGTCGCTCACCTCCTTTCCGTCGTCGTCGGTCTCGTCGTCCGGCTCCGCCATTCCCGGCAGGCAGATGTCCAGGAACGGGCAGCTTCGGCACTGCCAGCTTGCGGCGGTGAAATCCCGCTCGGGCAGCGCGTCGGGGTCGGGCCCGTTCTGGACGTGGTGCGCCGAGAGCTCGCCGAGCCACGCGCAGGCGTCCTGGAGGGCCTTCTCCAGCCGGTCGGCGGGAATCGGCTCCCAGTCCCAGGTTCGGCTGCCCGTGTCCATCGTGGCTATCACGGCGTCCAGAAGGCTTCCGAACTGGCCGAGCGCGTAGAAGGCGGCCTGGGCCACCGCCGCCGGGTGGCTGCGCTCGGCCCCCAGCGTCTGCCAGCGTTTGAACGCATCCGGCCCCCGCGTCTTGATCTCTACGACCATCGGGTCGCCATAGGCTTGGGACTCCGGCTCTCCCTCGAAGAGGAACACCTGTGGCGGTGCTTCGTCCTCGGGTAGGGGCATCCGCACCGTGCCGTCCGGGTGGCCCGTGACCAGCAGGTTCGGGCCGACCCTGACCGCCACCTGCTGCGGGTCGTGGGGGTCTGCGGCGTCCACCTTCCAGCCGGCCCGCTCCATCGCCCGCACCACCACCGGCTCAAGGGCGTTGCCCGCCTCCATCGCCGTCAGTGATTCCTCCGAAGGGGGATTGGTGGGCTCGTAGTTCGTCGCCGAGTACCAGAGGGCGCGGCGGCAGCCCAGGGCCGACGAGGCCCTTACCACCAGCTCGCCCTCCTCGTTGAACTGGGCCGAGGGGCGTGAGAAGACCTCCGCCCTGTCTGTGTCTGTCGTCGTTGTCATCGTCTATGCCTCCTTGTTTCCTGTAGATGGAAGTCAGGCTGAGCCGCTCATGCGGCCTGCTCGACCTCCGCCGTCTCCCGCTCCTCCCTGGCCTTCAGGTGGGCCTTGAGGATGTGGGCGATGCCGTCGCCCAGTCCGTGCACCGGGACACTCCTCCCGTCGCCCAACTGGTTCCAGAAGGGAGCCATCTCCTGTATTCCCTGGCATTGGGAGATGATCTCCTCGACCGGCGTGCCCCTGCGCAGGTGCAGGGAGATGAGGCGGCAGGCCAGCTCGGTCACCCCGTGCTGGAAACTGCCTCCCTTCCCCAGGAAGCCGAAGACCTCGAAGGGCTCGCCGTCCTCGTCCGTCGAGACGGTGACGAACAGCGAACCCATCTCGGTCTGGAGCTTGGTCGTGGTGCTTGGCAGGCTGCGTGGCCTGTCCCGCGTCTTGATGGTCATGGCCTTCCCCCGTTCCCACGGCAGAGCGGGAGTGCGCCGTCGCAAGAGACGGCCACCCACTGCCCGGTGTCCGCGAACGCCTCGGCCTCCTCGGTGGTGTCGAACCGCCCGATGGGGTCCGTGGCGCGGCCGCCCAGGTGGGCGACCACGTGGTAGTGGGGAGCGCGGTCCCGCAGGTACGGGAGAGCGGGGGCGTACCGCTCGAAGTATCCGACGACCTTCAGGGCCATCTCACGGTCCCGGTCGTCGCCGACCCCCAGGAGCAGCCGCACAATGGGCTCCTCGCAGTCCTCCTCGGCGAAGGTGGGGTTGAGCATGGTGTCGCGGACTGCGGCGGGAAGCTCGTTCCACCGCTCCCGGCTGAGCTTCAGCCCGCCGTGAGAGGGCGTCCAGACCCGCCAGATGCCCTCTCCAAGCTCCTCGACATCGTGGGTCCAGCCCCAGGGGGTGCTTACCAAAGTCTCGGTTCTCATCGGTCGTTTCCTCCCTTCCTGTAATGAGAGCGCGGAGCCGCCCCACGAAGGAGACAGCCCCGCTCGGTTCCGTGTCCGAATCTGCCAGACGGGCTAGGCGGCCTGCGCCTGCTCCTGCTGCATCTGCCGGAGCTTGTTGGAGGCGGCCTCCACCAGCGGCCCGAGCTCGTCGGCCGTCAGGTCGTCGATGCTCTTGCCCGTCCGCTTCTCCACGGCAGTCCGCACCGTGCCTTCGTCGAGGCCCTGTTCGGTGGCGATCTCCAGGAGCCGCCTGCGCAGCTTGTCGGCCTGCTCCTTGGCCCTGTCGCCGGCCTGATTCCGGCCGGAGTTGCCGTTGGATTTGGCCTGCCCGGACCTGCCGTTGGCAGGTGGAGCGACGCGCTCCGGCTGAGGAGCGCTGACTGACGGTTGGTCGCCGTAGAAGCTGTTGCCGAACTGGACGCCGAAGCTGCGGAACGCCCGCTTCATGCCGTCCGTGACCGCGGCCTTCATCGCCGTGTCATGCCCGTCGAAGGTCTCCTCGGTGACGGGGTGGACGCCGATGTCGGTGCGCGGGGGAGCGCCCGCCACGGTGACCCGCACCGGTGCGGTGTAGCCGGAGACCGTCTTGAGCTCCCCGGTCTCGGGATCGACCATCTCGACCTGGCGCAACGTCACGTCGCCCACCAGCTCGTGGCCCCACCCTCCGAAGCCGAAGATGCGGTTGGCCTGCTCGATGACGACGTGGCCTTCGAGGTAGTCGAAGGTCTTTCCACCGCGCCCCCTGCGCTGCGAGACGATGTTGGGGTCGATGGCCTCTCCGAGCTTCTGCGTGACGGCGGGCGGGAGCCCGTCCCAGAGCAGGTCGTGCTCGCCGGGAATGGCGGATTCGGGCTTGTGCCCGTTGCCGTTGCGCGAGGCGACCGAGGCGGCGTTGTGAGCGCCGTTTCCGTTGTTGTTTCCGTTCCTGCTGAACATCTCTGTTTTCCTTCCTTGTCTGTCGTTCCTGTAGCGAATGAGCGGTGCGGGGATTCCCCTACGGGAGAGCCCCGTGCGCGGGCGGAGCCCGGCGTGAATTGGGCATAGAACCTCCTGGGCGGTGGGAGTGGGGATGGGTGAAGAGCAGGCGGGGATGCCCGCAGGAGAGCGGCGGAGAGCCGCTAGCGGGCGGAGCGGGCCGCCTGCGAGAGCAGGCGGAGGAAGACGCTCCGTCCGTGGGGGAGAGCGACGAGCTCGGCCACGTCGCCTATGCCCGGGGGGAGGGCGACGGCGGCGGCCCTGCGACCGAGCAGGGTCAGGAGGCCGTCCGTCGCCTCACGGCCCGCGTCGTCGCCGTCGAAGGCGAGGAAGACGCGGGGGCAGCCCCGGAGGGCCGAGGCGATGCGCTCCATGCCCTGGGTGCCCAGGGCGGCGACGGATGGAAGGCCCCATCCGGTAAGGAGGAGCCAGTCGAAGAGTCCCTCGGCCACGATGACCCATGAGGGCGCGGGGCCGAGCCCGCCGAGTCCGAGCACCGGCTTGGGGCCGGGGAGCGCCTGGAACCGGGGCCTGGCGTCCGGTTGCAGGGCCCGGCCCGCCAGCCAGCGGACGAGGCCGCCGGAGGTGTCGGGAACGACCACCATCCCGGCGAACCGCTCCGAACCCCGCTCGGTGAACAGCCCGGAGTCCCCGATGCGCTTCTCGGAGAAGCCGAGGGACTCAAGGGCAAGCCGTAGCCCGCTGCCCGGCGAGTAGCCGAGAGCTAGGCGGGCTGCGGCGACGGGGCCGACGCCCCGCGAGGCCAGGTATCCCCGCGCTTCTGTCGAACGCCGGAACCGTCCGGCGTAGAAGCGCGCCGCCGCCGTGAGCAGGGCGGGGTCCCTCGGAGGCAGCGCGGCGGACGCAGGACGCCGCGTTACGGCTGGACGAGGAGCGGCCCTGGGCGCAAGCCCGGGGCTGCCGTCCAGCCGCGCGATGGCTTCGGGCAGTGTGAGGCCCTCGGACTTCTGCACGAAGTCGAGGACGTCGCCGCCCTCGCCGCAGCCGAAGCACCAGAACCGCTCCGAATCGGAGTACACCGTGAACGAGCCCTCCGCCTCGTCGTGGAAGGGGCAGACGCCCTGGCGGACCCTGCCCCTTCCCCTGAGCCGCACCCCGGCGTCCTCCACCGTGTCACCCAGGGGGTGACGGTCCTTCAGCGCCGGGATGTCCACGCTTGCGGTGACCATCACGCGCCTCCGGCCAGGGGCCGCAGGCCCCGGAGGCTGCGCTCCGAGACTACCTTGCCCGGCCGCCAGCGCATCCCCAACACCGCCGCCACTTCCAGCGTCCCGTCGCCGTGGGGCACCAGCGCGGCGGCGCGTCCGGTTCCCTGGCTGTAGACCAGAGCGTTGCCGAACCGCCGCTTCAGCAGCTGCGTCCACTCGGAGAAGGCCCACCGGATCTCCCGCCTCTCGGCCTTCGCCATGTCCGCGCCGGCGAGCACGCCCAGCGCCCCGTCGACGTCCCCCGCCTGCCTGAGCCGGCGGGCCTCGTGGATCGAGCGCGTCGCGCTCTGCTCCACCGCCTCGTCCGTGATCCCCATCGCCGCGAGGAGCTGGTCGACCAGCTCCTCCAGGCTGCGCCTGGGCCTGTCCACCGCGTCCATCGTCCCGTTGCCCGCTGTCAGTGTTGCCGTCGTCATCATGCACCTCCTTAGTGCCTGTGCTTCGTTGCCTTGAATCCGTGCGCCCGCGTCGCGGGCAAAGAAAGAGGGGCCACCCCCGGATGGGAACGACCCCTGTGCGTTGAATTGGGTTGTTGGTGCGAGGAGCAATGGCCCTCGCTAGGTCAGCGCCTGGACCTCCCTACCGGAGGACGCCGGGGCATGAACCGCCTGAGCAGCAGCCAGCCGACGCCCAGCCCGAACAGGTTCAGGAAGAAGAGCTCCAGATCGAGTGTCAGCAACGGCGCCGCGACCACCAGGGCAACGACCCCGGCCACCACGACCTTCTTCCGCTTCCACCACGGCGTCTTCTCGGGGGCCTTGTCGGCCACCGGCTCGTAGGCCGTCCAGATCGGCAGCCCGATGATCTCTTCAAGCTCGGTGACTATCACGCCATTGCCGCAGCCCCCGGTGTGGCACCGAACGTCGATGCCGTTGCCGTCGGGCCGCTGCCGGAACGCCAAGCCGTCCGACTCGCCGCCGTGGCAGACCGCCTTCGTCCAGAACCAGCCCCGGTCGAAGGTCACCCGGTGCGGCACCAGGTCCGCGATTCGGCCAGCGCTGGGTCCCGTGTACCTTTCCGCCATTGCGTCACCTCCTTGTCCGTTGATGTCCGTCCGTTCAGTCATGCCGCCTCCTTCAACAGGTCCTCCGGGGCGGACCACTCCGGGGAAACCCGGACGCCCCTGTCGAACTCGCGTGCCAGCGCGGGATCGGGCTTCAGGTCGGCTTCGTCCACACGACCGCCCCCGGCCTTCGTCCCGTCACGAGTGTGGAGCTGCCCACACCGCTTGCAGTACCAGCCGTGCGGCCCGGCGTAACCCACCCCTGGCCGAGCGAGGGAATACCCGCAGCCGCAGACCTCCATCGAGAGCCTGACCACGTCCCGGACGTTCCCCTCGGCGTCCCGCAGGTGACTCACGCGGGTGCGCGGATTGGTGACCCTGCTGACTCCGATCACCTGCACCGCAGCCCTCCGATGCCGACCCACTTGCCTTTCCATGTGTCCTACCTCCTTTGCTGAATCCATGTCCTTGACCTCCGTGAATCCGTTGACCGATTGCTGACGACGACCGCAGTCCGACCGGGAGCCGAACGCGGGAGACGCCGGGGCGAAAGAAGACGCAGCTCGCCCAGGGCGCAAGACGTCCAGGGGGGAAGCTGCGAGACGTGAAGCGGCCAGCCTGCAATTCACTGGCAGACCGGCGCGTGTTGAAGCTGCGGCCAGGCTGCGTGACAGCCGTGCCGCAGGCATGTCGAATCGGCCGGAGCGACAGACGCGTTCCGACCGATGACTCGAGGACGAAGCTCAGGGTTCCGTCCCGGGCGTCCAGCGACAGGAGCGATCAACCCCCAATCGCCGGACGATGCCCGACGGATGAAGCGATCAACTCCAACCGTCAAGACCGGTGTCCCGCGGGAGAAGGACCAACGTCAAACTTCCATCCGCCGGACTTGGACCGAGGACGAGGGACCAGTGTCAAACCTCGTCGATTCGGACCGCGCTGGTTGCGGAGGACCAACGTCAAACTCCGCATCGCCAGCATTCCCTCGTGGGCGACTCAATGGTCAACCCGTGCAACAGGGATCACGCACCCAGGTTTCTACGGTCGGAAACCTTGGAGAAAGCCAACAGCACGACCATTATTACCGCACTCCGAACCGCGATGGAAGAGTTTCGCCGTCCAACCGCCCAGATCGTTCTGTTTGGTTACGAAAAACCTCGGAAAAAGTTCTGGCTTTTCGTCCGGCAACACCACGCGCATCCGCCCGCGTCACTTCCATCCGAGCCCGAACGTAACCCTGTTCAGAAGCTCGGCCTTTTTCCGCTCTCTCCGCGTGTCGAAGAGAGCGGTCCTGCGCCAGCTGGTCTGCCCGCTCCGGTCCAGGCCCCGCAGCGGCTGCTTCTCCGGCGGCAGCGTCAGCCCATGCTCCTCCAGCAGCGCCAGCTCCACCTCCAGCAAACGCACGTGCTCGGTCAGCCATGCGACGCCCCGGCCATCGTTGTGGTGCGCCTCCCTGATTGCCCGCCACTCGGCGATCAGCGGCCATGCGTCGCCGAAGACTTCCTTATCGTCGTCGGCCGGTTCCAGCGTCGCCAGGTCGGGGTAATCCCGCCGCATCGAGGGCCTCGTCGGGGGTCTCCTGCCGCTTGCTCCAGTCGAACCCCCATCCTGGGGGGAGGAACCGGCGCCGGCATGACCGTCCCCGGTCCCCCGGGGGCCGTCCCGACGCACGGACGCCACCTCCCGCTCGATGCCAGACAGCCGCCTCCGCGTTTCCTTGCCCAGGGCGTCGTGGCTCTCCTCAAGCTCCTTGAGCCTACCCTCCAGCTCCTCGTTGCGCCTGCGCTGCCGCTCCGCAGCCGACCCGACGCCCTCCTGCAACGCCCGCTCCAACGCGTCCCGCACCCGGCGGGTGAGCTGGCCGGTCTTGGCGCTGTTGGTCACCGTCTGCGGGTCGATCTCCAGCACCCGGGCCGCTCCCTTGTAGCCCTTCTCCCGCACCAGCTCTTGCAGCAGCGCCATGAGCCGCATGTGGTGGATGTTCTCCACGTCCCTGCTGTTCTCGATGCCGTGTTCGGTGGTTTTCATCAGATTTCCTCCTTCTTTTGAACTGCCTGCCTCTTCGGTCCAGCTTTGGCCCGGTCTCCGTCGCCGCTTCCGCCCGACGTCATGCACCCCCGCATCCATCGCCTTTCGCAACACCCTCGTCGGACTGACCCCCCGTGTCCTGCCCCCCGACATCGGCGGGGTTTCGGCGATTTCGACCGGAGCCCGGCCTTAACTCAAAGTGTTCGCCGTTCACCTCCTGTAGGGGGGCGATTTACCCCCGTTTCAGCTACGAAATCTCCCTTAGGCCGACCCCGTCACCCGACTCAATTTCCTGTACACCCCCATGGCACCACACGGGAGTCCGGTTGCCAACTCCCTTGAAAGGTGCATCGTTCGCTATACCTTCCAGGCTGTTTCTTACCGGATTTCGGTTGTTCAGACTCTCCTGCGGCGGCCCCGAAACGACGGGCCGCACGAAATCGCAGAGAGGTGAACAACGTGGCGCTGAAATCGACCCCCCGGTCCTTTAGACGGCTTCTGTCCCTGGCATCCGCGCTGCTTTTGGCGGCGCTGGTGGCCATCCCCGCTAGCACCACCGCCCTTGCCCAGACCCCGCCCTCAGGCGAGATCACCCTGGTCAACGCCGACCGGGAGTTCGTGGAGCGCAAGGGCGGCGGCGAGTTCGTCGCCCGCCCCGTCTTCGACCGGAGGATAGCGGTCCTCCACTACGCCGTCCGCGACGCGGACACGGGGGACTGGATCAGCGCCGTGTACCGGGTCAGTGGCGGCGAGAAGAAGCGCAGCGACGGCTGGGAGTACTCGTGGGAGTACCCCAAGCTGGACGAGCAGCCCGACCTGGACAAGGACAAGGCATACCTGCTGGTCATGCTGGTCCAGTCCGAGGACGGCAAGCGGGGTGACTTCTACGCCGTCGTCCCCATCCACCAGCCGGGGCGCATCTGGGACAAGATCCTCAGCGCGCTCAACCCCGGACGGTGGGCGCGGGCCTTCGCCGGCTGGATGGTCGAGGGGACCCACGGGACCCTCTGCGGCGTGGTGGAGCGGGCGTCGGGCGAGGATGCCGACAACTGCGGGGACGGGTAGCCATGAGCGACATCCTCACCGGCACCCCGCCCGACCTCACCTACGCCCACGCCATCGTGCGCCAGGCGTGGATGGTCGTCTGGGCCGTCACCTCCGGCGCCCTCATCGTCATCCTCGGCTGGATGGGCCTCACGCTGGTCATGTCCGAGCACCTGGGCCGCCAGCAGGCCGGGTGGCGGGAGATGGTGCCCCGGCTGGTGCTGGGCCTCGTGGCCGCCGCATCCTCCCTCTGGTGGTGCGCCCTCGTCCTCGACGTGGCGGACGCCGTTTCCGGCTTCGTCGCCGCTTCATTGAACGTGACGGCAGGCGACATGCTCCGCTCCACCCTCAAGACGCTGCTTACGGCGGTGCAGGCGGGGAGCGTGGGCATGGCCCTGCTGCTTGCGGTCCTCTACCTCGTCTACGGCTTCTTCGTCCTCTACGTCATCGTCCAGATGGTGCTGCGCCTGGCTCTCATCGACGTCCTGCTCGCCCTGGCACCCATCGCCTTGGGGATGTGGATTCTGCCCCACACGGCGGGCTGGGGACGGCACTGGCTGCGGCTCTTCATGACGACCACCTTCCAGCAGGCGATTCAACTGATCGCGCTTGCGATGGGGTTCGCCTTCCTGAACGAGGTGGCCGCCATCGCCGCCTTCGAGCCGGTGCAGGACCTGATCTGGAAGCTCTTGATGTCCCTGGCCTTCATCTACATGGCGACCAGGGTGCCGAGCCTCCTGGGGAACGCCGGGACCTTCGATAGCTGGCTGTCGATGCTCTATTTCGGGATGAACCTGCCCGCCTCCTTCGTGCGCTCGGCCAGGGTCCTCGGCCTCATGGCGGGCGGCGCGGCTGGAGGGCCGGGAGGCGCTGCGGTGGGAGCGATGGCGGCCAGCGCCGGTCTTTCGGCGGCCGCGGGCGGCATCAGCTCGGCGGCGTCAATGGCGACCCCGTCGGCAGGGGGAGACCTCGGTGGAGCGCCCAGGAGCAGCGGCGAGTAGCCCTACTGAGACGACAACGCACGGGCGCGAGCGAGACACCGCGCCCGCCAACACCACGACGGAGGCGCGGCGATGTGCAGCTAACGGGACTCACGGAACAACGACCGACAGAGACGAGCGGAAGGCTCGGAAACAGAGAAGGAGAGGGAACAAATGGAACAACTGACGCAGACCATATCGAACCTGGTCGGAATCATGTTGGGCGTCGTGGGAGGGATAGGCGTCGGCTTCTTCATCTACGGCGCGTACCTGTACCTGACCGCCAGCGGAGCGCCCCACCAGATGGAGCGCGGCAAGAGCGCAATGATGACCGCCCTGGCGGGCATCGTGCTGGCCCTGGTCGCCTACGGCGTCGTGGAGCTGGTGATGAACGCGGTCGTGGACCCGGCCGTGGAGGTCGAACTGCCCGCGCCGGCCACGCCGACGCCCGACGGCAGCTAGACCGATTTGAGGAGGAACGCAATGAGAGAACACGAGGTACCGACCCACGTCCAGGCCGAGGACCGGGTGCTGCTGGGGTTCACCTTCCCGCAGATCGTGGCGGTCGTGGCGGTGTGCGCCATCTCCTACGGCGCATTCCGCTACGCCCCCGTCGGCCCGTCCGAGGTCCGCATGGCGATTGCCGTCGTCTTCGGACTCGTCGGCATCGCCATGGTCGTGGGGAAGATAGGCGGGAGGCGGCTGCCGTTGGTGGCCGCCGACCTTCTGAAGTACCGGCTGGGGGCGAGGGTCTACTCAGGCCCCGTGTCCCAGCTGGTGCGGAGCGAAGCCCCGGCTCCCCCACAGCCGGACAAGAGCGGTCCGGGCCCGCTGAGCCTGATGGCGAAGCGCGCCGGTAGCACGTTGAGCAAGCTACGCAAGAGTAGGAAGCGGCGCAATCAGAAAGAACGCCGCAACGGGCGAATGCGCTGGTTCGGCAAGCGCAGGGGGAAGGACGGCGGCAACGGCAAGGGCCGGGATCACCGGACCGAGACGCTGGAGAGCGCCCGGAGGAGACCCCGCAAGGGGTTCCTCTCCCTCGCCGTCGTCGCCCTTCTCGCGGCGGCGGTCGTGTCCATCCCCCAGGCCGTCCTGGCCCAGAGCCCGGAGGACGAACGCTGGCGGGACGAGATCGACTTCGAGCTGACCGAGCCGGTGGAGGGGCGGCGGATATTCGTCGAGGGGCTGACCGTCTCGGGCGACCGAGCCGCCGTCACCTTCCGGGCGGCGACCGACATAGAAATCCGCGTCCGAGCTTTCGGAGGAAGCCAGGGAACGGCCCTGCGCTTCTGGGGCTCGGCCACCCTTGCCGAGGGGGAGCGCATCGACTACTCGCTGCCGCTCAACGGACACGTCCCGTCCTTCACCGTGTCCTGGGAGGACACCCTGGGGCAGGCGGGAGCGTTCACGGTCGAATCCGAGAAGATCCCGTACCCGCTCCCCGAAGTCGAGGGTGAGTTGTGCGACCTGAGAGTGGCGTCCCTGGGCTGGACGCCGGGGACAGTGACCGGCGTGATCGAGTCCGAGTGCGTGACGACCATCGAGCACCCGGTGGAGCTTCAGACGGTGGCCCGGCACGAGAGCGTCACCCAGACGACCATCATGGAGGCCGGGGTGACGGCCATCACGGGGACGGTCTCCGCGGCGACAGGGGCCGCCCAGGCGAACGTCCCATTCGTCCCCGACGGCGAGACGAGCTTCCGGCTGCCCGTCGCGACGGGAGAGTCCATTCACGATGTCACGCTGGACGCGAGCCTTGAGGCGAGCCTGAGCATCCCCATCCCTCCGCTGACCGTGCTCACCCACCACCCGGAACGGACAGAGCAGGTCACCAGGACCGTCCAACTCCATCGCCCCGGGGCCAGCGATTACGACAGCCAGACGGTCACCGTGACCCATGAGGACGGCACGACGGAGTCAGCCACCGCCACGGCCCACGCCCACGTCCACAGCGCCACCATCACCACAGAGGTGACGGTGGACGTCCTGCACAAGGAGCACGTCAGGGCCGAGACGGTGGAGCGCGAGCCGCTCACCCGAACCCGCGAGGAGAGCCTGGCCCTTGCGCCGTCCGGGGTGGGGTCCGACGACCCCTTCGCCGTCCTGACCCTGCCGGAGCCGGAACCCGAGGATCCGCCCGCTGAGCAGGAGCCCGCAGGCGGGCTGCGGGACTGGTTCGACCGGCTGGGCTGGGAGTGGCCCTGGTGAGGCGGGCACTGACGGCAACCCTTCTGGCCGGGGCTGCGCTGGCGACCACCGGCGCGGCCCCGGCGGAGGAGCAGGCCATGCTCGACGCCTTCGACAAGGTGCTCACGGCGATGGCCTACGCCGGTTCGGGCCTCTGCGTCTTCGCCATCGTCTGGGCGGGCTTCGTCCTGATGGCCGAGGGCGGCGGGGAACGCGGCGGCGGCTCCGCCAAGACCGCCGTCGTCCTGGCAATAGTCGGCCTGGTCCTGGTGCTGTCCGCCAAGGGCGTGGCCGCGCTGCTCAGGACCGGCATAGTCCCCCTTCCAACACCCTAGAGCAAAGGAAGCCACCGAGTTGAAGAAGCTGCTCGACCGAATCACGAAGCGAGGAACACAGACCCGACTGGAGGAGGCCGGGGCCTCCCGCGAGACGCCGCTGGCCAAGGCTGGAACGCTGCTGAAGGAGCATGTCCGGCGACTGTTGAGACAGGGAGCACAGGAGCCTCCGGCGGAGAATCCGGAAGGCGGCCCAGCCGCCAGCCCCAGACCCGTCACCGGCGCCCCCGCCCCGGTCCCGAATCCGCCGCCCGAGCTGCCCCTCTTCTTCATGCTCTCGCACCTCGAAGAGGACGGCCCCGTGCGCCTGGGCGGGGTGAAGCTGGGCGTCTGCGAGGTGATGGGCCTGGAGCTCGACGAGCCGAAGCTGGGGGCCTTCGCCGGGGCGCTGAACGCCCTGGACTTCCCGGCGCAGTTGCTCATCAGGCAGCACCCGCCGCGCCTGGGCCGGATGCGGGAGAAGCTCAAGGAGGCCGAGCCCGACAACCTTCCCCCACAGACCAGAGCCGCCGCCGAGTCCCTCGGACGCCTCCTGACCGACCTGGAGGCCCGCGACGGCATCCTCGACCGGCGCTTCTACGCCGTGTGCGAATTCGCACGCGTGGACGACCTGCGGGGCCTCCTGGCCAGGGCAGGGCTGTCCGTCCACCAGTTGAAGGGCAGGCAGCTTCGGATGTTCCTCGTCTCCGCGACGCTGGGCGGCTCTCCGTCCGAATTCGACGAGGAAGCGACCGTCGAGGTCGAGGTCAGACGCCGGGAGATGCGCGTCGGAGACCGCCTCGTCCGATCCCTGCACCTGGGCAAGTGGCCTCGCTCGCTGGCCCCCGGATTCCTCCAGGGGCTGATGGCGGCCGGAGCGCCCATGGACCTCTCCGTCCACGTCGGCCCCATCCCCGCCGAACAGGCGGCGAGGACGCTGGAGTGGCAGAAGGTGAGGTTTGAGTCGGCCCAGTCGCTTTCATTCAAGCGGGGCAGAACCATGTCCCCCGAAGCCGAGATCGCCCTGGAGGACATCACCCGGCTCAGGGACGAGGTGCAGCGCGGCAGGGAAAGGCTCTTTCACACGTCCCTGTCCGTGACCCTGCACTCGAAGGACGCCGACGCCCTCAAGGAGATGACGCAGAGGGCGAAGGCCCACTTCGCCGCCACCCTGGGCAAGCTGGACAACCTTGCGTTCAGACAACGCGAGGGGCTGCTCTCTACCCTGCCCCTGGCCCTCAACGCCGTGGCCGAGTGGCGCAGCCTGGACACCTCCAGCATCGCCCGGCTGTTCCCCTTCTCGCCGCCGGACCTCGACACCCGGAGCGGGACGCTCTACGGCATCGACATGCGGGCCTGCTCCCTGGTGGTCTACGACCCCTGGGACGGCACCCACCTGAACGCCAACACGGCGGTGCTGGCACGCTCCGGCTCAGGCAAGAGCTTCGCAACCAAGCTGGGAGTTCTCAGAGGCCTGTGCCGGGGCGTGACCGCCTACGTCATCGACCCGGAAGGGGAATACGCGGACATGGCCCGCGCGGCCGGAGGCCGCGTCTTGTCCCCCGGCGTCCCCGGCGAGGGCATGAACCCCTTCGTCATCGAGCGGGGCGACTCCGAGGAGATGCTCCAGCGCATCGGCAGCCTCAGACGCCTCATCGAGGTGATGGTGGGCGAGAGCCTGGGCGCCGAGCGCCGCTCCTCCCTCGACCACGCCCTGGCGGCCTATTACGCCCAGCCCCGCGAGCGCACCGGCTTCCGGGATTTCTACACGTATTTGCAAGAGAGCGAGGCGGGCGACCCCGATCTCGCACGGCTGCTGCGGCCCTTCGCCACCGGCAGCCTCCGCCATCTACTGTCCGACGAGGGCGACGACCTGCTCGGCAACGAGGCCCTGGTCACCGTCTTCGACCTTCGGCTGCTCGAACCCGAGCTCCGGCCCGCCGCCGCGATGGTCTGCACCGAGACGGTATGGGCCGCCGCCGCCCAGGACCCCAAGCCGAGGCTTCTGGTGGTGGACGAGGTGTGGTCGATCATGCAGCACCCCGAGGGCGCGGCCTTCATGGTCAGCATGGCGAAGCGTGCCAGGAAGCACCGGCTGGGACTCCAGTTCATCACCCAGGACGTGCAGGACCTCCTCTCCGAGGACTCTTCGAGAACCATCACCGGACACTCCGGTCGCGCCCTGCTCCAGAACGCCGCATTCAAGCTGCTCTTGCAGCAGGACGCGGCGGCGATAAGCACCGTCGGCGACGCTTTCGACCTGCCCGAAGACCTCCAGCGATGGCTGTTGTCATGCCCGCGAGGAGACGGGCTGCTTCTCGCCAAAGGCAACCGCTTCCCCGTACGCATCGAGGCCACCCCTGAAGAAACCGAGGTGATCGAGTGGAGACCGGGCCAGCACGGGCGGACCGGCGATAGCGCGACGACAGACGTCTAGAGAACCCCAACACCCAATAGAGGAATAGAGGAAGGAGTAGAGCATTGAAGCTGAACCCGAGGAACCTGCTTTTCGGAAGCGACGGGAAGGAGAGAGGCCCGGTCCTGCTGGCGGTGACGCCGCCCAGGGCCGGAGAGCGCACCCTGCTGGGCGTGGAAAACCTCCTCCAGTCCATCGCCGTCCCCGAACCCTTCTCCCTGGAGCTTGCCGGTGACATGGACGGCGTGACCCTGATGGCCCGCTGCCTCGACGACCGGGTGGTGCGGGGCCAGATCTCCGCCCACTACCCGCAGGCCCGCATCCAGAAGGTCGGTCCCGAGGACGACCCCCTGCGTCTGGGCGAGGGAGAGCGGGCGTGGTCGATCACGCTGCGGGCCGACGCCCCCGAGTACGTCCCCCTCAGAACCTTCAGGGACGACGACCTGCTAGACCCCGGCTCCGACCCCCTCATCGCCCTCATGGGCGCGCTGTCCTCCCTGAACGAGGGTGAGCGGGCGGTGGCGCGATTGATGCTGCGCTCCCTCGGACCCGACTGGTCCCAGCACCACCTCGAAAAGGCCCACAGGCGTCCCGGCATGGAGCCCCGTGAGCCATCCTACACCTTCCAGACCAAGCCCCTCCAGATGGACGGCGTGACGATGGCCGTCCTCGGCATCGGGGCGCTGTCCGCCCTCAAGTGCTACCTGTGGGTGCAGGACGGCGAGATATGGAAGGCGGCGCTCCTCGGCATGGGGACGGTCCTGGGGATGGCCTCCGGCGGCCTCGCCTGGCACCGCTGGAAGAGGGCCAGGAGCCGGGTCGAGGACCCGCTGCTCATCCGCGAAAAGGTCTCCCGCATCGCCTTCGACGCCGAGCTCCAGATCGTCGCGGTGCTGCCCCCCAACACGGAGCACCAGCGGGCCAGGGAGCTGCTCGGCGCGCTCGCCGCCGCCTACCGCCACTACGACAACCCTGCGGGCGCACGGTTCAAGGTGGGCAGGGTACAGCCCGTCGTCCCCGACCCCGAAGCCCTGCACCCGTCCAGCGGCGGCCTGTTCGCAAGGCGCAGCGTGCTGGGCGTGCGCGAGGTCGCCTGTCTCTGGCACCCGCCGGGCGCGGGCGACGAGACGCCCCTGGTGGAGCGCTCCGGCGCCAGGGCGCTCAGCCCCCTGGCCAAGGGAGTGAAGGGCGGCGCGCTGGTGGGAGACACCACCGCCGGGGCCAAGCGGGACATCCGCTTCCCCGAGGACCTGCTTAGACGACACCACCTTTACGTCGCCCGCACCCGCATGGGCAAATCGACGCTCATGCACCACGTCGCCGCCCACAAGATGCGGGAGAAGGCGGCGGGCAGGGACCCGGACGCCATCGTCGTCATCGACCCCCACACCGACCTGGTGGCCGGGCTCATGGAGCACGTCCCCGAATCGCTCATAGACCGGGTGCGCCTCATCGACCTGTCCGACGAGACCCGTGCCCCCGGCATCAACCTGCTGGACACAAGGATATTTGCCGACCGAGACCGCACCGCCGACTCGGTGGTGCGGGTGGCCAAGGGCCTGTGGGACCAGTGGGGGCCGAGGATGCAGTCCATCCTCGAACAGACCGTGAAGACCCTCCACGAGGCCAACGAGCAGGTGGAGGAGGAGCAGCAGTACACCATCCTCGACGGGCTCAAGCTCCTGTCGGTGGAGAAGTTCCGCAAGGAAGTGCTGAAGAAGGTGTCCGACCCCTACCTCCTGGAGTGGTGGGGCAGCACCTTCACCGGCTGGAGCCGCGACTACAGGGCCGACTCCCTCGCCCCCGTCCAGACCCGCCTCTCCTACTACGCGTCGTCGAAACGGGCTCGGGCCATCCTCGGCCAGCGCCGCTCCACCATCGACCTGCGCCGCACCATCCACGACGGCGGCGTCCTGCTGGTCTCGACCTCCCAGGGCACGGTGGGCAGGGACGTGGCCGCCCTTGTGGGCGCGTCGCTGCTCAACCTCGTGGACGCCGTGATCCGGGAGCAGGGAAGCCTGCGGCTGGACCAGCGCCGGGGCGCGCTCGTCGTCGTGGACGAGATGCAGTCGATGCCCGGCGTGGACTACGAGTCGATGCTCAGTGAGCTTGGCAAGTTTGGGGCCAGCTTCGTCCTCGCCACCCAGAGCCTCGCCAAGCTGGACGACCTCTCCCGCACCATGCGGGACACCCTGCTCGCCAACGTGGGATGCCTCGCCGTCTTCCAGGTGGCGGGATCGGACGCCCGGACGCTGGTCTGGGAGCTGGGCAAGGAGCGGGTGACCGAGGACGACATCACGTCCCTCCCCGTCCACCACTGCTACGTCCGCGCCACCGTGGGCAAGGAGCGGATGCCCGCCTTCTCGATGATGGTGCGCAAGCCCGAGGACGGAGACCCCGCCGTCGCCGGCCGCATCCGCGAGGAGTCCTACGCCTACACCGTCTCCGAGCGGCAGGCGGACTACGCCGACGCCGACGGCCACAGGAAGGTGGGCGACTACCGCAGGGGCGTCGAGGACATCGAGACCGCCGCCCAGGAAGAGGGAAACCAGACCGGAAAGCCCAGGAAGGCCCACGCGGAGGCCGGGGAGGATGAGACCGGCAATGCCATGGAACAGGAGGCCGGAGAATGAGACCCGAAGGCTGCGAGTCCCAGGTGCTCCGCGCCCTGGGCTGGATGCCCTTCCTCGACCGACAGGAGATGGCCGCCGTCACCGGCAGGTCAAGGGGTGCGGTCCACGAGGCCGTGGAGAAGCTGGAAGCGGGCGGCGTCTGCGCCTCCGTGCTCCACTCCGTCGACCCGCTCCCCCCGGTGCGCAGGTTCCACCTGACCGGGGCGGGGCTGCGCAGGCTCGCCGAGGAGGAGGACGTCTCACTGCACCGGCTGGTGCGCACCCGCCCTCTCTCGGCCCAGTGGCGGCGCGGCCTGTTGGAGCGCCTCGACGCCCTGGCCGCCATCTATCGCCTGGCCGCCGTCCTCTCCGGCATCGCCTTTCCCGTCCGCTTCCGTTGGTACCGGTCCGTGCGGATGGACGCCGCCGTGACCCTGCCCGACGGCAGGACCGTGGGCATCGTCAGGCAGGGGCTGACCGCCGACAGGTCGGGCTTCGCCAAGAGGCTCTGGCGGATGCGCGAGGAGCCCATGCCCGGAGCGGTGCTCGTCCTCATGGCCGACGACGTGCGCCTCCGGCACGCCAGAAGGGTGCTCTCCACCACCGACGTGCCCGCCCTCTTCGCCCTGGAGCAGGAGGCCGTCCTGGCCGGGGAGGATGACCGGATATGGCAACCGGCCAGGGTCGCCGCCTCCGTCGACCTGCGCTACGTCCTCGACCGCACCGACCCCGGCGGGGAGGTCCCCGAGGAGGACGAGCCGCAGCGCGTCTCCGTCCCCGCCGACATTCCCGAGCGAGGTACAGCGGGCGACATCGCCGACCACCTGCTGCCCGTCATGCTCAGGCCCGCCGAGAAGCGCGCCCTCGACCTCATATCCGACTGGCCCTGGCTCTCCCTTTCGGACCTGGCCGGGATGCTGGGCGTGTCGCCGCCGAGGGTCACCCAGCTGCTCAACCCGCTGGAGGGCTTCAACCTCGTTGCCCGCTTCCGCGAGGCGGGGGGACGGCTGGCGGTCACCGACCGGGCGCTGGCCCTCCTGGCCCGCAGGGATCGCACCTCCGTGGGCGTGGGCAAGCGGCGCTGGAGCATCTCCCCCGAGGACGCCCACGCCCCCTTTGAGTGGCGCAACGTCACCGGCAGGCGGGGCCGGCAGCTGCTCAGGAACATCGAGCACACCGCCGCGGTCCACCTCTTCCTGGCCGGGCTCACCGTCCAGGCCCGCCATCTGGGGTGGGAGATCGTCCAGCTCGACCCGCCCCGGAGGGCCTCCCGCCACTTCCGGCACGACGGCGTTGTGCGCGCCGTCAGCCCCGACGCCTTCGGGGTCCTGAAGAAGGGCGATACGACGTGGCCCTTCTTCCTTGAATGGGAGCGCCGCGCCGTGCGCCCATCCACCATGTCGGCGCGCCTCGCGCCCTATCTGCGCTATTACTCATCGCACAGGCCCACCGACGATCACGGGACGCGGCCGTCCGTCCTGGTCGTCTTCGACAACGAGATCGCCCAGACCCACTTCCTGCGGGTGGCGCGGGAGGAGATGCGGGCGGAGGGGGTGAGCGTGCCCCTGTGGGTCTCCCACAGGGAGGCCGTCGACGCCCTGGGGCCCCTGGGACGCGCCTGGCGCACCCCCGGCCACTGGGAGTCCCTTCAGGCCATGCCGCCGCCCCGTGAACAGGATCCAACGCCGGGAGCGTGAGCCAAGCGCCCCTCCCGGCCCATTTGATACAGGAGATACAGGAGAACACGAAGCCATGTCTTTGCCAGACGCCAACAAAGCCAAGGGACGCCCGAGGCGTGCAGGACGGACCGTTGTCCGGCTCGACACGGCGGCGCTCTGGAGGCGGTTGGCAGTGCTGAACCGCTCCCAGAACTGGCTCGCCAGGGAGGTCGGGATGAGCCCCGGATACCTCTCGACGCTGGTCAACGCAGGGCGAGCGCCCTCGGGCCGCATCCGACGGCGGATGCAGATGGCCCTGGGAATCACCCGATTCGAAGAGCTGTTCAGATTGGAGGATAGACATGACCAACACTAGCTGCGCGTCCCGCCCCGGCGGGACGCTGAAACTGATCCCGGACGACCAGGAGCGCCTCCCCTACGCGAGCCTGTATCCCCCCGACTTCCCGGACCGGCTCAGACGCCTCAAGGAGGCCAGCGGCCTCACCTGGAGCGGCTTCGCCGCAGCCGTCGGCGTCGACTACAAGCAGATGTACCGGTGGCACAGGGAGGGAGTGGAGCCCAGCGGAGGCGCGATGTTCGCCCTCTTCGACTTCGCCAGCACGATTTCGGCGGGGGTGGCAATCCTCCTGAGCCGGGAGTTCCAGTTGACCTACCTCAAGGACTGACCGGCTCGCCCCGCCCGAGCAACCGCAACGGCGGTGCATGAGCCGGCATAGACGCCGACCGGCGCTCGCCCTTCCGTCCGCGCCGGGCGGCGAATCCATAGACCCAATAAGAGAGGCCAGCGGACCGGCGACCCCGCCGCTGCGATTGCACAACATGAAAGAGACAACCGGACACGACGACAACAAACAACGACCGAGTCCCACAGGGGAGATCCCGGACGAGTCCGTGGATGAGCTGCTGTCCTCCTACAGCCCGAATCACCGGAGAATCCTCGTAAAAGGGCTCCGCATCCTGGCGGACGTCGCCATCCGCACCCACATGAAGCGGCAGGCGGACGTGGACGCCGGAGAACCGGCCCAGGACGACGGCGAGGTGGAGAGGGCCTGATGCCCCGCAAGAGACAGGAGGTTCAAGCGATGCCAGCAAAGTACAGGAAGAAGACATGCAGGGAGTGCGGTGGGGTCTACTACCGCCGTTTCCGGCGCAACGCCGGGACCGACGGTTGGTGCAGGCCGAGGTGCTACGCGAAGGAATACTACCGGAGACGGAAGGACCGGGGAGAAACTCAGGAGAGCGCGCCGGGGGAGTAGGAGCCTGTCCTGGTACAGGGTCATGTGAGTGCCCCCTGGTATTCGATCTCGAACCGCCGTACGTCCGCCAGCAGGAAGCCCCGCTTGCCGTGGCCTCAATGTCCAACTCGCGCAGAAGTCGCCTCTATGTCCCGCACCTGTTGGCCGTCCACGCTGGCGATGGGCAGCGGCCACCAGAAAGCACCATAGGGAAGCCTCATCGTCGCAGTGCCCAACACCCCATTTCGCCCGATTTGGACCGCCTCTCACGGATGCCCGACCCTGGCTTTGTTGCAAAAGTCCCTGCTTGTTGCAAAAGTCCGACCGCCGCTCCTAGCCCTGCCGTCCTACTGAAGCGGCCTGAGCACCCTATCCCGCTTGGTGATGGACGCTGCATCCATCGGCATCAAATTCTCTTCGCCCTGCATCAGCCCTTCGTCACGGATTTCCGCTCGCAACTGGTCGATGTTCAACTTGTGTGACTTGCGCCGGTTGCACGGCCCGCACAGCAGGCAGAAGTTATCCCAAGCGTTCGCACCTGCCTTCGCCTGCGGGACGATGTGGTCTACGTCCATGTAGTCCAAGCGGGGCGGGTTATATCCGCAGCCCTGACAGGCCATGTTCCTCTCGCCAAACCTGGCTTTACGTGTCCCCGCCGCTTCGCGGTCTGCGAGGTAAGGGCGCACCTCCTCCGGCTTGTAGCCGCGTGGGATGCCACGTTGCACCCGTTCGGGCAGTTGCTGTACCGCGAGCGCAGCGGTGATGCCGTTCTTCAACGGTCGGAGGTTCGCCGTTGTCAGCAGGCGGACGTTCTTCTCCCAGAAGGTTCCGCGCCCGCACTCTTTCTCCAGCCTGTCCAGCGTGATGCCCCTCGCCTGTGGCGAGAGGTCGATGCCTATCCACTTGCGCTCCAACTGCTCGGCGGCCACGCACGTAGTGGCGCAGCCCGCGAACGGGTCGAGCACCATGTCATTCTTGTTGCTGCTCGCCTTGATGAGACGGGAGTAGAGGGCGACGGGTTTCTGCGTGGGGTAGCCCCTGAACTCAGGCCCCTTGCTGTAGTTGGTGAAGCCCGTTGGCTTCAGGATGATGTTCTGCGGGGGCGTGCCGTTGTCAGCAGCCGCGTACCGCTTCAACCCCGGCCATTTCCCTTTCTTCGGGTGCGTGATGAGTCCCGCTTCGTCCAGCGCGTCTAGGCGGGCGTGTACGCCCTCTATGGCGGTGTAGCCGGGGATGAAATGCTCTTCGATGTAGTCCGCGTAGGCCCCCGTCTTCGGTGCAGACCACACGCGGTTCATCTCGTAGACATCGTATCCGTGCCAAGGCTGTGTGCTGGGGCTTCCGCGAGATGCATTGTGACGCGGTCCCGTCAGATTGTCGGAGCGGTAACGCCCACGGCTGTCCACAGATGGGTAATCTTCCTTCAACTCATCATCCGTCTTCGGTTCCGCGAGGGCGTCGCCGTTCCACGTCGCACCTGCTGCCTTGACGTAGTACATGATTGAGTCGGTGATGTTCCCAAAGCGGTCGGCGTCGTTGTGGGAAGTCGCTCGACGCCATGTGAGTTGATTGCGGAAGTTGTCCTTGCCGAAGATGGCATCCAGCATCGCCCGCAAGTAGGTGTTGGCATCGTGGTCGCAGTGGAGGTAGATGCTGCCGGTCGGTTTCAGAATGCGGTGCATCTCGATGAGCCGCACGGACATGAACGCAAGGAATGCCGCCATGCTCGGCGAGTGCGCCGCGTAGGCGGCTTCTATGACCTCTCCGAGTGCAGGCCAGTGCTGGCGGACGTGAGCAAGGTAGGCCGGATGCACGTCGTTATCGTCATCCCATGACCAGTAGTCCTTGAAACTGGCTCCCTCCGCCTCGCCGATGCCCTGGAACTTCCTGTCCTTCTTGAACGGCGGGTCGGTCACGATGAGGTCGACCGTCTCATCCGGCATCCTCAGCAGGTACTCGAGGTTATCGCCTTCGCAGAACGTCCGGTTGCGAATCGGGAGCGTTCGTTCGTTCGTTCGTTCGTTCGTTCGTTCGTTCGTTCGTTCGTTCGTTCGTTCGTTCGTTCGTTCGTTCGTTCGTTCGTTCGTTCGTTCGTTCGTTCGTTCGTTCGTTCGTTCGTTCGTTCGTTCGTTCGTTCGTTCGTTCGTTCGTTTCACCATTTTATCATCTCCTGTTTCGCCAACACAACGGCATTGGTCGTGTTCTTTTGTTGTTTGTGGGCTTCTATCGAAGCAACCACTTAACCAATAAACAACCAACTACTAACGCGATAACAATAGTAAACGCTGCTTGAGGATAGGCTATGGCCGCAAGCAAGAGGAACGCACCTGCGTAGACTCCATATCTCCCCATTGCTAACGCTCTTCACTTTGGGCGGGGTAGGTCTCCACTGGCACTCGCACGCCATTCACCCTGCGGAACTGGTAGGGGCGGTCCCAGTTGGGAGTCTTGCATTTCGGGCAGACCCGAGGCCGCTCCTTGCTGTGCAGGTCGACCGGAACCCACTCGTGTCCGCATCGGCACCGGTAGGCCGTGACCTTGAAGGTTCCGAACGTTGCGTTGGGCTTGGCCACCCGCATCCTCCTATCCCATGCCGTCAGCATAGCCGAAGTCGTTTGACGTGTCAACCTCGTTAGTGTATACTGACAGTATAGACCGAAGGACACGTTACGGACACGGAGGCGCAGCCATGACGGAGTTGAGCATCGTGACGGCACTGGGGCCGGACGCCCCCGACGACGGCGACGATGGACGCCAGCAGCGCGGACTCGCCATCGCCGCCATCGCCCCCATCAAACCCGACCGCTACGGCTACAAGGTGCCGTCCCAATCGGGCAACGGCTCCTACCTGGTCAACCTCGAGTTCGGCCCCTACTGCGATTGCCCTGATTTCGAGAAGCGTGCTCCCCTCCCGTGCAAGCACGTCTATGCCGTGCAGGTGCTGCTCCAGCGGGAGCGGAGGCCGGACGGCACGGAGGTCGAGACCCGGCAGATGCGCATCACCTACGGGCAGGACTGGGCGTCCTACAACGCCGCTCAGGTGCACGAAGGCGACCTGTTCAGGATGCTGCTGCGAGACCTGTGCGATGCCGTGGAGCAGCCGCCGCAGGTCATGGGGCGTCCCCGGATGCCGCTGCCCGACCTGCTGTACGGCATGGGGCTGAAGGTCTACTCCGGCCACAGCATCCGCCGTGCGATGTCGGAGATTCGCAACGCCGTCGCCGCTGGCCGGATGCAGGCGGAGCCGTCGTTCTCCACCCCCATGCGGCACTTCGAGCGACCGGACGTCACACCGGTGCTCCGCGACCTCATCGTCGCCAGTGCATTGCCGCTCCGCGACCTCGAACAGGATTTCGCCATCGACTCATCGGGGTTCTCGTCCACGGCGTACAACCGCTGGTTCGACCACAAGTGGGGCGCATCCCGGAAGGCCGTCCAGTGGGTGAAACTCCACGCCATGTGCGGCGTCCAGACCAACATCATCACGGTGGCCGATGCCACAGCCGGGCAGTCGGCGGACTCGCCGTACCTGCCGGAGTTCGTGGGCATCACCGCCGAGAACTTCCGCATCCGCGAGGTCAGCGCGGACATGGCGTACAGCAGCAGGCAGAACCTTCACGCCGTGGATGATGCTGGCGGAACCGCCTACATCCCGTTCAAGAAGGATGCGGTCGCCAAGCGGAAGGACGGCAACGTCGACCCGCTGTGGGCGAAGATGTACCACCTGTTCTCCCTGAACGAAGCGGAGTTCAACCGGCACTACCACAAGCGGTCGAACGTCGAGACCATCTTCCACATGCTGAAGGCCAAGTTCGGGGACGTGGTCCGCGCCAGGAACCCCATCGCACAGGTCAACGAGGTGCTGATGAAGGTGCTGTGCCACAACCTGTGCGTGCTGGTTCGCGCCATGTACGCTCTGGACGTGACGCCCGCGTTCGACCCGCTGGACGGCTACCGGCTCCCTCGGGCGGCGTAGGCTCTGGCAACGCCTGTTGCAAAAGTCACCCCGATTTCAGACTTTTGCAACAAAGCCGCCCGACCCTTGACAACAGCGGGCCGGTTCGTTCATGATATTGATATGACTTGATATGACTAAAGAGGGTAAAAGACATGGCCAGAACCACGAAGAGAGTCACCTTCTCCATGCCGCCCGCCATGGAAGAGCAACTGAGGCGGGTGGCCGAGGAGGAGGGCCGCACCGTGAGCGAGCTGCTGCGAGAGGGGTTTCGCCTCTACCTCGAAGAGAGGGAGTGGCGCAGCCGGGAAAAGACGCAGATGCGGCGCACACGCCAGACCCAAGGGGAAGAGACAAGAAGGAGGAACAGATGATTGAACAACACGACTTCACGCCGGTGGCCCTCTACGCCAGGGTGTCCAGCGACCGCCAGGACGTGGACAACTCCGTAGCCGCACAACTGAGGGCGCTCAGGAACTACGCCGAGAAGAACGGCTACATGGTCTTCCGCGAGTACGTGGACGAGGCCGAAAGCGGTCGAGTCGCCAACCGCCCCGAGTTCCGCAAGATGATCGACGAGGCCGCGAAGCCCCAGGCCCCGTTCCGGGAGATATTGGTCTGGAAATTCAGCCGATTCACCCGCAAGCGCGAGCACGCCGTCGCCTTCAAGTCCATGCTCCGGCGCAAGGGCATCCGCGTAGTGTCCATCACCGAGCAGGCCGAGGACACCGCCACCGGCAGGCTGCTTGAAGGAATCATCGAGAGCGTCGACGAGTTCTACAGCGAGAATCTAGCCCAGGAGGTCCTGCGGGGCATGAGAGAGGCCGCCTCCCGCGGCTTCTGGGTGGGCAGCAAAGTACCCTACGGCTACAACAAGGTCATGGTGCAGGACGGGGCCAAGAAGCGCCCCACCCTGGGTCTGAACCCGGACACGGCCCCCGTCGTCGAGCGCATCTTCGAGATGTCCGAGGCCGGCAAGGGGATGGTGGACATCACCCGCGTCCTCAATGACGAGGGCGTCGCCAGCCCCGGCGGGAAGCTCTGGGGCAAGACCGGCGTCCACAAGGTCCTCACCAATGAGGCGTACACGGGGACTCTCCTGTGGGGCGTGAACGCCAAGGATGGGGCGGACCCCGTCCGGGTGGAGAAGGCGTTCCCCGCCATCGTCTCCAAGACCCGGTTCCGACGCGTCAACCAGCAGCTGCGCCGCCGCGCCCCCAAGGTCGTCAACCCCAGACGGGTCGGAAGCTCCTTCCTGCTCAGCGGGCTGGTCAAGTGCAAGACCTGCAACAGGGCGCTGACCGGCCAGTATTCCAAGAGCGGCCAGTTCCCCTACTACGTCTGCCAGTCCCTCATGAAGCGGGGCAAGGAAGCCTGCAAGACTCCCAGGCTCGCCGCCCGGCGCTTCGAGGAGATGGTCGTCAACAAGATTCGATCCAACATCCTCACCGACGGAAACATCCGCGCCCTGGTGAAGGTCGTGGACGAGCAGATGGACGGCGTGGCGGGCGACCAGCGCAAGAAGCTCCAGACCATCGAGAAAGAGCTCGCTGACGTGCGCCGCAGACTGGACACGATATACAACCTCGTGGAAACCACCGAGGTGGAAATGGCCGACTTCACCCCTCGCATCCGTCAGCACCGGGAGCGGCAGGAACGCCTTGAGTATTCCGCTGACCAGGCGAGGGCGGCGCTGGCACAGCGACGGAACGTCCTCGACGACGTGAACGCCATCGCAGCCTACGCCCAGGACATGAGCGCGTTCTTGAAGGAGAGCGAACTGACCGAGCGCCGGACCTTCATCGCGTCCTTCGTCAAAGAGGTCATCGTCATGCCCGACGACGCCCTGATGCGCTACACCGTGCCCATGCCCGAAGACAGTTTTTTAGCTGGAGGGGTCACCGAGAAGGTAGCCCTTAATGGCTCGGTGCTAGCTTCCGTACCGGTTGGTGGGCGGTAGAGGACTCGAACCTCTGGCCTCCGCGATGTCAACGCGACGCTCTAACCAACTGAGCTAACCGCCCCGTCCACCGTACGCTCACGAGTATAGCACCCCCTCATGGTGATACGGGGCGGCGCAGCGGACATGGTGCAGGTGTGCTACCATCGCCCGGCTGTACGCCCGCGCTGCACTGCGGGTCGGCCACACGAATGGAGGAGGTGGATGATGGTGGAAACAGCACTGCCCGCATGCCAGGCATGCGATGAAGGAGACCTCGTTCCTCTCTCGGACTTCGGGAGCCAGGGTGCGCCCATCCACTACAAGGCATGGGTGTGCACCAACCCGGACTGCGGGTTCAACCTCAAGATCCGCAACGGCGACGTCTACATCAACGAGCCCATCAACAACGGGGCCATGGCGGGCCGTCGCTAGCCCGGGAGATTCCTCGGCTGCGCCCGGAATGACAAGGCGCGCGCATGGATGAGCCCGCCATCGTATCCGCTCACACACGCTCCCGGCGCGCGTCGCCGCTCGGGGTGGCTCTGCTGGCCGTGGGCGCAGTCCTGCTCGCCGCCGCCGCCGCCTACTACACATACGGGTTCTTCGCGGAACGCGGACTGGGCGACCTCACGGTGACCGTCCCGGAGCCCATCGCCGAGACGCTGCCCACGATACCGGACGCGTCCCTCGAGGGACCGTCGCCGGAGTCGCAACGTCTCTACCCTGGCTCGCTCATGCCCGCCCGGCAGTGGGCCGACCCGCGCGGCGCCATCAATCTCGGCGTGCCGGACCTGGAGGGATTCATCCCCCTCAGCAACGAGGGGCAGCCCCACATCGCCGGGGTCGTTGGGAGAGCGGAGCGCATCGCCATCCCCCAACTGAACGTCGACGCCGAGGTCGAAGAACTGAGCATCATCAACCTCGCGTCGAGCGCCGCGTACGAGACTCCCGCTTTCACGGTCGGCCACATCCCCACTACGCCGAACCCCGGTTCGGCAGGGAACGGCTGGTACTTCGGTCACCTGGAGAACCCGCTGCAGGGCGAGGGCAACGTTTTCCTGCGGCTTCCCGAGGTCGCTGACCTGCTGCGCGACGGCGAAGACGTGCACGTCATCCTGACCTCCGAGGGGCGTGAGTACCTCTACCTTGTGAACGGCACGAGCACCACCCACGCCGACGACCTCTCGCTCTACCCCTCGGACGACGCGCGCATCTCGCTCGTCACCTGCTTCCCGCGCCTCAAGTACGACCATCGCCTCATCGTCACCGCGCAGTTGATCGCCTTCAGGGAAACCCCGGCGCCGGAAAGCGCATGAGAACCGCCGCGCCGGGAACCGCGTAGAATAGAGGTGATGGGCTCGGTTCCGGGATACGGCCTCCCCCTGCGAGTGGCAGCCGCCGCGCTGCTGGTGCTCGCGCTTGCGGCGTGCGGGAGCGCAACGCCCACCCCCGTACCTCTCCCCACGGATACGCCTGCTCCGGCCCCAACGAACACGCCGATACCCGCACCGGCGCCCACCGATACCCCCACTCCCGCGCCCCGGCCGACCGACACCCCGGCTCCCCGGCCCCAACCCACGGATACCCCAGCCCCGGACCTGCTGGCAGACGAGGGCCCAACGGAGGGGACGCTGGAGAGGCCGACTCCCACTCCGGAACCCCGGCCAACCGCCACGCCAACCCCGGCGCCCCGGCCTACGAACACTCCCACTCCCCCGCCAACCAGCACGCCCACTCCCATGCCTGCGCCGACGAGCACGCCAACACCCGAGCCGGCGCCCGCGACTGGCTGGCGTACCGACATCGCCACCGGCTCCGGCGTCGGCGACCGCGCGACAGACGCCTCGCTGACCCTGCCGGACGGTTCTACCGCAACCATCGAGGCTACGGGCGGGGGCCGGGCCGTCCTCCTCTACTTCTTCGCCACCTGGTGACCGTCCTGTAACGCCGAGTTACGGACGTTAACCAGCCTCTACAACGACTACAGCAGCGACGTCGAGGTGGTGGCCGTTGCCTTCAGCGAGGACGCCGACAGGCTCGGCGCGCACGCCGCGCGGCAGGGCTACGCCGGAGTCTTCGCCGAGGGCCCCTCGTCGCTCGCCCGCGACTACAACGTCCGTCAGCAATCGTCGTGGGTCGGCATCGGGCGCGACGGCGCCATCCTCGACAGGCGCGGCTACGGATCGGACGGCCCATCCTTCTGGCGCGGCATCCTGGACACGCTGCGCGCATCGTAAGCCTCGTCATTCCCGCACCGGCGGGAATCCAGAGTGCGCGGGCAGCGCACACGGCGGGGAGTGGGGTTGGGTGGTCACCCCTGTTTTCGTCGTTGTGGCGTCGCCGCGCAGCGGCGGGTGAGGGCGATCCCCCCGCATTGACACCCCAGCCACCCCGCGCCTAGCCTTACCGCAGAACGTTCAGCAACATGAGCACGCACACCACATCCGTATCGCGCCTCGCCAAAGCGGGAGCGGCCCTGCTCCTGCTCTTGGTGACGCTCGCCGCCTGCGGCTCCGACCCCACCGCCACACCCGTACCGGAGCCCACGCCCGAGCCGGAGCCGACAGCCACGCCGAAGCCCGCATCTGACGGCATGGCCGTGGGGGGCTGGCGCACCGACGTCGCCGTCGGCTCCAGCCATGGCGACCGCGCGGCCAACGCCTCGATAACGCTCGTGGACGGCACCTCCACCACGCTCGAATCGGCTGCCGCGGGCCGGGGCGTCCTCCTCTACTTCTTCGCCACCTGGTGACCGACCTGCCGCGGCGAGGCTCGCACGCTGGACACCCTCTACGACGACTACAAGGACGATGTCGAGTTCATCTACGTCGCCTGGTCTGACCCCATCGCCAAGCTGGACTCCTACGCCAGGAATGAAGGCTACGACTGGATCTTCGCCGAGGCGGGGTCCGGCACGCCCCAGGACTTCAACATCCGCTCGCAGGCCACATACGTCGGAATCGCGCCCGACGGCACCATCGTCGCCAGCAGCGGCGGCGGCTCCGGCAAGGACTGGCCCAGCATCCTCGATCAGCTCAGCGGCGCGTAGCATCCCACATGACAGCCTCCTCTCGCCGCAACCGCTGGGCGGTCACATCCGCTTGCCACCGAACCATTCGACGTAGTCTCGTACGCAAGCCGGAACATCGAACTCAGGCTCGTATCCCAGAACGGCCTTCGAGCGATCCAGGTTCAATGCCACCCCGTTGAACATAGCGGCAGCGCTCGGATCCGGTGGGGCGATGCTCGTCTTCGTTTCCGGCACGGCTTCGGCTATGGCATCGGCCAGTTCCTCGGCGCTCGTGATTCGCCCCATGCCAATGTTGAAAACGCGGTCGGTGAGGTCATCAGCCCTCAATGCAAGGACAGTGCCTCGGGCTGCATCCTTCGAGTAGACCCACTCCAGCGGGCGTGCAGGCACTTCGATCTCACCCTTCAGGAGAGCGCCTTCCACCAGGTCGCGAAACATGTTGCTGGGCCCTCCGCCCCCGCGGCCACTCCACGGGCCGGCGATGGCCGCATAGCGGACGGCACGGACATCCACTCCACACCAGGCGGTGTAGTTGGCCGCCAGGCTTTCGACAGCCTGCTTGGTCGCTGCGTAGAACGTGGAAGGACGGGGGTAAGCTTCCTCGAAAGCCGGATCGCCGGAATCGCCTCCGCCTGTCAGGTACTGGGCGAGTACCCCTGAACTCACCACCACTACTCTCTCAACGCCCATCGTCCGAGCGGACTCGAGGACGTTGACTGTGCCCATGATGTTGATCTGGATTGCTCCGTAGGGGTTCTGCTGCGCGCCGATGGTGAGCATCGGGTACGCCGCCGTGTGAACGACCCGGTCTGCCTTGCTTTCTCGTAACGCATTGACGATGCTGAGGGGGGTCAGAATATCGCCCTGTACCACCCTGAGCCGCTTGATATCTACGTTCTCGGCGAGGCACTCCGGCTGGGGCGCGTAGTCAAGCACCGTAACGTCCTCGCCGTCGTTGACGAGGATATTCGCGATCTGAGAACCGACCAGCCCTCCTCCAATCAGCAGAACCGACATTCGAATCCTCCTTTCAGAACGGTGCGCTATAGCCCGTAGAACCGCTTGGCATTGCCTCCCAGGACTGCGGCTTTCTGGTCGTCCGAGAGTCCCTCGTCCTTGATCGTCTCCTGTATTTCGTCCATGGCGGACTTGAAGTCCACCTCATGGGGATAGTCGGATGAATAAGCGAAGGGCTCGATCCCGACTCTACCCGCCAGGTACGGGAGAGTGGGGTCTACGCCCTCGCAGCCGATGAGGATGTTGCCGGTTGCGAGGTACTCTTCTGCCGGGCGAGGGGGCGCTCCGGAAAACTCGGCTGCTCGCTGTATCCGGTCCAGGGCGAGTGCCACCCATGCGCAGCCGCCCTCGAGGAACGCGACCCGCATACCGGGAAAGCGCTCGAAGACGCCGTCATAGATGAACGATACGAACGCGTACAGCAGCGGCACCGGATGGTGGACGATGTTGGAAGGAGTGATGTCGGTGAACGAGTCGATGCCGATACCGACATTCGAGCCTCCATGGACGGCAAGGATGCAGCCCAGGTCGGAGGCTTCCTGATAGACGGGCCAGTAGTACTCATGCCCCAAGTGGAGGTCGAGGCCCGTCGAGGGAAGCATCGCGCCCAGCAGTCCCAGCTCCTTGACGGCACGGCGAAGCTCGAGCGCCGCGCGGGCGGGGTCCTGCATCGGGAGCAGCGCGATGGGATGGATGCGGCTATCGTAGCCTTGGTAACGGTCTGCTACGTAATCGTTGTACCCGCGGCACAGGCCGACAACGTAGTCCCGGTTCCTCAGTTTACCGACCTGTAGTCCCTCGGTCGTATAGACGACGGTCTCCGCCATGCCTGACTTGTCGAGCATCGCCTTCCAGTCTTGGGCAGAGCCCATCCGGTGCTCGCTGGCATTGATCCGTTCTCTGCCGGCGGTTGCGTTGTCACTGGGCGCGACGTTCGTGAAGTGCAGGCCGTCGAGCGTCCCGAAGAGGCTCGTCCTGCTCAGTTCGATGATCGCTCCGATGCCGCCGATCCCCAGAGCCGTTTCCCGGATCGGTGGATCGAGATACTCCGCCATCTCCCCGATCGACTCGATTATGTGCCCGTCAGAGTCCACTATGGTTGGTGTGCTGCCGTTTGTCATCGGATACCTCGATCCCCTCATTCGAGTTGCGGGCACAGGCCCGTCCATGCGGCTCACCCGGTCATTCCGGTCCGTTCCGGGCCGGTCGTCGCAGCGTAGAGCCGGGACGTGTTGGCGTCAAACGAGACTCTGGGTGCCTGCTGACACCCGCCCCTGTTGCGGTCACGGGGTGACCGCTTACGCTGGTTGCATGAACGTCGTGCTGGCAGCACCCATAGACCGCGTCTATACCTCACGACGCAGTTATAGATACGGCCTATGACTCCGGCGCGAAGAAGTGTTTCGATGAAATCTTGGTTCCTTGGTCGCGGGAAGCAGGCCACGGCCTTGGAAACGCCCCGTACCAAGGGGACCAGGATTTCGGGTTGCATGGCTGGCTTACTCCTGCGTCACCGACCAAGATTTCAAGAATCAAAAGCCCCGTTGAAATCTTGGTCTGGTCCCGCCCGGCTGAAGCCGGTCTGCTCTCTCCCTTTAGGAGAGGGCGGCGTGAGGGCGCGCGGGTTGGCGAACGAGGCGCATCTGCGATAGCATCCGCCGAGCAGGACGCGGCCGGCGCGGGCCGCGAGGGAGGCTCTATGACCACGACCCCAGTCAGGCAGACCGTCACGGTCACCGTCAACGGGCAGGAATACACTCGCGAGGTGCCCACCTACCGCACCCTCGTCGACTTCATTCGCTACGACCTCGGCCTCACCGGCACCAAAGAGGCGTGCAGTGTCGGCGTCTGCGGCGCGTGCACCATTGAGCTGGACGGCAGGATCGCCGCCTCGTGCATCACGCTCGCCGTGCGTGCCGACGGCGCGAACATCACCACCATCGAGGGCGTCGCCGACGGCGACACGCTCCACCCCGTGCAGGAGGCCTTCATCAACCACGGCGGCTTCCAGTGCGGCGCGTGCACTCCGGGCCAGATCATGGCCGCCAAGGCGCTGCTGGAGCACAATTCCAGCCCCACCGAGGCAGAGATCAAGGAGTGGATGATGGGGAACCTCTGCCGCTGCACCGGCTACTACCAGATCATCGAGTCCATCCAGGCCGCTGCGGAGGCGAAGTAGCCATGCACGACTTCACCTTCCACGCACCCGATTCCCTCTCCGGCGCCCTCGAACTGCTCGCCGAGCACAACGGCGACGCCAAGCTGCTGGCAGGCGGCACCTCGCTCACCACGCTCTTGAAGCAGTCGCTCATCGCGCCCGACCACATCATCAGCCTCCACCGCGTGCCCGGCCTCGACTCCATCGAGGCGTCGGACGGCGAGCTCCGCATCGGCGGGCTCACCACCCAGCGCGACGTCGAGACCTCCTCCGTCGTGAAGGACCACGCACCGCTGCTGGCGGAGGCATACCGCAGGGTCGCAACCGTCCGGATCCGGAACGTTGCCACGGTCGGCGGCGGCATCGCCCAGGCCGACCCCGCGATGGATCCGCCGCCGTCGCTCCTCATCCTCGGCGCGAGCGTCGTGGCTTCGTCGGCCCGGGGCGAGCGTGTCATCCCCATCAGCGACGTCTACGCCGACTACTACGAGACGACGCTGGAACCCGACGAGATCGTGACCGAGCTGCGCGTCCCGGCGCAGCCGTCCGGCGCAGGCTGGACGTACATCAAGTACCTCCCCCGCACCGAGGACGACTACGCCACCGTCTCCGTCGCCGCGATCGGCAGCGTCGATGGCGGCAGCATCGCCGACGTCCGTGTTGCGCTCGGCGCCGTCGCACCGACCGCCGTGCGCGCCTCGGTTGTGGAAGACGCGCTTGCGGGGCAGACCCCGACACTCGACGCGCTGCGCGAGGCCTCGCAGGCCGTCGCCGACATCGTCGACCCGACCGACGACCCGCGCGGCTCCGCCTGGTACAAGCGGGACATGTCCGTCGTCTTCACCCGCCGCGCCCTGGAGCAGGTGCTCGGCGTCTCCTGATTCCGTCGTTCCTGCGGAGCCGGGACCCCGCAGTCCCTGCGTGATCCCCTCTCCCTGAGGAGAGGGCGCACGCCGATGTTCGGTGTAGGGATAGCCCTGTGGGTGTCCGGCGGGAGTGCAGAGGGCCTCGCCCTCTGCCAGGGGCGTGGGGGTGTCCCCCACAAGCGTTCGGGCGGGTGGGTGGGAAGAACTACCCCGCGCGCGGCTCTACCACCAGTGCACTTCGTCGAGGTCCTCGGCCTCGGCGCCGGTGGCGTCCCACGGGCGCGACGGCAGGTACTTCCACGCCCCGTCCGAGAACATCATGACGATGTTCCCGCTCTCCATACCCTCGGCAACGCGGAGGGCGGTGTGGAGCGCCGCGCCGGACGACACCCCGGCAAAGACGCCCTCTGCCCGCATCACGTCCCGCGCAGCGGCGATGGCGTTCGCGCTGTCGACGAGGAACCGACGGCTCAGCATCCCGAGGTCGAGCAACGGAGGGACGTACCCCTCCGCGAGGCTGCGCAGGCCCTGCAGCCGCTCGCCTAGCCTCGGCTCCACGCCCACCACCTGTACGTCAGGCCACTGCTCCCGCAACCGGCGCCCGACCCCGGTGATCGTGCCTCCGGTGCCGATACCGGCCACGAACACGTCCACGCGCTCCATCGCCCGCACGATCTCCTCGCCCGTCGTGGCGTAGTGGCAGCGGACGTTCGCGGGGTCGCTGAACTGGCCGACCGCGTGATATCCGGGCCGTTCGGCCATCTCCTGCACCCGCCTGATGGCGCCCCGCATCCCGGCTTCCGGCTCGCACCACTCGATCTCCGCCCCGTACAGGTCCAGGATGTCCGCGATGCTGGGAACGATCCCCTTCGGCAGTACCACGCGCACGCGGTAGTCCCTGCGCGGTGCGAGCGCCGCCAGGGCGATGGCAGTGTTCCCCGTGCTCGCCTCCACCAGCGTCGCGCCGGGTTGGAGCGCGCCGCTCTCTTCCGCCGCGTCCAGCATCGCCACGGCTATCCTGTCTTTCACGCTGCCGCTGGGGTTCTGCCCTTCCAGTTTGGCGAAGAGCCGCACACCGGGGCGCGGGCTCATGCTCCGCAGTTCGATGAGCGGAGTACTCCCCACGAGCGCGGCCAGCGTTCCCTGCCCATCCTGCGCCATGCCCTGATTCTATCGCGGCATACGCCGCCGAACGATGCACGCTATCCGGCAGCCCCGATTCGTTGACTCGCTTCCGACGCCTGCTAGAATTTCATGCACCGTTCCGCCAACGGCCGGAGTTCACTACGCTCACTCCTACCACTCCAGTCCCTCCGGAACTCATCGAGGCTTCGCGATGAGGCGCAACAGTTGGCGTCTCCGTCCGGGTGACCGTGTCGTCAGGCGCCCCCGTCAGAGCGAGACCGCGCCGGTGCGCATACGCACGCACGACCGGCGACGCCGCTTCGCCCTGCACTCGTCTTCCTCGGCGTTGCTGACGCTTGCGGGGGGGTTCGCGGTCCTCATCCTGGCAGGCACCGTGATGCTCATGCTGCCGTTCGCGGCAGCCGGGCCGGGGAGCGCCGGCTTCGTCACTGCCCTCTTCACGGCCACGTCCGCGGTCTGCGTTACCGGCTTGGTCGTCGTTTCGAGCGGAGAGTACTGGAGCGTCTTCGGGCAGATCGTCATCGCCGCTCTCATGCTGATGGGCGGGCTGGGCATCATGAGCGCGGGCGTCGTCGTCTTGGCCGTGCTGGGGATGCGCGTCACGCTCAACCAGCGGCTCCTCGTGCGGGAGACGCTCGGAGGCGAGGCGCTGGGCAGTGCGGTGCGGCTCGTGCGCTACATCATCTGCTTCGCCTTGGGAGCGCAGGCTGTGACGTTCCTGTTGCTCTTCGTTCGGCTGGCCTTCAAGTACCCGGCCATCGAGGCGCTCTGGCAGAGCCTGTTCCACAGCATCTCCGCCTTCAACAACGCCGGTTTCACCATCTTCCCCGACTCGCACAGCCTCTCCGCCTTCCGCTCCGACCCAGCCGTGCTCTGGACCATCGGCCTGAGCATCCTGCTCGGTGCGATGAGCTACCCCGTGATGAACGAACTGGCACGGCGCAAGGGCTTCAGCCGCTGGACGCTGGACACCCGCCTGGTCGTGCTCGGCACCCTGGGCCTGTGGGTCACGGGCGCAGCGACCATACTGTTGTTCGAGATGACGAACTCCGCAACGCTCGGTGGCCTGAGCGTGGGAGACAAGATCAGCAACGGCGCCTTTCAGGCGATGACCTCTCGCACCGCGGGGTTCAGCTCGATCGACTTCGGGCAGGCGGAGGCCGGCACCAGCTTCCTGTACATGATCATGATGTTCGTGGGTGGCGCGTCCGGATCGGTTGCAGGCGGCATCAAGGTCAACACCGCGATGGTGATCATCGTCGCGACCATCGCGGCGGTGCGAGGACGACCCAACGTCGAGTTTGCGAGGCGTGAGATCGCGTACTCCCAGGTGAGCCGTGCGCTGGGAGTGCTCGTGCTGGGAGTGATCGGTGTCTCCATCTTCATCATCGCGCTCATGGTCTCCGAGCGTTCGAACCTCGAAGCGGCGACCTTCCACTTCGGGGACGTCATGTTCGAGGCGATGTCGGCCTTCGGCACCGTCGGACTGTCGCACGGGATCACGCCCGATCTCTCCACGCCGGGGAAACTCGTGATCACGGTGGCTATGTACGTGGGGCGGCTGGGGCCGCTGACGATTGCGCTTGGCCTGGCGCTCCGCGAACGCCGGGCGTTGTACCGATACGCAGAGGAACGCGTTAGAATCGGATGAGGGGAACGCTATGGCTCACCAGGTAGCCGTTATCGGCATGGGCAGGTTCGGAATGAGCCTGGCACATGAACTGTACCGCATCGGTCACGACGTGCTTGCCGTTGACCGCGACGAGTCGCTCACCCAGATGATGATGGGGCAGGTGACCTATTCCGTAACGGGCGACTCCACCTCCATGGAATTCCTGGAGGAAGTGGGCATCCGCAACTTCGACACCGCCGCGGTCGCCATCGGTACGGATATCCAGTCGAGCGTTCTCACCACGGTTCTCCTGAAGCAGACGTTCGAGGTACCGCAGGTGATGGCGCGGGCCATCAGCGACATCCACGGCAAGACGCTCTCCGCAGTGGGGGCCGACCGTGTCGTCTACCCTGAGCAGGAGACCGGTGTGCGCTCAGCCCACAGCCTCTTCCAGCGCGACGTGCTCGAGTACATGGAGCTCGCTGGCGGGTTCGGGTTCAGCAAGGTGAACGTGCCTGCGGAGATGACCGGCCTGTCCCTCGAGCGGGCAGGGCTCAGCACGGCCCGCGACAAGTACGGCGCCGCGGTCGTCGCCATACGCAGAGGGCGCGAGCCCATCCTTTCACCATCCAAGGACGAGGTGCTCCAGGAGGGCGACCTGCTCATCCTGGCAGGCAGGGAGGACACGCTCGAACGTTTCGGGCTTCAGTAAGCATGGCAAAGATCGAACGCGCCCTCGCTCTTGTCACCGGCACGTCGATGGACAAGGCTGTCGTTTCCATCGCATGCGACCTCGTGCGCCCCTGCAAGGGACAGGTCTGGGCGCTCTACGTCATCGAAGTCGGACGGAAGCTGCCCCTGGATGCCGAGTTGCCGAACGAGACCGCGCGCGGGGAGCACCTGCTGCAGCGGATGGAGGCGTTCGGCAAGTCGCTCAGGTGCAAGGTGGAAGGCGACATACTGCAGGCCCGGGACACGGGGGCTGCCATCGTACGGGAAGCTGCCGACCGACAGACCGACGTCATCGTCGCGGGCATGCCATACACCGAGCACTACGGCAGCCCTTCGCTCGGCGACATGGTGCCCTACGTGCTGCGCCACAGCCACTGCCGCGTCGTCGTCTACCGCGAACAGCAGCCCGAGCCCGTACCGGAAGGCGCTTCATGACGCAGCACGTGATGATCGTTGGCTGTGGAAGGCTCGGCGCGACCGCGGCGAACGCGCTGCTCGACCGCGGCGACCGCGTCACGATACTCGACACGGACGCCGAGAACTTCCGGCGGCTGCGTCCCCGCCCACGCCTGAGCATGTACGTCGGCGACGGCACGTCCCACGAGGCGCTGCGCCGCACCGGCATCGAGTCCGTCGGGGCGTTCCTCGCCGCCACGGGGCGCGACACGACCAACGCCCTCGCGGCGCAGTCCGCCCGGACCACGTTCGGCATCCAGCACGTTGTGTGCCGCATCAACGACCCCACCAGGAGCGAGATGTACCGGCAACTCGGGCTTACCACGGTGAACCCGAACCAGCTGCTCATCGAACTCGTCCTGGACGCGATGGAGCAGTAACGATGTACGTTATCGTCATCGGCGCAGGCAAGATCGGCTTCTACCTCACGCGCGAACTCCTCGCCGCAAGCCACGAAGTCGCGCTCATCGAACGCGACGCGTTCGTCAGCGCCACCGCGGCGGAGGAGTTCGGCTCCATCCTCATCACCAGCGACGGCACCGAACCCACCGTGCTCGGCGATGCCGGCGCGGAACGGTGCGACATCCTCATCTCCACGACCGGCCAGGATGCGACGAACCTGACCGCCTGCCAGGTCGCCAGGTATTCGTTCAACGTACCCAAGACGATGGCCGTGGTCACCGACCCCGACCACGTACCGCTCTTCCGTGCGCTGGGTGTCGACGTAACGATCAGCACCACCGAGCTCATCCTGTCGCACGTCGAGGAGGAGCTCACCGGTGGGCCGTTCGTCCATGTGCTCCCTCTCCGTGGGGCAGCGAGCGGCATCGTCTCTATGCGGGTACCGAGCGGGTCTCCGGTGGTTGGGCAGCCCGTATCCCGCATCAAGCTGCCCCAGGGCACGTTGCTGACAGCGGTGATCCACAAGAACGGCGAACTCAAGCCTGCCGTCAACGATCCTGAACTGGCGGTTGACGACGCTATCGTCGCCATCACTCCCCCGGAGAAGGAAGACGAACTCTGGTATGCCCTCACAGGGGAGGCACGCCGATGAAGATCGCCTATCTGGGGCCGCAGGGCACGTTCTCCGAACAGGCTGCGCTCGACTATGCGCGCCACGACGCGGAGTTCATCGCGTACCCTTCGATTACCGCTTCGGCGATGGCCGTCCTGCACGGCAAGGCCGACGAGGCCGTCTGCCCCATCGAGAACAGCTACCAGGGCGCAGTCACCGACACGCTCGACGTATTGCTGCACGAGGAAGGGCTGCACATCCGCCAGGAGCTGACGCTGGATATCGTGCATAACCTCATGGTCAAACCCGGGGTGGTCCTGGCTGCGGTGAAGCGCGTGTACTCTCACCCACAGGCCCTCGGCCAGTGCCGCAGGTACCTGGAACGGCACCTGCCGGATGCGGAACTCGCGGCATCGCTCAGCACCGCGGAAGCGGTCGAACGGGCGATCGCCTCAGACGTGCCCTCGGCCGCCATCGCGCCGAGCCGCTCAGCAGAACTCTACGGCGCTCAGATACTCGCGCCCGGCATCCAGGACGACGATAACAACGTCACGCGGTTCGTGGTGCTCGGCAAGAGCGATCACCCACGCACCGGCAACGACCTCACCTCGGTAGCGATGGAGTTCTCAGAGGACAAACCCGGCCAGTTGTTCGGCGTGCTCAAGGAGTTCGCGGAGCGCAGCATCAACCTCACCAAGATCGAGTCGCGCCCGACCCGGCTGGGACTGGGCAAGTACTACTTCCTCCTGGACATCGAGGGGCACGAGGACGATCCAGCACTGGCGGAAGCACTCATCCGGGTAGAACAGCTGACGTCACGGATAATTAGGTTCGGCTCCTACCCCCGCGCGGGCATCGAGGCCTACCTCACGGAATTAGTTCAACATATCGCGAGGCAACGTGGCTATCGCCCACAATTGGAAGCACTGCGGTCAGGGAGGCGCATCGATCTGCTTCTGCAATCCGAAGAAGGCGAGATTGGCGTAGAACTTCGTGCAACCTCTTCCATCGACGGCATCGCAGTAATGACCGAGGCCTTTCGCAAGGCAGGGTTGGCACGGGTAATCTTCGTGTTTGCAGACCCCGGCGTGGCCGAGCAGGCACGCGCTGCGGCCACAGGATGGCCGGAGGAACTCGCCGCGACGGCGGCGTTCACCACCGCCGACCACGTCGGCGAACTGCTGTAGCCAGCAGCCTTACTTCATCCTGCCCCGAAGCCCGGTTACGAAGCTGATCAGCACACCAAGGCCATTCGCGAACGATGCGGTGCTGCCTTCTGCCGAGGGGGAAGACATGTACTTCAAGGCAGCCCCCGATGCCCTGTTCACGTTGTCCAGGGTGTCGTTGACGTTATCAACCGTCTTCGTCATGGAGCTCAGAAGCCGGCGGACCGCCCTGAGCAGCATGAAAGCCAACACGAGCAGGGCGATCAGTACCAGGACTCCCATCGCCAGGTAGAGGCTGACCAGGATGTCTCGCACCAGCGTTACCGTATCTTGGTCGAACAATGCTTCCTCCCCTGCCTTGCAGCGGTTATCCCTGTAACTCCCGGCATGTGCATGAGCGCGCCATTCTAACGCCTCGCACCGCCGGGCTATGCGTCGGTTTCCAGGACACGATAGACGGTAACCTCCTGATTCGCAAAGAATACCTCCAGCGACGAGCCAACCATCGCGTCGAACTTCTCGAGTCCCGGCCCCGGGAAATAGACACGCTCCGTGGGCCCGACGTAGATATATCCGACGCCGTACTCCGACGCGAGGTTGAGGAAGAGTTGCGCGCTCTCCGTTTCGTACATCAGGCGTACGTCTGAGATGCGGGCGCGTACGGTCGCCGGTTCCGCTCCGCCTGCGCCGCGCTGCTGTATCTGGTGCCACGGCCAGCCAACAACCACCGGTAACCCTGCGTACTTGGCAACCCGCGGCGGCCAGCGGTAGGAGTGGTTGGCAACCCCTTCCAGGAACACGGGAGAGCCCTCAACGTTCGCCCTGATGAAGTCTATGGCCTCGGCGTCATAGGCCAGTGCGTATCTGGCCTCTGGGAGCCCGTTGTGCGGCTCGGCGGGGTCGCCATACACCGCCGACTCCTGGTAGGCGCGTCCATCGAGCGTCACGCCAACGGACGTATCGAAGCGGTCCGCCAGTCGTGCGCGTGTGCCGAGCGCGGGGAACACAGCGCTCGCGAGAACGAGCAGGGCAAGCATCCCGAGCCAGACCCTGCCACCCGTCGTATGCGGTCGGATCGCCCCCGATACCCAGAGTTGCCACAGCCCGACGCCGCCCACGATGCCGAAAAGTATCCAGGCGTTCAGGTAGAGCTTGAACACGGTGTTCATTCGGTCGATATCGTCCTCCACGGTGACGAAATCGACGCCGGCGCCGATACCCAGTGCGAGGACGAGCATGCTCAGCAACAGAAGCTGTACAGGCGCAGCGCGCTCGTTCCGCTTCACGAGCCACGTCACAGCGACCCCCGCTGCCCCGAGGATGAGCAGCGACAGGAGTGCGGCCGTCAGCCATTGCCGGGTCGATTCCACGACGACGAGCAGACCGAACGCGACGAGCAGCCAGACGGCGGCACGGCGGAGCCGGGCGCCACGCAGCCATACCTGGGCACTCTTCCTGAAGCGACGCTCACGGCTCATGTCCGGGATGCGCCGCCTCGCCTCGAACACCAGCCAGGACAACGTCGTGAACAAGAGGAGCGCGTGGATGGCGAGGTAATGCCAGAGCACGGTGCGCCACTGGCTCATCTTCACGCCTGTCGACGGTACCTCGTAGTGCTGGTGGAACGGGTACCACGTCCAGTAAAGCAATCCCCAGAACAACGCCACCAGCAGCAGGCCCTTTGCGACCGCAGCCACACCGGGCCTGTCGCCCCGCACCAGCAGCACTATGCCGATGGCTGCGATGCTCAGCAGCACATAGCCGGGGACCTCCCACGTATTGACTGCCGCGAACGACCCCACAACGAAGGCGAGGCCGGCCAGCGCGGGAAGCAGCCTGCGAAGCGAAAGGGCCTTGCGTGCAGCAAGCACGAGGTTTGCCATCAGTCCCAGGGCAAGCACCTGCAGGGGGAGCGATACGAGGTGTGCGTGCAGGTCTCCGAAGAGGAACGTCCAGAAGGGGAACTCGTTGATCGCGATCTGGCCCGGCATCAAACGGCTGCTGCGCCAGAAGTCGAAATGCCCGAAGTGTTCACCCATGACACTCCGCCAGGCGCTTTGGAGCAGTTGCGCCGCTCCGTCGACGTTCGCCAGCATCGCTACGAGGAGAGCGGCCCCCACGCCGGCCCAGACGGGGCTGAGGAGACGCGTCATTGGCATATTCCGCCCGCGCAACGCTGCCGCCAGGTTGCAGCCCACGCTGAACGACCCCGCCAGCGTGAATGCGAACAGCATCGGCAACGCGAGGTTGTACGCGACCTCCGGCACGATGCCGGTCAGCCGTATCAACGCTGCTACCGGCACGAACCCGAAGTAGTAGTAGTTGATGAACCCTCCGGCGTACCACGGGTCGTAAGGAGGGAACGTCGACGACTTCACGACGGCGATGAGGTACGACATCTCCATCGGCTTCTCGCCGCCGCGCCAGGCGTGCCACAGGTCCGGGTTCGCGGCGCGCACCAGCACGAATACGAGGTACGCCCCGATGAACAGCGCCTCCACGCTCGCGATGTACTTCCACTGGCGCTTGGCAAGCGCGATGAGCCAGCGGTTGCGGTACAGCAGCGCAGCGGACACCGCCGCCAGCAGCAGTACCGCGAGCCACACGCTGGCGCGGGAGAATGTCCACAGGCCCGTGCTCGCGCCCATCCAGACCAGCCACGACACCAGCAGCAGTCCCAGCGGTTTGGCGAGCACGATCCCCCGGTCCGGCAGCCATCGCATCAACCTCACGGCGAGCGGGAGCGCGGCCAGGAAGATGAGCTCGACGGCCAACAGCCAGACGAGCCAGGGCGCCCAGCCGTTCAGTCCGCCTTCGTCGAAGATGTCCGTCCACGTCCCCCCCGCCTGCTGCACCGCGCGGTCCTCATCGCTGAGCAGCGCCCGTTCAGGCGGGGGTCCCAGGTCTGCCGTGAACAGGATCCCGGTGATCTCTTCCTCGCTGAGCCGCTCGACGTTCTGCCACACGAGTGCGAGTGGATGGTCGTAGTTGACGACGTTCTCGTCCGCGTAGCCGAGTTCCAGCGGGAGCGCGCCGGTATCGACGCCAGGAACAGTCGCCGGGCGCTCGACGCCGGCCATCGTGAACGGGTCGTGCACGAACGAGACGCCTGCGAAGGTAGGGTAGCGGGCGAACCCGCGCACCAGTTCGTACCCCAGTTCCCCGGAGAACAACGCACGATAGTAAGCCGCGCTGTACGGATAGCGCTCAGGCACACGGGCGATGCTCCCCCAGGGCCGGTTGCTGTAGGAGATGATGTAGTCCGCATCCGCGAGCTGCGAAGACACCATGCCTGCCTTCTGGAGCGAGTCTCCTTCGTGCATGCGCAGCAGGTCCAGGTCGAACCTCCCCAGGTTCGGGAAGCCCTCGTCCCAGTGGTTATCGGTCAGCACCTTTGACCGGGCAGGCGCGTTTTCGTTCAACCAGACGGACGCCTGCACGCCGGGGTGGTCGGCGCGATAGATCGAGACGAAAGCGAGCGCATAGAACGCGGTCGCGACCACAACGAACGCCGTCACCGCCAGCACGACTCGCCCCCACGCAACTCCCCGCTTCCTTGCGAAGCGGTACGCCTCCATCAGCCAGTGGCTTCCGAGCAGGACGAGCACGGGCAACACCGGGCCCACGTAGCGAAGGAACTTGACCTCGAACAGGGGGACGATGGTGATGAGGAGGGCCACGACCCAGGAGACGAGCAGCCACTCGCCGATGCGCGGCCGCCGGAACACAGCGATCAGCGATGCCGCAAGGCCGCCCCATGCAACGAGGCCCAGCGGCAGACCGAAAGCCCAGACCGCCGTCTGGCGCAGTTCGTACAAGCCGTTACGCGGGATGCCGACGTACTGGAGCGTATAGGGCACCAGCCCCGCCGTGCGGGCGACCATCGCCTCCCAGCCAAGGTCTGCAACGTACTCCCGGTAGTCGAGCAGGGCGTACGGCTGCAGCACGAGGAAGGTCAGCAGGGCCATGAGGAACGCGAGTCCCGCAGGCCGCAGGACTGGCTGCAGGAGCAGCAGACCCCGATCCCCGGCCCGCCACCGCGGCCAGAGGAGCGCAGCGTAGGTGAGGGCGACCGGCGCGAGTATGGGCAGACTGCTGCCCCGGAATGCGAACGTCATGCCGATGACGATGCCCAGCACCACATGGTCGCGAAGACGCCCGCGTTCCAGCACGTTCAGCATCCACCAGAACGCAACGAGCGCAAGCAGCACGACGAATGACTCGGGACGGTAGAAGTGCGTCACCTGGATGTTGAAGACCGTGAATGCACCGAGCGCCGCCGCAAGCAGCCCTGCGCCTTGTCCGAACAATCGCCGGCCGAGGAAGAACAGCAGCAGCACGGAAACGGTATCCACGAATGCCGTCAGTGCTCTTCCGGTGGATGCCAGGTCCTGCAGGCGGACCTGGTCCATGAACGGCTCCATCAGGAAGCGGAGTCCCACCAGGAGGTAGATGATGATGGTGCCGAGTGGGAACCAGTGCGGATTGAGCGGGCTTGCGTCCCTGTCGAGAAACGTGCCGATGCCGGGGATGCCCGGAGTGTCCTGCGGAAAGTCGTGGCTCTGACACGAGTCCCATCCCGGGGACTCCGCCAGCACGCGGTACATGCAGTCCGCACGGAGGTAGATGGAGCGCTCGTCCGGGTGGTAGAGATTACCGCCGTCCCAATCGAGACCGTTCATCCGCAGCCCGAGGGCTGAGCCGGCGATCAGGACGAGGATGAATACCCAGAGCGGAGTAGCCCTGAGCCAACCACGCACCAGCGCGAGTTCTTCGCCCACCGTCAGCGGGCGCTCCCGGGGACCGGTTTCCGGGGTGCCGGGCGCAGGAGGCAGGGCGTCGGTTGACATATCGCTCATCGAAGCCATGCCATCGGTTTACGACATGGGCGCGGGTCTGCGCACTGCGGCGCGCAGACCCGCAACGTAACCGCTGGCTGTTAGACGCCCTTCTCCGCGATCATCGCGACGAGGTCGGACGTGCGGCACGAATAGCCCCACTCGTTGTCGTACCAGCCGAGTACCTTCACCATGTTCCCCTCCATCACCATGGTGGAGTCGGCGTCGAAGATGCAGCTGGCCGGGTTCATCTTGATGTCGCTGCTGACGATGGGGTCCTCGGTGTATTCGAGGATGCCGTTCAGCGGCCCCTCGGCTGCCTTCCTGAACGCCTCGTTGACCTCTTCCTTCGTCACGTCGCGCCCGACGTCCGCGACGAAGTCGGTGATCGAGCCCGTGGGGACCGGGACGCGCAGCGCCATGCCGTGCAGCTTGCCGTTCAGCTCAGGGATCACCACGCCGACGACCTTCGCGGCGCCGGTGCTGGTGGGGATGATGTTGGACGCGGCGGCGCGGGCGCGGCGCATGTCCGAGTGCACCTGGTCGAGTATCTGCTGGTCGTTCGTGTAGGCGTGCACTGTGGTCATCAGCCCGTGCTGGATGCCGAACTCGTCGTTCAGCACCTTGATGAGTTGCGCAACGCAGTTGGTCGTGCAGGACGCGTTGGAGAGGACGTGGTGCGCGTCCGGGTCGTACTCGTCGGCGTTCACGCCCAGCACGAGCGTCTTGTCCTCGCCGGTGGCGGGCGCGGAGATGATGACCTTCTTCGCGCCTGCCTCTATGTGGCCCGCGGCCTTCTCGCGCTGCGTGAAGATGCCGGTGGACTCGATGACGACATCCACTCCAAGGTCGCCCCACGGCAGGTCGGCGGGGTTGCGTTCCGAGAGCGACTGGATGAGGCGTCCGTCCACCTCGATGCCCCCGTCTACGGCCTGTACCGAACCCGGGTAGCGCCCGTAGTTCGAGTCGTACTTGAAGAGGTGCGCGTTCGCCTGCGGGGCCGCGAGGTCGTTCACCGCGACCACTTCCAACTCGTCAGGGTGCCGTTCCAGCGTCGCCCGGAGTACCTGCCTGCCGATGCGCCCAAAGCCGTTGATGCCAACTCTCGTGCTCATACGCCTCTTTCTCCTCCTTGCGTAGCCTCGTCCTGAGGCTGTTCCATGCTATAGACCGTTCGCTCGCTCAACAAGGCGCGGTCAGGCCGTCCGGCTGACCGCACCGCTCCCGGGTTGCCATGCGTCGTTGTGGATGCTGTCGCCGATCCACTCCCGCAGCTCGATGCCGATGCCGTTCGGGTCGAGGATCTCCGCGCGCCAGCCGTTGAAAGACGAGCCGGGCTTGGGCTGCTGCACGAACGTCACGCCGCGCTCGCGCAGGGCAGCGGCGGTCGCCTCCATGTCCTCCACCGTGAGCGCGAACGCCTTGACGCCCATACTCCCCACGTCCACTTCCTCAGACGCCCGCTCCGCCGGCGCGGCGATGAGCTCAACCATCATCCCGCCAAGCGTGACGCACGCCTGCTCGTGCACTGCGCCGTCCGGTCTGCGGGCTTCCGTGGTGCGCAAATGCCGGAAGCCAAGCACGTCCGTGTAGAACGCCAGCGACTCCTGCAGGTCTTTCGTCCAGACCTCGACGTGGTCCATGCCCGTGATGCCCATCGTTCACCTCCGCAGTTGTTGGAACGGCGACCCGCCCGCGTACCCGGCCGCACTCCCGAGCTCCGCCTCGATGCGCAGCAGGCGGTTGTACTTCGCGACGCGCTCGCTGCGCGCCGGAGCGCCCGTCTTGATCTGTCCCGCGGACACCGCGACCGCGAGGTCCGCGATCGTGGTGTCCTCCGTCTCGCCGGAGCGGTGGCTGATGACCGCGTTCCAGCCTGCGTCGTGCGTCATGTCGATGGCGGAGCGCGTCTCGGTGAGCGAGCCGATCTGGTTCAGCTTCACCAGTACGGCATTGCCCGCGCCGTCAGCTATGCCGCGGGCGATGCGCTCAGGGTTGGTGGTGAAGAGGTCGTCGCCCACTAATTGCACCCGGTTGCCCAGGCGCTCAGTGAGCAATGCCCAGCCTTCCCAGTCATCCTCGACGAGACCATCCTCGATGCTGACGATGGGATACTTCGACACCCACTCCTCGTAGTAGCCCACGAGCTCCGCGCTCGTCAGGGTAACTCCCTCGCGCGCAAGCACGTACTTCCCCCCCTCGAAGAACTCGCTCGACGCAACGTCCAGCGCGAGCGCGCAGTCCTCGCCGGGGCGGTAGCCCGCCTTCTCGATCGCCTCCACCAGCAGCTCGACCGCCGCCTCGTTCGTGGGGAGCGACGGCGCTACGCCGCCTTCGTCGCCGACGTTCGTGGACATACCGCGCGCATGTACGATGCCGCGCAACGCCTGATAGACCTCCGCGCCGCAGCGCAGCCCTTCCGTGAAGCTGTCGAACCCCACCGGCATCACCATGAACTCCTGGAAGTCCGTGGAGTTCACGGCATGACGCCCCCCGTTCAGCAGGTTCAGCATGGGAGTAGGGAGCAGTGCGCCGCCGCCGAGGTAGCGGTAGAGCGGCAGGCCGGACGACTGCGCCGCAGCGTGCGCGTTCGCCAGCGAGACGGCAAGTATGGCGTTCGCGCCGAGGCCGGACTTGTCCGGTGTGCCGTCGAGGTCCAGCATCGCCTCGTCCACTGCCTGCTGGTCGCCGGCATCGATTCCCCGGAGGCGGGGCGCGATCTTCTCGTTCGCGTTCGCCACAGCGGTGAGGGTGCCCTTGCCGCCGTAGCGGGCCGCATCCCCATCGCGCATCTCCAGCGCCTCGTGCGTGCCGGTGCTCGCGCCTGACGGCACGGCGGCCCAGCCGGTCGCGCTGTCGTCCAGTACAACGACCGCTTCCACGGTGGGAAGCCCTCGCGAGTCGAGCATCTCGCTCGCCCGCACGGTCTCGATACGCGCCATCCCTCTCTCCTCCACGAATGTATGCCTATCCGCTCACCCTGAGCCTGTCGAAGGGTCAGTGCGCCGCAGCGCGCTCCCGTGCATCGCGGTCATGCGCCGCGGCGATAGCCTTCTCGACAGCGTCCGTGGGCGAGTCCGCCCGCGTGATCTCCAGGGGGAAGCCGTCGCCGCTCGCCAGTTCCCACGTCTCGAGCCCGATGACCGGGGTCCCGTCGCCCAGCGCGTGTGCTATCTCGGATAGCGTGCCGTAGGCGCCGTCCACCGCGATGGCCGCGCGCCCCGTCTTGACGACGATGACGTTACGGGCATAGCCCATGCCGGTCATCACGGGGTAGTCCACCCACGGGTTCGCGGCGCGCGGGTCGTCCCCCGGCATCATTCCTATCGTGACGCCACCGGCGGACTTGGCACCCCTGCACGCGGCTTCCATGACTCCACCAAGCCCACCGCACACCACGACCGCGCCTCGCTGAGCGAGTTCGCGTCCCACGGCCTCGGCCAGTTCATAGGCACGGGCGGACGGCGCGCCGCCTCCTATGACCGATATCAGCAGGGGGCGTTCAGAAGCGTCCGATGGGTGCGAGGTGTTGGTCGGCGAGGTCGTCATTGCGATGGCCCGTACGGCATGTTCGATTCTATCAGCCGAACGGGGGTTGGGGGTGAGCAAGGGGGCAGAACACCCCTTGACGCGATTCCTGACACGCGCCGCTTACGTAGCCGCGTCCGCGTCCGTTACGCTGGTTCCCATGACTGCCCGCTCCGCACGGAGACCGGACCGCTGCCTCATGCCGCCGTCATGCGCCGCGTCGATGGCCGGGACCGGTTGCACACACTCTTTTGGACCGGATGTTGAACGGAAGAACGCGGAAGCAGGCCACGGCCTTGTCGATATAGATCCGCAAGGTCCGGAAACGCTCGTGTTCACTCGTAATGACCGGCGGAAGAACAGGAGGAAGAACGCGCGGTTAAAGGAACGGGGCGAGGGCGCCGACCGCCGCTCCCGCGGCGTCCATGAGCGGCGCGGGGTAGACGCCCACGAACACGGTGCCCGCGAAGAGGAACCAGACCGGCACGGAGGCCATGATCGGCAGGCGCAGACGTCCCGTCTCGGCCGCGTCGCCCACGTACATCTCCCGCACGATGCGCAGGTAGTAGTAGAGCGAGACGAGGCTGTTCACGACCGCAACCACCATGAGCCAGAAGAGCCCGCCCTCGACGGCGGACGTGAAGAGCAGGAACTTCGTCACGAATCCGGCGAAGATGGGCAGGCCGGCGAGCGAGAACATCGCCGACGCCATCACCATCGCGAGGAACGGCGACCGCGACGCCAGCCCGGCGTAGTCGGCGATGCGCTCCTTCCCGGTCTTCGCCTCCACTGCTATCACGACCGCGAACGCGGCGAGGTTCGTGAACGAGTAGCCCGCGATATGCAGCAGGGCAGCCCGGGCTCCGGACTCGTTCAGCGCGATGATGCCCACGAGCACGAAGCCCACCTGGGCGACGCTGCTGTAGGCGAGCAGCCGCTTGATGTTCTCCTGCACCAAGGCCGTGAACGTGCCCACCGTCATCGTCAGGGCAGCGAGGATTGCCAGCGCCAGCTGCCATTCTTCCAGCGTCGCCCTGCCCGCCTCCGCGAGGAAGCGGAGCGTGAGCGCGAACGCCGCTGCCTTGGAGAGCACGGACACCAGCGCGGTGACCGGAGTGGGGGCGCCCTCGTAGACGTCGGGTGCCCATAGGTGGAACGGCGCCATGGACAGTTTGAAGCCCAGCCCGGCCACGAACATGGCCAGTCCCAGCGCCACAGTCGGCCCGAACACCGCGTCCAGAAGCAGTTCGGAGCGCCGGAACCCCGTCTCCCCGATGGCGCCGTAGATCAACGCGATGCCGAACAGCATGACGGCGGACGATATGGCGCCGAGCAGGATGTACTTCACCGCGGCCTCGCCGGAGCGCGAGTCGCCCCGACTCAGCGCGACCAGCACGTAGAGGCAGAACGCCAGCAATTCGATGGCGATGTAGGCCGTCAGCAACTCCGCCGCGCCCGCCATGAGAGCGGCGCCCAGCACCGCGAACACCAGGAGCGCGTAGAACTCCCCCACGTGCCTGATGCGCGTGTGGACGTACTCCATGGAGATGAGCACGATCACGGCCCCGATGGCCATCGCCAGCGCCTTGAACAGGAGCGCGTAGCGGTCCACGTAGATCAGGTGGTCGTACAGGACCTCGTGGGTATCCCACTGCATCCACAGCGTCACGACGAACGTGACAGCGAGTCCCAGGACGGTGAGCGCGGCGAGCGCGCCGTTCTTCACGCCGCGCGACGCCCACGGGACCGCGAAGTCCGCGATGAGCACCAGCACGCCGAGCCCGGCGAGCATGAACTCTGGAATGAGAAGTGTGAAGTCCACCTGCATCGCTAGGAGAGACCTCCAAGAATGGCGTCAACGCCGGGCCTGATCACGTCCAGGAAGGGGGCTGGCCATACGCCCACGAGCACCAGCGGAATAACGAGCGCGCCGGACGCAACGATCTCACGCGGCGTCAGGTCCGGCAGGGAGTCCCACTGCGGGTCGCGCTGTCCGAAGAAGACGCGCGCAACGAGTCTCAGTATGTAGACCGCCGTTATCGCCGCGCCGAGGATGCCGAGCGCGCCCAGCAACGGCCCCGCGCGGAACGATCCGGCCAACGTCACGTCCGAGCTGAACGCGCCGATAAACACGAGCACCTCGGCGATGAAGCCGCTCAGTCCCGGGAGGCCGAGCGACGTGAGGCCCGCTATGACGAAGAACGCCGTCGTCCAGCCCATCTTCGCGGCGAGGCCGTTCAGGATGAGCGTATCGCGGGTATGCGCGCGCTCGTAGATCGCGCCGACGACGGCGAAGAAGAGGGCCGTCATGATGCCGTGGGAGAACATCTGCAGCGTCGCCCCCGTCAATCCGATGCTGTCCAGCGTCGCTATGCCCATGATGACGTAGCCCATGTGGCTCACGCTGGAGTAACCGACGACGTACTTCAGGTCGGTCTGGGCCATCGCGGATATCGCGCCGTAGACGACGTTCACCGTGCCGAGGATGAATAGGACGAGCGCCCAGGCCTCCATGCCCTCCGGCAGCAGCGTCATGCCGACCCGGATGATGCCGAACGCGCCCAGCTTCATCAGCACGCCGGCGTGCAGCATGCTCACGGAGGTCGGCGCCGCCACGTGTCCGTCCGGCGACCACGTATGGAACGGCCAGAGGCCCGCCAGCAGGCCGAAACCGATCATCACGAGCGGGAACAACGTCTTCTGCGCGCCGGAGGACAGTCCGCCGTCCTGCACCGCATCGCGGAGACGGAGGATGTCGAAGGTGCCGATGTCGACCCAGACGTAGATGGCGATGATGCCTATCCAGACGAGCACGCTCGCCGCAACGATCATCAGCACAAGCTTCAGCGCGCCGTACTCCTTGGTGCGCACGAAGTCCGCGAACGTGGAGCTGGAGCCCCAGACGGCGATGAGCAGGAACATCGGCACGATGGCCAGTTCGTAGAAGAAGAACAGGAAGAACAGGTCTATGGACACGAATGTCCCGTAGACGCCTGCGATGAGGACGAACAACAGGATGTAGTAGTTCTTTGCATCCCGCTCGACGTTCGACGCGATGATGGCGCCCGTGAGCGCAACGATGCCCGTGAGCAGTACCATCGGCGCAGCGATGCCGTCCACACCTAGGCGGAAATCTATCCCTACCGACTCCAGCCACGTATAGACCTTGATCAGTTGGAAGGTGTCCGCACCCGCCGAGTAATCGAAGGCGACGAATACCCAGGCCGACCCTGCCATGAGCAGCGCGCCGGAGCCTATCCCGATCCATCGCGTAAGCGTCAGCCACGCGGTCGGGACCACGACGAGCACCGCCGCCGTGAGCATCGGCAGGAAGATGAGCCATTCGAGGACGTACCGCTCCGCGAAGCTCATCCCGCTACACTCCGAACCACAGCAGCGCTCCCAGGACGGCAACGCCCACGACTATGCCGAGTCCGTAGTCGGCGAAGAGGCCCGTTACGTGGTAGCGCAAGCGCCGGCCCACCTCGACAGCGCTCAGGCCCGGGCCGTTCACGCCGACGTCGTTGACCACTTTGCGGTCGAAGAGGGCCAGTACCCTGCTCACCTGCAGCACAACGCGGTCGATCGTCCACTGGTAGGCGTGGTCCATGTAGAAGCGGTTCGCGATCACGTCATGGACGCGGCCATACTTCTCACGAAGCGCATCGACGCGCGACGTGTCCTCGTCCCCGTAGAGCGCGTAGGCGAGCGCCAGCCCGCCAAGCGCGAGCACGATGCTCGCCAAGAGCCATACCGGAACGATCTCGAAGGCGTGCTCCTTATGCCCGGGGGCCACGAGGAACGTGCCGATGCCCTCGTAGCCGATGGGGAGAGCGATGAACCCGGTAACCACCGCGAGCACAGCGAGGAGCGCGAGCGGCCACGCCATGATGCGCGGAGACTCGTGGATGTCCTGGTTCTCCGGCTTCAGCTTCCCGAAGAAGACGACGAGCACCGCGCGCCCCATGTAGAGCGCGCTCAAGACGATGGCGACGAGGAAGAGCACCACGAACACGGGGTTCAAGCCGTCGGCTACCGCCAGCAGTATCTCGTCCTTGCTCCAGAACGCGTTGAGCGGCGGGATGCCTGCCAGCGCCAGCGCACCGACGGTGAATGCAGCGGATGTGATGGGCATCCGCTTTCGCAGGCCACCCATCTTCCGGATATCCGTTTCCTCATGCGCGGCGTGCATGATGGAGCCGGCGGAGAGGAAGAGCATCGCCTTGGCGACGCCGTGCATCAGCAGGTGGAAGATGGCCGCCGTATAGCCGCCCGCGCCGAGCGCAAGCATCATGAAGCCCAGGTGGCTCATGGTGGAGTACGCGAGGACGCGCTTCAGGTCCGTCATGACCAGCGCCATCGCGGCGCCCATGAGCGCGGTCACGAGGCCGATAACAGCGATCGCCATCTGTGCGCTCTCCACGGCATCGAACAGCGGGAAGAGCCGCGCTACGAGGAACACCCCCGCCGTCACCATCGTCGCCGCGTGGATCAGGGCGCTGACGGGCGTCGGACCTTCCATCGCGTCGGGCAGCCAGACGTGCAGCGGGAACTGCGCCGACTTGCCCATCGCGCCGAAGAAGACGAGGAACGCGCTTGCGGTCACCACCGCCTGGTTGACGCCCGGGTCGCCCAGCGAGTTCATAATCTCGATGATGTCGACCGTGTTGAACTCGACGATGAGCAGCACGATGCCGATGAGCAGGCCGACGTCGCCTATCCTCGTGGTGACGAACGCCTTCTTCGCCGCCTCGGCGGCCGAGCGGCGCTCGAACCAGAAGCCGATGAGCAGGTAGGAGCAGAGGCCCACCAGCTCCCACGCCACGTAGAGCAGGAGCAGGTTGTCCGCCAGCACGAGCATCAGCATGCTGGCGCTGAACAGCGAGTGCACCGCGAAGTACCAGCCGATGCGCGGGTCGTCCGCGTTGCCATGGCGCATATACCCCAGCGAGTACACCTGTACGATCACCGACACGAACGTGATGAGCGCAAGCATCACCACCGTCAGCGGGTCGACGATGATGCCCCAGCCCACGTTCAGATCTCCCGCGCTGAACCAGTCTCTCGGGAAGTGGTGCTCGCCGACGCCTTTGTCCAGCATGTCGAACAGCACCGGCCAGACGGCGATGAACGCCGCGATAATCGCCAGCACGGCGAGGTGCTTGCCCTGACCGGGGAGGTACTTCCGGAAGAGCGCAAGGAAGCCGAACGCTCCGAAACCGAACACAGGGATGAGCCAAGCTTGTTCCACGCCTAGCCCCTCATCACGTCGATCTCATCGATGTTCACGCCGCCCCTGCTCCTGAACAACCGCATGACGATGGCCAGCGCGAGACCGACCTCCGCTGCCGCGATGGTGATGACGAACACGGCTATCACCTGTCCCGTCGACGTGCCGAAGCCGCTGAACGCGCCGAAGGCCACGAGCTGGAGGTTCACGGCGTTGAGCATAAGTTCTATGGACATGAGCACGAGGACGGCGCTGCGCCTCGCCAGCACGCCGTACAGGCCGATGCAGAAGATCGCCGCACTCAGCAATTGGAAGTGGAGCAGCGTCATGCGCCCCTCCGGCGGCGCTCCGCCCGCCTGCGGCTTCCCCGGCGCACGGGCTCCTGCGCGTCGTCAGGCTCGTCGTCTTCCGGCAGCGTCTCATCTTCCTCGCGCCCCGCGCGGCCTATCACGACCGCCCCGATGAGCGCGACGAGCAGCACGAGCGACGCTATCTCGAACGGGACCGCCCATGCGGCGAACAGGTCTTCCGCCAGCGTCCGGAAGGGCACCGCCTCCCGCGTGTTGGTGTTGAACTGCTCCGCATCGGCCACGAAGACCGCCGTCATGAGGCCGAACAGGAGGGCGGCCGCTACCGCGGCGAACGGTCGGCGGCGTGTCTCCGTCTCGCCTTCGTACTCGCCGCTGCGCGTCAGCATCAGCGCGAACAGGATGACGATGGTCACCGCGCCGCCGTAGATGAGCAGTTGGACGAGCGCCAGGAACTCCGCGTAGAGCAGCACGAACAGCCCGGCGACCCCGGCCAGCGCCGCGAGCAGGAACAGCGCCGCATGGACGATGTTGCGCGTGGCGACAACGCCGAATGAGGCGAAGAGCGTGAGCGTGGCGGCAGCGTAGAAGAGAACGAGACCCACGCCTACTCCCCACCCTCTGTCGATTCTTCCGTCGACGCGGCGTCCCCTGCGGGAGCCTCCTTGGCCGCAGCAGCGGCAGCCCTCTTCGCGAGTGCGACTTCGGCGACGTTCTTCTCAGCGTTCGCCGGAGTCCACCCGCTCATGTTCACGTACCGCCGGCCCAGATCCAGCAACAGCGTCAGGTCGGCGCGCGAGCCGGTGCGTGCGTAGCTCGCCAGCTCGTGCTCGTACGACATCTCGATGGCGTCGAACGAGCAGACGTCCACGCAGATGCCGCAGAGGATGCAGCGGTTCAGGTTGATCTCGAACTCGTTGATGATCTTGCGGCGGTGGCTCGTGCCGTCGGCGAACTTCGGGTTGTCGTGCATCTGCGCCGACATACACTGCGTCGGGCACTCCCGGACGCAGACCATGCAGCCAGTGCAGAACGGCTCGTCCGCCGTGTCGTCCATCAGCAGGGCGGGGAAGCCCATGTAGCGCTGCTGCACGGGCAGATGCTGCTCCGGGTAGTGCGCGGTGACAGGCCGCTTCAGCAGCCAGCGCGCCGTCGTCAGGAGTCCTTTCAGTGTTCCTATCATGCCTGTTGACTCTCCGGCGCCGGTCTGCGCCTGCTCGGCTGCACCGCCACGGCACGCTGCGCGTAACGCTGGGCCGTGGCGACCGCGTCCCTGCGCTGCAGCCTCAGTTGCACCCACGCGGCAGCCAACAGCGCCGCCAGCGACATCACCGTCAGCGTCCAGGTCGGCCAGCCGTAGAAGCGCTGCACCGCGACCAGGATGACGCTGGCGAACCCGAGCGGTATGAGCAGTCTCCAGCCTACGTTCATCAGCTGGTCTATCCGCAGACGCGGCAGCGTCGCCCGGACCCAGAAGATGACGACGGCGAGGAAGTACGTCTTGCCAAGGAATATCGCCACAGCCGGCACCTGCCCCACTTCGCCGAACGGCCACACCCAGCCACCCAGAAAGAGCAGCGCACCCAGCGCCGCGACTACGAACGTGTTGACGTACTCCGCCAGGAAGAATATCGCCCAGTGCGCACCGCTGTACTCGACGAACGGGCCCCCGACGACCTCAGACTCAGCGAAGTAGATGTCGAAGGGCGTCCTGCCGACCTCGGCGAGTCCAGAGATGAAGAAGACGGCGAACGCCAGGGGCAGGAGCGCGATGTACGGCACGGTCGCCTGCGCGTCCACCACGTCGGTGAAGCGCATCGAGTCCGCGACCATCACCACGCTCAGCACCCCCAGGATGAGGGGGATCTCGTAGCTCACCAACTGGGCGGCGGAGCGGAAGCCCCCGAGGATGGCGTACTTGCTGTTGGAGCTCCACCCGGCCAGTATCAGCCCGACGATGCTGAGTACCGAGACCGAGATGAAGAAGAAGACACCGAGGTCCAGGCTCCGCACCACCAGGTCTTCGGACAGCGGGATGGTGAGCCACACGACGAAGCTCGGCACGAACACCAGCAGGGGCGCCACGTAGAAGATGGCCTTCGACGAGGAGCCCGGCGAAACGTCCTCCTTCATCAGCAGCTTGATGCCGTCCGCCACCACCTGCAGTAGGCCGAACGGGCCGACGCGCGTCGGGCCGACGCGTCCCTGCATCCGCCCCAGTTGCTTGCGCTCCAGCCAGACCAGCGAGATGCCGAGCGTCGTGATGAGCGTCAACAGCGCGAACAGCGCGATGATTAGCTTGCCCACCGTGAGGGCCGTCACGTTGTCGTCCGGTTCGCCCAGCAGTGCCAGCGCGAGCGTGAAGACCGCGACGAGCACCCCGACTCCCACGAGCAGCACCGCCGCTATCGCTAGCTGAACGGGCTTCGACCTCATCGGTCCACCTCGCCCAACACGATGTCCAGCGAGCCCAGGATGGCGACCGCGTCCGCGATGTACGCGTCGCGCATCATCGGGCGCAGGGACACGAGGTTGCAGAAGGACGGCGGGCGCACCTTGACCCGGTACGGCTTGTCCGTGCCGTCGCTCACGAGGAAGACGCCGATGTCGCCGCGCGGGTTCTCGCCGTGCACGTACACCTCGCCCTTCGGCGGGCGGGCGATGCGCCGCATCTGGGCCATCACCGGCCCCTCCTCCATCTGGTCGAGGCACTGCCTGACCATGGAGAGGGACTCGTAGCACTCCAGCACGCGCATGTAGTACCTGTCCCAGCAGTCGCCGTTCTCGCCCACGGGCACCTTGTACGAGAGGTAGGGGTAGACCTCGTACGGGTAGTCCTTGCGGACGTCGTAAGCAAGGCCGCTGGCGCGCAGCGATGGGCCGGTCAGGCCGCATGAGAGGGCCATGGGGAGGTCTATCACGCCTATGCCGCGCGTTCGCGCCAGGAAGACCTCGTTGAACGTCAGCAGCCGGTCGCACTCCTGCACGCCACGCTCCACGTCGTCCGCCAGCGCCCGCACGCGCGGCACGAAGTCCGCAGGCACGTCCTCCTTCACCCCGCCGATGCGGATGAAGTTGTGCATCATGCGCGCGCCGGTGACGGACTCGAACATGTTCTGGATGCGCTCGCGCTCCCGGAACCCGTACATGATTGGAGTCATAGCGCCGAGGTCGATCGCGTAAGTGCCGATGAACAGGAGGTGGCTCGCCAGCCGGTTCAGCTCCGCAAGGATGACGCGGATGTACTGCCCGCGCTCCGGGGGTTCGATGCCCATGAGCCGTTCGGCGGCGCGGCAGAAGATCAACTCGTTGTTCAGGTTCGCGACGTAGTCCAGGCGGTCGAACAGCGTAACGACCTGGCCGTAGCTCTCGTTCTCCGCGAGTTTCTCGGAACCCCGGTGCAGATAGCCGATGTGGGGCGTCACGTCCACGACGCGCTCGCCATCCACCGTCAGCACCATGCGGAACACGCCGTGGGTCGCCGGATGCTGCGGCCCCATGTTCAGCATCATGTCTACGGTTTCGTATGTCTGCTCGGTGGTCACAGGAACGCCTACCACTCCTCGTAGTCGTGCAGAGGAAAGCTCCGCAGACCGGGGTAGCCCTCGAAGCCCTCGTACAGGATCAGCGGCGACATGTCCGGGTTCCCATCGAACTCCACTCCGAACAGGTCGTGCGTTTCGCGCTCGTACCAGCCCGCAGCCTCCCAGACGCCGGTGAGCGAGTCGATGCGCGCCTCATCCGGCGGAACGTCCACTTTCAGGAGCGCCTTGTGGCCGTTCGCGAGCGAGAAGAGCGCGTAGTTCAACTCGATGCGCTCCTCGTAGTCCACGGCGAACATGCAGTGCAGCATGTCCATGCGGATGTTGGGGCTGCGCACGCAGGCCTCCACTGCGCGGGTGAGGTCCTCCCGCGTCACACGCACCCATGGCACATCGTCGCGCCCACCGGACTCTATCGTCATGTCGCGCAGGGCCAGCCGGAGCGCGCCCGCGGTATGCTCGCCACGAGAGTCGAGCACTTCTTCCGCCACCTCTATGGGCGGTCCCCGGTGGGCTGCCGGGCGCGGCGCGGCCTGCTCCTCTGCGGGTTGCTGCTCAGTCATCGCTCTCCTCGACGTCGGCCTCGGGAGCCGACTCGGGCTGCGATCCGATCACCACCGGAGCGCTGCGCACGCCTTCCCTCGCGTCGCGCTTGATCTTCTGCTGCAGTTTGACGATGCCGTCCATCAGCGCCTCGGGGCGGGGCGGACAGCCGGGCACGTACACGTCCACCGGCACGAGATGGTCCACGCCCATGACGACGCTGTAGGAGCGGTAGTACGGCCCGCCGCTCGTCGCGCACGTGCCCATCGCGATCACCCACTTGGGGTCCGGCATCTGCTCGTACAGCAGCTTGATGGGCTCGGCCATCTTCTTGACCACGGTCCCCGCCACGATCATCACGTCCGACTGGCGCGGCGACGGCCACGTGACCACGCCGAACCGGTCGAGGTCGTGGTGCGCCATGTGCGTCGAGATCATCTCGATAGCACAGCACGCGAGCCCGAACGTGAGCGTCCAGAGCGAGTTGCTCCTGCCGAGCGCTGCGAGGTCGTCCAGCCGCGCGGTTACCACGCCCGGCGCAGCGTTCCTTATCAGGTTCGGGGCGGGCGAGTTCCCCTTGTCCGTGGAGATGGCGCCGCCTTCGTCCGAGTCAAAGAACCGCCCCTCGGATGGCCGCTCCCACGAGGACGGACGGAAGACCGGCAACGCCTGCCCATGCTCTACCTCCATCTCAGCACCCCCTTGCGCCAGGCATAGACGACACCGAGCAGCAGCACCCCGATGAACAGCATCATCGCGTAGAAGACGTAACCCGGGATGCCCTCGTCCGCGAAGACCAGCGCCCACGGGAAGAGGAACACGGCCTCGACGTCGAAGATGAGGAAGAGGATGGCGAAGATGTAGTAGCGGACGTTGAACTGGGTCCAGTTCAGCGGCGTTGGGAGGATGCCCGACTCGTAGGCGATGCCCTTCGTCTTGGAGGGCCTGCGCGGTGAGAGTAACGCCGAAGCGGCAAGCATCAGGCCCATCGCCACGACGCCCACCGCAAACGCAAGTATCACTGCCGTCCAGTTGACGACGTAACCCTCTGGGGCCATACGCTCCTCAGGGAAGGCTGCCTGCCGTCCGCTCCTTACTCACGCCGGAGAGCGCGAGAGAAGCGGCCTCCCGAGCCCTTATCTTCCCGTCGACGCCCCTCGCCTGTCAACGCCGACACGCTCAGGAAGCGGCGTCACGCTCCATGATCGTGCCCATGTCCTTGTCGCCGCGACCGCTCATGCAGACGAGTATGGCGCCTCCCTTGCCTATGTCGGCGGCGAGGGTCTGCACCGTGTACGACACCGCGTGCGACGACTCGAGAGCGGGGATGATGCCTTCCAACTCGCAGGTCAGGCGGAATGCGGCCACCGCCTCTTCGTCCGTGACGCTCACGTACTCCGCCCTGCCGCTCTCGCGGAGCCACGCGTGCTCCGGGCCGACGCCCGGGTAGTCCAGCCCGGCGGAGATGCTGTGCGTTTCGTGTATCTGGCCGTCGCTATCCTGCACGATGTACGACATCGACCCGTGCAGTACCCCCACACTCCCACCGCCGATGGACGACGCGTGGCGCCCCGTCTCCACGCCTTCCCCGCCCGCCTCCACCCCGATGAGGCGGACGCCTTCGTCCGGGATGAACGAGTAGAACTGGCCCATGGAGTTGGACCCGCCTCCGACGCACGCGACCACTGCGTCCGGCAGGCGTCCGGCCTGCGCAAGCATCTGCTCCCGCGATTCGCGTCCGATGACCGACTGCAGGTCGCGCACCATCATGGGGTAGGGGTGCGGTCCAACGACGCTGCCGATGATGTAGTGCGTGTCCCGCACGTTGGTGACCCAGTCGCGGATCGTCTCGCTTATCGCCTCTTTCAGCGTGCGGCTGCCCGCGGTGACGGGGCGCACCTCAGCCCCGAGCATCCCCATCCGATAGACGTTCGGCGCCTGGCGGCGCATGTCCTCCTCACCCATATAGACGACGCAGTCGATGCCGAGCAGCGCGCAGACCGTAGCTGTCGCCACGCCATGCTGGCCAGCGCCCGTCTCCGCCACGATGCGCCGCTTCCCCATGCGCTTCGCCAGCAGTCCCTGTCCCAGTGCATTGTTGATCTTGTGCGCGCCGGTGTGCGCCAGGTCTTCGCGCTTCAGGTATATCTCCGCGCCACCCGCGTATTCAGTGAGCCGGTGCGCGTGATGAAGGGGGGTCGGGCGGCCCACGTAATCGCGGAGCAACTGCCCCAGTTCTTCCTGGAACGCGGGGTCCTCGCGGGCCTCTTCCCACGCCTCGGTCAACTCCGCGAGAGCGGGCATCAGTGTCTCGGGCACGTACTGGCCGCCGAACTGGCCGAAGCGTCCCCTGTTGTCCGGAAGCGCAGTCACATCAGCCCCCTGCCCAGCAGGCGGGCGAGGCGGCCCTTCTTCCTGCTCGCGTCCACTGCCCGGACCGCCTCGACGAACGAACGCACCTTGGCCGCGTCCTTCTCTCCGTCCGTTTCCACGCCGGTGGAGACGTCCACGCCCCACGGGCGCACCCGCTCCACCGCTTCCTGAACATTCTCAGGGGAGAGGCCACCTGCGAGGCTCATCTCGAACGCCGCCGCGAAGTCTGCAGCGAGGTCCCAGTCGAACTGCCGACCGGTGCCTCCGTACTCGCCAGGGGCCTGCGCGTCGAGCACTATCCGGTGACCAGCGAGCGCGTGGCGCTGCTGCAGCACCATGATGCGCGGCATCTGCGCCGCGATAGGCGTCTCTCCGTCGATGCTGATCACCTTGTAGACCGGTACGCCGAGCTGTTCGGCGTACTCAACGCCCTCATTGCCGCACAGCTGGACGGCGTCCAGCCCCACCGTTTCTATGGTCTGCCGCACTTCGTCGACCGGTTGGTCCGCGAAAAGCCCGACTATCGGCGGCAGCGCTGCGCTGGATGCGCGGGCCTCATCGAGTACCGTGCGAGCCTCGTCTGTGGTCAATCGCCTCCGTGCCGATGGCACGAACACGAGTCCCACCGCGTCCGCCCCCGCGTCCACTGCTGCGAGCAGCGGTTCCGCGGAGCGAAAGCCGCATATCTTCACGTGCGTCATGCCTGCACTCCTGCGAGTTCCCGGACCTTCCCGCCAACGTCGGGCGCGGTCATCAGCGCCTCGCCCACCAGTATGCCATGTACGCCTGCCTGCCGGAGCGCGACCACGTCCTCCCGTGAGTTGATGCCGCTCTCCGCGACCACCATCCTCCCGTGCGGGATGAGCGGCCGCAGCCGTGCCGTCAGCGTGGTGTCCACTTTGAACGTGCGGAGGTCGCGGTGGTTGACGCCGATGATCTCCGCTCCTGCGCTCAACGCAGTCTCCAGTTCGTGTTCGTCGTGCACCTCGACGAGGCACTGCAACCAGATGCGCTGCGCCGCGTCCAGCATCTCGCGCAACTGCTCCGGCGAGAGCGCCGCAACGATGAGGAGCGCCGCGTCCGCGCCGTGCGCACGCGCCTCGAGCAACTGGTACGGATCGAACAGGAAGTCCTTCCGGAGCACGGGCACGCCTTCAGGCCCGACCGCTGCCTTGACCGCTGCCAGGTGCTCAAGGCTCCCCTGGAAATGGTCGACCTCCGTGAGCACGGATATCGCAGCCGCGCCGTTCGCGGCGTAGGTCGACGCCAGCGCCGCTGGGTCGTAGTCCTGCGCGAGCAGACCCTTGGAAGGAGATGCCTTCTTCGTTTCCGCGATGAGCCGTATCCGATCGCCCCAGAGCGCGCCGGACAGGTTGAGCGGGAACGGCGTCTCGCGCACCTGCGACTCCAGCACGGAGAGCGGCGTGTCGCGCTGGTGGCGCACGAGTTCCACTCGTTTCGCTTCCAGTATCTTGTCGAGGATCGTGCCCGTGGTACTCATGGTTCCGTTACCCGAGGGACTGACTGAGTTCCGCCAGTTGCTGCAACTTGCCGAGCGCCGCGCCGGAGTCTATCGCCGTACGGGCCAAGGCCACGCCGGATGGCAGGTCTGCCGCGGCGCCGCGCACAACCAGCGCCCCCGCCGAGTTCAGCAGCACCATGTCCTTCTCCGGCGAACCGCCCGCTGACAACGCTCGGGTGAACTTCTCCCGCGCCTGCTCCACGCCATCTATCTGCAGGTCAGCGAGCGTGCCGCGCGGCAGTCCTGCATCTTCCGGAGTGAGCGTGAAGTGCCGCACGCCCTCCGCCGAGACCTCCCACACCTGCGACGTGCCCGTCGTCGTCAACTCGTCTAGGCCATCATCGCCGCGCACCACCCAGGAGCGCTCCGTGCCGAGCGCGCCGAGCACGTGCGCCATCAGTTCGGCCACGTCGTAGGGGGCATCGGCGGGCTGCGCCACGCCCAGCAACTGGTAGAGCGCCCCTGCCGGGTTCGTCAGTGGCCCGAGGAAGTTGAAGACGGTCCGCACCCCCAGTTCACGGCGAGGCGGGCCCGCGAAGCGCATCGCGGGATGGAACGCCTGCGCGAACATGAACCCCACTCCCACATCCTCGATGCAGCGGCCTACCGCCTCCGGGCTGAGCTCCAGCTTGACGCCGCTCGCATCGAGGATGTCCGCCGCGCCCACGCTGCCGGAAGCAGCCCGGTTCCCGTGCTTCGCCACCTTCACTCCTGCCGCGGCAACGGTCAGCGCCGACGCAGTGGAGACGTTGAACGTGCGCAGGCCGTCGCCGCCGGTGCCGACCACGTCCACCAACCGCCCATCGGTCTCGACGTGGAGCGCCTTCTCCCGCATCACACGCGCCATGCCGGTGAGCGCTTCCACCGTCTCACCGGTGAGACGCAGCGCAACCAGGAACCCACCGATCTGCGCAGGCGTGGCCTCGCCCGTCATGATGTCTTCCGCGACTGCGGCGGACTCTTCTTCCGAGAGCGCCTGTCGCGCCACCAGCTTCCCTATCGCTTCCTGAATCACGGCGCATCCTCCGTAGCACTGGAGCGTCCTTCCACGGCACGCATGTCCTCCGCCAATGCCGCTTCGGCGGCAGCAACTTGGGCCTTGGTTGGCGGTTCGTCCGTGATGGCTGTGGAGTCTGACGAGGTCTCACCTTTCGCCACCACACGGCAACCCCCGTCCGTTGCCGGGGAGACCGTGACTGTCATCGTCCTGCGCTCGTGCCGCAGGGGTACCCGAAGACGATTCAGCCCGATCCCGCCAAGGAGCACTGCCACCAGCAGAAGCCCGGAGACGATCTCACGATTGCCCCCTGTGTCCCGCGCCATCATCACCAGCAGTACGAGCGTGAGCGCGACCGCCGCGACGAGCATGAGCTTGCCCTGGTTCCGCTGGCGTGCGCCCAGCGTCCGCTCGTGGCTCATCATCACCCGGCAGTTCCCGTCCCCGTCCTGCTCCACCGGCTCGGCCAGCCGGTAACCGCGTTCCGAGAGACGCGCCCGGGCCAGGTCAGACCCTTCACGAGGGGGCACATCCATCGTCCATTCTGAGGACAGCGGCGCGCCGATGGTCTCCGGGGTCGTCATGCTCCAGCCTCCAGGAAGTTCCGGAGCAGGTCCTTGCCGTTCTGCGTCATGATGGACTCCGGGTGGAACTGGATGCCCTCGACGGCCAACTCCTTGTGCCGCACACCCATAATCACCCCGCTCTCGCTGTGGGCTGTCACTTCGAGCACTTCCGGCGTTGACGCATGTTCGATGGCCAGCGAATGGTAGCGGATGCCCCGGAACGGGTTCGGCAGGCCCGCGAACACGCCCTTGCCGTCGTGCGTGATCGTGCTCATCTTACCGTGGACTATCTCTCCCGCACCGCTCACCGTGCCGCCGTAGGCCACGCCGATGCACTGGTGCCCCAGGCAGACACCCAGGATGGGCGTACGCCCTCCGAACCGCCTGATGACGTCCGTTGAGATCCCCGCTTCCTCCGGCGTGCACGGCCCCGGCGAGATGACGATGCGCTCCGGCGCCATCTGCTCGATCTCGTCCAGCGTCACGGCGTCGTTCCGTTCCACGCGAACGTCGGCGCCCAGTTCACAAAGGAACTGGTAGAGGTTGTAGGTGAAGCTGTCGTAGTTGTCGATGAGCAGCAGCATGGTCCTTTCCTCCGCGTCGCGGACTACCGTCCGTCTCCACCCGCCTCTGCCTGACCTATGGCCCGCAGCAGCGCGTTCATCTTGTAGAACGACTCCATCCGTTCCGCCTCAGGGTCCGAGTCGAACACCACGCCTCCGCCCGCCTGCAGGTACGCCTTGCCGTTCTTGACGACCATCGTGCGGATGGCGATCGCGGTGTCCATGTTGCCGGAGAAACTGAAGTAGCCCACGGCGCCCGCGTAGACGCCCCGTCGCTCCTGTTCCAGTTCCGTGATGATCTGCATCGCCCGTATCTTCGGAGCGCCGGACACCGTCCCCGCAGGGAAGCAGGCGCGGAGCGCGTCGAACACCGAGCGGTCGTCCCGCAGTTCGCCGGTGACATGCGAGACGAGGTGCATCACGTGCGAGTAGCGCTCCACCTCCAGCATCTGCGTCACCTGCACCGTTCCCGGTTTGCTCACGCGCCCGATGTCGTTGCGGCCCAGGTCGAGCAGCATCACGTGTTCCGCGCACTCTTTCTCGTCCGCGAGCAGCTCTCGCTCCAGCGCCGCATCCTCCCTCGGGTCCTTCCCTCGACGGCGTGTCCCCGCGATGGGGTGCGTCTCCACGAGGCCGTCCTCGGCACGGACCAGCATCTCCGGCGACGCGCCGACGATGGCGAAGTCGTCCAGCCACAGGTAATACATGTACGGCGACGGGTTCACCGCGCGGAGCGAGCGGTACAGGTCGAACGCGCTCGAGGAGACCTGCAGTTCCACCCGTTGGGACGGCACTACCTGGATGATGTCGCCCGCCACGATGTACTCGCGGGCGATCTCGACCATCCCGTGGTACTCGCCGGGCGTCTTATTGGAGTGCTCGAGGTGCTCCGTGCCCGACCCAGGGGCAGCCTGCGGGCCTCCTGAGCCGGTCAGTTGCGCTTGGCGCGGAAGCGGGCTCGCGAGGCGCTCCGCCAGCTCGTCCACACGCTGCGTAGCGCGCGCGTACGCCTCCTCCGGTGGACCGTCCACGTAAGCCGTGGCGACGACCTGGATGCAGTGTCGCAGGTGGTCGAACACGAGCAGTGAGTCCGTGAAGAGGAAGATCGACTCTGGCAACCCCTGCGGGTCCTTCTCAGCCATCGCCGCAGTCGGTTCGAAGTAGTGGACCGTCTCGTAGGAGAGATACCCCACCGCTCCGCCCACGAACCGCGGCAGCCCCTGGACCTGCGCAGGGCGGAACCGTCCCAGTTCAGCCTCGACGGCGAGCAGCGGGTCACCGGCGCCGTCCGGCTCTCCTTCGCCCGTGCGCAGCACACGGTAGGGCTCCGTCCCCATGAAACTGAAGCGCGCCATCCGTTCGCCGCCTTCGACGCTCTCCAGCAGGAACGAAACGCTCTCTCCGCCGCCCGTGATCTTCAGGTAGGCGGAGACGGGCGTCTCGAGGTCGGCTACGACCTCCCGGTAGACCGGGATGAGGTTGTATCCCTCCTGCGCCAGGCGCTTGAACCCTTCGATCGTCGGAACGTAGTCCGCCATCGCTCCCTTCTTTCCTGGGCATGAAAATAGCCCCGCCCTATCAAGGGGCGGGGCTACCGCGGTGCCACCCTTACTTCTCCCTCCGCCAGGAGGGACTCTTACCGGCACGGCCGCTCTGCAGCGGATTATGCCGTCCGCCTGTAACGGGACGGTCCCGTCGGCGCCTACCTCCTGCTTCGCAGGTGTCGGACCGAGGCTCAGGGGTCCATTCGGCCTTCGCGCAGGCGCCGGTTCTCACCAAACCCGGCTCTCTGAAACCCCGCCAGAAGGAGTACTACTCCCCATCCCAGCCTTTACAGAAGCGATTATCCGGCCATCAGCCGCTGACTGTCAATCGTAGCGAGTGTCACCGATCACAGAACGAGCGCAACGCCTTTTACCACGGGGCGGAATCTGCTACTCTTGTAATCGGTTACTCTTGGAAGAGTAAATGCACCTGTAAGGTCGAGCAGCGTTCTCTTCCTCAAGGCTTCCACGTCAAGAGGAGGAGAGGCGCACTTTTTGCGTTGAACGCTGAGAGGCCGGGGAGTGTTCGGTGGCTAAGGTTTGGAAAGGCGAGCCCTTCGGGCTGTACCGTCCGGAGTTCGAGCACAGCGCCTGCGGAGTAGGCGTCGTGGCGAACGTGCGCGGCGTGAAGTCCAATGAGATCGTTCGGAACGGTCTCGAGGTGCTGACCAACCTCGCGCACCGCGGCGCGGCGGGTAGCGACCCCGAGACCGGCGACGGCGCCGGGATGCTGCTCCAGATGCCGCACGACTTCCTGCGCCACGAAACGGCGAAACAGGGGATCGACCTTCCGGGACCCGGCGGTTACGCGGTCGGCGTCGTGTTCCTGCCACAGGACAGCGCGGAGCGCGAGGCCTGCGAGGCGATCGTCGTGCGCGCCATCGAACAGGAGGGGCAGCGGTTCCTGGGCTGGCGCGACGTTCCCGTAGACCCGTCCGTCATCGGCTACGTCGCCCGGGAGTGTCAGCCGGTTATCCGGCAGTTATTCATCGGTATGGGCCCCGGAACGGACTCCGCGGCGTTCGAGCGCAAGCTGTTCGTCATTCGCAAGGTCGCTGAGCGCGAAGTCCTCGACGCGGGGCTATCGGACGGAGGCGAGTTCTACGTCTGCAGCTTGTCGTCGAAGCTGGTTGTCTACAAGGGCTTGCTCATGGGCACTCAGCTCGGGGGCTTCTACAAGGACTTGGCCGACCCGCTCGTGGCGAGTTCATTCGCGCTCGTGCATTCACGCTTCAGCACCAACACCCTGGGCTCATGGAAGCTGGCGCACCCCTATCGCTACATCGTCCACAACGGCGAGATCAACACGCTGCGAGGCAACATCAACTGGATGGTGGCGCGCCAGAACGCTATGTCTTCGCCGGAATTCGGCGACGATCTTGAAAAACTCTTCCCCATCATCTGGCCGGGCCAGAGCGACACCGCGTGCATCGACAACGCCTACGAGCTCATGCTGCATACCGGGCGCCCGCTGCACCACACGATGATGGCGCTGATCCCCGAGGCCACCGGGCCGAAGGTCCAGATGTCTCAGGACAAACGCGACTTCTACGACTACCACGCCTGCCTCGTCGAGCCCTGGGACGGCCCGGCCCTCATTGCCTTCACCGACGGAGATCGCGTCGGCGCGGTGCTCGACCGCAACGGGCTGCGTCCCTTCCGTTACCTGGTCACGACCGACGACAAGCTGGTCATGGCGTCGGAAGTGGGCGTTCTCGACATCCCGCCTGAGAAGGTGCTGTTCAAGGAGCGCATCCACCCCGGACGGATGTTCCTGATGGACCCGGAGCGCGGCGGCATCGTCGACGACGCCACGATCAAGTCGGAGTTGTCGGCGCAACAGCCCTACGGCGAGTGGCTGCGGGACAACCTGGTGCACCTGGACGCGCTTCCGGAACCCGAGCCCGGCCGCAACGGCCGCCATGAGCTCAACGAGGAGTCGTTGGTCGACCTGCAGCAGGCGTTCGGGTACACGCAAGAGGACCTCGGCATCCTGCTGGAGCCGATGGCAGTCAACGGCGCGGAGCCGACCGGCTCCATGGGCAACGACGCCGCCTTGGCCGTACTCTCCGATCGCCCGCAACTCCTGTTCACCTACTTCAAGCAGCTGTTCGCCCAGGTGAGCAACCCGCCGCTGGACGCGATCCGCGAGGAGCTCGTGACGTCGGTCAGCATCAACCTCGGCGCTCAGCGCAATCTGTTCGAGGAGACGCCCCTTCACGCTCGTCAACTCCGGCTGCCCAGCCCCGTCCTCACGGAGCGCGACCTCGAGAAGATCAAGGCGGTCGACCGGCCGGGCATCAAGGCGGCGACGCTGTCGCTCCTCTTCCCAGCCAACGAAGGGCCGGGCGCGATGGACCGCGCGATGGACGCTCTGCGCCGCGGAGCGTCAGAGGCTATCGAGGCCGGCTGTTCGATCCTCATCCTCTCCGACCGGGGCGTGGGGCCGCATCACGCGGCCATCCCCAGTCTGCTGGCGACCGCCGGCGTACATCACCACCTCATCCGCGAGGGCGAGCGCACGAAAGTGGGGATCGTCGTAGAGAGCGCTGAGCCGCGCGAAGTGGCCCACATGGCCTTGCTGATCGGCTATGGCGCGGGGGCGGTCTGCCCGTACCTCACGCTGAAGACGCTGGAGCATATGCACCGCCAGGGCCACTTCCCCGAGGGGATGGACGCGGCGGAGGCGGTGTACAACTACATCAAGGCGACAAACAAGGGTCTGCTGAAGGTGATCTCCAAGATGGGGATCTCCACGGTACACAGCTACCTGGGGGCTCAGATCTTCGAGGCGGTCGGGCTGAGCCAGCGGCTGGTGGACGAGTACTTCACCTGGACGGCTTCCCGGATCGGCGGCATCGACACCGACGCCATCGAGACGGACGTGCTGGCCCGCCACTCGCGCGCCTTCCCCAAGGTCGCGATCGACGCGGCGCTCGACCTGGACCCCGGCGGGTTCTACTACTGGCGCCGGGACGGGGAATTCCACATGTGGAACCCGGACACCATCGCGAAGCTGCAATACGCCAGCAGGATGAACGACGCCCGCGCGTATCGCGATTTCGCGGAGCTCGCCAACGGCTACGAGCGCCGCCTCTGCACACTGCGGGGCTTACTCGATTTCAAGACCCTGGCCGAGCCCATCCCGATCGACGAGGTCGAGCCAGCCGACGAGATCGTCAAACGGTTCGCAACGGGCGCAATCTCCCTGGGCTCCATCAGCCGCGAGGCGCACGAATCCCTGGCCATCGCGATGAACCGCATAGGCGCCCGCAGCAACAGCGGCGAGGGGGGCGAGGACTATCGCCGCTACACCCCCGACTCGAATGGAGACCGGCGGCACAGCGCCATCAAACAGGTGGCGTCGGGCCGGTTCGGCGTCACGACGAACTACCTCGTCAACGCGTCCGACCTGCAGATCAAGATGGCGCAGGGGGCCAAGCCGGGCGAGGGTGGACAATTGCCGGGCCACAAGGTGGACGAATACATCGGCTGGATACGCCACTCCACACCGGGAGTAGAGCTGATCTCGCCTCCACCCCACCACGACATCTACTCCATCGAGGACCTGGCGCAGCTGATCCACGACCTGAAGAACGCCAACCCGCGCGCCCGCATCCACGTGAAGCTGGTGGCCGAGGTTGGAGTCGGGACCATCGCCGCGGGAGTATCGAAGGCGCACGGAGACGTCGTGCTCATCAGCGGCGATACCGGAGGCACCGGGGCATCGCCCGAGTCGTCGATCAAGCATGCCGGGCTGCCTTGGGAGCTTGGCATCGCCGAGACGCAGCAGGTGCTCGTACAGAACAACCTCCGCAGCCGGATCGTGGTGCAGACCGACGGCCAGATAAAGACGGGCCGCGACGTCGCGATCGCCTGTCTCCTCGGGGCCGACGAGTTCGGCATCGCGACCGCCTCCCTCGTGACGCAGGGCTGCATCATGTTGCGCAAGTGTCACCTCAACACCTGCTCGGTGGGCGTCGCTACGCAGGACCCGGAGTTGCGGAAGCGGTTCGCGGGCCAACCCGAGCACCTCATCAACTACTTCTTCTTCGTGGCGGAGGACCTGCGCGAGATCATGGCCCAGCTCGGGTTCCGCACGGTCAACGAGATGGTGGGCCGGGTCGACAAGCTCGAGACCAGCTCCGTCATCGACCATTGGCGGAAGACGAAGAACATCGACCTGACCGACCTGCTCGTAAAGCCCGAGGCGCCGGACTCCGTCGCCCGTTTCCACTGCGAGGACCAGGACCACGGCCTCGAGCGGGCGCTCGACCACGAACTGATCGCGCGTTCGCAACGGGCGCTCTCGCACCGCGAGCCAGTCACCTTCGAGTCGCCGATCAGCAACGCCAACCGGACGGTCGGCACGATGCTCAGCGGCGAGATAGCCCAGCGCTACGGCGAGGACGGGTTGCCCGACGACACTATCAACGTCACGTTCACCGGCTCCGCGGGCCAGAGCTTCGGAGCGTTCCTCGCGAAGGGCATCGCGTTCACGCTGGAGGGAGACTCCAACGACTACTTCGGCAAGGGCGTCTCCGGCGGGCGGCTGGTAGTGGTACCTCCCCGGCAGTCGACGTTCGTGGCCGAGGAGAACATCATCGTCGGCAACGTGGCCCTCTACGGCGCCACCGGCGGCGAGGTGTTCATCCGCGGCCTGGGAGGCGAGCGCTTCGGCGTCCGCAACAGTGGCGCGCACGCCGTCATCGATGGTGTGGGCGACCACGGCTGCGAGTACATGACCAGCGGGCGCGTGGTAGTACTGGGCCCGACAGGACGGAACTTCGCCGCCGGGATGAGCGGCGGTATCGCGTACGTCCTCGACGAAGCGGGCGACTTCGACATCCGCTGCAACCAGGAGCTCGTGGACCTCGAACCGGTGGTCGAGCCAGAGGACATCGAGGAGCTCCGCGCGATGGTCGAGAAGCACCGCAAGTACACAGGCAGCGCCAACGCGGCGCGCGTTCTGGACGACTGGGACACATCCCTGACGAAATTCGTCAAGGTCTACCCGAAGGACTACCGTCGCGTGATCGAAGCCGGCAAGCAAGCGACGCTCCAAGCGGTCGGCAGTGGGTAAGACAACCGGTTTCCTAGAATTCGAGCGCGAGCCCCCCGAGCGCCGGCCCGCCCGAGAGCGAACGAAGGACTACCGCGAGATCTACGAGCCGTGGTCCGACGACAAGTCTCGGACCCAGGCCGCGCGCTGCATGAACTGTGCGCTCCCTTTCTGTCACAAGGGCTGTCCGCTGGGCAATCTCATACCCGACTGGAACGACCTCGTGTACAAGGGGCGCTGGCAGGACGCTCTGGCGGCGCTGCACGCAACCAACAACTTCCCCGAGTTCACGGGCCGGATATGCCCCGCTCCCTGCGAGGCCTCCTGCGTGCTCTCCATCAACGAGGAGCCCGTCACGATCGAGTACATCGAGAAGGCCATCGTGGACCGCGGCTTCGACGAGGGATGGATGGCGCCGCATCCCCCGGAGAATCGGACCGGCAAGCGCGTCGCCGTGGTTGGGTCCGGCCCCGCCGGTCTGGCCGCCGCCGTCCAGCTGAACCGGGCCGGGCACTTGGTCACGGTTTTCGAGCGTGACGAGTACGTGGGCGGGCTGCTCACGCTCGGCATCCCCGACTTCAAGCTGGACAAGAGCGTTGTCGAGCGACGCGTCGAACTGATGGCCGCAGAGGGGATCGAGTTCCGCACGCGCTGCAACGTCGGCGTGGACGTTTCCGCGGACAACCTGCTGCGCGAGTACGACGCTGTTTGCCTGACCGGCGGCTCGACGATCGCTCGGCGGCTGAACGTCCCGGGCGAGGAGCTCGAGGGCGTACACCTGGCGGTTGACTACCTGACACAGCAGAACAGGATCAATCGCGGTCTGGAAGTGCCTCCCGAGCAGCGCATCACCGCCGAGGGCAAGCGTGTCATGATCCTGGGCGGCGGCGACACCGGCGCCGACTGCCTGGGGACCGCCCACCGCCAGGGTGCGGAAGAGGTCGTGCAATGGGAGATCCTTCCCGAACCACCTGTGTCGAGGTCGAAGAACAATCCGTGGCCCCTGTGGCCCCTCATCCTGCGCAGCTCCGCGGCCCACGAGGAAGGCGGCGTGCGCGACTACTCCATCCTGACGAAGCGTCTGTCGGGCAGCAACGGTCATGTCGAGCGACTCCACGCAGCCCGCATCGAGTGGGGTCCGCCGGATGAGACGGGCCGGCCCACGATGACCGAGGTCCCCGGCAGCGAGTTCGAGTTGGAGGCGTCGCTGGTGCTGCTCGCCCTGGGTTTCCTGCACCCCCAGCACGAGGGGCTGCTGGAGCAGCTTGGCGTTGAGCTCGACGGGCGAGGCAACGTCAAGACAGACGTGTCCAAGATGACCAGCGTGCCCGGAGTGTTCGCCGCAGGTGACATGGCGCGAGGCCAGTCGCTCGTCGTGTGGGCGATCGCAGAGGGGCGGCAGGCCGCCCACGGCATCGACGCCTACCTCATGGGGGCCACGGCGCTCCCCTCCGTGGACCTCCGCAGCTGGGCGTAGCTGCGCCTGCCGGCCGTCCCCGGCCGTTCTCCCTACAGGATGGGCAGGTACCGCTTCATCTCGTAGTCGGTTACCGCGAACCGGTACCCGTCCCACTCGATGCGCTTGTTCTCGAGTAGCGAGTTGAACGTGTGCTCGCCCAGCGCCTCGCGGAGCACCGCGCTGCCCTCCGCCTCTTCGAGTGCCTCGTACAGGCTGCCGGGCAGACGGCGTATGCCGAGCTTCGAGCGCTCCGTCTCCGTGAGCGCATCCACGTCCATCTCCGTGGACCCTTCCAGCGGGTAGGCGTTACGCACCCCGGCGAGCCCCGCGGTGAGGATCGCTGCGAACGCAAGGTAGGGGTTGCATGCCGGGTCGGGCAGGCGGAACTCGATGCGGACCGAGGCCTCCTTGCCGGGGCGGTATGCCGGCACCCGCACGAGGTTGGAGCGGTTGACCGCAGCCCACGTCGCGTACACCGGGGCCTCGTAACCGGGGCTGAGCCGCTTGTAGGAGTTGACCCACTGATTGCACACGCACGCGATCTCGCCCGCGTGTCGCAGCAGTCCCGCTATGAAGTGCCTGCCCGTGGCGGAGAGTTTGTACTCTGCCTCGGGGTCGTAGAACGCGTTCTCTCCGCCCTGGAAGAGCGACATGTTGATGTGCATCCCGCTCCCGTTCTGGTGTTCGAACGGTTTGGGCATGAACGTCGCGTACACCTGGTGACCCATCGCCACTTCTTTCACCACCTGGCGATACGTCATCACTGCATCCGCCATCGTCAGTGCGTCGGTATGGCGGAGGTCTATCTCGTGCTGGCCGTTCGCCACCTCGTGGTGGCTGTACTCCACCGGGATGCCCATCTCTTCCAGCGAGAGCACCGTCTGCCGCCGGAGGTCGGCGCCCTTGTCCAGCGTGGTCGTAAGGTCGAAGTAGCCCCCCGCGTCCAGTGGTTCCGGCTCCTCGGCGGACTTCAGGTAGAAGTGTTCCATCTCCGGGCCGACCTGGAACTCGTAGCCCTGCTGCGCCGCGTGCTCCAGCGCAACCTTCAGGACGTGGCGGGGGTCCCCCTCGAACGGTTCCCCGGAAGGGCGCAGCACGTCGCAGAACATGCGGGCTACGGCGTTCTGGCGCGGACGCCAGGGGAGGATCGAGAACGTCGTCGGGTCCGGCATGGCCACCATGTCGCTCTCATCCCGGCGCGCGAACCCCTGCACGGTCGAGCCGTCGAAGGTCATGCCGAATTCCAACGCTCCCTCGAGCTCCGCTTCAGTGATAGCGAAGCCCTTGAGCGTCCCCAGGATGTCGGTGAACCAGAGGCGGATGAACTTGACGTCGTTCTCCTTGGCAGTGCGGAGGACGTACTGCCGCGCCTCCTGGTCGCGGGCTATCGCCATGGCGCTTCCTCCCGTTCGATCAATCCGAGCCCTTTATCTGGCCCAACGCACTCTGCGCAGCGGCCAGGCGGGCCACCGGAACGCGGAACGGCGATGCACTCACGTAGTTCAATCCCAACTCGTTGCAGAACGCCACGCTCCTGGGGTCGCCGCCGTGCTCTCCGCATATGCCTATCGGGAAGTCCGGGTCGACCTCGCGCGCAGCCTCGGTCGCCATCCGCATCAGCCTCCCCACGCCACGGGTATCGAGCGTGTTGAACGGGTTGCGCGGGAGTATCTCCGTATCGACGTAGTGGTTCAGGAACTTGCTCTCCGCGTCGTCCCGGCTGAACGCGAACGTCATCTGCGTCAGGTCGTTCGAACCGAACGAGAAGAACTCCGCCTCCGTCGCTACTTCGTCAGCCGTCAGCGCGGCGCGAGGGACCTCGATCATCGTCCCGAACAGGTACGTCACGTATATCCCCAGCGCTTCCCGCGTCTTGCTGGCGACCGCTCGAAGCCTGGGCCGGAGCCATTTCAACTCGTTCACGTGCGAGACGATCGGAATCATGATCTCGGCACGCACCTGGGAGCCTTCCTCCGCGAGGCGGCAGCCCGCCGTGACGATCGCGCGCACCTGCATCTCGTATATCTCGGGCATCGTCAGGCCTACGCGGCAGCCCCGATGCCCCAGCATCGGGTTCGATTCCCGCAGATGCGCCACGAGCTCGAGCGTGCGTTCCTTCTCTTCCAGTTCAGCGCGCAGTCCCCCTTCGTCAGCGCCGGTCTGCTGGGGACGCGATACCCGCTCTGCGAGCCAGTCCATCACCCGCTTGCCCACCGCGAGCTTCTCCAGCTCGGACGCAGAGCGGTTGACCATCTCGCGGCCCCTGTTCACCCACGCCTCTACCCTGCTGTCGCCCTCGATGCGGCGCGTCAGCTCCGCTACCTCCTGCACGAGCTCACCGTAGTCCGGCAGGAACTCGTGCAGCGGCGCGTCCAGCAGACGGATCACGACGGGCAGGTCTTCCATCGCCTTGAAGATGCCGTAGAAGTCCTCGGTCTGGAACCGCTCCAACTCCGCAAGTTCCGAGTGGAAGCCCTGCACGGCTTCGGACGAGTCGCACTGCTCCCTCGCCTCCTGAAGCCGGTTCTGCATCGACTCGCGTTCGGAGGCGGGCGCCGTCTCCAGCGCTTCTTCCAGTTCGCTGACGCGGCGGATCAGCTGCGATGCCTCCGGCCCGATCGCGAGCAGGCGGCGGATGTGCCGCAGCCGCTCTTCAGCAAAGAACATGTGCTCCGTGCGGCACAGGCCGATGCCCTCGGCCCCGTTCGCTCGTGCTCGGTGTGCGTCCTCGGGGGTGTCCGCGTTCGCCCATACCTGCAGCCGGCGGACCCCGTCCGCCCAGCCGAGCAGCGTGTTCAACTCGGCCAACTCGTCGGGCCTGGGCGCAACCGCCTCGATCTCGCCAACGAATATCTCGCCCGTTGCGCCATCGATGCTGATGACGTCCCCTTCCGAGATGGAGTTCCCACGGGCCGTGGCACGTCCGTCCGCCTCGAAGCGCAACTCCTCACAGCCAACGACGCATGGCTTACCCAGCCCCCGGGTGACTACCGCAGCGTGGCTCGTCATCCCTCCTCGGCTCGTGAGCACCCCGTCCGCTTTGATGATGCCGTGCACGTCGTCAGGGCTCGTCTCCTGCCGTACCAGGATGACCCGCTGACCGTTTTCCGCGACTGCGGCAACCCGGTCTGGGTCCATCACGACAACGCCCGACGCCGCCCCCGGCGATGCACCAACTCCCTCCGCCAGCAGACGCTTCTCCTTGACCGCCGCCGTTTTCGCCTCGGCCACGAAGTGTGGCATGAGCACCGCCGAGACTTCACCCGCTTCCACGCGTCCGAGCGCCTGCTCCTGCGTGAGTACGCCCTCCGCGGCCAGTTCAACCGCGATCCGCACCGCTGCGGACGCCGTCCGCTTCGCAGAGCGCGTCTGCAGGATGTACAGCTTGCCGCGCTCCACCGTGAACTCGATGTCCTGCACGTCCTTGTAGTGGGCCTCCAGTTGGCGTGCAGTCTCGTCTATCTGGTCGTATATCTCCGGCCATGCCGTGCGCAGGGCCTGGATGCGCTGGGGCGTGCGTATGCCCGCCACCACGTCCTCTCCCTGTGCGTTCGGCAGGAATTCGCCGTACAGGCCGCGCTCCCCACTCCCCGGGTTGCGCGAGAAGAGCACGCCGGTGCCGCTGTCGTCACCCAGGTTGCCGAACACCATCGCCATGATGATGCACGCCGTGCCCATGTCGTGTGAGATGCCCTGGAACTCGCGGTACGTGATGGCGCGTGGGTTGTTCCAGGAGTTGAATACCGCCTCCACGGCAGCCTTCAGCAGCACCCACGGGTCGTCCGAAAGCGGCTCGCCGGTCGCTTCCCGGATGATCTCCTTGAACTCTCCGATCAGTTCCCGCAGCGCGTCGGGCTGCAGTTCATAGTCGAACTCTGCGCCTGCGCGTTCCTTCGCTGCTTCCAGCACTGTTTCGAAGCGGGCCTTCGGGATGCCCAGCACCACGTCGCCGAAGCCTTGGATCAGCCGGCGGAAGGCATCGAGCGCAGGGCGTTCGTCGCCCATCATCCCCGCCAGTCCTCCCACCGTGGCATCCGTCACGCCCATGTTGAGGATGGTGTCCATCATGCCGGGCATGGAGACCGGAGCGCCGGAACGCACCGAGACCACCAGCGGGTTCCCCGTGTCTCCGAAGCGGCGCCCTGTCTGCTCTTCCAGAACGTGAACGTGCCGGACGATCTCTTCCCAAAGACCGTCCGGGAAGCGCCGCCCCTGGCGGAAATACTCGAGTGACGTATCTGTCGTGATCACGAATCCCGGAGGCACAGGAACGCCGATGCGCGCCATCTCGCTCGCATGCGCTCCCTTCCCTCCGAGAAGACTCACCATGTCTGCGCCGCCTTCCGCGAGGCGGTACACCATCTTCCCGGACACCGTCGCCGTCATTTACCGAAACCCCCATGCAACCGGCCCGAGAGTATGCGGCTCCCGCCGGTCACGCCAACGTTCGATGCTAGCACAAGGCCGGTGGTGGGTCTACGCGCGCTCCGGCGTTCCGCCATCGCCAGCATCCTCCGCGTATGCCCCTCGATAGGCCTCAGGGAGCAACTCCGCGATGCGGCGCATCACCTCGTCGGTCGCGGCCTGCAACTGTGTTCTGTCCAGACGTCCTTCTTCCCGGGGCAGCGTGAACGGTTCGCCTATCGCCACGCGCAGCCGCTGGAAGTGGAACGCGATGCGGAACATCCCCCTGATGTGTTCCGTCCCCGTGATCGCCACCGGCAGCACCGGTGCGCCCGACGACAACGCCAGGTACGCAAGTCCGTCCGTTGCCTTGCGCAACGCTCCCGGGCTCCGGGTCCCCTCGGGAAAGACCAGCAGCGCCTTCCCGTCGCTCAGCGTACGCTGCGCCCATCTCAGGGCGTCCATGTCGCGCCCATCGCGGTCCACCGGGTAGACGTGCACCGACCGGAGCAGGTACGAGACTATCGGCCCCCAGAACAGTGACCGCTTCGCCACGAAGAAGATGGGCCGAGGTACCGCGTACACCATCACCGGCGGGTCCGCGTTGCTCTGGTGGTTCGCCACGATGATGAGCGGCCCCTCCTCTGGAACGCGCTCCCGTCCCGTGACGGTGATACTCCCGAACGTCGGGATGAAGATCCGGGAGAGCACCCGCCCCAGCCGGTACCAGCAGTCGAACGGCGAGCCCGTCACTCAGCCTCCTCCGTCCCCAGCGCAGCGAGCACTCGTTCCACGACGGCCTCGACGCCGAGCCCATCGGTCACGATATGCCGGGCGTCATCGGCGACCCGCAGCGGCGAGTCCGCGCGCCCCGAGTCGATCGTGTCGCGCAGCTCCAGGTTTCCCAACACTTCCGCCTCGGAACGCGCCCGGTCCGTTCCCGCGAGTTCCTCGAACCGTCTGCGCGCCCGCTCTTCCGGCGACGCATCCAGGTACACCTTCGCAGCATCCGGGAGCACGTGCGTCCCGATGTCGCGTCCCACCATTACGACATCGCCCCCTTTCGCGGTCGCACGCTGCTGGGCGACCATAGCCCTGCGGACGCCCCCCGCCCGGGCAACCGCGGATACCGCGGCGTCGACCTCGGGGGCGCGCAGACGGGAGGTGATGTCCTTATCGCCGAGCGCTACGCTCTCGCTCTCGCCTCCGAGGCGGACTTCCAGCCCCTCTGAGAGCTTCGTGAGCGCGGCTTCGTCGTCCAGCGGCGTGCCGGCGTCCAGCGCGGCGATGGTGACTGCACGGTAGTAGACGCCCGTATCCACGAAGGCATAGCCCAAACGGCGCGCCAGCGCCTTGCCGACGGTCGTCTTTCCGGAGGCAACAGGCCCGTCAATCGCAATGACAGAGGGGTACCGCACGGAGAGAATAGTACAGTGGGCGGCAAGTAGGCGCATCGCTGTCCCACAGGCGTGCAACCAACCACAACATGTTGTGCTCCACCTTTGACCGATTTATCGCTATCTGGTAGAATTTGAGTGCTATGCACGCCTGCAGGACACGCAGGCACTACCCGCAGCCACGGGAGCTTTGAACGCACCATGGTCAAACAGCAGGAAGCCCAGTACACCGCCAGCGACATCCAGGTCCTCGAAGGACTGGAGGCCGTGCGGCGGCGGCCGGGCATGTACATCGGCAGCACCGACCAGCGCGGCCTCCACCACCTCGTCTACGAGATCGTGGACAACGCCATCGACGAAGCGATGGCCGACTACTGCGACCACGTCTTCGTCACGCTGCACGAGGACAACTCCGTCTCCGTCCGCGACAACGGCCGCGGCATCCCCACAGACCTGCACGCAACCACCGGCAGGCCTGCCCTCGAGACCATCATGACCACCCTCCACGCCGGAGGAAAGTTCGGTGGCGGGGCCTACAAGGTCTCCGGCGGCTTGCACGGTGTTGGCGCATCCGTCGTCAACGCCCTCTCGGAGTGGATGCGCGTCGAGGTCCGCCGCGACGGCCAGGTCCACTCCCAGGAGTATGAGCGCGGTATCCCGCTCACCGACGTCACCCACGAAGGCGCTATCCCCGAAAATGCCTCCTTCCAGAACGGCACCCTCGTCCGGTTCATGGCGGACACCGAGATATTCGGACCTCCCAACTACGACCGCGACACCCTCATCCAGCGTTTCCGGGAGATGGCCTACCTCAACAAGGGCATCTGGCTCTCCTTCGCGTCCGAGGCACACCCGGACGCTGACCGCACCTTCTACTTCGAGGGTGGCATCGCCAGTTTCGTCAAGCAGCTCAACCAGAACCGTGAGGTCCTTCAGGACGAGCCCTTCTACTACGAGGAGAAGACCGAGCACGCCATGGTCGAGGTCGCTCTCCAGTACAACACGGGCTTCTACGAGTCCACCCTGGCCTTCGCGAACTGCATCAACACTGCCGACGGCGGCACGCACCTCGTCGGCTTCCGCGCCGGGCTTACCCGCGCCATCAACAACTACGCAAAGAAGAGCAAGCTCGTCAAAGAGGACACCACCAACTTCAGCGGCGACGACGTCCGTGAGGGCCTCACCGCTATCATCAGCGTCCGCCTCGAAGAGCCCCAGTTCGAGGGTCAGACCAAGGGCAAGCTGGGCAACGCCGAGACCAAGACCGCGGTCGAGCAGACCCTCGTGCAGCGCCTCGAGTACTACCTTGAAGAGCACCCCCACGAGGCACGGCGCGTCATCGAGAAGTGCCTCACCTCCCAGCGCGCCCGCGAGGCCGCACGCAAGGCGCGCGACCTCGTCATCCGCAAGAATGCCATGGACGGCGGTTCGCTCCCAGGCAAGCTCGCCGACTGTGCCGAGCGGAACCCCGAGCTCTGCGAGCTCTACGTCGTTGAGGGCGACTCTGCAGGCGGCTCCGCAAAGATGGGACGCGACCGCCGAACGCAGGCGATCCTCCCCCTCAGGGGCAAGATCCTCAACGTGGAGAAGGCCCGCCCGGACAAGATGCTCGCCCACGAGGAGATACGGGCCCTCATCACCGCCCTGGGCGCGGGCCTCGGCGAGGACTTCAACCTCCCCAAGCTCCGCTACCACAAGGTCATCATCATGACCGACGCGGACGTGGACGGCGCGCACATCCGCACACTCCTCCTCACCTTCTTCTTCCGGAACATGCGCGAGCTGATCGACGCCGGCCATCTCTACATCGCCCAGCCGCCCCTCTATCGCACCTCCCGCGGCAGGTCCGTCGAGTACAAGTACTCCGAGGCCGAGAAGGACAACTGGCTCGCCAAGCAGCTCTTCGGCAGGCTCGCCATCACCTCCAGCGACGGCGCCGTCTCACTCTCCGGCGCCAAGATCCAAGGGCTCGTCAACAGGCTCAAGGAGTTCGAGAACTGGACGCGCCCGCTCTCCAGTCTCGGCCTCGCCCCTGAACTGGTCGGCCCCTTCCTGCAGGGCGCGGAGCACGGCGCATACCGTCTCTCCTTCGAGGGAGAGCAGACCGTGGACGCCGTGGTGGACTGGCTCACGTCGCAGGGCTTCGAGTGCAAGAAGGTCGTCAACAAGCGCAGGAAGGAGTACTTCATCGAGGTACCCGGCCACGGCACCATCAACGTCCCTCGCGTCCTCGAATCGGCCATGGCCCACCGCGCCCAGCAGCTCTTCCCGCAGATGGCCGAGTGGGTGAACGGCCACACCTACATGGTCACCCGCCGCGACAACGAAGTCGCGGCGGAAGTGCCCTGGCACGACCTCGCGCAGGTACTGGAGCGCAACTCGGAGCGGCAGGGCATCGGCCTCCAGCGCTACAAGGGACTCGGCGAGATGAACCCGGACCAGCTCTGGGAAACCACCATGGACCCCTCCACGCGAACGCTCCTCCGGGTGACCGTGGAGGACGCTGCCGACGCCGACAACGCCTTCACCGAACTCATGGGAGACCTCGTGGGGCCGCGCAAGGAGTGGATCCAGACCCATGCGCGGCAGGTCAAGAACCTCGACGTCTAGCCCCGGCGCAGGCGTTACGCCACGCGCACCCGCCCCTCGTCGTCGCTCACCAGCACCGTGTGGAACGCATAGCCATCGGACTGCAGGCGTTCGCCGCCCCCCTGTCTCCTGTCGAGGATGCACGCCGCCAGCACCACCTCGTGCCCTTCTTCTTCCGCCGCCTCTATCGCCATGTAGAGCGACCCGGCCGTCGAGCACACGTCGTCCACTATGGCTACTCGCGACCCTGGAAGCAGCGGTCCTTCCACCGCCTTGCCGACGCCGTGGTCCTTGGCCTCTTTGCGTACGAAGAAACCAGGGACGGGTTCGCCGCCATCCTGCCCGCTCAGCATCGCGATCTCGGTGACCAGCGGAACAGCCCCCACCGCGGGGCCCCCGACCGCCGCCGCGCCCGATTCACGGATCGCTGGCAGCAGCGCGCGAGCGATGAGGTTCGCTCCTTGCGGCGACAGCGTCAGTAAACGGCCGTCGAAGTAGTACGTGCTCGTCTGGCCGGATGCCAGCACGAACTCGCCGTACAACAACGCGCCCAGCTCCTGCGCCAGATCAAGGATCTCCTCGCCCAGTCCCGCTTCTGTCTGCGTCATGCGCCGTCTCCTCCCCGCAGGGGTGCCATCTGCCGCGTCCCCCGGTACAGATGATGCTGATCGATGTAATCGCCCACCGCGTCCGGGACCAGGTAGCGCACCGGCTCCCCAAGGCTCATACGGCGGCGGAGTTCCGTTCCGCTGATCTCGATGAGCGGCATGTGCACGACCATCACTCGCTCGGCCGCCGCAGGGTCGATCGCCGTCAGCGCATCCAGGTCCACCGTCCCGTGTCCGGGACGCAACGCCACCACCAGCCGGACCTGCTCGAGGATCCGTTTCGGCTCCTTCCAGCGTGGCATGGTGTGCAGCGTGTCCGCACCCATGATGAACAGCAGCTCGTCGCCGGCCATCGGGCCCGCACGCAACGCGTCGAGCGTGTCTACGGTGTACGTCTCACCCGGTCTGTCCATCTCGATGGTGGACAACTGGAACGCCGGGTTGTCGGCTATAGCAAGTTCCACCATCGCGCGCCGGTGTGCACCGGAGGTGATCCGCTCGTCGCGTTTCATCCATGGGAGTCCGGTCGGGATGAACCAGACCTCGTCCAGGCCAAGGCGCCGCAGCACCTCCTGCGCGAGGATGAGGTGCCCCGTGTGCACCGGATCGAACGTCCCGCCGAGGATGCCCCTGCGCACGCCTTTACTCCCACTCCATCTCGAAATCGCCGATGCGTACCGTATCACCTGGCGCAACGCCTTCGCGCTCCAGCGCCTCTATCACTCCAAGGCGGTTCAACTCGCGGTGGAACTGCAGGCGCGCGCGCCAGTTCCCCAGGTCCACCACATCGAGCATCCGCTCCGCTACGGCACACGCGACGGTATACCCCTCTTCATCCCGCCGGACGGTCGGCTTGGCGCTGGGGCGCTCGAGGCGGGGGGGAGCAAGAGGCACGTCCTCACGTGCTTCCGTTTCCGCCGGCAACAAGGCTGCGACCCGTCGCACGACCTCTCTCACGCCCTCCCCTGTGGCAGCAGCGATCGCCACCGGCGACGAAGCCGTGGCGGCCGACAAGCCTGCGCACTGCGCCGCGAACCGCTCCCTTGCCTCGGGGATATCCATCTTGGTCACGGCAACGATGTACGGCTTGTCCTCCAAGCCCCCCCCGTAGGCAATCAACTCTCCTCGTACCGTCTGGAACTCCGCTAGGAGGTCCTCTGCCATGCCATCGACGAGATGCACGAATGCCCGGGCTCGCTCGCAATGCCGAAGGAACTCCAAGCCCAGACCACGGCCCTCGTGCGCTCCCGGTATCAGGCCCGGCACATCCAGCGCCACGATCACTCGCTCTCCATCGCTTACTACGCCGAACCCCGGCTCCAGTGTCGTGAATGGGTAGTCCGCAATCTTCGGTTGTGCACGAGAGATCACGCTCAACAGCGTCGACTTCCCTGCATTCGGCGCACCCAGCAATGCGACGTCTGCGAGCAATTTCACCTCGAGTTCGATCTCGCGCTCCTCCCCCAACTCCCCACCCAGCGCGATTAGGGGTTCCTGGTTCGTCGAACTTGCGAAGCGCACGTTCCCCCACCCCCCCTGACCACCATGAGCAACAACGGCTTGACTCCGATCACTCGTCAGTTCCGTCAGAAACACCCGCTCGTCCGCAGATACCTCCCAGACAACCGTACCCAACGGCACATCGATAATCGTCCCCTTTCCCTTCCTCCCCATCCGCTCCTTGCCTCTCCCCGGCACCCCCGGCTCTCCAACGATCCTACTGACACCCTCGAGGTGCCCCAGGGTGCGTACATTCGACAGCGCCCGGCATACGACTGGGCCACCATCTCCACCATCTCCACCATCAGGGCCTCCGCGGGGACGGAACTTCTCGCGGAGGAACGACACAGCCCCGTTTCCTCCACGCCCTGCGGCGATTGTTAATCGCTTCTTATCAAGCATGACCTGTTAAGTATAGAGAGATAGGGACACCGTCGCCGGTGGAGAGGAAAGCCTGCGGGGAGAGTTTCAGGGGAGAACGCAGCTTCCACTGCGTGGTGGCGCGGCTTATGCGGATGTGGAGAGTTGCTCGGGGGGCTCCATCGCATCGAAGGCTTGCCGGATGCGATGAAGCTCCGCGGAGAAGGTGTTGTCCTCCTGGAGGCGGTCTGCGGTACGCCGGAGGCCGTACAGGATAGTTGTTCTCTCTCGCCCGCCGAGTTGTACCCCGATTTCCTCTGCTGATAGCCCGAGCATGGTGTGGAGCAGGTGCATGGCGGTCTGGCGGGCTGTTGAGGCTTCGCGGTCTCTGCGTGGACCCTGTAGTGCTGAGATAGGCAGCCTGTAGTAGTGGGCGACAGCTGCGATTGTGGACTCCGGGGAGACTTGTGCATCCGTTGTGGAGAAGTGCGCCGCGAGGGCCTGCCTGGCGAGATGCGGCGTGACACTGCGCCCGGTGAGGTCGGCGAGCGCGAGGAGTCGAGTCAGCGCTCCCTTGAGTACATGCCCGTTCGCATCGAGCCGCTGGGCTGCGAAAGTCAGAACGTCCTCATTGAGGGTTACGCCTGAGGATTCTGCGAAGGCTGCCAGCAGGGCGACCCGGGAGTCCAGTTCCGGGACGTCGAGGTCAGCTTGCAGCCCCGCTGCGAGGCGCGACTGGAGCCGTTTCTCAACTGAGATGGAAAGGGCAGGGCGGTCGCTTGCGAGCACGATCTGGCTGCCGCGCTTACGGAGCGCGTCAAGTGTGTGCAGCAGGCCGTCGTGGATGCGCGCGCTCTTTCCCTCGAACCCGTGGACGTCGTCCAGCAGCAGGACGTCAGCGGCCCAGAAGCGCTCACGGAAGGACTTGGTGCGCTTCTCGCGCATCGCGGAGAGATAGGCGTTCGTGAACTCCTCCGCAGTCGTGTACTCGATCGCGAGCCCCTGCGCATGTGCGTGGTTCCCGATCGCTTGCAGGAGGTGGGTCTTTCCGAGGCCGAAACCGCCGTATATGAACAGCGGGTTGTATGCCGAGCCAGGCGCTCGGGCTACTGCGAGCGCGGCAGCGTGAGCAAGGCGGTTCTCCCGTATCGCGATGAATGAGTCGAAGGTCTCCGATGGGGACAGTGTCGGGTTTGCCGCGCGGTTCGGGGCAGGGATATCCGGTCCTGCACCGATTGCCTGCTTCGAAGGAGTGCCCTGAAGGACGAACTGGACGCTGATGGCGCGCCCGCCGATGGCGGAAGCCGTGGAGTCAGCCAACCCCTGCATCCTGCCCTCCAGCCAGGCTACGCCGAAGGCTGTCGGGGCCGAGACGGTCAGGGTGTCGCTTGTCAGGTCTTCGCCGCTCGTCCCTGCAAGCCAGGTGTCGAAGGTTGCCTTCGGCGTCTGTAACTGCAGGCGACCAAGAACGGCGTCCCATAGGCGGCGCGCTGAACTGTCCGACAAGAGCGGCTGTCCTTCCCGGGGCTGGATGTTGAAACCGGCGGATGGACTGCGGAACTCTGGGGAAAGAGCGGGGCACCGTCCGGTAGGTTGGTTGAAAGTACCACCCACCGCTCGCCGCCTCATCCGTTGAAATCCATGGGAATCCCACTGGAATGGCGCTTGCAAAAAGGACGGCGGGCGCGCAATGGCATGATGGCCTAGCCCTCGGCTGGCAGCCCGTCATGGCCTATCCGGCTGCTAATATCACTCCTATGGAACCGGTCCGCATCGTTTTCATGGGATCTCCCCAAACCGCAGTGGGGATACTGGATGCCACCGTCGGAGTCGCCGACGCCAACGGCTGGGCTGTGGTGGCAGCGTACACCGCACCAGACAAACCGGCAGGACGCGGACGACGCCTGCTCCCGTCCCCCGTCCGTGCGCGTGCGGACGAACTGGGCATCGCGGTGCTCACTCCACAGCGCCTCACGCTGCCGGAAGAGCAGGAACGCTTCAGTACCCTGCGCGCTGATCTCGTCGTCCTCGCCGCCTACGGACTGCTTCTCCCGGCGCCCTTCCTCTTCGGTCCGGCTCACGGGGCGGTGAATATCCACCCCTCGCTGCTGCCTCGCCACCGCGGAGCGGCGCCGGCCGCCGCCGCGATCCTTGCCGGCGATACGGCAACCGGCGTTACTCTGATGAAGATGGACGAGGGGCTGGACACCGGCCCGCTGCTCGCCAGCCGCAGCATCCCGCTGAATGGCGATGAGCGAACACCGGCGCTGACTGACGAACTCTTCGCCCTTGGCGGCGAGTTGCTCGCCACCGTGCTCCCTCGCTACGTCGCGGGAGAGATTACGCCCGGACCCCAACCTGACGACGGCGTGACGTACACGCCGCGCATGACCAAAGCCGACGGCCTGATTGACTGGAACGAGCCGGCGCTCCTCATCGAGCGCAAGGTCCGCGCCTACGACCCCTGGCCGGGGACGGCGACGGAGTGGGAGGGCAGGCGGCTCGCCGTAGCAGCGGCTTCGGTGGAGCGGGAGGTCGGAGGCCTCCGGCCTGGGGAGGTACGCAGGCACGGGGATGACGTGCGTGTGGGAACAGGGGAGGGCGCCCTCCGGTTGCTGCGCGTGAAGATGGAAGGCCGCTCGGAGATGAGCGCGGCGGAGTTCCTTCGAGGTCGCCCGGCCTTTGCGAAGGCATGCCTGGCGCCCTGATTCGGGCCGGGCTACTCGGAGTCTGCTTCTTCGGCTGCTGGCGCTTCCTCGGCGCTCTCCGCCGCCTCCGGAGCGGCCTCTTCCGCCGCTTCCTCTTCCGCCTCGGCTGCGGCCGCGTGCACGATGATGCGCGCCACGTACGCACCCGGGTCGGTGACCATCGTGACTCCGGCGGGCAACTCGAGGTCACTGGCGTGGATGACCGAGTCCGGGTCGCTCAAGGCCGAGAGGTCCACGACGATCGCGTGCGGGATATCGGTGGGCAGCGCCTCGACCGCTAGCTCGTGCAGGTCCTCGGAGAGCGTTGCGCCTGCCGCCCTGGCGCCGGGCGCTTCACCTTCGAAGTGGAGTGGCACTGAAGCGTGGATCCGCTGCGTTCGCGACACGCGAAGCAGGTCGACGTGCAGCAGCCGCTCGCTTACGGGATGGCGTTGCACGTGCTGCACCATGACGAAATGCTCGTCTCCGCCGACGTGCACCGTCATGGGGCTCGTCTGCCCGACGACGCCCAGCGCGTGTACGAGGTCGTACGTGTCGGACTGGAGCGACAGGGAGGGCCCGCCCGGCCCATAGATATGGATGGGGGTGATGCCGGAACGCCGGAGCGCCTTCACCTTCTTGCCGAGCGCTACGCGCTCATCCGCTGCGAGCCGTACTTCATCCATGATGCGCCTTCCACAAACGTGCCCCGTTCTTCAACGGGGCTGGTTACAAGCATACCAGACGAGGTTGACTCCTGCCACATCGCCACCCCCGGCACGAGTGTATTGTCGACTGCTTCGGTGGACTTTTACCCGGTGAGGGCAGTATCATCACCGTGTTAAGGCGGGTGAGGCTCTGTGAGGGGACGGTTATGCGCATCCCGATGAAGGTTGACTACGGAGTGAGGGCGTTGGTGGACCTCGCCGGGCAGCCTGACGCCCATCGCCCGGTGCGCACGGCGGACATCGCCGGACGTCAGGGCATACCCGAGCCGTACCTGGACCAGGTGCTGACGACGCTCAACAAGTTCGGGCTGATCGCGAGCCGCAGGGGCCCCCAGGGAGGCCACGTCCTCGCGCGTGCGGCGTCCGACATCACCCTCGACGAGGTCGTCGCCACCCTGGATGGACGAAACCCGCCGCTCGAATGTATCGACGACGCGACCGAGTGCGCGCTCTCCGGCTGCTGCGCCCAACGAGACATATGGCGCGACGTCGAGGAAGCCATCCACGCCGTCCTGACCACGACCACCATCGCCGATCTGGCCGAGCGCCAGCAGGCGCGCACAGCGGCCCCGCTGACATTCGCATCCTGAACCAATCGCGACAATAGCTCGGCATGAAGCACGGCGCGCCGCCGAGCACCGTTATGAACGAGAGGAGGAGAGATGACGGTAACCGCCCCCCAGCTGACACCTGAACAGGTCAAGCGCTACAGCAGGCACATCATCATGCCCCAGATCGGCAGTAGCGGACAGAGGAGGCTGATGGACGCGAAGGTGCTCGTCGTGGGCGCCGGTGGCCTGGGAGGCCCGGTCGCTCTCTACCTCGCCCTCGCAGGAGTCGGCACCATCGGGCTCGTGGACTTTGACGTCGTCGACCTTAGCAACCTCCAACGGCAGGTACTGCACAACAGCGAAACGGTAGGCATGCCAAAGGTCGAGTCGGCCATCCAGACCCTCAACCGCTACAACCCGGATGTCAACGTCGTCGCCCATGAGTTCCCCATCAACTCAGAGAATGCGATGGACCTCATCGCGCAGTACGACATCGTAGTCAACGGCGCGGACAACTTCGCCACCCGTTACCTCGTGAACGACGCCGCGTACCTCAGCGACAAGCCCGTCGTGGACGGCAGCATCCTCATCTTCGACGGCCAGGTCTCCGTGTACGAGCCCGGCAAGGGCTGCTACCGCTGCCTCTTCCCGGAGCCTCCGCCGCCCGGCCTCGTCCCCAACTGCGCCGAGGCCGGCGTTCTCGGCGCCCTCACCGGCACGATCGGCAGTATCCAGGCCACCGAGACCGCCAAGCTCATCCTCGGCGTCGGCGAGACCCTCACCGGACGCCTGCTCCTCGTGGACGCGCTCAACATGGAGTTCCGCGTCGTCCGTGCGCGGCGGAACCCTGCGTGCCCGCTCTGCGGCGACAACCCCACCGTGACCGAGCTGATCGATTACGAGGTGTTCTGCGGCCTCGCCCCGGCGCCCGACCAGGAGGGTGTTGCGGCGGCCCACTAAGCATGCGCAGCCGCCCGCGCACCCGCGCAGGGCCGCGTCTGCAAGGAACCGCACACGGCTATGCGCAGCGCCAACCTCATCGAGGCCATCGGCAACACGCCGCTCGTCGAGTTGCCAACGTTCAGCCCCGCGCCCTCCGTCCGCATCTACGCGAAACTGGAGGGCAACAACCCCACGGGCTCTGTGAAGGATCGGATCGCCCGGGCGATGGTGCAGGCCGCCCTCAGGGACGGCGTGCTCACCCCGGGCAGCATCCTTCTGGAGCCCACCAGCGGCAACACCGGCATCTCGCTTGCCATGGTTGCCCAGCGCCTCGGGTACCGCTTTACCGCGGTCATGCCGGACAACGTCAGCCTTGAGCGCAGCCAACTCCTCGCCGCGTACGGCGCGGAGATCGTCTACTCCCCGGGTGAGGGAGGCTCCAACGGGTCCATCGCTCTCGCGCAGGAGATGGCCGCCGCGGACGACCGGTACGTGATGCTGTACCAGTACGGTAACCCCGCGAACCCGCAGGCTCACTACGAGACCACTGCTCCGGAGATCCTCCGTGACGTCCCGGAGGTGACCCACTTCGTCGCTGGCCTCGGCACGGGGGGCACCCTCATGGGCGTCGGGCGCCGCCTCAAGGAGTACAACCCTGACGTAGAGGTCATCGCCGCCGCTCCGGAGATAGACGACCGCATCCAGGGGCTGCGCAGCCTCGAGGAAGGCTTCGTCCCTCCCATCCTGGACCTCTCCTTGCTCGACGGCCGCATCATGGTGAGCGGCGAAGAGAGCTTCCGGAAGACAGCTGAGGTACTGCACAAGGAAGGCGTCTTCGCGGGCGTGTCGTCCGGGGCGGTGCTCGCCGCTGCCGAACGCATCGCCGGACGCGTCCAGGCGTTCGGATCAGCGCACATCGTCTGCCTCTTTGCCGACGGCGGGTGGAAGTACCTCAGCACCGGCCTGTGGACGGATGAGGACGCCGCCGGACTGCGGGAGAAAGTGCAGGGCAAGGTCTGGTGGTAGACGCGAGCGCATTCCGGGACCACGCCGCAGCCTGGCGCGCCGAACTCACCGTGGGCATCCTGTACGACGCTCGCACTCCCAGCCCGGAACTGGTGGAGAGCCTCCGACGCGAGGGCGTCCAGTTCGGCCCCGCCGACGAGGTCACGGAGCCCCATGCCTTCGTTCTCGACCTCGTCGACGTCGACCGCCACCGGGCTGAGTCGGCGTCCGGGTCTTACGGCAAGAGTCCCTGTCCGGTCATCGCGGTACTCTCTCAGAGTCACCTTCAGGCCCCGAACCTGACCATCGCTGCGGACGACTTCATCATCGCCCCGTGGGAGACGGGCGAACTCGCGCTGCGCATCAACAAGCAGCTGGAACGAGCGGCCCCTCCGGACGACCCCGGCGTCATCCGCGTCGGCGATCTCGTCATCAACCCCAGCCGCTACGACGTCTACCTCGCAGGGAAACCCGTCGTCCTCGCCTTCAAGGAATACGAGCTCCTCAAGCTCATGGCTGCCAACCCCGGCCGCGTCTACAGCCGCGAGACGCTGCTGGAGCAGGTCTGGGGCTACCAGTACTTCGGCGGGACCCGCACCGTGGACGTGCACATACGCCGCCTCCGCAGCAAGATCGAAGACGCCTCCCACACGTTCATCGACACCGTGTGGAACGTCGGCTACCGCTTCCGCGGCTGAACGCCACCCCTTGCGTGTGGTGGTACCATGTCCCCGGTTGGCAAGGAGGGAGCCATGCCCCTGTACGAATACGTCTGCGACGCCTGCGACTCCCGCTTCGAGCGGCTGCAGCCCATGTCCGCGGCCCATGTGACCGACTGCCCGGACTGCGGCGATGAGGCGAAGCGCGTGCTCTCGCTCTTTGCCGCTCCCGTTGCCGTCGGCGCCGGTGCCGGCCCTTCCCCCGTGGGCCCGCTCAGCGGCGCCTGCTGCGGGGGCTCCTGCGGCTGCGGCTAGCAGAAGCCTTCCAGTACCGCTCGCGCCTCCTCTTGCTGCGATTCCAGCACCCACAACCCGTGCAGCGTGAACTGGTTCTGCCCCCACATGCCGTACCCTCCGAGCTCCGGACGCACCACCGACTCGATACCGGCGTCCCGCAGCAGACCCTCCGCCATCCGGGCCTCCAACTCGTTCGGATATATCCGCAGGCGTGCGAGGTCCATCAGCTTCTCACGGGTCCGAACGTTCCCGGCCGCCGCGCTTCTGCAGGGCCGTTCCCGCCCACCACAGCGCCGTCGCCTCGAGCAGGATGGCAACCCCGATGAGCAAGGTGATGTCCCGCCAGAAACCGAACGGGAACACCTGCACGAGGTACTCCGTGCGCGGGTCGAATACCCAGTTCCCCTGCGGGAATCCGATGTAATGGAACACGGTGAACACCTGCTGGAACGCCACGACGCTGAGCAGCCCCAGCACCAGTATGACCGCCGCCGTGAGCGTGCTGCCCCGCCGCAGCCACGAGCCTATCGTGGGATACGTTGCTCTTCGCAGCCGGACCGCCGCCAGCGCCGTCAGCCCGAGCAGCGTCAGCGCTGACAGTAGTTGGACGTTGTACACACGCTGGAACAGGTCTTTCACGTCCGCCATGTGCGAGACCTCGTCGGCGTTGAACAGCGTGCGCGCCACCCCGTAGACCTCCACCTCGACCGACAGACGGTCGTCGGTGCGGCTCGCGAAGTACGCCTGTACCTCCCGGCCCACGTGCGCCAGACCCTCGGGTGTGATGCCGGTCCGCTCCGACACCGAATGGCGCTCGAATAACGCCTCGTACAGCGGCAGACTGTCGGCCGCGCACCGCACCGTCGTCGTCACCAGCAGTAGCCCCAGTAGCACCGGGGCTACCCACCCCGCGATGCGCCACGGCTCATTCAGGGACCGTCCCATGCCTCGATTCTACCCCGCTCTGCTCGGCTATAATCCGCTTACTCACTCCGTGCGGAGTCCCTCTTGTCCGACACCTTCGACGACCTCCTGGAAACGATGCGACGCCTGCGCGACCCCGTCTCCGGCTGTCCGTGGGACCTCGAGCAGACCCACGACTCCCTCCGGGGCTCGCTGCTGGAAGAGACCTACGAGGCCCTCGATGCGATGGCGTCCGGCGAGCGCGCCGCGCTCGTCGAGGAACTCGGCGACCTCCTCCTTCACGTCATCTTCCATGCCCAGATCGGCGCCGACGAGGGGGCGTTCACCATGGACGATGTCTCCGCGCAACTCAACGAGAAGCTCGTTCGCCGCCACCCGCACGTCTTCGAGGACGCTTCCGCCCGCACTCCCACCGAGGTCACCGGCCAGTGGGAGCGCCTCAAGGCGGAAGAACGCTTGAAGAAGGGCGAGGGCGACCGCTCCATGCTGGCGGGCGTCTCCCGTGCCATGCCCGCCCTCGCATACGCGCACGCTGTCCTCAGCCGGGCGCGCAGGGCGGGGTTCGACTGGGACGACCCGGACGCCATCTTCGAAAAGGTGGCCGAGGAGGCAGCCGAACTCCGTGCCACCGACACGCCTGCCCGTCGCGAGGAAGAGTTTGGCGACCTGCTCCTTGCGCTCGTCGGCGTGGCGCATCGCCTGGACGTCGACCCGGAGCAGGCCCTTCGCGGCGCGAACGACCGCTTCGCCGCCCGTTTCCAGCGCGTCGAGGACGCGCTGCGCCGCGACGACCGGACACTCGCGGACACCCCTACCGCCGAGAAACTCGCGCTCTGGGAGCAGGCCAAAGCCGTCGAGTGAAGAGATCCGGAAAGACTGGCGGAACGTATCAGGAAGGGTGATGGGCTGGCGGCCTTTGTTGCCGGTCGCCTTCCGGGTGTCGCGACGGGAGTGCAGGGGGCGGAGCTCCGCTGCCGGGGGGCGTGGGGGTGTCCCCCACACATCCGGGTGGGCGGGTGGGAAGAGCGCGCCGCTGCGCGGGAGATGAACTGAGGCCGCATGCCTTTGGTATAGTTACATGTTGGACGCTCGTTCGGAGCGTCCTCAGTACGAATAACAACGAGAGGTAACCGGAGTATGCGAATCGGACGTCTGCTTGTGGCGCTTGCCACGCTCACCCTTGCCTTCGGTCTGCTCACTACCACGGCGTTCGCCCAGGACCCCGGCGATGATGTACGGCTCGACTCCGCCGTACGCTCACTGGAGATGGGACCCCGCGAAGTGCGTGCCGACCTCTCCGTGGACCTCTACAACACGACCGCGGAGCGCCGGGTGGTCAGGATCGTTCTGGAGGACGTTCCCGAAGGATGGGACGTCGGCGTTTGGGACAGGTTCTTCGATTTCAAGGTTGGCGAGGTCGTCGTCGAGCCGCCTGCGGCCGACGATACCGGCCCCAGCCAGGCCCTCCGCCTCCGCGTCGACCTCCCGGACGACCGTCCCCCTGCGGGTCCCTACTCCTTCGGCCTGCGCGTCACCTCGCCGGACGGCTCTGTCGAATACGACAGCGCCCGCTACACCATCGAGGTGCCCGAACCGCCCGCCAGCACGGCTGCCGGCGTCACGGCCACCGTTACCTACCCTGTGCTGAGCGGTCCCGCCACCAGCGAGTTCGAGTTCGAGATCGTCATCGATAACGACACCGGTGCGGACACCGCCTTCAACCTCACGGCGCTGGCGCTCGACGAGAGTGGGCAGGTGCTGCCCGGTTGGGACGTCACTTTCTCGCCCTCCTTCGGACAGGAGCGCGTCATCTCCAGCATCAGCGTGGGTAACGCCCTCAACGAGCGCATCGACGTGCGCGTCACGCCTCCCCGCAACACCCCACCCGGCACCTACGACGTCCCCGTCATAGTGCAGGACGAGGCAGCGTTGGACGATGAAGAGCCGTTGTTGATAGGGCTTAAGGTAACCATCCGCGGGCTTGGCGAAGTGTTCCTCAGCACGGACACCGGCCTGCTCAACCTGGACGCGACAGCAGGCGAGGAAGCCTCCACCAAGCTCCGCCTCACCAACTTCGGGACCGGAGACCTCACCGACATCCGCCTCCTCGCGGACGCACCATCGGGTTGGAAGGTCAACTTTGAGGTGGACTCCGTCGCGGACCTGCCTCTTAACAACCAGATAGACATCACCACCACCGTCCTGCCGGCGGCGGATGCCATCCCCGGCGACTACCTCGTCACCCTGCGCTCCAACCACCCGGACACGAATGCCTCGTTGGAACTCCGCGTGACCGTCGCCCAATCCACCATCTGGGGCTGGCTCGGCATCGTCCTCGTTGTCGTCGTCATCCTCATCCTCGGCGGGCTCTTCTGGAGGCTCGGCAGGCGATGAGCGCCCTTATCGAGGCACGCGGGCTCACGAAGCGCTACGGCGGCTTCACCGCCGTGGACGGCATCGACCTCACCATCGATGAGGGCGAGGTCTTCGGCTTCCTCGGCCCCAACGGCTCCGGGAAGAGCACCAGCATCCTCATGATGCTCGGCCTTACCGAACCGACCGGGGGGACAGTCCGCGTCTGCGGCTACGACCCCTCCCGCAACCCGATCGACGTCAAGCGGCAGGTCGGCTACCTCCCCGAGTCCGTCGGCTTCTACGGCGACCTGACCGGCGCGCAGAACCTCCGCTTCACCGCCGAGCTCAACGGCATCCCGCGCAACGACGCCGACACGCGCATCGCCGAACTGCTCGACATGGTCGAGCTCGAGGACGCGGCCGACCAGCCTGTCGTGCAGTACTCGCGCGGCATGCGACAGCGGCTCGGTCTCGCCGACGTGCTGTTGAAGCGGCCCCGCCTCGTCATCCTGGACGACCCCACGCTCGGCCTCGACCCCGCCGGCATCGTCTGGCTGCTCGGCATCATCGAGGACCTGAGCGCCGGGCAGGGCATCGCTGTCTTCCTCTCGTCGCACCAGTTGCAGGAGGTGCAGCGCGTCTGCCATCGCGTCGGCATCATGTCCCACGGGAAGATCGTGCTGGAGGGCACCGTCGCAGCGCTGACGGCTCAGACCGAGGGTGGCGGCTTCCGCATCACGCTGAAGGTCGAGGGCGCGAACGCCGTCCTCGACGCCGCGCTCGCCGCGCTTCCCTCCGTCCGCGAAGCAACCCGCTCCGGCGTCGACGTGGTCATCGAGAGCGATGAGGACGTGCGTGCCGCCGCCGCTGCCGCCGTCCACGAGCACGGCGCCCGGCTCCTGGAGATGCGCGCCAACGACAGAACGCTGGAGGACATCTACCTGCGCTACTTCCAGGAGACTGCGGCATGATCGCCCTCTTCTGGAAGGAGCTTGCGGACCACTTCGGACGGCGCAGGTTCACCCTCCTGCTCGGCCTCGTCGGCCTCGGCCTCGTCTGGGGCGCCTTCGTCGACCTCGGCCAGATCGCGGGTTCGGGACGGCGGTTCTTCTTCCTGGACGTCTTCACCTCCACTGCGGGCGTCCCCATCTCCCTGCTCTCGTTCCTCAGCTTCTTCGGCCCCGTCATCGGCATCGCGCTGGGGTTCGACGCCATCAACGGCGAGCGCACCCAGGGCACGCTCGCCCGCCTCCTCGCGCAGCCGCTCCACCGCGACTCCGTCTACAACGCCAAGTTCCTCGCTGCGCTCCTGACGCTCGGGCTCGTCGTTGCCAGCATGATGATGGTCGTCGTCGGGCTCACCATGTTCCGCATGGGCATCGCCCCCACCGGCGAGGAGGTCCTGCGCCTCACCGGCCTTGGACTCGTCTCCGTCGCCTATCTCGCCTTCTGGCTCGCACTCGCCGTCACCGCCTCCGTCCTCTTCCGCAACACCGTCACCTCCGCGCTCGCCTCCATCGGCATGTGGTTCGCTCTCGGCTTCCTCATCATGCTGCTGGGCGGCGTCCTCGCCGACCGCATCGTCCCCGACATCGAGACGGCTGACGACGCCATCCGCCACGTCAACATCGAATCGTGGGCCAACCGTGTCTCGCCCTCTGGCCTCTACTCCGAGGCCACTTCCATCCTCCTCGACCCCATCGGCGGGCGGGCGCTCAACCTCTTCGCCGTCGAGCCGGGACGTCTGGAGGGACTGCTCTCGACGCCGGTGTCGGCGGCCCAGAGCCTCCAGCTCGTCTGGCCGCACATCGTCGTTCTCGTCGCGATGGTCGCCGTCCTCCTCGCGGCGTCCTATGCCCGGTTCATGCGCGAGGAGATCAGGGCCTGATACTTACTGCCGCCTGCGCCACCCGTAGGCGATGAGCGCGACACCCGGCATGCCGAAGATGATGACGGAGAGGACGGCCACGAGCACCTGGCCGCTCTGTGGCTCCGCGATGAGGCCCTCATCCGCTGCGTCGGACGCCCCCTGGAAGAGCGCCAGCGAGAGCCAGGCCACCACCAGCACCCACAGCACGCCCCCCGCTATCGCCACGCGCCACATTACGCCCCCTCCGTTCCCCTCTCCCTTGAGGGGAGAGGGCCAGGGTGAGGGTGGATCGGGTCGATGGGGACCTTGCCTGCGAGCCCGCACGCTTCTTCGAACAGCGCAGCGGCCGACAGCAGCGACGCCTCATCCGCGCGCGGTGACATCAACTGCAGCCCCACAGGCAGCCCGGACGACGTGAACCCGCACGGGACCGAGATGGACGGGCACGACGTGAGCGTCAGCGCGAACGACATCACCAGCCAGCTCACGTACGTCTCGAACCGCACGCCTCCCGCCTCTTCCACGTACCGCTGATCGACATCGAACGGGGGCACGAGCACCGTCGGCGACGCGAGGATGTCGTACCGCTCGAAGAACGCCGCCGTCCGGTAGTAGAGCGCCCCGCGTGCCGACTCCGCGCGGTTCACGTCCTCTGCGGACAGGGCCAGCCCTGCCTCGACGTTCCAGATGACCTCCGGCTTGAGGAGTGCCCGGTTCGTCTCCAGGTGCTTCCCGTACAGCGCTGCGAACTGCGCCGCCCGCAATGCCTGGAAGATCGGCTCCGCGTCGTGCAGGTCGGGCGCGTCCTCGTCCACCGACGCCCCGATTCCCTCGAACAGCCGCACGGCCCGGCCGCATATCTCACGCACCTCCGTGTCCACCGGCGCGATGCCGAGGTCCGGCGAGTACGCCACCCGTTTCGGCGCCATCGGCGCGTCGACCGACTCGACGAAAGGGCGCTCCGGGCGCGGCAGGCTGATCGGGTCGACGGCTTGCACGCCGCTCGCCTGCGTGTCGAGGAACAGCGCAACGTCGCCCACCGTCCGCCCCATCGGTCCCTCGACCGACAGCCCGGCGAACGGCAGCTCCTTCGGGCCGTGCGGCACCCGCCCCGGCGAGGGGCGCAGCCCGACCACCGAGCAGAAGCTCGCGGGGATGCGCAGGCTCCCGCCGAGGTCGCTCCCCGTCGCGAGCCACACCTGTCCAGTCGCGAGCGCCACCGCAGCGCCGCCTGATGACCCGCCGCACGTCATGCGCGTGTCCCACGGGTTCCGTGTCTTCCCGAACACCTCGTTGAACGTGTTGGCCCCGGCGCCGAACTCCGGCGTGTTCGACTTCGCCAGCACGACGCCGCCCTGCGCTTCGATGTTCTCGACGAGGAAGTCTGAACGCTCCGGCACGTGCTCCGCGTAGATCGGCGAACCCTTCGTGGAGCGCACGCCCGCAACGTCCTTCAGGTCCTTCACTGCGAACGGAAGCCCGTGCAGGTACCCGGGGGGCGTGTCGCTGGGTGGGCCGGACGCCGTCAGCCGCGCTGCGTGCTCCCGCGCCCGCTCCACGGCCAGCGTTGGCAGCGCGTTCACTGCGCCGTCGACCGCCGCGATGCGCTCGACCGCCGCGTCGATCATCTCCAGCGGCGACACTTCCCGCGCAGCGAGCCGCCGCACCGCCTCCCGCGCCGTCATCCGCACCAGGTCATTCATCCCCATACCTCCGGTCCCCTCTCTTGAGGGGAGAAGGCCAGGGTGAGGGTGAACCGGCGAGGCGGGGAGTAGCGTCTCTCGTGTGGGCGTTGGCCTGTCGTTCCTGTACAGGCAGGGCTCTCACCCCATCGAGAGTGGGAGGTGAGGGGCGTCTGGCCCCCCTCCCTGCAAGGGGAGAGGGCTGGGGCGAGGGTACTGTGGAGGCGTGGAGCGTGGCGCAGCCTGTCATTTCGAGCGGAGCGCAGCGGAGTCGAGAGACATCTCGGGGGGCCGCCTGATGGGGAGTGCAGGGGGGGATCCCCCCTGCCGGGGGTGTGGGGGTGTCCCCCACAAGCGTCCGGGCGGGTGGGAGGGAAGAACTGGGCGTGCTAAGCCACTCAGCCAAGCGCAGCGCCCTCACTCGCGCACCTTGATGCCTGCCCGCTCCTCCGCCAGCATGAACGTCGCCAGGTTGTCCCACTCCCCCCAGCCTCGGCTGATGCCTTCCTCCATCACCTGCTTCGCCATCGCCGCCAGCTCCATCGGTGCGCCCATCTCATCCGCGAGCTCCTGGCCGAGGCTCACGTCCTTGTGGGCGAGCCGCAGCGAGAAGCGTGGCGTCTCGAAGTCGCCTGTGAATACCGTGCCCGGTATCTGCTTCAGCAGCGTCTGCTTCCCGAACGCCGCGTCCCACAGCACCTGCAGCATCACGCTCGGCTTCACGCCCGCCTTCACCGCGAGCGTCATCCCCTCCTGCACGACGACGCGCGTCGTCAGGGTTATGGAGTTGTGCACCAGTTTCGCCACCGTCCCCGAACCGATGGGCCCTACGTAGCTCACGCCCGTGCCGATCGCCTCGAACACGGGGCGTACCGCCTCGAACACCTCCTCGTCGCCGCCAACCATGACCGCGAGCGTGCCCTCCTCCGCTCCGATGGTGCCGCCGCTCACCGGGGCGTCGAGCATGTGCGCGCCCATCGCCTCGATGCGCTCCGCAACCTGTCGGATACGGGTTGGGGAGCCTGTCGAGAGGTCCGCGTACACCGAGCCGGGCGACAGCCCCAGCACGATCCCCTGCGGCCCGAGCGCCACGTCTTCGACCTCCGCCGGTCCCGGCAGCGACGTCAGCACCACGGGCGCCTGACGCGCGACCTCCTCCGGTGTCGGGGCCCACGTCGCGCCCATCTCCCGGTGTTCACTGGTCTTCGCCTCGTCGATGTCGTTGACGATGAGCTCGTGACCTGCCTTGATGAGGTTCTTGGCCATGGGCCCGCCCATATTTCCGAGGCCGATGAATCCGATGCGCATGGTTCCCTCCCCCTTCTCCGCCTCGCGGCGTGCAACGCACCATGTGCGCCGCCGGGCAGTCTAGGCCGCGCCCCACTGAGGGTCAACGCGCGTCCTTGTGGGAGTGCCTGATTCGCTCTCCCTGCAAGGAGAGAGGGTTAGGGTGAGGGTACTGTGGGGTGTGGGGTAGGCAGGTGGAGATCAGCCTCCCGCGTCTACCCTCCCTGTGGCAAAGCGCTCGTCCTCCGGCGGCGACGCTTGGCCGGCGTCGTCCAGCCCCCAGCAGAAGGCGCTTCCATCAGGGCGTAGCGCGCACGTGTGTCCCAGTCCGCTGCTGATTGCGACGAACCGCTCGCCCCTAGGAGGCGGTTCCGTCACCAGCCCCCAGCAAGCGACGCTGCCATCGGGTCGCAGTCCGCACGCGTAGGTTGCACTGCTGCTGACGGCGACGAACCGCTCGCCATCCGGCGGGATCACCGGTCCGCCTGAACCGTCGTTGCCCCAGCAGGTGGCGCTGCCGTCCGGCCGCAGTCCGCACCTGTGGAAGCCCCCACTGCTGATGGCAACGAACCGCTCCCCCTCAGGCGCGGATGCCGTGATGAGTTGTTCGTCTCCCCAGCAGATGGGGCGGCCGCCAGCGCGCAACGCACACACCGGGTCGATGCCGCTGGCGAGCGAAGCGAACTGTTCGTTCCCCGGCGGCGAGGCCTGGCCACGATCGTCCTGGCCCCAACAGACGACCTTTCCGTCTGCACGCAACCCGCACGTGTGGGTCACGCCGCTTGCGATTTCCACGAACCGCTCTTCTTGGGGTGGCGACAACCAACCCCCGTTATCTCCCCAACAAGCAGCGCTGCCATCTGGCCGCAGCGCGCACGCCTGGAGAGAGCCGCTGCTGACGGACACGAACCGCTCCTCTTCGGGGGCCCGTATGGGCCCGATAAGGTTCGTTCCCCAACAGACGGGGCTGCCGTCCGGGCGCAGCGCACACGTGAGGAACCCGCCGCTGCTGAGCGTGGTCGGCTGCCCTTGCACGAATGGAGGCAGAGCCGACTCGAGCGGAGGGGCCGGTGTGGGCGTGGGCGTCGGCACGAGCGGGGAATCGACGTCAACCGGACCTACGGCGAACCGTTCATGCCGCGGCACTGATGTCTGGCCGTAGGCGACGCGTTCATCCTGCGCCCCCCAGCAGACCGCGCTTCCATCTGTTCGCAGACCGCATGTGTGGTTGCTCCCACTGCTGATGGCGGTGAACCGTTCGTCCTCCGGAGGGGATGCCTCGCCTGCGATGTTGCCCCCCCAGCAGACCACGCTCCCATCCGCCCGCAGACCGCACGTATGGGAACTCCCACTGCTGATGGTAGTGAACTGCTCGCCTTCCGGAGGGGATGTCCGGTCCTCTCCGTCATACCCCCAGCAGGCAGGGCTGCCGTCAGGGCGGAGCGCGCACGCGTGATGCCAGCCGCTGCTGATGGAGACGAACTGCTCGCCTCCGAACGGCGCCCACTCCTCCGGGAAGATACCTTCTCCCCAGCAGTCAGGGCTCCCGTTCAGCCGCAGTGCGCAGGTGAAATGCAGGCTGCTGCTGCTGATCGATATGAACCGTTCGTTCTCCGGCGGCGACGCCAGCCTGCCCCAGCAGACAGCGCTGCCGTCGTGCCGGAGCGCACAGGTGTGAGCTCCGCCACTACTGATGGCTGCGAACCGCTCGTCCCCTGGCGGGGATGCCTGGCCGGCAGAATCGTCGCCCCAGCAGGCCGCGGCCGCATCTCCACGCAGAGCGCACGTGTGAGAGCTGCCACTGCTGATGGTCACGAACCGTTCGTTCTCCGGCGGCGATGCTGCACCCGAGAAAGCAGCTACACCGCCCCAGCACACCGCGGTGCCGTCCGGCCGCAGCGCGCAGTTGTGGAGCCCGCCGCCGCTGAGTGTGACCGCTACATCTCCCAGCACCGGAGATGACAGGGGAAACGGCATGGGCGTCGCCTGGGAGCACGCGGCGAGAACGAATGTCAGGAACGCCAGGATGACAAGCGTGTGGGTTCGCAGCGGGGCCTCCGGTCAATGCAGTAAGGCCAGTCTAGCAGCACTGTGACACGCGCCCCTTACGCGGTCGCCCCTGTGTCCGCTACGCTGGTTGCATGACCGCCGTACACGCAGCACCCATAGACAGCGTCTATACCTCGTGCCCCGCTATAGACAGGGTCTATGGCTCATTGCCCAACTTGTGAAATCGTTGGCGCCCTTGCATTCTTGGTCGCGGGAAGCAGGCCACGGCCTTGGAAACGCTCCAAACCAAGGATGCAAGGATGCCAAACGGCACGGCAAACGCACTCGTAAAACGGCGACCAAGAATGCCAGATGAACGAACCCTTGGCATCCTTGGTCAGCGCCGGTTGCCCGGCTGGCCTACCGCGCATAGCATGGCCGTTCGGATGTAGAACTACGTTAGATTAGAGGACCCGGGAGCGGAGCGAAGAACATGGCAGACACCATCAGAGTCGGCATCATCGGCGGCAACGTGAACGGCTGGGCGGGACGCGCCCACATGCCTGCGATGGCGGCGGACATCCCCGGCGTCGAGCTCGTCGCGGTCTCCACCACGCGCCAGGAGTCCGCCGACGAGGCTGCGGCGAAGTTCGGCGCGAAGTACGCCTACGACAACCACCACGACCTCCTCGCGAACCCGGAGGTCGACGTTGCGGCCGTCGCCGTCAAGCTGCCCACCCACTACGAGCTGACGAAGGACATCATCGCGGCGGGAAAGCACGTCTACACCGAGTGGCCGCTCGGCACGACGACTGCCCAGGCTGAGGAGATGACTGAGCTGGCCACCGCCGCCGGCGTCCGCACCTGCGTGGGCCTCCAGTCCCGTCATTCCGCCCAGTACCAGGAGGTCCGGCGGCTCATCGAGGGCGGCTCGATCGGGGACGTGCTCGGCGTCAGCCTCATCCAGTTCGTCAGCGGCGCGCTCTCCCGGCCCGCCGCCCGCGTCTGGATGCGCGACGCCGATGCCCGCGCCAACACGCTCAGCATCACGTTCGGGCACGCCATGGACGGACTGGTCTCCATGGTCGGCCCGGCGCGAAGCGTTGCCTCCGCGGTCAGCACGCAGGTCAGGGAGTGGACGGCGTCCGACACCGGCGAGAAGTTTCCTGTCACCGCTCCGGACAACGTCATCGTGAGCGGCACGCTCGCGAGTGGCGCGGCGTTCTCGGTGTACATCGCTTCCGTTGCCGCGGTCGGCACCGGCCACAGCATGCAGATACACGGCTCTCGCGGCACGATAACGCTCGACTCTCCCGGCTCCACGCACCTCGGCGCGGGCGAGTTGCGCGTGGCCTTGGACGGCGGCAACGAGCTCCGCCCGGCCGTCGCTCCGGAGGACGAGTGGGTCACCGCCGCCGGCCTGTCGGGGCCGCCCGTGCACATCGGCAAACTCTGGGCCTCCTACGCCGACGCGATCCTCAACGACCGCGAGTTCCACCCGGACTTCGCCGACGCCGTTCAGCACCACCGCCTCATGGACGCCGTCCAGCGCGCGTCGGACACTGGCCAGGTGCAGAAGGTCTGATCCCACGGCAACTACGCAAAGGTAACCAGGTGACGACGAAACGCGGCGAGCGGGCGGGAGCCTCGCAGGTGCGGGCCCTGCGGAATATCCTCGACATGGAGGCCGCCAACGGCTTCGCGGACAAGGCCGTCACCGGTGGGCTCGACCGCTTCCTCGAAACGCTGCACGAGCAGGCGGGCGCGGACCCGGCGCTCAGGTCGCTGGACGAGCGCGGCCTCTTCTCCGTGGCCTACGCCGAACTCGACTCCGTCCGCCGCGAGCGCTGGGCTGACGAGGTGCGCCGCTTCCTCGGCGATGCCCGACCTGCCGCTCGTCCCCCGAAACGTCCCACTCCGCCGCCGGAGCCTCCGCCCGCCGCTCCTCCGGCCCGCGAGCCGCTCGATGCGCCCCTGAGCGCACTGCGGAGCGTCAATCGACCCCAGGCCGACGCCATCCGGCGGATGCTCATCCGGCGGCGTATGCTCACTAGCCCGGACCCCACCGCGCGCGACCTCCTCTACCTCTTCCCGCTGCGCCACGTCGACCGCAGGGAGCGGACCGCCGTCGCCAGGCTGCGCGTGGGCGAGGAGCAGACCATCGAAGCCGTGCTGTGGGATGCCTACGAAGTGCGGCTGGGGCGCGGCGGACGCATCCGCGCCACCGAGGCCGTCGTCGGCGACGACACCGGCAACCTGCGCGTCATCTGGTGGGGCAACCCGTGGATCGCCCAGCAGCTAAGGAAGGCGATCGCCGCGACTGCTCAGACGCCGAACGGCGTCCCCCGCATCGTGCTCAGCGGCAAGGTGACGCTGTTCCAGGGCAAGAAGCAGATGGAGTCGCCGGAATGGGAAGTCGCGGGGAGCGCCAATGTCTCCGGTTTGCACACGGCAGGGCTGGTGCCGTTCTACCCGACGGCCGCGACCAGCGGGAACAAGCGCATACCCCCGCGTAGGATGCGTGAGATCGTCCGTGAGGCGCTCGACAGCACGAGGAACGGCGGCGGCAGCCTCCGCATCCCCGACCCGCTGCCGGACGCCGTGCGCGAGGACGTCGGGCTGCTTCCGCTTGGCGACGCCATCGAGCAGGCCCACTATCCCGCTTCCGAGGAGACGAAGGAGCAGGCGCGGCGGCGGCTCGCCTTCGACGAGTTCCTGGCCATCCAGCTGAGGGTGGGCATGGAGCGCAACTACACCTCCACCCAGGAGGGCATCGTCCTCCCCGCCTTCCCCCCGATGGTGCAGTCGTTCATCGCGTCGCTGCCGTTCGAGTTGACGCAGGGCCAACGCGATGCGCTCGAGGAGGCGATGCAGGACGTATCGAGCGGCGGCAGGCCCATGAGCCGTCTCCTCCAGGGAGACGTGGGCTCCGGTAAGACCGTAGTCGCGGTAGCGATGCTGCTCGCAACGGTCGCGGGTGGCTACCAGGGCGCGATGATGGCCCCCACTGAGGTGCTCGCGGAGCAGCATTTCCTCAATGTCCGCCGCCTGCTCAGAGGGCCGGAACACTCGCTGGAGAACCCGGACTGGTTCTCCGCAACGCTGGAGGGCAGGGACGAGCCCGTGACGGCTGCACTGCTCACCGGCAGCACGCGTGCCCCCGCCCGCCGCGAGATACTCAGGATGGCGGAAGAAGGCTCTCTGGACCTGCTCATCGGCACGCATGCGCTCATCCAGCGGCAGGTCGCGCTGCCGAACCTCGCCCTCGCCGTGGGCGACGAACAGCACCGCTTCGGTGTCCTCCAGCGCGAGGCGCTGCGTGGCAAGAGCGCCGTCGGCGAACCCCATCTCCTGCTCATGTCTGCAACGCCCATACCGCGCACGCTCGCGCTTACCCTGTACGGCGGTCTTGAGATATCCACCATGCGGGAACTCCCCGCTGGCCGCCAGGAGATACTGACGCGCAGCGTCGACCTCGCCCGCGCCCGCGACGCGGAGAACTACCTGCTGACGCAGGTGCGTGAAGGCCGCCAGTGCTTCATCGTCTACCCTCGCATCGACGATGCGGACGACCGCTTCAACGGCGTGGATGACGACGACGAAGCGGCGGACGAGGACTCCGACCTCATCCCCGAGTCGGCGGCTCTCCCCCCGCTCACCGCGGTTGCTGAGTACGAGCGCTTGCGCTCGACCACACTCGCGGAAGCGCGTGTCGGCCTGCTGCACGGGCGGATGCTGCTCCCGGAGAAGCAGGCCGTGATGGACGCCTTCCGGGCCGGAGAGATCGACGTGCTCGTGTCGACGCCCGTCATCGAGGTCGGAATCGACGTGCCGAACGCCACCGTGATGATGGTACAGAGCCCCACTCGGTTCGGTCTCGCCCAGCTCCACCAGCTCCGGGGACGCGTCGGGCGCGGCGCCCACCAGAGCTACTGCTTCCTCGTTGCTGAATCGGAGGACGAGACGTTCCAGCGCCTGGGAGATGTGCGCCAGCGCCGCGTCGCCAACGGCGACGACTGGCGGGAGGTCGAGCAGTGGTTCCGTGCGTCCCTCGCACAGGCAGAGACGAGCAGACAGCGCCTGAAGGTACTCGTGGACACCAACGACGGGTTCGAGATTGCGGAGGCCGACCTCCAGATGCGGAGCCAGGGCGATTTCTTCGGCACGCGCCAGTCCGGTGTCGCGCCCGTGAGGATGGCGCGCCCCGACGACCGCGACCTGCTCGATGCGTCACGCGAGCACGCTGGGCATATCCTGGCCGCCGACCCGGAGTTGACGACGCTCTCCGGCCTCCGTGAAGCCGTCGACCGGCTCACTGCAGCGGTGACGGACGAGATGGCATAATGCGCGCCATGCGAGTCAGCAAGATGGAATGGCGGGGCGTCCGCGTTCCCCTGCGCCAACCCGAGCTAGCCTTGGACCCCTCCAAGGCGCGCCGCAACGCGCTGCTCATCTGGATGCACATGGACAACGGGATCGTGGGCGTGGGCGAGGCGGCGACCGCTGGGCCGGGCCGTCCTCCCCGCATCGCCGACCTCGCGGCGCTCCTGCACGACCTCGCCCCCTCGGCGCTCGGTCTGCACCCTGCCGTCGCATTCGACATCCTCTCGGCGCTCGCTCCTCCCGGCGCGACTGGCAACGCCCTCCGTTTCGGGCTGGAGACAGCCGCGTTCGACGCCATGGGCAAGAACGCAGGACGCCCGGTGACCGACCTGCTCGGCGGCGTCATCGACTGGACGCCGATGGTGGGACTCCTCGATTTCCTCCCGCCGGACGAGGCAGCGGAGCAGGCCCGCGCGGCGGTGGAGGACGGCTACGAGTGTGTAAAGGCGTCGCTCGGCGCGCGCGATGCCGCCACGGACATAGAGATCGTCCGCGCCATCCGGCAGGCGATCGGCGACGACGTCGTCCTTCGCGCCGACGCGGACGAGGGCTGGACGGCTGAGCGCGCCATCCACACGGTCGAACGGCTCGCCCCCTTCGACCTGGACTTCGTGGAGCAACCGGTCATCGCGGAGGACATGAGCGGGCTCGCGCGCATCCGCAGCGTATCGCCGGTGCCTATCGCTGCGGACGAGGCCGTCGGCATCATGAGCGACGCGGCCAGGGTTGTCGAGGCGGAGGCGGCGGACGTGCTCGTGGTGAAGGCGGCGCAGGCGGGCGGCATACGCGCGGCGCAGGCCATCATGGCTTACGCTGCGAAGAGCGGACTGCGGAGCACCGTTTCCGCATCGCTGGAGACGGGGGTGGGCATCGCGGCTGGACTGCACCTCGCTGCATCACTCGGCAAGGCTGCTCCGGCGAGCCTCGGCGGAGGGGCGCGGCTGGAAAGCGACCTCCTCACGAAGTCGCTCGTTCCCGTGCGTGGCCACATCACGGTCCCCCACCTGCCCGGCCTCGGAGTCGAGGTCGACCCGGACGCCGTGGACCACTACGCGACGGAGGTCGCGGGCGTCATCGCCGGTTAGGGCGCGCGGGCCCATCACCAGCGGCGCCTCTGCTATCATCCTTCACGGCCCGCCGGGACCCCTCCGGTTGGGCCAGTCTATCGAGAGGGCAGAGATGAAACTCCACGAGTACCAGGCCAAGCAGATGCTGGCCGCTTTCGGCGTCCCCGTGCCGGAGAACTACGTCGCGTCGTCCGGTGCCGAGGCCGCGTCAGCTGCGGAGCGGCTCGGAGGCAGGGGCGTCGTAAAGGCGCAGGTGCACGCTGGTGGCCGGGGCAAGGCAGGAGGCGTGAAGGTAGCGGGCAGCCCTGCAGAGGCCTCACAGATCGCTGAGTCACTCATCGGTTCGACGCTCGTCACCTTCCAGACAGGACCGCAGGGCGTGCCTGTCCACCAGGTGCTCGTCGAGCAGACGATGGACATCGAGCGCGAGCTCTACCTGAGCATCACAACGGATGGCGGGCGGCGCCGTCCTGTCGTCATCGCGTCGGCTGCCGGCGGCATGGAGATCGAGGAGGTGGCGCAGACCGAACCGGAGAAGGTGCTCACCGAACCGATAGACCCCGCCATCGGCTTCCAGGCGTTCCAGGGACGCAGGCTGGCGGCGGGACTCGGCCTGCCCCCGGCGCAGGTACGCCCTTTCTCAGCGCTTGTGGACGCGTGCTATCGCGCCTACGTTGAAAAGGACTCCGGGATGATCGAGATCAATCCGCTCGTTCTGACGAGCGACGGCCAACTGCTGGCGCTCGACGCCAAGATGGACCTCGACGACGACGCGCTCTTTCGCCACAGGGCGGAGTCCGGACTGCGCGACACGACCCAGGACGACCCGCTCGAAGTGGAGGCGTCGGAGGCTGGCATCGCCTATGTGAAGCTCGACGGCAACGTCGGCTGCATGGTCAACGGGGCGGGGCTCGCCATGGCGACGATGGACATCGTGAAGTTCGCAGGCGCGGAACCTGCCAACTTCCTCGACGTAGGCGGCGGGGCAGCCGAAGACAAGATCAGCTACGCGATCCTCCTCATGCTCTCCGACCGGAACGTCGAGAAGGTGCTGGTGAACATCTTCGGCGGCATCCTGCGGTGCGACATCGCTGCGAGAGGCATCGTGGACGCTTACGGCAAGGCGGACCGCCAGCCCCCGCTCGTTGTCCGGATGCTGGGGACCAACGTGGACGAGGGCAAACAGATACTCGCCGAGTCAGGACTGACGGCCACGATGGTGGACACTCTGGAAGAGGCAGCGGCGGCCATCAAGGGATAGCGGAGCGAACATCGAATGAGCATCCTGGTGAATGAGAACACGCGCCTGCTGGTGCAGGGCATCACGGGACGTGAGGGCAGCTTCCATGCGGAGCGATGCAAGGCGTATGGCACCAACCTCGTAGCTGGGGTGACGCCGGGCAAGGGCGGCGAGACCGTTCTGGATGGAGTCCCCGTCTTCGACAGCGTACGCGAGGCGGTTGAAGAGACAGGCGCGAACGTCGCACTCATCTTCGTGCCGCCGCCCTTCGCGGCGGACGCCATCCTGGAATCGGCGGATGCGGGTGTGCCGCTCGTCGTCTGCATCACTGAAGGCGTCCCGGTGCGGGACTCCACGATGGTGATGCGCTACCTGGAGAACAAGCCCGTGCGTCTGCTGGGACCGAACTGCCCGGGCCTCATCACCCCTGGCGCGAAGGCGAAGGTCGGGATCATGCCAGGCAACATCCACCTGCAAGGCAAGGTGGGCGTCGTCTCCCGCAGCGGGACCCTCACCTACGAGGGGGTCGATCAGCTCACGAAACGCGGCATCGGCCAGTCCACTTGCGTTGGCATCGGCGGCGACCCCGTCTCAGGGACCGGCTTCGTGGATGTCCTCTCGATGTTCAACGACGACCCGGACACCGAGGCTATCGTCATGATTGGCGAGATCGGCGGCACCAAGGAGCAGGAGGCCGCTGCGTACATCAAGGAGAACGTCCGCAAGCCGGTAGCGGCGCTCATCGTGGGCCAGACTGCACCACCGGGCCGCCGTATGGGGCACGCGGGGGCGGTCATCACCGGGAAGGCCGCGCTGGCGTCTGAAAAGATGCGTGCGCTGGAAGAAGCGGGCTGCCGCGTCATCCCGACCCCTGCGGACATAGGTGCTACGGTCGCCGACATGCTGGCCTGACGGCCACCTGTCCCGGACATGCGGGGAAGGGCGCCCTCTTATCAGGAGCGCCCTTCCTGTTGACCTGGTGAGACGGGGCTAGTCTTCGTTCTCGGCTTCTTCTTCGGGGTCCTCGGCCTCCTCTTCATCGGTGGACTCTTCGGCCTCGCCCTCTTCCGTCTCTTCGGAGGTGGGCTCTTCAGCCTCTTCCTCTTCGTCGTCAGGCCCTTCCAGCGTGGTGGTGTCGTAACCGGCAACGGTGCTCAGCATCGATTCTTCCTCCTGAAGGTGATGCCGTCAGCTTACGATGCGGTTTCGTTGGGGCGAAGGGGGAGTGGGCTTAAACGTCAGCGCTGGTTCACTTAACGCCGGGTTAGGACTTGTCTGCGTGTACCATAGGGGGACGATATACGAGGCGATGGATATGATGGTCGGGACGAGGAGAACCTGGGAGTGTGGGGCGATGCTTGCGGAGGAGCGCCGCACGTATGGATCCCGTCGGCGCGCGAGCCGCCCCCGTCCGCTCTTGCCCGAGCACCTGCTCGCAAGACTGTGGCGTGCGAAAGAGGGACGCTCGCTCCGCACGGTGGACGGCAAGCACCTGAAGGTGCTCTACGCCGGGCGGCCTGCACCCGGCCATGGGCCGGACTTCCAGGATGCCGTCGTACGGATGAACGGGAGGCGCTCGTCAGGAAACGTCGAGCTACACCGCACGCCCTCGGAATGGCGGGCACATGGTCACGACTCTGACCCCGCCTACGACAGCGTCATGCTCCACGTCGTTGCGCAGGCTGGTGGAGGAGGTCCTGACCTCCCGGTCGCGGAACTCAACCGCGCAGGGAGCGGTGCTGCTGCTGAACCGCCGCTCATGGCTCGCCTCGCCCGCGCCTCTTCAGGCGAATTGCGCGAGATGCTGTTGCGCTCTGGGATGGCCCGCTTCCGCGAACGCGTGCAGTCCTCGCGCCTCTGTATCAGACAGTCCGGGGCTGAGCAGGCACTGCAGGAGGCCGTCTTCGAAGCGCTCGGTTACGCCGAGAACCGTGCCCCCTTCCGCTGGCTTGCACAGACCCTCCAGGCCGTATCACTGAGGCAGCTGGTGGATGGTGTCCCCGCACACGAGCGTGCCGCTGCCTTGGAGCGCCTGCTGCTCGACGCATCCGGGCTCGACGAAGGACAGCACGCCTCTTCTCGTGAGCGTCCTGTCTGGAAGACTGCCGGAGTGCGTCCAGTGAACCACCCTCGCCGGCGGATCAAGGGGGCGGCGGTGCTGCTTGCCCGTGTCTGGGAGGGAGGGCTGTTGGCCGCTTGCGAACAGGCTGCCAGCGAAGGACGCGCACGTCTGGAGCGGCTCTTCGTAGTGGACTCACCGGCTGGAGCTCTCATAGGGGTGGGCCGCGCACGGGAGACCGTGGTGAACGCCGTGCTCCCGCTACTCGTGGCGGCAGGAGCGCCCCACGCGGAGGGCGTATTCGCACATTACCCCTCGCTGCCGAAGAACTCACTTACGCGAGAGGCCCGGCGCCTCACTGGAGCGCAGGGCATGCGCCTGTCGGCGTGCGAGCAGTTAGGGCTCGTGAGGCTCTACCGCCGGAGCATCGCTGAAGGCTGAACATGCCTGCTAGGCGGCGTACAGGAGCCTGAACCCGCGCAGCACTTGGCGCACAGCGGGTGAGAGCAACCGGAACATCGCGCCCATCGCCAGCGAAGCCACGATCCCGATACATGCCCCCGCCAACACGTCGGTCGGATAGTGCACTCCTGCATAGACGCGTGCGAACCCCCAGCAGGCCGCAAGCGCATAGAGCACGCCGCCCAGCCGGCGATGTCGCAGGAAGACTGCGGTGGCCAATGCGAAGCCTACTGAGGCCGTGTTCGAAGGGAAAGACGGATCGGTTGGCGGGTAGAAGAGGAGCGTCAGGTCGTTGTCTTCGAAGGGCCGGGGGCGCTCGACGATACCGTTGATGATTGTCGTGATGGCGTTGGCCGTGCCGATGCCGGCAGCCCCGACTATCGTCGTGACCTGGTTCAGGGGGCGGGTGTCGTGGGTGCCTGTCAGCCAGAGGCCGAGGAGCAACAGGCTCCCTGTAACCGGGACGAAGTAATCGCTCACCAGCATGGACATCAGCGAGTCGAACAGGACGAAGTCCCCCACGCCCGAATTCAGGAAGCGGACTATCGCACCGTCCATCAGTGCGGGCCCCTGAGCATTGCCTGGATGCGCGCCGCGAGTGCTCGCGCGAACGTCGTACGCTCCAACCAAGTGAGGCCGGCAGGTGGCCAGCGTTGTTCAGCGGGATCCCAGCCGTGGTCGGCACCCCACCGGTGGTTGAAAACGGACGACACCCCGAGCTGGACGAGGATGGAGGTCGTGGCCGCTATCGCGAACCACCGCGCCTGCTCGACGCCGTCCAAACCGTCTCCCGTATCCGGCAGGTTCCGGTCTTCGCTGATGAAGAACCACGCGAACGCTCCGATAACGACGAGCGTGGAGCAGACCTTGGTGGCGCCCGGCCACGACCGCAGGATAACGATGCCCCACAGCCCGTTGCTGACTGCAGCGTACTGCGTCACCCCAAGCGTACCGAGGGCGACCCACAGGGCATACGCGGCCTCGAAGTCGGACATCCGGAAACTATGCCCCGAGCAGCGCCTTTGGCTGCACGGGAGTGCACTCGTGCAGATATGAGGGATTCTGTCCCCGTACGATGGGGAAGTAGAGTTCCTGAAGACGTTGCGTAACCGGCCCTACGCCTCCGTTGCCCACAGGACGGTGGTCCACTGAGCCTACGCCCTGCACGTGCGCGGCGGTGCCGGAGAGAAAGACTTCGTCCGCTGTGTACAACTCACTGCGGTCGACGAGCCGCTGCTCCACCTTCATTCCCAGTTCGTCTTCCAGGAGACGGATCACGGTGTCTCGCGTGATGCCCGGGAGCACGTTGCTCTCCAGAGTGGGCGTTGCGACGGTGTTGCCGTGCACGAAGAAGATGTTCTCCCCGGTGCCCTCACACACGTGGCCGTCCATGTTCAACATGATGGCCTCGTCGAACCCTCCGGCGATGGCGTCGGTCTTTGCGAGGATGGAGTTGAGGTACAGGCCGCTCAACTTGAAGCGGGGCGGGACCATCGTGTCGTCGATGCGGCGGTACGACGCCACGCAGCAACTGATCGCGCCGCTGGCGTCCAGATAGTTGCCGAACGGTACTGCCAGGCAGAAGAAGCCGTCGCCCAGCGAACGGAGGTTCAGGTTGGCTACCTTTTCCTCGGCCTTGTAGGCGACGGGGCGTATATACAGGTCCTCTGTGTACCCGGAACGCTCGACCAGCCCCGACGTGATCGCACAGAGGTCGTCCAGGTTGTACGGGACGTCGATCCAGAGCATCTTGCAGCCGCGCAGGAGCCGCTCGTAGTGCTCCCGGAGCTTGTAGATGTACATCGTCTCGTGTTCCGGGTTCCAGTTGCCTCGGATCCCCTCAAAAACGGCCGTTCCGTAATGCAGTGCGTGAGTCATGATGCCGACCTTGGCCTCCTCCAGAGGCACGTAGTCGCCGTTCATGAAAGCGATGGGGGTAGCCATGGGGTCCGCCTGACTTTCCGTAGGTGCGAGGCCCTGAGCCGGAACGCTCAGAAACAGGCGCGATTATAGGAATCCTCTCTTGATAGTGTCAATCGCAACCCGTTGAAACCCACCAGCGCGCGCCGTCGCTGGTGAAGCTGATGCAACCGTCCTCCGCAGTCGTGAAGACCTGTTCGCCAACTACCCCAGCCAGTCGCGTCATCACGTTGGGCGAAGGGTGACCGAAGCGGTTCTCGGAGTCTACCGGGATCGCAGCTGCGGCAGGCCCGACGGCTGCGAGCAGCGCTGGGGACGTGGACGTGGCACTGCCGTGGTGGCCCACCTTGAGTATGTCCGCTGAGAGGTCCAGCCCTGCATCGAGCAGCCCGTACTCGGCCTCTGTGAACAGGTCGGCCATGAGCAGCGCCGATGCGTCTCCGTACAGCAAGCGGAGCACGACACTGTTGTTGTTCAGGTCAGAAGAAGTGCCGGAGTGCAACGGTAGAGGCGGGTTCAGCACTTCGAGCCTGACCTGCTCTCCCAACGTTATCGTGGTCCCCCGGACGCCCTCTGTCACATCCACGCCCAGTGCGGCGAGTTCGTTCCGCCGGGAGACCTCCCCGCCTGGGAGTGGCGGAGGCATGAGCAGCTGCTCGAACCGTCCCTCTCGCGCCAGCCCGAGCAGCCCCGTTGCGTGATCTGCGTGTTCGTGTGTGATTACGCCAAGGTCCATGCGCAGCCCCTCGATCGGCAGCAGGGTATCCACGAGGTTCGCGGTCTGCCGCGGGTCGGGGCCGCCATCCACCAATGCTGTTGACTTGTCCGGCGTCACGATGAGTAGTGCATCGCCCTGACCCACATCGAGCACGTGCAGGTGCAACAGGCCGCTGGGGGGTGTCAGCGCCGCGACCCACACGGTGCCCATGAGCACGGCCGCAGCACCAAGTGTTGCCAGGCGCTCGGTGGGGCGAGAAGGCCCCTCCCAGAGAGTCCGGATGAGTTCGGAGACCTGGGGCAGCCACCGCCGGTGTGTCACCACAGCCCCTGCGCAGGCCATCAGTACATAGGCGGACCACACCGAGGCTGCGCTGAACCCCTCCACTGCAAAGCGCGCTCCGGGAACAGCGGCGAAGAGCGCTGCCAACTGGGTGAGCGCAGTACCTGCCACCCACGTCACGACCCCCAACGCCTGGCCCAGGGGTGCGAACGCCACCCCCGCTGTTGCTGTCAATGCGGATGCGATCAGGAAGGACGGCATCACTACCATCGCCAGTAGTGTCGCCGGCGCCCCCAGAAGCGGCACCTCTCCGAAGTTGAATGCCACGACCGGAAGCGAACCCACGAAAGCACCTATCGAAACCAACAGGCTCGCGGCTGTTGCTCCCAGCGCCTTCGCCGCAGTCTCCGGCATCCGCCGGCGTAGCGCTGACGTCCGATCCAGCACCAGTGCGCTTCCGGGCAAGCCCAGCAGCAGGACACCGGCCATCGACGTGAAGCTCAGCTGGAATGATCGGTCCCAGAGCGACAAGGGTTCTACAAGCAGCAGCAGGAAAGCTGACAGCCCAAGTGCGTTGACAGCTGCCGGCATCCTTCCAACCGCAAGCGCGAGTAGGAACGCTGACCCCATCATCCCCGCGCGTACTGCGGACGGGGGCGCCCCGGCGAGGAGGATGTACCCCCACAGCAGCACCAAGGGGGCGATGAGATAGAGGCCATACCGCCGCCCCATCAGTGCCTGCGAAGCCAGCAGGGCGAGCCCCAGCACCAGGCCAACGTGCAACCCGGAGACTGCCAGGAGATGTGCGAGCCCGGCCTTCCGGAAGTATGCATAGGTCTCCGGCGGCAGCCCACCGCGGAGTCCGAAGAGCACTGCCGACGCCACAGGCGCCACTGGTCCCGGCACAGAGCTGTGGAGAACGCGCTCCAAACGTGACCGAGTGTCGTGCAGCACGGGCAATGCGCCGTTGGGCCCCGGCGTCACGGAGGCAACAACTGCCCCTGACACCACCGTGTGTACGCCTCGAACGGCGAGGTGCTCCCGGTAGTCGAACGGGCCGATGCTGTGAGGAACGTCGAGGAACCCACGAATGACGACCTCGTCGCCGTGGCGCAGGAACGGGTACAGGCTCCCTTCGACCACAGGCGGCTCCGGATCGGCCCAGACCAGCGCCTTGCCGGGAACTGACTTCCAGCCGTTCGGGGTGAGCGACTGTGCACGATCGATGATGAACCGCAGGGAGCTGCCCGCCAGTTCCGGCACGCCAATGACCTCTGCGCGCAACGTGGCCTCTGCTCCGTGCACCTCGGCGAGACCATCTGTCTCCGTCAGGTCGGGTAGAGGGCGTGCGAGGCCGAGCAACCCCCCTGCAAGGAAGAGGATGGCCATGCCGACTCGGAACCCGGCGAGGCGCAGCCGTAGACCTCCGGCGGCGAGCGCGATGGCGCCAAGTGCCGCACCCCAGAGCGGCACGCCCGATGTTGACTGCGCGAACAGTCCAAGTGAGTACCCGAGCCCAAGCCAGGCTAGCGGCATCCCTATCCACGCGCTCTGCTGTTACGGGTGGTGGTGGACGCCTGGCGTTCCACGAGGCGGATACGGGCGGTCAGCCGCCGGGGAGAGGCCATCGCGAGCGCGGTGGGAATCATCAGGGCTCCTATGAACGCCAGGACCCATATCGATGCACGGTAGTCGCCCGTTACGTCGAACACCCAGGCCATGAAAATCGGTCCCAGGACGCCAGCCGCGACGGAGCCGCCCTGCAGTATGCCCACGATTGACCCCAGAGAGCGATTGCCGAACATCATGCTCCCCAACGTCCCGCGCGTGGGGATAACGCTGCCGAACCCGATGCCGAACAGCGCTACGAACGGCATCGCCAGCGCGATAGTCGTCACCGTCACGAACTGCAGGTAGAGCATGGACGCTGTCAGCATACCTGCCACGATTGCCAGCACGAGGCGGTAGTCCGCCTTGTCCAGCATGTAGCCCGCTCCCATCCGGCCTATGCCGCTGAGGAGGAAGACGAGCGTGAACGTCACCGCAGCTTCGCTCTTGGTAAGGCCCGTGTCCTCCACGAAGTAGAAGATTTGGTGGACCTGGAACGCGGAGTTCACCATGAACATGCCGGAGAGATAGCCCATGAAGAGCCAGAACTCCTTCGTGCGCATCGCCCGGCGAGCGCTCATGCCACGGACGGATGGGAGCGTCCTTATCGCCGCACCGCGCTCGTCGCGCTCCGGAGGGTCGCCGTCGGGGCGCAGGCCGTAGGGCTCCGGTCGATCGCGGGCGATGGCGCTGATGAGCGTGAGGAACACGAGGACGATGACCCCGTAGGCGATGATGATGTTCCGCCAGCCGAACGTTTCCTCGAGCGACGTATTCAGGATGACGAACGGCGACCCGAATATAGGCCCCATCACCGCGAGGCCGGTCGCGAGCCCCAGCCTGCGCCGGAACCATCGTGCGATGACCACGGGCCAGGTAACCGCGTGGCTCATCCCGGATGTGCCGATAGAGACGACGAAGATGGCGAGGTAGAACGTCAGGATGCCATTGATGTTCCCGAGCCAGATCAACCCGAGGCCGGTGATGATGGCGCTCCAGAAGAGCAGCGTGCGCGGCTTCACCCTATCCATCAGGATGCCTACGATCGGGCTCATGACGCCTGACTCCATCTGCCGCATGGACATCGCCCCGCCGACCACGGAGCGGGACCAGCCGAAGTGCGCCTCGATGGAAACGGCAAAGGCGCTCATCCCCTGGAAGTAAGCCGCCGAGAGGATGGTGTTCGTGAGGATGCTTCCGGCGACGAGGTACCAGCCGTAGAAGATGCGCGGTTGGCGCGTTGTGCCGGAGGCCTGGGTCTGGGATTCCAAGAGGAGCGACTCCACGCGGCCCGGTGCAGGCCGGTATCACCGCATGGTAGCCGTGCGTGGCGCAGAGGGAAACCGCGCCGCGCTTTGACATGAGGACGGAAGGCCTTCTATCGTGAGTGTTCCACCCTACTGCGGAGGCTCCTCCCCATGCCGACCATCGACGATCTGGACGGGCTGCTGTCTCAGAACAACGTTGTCGTGTTCACGACGTTCCGGCGCGATGGGATGCCGCAGCAGAGCCTCGTCACCGTTGGGAAGATGGACGGAGGGCTCGCCTTCACGACGCGTTCCCGCAACGCGAAGGCGTACAATCTGGCGCGCGACCCGCGCTGCGCCATCATGCTCGTCAGGCGGGACAATCGCGGGTTCGCCGTGCTCGACGGTAAGGCGGAGGTGCAGGGCGCCCACAACACGGACACGGATGCGCTCCGTCTCCGGCTGCGGGAGGTCTACCGCGTTGCAGCGGGCAAGGAGCACCCCGACTGGGACGAGTACGACCGGGTGATGCTGGAGGAGGGGCGCGTCGCCGTGCTGCTGCGCCCCGACCGGATCTTCGCGAGGAACGCCTAGGGCTCCTCCTGGCCTTCCTCTTCCTCGTCGTCGAAGTTGACCTCCTCCAAGGTCAGTCCGAACGTGAACCGCACGGCGGCGCGGACGACCTCGACGCTGATGGTGTCCCCGACGCGATAGTCGGTGAGGAGCATGAGCACCAACTGGCTCGTGCCGATCACGGGGACGCCGTCGACCTGCACGATGACATCGTTCACCTCGATGCCGGCGCGCTCCGCCGGGCTGTCCTCGGCTACGGAGATCACGAGCGCCCCCTCGTCAACGGTCAGGCCGCGCTCCGTAACGGATGTGGGCGTGACGTCCTGCACCGTGATGCCCATCCTCGGGCGCATCACGCGTCCGAACTCGATGAGGTGCTGGGAGACGGGGAGAGCCGTATCCGCGCTGATGGCGAAGCCCATGCCGTCGATGGAGACGCCGCCGTCCAGCGACTCGCGGATGACGCGGGTGTTGATGCCGATGACCTCGCCGTTCAGGTTGAGCAGCGGCCCGCCGCTGTTGCCAGGGTTGATGACCGCGTCCGTCTGCAGGAGATTGTCCAGCCGCTCATCGCCGGTTCCAAGCGACCGTCCCTTGGCGCTGAGGACGCCGACGGTCACGGAACCCTGGAACCCGAGCGGACTGCCGATCGCCACGACCCACTCGCCGATGCGGAGCCTGTCGACGTCGCCCAGGCGCAGCATGACGAGGTCTTCCACTCCCTCAGGGTCGACCTTGACCACCGCGAGGTCGGTGGCCTTGTCCACACCGATAATCTCGGCCGGCAGTCGCTGGCGGTTGGAAAGCACCACCTCCACCTCGACAGCACCTTCGACGACATGCTCGTTGGTCAGGATGTGACCGTCCTCCCGGAAGAAGACCCCCGAACCCTGAGCGACGCCTGGCGTCGTCTGGCCGAAGACGTTGGTCTGCTCGACCGTTGCCAGAACCTGCACGACGGCGGGCATGGTCCTCTCCACGGTGTCAGCGATGAAGTACGCCGCGGTCAGCAGGTCCGCCGTCCGCTGAGCAGGATCGATGGTCGGGGTCGGAAGAGCGCGGAACGGGTCGGGAGTGGTGGTGGGAGGCGGTGCATCCGAGGTGGGCGTAGGTGTGGGGGCGGCGGTGCTCGTGCACGCGGTGAACATGCCGGCGGCGAGTACGCCAGTGGCGAGCGCCGCCAGAAGCGGCATGGTCAGTTTGCGCAAGCGGGGCCTCCGTACGGCAGACATGAGAGTGAGCAAGGTTTGTACATTCCTGTGCTTAACATGATACGGCGCGCGGCGCAGTGTGGATTCTTACGGGAACCAGACCGCTCACCCGGTGGTGAGCCGCTGCACGGCCTCCTCCTGCGCCGTAGAGAGTTCGCGTATGCCGCCCGCTGCGAGGTCGAGCATCTCGTCGAGCGTCGCCCGGGAGAAGGGGTGTTCCTCGCCAGTGCCCTGAACCTCCACGAACTCGCCCCCGTTGGTCATGACGACGTTGAGATCGACGGCTGCACGGGAGTCTTCTTCGTAGCAGAGGTCGAGCATCGGCTCGCCCCCGACGAGGCCCACGCTCGTGGCCGCGACGCTGCCGGAGAGCGGCACGCGGAGCATCACGCCGTGCCGCACGAGGCCGAGAAGCGCCTGGTAGAGGGCGACATATGCGCCGGTGATGGCTGCGGTGCGGGTGCCTCCGTCGGCCTGCAGGACGTCGCAGTCGATGGTGACGGTGCGCTCGCCGAGCTTCTCGAGCTGGGTTATCGAGCGGAGGGAGCGTCCGATGAGGCGCTGTATCTCGTGGGTGCGCCCGCTACCTGAGGAGCGTTCGCGGGAGGTGCGGGTGAGCGTGGAGCGCGGCAGCATGCCGTACTCGGCGGTCACCCAACCCTTGCCCTGGCCGCGGAGGAAGAAGGGGGCCTTCTCCTCGATGGAGGCGGCGCAGACGACGCGCGTCAGGCCGGTCTCAACGAGGACGGAGCCTTCAGCGAACTCCTGGAAGCCGGTGGTGATCTTCGTGGGGCGCAGCTCGTCGTTGCGCCTGCCGTCGATGCGGGACACGGGTCCTCCTCCTCAGGTGCCCAGCCGCACGGGGTCGGCTTCCTGCTGAAGGGTGCGGATGATGGACATTGCGGTGAGGCGCCCGGTCTTGGGGTTCTCACCGGGGATGTTCTCGAGGTGGAGGCGCATCAGGCCGAACTCACCCTCGACCTCGATGTCGTGGCAGTTCCGCTGGAGGCCGGGCGTCGCGACCATCTTGACGGTCGTGCGGTCGGGGCCGATGCCGGCGAAGCTGACCGCCGCCGAGACGTTCAGGTTCGCGGGGAAGCCGACGCAGGCCTCGCGCGCCGAGCCTTCGAAGATGACCTCCTCCTCCTCCATCGCCCAGAGGTCGATGCCGTTCTTGACGACGTGCGGGGCGCCGTCCAAGGCCGCGGGACCCTTGCGCGACTCCATGACGACGCGGTCGATGCGGCCTACGGAGGCGGACTTGATGCCGTCCAGCCCGATGATGGCGCCGGAGGGCATGAGCAGGCGGCAGCCGGTCTCGCGCGCCCTGTCGAGCAGCTCCGGGTGGGCGATGAGCGCGCCGACGCTGATGACCATCGCGCCCTTACCGGCCGCGAAGGCGGCCTCGACAAGACCGGGCACGATGGGTGCGCCCGCGGCCTCGACGAGCAGGTCGGCCTGCTCGATCAGTTCGCCTGTGCTCATGAATGGCGGGGGTGTGCCGAGCGTGCCAAGAAACTCGCGGGCGCTCTCTTCGGTGCGGCTCGAAACGCCCGCGACCTCCATGCCGCCGAGCGTCCCCTCGTCAGCGGCGCGGAGGATGGCCCTGCCTATCGCGCCGCACCCGACGATTCCGATGGTGGGAGCTGCCACGGCTACTTCTCGTTGCCCTCTTCCAGCCAGGCGATGTAGTCGGCCATGGCGGACTCGGGCGTGAAGGCGTTCTCGAAGCCGAGCTCGTCGCGGGCGCGGCTCATGTCGAGGTAGTTCTCTTCCTTGTAACCGGGTCCTCTGCCCTCCTGGAGCGGGAGGTTGGCGTCCGGTTTGACGGCCTTCACCGCGTCGACGAGGCGCTGGTTGGAGGTGGCGATGCCGGAGCTGACGTTGTAGATGCGGTTCGGCAGGTCCTCAGTGAGCTGGACGCGCCTGATGCCCTGCGCGCAGTCCTTCACGTAGCAGACGTCGCCGGTGTCCTCTGCGAACGGCACGCCGCCGCGGGAGTAGTCCGGCTCGGCGCCGTTGACGGCGGCGTGAGCGAGCCTGCTGGGGAGGTTCATCATGGAGTGGTAGAGCGGGCCCCAGATGCCGCCGATCCGCATGGAGACGACGTCCAGCCCGGTACGGCCTGCATAGTGGAACGCGAGGATCTCCCACGACTTCTTGAAGGTCTCGGTCGGGTTGGCGGACTCGACCGGCAGCCGGTCGGTCTCGCGGTAAGGGCCGCCGGGAAGGCTGTGGTAAACGGCGATGGAGCTGGCGAGGGAGAGGCGCTTGACCTCCGCGTTGCGGGCGGCCTCGAGCACGCCGATGAGCCCATTCATGTTCACGCGGTAGTCGTCGTAGGGGCCGAGGGCCATGACGCCGGGGACGGCGAGGTGAACGATGTGCTCCGCCTTGTACTTCTTCGCCACTTCCTCGATGACGCTCGGCTCCGAGACGTCCGCCTTCTCGACGATAACGCGCTTGCCGTACTCGTCCTTGATGAACGAAGGCTCGCGCCAGGTCTGGTAGTACGTGATGACCACGTCTTCGCCCGCGTCCACGAATGCCTTCGCCGTGTGCAGGCCGATGAAACCCATGCCGCCTGTGATGAGGACTGTCACCGTCCACCTCCGCTGTTCGCAAGTGCTGGTAGGCGCGCGCCGCGCCGCAGTCGGTAAGGGTATCCCATCGCGCCCGGATGCGCGAGTGACCGCCTTGAAGGATGTCTGGCGATCAAGGGTGCCAACCTGCCCTGAATTCTGGCACTCTTGATCGGCGGGTTAGGAGTGAAACGGCCGTGCCGTTTGGCATCCTTGAGATCCTTGATCGGAGCGTTTCCGTGGCCGTGGCCCGCTTCCCGGGTCTCGAAGCATCAAGAATCTCAAGAGTGCCAGTGTTTTCAAAAGTTCGGGGCAGACCGGCTGCGGCTGCGAGCCATGGACGCGACTCATAGGTGTTGCCTGCGCGACGGTCATGGGACCAGCGTAGCGGACGCGGGGGCGACCAGGTAAGGGGCGGGTGTCACAATCCTCACCCGCTGCTGCGCGGCGACCCGTTCGGCAAGCTCTCTCCCAGAGGACGAGGTAGGCGAAAGGGCGCCCATGAGGGGCGCCCCTACACCAGAAGGGCGGAAATGATGGGACTAATGTCGCTGAGCGGCAGCGCTTAAAATTCTTCGCCGGAGTCGAGCCAGGCGATGTAGTCGGCGATGGCGGCGGGGATGGTCCAGGCGGGGCGCCAGCCGGTCTCGGCGGTGATGCGCTCGTTGTCGAGGCAGGCATTGGGGCGGTAGCGGGCGCTGCGCCCTTCCTGCAGGGTGGCGTCGAAGCCGGGTTTGGCAGCGCGGACGGCGTCGAGGAGGTCGGCGGCGGTGGCGGTCCCGGCGCGGCCGATGTTGTAGACGGTGTGCGCGAGCGACGGCGCGAGTTGCAGCGAGCGTATCGCCTCCGCGACGTCCGGCGCGTAGGTGATGTCGAAGGTGTCCCCTGCGAACGGTACGCCCCCGAAGCGCTCCGAGAAGTCGGGCTCGTGGCCCCGGGAAGCGGCGTGGCAGAGGCGGCTCGGCAGGTTCAGCATCGAGCGGTAGGTGGGGCCGAAGACTCCGCTGATGCGCATGGAGACGACCTCCATGTCCGCGGTGGCGGCGTAGTTGTTGGCGTAGTTGTGGACGAGCACCTCCCACGCCTTCTTGAACGCGCCGGGCTGCACGCGGCCCGTGAGCAGCACGGGAGTTTCCTCGTGGAACGGCCCCTCCGGCAGTTCGGCGAACATCGCGCCGTTGGACCCCCAGCAGACGCGCTTCACGCCCGCGGCCCTTGCGCCGTCGAAGAGGTGGGAGAGTTTGTCCATGTTGACGCGGACGTCCTCGCCGGGGTCGGCGGAGGCGCGCCGGTGGAGCGCGAGGTGGACGATGCCACCCGCGCCGTGTTTGCGGGCGACCGCCTCGATCGCGCCGGGCTCGTCGAGGTCGCACTGCTCGATCGTGAGGCCGTTGCCGACGTACGGCTGGAGGAACGAGGGCACGCGGGTGTTCTCGTAGGACGTGGCGACGACCTGCTCTTCGGCCTCGGCGAACGCCCGCACGGTGTGCGAGCCGATGAAGCCGAGTCCGCCTGTGACGATTGTGGTCATGATCAGCTCCTCTCAGTGCGCGCGACGCCGACGGTGAGCGTTGTGCCGTCTACCTCGTGCTCCTCTGTGTAGGCGCCGGACGGCGGCGCGGCGGCGTGGAGGGCGTCGCTGAGCGTCTCCTGGCGGATGTAGGCCTCCTGCGCGGCCAAGGCGTCGGTCAGGGTGGACGTTTCACCCTCACCCCGACCCTCTTCCCTCAAGGGAGAGGTGGAATACCAGGTGACGATGCGGTCCTCGATCTCGAAGCCGGCGGCCTTGCGCATGTTCTGGACGCGGTGCACGAACTCGCGGGCCGTGCCCTCGGCTTCGAGCTCCGGGGTGAGCGTGGTGTCGATGCCGACAAGCAGCGGGCCCTCGGACGCGGCGGCGATGCCGGGCTTGTCCTCCACTTCGATGAGGAAGTCGCCGGGCTCGAAGGTGAAGCCGCCGAGCTCGATGTTGCCGTATCCGCCGGAGCGGAGGGCTGCGGCTACGGCTGCGGCGTCTGCTTCCGCGATGGCGGCACGCGCAGCGCCCATGCTCGCGCCGAGCCTCGGGCCGAGCACGGGCAGGTTGGGCTTGAGGCTGAATTCAGCGAGGGACTCCGGTTCCGCGACCTCCAACGCCTTGACGTTCAGTTCGTCGAGCACCTGCGACTCGATGAGCGGCAGCAGTTCCTCGTCGCCGCTGCGCGGGCTGACGAGCACGCGAGCGAGCGGCTGGCGCACCTTGACGCCGCTCTTGCTGCGCGCGTTGCGTCCGAGGCTGGCGATGCGCATCGCGAGGCGCACGGCGCGGTCGAGGCGCTCGTCGGTGAGGGCGGGATCGGTGGCGGGGAAGGTCTCGAGGTGGACGCTGTCCTCTGCGTCGGCGGAGGCGAGGTTGCGGAACATGGCATCGGCGACGAAGGGGGTCATCGGGGCGGTGAGCTTCGTGAGCGTCTGAAGGCAGGAGTAGAGCGTGACGTAGGCCCAGGTCTTGTCGTCGTCGTTCTCGGCCTTCCAGAAGCGTCGCCGGCTGCGGCGGACGTACCAGTTGGAGAGGAGGTTGACGAAGTCCTGGATGCGTCGTCCCGCCCCGGTGGGGTTGAGCGCGTCCAGGTCGTCGGCGACCTTCGCGACGAGACCGTTCAGTTCGGAGACGATCCAGCGGTCGAGCTCGTTCGGGGGAGGCGCAGCGAGGGTCGGCTCGCCCACGCGTCCGTCCTGCCAGTATTCGGCGTGGGCGTCGGGGTCGAAGCCGTCGATGTTGGCGTAGGTGACGTAGAAGCTGTAGGTGTTCCAGAGCGTGAGCAGGAACTGGCGGAGCGTCTCCTTGACGAGGTCCGCAGAGAAGCGTCGCGCGTCGCCAGCGGGCGCGGCGGTGAAGAGGTACCAGCGCAGGGCGTCCGCTCCGTGCTCGTTCATCACGGCCCAGGGGTCGACGACGTTGCCCTTGGACTTGGACATCTTCTCGCCCTTGCCGTCCAGGATGAGGCCGAGCACAAGGCAGCTCTCGTAGGAGGGCTTGCCTGCGATGAGCGTAGAGAGCGCGAGGAGGCTGTAGAACCAGCCGCGCGTCTGATCGACGGCCTCGGTGATGTAGTTGGCGGGGAATAGCGGGCTGGCGATGAGGTCGTCTACGCCGTTGAGCGTGACTTCCTCGCCGCCGGAGCCCTTCACGGTGACGGGGTAGTTCCACTGGGCGAAGGGCATGGCGCCGGAGTCGTACCAAGCGTCGGCGACCTCCGACACGCGGCGCATCGTCCCCCCGCAGCGGCATCGCAGCTCGATGCGGTCGACGTACGGGCGGTGCAGGTCGAGTCCGTCGAGCAGTCCGCGCGTCTCGTCAGTCACGCGCTCGGCGAGGTCGGCGGTCGATCCCACGCAGACGAGGTGCCGGGGTTCCTTGACGCAGCGCCAGATGGGGATGGGGGTGCCCCAGTAGCGCTCCCGCGAGACTGACCAATCGACGTTGTTGCGGAGCCACTCGCCGAAGCGCCCCTCCTTGATGTGTTCCGGCACCCACTCGATGCCCCGGTTGCCCGCGAGCATCTCGTCCTTCATCGCGGTCGTGCGGATGTACCAGGACGTCTTGGCGTAGTAGAGAAGGGGAGTGTTGCAGCGCCAGCAGAAGGGGTAGGTGTGGCGGTAGGGGGAGGCGTCGCGGAAGAGCAGGCCGCGCTCGTCGAGGTCGCGGATCAGCTGCTTGTCGGCGTCCTTCACGAACGTCCCGCCGCCGGGGAAGTCCTCGGCGAGCACACCGTGGACGTCGACGGTGTGGACGGTCTCGATGCCGTGCGCCCTGCCGAGCTCGGCGTCCTCCGCGCCGTAGGCGACGGCGCTGTGGACGATGCCGGTGCCGTCGGCGGTCGATACGAAGTCGGCGGGGAGGACGCGGTGGGCGTGGCCTCGCTGTGCGAGAAACGCGCCGTAAGGGGCGTCGTACTCGATGCCTACCAGGTCGGCGCCGGTGCAGCGCGCGACCTCGCGCCAGCCGTCGCCGAGGACGGCCGATGCCAAGGCATCGGCTACGATGGCGCGTTCGCCGTCCTCGTTCTCCGAAAGGACGTAAGTCACGTCCGGGCCGACGGCGAGGGCGCAGTTCGCGGTGAGCGTCCAGGGCGTGGTCGTCCACGCGATGAAGGCGGGGCGGGGCGCGGTCCAGCGTTCGCCGTCGTAGCCGAGGGCGGCGAGTGCGCCGGACGACGCGCCGTAAGAGAGCGACTGAGAGTCGCTCGCGGGGAATCGGATGTAGATGCTGGGGTCCGGGGTGTCCTCCTGGTAGCCGAGCGCGACCTCGTGGGAGCTGAGGCTCGTGACGCAGCGGGGGCAGTGGGGCGTCACCTTGTAGCCCTCGTAGACGAGGCCCTTGTCCCAGAGGCGCTTAAGCACCCACCACGCGGACTCGATGTAAGAGTTGTGGTAGGTCACGTAAGCGTCGGCCATGTCGAGCCAGACGCCCGCTCGCTCGGTCATGGCCTCCCACTCGCCGACGTAGCGGAAGACGCTCTCGCGGCAGCGGCGGTTGAACTCCTCGATGCCGAACTCCTCGATCTCCTGTTTGCTGGAGATGCCGAGCTCTTTCTCGATCTCCAGCTCCACGGGAAGGCCGTGGGTGTCCCATCCGCCACGGCGAAGGGGGCGGAAGCCGCGCATGGTCTTGTAGCGGAGGATGACGTCCTTGAACGAGCGCGAGAGCACGTGATGGATGCCGGGGCTGCCGTTCGCTGTGGGCGGCCCTTCGTAGAAGACGAACAGGGGCGCGTCAGCGTGGACCTGGTCGACCCTGTGGAACAGGTCAGTTTCGCGCCAGGACCCGAGGATAGAGGTCTCCAACTGCGGGAAGTCCACCTTGCTGGAGACGGGTTCGTACCGTTTGCCGTTGCCTGCCATGCTGCTCCTTCCAAACAAGAAAACGCCCGACCGCACACCGGCGGACGGACGTTGCCGTGGTACCACCACCATTCCCCTGCGTCTCTGACGCACGGGCACTCGGGACCTCGCGCCGCGCACGCATGCCGGCGGAAGGCTGCCGCTGTAACGGGCGGACGGCCCGTCCGCGCCTACTTGCTCCGGTGCGGAGCGTTCGGGCGGCGGCTCAGGAGGGATATTCGGCAGGTCGCGCGCACCGGCTCGCACCGTACCCGGCTCGCTCTGCGCGCGGCAGCCTGCGTACTCGTCTCCGTCGCAGCCTGTCGTTCGATGGTAGCGGGAGAGGCGCACAGGAGTCAAACAGGCATTTCCAATCTCGCTCTCTGATACCATTTGTTGACCGCCCGTTGGAGGTCCGCATGACGGATACAGGGAACTCTGCTTCAGCCCCGTTGCCATTTGACCACCAGCCGCTACTAATTGAGCACCCGGTCAGTGGAGAGTTGGTGCACCAACGCCCCGATGACGGCTACATCAACGCGACTGAGCTGTGCCAGCAGGCAGGGAAGTTGTTTGGCAATTACCACCAGACCGCTCAGACCCAAGCGTTCCTGAAGGAGTTGTCCGCCGTTATTGGAATTCCAATAACGGGGAGTAGTGGGCTTGTTCAGATACGCCAAGGTGGGTCTGACAAGCGAGGCCAGGGGACGTGGGTGCACCCAGACGTAGCAATCAACTTGGGCCAGTGGCTCTCGCCGTCCTTCGCCGTCAAGGTCTCACAATGGGTGCGGGACTGGATGCTGGGGCGAGTGCAGCCCTACCAGCCTGTGCACGTCCAGCGGTACCTGATGAACATGGCCAAGGTCCCGCCCAAGTACTTCTCGATGCTGAACGAGATGTACCTGCACTTGCTGGCTCCGCTGGAGCAGAGTGGCGTGGTTCTGCCGGACAAGATGATGCCCGACATCTCCATGGGCCTGATGTTCTCCGCCTTCCTACGGAGCAAGGGGCTCAAGCCCAGCGACTTCCCGACGTACGAGCACGAGTTCACTGACGGGCGCCAGCCAGTATGGGCAAGGCTTTATCCGATAGAGCACCTGGCCGAATTCAGGGAGTACTTCCATAACGAGTGGCTGCCTAATCGCTCGCTGGACTACTTCACTGAGAAGTTCCCAAGAGCGCTGCCCCACCTGCGTCAGATGCTAGCTCTCCCAGCTCCCGTGCCGGGTCCATAGACTCGTCCTCTGAAACTGAGACACTACCTGCGTCGGCATGCGCGCGCCGGGGCTGTCTGTCGCACACCCTGTTGCGTTGACGCTCCCTCAAGCACGCTCGTAGAATCGCAGGAGTGCCGCCACCGCTCTGCCGCGGTAACGGCTGCAAGGAGAGGGGTCCAGCCTTGGATATCGGTAATGCGCTCACGCGCTATCTGTCGGAACGTGCACACAAACTCGACTCTTATGCACACTCGGAACTCCACCGCTTCGCCCGCGCCATGCGCGCCCAGACCGGAGGCGAACGTCCCGTAGACCAGCTGAAGGCGCCCCACGTGGCGGGGTACGCCGAGCGCGAGGTTGCGAACGGCGGCGACGTACATGCCCGGCTGCGCCCCGTGAAGGAGTTCCTCACGTACCTCAGCAAGAAGGGGTTCCACACGGAGAACCTCTCCACACACGTGAAGATCCCCAGGCCGAGCATCAAGGGCGGGGCCGTCTCCACCCGTCCGGCCTTCCAGACGATGGAGATGACCCAGAGCGGACTCGAGGCCCGCAAGAAGGAGTTGGCGGACCTGAAGGGCCAGCGCCCGGAGATCGTACAGGCGATCAGGACCGCCGCCGCGGACAAGGACTTCCGCGAGAACGCGCCGCTCGACGCCGCACGCGAGGAACAGGGCAAGATCGAGGCCCGCATCCGCGACCTGGAAGAGGAGATACGCCGCGCGGAGGTCATCGACGCACAAGGCGGCTCCGGGGTCGGGGTAGGGGCCACTGTCACCCTGCGCGACATGGACAGCGGCAAGGACGTTACCTACACCATCGTCGACACGATGGAAGCAGACCCCATCTCGTTCAAGATCTCCGTCTCGTCTCCCGTCGGCGCTGCCATCGCGGGCAGGTCCGAAGGCGTCCAGGTGAGCGTCCAGACTCCCAAGGGCGCTCGCCGCTACCAGATCAGCAAGGTCAAGTTCTAGGTCACAGCGCTGTTCCGCTCGGTACGCAAGGGCGTTCGCAGGCTCCTCTGGGGAGCCGCCTACCGCCGTGTCGTCAGGCCGCTGCTCTTCAGGCTCCCTCCGGAGACCGCCATCAACACGGGAACGCGCGCGCTCCGAGTGCGTCCCGCGTGGCGTGCGCTCGGGCCGTCGTCCGATGAAGTAAGCCTTCCCGCCTCGGTCGGCGGCATCGCTCTCCGCAACCCCGTAGGGCTCGCAGCCGGACTCGACAAGCACTGCGCATCGCTGGACAGCCTCGCGTCGCTCGGTTTCGGGTACGTGGTCGGCGGCACCGTGACGGCGTTGCCGCGCCCAGGCAACGCGAAGCCACGCGTGCTGCGGCTTACGGAGCAGGAGTCCGTCATCAACGCGCTGGGGTTTCCCGGCGACGGGCTGGGCGCGGCGCTCGGGCGGCTCGAACGGCTGCGCCGGATGCCGGCGCGCGTCCTCGTGAGCATCGCAGCGCTCGACGAACAGGAGACGGCGGAGTGCGCCGAGCGGCTGCAGCCGCTCGTGGACGGTGTCGAAGTGAACATCAGCTCACCGAACACGGCGGGGCTGCGCCGCTTCCACGAACCCGAGGCGCTGCGCAGCCTGCTGGGCGTGCTGGACACCGTGCGGCTGAATCCGTTGTTCGTGAAGATACCGCCGTGGACGAACGACGAGGAACGCGAGCAGATACTCGCACTCGTGCGGGTCTGCCGCGAGGCGGGCGTGGACGCAGTGACGGCGGCGAACACGGTCCCGGTCGAGGACGGCAGGCTCGCCACCGGACGCGGCGGGCTGAGCGGGCGTGCGATACTTGCAAACATGCTGTCGATGCTGCCCGACATACGCGTAGAACTGGGAAACGGCGTGGGGCTGAACGCATGCGGCGGCATCGCCTCAGCGGACGACGCCCGCGCGGCGTTGGAGGCGGGAGCGGACACGGTGCAGCTGTACACCGCACTCGTCTTCCGGGGGCCGGGACTCGTCGAGGAGATCATCGGCGGGCTGCGCGCGCAGCCGCCGGAGGGGTGGCGATGACGCAGGAGGAGCGGGTACGCGCAGCCGAGGACGTGCTCGCTGCGACGGGGCCGCTGCGCAACCTGTCGGACGAGGTGCGCTCCTACCCACTGCGCCTGCTGCGCCTCGTGGCAGAGCAGCACGCCGCCCGCAATGCGCCGGTGTCCGATCACATGCTGCGGCTGCCTCCGTACCTGGGCGAGACCGCGCTGCGCGGCCTGCTCGAGGGCGGGTTCATCGAGCGGCTGTCGCCGGAACGCGCGGTCTACGCGTACGCGCCGACGCCGGAAGGGCTGGCGCTGCTGGCGTCGCTGGAGGAGCGCACGGACGCTCCGAAGGCGCGCAAGCCCCGCAAACGGGGGTGAGCGGCGTTCAGGCTCTGCTTCGACGCAGGACCACGTACGTGACGACCGTCGAGGTGATCAGGCTGAGCAGCCCCCCGATGAGGATGTCTATCGGCACGAGGGCGGCGGGCCAGTCGGCGAACGCCACGAACACCGGCACGATGTAGGTGGCGTAAGCCGCGCAGCCCAGGGCGAAGCTGTTCCGCACCGCCTTGCCGAGGTTGCGCTCCTTCACCGCCGGTTCGATCGCCAGGTAGGTGTTGGCGAAGGCGATCAGCAGGAAGAACGCCAGCAGGGAGAGGAACTCCATCCCGCCCCACGTGTCCGGCTGCTTCCCGAAGGTGTCACGGAGCACGTCGCTGCCGCTCGCCTCGTGGAGGCGCTCGTACATGCCCACCGCGATGGGCGAAACGTTCCATGCGATGTCGACTATCGCGTAGACCAGGAATGCTGCGATGAACCGGATATGCATGCTTCACCTCGCCGCGCGCGGATGGTTGCCGGGAGCATACATGAGGCATTCCGTCGTCACCATCCGGTATGGGGCCTCTGCCGGGCGCCAGACGTCAACGTTCGCGGCCGCGCGCCCAGTTGAGCTCGACGAAACCCTGCCCGACGACCTCGCCGGACGAGTCGAGCACGTCGACTCCCGCTTCCCAGTACGTGACGCCCACCGTCTCGCTGCGGTACTCGGACTCCTCTTCCAGCGGACGCAGCATGAGGGAGAGGCCTTCGCCAGGGATGGCGACGTTCCAATGGGTACGGTAGGCCGTTTCCGTCACGGGGCTGCGCCAGACGGGCTCGCCGGGAGTGAACGAGAACTCGTCCGCGTGCAGTGTCCGGGAGGGCTCGCCCGGCCTCCTGATCGTTGCGTAACGCTCGACCAGCGCACCCTCGCGCTCGTAGAGGCTGGAGAGCATGAGGTCGGTTCCGTCGTCGAGCTGGATGCTGGCCCAGTCCCACTCGACGGCGACGGGTTGGAAGTCGCCCCACTGCTTGTCGAACCAAGCTGTGCCGGTGACGTTCGTGGTCGAGCCGTCGGGGAGCGTCAGGTCCCCGCTCAGCGTGAGGCGCGGACGCGTGTAGTAGTAGGTGACGCCGGCGTAGTCGAAGTCCACGAGGCCGCCCTGATGCAGCAGCGGCTCGGTCGTTGCGCGGAGCGTGAGGTCGTACGCATAGCCGCCTGCCTCCGCTCGCAGCGTGTAAGTCTCGCCGCCCGCACCGGCCATGAGCGTGTCCTGCACCGCGAGTTCGAAGTCGCCGGATGTGGTTTCGACCGGAGCGGCGACCTCGAACAGCTCGGAGTGGGCGTAGCCTTCAACAACGCCGCCCAGCCCGATATGCCGGACGTGGGCGACGACCCCACTGAACGGCTCCCGTATGCGAAAGACAACGTCATGCAGCGCGTAGCGCTCCTGTCCCTCCGTCGTCAGGTGCGCATTGAAGTACCACCACTCGACCAGGTATGCGTGCGGCGACTCGTCGGCGGGGAGCGTGAGCGGCGGGAGCTCGCTCAGGGGTATGGGCGTGGGCAAGGGGAAGGGCGTCGGGGTTGCGGTCGGCGTGGGAGTAGGGGTCGGCGCGGGAGTGGCCGTGGGAGTCGGCGTCGGTGTCGGCGACGCACACGCTCCGAGCAGGCCGACGGCGAGCCAGAGGACGGTGATGATGGATGCTGCTCGGTTCATCGGCTTCTCTGCCAAACCAGAGTACCGAATCCCTGACGCGTTGGGGAGTGGTTGGCCTAGAATAGCCCGCACTATGCGACTCGCCCTCCCCGCTACTCTACGAGGCAGATCCCTGCTCGCCGGAGCCGTCGTCGTCATCGTTGGACTGCTCTACCTGCTCGTGTCGCTCTATATCGTCAACACGGCGCTCGTCGCGGAACGGAACGAGATCGAGGAGTTCCCGGAGGACTTCGGACTCATCTACGAAGAGGTCGAGTTCTCACCGCGCGATTGGCCGGAGCTCACGCTGCGCGGCTGGTGGATGCCGGCCGAGGGTGCGAAGGGCACGGTTATCCGCATCCACGGGTTGGACAGCACGCGCGACTCGTCCCTGGGGCTCTCGAAGGCGCTGGTGGAAGGGGGGTATTCCGTGCTCTCCTTCGACCTGCGCGGGCACGGCGAGTCCGATACTGCACAGATGGGCGCGGGCATCCACGAACAGGACGACCTGCGCGGCGCTATCGACTACGTGCTGACGCACCGCGGCGCCGAGCCGGGTCGCGTGCTCCTTTACGGGGACTCGTTCGGAGGCGCCATCGCGCTGATGACGGCGTTCGACGAGCCCGCAGTCGCAGGCCTGTTCTCAGATTCGTCCTTCACGAGCGTGTCCGATCTGCTGATCCAGGAGATCGCGGACCGCACGCGGGCGGCGCGCTGGAGCGCCACCGCGCTGCGGCCGGGCATCCTGTTCGTTGCGCGCATGGTGAAGGGTCTGGACATCAACGAGGTACGGCCCCTCGATTCGGCCTCGCTCTACGACTATCCGCTGGGGCTGGTGCACTGCCGGGGCGACGAGCGCGTGCCGCTCGAGCACCTGGCGCAGATACGCAAGCAGGTGACGGTGGCCCCGCATATGACCATCTACGAGAACTGCGAGCACAGTCAGGGGTGGGAGGAGTACACCGACCACTACGAGGCGTACCTGCTGAACTACTTCGACGAGCGCCTCGGGCTGTGAGAGGAGGCGGCGCGGCCTAGGCGCCGGCGGGGACGGCGCTGTCCAGCGGCGGCGCTTCGGACGAGAACAGTTGCTCGAGGTCAGGCCCCTCGATGCTCTCGTGGAGCATCAGGTAGCGCGCGATCTGGACGAGCTTGGGGTAGTTCTCCAACAGCAGCCGCTTGGCGGAGTGGTAGGCGTCCACGACGATGGACTGCACCTCTTCGTCGATCTCCTGGGCTACCTTCTCGGAGTAGTCCCGCATCTCGGATATCTCGCGTCCGAGGAAGACCATCTCCTCTCGCTTGCCGAAGGTGCGGGGCAGCAGGCTCTCGCTCATGCCGTAACGCGTGACCATGGCGCGCGCTATCTGCGTGACCTGCTCAAGGTCGTTGCTCGCGCCGGTGGTCACCTCGTTGAACGTGATCTCCTCGGCGACGCGCCCGCCCAGCGCCATCGTTATGCGGTCGATCAACTGCGGCCGGGAGTAGAACATCCGGTCCTCTTCGGGGAGGGACTTGGTGTAGCCGGCGGCCATACCCCGCGAGACGATGGATATCTTCTGCACGGGGTCTCCGTGCTCCAGCAGGTGCCCCACGAGCGCGTGTCCGCCCTCGTGGTAGGCGACGATCTCCTTCTCCTTCTGGGAGATGACGCGTGTCCGGCGCTCCGGCCCCATAGTGACCCGGTCGATGGACTCGAGCATGTCCGACATGGCTACGGTCTTCTCGTTGCGGCGGGCGGCGAGGATAGCGGCCTCATTCACGAGGTTGGCAAGGTCGGCGCCGCTGAAGCCCGGGGTCTGGCGGGCGAGGCGCTCCAAGTCGACGTCCTCGCCGAGCGGCTTGCCCTTGCAGTGGACATGCAGGATGGCGACGCGCCCGTTGATGTCGGGCAGGTCGAGCACCACGCGGCGGTCGAAGCGGCCGGGCCGCAGGAGCGCCGGGTCCAGGATGTCGGGACGGTTCGTCGCGGCGATGACGATGACGTTGGTGCTCGTCTCGAACCCGTCCATCTCGACGAGTATCTGGTTGAGCGTCTGCTCGCGCTCGTCGTGGCCTCCGCCCAGGCCGGCGCCCCGGTGTCGTCCGACGGCGTCGATCTCGTCGACGAACACGATGGACGGCGAGTTGCGCTTCGCCTGGTCGAAGAGGTCCCGCACGCGGGAGGCCCCGACACCGACGAACATCTCCACGAACTCGGAGCCGCTGATGGAGAAGAACGGCACTCCCGCCTCCCCCGCGACCGCCTTGCTGAGCAGCGTCTTGCCGATGCCGGGCGGGCCCACCATCAGCACGCCCTTCGGGATGTGGGCACCGAGCGCGAGGAAACGCTCCGGGTACTTGAGGAACTCCACGACTTCCTGCAGTTCCGTCTTCGATTCCTCTACCCCGGCGACGTCCGAGAACATGACCGTAGGCCGGTTCCCGGTGTTCATGCGGGCGCGGCTCTTGCCGAACCCGAGGGCCTGGTTATTGCTCCCCTGCGCCTGCCGCATCATGAAGAGCAGGATGGCGCCGAAGAAGATGAGCGGGAGGAACTGCAGCAGTATCCCGAACAGGTTGCCGAGCCCGCCGCTGCGCTTCACCTCGACGATGATCCCCCTCTCAGCAGGGTTAATCCCCGCTGCCTGCAGGATCTCGAAGACGCTTGTGCCCGGTTCCTTTGTTGCGGTGAGTTGCTGGTTGGTCTGGCGCGTGGTCGCGACGAGGCGGTCGCCGTCCACCGTGATCTTCGCTATCTCGCCGTTCTCCGCCTGGATGAGGATGGACGTGAGGTCGGACTCCTCGCCGCTCTGCCCGGGCGAGAACAGCATGAAGAACACGGCGATGACCGCTACGAAGATGATGAGGTAGATGAACGTGTTGCCGATCCAGCGGTTTCCCATCGAAACTCGTCGACTCCCAAAGTGCCTGCTGCGTCTGAATCTAGCTTACCGCACTACGAGTAGACCGGCAAAGCTCGCGCGCTCGTGGCGCCTCTGCGGACCCACCACGGGACCCTTGCTGCGTTCCTCGCGATGGCCGGGAGCCTACTCCTGTGGCTCCAGCTCCAGGGGCCGGAAATACAACCCCCACTTCTCCATCAGGCGGGCGACCTCCGGAGAGTCCATCTTCATGAGGTCTGTGAAGAACCCGGCGATGGCGTGTGCGTGCAACTGGTCCGGCGTCGCGACCCAACTCGCCTCTGCCGGCACCGCGTACAGAAGCCCTGCCTGGTTCTGTGAGCGCACCTCGACGCGGGTGCCGCCCTTGTCCATCTTTACCGTGATGCCGTTTGGCATGGCCAGCCTCCTGAGTCCTGCCGATAGTATACCGAGCCTAAAGGCGTCGGGCCGTGCACCGTATAATCAATCCTCGGGAGCGTCTGAGCCACAGTCGCTCGTGGGCCGGTGACTGACAACTCTCTGGTGTAAGAAGAGACGACGAATGGAGATACCTGCCGAGATACGTGACGCGATGGTGCAGCATGCGCTGGAGGAGGACCCGAACGAATGCTGCGGGATACTCGCCGGAGCGGGCGGCATCGTGCTCCATCACTACCGCATCACGAACACAGAGCGGAGCCCCTACCGCTACAGTATGGATGGGCGGGAACTGAACCAGGTGCTCCGCGAACTGGATGACAACGGCTGGGAGATGCAGGTGATCTACCACTCCCACACGCACAGCCCCGCCTATCCCTCCGATACGGACGTGCGCCTCGCAGCGAACTGGCCGGACCCGTACTACCTGCTGGTGTCGCTCATGGACAAGCAGTCGCCGGACGTGCGGCTCTACACCATCTGGGACGGGGCGGTGACCGAAGAGCCGGTCGTTATCGTGTAGGGCGCGCTCACGCGCCTCGCTCGCGCAGGTGCGTGACACGCTCTACGAACCCCGCGGTGTGCGGCTCGCGCTCCAGCACGTAGCGCACTGAAGCCCCGAGCGCCGTCTCCATCTCGTCGCGAACGGCGTCGTTCAATGCGATCTGCGACGCCTCGGCCACGTGCCGCTCGGCGAAGTGCCGCAGCACCTTGAGCGAGTCCACGGAGAGCGGCAGCATGGCCGTAGACGGAGCGGGGCACTCGCCGCAGACGACGCCGCCCATCGCGGCGGCGTAGCGGTGACGTTCCGGCTCGATCTCCTTGCGGCACATAACGCAGGAATGCAGCTCCGGCATGAAGCCCGCGTCGCGCAGCAGTCCGAGTTCCGTGTGACGCGCCACCGCGGCGGGGTTGCGCCCGGCCTCCAGCGCGCGCATCGCTTCCAGAAGCAGCCGGTATGCGTCGGGGTGCGGAGCGGCCTCCGGCAGCAGCAGGTCCGCCAACTCCATCAGGTAGAGCGCCTCCGCGAGGCGTGAGAGATCGGCCTTCACGCCGGAGAACGACTCAGCCGACTCGGCGCCCGTGACGACGTCGAACGTGTGCCCGATCGCGATCGCCAGGTGCGCGCGATTGAGCACGTCCAGGTGCCCGCCAAGCTTGCTCGTGAGCCTTCGCGCACCGCGCACGGTGAGCTTGAGCTTGCCAAGCGACGGCGTCAGCACCGTTACGAGACGGTCGGCGTCGCGCATCCGGTAGGCGCGCAGAACGAGGGCGTCCGTCTTGTAGGCGCGGGGGCGTCCTCCGGGTGGAGGACGTTTGAGGCCGTCGTGGTACGCCTGCGCTGTCACGCAGCCAGTTTACGACGCGCGAGCAGGGTTGGCGGGGCTACTCGCCGCCATGCACCGGGACGACGATGCCGTTCACGAACCCCGCGGCGTCCGAGCAGAGGAAGAGTGCGACGCTGCCGATGTCGTCGCCGACGCCCACCCTGCCGACCGCGATGCGCTCGGCGGCGGTCGCCATCTCCGGGCGCACCGTCCCCTCGGGCCGGGGCGTGTTGATGGTGCCGGGCGCGATGCAGTTGACCCGCACTTCCGGCTTCCACTGGTGAGCCATGTGGAAAGTCAGGCTGTGGACCGCAGCCTTCGCCGTTCCGTAGGCCGCGATGTCGGGTGCGTTCGGGTGGCGGTCCAACCCGGAAGTCGAGCCGATATTGACGATGGCGCCCTTGCCCAGCGCCTTCATGTGCGGCACGACAGCCTTCGAGACGAGGAACGTGGTCTTGACGTTGCCGACGTAGGCGCCGACGAAGTCGTCGCCGCTGATCTCCAGCAGCGACGCGCGGCTGTACTGCGGCATGTCCGGATTGCGGCTGTACGAACCGCCAGCAACATTGATCAGTGCGTCGATGCGGCCGAAGCGGTCGAGGGTCTGCTTGACCATGGCGTCGATCTCACCGGGCTCCGCGACGTTCACCGTCACGCCCAGCGCCTGCGCGCCGAGGGACTCTGCCTCCTCGACCGCCGGCGGGATGGTGTCCGCTGGCACCGACGCGACAACGACGTTCGCCCCAGCCTGTGCGAATGCGCGCACGCACCCTCGTCCGATGCCTCCGCTGCCGCCCGTGATGATGACGGTGCGCCCTTCCATGGAGAAACGCGACAGGTCCATGAAGCCTCCCTGGTGTTCAGTCTTTCGCTACGTGCCGCCGTGCAGGTCGAGATAGGAGCCGTTGAAGAACGCACCGGCGTCGGACGCGATGAAGACCGCCGCTCCGGCGATGTCCTCCGCTCTGCCGAACCGGCCGATCTCGATCTCCGCGAGGCTGCGCGCCCGGCGGTCCGGATGCTCCGTCCGCGCGCGGCGGGGCGTTATGAAGTGTCCGGCGTTGATGCAGTTCACCCGTATCGTGGGCGCCCACTCCTTCGCCATGCTCCTCGTGAGGTGCATCACCGATGCCTTGGTCATGTTGTAGACGCTCATGCCGGTCTCCGGCAGGCGATAGTCCCGCGCGCCGACAGACGCCATGTTGATGATGACGCCGCCGCCGCGTTCGAGCATGTGCGGCACAACGGCCTGGCTGCAGAGGAACGCGCTGGTGACGTTGATGTTGAACGCCTCGTTGAAGTCGTGCTTGGTCAGTTCGAGCAGGGGGCCGCGCTTGAACGTCGGCCCCTGCGAGCCGCCGACCACGTTCATGAGGATGTCCACCTGGCCGAAATGCCCGATAGCGCGTTCGACGAGCGCGCGGACGGCGTCCGGGTCGGTCACATCGGTCGGAACGCCGAGCGTGGCGTGCCCCTTCGCTTTGATCTCCGCGACGACGTTCTCGATCTTCTCGACGCCACGAGCCGCGATCACGACGTTCGCGCCGGCGTCCGCGAACCCGTGCGCGATCATCCGCCCGATGCCGTCGCTGCCGCCGGACACGATCGCAGTGCGTCCCGCGAGCGAGAAAGATTCGAGGCTGAACTGCGGGACGTTCGTCTCTTCCGGAAGAGCCTCGGCCATGCCTAGAACCACCCCTGCTCGCGGAAGACGCCCCGGAAGTACGCCACCTGGCCGACGTGCTGGATGTTGTCGTTCAGTATCGCTCCGAGCCGCGAGCCGACGGACTGCGGGGGCCTGTCGGGCGCCGCCGGAGGGAGGAGGCGCTCCAGGTCTTCCGGCGTGAGGCCGCGAACGATGGTTGCTGTCCTCTCCGCGACGGCTTCGAAGTAGCCGATGAGCGTCTCCGGGTCCTTCGGGTCGAAGGTGTGCACGTTCTCCGGCGTGAACCGGGGAGGGCGGGCTTCCATCCCGAACCGCTCGTGCCAGCCGTCCGTCTCCCAGAGTGTGGGGCCGCCGGTTGCGCCGGCGGTGATGTAATCACGCACCCACGTCATGTGCCAGACGATCCACCCTATGGGATTGCTGCCTTCGCCTGCGGGCTGGGCGCGGAGTTCGTCGTAGGTCAGGCCCTCCAAGGCGCGGCGCAGGTAGCCGTCCGCCCGGTTCATCGCGTCGAAGTAGAGGTCAACTGCGTTCATGAGCTTCCTTCCATCCGGCCCTGGCTACCGCCGCTGCCATCCGAACCCGTCGAAGTAGCCTCGCAGGTACATCGCTTGTCCCGCGTGCTGCGTGTTGTCCGAGACGATGCTGACAAGGCGCACGCCCAGGGTTGGAAGCGGAGTGTACTGCGGCTCGTTCAACTCACGGTCAAGGTCGGCTGCCGTGACCCCTGCCAGGTAGCGCTTCGATCGCTCGTACACGGCGTCGTTGTAGGCGAGCAGCACGTCCGCCGAGTCCACCTGCACGGCCGCGGCCTCCTCCAAGGTGTGCCCACCGCCGGTGATGGAATCGTCCGCGGGCATCCCGAACCGCTCGTGCCAGCCCTCGCTCGTCCAGAGTTGCGGCTCGCCCGCAAGACTGGCGAAGTGGTCGTCCTGGATGCGTGTGAGATGCCACGCAAGCCAGGTCATCGAGTTCGAATGGCTGTTCGGCATCCGGTTGAGGGTCTCCGCAGACGCGCCTTGCAGCGCCCGGTGCAGCAGCTGGTTGACTCGGCCGAGGCCGTCTGCGATCAACTCGTTGCCTTCCATGGGGTGCCCCTCCGCGTGTGATTGCGTCCGGCACGCTGCCGGAATGCGCATCATACCCGTGCCATGCAGGCGGGTCGAGTGAGCCCTATCTCCTGCCGCTCACCGAATGCAGTGCGACGTATCACCCTGTTACCATCCGCTGGTTCCGGGGAGGCGGAACAGCTATGCCCGCACGCTCGCCCAAACGGCAGGTTGATGTCCGCGTCTTCGCGCCCTATCGAGGAGCCATGTCGACGGCGTGGGTGCGCCGCGTGGCGTCGCGCTTGCTCGCGGTGGCCGACCCGGGCGGGTGCTCCGGCGCGAGCGTCATCGTCGCCGACGACGAGACCCTCCACGATCTGAACCTGCGCTTCCGCGGCTTCGACGAGGTGACCGACGTTCTCTCGTTCGGCGAATCAGGGGCGCCTATCGAGGACACGGCGCTCTCTGCGGCCGGACCTTCGCCCGGCGAAGGGTTCCCCCTGGTCCCCGGCGAACCGCACAGCCTGGGCGAGGTGGTACTGTCCTACCCCATGGCGGAACGGCAGGCCCGCGAGCACAATGTGCCGGTGGAGCAGGAGGCTGCGCTGCTCATCGTTCATGGCATCCTGCACCTGCTGGGGCACGACCATGCGGAACCGGAGGAGGAAGCGGCCATGCGCGCGATAGAACGACAGGCGCTGGGCGTGCTGTTCCCTTCCGGGAACGGGGTGGAAGGGTCCTGATGGCCGGGGAAGTGCTCTACAGGAAATGGCGGCCTCCCCGCTTCTCCGACATCGTCGGGCAGGGCCCCATCACGCAGACGCTCACCCAGGCGGTCGCGCACGGCCGCACGGCACACGCCTACTTGTTCTGCGGCCCACGCGGCACCGGCAAGACGAGCACCGCGCGCGTGCTCGCCAAGTCGCTCAACTGCACGATGCGCCCGCCGACGGTGGGCGACCCCTGCGGCGCCTGCGACAACTGCCGCGCCATCGATAACGGCAGCTTCATGGACCTCATCGAGGTCGACGCGGCGAGCAATCGCGGGATAGACGAGATACGGGACCTGCGAGAGAAGGTGCGCTTCGCCCCGACGGTCGGCAGGAACAAGGTCTACATCATCGACGAGGCGCACGCTCTCACGAACGACGCCTTCAATGCGTTCCTGAAGACACTGGAAGAGCCGCCTCCCCACAGCGTGTTCGTCCTGGCCACGACGGAGCCTGAACGGCTGCCGCCTACCATCATCTCCCGATGCCAGCGGTTCGACTTCCACCGCATCGCCATGCAGGACATGACCGACCGGCTGGCGGGTATCGCACAGGAGGAGGGAGCGGAAGTCTCGCCGGAGGTGCTCCGTCTCATCGGCCGAGCGTCCGGCGGCAGCCTGCGCGACGGTACGAACCTGCTCGACCAACTGATGACCTCGTTCGGCTCACGCGTGAGCGTGGAGCAGGCGCGAGAACTCCTGGGCATCAGCGGCGAGGAGAGTGCGCTGGCGCTCGTGAAGCACCTGCTCACCGGCAACACGGCGCAGGCGCTTGAAGTCATCAACAGTGTTGCGGACGAGGGGGTGGACATCCGTCCGCTCCATCGGATGACGGTGGAACTGCTGCGCGCCGCCCTGCTTATCAAGAGCGGGGCGGCATCCTCGCTCGACCTCTCGAAGGACACGCAGTCGCAACTTACCTTCGCAGCCGAGAGCGTGCCGATGGAGCAGATCATGCGGGCGCTGCGGTTGTTCGGCCGGGTCTCCTTCCGGTTCGATCAGCCCTCGCCTCTACCGCTGGAGCTTGCCGCAGTCGAGCTTGGCTTGCCGCCTGAGACCGCCGCGCCTTCACCGGCCGTCGCGGCCCCTGCACCGGCGGCTGCTCCCCGGATGCCCCAACCATCGCCAGTTTCTCCCGTTCCACGCCCTGCTCAGGCGGCGCCCGAACCGACCTACCGCCGGACTCCGCCGCCTCCTGCCGCTCCCGTTCCTCCGCTCGACCCCTCAGCGCCTATCGATCAGCGGCTCGCTGCGCAGTGGCCCAGCATCCTCAGATCGCTCACCGGTGTGCCCAAGCGCAAGTTCGATGTCGCCGCGCTGCTCCGCAGTTCGGGACACAGGGAGATACGGGGCTCCGACCTCATCGTTACGTTCCCGCACCAGTCGAACAGCGAGCGGCTGATGGGAGAACTGGAAGACCCTCGCTGCCGGATGGAAGTGGAACGCCGGTTGCAGGAGGCGCTCGGCCAGCCGCTCACCGTGGTCGTGGACACGGGTGAACAGCGTTCCAACGGCGAACGCTCCGGCGAGGCGGGAGGAGGCCACCTCATCCGCGCCGCCGTCGGCTATGGTGGGCAGGTCGTGAACGAAGCACCGCCGCCCGCGCCGGCTCCTGCCCCTACACCGTATGTGGACGATACGCCAGCTGCGCCTTCGCCGGACCCGATCTCCGATGCCGGTGAAACGCCGCCTGCTCCTGACCCGGCGCCATATGCCGATGGCGCTCCTGTTGGGCCGCCCCCGGCTTCCGACGCTGTCCCGAACGGTGCAACGCACGTCGCGGAACCTGAACCTGCTATCGCACCCGTGTCGCCCGATGACCCCAACGAACCGCCCAAGGAATGGAACGATGAATAGGAACATGATGAGACAGGCCCAGCAGCTCCAGGCGCGCCTCCTGAAGGCCCAGGAAGAGCTGGAAGCAGAGACCGTGGAAGCATCCGCCGGTGGAGGAGCCGTCAAGGTCGTCGCCAGCGGCAAGCAGACCATCGAGTCCGTCACCATCGATCCCGCCGCTGTGGACCCGGACGACGTCGAGCTTCTGCAGGACATGGTGCTTGCTGCCGTGAACGAGGCGCTTGCGAAGTCCCAGGCGCTCGCGGCGGAGCGGCTCGGTGCACTGACCGGCGGCCTGAAGATACCGGGGATGTAGCGCATGACCTCGTCGCCGCAGGGCGGCTACGGCGGCAGCCCTGCGCTCGCGCCTGCTGTCGGCCGGCTCATCGAACAGCTCCACAAACTGCCCGGCATCGGCCCCAAGAGCGCGCAGCGCCTCGCCTACTACCTCATCCGCATGCCGGAGCGCGAAGCGCGCCAGCTTGCCGACGCCATCAGTGCGGTGAAGGACTCGCTGGGTTTCTGCTCGCGTTGCCAGAACATCACCGAGCCTGACGTGTGCCCCATCTGTGCCGATCCGGCCCGCGACCAGACGCGCGTGTGCGTCGTCCAGGAGCCGCTCGACGTGCTCGCGCTGGAACGCACGGGCGTCTTCCGCGGCCTCTACCACGTCCTCCACGGCCTCATAGACCCCATGGCCAACGTTGGACCGGACGACCTCCGCATCCGCGAACTCCTCCGCCGTATCGGCGAAGAGCCGGTGAGCGAGGTCATCATCGCCACGAACCCCACGGTCGAGGGCGAGGCCACGGCGATGTACCTCCATCAGCTGTTGCGACCGCTGGGCCCACGCGTTACCCGCCTCGCGCGGGGCCTTCCCGTTGGCGGCGACCTCGAGTATGCCGACGACCTCACCCTCACTCGCGCCTTCGAGGGCCGTCAGGACTTCTAGGCACTTCGCCCGCGGGCCGGGGCGCGGCTCCGGCGGCAAGGGCCTGGGGAGCGACGTATCAGATACGGCGCTGTACTGATACAAAGTATTGACAATGGACGCCGAAGCCCGCTACCCTTCTACCCAATGACGACGATCAGCACGAAATCGGCTACGGCAACGCAGGCCGAGTCCAACATCCTCGCAGCGCTCGAGGAGCACGGCAGCCGCATGACCTGGCCGCGCCGCGAACTGGCCGCCATGCTCGCCCAGAAGACCGACGCATTCAGTGCCGAGGAGATCGTCGCCGGGTTGCCGAGCCTGGGGCGTGCGACCATCTACCGGACGCTTCGATTGCTCGTAGAGGTCGGCATTCTCTGCAAGACTGCAATGCCGGACGGTTCCCCGCGTTACTCCCTTGACGACGCGCACCACCACCATCACCTCGTCTGCGTCACCTGCGGACGCATCGACGAGTTCCGCCACCCTTCGGTCGAGCGCATGCTCCGGGCCATGAAGGACCACGTGGGGAGCGAACTCGTCGGCCATCGACTTGAGCTATACCACCGTTGCAGCGCCTGCCGTGAGACCGGCCAGGGCGGCACGGACATCCACATGCACGGTACCCACGTGCATGCACATTGAAACCCCGTGAGAACATTACCGGAGGCTTATAGATGAGACTTAATCTCGCTAGGTTGTTGTTGCTGTTCATCGTCGGAGTTCTGGCCCTGGCGATGGTCGCTTGCTCGGACGACCCAGAGCCCACGAACACGCCTGTCAGTGCTCCACCCACAGACGCACCGGTCGCTGCGTTCGAACCGCTGAGCGTGGTCGCGAGCATCTACCCGATGCAGTACTTCGCCGAGCGCGTCGGCGGCGATCGCGTGGAAGTCGTGAGCCTCGTGCCGCCCGGCGCAGAAGGGCATACGTTCGAGCTCACGGCGCGCGACCTCCTCACGATCGCGAGAGCCGATATCGTCGCCATGAATGGCCTCGAAATGGAGCCTTGGCTGGACCGCGCGCTCGATTCCCTCGGCAGCGATGTCTCGGTCATCGTGGTCGAGGCCGCGGATGCCCAGACGGCAATGCCGTTCGTGGAAGGCGAGGACGAGCACGGCCACGAAGACGAGGATGAGCACGGGCACGAAGATGAGGACGAGGACGGGCACGAAGATGAGGACGAGCACGGCCACGAAGACGGGGATGAGGACGGGCACGAGGATGAGGATGGGCACGAAGATGAGGACGAGGACAGGCACGAAGATGAGGACGAGCACGGCCACGAAGACGGGGATGAGGACGGGCACGAGGATGAGGATGGGCACGAAGATGAGGACGAGGACAGGCACGAAGATGAGGACGAGCACGGCCACGAAGACGAGGACGAGCACGGCCACGAGGATGAGGAAGGGCACGCCCATGGGGAGTTCGACCCTCACTTCTGGCTCGACCCGCTGCTTGCCATCACCCAGGCGGAGCGCATCGCCGAGGCGCTGATCGAGGCGGACCCCGAGGGTGCTGACGTCTACCGGGCGAACCTCGCCACACTCTCCTCCGAGCTCCGGACGCTGCACGCAGAGTTCGAGGCGGGCCTCAGCTCGTGCGTCCACCGCGAGTTCGTCACGTCGCACGCCGCATACGGCTATCTCGCACTCGCCTACGATCTGGAACAGGTGCCGGTGGCCGGTCTCTCTCCTGATGCGGAACCGTCACCGCAGCGCCTCGCAAGCATCGCCGACCGCATCGCCGACCTGGGCCTGGGAGCCGTGCTCGTGGAGCCTGTGCTTGCCGGTGCGTACGAGCAGGTGCTCGCTGCCGAGACCGGGGCAAGCATCTACACGATCCACCCGATGGACGGCATCACCCAGGCTGAGTTGGATGAGCACGGGGACTACTTCGGCCTGATGCGCGACAACCTGAACAGTCTGCGCGCCGCGCTGGAGTGCTCGTAACGAGACTGGCCTCTCCGAGGAGGCGCGCCGATGTCCTCCCCGGCGCGCCCCCTACTGTCAGACTGAAGGAGTGAAGGGACATGGACGATACGCCGGCAGTGCAACTGGAAGACGTTTCCTACACCTATGCGGGCGCTCCTGCGGTGCACGGCGTAACGCTGCGTATCGAGCGCGGTGACTTCACGGCCATCGTCGGGCCCAACGGCAGCGGCAAGAGCACGCTCATCAAGGTCATCCTCGGACTCATCAAGCCGGACAACGGGAGCGTGCGTATCTTCGGCACCGAGATCGAGCAGTTCAAGGACTGGCATCGTATCGGCTACGTCCCGCAGGTGGCGGCGGGCGTCCACGCCATGTTCCCCATCACGGTGGGCGAGGTTGTCGCGCACGGGCGGTACACCGGCTTCTCGCCGTTCGATTTCTGGCGCAGGGGGAACGGCGTGGACGTGGACGGCGTGCTGAAGATGGTCGACATGGAGGACTACAAGCGCCGGCGCATCGGCGAACTCTCCACCGGCCAGCAGCAGCGCGCCCTCATCGCCCGCGCCCTCATCCGCAAGCCGGACCTGCTCGTGATGGACGAGCCCATCGCCGGAGTGGACGTCCAGGGAGGGGAGGAGGTCTACACACTGCTCCGCGAACTCCGCGAGAGTGGCGTCACCATCCTCATCATCTCCCACGACGTCGGCGCGGTGATGCGCGAGGCCTGCACCGTGGCGTGCATCAACTGCACGCTCCTCTGCCACTGCCCGCCCCATGAATTGACCGAGGATGACCTCGGGCGGCTCTACGGCTTCCCGGTCGAAGTGCTGCACCACGGCCAGCATCACGACCACCATGCGCACGGCGAGGACGCCGTCCGCTACGACGAGTTCGACCAACTCACGCCCCACGCGCACAGTTGATGCCATGCCGGCCATATTGCAGTACGACTTCATGGTGCGCGCCCTCATAGGGGGCGTTCTGATCGGCGGCCTCGCGCCCGTGCTCGGTACGTTCCTCGTGCTGCGCCGCTTCTCGCTGCTCTCCGACACGCTCGCACACGTCGCCCTGTTCGGCGTTGCCGTCGGATTCGCGGTGAACGTTTTCCCGACGCTCACCACGTTCGTCGCCGTCACCATCGCTGCCGTTGTCATGGAAGTGTTGCGCTCACGCGGCAGGCTCCCCGGCGACGCCGTCCTCGCGGTCGCGCTCTATTCCTCGCTCGCCGCGGCAGTGGTCGTCATCAGCGCCGCGCAGGGCTTCAACGTGGACCTGCTCGGCTTCCTCTTCGGCTCCATCCTCACCATCACCGAGCTGGACCTCTGGCTCCTTGCCGGACTGGCAGTCTTCGTCATCATCGGCGTTACGGCGTTCTTCACCGAACTCGCGCAGACCTCTTTCGACGACTCGCTCGCCCGCGTCTCGGGCATCAAGGTGGACTGGGTAAACTTCGGGCTGGCAGTGCTCGCCGCCGCCACTATCACCCTCGCCATGAGGATCATGGGCGTCCTGCTCGTCGGCGCGCTCATCGTCATCCCCGTCCTCGTCGGTCAGGGCGTCACGAACAGCCTGCGCACCGCCTTCATCGTTGCATCGATCGTGGGCATCATCAGCGCCGTCACCGGGTTGACGCTCGCGTTCTACCAGGACATCCCGGGCGGCGGAGCCATCGTGCTCGTCGCCGTGGCACTGCTGGTGGCTTCCATAGCCTGGCGCAGGCTCCTCCGGCGCTCCTCATAGTCCGCGCGTAGCGGGTACACTCTCGGACACAACACCTGATTTGAAACGGAGGAACTCCGCATGGGCGCAGGAACCATCGGCCTTGCCGTCATGGGCGGCGACAGCAACACGGTGCTCGCACGCATCGAGGACAGCGAAGAGCGGGGCATCGACGCCGCATGGCTCACCGTCGGCGGCGCGAGCCTGGACGGCATCACGCTCATGGCCGCCGCCGGAGCGCGCACCGAGCGCATCCTGCTCGGCACCTGCATCGTGCCGACGTGGGGACGGCACCCTGTTGCCGCGGCGCAGCAGGTGCAGGTCGCGGCGCAGCTCTCCGGCAACCGCTTCCGGTTCGGCATCGGCCCCAGCCACATCCGCCCCATGACCACGGTCTTCGGGGCGGACTACCGTACGCCGCTGACTGCGCTCCGCGAGTACCTCACCATCACGCGCACGCTGCTGCACACCGGCGCGGTCGAGTTCGAGGGCAGCATCTACCGCGCGAACGTGAGTCTTCCCGCGCCGGTGCCGGACGTGCCGGTGATGGCGTCCGCGCTGCGCCCGAAGTCGTACGAGCTCTGCGGTGAAGCCGCCGACGGCGCGATCAGCTGGGTGTCGCCCGGCGTTTACCTGCGCGACGTCGCACTTCCCGCGCTGCAACGGGGCGCCGAGCGCGCGGGCAGGGTGTGCCCGCCCCTCATCGTCCATGCGCCGGTGAGCGTGCACGACGATCCTGAGGAGGTCCGCGCCGCCGCTCGCGAACAGCTTGCCAACTACCCGCGCATGCCCTTCTACCAGGCTATGTTCGCTGAGGCAGGCTACCCGGAAGCCGGTGAAACGGAAGGCTGGAGCGACGGCATGATCGAAAGCGTCGTCCTGTCCGGTAGCGAAGAGCGCGTCACAGAGCGTATCGCCGAGCTGTTCGACTTCGGCGCGAGCGAGATCATCGTCTCTATCGTCGCTGCGGGACCGGACACTGCGGCCTCCCGCGAGCGCACGCTCGCCCTGCTCGCCAAACTGGCTTCCGCCTGAGGGTTGGATTCGTGCCACACGCCCCTTCCCCGGGCACCCTGTCCACCGAATAGAATGAACGGGCGCGTTACTCGCGCTCGCGTTATGCCCCACGGAGGCTGGATGAAGTTCTACGTTGCCGGAAAGTTCGAAGACAAGGAGCGCGTGCGCCTGGCGCAGAGCTGCATCGAGGCAGCAGGGCACGAGATCACCCACGACTGGACGATGGCCAAGGCCGTCGGCGGACGTGCCGAGGCCATCGACGACATGGAGGGAGTGAGGGACGCCGACGCCCTGCTCTTCGTCAACGTAGACCCGGATCTGCTCTACGCCGCTTCGCTGGTGGAGGTCGGCATGGCGCTTGCGCTTGACAAGCCCGTGTACTTCATCAACACGAAGCACATGGCGCGGAACGTCTTCTACCACCTCCCCGGCGTCTTCAGCGCCGCCGAGGCGCCGCACCCCATCGGCGAACGGCTCGCGGAAGAGTTCGGCGCGGTGATGAACGGAGTGGCGACAGAGGTCTGATCTTCCCCTTTCGCCTTGCGGGGCGCCGCCCAACTGCTATCATCCTCCCGCCGTTCCGTGCGGCGCCTACGCTCACAAGGAGACATACATGGCCGCTACCAAAGCATTCGTGCTCATCGAGACCACCGTCGGCAAGACCAAGGACGTCGTCAGCGCCCTTCACCAGGTCGACGGCGTTACGTCCGTCGACGTCGTCACCGGGCCCTACGACGTCATCTGCGTCGTCCAGGCAGACGACCTCAGTTCTGTCGGCGACACGGTCACCGGCAGCGTCCACACCATCGGCGGTATCGTCCGCACCGTCACCTGCCTCGCCGTCGGCGACTAGCCCCATACCCCGTCATCCCGCGGAGGCGGGGACCCAGAGTGGCCGCCAGAGCACACGGTGGGGGTGGTACGGGACGTCTGAGGCGAATGCACCATGGTTGACCCTAACTGCATCTTCTGCAAGATCGCCCAGGGCGACATCCCCGCTGAAAAGATCTACGACGACGGCACGGTATTCGCGATCCGCGACATCAGCCCGAAGGCCCCCACGCACGTCCTTGTCATTCCGTATGAGCACGTCGAAGCCCTCTCGGATGCGGACCCGGCCCTCGTCGCCGCTGCCGCCCGCTGTTTGGAAGCGGCGCCCCGCATAGCCCGAGAACTCGGGATCGCTGACGGTGGCTACCGCCTCGTCGCCAACCAGGGGCCGGACTCAGGCCAGGAGGTCCCCCACTTCCACCTCCACATCCTCGCCGGACGACGCCTCGGCTCCATGGGCTGAGCCATGACCACTGACCTCCCCCAGACGCTCACAACGCGCCTCGACGCCCTGCCGGACGGCCTGCGCGCACACGTTGAGCGCGTGCGAGGTATAGCGCGCGAACTCGCCGCCGCCCATGCCCTCGACCCCGCGACCGCCGACCTCACCGCCGCCGCGCACGACGTCGCCCGTCACATCCCCGGACGGATGCTCATCGAGGAGGCGGAACGCCTCGGCATCCCGGTCAACGCTGTCGAACGCGCGGCCCCCATCCTGCTTCACGGGCCGGTTGGTGCGGCGTGGCTCCGTGAGGACGGCGCGATACGCGACCCGGAGGTTCTGGAGGGCGTGCACTGGCACACCACCGCCCACCCGGACCTCCCTCCCGTGGGGCAGGTGGTCTTCGTCGCCGACAAGCTCGATCCCATGAAGCGGAAGGCGTACCCCTTCCAGCCCGAGGTGCGCGCCGCCGCAAACCGCAGCCTGCACGAGGGCGTGCTCGCCTTCCTGGAGGGCGCGCTCCGCACCCACCTCGATCGCCGCGAGCTCATCCATCCCATGAGCGCCGAGACCCGCAACAGCCTCCTTATCGCCCTCTCCTGCTGAGTGCTTCGTCATCCCTGCACCGGCAGGGATCCAGAGCGTGCGGGCAGCACGTGCGATGGGCAGGGCAGCGCACACGACGTGCCCCCCTGTCATGCTGAGCGGAGCGCAGCGAAGTCGAAGCATCTCTCGGGCGTCCCTGCTGTCTCGTGCATCCTGTCCACCCTTGCTATCTGAATTGTGACATCTGCCCGTTGTACGGGCGAGACTGCCTGCGTACCCTGTTAGTTGCGATACGGCTGAAGGCCACCGCCTCCCCTGGGTGCACCGTTGCATACCCGTCGCACGGAAGACGCAGAAAGATGCGCTACAGTCGCAGATAGTCGCAACGGAGTCGCAGATTGGTGGTCACGCCCACGAGTGGATAGGACGAGATGCGACAGTATGCGACCCTCAAGAAGTTAACGGCCTCCTCCACCATGTGATTGCCCTGCGCTGATGGGAGGAACGGTTTTCTTGACGAATGAGCGGCGGGATTTGGTATCGTGCCTCCATGGCCTGACCTCCGCCTGCGATGGACGGCTAGCGGCGAGGGTCACGCATGAACGATGAACCGCTGACAAGGGAACACGATGATTCTGTCCTTGCCGCCGGCATGGACAGACGCCAGTTCATGGCGCGCGCCGCGCTGCTCGGCCTGACCGCCGCGACCGCGCCGGTCTTCATCGCCGCCACAGGACAGACCGCACCTCGGACCAGCGTTGAGCCGTTCCCCGATCCCACTCCCTTCGAAGGCTCCGGCTCCGGGCCGTTCTCACAGGTCCCCGGCATACTCGGGGACGGGGACACACCGCTCGACGAAGCGGCGCGGGTCAGCCACCTGCTCTGGCGCGCCGGGTTCGGCGCGTCGCCCGGCGAGCTGGCGCGATTCAGGGAGATGGGCCTCCAGGCGACGATCGATCACTTGGTCGACTACGACCGCGTCGACGACAGCACACTTGAGGAGCGGTTGTCCACACAGGAGCTGGACCTGGAGCAGAGCCTCAACCAGCTCCAGCGGTGGTGGCTGCAGCGCATGGCGTACACCATCCGTCCGCTGCAGGAGAAGATGACGCTCTTCTGGCACGGCATCCTGACCAGCTCGTTCAAGATCGTGGGCAGGGGGCCGTACATGATCGACCAGAACAACCTCTTCCGCGAGAAGGGGATGGGACGGTACGACGAGCTGCTGAAGGCTGTCTCCCGCGACCCGGCGATGATGATCTATCTGGACAGCCGCTCCAACAAGAAGGCCGCCCCGAACGAGAACTACTCCCGCGAACTGATGGAACTCTTCTCGCTGGGCGTCGGCCAATACACTGAGGAAGACGTCCGCGAGTCTGCTCGCGCCTTCACCGGCTGGCAGTTCAGGCGCAGGACGGGCTTCTACCTCAACGAGAAGCAGCACGACACCGGGCTCAAGACGTTCCTGGGCCGCACCGGCAACTTCGATGGGGACGACATCGTCGACATCATCATGGGGCAGCCCGCGGCCGCCGAGTACATCTGCACACGGCTCTGGACGTTCTTCGCCTACCCGGACCCGGAACCCGAGGTGATCGAACGCCTCGCGTCAGTCTTCAGGGCGAACGACACCGAGATACGTCCCGTCGTTCGCGCGATGCTCGAGTCCGACGAGTTCTACAGCGTTCGTGCGAGGGCCGCGCTCGTGAAATCGCCAGTTGAACTCGCGGTGGGCGCCGTACGCGCGCTCGGAATCGAGACCGACTTCAAGCCACTCGATAAGCCCATCGAACAGATGGGCCAGGTGCTCTTCATGCCGCCCAACGTCGCCGGGTGGCCGGGAGGCGCTACCTGGATCAACAGCTCGGCGCTCCTGCAGCGCATCAATATGGCCGCCGCGCTCGCGGAGGCGCGCGCCGACAGGCTGTGGTTCGCCCCGCAGAGCCTCGTCGATGGATACGACAGGGGCACGTGCGCCGAACTCGTCGATTTCTTTGACGACCTGCTCCTCGGTGGGCGTCTCAGTGGTGCTGATCGCGACTTGCTGACCGCGTTCCTCGGCAACATGGGTGGCACCGCCGTGTCCCTCGATCAGAAGATCAGGAACGTCGTCTATCTCATGCTGGCGTCGCCGGACTTCCAGGTGGTTTGAGGCGGATGCGATGTTGATCAACCGGCGTCAGTTCCTGAAAACGAGCATGGTGGCTGTCCCCGCGGCGGCGGCCATGCCTGCTGTCTTCAGCCGGGCCGTCGCTGCGGCCATCCACGAACGGCAGTCCGCGGCAGCACCCATGGGCAATCGGACGCTCGTCATCGTGCAGATGGCTGGCGGGAACGACGGCCTGAACACCGTCGTCCCCGCCAACGACAGCAGGTACTACCAGCTGCGCGGGAGTCTCGCCATCCCCCAGGACATCGTGCTCCCCATCGACGGGCAGGCGGGTCTCCATCCCAGCCTGACCGCGTTCAAGGAGTTGTGGGACGAGGGGATACTCGCAATCGTGGAGGGTGTCGGCTACCCGGACCAGAGCTTCTCTCACTTCGAATCGATGGATATCTGGCAGACGGCGCAGACCGGCAGGAAGGACTATCAGGGCTGGCTCGGGAAGTACCTGGAGGGTATCGCCGCGGGGCAGGAAGACGCATTCGTCGCGCTGGTTGCGGACAAACGGATGCCCCGGGCGATGGTCACGCCGGACGTCGCGGTGCCGCTCGTGGAGAACGTGGACGCGTACAAGTTGCAGGACGATCCCCGGAACGCATGGAACCGCCAGGCGCGGGTGGAAGCGCTCCTCAGCCTGTATGCGTCGATGCCGGGTGCGGCGCGCTTCGGCGCGCTGCTCGACAACACGCTGCAGGCAGCGCAGCGCAGTTCGGCCGCCGTACAGCGCGCGCACGCGCGATACGAGCCTGCGGTTGACTACGGGGAATCGGCTCTCGCGCAAGGGCTCCGGCTCGTCGCCGAGGCGATAGACGCGGACCTCGGTCTCCGCGTGGGACACGTGCGTATCGGCGGGTTCGATACGCACGCCGCGCAGGAGGACATGCACGCAAGCCTGCTTGCCGAGACGGCGGACGCCATGCTCGCGTTCTACCGGGACCTGCAGGCGCATGGCCACGGGAACGACGTTGTCATGATGACCTGGTCGGAATTCGGAAGGAGGGTGACAGGAAATGCGAGCGACGGCACGGACCACGGCTCCGCCGGGCCGATGTTCGTGGCGGGCACGCCGGTGGCGGGCGGCTTCTACGGCGAACGGCCCAGCCTCGCTGCGCTCGACAAGAATAACCTTCGGTTCACGACGGATTTCCGGCAGGTGTACGCTTCGATGCTGGAGGGCTGGCTGGGCGCGCCGTCGGACGCCGTGCTCGGAGGTCGCTATGAACGCCTGCCGCTCTTCGTGCCCGGCGCGGCCGCGTACTAGTCGAGCGGCGTGAGGTCCTTCCCTGCGAGTGCAGGGTGGTCGGGCGCGTAGCGGTGCGCGCGGAACACCGAGTTCGGGCCGCCGGAGCCCGTCGGTGCGCCATCCGGTATATGGTGCGGGTTCACGTACTCCCACACGACCTCGCCGTCCGGCGTCACCTCGAACAGCCGCCCCGGCGCGCCCTCGCAGACCAGCGTGTTGCCGTTCGGCTGCCGCTCAGCCCCGCTGATGTGGTAGCTGTAGAACGAGATGAGCGGAGAGCCCGTGTACTCCCACGCGATGCGCCCGCTCTCCGGGTCGACCTCGACGACGCGCGAATACGTTGCGCCGCCGCGATGCGGCCCGTTGTCGAACAGGAGGACGCGTCCATTCGGGAGGAAGGTAGGGTGATGCTGGTGTGAGATCTCACCCGGCCCCCACTTCCATGTGAACCGGCCCGTCTCCCGACTGACGACCCCCACCGTATCGATCTGCCGGAAGCTGACCAGCAGGTCACCGTCCCGCGTCAGGTTCAGGGCGTTCTGGTGCAGCCACTGGTGCCGTTCTTCCAGAGGGCAGATGGCATCCTGCTCGGGATCGAGCGCCTCCCACATGCTCCACTCCCGCAAGGTCACCCCTGCCGGGTCCACCTCGCGCACCAGTTCGCCGTACATCGGCTCCTCGACGCTTCCCCGTCCCCCGCGCACCCGGCGCGCCGCGTCCTGGGGCATGAGGTCGTACAGCACCATGAGCGTGTTCCCGTTCGCCAGCCGTTCGAAGTCGTGGTGCACGAAGGGGTCCCAGTACTGCCAGACGAGGTTGCCGTCCCAGTCCAATTCCAGGATGCCGGTCGGAAGGTCGGAAGGAGGTATGAACCCACCGCTCGCACGTGTCCTGCTCAGCAGGTTGCCGTTGTCCAGCAGGAACCCGTACGAGATGCCCTCTTCCCGGTGCCAGCGATGGCAGACGCGCCCCTCCATGTCGATGAGGAAGGCGTCCCTGCCCCCCGACATCGAGACGAGTGTGTAGCCCTGGTACGCCTGTCCGGGGTCGTGGTAGAGCAGTCCGTTCGGATGATGGATCGTCCAGCCCATGATGCGCTCCTCGGTTTCGCTCGCGACAACCTACGCCCTTGTGCGGCTGCGCGGCAACCGTGCGGCAGGCGACCCAGAAATGCGGAACATGCGTTCTAAATCCTGTTGACAGTGCGAGAACAATAGTTCTAATATGCCCGCAGCGTAGTACATACGTTCTGCCAGGAGTAGTGAGATGAAGACGCCAACGAGATATCAGCAGGAGATAGCCACAGCGGTCACAACGGACCTGTTACAGCAGCGAGGTTCAGCGTTCACCGTAGAGATGCCGCTTGGAGCAGGGGTTAACGAACTGGCCTCACAGTTGGAGATGCTGGTGATGAGCGTGAACGTGAACACTGGCGGGGCGCTGCTTCGGGTCGTCCCGGGTGGACAGTCGGACGTGAAGGCACGGCTCGTGAGCCACCTGCAGATGGGTTCGTTGAAGGGGCTCTGGGCGGACGATCGCGCTTGCGTACGTCTCGGACGCGCGCAGGTGCGGTATGCGGCGCCCGAGGACCTCGCGCGCATCGATGAACGATTCGAACTGGTACAGGCGATAGACGCCCATCTTCTCTCCGCCGCCGAGATGGCTCGACTGCGGGAGATGGCGGACGCATCCGGCGCAACGCTCGTCCTCTACGGGCGTCCGTGGAATGGAGATACCGCCTTCGAGCGGATGAAGCTCGCCAACAAGGAGGCGGCCGACGCGGGGGCACCCCGCAGGCACTTCCGTGTTCCCCTGGAGTGCGCCGAAGCTGAACTGGCCGGCTACGCGGAGCGGGTTGAGGCCGAACGGGAGCGGCTTGGCGCAGCACACCCGGATTTTGTGACGGGGTATGAGCTTCGTCCTGTTACCCCCCACACCCCGGCGTTCCCGCGCGAACGGTTGCGCACCCTGTTCGGGACCGGTGGGCCTCGCCGGCTCGGAGTGGCCGACAGGCTCACGGCGTCCGTCGTGGTGACTCGCGTGGCCGGGGACGTCGATCCTCCAGCGACGGCAGTGGTCACGGTCGCATCGCGCGCCGCGGGCGGCCCGAGAGTGCTCGACCACAAGTGGTTGGAGGCCTCTGACCTCGAAGCGCTGGCTGTGGGCATCAAGCGGTTCACTGAGAAGACCTGGCCCTGTGAAGGGATAGTCGTCAGGACGCGTACTCCCGGGGACGTTGACGCCATGAGAGGCCTGTTGGAGAGCGGGTCCAAGCCGGACTGGGTGCGTTGGTTCCCGGATACGGCGCGGCAGCGGGAGCGTGAATCGTCTGCTGTCGTCGCGGCTGCGCTCACCGGGAGACTGGCCCTTTACGCGCCGGACGGTTCTCCGGAGTACAGGGCGCTGCGGCGCGAGATGGAATGGGCGGTGCTGCGTCTCGGCGAGGGACGTGGCTTCGCTATCGCAGTAGAAGGACAGGACGAAGGGTTCCTGGAGGGTGTTTCGATGCTTGCGAGTGAGGATGCGGAGCAGGCGGGAGAACAGCAGATGTCGTTCCCCATCGCTATCGCATCCTGAAGCGTGTTGCCTGGACGAACGATCCGAGAACGCATGGACAGCCGTTATGAAGCGGAATGACCGGAAGGAGGAGAAGAGATGAGCATCTACACGAAGTCAAGGCGCAGGCGTGATGAACCGGCCGTGGACGGACTGCCGGAGCAGATGCGCTACGCGGACACCGGCTGCGAGGCATCGATGTCCTGCCTCGAGTGTCCCTTGCCGCGTTGCAGGTTCGACGACCCCGCCTGGTACCAGGCGTACAAGCTGCGCGAACGGGACGAGGAGATAGCCTGGGCGTACCAGTACGAGAACCTGCACGTCTTCGAAGTGGCGACTCGGTTCGGCATCAGCGTGCGCACGGTACACCGTGCGCTTCGCCGGATGCAGACAGCGCCGCTCGCAGCCGCGGCCTGACCGCATATACCCATCAGTACCAACCAGGGCAACACCGAACAAGAGAGGCCGGCACATCGCATGCCGGCCTCTCCTCATATAGCCTGTTGTCGTTGGGCTGGCTACCCGGCGCGTTCCAGTATGACGACAGGGATCTCCCGCTCGGTCTTCGCCTGGTACTCGTCGTACGGCGGGTAGATGCCGGCCATGAGCTTCCATAGCGCGGGCTTCTCATCGGGACCCGCGGTGCGGGCGCTGGCGTTGAACCTGTCAGCGGCCACCTGCACGCGGACGGTCGGGTTCGCGGTGAGGTTGTAGTACCACTGGGGGTGGTCCGGCGCGCCGCCGCGCGAAGCGACGACGATGCAGTTGCCTCCATGTTCGCCGTAGATGAGCGGCGTCGTGATGGCCTTGCCGGACTTCCGGCCTGTCGTTGTGAGCAACAGCGTGGGAGTGCCTCGCCACATATGGCCGTCTTGGCCGTCGGTCGCCAGATAGCGTTCGAGATGCTCCAGCACCCAGGGAGGCTTGCCGCTGCCGGATGTAGACATGTGTTGCTCCGGATAGTGGGTTGAAGATGGTCGGGGTGATTGGATTTGAACCAACGGCCCCCTGCACCCCATGCAGGTGCGCTTCCGGACTGCGCCACACCCCGGCCGTGCAGCGAGCGTAGCACAGGCCGCCGTGCCTCGTCCATCGAGGGAGACCTCTGCCCGGGAGCGCCGGTGATAGAATGACGGGCGAACCGTTGGCTTGCGAGAGGGAGCAGACCTGCCATGGAAGAACTGCGACAGCGCCTCACCGATCTTGCCGGGCACATAGCCGGCATCATGGTGCGGCTTTGACCTCGCCGGCCAGGAAACGGAAGCCGAGCGATTAGAGGAGCAGGCAGCCGCTCCGGATCTCTGGGACGATCCCGAAAACGCGCAGGCCGTCATGCAGCGCCTCGCGCGCCTGCGCGCCGCCATCGACGGGTGGCGCGGTTTCGAGTCCCGCGTGCGCTCCACCATCGAACTGCTGAGCATGGCCATAGAGGCTGACGACGCCTCGCTGACAGACGAGCTCACGGAGGAGAGCGCCGCCATCTTCGCCGAGGCCGAGCAGCGCGAGCTGCTGCTGGTGCTCTCCGGTGAGTACGACGAACGAAGCGCCATTCTGGCTATCCACGCCCGGGAGGGCGGCACCGACGCCCAGGACTGGACCGAGATGCTGCTGCGCATGTACACCCGTTGGGCGGCTCAGAGCGGATTCAAGGCGCAGGTGCTCGATCTCTCTACGGGCGAAGAAGCGGGAGTGAAGAGCGTCACCCTCGAGTTGGCCGGAGAGTACGCCTACGGCTATGCCAAGGCGGAACGGGGCGTGCACCGGCTCGTGCGTCTGTCCCCATTCGATGCTGCGCATGCCCGGCATACGTCGTTCGCGCTCGTGGAGGTGTTGCCGGAGGCGGAAGACAGCGTGTCCGTGCAGATTAACCCGGATGACCTCGAGATGGACGTCTTCAAGGCGAGTGGCGCGGGCGGCCAGCACGTGCAGAAGAACTCCACAGCCGTGCGCATCCGGCACATCCCGTCCGGCATCGTCGTCTCCTGCCAGAACGAGCGCTCACAGCTCCAGAACCGCGAAGTGGCGATGAAGATCCTCCGCGCGCGCTTGATGGAGGTGGAGATGCGGAGACGCGCGGAGGAGCGGGCGGCGCTCAAGGGCGAGCACGTCTCCGCGGGGTGGGGAAGCCAGATCAGGAGCTACGTGCTCCATCCGTACAAGATGGTCAAGGACCACCGCACCGGCTACGAGTCCACGAACCCCGACCTCGTCCTCGATGGTGAGCTGGAGGGATTCATGCGCGCCTACCTCCTCTCCAGCGTGGAAGGGGAGTAAGGCCGAGGCCAACTCCCGCTTCAGGCGGGCTGTGGGATAGGGTAGAATTGTGGGTGCACCCCGCGATTCGAGAGATCGCATCGAGATTGCCCTTGGAGAAACCTCCTTGATGAAACGTGTCCTTGCGCCTGCTCTGCTGCTGCTTGTCGCGATAGCAACCGCCTGCTCGGGAGAACCTGAGCCGACCGCAACGCCAGTACCCACGCCGACCCCGTCTCCCACAGCAACTTCGGAACCGACGGCAACGCCAACTCCCACCCCCGACCCGGTGCCTGAAGGGTTCGTCCCATTCGTGAGTCAGGAGTTGGGGATATCGCTCTACTACCCCGCACAGTGGTCGATAACACCGACCGGCGGAGAGGGCGCATGGTTGGTCATTCAGGACGGGGAAGGGGTGTCGCGCATGTTACTGCTCTCCGAGCAGGCATCCGCGGGGTCGCTGAGCGAACAGATCGAGACCATCATCCCGTTCCTCACACCGGAGGAAGGGAACCCGCGGGTGGAGCGCACCGGCGCCGTGACGCTGGAGGACGGCACAACGGCCGAGCGCGCAGACATCCTCTACGAAGTGGAAGGCGGTACTGACGTGCGGCGTATGCAGGTGACGCAGCGCGGCGGGTTGCTCTACCTGTTGGTGGTCATAGCACCGCTGGCTGAGGTTGAGCGGCAGGAGGAGACGATAGACACCATGCTGGCGAGCTTCAGGAGTTTCCCTCCTGAGCCCTACGGCGTGCCCCGTGACAGTGCATTCACCATGCCGCTCGGAGAGCCGACGACGCTCGACCCGGCCATCGCCAGCGAGACGACCTCACACTTCTTCGTGACGAGCCTGTTCAGCGGCCTTGTCCGGATATCGAGCGACTTCAGCATCGAACCCGACCTCGCCGAGGACGTGAGAGTCGACGTGACGGGTCTGGTCTATACCTTCACCCTGCGCGACGACATAACGTTCCACGACGGAACCCCCATCACCGCTGAAGACTTCAAATACTCCATCGAGCGCGCCGCAGACGCTGCGCTCAACAGCGAGACGGCGCCCCTCTACCTGGGCGATATCGTGGGAGTTACGGAGAAGCTCAACGGGGAAACGGATGAGGTTTCCGGCGTGGAGGTCGTGGACGACCTCACTATCCGCATCACGATAGACGAGCCCAAGGAGTACTTCCTTGCCAAGCTGACGTACCCGTCCGGCGCGATCGTTGACCGCCGCACCGTCGAGCCGCTCGGTTTCGACTGGTGGATGAGCGACGAGATCAATGGTTCAGGTCCTTACCGGTTGGCCCGGTGGGAAAGGGAAGAGGTCGTTGTCCTTCAGCGCTTCGATGATTATCACAGCCCGGCGGCGCTGGAGTACGTGGTCTCACCCCTGGCCGCGTTGCCCGGTGTCGGTGGGCTGGCGATGTACCTCTCGGACGCGTGGGATGCCATACCCGTGGGCACTGGGTCGCTCGATTTCGTGCGAGAGAACGAAGGGTTGAGCGGCCAGCTCAGCGAGTTCGACCAGCTCATAACCGTCTACCTCGGTGTCGATGGAACGAAGCCCCCGTTCGACGACTCGAGGGTGCGGCGGGCGTTCCTCATGGCGCTCGACCGTGAGCGGCTGAGCGACGTGGTCTACGATGGGAACGTGCAGATAGCGAAGGGGCTCCTGCCGCCGGGTATGCCGGGCTATTCGGAGTCGCTGCGGGGTATCCCCTACGATCCGGAAGAGGCGCGTCGGCTGCTCGCCGAGTCGAAGTACGCCGACGACTTCCCGGAAGTCGTGTTCAGCGCCGTCGATGTTAACGGCGAGCCCACGGAGCAGGTCCAGTTCATCGTCGCGGCGTGGCAGGAGGAGTTGGGCGTTGAAGTGCAGGTGGAGCTGCACGAGTCGGACGTCTACTACTACTCGCTGGAGAACGTCGTGGGGAACGTGTGGCACAGCGGCTGGGTTGCAGACTATCCGGACCCGGAGAACTTCCTTGACCTGCTGTTGCACACACAGCCGCTCGAAGGCAGATTCGTGAACGACCACTACGACACGCTCATTGAGAGCGCACGCACCGAGTGGCATCCCGATACCCGGATGGCGATGTACAGGAACGCGGAGCAGCTGCTGATCGATGAGGCGGGCCTCTTCCCCCTGTTCCACTTCAAGGACCACGTGCTGGTCCATCCCCGTGTACAGGGCTTCCAGATGAACCCACTCGGCCAGCCGGACGTGGGAGGGATAGCGCTCAGCCCCATCGAGTAGGCGGGAGAGGGAAGAAGGAGCTTCCGGCTAGCGGCGGCGACCGCTGTCCTCCTCCTTCTCCCGGTCGGGCATGTCGATCTCGCCCCGGTAGATGCCTCGCAGGGTGCCATAGGCCAGGCTCGCCGCCGTGATGACGCTGAACCCCACCCCGAGCACCAGCAGCACATTCGGAGCGCCGAACCGGTCGGCTGCGAAGGCGTTTACGAGGTTCATCAGGGCCATCGTTCCACCGATGTTGATCTGATTCAGCCCGGTGATCCTGCCGCGCATGCCGTCTGGAGCAAGGGACTGCACCATCGCGCCGCCGAGCGCCATGAACGCTGCTTGAGAGCCCCCCATCGCCGCAGTGCCGAGCAGCGCCATCGCAGTATTGGACGATGCGGCCAGCGTCAGCATGGAGGCCCCGCTGACGGCGCCGGTTATCAGGAGCAGCCTCCCGCGGCCGACGGCGCTCCGCACGCCAGCGATGCCGACTATACCCACGAGCGCACCCGCGCCAACGCCCATCATGAGGTAGCCGGTGGCTTTGGTGTCGCCGTGGAGGTCCTGGGCCAGGGCCGGCAGCATCGATTCGAACGACATCGTGATCGAACAATGCAGTGCAATCAGGATGAAGAGCGCTCTGAGTTGCCGGTCCGACCAGGCGTAGCGCAGCGCCGCCTGGAGGCTCGCTCCGATCTGCGACCCCCTGGTCAACTCACCGGTTGACCGTGTCCGTATGGCGAGGATGGCGGCGATGCCGACGATGTAGAAGGTGGTGCTCACGAGGAACGCGATGCTCACGTCCAACAGGAGCAGCGCAGGGACGATGAGCCCCGGCCCAACCAGGCGTGACCCCTGGAGCGATACCTGGTTCATGGCGATGGCGTTGAGCCAGTGCTCCCGGGGCACGACGTTCGGGATGAGCGTTTGCGTCGCCGTCATCTGGAAGGTCCGGAAGCTGCCGTTGAGGGCAGCCAGCACCACGACGTGCCAGACCTCCAGCAGGCCCGCCAAGGCGAGCGCGGTCAGTACGACAGCGTGTGAGAACTGAAAGCCGTAGGCCGCAGCGAGGACGCTCCTGCGCTCGAACCGGTCTGCCAGGTAGCCCGCCAGTGGCGGGAACAGGAAGCGGGGAGCCATCGCAACGAACGTCGTCACCCCTACGAGCGCTGAGTCCCCGGTCTCGTCGAATACGAATATGCCGCGGGCGACGATGAGGGCCCAGTAGGCAGACTGTCCGCCAAGGCTGCCGAGCCATATCCACCGGAAGTCCCGGTATTGCAGGGCTACGCCGTAGCGGTGAAGGATGCCCTTGATGGTTGCCTGCATGCCGCTCCTGAACGGGACAGGCGTTCGCCTGTGACGCTGCGGGCATATTACACCGCTCGATGGGGAAGAGTGCCGAAGCGTGGCGCCGGGAGGGTGGGAGTATGATTTGGGCAGTCAGTGACCTGCCACCGTAGAGGGAGAAGCCGATAGCAGCGGACGCCAGACGCGGGATCGCCGGTTCGAAGTGGGTGGTGTTCGCCGTGTCGGCGACGAGCACGCTCCTCGGCACTTCCGACTTCTCGATAGTCGCGATCGCGCTCCCCTCCTTCACACAGGTATTCGACGCGTCCACATCCACCGTCGTCTGGATCGCCCTGTCATACCAGCTCATCGTGCTGGGCCTGGCATTGCCGATGGGCCGCCTCGGAGACCAGTTCGGGAACAAGACCGTGTTCGCCGCCGGGGTGTTCATCTACGCGGTCGGCCTGACGAGCGCTGCCGCCGCGCCCAACATCCTGACGTTGATCGTCCTGCGGGCGGTCCAGGGCGCGGGCGCTGCGATGATGGTCTCCGTCGCTCTGGGGCTGGTATCGAACGCCTTTCCTCCGAACGAGCGAGGGAAGGCGTTGGGGCTGATGGCGTCGGTCGCGGGTTTCGGGCTCATGTCGGGCCCGGCCCTCGGCGGAGTACTCCTCGACACGCTGGGCTGGCGCGCCATCTTCTGGGTACGGGCGCCGTTCGCATTCGCGGGGTTCGCCCTTGCCATGGTCTACCTCCGGAATATGAGGGCGACCGCCGACAGGCGGACCGACTTCACCGGTGCGGCGCTGCTGTTCGCGGCGCTGGTGCTGCTCGCGGTGGGGCTCAATCGCGGCTCCGCCGAAGGGTGGACGTCCCCTTTGGTGCTACTCGTGTTTCCGCTGAGCGCAGTCGCCATGGCTGCGTTCGTACTCCGGTCTGTGCGGACCGAGAGCCCCGTCGTTGACGTGCGGATGTTCAGGGACGTGACGCTCTCCATCGCGAGCGGACTGATGCTGATGGCCGGCGTTTCGATGATGGCCATAACCTTCGCGATGCCGTTCTACCTCCTCTTCGCGCGTGGGCTGCCGCCTGCGGCAGCCGGTCTCGTCATGCTAGCGCACCCCGCGATTTTCATATTGCTTCCGCCGTTCACGGGACGTCTTTCCGACAGGATCGGCCCAAGGTTCCCGACGACGCTCGGTCTGGGCATTGGAGCAGCTGCGCTCTTCCTGTTGACGGGTCTGGGCCCGCATACGCCGCTCCCGTTCATCGTGGGCATCCTGGTATTGGGCGGCGTCGGCGGTTCGTTCTTCCAGGCGCCGAACCAGAGCGTCATCATGGGCGCCGCTCCGCGGGACCGTGTGGGGACTGTCTCCGCCTTGATACCGACGATCCGCTACATCGGGCTGATCACGGGTGTCGCGGCCTCCGAGGCGATCTTCACTTCGGGTCTCGGCAGGCCGGGACTGGACGGCGCGAATGCGGAGACGGTGACAGCCGCCGCGCGAACGGTGTTCCTCGTCTTCGGCGGGCTGTCTACCCTCGCTGCGCTGGTAGCGCTCTTCCGCACGGGGAGACGCGCTTCAGTCGACGGCGTTGCCCAGCCTCCTCCGTAGGCGGGGATACGCCTCCAGCGCGTTGTCTTGGAATATCCGGCGCTTCTCGGCTTCGGTGATGCCGGGTACGGCGTCGACGTACGGCTTCGTGTCGTCGAAGTAGCGACCCGTCCGTTGGTCGACGCCGCGTACCGCCCCGATCATCTCGGATGCGAAGATGACGTTGGGCGCGCCCATCACACGCACGAGGAAGTCGATGCCCTCCTGGTGGTAGACGCACGTGTCGAAGTACAGGTTGCCGAGAAGCAACTCCTCCAGCGGCGGGCGACCCATGTCCTGGGCGATGCCCCGGTACCGGCCCCAGTGGAACGGGACGGCCCCTCCGCCGTGGGGAAGGACGAACCGGAGAGTGGGGAAGTCCACGAACAGGTCCGACGTGAGGAATTGCATGAAGGCAGTCGTGTCACCGTTCAGGTAGTGGGCGCCCGTCCCGTGGAAGTTCGGGTTGCACGACATGCTGACGTGGACCATCGCAGGGACTTCCAGCTCGACCATCCGCTCGTAGAGCCCGTACCACCAGCGGTCGGTCATCGGCGGGTCCGTCCAGTACCCGTCGGTCGGGTCGGGGTTGAGATTGCACCCGACGAACCCCAGCTCGTTGACGCAGCGGTCGAGCTCGGCGATGCACTCCGACGGCGATACGCCCGGGGACTGCGGAAGCTGACACACCCCGATGAAGTTGTCAGGGAACATCGTGCAGACGCGATGGACGAGGTCGTTCACAGTGCGGGTCCACTGCAGGCTCGTTCGTGCGTCGCCGAAGTGATGCGCCATTCCTCCGGCGGTCGGGGAGAAGAGGGCAACATCCGTCCCACGCTCCTGCTGCAGCCTGAGTTGGCCGTTCTCGATGGTCTCGCGTATCTCGTCGTCGCTGATGGACAGCGGCTCGGTGAACGGACGTCCGGCGCTCTCGATCTGGCGGGCGCGCCATGCACGCAACTGGGGCGGGGCCGTCGTGTAGTGGCCGTGGACGTCGATGATCATGGGCCGGATTCTACGTCATGGGGATGGTGGAACCACCGGATGCCGCTACAGCGTGAAACGCATCAGGTCTTCGCCGAAGGTCAGCGTGTTCCCGTAGTCGGCGCAGATGATCTCTCGCGACCACGGTTCGTCCAGGTTGCTCATGTGCGTGGCGACGACGTGCGGGACGCCGGACCTGGCGGCGACCTCTGCCAGTCCATGCGGGCACGTGTGCGAGTTGGCGATGCGCCGCCTGAACTCCGTGAGGTTCTCCCGGTCGACCTCGTGGTAGTCGCGTCCGTCGGGCGCGGGGCCGCCACGGTGCGGCTGGGTGTCCATCAACTCATGCACCAGGAGGTCGGACGTTGAGGATGCCTCGATGATGGCCTCGCTCACCGCCGTGTCGCCGGAAATGACCAGTTTGCTCCTGTCCTCCTCGAATACGAACCCCAGTGCGGGCTTCACGTAGCCGTGCTCGACCTCAACCGCGGTGGCGCGCCAGCCGTTGCCTTCGAAGTGGTCGCCGTCGGTTACCTCGACGACGCGCACGTTCATGACGTCCTCACCCACCCGGTCATGGAGGCGTCGGATGTGGATGTCCTCCTCGAAGGCGTGGACGAGCCGCTCGACGAAGTTCCGCGTCCGCGCCGGGCCGATAACGGTGAACGGGCGCTTCCGGTAGCGGATCCAGCCGGTGATGAGCACGTGGGCCAGGTCGATGGTGTGGTCCGAGTGCATGTGCGTGAGGAATATGTAGTCCAGGTCTGTAGTGTCTTCTCCCACCTCCACCATGCGCCGCACGCAGCCGCTGCCGGTATCTACGAGGACAGACTCCCCGCCGATGCGCAGGTGATTGCTGGGCCCTGCGCGCTGCGGGCTGGGCTGCGGCGTGCCTGTGCCGAGCAGGGTCAGTTCCAAGGGGTCCTCCCTCTGAAGGAGTGTCGGTACAGGAGGATACATCGTGGACAACAGCATGGGCGCGGCACATCGCGGGGTGGGCCAGGAGGGCTGCCGAGTGAGGCAGGGGAAGCGTCTGGTGGGCCAAGCGGGACTTTCACCCGGTCGGTTCCAACTCATCACCCCGGGAGGGCCTGCTGATGCGGAGTGAATGGGCGTCTACGGGGGTGACTGTGCCGGTTCCCCGCGGATGGTTACAAAAGGTCATACAAGTTCATCCCAATCATCGCACCTTGGTTACACATACGGTGGTAAGAAGTCGTGTAGGAGCATGCCCGCAAACAACAATGGAAGGGGTCTGCTTGTACCGAGTGGGAAGAGGAGGATACTGATGGGGAAGAGAGTTGAGGCGACGCTGGAGTACCAGGGTCCATACCCGATGGAGTCACTGAACAGGCAGCCCATCGAGGGCTACGTGGTGACGCTGGTCCACAGCCCGGACGCGGTTTTCCTGGAGACCTACTCGACGGCGCGCTATGCGCGCGTAGATACCGACAAGCATGCCATACGGACGGACACTGGTAAGGAATTCACCGGAGAGACCTTTGAGGCCGTGCATGATCAACTCGTAGCGTGGCTGCAGTTCCTTTTTGGAGTCACCGTCACCCGGGTGGTGAAGGTCGCACCGGATCCCAAGGTGCAACTCCGGCCTTACCCGTTGGAGAGCTGACCGAATGGTCAACTACGCGAGCTGGAGCGCCTCACCGAGCGCGGCCTTGTCGACTCCGTGCGTCGCTACTTCCTTGCCGCAGAAGGGCATCAGGGCAATATGAGTTTGGGAATGGGTGGTGGGCCACCCTGGAATCGAACCAGGGACCTCAGTCTTATCAGGACTGCGCTCTAACCGACTGAGCTAGTGGCCCACGCGCGGGCGAGTATAGCGCGGGAGAATGAGAGAGACCAGCCACGGGGCTGGTCTCTCTGTTCTAGGCGCCTTAACCCGTGAATAGTGGAAGGAAAGACTTGGTTGCCGCCGGACCCTCGCTGGGAGGGAATGAGGCCGCCGTTGCCGCGACGAAGGAGCAGAAGCTCAACCGATCGTCCGGCGCGGGCCGGTCTCTCCGAGCGGACCGACCTGGGGTTCCCAATAGAGGGACTCCCTAGAAAGGAGGTGATCCAGCCGCACCTTCCGGTACAGCTACCTTGTTACGACTTAGTCCCAGTCACCAGTCCCGCCCTAGGCGCAGGCCTCCTTACGGTTGGCTGTGCGACTTCAAGCGTTACCGGCTTCCATGACTTGACGGGCGGTGTGTACAAGGCCCGGGAACGTATTCACCGCAGGATGGCTGATCTGCGGTTACTAGCAACTCCACGTTCATGCAGGCGAGTTGCAGCCTGCAATCCCAACTGGGGGTAGGTTTAAGGGATTAGCTCCACTTCGCAGTGTGGCTGCCCGTTGTCCTACCCATTGTAGCGTGTGTGTCGCCCAGGGCGTAAGAGCCATGATGACTTGACGTCATCCCCACCTTCCTCCTCGAATTACGAGGCAGTCTCGCTAGAGAGTGTAACTAGCGACGAGGGTTGCGCTCGTTGCGGGACTTAACCCAACACCTCACGGCACGAGCTGACGACAGCCATGCAGCATCTGTGACGGCTCCCCGAAGGGTCCCCCGGCCTTTCGGCCAGGGTACTACCGACATGTCAAGCCCTGGTAAGGTTCTTCGCTTTGCATCGAATTAAACCACACGCTCCGCTGCTTGTGCGGGCCCCCGTCAATTCCTTTGAGTTTTAGCCTTGCGGCCGTAGTCCCCAGGCGGAGTGCTTAACGCGTGAGCTTCGGCACGGAGGGGGTCGATACCCCCCATACCCAGCACTCATCGTTTAGGGCGTGGACTACCCGGGTATCTAATCCGGTTTGCTCCCCACGCTTTCGAGCCTGAGTGTCAGGATCGGCCCAGAGCACCGCTTTCGCCACGGGTGTTCCTCCTGATATCTACGCATTTCACCACTACACCAGGAATTCCGTGCTCCTCTACCGTCCTCAAGCCGAGCAGTATCCGCAGACCTCTCCAAGTTGAGCCTGGAGATTGCACCACGGACGAACTCAGCCACCTGCGCTCCCTTTACGCCCAATGAATCCGGACAACGCTAGCCTCCTACGTATTACCGCGGCTGCTGGCACGTAGTTAGCCGAGGCTTATTCCTCGGGTACCGTCACTATCTTCCCCGAGAAAAGAGGTTTACGACCCGCAGGCCTTCTTCCCTCACGCGGCGTCGCTGCGTCAGGCTTTCGCCCATTGCGCAAGATTCCCTGCTGCTGCCTCCCGTAGGAGTGGGGGCCGTGTCTCAGTCCCCCTCTGGCCGGTCGTGCTCTCACACCGGCTACCCGTCGTAGGCTTGGTGGGCCGTTACCTCACCAACTACCTGATGGGACGCAAGCCCATCCACTGGTGGCCGAAGCCTTTGATTACCCGCTATCGGCAGGCAACCACATGCGGTATTAGCTCGGATTTCTCCGGGTTGTCCCCCGCCAGTGGGTAGATTGCTTACGCGTTACTCAGCCGTCTGCCACTAGCTCGCCCCCGAAGGGGTCCGCTCGTTCGACTTGCATGCATTAGGCGCGCCGCCAGCGTTCGTCCTGAGCCAGGATCAAACTCTCAATCAAGTTTTCGGGTCTCTCAGAGACCCGCTTTTTCCTTGACAGGGTGCGTACCCCGATGGGGCACGCGGCGCTTTCCTTCCACTATTCACTTGTTAAGGTGCCTTCCCACCGATCCCTCACGAGAGGGAACCTGACTAGACTAGACGACGGCCCTCTCGCCTGTCAAGCACGATCGCTCACCGGGCCAGCAGTCCCTGCACCCGTTCCCACACCCGCGCACGGACGGTCTCGACGGCCTCCCTGGCGTCGAGCACCACCCACCGTTCGGGCTGGGCTTTTGCCAGTTGCAGGTAGCCGTCGCGCACCTTCCGGTGGAATGGCGCGCCGAGCTCCTCGAAGCGCCGCTTGCCGGAATCTTCCGCGCGGGGGATGGGCTCCACCTTCCCCTCCACGTCGAACGACGTCTGCACCCGCACACGGCGCAGGCCGGTGTCCGGCGGCGTGTCGAGCAGGAACGTCGCGTCGGGCCAGACGCCTGCGGTTGCTATAGCATTGGCCGCTTCCACGGTATCCATCGGGAGTCCGCGGGCGTTGCCCTGGTAGACGGTCGTCGAGTCCGCATAGCGGTCGGCGATGACGATTGCGCCCTGGTCCAGCTCGGGGCGGATGACGCGTTGAACGAGCTCAGCGCGGGACGCCGCAAACAGGAGCAGTTCGGCCTGCGGCGTGAGCGGAGCGCTCTGCGCTTTCACCCAGTTGCGGATGTATTCGCCGAGCGGGGTTCCGCCGGGCTCGTGCAGGCGCACGACGCGGCGCCCTTCCCCTTCCAGGCGTGCCACGAGCAGGTCGGACTGGGTGGTCTTGCCGGAGCCTTCGCCACCCTCGAACGATATGAACAAGCCGCTCAAACGAGTCTCCTGAGGAAGGCGGATGATAGCACGGGTGCGCTCTGCTACTGCGAGCGGCGGATGGTGACGCGCCGCCGGGGCTCACGTCCCACGCTGTGGGAGCGCAGCTGCGCCTGCTCCGCGATGCGGTGCTGGATGCGCCGGACGAACGAGGACTGCGGGCGCAACTCTATGGTGCTGGTCTCGCCGGAGAGGATGCGTTGCACGCCCTCCTCCGCCTCGGCCGCTCCGCTGTGACGGGTCTCACTGTTGTCGTCCGTCTCGCTGAGCTGCTCGATGAACCCGACGATCTGCCCCGGCGTGTTGCGCCGAAGCACGTAGACGGGCACGCCCTGCTCCTCCGCAGCGACGAGCACGCTGGCACGCCTGCGGTAGTGTGCCTTGGTCGTGAGCACCACGTCCGCGTCGCTGAGGCTGTCGGCCACCTTCACGGCGAGCCCTGCGCCGCCGGCCGACTGCTGGAGCCGTTCCCGGCTCACACCGAAGGGGTGGACGCGGGTAGCCGGCTTCGTGGGAGGAGCGGGCACGGACTCCTGCTCGTAGACCACTCGTTCCTGCCTCCGGGGGCGGTACTCCCGCTCCTGGCTGTAGATGAATGGCGCGACCTCGAACTCGGGAGGCACCGCTGCCCGCTGGTAGCTCTTGCGCACCGTGCCTGCCTCGTCCAGTTCACGCGTTTCAGGAGTGACGCTCCGACCGCGCAGCACCGCGTCCACCGTCTTTGCTACGTCCGCGTGGACGGCGACGCTGTTCCAACTCTGTATCTCGACGAGCACGTCAAAGGTCGGTGGAGCCTTGCGTTCGAGGATCGTCTTCTGGGTGCGCCGCCGCCGTGCTTCCTCGTCTCCCAGGGTCACGGTCTGCACGCCCCCGACGAGGTCGGAGAGCGTCGGGTTGACCAGCAGGTTCTCCAGCGTGTTGCCGTGGGCCGTCGCGACCAGTTGCACGCCTCGTTCTGCGATGGTCCTCGCTGCTATGGCCTCCAGTTCCGTTCCCATCTCGTCCACGATGATGACCTGCGGCATGTGGTTCTCCACTGCCTCGATCATGACTGCGTGCTGGCGGGACGGCGTGGCCACCTGCATCCGCCGTGCCTTGCCGATGGCGGGATGGGGGATGTCGCCGTCTCCCGCGATCTCGTTGGACGTGTCCACGATGATGACGCGCTTCCGGGCGTCTGCAAGGACGCGCGCCAGCTCACGGAGGATGGTGGTCTTGCCGACACCCGGCCTTCCGACGAGGAGGATACTCTTGCCGGAGAGCGCGAGGTCCTCGATGACGCGGGCGCTTCCCTGCACGGCGCGCCCCACCCTGCACGTCAGGCCGATGACCTCTCCGCCCCGGTTCCGGATAGCGGAGATGCGGTGCAGTGTGCGCTCGATGCCTGCCCTGTTGTCGTCACCGAAGTCACCGACGCGCGCGGTAACGTGGTCCAGGTCCTCCCTGGACACGTCGGCGCAGCCCAATTGAACGTCCCTGTCGGCGAACCGGGCCTCAGGATGCCTGCCGAGATCGAGCACGACCTCGAGCAGGTCCTGCGGGTCCGGCTGCTCTTCGACGGCCCTGCGGACCGATGGAGGGAGCACTGCCAGGAGGTCCTGCCGCTCCTGATCGGTCGTGGGTTCGGGTGCTGACTGCGGGAATGTTGTCATCGGGGTTGCTTATGCCTGTACGGGAGTCATGGACGGTTGGCGGACGTGCCGTGCAACAGGTTTCATCGAGACTTCGTAAGTGCTGTTCGACTGCCAACCGTGGTCTGCGAGTGCCCGGGCGATGTAGGGCTGGTACGTGGGGACGATCCAGCGGGCCGGAGACTCTCGCCCAACGAGCCGGGCGACGCCTTCCACCAACATCGGGGCGAGAGCAGGGACGTCAGGGTGCAGTATGGCCTCCGCCGTTATGTGATCGCTTTCGAGGTCCAAGCGTACCCACGCGCTGAACCCGTGGTCAGTATCGCACACGTACTCCCTGGTCCTTCCTTGTGACGACTCCCGGGAAGCAGTCCATTCCCTGATGGTCAGGCCGATCGCCGGTCTTGCGGCCACGGGGGCAGTGGCCATGTGCAGCCTGAATGCGTCGTGCGTGTCGCCGGCCTTCATCGGGCGGAAGTGCATGGGCGTGCGCCTGGTGGCCCGCAGCGTCCCCGTGAACAGCTCCTCCGAGAAGGCGAGGTGGAACCCGGCGCGCTGTGCGGGCCCGCACGCCGCGCCTTCAGCCGCGCACCGCAGGAACAGGCGTTCACCCCCTGATTCGCCTACTGCCGCTGCTGCTGCGAGCAGCAGCTCGTCGGCTAGTGGATACCCCTTTGGAGAAGCGAAGAAACCGGTGACTTCCCAAGCGGTGGCGTCCATTCGCGTCTGCACGACGACGAGTGATTCCAGCCAGCCGTTCTCGAAGGCGCCGAAAACCTTTCTCCCCGGGCCGTTGGACATGCTGTAACAAGCGGCGCCCGCCCTGGTGAGCTTGCGGGTCCCCTGTCCTATGGACGCCCGCGTGTGCACGAGGTCCCTGCTGTTGAGGCGTCCCTGCAACAGCTGGCATGGCGCATCTGTCATTCGGAACCGGCGGATCACCGCACCGCCCCCACCGGGAGCATGTTCAGGAAGTAGCGATGCATGCGAGCATCTCCTGTTAACTCCGGGTGGAAGGCGGAAGCCAGGAGATGCCCCTGCCGCACGACGACGGCGGTGCCGTCCTCTAAGGATGCCAGTGTCTGCACTCCGGACCCTGTTTCCAGGATGAGCGGAGCGCGGATGAATACCGCGTGCACGGGGCCGCCCTGCACACCGGAGATGTCCAGTTCCGTTTCGAACGAGTCCACCTGTCTGCCGAACCCGTTCCGCCGCACGACCATGTCCATGAGGCCGAGCGGTTCGGGGCGGTCCTCTGCCAGGCGGGAGGCCAGGAGGATGAGCCCGGCGCAGGTGCCCCATACCGGGCGTCCGCTCTCGGAGAACGCCTGCAGGGGAGCGCGCATCTCGTAGGCGTCCATCAACTTCGCCATGGACGTGCTCTCCCCGCCGGGGATGATGAGCGCGTCTATCGCGTCGAGTTGGTCCGCTCTGCGTACCTCGGCGGCGGGCACGTCCAGACCATGGAGCGCAGTGCAGTGCTCCTGGAAATCGCCTTGGAGCGCGAGTACGCCGATGGTCGCCGTTGCGGTCACCTCACCCTGGTGTTCGGCTTACCAGCCCCTGGTCGCGAGCTCCTGGCCGGGCGCGAGCGAGCGGGCGCTGATGCCCACCATCGGCTCACCGAGGCCCTTGGAGGCTTCCGCGACGGCCTCCGGGTCGTCGTAGTGCGTGACAGCCTTCACGATGGCCTTGCCACGCTCCGACGGGTCGCCGGACTTGAAGATGCCTGAGCCAACGAATACGCCGTCCGCGCCCAGGTGCATCATCAACGCGGCATCGGCGGGAGTGGCAACGCCGCCTGCGGCGAAGTTCACCACCGGCAGTCGTCCGAGCTGCTTCGTCTCGCGCAGCAGGTTGAGCGACGCGCCGATCTCCTTCGCGTAGGCGGTCAGTTCGTCGTCACCCATGAGCTGCACGCGGCGTATCTGCTTCATCACGGTCCGCATGTGGCGGACGGCCTCGACCACGTCGCCGGTACCGGCCTCGCCCTTCGTGCGGATCATCGCGGCGCCCTCGCCGATGCGGCGCAGCGCCTCGCCGAGGTCACGGCAGCCGCAGACGAACGGCACCTTGAAGTCGTGCTTCCAGACGTGGTGCTCCTCGTCAGCGGGCGTCAGCACCTCGGACTCATCGATATAGTCGATGCCGATGGCCTCGAGTATCTTCGCCTCGACGAAGTGACCGATGCGCACCTTCGCCATGACCGGTATGGTCACGGCCTTCATGATCGCTTCGATCATCGCGGGGTCGGACATGCGGGCAACGCCGCCGTCCGCGCGGATGTCGGCCGGGACGCGCTCCAGCGCCATAACGGAGCATGCGCCTGCGTCCTCGGCTATCTTCGCCTGCTCTGCCGTGACGACATCCATGATGACGCCGCCCTTGAGCATCTGGGCGAGGCCCGCCTTCACCAGGAACGTGCCGGTCTCTTTGCCGTTGTCAATGCCGTTCGTACTCATGCCGTCCCTCCCCGCATCAGTATACGGCGTACGCGGGAGCCGCTCAATCGGGGAGCGGCGCGGACTGACACGAGAGCGCTTGCAGAGGCTGATACGGGCTGAAGGAGCTACAGTTCGTCGAGCGCGAGCAGGTCGCGTACCGTTGCCACGACCCCGTCCGCGGCGACCTGCGTAGCCTCGTCTGCGCGGCGGCGCTTGATCTCGACGACGCCCTGCTTGAGGTTGCGCGGGCTGACCACGATGCGGACGGGCAGGCCGAGGAGGTCGGCGTCGTTGAACTTCACGCCAGCCGATTCGAGGCGGTCGTCGTAGAGGACCTCGCAGCCGGCCGAGGTGAGCTCGTCGTACAGCGCGTCGGCCGCAGCGACCACGTCAGGGTCGGAGGCGTTCAGTGCTAGCAGGTGCGCCTGGAACGGCGCGATGGGCGCCGGGAAGATGATGCCCTTGTCGTCGTGGTTCTGTTCGATGGCGGCGGCGAGGACCCGCGTGACGCCGATGCCGTAGCAGCCCATGACCGGCGGGTTGAGCGTGCCGTTCTCGTCCAAGTACCCGACCCCGAGCGTCGTGGAGAAGAACGTGCCGAGTTTGAAGACGTGGCCCACTTCGATGCCGCGCACCGCTTTGAGCATCCCCCGGCCGTCCGGGCTGCCGTCGCCCTCGCGGGCGGTCGCGATGTCCACGACCTCGTCCACCTCGAAGTCGCGCGGGTGGTTGACGTTCTGGTAGTGCTTGTCCGGCTGGTTCGCCCCCGCGGCGAAGTTGCTGCCCTGGAAGACGGAGTTATCCGCGATGCGCCGGATACCCGATAGGCCGATGGGTGAGGTCGAACCGGGCGTGAGCCCGGCCGCCGCTACTTCATCCGCGTTGGCGAGCCTGAGGTCTATGCAATGGAGGTGGTTCTTCAGCTTCACCTCGTTGACCTCGATGTCGCCGCGTATCGTCACGAGCACCGTCTCGTCGTCAGCCTGGTAGAAGACGGCCTTGAGCGTCTGCGCCTCCGCGATGCCTAGGAATACCGCCAGGTCGGCGATGGAGGTGATGCCGGGCGTGTCCACGAGCTCCAAGGGGAGCGGGTCGTCCTCCGGGGCGGGGTTGATGATCGACGTTGCGCGTTCCACGTTCGCGGCGTAACCGGACTCCTCGCAGTAGAGGATGACGTCCTCGCCGCTGGGCGCCGGCATGATGAACTCGTGGGAGTCCTTGCCACCGATGGCGCCGCTGTCCGCTTCGACCTCGATGGTCGGCAGTCCGCAGCGGCGGAAGATGTTGCGGTAGGCCACACGCATCCGCTGATAGGTGACGTCCAGCCCCTCCTGATCGGTGTCGAAGGAGTAAGCGTCTTTCATGACGAACTCACGCCCGCGGAGCAGCCCCGCGCGGGGGCGCGGCTCGTCCCGGAACTTGGTCTGTATCTGGTAGATGGTGAGCGGCAGGTCCCTGTAAGACTCGACGTGCACGCCCGCTATCGCCGTGACGACCTCCTCGTGTGTCGGCGCCAGCACCATCTCGCGTTCGCGGCGGTCGAATAGCCGGAAGAGGTTGCCGCCGAACGCGGCTGCGCGGCCCGACTGCTCCCATGTTTCGATGGGCTGGAGGGTGGGCATGAGCACTTCCTGCCCTCCCGCTGCGTTCATCTCCTCCCGGACGATCCTTTCGATCTTCCGGATGGAACACAGCGCCAGGGGCAGGTAGGAGTAAACCCCGGCTGCGGCCTGCAGCATCATGCCGGCGCGGAGCATGAGCCGGTGGCTGACTGTCTCCGCTTCGCTCGGGTCCTGTCTTAACGTGCGTGAGAGGAACGCTGTCGCGCGCATCGGACGCTACCTAGGCGCTCGTTTCCTGCAGGTTGTACAGCCCCAGTTCGAGCGGCTGGAGGTCGTCGCCCACGTGCGCCTTGATGGCGTCAAAGAAATCGAGGTCCCACTCGCTTACGAACGTAAGAGCGGCTCCCTCGCGTCCCATCCGCGCCGTGCGCCCGATGCGGTGGACGTACTCCTCGACGCTCTCCGGGATGTCGTAGTTGATGACGTTCGCGACGGTCGGTACGTCGATGCCGCGCGAGGTGAGGTTGGTGGAAACGAGCAGTTTGAGCGCGCCGCTGCGGAACTGCTGCATGACCGCGTTGCGCTCGCCCTGCGGCAGCCCGCCGTGGATGGCCGCTGCTTTCACCCTGCGCCTCTCCAGCGTCTTCACGAGCCAGTCGACGTCGTCCTGGGTGCGGCGGAAGACCAGCGTCTGCTCGTCCTCCTCGAGCACCTTCAGGAGCGCGGTCAGCTTGTCGCGGCTGGCGACCTCGCAGTAGCGCTGCGTCACCTGCTCGACGGGCTCCGACTCCTCGCCGACGCGGAACGTCTGCGGCTCCTTGAGATAGGAGTAGATGAGCCGCTTGATCATCGTGGGGACGGTCGCAGTGAACAGCGCCGTCTGCCGCGAGCGCGGCGTGGAGCGCAGGATGCGGCGGACGTCCGGCAGGAAGCCGATGTCCAGCATCTGGTCCGCCTCGTCGAGCACCACCAGCCGGACCCTGTCCAGGTGGAGCACGCCGCGGTCCAGCAGGTCGATAACGCGCCCCGGCGTCCCGACGACGACCTGCGCGCCGTCCTTCAGCGCGCTGATCTGCGGCCCGATGCGGGCCCCGCCGTAGACGGGCACGACCTGCGTGCCCCGGTACCGGCAGAGTTCCGTGACTTCGTCGGTGACCTGTCGCGCCAGCTCGCGCGTCGGCACGAGGACGATGGACTGCACGAACGGTTCGCGGGCGTCCACAAGCTCGGCGATAGGGATGCCGAACCCGGCGGTCTTGCCGGTGCCGGTCTGTGCCTGTCCAACGATGTCCTCGCCGTTCAGGAGCGGGTCGATGACGAGCTCTTGGATGGGAGTCGGGGACTCGTAGCGCATCTCGTCGAGCGCGCGTTTCACGGGTGCGGAGACGAGCACGGGGCCGAACTGCAGTTCACGGGGCGACGGTGCCTGAGGGGAAGGGGCGGGTCCACGGACGCGCCCGCTGCGCGGGGCCTCGCCCGCAGTCTGCTCCGGTGTCGGCGCGCCATTCTCACCGCGCCGTCCTCTGCCGCCGCGACTGCGGCGCCGCTTGCCGGACGGCGCGTCCGGCGGGTCGGCGAGGGCAGCGGCGCGGCGGGGTTGCCGTGCAGCCTGTGGCTGCTCGGGAACGCCTGCTTCCCTGGGCGGCTTACGCCGTCGAGGCCTGCGCCCGCTCACGGGCTCGGCTGGAGGCGCGGATGGCTCGCTCGCCACGGGCGCGGCGGGCTTGTTGAGGAAACGTGATACGAGACTTCGGAACATGTGCTTGTCCATTCTACCAGAGAGTTACTCGGAACCCGCCCGCTTAGGCGTGCGTGGTTCGATGCGCGCGCGGTTACCCGAAGAGCCCCGCCTGCAACCGGGCCAGCCAGGCCTGCAACGCCGCCCTCCATGCCTGCAGCCAGGCGGCGAGGTCCGGGCTGAGCCCCGGCGTGGGCGTTGGCTCCGGCGCGGGAGTGGGCGTCGCCGTTGGGTCGGGCGTCGGCGTTGCCGTTGGCTCGGGCGTGGGAAGCGGTATAGGGGTCGGGGTTGGAGTGCCGCTGTCCGGGGTCGGCGTGGGGGTGGAGCCTGGAGGAGGAACGGCGGCGTCCGCGGCGTCCACGAGCGTGGTGTTGCCGGTGCGGTCGGTCGCCTCGAACTCGAGGTTGAACGTTCCGCTGCCGCCGACGTTCACGTCGACGGAGAGAGCGTAGGCCGTGCCCGCGTCGATGACCCGCCAGGTACTCGATCCGTAGGGCGTGATGTCGGCTGCTTCGCCGCCTTCCCGGCTCAGGTAGACGTGGATGTCGGCCGCCCCTCCGTCCGGCGTGGAACGCGGCTCGTTCGCGGTGAGCTGGTCGCCGTCCGCATTGACCGGACGCGGGTCGCCGTCGGGGGAAGTCTCGAACTCGCCGTCGTGCCGCAGGCCGGCCCCGTCGTCCCGTACGTCGAACGAGAACCGGACGACGACCGACGGGAGGTAGCTGTCCGGCTGGGGGCTGAAAACGCGGAACTCGGGCCCCTCGCCGTCCACGACCAGTTCGATGGCCGACGACACACCCTGCGCGGTGACGGTGAGCGTGTCGCCGTCGCGGGCCCTCAATGCAGCGAGAGCGCCGGTGCCCGCGGTGTAGTCGTCGCAGGCAGGGCCCTCGACGTTCTCAGAGTCCCAGTCGGCAACATTCACCATGCCCTGGTAGGTGCGGGCACCGTCGACGGGGGCCTCGTTCGTGGGTGTGAGCAGGACGCGCAGGGACCCTCCGGAGCGCTTATTGGCGACGGTCGCCTCGGCGCAGCCGCCGTCGGAAACGCCCACGACGGTGGCGGTGATGAGCACGGCGTTGTAGGCGTCCGGTTGGTTGGAGACGTACAGGTCGCTGCCGGAGAACGTGTTGCGGGGGTCGGCGCCGTTGGCGATGTAGGCGGCGTCGCCCGCGGTGACCGAGCCGGTCGTCGCCACGCCCGAGGTAACGCCGTCCTGCGCGTCCGCGATATCGGCGAACACGGCGACGGTGAGCGTGCTGTTCCCGGAGCCAAGGCTGATCCGCCCCTCGGTAAAGTTCGCCGGAGCGGGCGACGGCGTCAGCAGGATGAGCGCCGCTGCGCCGAGCAAAGCAAGGAATGGGACGCCGACGAGCCGAATCGAGCGCGCAGAATGTGGCCCTGGGAGCGGTTTGGCGCGCAGGCGCAGGCGTGACTGTGGGCTGTCAGAAGAGGCGCTATCGAAAAACGGTCTCATTTGGTCTCATTCGGTACCACGCGGGAGTGGCAGCGCCTCGCCCTCAGCGGACGGACCGCACGCTCACCGGTGTACAGGACCATGGTAGAGCGTGCGAGCCGTGCCGGGCAACGAGCGGATGGCAGAGCGTTCCTGCCTAGGTGTCGAGGATGTTCTTCGAGAAGACCTCGTCGAACCCGTAGCGCTTCGCCATGATGCCCTGCTCGTGGCTGATGTCGATGTACCAGTCCAGCATCCGGCGGTTCGCCTCGATGCCGTACACGAACGGGTCGCCCCACTTCTTGAACTGCTCCTCCACGTACTCGCGCAGGTAGATGACGGAGAAGCTGCCCCGGTCGCGCAGCAGGTCGAAGTACGCGACGGCCTTGGATCGCTCGAACGCGTCGTAGATGCGCGGCGCGAGCGTCGGGTCCTCGCGGTCGAGCTTGCCGCTCAGCACCATCATGTGCACGGGCGTGAAGATGCTCTCGTCCCGCCAGAGGCGGAGGTCTTCCTCCATGTAATCGGGGAAGAGGCGGCGGATGCGGGAGTCGCTGGCCACCCACCCGAACAGCTCGGGGTCGGAGATGTCGCCGAGGAAGGCGTCCACCTCGCCGTCCAGCAGCCGCTGAAGGTGGTCCTTCACGCTCACCTTGCCGTCCTGCACCGTCTCCACGACCGCGGACTTGTCGTAGATGGGGAAGTAGTCCTCGGCGTCGGTGACGAGCCAGCGGAACGTGGAGGTGTCGACGCCGTGGCGGTTCTTGAGCAGCCCCCGGCACCATGTGACGATGGCGGAGCGGAACGAGCGCGTGGCGATGCGCTTGCCCTCCAGGTCCTTCGGCCCGCCGATGCCCCGGTCGTTCCGGACGACCATGTACCAGTGCGCGCTCTTGCGCTTCACGAAGACGGGCAGACCGGTGATGTCCCAGCCCTGGTCGATGGCGGCGAGCCAGTAGCCCATGTTCAGGTCGCACAGGCCGAAATCGCCGGTCTTCATCCGGGAGTCGCCCGTCGGCGTGGGACCCAGTTCCTCGACCGGCACCAGGTCAACTCCCTCGATCTGCACGCGCCCTTCCATCAAGGGGCGCACGATCTCGTAGGTCATCGAGGCGTAGCCGACGGATACCTCCAACTGCAACTTCTCTGCGGTGGTCATTGCGCCTTTCTCCTTCCTCCGTATGGACGCGGGAAAGGTACGAGCGCCCCGCCTTGCGGTCAAGGGGCGCGCCGCTGGACAGCCGGGTTTACACTGAGAGAAACGTGATGGGGCAGAGGAGGGTGACATGGCGAGGATAGGAAGAGTCGGCCACGTGGTCCTGCGCGTTACCGATGTCGAAGCGGCGGAGGCGTTCTACCGCGACGCGCTCGGCATGGAGACGGTCCGGCGTACGGAGGGAGCGGCGTTCATGTCGTTCGGCACCCAGCACCACGACATCGGGCTGTTCAGCGTGAACGGGGAGCACACGCGCGGGAATGTGGGCCTGGGGCACGTCGCGCTGGTCGTGAACGGCGGCATGCACGAGTTGCAGGAGCTGCACCAGCGGCTGCTGGACAACAACGTCGAGATCGCCAGCCTGACCGACCACGGCATGACGAAGAGCGTCTACTTCAACGACCCGGACGGCAACCGGCTGGAGATCTACGTGGACCTGATGGCGCCGGAGGACGGCAAGCGCTTCCTCTCGGAGCGCGTGGGATCAGGCAACAACCGGTTCACGTTCGAGGAGGCCGCCGCCCGCTGACGCTCAGCCGCTCCGCAACGTGCGGAGGATGTGCCGCACGCCCGGGCGTTGGCCGTACACCAGCAGGTAGGCGCGGAAGAGCCTTGCCGTGAGCAGGGCGGCCAGCGCCGTGAACACGGCGAGCACGCCGAGGCTCAGTGCAACCTCCGCGAAACCCATGCCGCCGACTCCGAACCGGATCAGCCCGGTGAGCGGGGCCGTGACCGGCACGAGACTCAGCACCCGCGCGAGCATCCCGTCCGGGTGCTCGAGCAGCACCGCGAGGAACCACATTGGCGAAACGGCAGGCAGTACCACGAACACCGCGATGTTGTTCGCCTCCTTCTGGTTCGTCGTCACGACGCCCAGCGCGGCCTGGATAGTGCCGAGGAACGCGTAGCCGAGCAGGAAATAGGCAAGGGCAACAACGACTGCGTCGATGGACGGCGCGCTCAGCTCCACGGGCACGGGCACGATACGGTTGAGCGCCAGCAGGAAAGCGACGAGCGACGCCGTCCAGACGGCCATCTGCAGCAACCCCGCAGCGCCGAGACCGAGCAGCTTGCCGAACATCAGTTGCTCCGGCTTCAGCGAGGAGAGAAGGACCTCCATGATGCGGTTCTCCTTCTCCTCGCTCAGACCCTGCAGCAGGTAACCGGCGGCGGTCAGCACGGAGACGATCAGCAGCATCCCGGCGGCGAAGGCGAACAGGAAGTTCGCGCCGTCGTCCTCTTCATCGTCGACGGACGCTCCCGATTCAGACAGCTCAGCCGTGCTGAGCGAGTACGGCCTGATGAGGCGCTCTACCTCCTGCTCGCCGACCGCGCCCGCAGCGATGTTGCTCACGACGAACCGGCGCAGCGCGGCGCTGCCGGCGCCCTCGCCGTGGTCCTTCATACGTATCCGCCAGACGTGGCCTGTTTCCAGGTAGTTGCGGCCGAAGACGTAGAGTTCCGCGATCTCCTTCGCTTCCAACGCGGCCTTGCCTGAGTCCTCGTTCTCGTAGGGCGCGAAGGTGACGCCGTCCTGTTCGCGGAACGAGGCGAACAGCGGCTGCCCGTCCTCTCCGAGCGTGTGGTCGATATAGCCCGCGCGTGTGATCTCGGTGGTCGGCTCCCCCGCGCTGCCGGACGGCTCATCCCCTCCGCGCACAGCATCGAAGATGCCGATGCCGATGAGCGCCAGCAGCGCGAGCACCGGCACCGCGGCGGCGAAGATGCGGAAGCCGAGACGCCCGATGGTCACGGCGAACTCGTGCCGCGCGACGAGCCAGGTCTTACCCTTCATCGCGCTCTGCCTCCGCCTGCTCACGCCCGACCACGCGCAGGAATATCTCTTCGAGGCTGGGCGTGGCCAGTTCGAACCGGTCTATCTTCGCGCCCCATTCCAGGAGCGCTCGCAACAGGTCCTCTGGAGTGTGGCCGTCGGCAAGTTGCACCGCATAGCCTGCGCTGTCCCGCCGCGATGCGAGCACGCCGTGCGCCTCCGCCGGGTCAACGTCGGTGGCGATGAACAGTTCGCTTCCGGCGAACCGCCGCTTGACGTCGGCGAGCTGACCGTCGAGCACGACGGTGCCGCCGTCGATCATGATGACGCGGTCGCACAGCTCCTCCACGTCCGTCATCTGGTGGGTGGAGAACATGACGGCCGCGCCCTCGCTCCGCAGTCGTGAGACGGCGTCTTTCATCACGCGGACGTTCACCGGGTCGAGCCCGGAGAACGGCTCGTCTAGGACGATGAAGTCGGGTTCGTGGAGGATGGTTGCGGCGAACTGCACCAGCTGCCCGAGACCCCGGCTCAGCTCGCTGATCTTCTTCCCCCTGTGGGGCTCGAGGCCGAGGAGCGCGAACAGTTCGTCGGCGCGCCGGAGCGCGTGCTCGCGCTGCATCCCTTTCAACTCTGCCAGATAGAGCATGTTGGGGATGACGCGGAGGCTGCGGTAGAGTCCCCGCTCTTCGGGGAGGTAGCCGATGCGCGACTGTGCCTCCGGACGCAGCGGCGCGCCGAATACGGAGATGGAGCCCTCGTCGGGGCGCAGGATGTCCAGCAGCATGCGGATGGTGGTGGTCTTCCCCGCGCCGTTCGGCCCGACGAGCCCTACCACTTCGCCGGGACTGAGGGAGAGGCTCACGTCCCGCACGGCGGTATGCCCGCCGAACCGCTTCCAGAGCCCGTCTGCGCGCACGGTGGGGATGGTTCCTGCTGCGGTAATCATTTCGTATCATTATAGTGCCGCGCAGAGGCGTAACGGGACGCGCTGACGCAAGGGTCTATAATGCGGAGAAAGGCCCGCACCCGGCGCTCACATTGCGCCGCTGGAGGTTGTGATGTTGGGGATACTGCTGCGTCCCATCGTGTTTCTGCTCAAGTTGCCGTTCCTGCTGGGGAAGGCGTCCAAGCCCGCCTTCGACCGTGTCGTGAGCAGGGAAGGCTTCACCTACGGAGAGACCCGCAAGGAAGGGGACAAGACGATCGTGCCGCTGGGACACCACCCGGTTGGGGGCGATTTCGAACTGATCGCCAACCTCGAAGTGACTCCGGAGTACATCTGCCTGCGCCCGGTGGACGGTTGGACGCAGGGCGCGCTCGCTATCGCCGGGGCGCTCGCGCCGGAGTCCATCGCACGTCTCATCCCCGGCCACGAGCGGGAGCAGAAGGCGGGGTTGCAGGAGCCGCAGGAATCGCCGGAATCCTGACGCAAGCGCCGATTTGCACGGAATAGGCAGACTCGCAGCGCGATAGTGACGAAAACGGCCACTGCGCGGTCAGGCGTGAGTTGGACGGACTACGCCTGCGCCTGCGTGGCGGCAACCCCTTTACGGCCTAGCCCGTCACGTCCTGTCACTCAGAGCCCGTGAAGGCGTATACCTTGACGGCGGCGATAGCCGAAATCCGACGGAATGCGACAGAGCGCTAGCGGAATCCGAGCGTTGACACCCTCCGCGCCAATGGCTAGGGTAGGCTTGAACAGCGGCAAAGAGGGCGCTCGCACCGGTGGCGTGCGGGTATATAGCCGCCCAGCCCTCGGAGTATCCCGAGCGCGCACGCGTTCGTCTTCTGGAGACGCGCGTCACCTCGCGATTCACTTGTTCTTCCCCCACCGAGCGAATCCCCACCTACCTGTGCGCGTAGCTGATACGAAGCGATGGAGGTTGGCGTATGGCGGTAAGCAAGAACGGCACAGCCAACGACACACAACCGAAAGTAAGCGTCAGGGGCCTGTGGAAGATATTCGGCTCCGGCCTGCCGTCTGAACTGACGGACGAGATCGAGCAGCGGACCAAGGCGGAGCTTCGCGAGGAAGCCGGCTGGGTCATAGGCCTGCGCGACGTCAACTTCGACGTACAGCCGGGCGAGACGTTCGTCGTCATGGGGCTTTCCGGGAGCGGCAAGTCCACGCTCGTGCGGACGCTGCTCCGCCTCATCGAACCGACGTACGGCTCCATCGAGGTAGACGGAGAAGACATCCTCCTGTACGACGAGGAGCAGTTGACCGAGTACCGCCGCACCAAGACCGCCATGGTCTTCCAGCACTTCGGGCTGCTCCCTCACCGGACGGTCGAGGAGAACGCGGCCTGGGGCCTCGAGGTGCGGGGTATCGACAAGCGGGAGCGCATGGAGCGCGCCCACGAAGTGCTGGAGCTCGTTGGACTCAACGGGTGGGAGCACTACCGCCCGAACGCCCTGAGCGGCGGCATGCAGCAACGCGTTGGACTGGCCCGGGCGCTCGCTGCGGACCCGGACGTCATGCTCATGGACGAACCGTTCAGCGGACTCGACCCGCTGATCCGGCGGGACATGCAGAACGAGCTGGTCCGTCTGCAGCAGCAGATGCACAAGACCATCATCTTCATCACGCACGACCTCAGCGAAGCACTGAAACTCGGCGACCACATCGTCATCATGCGCGACGGCGCGGTGATACAGATGGGCACGGGCGAGGAGATACTTGCCCACCCCGCCGACGACTACGTGGCCGAGTTCGTGCGGGACGTTCGGAAGTCCTCGGTGGTCACCCTCCGCACCCTGCTGGAGCCTGTGCAGGTGAAGCTGCGACTGAACATGTCACCGAAGGAGGCGATGGAAGCCCTCGGTGAGAAGGGCGAGGTCGCGGGCTTCGTCGCGAACGGGCGCGAGACATACTCCGGGGCGGTGAGCTTCGCTTCGCTCGCGGAGGCGAACCAGACCGGCTGCGTCGACTGCTCAGGCGCGCTCCTCGACGACGTGACCCCGCTATCCGAGGACATGTCCGTCTCCGCGGCGCTGCCGCTGGTGCGGCACATGTCCGGAGCGCAACCGCTCATAGACAGCGATGGCAGGCTGGTCGGGCAGGTATCGCCCCGGTCGATCATCGAGATGATGGAGAAGGAGAGCGTCGCCGAAACGGAGGAGGCTACAAGCCTCGCCGTTGGGGCCGACTCGAACTAGGAGGCAAGCATGGCACTTGCATCACCACCTATCGGCAATGGCGTGGGCAGAAGCGTCCGCGAGTGGTTCGGGGGGCTCCCCGACCGTTACGTCTACGGCGGAGGCGCGCTTCTGTTCCTCGTGTTGGCATGGATAGGTGCGACCCTGTGGGGCTCGGATCTGGAGTTTCCGGAGCGCTTCACTTTTGGCAAGGCGATCGCTTCGTGGGTTGACGACGCGATCTTCTGGATCACGGTCAACCTGGACTTCATCCTGGACCCGCTCTCCGACGGCATATTGCGGTTCCTGGTGAGGCTGGAAGACTTCATCCAGTGGATACCCTGGCCGGTGACCATCGCGGCATCCGGCGCTTTCGCATACAAAGTGGCCGGGCGGAGGATGGGCATCTTTGCTCTGGTCTCGCTGCTCATGCTGGGCGGTTTCGGCCTCTGGGAGAGCGCCACGGAGACGATGGCGCTGATAGCGGTAGCCGTGTTGATCTCGATAGGTCTTGCTATCCCCATCGGCATCCTCGCCACCCGGAGCGACACGCTGGACGCGATGATCCGGCCGGTGCTCGACGCGATGCAGACGTTGCCCGCCTTCGTATACCTCGTGCCGGCCATCATGTTCTTCGGCATCGGCAACGTCGCAGGAGTGCTGGCGACGGTCATCTACGCGGTGCCGCCTGCCATACGCCTTACCAATCTCGGTATCCGGCAGGTGTCGCCGAACACCGTGGAGGCAGCCCGCTCGTTCGGCACGACCCCGCGGCAACTGCTGCTGAAAGTGCAGATCCCTATGGCGATCCCCACCATCATGGCGGGCATCAATCAGACCACGATGATGGCGCTGGCCATGGTGGTGATCGCGTCCCTCGTGGGCGCGGGCGGACTGGGAGACGACGTGAACAGGGCGCTCTCGCAGTTCCAGCCCGGTAAGGCCTTCAACGGCGGGCTGGGTATCGTGATCCTGGCCATCATCATCGACCGCGTAACCCAGGCGGCGGCGAAGGAGCGCCAGGAAGCCCTGATGGGCGACAGGCATTAGCAACGTCATGCAGAGGCCGCTGTTAAACAATCCAGAACCGGCGGCTTCCACTAAAACGGAGGAGGTAACTGCATGAAGGTAACGAAGTACGTATGGATATTCGGACTGATGGCCCTGATGGTGATGGGACTGGCGGCCTGCGGAGCGGACCCGACCGCGACCCCCACGGCGCCCCCGCAGGCAGACCCCACTCCTACCGCCATGATGGAGGAGAAGCCGGCCGACGCGATGGCGGGAGAAGAGTGCCCGGACAACTCCAAGCCTGAGATCGTATTCACGGACCTCGACTGGACGTCCGGCCTGATCCAGGCCGCGATCGCAGAAGCGATCGTCCACCACGGCTACTGCTACCCGACGGACAGCATCCTGTTGTCCACGATCCCGGGCATGCAGGCGCTGGTCAATGGCGACACTCACGTCTCCATGGAGATCTGGATCCCGAACCAGCTGGAGGCGTGGGAGACGGCGCTGGCAGCCGGCACCGTCGAGAACGCGGGTAAGAGCCTTGAGGACAACTGGCAGGCGACCTTCGTCGTACCCCAGTACACCAAGGACAACAACCCCGGACTGGTCTCCGTTGAGGACCTCAAGAAGGAAGAGTACTGGAGCCTCTTCGTAACGCCTGACAGCGAAGGCAAGGCCCGGTTGCTCAACTGCATCCCCGGCTGGGAGTGCGAGAAGGTCAACCTGGAGAAGATCGAGTCCTACGAACTGGGCGACTACGTCGAGCCGATCAACCCCGGTTCCGGCGCAGCCCTCGAGGCCGAGATCAGGGCCAGCATCGAGAAGGAAGAGGACGTCCTCTTCTACTACTGGGGCCCGACCACGCTCATGCACGACGTTCAGACCAAGTACGGCGGGTACTACATCCTCGAAGAGGAAGAGTTCACCGACGAGTGCTGGGAGAGCGGCAAGAAGTGCGCCTACGGGCTCGCTCAGGTCTACATCGGTATCAACTCCGAACTCAAGACCCTGGCGCCGGACCTCATCCCGTTCCTCGAGGCGTGGGACTTCAACGCGGGCAACCAGCTCGCTGCCGAAGGCTACAAGTCCGAAACCGACGCAGAGATCGACGACGTGGCAATCTGGTTCCTCCAGAACACCGAAGAGTGGAAGGAGTGGGTTGCTGAGGGCGTCGCCGACAAGGTGCTCGCCGGTCTCGCGGGGTAGTCACTGATCAGGAGAGGGGGAAGGGCACACGCCCTTCCCTCTCCTCCCCGTTCGAGTGCGTGACACATGGCCCGCATCGTGCGTGCCGGATTCTTATGGCTCGCGATCGCAGCGGCGTCTGTTGGCGCCGCTGTCGGTTTCATCGCGTTCACTGTCGCGTCCGGCCAGGAACGGACCACGCTCGTCGCAACCGGACTCGCTGCTCCGCGCGGCCTGCATCCGCTCCCCGGGGGCGGTCTGCTCATCGCCGAAGGCGGCGGGCGCATCCTCCGGCTGGACTCTGACCGGGAACTGCACACCGTCGTAGGTCAACTGCCCACTGCTACGAGCAACCTGTATGGTGGCCATTACACGATAGGCCCTTCCGGCGTCACGTACGCCGACGGGGCCTACTACTTCATCGTGGGCGAGTTCCGCGACAAGGGTTTCCGGGAAGCATACCGCTACGAACCCGGAGGCAGACCTGAACGGCTCACCGGGCAGGACCCCACCGGCCTCGAACCGCCCAATCCCCTCACCAACCCTTACGATCTCGCCGTCGACCCGGACGGCAGCCTGCTGGTCAGCGATGCGGGACTCAATGCCGTGCTCCGCGTGGACGCCGATGGCGAGGTGGGCGTGTATGCCGACATCGCCCCGCTGACGGGCGTCGCGTCGACGGACCTGGACTCTGTGCCGACCGGCCTCACGCGCGGGCCTGACGGTGCGCTCTACGTCGGCATCCTGAGCGGCTTCCCGCACCCGGAGGGCGCCGCACGCGTCTACCGGCTGGAAGACCGCAACCAGAATGGCGACGCGATGGATGAGGGCGAGACCATGGTCTACGCCGATGGCTTCACGTCGGTGACCGACGTTGCCTTCGACGCCGATGGTTCGCTGTTGGTCACCGAGTTCAGCAACGACCTGGCCACCCTGGACGATATCGGGTATGCGCGGTCGGCCGAGTACCCCGGCAGGCTCGTCCGCTGGCGGGGAGCAGGGCAGGGGTTGGAGGTGGTCGCGGACGGCCTGTTCTCGCCGACCGCGTTGGCGGTGGACGCGGGTGGGGACGTGTTCGTGAGCGAGGAGTTCGCAGGGCGCGTCGTTCACATAGGACAGGGCAGCGCTGGGTCCGCCTTCTTGTACCCGCTTATCGGAGCGCTTGCCGGGCTGGCCCTGGTCGTTGCAGCAAGTGTGGTGTTCCGCTACCGGCGCCGGTAGCCCCGCCCGTTGTTCGGCGGAGTACCATGGAGGTGTGAGCACTCCATTCCCCAGACCGCGCGTCGGAGTCAGTGCGTGCCTGCTCGGTGAGTCCCTGCGGTACGACGGCGGGCACCTGCGCAACGAGTTCCTGGTGCAGACGCTCGCGCCGCACGTCGAGTGGACGCCGGTCTGCCCGGAGTCCGAGGTGGGGATGGGGACGCCGCGCGAGCCCGTGCGCCTCGTCGGCGATGGTGATGACGCCCTCCGCATGAAGGGCGTACGTTCCAACGCCGATCACACCGATGCGATGCGTTCCTGGACGGCAGGCCGTGTTGCGGAACTCGCGGACCTGCGTCTGCACGGGTACGTGCTCACGAAAGACTCGCCGAGCTGTGGCCTCTTTCGGGTGAAGGTCTACCCGGCAGCCGGAGGGCCGGCCGTACGCACCGGACGCGGACTCTTCGCCGGAGCGCTGACCGAGCGGCTCCCCCTGCTTCCGGTGGAAGAGCAGGGGCGCCTGAACGACCCTCGGCTGCGCGGCAACTTCATCGAGCGGGTTTTCGTCTACCAGCGCTGGGTGTCTCTGCTGGAGGGCCACAGTGCGCCGTCGGCACTGGTCGCTTTTCACACGGCGCATAAGCTCACGCTCATGGCGCACGCGCCGGCGCTCTACCGCGAGGCCGGGCGCGTCGTTGCTCGAGCGGGCGCCGCCGGTTGGGGTGCGATCACTGACGAGTACGGACGCGTGCTGATGCGCGCTTTGGAGCGCTTGACCACCGCGCGCAAGCACACGAACGCGCTGCAACACGCTGCAGGGTTCTTGAAGCACACGCTCGACGCGGACGACCGGGAAGAGCTGGCCGATGCCATCGAGTCTTTCCGCGTCGGTAAGGCGCCGTTCACCGCGCCGCTCACGTTGCTGCGCCACCATGTGCGGAAGTCGGGCGGACCGGAGTGGCTCGTTGAACAGACGTACCTCCACCCGTACCCGGATGAACTGATGCCGGGGAGCGGCGTGTAACCATGCGTGTGCTGATCACCGGAGCGACCGGGCTCTTGGGGCGAGCGCTGACGCACGCCCTCGCGGAGCGCGGCGTCGGACCCGTGGCGCTGACCCGCGCTCCCGGCCGCGCCCGTACGTGGCTGCCGGAACTGATGGACGCTTTCGCCTGGGACCCGCTGGAGGGGCCGCCTCCTCGTGAGGCATTCGATGGAGTGGACGCGGTCGTGAACCTCATGGGCGAGAGCGTCGTGGGGCGCTGGACGGAGCAGAAGAGGAGGGCCATCGTCGAATCTCGTGAGACTGGCACCCGCAACCTCGTGCTGGGGATGCAGGACGCCGGCATACCTGTCCTCGTGAGTGCGAGCGCCGTCGGCTTCTACGGCGACCGCGGCGACGAGGAGTTGACCGAGGACGCGCCACGCGGAGACGGTTTCCTCTCCGACGTCTGCGTCCGGTGGGAGGCGGCGGCGTCCCCAGCGTCACTCTCCGGAACGCGCGTCGTCCTGCTCCGCACCGGCATGGTGGCCGGACGCGGCGGAGGGTTCCTCGCGCCGCTCTCGACGCTCACACGATTCGGCCTTGGCGGACCCGCCGGGTCGGGGCGGCAGTGGTGGCCGTGGGTGCACCTGGAAGACGTGATCGGCCTCATCCTCCACGCGCTGGACAACGATGCTGTGCAGGGGCCGCTGAACGTCTGTGCGCCTGCACCCGTTCGCCAGCGCGACATGGCGAAGGCGCTGGGGCGCGTCCTGCGACGTCCCGCTTTCGCACCCGCACCCGCGTTCGCCCTGCGCCTCGCACTCGGCGGCTTCGCGGTGGAACTGCTGAACAGCCGCCGGACGGTTCCCACCGCTGCCCTCACCTCTGGCTACGCCTTCCGCCACTCCGATCTCGACGCCGCTCTCCGCGACATCTACTCCTGATTTCCCATCGTTCCTGCGGAATAGCGTACGCTGGCATACTCCGTCATTCCCGCGCTTCAGCGCGCCACCGGCGAGAATCCAGAGTGACCGGGCAGGTCACACGGTGGGGTGTGGAGCGTGGGTGTCATTTCGAGCGAAGCCGAGAAATCTCTCAGGAGACGCCCGTTTCACTAACGCTCACCGAGAGATGTTTCGACTCCGCATCCGGCTTCGCTCAACATGACAGGCACTCGTGGGCGCCCTTCCCCCACCTCTCCGGGGGAGAGGTCGACGCGATTGCGCGGCGGGTGAGAGTTGTCTGTCACGCATGTGACATCCGCCCATTGCGCCAACGATATCACCCTTCCTACCCTGTACGTGCGCCCTGGTAGGGGCGTCTCTGTGAGGCGCCCTCGCGGGCGCCTGCAGCACTCGATGGAAGGAGTCACTGAAGGATGAGCGGGAAAAGGCACAAGGAAGAGCGGAGAAGAGCGGCGATGAGCGGTAATGCACAACCCACAACTGCGACGCAACCCCCGGAGCCACGAACGGAAGAGCGCGATATGAGCGTGGATGAGCGGTTTTTCCCCGAGGAATTATCTGACAGGCAGGTTACTGCCCTTCCCTACCTGGCTGCTGCCCCTACCAAGCAGGAGGGTGCAAGGATGGCGGAGATCAACGTCTCCACGCTCAGGCGCTGGCAGCAGGACCCGGTCTTCCGCAACGAACTGCGGCGTATCAGAGAGGAGACAGCCAGCCTCGCATTCGCCGAGCTTAACGGCCTCGCCCTGCAGAGCATGCATACCCTCGCCGGACTCCTCCAGGACGATAGCCCACGCATCAGGACGCAGGCCGTCCGTATCGCGCTCAGCATGTGTGCAAGGAATGGAGAAGCCGCGAGGAACAGTCGCCGCCTCAACCAGCTCCAGAAGGCGCTCACTCTCCTCAAGAACGTCAAGTAAGGAGGCGGATGAGGGCCCCAACGCTTGCCCCGAACGCTCCGGTCAGCGAAATTAGGAAGGTGAGGGACCCGGCAGCATGACCACGCTCCACCCAACCGAGACCGGCACGCCTTTCAGGGTCGTCGCGGATTTCGAGCCGCGCGGCGACCAACCGCAGGCCATCGACCGGCTCGCGGACGGCATCCGCAAGGGCATGCGCCACCAGACGCTCCTCGGCGTCACCGGCTCCGGCAAGACCTACACGATGGCCAAGACCGTCGAGGCCGTTCAGAAGCCGACGCTCGTCATCGCGCCCAACAAGACGCTCGCAGCCCAACTGGCCCAGGAGTTCCGCGACTTCTTCCCCGAGAACGCTGTCGAGTACTTCGTCTCTTACTACGACTACTACCAGCCGGAGGCGTACGTCCCATCGACCGACACGTATATCGAGAAGGAAGCGGACATCAACGACGAGATCGATAAGCTCCGCCACGCAGCGACTCGCTCGCTGATGACGCGGCGGGACGTGCTCATCGTCGCCTCAGTCTCGTGCATCTACGGCCTCGGCTCCCCAGCCGAGTACTTCGCGTTCGTGGAGCGCATCACGCGGGGCGAACGCCTGAACCGGCAGAAGCTGGCGCGCCGCCTCATCGAGATGCAGTACGAACGCAATGACTACGACCTCGCACGGGCGCGCTTCCGCGTGCGCGGCGACACCTTGGAGATCATGCCCGCCTACGAGGACGTGGCCGTGCGCGTCGAGTTCTTCGGCGACGACGTCGAGCGCATCGTCGAGCTCGACCCGCTCACCGGCGAACTGCTCGCCGAGCGCGCGCAGATCGACATCTACCCGGCCAAGCACTTCGTCACCTCCCGCGAGAAGTTGGAGGACGCGGTCATCGAGATAGAACAGGAATTGGACGAGCGACTCATCGGTCTGCGCGAGGGCGGCCGGGTGCTGGAGGCGCAGCGGCTGGAGCACCGCACACGCTACGACCTGGAGATGCTGCGTGAGACGGGCTACTGCGCGGGCGTCGAGAACTATTCGCAGCCGCTCGGCAGACGCCCGCGCGGCAGCACGCCATGGACGCTCATGGACTACCTGCCGGACGACCACCTCCTCATCATCGACGAGTCCCACATGGCCATCCCGCAGCTGCGCGGCATGTTCCACGGTGAGATGTCACGCAAGGACGCGCTCATCGACTTCGGCTTCCGTCTGCCGTCGGCGCGGGACAACCGTCCGCTCAACTTCGAGGAGTTTGAGCGTTGCGTCAACCAGGTGGTCTACGTCTCCGCGACCCCGGCGGCCTACGAGATGCAGCACAGTTCGCAGGTCGTGGAACAGGTGATCCGGCCCACCGGCCTGCTCGACCCCACTCTCGAAGTGAAGCCAACGAGGGGACAGATAGACGACCTGCTCGACCAGATAGGCCGTCGCACCGCCAAGGGCGAGCGTGCCCTGGTGACGACGCTCACCAAACGCATGGCCGAAGAGCTGACCGACTATCTGCGCGAGATGAACGTGAAGGTGCACTACCTCCACTCCGAGGTGGATACGCTCAAGCGCACGGAGATCCTGCGCGACCTCCGGCTGGGCGTGCACGACGTGGTCGTCGGCATCAACCTGTTGCGGGAAGGGCTGGACCTGCCGGAGGTGAGCCTCGTCGCCGTGCTGGACGCGGATAAGGAAGGCTACCTCCGTTCCACGTCGTCGCTCGTGCAGACGATAGGGCGGGCCGCGCGGCACCTGGACGGCCACGTGATCATGTACGCGGACCGCATCACCGATTCCATGCGCCAGGCGATCGACGAGACGGAACGCCGGCGGGCGTTGCAGACCACGTTCAACGAGCGTGAGGGCATCCAGCCGGAAGGCATCCGCAAGGCGATACGCGACATAACCGAGTCCATCCGCGAACTCGCGGAACCGCGCGCTTCCTATGGCGTCCGCCAGGACATGCCGAAGGACGACCTCGCCCGCGTGGTGAAGCAGCTGGAATCGGAGATGAAGGAAGCCGCGCGCCAACTGGAGTTCGAGAAGGCGGCGCTCCTGCGCGACGAGATGGTGGACCTCAAGCGTCTGCTCGTGGCGCAGGAGGTCGCCGACCGCGGTGCGAGCGGCGAGGCAGCGTCCCCCCGCGGGACCGAACCGGGACCGAAGCCCTACGAGAGGACCGGCGGCAGGCGCAGGCGTAAGCGGTAGGGATGCGTCGAAGGCTCTGTTTCCTGCTCGGCATCGTGCTCTTCGCCGTGCTCGCCTTCGCCATCCTCAACTGGAGCGATGCCGCCGTTCCGGGCGAGGCTCTGCCTCCCCCGTTCGATGGATGGGCTGCCCCGGACGTTCCCATGAACGCGGCGGTCTACGTCGCCCCCGGGCGCCCCGCGGCAGTCACTGTCCACGGCGTCGACGGGAGTGAAGCTAGGGGGCATGTCGCTCGCTTCGAGGGCGCGGCGCTCGACCCGGTTGAAGAGTACGCGGCAAGGGCCAGGTTCACGGATGCGAAGGAAGCGTCCGCAGTGGCGCTGGTGGTGGAGCCGGACATCTGGACGCGGACGCAGGGGCCGACTCTGTGGTTCGGGAAACCGGACAACACGTGGGCTGGGGCCGTCCGCGCTGCGTGGAGCGAAGAGGACCGTGTGCCGTGGGCGGAGCGTGAACCTGCCGCGTGGAGAGGATGGCTGTTGTTGCCGGACGACCCGCCGTCCCCCCTGCTGGCGCTCGGCTTCGTCCGGAACAGGGAAGACCTGTTGGACAGGACGCTCGCCGAGCTGGGTGTGGAGGTGAGCGGGCTCGGCTCAGGGTTGCGGCTCGCCCGCATGAACCTGGCATCGTTCGGCTTGTACAGAGAGTTCGACGAAGCGCCGTCCGAGATCGATGCGGACGTGTTGCGGAACACGGGTACTGGCCTCGTCGTTGTCGCGGAATCGAGCTATCCGGCGTTCGTCGTCGGGCTGCTGTGGGGACGCATCGCCTCGGCCGCACGGCTCGAAGCGATCGTGCTGGGTGGAGAGGAGGCGCACTATCGCTCGTTGGAAGACGAGTGGCACATGACGGCGGAACGCTACGGGCGGACGCTCTATTTCGCTGTCGCGCCGTCCCGCGGCGAGGCGGAAGAGTTGACGCTGTCCGTGATAGAGAGCCAGCGGGCCAGACGCGGCGAGTGAGCGGGCCTCAGTCCTGCGGCGGCTTCTGCTGCTCGAGTATCTCCCGCAGCTCCTTGCGCAGTTGCGGGTTGGGCTTCGGGGGCGCGGTGAACTTCTTCCGGTTGTGCTTGCCCGGCTTGTGCTTGTGGGCGTAAGGGCGGTCAGCGAGGCTCATCGCCTGCTCCTTCCGCGACTGCCTGCTGCTCCGGCATCGCTTCGAGCTCGGTGAGCCGTTGTTCGAGCACTGCCCAGATCGCGTCATACTCGGCGCGAACGTCTGCGCTGGCGAGCACCGTCGGCTGTGAGTCGTCTCGGTAGTCGGCGCGCAGCGCTACTTCGCCAAGGAAGGGCAGGGACAGGTCGTTCGCAAGCTCGCGTCCTGCGCCGGAACCGAATACGTCGCCGACATAGTTCTCGACGACGCCCAGGACTTCGACGTTCAGCTTCCTGATCATGTTGATGGAGCGCTTGGCGTCCAACGCCGCGAGGCTCTGTGGGGTGGTTACGACGACGAAGCCGTCCATCGTCAGCACCTGCATGACGGTGAGCGGAGCGTCCGACGTGCCGGGTGGCATGTCCACGACGAGGAAGTCGATCTCGCCCCAGTCGGTCATCTGGAGGAACTGGTTGATGGCGTTGTGGATCATGGGGCCGCGCCAGATGATGGCCTCTTCCGGGTCCTGCTGGAAGTACGACATCGAAACGGTCTTTACGCCGAAGGCCTCCGCAGGCTTGATGCGCCCGTCCGCGGCCTCCGGGTGAGCGTCGCTCCCGAGCACTTCGGGCGCGTTCGGGGTGTCGATGTCGGCGTCGAGCAGTCCGACCGTATAGCCCTTCGCTGCCAGGTAGGCCGCGAGGTTGACCGCGACGGTTGTCTTGCCGACGCCGCCCTTTGCGCTGTAAACGCCTACCTTGGTCTTGATCTTGCCGAGCGACCGGCTGATGGCCCGGCGCTGCTCCCACTGGCGCTTGATCTGCGCCAATCGCGCCTGGCGCTGTTCTTCACTCATCGTCATCGGGACGTGCTGTCTCCCCGGGGCACCGCCCCGTTATCGCCCGGCGCTGTGCGGCCGGGCGCTTCTAGTCGTCGAGGCCGAGCAACTTGCGCCCGTCTTCCGTGATGCGATCGGGCGACCAGGGCGGGTCGAACGAGATCTCGACGTTCACGTCCCTGACGCCGTCGAGATCAGCGATGGCCCATTCGGCCTGCTGCGCGATGAAGGGCCCCATGCTGCATCCGGCGGCAGTGAGCGTCATGTCTACGTGAACGTTGCTATCGTCGTCCACTTCGATAGCGTAGATGAGGCCGAGGTCGACAACGTTCACCGGGATCTCCGGGTCGTACACGTCCTTCAGCGCTTCGGTTACCTCTTCCACCGTTACGTCAGCGGGCATGGCGTCTCTCTCCTCTCGCCTGTATGAGGCGATTCTACCAGAAGCGGGAAGCGTGACTCATGACACGCCGCGTGTGGTGATGGAGCGGAGAGGTCAGGCCACTTCTTCGTCGGGAAGGTAGATGACCTCCCGGGGCTTGCCTGGCTCGCCGGAGGCGGCAACGATGCCTTCGTCCTCCAGTTGGTCCATGAGCCTCGCGGCCCGCGGGTAGCCGATGCGCAGCCTGCGCTGGAGCAACGAGGTAGAGAGTTGGCGGTTGGCCGCTGCGACCTGGAGAGCCCGTTCGTAGAGGGAATCGTTCTCGTCGAAGTCCCCGCCGTCGCCCATGCTCTCTGCCGCTGCAGTCTCGGCTTCCCGCGCCATATCCTCCAGCCGGACCTCCGGCAGGTTGCTGTCCGGTGGAAGCTGGCGCCAGTGTTCGCTGAGGGCTGCGCTCTCATCCTCGGATATGAAGACGCCCTGGACGCGCTTCGGCTTCGGGGAGTCCGAGGAGATGAACAGCATATCGCCGCGGCCAAGGAGGCGCTCGGCTCCAGCGGAGTCGAGGATGGTGCGGGAGTCGACCTGCGAGGCCACCGCGAACGCGATGCGGCTCGGGAAGTTGGCCTTGATGAGCCCCGTAAGCACGTCAACCGAGGGGCGCTGCGTGGCAACGATGAGGTGGATGCCTGTCGCGCGACCCAACTGGGCGAGGCGGCATAGCGACTGTTCGACGTCGAACGAGGCGGTCATCATCAAGTCCGCCAGCTCGTCGATGCAGATGACGAAGTACGGCATCTCTTCGGTGGCTCGCGCGCTGCGGTTGTAGGAGGCGATGTTGCGCGCCCCGGCCTCTTCCAGCAGCTTGTAGCGGCGCATCATCTCCTGGATCGCGCCTTTCAGCAGGCGAACCACCTTGTCCGGGTCGACAACGACCGGCGTCACGAGGTGAGGGATGCCGTTGTAAGGCGTCAACTCAACCCGCTTGGGGTCTACCAGCAGCATCCGGACCTTCGCCGGGTCCTGGTGGCAGATGATGGACGAGATGATGGTGTTGATGCAGACGCTCTTCCCGCTGCCCGTCGCGCCGGCGATGAGCAGGTGCGGCATCTTGAGCAGATCGAGAGCAACGGGCTCGCCGGCGGAGGCGAGACCAAGCGCCACGGGCAGGCCTCCGGCGGCGAGCATCCGTTCGTATTCAGGGGACTCCATCACTGTACGGATGGTCACCATGGAGGAAGACTTGTTGGGCATCTCCACACCGACGAGAGATTCGCCGGGTACGGGAGCTTGGATGCGGAGCGTGGGCGCGGCGAGAGCGAGCGCAAGGTCCTTCTCCCGTGCAAGGATGCTGTCGACCTTGACGCGGTTCCGCACCTCCATCTGCACCTGGTTGTCTTCCTGTTCAGCAAGCGCTCGCGCCCGTGCGGACATCGCCTTCCGGTTCCACCCGGGCACGATGCCGAACATCGTCACGCTGGGGCCAGGCCGTATCTCCGACACGCTGACCTCGACGCCGTGCTGTGCCAGCGTCTCCTCGATAAGCGCGGCGGTCTCGAGATGCTCCTCTGTGATACTTCCGGCAGCCACGGGGGATGCAAGGAGTTCAAGAGATGGGAGCGGGCTGGGCGTCGTACCAGGAGCGACGACCCGCGTCTCAGGCTCGGGAGCGGGTGGGTCCGCCTCGACGGTGATCTCACCCCAGGGTGTCTCTATCGGAATAGCGAGAGCCAGCGTCTCTTCCATATCCGCTTGGAGCGTTCCGTTCACGCAGACGTCGTCCTCGACGTGGGCCTCTTCGGTTGCGGGCGAGGCTCCAGTCTCGCAGGCGGCAGGCTCGATGCCGGAGGCATCCTCAACTGAGGGAGGCGCCATCGTGGCCGTTACGGCCGCAGAGGGCTGACGCTCCAGCGCGGCGGGGTCGTTGGTCTTCAGGCCCGGCCAGAGGTCGGACTTCCGCTCCGGTCTGGCCTCCGGTTCTTCAGGACGGGGGGCTACCGGTCTCGGAGAGGTTGGCTCCATATATGCGAGGCCACGAGGCGAGGTGTTTCGCTGGTAGACGTCCGCGGAGCGCAGCGTCTCCATCTGCGCTGCCCGAGCCACCGTGGCGTTGGACGCCAGGTAATCATCGACTTCCTGCATGACGGAACCCTGGTCGCGGTGACGCATGCGGCTCACGCCGCTGCCAATGCCCCGGCCTGTCGCGAGCATCCCTCGTCCCGTCCATACGGCTGCGTGGTTGAACAGCACTGGCGCCACGAGCCATGCCCCGAGCGTGATAAGGACAATGGTGCGGAAAACCCCGAGCGCTCCGTAGGAGCCGCGTAACTGTCCGCCCAGGTCGCCGCCGAGTGGTGCGACGCCGATGACAGGGAAGGACGCGTGGAAATAGGAGAGCAAGGCGAACGATCCGGCTACGAGGAAGCCCAGGCCGAACACGTAGCGCCACTGGCGGATGAAGTGCCTGAACCCGCGGGACAGCAGCCATCCCAACCAGCCGCCCCAGGCCAGCAGGATGACGAGAGCTGCACCCATGCCGCCCAGCGTGTCAGCCGCTGCCTCGCGCAGCGGGTCTATGGCCCAGGCAGGCTTCCCGATGATGACGTAGGCAACGAAGGCTACGAGGATCAGGCCGAGCAGGACGCCAACCTGGTTGAACAGCAGTGTCGCGATACGCTTTCTCACCCGCCCGACTTTAATCACCTGTGCCCCGGTTGTGAGCCAGGTTCGCTTGCGGGTTATCGGGAGATGAGGAGAATCCAGTGCTTGGCCTTCAGCCGACCCGGGTGACGGACGCTTCGAGGGCTCAGACTTCCAGCGGCACGGTAAGTATCATCGGACGGCTGCGCGTCTCTCTGTAGAGGAAGCGGCTCAGCGCCTCGCGAACGCGGTCATTCACATGATCCTCGTTGAGCGGGTCGAGGTTCGGTGCGCGGAGGGCCTCGACGACCACTGCAGCGGCGCGTTCCATCAGTTCCTCTGCTTCCTCCGGTACCGTGAAGCCGCTCGACACGATCTCCGGTTCTCCATAGACCCTGCCGGTTGAGTGGTCGATGGGAACGACCACAACCACGAACCCGTCGCGCGAGAGCATCCGGCGGTCGCGCAGGACCGCATCGCCAACATCCCATGTCCGCAGCCCGTCCACGTAGACGTGTCCCGCCTGGATGGGCTCGCCAAGCGCTGCGACACCGTTGTCCAGTTCCAATACGTCGCCATCCTCGAGGATGAATACATCCTCAGGAGCAACTCCGGTCTGCCTGGCGAGGTCAGCGTGCGCGGCGAGCATCCGGTATTCGCCGTGTACTGGTACGAAGTAGCGAGGCCTGATGAGGCGGAGCATCAGCTTGAGTTCTTCCTGGCTCCCGTGGCCGGGAACATGCACGCCGGGCGACGTGCGGCGGGTGAGCACTCTCGCACCGCGCCGCGTGAGGTTGTCCACCACGGAGGCGATGACCGTTTCGTTCCCCGGGATCGCCGTTGCGGAGATGACGACCGTGTCGTCCTCGTGGACCTCGATGTCGCGATTGGCGTTGTTGGCAACTCGTGAGAGGACAGAGAGGGGTTCCCCCTGCGCGCCCGTGAGCACGATGACCTGCTGGTGATGGGGGAGTGCGCTCAATGTCTGGAGATCGACCAGTACGCCGGATGGCGCCTCGATGTATCCGTTCGAGACGGCCATGTTGACGTTGTCGATCATGGAACGGCCTGCAGGAGCGACCTTCCTCCCGTGTTTCACGGCAGCATCCACCACCTGCTGCACCCGGGCGATGAGCGATGCGAACGTTGCGATGAGCACGCGGCCCGGTGCGTCGGCGATGACGTGGTCGAGCGCCGAAGCGACGACGCTCTCTGACGGCGTATATCCGGGCATCTCTGCGTACGTGGAATCGGACAGCAGGAGCAGAACGCCCTCGCTGCCGAGTTCGGCGAGCCGTTGGAGGTCGGTAGGGCGCCCGTCCGCTGGAGTGTGGTCTATCTTGAAGTCGCCGGTGTGGACGATGAGCCCCGCCGGGGTCCGGAGGGCGATACCGCAGGCATCCGGGATGCTGTGGCATACACGGAAGTACTCAGCCTGGATGTCTCCGAAGCGGAGTGTGCTCCCTGCGTCGACCTCGTGGAGTTCACAGTCGCTGATGCGGTGCTGGCGCAGCTTTACATCTATCAGGTCGTGCGCGAGTGGCGGGGCGTAGACGGGGACGTTCAGTTCGCGCAAGACGTAGGGTAGCGCACCCGTGTGGTCTTCGTGCCCATGGGTGATGAGGATGGCCCGCACCCGGTCTGCGTTCGTTGCCAGGTAGGAGATGTCCGGCAGCACGAGGTCTATACCGAGCATCTCCTGCTTGGGGAACATGAGCCCCGCGTCGATCACAACGATGTCGTTCCCGTACTCGACGCAGAGCATGTTCTTCCCCACTTCTCCAAGTCCGCCGACGGGAACGATGCGGATGGGGTGAGGCATCGGCTAGAACATGCTCAATTGCTGGGAGCCGCCGGACTCGTCCTGGGCGTCGTCTTCGGCGGGCGCTCCCTGGGACTCGCGTTCTTTCAGAAGAGCGCCCAGTTTCGCGAAGTCATCCTCGATGGTGGCGCGGAGGGCGCTGTTGTGCAGCGCGGCAGCCGGATGGTACAGAGGGAAGATGGTGATTCCGTCGAACGTGCGAGGCCGCGCGCGCACCTTGCTGATGGAGTCCCTGGGGAACCACCGCGCCAGCGCGTGGCGCCCCAATGGAACGATGACAGTGGGCTTGATGGCCGCAATCTGGGCATCAAGGTGTCGTGAGCACGCGTTGATCTCGCCGGGGAAAGGGTCGCGGTTGTTCGGTGGACGGCACTTCACCATGTTGGTGATGAACACGTCCTCTCTGTTCAGCCCGATGGAGTGGAGCAACTCGTCGAGGTATTGACCGGCTGCCCCGACGAACGGCCTGCCCTGCCGGTCTTCGTTGAAACCGGGGCCTTCACCGATGAACATGAGCGAGGCGTTGTGCGCGCCTTCTCCAGGCACAGCATTGGTTCGCGCGCGATGGAGAGCACAATCCTGGCAGGTGTGTATCTGCTGGTGGAGTGCTTGAAGGTCGACCACGGGCCGTCCTGTCAGTCGGAGACGCCCTTGCTCTTGATGAAGTCTACGGCGTTCTCGATGGTGCGGATCTGCTCGGCATCCTCGTCGGATATCTTCACAGCGAGTTCATCAGTGGAGAACTCTTCCTCGAAGGCCATGATCAACTCGACCAGGTCCAGGGAGTCCGCGTTGAGGTCGTCCACGAAGGAGGCCTCCATGGTGACGGAACTCTCCTCAACTCCAAGCCTGTCCACTACTACGTTCTTGACACGGTCGTAAACGGTCGCCATTTACCTTCCTCAGCGATTATGTGTTCTGTTGTTCTCGCTCGTTGAACGATGCCCCAAGCACTCCGTTCACAAACCTGGCGGAACCTTCGCTACCAAAGGTCTTCGCCAGCTCGACGGCCTCGTTGATGGCCACCAGCGGAGGCGTTGGTGAACCCTCCGCCAGTTCGAAGAGCCCCAGCCGGAGCAGGGCCCTGTCCACGGCAGCGAGTTGGTCGATGGGCCAGAGAGGCTCGTGCTGTCGGATGACCGCATCCAGCCTGTCCTGCGCGTTCACTACACCTTCTACACAACCCTCGGCGAAGGAGACCGCACCGGGAGAAGCGTGCAACTCTTCTGCTCGCGCTTCCAGGGTTGCGCGCCACTCGTGCCCCGTAAGGTCGTGCTCGTAGAGCACCTGGAGTGCGAGTACGCGCCCCTGGCGCTCCGGCCTGTTCCTGCGGCCTCGGCCGACCCTTTTCGTACCGCCGGGAAACTCGATCATCGGGCTTGTTAAAGAGACGCCCCGAGTGTTGGTCGAGGCGGGATTCGACGTAATCTTACGCCAGCGCCTGGACAGCGTCTAGGTCTGGTACTGCCAGAGCAGCCGCGTCGGACGCGATGCGTCGGGACAGGCCCGTGAGCACCTTGCCGGGGCCGAACTCAACGAATCGGTCGACGCCGCTGGCGGCCATCAGCTCCACGGACTGTTGCCAGTAGACGCACCCGCAAAGCTGCGAACCCAACTCCGCACGGACGTCCTCTGCCGACTCGATAGGCAGGGCGGTCGTGTTGGCCACGACGGGTACGGCAGCCGCACACAGCGTCGCCTCCCCGAGGACGCCGGCCATCGCCTCTTGCGCGGGTCGCATGACCTCCGTGTGGAAGGCGCCCGCTACATCCAGGGGGATGGCGCGGCGTGCGCCTGCTTCCTTCGCGTTCGCTATCGCGCGCTCCAGAGCGTCGTTCGGGCCGCCGAGCACGATCTGCTCGGCGGAGTTGACGTTGGCTACCTGCGCGCCTGTTCCTTCGCAGGCGTTCCGGGCAGGCTCCAGCGCGAGGCCGATGAGTGCAGCCATGCCGCTCGGGGTGGTCTCGCAAGCTTCCTGCATGAGTTCGCCACGCTTCCGCACGAGGCGCAGCGCTTCAGCGAGTGAGAGAGCGCCCGCAGCCACGAGCGCAGCGTACTCGCCAACGCTGTGCCCGGCAGTGAAGGCAGGACGCGGCATCGCTGCTCCGAGGTGCTCCTCGGCAGCGCGGAGCATGGCGATGCTCACGCACAGGATGGCCGGTTGGGCGTTGTGAGAGCGGACGAGTTCGTCCACAGGACCCTCGAGGATCAGGCGGGAGAGCGGCAGCCCAAGGACAGAGTCGGTTTCATCGAACACGGCACGAGCGGCGGATGAGCCGTGGTAGGCGTCGGAGCCCATGCCGACGGCCTGGGCTCCCTGTCCGGGGAAGATGAAGGCGGTGGCCATGGAGCGCTGGCGCGCTTACTCGAGTTCGCTGTCCACGCGGAGCACGTCGCGCCCGCGGTAGTAACCGCAGGTGGGGCACACGTGGTGCGGTTTCATCGCGTCAGGGCAACGAGGGCACTGAACCAGGCTGACGAGCGTCTTGTGCTGGTGGGCGCGGTTTGTTCCGACGCGGGACTTGGATCGCTTTCTCTTCGGCAATGGGGGCATGGTTCTCTCACTCCAGCAACTTCCGCAGTACGGTCCAACGTTGGTCCTGGTAGCGCTCACAGGTGCAAGCGCTCTCATTCAGTTCGTGGCCGCACTCGGGGCAGATTCCCTGGCAGTCCTCCCGGCAGACGGGCGCCATGGGGATGCCCGCTAGCCTGTACTGGCGCAGCGCATCGCTCAGATCAAGCACGTGCTGCTCGTCTATGCTGTTGATGTCCGCGCCGGCGTCGTCTTCACCGTAGCGGAGCCTCGCTCCCGTGACTATGTCCACGCTCGGAAGGAAGACATCGTCCATCCTAGCCTCTATCCACGACGCAAAAGGCGCCAGGCAGCGGCTGCAGACGTAGTCCACGGAAAAGGCGACGGGGCCGGATGCCCAGACCCCGCGGTCGGTTCGAGTGAGCCGGAACTCGCCTCTGACGTAGGCTGGAACGCCTTCGTCCGAATCGAGCGCCAAGCCGTCGACCTCGAACGTCCGGGTTGCCCCGACAGCATCCTTGAGGAGCTGGGCGACGTTCACTTGTAACTGCATGCCCATCGCCAAATCCGTACGCAACCGCATAAGTATAGCAGGCTGAGTCCGCTCACGGAGGTGGCTTACGTGCCGACGTTCATCGCGCCTGAGACCGGCGGCCCGCTTCCGCTGCCGTGCGGAGGGCGGGGATGAGTTCGCTGGAGTGGGCGCCAGGAGTGAATATGGCGGCGACCCCCATCTCCAGGAGGGTGGTACGGTCCTGTGGCGGGATGATGCCACCTGCGATCAGCGGTACGTGTTCCAACCCCGCACGCTGGAGTGCGTCCAGGACTGCGGGCACGAGTTCCATGTGCGCGCCGGATAGGATGCTCAGCCCTACAGCCTCTGCGCCGAACGCCCGGGCCTGCTGTGCAATCTCGTCCGGTGTTCTGCGGATGCCGGTGTATTCCACCTCGAACCCCGCCTCGCGAAGCATCCGGACGATAACCCGGGCACCCCGGTCGTGGCCGTCAAGGCCCGGCTTCGCGATCAGGACTCGGAAGGGACCCGCCATCGGAGGAGGCTAGCGCTCGTAAGGTGTTATGAACTCGAGGAGCGCGCCGTGCGTCTTCGAGGGGTCGGTGAAGGCGATACGTCCGGTAAAGCCGCTGCGCGGGCCGGTGATGATGGGGATCCCGAGCGCTTCGAGTTCACGGACCTTCACGTCGACGTCATCGACCGTAAACGCCATATGGTGGATGCCTTCGCCGTGGCGCTCGAGAAACCTGCCTATGACAGAGTCGGCATGGAGGGGTTCCAGCAGTTCGATGTGCGTCTCGCCCTGCTCGATGAAGGCGCCTCGCACACCGTGCTCCTCGTTCACGAGGATCCGTGCCGCTTGGGGAGAGTCAGTCAACTCATAGAACTGCTTGAGCGACTCTTCGATGCTGACGACGGCAAGGCCGACGTGATTGAGCGCGCCAACGCGGGTGTTGCTGCTTGCGAGTGTCATGCGTGGATGGTACCGCATTTCCCACAGAAGCGTTGCGCTGCGGGGATACGCGCGATGGCTCCGGAGGTGGAGTCGCGATTCGTCACGGTGACAGGTAGTGTATCCGTTTGAAATCACGCGGCCTGCGCTCGCGGCTTGTACGCCCCGCGCTTCCCCGGCTTCGGCATCCACTCGGAGACCATCGCCGACAGCCAGCGGATGTCGTGCACCCTGTCCGTCAGGCCCGCTGCCATCGCCGGAGTCGTCGAGTAGCCCGCCGCCTTCGTGAGCGTCGAGTGCGGGAGACAGAAGTTCCGGTAGGTGAAGTACAGCGCCTGCGCGTAGCAGTGGTGCTCGAACTTCTTGGAGAACGCGTTGGTCAGCCGCGTGAACCGCCTCATCCCCATCCGCATCGAGAGGTTGTGCCGCTCAACGTAGGACGTGTTGATGTAGGCCGGGTTCGGGTTGCCCATCACCGGCTCCTTGCGCGCTCCGATGCACTCCGCCGGACTGTAGCGCCGCGCATCCTCTCCGCCCGTCTGCCCGTATATCTTCACCAGCTGCGCGTAGTCGATGTTGCTGCCGAACGCTCCCTCTACGGCCTCCAGGTACGCCCTGAGTCCGTCCGTGGTCAACTGGAAGCGTCCCGTCGTCCGGTTCCTGAGATCGTCCATCAGCGCAAGGGCGTTCTCGCCTTCCCTGTTGTTGCTGACAACCCACGAGACCATCAACTTGGTGTCCGCGTCGATGGCGGTCCACGTCCAAACGTCTCCGGCCTCGTCGGGGGCGGCGATGGCGCGCTCTACGTTCTTGCGCTTGGCGTAGCAGAACGCCCATATCTCGTCGGCCTGTACGCGCTGCGCGTCCACGTCGCGGACGTTCGCGTCGTGGTGCTCCATGCAGGCTTGTCCTGCGGCTACCACCAACCGCTTGAGGGTGTTGATACCGCAACCCTCAATGCGGGTGATGGCGCGCATGGACGAACCTTCTACCAGCATGTTGAGGATGCGCGCTTGCTTCTCTTGTGAGATTCGATTTACCATGCGCTTATGGTAGCGAAACGAACCACACTTGTCAAGCGGTTTTAGCCGGTTAAAAGTGCAGATTGGGGGCGGCTATGCAAACTCGCGGAAAGCGTCAACTATCCAATCAGGCGGGAACTCACCCGCTTGATTATCAACAGATACTCGAAGATACACTATCCAGTTACGAATGCATCGCAGGTCTTCCTCTGAGCAACCCCGCTCTTTCAATGCCCGCTCTTGCATCCCCCATACAAAGTCGATATGACGAAGAACTTCGGCAGACGTTAGACCTGTGGAGTGCCTTAGCAGCAGCACCAGCGTCGTCGCAGTAACCGCGCACTGAACCGTAGCCTGTTCAGAGAAACCGGATAGGTCACCCACGTTCATCATATTGCCGCCCCGATGAAGAGGATGGCAAAGAGCAGCGTGATGACTGCTGCATATATCCCAACGACCTTCATACTCGTGCTGCATCCGTAGACCTGGTGCATCGCATACAGCCCCCACAGGAGCACGCCGATGTTCACGAGGGGGATGGCGCCGAGGACAAGGGCGATGACGACGGCGATCCATCCGCCCGAAGAGGATTCCGAGTCGGACGCGGCGTGAAGATAGATTGCACGGACGTAGGTGAATACGAGCAGCAAGCACCACTCATCCCCGTTCATCACTCGATATGTTCTCGTCTGTTCCAATGCTCAATGCTCCTTCTTCACGCAGCGTATTTCCGCTTAACCCACCCCTTGTCTGTCAGGCACGCCAGCAGGTATTCATGCGACCGTGTTCCCTTCATCGAATTGCACGCCCCGCATAACAGTTGCAGGTTGCTGATGTGGTCTGTCCCGCCATGCGCTCGCGCCACGATGTGGTCCACCGTCATGTTGCGCAGCTCGAAGTGGTGCTCGCAGCCGTTGCAGTAGCCGCCCTGCTCGCCGTACAGATAGCGCTTGTTGCGCTCATCGTTGTACCGGAGCAGCTCGCCCAGGTCGGTGCGTCGCGGAATGTCCGTCCGGTGTATGCCCTTGTAGAACATGCCGAGCTCGGTGCGCATCCGGCGCTTCACCAAGTCGGCGGCCATCGGCGCTATGTCTATCCCTCCCCAGCGCCGCTCCGTCTTCTCGGCTGCGATGCAGGCCGTTGCGCACCCGCAGAACGGATCGAGTACGACGTCGCCCTCGTTGCTGCTGGCCCTGATGATGCGCTCCAGCAATGCGAGAGGCTTCTGAGTAGGGTAGTGAACGTTCTCCTTCGCTGTTGGCTGCTGCTGGAACGACTTTACGTCCGACCAGACATCGCCTATTGGCTTGCCCCGGTCTTTGATCTCATCCCAGTATCGTGTTGTGCCGTGAGCAACCATATACTTGCGGCCTTCCGCATCGGTGCGGTTGAACATCGCTTCGTACTTGCTGGTGTGTGGCTGCCGTATCTTGTTGAACGTGGCCGCTTTCGTCTTCACGTAGTAGAGCAGCGTGTCGTGGCCTCGAATCCAGTTGTTGGCTTGCGTCTTGAAACCGGACAGCACCTGAATGTCCCACACCAGCTCGCGGCGGAACTGCGGCTTGCCCCATATGGCGTCCATGAGCAGCTTGAGGTAGTGGGAAGCGTAGGGGTCGCAGTGAAGGTAGATGCTGCCCGTAGGCTTGAGGATGCGGCGCATCTCCATGATGCGGATAGCCATGTAGATGAGGTAGCTCATCATCGAGTCCCCGCATATCTCCCGCGTTGCGCTCAGCAGCGCGTACAGGCCGGGGTACTCGTGCTTGATCTCGCCGTGCCACGCGATATTAATGTCGTCCAGCCCCCATGTGTCCTTGAAGGCTGCGCCGGCGGCGATGGACCCGATAGGAGCGGCGTAGTCGTGGTTGGAGTTGAACGGCGGGTCGAGGTAGATAAGGTCGATGCTCTCGCTATTCATGCCGCGCATGACGGCGAGGTTGTCCTGCGTCCAGATAGTCTGGTTAGACCAATTCAGCGGGGGGGGGGTGACTTTCTCACGCGCGCGCGAGGCGCGCTTCGGAGCGGCCATGCCTAAGCCGCTGAGGGCTTGTGATTGCGAGCCTCTGCGCCCTTGCGGGCGATCGCGCTCCGTTCCTCAGCGGACAGTGCCTTTGCCCTCGCAGGCCCGCCCTTCTTCCCACCGGCGCTGCGGTTGGAGATGGGTTTGCCCGTCCGTGTTGCGTACTCTTCTTCGATGTCGCCGGATGCGACGCGGGCGGCCATGATTCCCGCCTCGATGGGGTTAGACGGGCGTCGCTCGCCGTTCGGTCCTATAGGCATGGTGTCCTCCAGTCAGCACAGGAGAGAGAAGCGTCCCTCCCTCTGGGGATAGTCTCAGACTACCCCGCACCCTCGGAACGTGTCAACGGCGCAACGGTGCAGCGCGCGGGAATACGCAGATACTGGCATAATGGGGGGTGCGATGATTCGACGGCTGCTCATATCGCCATCCCTGCTGATAGCCGCCATGATTTACGACGTGCGGGTGCGGTACGCCTTGCCGGTCATCGCACTGGTGGGGCTGGTGGCCGCAGGGTTGCTCGTGGTCTGGCTGCTCATGTAAGGGCAATCCACCGGGAGCAGGGGGCGTTCCTCCCTTCAGCCCTCTGCTCCCTCTTCCTCTCCGATTTCAAACGGATACACTACCCGGTGACAGGATTCCTTGCCGTCACCGGTTCCGTGTGTTATATGCCGAACGAGTACCGGACCGGTCCAGCGCTGGAGGCAGACCCTCACGATGCGCCGGTTCCAAGCAGGCGTTCAGCCTACAAGGAGGCTGCCTTGCTCTCGGCTGAATTGAACGACCGCTACACCCGGGTCGGCCCAGGCACTCCGATGGGGGAGCTGATGCGGCGCTACTGGCACCCCGTCGCCGCCGTGTCCCAGATGAACGACAAGTGGACGATGAAGGTCCGCCTGCTGGGCGAAGACCTCATCCTCTACAAGGACCGCTCCGGCACCTTCGGTCTGATGGAGCCGCACTGCGCCCACCGGCGCATGAACATGGTCTACGGCATACCAGAGGAGCACGGCCTGCGCTGCCCATACCACGGCTGGCTGTACGACGAGACCGGCCAGTGCATCGAGCAGCCGTACGAGGAGACGGAGGACCCGGAGGCACGGTTCAAGGACAAGATACGCATGAAGGCGTACCCCGTCCGTGATCAGGGTGGCCTGCTCCACGCCTACCTCGGCCCCGAGCCTGCCCCGCTTCTCCCGCCGTATGACCTGTTCCTGGAGGAGAACTACACACGGGAGATCGGCTACGCGCTCCTGCCGTGCAACTACCTGCAGGTGATGGAGAACTCACTCGATCCTGTGCACGTCGAATGGCTGCACCAGTACATGCGCAACTTCGTCGTGGACCAGATGGGGCAGCCGGAACGCCAGCGCAGGGTGCAACGGCACGAGAAGATAGGCTTCGATGCTTTCGAGCACGGCATCATCAAGCGCAGGGTGCTTGTGGGGGGAACAGAGGGCGATGAGGAATGGGCAACGGGCCATCCAGTTATCTTCCCGTGCATCCTCAAGAGCGGCAGCAGCAACGTGCCCGTGTTTCAGATACGGGTGCCTGTTGACGATGAGCACACCGGCTACTTCTGGTACCGCTGCTATCGCCCTGATTCCGGCGTGGAACTGCGCGAGCAGACCTCGGAGGAGATCCCCTACTTCACCGCTCCGGTGCCCGACCTCGTGGACGGCGTGCCGCACTGGGACGTGCTGGACAACAACAGTGGACAGGACATCGTTGCCTGGATCACGCAAGGGGCGATCGCCGATCGGACGGGCGAGCATCTGGGCCGCTCCGATAAGGGCGTCTTGCTCTATCGGCAACAACTGGAAGATGCGCTGCGCATCGTCGAGGACGGCGGCGACCCGATGAACGTGTTCAGGCGTGAGCCACCCGGAGGGTCGGTCGACTTCGCGGTCGAGGAGAATAAGTTCGGCACCGCCGCCGGAGTTGTGGGCGCCGCCGAATCAGAGCGCTCCGGCAATACGACGAAGTACAGCCCGTTGTTGAAGCAGCGGGACGCCTCCGCTCTCTGAGCAGCAGGGAGGGGCCATGAAGCGCAGTACAGACCGCATACGCACCATGCACGCCGGGAGCCTGCCGAGGTCGGATGACGTTCGGGAGATGGTTGCGGCCAAGGCTGCGGGAGACCCCGTGGACGAAGAGCAACTCGACGGGCGGCTGACCGAGGCGGTTGCCGACATCGTTCGCCAGCAGATCGAGTGCGGCATGGACAGCATCAACGACGGCGAACTGAGCAAGACGAACTTCACGAACTACGCCAACGAACGGCTCGGCGGCATCGAGTTACGCACGTTCGGGCCAGGTGAAGGACCGGAGCCGGAGCAGATATCCGCTCGGGACAGGCTCGCTTTCCCCGGGTACTTCGACTCTCCGCGCGGGTTCGTGGTGAGGCGTCCGCGGGATAAGCAACTCTTCTGCGTTGGGCCCATCACATACGTGGGCTCAGAACTCGTGCAGAGCGACATAGCACGTTTCAAGGCTGCCCTGGGCGACGTTGGCGATGCGGAGCCGTTCCTGCCGGCCGTCGCACCTGGCAGCATCGACCACTGGCTGTGGAACGAGTACTACGTCACCGAAGAGGAGTTCCTCTACGCCATCGCCGACGCGATGCACGAAGAATACAAGGCCATCGCCGACGCCGGGCTCATCCTGCAGATAGACGATCCTGACCTTTTCGACGCGTGGCAGATCCAGACCGAGATGGACATCCCGGCGTACCGCAAGTTCGCCGAGGAGCGCGTCGAAGTTCTGAACTATGCGCTGCGGGACATCCCGCGTGAACAGATACGCCTGCACGCGTGCTGGGGAAGCTACCACGGCCCTCACGTGTCCGATATCGGCTTGGAGCACATGGTGGACATCTTCCTCAGTGTGAAGGCACAGGCGTACTCGATAGAGGCGTCGAACCCGCGCCACCAGCACGAGTGGGAGGTCTGGAAGGACGTCACCCTGCCGGACGGCGCGGTCTTCATCCCCGGCGTCGTTGGTCACTTCAGTGATTTCGTGGAACATCCCAGGCTTGTCGCCGAGCGGCTGCTGCGGTTCGCGCCCATCGTTGGAAAAGAGAACCTGATGGCGGGCACGGACTGTGGCCTCGGAATGCGCGTAGGCTCACCCGATATATGCTGGGCGAAGTTCGAGGCCATGGCCGAAGGGGCGAGGCTTGCGAGCGAAACGCTCTGGGGTTAGCGCCGGAAGCTTTGCCGAGAGCGGTCGGCTACTCGATCGCATACTCCTTGAGGAGGCTGCGCGCGATGACGATGCGCTGCACCTCGGACGTGCCCTCGTAGATCTCGGTGATGCGCTGGTCACGGTACATGCGCTCGACCGGGTTCTCCTTGAAGAAGCCGTAGCCGCCGAATATCTGGACTGCCCGGTCGACACAGAAGTGCGCGGCCTCGGACGCGTACAGCTTCGCCATCGCAGACTCGCGTGTGTGCGGAAGCCCTGAGTCCTTCAACTGAGCGGCGCGCCTGGTGAACAGCCGCGCGGCCTCGATCTGCGTCGCCATGTCGGCCAGCATGAACTGGATGGCCTGACGCTCCTTGAGCAGTTCTCCGAACGTCTCACGCTGCTGGGTGTAGCGTATGGCGGCCTCGAAAGCGCCCTGGGCGAGACCCACCGACTGGGTCGCGAGCGAGATACGGCTGGAGTCGAGAATAGTCATGGCGATGCGGAAGCCCTCGCCCTCCTCTCCGAGGCGGTTGTCCACGGGGACGTGTACGTCGTTGAAGTAGACCTCGGCGGTGCCCGAGCCACGGATACCGAGCTTGCCATGCATGCCGCGCATCTCGATCCCCGGGCTGTCGCTCTCGACGACGAATGCGGTTGTTCCGCGGTAGCCCTTCGAGCGGTCGGTGGCAGTGAAGACGACCATGAGACCGGACTGCTCCGCGTTGGTGATGAATATCTTGGAGCCGTTGAGGACATAGGAGCCGTTGCCGTTATGGGTTGCAGTGGTCTGCATGTCGGCGGCGTCACTGCCGGAGCTGGGCTCGGAGAGCGCCCACGCGACGATCTTGTCGCCTGCACATGCGGGTGGCAGGAATCGCTCCGCCTGCTCGCCGTTGCAGAACCGGTCGAGCGTGGAGACGCCCAGCGAGAGATGGGCGAGGAGCGTGGTGCTGGAGGTCATGCAGGCGCGGGCGACCTCCTCGGCGGCGATGGCGAGCTCAGCGTAGGACGCCCCCTCGCCTCCATGCTCTGCCTTCGCCGTCATACCCATGAGGCCCATGCGTTTCATCGCCTCGACGCTCCCCCATGGGAACTCCTCGTTCTCGTCCCAACGAGCGGCGTTCGGGGCAAGTTCGGCGTCAGCGAACTCACGCATGGTGTTCCGCAGAAGCCGCTCCTCTTCCGTGTACAACGCGTCCATGTCCGTCTCCTCGGGAGGCGTCTCGCTATAATGCCTCGCGCCGCATTATAGCCCCGCGCAGGTCGGCCATGACCGGAACGCTTTACGTCGTTGCGACGCCCATCGGGAACCTCGAAGACCTCACGCCACGTGCTGCACGCGTGCTGGGCGAGGTGTCACTGGTCGCTGCCGAGGACACGCGCCAGACTCGGAAACTTCTGAGCCACCTCGGCCTGTCCACGCGTACCGTCAGCTATAACGAGCACAACGCCCGCCAACGGACGCCTGGGCTGCTCGACGTGCTGCGCCAGGGCGATGTGGCGCTCGTTACGGATGCGGGCGCCCCAAGCGTGAGCGATCCCGGTACACAGCTGGTGGCGGAGGCCGCGCAGGCTGGTTTCGGCGTGGTGAGCGTACCCGGACCTTCCGCTGTGACGGCAGCGCTTGCAGTCGCCGGGTTCCCTGCGGACGAGTTCCATTTCCTCGGCTTCCTGCCGCGAACGAAGAAGGCGCGCCGCGCCGCGCTTACCAGGGCCTCCTCGCTGCGTGCAACGCTCGTCCTGTTCGAGGCGCCGCACCGGCTCCGCGCGACGCTCGCCGACATTGTCGAGGTGCTCGGTGATCGACGTATAGCGGCGTGTCGGGAGATGACGAAGGTCCACGAGGAGGTCTTCCGTGGGAGGACGCGGGAGGCCATCGCCTACTTCGATGCGCCGCGCGGCGAGTTCACACTGGTCGTCGAGGGAGCCCACGAGGTCCCGCCTGACGAAGCGCCATCGGCGGAGCGCATCGCGGAGGCGATGGCGGCGGCGCGAGCGTCCGGGCTCAGTCGTCGCGATGCTGCAGTGCACGTCTCGAGCGAACTGGGCGTCCCGCGCCGTGCGGCTTATGCGGCGTGGAGGCAGGAATAGCAGGCAATGCTCGTACTGCGTGGTCGGCCAGTCAACCGGCGCTGGAACTCCGGGACTGCTAGAATAAGCAGGAATAATCCATGCCTGAACGTATCCTCATAGGGGTCGCCTGGCCCTACGCCAACGGCCCGCTGCATCTCGGCCACATCGCAGGTGCGTACCTTCCGGCGGACATCTTCGCCCGCTACCACCGCATGCGCGGCAACGAGGTGCTCATGGTGTCCGGCAGCGACTCTCACGGCGCTCCGATAACCATGCGCGCCGACGCGGAGGGCGTTCCACCGCGGGAGGTGGTCGAGCGGTACCACGCTTCGTTCCTCGAATCGTGGGAGCAGATGGGAATCTCGTTCGATCTCTTCACGACCACCATGACCGACAACCACCGCGAGGTCACCCACGACCTCTGGCGCGCGCTGCAGACGAAGGGCTACATCTACGAAGCGAGCATGAAGGTGGCGTACTCGCCGGACTTCGACCGCTTCCTGCCCGATCGCTACGTGCGAGGTGTCTGCCCGAAATGCGGGTTCGAGGACGCCCGGGGCGATCAGTGCGACAACTGCGGCGCCATCCTCGATCCGGTGGACCTCGGCAATCCGGCGTACATCGTGGACGGGAAGCGCTATCCGGTCGAGATACGCGACACCGAGCACCAGTTCCTGCGGCTGAGCGCCTTCCGCGACCAGCTTGCCGCATGGGTGGAGGAGCAGCGGCACTGGCGCCCGAACGTGCGGAACTTCACACTGGGCTTCCTGCGCGAGGGCCTGAAGGACCGCGCCATCACGCGCAACCTTGACTGGGGGCTGCCGGTGCCGGCGGAGGGCTACGAGGACCGGCGCATCTACGTCTGGTTCGAGGCGGTCATCGGTTACCTCTCGGCGAGCGTGGAGTGGGCGGCACGCAAGGGCGAGCCGGATGCCTGGCGTCCCTTCTGGGAGGACCCATCTACGCGCGCCTATTACTTCGTCGGCAAGGACAACATCCCGTTCCACACCATCATCTGGCCGGCGATGTTGCTGGGGCAGGCGGCCTACATCCTCCCGTACGACGTGCCGGCCAACGAGTTCCTGAACCTCGAGGGCAGGCAGCTCTCGACGAGCCGCAACTGGGCGGTGTGGGTGCCGGACTACCTGGACCGGTTCCCGCCCGATCCCCTGCGCTACCACCTTGCAGCCAATCTGCCCGAGACCGGCGACGCCGACTTCACGTGGAGCGAATACGTCCGCCGCAACAACGACGAGCTCGTCGCGACGTTCGGGAACCTCGTGCATCGTGTGCTGACGCAGGTCTATCGCAATTTCGACAAGCAAGTGCCCGATCCCAGCGCCCTTACAGAAGCGGACAGGGAGCTCATCGGCAAGGCGGAAGCCGCAATGGATGCAGTTGCAGAGTCACTCGAGGCTGTGCGCCTTCGGGAGGCGTTGAACGGCTCGATGGGACTGGCGCGCGAGGCGAACCGGTACCTGGACACGCAAGCCCCGTGGCAACAGGTGAAGACGGACAGAGCCGCTGCCGGGCGCACGCTCTACACGGCGATGCAGACGCTCATGGCCCTCCGGGTAACGCTTCACCCGTTCCTGCCGTTCAGCACACAGCGGCTCCATGAGTTGCTAGGTCGGGATGGCCGCGTGCAGGACATCGGCTGGCGGTTCGAGTCCAGCGATCCGGGAGCACCCTTGCCGGAACCCGCACCGCTCTTCACCAAACTGGACGACGCTGTTGCAGATGAGATGCTGGCCAAGCTCGGGTAGCGGATGAGGGTATGACTGAGACGCTTACAGTACGCGACCGCCTGGATGAGCAGGCACGGTTCATCTACGAGCCGGTGCTTGACGGGCTCGACCTCGTCATCGGGAACCTGGGCGATTTGGCGGAGAACTCCGGCGTGCCTCGCGAGATGGTCTCCCACGTCGTCGAGGGAGGCGGGAAGCTGGTCCGCCCCACGATAACGCTCCTGGCGGGAGCACTTCGCCCGGGTGAAGAAGAGCGCATCGTGAAGATGGCAACTGCGGTAGAGCTGCTGCACATCGCTTCGCTCATCCACGACGACACCGTCGACCATTCAGAGAAACGGCGGGGACGCGCCACCGTAAGCAGACTCTGGGGCGACGACATGGCGGTACTCCTTGGCGACTACGTGTTCGCGGCGTCGGCTACGTTCGTCTGCGACACGGGCAATATCCGCGTCGTCCGCCGCTTCGCCGAGACGATCATGGAGCTGGCCAGAGGCGAACTCACAGAGCGCCTCAGTAAGCACGACTGGTTGCAGACGTCCGATGACTACGAACGGCGCATCTACGACAAGACTGCCTCGCTCATCTGCACCGCAGCCGAGTCCGGAGGCGTGTTGAGCGGCGCGCCGGAGGCGGAGTCACAGGCGCTGCGTTCGTTCGGGTACAACGTCGGCATGGCGTTCCAGATAGTGGATGACGTGCTGGACTTCACGAGCAGCGAGGAAGAGCTGGGCAAGCCCGTCGGTAACGACTTGCTCCAGGGGACGCTCACACTGCCTGCGCTACTGTTCGCTGCGAAGCATCCCGATGAGGTCGTGGTGCGACGCCTCCGCGACGGCAGTCGCGACGAGAGCGATCTCATCGCGATGGTCGAGTTCGTTCGCAACTCCTCCGCGATAGACGAGTCGTTGGCGCAACTCGAGGGTTACCGGAGTGCGGCACGCGCAGCAGTCGCCACGCTGCCGGACGCCCGCGCCCGTAGGTCGCTCGATGCCCTGGTGGACTATCTCGCCCAGCGCCGCAACTGACAGCCCCGGCTAGCGCCGGACTTCCGTGAGGGAGTCGGCGTTCAACACGTTCACCGGCTCGCCAGCGGCCCACGCCTTGATGTTGTCCACGGAGTACCGGTAGAAGGCGGCGAGACTGTCCAGCGTCGCGTATCCCAGGTGCGGCGTGAGCAACACGTTATCGAGCGCGAGCAGCGGATGGTCGGCAGGCAGCGGTTCCACGTCGTACACGTCCAGGGCAGCGCCGGCGATGCGGCGCTCACGGAGCGCTGCCAGCAACGCTTCCTCCCGTACGATGGGGCCACGCGAGGTGTTGATGAGGAAGGCCGAGGGCTGCATCAGGCCGAACTCTCGCTCCGTGACCCACCCCCGGCTGAGGTCGGTCAGGGGCACATGGATCGTGAGGATGTCGGCTTGTGAGAAGAGCTCCTCCCATGAGACGTAGGTTGCGCCGCTCGCTGCGGCGCGCTCTGCCGTGAGCGTCGGCCCCCACGCGATGACGTTCATGCCGAAGGTCTGCTGCGCGCTGACGGCGATCTTCGTGCCGATGCGCCCCATCCCCAAGACGCCGAGCGTCCTGCCCGCGAGGCCCATACCCAACCGCGTCTGCCACTTCCCCTCGCGCATCCGCTGGTCCTCCCAGCCGATGTGCCGCGTCACGCCGATGATGAGCCCCCAGACGAGCTCGGGTGTGGAGTCCCCGGCACCGTCCGTCCCGGTGACCGGGATGCCGAGCCTGCCTGCCTCTTCCCCGTCGACGTGTGGCTGGCGGCGACCGGTGCCGGAGAGCAGTTTCAGATTGGGGAGTTGGCGTAGCACGGATGCGGAGATAGGCGTGCGTTCCCGCATCATCTGGACAACGTCGAACTGCGCAAGGCGCTCAGGCATCTCCTCCGGGGCGATGGCCTCGTGGAAGAAGGTCACCTCCGCGCCGGCGATGGAGTCCCAATCTGCGAGTCCTCTGGCGATGTCCTGGTAATCGTCAAGCACGGCGATACGCATGACGCACTCCTACTCTGCGAGCTCTTTGAACAAGACGTGAAGGTCTGATTTCAGTTCGTAGCCGATGCCGGGCACATCCGGCAGGCGTACGCGGCCGCCCTCAGGCTGCACACCATCAGGGAAGCCGCCGAATGGCTGGAAGACGCCGGGATAGGACTCGTTGCCCCCGAGCCCCAACCCCGCTGCGATGTGCAATGCGAAGAGGTGGCCTCCGTGCGGCACGCACCGGCTGCGCGACCAGCCGGACGCCTCCAGCATCCCGATGGTGCGCAGGTATTCCACGAGTCCGTAGCTGAGCGCGGGGTCGAACTGGAGCACATCGCGGTCGGGACGCATCCCGCCGTAATGTATGAGGTTGCGGGCGTCATGCACCGAGAAGAGGTTCTCGCCCGTGGCGAGGGGTGGGGCATAGTGCGCGGCCAGTTCGGCCTGGAGTGCGTAGTCGAGCGGGTCACCCGCCTCCTCGTACCAGCGCAGGCCGTAGGGGGCCATCGCCTCGCCGTACGCTATCGCCTCGTCGAGGTCGAAGCGCCCATTGGCATCGACTGCGAGTCGATCGCCGCTGCCGGTCACCGCAATCACGGCCTCGATGCGGCGCAGATCTTCTTCGAGCGGGGCGCCGCCGATCTTCATCTTGACGGTGTCGTAGCCCATATCGAGGTAGGAGCGCATCTCATCCTGCAACGCTTCGACGCGCTTGCCCGGCTGGTAGTAGCCCCCCGCGGCGTAGACCCATGCGTTGTCGGGCGGCGTGCCGTCGCCGTAGCGTTGTGCGAGCAGGCGGTAGAGCGGCTGCTCCTCCGCCTTTGCCACCGCGTCCCAGAGCGCCATGTCCAGCACACCTGCGGCGACCGAGCGCTCTCCGTGGCCGCCGGGCTTCTCCCCCGTCATCATCACAGCCCGGACGCGGTGGGGGTCGAGCAGACCCTGTTCGTCGAGCAGCGACGCAGGATCGGCGTCGAGGATGCGCGGGATGAACCGATCGCGGAGGATGCCGCCTGCCGCGTAGCGTCCGTTGGAGCTGAAGCCATAGCCGACGACTGGTTTCCCGTCGCGCACCACATCCGTGACGACAGCCGCGACGGACGCGGTCATCTGCGAGAAATCGATGACCGCGTTCCGGATGTCGGAGCGCATGCTGGCGGTCGTCTCGCGGATGCTGACGATGCGCACGATTTACCGGGCGGCGGCGCGCTGCTCGCCTGCGTGGTAGGAGGAGCGGACGAGCGGGCCGGAGGCGACGTGAGAGAAGCCTATCTCGTAGCCTGCGCGCTCGAGTTCGGCGAACTCGCGCGGGTGGTAGAAGCGGGCCATCGGGATGTGCCCGAGGGACGGCCGGAGGTATTGGCCGATGGTGAGCAACTGCACGCCTGCTTCCCGAAGGTCACGCATCGTCGCGAGGACCTCGTCGGTTGTCTCGCCGAGCCCAACCATCATGCCGCTCTTGGTGGGTATCTGCGGGGCGAACTCGCGCGCCTTCGCCAGGAACGCAAGCGAGAGGTCGTAGTCGCCCTTCGCGCGGACGCTCTTGAAGATGCGGCGCACGGTCTCGATGTTGTGGTTGAGCACGGCGGGGGCCGCGTCGAGGACGCAGCGCAGAGCGTCGAGGTTACCGCCGAAGTCGGGCGTCAGTACCTCCACTTCGCAGCCCGGTACGCGCCGGGTGATGAGACGGATGCTCTCTGCGAACGTCCACGCGCCACCGTCCGGGAGGTCGTCACGGTCGACGGAGGTGAGGACGCAGTACTCGAGGCCGAGCCGCTCGACCGTGCGTGCGAGCCGTGCGGGCTCTGCGGGGTCCGGGGGCAGGGGCTTGCCGCTGGTGACGGCGCAGTAGCGGCACGCGCGGGTGCAGACGTCGCCGAGGAGCATGAACGTCGCCGATTTGCGCTCCCAGCAATCGCCGATGTTGGGGCAGTGGGCCTCCTCGCAGACGGTGTGGAGCTCCGCGTCGCGGAGCATCCGGCGGACGTGGAGGTAGTTCTTGCCGCCGGGCCAGGGGACCTTCAGCCACTCGGGAAGGCGCTTCGGAGGTGTGGCAGTGCTCATAACCCCATGCTAGCAGAGCCCGCGTGCAGCAGGGCCTCCTGCCGTCCATCCGTCACACTTTCATCCTCCACAGCGCAGCGCCGAGCGCGAATGGTCCGCGTCTGGCATGCGGTGTCACTTCCGGAGGCGGGGTCACCAGAGGCGGGTCCGATGAAATCATGGTCTCGTTTGGTCTCATTCGGTCTCACTGCTCCTCCAGCAACGCCGGTCCTTGCGCTGGAGGAGTCGTACCCGCATACCGCGCCAGGTGGGACATTAAGGGACATTCGGGGACATTTCACTCCTGATGCGCGGCAGGCTCGTCCGCGTGGAAGCGGACTGAGCAGCCAGGACCATGGTAGGGCAGGCAGAGACGATTGCGTAAGGGGCAGGTGTCACGTCTCCGGCGGAAGCGGCACCGGCGTGCGTGAGTGGCCCGGCTAGCGGGCGGGGATCGCAGCGGCGATAGCCTCACGGACGCCAGCAACGCCCACGACCTCGATGCCAGGCGGCGCCGCGAGCGTGCGCAGCGCAGCCTGCGGCACGAGGGCGCGTTCGAACCCGTGACGCGCGGCCTCCTCCAATCGGCGCTCCATATGCCCTGTGCTCCGTATCTCGCTGTTCAGTCCGATCTCGCCAATGAGGACCGTACCGGCGTGTATGGGCGCGTCGAGGTAACTCGAAGCGATGGCGGTAGCGATGGCGAGATCGAGCGCGGGCTCGGCCACCTGCAATCCACTCGGGATGTTCACCATCACGTCCTGGTTGCCGATGCTGATGCCCGTGCGACGGGAGAGGACGGCGGCGAGCATCGCCATGCGGTTGAAGTCCACGCCCGTTGCGGTGCGCCGGGGCGGGCTGAACACCGACGGATTGGTGAGCGCCTGCACTTCGCAGAGCAGCGGGCGGCTCCCCTGCATCGTCACTGCCACAGCCGAACCGGGCGCACCTGGATCGCGTTCTCCGACGAGCAGCGCGGAGGGGTCGCGAACTTCGGCGAGGCCCTCGTTCCGCATCTCCAGCAGCGCAACGCCGTTGGCCGCTCCGAAGCGGTTCTTGGAGCATCGCAGCAGGCGCAGCGAGCTGACTGCTTCTCCTTCCATCGCGAGCACGACGTCCACCATGTGCTCCAGCACTCGCGGCCCCGCTATATTGCCGTCCTTCGTCACATGGCCGGTCATCACAACGGGGATGTTTGACTGCTTGGCGCAGCCGATCAGGAGTTGGGCGCACTCCCGGACCTGTCCAACACTGCCTGCCGCGGATGCTGCGTCGGGCGACGAGAGGGTCTGTATGGAGTCCACGACGAGCAAGGCGGGGTGCTCGCTCGTGAGGAGCCCGCCGATGGTTGGAGCGTCGGTCTCGGGAGAGAAGCGGACATCCGGGCTGCGGACGCCGAGTCGTTCAGCACGCATGCGCACCTGGGCGCCTGATTCCTCACCCGAGACGTAGAGGACGGAACCCGCGGTCTCCGCGATGGAACCGGCCGCCTGAAGCAGCAACGTCGATTTGCCGATGCCCGGGTCTCCTGCAAGCAGGACGACGGAACCCGCGACGATGCCGCCCCCAAGCAGGCGGTCTACTTCCGTCAGGCCTGTTGAGATGCGCTCGCCGTCCGAGCATGGCTGCTCGATGAGCGGCGCCGACGCAACGGCGGCGCGCGGAGCGGGGAGAGACGCGGCTGTGCGTTGCCCTGCGGGACGCTTCGGCTCGGTGAACTCGGTGATCGTTCCCCACGCGCCGCATGCGGGACAGCGCCCGTTCCACTTGGGGGAGGTGTGGCCGCAATCCTGGCAGAGAAAGGTGGTCCTGGTCCCGGGGTTCCGCATCGCGGAGCATCCTCCGGCAATTCGACGTAACAGCGCAAGGGGCGGGTGTCACACCCGCCCCTTGTCCTGAGCGCTCTGACTGCGGTTACTACTCGGCCGCGGGGGCGGCTGCCGCCTCGGCGAGTTCGGGCGTCTCGTCGTTCTGGACGCTGATGGCGAGTTTCGGGTTCTCCGGGTCTTCGGTGTCCACGTCGACGAGCACTGTCTGGCCGGGCCGGTAGTCGCCCCGGATGACGCCCTCGGAGAGCGTGTCCTCCATCTCGCGCTCAATGAGCCTGCGGAGCGGACGAGCACCGAACGTCGGGTCGAACCCCTTCTCTCCGAGCCATTCCTTGGCGGCCTGGGTTACTTCGAGGCTCAGGCCCTTCTCCAGCATCGGCTTGCGCACCTCGTTGAGCATCAGGTCGACGATGCTGACGATGTGCTCCTTGGTGAGCGCGTGGAAGACGATCTGACCGTCGATGCGGTTCAGGAACTCGGGGCGGAAGAAGCGTTTGACTTCGTCTTCCACCTTGGTCTTCATCTTCTCGTAAGCGTTCTCCTCCATCTTCGCCTGGTTGACCATGGCGAAGCCGAAGGAGGTGTCGCGCTTGATGAGGTCGGAACCGATGTTGGACGTCATCACGATGATCGTGTTGCGGAAGTCCACCTTGCGTCCCTTCGCGTCCGCGAGGTGGCCGTCGTCGAATATCTGCAGCAGCAGGTTGAAGACCTCGGGGTGGGCCTTCTCGATCTCATCCAACAGGATGCAGGTGTAGCTGCGGCGCCGGACGGCGTCGGTCAACTGACCTCCGTCCTCGTATCCGACGTAGCCGGGAGGCGAGCCGACGAGACGCGCCACGGTGTGGCGTTCCATGAACTCCGACATGTCGAGGCGCACCATCGCCTCTTCGGAGCCGAACATGAACTCCGCGAGCGCCTTGACCAACTCAGTCTTGCCGACGCCGGTGGGGCCGAGGAAGAGGAAGCTGCCGATGGGGCGCTTGGGGTCCTTCAGGCCGGCGCGTGCGCGGCGGACGGCCTTGGCGATGGCTACGATGGCCTCGTCCTGGCCGACGATGCGCTGGTGGATGTTCTCCTCCATGTGAAGGAGGCGCTGGATCTCCTCGACCGCCATGTGGGTCACAGGGATGCCCGTCCACATGCTGACGACTTCCGCGATCTCTTCCTCTGTGACCTTAGCCTTCTCGTCGCCGGAGGTCTCGCGCCACTCGCTCTGCAATTGCTGGAGGCTGTCGGCGAGCTTGACCTCCCGGTCTCGCAGTTCGGCGGCGTACTCGTACTGCTGCTGGGAGATGGCCTCGTCCTTATCACGGCGGACCGTCTCCAGCATCTTCTGAGACTCCTTCACGGAGAGCGGCATGCCGCTCGTGCGGATGCGCACGCGGGAGCCGGCCTCGTCCATCAGGTCGATGGCCTTGTCCGGGAGGTAGCGGTCGGCGATGAAACGCGAGGCGAGGCTGGCAGCGGCGCGAAGCGCTTCATGGTCGATCTCGACGTTGTGGAACTCCTCGAACTTAGGCCGGATGCCGTCGAGTATCTCGATGGTCTCCTCGACAGAAGGCTCATCGACGTTGACGGGCTGGAACCTGCGTTCCAAGGCGGGATCGCGCTCCACGTACTTGCGGTAGTCGTCGAGCGTCGTTGCGCCGATGCACTGCAACTCCCCCCGCGCAAGCGAAGGCTTGAGGATGTTTGCGGCATCCACGGCCCCCTCGGCCGCCCCTGCTCCCACCATCGTGTGCATCTCGTCGATGAAGAGGATGCAGTTGCCGGAGGACTTGATCTCCTCCACGACCTTCTTCAGGCGCTCTTCGAACTCACCGCGGTACTTCGTGCCCGCGACGAGCGCGCCCATGTCCAGGGTGACGACGCGGCGGTTGCTCAGGTGCTCCGGCACGTCGCCGGTGGTTACCTTCTGGGCCAACGCCTCCACGATTGCGGTCTTGCCGACGCCCGGAGGGCCGACGAGCACAGGGTTGTTCTTCCTGCGGCGGCTGAGGATCTGCACGACGCGCTCGATCTCCTGGGTGCGTCCGACGACCCGGTCCAGCTTGCCTTCCTGCGCGTACTTGGTGAGGTCTATACCCAGCTGGTCCAGCGTGGGCGTGCGGTTGCTGGAACGGCTCTGCCCCTGGCTCTGGGAGACGCTCTGATTGAGGATGCGGGTCGTCTCGGCGCGCACCTTGTCCAGCGAGACGCCGAGGCTTTCGAGCACGCCGGCGGCAACGCCTTCGCCCTCGCGCATGATGCCGATGAGCAGGTGCTCGGTGCCGATGTAGTGGTGGGTGAGACGGCGGGCCTCATCCACGGCCAGTTCGATCACCTTCTTCGCGCGCGGCGTGAGGCCGATGTCACCAGGCGAGGGGCGCTCGCCACGGCCGATGATGAACTCAACCGCTGAACGCACCTTGGAGAGTTCGACGTTCAGGCTGCTGAGAACGCGGGCGGCGACGCCGTCCGTCTCCCGGACGAGGCCAAGCAGGATGTGCTCGGTTCCGATGTAGTTGTGGTTGAACCGCTGCGCCTCTTCCTGGGCGAGCGAAAGCACCCTGCGGGCCCGTTCCGAGAATTTTTCGAATCTGCTGGCCATGACCGCCTCCGGTTCTATGTAATCACATCGCGGTCTATTGCGCGATACCACTGTCCCTGCCGAGATCGAGGAACGAGTGGTATTCGACGGGGTCGTGATGTTCCGTAGGTGTCTTCGTCTCCTCTACGCGACGCAGGCTGAGGCCAAGCCGGTGACGTTCGGGGTCGAGACTCACAATCTGCAGCGTCATTGTATCACCGATATTTACGACTTCGCGTGGATGACGGATGTGTGCTTCGGTCAGTTCTGAGATGTGTATTAATCCCTCGATGCCGTCTTCAACACGCGCGAATGCGCCGAAATCGGCGAAGTTCGTAATCGTTCCGGTTACCAGTTGCCCCACGTGCATCCGTTCCATGGCTGCCTGCCATGGAGTGGGCGTAAGACGGCGGAGGCTGAGCGCGATGCGGCGGTTCTCGCGGTCGATCCGGAGTATCTGCACGTCTATCTCTTGCCCAACCTCGAGCACGTCAGCGACATTGCTCACCGGGGACCACGATATCTCGGAGATATGCACGAGTCCGTCGGCGCCCCCGATGTCAACAAATGCGCCGAAATTGGAGATGCCGGAGACCCGTCCGTGGCGCACGTCACCTTCCTGCAGTGTACTGAGCAACTGGTCCTTCAGCCCCTCCCGTTGCTCGCGAAGGGCGCCCCTTTCAGAGAGGACCACGCGATTGCGTTTGCGGTTCACCTCCACGATCTTGAGAGGCACTTCCTCACCCACACGCGCAGCAAGGGCGGTGTCAGGGTCGGCGCCTGCAGCGAGCGCTACCTGAGAGAGGGGAACGAAGCCCTGCAGGCCGCTCAGGTCCACGACCATGCCGCCACGGTTGTGACCGGTGACCTTCCCTGTGACGTAGGTGTCGTTCCGCTCAGCTTCTTCGAGCGTCAGCCAGGCAGTGAGCGCACGAACGCGGTCGATGGAAAGCTGCGCCTGCCCTTCGGGGCCGGTCACGTCCATGACGTAGACGTTGATGGTGTCGCCTATCTGGTGGTGGGCGCCGGGGTGCGGCGTGAGGCTACGCATCTCCCTAGCCGGAACCATACCTTCCGACTTGTATCCGATTGAGACGAGGATCCCGTCCTCGTCTATCTCCATTATCTGTCCGGGTACGATGTCTCCCCTGCGCAACTCCTGGGGCAGTACCTCCTCCTCGAGGAGCTCTGCCATCGTTGGCTCGCCAGGGTCACCCGTGCTCATCTGCTCCGACACGGCCGCTCCGAAGGGCATTTCGCCAGAAGGGGATTCTACGGCCTGGCGTGCAAGGTTGCATACCCTGAACGATGGTGCATCAGGCGTTCGGCGCCAAGCGACCGCCGCGCGGCGCGCAGTTGCGCACCCACGAGCCGTAGGGAGGGTACAAGCAGGCCCGGGCAGTCGCCCGGGCGCTCGCGATAGCCTGGCGGTGACCTATTTTCCCAGCAAGTTGCCCTGCCAGTATCGTCGGCGCTGGAACGTTTCACTTCCGTGTTCGGGATGGGTACGGGTGGGTCCGCTCCGCTCAAACCACCAAGCCCGGCAAGTATACCGGTGTGCCGACAGGGCAGTCAAACATGTACGCCTACGAGACGTCGGAGTAGCAGGGCGATGCTACAATCGCCCTGCTATGAAGAAGATAGGAGTGCTGGCGAGCGGCGGCGATGCTCCGGGCATGAACGCTGCTATCCGGGCTGTGGCCCGCACCGCATTGTTCCGTTCCGCTGAAGTGTGGGGCTTCTGGGACGGATTCAACGGTCTTCTGGACCACCGGGCAGAGGAACTGACCACCTGGCACGTTGCAGGCTCCCTGCGGCATGGGGGCAGCATCATCGGCGCCGGGCGATGCGAACCTTTCCTGGATCCAAACGTTCGGAGCAAGGCCGTGGAAGACCTGCGCGCGGAGGGCTTCGAAGGGCTGGTCGTCATCGGGGGCGAAGGCTCCATGCAGGGGGCCTGGGAGTTGCACAAGCTTGGTCTGCCCGTCGTCTGCATCCCCGCCACCATCGACAACGATATGCCCGGGACGGAGATCACCATCGGCGCGGATACGGCCATCAACACGGCGATGGAGGCTATCGACCGCATCCGGGACACTGCGACAGCGCACCGCCGTGCGATGATCGTCGAAGTGATGGGCAGGCACTGCGGCTACATCGCCATCATGGCGGGCCTCGCCACGGGCGCGGAGATGGTCATCACCCCTGAGCGCCCTCCCGAGTTGGAGGATGTATTCGAGGAGATGCGGCAGGTCTGGTTGCGGGGCAAGCGCCACTTCATCATCGTCTTGGCGGAAGGGGCGCGCTGGGGGGCGGCGGAACTCGCGCAACTCATCAACGACTCCGACAAGCCCTACGATGCCCGCTACACGGTGCTCGGCTACATCCAGCGCGGGGGTGTGCCGTCCCGGTTCGACCGCATCCTCGGGACACGGATGGGGGTCAAGGCAGCAGATGCTCTGCTGGACGGCGTATCCGGCGCCCTCGTCTGCTGGCGGAACAACCGCAGCGACGTGCTGCCGATAGACGAGCTGCCGCCGCGGGGCGACCCGTGGGACGAGATGCTGAGCAGGGTGCAGGCTATCTCCGCCAGCTGATCTCCATTGCCCTGTTCCTCTCGTTCCCGTATACTTATGCGGTTGCCCGTCGCAGGCGGGCACTACGGAAACTGTAAGAGGTATCCCATGGAAGCGCGCGATGCAGTGACCCTGACTCCCAACGAGAAGATCGCGGAGTTTCAGCCGGGCGACACCGTCAAGGTGAACGTCTGGATCCGCGAGGGTGAACGTCGCCGCCAGCAGAGCTTCCAGGGCGTGGTCATCCGCAAGCGCGGAGGCGGCCCGTCCAGCTCCTTCACGGTACGCCGCGTCGCTTCGGGCGTCGGAGTGGAGCGCTCATTCTTCTTCCACTCTCCCAACGTGGAGAGCGTGGAACTGGTCCGGCGAGGGAAGGTGCGCCGCGCCAAGCTCTACTACCTGCGGGGCCTGTCTGGTAAGGCGGCGCGCATCAAGGAGCGCACGCAGGGCGGCGGCAAGCGCTAGCCCGCTGTAGCGGCCACCGCTCCTTCCCCCTCCTCCTCTTCTCCAACCTGCACCTCGTACAGGTCTTCCGGCGTACGCAGAAAGTCCGTGTAGAGCACCCCGTCCAGATGGTCGCACTCGTGCTCGAGCGCCTGGGCGAGCAACTCCGTTGCGCCCTTGTAGCGGACCGGTTTGCCGTCCAGTCCCACTGCGCGCGCCCACACTTTCTCCGCCCGGAGTATCCGTGCCTGCCAGCCCGGCAGGCTCAGGCATCCCTCCGTCACCTCGCGCTCGCCCTCCTTGCGCGTTATCTCCAGGTTCAGGAGCACGGTGGGCTCCTCGTCCTCCGGCATCTGGATAACGCAGATGCGCTTGAGCGATCCGATCTGATTGGCGGCGAGCCCGACGCCGTTGTAGTGGTACATCGACTCGATCATGTCGTCCGCGAGCTTGCGCAGCGAGGGGTCTGCGAAGTCGCGCACCTTGCGGGCGCGCTTGCGCAGGACCGGGTCAGGGATGTAGTGCATCTGCAGGACGGCCATAGAGCGATTATACCGGGGGCATCAAACGATATTCACGGGGTCAACGTCCACGCGCCACGACGGGGGGACAGTTACCTTGTCGAGCAACACGCGGGGTTCCGGTCCACGGATGAGCACCTGCCAGCGCCACGCGTTCCGGATGCGGGGTGGGTACGTGGGTGCGGGGCCGATGACATCCACTCCGCGCATGTCCCACTCACGCGCCGTCTGGCGCAGACGTCCGGCGAGACGTTGCGCCTCGTTCAACGCCTTGCGCTTGTCGGAGTGGCCCTCGTAGAGCAGCCGCACGAGCCTGCCGAACGGCGGGTTGCCCTGTGCGCGACGGTGCTCCATCTCCAGGGCGTGGAACGCTGCATAGTCCTGCCCCGCGGCGGCTTGAACGGCGTAGTGGTCGGGCAGGTAGGTCTGGACCACTGCATACCCCGTTTCCGTTCCCCGCCCCGCTCGTCCTGCCACCTGTGTGAGCAATTGAAAGGTGCGTTCCGGGGCGCGGAAGTCCGGCATGTGGATGCCTATGTCCGCCAACACCACGCCCACGAGGTTGACGGACGGGATATCCAGTCCCTTCGCAACCATCTGCGTCCCCACGAGCACGTCCGCTTCCCGCTCAGCGAACGAGCGGAGGAGGCGCTCGTGCGCTCCACTGGCGGACGCGGTGTCACTGTCCCAACGCAGCACACGGGCGTCCGGCACGATGCGGGAGACCTCGTCGGCCACGCGCTGCGTCCCCAACCCCAGGTAGCGGATGTGGATGCTGCGGCACTTCGGGCAGCGTCGCGGTTCCGTGCGGGCTCTGCCGCAGTGATGGCATTGCAGCCGTCCGGCGCCGCCGGGCACGCTGTGGTACGTAAGCGGCGTTGAACATCTCACGCAGCGCATCACGAACCCGCACCCGCGACACGTAACGACGCTCGCTGCACCCCGGCGGTTCAGGAAGAGCACGGCCTGCCGCCCGGCTGCGACCGTTTCCCGCAACCGCTCCTGCAGCAGGCGGCTGAAGATGCTGCGGTTCCCCTCACGCAGTTCCGCCCGCATGTCCACTACCTGGACCTCTGCGAGCGACGTCGGCGCGCCTGAGCGCTCGATCCGTCCGGGCATGGACAGCCTGCCGATGGCGCCCTGCTCCGCGCGCCACGCGGTCACCACATCCGGCGTCGCGCTGCCCAAAACGACGACCGCTCCGGTGCGTGCCGCGAGCTGCTCGGCGAGGTCTCGTGCGTGGTAGTGCGGCTGGGCATCGGACTGCTTGTACGTCCATTCGTGCTCCTCATCCAGCACGATCAGGCCAAGATCCTCCACTGGCGCGAACAATGCGCTGCGCGGCCCGATAACGACGCTTCGTTCGCCCCCGAATATGCGCCACCATTCGTCCCGCTGGCGCGCGGGAGTGAGCCTGCTGTGCAGCAGCCCGACGCGCCCAGGGAAACGCTCCTCGAACCGCTCCGTCATCTGCGGCGTTAGCGCCACCTCCGGCACGAGGACTATGGCCCGTTGGCCTCTGGACAGGCAGTGCGCGATGGCCTGCAGGTACACCTCCGTCTTGCCGCTGCCGGTTGCTCCGTGGAGAAGCCAGACGCGCGGCGTTGCCGACTCGTCGTCCATCGCGCCCTTGAGGGCGGCGAGCGCTCGTTGCTGGTCCGGAGTCGGGAGAAGCGGAGGCCGGGTTAGCACGGGATTCGATGAAGGAGTCACCTGGAGCGATGCCAGCCCCTCCTGGATGCTTTTCGCTACGGCGGCTGCGCCATGCCGTTTCCTCGCATCGGCTGCGGGCAACCCTCCCGGCAGGTCTGCGAGTTCGCGCAGCAGTCCGGCACGGCGCGGCGCCCGCCGCTGTTCATCCGCGTGCTGGCGCAGCGCAGTGGGGGACGCAGCGGGTGCGAGCCAGGTCTTGCGCGCTGCGGGTCGCTTGCGCGGGGGTTCACTCAACCACTCCAGCGCGGCGCCTGCTTCCACCAGCGCACGGACCGCGTTCCGCGACCACGGACCGAAGGTCGCTGTCAATGATGCGGCCCGATGCGGACGGGGGTTGGCGCGCAGGTAAGCGAGCAGCCGTGCAGCGCCCGCGGACAGCCGCTCCTCGACGTTGGGCGGCGGGTCATCCGCCGCTTGCACGTACGTCCGTGCACTGCCGCGCATACCGGGCGGCAGCATGGGTGCGAGAGAATCGAACAGCGGCGCGACGTAGTACTGAGCGGTCCACCGGCCGAGTTCCAGGCGTTCCGGCGTCAGCAGCGGCCGCTCTTCCACAACCGAGGCGATCGGACGGGTGTAGTCCACGTTCGGTGATTCCAGCAGCCCGACGACGACGCCATGAAGCATGCGCGGGCCGAACGGTACAAGGACGAGATGACCCGGCTGGACGTGCATGCGATCAGGAACGGCGTAGGTGAACGTGTCTCCGGTCTTCCCGGTCCGCGCATCGACCACGACCTCGGCGTAGCGGGAGGCGCGGGTCTCGCTGCGCGGGATGCTGTCCGGCGTGGCGTCCGCCGTTTCGGTCACGTTCGACACCTCGGGGCGAGTGTAGCAACTGCGCCTTCAGCGTAACGCTCGGCGTGCGCACTGCGTAATCGCCGGATGTCGCTACCTGCGCCGCCTTCGCGGTGTCGGGCGGCCGCCCCGGCGTGCCTGTGGTGCGGAAGGACCCTCTTCCCCGTCTGCCTGCGGCTCCTCCTCAACGGGAGGCTGCGCGTCCTGCTGTGCCTGCTGTTCGCGGAACTGGGCGCGCCGGAAGCGGATGAGCACGCCCGCCATTCCCAGTTGGATACCTGCGAACGTGAACCAGCGAACGACCTGTTCGGCGTAGGCCCCTATGTTGAACGAGCCCTCCAGTATCGGGTCGCGCCACCCGGCCAACAGGCCGTGCCCGAGGGTCAATGCCACGATCCAGAGCGCCGTTGCGACGGTGGACTCGTCTGCCGCCTCCACCAGCCTGCGCGCGAGCCAGACCATGAGCGCGATCTCAGCGACACCGACTGCAGCAGCGGCGAACGTGAGCAGGCCGGCGTTCGCCGTTACCGCGCCCTCCACCTCGAAGACAGGGAAGCGCGCTGCCTGCGTGAACACGAAGAACGAGATGAATGCGATGGCGACGGGCCAGCCGTGGGCTGCTATCGCCGTCGTGATCCCAAGGACGATCATGAAGATGAGTCCGTAGGCGACGATGAATGCGAGTGCGGTGAGCTGCTCCTGCGCACCGCCTGCCAGGAGTCCAGTGGCCAACAGCACGATAGCGCCCTGCCCGGCGGGCAGCCAGGTGATCATGGAGAGTGGCAGTCTCTTCCGCAGCGCGTAGGTGGAAGCTCCCACTGTTACTGCGAGCAGAACGAAGCTCAACGGGGTAAGTGCGCCCAACACACCCGGCAGGTCGAGCGCTCGCCACGGCCAAGCCACGAGAGAGGACAGCAGCAACAGCGCGTATGGGAAGCCGAGCGTGAGCAGCAGTTTGCGCCTGTCCGCCAGGCGCATCTCCGGCGCGGGCTGCGCGGTCATGGCACGCTAGGAGTAGGAGCGGCGGCGGCCATCCCCACGTCCTCCGCGCGACGGGCGGGGCGCATCGCCGGTGGAGTTGATCACCACGTGGCGGTCTGCGCCTTCCCCTTCGCTCTGCGTCTCGACGCCCTGGAAGGTCGCGAGAGTGAAGTGGATCACTCTCCGGTCGGCCGGAGACATCGGGTCGAGTTCTATCGGCCTGCCGCTGGATATGGCGCGTTGCGCCATGCGCTTCGCCAACGATGCCAATTGGCGTGTTCGGCGCTCGCGATACTGCTCGACGTCCAGGATGACGCCGGTGGAGCGTCCTTCGGCCCTCCCAAGCGCGAGGTTGACGAGGAACTGGAATGCACGCAGGGTCTCGCCGCGGTGGCCGATGAGCAGGCCTGCGTCATTGCCCTGGATGTCGATGACGGGCATCTCGTCGCCCCCGCCGGAACTGCGTATCGTGGCGGACGCGTCCACGTCCATCCAGTCGAGGAACCGGCCAACGACGCCGAGCGCGACAGCAGCGGAGCCGTCTCCGCCTGTGATACGCCGGACGCGGACCCTGGCATCCTCTGCACCGATGCCGAGGATACCGCTGCGCCCCTGGCTAATGACGTCGATTTCGATTTCGTCGCGACCGACGCCGAGCTCCAGTGTTGCGAGCTCGATTGCCTCCTCTACTGTCTTGGCTGACCGGACGAGGCTCTGGTCCTCCATCGCCTTCCTCCTTGTCCGGTATGGCGGCGCTCAGCGTCGGGCCGAGTCTCGGTGTCCCGGCGCCCCGGCCCTGTTCGGCCTGCGGGAAGAGGCCACCCCAACCGGTAACGAAATACTGCATCACGATGCCGATGAGTGTCGATGCAACCCAGTAGATGACGAGTCCGATGGGGAAGAAAAGGCTGAACATCCCGAACATGACCGGGAACATGAACAGCATCATCCGCTGGGTGCTCTGTTGGGCCGGGTCCGCCGAAGCGACCTGGCTCATCTTCTGCTGTACGAACATGCTGAGGCCGGAGAGCGCCACGAGGGTGTATCCGAGGATGCTGCCGACGCGCATCGGCTCCAGCGCCAGGTCCATCCCCAGGAAATTGCGGTTAACGGGCACCGCGGTGTCCAGGAACGGCAGCCAGCCGTACAGCTTCTCGGAGAGTCCGGCAAGGTTCTCGGGCGTGAATGGGAGCACACCGTTGATGGCCCAGAACAGGCCGATGAAGATGGGCATCTGTATCACCAGCGGGCCGAGGCAGCCCACGGGGTTCACGCCCATCTCCTTGTAGAGTTTCATCACTTCCTGGCCGCGCAGCTGGGGGTTGTTCTTGTACTTCTCGTTGATCTCCTTGACGCGCGGCTGCAGCCCCTGCAGCTTCCGCGTCTGACGCAGCTGCCGGACCACGAGCGGGTAGGTCAGGGCCCGGACGAGAATGGTGAACGCGATGATGGAGAGACCGAGGTTGGACCCCAGCCAGACGTAGAGCACGAGCAGGCTGTTGGTCATCGGTTTGGTGATGACCTCGTTCCAGAGCAGTACCAGCAGTTCCATACGCTCAGCCGCCTAGTTCACGTCGTTCAGGTTGCGTTCCCACGCCAGTTGCTTCGTATCCAGGTCGATGGCCGTGATGGTCTCGTCCAGCGAGTGCAGGAAGACGAGCCGTCCCTCGGAAGAGAGCGGTGCGCGCACGTCATTCCCAACGCGGCGGTCCCACTTGCGGTTCCCGCTCTGAGCGTCCAACACCACCATAATGCCGGAGTCGGACGCGTATACCAGTTCTCCGTTGGAGAGCACGGGGGACGCGAGCACCGGCTCCCCCTCGTCGTTACCCGGGTATGACCAGACGACGCGTCCCGATGCGCTGTCGTAGGCGTAGATGTTGCCGTCCATGTTGGGGATGTACAAGACCCTCCCGTCGGTAACCGCGGCGCCCCAGAACCAGCTGTCAGCTTCAAAGAGTTTCTCGGACGCGCCAGTCCCGAGGCCCACCCGGTAGAACGTGCGGTCGAATGCACCCAGGTAGAGGTAGCCTCCCGTGATGACCGGCGGAGCGACGACCGCTCCGCCCAGTTGCGCGGGCTCGTTCCAGACCGGCCGGCAGTCCCTTATCGAGACTGCGTGCACCCGCTTGCTCTGGTCGCCGAAGTAGGCGATGCCGTCAAGGACGACCGGAGTCGTCCACAGCTGACCTACCGGCTGTTCGTTGCGCGCAGGGTAACGACACTGCTCGACGAGGCTGTCTGCAGCGAGCACGTAGAGCCTGCCTTCGCCTGCGTCCTCCGTCGCAGCAACGACCAGCCTCCCGTCATGGGGGACGACTGAACCGGCGATCCCTTTCGCGAGGTCGTTGCCGTCTATCTCGAAGGTGCGCGCGTCGCCCAGGCCGACCGCGTCGAGGGAGAGCACAACGCCGTTGTACGTCCCCACGTAGACGCGTCCGTCTTCGATCACCGGCGTGCCGTAAAGCGCGGGGAAGCCCTGTTCCCGGTCTGGCTGCGGGACCTGGTATGGCCCGATCTGGGCAAGCCCGGCGTCCAGCGACAGCTTGATGAGGCGCCCTTCGCGTGTACCCACGTAGGTCGAGTCGCCCTCGACGGCAACGCCCGACCAGCTCTGTGTCGCCGCATTCCGGCTCTGAGCGCAGCCAGCCAGCACGACAGCCAGAACGATGGCCATGAGCAGCACGAGCGCGGGAGAGAGTCCCGTGCGTCCAAAGTAGGCGCCGGTCTGGTTCAACTATGCATCCTTCTGGGAGCATCCGCCGCCGGCGGACGCTCCGGTATAACCGGATGGGCCGTCAGGCGAGGCCGGTTCCGGTGTTCTTCTTCACGTTCACGCGCTCCGGGGGCACGGGGTCGTACCCGGTGCCGCCCCACGGGGCGCAACGGGCCAGCCGTTTCAGCGTGAGCCAGCCGCCTCCCAACGTTCCGTGCACGCCGATCGCCTCCTGTGCGTAATGGGAACAGGTGGGCTCATAGCGGCATGACGACGGCCAGTAAGGCGACAGCACGCGCTGATAGATCGAGATCAGCCCTATAGCTACCCTACGCATCAGTACCCGCTTCCACGCCTTGACCGGCATCCTCTGCCGAGAGCAGGCGCAGTCTCCGTGCGAGTGAAGCCGTCGCCGCCCGCAGAGCATCGAACGGCGCCTCCGCCGTGCTCTGCCGGGCGATGAGCAGCACGTCCCAGCCGTCCTGGAATGGCAGAGCTCTTACTATCTCCCGCAACCTGCGCCGTACCCGGTTGCGGGTGACCGAAAGCGGCGCTGCACGCTTGCTGACGATGAAACCGAACCGGGTGTACGCGAGTTGGTTCGGCATCGCTCGAATAACGAGAAGCGGGTGAGCCCTTGAAGCACCATGCTCGCGCAAAGCCTGGAAGTCGCGCTGGCGGCGGATACGCTGCGCGCGGTTGATACCCTGCCCCGTCATGGGGAGACGAATCTCGCAAGGTGGTCCTTAGACTGCGAGACGGTGGCGACCCTTCAGGCGTCGTGCGCTCAGCACCCTGCGGCCGCCCGGCGTGTGCATGCGCGACATGAACCCGTGACGCCGCTGGCGGCGCCGCTTCTTCGGTTGCCATGTACGCTTGGGCACGTCTCTGCGCTCTCTGAGGTTCGGGCGTTACGCCCGAGGAGGAAGTATAGCCGCAGCGCCCTCCGAGTGTCAAAGATGGCGGGAGTGGTCCCATTTGCTTATCATGCCCGCGCGGCGGAGACTCGAGAGTGGCGCGAACATGCTTCTCCGCCGGATACAGAGACACCCGCACCTATACCTACGAGGAGGTATCGCCATGACGACGGTAGACCCTGACGCCGATATCCTGCGAGCAGTCGAACCCGACCCGGATACGCTCGAACAGCTGGTGCTGGACGACCCGTACCGCGCCTGGCTTGCGCGGGAGGGAGTGAAGGTCATCGACGAGTATGCGTTCGAGGACCTTGCGAAAGTCGAACTCGGGCCATGGGAGCGGAAGGGCGGTCTGGGCGCGGCGCTCAACATCCCGTACCCCGTACTCATCAACGATGCCCAACTCGTCGAGATCAGGCCCGGTGGGTCGTCGGAGCCGGAGCACCATCTCTACGAGGAGATTGTCTACATCGTCAGCGGGCGCGGCGCGACGAGCGTCTGGGTCGGCGACGGCCCGAAGCGGACGTTCGAGTGGAAGCAGGGGAGCCTTTTCGCTATCCCGCTCAACGCCTGGTACCAGATCTTCAACGGCAGCGGCACGGAGCCTGCGCGCTACCTCTCCGTCACCACCGCCCCGCCGACGATGCGCCTGTTCAAGGACGACGACTTCATCTTCAACAACGACTTCGTCTTCTCCAGACGGTTCAAGGGCGAGGACGACTTCTTCAGCGGCAACGGCACGCTGTATAAGGGTCGCGTCTGGGACGCCAGCTTCATCCCGAACGTGCCGGACATGCCGCTCTACTCGTGGGTGGAGCGCGGCGCGGGCGGCATCAACGCGCTGTTCGAGATGGCCGGCAACGCGATGAAGGGCCACGTCTCCGAGTTCCCGGTAGGCACGTACAAGAAGGGGCACCGGCACGGGCCGGGCGCGCACCTGCTCATCCTCAGCGGGGATGCGGGCTACTCGCTCCTCTGGCACGAGGAGGACATGTCTGACATGGTGAAGGCGGACTGGCAGTTCGGCTCGATGGTCGTGGTTCCGAGCGACGCCTGCTACCACCAGCACTTCAACACCGGCACGCGACGGGCGCGCTACATGGCGCTCGGCTACGGCTCCGGCGGCACCGCGGCGGGGCTGCACACGCCGTTCGCGGGCTCCGGCCTGGGCGACGTGAGCCAGAAGCAGGGCGGCATGCAGGTGGAGTACGAGGACGAGAACCCGCTGGTGCTGGACCTGTTCGAGGAGGAGTGCCTGAAGCGCGGCGCGATGCCGGACATGCGGCGGTACTTCCCCGGCAGGTCGGAGTTCAAGGCGAAGCTGCCGGAGTAGCGGCAGACGTACCGGGAGCGGACGCAGGACAGGCGGGCGAGCAGCCCGCCTGTCTTCTTGCCTGCTACCGGGAGAGCTCCTCCAGCGGGGGCTCCGGCATGCCCTTGCTCCAAGTGGGGTCGCGGAGCTCGAGCCGGTTGCCGGTGGGGTCGAAGAAGTAGAGCTCGCGGCCGGTGAAGTGGCCCTGCGCGCGGTAGACGAGGCTGTCTATCTTCACGCCCTTCTCGCGGAAGAGCTTGCACGCCTGCTCCAACACCTCCGGCGTCACGGTGAAGGAGTGGTGCACGCCCGGCGGCGAGCCGTTCACCGGCGTCTTCTGCGCGCAGAGCAGGATATTGGTGTCGCCGGTACTGAAGCACGACATCGAGTTGTTGCCGAGCCGCCCCTTCGGCTCGAGGCCGAGCAGCCCGCCGTAGAAGTCCTCAGCTTCGTCCAGATCGTTCACGGGGATCGACCAGTGGGTCATTCCTTGCACGCCCAGTCCTGCCATGGTTCTCCTCCTCTCGTGGTGTGCCGGGTCACGCGCCTTCGGCGCGGTAGTCGCCATGCGTGCCGCCGGTCTTCTCGACGAGGCGAACCCCTTCGATGGTCATGCCGCGATCGACGGCTTTACACATATCGTAGATGGTGAGCGCGGCAACGGAGGCGGCGGTGAGTGCCTCCATCTCCACGCCGGTCTTGGCGGTCGTGCGCGTTTGCGCGGTGATGCGGACGCGGGCAACGTCCGTGCCGGGCTCCGGCTCGAAGTCGACGGAAACGTGGCTGAGCGGGACCTGGTGTGCGAGCGGGATGAGCTCCCACGTGTGCTTCGCCGCGTTGATGCCGGCGATGCGCGCCACGGTGAAGACGTCGCCCTTCTCCGCGCGGCCCTCCACGATAAGCGACAGCGTCTCGGGCAGCATCGCGACCGCGCCAGCCGCTATGGCGGTGCGAACGGAGTCCGGCTTGTCGCCCACGTCCACCATCCGGGCGTTGCCGTAGGGGTCGATGTGGGTGAGTTCAGTCATGCCTGCACTACCTGTACCTGGCCGCCCTGTGTGATCGAGGACTCGTAAACGGTGTCGGCCTCAAGGCTGGGGCCTTTCGCGGCTGCCACTGCCAGTTCGTCGCACCGCTCATTCTCAACGTTCCCCGCGTGGCCGCGTACCCACCTGAATGTTACCGCGTGCTTGTCCGTGAGATTGAGCAGGCGTTCCCAGAGGTCAGGGTTGATCGCAGCCTCTTTCTTGTTCCGCTTCCAGCCGTTGGCCTTCCAGCGCCTGGCCCAACCCTTCTCGATCGCATCGACGACGTACTGGGAGTCGCTGTAGACGCTCACCCGGCATGGCTCCTTCAACGTCTCCAGGGCCACGATGACGGCCAGCAGTTCCATGCGGTTGTTGGTGGTGAGCCGGAACCCTCCCGACAACTCCCTGCGTGTCCCCTGGTAGTCGAGGACCGCGCCGTAGCCACCGGGGCCGGGGTTGCCGAGACAGGCGCCGTCGGTGTGGATGGTGACCGACTTCTGAAGGGGGCCGGCGTTGGAGGTCATCCTAGCCGCCTATCTGGAACATCTCGATCTTGCGGGTCTCGCCGGTCTGCAGGGAGGCACGGAGCTCTGAGTAGCGATCGGTGCGGGCGCGCCAGATGTTGGCGATGCGGTCGCGGATCTCGTCGTCGGACTCGCCGGAGCGGAGCGGGGATTTGAGGTCGGTGCCGCCGGTGGCGAAGAGGCACGTCACGACCTCGCCCTGGGGCGTGATGCGGACGCGGTTGCAGTCGCCGCAGAAAGGCTGCGTAACCGACGAGATGAAGCCGACCTCGCCATCGCCGTCGAGGAAGCGCCAGCGCTCTGCGACCTCGCCTCGATAGTTGGGCGCGAGCGGCTCGATGGGGAAGACGGCGTTCACCTGTTCAACGAGCTCCGCGGACGGCACGACCTTGTCGCGCTGCCAGGCGTTGAGTGTGCCCACGTCCATGAACTCGATGAAGCGCACGATGTGGCCGGTGCCCTTGAAATGGCGCACCATGTCCATCACGGTGTGGTCGTTCACGCCGCGCTCGACGACGGCGTTGATCTTGATGGGGTCGAACCCGGCGCGCTCGGCGGCGGCGATGCCGTCCAGCACGGCGTCCGGGCTGTAGCCCTTGCCGTTCATCACGCCGAATATGTCCGGGTCGAGCGTGTCGAGGCTGACCGTGACGCGGCGCAGGCCCGCGCTCCGCAGCGTATCCGCCTGCTCAGCGAGCAGGTAGCCGTTGGTCGTGAGCGTGAGGTCGTCGATGCCGTCGATGCCGCTCAGCATCGAGACGAGCTGATCGAGGCCCTGCCGCACGAGCGGCTCGCCGCCGGTGATGCGCACCTTGCTGACGCCGAGGTCGACGAACAGGCGGGTGAGGCGGGCGGTCTCCTCGTAGGAGAGGATGGCCTCGCGGGGGAGGAAGTGGTAGCGCTCGCCGTAGATCTCGGCGGGCATGCAGTAGGTGCAGCGGAAGTTGCAGCGGTCGGTGACGGAGATGCGGAGGTCGCGCACCGGCCTGCCGAGCGTGTCGGTGATCGGCGCATTCATCGCGCTGCCCCTTCCAGCGCGCGCTGGCGGAGGAGATCGGCCATGCGGCGGGCGGCCTGCCCCCGGTGGCTGATGGCGTCCTTCTCCTCGGGGTCCAACTGGGCCATCGTCCTGCCGAAGCGCGGGACGTAGAAGATGGGGTCGTAGCCGAAGCCGTTCTCGCCGACTGGCGCGAAGGCTGCCTGTCCCTCGCAGGCGCCGTCGACGACCTCTTCGGAGCCGTCCGGCCTCGCAAGTACGAGCACGACGCGGTAGCGGCAGGTGCGCCGCTCGTCCGGCACGTCTGCCAGTTCGTCGAGCAGCAGCTGCGTGCGGTCCGCGTCGTCCAGGCCGTCGCCGCCGTATCGCGCCGAGCGCACGCCGGGGCGTCCGTCGAGGACGTCGACCTCGATGCCGGAGTCGTCCGCGAGCGACGGCAGGCCGCTGGCGGCGCAGAACGCCCGCGCCTTGAGGCGCGCGTTCTCCTCGAACGTCTCGCCGGTCTCTTCCACGTCGAGTTCGATGCCGACGTCGGCGGGCGTGAGCAGCGTCACGTCCGCTTCGCCGAGGATCCGGCGGAGCTCGGTGACCTTATGGGCGTTGTTCGTAGCGATGAGCAGGGTCTCGCGCGCCATGTCCGGATTCTACCACCCGCCCGAAGACTCACATGGATGGACAGGATGCACAGGATGGGCAGGGCACGAGGTCTGGATAGATGACACACGCCCGTTGTCCGGTCGCAGCCCCGCTGCCTAGCCTGATTCAGCCCTGAGGAGCGTCCGCTCTGGGAGAACGCGATGGCTGCATGGCCGGACAGTCGAGGACACGTGCGAGGCAGGATGCTGGCGGTGGCGGGGACCGGCGCGGTGGCGGGCATGGTGCTGTGGGGCGTCGTGGGGGTGCGTTCGCTCGCGGGACCCACGGCGGTGTTCGTCGCGGTGTTCCTGGGTTTTCTCGTGGTGTCGGCTGTGGGCGAGGCGTGCAGGCGATGTCGGCGGCGTCGCTACCCCTCCTCGCGCTGGCCGATGCGGCGCTCGGTCCCGCGCAGCAGGCGGACGATGTTGTCGCGGTGCATGCCGATGATGAGCGGGCCGATGATGAGCGCGAATACGAAGTGCGGGGTTGGGAGGTCGTACGACACCATCGCCACAACGAAGCCGGCGAATACCGCCGCTACTCCCAGGATCGAGCCCAGCGAAACGTAGCGCGTGAGCAGCACCACGGGAACAAACACGATGCCCGCGATGCCCGCCCACGGCAGCAGCGCGGATGCGGCCCCGACGCCGGTTGCGACGCCCCGTCCGCCACGGAAGCCGGCGAACACCGGGAAGACGTGCCCCACCACCACTACTGTCGCCGTGGCCGCTTCCAGCCATGCGTCGTCAGAGACGCTCGCGGCCACCAGCACGGGCAGGACTCCCTTCGCCACGTCCAGCACGAACACGAGCGCCGCCGCCTTCTTCCCGGCGGCGCGCATCACGTTCGTCATGCCCGTCTTGCCGCTGCCGACCTCCCGGACGTCGCGCCGCATCACGAGGCGCACGAGGAGCAGCCCGGGCTGCACGCTGCCGAGCAGGTAGGCGGCGGGGACGAGCACCCACTCCATGGCTACTTCCGCTCCCGCGCCCCCGAAGGACGCCTGCTGCCTGCGCGCCGTGCACGCGCCGCAGCCTTCGAGCGGTTATCGCCGATGACGTGCACGCCGCCCTTGCCCCGGAACTCGATCTTCAGCGGCACGCCGTCGTAGCCGAACTCCTCGCGGATCGTGTTGGCGAGGTAGCGCTCGTAGGAGAAGTGGATGCGCGCGGTGTTGTTCACGAAGAAGACGAACGTGGGCGGACGGACTGACTCCTGCTTGACGCGGTAGAGCTTGAGCGAGCCCTTCGCCGCGCTCGTGGGTGGGAGGTGGCGGGAGACGGCGTCCATCACGGCGCGATTCAGCAGCGGGCCGTCGACCCATTCCGTCCGCTTCGCGTGGAGGTCGAACGCCATGCGCAGCGCCTCCGGCACGCCGCCGCCGTCGATGGCGGAGGTGAACGCGACCGGAACGTTGGGGAGAAAGCGCATGCGGGAGCGCACGAGCCGCGTGAAGCGCCGCTCCTCGCGCCGTGGGTCGTCGTGCTCGACGAGGTCCCACTTGTTGACGACGACGAGGAGCGACTTGAACGCGTCCGCAGCCTGTCCCGCGATGTGGAGGTCCTGGTCGGTCGTGGGGTTCGTGGCGTCGAGGACGAGCAGGGCGACGTCGCAGCGGTGGATGGCGGCGGCGGCGCGCAGGACGCTGAACTTCTCGATGCCGGGCTGCACGGCGCCGCGCCTGCGGATGCCGGCGGTGTCGATGAGGACGGCGGGCGCGCCCTCGAACTCGAACGGCGTATCGAGTGCGTCGCGCGTCGTGCCGGGCACCGGGCTCACGATGGAGCGCTCCTCGTGCAGGACGGCGTTCGTGAGGGCGGACTTGCCGACGTTCGGCCTGCCGATGATGGCGATGCGCGGGGTCTCCGGGTCAGGGGCGTCCGCGGCGTCGTCCATCGGCACCTGGGCCATGAGGGCGTCCATGAGGTCGCCGAGGCCCCGCCGGTGCAGCGCACTCACCGGGATGGGCTCACCGAGGCTGAGAGAGTGGGCGTCGGCGGCCAGGGACTCCTGGCTGGGGTTGTCGGCCTTGTTGACCGCCACAACCGTCGGCTTGTACGCCTGCCGCAGCCGCTGCGCAACGTACTCATCGGCGTAGGCGGGGCCGGAGCGGGCGTCGGTGACGAAGATGACGACGTCCGCGCCCGCGATGGCGGCGTCGACCTGTGCGGCGATGTGCGCTTCGATCTCGGTCTCGGGCTCAGGGAGCAGGCCGCCGGTGTCGGCGAGCAGGAAGTGGCGCCCCTCGAATTCGGCAGGCGCAATCATGCGGTCGCGGGTCGTGCCGGACTCCTCGGCGACGATGGCGGAGCGCCTGCCGAGGAGCGCGTTGAACAGGCTGGACTTGCCGACGTTGGGGCGTCCGACGATGGCAACGAGCGTCGTGGCGGGCGGGGCGCCCGCCGTCTGTGCGGCGGCGTTGTTCATGGTCTTACTCGCCGGCGACGAGCAGGCGCAGAACGGCCTTCTGCGCGTGCAGGCGGTTCTCGGCCTGGGTGTAGGCGACGGACTGGGGGTGCTCCAGCATCCCCGGCTCCATCTCTTCTCCGTAGTGCACGGGCATGGGGTGCATGACGAGCGCGCCGGGGTTGGCGCGGCCCAGCAGGCGCTCATTGACCTGGAAGCCTTGGAACGCGGCCCGGCGCTGTGCGGCCTCCTCCTCTTGTCCCATGCTCGTCCAGACGTCCGTGTAGAGGACGTCCGCGCCGTCGGCGGCCTCGTCGGGGTCGGCGGTGAGCATGAGCGAGCCGCCTGCGGAGCGTGCCCGCAGGCGGGCGGTGTCCGCGCCGGGGAAGGCGTAGCCGTCGGGAGAGGCGATGGCGAAGTCCGCGCCGAGCGCGAGCGCGCCGAGCCCCAGGCTGAGCGCGCAGTTGTTGGCGTCGCCGATGTAGGTCACTTTCAGCCCCTCGACGCGCCCCTTGTTCTGGCGGATCGTGAGGAGGTCGGCTGCGGCCTGGCAGGGATGCTCGACGTCCGAGAGCGCGTTGACGACAGGGACGGACGCATTCGCGGCGAAGCGCTCCAGCGTGCTGTGTGCCATGACGCGCGCCACGATGACGGATGCCCAGCGCTCCAGCACGCGGGCCACGTCCTCGACCGGCTCGCGCTTGTCGAGGCCGACCTCGTCCGCGCCGAGGTAGACGGCGTGTCCGCCCAACTCGTAGGCGGCGATGTCGAACGAGACCTTGGTGCGGAGCGACGGCTTCTCGAAGAGCATCGCGACGGTCCGTCCCCGCAGGGGCTGCGAGCCGCCCTCGCGGTCCGATGCGTAGGCGTTGCCAGTGTCGAGCAGCCAGGCGAGTTCGTCGTTCGTGACGTCGTCGATGGAGAGGAAGTCGGTGGCCACAGCCGTCACTCCTGCCTCGGCCCGTTCAGGTCGGAGATCGTCTCGACGTAGGCGTCCCATGCCTCGTCGGCGAGCACCTTGGTCGCCTGCACTTCGACGGCAGGCACGCCTCTGCGGACGGCGTCGTGGTAGAGCAGGCTCAATTCGTACCAGCGGTAGTAGCTCCGCTCGCGCTCGGTTTCGGGAACTATCGTAGCCATGGCCTAAGCATACGCCTCAGAGGGCAGGAAGGGGCGCGGTTAGCGCCGCGTGTACGAGGATCAGCGGAACTGTCGGAGGAAGCGGACGTCGTTGGCGAGGAAGTGGCGGACGTCGTTGATGCCGTACTTGAGCATGGCGATGCGCTCCGGGCCCATGCCGAAGGCGAAGCCGGTGTAGACGTCCGGGTCGTAGCCGGCGGCCCGCAGCACGTTCGGGTGCACCATGCCCGCACCGAGGATCTCGAGCCAGTCGCCGCGCCACTCGATGGCCATGTCGACGCCAGGCTCGACGAACGGAAAGTAGTCGCAGCGGAAGCGGACGCGCGTCTCCGGGCCGAACATCTGCCGGGCGAACTGGAAGAGCGTGTGCTTGAGGTTGGCGAACGTGATGCCCTTGTCCACGGCGAGCCCCTCGATCTGGTGGAACTGCGACTCGTGCGTGGCGTCTGTCGCCTCGTAGCGGTAGCACTTGCCTGGGACGATGACGCGGATGGGGGGCTGATGCGCCTCCATGATGCGCGCCTGCATCGGCGAGGTGTGCGTGCGCAGGAGCGTCGTGAAGCCGCCGTCCGGGTCGCGGTTCGCGTCGAGCCAGAAGGTGTCGAACATGTCGCGGGCGGGGTGGTCCTTCGGGATGTTCAACATCTCGAAGTTGTAGCGGTCCCACTCGACCTCCGGCCCTTCGGCGACCTGGAAGCCCATGCCGCGGAAGATGGCCTCAATCTCCCGCATGACGATGGTGGACGGGTGGTAGCGCCCGTTCGGGGCTGGCCTGCCGGGGAGCGTGACGTCTATCGCGTCGGCGCCGAGTCCTGCCGCAAGCGCGGCTTCGATCGCATCGCGCCGGTCGGCGAGCCGCTGCTCGAGGACGTTCTTCGCCTCGTTGGCGGCTGCGCCTGCGGTCCGGCGCTCCTCCTGGGGGAGCTGCGCGACGCCGCGAAGCACCTGCGTCATCCTGCCGGAGCGGCCAAGGTACTCGACGCGCCAGGCTTCGAGCGCGTCGGCGGAGTCGGCGCGTTCGAGGGCTTCGAGGGCCGCGTCACGTACCGCGGCAGCGTCATGGGTGGGGGCGTCAGTCATGGGGTATCAGTATACAGGCCGCGCCGGGTCACTCGTAGTCCGCGTCGCCCGAAGGGCCCGCAAGGGTGGTATCGTCCGGCGCGGAGGGCGTATGCGACTGTTCACGATCGGGTACTCGAGGCGGAGCCTGGACGAGGTCGTCGGGATGCTTCACGAGCACGAGATCCCGGCGCTGGTGGACGTACGGATGTGGGCGAACAGCAGGTTCAAGCCGGAGTTCTCAAAGAACCGGCTGGCGGCTGGGCTCGAAGCGTCCGGCATCGCGTACGTCTACCTGAGGGCGCTCGGGAACGCGGGGAAGTTCAGCGGAGCCGGCAGGGTGGTCATCCACAACCCGGAGGAAGGCTTCCCTGAACTCATCACGCTGCTGGAGCGCCACGGGTCGGTTGCCATCATGTGCCTGGAGCGGGACGCGCGCGAGTGTCACCGGATGGACGTGGCGGTCGAGATGGCGCGGCGGGTGCCGGAGCTGGAAGTGACGCACCTGGGGATGCCGGAGACGCTGTTCGATTGATGTTCGAGGCATGCGAGAAGGGCATAAAAGGAGCCCTCGCGAGGAATCGCGGGGGCTCCTTCTCCGGCCTCCGACCCGCCACCGAGTACCCTCACCCCAGCCCTCTCCCCTTGTAGGGAGAGGAGGTTCAAGCAAGGATCCTGCCTGCGCGGGAATGACGGGCGGTGGGCGTTACGCCGCAGGAGCGGGGTCCGGCGCCGGGGACTCGTCGGTGACGTGGAGCGTGAGTCGCTTCGCCTTGCTGCTCTCCGCCTTCGGGAGCCGGACGGTCACGACGCCGTGCTCGTACGAGGACGCAGCGTGCTCCACGTCCACGCTCTCCGGCAGGCGGACGGAGCGGCGGAAGGAGCCGGTGCGGCGCTCGCGCAGGAGGTAGCCGCCTTCCCCGTGTTCGCCCTCCAAGGCAGTCCTGCCCTCGATGGTGAGGACGCCGTCCTCGATCGTGACGTCGATGTCCCCGGGCGCGACGCCCGGCAGCGTGCCCTTCACGACGAGGTTGTCACCGTCGCGCTCGACGTCGAGGGGGATCGCCCAGCCTCCGGCGTAGGAGTAGTGGTACGGTACGCCGAAATGGCGGTGCATCCGCTCGAACCTGCGCAGGTCTCGGAAAGGGGTCCAACGTTCGATAGCCATGGGTGTTCTCCTCCTTGCTTCTTGCGCGAGCATTGCTTGTGAACGGCTCGCTTGACTTGATATGAACTGTATCATAGTCAAACGAACGTGTCAATTGGTATGATATGACTTATATCAATACAGGCGGATGCATCGGCAGGAGTGCGTGCGCTTCAAAGGCAGCTATATGGCCTTGGGTATCAATAGGTAAGGGACGCACGCGTATCATTGCGGGAGCGTCACGGCGTAGGCCATAATGGGCTTATCCACCAGTGTCCTGCTGGTCAACGAGGGGAGCCACAACAACCATGCTGAGATTCGCTGAAGAGATCGTTCTCCTGCTCCTGGATGATGAAGACGGGTCGTTCGCACACGTTCCCAGGCTGGCGCTGAACTACGCCCTCGCGGGCGGCGTCCTCATGGACCTGGCTATGGAGAACCGCATCGACACGGACGTCAAGGACCTCACTCTTATCGACGGCACACCCACGGGCGACAGCCTGCTCGACGCGACGCTGGCAGACATCCAGACAGTGGAGGAGCGTAACCTCAGCTTCTGGGTAGAGCGCACCGCCCACAACGGCGACGTGATACGGGAGGAGGCCCTTTCCCGGCTGGTGAGCGCGGGCATCCTGGAGGAGCGGGACGAACGCTTCCTGTGGGTGTTCAAGTCCCGCCGCTACCCCTCCCTCCACGGTGAGGAAGAGCGCGAAGTGAAGCTCCGGATCATGGAGGTACTCTTCAGCGACGAGATCCCCGACCCGCGCGACGTGATGCTGATCTGCCTGGCCGAGGCGTGCGGGATCCTGGCACGGCTCGTCTCTCGTGAGGAGCTCGACCGGGCATCGGCGCGCATCGAGCAGGTGCGGAAGCTGGACCTCATCGGGCAGGCGATGTCACAGGCGATCACGGACATCGAGCTGTCGGTCATCGCGCTGGCGCAGCCGCACCTCTACTAGGCAACGGAGACAACACACCGCTTCGTGACAGCGCCCGCCAAACCGGCGGGCGCTGTTCGTTCTACGTCTCTCCTGCAGCCTTCCACATCCGTACGCCCATCACCGCGGCGACCATGATGACGAGGGTGTCGACGTATATCCACAGAGAGCCTGTGTTGGAGAGCCCCGACCAGCCCCACGCGAGGTCGTTCAGGTAAGCGGACCACTGGAATCCGTAGCCGACGAAGAGGATGGCCGCGGCGTAGAAGTGAACATTGACGTCCAGGAAGCGCACTGTATCGTCCGCGCTCCGGCCGCCGGCGTCGAACCGCCGCTTGAACCAGTATGCGGCGGCCAGCGAGATGACGACAGCGGGCGCCATCAGCCAGCTCAGGATGTCCCAGTCCGGCTGCGGCACGTCGAACACCGATTTCACGGTGACTGCCAGGGCCACCAGCATGTTGTATGCGGCGAGCAGTCTGATGAACGGCCGCATCGGTCAGTGCTCCTTCGTGCGGCTTCCCTGCCACAGCCGCATGCCAACGGCGGCGAGAACCACCGGCAGGACCATGTTGATGGAGCCCCAGACGAACAGGTCGTATTCACCGCCCCTGAGCAGGGAAGGCCAGCTCCTGAAGAAGAGCAGCCCCACTCCGAGCAGCGCGTAGAAGAGCGCATTGACGGAGATGTGCTCCCGGGGTTCATTGTCCGTACCGAGCCGCCGCTTGTCGGCGAGAACACTGAACAGCGCGAGGAGGATGGCTGCGGCCATGAACCAGTGGAGCACCTCCCACACCGGGTATGGCTCGATGGGGTACGGCTGGTCCGCGCCCGGGTACTGCCACGAGGCCGCGATGAAGTAGGCCGCGACTGCGAGGGCCGTCAGCATGAGGTACAGGGCAACCACACGCGTTCCCATGACGCTACGCCTGGTGACCAACATGCGTTCGGCGCATCCCGGCTAGCCCTGCATCTTTCCCGCGGCATTCCAGATACGCACACCCATCATGCCGGTAAGGATGATGTACGCCGTGTCGATGTAGGCCCACATCGAGCTGATGGGGACGTCATCCCCGGCCACAACGTCGTTGACGGTCAGATCGGCGAGTATCTGGACGTGGTTGCTCAACTCCGAGAACCACTGGAAGGCGAAGGCGATCAGGAGGGCGAGGGCTGCGTAAAACGGCACGTTCACGTCCAGGAAGCGCCGGACGTCCGGCTCGCCTCCGTCCGCTTCCAGTCCGCGTTTACAGTAGACGGCGCCTCCCAGGGTGATGACGACCCCGGCGGCCATGAGCCAGTTGAGCACTGACCACTCGGGCTGCTCGATGTCGGTGAAGAACTTGACGGCCACGAGCAGGGCCACCAGCACGGTGTAAGCGGAGAGCAGTTTCAGCAGTATGGCCATGGTTATATCTCCTCTGTGCAGTGGTAACGCTCGTTCCATTCACGCGGAGGCGCGCCACAGCTGCCGGCCGGCGGCGACCAGTACGAGCGGCAGGGCGACGTCTATGAAGTTCCAGATCAGCCAGTCCGCCCCACCGGTGTCCCTCAGCAGGTGGGACCAGTTCCAGAAGAAGAGGACGCCCACGGCGAGCACGCCGTAGAAGACGGTGTTCACGGAAATGAACTCCCGGAGGTTGGAGCCATCGCCGGAGTCGTGACGCCGTTTCAGAACGAAGGCGCCGACGAGGGAGATGACGATGGCGACCGCCATGAACCAGTCCAGCACTTCCCAGACGGGATATGGCTCATCGCCGCCGGGATGGTAGAGCGGCACCACGATGAAATGCACCGCGACGGCAAGGCCCACGAGCATGACGTACAGGGAAAGGAGACGGGTGACGACAGGCATGAGCGACCTCCTTCTGCGTCCGGGTGACGCGGAGGACACTCCGTGCGGCCCCGGACTGCCAGTACACAGGATAAGCATCTCCAGCGAAATGATTCCACAACTTCTGCATGACTTTTGGTCGAGGTGTGCTCGCGCGCCGTGCATGCCTTTACACGGGGGCCTCTATGAACAGGACGTCCAATGTCACCGAAACGTAATCCAAATCTGCCCGAAAGTCACCCCATTATCACCCCGTGAACGTTATAGTCCGCAAGGAGGTTTGGGGATCATCAGGCTATGCGGCTGAGGACCGCCGTGGCTCGGATATCTCGGATATGAGGAGAAGTCGCATGACGAACCCTGACCTGGGCGATCTCATGGGGCGCTACAACGAGTGCCTGGGGGAGATCGACAGATTGCGGACCCGGATACACAACGGGTGTGGCTCTCATCTGCAGAGTCTCCTGGAGTGGGTATCGTCGTCCGGGATCAGGTTGAGTGACGTTAAGCTCCCTGGCGATGATTGCCCCACTCTGATCCGGGAGTTGGCCGCCGCGGTCCGGCAGAAGCGAAACCTGGACGACCAGCTACGCGCCAAGGGGCTCGACCGACTGATCATCTGGCTGTGAAGTACGCGGCTGTAACCGCCGAACGGCTGTTTCGCGCCGAGTTCCCCCCCGGGATAACTGAGGCACTGCCCGTGCCATCCGCTCCTTTACGCGGTTGATGTGCACGGTGTATGCTGAAGCGCCGGAATCGCCGCAATGGCGTTTCCCAACTTTGATGGCGCAGGAAGGAACGCAATAGCTAAGGAATACCGCGTCAACGAGCGCATCCGGGTGCCTCAGGTCCGGGTCATCGATGAGCGAGGCGAGCAGTTCGGCGTGATGGCGATCACCGATGCTCTGGCCCTTGCGCGCGAACATGACCTCGACCTCGTCGAAGTGGCGCCCAACTCGGACCCGCCGGTCTGCCGGCTCCTGGACTACGGAAAGTTCCGCTACCTGCAGTCCACGAAAGAACGCGAGATGCGCAAGTCCCACAAGAACGTGGGGCTGCGCGAGGTGCGCTTCCGCCCCCGCATCGGCCGGCACGACATCGAGGCCAAGGAACGCCTCGTGTTGAAGTTGCTGGACGAAGGCAACAAGGTGAAGGTCTCGGTGATGCACCGGGGGCGTGAATTGGACCACCGGGACCTGTCCGTGGGCCTGCTGAAGCAGGTGCACGAGGCGGTGAAGGAAGGCGCGAAGCTGGAGCAGCCTCCCAAGCAGGAGGGGCGCTTCATCAGTATCGTGCTCGCGCCTGGTCGAGCGACGTCAGGTCGCTCACAGGCGGAAGCAACGAAGGAGACCGAACAAGATGCCGAAGATGAAAACGCATAAGGGCGCGGCACGGCGCTTCCGCGTGAGCGGATCGGGCAAGCTGCTGCGCATGAAGCGGCACTCCAGCCACCTGCGACGGAAGAAGCCGCGCTCCGTAACCCGCACGTACAGCGACACGGTCACGGCGAGCGCCAGCAGCCGCAAGAAAGTGATGAAGCTCGTTCCCGGGCTGAACAAGTAGGAGACCAGACGATGGCACGCGTGAAGCGCGGAGTGACCGCGCACCGAAGACACAAGAAGGTGCTCCAGTTCACGAAAGGGCACCGCGGCACCAAGCACGCCCTCTATCGCCGGGCGCACGAGTCCATGTTGCATGCGCTGGCCTACTCCTATGCGCACCGCCGCGAGCGCAAGGGCGACATGCGCAGGCTGTGGGTCGTGCGGGTCGGAGCGGCCGCGCGCGAGCACGGGGTGTCCTACTCCCAGTTCATGCATGGCCTGAAGCTGGCTAACGTGGAGCTGGACCGCAAGGTGCTCGCCGACCTGGCGACGGCCGACCCGGACGCGTTCGGCCAACTCGCGGAGCAGGCCAAGGCGCAACTCGCCGCTGCCTGATCCCCCAACCCCTGCACCCTCCATCCATGAGAACAGGGCGCTCATCATGAGCGCCCTGTCGCTTTCAGGTGGAGTTCGCGCTTGCTCCTGCTATGCGCGTGTGATGCCCTGGGCTTCCGCGTGGTCCAGCAGCCGCCGCATCGCTGCGATGTTGAGGGACGGCGACCAGGCGGACGTGAGCCACAGGTTGGAGACCTGCTCATACAGGTCCGAGAGAGGGACGGCGTCTTTCGGAGCGACCAGCAGCAGCCGGACCACCGTCTCCAGTACGGGGTGCTGTGGAGACAAGTAGCCCTCCTGCCCCGCGCACTGCGCCCTGAAGAGCGCGTGCAACTCCTTGTAGGACATCTCCAGCGGGCTGCCCTTGAGCTTGGCCTTTGCGGCTTCGCAGAGCTTCGCTCCCAACACGACGCCGAGGGAGCGCCCCTGCCTGGTGATCAAGGCGGGGTCGAAGGTGTAGCTGGGGTTCTCGTCGTTCTCCTGGGCAGTGGCTTCAGCCGGGGCCTTCGTTGTCATGCAGTCCCTCTCAGTCGATGTGGTGTTCTGTGATGTCGAGTCGTTCCGCAAGGACGCCGGAGTGGTCCAGCCAGTCCAGCAGCTGTACCGGAGCGCGTTCTCCCGCCCGTCGCACGGGCATGTCTTCCGGGCAGATGGCGAGTCCCTGTGCGAGCCCCATGGAGGTGAGCAGGTTGGAGCCCTGCCCGCCGGTCAGGCGCGCGTGGAGTCCGTCCTCGCGGCGTTCGAGCGTCACGCGAGCGTACACGCGTCGCTCGTCTGTATTCAAGAGGTCGTCGTCCATCGTGGCGCGGACGGTGGGAAGCGGGGTTGGCTTGCGCCCCATCATCTTGGCGAGCGCGGGCCTGCCCAGTTCCACGAGCGCCACGAGCGCACTGACCGGATTGCCCGGCAGCCCGAGGTGCGGCACCTCGCGGCCATCCGGCGCGCGCAACTGCCCGAATGCGATGGGGCGGGCGGGGCGCATCCGCACCGACCAGAAGTCGATGCTGCCGAGTTCCGCGAGCGTTTCCTTGACCATGTCGAACGCCCCCGCACTCACGCCCGCAGACGTGATGAGCAGGTCGGCTTCGAGCCCCTGGCGGATCTTGGCCCGGAGGTCGTCCATGTTGTCCCGGGCGATGCCGAGCAGCACGGGCTCGGCCCCCCAGCGGCGCAGCGCCGTCGCCGTTCCGTAGCTGTTGCTGTCGAACAGCCGCCCGGGTTCGAGCGCTTCGCCCGGCGTCTGTACCTCGTCTCCGGTCGCGAGCACCGCGACGCGCGGCCTCCGCACGACCGGGGCATCGGCGAACCCGAACGAGGCGAGCAGCCCGATGGCGGGTGGGTCGAGCACGCGGCCCTTCTCCAGTATGAGCGCGCCCTTCGCGGCGTCCTCCCCGGCGGGGCGCATGTGGTCTCCCACGTGCGGGGCGTGGCGGATGGCGATGAACTTGAGCGCGAGGCCGGTGGAGCGCCGCTCCACCTCGTCCGTGAACTCGTAGGGGACGATGGCGTCCGCCCCTTCCGGGGTCGGCGCGCCGGTCATGATGCGGACGGTCTCGCCCTCGCGCACCGTTGCGGAGGGGAGTTGGCCCGCCTGCACCTGTCCTACGATCTCCAACGTGACCGGCGACGACTCCGACGCCCCGGCGACGTCGGCGGAACGCACCGCGTAGCCGTCCATCGCCGAGTTCGTCAGCGCCGGGATGTCGAACGGCGAATACACGTCCTCGGCGAGTGTCAGTCCGTCCGCGTCGAGAAGGGGCACGCGCTCGACGGGCAACTCGTGCACGAGGAGCAGTACACGCTCCAGCGCGTCCTCCACGCTGAGCATGTCGGCGGTCCGTGGATGGGCGTGGGCGTGCTCGGCGTGGGGATGACTGCCATGGTCATGCCCGTGGTCGTGGCCATGGCGGTCGTGCCCGCCGTGCCCGTGGTCGTGTCCGTGGTGGTCGTGCTCTGCCATCGCGTTATGCCCTGAGCGACGCGCCCGTCTCGTTCTCCATGCGCTTCACGATGGAGGAGACGGCGTCGTTGACTTCAGCCGTTTCGAGGGTCTTGCTTGGGGACTGGAACTCGACCTTGAATGCGAGCGACTTCTTGCCTTCCGGCAGCGGGTCGCCCTCGAACAGGTCGAAGAGGGTTGCGCGAACGACCAGCGGGCCGCTCTCGATGATGTTCTGCGCCTGTCGCGCGGGGACGGAAGCGTCGAGCACGAGCGCGAGGTCGCGCACGGCGCTGGGGTAGCGGGAGAACGCGGCGAAGGAAGAGCGCGTCGCGGGAACGTGCGGCGCCAGGTGGTGCAGGTCCAGTTCGATGAATGCGGCCTGCGCGGCGGGGATGTCGTACTGTGCGACCGCCTGCGGGCGCAGTTCACCCACGACGCCGGCCTGTTCCCCGTTCACGAGCACCGCGGCGGAGCGTCCGGGATGCAGCAGCGAGTCGGTCGCGCGCTCGAACGTGGCGCTGAGTCCCAGCCGCGCGAGCACGCCCTCCACGACGCCCTTGGCGTCGAAGAAGCCGAGCGGCTCTGCGTCCTGCTCCCAGAGCAGGCTGCCGCGCGGTCCGGCGAGGACGGCGATGGCCGTCTCCCGCTCGTCCGGCAGGTCGCCGTTGCGGGGGATGAAGGTGCGTCCCACCTCGAACATCGCTGCGCTGCCGTGCTGGCGCATCGCGCTCGCTGCTCCGCGCAGCAGCGCGGGGCGCAGAGACGTGCGCAGGTACGCCTGCTCCTGGCTCATGGGGTTCGCCGTACCGAGCGGAGCCGTGCCGTCCGGCAGCGCGGCGTCCTCTTCGCTTACGAGCGTGTAGAAGATCGTCTCCTGGAGGCCGAACGCGACGAGCGCGTCCCGCAACTCTTCCCGCAGTTCGCGCTCCGGCTGCCGGATGGCCTCCGGCACGCGCCCGCCGAGCGGTTCACCCTCGACGGCGTCGTAGCCTACGATGCGCGCGATCTCCTCGACGACGTCCTCCTCGATGTTCACGTCCGTCCGCCAGTAGGGCGGCACGACGGTCATCGCGCCGTCTGTGCCCTGCTCGACAGCGAACCCGAGCGACGCGAGCACGCCTGACACCTGCTCGGCGGGGAAGTCCACGCCGAGCACGCGCCGCAAGCTCTCGTGTGAGAACGGGATACGGGGCGGCTCGCTCCTGTTAGGGAAGACGTCGTACACGCCCTGCGCGGCCTCGCCTCCCGCTGTATCGAGGATGAGCCGCGTCGCACGCCGCACCGCTCGCTCTGCGAGTTCGGGGTTCAGGCCCTTCTCGAACCTGAGCGATGCGTCAGTGCGCAGCCTCAGTGCGTTGGACGTGCGCCGCGTGTTGATGGCATTGAAGGTCGCGGACTCCAGCAGCACGTTCCGCGTGGCGTCCGTCATCTCGGAGTTCGCCCCACCCATCACCCCGGCGAGTCCTATCGAACGCTCGGGGTCCGCGATCATCAGCATGGGCGCGCGGAGTTCGTGCTCCTGGCCGTCGAGGCTCGTGAATCGCTCGCCGTCCCCGGCGGGACGAACGATGACCTTCGCGTCGCGCACTTCGTCCAGATCGAACGCGTGCAGCGGTTGGCCGTACTCCAGCATGACGTAGTTCGTCACGTCCACGACGTTGTTGATGGAGCGGTGGCCCGCGTCCTGCAGCCGCTGGCGCAGCCAGTCCGGCGACGGCCCGATCCGCACACCGCGAACGAGCGTGCAGGTGTAGCGCGAGCAGAGGGCAGGGTCGATTATCTCGATGCCGACGCTGTCCGCTATCGCGCCGCCGTTCCCGTCGTACCCGGACGGGGGCTCGGTCACCTGCTCGCCGGTGATGGCCGCCGTCTCGTGCGCGATGCCGAGCACCGAGAGGCAGTCGCCCCGGTTGGGGGTCACTTCGACCTCCAGCGCACCGGACGACGGAAGCACGGAAGCGAGCGGTTCGCCAACGGGGCTGCCCTCCGGCAGCACGAAGATGCCCTCGTGCTCGTCGCTCAGGCCCAGTTCGCGCTCGGAGCAGACCATGCCCGCCGACTCGACACCGCGTATGACGGCTGCGGTCAACGCCATCGGTTCGCCGGTCTTGCCGCTCGTGAGCACCGCCCCGACGCGCGCGAACGCGATCTTCTGCCCTGCGGCGACGTTCGGAGCGCCGCAGACGACCGTGGACATCCCGCCCCCGGTATCCACGTCGGCCAGCCGCAGGCGGTCGGCGTTGGGGTGCGGGCGCACGTCCTTGACGTAGCCGACGACGACGTTCTCCCAACCGCCGGGCGGGCCGGGGTCGTAGGTGGTCTCCAGTCCGGCCATGGTCAGGCGGTGGGCCAACTCCGCCGGGGGCATCCGCAAGGGGACGTACTCGGCAAGCCAGGAAAGCGGAACTCTCATCTGGAAGGGCAGGCTCCGAAGTAGTGCGTCCGGTAAGTATAACGGCAGGGCGGCCAATCGGCAGGGGATATAATGGGAGTGTGTCATGCGGAAGGCATGGGCACATGGGGAGGAGGGTGCCGCATGACGGGCTGGAGTTCCATGGTTCGTATTGTCCTGATCGTTTCGGCCCTGGCGTTGCTTGCCGTCGTTGCTGCAGGCTGCTCCGGAGACGAGGAAACGCTCACCAGTGAGCCTGCTGCGTCTCCGGTGGCGACGGACGCCGAGGGGTCTGCTGCGCCAGCCGTATCTGATCCCGTGGCAGGACCGACGCCCAGCATGCCGGAGTTCCAGGGAACAGGGAACACGGGTGGAATGGTTGGAGACTCCGCGCCGGAGTTCGCCGGCGTCAACCAGTGGCTCAACAGCGACGCCCTGACCATGGAAGGACTGCGCGGGCAGGTTGTCCTCATCGACTTCTGGACGTACACCTGCGTCAACTGCATCCGCACGATGCCCTACCTGCGCGACTGGAACGAGAAGTACGCGGACCGGGGACTCACGATGGTCGGCGTACACACGCCGGAGTTCGACTTCGAGAAGATCACGGAGAACGTCGTTGCGGCGAACGAAGAGTTGGGCGTCGTCTGGCCTGTTGCGCAGGACAACAACTTCCGCACGTGGCGCTCCTACAACAACCGCTTCTGGCCCGCGAAGTACCTGATAGACGCGAACGGCGTCGTGCGGTACACGCACTTCGGCGAAGGCGCGTACGACGAGACGGAGCACCACATCCGCGCGTTGCTCGAAGAGGCAGGCAACGACGTGTCGGACATCGCTGTCAATCCGGACGCTGGGCCGGCGTACGACGCGCGGGCGCGCGGCACGACCCGCGAGAACAACGATTCCCAGACGCGCGAGATCTATGGCGGCTGGCAGCGCAACGCGTCGACCAGCGGGCTGTACATCGCGCATACGCAGTACTACGACGGCGCGGGGCTCACGCAGTTCTACCGTGACCCGGGCGACCACCAGAACCAGTTCATGTACCTGCACGGCTCCTGGCGCTCAGACCTGGAGGCGATAACCCACGGGCGGGAGACCGAGAACTACGAGGACTACATCGCGCTCCGCTTCTTCGCCCGGTCGGTCAACATCGTCGTCGACCTCGAGGAGGGTGTGGAGCCGTTCGAGGTCGAGGTCACGATCGCCGAGAGCCTCGCTCCCGACGCTGCACCGGGTACGGAGCTCGTGTACCGTCCGCTCACCGCGGACGAGGCCGGCGAGCACATCGTCATCGATGGCGGGCGCAGCTACTTCGTAGTGGACGAGCCGGACCTGTACAACGTCGTATCCTTGCCGGAGTTCGGGGACGCCGAGCTGAAGTTCTCGTCCAACTCCACGCACTTCGCGCTCTTCGCGCTGACGTTCGGCTCATACGACGAGGTCTACTAGAGAGAGGCGATGCGGAACCTGCGCCTGCATGCAGCCGTCCTCGGCGTGATCACCGTTGCGCTCCTCGCTGCAGCATGCTCGTCAGAGCCCGGCCCTACCGCCACGCCGACCCTTCCTCCTGCTCCGACCCCAACCCCCACGCCGGTGCTGCCCGCGTTCGAGGTCTCGGGCAATGCCGGAGGCCTGATCGGTGACAGCGCCTCCGAGTTCACGGGCATCGAGCAGTGGCTCAACAGCGAGCCACTGACGATGGAGGGGCTTCGCGGGAAGGTCGTGCTTATCGACTTCTGGACGTACATATGAATCAACTGCAGACGTACCGTGCCGTACTTGAAGGACTGGAACACGAAATACGCCGGAGACGGCTTCACGATCGTGGGTGTGCACACGCCGGAATTCGAAGTCGATAAGGTCACCGCGAACGTGATCGAGGCAGCGGCCCAGCTGGGCGTCGTCTGGCCGATCGCGCAGGACAACGACTTCAGAACGTGGCGCTCCTACAACAACCGCTTCTGGCCCGCGAAGTACCTGATCGATGCGAACGGCGTCATCCGCTTCACCCACTTCGGTGAGGGCAGGTACGAGCAGACCGAGCACCACATCCGCGCACTGATGGAGGAGGCCGGCTACGAAGTCCCGGACGTTCCCATCGGCAGGCAGGAGTCCTAGGACGATGCGACGCCTGACCGGCACTGCCGCCATCCTTGGGGCAGTCCTTGCCTCCCTGTTTGTTGCCGCGTGCTCTCCCGAGCCGACGCCAACCCCTGCGCCCACGCCCACGGCCACGCCCGAGATGCAGGAATGGAACTCGGTCCTCGGCACGACGCTTCTGCGGACGGGAACGCAGCGCGTGGCATTCCTGCTTGCCACGAGTACCGATTTCGTCCGCGTGCCCGAAGCTACCGTCACAACGACGTTCCTGGACGGCGGCGCGGACGGTGAGACTGCGACGGCGCGGTTCCACGAGTGGCCGTTCGGCACCCGCGGCTCCTACGTGACGCAGCTGACGTTCCCGCAGGCGGGTATGTGGCAGCTCGATATCGAGGGTCAAGGGGGCGAAGCGACGCTCGACGTACAGGTGGACGAGACGTCCATCGTGCGCGACATCGGGCAGATCGGCGTGTTCAGCAACACGAAGACGCTGGACAGCGCGGGCGGGGACCTCACGCAGATCACGTCCCACTACCGGCCCGACCCGGCCCTCTACGAGATAACCGTCGCGGAGTCCCTGTTCAGCGGCAGGCCGTCGGTGGTGGTGTTCGCGTCGCCCGCGTTCTGCACGACGGCGACGTGCGGCCCACAGGTGGAGACCGTGACCGAACTGCGCGAGGCGTACCCGGACGCGGCGGACTACATCCACGTCGAGGTGTACGACAACCCGCACGAGATACAGGGCGACCTCACGAAGGGCGTCCTGTCGCCGGTGCTGGCCGAGTGGGGCATCGACCAGGTCGAGCACTACCGCAACGAGTCGTGGACGTTCGTCCTCGGGGCGGATGGGCGCATCGCTGAGCGTTTCGAGGGCTATGCCACGTTCGAAGAGTTGGAAGCGGCGCTGCAGGCCGCGCTGGCGGCCGCTTAGACGAGATCGGACACGGGTGTATCGGCAATGCGTATAGGGCTCGCAGGGTCAGACCAAGAAATAGCGGCATGCTTCCCGGTCATGCACCAGCTGCGCTCTCACCTCACGCCGGACACGTTCCTGTCCAAGGTCCGTTCCCAGCAGCAGGCAGGTTATCTCCTTGCTTACGTTGAAAGCGAAGGACACCCAGTAGCGGTGGCCGGCTTCCGGATAATGGAAACGCTGGGGTCAGGACGCTTCCTCAACATCGACGACCTGGTCACGTTGGATACCGAGCGCTCCAAGGGTCACGGCTCCCGTCTCCTCAGGTGGCTGATCGACTGGGCCGAGGCTGAGTCGTGTCAACGGCTCGAGCTCGACTCAGCCATGCGACGGAAGGATGCGCACCGGTTCTATGAGCGCGAAGGGATGGTGACATCCGCTTACCGTTTCGCGATTTCGGTAGGCGAGCCGTCTGTCTATTCAGTGGACAGATCGTCTCCAGACCGATAGGCCGCGCAGGACTTTCGCAAGGCGATTGTTGGGGCTACAATGCGCGCGGCGCGCCGCAATTCCGTAGGGTTGCGCGATACTCAGAAGATTCCAGGAGGGATGATATGACTACCAACCAGTACTGGTGGCCGGACCAGGTAGACCTGAAGCCTCTTCGCCAGAACTCACCCCAGTCCGACCCGATGGGCGACGGCTTCAACTACGCCGAAGCAGTGAAGAACCTCGACGTCGAGGCGCTGAAAAAGGACATCGAGGAGGTCATGACGACCTCGCAGGACTGGTGGCCGGCGGACTACGGCCACTACGGGCCGCTCTTCATCCGCATGACGTGGCACGCGGCGGGCACGTACCGCATCAGCGACGGCCGCGGCGGCGGCGGCGCGGGACACCAGCGTTTCGCGCCCCTCAACAGCTGGCCCGACAACGGGAACCTGGACAAGGCGCGGCGCCTGCTCTGGCCGGTCAAGCAGAAGTACGGCCGGAACCTCTCCTGGGCCGACCTCATCATCTTCGCCGGCAACTGCGCCCTGGAGTCGATGGGGTTCAAGAGCTTCGGTTTCGCCTTCGGGCGCCCGGACGTCTGGGAGGCCGACGAGACGGACTGGGGCTCCGAGCAGGGTTGGCTCGACGACGAGCGCCACGGCAGCGACGGCGAACTTCAGGGAGCGCTCGGCGCGGACCACATGGGCCTCATCTACGTGAACCCGGAGGGGCCGAACGGCAACCCGGACCCGATGGCCGCAGCGAAGTACATCCGCCAGACGTTCAAGCGCATGGCGATGAACGACGAAGAGACGGTGGCACTCATCGCCGGCGGGCACACGTTCGGTAAGGCGCACGGCGCCGCCCCTGATTCCCTCCACGTTGGCCCTGAGCCGGAGGGCGCCGGTATCGCCGATCAGGGATTCGGCTGGAAGAACAACTTCGGCAGCGGCAAGGCCGGCGACACGATCACCAGCGGCCTCGAGGGCGCCTGGACCGACAACCCGGTGAAGTGGGACAACAACTTCTTCGAGAACCTGCACAACCACGAGTGGGAGCTGACGAAGAGCCCGGCGGGCAAGTCGCAGTACACCCCCACGAACGCCGCATCGGTGGCCACCGTGCCGGACGCGCACGACCCTTCGAAGAAGCACGCGCCGATGATGCTCACGACCGACCTCTCGCTGCGGACGGACCCGGACTACGCGGCTATCTCGAAGCGCTTCCTGGAGAACCTCTCGGTCTTCGAGGACGCCTTCGCAAGGGCGTGGTTCAAGCTGATCCACCGCGACATGGGGCCGCGCAGCCGCTACGTTGGGCCGCTGGTCCCGGATGAGGCACTGTTGTGGCAGGACCCCGTTCCCGACGTCGACGGTGAGTTGATCGGGGCGCAGGAGATTGCCGACCTCAAGGCGAAGGTCCTTGCCTCCGGCCTGTCCGTTTCCCAACTGGTCTCGGCAGCCTGGGCGTCGGCTTCATCCTTCCGTGGCACCGACAAGCGCGGTGGCGCGAACGGCGCGCGGGTCCGCCTCGCGCCTCAGAAGGACTGGGAAGTGAACGACCCGGCAGCGCTCGGCGCCGTGATCCAGGCGCTGGAGGGCATCCAGTCGGAGTTCAACAGCTCGGGCAAGAAGGTCTCGCTCGCTGACCTGATCGTCCTGGCCGGGTGCGCGGGCGTCGAAAAGGCTGCGCAGGACGCCGGTCACAACGTGCAGGTCCCCTTCACGCCGGGCCGCACGGATGCGACGCAGGAGTGGACTGACACGGAATCGTTCGCAGTGCTCGAGCCCCGGGCAGACGGCTTCCGCAACTACGTCCAGGCAGGGCAGGCCGGCAAGCCGGAAGACCTGCTGGTGGGGCGGGCATACATGCTGACGCTCACCGCCCCGGAGATGACGGCCCTCGTTGGCGGCCTGCGTGTCCTGGGAGCGAACACCGGAGGGTCTTCCAACGGCGTGCTCACTGACCGGCCGGGGGCGCTGACCAACGACTTCTTCGTGAACCTGCTCGACATGGGCACCGAATGGGGCGCGACCTCCTCGGCGCAGGACGTGTTCGAGGGGCGCGACCGGCAGACCGGCGCGGTCAAGTGGACAGGCACGAGGGTGGACCTGGTCTTCGGCTCCAACTCCGAGCTCCGGGCCCTCGCGGAGGTCTACGGTTGCGACGACGGACAGGAGAAGTTCGTAAGCGACTTCGTCAGCGCGTGGAACAAGGTGATGAACCTCGACCGCTACGACGTCGCGTAAGCACACGGGCGCCAGGCCGCTCGAACAGCGGACAGCAGAACGCCTCCAGGGAAAGCAACCCTGGAGGCGTTTCGCGTTACGCGGGGACTCCTACAGGCCGAGGTTCTCCAGGGCCTTGGTGAACCGGCCGGCGTGGGAGCGCTCGGCGCGGGCCAGGGTCTCGAACCACTCTGCGAGCTCGTCGAGTCCCTCGTCGCGCGCGACGCGGGCGTAATGGGGATACATCTCGTCGTAGTCGTAGGTCTCGCCGGCGATGGCGGACTTGAGGTTGTCCTCGGTGGTCCCGATGGGCTCTTTGGTGGCAGGGTCGCCGATGTCCTTCAGGAAATCGAGGTGCCCGAAGGCGTGCCCTGTCTCGGCCTCGGAGATGTCGCGGAAGAGGCCCCCGATCTCCGGGTAGCCCTCGATGTCCGCGCGCCGCGCGAAGTAGAGGTAGCGCCGGTTGGCTTCGGACTCGCGGGCGAACGCCGCTTTCAGGTTCCCCTCGCTCTGTGTGCCTTGCAATCCTGCCATACGAATATCTCCTCGGATGGGTTGGGGGGAGCCGCTGCGGAGGAGCGCCTTCAACATCGCAATACGGCTGGGGCTGTCGACTATAGGGATGGTTCAAGCAGGGGTCAACCCTGCTTTCATGAACGGTCATTCAGCGTTTGCGGGCGTTCGGGTGCGGGGCATATCCTTTCCTGAAGGGCTTGGTCAAGCACTCGTGGGCGCTCCGGGAGCGTCTCGTAGGGTCTGGCCGGCCTGTTCCCACATCAGGGACCGAGGAGTATTGCTGTGAGCGTTCTGATGGAGCGTGACCCGGAGGTTGCAGAGGCGATACGGAAGGAGTCGGACCGGCAGCGCCGGAACATCGTGCTCATCGCGTCGGAGAACTACGCGAGCCGGGCAGTGCTGGAGGCGCAGGGTTCTCCGCTGACCAACAAATATGCAGAGGGCTACCCCGGACGCCGTTACTACGGCTCCTGCGAGTTCGTGGACATCGCCGAGCAGTTGGCGATCGACCGCGCGAAGGAGCTGTTCGGCGCGGAGCACGTGAACGTACAGCCCCACGCGGGAGCGACCGCCAATATGGAGGCGTACGCCGCGCTCTGCGACATCGGCGACACCATCATGGGCCTGCAGCTGGACCAGGGCGGGCACCTCACGCACGGCAGCCCGGTCAACTTCTCCGCCAAGCTCTACAACTTCGTTGCCTACGGCCTCGATCCGGAAACGGAGCAACTGGACTACGACGCCATCGTGCAACAAGCGCGGGAGGTAAAGCCCAAAGTTATCGTCGCGGGGTACACGGCGTACCCACGGACGATCGATTTCGCGCGCTTCGCCGAGATCGCGGAGGAAGTGGGCGCCGTGCTGATGGTCGATATGGCGCACATAGCCGGATTGGTGGCAGCGGGCGCGCACCCGTCGCCGGTCCCCCACGCGTCGGTCGTGACCAGCACCACGCACAAGTCGCTGCGTGGCCCGCGCGGCGCGTTCATCCTCTCCACGGAGGAGCACCGGCGGAACATAGACCGCGCAGTGTTCCCGTACGCCCAGGGTGGCCCGCTGATGCACGCGGTCGCCGCCAAGGCGGTCTGCTTCGGCGAAGCGCTCCAACCGGAGTTCGCGGACTACGGCCGGCAGATCGTGGAGAACGCCCAGGCCATGGCGGCGGCGCTCGAGGGCGAGGGGCTGCGCATCGTTTCCGGGGGCACAGACAACCACCTCATGCTGGTCGACCTGCGGCCCCTGGGCTGGACGGGGCAGGAGGCGGAGGAAACGCTCGGCAAGGTGCGCATCACGGTCAACAAGAATGCGATCCCTAACGACCCGCAGCCTCCGCGTGTGACGAGCGGCCTGCGGCTCGGCACACCCGCTGTGACCGCGCGCGGCTTCGGCGTCGAGGAGTGCCAGAAAGTGGCGCAGCTGCTCGTTCGTACACTGAACAGCCGGGACGACGAGGCGGCGCTCAGCGCCATCGCGGACGAGGTCGGCCAGCTGACCGCGGGCTTCCCCGTGCCGGGGCTCGACGACTAGGCGCGGTTGCCGTTCCCGGAGGTGCGCGTGCTATAATCGTTCGACGCGCGCGTAACGGGCGCGCGGTTTTAGGTGACACGGAAGACGTCCAGCGGACGAGAGGGAGTGGGGAGTGCGTCAGTACGAGTTGGTGCTGCTGGTACATCCTGATGCCGACGAAGAGCGGCTGGAGGCGGTCGTCGAACGCGTTCGGCGCGTGGCGTCCGACCACGGCGGCGGGGTCGTGAGCGAGGACAACTGGGGCAGGCGCAAGCTGGCCTACAAGATAGGCCGGTTCACCGAAGCCAACTACCACCTGGCCAACGTCGAGATGGAAGGCAGTGGAACGACCGTGCTGGACAACTCTCTCAAGCTCACGGACGACGTCATCCGGCACCTCCTCATCCGCAAGGACGAAGAGTAGAGGGAGCAGGCGTTGGTTGGCCTCAACAAGATCATGGTGATCGGGAACGTGGGAACGGACCCGGAGATGCGCTACACGCCCTCCGGCGCTCCCGTGACCTCCTTCCGCATCGCCGCGAGCCGCTCCTACAACACACGCGAAGGTGAGCGGCGCCAGGAGACGGAGTGGTTCACCGTCGTCGCGTGGAACGCCCTCGCGGAACAGGTGAACCAGTACCTTTCGAAGGGACGCAGGGCCTACGTCGACGGCAGGCTCCGCAGCCATTCGTACCAGGGTAACGACGGCCAGATGCGGTTCTGTAACGAGATCATCGCGGACCGCGTGTTGTTCCTGGACAGGCCGGGCGCGGGCGACGAAGGCGGCGAGTACAGCGGGGGTTCCTACGGGCAGAGCACAGGCGGCGGTTACGACGCCGGCCCGGACGTGCTCTCGCCCGACGACCTGCCGTTCTGATAACTGGAGGAGAGCACGTAGATGCAGAACATACGACGGCGGCGCCCCGGAGGGCGTCGGTACTTCCCCAGGCGGAAGGTCTGCTACTTCAGCGCTGAGAAGAAGACGCCGGACTACAAGGACGTTCCCGTCCTGCGCCGGTTCATCTCCGAGTGGGGAAAGATCGATTCCAGCAGGCGCACGGGCACGCGAGCGCGCCACCAGCGCAAGCTCGCCGTCGCCATCAAGCGCGCCCGCTATCTCGCGCTTCTGCCGTACACCGGCGGACACAGCCTTATCGAGTTGACGCGCCCGGACCGCGGCGGTCGCCGGTTCGGCCAGCGTGAAGGCGGTTTTCGCGGCCCGCGTCCCGACGCGGCTGCCGCTCCCGCTGACGGCGAGACGGCAGAGGCCGGAGCGCCTGCTGCCGAAGCCTCTACCGCCGAAACCCCCGCTGCCCCTGAGGTCGAGGCTGCTGAAGAGAGTTCGCCCGTAGCGGAGGAAGCGCCTGCCGCTGAGGCCGAAGCAGAGCCTCCCACTGCGGAGGACGCGCCCGCAGCAGAGGGAGAGGATGCCCCCACTGCCGAGAGCGAGCCTCCCGCTGCGGACGAGCCCGACGAAGCACCTGCCGCCGAACCTGCAGACTCCGAAGAGTAGTACACGCTTACATGCGACAACGCCGACGCGCGGAACGCCAGCACTCGGGGCGCTCAGCGTCTACGCAGGTGGCCAACCGCCGCCTGAACGAACGCCAGCGCCAGCGCTTGCTGCGCATGGCCATCGTGGTGGTCCTGGTGGGGCTCGTCGCGATGCTGGCGGCGGGCTGGTACCTCAACTCGTACCGTGTTCCCCGCAAGGTCGTCGCGGAGCTGGACGGCGTGCAGTACCAGCTGAGAGAGGCGCTCCCCTACGCACTGCTGGATGCCTGGGTGACCGGCTCGTTCGTGCCCGAGCAGGGGCTGAACAACCTGATCGGCGACGGCATCATCGAGCGCAAGAGCGCCGAGATAGACGCCAGCATCGACCCCGGAGAAGTGAGCGAGGAGATTGTAAGGGTCTTCGAGCCCGGCCTCGACCCGGAAGCCGATCCCCCGGATAGCCTCAGCGACGAGGGGCGCGGTCTCTTCGACGATTTCCTGGGCTCGATAGGAGTGAACGAAGACGAGTATCGGGCTTGGATAGAGGGGCAACTGCGCCGCCAGTCTGCGCTCGAATACTTCTCCGCCGAGGCCCCTGAGACGACAGAGCAGATACACGTCGAGTGGATCGTGACGCAGAACGTCACGACCGCGCGCGAGGCGATGTCGCGTATCGAGGAAGGCGAAGAGTTTGCCGACGTCGCCAGCGATCTGAATGAAGACTTCCTGTTCTCAGACAGAGAGACCGGCGTCCTGGGCTGGGTGCCGGAAGGCGTGTTGCCGTCCGATGTGGACGCCGTGCTCTTCGCGGAAGGCATCGAGCAGGGTGAGGTGCAGGGTACGCATACCACGGCGATCGGGACTATCGTATTTCGCATAACCGACGGCCCGTCTGGCGAATCCCTGACCGGCGTGATGCGGGAGTTGTGGGCGCAGAACGACTTCCAGACGTGGATAGACGAACAGACCGTGGCGTTGCAGTATTACTTCACTCCGGACGACGCCCAATGGCTGGTGGATCAGCTGGAAAACCTCCAATGAGCACGCGTGAGGCGGTTGGCGTTGCACTCCTCGGTGCTGGCACGGTCGGGACTGGCGTGGCGCAGACGCTCGCCGACCGGGCCGACGAGTTGGCGCGCTACGCGGGACGCCCGCTGAGCCTTGTGGGTGTGCTCGTTCGCGACACCGCGAAGCCCAGGCCCGGACTGCCCTCAGACGTACGGCTTACCGACGATGCTGCAGCGCTGACCGCAGCCGGTGACGTCGACGTCGTTATCGAGGCGATGGGCGGCGAGCAGCCTGCGCTCGGCTGCATCGAGTCGGCGCTGCGTTCCGGAAAGCACGTCGTGACCGCCAACAAGCAGGTGATGGCGCTGCATGGACCTGAACTGCTCGCGCTCGCGGCGAAGCACGGCGTAACGCTCGCGTTCGAGGCGAGCGTCGGCGGTGGCATCCCCATCATCGGTCCGCTGGTGCGCGACCTCGCCGGGAACCGGATCACCGGGGTGAACGCGGTCATCAACGGCACGACGAACTACATGCTCACCCGCATGGCCCAGGAAGGCGCATCGTACGAGGACGCGCTCACCGAGGCGCAGCGCAACGGCTATGCCGAACCCGACCCTTCCGACGACGTCGACGGCAAGGACGCCGCCTACAAGCTGGCGATCCTGAGCACGCTGGCGTTCCGCTGCACGGTCAGGGAGCCTGACGTGTACCGCGAGGGCATACGCGCGCTGGACGCCGCGGACTTCGTGTACGCCCGGGACCTCGGCTACGTCATCAAGCTGCTGGCGGCGAGCCGGTTGCAGGACGGCGCTGTGCAGGCGAGGGTGCATCCCGCCTTCCTGCACGAGCAGCACCCGCTGGCGAAAGTGGATGGGGTCTACAACGCGGTGGAACTGGAGGGCGACCTCGTTGGCTGGGCGATGTTCCAGGGTCCCGGCGCGGGCGCTTTCCCTACCACGTCTGCCATCGTCGGGGACGTGCTCTCCATCGTGCGGGCTTCGGCTGCCGGAAACGTCGCGCCGGTGTACCCGGACGTGCAGGGGCGCCTGCCGGTACTGTCGGTGGCGGAGTTGGAGACGAAGTACTATCTTCGACTGCGGGCGTACGACAAGCCCGGCGTGATGGCTCAGATCACCGGCGTGCTCGGAGAGATGGGTGTCAGCCTCGCCTCCATCATCCAGAAGGAGGTGCCGGAGGACGCGGGCACGCCCGCCGAGGTCGTCATCATCACCCACAAGGCGCGTGAGTCGGCAGTGCAGGAGGCGGCGCGTAAACTGGAGGCCCTGCAGGTGGTCTACGGTGCGCCGAAACTCGTGCGCATCGAGGACGGCGCTGCGTAGGACCGGAGCACGGAGGAAGCGTGAGCGAAGGAGTGCTGAAGCGTTATGCGAGCCGCCTGCCCCTGACGGCGGCGACTCCTGCGCTGACTATCGGCGAAGGCAACACGCCACTCGTGCGGTCGCGCAGAATCGAGAGCGAGTTCGGCGTCGGCGCACTCTATTTCAAGCTGGAAGGCTGCAATCCCACCGGGTCGTTCAAGGACCGGGGGATGGTCGTCGCCGTGGCGAAGGCGATGGAAGAAGGGATGACTCGCCTGCTGTGTGCGTCCACCGGCAACACGAGCGCCTCGGCATCGGCGTTCGGGGCCGCATCCGGGCTGGAAACGGTCGTCCTCGTGCCGGAGGGCAGCGTCGCCCCGGGTAAGATGAGCCAGGCCGTCGCCTACGGCGCGCGCATCGTGACGATCCAGGGGAACTTCGATGATGCGCTCCGCATCGCGCGTGAACTGGCCGCGTACGAGGAGCGTTTCGCGCTGGTCAACTCCGTGAACCCCAACCGTCTCGAAGGGCAGAAGACCGCCTCGTTCGAGATCGTGGACGACCTCGGCGACGCGCCGGACTACCTGTTCATCCCCGTGGGGAACGCGGGGAATATCACTGCGTATTGGCGGGGGTTCGTGGAGTACCACCAGGCGGGCATCGCGACACGCCGCCCCCGGATGATGGGGATGGAGGCTGCGGGAGCTGCTCCCATCGTCAACGGAGCGCCCGTCCTCAAACCGGAGACCGTTGCTTCGGCGATCCGCATCGGGAACCCCGCGAACTGGGCAGGGGCCGTTGCAGCGCGCGACGAGTCCGGCGGGACGATAGACGCGGTGACCGACGATGAGATACTGGAAGCGTACGGCCTGCTCCCGAGCATGGAAGGCATCTTCTGCGAACCTGCGTCCGCCGCGGGAGTCGCGGGCCTCATCAAGCAGGCACGAGCCGGAGCCGACTTGTCGTCTGCGACGGTGGTGTGCATCATCACCGGCTCAGGACTGAAGGACACGCCGATGGCAGAACGGCTCATGACCCGCCCTCCGGAGACGGCGCCGCCGGACGTTCGCGAGGTCGCGCGGGTCATAGCGGGTTGAGGAGCGAACGTTGACGGTAGATTCGGCCAGGGCGGAACGCGCGGTTCGCGAGTTGCTCATCGCCATAGGCGAAGACCCGGAGCGCGAGGGACTGCGAGACACCCCGTCCCGTGTCGCCCGTATGTACGAGGAGATATCGGGGGGCATCGACCAGAACGCCAGGGACGTGCTCTCCGTGCAGTTCGACGAGTCGCACCAGGAGATGGTGCTGATGCGCGACATGCCCTTCTACTCGCTCTGTGAACACCACCTCCTGCCGTTCTTCGGCACTGCGCACGTCGCCTACATCCCGCACGGGAAGATCGTCGGTATCAGCAAACTGGCGCGCGCAGTGGACATCTTTGCGAAGCGTCCCCAGGTGCAGGAGCGCCTCACGTCCCAGATCGCGGACGCCATCATGGAGACGGTCCAGCCGTCGGGCGTCGCGGTGGTTATGCGCGCGGAGCATCTGTGCATGTCCATGCGCGGCGTGCGCAAACCGGGCACGTCTATCGTCACCTCCGCGCTCCGGGGCGTCTTCGTGGAGAACGAGGCCACGCGCGCAGAGGCGTTGAGCCTGCTGAAGGAGGGGCTGGGTTGACCTGCGCCGAGGCAACGAGGTCGTTCGCGCCGGTCCGTGCGGTCTGGCGGGAACTGCTGGAACGTCTGCCCTGGAGCTCCATCTTCATGACGCCGGAATGGCAGGAGGCGTGGTGGGACGAGTTCGGTCACGACGACGAACTCCGACTCCTCGTCGTTGGCCCGTCCGGCGCCCCGCTGGGACTCGCGCCCCTGCAGTTGAGCGGCGGGCATATGAGTTTCGTTGGCGGCACCGACCTCTTCGACTACCACGACTTCATCACCGCCGCCCCTGCGTTCTACCCGGAGTTGTTCGATTGCCTCGAGAGCGAGCCGTGGAGTGTGATGGACCTGTCGTCCGTTCCCGAGTGGTCCCCTACGTGCGAGCTGTTGCCGCAGGCGGCGCGGGAACGCGGGTACGGAGTCACGGTCGAGGAGGAGGACGTGGTGCCCGGCGTGACCCTGCCGGAGTCATGGGACGCCTATCTCGTGGGACTGCGGAAGAAGGACCGGCACGAACTGCGGCGTAAGCTGCGGCGACTGGAGTCCGCAGGCGCAGTGCGCGTCCGGCTTGCCGACTCCGCTACGCTGGAGCGCGACCTCGTGCTCTTCCGGGAGGTCATGGCGGAGAGCAGGGCGGAGAAGAGTGAGTTTCTCAACCCGGACCGGGAGGCGTTCTTCCAGCGCGTGACGGACCGGATGCATGAGGCGGGGCACCTGCGCCTCTTCATGCTGGAGATCGGCGACGACCCCGCTGCGGCTGCAGTCCTCTCGTTCGATTACGCGGGCAGGCGGCTGCTCTACAACAGCGGCTATCGCCATGTTCACGATCACCTGGCCGCCGGGCTCATGCTCAAGGCACTCTGCATCAGGGATGCCATAGAGAACGGACTGACCTACTTCGATCTGCTCCGGGGCGCGGAGCACTACAAGTACCACCTTGGCGCGGTAGACGGGCGTATCCATCGCATCGTCGTGACGCGTTAACCGTCGGAGATGAGCGCGTTGCGCATCGCCTGTATCTCTGCCCACGGCAGTCCGCTTGCCGCCCCCGGCACGGGTTCGGCTGGCGGGATGAGCGTCTTCCTGCGCAGCGTCACGCACGCGCTCGCTCGCGCGGGCGTGGGCGTGGATGTCTACGCCGCTTCCGATGGGACACGCCCTGTTCCCACCGGGCGAGACCCCCTGCGCTTGACGCACGTCGCCGCGGAAGACGCACCGCACTTCGCGGATGACCTGCTCGCCGCCGTCGAGGCATCCAGGGCGCGCTACGACCTCGTGCACAGCCACTACTGGACGTCGGCGGAGCCGGGTTTGCGGCTTGCTGCGCGCCTGGGCGTGCCGCACGTTTTCACCGGGCACACCATCGCAGAGGTCAAGGAGCGCGCGGGAGGCGCGCCGGAGCCGGACGCGCGCAAGCGTGCGGAGGCAGACGTGATGCGGCGCTCCGATGCCGTCGTCGCCTTCACGGAGGACGAGTCCGCGTCGCTCCGCGAACTGTTCGGGCTTGCGCCGGACAGGGTGCACGCCGTGCCGATGGGCGTGGACACAACGCTCTTCAGGCCGCAGCCGCGCGCCGTGGCGCGGGCCGCGCTCGGCATCGGAGGAGGCGAGCGCGTCGTGCTCTTCGTGGGACGCATCGAACCGTTCAAGGGCACGGACGTGCTCCTGCGGGCGCTTGCGCTCCTCGACGGTGCGCAGGATGTCCGGCTGGTCGTCGTTGGCGGAAGGGAAGGGGAACCGGGGACGCAGTGGCTGTGGGAGACGGCGCATGCGATCGGGGTGAGCGGCATGCTGGACTGGCGCGCCGCCGTCCCGCAGCATGGACTGCCTGCCTACTATGCCGCCGCCGACGTGTGCGCCGTACCGTCGCTGCACGAGACGTTCGGACTCGCGGCGTTGGAGGCGATGGCCTGCGGCATACCGGTGGTGGCATCGGATGCAGGCGGCCTGCGCGAGGTCGTGCGTCACGGAGAGACCGGCCTGCTCTCCAGCCCCGGAGACGCGGTTGCGCTTGCAGAGGCGCTCGACGCCGTGCTGCGCGACCCGACTGCGGCGCGCTGGATGGGCGAGGGGGGCGCATCGCGGGCGCGCTGCTTCACCTGGGACGCCTCGGCTGTGCGTTTGGCGTCGATCTACGAGCAAATGGCGGCTGTGCGTGTCGAGAGGTGAGGATGCGGCTCGGCAGCGCAGCGCCGGAGAGCGGCTTCCGCGATTTATCATTCGAGAGAGGTTGATTGGATGGTGAACGCCTTACGCAGGACCGCACTCTGGGGAACGCTTCTGGCAGCCGTTGCTACGGCCGCCGCGTGCGGCGGCGACGACCCGGACGTTGTTGTCATCGGCCCGGACGAGCCGGTGCGGGTCCGCACGCTGCTCTCGGGGACCGGCGCGTCGCCTTCGGGCGTCACATCGCGTCTGAGCGTCGAGATGGCCGTCGAGCATTTCGGCCGCATCCACGGCCACGAGATCGAGTTGGGGCCGCCCGTGGACGGCATGTGCTCGCCGGAGGGCGGGAGCGCGGGCGCGGAGCAGATCGTCGCTGACTCGAAGGTGCTCGGCATCATCGGCACGTCGTGCTCGGGGGCGGCGGTGGCTGCGTCCCCCATCGTCAGCGAGGCTGGGCTCGTCATGGTCTCCCCTTCCAACACGGCGCCCGTGCTCACCTCGGACTTGCGCGGCAACGCGGGCAGCAGTTACCACCCGGGCTATTTCCGGGTATCCAACAACGACCTCTCCCTCGGGCAGGCGGTCGCCGCGTTCGCCTACGACGACCTTGGCCTGCGGCGTATGACGGCGGTGCACGACGGCGACCCGTACACGTCGGGCCTTGCGGGCGCATTCGCCGATGCGTTCCGGGCGCGCGGCGGCGAGGTCCCCGTCGTCAGCACGGTCGAGAAAGGGCAGACCGATATGACCGGCGTGCTCGCGGAGTTCGCCTCCGCCGGACCGGACGGCGTCTTCCTGCCGCTCTTCACTGCGGAGGCCACGCACTTCGCCGCGCAGGTACGGGAATTCGACGCGCTGGAGGGGGCCGCCCTCATATCCGGCGATGGCGCGCTGGGCTCGGAGTTCCTCGCTCTCCCCGAGAGCGAGGGCATCTACTTCGCCGGTCCTTCCTCTGAGGAAGGGCGCAACTTCAACATCGCGACCGGCAATACTGCGCAGGAGGCGCACGACGCGTTCGTGGACCGGTACGGCGACCCGGCGTCGCCCTACTGGGCGTACGCCTACGACGCCGCGACGCTCCTGCTCGCCGCCATCGAGCGCGCCGCCGTCCCCGACGACGGCACCTTCTTCACCAGGCTGCTCGGTATCGACGAGAGGGGAACGCTGCGCGTCGATCGCAGCGCGCTCAGAGGGGCCGTGCTCCAGGTCTCCCGCGGCGAAGGAGAGGGATTCTCCGGCCTCACCGGCAGGCTCTCCTGCGACGAGTTCGGCGACTGTGGCGCAGGCGTCCAGGCCATCTACCACCATCCCGATCCGAGTGTCACTGACCCGGAAGAGTTGTCCATCGTCTACCGGTTCGAGCCGTGACCGCGCGCCATCGGGGAGCGTAAGTGTCATGGCAGCGCAGGCGGTGCTGATCGCGGTGCTCGTCGTGGTGGCGGCTTCATTCGCCGTCCCGTTCGTCTGGCTGGAGCGCAACCGTTGGCGGCAGAGGAGGGAGGCTAACGCGCTCGTCGTAGGGGGCGCGGTGCTCGGCGGCGGCCAGGGGCTCATCGCCTTCGGCATCTTCGCCAGCGTCGCGGCCGACCTATCGACGCCGTGGCTGCTCGTGCTGCCGCTGTTGAGCGTCGTGGGCGCGCTGCTGGCGCTCTGGACCGCGTTGCGCCCGACGGTGTGGACGCGGCCGGCGCTCCTGGCTGCTGCTGTGCTGTCGCTTGGCGGAGCCTTCGCCGGAGCGCTGTTCGTGGTCGCGGGAGTCACGTCGTTCGTGGCGTCCCTCTGCTACCTCGCAGCCCTCTCCGACAACCCCCGCAACCTCCTGCGGAGGCTCGACCCGCGCGAGTGAGGCCGCTGCACGAACCTGCTTGCCTGCTGGTTAACGTTCGCTGCGTGACGCGCGTGTGTGCGGGCGTATAGAGTGGCCATGATTCCCTGCCGGTGCTGCGGATGCACAGGTGGTGCTCATGGACCTGAACGGCCTCTTTCCCAACGGCTTGTACCTGAACGACGCCCTCGACCTGCTGGGCCCCGTGGCGGTCTACGTTCTCGGCCTGAGCGCATACGCCGTCTTCATCTTCAGGTTCTACCGGTTCGTCGCGGCCAGGGACATGTTCGGACTGGACCTGTCCCGCTACGAGGAGTCGCGCCACCGGCTGATGCGCCGCCTCCTCGGCGTCGTCATGTACGTGATCAAGTACCTGATCGTGTTCCCTGCGTTCGCGTTCTTCTGGTTCGCCGTGCTCACGCTCATCCTGACGTTCCTGTCCAGGGACCGTGCGTTCGCAGACGTACTGCTCATCGCGCTGGCGACGGTGAGCACGATCCGGGTCACGGCGTACTACGACGAAGACCTCTCGCGCGACCTGGCGAAGATACTGCCGTTCGCGGTGCTGGCGATCTTCCTCATCGATGCGTCCTTCTTCGAGATAAGGGAGTCGCTGTCGGCACTGGAACGGGCCAACGAGCATCGAGAGAGCATCCTGTACTACCTGCTCTTTCTGATCGTGCTGGAGTTTGCGCTGCGGCTGCTACGCGCGCTTCTCAAGAGCGTGTTCCGCCGGAACAGGCCTGCGCCCCGGACGATGCAGACCGGGGCGCCGCCACCCGCGGCGGGAGATGAGGACGCAGCCGCTGGTGGAGACTCCTCTACCGGCACTCAGGCGGAGGACGGCTCGACCGGGTAACACGCACGCCCGTCGACCACTGCTCTATACTCCCGGCAGGCAGGCAACGATGAGCGGCATACGAGTACTGCGCCTGAAGTTCCAGTACCCCAAGACGGAGAGTCCTGCGGTGGACATCGCGGACTTCGAGGTCGGCGAGGGCGAGTTCGTCGCGGTCATGGGCGAGTCCGGGTCGGGGAAGACCACGCTGCTGCGCCTGATCGCTGGCCTCGAGCGGCCGGACCAAGGCGACATCTACATCGGCGGCGAGCTCATGAACCACGTTGGGGTCGGGCACAGGCCGGTCCAGCTCATCTTCCAGAGCCTGGCCCTCTGGCCGCACCTGCGCGTGATGGACGACCGCGGTTACTCGAACCTCAGCCTGCCGCTGAAGGTACGCCGCTGGACCGACGAGCAGATCCGGACACATGTGGGGAACGTGACCCGCCGCGTCGGGCTCAGGGAGTACCTGTTCCCCCGCAAGCCCGACGAGCTCTCCGGCGGTGAGCGCCAGCGCGTTGCCCTGGCGCGCGCGATGGTGACAGATGCCAGGACGTACCTGATGGACGAACCGCTCAGCAGCCTCGACCCGATCAGCAGGCCCAGGATGCGCTCGGAGGTGCGGCGGCTGCACGACGAGTTGGGGGCCGCGACGCTGTACGTCACCCACAGTGTCGCCGACGCGCGCGCAATGGCGGACCGCATCGCCGTCATCCGGGACGGACGCATCCTGCGTGTCGGAACGTACCAGGAGCTCATCGAGTCCCCCGGCGACGAGTACACCCGCCTCCTGCTCACGTCGTACTAGGTTGCCGCCCGCTACTGCCCCCGGGCGCTCATCACCAGCATCTCCAGGATCTCGTGGGCGGAGATGGAGCCCCTGAACGTACCAGTCTCGGAGTCGACGACCGGGAGCACGGAGAGGGAGTGCTCGGTCATGCGTTGCAGCGCGTCCTCCAGGTGTTCGTCGGAGTAGGCGGTCGGCGTCTGCTGACGCAGCATCTGGCTGAGCGGCGTGTGGTCCCACTCGGCGCGGGGCAGGTAGCGCAGCATGCTTACGGACACGATGCCGACCAGCGCCCCGTGTTCCACGATCACGTAGTCGTGCTGGTCCTGCAACAACCAGTCTTCCGCAAAGGACTTGACCGTCTGCGAGGCCTCCGGGTGGAGGCGGTAAGGGTCCAGCAGGTCGCGCACCCGTACCTCGTCCAGCACGAATCGCTCGAACGAAGGCGGGATCTTGTCGAACGAGAGTTCGCGTGTCGGGCGGGCCATCCGCCGCAACGCGTAGCCGATGCCCATGGGCGTGAGCATGATATAGGCGAGCATCACCAGCACCAGCAGGGAGAAGATGTCCTTGCCGATGGCGCCGCTGTGGAGCATCACCAGGAGGAGCGCGATCTCCGCGACGCCCTTCGCCGTGAGGCCCACCGCCGTAGCGAAGGGCGCGTCGACCCGCGTGACGTAGGCGCTGAATAAGGAGGCGCCGACCTTGCCCACCAGGGGGACGAAGGCCAGGACGAGGATGGTCTCCACGGGCAGCCTGGTGAACTCCAGGCTGAAGTACAGGCCCGCGGATGCGAAGAACAGCGGCACGAAGAAGCCCTCGGCAGCCCCGCGCATACCGGGCATGATGTCGCGCCGCATCTGGTGCGGCAGGAATGAGAGGGCGGCGCCGAAGAGGAGCGCGCCCAGGGAGCCGTGCAGCCCCACCTCTTCGGCGGCGACGACGACGAGGAAGAGGCCGCCGAGGAGGATGCCGAGGGCGAACTGCGGCACGCCCAGGATGCGGTGCAGCAGACCGAGGGCCCGCGGCAGCAGCTTGCTGGCCACGAACCACGTGACGACGGTGAACCCGAGGATCCCGGCGATGATGATGGCCACGTCCGCCGCATCGAGGCCGCCGTGCTCGTCCGCCGAGAAGTGCCCACTGATGGCGAAGCCCACGATGAAGAGGGCGATCAGCTCTACGATGATGACGGCGGTGAATATCTGCACGCCGACGGGCTCGCGCAGCCGGCCTTCGTCGATGAGCGCCTTCGCGACGACGCCCAGGCTGGAGAGGGACAGCACGCCTGCGAGGCCGAGCGCCTCCGTGAAACTGAGGCCCAGCCCTAGGTCGAAGACGTAGTCGGTCGTGACCGCGAGGGAGACGAGCATGGAGAGGGTGACTGCAAGCACGGCGGTGAAGAAGATGCGGCCCCGGATGGCGGCGAGGAAGCCGGCGATGTCCAACTCCTCCAGTCCGATGAGGAAGAAGAACATGAAGATGCCGATGCTCAGGATGAGGTCGATCTCCCTGCCAGTGTGAACGAGGCCGGTCATGGGGCCGAGGATCACCCCGGCGACGGCGTACGCGAAGATGGCGTTCAGGCCGATGCGCTTGAAAACGCCTTCCAGCAGCTTGGCCGTGACGATGAGCGCGCCGATAGCGAACAGCGCTTCGTGGATCTCCATCCTGTCGTCCTCCCACTCGCGCCCTGTGGCAAACGAGGATGGCCGGTCGCGCCGATACTAGCATCGGCAACGAGAGGGGACAAAGCGCGGGTGCCCTGCCGGCGAAGCTACGCCGCGTCTCCGTCCCTCATTCCCGCTGCGCCGACCGAACAGGAACGTTTCCGGGGGAGCCGCTGCTCATTTCTGCTCACGGCGCCACTTTTCACTCGTAGATCGGAGCAGTGCGGCGAGCAGCCCGGCTGCTCATTACTGCTCATCCGCTGCTCATTCCCTGCTCGTTCTTGCTCATTCCTTGTCATGCCTTCCGCCGCCTGCCGAGGGGCCGTGAGACGGGCTCTCTACCAGCGTAGGCGGCAGGAGGTCGTTGGCGCAATGGGCAGATGTCACTGGGGTGACGACCGCTAGAATGGCGCAGGATGCAACACGTCCCCGGAGAAGACGGTTCCGGTGTGGAGGAAGGGCGCAGCTTGTTTGAACGCGGCGCCCGATGATCTGAAGGAGAACACATCCATGACAACAGTGGGGAGCAAGAGCGAGAACGAAAACGAGACGGCACTGGCGCTGCTCCGCGAGGCGATGGCCCCGTTGGGGGAGGCGCGTGCCCTCCCATTCGCCGCCTACCACAGTGAGGAGCTATTCTCCCTGGAGATGGAGCGCGTGTTCCGTAGCGACTGGATAGCGGTCTGTGCGGAGGCTTCGCTTGCAGACCCGGGGGACTACCTCGCCATCGACATCGCCGGAGAGCCTCTGGTGTTGATACGGGGCGCGGACGGTGAATTGCGCGCGCTGTCGAACGTGTGCCGCCATCGCGGGACCATCCTGCTCGATCCGGGAGTCGACAATCTCCACGGGGAGAGGATCGTCTGCCCCTACCACGGCTGGAGCTACAGCGACGCCGGGACGTTCCAGGGCACCCCGTATGCGCACGGCGCCAGGATCGATCGCGACGAGCACTGTCTACCCTCCTTCCGGACCGAAGCGTGGATGGGGGTCGTGTTCGTGTGCCTGTCTGCCGATGCTCCGTCGCTGGGCGAACGGCTTTCCGGCATCGCCCCGCACCTTGCCGAGTTCGACATGGAGTCCTTCTCGGCGCCAGGCACACTCTCAGCGCCGGAGGTATGGACAGCCAACTGGAAACTGATCGTCGAGAACGGCATGGAGAGTTACCACCTCTTCAAGGTGCACGAAAAGACACTCGAGAGGATCACTCCGACGCGCGGGGCCTACTACATCGAGGGCTCGGCGTCATGGACGCTGACCGGCGGGGAGATCGTGCAAGGCGGAGGAGGCGTCACCGGGAGATTGATTGCATCGCTGTTCGGCAGCGAGGCCGGCGGCGACCACTACGTCCTCGTCTCGATACCGCCTTCATTCGTTGGCGTGGTTACGAAGGACTCCTGGGACTGGATAATCGCCCACCCATTGAGCCCGACCTCCACCCGCGTGCTGTTGGGGTCGCTGGCGAGGTCATCCCCAGACCTGGTTACCCGCATGGCCGCCAGCGGCTATACGGCTGCATTCCTGGAAGAGGACCGCGCGATCTGCGAGCGCGTCCAGACGGGGATGGCGGCGCGGGCCTCCGCCGGAGGGCGGCTGGTCCCCATGGAGCGCGTCGTCGTGGACTTCCATCACTACCTGGCCTGGCATCTCACCGGGGAGAGCCCCCCGGAACGACACGTGGAGGCAGCGAGATGAGTTACGACCGCCGTAGAAGCCGTCGAACAGGCGCCGGGATCCGCTTGCGCACGCTCTGTGCCCTCGTGGTCCTGCTCGCCGCGGTCGTATTCGACTTGCAGTGGATCTGGGGGGTGCTGTTCCTGTTCTGGTCGGCGCAGAGTCTCTTTGCGGGCGTGACCTTTCTGGTGGAGCCGGTCTACCGCGATGAGAACCCCAGGCTCTTCTGGGCCATAGCGGCGTTGTGGTTCGGCCTGAGTTTGGCGCTCATCGCCACCGAACTGGTGGGGCTGGCCGCTTGATGCCTGTCGGAACGACCGCGAGGCCTACACCGACGCCAAGGCCGCCTTCATCGAGGACATCATCGGTGGCGATTGGCCGGGTCTTGGGCAGGCGTGGCCTGTGCGATTGGTTGGACTACGTAGAATGGCTTGGGAAAGTGCAATGGGCAAGCTTAGGGCCTCGATGTCGGTCGAGGAGTTCGACAACGGCTATTACTATGCCGCGGACCTCAGGGTATTCGCGCGCCTACTCGGCATAACTGTTGGCCGTCGGCACAAGCTAGAGATAGAAGCCCTCATCCGGGACTTTCTTCAAACGCGGATTGTTCCCCTTGCCGAACCCGAGCTTGGCCAACGGCGTGGCGCAGAGCGTGACAAACTTGCGGCCGAAACAATCGTCCGGACGTATGTGGACGACCGGAGCACAAAATCCTTCCTGTTAGACCTCGTCCATGCGCGTGCTCCGTCGGTGAAGGACAAGTCAGGTCAGTGGTACTGGCTCAATAACTGGCGCCGTACGCAGCTTCAGTCAGGCACGAACATTACGTACATGGATCTCGCCAATCGACTACTGGAGCTTATGTGTACGGAGGGCCGCCTGCCGCGGATCCCCTCCGCTCGGTTCAACAATTTCATCACTGATTTCAGGGCAGACCCATTGAACAAAGGCAAGAGCCGTACCGAGGCCTTAGCGGCGTGGGAGCACATCAAGTCAATTCCCGGACCGAAGACTTACGAGGTCTACGCGGCCCTCAAGCCCAACCGGACGTGATTGGCCGCACATCACCGTGGGCGATCGTTTTCAACCGTGACGGGCGCTCGTTGGCAAAGCGCGCAAGGGCCAAGCCATCTCCTCCCCCCTACGTGAACCGCACGCTCACGATGCCGAGCGTCGCGAACTCGGCGACGACGGTGTCGCCCTGGCCGACGTCCATGGCGTTCGTCATGGAGCCCGTCGTCACGAACTCGCCGGCGCGCAGTCCCTGGCCCAACTCCGCCAGCTTGTTCGCGCACCACGCAACCGAACGCGCAGGGTTTCCCAACACCGCCGACGCCTGCCCTCGCTCGAACTCCTCGCCGTTGCGGTAGAGGACGACCTCCTCCGTCTCGATGTTCAGTCCATCGACGGGCAGCCGAGTGCTGCCGACCACGAACCGCGCCGCCACGCCGTTGTCCGCGATGATGTCCTGCTCCCTGATGCGCCAGCCTTCGATGCGGCTGTCCACGATCTCGATCGCCGGGAACACGTAGTCCGTCGCGGCGAACACGTCTTGCACCGTCACCCCCGGTCCCTTGAGCGGTGACTTCAACCGGAACGCCAGCTCAGGCTCCACCTTCGGGTGGATGAGCTCCGACGACCTGACGCGCCCGCCGTCGCGCACGGTCGTGTCGTCGAATATCGTGCCGAAGATGGGGGTGTCGATGCCGAACGCCTCCTGCAGCGCCTCGTTCGTGAGGCCGACCTTTCGCCCGACGACGCGGTGGCCGTGCTCCAGCTCGTGTACGAGGATGTCCGCCGCGATGGCGTACGCGTCCTCGGACGTGATCTCCGGCGCCTGCTCGGTGAGCGGCGGGATGGGCGTCGCGTTGTGCTCGGCCTCACTCAGTGCGTGGGCGAGTGCGTGCAACTGGTCGTGCGGTACGGGCATGGGGACCTCCGTCGGGGGATGGGGCTGCGCCTGCGCCAAGATTACCAGCGGCGGTAAGATGTTCGCCATGACCGGGAACGGACCTCGCGTCGCGGCCGTCCTGCTCGCGGCAGGCGAATCGACGCGGATGCACGAGATGAAGGCGCTGCTGCCCTGGCTGGGCGGCAGGTCGCTGCTGGCGCACCAGGCGCACGCGCTCGCGGAGGCCGGCTACGAGCCCATCGTCACCGTGCTCGGCCACCTCGCCGAGCGCCTGCGGCAGGTGCTCACCGGCCCCGAGCCGCTGCAGATCGTCGAGAACCCGCGCTACCGTGAAGGGCGCACGACGTCCATCACCGCCGGGCTGGGCGCGCTGCAGGACGACGTCGAGGCCGTGCTCATCGTCTCGGTCGACCAGCCGCGCTCCGGCGCGCTGCTGACCGCGCTGCGCGACGCGTGGCTCGCGTCGCGCCCCGCCATCGCCGTGCCGTCGCTCGACGGCAACGCCGGGCACCCGCCGCTGTTCGCCGCGGCGCTGCTGCCGGAGTTGCGCGCCATCACGGAGGAGCGCCAGGGGCTGCGGGAGGTCGTCTCGCGCCATCGCGCCGAGCGCGTGCTGGTGCCAGTGGACGATCCGCTCACGCTCACGAACCTCAACACGCGCGAGGAGTACGAGGCTGCGCTTCGGCTCGCGCAGGCGTAGTTAGTCCCCTCTCCCTCTGGGAGAGGGCCAGGGTGAGGGCCCTCAGCGGTTCGCTGCGGCGACGACCAGCAGCGCGGACCCGGCGAACGACACCAGCACCCCGAGCACGACCCCCAGCGTGATGTGCTCCAGCCGCCGGTTGACCAGGTACGAGAGGATGAGCGTGAACACGCCCACGGTGCGCATGAGCGGGTCGACGATGGTGACGTCGGCGAGGGCGAGCGAGAAGAAGCGCAACAGCTGCGCCATGAAAACGCTCAGGCCCGCGCCGCCGAACAGCCGCATGTAACGGAAGTTGATGGCCCCGACGAGGTGCCGCTGCGCAGGCAGCGAGAGCGATGCCAGGAGCACCGCCGACGCGCCGAAGTAGGCGACGAACGTGCCGATGGCGGCTACGCCCGTGGCGTCCTCCAGCGCGGCGCGGATGAGGATGGGGCTCGTGCCGTAGCCCACCGAGGCGAGCAGGGAGAACACGACTCCTTCCGTCATGCGTATCTCGACGGCCGGCGCGCCGCCCGCCCGCCTGTTCCCCTCTCCCCCCGGGTGAGGGCCCCGCCGCCTGCCGCGGTCCACCATCAGGAACGGGCTGGCGAGGATGAGCGCGATGCCCACGTACATGAGGACGCTCGGACGCTCACCGAGCAGCACTATCGCCATGACGATGCTGTACGGCACGGTGAAGGCCTGAATGGTGACGGTGCGCGACGCGCCGATGGCCGCGATGCTCCGGTAGTTGCAGTAGCGCCCGATGCAGAAGTGGACGATGCCCGCTGCGGCGAGCAGCAGGTAGCTGTTCAGCGGGATCTGGTCGAAGTTGAATATCTGCCCGGTGAGGACGACCGCCACGAAGCCGAACGGCACGCCGAGCAGCACGGTGATGAACGCGCCCTGCGCTGCCGTCGCTCCCGCGTCGGCGAAGCCCCGCCGCACGAGGATTGAGTTGACGCTGAACGAGAACGCGGAGGCGAGCGCGAGGAGCGCGCCGAATATCACGTTGCCACCCCCTCACGCACCTCTCTCACCGCATCGCCGCCGCGTAGACCAGCAGCGCGGACCCGGCGAATGAGATCAGCACCCCGAAGACGACACGGAGCGTGATCGTCTCGAGCGAACGGTTGAATATCCAGGTGAGGATGACGGTGAAGACGTTCGCCATGCGCTGCAGCGGGTTCACGACACTCACGTCCGCTATCGACAGCGCGAAGAATCGGAACAGCTGCGCGAGGAACACCGCCAACCCGGCGCCGCCGAACAGGCGCATCACGCGGAAGTTGATGGCGCGTATGAGCTGCCGGCGCCCGGGCAGCACGAGCGTCGCAAGGAGCACCGCCGACGCCCCGCAGTACGCGACGAACGTGCCTATGGCCGCCGTCCGTGTCGCGTCCATCAGTGCGGCGCGGATGAGTATCGGGCTCGTCCCGTACGCTACGGCCGCAAGGATGGCGAACGTATACCCCTCGAGCATCCGCAGTTCGAGCGGGTTCCTCGGCGCGGACTGGCCGCTCGCACGGCTGTTCCCTTCTCTCCCTGGAGGAACGTTACCCTTCGTCCCCTCTCCCTCTGGGAGAGGGTTAGGGCGCGCAGGCGTCCGCGGCCTGCGCTCGAATATCACCGCCGGGCCGAGCAGCACCAGTCCGATGGCTAACAGCATCGGCACCGTCACGACCTCGTCGAGCAGGACGACGGCCATCAGGATGCTGTACGGGGTGACGACGCCCTGGATGGGGCCGGAGCGCGCCGCCCCGATCGCCTCGACCGACCGGTAGTTGCAGTACCTGCCGATGCCGAAGTGAACGATGCCGGCCCCGAGCAGCAGCAGGTAGCCCATCGGCGACACCTCGCCGAAGCGCAGCAGTTGGCCGGTGATGAGGACTGCCGCAAACCCGAACGGCACGCCGAGCAGCACGGTGATGAACGCGCCTTGCGACGCCGTCCCGCCCGCGCCGGCGATGCCCCGCCGCACGAGGATGGAGTTGACGCTGAATGAGAGCGACGAGGCGAGTGAGAGGAGAGCGCCGAATATCACGTCACGCCTCCATCGCTCAGCGTCCCGCCGCCCCGGCCACCAGGAGGGCGGAGCCCGCGAATGAGACCAGCACCCCGAGCACGACGCCCAGCGTGATGTGCTCCAGCCGCCGGTTGACGAGGTACGACAGGATGAGCGTGAAGACGCCGATCATGCGCATGAGCGGGTTCACGACGCTCACCTCGGCGACCGACAGAGCGAAGAAGCGCAGCAGTTGCGCCATGAAGACGCTGAAGCCCGCGCCGCCGAACAGCCGCATGTACCGGAAGTTGATGGTGCCGATGAGGTGTCGCTGGGTGGGGAGCCCGAGCATGGCGATGAGCATCGCCGAGGCGCCGACGTAGGCGACGAACGTGCCGATGGCGGCGGTGCCCGTCGCGTCCTCCACTGCGGCGCGTATCAGGATGGGGCTGGTGCCGTAGGCCGCCGCTGCAAGCAGCGAGAACGTGTAGCCCTCCGCCATGCGCATCTCGATGGCCGGGGCGGCGGTCGCCTGCCGTTTGCCGCGGTCGATCATCAGCGCCGGGCTGCCGAGGATGAGCGCGATGGCCACGTACATGAGGATGGTTGGGCGCTCGCCGAGCAGGATCATCGCCATGACGATGCTGTACGGCACGGCGATCGCCTGGATGGTCGCGGCGCGAGGCGCTCCGATGGTGGCGATGCCCCGGTAGTTGCAGTAGCGCCCGATGCCGAAGTGGACGATGCCCGCCGCGGCGAGGTAGAGGTAGCTCTCCGGCGCCAGCAGGCCGAAGTTGAACAGCTGCCCGGTCACGATGACGGAGACGAGGCCGAACGGCACGCCGAGGAGCACCGTGATGAATGCGCCCTGCGCGGCAGTCGCTCCGGCGTCGGCGAAGCCTCGCCGCACCAGGATGAAGTTGACGCTGAAAGAGAACGCGGAGGCGAGCGCGAGGACCGCGCCGACGATCACGCCACGACCCCCTCCCTCATCAGCGCCGCCGCCTCATCCTCCGGCATACCGAGTTCGGCGGTCAGCACCTCCATCGACTGCTCGCCGAGCTGCGGCGGGACGCGCCGGGGTCCGCTGGGCGTTCGCGACATCTTGATGGGGTTGCCGGTGAACCGCACTGGCCCCAGCACCGGGTGCTCCATCTCCACGAACATCTCCCGGTGGTTCACCTGCGGGTCAGCAGCCACCTGTGCGATGTCCTGCACGGGACCCGCAGGGACGCCCATCTCGTTGAGAACGGCCACCCACTCGGCGGTTGTCTTCTGCAGCATCGCCTCCTCGATGACCGGGACCAGTTCGTCGTAGTGCTGCGTGCGCGACCACCCGGTGAGGTAGCGCTCGTCGTCCATCAACTCCACGTGGTCTATCGCCGCGCAGAAGAGCGGCCACTGGTCCGTCCCGCCGCCCATGATGGCGACCACGACATAGCCGTCGGCGGTCTGGAACGCCTGGAACGGCGTGGAACTGGGGTGTCGGGTGCCGATGCGCTGCGGCACCTGCCCGAGCGTGAAGTAGCGCATGAACGCGTTCTCCATGATGGAGACCTGGCAGTCCAGCATCCCGATGTCGATGTACTGGCCCTCGCCGGAGCGCTCGCGCTCCAGCAGCGCGCTCTGGATGGCGATGGTGGCGAAGAGCGCGGCGGTGATGTCGCCGATGCTCGCGCCGGGGCGCACGGGGCCGCGTCCGGGCTCGCCGGTGATGCTCAGCATCCCGCCCATCCCCTGCACGATGACGTCGAGCGCGGCGCGCTGGGCGTACGGCCCCGTCTGCCCGAAACCCGAGACGGAGCACATGACGATGCGCGGGTTGCGCGCCTGCACGGCCTCGTAGGCCAGCCCCAGGCGCTGCATCGTGCCGGGGCGGAAGTTCTCGATGAGCACGTCGGCGGTCTCGGCGAGTCGCAGCAGCACCTCGCGTCCCTTCGGATTGGCGAGGTCGATGGCGATGCTCCGCTTGCCCCGGTTGATGCTCATGAAGTACGTGCTGAACGCCTGCTCGTCCGTCTCAGCGCCCTCCGGCGTGAGGAACGGTCCGTTGCCGCGAGCCGGGTCGCCCGTCTCCGGCTGCTCGACCTTGATGACGTCCGCGCCGAGGTCGGCCATGAGCATCGTCGAGAACGGTCCCGCCAGGATGCGGGTGAGGTCTATGACGCGTATGCCGTCGAGCGGGCCGGGCATGGGGCAACTCCTTCGCGCGCAGGGTCGGGAACGGTGCGATTCTACCCGACGCATAGGAGGCGTGCGCCCGTTATCCCTGCGCACGCGGGGGCCTCGCTGCCCCCGGCGCCTGTCATATACTCCCGGCACGTTAGCCGTGTCTGAAACGAGAAATGTATGCCGGATGAACAGACCATCGGTAGTCCCGGCCACCGGGAGCCGATGACCTTGCATCGCTTCATCGCGACCTATCGGTGGGAGATATGGCTGTTCTTCGGGATGCCCCTCATCGTCGGAGCGGTGTCTTTCAGCGTTGATTGGATAGTCGAATGCGGATCGAACCCTTGCTATTTCTGGGATGGTTTCTTTGGCTACCACCTGCCGAGCCTGGTGCTTCTCGCCGTGTCCTATCCGTTCGTCCGGCGGCAGGGACGCAGCTTCCTCACGCTGCTATGGACGCTCGAATTGGCGCTGCGTGCCGTCAGCATCCTGATCAGCGCGACGGACTGGCTGCTGTTCCCGGATGCAGGCGAGCGACCGTTAGTGATGCTTCTTGGGACGAACGGCGCGCGAGGAGCCGTCATGCTCTGGTTCGCGAGGCAGGCGTCGCGGACCAGCCTGAGCCATGCGTTCCTGCTGATCGCCCTCTCGTTCGCGGACTCCTCTATCGGGGTGTCGGGTGGTCATGTGCAACGTATCGCGCTGGGTTTCGATCCGTGGTTCATGCCTCACATCGTGGCCGGATATATCCTGGTACAGATCGGGATGAACGTGCTGGCACTGTGGGCAATGGTCCGCTGCGATCCGGGCGGGCCGTCGTTCCGGATACGCATGGCGGGTTGGCTGGTAGTAGTGAGTTTGTTGAGTGCACTCGGGAGTTGGTCGATATCTGTCACACCGGCGATCTCGATCCTGATAGGCATCCGGCCGCATGAGCTTGGCCTGTACGATTTTCTGTGGAACGCGGAGTTCCGCAGGTTCTTGCGCGTCCCCGTAGAGAACTTCGCCAAGTATTCCCTTCCGGTTCTTGCGCTCATCTACTTCGTGCGCGTTCGCAGACGGGCATACGTCGCGCCGGACGACCTGCGAGAACACAGATGACGGGCCGAGTCCGCCCCTGCCTCCGGGTCGTGGCTGTTGTCAGCACGCCAGCCGGGGTGCGATGGTTCATACTTGGCAGTTGGCATTGACACAGGAGGAGCAGTGTGACGGACATCATAGAGGCGCGCAGCGTGGTGAAGACCTACCGGGCGGGCGAGATAGAGGTGCACGCCCTGCAAGGGATAGACCTGTCCATAGGCAGGGGACAGATGGTCGCGGTCATGGGACCGTCCGGCTCGGGCAAGACCACGCTGCTCAACACCTTCTCCGGCATAGACGACGTGACGAGTGGAGAGGTCGTCATAGATGGGGCATCCGTGCACGAGATGTCGGACAGGGAACGGACCCGGTTCCGCGCCATGAGCATGGGGTTCGTGTTCCAGGCCTACAACCTGCTGCCCGTGCTCACCGGTGCGGAGAACGTGGAACTGCCCCTGCTGCTTGCGGGCCACGGCCAGGCGAAAGCCCGCTCCCGCGCCATGGAAGTGCTGGAGATGGTGGAGCTTGCGGACCAGGCGAACAAGCGCCCCGCTGAGATGTCCGGCGGCCAGCAGCAGCGCGTGACGATAGCGCGGGCGCTCGTGAACGACCCCGCCATCGTGTGGGCGGACGAGCCGACCGGCGCGCTGGACAGCGAGACCGGCACGCACATCATGGACCTGCTCTGCCGCCTCAACCGGGAGCGCGAGCAGACGTTCGTGCTCGTCACCCACGACTCCGTGGTCGGCTCCCGCGCAGGGCGCATGGTGCGGATGCGCGACGGCCACATCGAGAGCGACGAGACGCTCTCCGCTGACGGGAAGGGCAACTGACGGTGGAGACGCTCTTCGGCATACCCATAGGCACGCTGACCGCCGCGCTCACGATCGTGTTCCTCGTCGCAGCCGCGATAACCGGCTGGTTCGTGCTGCGCAACCCCGTCGTGCTGAAGATGGCGGTGCGCAACATCCCCCGGCGGCGGGCGCAGACCCTGCTCATCGTCGTCGGCCTCATGCTGGCAACGCTCCTCTTCTCGGCCTCATTCGCCACCGGCGACACACTCTCGCACTCGGTGCGCGTGCTGGTGGTCAAGCAGTTAGGGACTCTCGACGAGACCGTCTTCTCTGAAGAGCGGGATGCGTCCGGCGTACGGGCGTTCATGCCCGCTGAGACCGCGGACGCCGTGCGTGCGGCGCTCGCCGATGCCCCTGTCGACGGCGTCATGCCGGCGATCAGCCGGTCGGCGCCCGCGATATCGCTCGCCTCGGACCGCAACGTGCCGGGGCTGCAGGTGCAGGGGCTGGACCCTGCGCACACGGACGGCTTCGGGAGCTACCTCAACGCGGACGGCAGCGAACTCGACCTGGGGGCGCTCGGAAAGAACGAGCTGTACCTGAGCGCCGACGTCGCCGAGGACCTGCGCGCCGAGCCCGGTGATCAACTCGCGCTCTTCTTCGAGGAGATACCGGTGACGGTGAGCGTCGCGGGTGTCTTCGACGAGGGCGGGGCAACCAGTTCGTCTTCGCCGTTGTCGGTGATGCGCCTGGGCGACATGCAGGCGCTGCTCGGCGAGCAGGGGAATATCAACTTCGTCTTCATCTCGAACGAGGGCGATGCCATCTCCGGCGCGCGGCACACGGACGCAGTGCTGGACGCCTTCGAGGACCTCCGCGACGAGCGCGGGCTGGACTACAACGACGTCAAGCGGGACGGCCTCGAACAGGCCGACCAGACGGGCGACCAGTTCGCGAGCATCTTCCTGCTGTTCGGGACGTTCTCCATCATGGCGGGCATCCTGCTCATCGCGCTCATCTTCGTGATGCTTGCGGCCGAGCGGAAGCGCGAGTTGGGTATCGCCCGGGCAGTGGGCGCACAGCGCGGGGACATCGTTCGGCTGTTCACGTTCGAGGGAGCGGTCTACTCGCTCGCCGCGGCTGCGGTCGGCAGCGTGCTGGGCATCGTTATCGGTCTCGTCATGGTGCGCATCATATCTGCCGCGTTGGGGGGGATAGACGAGTTCGATGGTTTCGAGATCGTATTCGCGTTCCGGTGGCAGAGCCTGCTGCTGGCGTACACGCTGGGGATGGTGGTCACGTACCTCGTGGTGATCGTGTCGGCTGCGCGAGTGAGTGCCTTGAACATCGTGCGCGCCGTGCGCGACATCCCGGAACCGCCCGGCGAGGGACGTCGGCTCCGCGAGTCGTGGCGTGCGGTCGGCGCCGCCTACATGGACGGCCTGCGGGCGATACCGCGCCTGCGTCCGCTCCGCGTGCTGCGGCGGCTGTTGCTCAGCGGGCCGTGCGCCATCGTGAAACTGGTGTGGGTGCTGTTCATCGCCGGTTATCTCATGGTTGTGCTCGGCATCCTGTTGACGCTGAACGGCATCTCGACGGAGCAGTTGGGACTCTTCTCCATCGGCCTGTCGCTCGTGGTGGTCGGCGTGCCGCTCGTGCTCAACCATGCCGCGCGCCTGCCGGAGCGCATCGCGTACACGGCTGCCGGCGTGGTCCTCGTGCTGCTCTGGCTCATTCCCATCGACTGGGAAGACTTCGGGTTGCCCCAGTTCAACGAGGGGATAGAGCTGTTCATCCTCTCCGGCATAACACTCGTGGTCGGTGCGGTATGGGTTGTGATGTACAACTCCGGGTACCTGGTCAGCGCGATATCCGTCCTTGGAGGGAGGGGTCGCACGCTCGCGCCCATCATCCGGACAGCGCTGGCGTACCCGATGGCGAGCCGCTTCCGCACAGGGATGACCCTCGCCATGTTCTCGCTCGTCATCTTCACACTGTCGATCATCGGCTTTATCGACGCCGCCTTCAACAGTGCATTCGACGACACCCGGAAGTTCTCCGGCGGTTTCGATGTCACCGTCAACGCGAGCTTCACCAACCCCGTCGGCGACCTTGGTGCGCGCATCGACGAGTCCCCGGCGCTGGACGCAGGCGATTTCGCCGCCATCGGCGCGACGAGCGGCCTGCCCGTGCGCATCAGGCAGGAGGACACCGAGCAGGAACTGCAGGACTGGTTCGTCACGAGCGTGGACCCCGCCTACGCGGAGGCGGTCGGCTACGGGTTCCTCATGCGGGATGAGCGGTACGCCGACGGCCGCGCCGTCTGGCGCGCGCTGGCTACGGGGGAGGAGGTCGCGGTCGTCAGCGCCGCGATGGTCCCGGCCGCGTCCGACTTCCAGCAGGGCGGCCCGGACTTCTCGTTCCAGCTGGAGGGCTTCCAGCGCGAGGACGACGCGCTGCCGGAGGTGTACGTGGAGGTGTACGACTCCTCCGAGGAGCGGATGGTGCGCCTGCGCGTCATAGGCGTGCTGGAAGAGTCGGCGTTCTTCGTCAACACGGTTACTACCGGGCACGAGGTGCTGCAGCAGCTTGCGCCGGTGGACCTGCCGTACGTGGGCTACGAGATCGTGCTGAACGACCCGTCGCGCGCGGAAGAGATCGCGGCGGCGCTGGAAGAGGAGTTCGAGGAGCACGGCGTGCAGGCGTCCTCGCTCGAGAAGATCGTGCGGGACCTCACCGCACTGAACCGCACGTTCAACCGCCTCATCCAGGGCTTCATGGGCCTTGGCCTGGTGGTAGGCATCGCGGCGCTGGGCGTCATCGCGGCGCGCTCCGTCGTGGAACGGCGCGTGCAGATCGGCATACTGCGCGCCATCGGCTACCGCAGCGGCATGGTGCAGCTCTCCTTCCTGATCGAGTCCTCGTTCATCGCACTGCTGGGCATAGCCGTCGGGCTGGGACTGGGGTTCGGGCTATCCGCCGGCATCATCCGTGAGGTAGGCCAGAGCTTCGAAGGCGTCGCGTACGCCGTCCCGTGGGAGACGATTATCCTCGTGGTAGTTGTCGCATACGGCGCGTCGCTCCTGACGACGTACCTGCCGGCACGGCAGGCGTCGCGCATCTACCCGGCGGAAGCGCTGCGGTACGACGAGTAGGCGACGGGGCTGGGAATCTACAGGCGCGGCCGTTTGCGCCACGCCACGAACTTCGTGGATGATGCGCCGATGCACGACCTCCGCGACGATGCGCCGATGCGCGAGCACGGAGAGCTGGAGTTCCCACCCCCGCTGCTCAGCAGAGAAGCGCTGCCGTTGTTCGCGGTGTTCTTCCTCTGGAACTTCGGAACGGGAGCCCTCTGGCTTGGGCAGCCGCTGCTCGCGTATGAGCTGAGCGCGTCTGCCTTCGCCGTGGGCGCCGCCTTTGCGCTTGGGGCGGTGCCGTCGCTCGCTACTCCGCTGATCGGGGTGCTCGTCGACCGTCTGGGGCGCAGGCATGTGGTTGTTGCCGGGGCGGTGCTGCATGGCGGCGCGGCGGCTCTGCAGGCGTTCACAGACAGCTACGTGGTCTTCCTGGGGCTTGCGTTCATCTCCGGTTCGGGCTCGGCAGCGTGGCTGATCGGTTCCACCACACTGCTTGCGGACTTCACCCGGGTAACCAACCGAGGCCGTGGGATCGCGTTGCGGAACGTGACCGCGCGGCTGGGGCTGCTCACAGGGCCGATGGCCGGGGGAGTGGTCGCGGCAGCATTCGACATCAGCACGGTCTTCGTCTTCGCCGCAGCGACCAGGGTCCTCGTCATAGTGCTCGTGTGGTTCCTGATCCGGGAGACTCGCCCCGCGCCGTCCTCTGCTCCCGAAGCGGGGGAGTTCCCAGGGCGCAGGCTGCGACTGGACGTGTCGCCGTTCATGACGCGGAGTTTTCTGGTACTGACCGTCGTTATGCTCGTGCTGGGGCTGGCTGCAACGGGCCACTTTGAACATCAGGCGCTGTTCCTCGATGACGCGGGATTGAGTCCCACGCGGGTAAGCCTCGCCTTCAGCATAATCGGCTTTGTCGGGCTGCTTATCGCCATGCCGGTGGGCAGCCTGGTGGACTCATGGGGGCGCAGGCCTGTCCTTGCGACAGGGCTGGTGACGCTGGGGGTGGCAGTGTTGCTGATGCCCTGGCTGGATGGCTGGCCTATGCTCCTGGCTATACTCGGCGTCTTCGCTGTCGGCAACCTCATGACCGGGATCGCGCTGGAGACGCATGCCATGGACCTGGCGCCCGAAAGGCGGAGGGGTTACTTCCTGGGCACGTGGCTGCTGGTGAAGGACCTCACCGAGGTTGGAGCTGCGGTCCTCGCGGGCGCAGCGTTCCTGCTGCCGGGGTCGTTGGGGATCGGGGTCGTCGGACTCGTGCTGCTCGGCATGGCCGCATTCCTGGCAGTTTCCAGGCAGCCGCGTCCTTGACGTGCCGCCTCGCTGCCGCAACGCTCCTACCGGGGCGCTGCTGCGACGTTGACCTTGGCGACGAGCCGGTCGAGGTGGAACGGCTCCATCTTCATTGAGCCGCCCTCCCGGCCGTTCCTCCACGCAACAATCTCCGAGACGATGCTGAGCGCGATCTCCTCCGGCGCGCGTCCGCCGAGGTCGAGGCCCACCGGCGCGTGTATCTCGCGCAGCCGCTCCTCCGGCACGCCCTTCCGCAGCAGCGACTCGTAGATCATGATCGTTTTGCGCTTGCTGCCGAGCAGCCCCACGTAGCCCGCGTTCGTGCGCGCCGCCGCCTCGGTCGCGAGGTCGTCGAAGTGGTGGCCGCGCGAGCCGATGACGATGGCCGTGTTCGGCGTCACGGGGAAGGCGTCCACGCCCCGGTCGTACGGCGCGACGTTTGTCGCCTCCGCCATCGGGAAGCGCTCCGTGTTCGCGAACTCGCGGCGGTCGTCGGTCACCATGACGCGCAGGCCCATCATGTGGCCGATGCGCGCGACCTGCAGGTTGACGTGCCCGCCGCCGATGAGCACGAGCAGCGCGGGCGCGGTGTAGCCCTCCACGAACAGCTCGTCTCCCTGGTCGGTGTGGATGCGGGCGGTGCGCCCCATCGGCATGACGTCCTTCGCCGTCTCGATCGCCTCCGCGTCGAGCGCGGCGTCGCCGAGCGTTCCCTCGGACGTGCCGTCCTCGCGGACGACGATGCGCGCGCCTGCGGCCAGCCGGTCGCTCTTGACGAGCGTCGCGACGGAGAGGCCGGGGCCTCCGGCGTAGGCGTCGGCGATCTCTGCTGAGAGCGCCCGTCCGCCCGCGTCGCCGGTGAGCGGCTCGATGTAGAAGTACATCGTGCCGCCGCAGACGAGGCCGTCGCGCGCGGCGATGTCCTCGTTCAGGTAGTAGCGCTTGTACTGGGGGCCGGTGTTCTCGCGAAGCGCTTCCTTGGCGGCAAACCAGATGTCCCCCTCGACGCACCCCCCGCCGAGCGTGCCGACGGTCGAGCCGTCGCTCCGCACGAGGAGCGACGCGCCCGGCTTCTGGGGCGTCGAGCCCTGTGTGTGGACGACGGTTGCGATGACGAAGTCCTGCCCGTCGTTCGTCAGCGCCGTTGCTTCGTCGTAGACGGCCTTCATGCGCTCACCCTCCCCCGCGTTTCCCCGTCATTCCCGCGAAGGCGAGAATCCAGGAGTGCGCGTCAGCGCACACGGCCACGCGGTGTCGCAGAACGATTGTAGCACCGGCGTCCACGCCTACGCCCGCCTGCCTGTCGAGCCACGTTTGGCAGCGAATGACTGGCGATGAGTATCGCCTGCGCACGCCTGGCAGGGGGGTCAGGGAGCCGGGACCATTGACAGCCCTTGATAGTCGTGTATCCTTCCTTTTTGAATCAGTAGATACTAATTATAAAAGTATCTACATACATACACACCATTGCCGGTCTGAGGGAGGCGGACCGCATGGAGAGGTGCGATGATGACGACACGCAACGTCCCCCGCCTTGTTCGGGCACTGGTTCTTGCCGGTGCCTCTCTTGTTGCCCTCGCGGCGCTCGCCGCATGCGGCGCCGACCCGGAACCCACGGCAACCCTACCTCCTCCTCAGGCCACTGCCACTCCTGTCCCGACCGCAACTCCCACCTCGTCTCCGCCCACGGCGACACCGATGCCCCGGCCCACGCCCACCCCTGAACCGCAGGCCCCTGAAGGCCCGGTGCTGCCTGTGACCGTTACGGACGTGAACGGCAATGAGGTCGTTGTGGAGGACGTCAGCCGCATCGTGTCCTTGAACGGCGATGTCACCGAGGTGATCTTCGCGCTGGGACTGGGTGACAACCTCGTTGCGGTCGATACCAGCGCGACGTATCCCGCTGAGGCGCTGCAACTCCCCAAGATCGGCTACCAGAGGAGCCTGAGTGCCGAGGGCATCCTCTCGATGTCTCCCTCGGTGGTTATCGGGAACACGAACGCCGGGCCACCCCCGGTGCTCGAACAGATCCGTGCCACCGGCACGCCGGTGGTGATTATCGACACGGTGACCACGCTGGACGGAGCACCCCGGAAGATCCGCACGGTTGCACAGGCGCTCGGCATCTCTGCCAAGGGAGAGGAGCTCGCCGCCACGCTCGAGTCCGAGATAGACGAGGTCGAGTCGCTCTCCGCCGACGCCGGGGAACGCCCGACCGCGGTGTTCCTCTACATGCGCGGGCTCGACGCGCTCTTCCTCATCGGAGAGGACCACATAAGCCATGAACTGTTCGAGACGAGCGGAGCCGTCAGCGGCGCCACAGTAGCGGGCGTAACCGAAGGCTATATACCGCTCACTGCCGAGTCGCTCGCTGCCGCGGACCCGGACTGCATAGTCGTGCTCACTCTCGGGCTCGAGTCGGTTGGCGGGCGCGAGGGGCTCGTGAACATCCCCGGCGTGGGACAGACCGCTGCCGCCGAGGATGGCTGCATACTCGCCTTCGATGATCAGTACTTCGCTGGCGGCGGTCCCCGCACGGGCCAGGTGTTGATGGAACTGCTGCAGGCATTTCACCCTGATCTGGCGCCGGGCGGATGATGGCGTCGCTGGGCATAAGGGCGCTGGTGCGGCTGCGAGGCCTGCAATCGGTGGCTGTCCGGCGTGCGGACTCGCCCCGGCTCGCCAGTTCGACACTGCTCGGAGCGATGCTGGCGCTCTTCGTCGCGGCCCTGTTCGCGAACGTAGGGATGGGAGCGGTCGAGATCCCACCGGCCCAGGCCCTTTCGATCCTGCTCAGCCACGCGGGGCTCGATATCGGCGCTCAGTTCGATGCCAGGACCGACGCGATCTTCTGGAACATACGCCTGCCCCGCGTCGTCCTCGGCATCCTGGTCGGCGGCAGCCTGGGTATCGCCGGGGCCGCCCTGCAGGGCGTCTTCCGGAACCCGCTCGCCGAGCCCGGCATCATCGGCGTATCCAGCGGGGCTGCTGTTGGAGCCGTGGGGGCTATCGTTCTCGGCTTCAGCGCATTCAACGTTCACGGCGTCGCGGTAGCGGCCTTCCTCTGCGGCCTTGTCGCCACGACGGTGGTCTACATGGTCGCGAGGGTGTACGGCCAGACCTCGGTCACGACGCTGATCCTTGCGGGCATCGCCGTGAATGCGACGGCGGGTGCATTCACGGGCCTGTTCATATTCATCGCGGACGACGACCAACTGCGCAGCATCACGTTCTGGACGCTCGGACACGTTGGAGGAGCGACCTGGCCGGTCGTCACCTCGATAGTTCCCTTCTTCCTCATCGGGTTCGTGCTCCTGCCGTTCTGGTCCCGTGCGCTGAACCTGCTGACCCTCGGAGACAGGGAAGCCCGGCACATGGGCGTCTCCACGGAGCGCGTGCGCGTGAGCGTCATCGTCCTCAGTGCGCTCCTGACCGGCGCTGCCGTCTCGGTGGCGGGCATCATCGGGTTCGTGGGGCTCGTCGTGCCGCACGTGATACGGCTCATCGCCGGGCCGGACCACCGCTTCCTGCTGCCCGCCAGCATCCTTGGCGGAGCGACCACGCTGCTGCTGGCCGATCTCGTCGCGCGCACCGTGGTCGTCCCCGCGGAGCTGCCGCTCGGTGTCGTCACCGCGATGATCGGCGGTCCATTCTTCCTCTGGCTCGTGCACCGGACGCGGCGGAGTTGGGGAGGCATGGAGTGACCCCCGGTCTGCGCGCAGACGGCGTCGGCTACGCGACGCAGGGCAGGACGCTCGTACGCGAAGTGACGCTGGACCTGGCCCTCGGCGAGGTGCTTGCCATCGTCGGCCCGAACGGCGCGGGAAAGTCGACCTTGTGCGGGCTCCTGGCGGGCGACCTCACGCCTACGGAGGGAGAGGTGAAGGTGTGCGGTCGTCCCTTACGGACACTGAAGCCCGCTGCCCTGGCGCGTCTACGGTCGATGCTCAGCCAGCACACCTATCTCCGTTTCCCCTTCACAGCGCGTGAAGTGACGCTGATGGGGAGGCACCCGCACGTCTCCCGGTGGAAGTCCCCCACTGAGTCCGACTTCGCGATGGCGGAGAACTCCATGGAGAGCACCCAGGTGCTCCATCTGGCGGAGCGCATCTACCCCACACTCTCCGGAGGCGAGCAGCGGCGCGTCTCGCTTGCTCGCGTCCTTGCCCAGGATACTCCGGTAGTCCTGCTGGACGAGCCGACGTCCGCTCTGGATATCGGCCACCAGCAGTTGGTCATGTCCCTGTGCAGGCGGCTCGCAGCCGATGGACGCGCCGTCCTCGCGGTGCTGCACGATCTGAACCTCGCCGGGTCGTTCGCGGACAGGGTCATGGTCATGTCGGAGGGCGAGGTCGTTGCATCCGGCGTGCCGGAGGAGGTGCTCTGCCCTGAGCTCCTCTCAGACGTGTTCAACCAGCCGGTCATGGTGGTGCCGCACCCCCAGACCGGCAAGCCCGTCGTGCTCGCCTCGTACGAGGGAGAGCACGCGAACGTCCCCGTAAGAAGCACAGCAACAACGTCCGTATAGAGACCGGAAAGGAGGGAAACCATGAGCGTCGTCAAGATAAATGCCATAACCCCGGCGGAGGGAGGCGAGTTGGAACTGGAGGCGCGGTTCGGCGCGCGGGCCCACGAGGTGGAGCACATGGAAGGCTTCGAAGGCTTCCAGTTGCTCCGCCCCGTAAGCGGCGAGAACCGCTACTACGTCTACACCCGCTGGCGGTCCGAGGAGGACTTCCAACGTTGGGTCAACAGCGCCGAGTTCCGCCGCGGACACGCGAAGACCGATGGGGAGAAGCCGGTCGCGACGCACGCCACGCTGCTCTCGTTCGAGGTGGTTGAGTGGCCTTCTGCCGTGGCCGCGAACTGAGTGGCCTGAGAGTACGTACAGACAACCGTTCGATACAGAAGGAGAACACCGTATGACATCTTCGATCCCGGCCAACACACCGGCGACTCCATTCAGGCGGCCCCCGCCGCGCATCGTTGAGGTGCGGCGCGTCACCCGGCTCACTCCCCGCATGGTGCGCATCACCCTCGGCGGCGGACAGATGGAGGGATTCGAGTCCAATGGTCCCGCCGAGCACTTCCGCCTCTTCCTCCCGGACAGCGAGACGGGCGAACTCCTCCTGCCGGTTATGGGGCCTGACGGAAACGCCTTCCCGGAGGACAAACCTCGTCCAGCCAGCCGCGCGTACACCCCGCGCCGGTGGGACCCCGAGAACGGCGAACTTGACGTGGATATCGCCCTGCACGACCACGGCCCCGGCGCGGCATGGGCTGCGAATGCGAAGGAAGGCGATACCGCCGTCATCAGCGGACGGGCAGGCGGCACCTACCTCCCTGAGACGGACGTCGAATGGTACTTCATCGGCGGTGACGAGGCTGCGCTGCCCGCGGTCGCAACGGTGCTCGAAGCGCTGCCCTCTTCCATGCATGCCTACGTACTCGCCGAGGTGCAGGATGCTGACGAGGAGCTGGAGTTGACGTCGCCGGCGGAGCTACAGGTCTGGTGGCTGTATCGGAAGCCCGGGGAGACGCCCGGCAGGGCGCTCGCCGACGCGATGTGCCAGTCGACGCTACCTCACGGCGAGGGCCGCATATGGGTCAGCTGCGAGGCGAACATCATGCGCGAGGTGCGCAGGCACTTCATCGAAGAGCGCGGGCTCGACCGATCGGTCCTGCGAACGCAGGGCTACTGGCTGGCCGGGGAGATCAACCACTCCGACCATGATATGGGCGAAGACGTGTAACCCTCCCGATCACGTCTTCACTCCGTTCATGCACAAGGGTCCCTCGCTTCGGCAACGAGGGACTCCTTGTGCGCTGCGGGGCATGTCCCGGCCTGGCATAGACTACGCGCCATCATGCTCTCCCCCTCCCGGTTCGTCCGAACGCACGGAGCGCCTTCCGTGGCGCGGCTGCTCGACCGCGCCGCCGTGGCCGGTTCGCGTCCGGTGAGCGGCGCATCCGCGGCGGCGTTCCGCATCGCGTTCGGCGTGCTCGGCGTCGTAGCCGTTGTTCGCTTCGCCGCGCGGGGCTGGATCGACGAGCTCTACATCGCGCCGGAGCACCACTTCACCTACTCCGGCTTCTGGTGGGTGCAGCCCTGGCCGGGCTGGGGCATGTACGCCCACTTCGCGCTCCTCGGTCTCGCCGCCCTCGGCGTAGCGCTCGGCTACCGCTACCGGCTCTCTATCGCCGCCTTCTTCCTCCTGTTCACGTACGTCGAACTGCTCGACAAGACCACCTACCTGAACCACTACTACCTCGTCAGCCTGCTCAGTTTCCTCATGATCTTCATGCCGCTGCACCGCACGGCGTCGCTCGACGCACGACGCAATCCGCATCCGTTGAACGGCACCGTGCCTGTGTGGGTCGTGTGGACGCTCCGGGCGGAGCTCGGCGCGGTCTACCTCTTCTCCGGCATCGCCAAGCTGAACCCGGACTGGCTCTTCAACGCCCAGCCCCTGCGGATATGGCTCTACAACAGCAGTGACGTATTCCTCGTCGGGGCGCTCCTCAAGGAGCCCTGGGCGGCCTACGCCATGAGCTGGGCGGGCGCCGCATTCGACCTTACGATAGTCGGCTGGCTGCTGTGGCGGCGCAGCAGGCCTTGGGCCTACGCCGTGGTCGCGGTGTTCCACGTGCTGACGTGGGTGCTCTTCCCCATAGGCATGTTCCCCTGGATCATGATGACCGCGGCCCTCATCTTCTTCCCGCCGGACTGGCCCCTGCGTGTCCGCGCAGGCCTGCACAAGTGCGCAGCCCTGCCTGCGCTGCTCCGGCGTCCGTCAGCGGGGATGGCCGTGTTCGTGCATCACAAGACCAGCGTCTCCTGGGCCACGCGATTCGCCGTGGTCGCGCTCGTGCTTTTCGCGCTCGTGCAGGTGCTCGTCCCGCTCCGTCACTGGGCGTATCCGGGCAACGTCCGCTGGAACGAGGACGGCTACCGCTTCTCCTGGCGGGTGTTGCTCACGGAGAAGACCGGCCACGCGCGCTTCCGTGTGCTCGACCCGTCGACCGGGCAGGAGCGGCTCGTCTACCCGGACGAGTACCTGACGTCGCTGCAGACCGAGCGCATGGCGACCCACCCGGACATGATCCTGGCGACGGCGCACATCATCGCGGAGGACTTCGCTCACCGTGGCGTGCCGGACGCGGAAGTGCGGGCCGACGTATCGGTCGCGTTCAACGGACGGCAGGCCGCGCGCTTCATCGACCCGACGGTGGACCTGGCGCGGGTGGAGCCGGGCATCTGGCCGAAGTGGTGGGTGCTGCCGGGACCGCCTGAGCGCTAGCGGAGGCTGTCGCCGTCCGTGTCGCTGAAGCCGACAGAGACACCGAGCAGGCTGACGACCTCCGTGGAGAGCGTGTCCTGCAGCGCCATCAGCGCCTCGTAGACGGCGAGCGCCTGCGGCGAACTCTCCGCCGCCGCTTGCCGCAGCGGGCCGTCCACCGCGTCGATCGCGGCGAGCGACGACACGAAGCCCGCGCGCATCCGCTCGTCTGTGTCCTGGGAGAGCGGGACGATGAGCGCCGAGACGCCCTGTCCCTCTCCCACGCCCTCGTACACGTCGCGCATGCCGAGCACTCCGTTGCGCAGGTCGGCCAGCGCGTTCAGCCCCGCGCCGCCCGGTATCGCGGTCGGGTCGACGTCGCCCCGCAGTCCGAGGGCACCCGCCAGCCGCATGTCGACGATGGTGCGGCTCAGGAACACCTGCGTACGCACGACCTCCGCAACCGCCTGGTCCGAGACCAGCGATATCGAGGACTGACCGGTGAAGTACTCCCGGTAGGGTGAGCCGCCTCCCACCGTCCAGTCGTCGAGGAGCGCTGCGGATTCGTCGGCCACCACCTTGCCTGTGGCGGTGAGGTAGGCGCATCGGGCGGGGTCTGCCGCGAGCGACGATGGCGCATCCTCCGCGAACAGCACGTACTCGATGCCGCCGAGCCCCCGCTGCGTGGACGAGATGTTGTTCCGGATGAAGTCCTCGGTGATGGCGAAGTCGGACGCCAGCAGCGAGTCGATCCGCTCAGGCTCGGTGAGCGCCCACGCGATGAGGCCGGTCGAGCGCCTGTCCAGCAGCGGGCCGAGTCCCGACGCCTCAGACCGCGACCACGCCGCGCGGGCGCCGCGCCACGCCCCCTGCGCGTTGTCCAGCGCAGATGCCGACGGAGCGCCGCAGAGCGCGTTCAGCGCATCGCTGAGTTCTCTCGTCTCCGAGTCCAGCGCCTCGTAGCTGGGGACGAAGACGTCGTCGGTGATGCTCGTCAGCACCTCGGCCTCGTCCAGTCCGCCCGGACCACAGGCAACGGCCGCAGCCGCGAGAGATCCGAACAGCAACAGGATGCGTGACGCAGTCTTCATCACAACGACTCCAGGAAGCGCAGCAGCGCGGCCCGCTCATCGGCGGTGAGGAGTGTGAACGCGTCGCGCGAGGCCTGCGCCTCGCCGCCGTGCCAGAGGATTGCCTCCTCCAGTCCGCGCGCCCGCCCGTCGTGCAGGAACATCGTGTGCCCGCTCACCGTGTCCACCAGCCCGATGCCCCACAGCGGCGGCGTGCGCCACTCGCTGCCTGTGGCCTGGCCTTCCTGGTGACCGCCGTCGGACAGCCCCTCGCCCATGTCGTGCAGCAGCAGGTCGGTGTAGGGGTAGATCGTCTGGCCCTGGAGCGGGCGCACGGGATGCGACGCGTCGGTCACGTGCCGGGGGGTGTGGCAGGCGATGCAGTCGGCCTGCGCGAACAGCTGCGCGCCCTCCCGCACCTGGTCGTCCTCTATATCGCGCATGGCCGGCACGGCGACCGTTTGAACGTAGAACGTGACCAGGTCGAGGCGCTGGGTGTCGATCTCGGGCATCCCTCCGTCGGGAGCGTCCCGGCAGGCCTGCTGCGGCCCCGGGCAGTTCTGTTCAGGGAAGAACGACGACGTTATGCCGATGTCGCCCATGAACGCGCCTGCCGCCTGCTGCTCAACCGTGGGCTGGCCGGCCTTCCACCCGAACCGGCCCAGTGCCGCCTCTCCGGTCCTGAGGTCGGTGACCATGTTCGGACGACCGGATATACCGTCCCCATCGGCGTCGTCCGGGTCTGCAAGGGCCAGGATGTCCTCCACGGGGACCGCCTCCAGCAGCCCCATGCCGATGGTCGCGGGCCCGACGCGCGGGGATATCGTCACGTCCGGATGCAGCGGGCCGAAGGCCAGGTTCTCTATCGAATAGGTGGGCTTGCGGAGCGAGTAAGGCGTCCCGTCGGGATACTGGCCTGGCATCTCCTCGTACCGGATGCTGATACGGCCTTCCGGCGGAACGAGGATGATGCCCCGGTCCTGCAACTGCCCGCCGTACGCGGGGTCGTCCACGGGGCCGTCCGGCCCGGGCACGTTGAGCCGCAGCAGCAGGCCGCGCTCGGGGTCGTCATCGTTGTCCGGCGGCTTCGCCCGCCCGTCGTGCGAGTGGCACGACGCGCAGGCGAGGGCATTGAACGTCGGGCCCAGACCGTCGCGGGCTGTCGTGGAGGCCGGAGCGGTCACCCAGTTCTGGTTGAAGAAACTGTCTCCCACCTCGAACATCCGCCGCTCCTCGTTGGTGAGGTTCCGCGCGGACAGCTCGAAGGCATTGGTCCCCTTGCTGAACGCCGTCGTCTCGCCGCCGAGCCGCTCGTCGAACAGCAACGCTTCGTCTATCCGGTCGCCCTGCGAGCAGGCAGCCACCGAGGTGGCCAGCAGCCCCGCTGCGATGAGCAGAGCCGCCGCCCACCTCGATGCGCGTTTCATCTCCGCTGTGTGACCGTCACTCACCGCATCAGGTTAACTGACGCTGATGGTGATGCCGATAGCTTCCGCCGCCGAAACGATCGTGTCCGTCTGGTTCTCCAGCGCGACGATGGTGCTCAACACCGCCTGGCGGCCCGGGTCAGCGTCGGAAACGCCCTCGCGCAGGTGCTGGTCGAACGGAGCGGGGATCGCCCTCGCAAGAGCGACGCTCTTCCGGATCTCGTCCTCCAGTTGCTGGGCGAGGTCAGCGTCCTCAGCCGCGATCAGGTCCCGCACGCCGGGGCCGTTCACCGTCCCGTAGTCGCCGGTGTAGACGAGCCAGACGCCGTACGCGTTGGCGATGATGTCGGCGGTCGTGTTGTCCGCGAAGCAGGAGTGTTCGTCCTCCTGCGAGCGCGCCTCGTACGCCACCGTCATCCGCTCGCCCGCGAGCTCGCCCCTGCTCATCTCGCCGATGCCGGTGATCATGCGCCTGAGCGCCTCATCCGGGTCAACGGAGAGGAACTCCGCGCGGTAGTTGCTGCTGTTGCCGGGCGCCCACGCGTCGACCATGTCGCGCAGGTGACGCACGAGCACGTCGGATGCGGTCGCGAGGTAGGTCGAGCGCCGGTCTGCGTTCGCGTTGGTGGTGTAGTCCTCCACCGGGCGCAGGCCCGGGCCGTCGTCGTTCATGTCCTGGCCCCAGAGCAGGAACTCGATGGCGTGCCAGCCGGTCGATACGTTCTCCTCGCCGCCTTCTTCGTTCAGGGAGACGATGAGGTCCGCGTCGATGACGGGGAAGTCGCCGGGGTTGTTGACGATGCCGGCGTCGGGGTTGCCTTCGACGTAGTCGATGTACGCCTCGTCGAGAGGCCACGCGTTGACCAGCCCTTCGGGGCCGTCCGCCTCGTTGTCTATCGGCCCTTCATAGAACCGGTAGATCTCCGTGGGGCCGTAGTCGTCGCGAGCGAGCAGCCATTGCCGCTTGGCGGCGTCGAGCCGCACCTCCGACGGGGAGGCGAGGAAGCGGTCTATCGCCGCATCCAGCGCCACCGCACTCGCGAGGCTCTTGGCGTACATCGCGTGCGCGCCGTCGGCATAGTTTCGTACGACGTCCTGCTTCAGGTCGTCGTCTCCGTCACTGCCGCAGGCCGTCAGAAGGCTGCCCGCGACAACGAGGAGCACGGAAAGGGTCACTAACTTACGCATCGTTATCCTCCATGAGTCGGACATGAACCAGTCAGTGTGGCTTTCCGGTTCGTCCGGGTTCGCGTTGTGAGGGATGAAGACACACAATCCGTTTGCTCCTCACTCCCTGATGTTCTGCGCGAGGTAGTGCTCGATGCCGACCTGGCGGATGGTCTCCTGCTGCGTCTCCAGCCAGTCGATGTGCTCCTCTTCCTCCCGCACCATGTCTTCCAATAGCTCGCGCGTGCCGTAGTCGCCCACCTGCTCGCAGTGCGCGATGGCCTCGGCCAGCGACTCAAGCGCCGACACCTCGGAGTCGAGGTCCAGTTGCAGGTTCTCATCAACGCTCTCGCCGACCTTGATGGAACCCAGGCGCTGGAGGTTCGGCAGTCCCTCCAGATAGAGGATGTGCCGGACGAGCCGCTGCGCGTCGCGCATCTCGTCCATGCTCACTTCGCGCAGTTTCTCGGCAGTGCGCTGGAATCCCCAGTTCCGCACCATCTCGGACTGGACGAAGTACTGATTGATGGCCGTCAGGTCGATCGTCAGGATGGCGTTGAGACGGTCGACCACTCCCTCCCTGGCTCTCATGGGACCTCCTCATCGGCGGTATGTCGCCCTGCGCGCCAGCAACTGGCCCGGGCGAGCATTGTGCACGATACGCCAATTGCTATGTATTGACAAGTCTTATGATTAGGGTGTACTAACTACCGCAAGCAATATTGCCGCAGGGATACGCCATGTACATATGCGTGTGCAACAGGATCTCCGTCCGCCAGTTGGCCGCGTCCTGGGAGGAGACGCATCCCGACCTGGACCGTCTTGCCGAGAGGCTCGGGCTCTACGATGACAGGTGCTGCGGGCGATGCGTCGAGGAGTTGGACGAACTCGTCGGCGTGGCCGAGTGCGCGGCCGTTCCCTCTGGAGTCGCGCGGTGAAACTCGGCTGGAAGCGTCCTGCCGTACAGACTCCCAACGGCGCTCCGGCCGCTGAGCCGTGCGGGCACCGGCACGCTCGACGCATCCGCCGGAGGAGCTACTGGGTGCGCTCGTCCTTGATTACCCAGACGAGCGTCGTCTGCTCCAACTGCGGCCAGCCCATGGATGGCCAACGTCCCGTCGACCACTGAACAGTCGGCGCCTCCCCCAATGGCGTGCTACAATGCCCGCGTCATGCAGCGCGCCACAGCCACGACAACGTCGACGACCCGCACTACGAAGGCCGCGGCTGCGCGCGTCCGCGAGACGGCAGCCGTGGCCTGAGTCCGCCTGGGCGCGTACGTATCTCCAACCATGCATGAAGGGGCGCGCCGAGCGCCCCTTTTCTCGTAACAGGACACCAGAGAGGCAGACCGATGCCCGTCAAACAGAAGAGCCCCGAACAGCAGCAACTCGACGACCTGCGCTTCCGCATCCGCCACTCCGCAGCCCACATCATGGCCGAGGCCGTGCTCGACCTCTTCCCGGAGGCGAAGTTCGCGGTCGGGCCGCCCACCGCGGACGGCTTCTACTACGACTTCTCGGTTGAACGCCCCTTCTCGCCCGACGACCTCGAGCGCATCGAGGCGCGGATGCGGGAGACCGTCGCGTCGGACGCGCCGTTCAACATGACGGAGCTGACCCGCGACGGCGCGAGCGGCCACTTCGCGGACCAGCCGTTCAAGCTGGAGATCATCGACGAGATACCGGACGGCGAGGCGATCACCACCTTCGAGCACGGCGGCTTCGTGGACCTCTGCCGCGGACCCCACGTCGGCTCGACCGGCGAGGTCGCCGCGTTCAAGCTGGTGACGGTCGCGGGCGCCTACTGGCGCGGCGACGAGCACAACGAGATGCTGCAGCGCATCTACGGCACCGCGTGGGAGTCCCAGGAGGCGCTGCAGGCACACCTGGAGCGGCTGGAGGAGGCCGGGCGCCGCGACCACCGCAGGCTCGGTCAGGAGCTCGGTCTCTTCTTCTTCGACCCCGTCGCCCCCGCGAGCCCCTTCTTCCTGCCGCGCGGCGCGGCACTCAACAACGCGCTCACCTCCTACGTCCGGGGCCTCTACGAGCGCTACGGCTACCAGGAGGTCATCACCCCGCAGGTGTTCGACTCCTCGCTCTGGAAACGCTCCGGTCACTACGACAACTACCGCGAGAACATGTACTTCACCTACGCGGACGAGCAGGAGTTCGCCGTCAAGCCGATGAACTGCCCCGCCGCCGCCATCCTCTACGCCTCCCACCTCCACTCCTACCGCGACCTCCCGATACGCTACGCCGACTTCGGACGGCTGCACCGCTTCGAGCGCTCCGGCGTCACGCACGGCCTCACCCGCGTACGCACGTTCTCCCAGGACGACGCTCACATCTTCTGCGCGCCGGAGCAGGTGGAGAGCGAGGTGCTCTCGTTCATCGGCATGGTCAGCGAGACGTTCGAAGTCTTCGGCTTCGACGACGTCCGCGTCGTGCTGTCGCTGCGACCGGACAAGCGCATCGGTACCGACGAGCTGTGGGACGCGGCGGAGGGCGCGCTGGCGTCGGCGCTGGACGCGCGCGGCATGGAGTACGAGCCCGCCGAGAACGAGGGCGCGTTCTATGGTCCGAAGATCGACTTCTTCGTCGCCGACGCCATCGGCCGCGAGTGGCAGTTGAGCACCGTGCAGTTGGACTACAACCTGCCGGAGCGGTTCGACCTCGAGTACGTCGACTCGGAGGGCGCGCGGCAGCGTCCCGTGGTCATCCATCGCGCCATGCTCGGCAGCATCGAGCGCTTCCTCGGCGTCGTCATCGAGCACTTCGGCGGCGCGTTCCCGGTCTGGCTCGCGCCCGTGCAGGTGGAGGTCATCCCCATCGCCGACCGCCACGTCGAGTACGCGGAGTCGGTGCGGTCGCGGCTGGAGGCTGCGGGCGTGCGGGTGCACGTCGACGCCCGCAGCGAGCGCATGAACGCCAAGATACGCGACGCGCAGCTGATGAAGACGCCCTACATGCTCGTCGTGGGCGACAAGGAGGCCGAGGCCGGCGGCGCGGCGGTGCGCCTCCGCTCCGGCGAGGACCTCGGCCTGCTCCCCGTGTCGGACGTCGCCGCCCGCATCGCCGACGAGGCAGCGCGAAGGACCTGACCCTCTCAAGTCCCCTGATTTGACGACTGAAGTGTGCGGGCGTAACTTCCCGATGCGCGCAGGCTGGCGCGCTCGCCTGCGCGGAATTCGTCAGAGGAGGACACCATGACGACGAACTACGACCCAACTACGGCCCCGGTATTCGAGCGAATCGACACGTATGAGGAGTGGCAGCAGAACGAGGGGGTGAAGCTGCACGGTGGGCTCTACATCAAGGACCTCTACTCCCTGGAGCTCGACTACTGGCCGCGCAAGGGCTGCAACGGCGCGGTCGTCTACCTCGACGGCGACGAGGAGACCGACGAGCACGTCGTCGAGGTCGGCCCCGCGGGCAAGACCAACCCGGAGCGCCACATGTTCAACGAGGTCATCTACGTCCTCAGCGGACGCGGCGCGACCTCCGTCTGGTACGACGAGTCCCGCAAGCAGACGTTCGAGTGGAACGAGGGCGCGTACTTCTCGATCCCCATGAACGCCTGGTACCAGCACTTCAACGGCAGCGGCACGGAGCCCACCCGCATGGTTTCCGTCACCAACCTGCCCGGCATGATCCGCAAGTTCATCACGCCGGACTTCATCTTCAACAACCCGTACGTCTTCCCGGACCGCCTCACCGCCGACGAGGGCTGGGCATCCGGCTCCGGCCAGATGTACAAGGGCCGCGTGTGGGAGACCAACTTCCTGCCGGACGCTGCCAACATGGCCATGCCGGACTGGTCGGAGCGCGGCGCCGGCGGCACCAACATCATGCTGTCGCTGTCCGACAACACCGTCTCCTCCCACATCTCCGAGTTCCCGGTCGGCACCTACAAGAAGGCGCACCGGCACGGACCTGGCGCTCACCTGCTCATCACCGGCGGCGTCGGCTTCGCGCTCATCTGGAAAGAAGAGGACATGTCCGACCTCGTGAAGGCGGACTGGCAGCGCGGCAGCCTCTACCTGCCGACCCAGGACTCCTACAACGAGTACTTCCACCAGCACTTCAACGTCGGCACCACTCCCGCGCGCTACATCAACATGAGCCCGTCCAACTCCCGCAAGTACACCTACCAGCGCGGCATCAACGACCCCTCACGCCGGGGTGAGATCCGCGCGATGGTGAGCATCAAGGAGGGCGGCATCCAGCTCGAGTACGAGGACGAAGACCCCCGCGTCCACGCGATCTTCGAGGAGGAGTTGGCCAAGCACGGCCAGCAGTGCCGCATGAAGAACCTCGTGGGGTGGTGCAAGACCGGCGTCCCCGGCCCCGAGAACAAGAAGGGCGCGCTCGAGGACTACGACTAGCCTCCACCCTGCCATTCCCGCCTTCCTCCGTCATTCCCGCGGAGGCGGGGATCCAGTGTCTGGACCGAGGGCGCCCCTTCGCGGGGCGCCCTCCTTTTTCGGGGCGGCCACAAGGCCGCCCCCTTATCGTCTCCCCGCTACTCTCGCGCGACGTTAGAATCTGCCCCTGCCGTGGGAGGCGGCGCATGACCTCAGCAGAGCAACAAGGGCCCGTTGCGGTCGTCGGCACGACGTCGTGGGGCGGAACGCTCGCCCTCATCCTCGCGCGACGCGGCATCGACGTGCGGCTCCTCGCGCGCACCGGCGACGAGGCGCAGCGGCTCGCGTCCGATGGCGAACTCGCGACGCGTCTGCCCGGCCACCGCTTCCCCGCGTCGCTGCGCGTGACGTCGGACTGGGCGGACGGCATGGACGGCGCCGCGTTCGTCGTCTTCGCGGTCCCGAGCCACACCCTGCGCGAGAACGCCCGCCACGCTGCGCGCCACATACCGCACGGCGCCGTCGTCGTCTCCGCGTGCAAAGGACTGGAGCAGGGGACGTCCAAGCGCATGAGCGTCGTGCTGGCCGAGGAGTTGCCCGATGCCGCGCCGGACCTCTGCGCGCTCTCCGGCCCGAACCTCGCCCGCGAGGTCGTGCGGGACATGCCATCCGCGACCGTTGTCGCGTCTGCGTCCGCCGATGCGGCTGCATCGGTGCAGCGCCTGTTCAATTCGCCGACGTTCCGCGTCTACACGAACGCCGACGTCATCGGAACGGAGCTGGGCGGCGCGCTGAAGAACGTGATGGCGATCGGAGCCGCCATCTGCGACGGCATGGCGCTCGGCGACAACGCGAAGGCCGCGTTCGTGACGCGTGGGCTGGCCGAGATGGTGCGGCTGGGCGTCGCGGCGGGCGCGCAGGCCGAGACGTTCGCTGGCATCGCCGGGTTCGGCGACCTCATCGCGACGTGCTATAGCAACCTGAGTCGCAATTACCGTGTCGGCCTCGCGCTCGCGGAGGGTCGGACGCTCGCCGAGGCGGTCGGATCGCTCGGCGGGCAGGTGGCCGAGGGCGTCGGCACGACGTCTGCGGCGCTCGAGATGGCGCAGGCACTCGGCGTGGACGTTCCCATCGCCGCAGCGACCGCCCGCGTCCTGTTCGACGGCGCATCGCCGCAGGACGCGCTCCTCGAACTGATGGCCCGCGCGCCCCGTCAGGAGTAGAGGGACCCGGAATGAGGCAGAAGCACCTGCGTCACGGCGATACGCCGTAGTAGCGGCGAAAGATGATCTCCTCGGCGATGGCCGCCTTCTCCGGTGGCAGGCCGTCCACGAACGCTGCCGTCATCTGGCAGAAGCCCCTGTCCGTATCCGGCGCCGGTTCCCCGTTGATGCCCGTGCAGGCAGGGACATCTGAATCGTCCTGTGCGTTCAGGTAGAGGCTCGCGAGACCCTGGCGGAATGCCTCGTAGCCAAGGCGGTTGTACAGCTCCTGGAATATCGCCAGCCCGAGGTGATACGTGCACCTCGACTCATGGATCGCAGCCGCGCTCAGGTCCGACCGGTCCAACTCGGCCAGAGTGTCGAACAGGCGGCACGGGAGGTCCGGGTGAATGATGGGAGCGCCGTTGAGGGGCCGGCGGGAAACCACGTCCAGAAACGTTGGAACTCCTTCTATGATCCACCCTGGTCCCCCGATCACGTACGCGTGCGCCACTTCATGCGCGATCACGTCTCTGTTGTCCGTATGGTAGGCCACCACGACTCCCCTGGTGCTGAATCCTCCATAAGGACTGGGGTCGGCGAGGATCAGAACGAGATAGTCCAGGGGGAACCGAACGCCCATCAACCCTTCATGGTGGCGTATCGCCTGCTCCAGCAGCCTGATGGCCTGGGACTCAACCGAACGAGAAGGGAGCCTGTAAGGCCAGATGACCGACAAGGTCACCTCTCCGGCAAGCGGGAGGGTGATCTCACGCTGCTCGACGAATGTCCTGGCAGGGTCCAGGATCACGGATAAGACGTCCTTGTCCCTGAGATAACCGATGGCCCGGAAGAGATTGGACAGGCCGTCGCTGCCCAGCGATCTCAACGTTTCCAACAGCGGCGCCCCTGCCAGCTTGCCGACCTCTTCGTCAGAAACCTCCAGCCCCCTGGCCGTCATTTCGAGCACGAGCGCCTGCACTGTCGGCACCTCATCGGCTGTGAAACCTTGCTCTGCTAGATCCCTATGCGATATGGACAGCCCGTCCAGAGTAGAGAGAGCGCGCGACAGACCCACAGAGCCCAGGGTGTCAACGAAAGAGTCCAGGCTGTCCGCATCCAGGTCCTTCAGCGTTTGCAGGACCGGGGCTCCTGCCAGACCTCGGATGTCGTCGATCGATACACGCGGGTTCTCCAATATCCTGACCACGAACAGTTGGAGTGTCGACGCTTCCGCCTCTGTGAAGCCTTGCTCTGCCAACTCCTTGCGGGAGAAGCCCACGTCGTTCAGGTCCATCACGCTACTGACGGGGAACCCGACAGTCGTCCAGCGACCCGTCAGCAGGCATCCTGGTTGTTCCGGGAGCGCTTCGAGCAGGTAGTTCCCGCCGCATAGCTCCTGGTGCCTGGTGATGCACTCCGGAGTCGGCATCAGCCTGTTGCCTTGGCCTCGGAAGTGAGCCCCTTCCCCGAAGCATTCGTCGTGTACCAGATAACCTCCGAAACCAAGAACGAGCCGGCGATGCACATCGAGATTGAACTGTGCGCTCAGGTAGGGGCGCTCATCCAGCGTCGTTCTCAACTCGTGCCAGCCTGCGTCAGGGAACCGCACGTAGATCTCCGGCGGCACGGGCGTAGGCGTAGGGGTGGCCGTGGGAGCCGCAGTCGGCGTAGGCGTTGCAGTGGGAGTAGGCGTGGGGGTTGGGGTAGGCGTAGCCGTAGGAGTCGCAGTAGGCGTAGCGGTGGGGGTAGCCGTAGCGGTCGGAGTAGGCGTGGGCGTAGGAGTCGGGGTGGCCGTGGGAGTAGGTGTGGGCGTTGGGGTTGGCGTAGCCGTTGCGGTGGGAGTCGGGGTCAGCGTGGGCATGGGAGTAGGCGTAGGACTGGCGCAAGCCGTCAGCAGCCCGATGAGCAGCAACCCTGCCAGGACGGCGTGAGCTGTTGCGTTTGCTCCGGTTCGTGGCGTCATGCTCGAAGAGACTACAGACATTCCGGTGACATTGGGGTGATATCCGGTGCCTGTTTCGATGACGCCTCGGTGACATTTGGCAGAGGATGTCCGAGCAGGGCTGCCCTCGGCAGCCTCACGCAGGACGCCTCCGAAGCGGCTGTCCCTTTCGGTAGGTGGCGACCCGCCAGAGCCACTCGGCGGGACCGAAGCGGAAGCGGCCGAGCCAGAGCGGCGACCACCAGAGCTGCAACACCCAGACGCCCACGCAGAACGCGAAGACCCCCGTCCGAGTCACGGAAACGTCCGCGAGCAGCACGGTGAGCACCAGCATCCCCAGGACGGTCTGCGAAAGGTAGTTGGTGAGCGCCATCCGTCCGGTGGCGAGCAACCGGCACTTCAGCCAGTTATCCCGGCTCTTGTTCCAGAGGATGATGAGGCTCATGTACCCGAGCGACGCGGGGATCGAGCCCAGGGTGTTGGGGACCTGCCCGATGAACGCCACGTCCCGCGAGTAATCGCCGAGCGCCGTGACGACCACGCCCACCGTGGCCAGCGACAGGCCGACTCCCAGGCCGATCACGGCAACGAGCCTGTACGTGCTCGCCGCCATGCTGCCGTTCATGAAGCCGAGGCGGTACAGACCCGCGCCCGCCAGGATGAGCCCCAACGCGCGCAGGAAGTAACCGAGCAGCAGGAGTCCTCCCATGCTTTCGCTGAGAGACAGATCGCTGCCGCCGTCGATCTCTCCCGGCTCCCAGATGCCGGCGAGCGATACGTCAGTGCCGTTGGCGATGGCCTGCATCAGCAGCGTGAAGGGGACGGAGAGCAGGAACACAACAACGCCGATGGCGATGAGGGCCTTTGAAGAGAGCTTGCGCAGGGCGAGCAGGAAGACGGCTGAGATGGCGTACGCGATCAGCACGTCGCCGTCCCACAGCCAGGCATGGAGCACCCCTATGCCGAGCAGCAGGACGTTGCGCCATAGGTTCAGCAGGACGGGACCGGCTTCCCGCCGCTCGGCCCGTTCGATGAACAGGAGTATCCCGGCGCCGAACAGGAGCGAAAAGATCCCCATGAACTTCTGGTCGACGAAGATCTCGCCGAACACGCCGATGGTCCAGTCGAGCCAGGTCTCGGACCCGCCTGCGCTCAGGTTGATGTACGGCGCCAGTCCCCACTTGAAGGAGACGGCGTTCATCAGCACGATGACCAGCACCGCAACACCCCGGAGGAGGTCCAGGCTCGTGATGCGGTCGGACTCGGTTACCGGGCCGGGACCGTTCTCGTTCTGCACGCTGTCCGCCATCCCTGTCGCAGCCTCGCCTGTTCCTACGTGTCCAGCAGGCTGGGCGCCATCAGCTCCTCGAGTGTCACGACGCGCGGCGTGAGCCCCTGCTCCGTCGAGTAGGCGAGCGCCGTCTCCAGCGTGTGGCGGTTCGCAGCGACGCCGTACGGGAAGAGGTCGGTCGTCAGCGCGGCGCGCGTATCCGGCGGCAGCAGCCCCGCGTCGACGAAGGGCTGTGTCTGCTCGAGCGTCCGCGCGGTCCAGATCTCCTTCGCCTGCACGAACGCGTCGTACAGGTTGCGCGCCGCCCACGGGTGCTGCTCGTAGAGCGAGCGCCGCATGATGACGACGTGATTGACGGGGTAGAGGCCGGTCTTGGCGTAGTAGCGGGCCGACTCCGCGAGCGGGTCGGGGAAGAGCGTCCGCACCTTGTCGTGGGTACGCAGGTCCAGCGTGCTCCGGTTGATGCCGCCCCCGCCGTAGAAGTAGACGTAGATGGCGTCCAGCTCGCCGTTCGCCATCATGCCTCCGAGGTTCTGGTCCTTCGCCGGGTCCATGTAGTGGAGCGTGACGCCGGGTGGTGGTTCGAAGCCCGTCGCGCCACCGTGGCTCAGCTCCTGCGTGCGCTCCATCCACCACTCGACGTCGCCCGGAGCGACGCCGTACTCGTGCTGGAAGAAGCCCCGCGCCCAGAGCGCCGCCGTCTGCTGGTACTCGTTGACGCCCACGCGCTTGCCCTTCAGGTCGGCGGGCGACTCGATGCCGGCGTCCGTGCGGATGAGCGCGCCGACGCCGAAGAACGTCCGCGTGGTGCATATCGGCAGCGTCACCCAGTCCCGGTTGCCCTGCGCCGTGATGATGGCCAGCGAGGAGAGCGACATCTCCGAGACGTCGAACTCCTGGTGCGTGAGTTGCCGGTGGAACGTCTCTGCCGGGCCCGACGCCGTGGGGATGAGGTCGATGCCCTCCGGCCTGATGGTGCCGTCCATGATGGGGCGGCTGCGCGGGTTGGGCGCGAACGCGAGGCTGAACGTCGGCTTGGTGGTCATGGAACGCTCCTTGCTACGGGACTCGGGGCCACGGGAGAGGTTACGCCTCCGCGTCCTCCGGCGCGCACACGAACGTCACCCAGTCGTCGTCCTGGTGCTCCTCGACGAACGACAGCCCCGCGGCGGCGAACGCGTCCACGACCTGCTGGCGCCGCTCCCTTAGGATGCCGGCGGCGACGAGCCGACCGTCCGGCGCGAGCACGCGGCGCAGCTCCGGCGCCATGTTCGCCAGCGCGACCGAGTTGACGTTCGCCAGCAGCAGGTCCGCCCACCCGGCGGGTATCTTCTCGTTGGGGAGCGTCCCGGCGTAGAAGCGGATGCGCCCGGATACGCCGTTGGAGCGCACGTTCGTGCGCCCGGCCTTGAGCGCGACGCGGTCTATCTCGACGCCCAGCACACGCGCCGCGCCCAGCTTCGCCGCGCCGATGCTCAGGATGCCGGAGCCGGAGCCCACGTCCAGGACGTTGAGGCCCGGGCGCATCAGCCGCTCCATGCACTCCAGCGTGCGGTTCGTCGTCGGGTGGTGGCCGGTGCCGAACGCGAGGCCGGGGTCGATCTCGATGACCACGTCGTCCGGCCCCGCCGCCTCACGCAGCCACGGCGGCTGTACGAGCAGCCGACGTCCGATGCGGAGCGGCGTGAAGTGCGCCTTCCACGCGTCCTCCCACTCCCGCTCCTGTATCTCGCGCTCCTCCAGCTCCGGCAGGTCGGTCAGTTTGCCGACGAGCTGGATGCCGATGTGGACGATCTCCCGGTTGCGCCGGTAGCCGGGCGTCTGCGGCATGTACGTGCGGATGACGGCGCTCTGCCGCTCCGGGGGCGACTCGCCCTCGTCCGGGTTCCAGCCGCCCGCCTCCTCGATGGCGACGCCGCCCTTGCCGTGCCGTCGGAACAGCTCCGCCACCGGTTCCACGAACTCGAACGGCACGCGTATCTTCAGTTCCAGCCAGGGATGCTCAGCCAAGAGTGCGCGTGCCCCTACTTCTTCTCGAAGGAGCGCTGGAGCTCCTCCAGCAGCTTCTTCTGCTCCCTGGAGAGCTTGTCGGGCGTTTGCACACGAACGGTCACGAGCTGGTCGCCGCGTCGTCCCTCGCGCCCCAGGTGCGGGATGCCCTTGCCCTTCATGCGCAGCACCTCTCCGGACTGTATCCCGGCGGGCACCTTGATCTTGTCCATCCCGTCGAGCGTCGGCACCTCCACCTCGATGCCGAGCGCTGCGCCGGGGAAGGTGACGTTGAGGTCCAGCAGCACGTCGGCGCTGTTCTCGCGGCGCTTGAACCACCCGTGCTGCTGCACCTGCACACCCACCAGCAGGCTGCCAGGAGGCCCGCCGAACAGCCCCGCGTGTCCCTGGCCGCGCAGCTCCAGCAGCGCGCCGTGGTAGACCCCTGCGGGGATGGAGACCTCGATGCGTTGCTTCACGCGCTTGTTCCCGGCGCCTCTGCAGTCGGTGCAGGGCGTCGTGATGCGGCGACCCTCGCCGCCGCATACGTTGCACACGGCCTCCGTGACGAACTGCCCGAACGCGGAACGCTGGGCCCGGCGGACGCGCCCGCTGCCGTTGCAGTTCGTGCACGTCTCGGGCTGCGTGCCCGGCTCGGCGCGCGTGCCCTTGCACGATGGGCACTGCTCGGTGCGGCTGACCTCGACCTTCCGCTCGGCCCCGAAGGCGGCCTCCTCGAACGTGATGCTCACGTTGACGCGGACGTCCTCGCCCTGGCGCGGGCGTGTCCGCGACGCCGTCCCGCCGAAGAACGCGTCGAAGATGTCGCCGAAGCCCCCGAAGATGTCGAAACCCTCGAAGCCTCCGGCGCCCTGTCCCGCGCCGTTGCGGACACCCGCGTGGCCGAAGCGGTCGTACTGCTGGCGGCGCTCCGGGTCGCTGAGCACCTGGTACGCTTCGTTGACCTCTTTGAAGCGCTCGGACGCGTCGCTCGCCTTGTTGCGGTCCGGGTGGAACTCCATCGCCTTCTGGCGGAAGGCCTTGCGGATGTCTTCCTCGGATGCCTGGGCGCTGACGCCAAGCACGTCGTAGTAATCGCGTTTCGTGGTCATGTGACGACGGCTAGCCCTGCCACTGGTGGGAGGGCTCGAGGGCCTGCACGAGTTCGCTGAGGAACGCGGCGAGGTAGCGGACGCTGGACATGGCGCGGCCGTAGTCCATGCGCGTCGGGCCCATCGCGCCGATGACGCCCGTCGCCCCGTCCGGCGCGCCGTAGGTCGCGTAGACGACGCTGTAAGGGCGCAGGTGCTCGTCGTGGCTCTCCTGGCCGATGACGACGCGCACCTCGGCGGGGCGCGGCGAGTCGTCGAAGAGCCGGGTGATGGAGTCGTCGTCGAGCACTTCGGCGGCGTCGTGCGCGCTCTTGCCGGACTGGAACTCCGGCTGGCTCAGCATGTGGCTCAGCCCGTTCAGGTAGCGCTCCCGCGTCTCCTTGCGCTCCTCGTCGGAGAGGATGCGGACCGTCTCCATGAGCGCGGCGATGATGATGTTCCCGCCGGAGAATCCGGAGTCCCAGAGCGTCCGCAGCTCCGCGGCGCTCATGCCCTGGATGAGCCGGTTCAGCCGGTTGGCGACCTGGGTCAATTCGTCCTGCGTCGTATCGGAATCGAGGTGGATGATGCGCTGCCGCAGCTGCGCGTCCTGCATCACGACCACGAGCAGCGCCTCCCGGTCGTGCAGGTGCACGATCTGCACCTGCTTCACCCGGGCGACGGCTCGCTTGACCGTTGTGGCGATGGCGAGGTTGTGGACCGCGCTCGCGAGGACGCGGGCCGCGCTGCGCGCCCACGCCGCGGGGTCGGCCTCGTCGAAGTCGATGGCGTCGCGCACGTGCTCCTGGAAGTGACGCGGGAGGCGGTTGCGCAGGCCGGCGCGCTCCACGAAGAAGCGGTAGCCGGGGTCGGACGGCACGCCGCCTGCCGACGTGTGCGGACGGGAGATGTAGCCCATCTCCTCCAGTTCCGCCATGTCGTTGCGGATGGTGGCGGGGCTGACGCGGAGCTCGTAGCGGCGCGCGAGCTGCTGCGACGAGACGGGCGCGGCCGTCTCGATGTAGTCGCTCACGATGATCTCCAGCAGCGCCTGCCTGCGGCTGTTGAGCGCGGGGCCTGACGGATTAGCAGTCGGCTTGCTCAAGTGCTAACTCCTCCAACCGAATGTAGCACCGGCAGGGGAGTGCGTCAACGCGAGAGCCCTCATACCCATATCTCCGGAGACGGGGGTTCCATGAAGGGGAGCGCGAGGGCGTCGGCGCGGTCGGGTGAGGCGACGCCGCGCTTGCGGGGCCTGGTCTTGCTCTCCAGGCGTATGCGCCCGGTGGAGGAGACGTCGTAGCGTAGGGCGAGAGTTGGCTGACGAGGACGGAGGCGATGTAGAGCGGGGAGTCGTCGCCCCGATCGCGGCGGGGCCTACGTCACCCGTGTGACATATCAGCGTCGGTTATGCGGGAGGAAGCATATGGGGTCTTACCCTTCGCCACAGATGCTGTCATCCCCGCCGCCTTGACCGCCTCCCGGATAGACTCTGCAATCCGCGTCCCAGGTGCCTGTCGCTGTCCACCTGATCCCACGGCGCTCTCCATCATCTAACTCGCAGGTGCGCACGATCATCACGTACTCGCCCTCGTCGATACCCCATTCTGCTGAGTCCAAGGTCATCTCCAGGGTATCGATAGACCGGAACCGCTGCTCAGCGTACCGCTCTTCAACTGCCTCGTAGATAGCATCGACCGGGATGTCCCCATCGCAGTCGCATGGGCCTGTGGTAGGAGTCGGTATGGGAGTGGCGGAGGGAGTGGGAGTGGGGGCTCTTGGCGTCACTTCAACCCTTCTGCTACCCCACATGCCGGGCGTAGGCGTGGGCGTGGGGTGCTTGACGGCCGGGTCTGGCAGGTCGTTGGGCTCGCCGAAGCCAGTGGTGGTCAAGACAGCACTGCCTACTGCATCGAACCGGTCAAACTCTGTCTCGGTGCGCACGATGTAGCCCTGCAGGTTGACCCATAGCTGTATCTTCTGACCGGCCTGCTCGAACGGCTGGACGCTTTCCAGATGCCTGACCGTCTCGCCGTCCAGTATCGTGTCGCCCACATGCCGGTAGAGCCACAGGCCTTTGGCGAAGTAGCCGCTCTCATGCGGGATAGGGCCGCATGCGTCCCTTGATTGATCGCCTCCGCCACCGATGATCTCATCCCAGTCCTGGTCGCCGAACTTGTACCACCTCATGCCGTCCTTCCAGAGTTCCTGGTACGTAACGTTGCCTTCTTCGTCATAGATGACGCTGTGGTGGTCACCCCCGCTGGCGAATCTCGTCTCCGTGGTGGTGGTGACTTCTCCATACTCCTTGTAGGTGAGCATCTCCTCGGTCAAGACGTCGTAGGGCATGTTGGGGTCGCACGAGGGCAGCGGCGTGGGGGTCGATGAAGGCGTCGGGGTCGACGGCTCGTCCACCATTGACGCGAGCGTCGGTGTCGCCGCGGGCGCAGACGAGCAGGCCGTCAGCAGCAGAAGCAGGGGCAGCAGGTAGCGCATGCGGTCGTTCTTCCTATGTTATGAGCCGAGGATTGCGCCCAGGGGTGTCCGGCGAGTGATTATAAGTTCTCCCGGGTCACTCCTGCCTGGCAGGCGGTTCACGGACCGCTGAGACCGGCGACCACAGCAGGAAGACGCCCGCCAGCAGCTCGCCTCCGGCCCCGACGAACAGGGTAGGGCGCAGCCCGATGGTCTCCCCGAGCGCCCCGCCAACGAGCGCTCCGATCGAGATCGCCCCCAGGAACGCCATCCTGAGCACGACGTTCACTCGCCCCTGCAGGCGGTCCGGCGTCATGCTCTGCTGCAGGCTCGTCCGCCCGATGATGTAGGTGACGAGACCTCCCCCGAACAGGAACGCACCCCCCGCCAGCAGCATCATCACGACGGTCGTCGGCCCTCCGGCCAGAGGGATGATCACGTCGCCGGCCGTCATGAGGAAGAGACCGGCTGCCGTCGACCTGCCGAGCCCGACCCTTCGTGTCGTCTGCTTCGCAAGCGAGGCCCCGACCAGCCATCCGACGCCGCTGGCTGAGAACATCAGCCCGATGAGGGCCGGGGTGAGGCCCAGGTGGCGCACCAGGTAGATCAGCCCCACGGCGTCGATCAACGCGTTGGTCCCGCCGACCATCGCCGCGGCGATGGTCAGGGCTCGGAGGACGGGGCTCTTGATCACGAACGCCAGGCCTTCCCGCAGTTCGCTGCGGACGCTCAGCGCGGCAGCCCGGGGCGAAACGTCTGTCTGCGGACGCATCCGGTGGAGCGACAGCGCCGAGCCGGCATAGGCGAGCGCGCCAACGGCCAGGGCGAATGGGGCCGACACGGCCTGAACGAGAGTTCCGGTGAACCCGGGCCCTCCGATCTCGGTTGCGGACCGGCCCACCTCCAGTTTGCTGTTGGCCTCGATGAGCTGCGTCCGCAGAACGAGCGACGGCAGAAATGCGCGGTAGGTGACGTCCACGATGAACCGCAGACCTCCCAGCGCGAACGCCACTGCGAACAGAAGGGGAATGCTGAGGAAGCCGAGCCATGCGGAGACAGCGATGACCAGGAAAGCGAGCGCATTCCCCCAGGCCGCGCCGATGAGCACGGACCGCTTCGACCGCCGGTCTATCCAGATGCCCGCGAACACGCCCACCACTATCGCGGGAGCGCCCCCGAACGAGGCGAGGATGCCCATCTGCAGGGGCGTCGCATCGAGCAATAGCGCCGCCACCAGCGGCACCGCGAGGTACTGCATCTGGAAACCGGCGTGAGTGAGGGTCTGGCTTGCCCAGAGTTTGAGGAACGTCTCCTGCCGCCACAGTCCCGATGGTCGAAAGCGCAATGAACACGACCTGGGGGCGGCCGCGCTCGGATGTGCGCATCGGCAACGCCCCCTGCCGACAGTCTGTTTCCGCCGCACGAGGCCGTCAAGGCGAGCGCCGCTGGTCGACACGTACCGGCAGTACCCCTAGCATGTTGCTCCGACTCATGGGGACTCCGAGGCCTACCGGGGAGGTGGACGATGCCTGTCGCCGATTCGCTCGACCGGACCAAGTTGCACTTCGTCGACGTTGACGGGGTGAGCGTGAGGTACTACGAAGACGGGACAGGGGAACCCCTGCTCCTGTTCAGCGGCGGCCAGATCGGCTCGCTGGACGGCCTCGACCGGTGGAGCCTCAATCTCCCCGGTCTTGCCGAGCGTTTCCACGTCTTCTGCATCGACAAGCTCGGTCAGGGCCACACCGGCAACCCTCCGCGCCCGGAGGACTACAACTTCGAGTACCAGTTGTGGCACACGCACCGGCTCATCGAGGAGCTCGGGGTCACGGGCGTACACATCGCGGGGCAGTCCCGCGGAGGGCTGCTCGTCACCCGGCTCACGCTCGACAACCCGGAACTGGTGAAGAGCCTGATCATCGTCGACAGCGCGACGCTCTCGCCTGAGAACCCCATGTTCCCGACGCTCCGCTGGTACGAGAACCTCTTCCGGGGCGTGCCGGAGGGGCAGCCCGACCGCGAGTCGGTCCGGCTGGAGATGGACGCCCAGGCCTATTCGCGTGAACAGGTCACCGACGACTACGTGGACCGCATGCTGGAGATAGCGCGGCTGCCCAAGTTCCGGGAGGCGCAGGCCACGATGGCCGAGGTCAGGCACTCGCACTGGCTGCCGAGCCTCGACCGCGTGCGGCGCGACACCGTCCGCATGATCGACGAGGACGGCATACCCGTCCCGACGCTCGTGGTCTGGGGCATCAATGATCTCTCGGCCCCGCTGCCGCTGGGACATCGGCTCTTCGAGCGCATCGCGGCGAGCACTCCCCACGCGGAGATGCACGTGCTGAACGGCGCCGGGCACTACTCCTACCGCGAGCAGCCCGCCGCGTTCAACCGCATCGTCACGAGCTTCTGCCTCGACCCGCTCTAGGCCGGGAACGGGCCTCGGCAGTGGCCGGGATTGCCTGTGTAGTAACCTCTTGTCATTCCCTTCTGGAGGCACTCCTTGCGCACGCCTGCCCTCATCTTCCTTACGCTCCTTATGTTCCTTACGCTTGCCGCGTGTTCGCAGGCGACGCCTACTCCCGCTCCGACCGCGACTCCTACCCTCGCCCCGACGCCAACTCAAACACCGACACCCACACCTGCACCTACACCAACGCCGACGCCGCAGCTTCCGTCCGCGGTTGAGGTACTGGATGCGGCGACCGCAGCCATGGCTACCCTGGAGTCCGGCTATGTGGAGATCGGGATCGTGCTCGCGGTGACTGCTGGCGGGAGAACGGAGAGCTTCAACGTCGAGGTGAAGGGGGACTTCCTGGCCCCGGACCGCAACCAGGTAACCATGAGCCTCGATGCCGGAGACGTCTCTGGTGTTGAAGTGGGAATCATCGCTATCGGTGACCTGACCTATCTCAAGTATCCAGGGGTTGCCGGGTGGACGAGGAGCCCTGATCCCTTCACTCCCTATACCGACCTGTTCGCCTTTGGCGCTTTCAACACAGACCTGGACGCCCAGGTTGTCGAAGGCTTTGACATGGTGAGCGAGGAGGAACTGGCTGGGGAGCGCGTCTACTATCTGAAGGGGTCGGTGTCGATGAAAGAACTGGCGGACCTGCTCGACGACCCTGAGGAGACCTTCAACGAAGGAGAGGTTGAATACTGGGTAGGCGTCGAGGACTTCCTGGTGCGGAAGATGGCGGTTAGAGCCGTGTCCTCGCAGGAAGGGCTCGGCTCGTCCACGATGCAGACCGAGATGAGATTGTCGGACTACGGCAGATCGGTGAACATCCAGGCCCCCGATGCTGAACCGTTCGATGCCCTGGCGGACCACCGGGCGGATGTGACGACGGAGGCGCTGGAGAGCGGTTGGGTGAGGATGGACTGGGCAGAGATGGGGTTTGCCGTGTCGTTCCCGCCTTCGTGGGAACTGGACGATACGAGCATCGAAGCGAATGTGCCTTTCGCTGTCAGCGACACCGCCGGACCTGACCCCCACGGCATCCGTTCTCAGTTCACCCTGAAGCCTGACGAGTTGTTCTCTCTGCACGAGGGCCTCGAGCAATACCTGGAAGCGTTCAAGGCGAACCTTGCCTTCTACGCGGACATAGAAGAGCAGGAGATCGAGGTCCGGAACGTCAGCCTGCCGATGGCCGGAGACGCCGCGTTGTTCACGTTCTCGAACGACTCTCCGCGGCTGGGCATCAGCTTGTCGCACCTGAAATACATACTGGTGCACTACGAGGTCGCGCTCGAGGTCACGTTCACGGCCCCGGTGGAGATATTCGAGGAGATGTCGCCGGTCTTCATGCAGATCGCCGAGACCATCGAGACCTACTAGGGTGCGCGGTGGTATCAGGCCCCTGCCTCGACCTGCTCAAAAATGATTGTGAAATCTGTCTCAAACGTTTGACGCGGGGTCTTGCCGTTTGTTACATTTGCTCTAATAACCACTACACGAAGGGGGCTCGTGCGATGGTGCTACCAGCAGTCCGTGTTAAGGAACTCCGAAGGACCTACGGATTCGAAGAAGTCGCCATCGTTCCCGGCGACGTCACCACCAACCCCGAGCTCTCCGTCACGCAGCTTGGCATAGGACCATACCGCTTCTCGATCCCCATCATCGCCTCCGCCATGGACGCCATCGTCAACCCCGCCTTTGCGGGGTTGATGGCTAAAGCGGGCGGTTTAGGCGTCATGAACCTCGAAGGCCTCTACTGCCGCTACGACGACCCCTCCGACGCCCTGAACGCCATCTCCTCCGCCCCCAAGGAGGAGGCGACCGACGTCATGCAGCGCGTCTACACCGCCGAGTTCCGCGAGGACCTCGTCGGGCAACGCGTCCGCGAGATCAAGGGCACCGGAGCGGTAGCAGCCGTGTCGATAACCCCGGCGCGCACCAAGCGACTCGCTCCCCTGGCGGTCGAGGCCGGCGCCGACATCATCGTCGTCCAGTCCACCGTCACTACCGCGCGCCACATCTCCAGCAGTTTCACCGGCCTGCGGCTGAACGACCTCGTCCGCGAGATCGGCGTCCCGGTTGTCGTCGGCAACACCGTCACCGCCAGCGCTTCGCTGGAACTGATGGAGCAGGGCATCGACGGCATCCTCGTCGGCGTGGGGCCGGGCGCGGCCTGCACGACGCGCGACGTCACCGGCGTCGGCGTGCCGCAGGTGTCGGCGACGCTCGAGGTCGCCGCTGCGCGCGACGAGTTCTACTCCCGCACCGGCAGGTACGTGAGCGTCATCACGGACGGCGGCATCCGCATCGGCGGCGACCTCTGCAAGGCGATGGCGGCGGGCGCGGACGGCGTCATGATCGGCACCCCGTTCGCGCAGACGCACGAGGCGCCCGGTCAGGGCTTCAACTGGGGCATGGCGAGCCCGCACCCGGCGCTCCCGCGCGGCACGCGCATCAACGTCGGCACCCACGCCAGCCTGGAGCAGGTGCTCTTCGGCCCGAGCCACCGCATGGACGGCACGCACAACCTCGTCGGCGCGCTGCAGATGTGCATGAGCATGGTCGGCGCGCAGACCATCCCCGAGTTCCACGAGCGCGCCGAACTCGTCGTCGCCCCCACCATCGCCACCGAGGGCAAGGTCTTCCAGCGCTCCGGCCAGATCTAGCAACCCGCCATCCCGCCCCCCTCCGTCATCCCGCGAAGGCGGGAATCCAGGATGCATACTACGAGGCACGGCTCTTCCGCAGCCGTGCCTCGTTTCTTGGCATGTTCAGGTTTAGGCCACTAACCCTGAATATGGCTCCAGTTATTCAAGGTTAGTGGTGCTCCTCCCCCTCCTCTGGCGCGGGCGGCGGTTTGGCTGCCCCCGCGAGCACCGCTGCGGCGATGTTCGTGACCACGAACACCATGAAGATGATGCGGTAGCTCCCCGTGACGTCGAACACCATCGCCGCCACCAGCGGCCCCGCCGCCTGCGTCACGTTCGTGAACGCCCGCGCGACGCCCTCGATCGAGCCGAGGTGGCGGCGTCCGTAGTAGTCCGCGAATGCGAGTCGCTGCAGCGTCACGGACGCACCTTGCGCCAGGCCGTAGAACACCCCCCACGCCATCGCCAGCAGCGGCGTGTCCACGACCAGCAACAGCATGAACGCAAGGCCGTTCATCAGGAAGTCGATGGCGATGAGGTAGCGCACGCTGAACCTGTCGCGGAGGAACCCCGCGGCGAATGCCCCCAGCGCCCCGATCGCCGAGTGGACGGCCAGCGCGCCCACCGCCACCGCGTCCGAGAGGCCGGTGTCCGTCATGTACGGCACGGCGTGGAGCATGACGCCGGTGCGTCCGAACCACCAGAGCGAGACGGCGATGATGAGCAGGTAGAGCGCGGGGTGCCGCGCCGCCTGCCCCAGCCGCAGCGAGCGGTCGGTCATGCGCAGGTCGCGTGACGGCGTGTCTGCCGCGCTCTCCGGCGGCGCGCCGTCCGGCAGCAACCCCATGTCCTCCGGCCTGCGCCGCAGCAGCAGCGCCGTGGGGATGGCGGAGACGAGGAGGATCATGATTCCTGCGCCGAGCGACGCCTCCCGCCAACTGTAAACGGCAACCATGAAGGCGATGAACAGCGGGATGAGCGACGACCCGGCAGGGAAGCCGAGCCCGGCAAGGGCGGTCGCCTTGCCGCGCTTGACGATGAACCAGTTCGGTACGATGACGGCGGAGGCGACGGCAAGGACGCCCGTGTTCATGCTCCGCGCGAAGATCTGCAGCGCGTACAGGTGCCACAACTCCGACATGAAGTACATGAGGACGAACGTCACACCGATGAGCGTGTACGCGAACGTGAGCGCCCAGCGCGGCCCGAACCGGTCCACGATGGGCCCCGTCGCCAGCGCAGCCCCGCTCCCGATGATCCCGCCCAGGCTGATCGCCCCCGTGAACTCCGCACGCGTCCAGCCGAACTCCTCCGTGATGGGCTTCAGGAAGATGCTGAGGACCGGGAACGTCTCCGTGCTCGAGCTGAACGTGCCGAGCGCCGCCACCGCGACGATGATCCATCCGTAGAAGAAACGGGGCTTGCGGGGAGGTTTGCCAGTGGGGTTCAAATGATGCTGCCAGCGAACGGTGCCCGCATCATAGCCCCTCCCGCCTCCTCGCGTTCAGTCGTCCCATCTCCCTTGGGATAGGGTTAGGGTGAGGCCCCGGACGAGCCGGCGACGCTCACCGTCACGATGTCCTCTCCGTGGTACTTCTGGTGACGCACGGATGAGGCGTAGTGCCGCAGCAGGCGAAACGATATCTCCCGTCCGTCCGCGATATCCGGCATCTCGCCCATGTACGCAAGGCGGTCCTCGATGTTCTCTCCCTCGGAGCCCGTCACGAACTCCAATTCTGCCCCGGCGTGGTCGCCCCGCGCGGTCACCACCAGCCGCCGTGCCCCTGAGCCTTCCGGCCTGTCGCCGTCCTCAGCCAGCAGGCTCGACACCGTCTCCTCTCCCACCAGCACGAGGCGCTCCGTCGAGGCGTCGTTCCACCCGGCTCTCGCGGCGATCCCGCGCAGGAACTCGTCCAGTTGCGGCAGGCTCTCTGTGTTCAACGCCACCTGCAGGCGCCTGCGCCGGGCGGACGTCAGCTCCATGAACAGCATCATGATGATGGCCACGAGGGCGCCGGACGTCATGCCGTTGCCGAGCAGTACGCTCAGGAACCCGTCGCCCAACCGGTCTGCGAATATCCACTGGTTCTGGAAGCCCGTGCCTACCCAGAACGCAACGCCCGCGACCGCCGCCTTCCGGTGGTCCACGCCGTCCTGGATGACGATCTTCATCCCCTGCACGAAGAGCAGGCCCAGCAGAACGGTGATGTACGCCGCGGCAACGGGGCTCGGGATGGCGATCAGCACTGCCGCTACCTTCGGCAGGAACGCGACTGCAGCGATGATGACGCCGATGACGACGCCCACCCGGCGGGCCCCGATGCCGGTGACCTCGGCAAGGGCGATGCTGGACGAATACGTGGTGTTGGGCAGGGTGCCCGCGAGGCCGGAGAGCAGGTTGCCCATGCCGTCGGCGTTGAGCGCGCCCTGCACCACGCGGAAGTCCGTCGCCTGCGGCTTGCGGCGGGAGACGCGCTGGATGGCGACGCCGTCGCCGATGGTCTCGATAGCGCCCACCAGCGTGACGATGATGAACGCGGGCAGCAGCCCCCAGAACTCGGGGCCCGGGCTCAGGTCGAACCCCGGCCAGGCGCCCAGGGGTACACCGACCCACGGCGCGTCCAGTATCGCCTGCGCGTCGTACAGCCCGAAGGGCGCGGCTACTGCGCAGCCCACCGCTATCCCGATGATCGGCGACCACAGCCGCCACCTCGGCGGAGCGCGCAGCACGAGCACCAGGACGGTGACGAGCGTCGCGATGGCAACGATGGGTGCGGCGGTCGAGGACGAGCCTTCGGGAATGTCGGTGAGCATGCCGAATATGATGGGGAACACCGTTGCGGCTATCAGCATGATGACCGTGCCGGAGACCACCGGCGTGAATATCCGCCGCAGCAGCGACAGCCGCGCCGCCATGGCGAACTGGAACAGCGACGACACGACGATCAGGCTCGCCATCGTGGCGGGGCCCGCTTCGACCAGCGCAGCCACACACACCGCGATGAACGCCCCGGATGTGCCCATCATGAGCACGTGGCCGGCGCCGATACGCCCGAACCGGGCCGCCTGCAGGACGGTGGTGGCGCCGCTGACGAGCAGGGCCGCGAACACGCCCCACGCCAGGTAGCTGTCCGACCCCTCGGCGATCCGCACCACGATGACGACTGTCAGCGCCACCGGCGCGAGGATGACCAGCGCGGCCTGCAGGCCCGCGCCCAGGGCTATGAGCGGCGGAGGACTCTCGTCCGGCTCGTAGCGGACGCTCTCGTTTACGGTTTCCAAGACTGGCGTATCTCCCCTAGAACATCCGGCCTGACGGCTCGAATCCCAGGAGGTACTGCCCGGCGCTGTCGTAGTGCTCCAGGCGTCCCTGTATCTGCTGCGTTATCGCGTGGGAGTCCTGGAACTTCCGCTGGATGGCGCTCGACTCGAAGATGGCGCTCGACCCGAACACCGAGTACGCCAGGTCCGTCACCTGTGCGCCCTGCCGGATGGCGTGCGAGCTCGCCAGCCGCAGCTCCATCCGGTGCTCCAGCGGCAGCTCGTGGTCGGTCAGTGCCTTCTCCCACAGCTTGGCCGCCTTCTCCCGGAGGAACGCGTTCGCCGCGCCCCAGGTCGCCTCGGCCTGCCCGATGATGCGCTGGATGGCGGGCTGGTCGCGCAGCAGCGTCTGCTCCTGCGGCTTCTTCCGCGTCGCGATCTCTATCGCGGCGTCGAGTGCGGAGCGCGCCACGCCCAGCGCCACCATGCCGAAGCCGGAGCCGAAGAAGAGGCTGCGGGGGATGAGGTAGAGCGGCCCGTCCTCGTGGGGCGCCTGCGGCTCCACGTACACCCGGCTCGCCGGCACGAACACGTCCTTCGCCTCGAAAGAGAAGCTGCCGGTGCCGCGGAGGCCGTTCACCTGCCACGTGTCGATGAACGTGAACTCCCCCTTGGGGATGATGCAGTTCAGCGCGTTGGGGTCGGCGACGCGCTCCAGCCCCACAGCCCAGGTCGCGTGCCGCGAGCCGCTGCTGAAGTTCCACCGTCCGCTCACCGAGTAGCCGCCGTCCACCTGCTTGAACTCGGAGTGCGCGGGCGGCCCGTTGCACAGGATCGCCCGGCTGTCGCTCCATATCTCCTGCGCCAGCGACTCCGGCATCAGCGACGCCATCGTCCCCAGGATGTTGTTCTGGTTGAAGCACCACGCCGTGCTGCCGTCCGCCGTCGCGACCGCCTGCGTGATCGCCAGGTAGTCGAGGTAGTCGATCTCGAGCCCGCCGACCGAGCGCGGGACGAGCAGCCGGAAGAGGCCCAGGTCCACCATCGCGTCGATGACGTCCTGCGGTATCTGCCGCTCCTGCTCGATGGCCGGGCCTGCGTCCGCGATGCGCGAGAGGATCGCCTGGAACTCGGCGCTTTCGACCGTTGGGCCGCTCTCTGTGATTGTCATCGTCTGTACCTTCTCCTAGAGGTCGAGGCCGAACACGCGGATGGCGTTCTCCGAGTAGATCGCCTCGCGCTGCGCGTCAGTGAGACGTGGCACGGCCTGCACGCTCACGGGCGGCGTGTAGTCGCCCATACCGAACGGGTAGTCGCTGCCGAGCATCAGCCGCTCGGGACCGACCGTCTCGACGAGGTAGTTCAGCACCGGCGTGCTGTGCGTGAGCGTATCGAAGTACAGCTTGCTGAAGTACTCGGACGGCGGACGGGGGATGGCTGTCTCCAGGATGAGGTGCTGCCGCCACGCGTGCTCCCAGCGTCCGCGCAAGAGCGGGCACGTCCCGCCGCCGTGAGCGAGCACGAACCGCAGGTCCGGCATCTCCTCCAGCACGCCGCCGAAGATGAGGCAGCCCGCGGCGACGGCGGTGTCGCTCGGGTTGCCGATGATGTTGTTCATGAAGAACTCGCTGAGGCGGTCCGCCCCGAGCACGTTCTGCGGGTGCACGAACGCCGCAACGTCCAGGTCCTGCATCTTGCGGTAGAGCGGGGCGAAGCGCGGTGCGTGCAGGTTCTCGCCCTGCACGTTCGTCAGTATCTCCAGCCCCCGGAAACCGAGCTCCTTCACGCTGCGCTCCAGCTCGGCGGCCGCGGCCTCCGGCTCCTGCATCGGGAGCGTCGCCAGCCCGATGAACCGCTCCGAGCCCGCGATCGCCTCGGCGGTCTTGTCGTTCATCTGGCGACAGAGGTCCGGCGCAGAGTTCTGCACGTACGGCGGCGCGGAGACCAGCTCCACGTCGATCCCGCGCTCGTCCATGTCGGCGAGCCGCTGGTCGAGGTCGGACATACTGTCGCGCATGTTGGCCGCGGGCCCGAACCCGCCCCGCCGGTTCGCCAACTCCGGCAGCGTCGCCGGGATGTAGTGCGCGTGAACGTCTATCCGCATAACGCGGCGTATCCTACCCCACTCAGCCGCATCATGCTGCCCCCTATCCCCTTGGCCCCGCGAAGTGGTCCGCCATCCGGTTCTGCGCGGCCGCCGAGACCGTCTCCGCGATGCGCGCCGCCCGCGTCTCCGGCCTCTTCGCCGTCTTGATCCACCAGAGGATGGCCTTCTTCGACGAATCAGGGAAGCACTCGAAGAACCCCTGCGCCGTCTCGTCCTCCGCCAGCGCCGCGCCGAGGTCGGCTGGTATGACGACGTCCTCGATCTCGTCGTAGACCGTCCACGAGCCGTTCGCCTGCGCCGTCTCGACCATCTGCATGCCTGCCGGGGCCATCAGCCCCTCCGCTGATAGCCGCGCGACCTTCTCCTTGTTCAGCCGCGACCACAGGCTCTTCGGTCTGCGCGGCGTGAACAGCCGCATCGCCCGCTCGTCGTCCAGCCTGTTCGGTCGCGAGTCGATCCAGCCGAAGCAGAGCGCCTCGTCGACCGTCTCCGGGTAGGGGACGAACGGCCTGCCCGTCGCCTTCTTCCATGAGACGAGCCACGCGCCCTTCGAATCGTGGTTCTGCTCCAGCCACGCACGCCACTCCGCCCGCGTCTCCGCGAGCACCATGGGCCGCCCGTCGCTCGGATGTGTCCCGATCACCTCTGCCATGGCCGTGATGATATGCCACGTAGTCCCAAAGATTCCCTCTCCTGAGGGAGAGGGTTAGGGTGAGGGCCCTCGGTGGGGTGTGGGTGCCCCCTCAAGCGTTCGGGTGGGAGAGCTACGCCTGCTACCATTGAGCGCGAACCAAGGAGCGCTAGTAACGATGACTGAGACGACGGCGCACAAGACGGAGAGACTTTCTCCCATCCATCCGGGCGAGATACTCAACCAGGAGTTCCTCCTCCCGATGCACATCACCCAGTACCGGCTTGCCAAGGCCATCGGCGTCGATGCCCGCCGTATCCACTCCATCGTGCACGGGGAGCGCACCATCACGGCGGAGACGGCGCTGCTCCTTTCGCGCTTCTTCGGCAACTCGGCCGGGTTCTGGATGGGGCTGCAGAGCCAGTACGACCTCGAGCGCGCCGAGGACCGTCTCTCCGGCAGGCTGAACACGGTAACGCCCGCAGTCGCAGGTGGCGTGGCATAGCAGCGACATCATGCCTGGCTGACGGTATGGGGCCTGCTACTTTCCCCGCTTCCGCGCCGCCTGCCTCGTCAGCGCCAGGCAGGCCTCGAGGTCGGCGACGTACTCGGCGAAACCGCGCCGCCCCTCCGGCGTCGCCTCCACCCATGTGCGCGGCTTGGACTCCTGAAACTCCTTCGTCATCGCGACGTACCCCGCGTCTTCCAGCTTCCGCAGGTGCGTCGTCATGTTCCCGCCCGTCAGGTTGAGCGTCTGCTGGATGAACGTGTAGGCGAGCCGGTCCGTCCCGGGCTCGGCGGTCAGCAACGTCATGATGCGCAGCCGCGTCGGCTGGTGGAACGTCTCGTTGAGGGCGATTGGCTCGTCGGTCACAGCGTGCCGCTCTTGTGCGCCCACAGCGCGCCGAGCAGGGCCACGGCCAGCACGGACGCCGCTGACACTGCGAGTGCTGCGTCGCCTGCGAAGTGGTACGGGATATAGAACGCCGCCGCGATCCCCACCCCCACCGCTGCCAGCATCGGCCGGTGCATGATGCCGAACAGGACGAACCCAAGCGTCACGATGCCGATGACCACGCCGGGTACCTTGTCGCCCGATTCCTCGTTCCACATGCCTGCCGCTGCCGGGACCAGAAACGCTGCTGCGAGCACCGCGGACCAGAAGAAGAACGTCCTGATACCGGCGCTGCGGGCAGCGGCCCCTGCTGCGTTGCCTTTGCTCGCGCGGTGCCCGATGAACGCACTGCCCGCCGTCCCTGCCATCGCCAGGACGCCCCATAACAGCCCGGGGAACCACGGACGCTCATCTGCGAACCCGGTCGCGAACGTCTCGACCACGTATTGCGAGAAGTACCCCAGCGCCACGATGACGCCCCACAGCAGCAGGATCGCCGTCGTCCCCGCGAGGTACATCGAGCTCCGCCCCCGCTCCATCGTCTCGTAGATGGCCTCCCAGCCCTCGCCGGGCGTGAGCGCCTGTCCTTCCCCGTTCGCTGCTGCCATCGCGCACCTCCTCCGGCCATTCTCCCGTAGCATGGCCGTCTGGTTTGTATTGCAAACTACCATATCGCAAACTGGTTTGCAATACAAACTTTCATCGAGTGACGCCCTCTCCCCTTTGTAGGGAGAGGGCCAGGGTGAGGGTACTCCGTGGTGTGCGTACGGGGCCCGTTTGACGCTCGCACCTCATCGTTCGTATCCTCACCCCTGCCGCCGACCCGGTGCACGGGCGGCGAGCCTCATCGCACCGGAGGGCCCGGAGCGCCGACCGGATCGCAACGACCGGCACGGCAACACGGACAAGGGCTTCCCCATGAACGGCACGCTCACCGACGTGCCCGGCCTGCTCGCCGGGCACTACACCGACGCTGAGAACGGCACCGGCTGCACCGTCGTCCTCACGCCACCCGGCACGACGGGTGGCGTCGACGTGCGCGGCGCGGCCCCTGGCACCCGCGAGACCGACCTCCTCCGCTCCGAGAACACCGTCGCCGGCGTGAACGGCGTCGTGCTCAGCGGAGGGAGCGCCTACGGCCTCGGCTCCGCTGACGGCGTCATGCGCTTCCTGGAGCAGCGCGGCGTCGGCCATCCGGTCGGCGGCCACATCGTGCCCATCGTCCCTGCGGCCATCATCTTCGACCTCGGCGTCGGCGACGGCATGGTCCGCCCCACGGCAGCCGAGGGATACGCAGCCGCCGAAGCCGCGACCAGCGCTCCCGTTCCGCAGGGCTGCGTCGGCGCGGGTACTGGCGCGACGGTCGGCAAGGCGCTCGGACGCGAGCGCGCCATGAAGGGCGGCGTCGGCAGCGCGTCGCTCGACATGGGCGACGGCGTCGTTCTCGCGGCGCTGACCGTCGTCAACGCCGTCGGCGGTGTCCACGACCCTGACACCGGCGTGCTCCTTGCAGGCTCGCGCGGCGCGGATGGCGCTCCCATCGAGAGCACCGCGCTCTACGCCAGCCACGACTACGGCAGGACCCCGGCGCAGGGGCCGAGCGCCCTCGGCAACACCACCATCGGCGTCGTCGCTACGAACCTCCGGCTCACGAAGGCGCAGGCGAACCGCCTCGCGACGCTCGCACACGACGGCCTCGCGCTCGCCATCCGGCCCGCGCACACGCCGCACGACGGCGACACGATGTTCGCGCTCGCGACCTGCGAGGTCGACGCGTCCGAGGAGTTCACCCGCCTCTGCGCACTGACGCCGTCGGTAGTCGCCCGCGCCGTCGTCGCAGCTGTCGAGCACGCCACCGACCTGCACGGATATCCCGCGTTTCGGAGCATGAGCCATGGATGAGCGGTCCACCATCGCGTTCATAGGCGGAGGCCGCGTGGCGGTCGTGCTCGCTCCCGTGTTCGCAGCACTCGGTTATCCAGTGAATGCCGCCGCGAGCCGCTCGCCACAGTCGGCGGAGCGCGTCGCGTCGCTCGTACCCGGCTGCCGTGCAGTCTCCCCCCAGGACGCGGCAGACGCAGCCGGTGTCGTCTTCGTCACCACGCCCGACGGCGCTGTGGCCGACGTCGCCGCATCGGTCGCGTGGCGGGCAGGGCAGGGCGTCGTCCACTGCAGCGGCGCGCTGACGTGCGAGCCGCTCGCCCCGGCGCGCGAAGCCGGAGCATCCGTAGGCTCATGGCACCCGTTCCAGACGTTCGGCGGCGAGACTTCGCTGGAGGGCGTCACGTTTGGCATCGAAGCGGAGGGCGAACTGCTCGCGTTCCTGGAGCGCCTCGCGTCGGAGGTCGGCGGCTACCCGCTCCGCGTTCCCGCCGAGGCGCGACCTCTCTACCACGCCGCCTCCGTACTCAGTTGCGGCTATCTGACGACGCTCCTCGGCCAGGCGCGCACCCTCTGGACGCGCGCCGGGCTGCCGCCGGAGCAGGCGCTCCAGGCGATAGCGAAGATCGCGAGAACGACTCTCGCCAACGTCGAGCGTTATGGCGCCGAGGCCGCGCTCACCGGCCCGACGTCGCGCGGCGACACGGGCACCGTGCGCCTGCACCTCGACTCCGTGCGAAGAGTCGCGCCGGAACTGCTGCCGCTCTACCGGGAGATCTGCCTCCGCTCCGTCGAACTCGCGCGTGATGCGGGACGTCCGGGCGCGAACATGGACTGGGGCGCGCTGTTCGATGAGTATGACGACGGAGGAGCGGAACGATGAGGGTGCGCACCTCGAAGCTGTTGGAGATGAAGCAGGCAGGCGACCCCATCGTCTGCGTGACCGCCTACGACTACACGATGGCTAGGCTCGTGGACGAGGCCGGCATCCCCGTCGTCCTCGTCGGCGACAGCCTCGGCAACGTCGTGCTCGGCTACGACTCCACGATCCCGGTGACGCTGGACGACGTCATCCACCACACGCGGGCTGTCGTCCGCGGCGCGAAGGACGCCCTTATCGTCGCGGACATGCCGTTCATGACCTACAACGTGAGCGTGGAAGATGCGCTGCGCAACGCGGGACGCCTGATGCAGGACGGCGGCGCGCAGGCGGTGAAGCTGGAGGGAGGCGCGTTCGTCGCCGGGACCATCCGCTGCCTGACGGAGAACGGCATCCCCGTGATGGGGCACCTCGGCCTGACCCCGCAGTCCGTCCACCAGCTCGGCGGCTATCGCGTGCAGGGACGCACCGCCGGACAGGCCAGGCGCCTGCTCGACGACGCGCTCGTCATAGAGGACGCGGGTGCGTTCGCCATCGTCCTCGAGACCGTGCCGGGCAACGTCGCGGAGGCCGTGACGGAGAGGCTCACCGTGCCGACCATCGGCATCGGCGCGGGCCCTGGCTGTGACGGACAGATACAGGTGGTGCACGACATCCTCGGGCTGGGCACCCGGCAGCCGCGTCACGCCCGACGGTACGCGGAACTCAACGCCGTCACACTCGACGCGCTCCGGACGTACAGGGACGAGGTTGCCATGCGCAGCTTCCCCACCGCCGAACACACGACCGAGGCCGACCCCGCCGTCGTTGCGGAGCTGTCCGGCGCGGACGGCTGAGGCGATGCAACAGGTCGAGACCGTCGCGGCGCTGCGCTCCGCGTTGCGGGAGGCGCCGCGCCCCGTGGGACTCGTGCCGACGATGGGCGCGCTCCACGAAGGCCACCTCGCGCTCGTGCGCGCCGCCCGGGAGGGATGCGCGACCGTCGTCGCCACCATCTTCGTGAACCCCACTCAGTTCGGCCCCAATGAGGACCTCGACCGCTACCCGCGCTCGCTGCCCGCCGACCTCGCGCTCCTGGAGCGGGAGGGCGGCGACTTCGTCTTCACACCGTCGGTCGACGAGATGTACCCGTCAGGCTTCGCCACCACCGTCCACCTGGACGGTCCGGCGCTGCCGCTGGAGGGCGCGGCGCGCCCCGGCCACTTCGACGGCGTCGCGACCGTCGTGGCGAAGCTTCTGCTGCAGTCGTTGCCGGACCGCGCCTACCTCGGACGAAAGGATGGCCAGCAGACGGCGGTGATACGACGGCTTGTCCGGGATCTGAACATCCCCACCGAGATTGTCGTCGTGCCGACGGTCCGCGAGGCGGACGGCCTTGCGATGAGCAGCCGCAACGCCTACCTGTCGCCGGAGCAGCGCGCCGCTGCGCCGGTCGTCTTCCGTGCTCTCTCCGCATCGCGCGACCGCTTCCGTGCTGGACTGCAGGACATGGCCGCCCTGGAGGACACTGCCCGGCGCATGATCGAGGCGTCGCCGCTGGCGTCCGTTGAGTACGTCGCTGGCGTCGACCCTGACACGATGGAGCCGTGGCCCGGACGCGGCCCGTGCATGCTCGCCGCCGCCGTCCGCATCGGCAGCGTGCGGCTTATCGACAACGTCGTCCTCGACTGATCCTCTGTCGTTCCGCGGGTTCCCTCGTCATTCCCGCGAAGGCAGGAACCTCGTCTGGTGTAGGGGCGTCCCTTGTGGGCGCCCTTGAGCGGGGAGCTGTCATCCCGAGCGCAGCGCAGCGGAGCCCGAGGAATCTCTCGGGCGCTTGATCCCCTCTCCCTTGAGGGGAGAGGGTTAGGGTGAGGGTGAATCGGTGGGGTAGGGGAAGGTGATCCCTATATCTCGCGCGTAAGCGTCGCGAGGAACTCCTGGTTGCTCTTGGTGCGGCTCATGCGCTCGATGACGCGCTCCGCGGCCTCGGACGGGTTCATCGCGTCCGTCGAGATGAGCGAGCTCATCCGCCGCAGCAGGTAGACCTGTCGCAGCGTCAGCTCGTCGAGCAGCAGCTCCTCCCGGCGGGTGCCGCTGCGCTGGATGTCGATCGACGGGAACGTGCGGCGCTCGGCGAGGCGGCGGTCCAGGTGCAGTTCCATGTTGCCGGTGCCCTTGAACTCCTCGTAGATGACGTCGTCCATGCGGCTGCCCGTCTCGACCAGGCATGCGGCGAGCACGGTGAGGCTCCCAGCCTCCTCCGTGTTCCGCGCCGCGCCGAAGAAGCGCTTGGGCGGGTAGAGCGCGACGGGGTCGATGCCGCCGGAGAGCGTGCGCCCGCTCGTCGGCACCGCGACGTTGTACGCGCGGGTGAGACGCGTGATCGAGTCAAGCAGCACCACGACGTCGCGCCCGTCCTCGACGAGGCGCTTGGCGCGCTCGAGGCAGAGCTCCGCGACGCGGCAGTGGTCCTCGACCGGCTCGTCGAACGTTGCGCTGTACACCTCGCCGTCGACGGAGCGCTTGATGTCGGTCACTTCCTCCGGGCGCTCGCCGATGAGTGCGACCATGATCTGGATGTCCGCGTAGTTCGCGGTGATGCCCGACGCTATCTGCTTGAGCAGCGTCGTCTTGCCTGCCTTGGGCGCCGCGACGATGAGCCCGCGCTGGCCTCGCCCGACCGGTGCGAGGATGTCCATCATCCGCGTAGCGACCTCGTGTGAAGTCGTCTCGAGCTTGATTTGCGTGTCGGGGAAGATGGGCGTGAGGCGCTCGAAGCTCTTGCGGCGGCGGGCGACGACGGGGTCGAGGCCGTTGATGGACTCGACCTTGGTGAGGCCGTGGTAGCGCTCCGACTCCTTCGGCGTACGCACCTGTCCGAGCACGAGGTCGCCGGTGCGGAGCGCGTACCGCCGCACCTGCGTCTGGGAGACGTACGTATCGGTCATGCTGCGCGAGCGGCCGTTGTGACGGAGGAACCCGTAGCCGTCCGGGAGAACTTCCAGCACGCCGCTGGCGAGCTGGTGCCCCTGGCTCTCGCCCCATGAAGTGAGGACTTCGTAGAGGAGTGCGTCGTGGGTCTTCGGGGGCGGGCCTTCGCGCTCGGGCTCCATCTCGTTGAGGAGCGCGAGGAGCTGTTCAGAGGTCTTGGACTGGAGTTCCGCGAGGTTCATGGAGCGCCTTCTCCGCTGTTATGCGATGCGCGTGTGCGCACTCGCGCACCTTGCGCAAAAGGGATTATGCATAGTGGTGAGTGATGTATGGGCCGTAGATGGGGTTGTGCTGCCTGGCGGGTTCCGAGGGGACTGAGCGCGAAGCAGGATGCATCCGAACGATGCTTGACTGTCCCAGTTTACCTGCGTTGCTGGGGCATGTGCAACCCCTGCGCGTCACATGAGCGACGCCAATTTTCGTGCCCCTACGGGATCGGAAGCTCCGGCTGCGCGCCCTCCCGGAGGACGTGCGTCGCGGCGGCTGTGAACTCGCGGAACAGTGGGTGCGGCTGCTCCGGGCGCGACCGGAACTCCGGGTGGAACTGCACCCCGACCATGAACGGATGACGCTCCGCCTCGACGATCTCGACGAGCGTGCCGTCCGGCGACAGGCCCGACGCCAGCAGCCCCGCCTCGTAGAGCGGCTCCCGGTACGCGTTGTTGAACTCGAAGCGGTGCCGGTGACGCTCGTTCACCTCCGGCACGCCGTACGCCTTGGCCGCCTTCGTCCCGTGCGCGAGCGCACATGGATAGTTGCCCAGCCGCATCGTCCCGCCCATGTCATTGACGCTCCGCTGGTCGAGCATCAGGTCGATGACCGGGTCCGGCGTCTCCGGATCGAACTCCGTCGAGTTCGCCCCCGCGAGCCCGAGCACGTTCCGTGCGTGCTCGATCACCATCACCTGCATCCCGAGGCACAGCCCGAGGTACGGCAATTGACGCTCGCGCGCGTAGCGTACCGCTTGGATCATCCCCTCGATGCCACGGCTCCCGAAGCCGCCCGGAACGACGATCCCCAGCGTGTGACTCAGCCACGCGTCCGGCCCGTCGCGCTCGATGTCCTCCGAGCGCACCCAGTCGATGCTCACGTCACGATCGTGGAACAGCGACGCGTGACGCAGCGCCTCGCGCACCGACAGGTACGCGTCCGGAAGGTCCGCGTACTTCCCCACGACCGCGATCGGCAGCGGCCCGTGCGGGTTCGCCATCCGCTCCGTCATCGCCTCCCACCGCGACAGCCCGGGACCGTTGGGCGTCGTGAGCCCGAGCTCGCGCAGCAGGATGTGCCCGACGCCTTCGCGCTCCAGCACCAGCGGCGCCTCGTAGATGTTGTTCAGCGTCTCCATCGGGATGACCGCGTCCGGAGCGACGTCGCAGAAGAGCGCTATCTTTTCCTTAATTGAATGGGGGATCGGATGGTCCGACCGACAGATGATCGCGTCCGGCTGGATCCCGATCGCGCGTAGCTCTTTAACGGAGTGCTGCGTCGGCTTCGTCTTGAGCTCCCCCGTCGCACCGATGTACGGCAGAAGCGTGACGTGCACGTAGAACGTATCGTCGCGCCCGACCGCCATCCGCATCTGACGGATCGCCTCGAGGAACGGCTGACCCTCGATGTCCCCGACCGTACCCCCGACCTCGACCAGCACGACGTCCGCCTCGCCCTGCGCGCGAAGCATGAACTCCTTGATCACGTTCGTCACGTGCGGCACCGTCTGGATCGTGCCCCCGAGGTGGACCCCGCGACGCTCCTCTCCGAGCAATTGCGTGTACACCTGGCCTGCCGTGATGTTCGAGTTGTGCGTCAGCTCGATGTCGATGAAACGCTCGTAGTGCCCCAGGTCGAGGTCCGTCTCGCAGCCGTCCCGAGTCACGAACACCTCGCCGTGCTGGTACGGCGACATCGTCCCCGGGTCGACGTTCAGGTACGGGTCGAGCTTCTGCACCGCGACCGTCAACCCGCGACTCTTCAGGATGCGCCCGATCGCCGCCGCGCAGATCCCCTTCCCGATCGAGCTCACCACGCCACCCGTCACGAAGATGTACTTCGTCATGCCCCCACCACCCGACTATCCCCTCTCCTGGGGGAGAGGGTTAGGGTGAGGGCCCTGCGGGGCGGGGCGCGGTGGGGCATCCGGGCCTGGTGTAGGGGCATCCCTCGTGGGTGCCCAACGCCGCACGGGCGCAACTGCTCCCTCTCCCGATGGCGGGAGAGGGCTGGGGTGAGGGCACTCCTGGAACGCGCCGCGAAAGAGGGGACACTACGCCGCAGGTGGCTCGCCACCGTTTCCCGTCGCGGCGTCGTCGCTGGCACGAACCGATTCTAGGGACGCCCGCCCCACACTGTCAATCGCCCACCTTGCTTCCCTCGCCCTCTGGGAGAGGGTGCCGCGCCGGCGGCGGGTGAGGGCGCGCCCGCCTTGCTCCCCTCGCCCCTTGGGAGAGGGTGCCGCGCCGGCGGCGGGTGAGGGCGCGCCCGCCCTGCTCCCCTCGCCCTCTGGGAGAGGGTGCCGCGCCGGCGGCGGGTGAGGGCTGTTCTTTGCGCCCTCCCTGCATTGACACATCCCGCTGTACGCTGGTAGAAAGAACCTTGCGTGTTGACGCAGGGACATATACGAGCGATTGGCCGGAACTGCCCTTTGCATCCTATTGCAAGGGCGGCGCCTGTCGTTGGACAATAGCATCCCTGCCATGCTGCGCAGCGCCGGAACTCGCGGCGCGACGACTGGCAGACACAGACGAATAACGGACCACCCTGCTCTCGGAGAGAGCGCCAAGCCCAAGACTACAGCTCCACAAGGGGGGTAGAAGTGAGATTCACGAAGATTCCGCTCATAGCGACATTGATGGCAGTGGCGCTCTCGCTGCTCATCGTTCTCCCGACGCTGGCTCAGATCAGCGGTGACCGCACCGACGGCCGGGAGTCCGTCGGCTCGTGGCTCGACGTCCGCGTCGCCGACAACGTTGACGACCTCGACTCCACCACGACCTTGACGGCTATAGGCACGGCCTTCCGCGCGAACACCTTCAACGCGCGGGACACCTTCTTCAACGGCGACCTCTACATCTCCAACCAGACGGACGCCTACAACACCATCCTCATCTCCGCCGCGGTCGAGGACACGGTCGCTGCTGCGAATACGGACGACACCAATGCCGCCAACGGCGTGGAGCCGTGTGCGACTGGCACCACCGCAGCTAAGGCGACGATCAAGAACAACCGCAGCGGCACCTCGGTAACTGCCTACCTCGTCGACACGGGCACTGACGGCACAGGCGCCGCCGCCGGGAAGAGCATCTTCCAGGCTATCGTCGCCGTCTGGGACCAGGAAGACTCCATCGAGGCGCACAACGCCCTCTGTCAACTCCCCACCGGTGCACCTGCACTCGCTGTTACGCTGCCCGACCACGGCGATCCCGAGAAGTACGAGGACTCAGCCGAACAAACAGCCAACGAGGGCGCAACCCCTCCCTTTGCTGACCCTGAGGACGGCTGGACGCGCGCCAGCGCCGCGGTCATCCCCGCGCGCGACGGCGACACGCTCACCGTCTCCGTCGTCGGCGTCGCCGGTTCCGTCGACCTCATCGTCGACGGCGACGACCCCGAGGTTGAGGACGTCACCCCCGCGGGCGGCAGCGTCACCAACAAGGGCAGCGTCGACCTCGGCTTCACCGTCAGCGACGACGGCTCCGGCATCCGCTACGACGGCGAGTCCGGCAGCAGCACCGACGCGGACCTGCAGCCGCACAACGGCGACGGTGACCAGCGCTTCGACGAGCCCATCACCAGCGCGGACGACGCCACTACAACCGGCGTCAACGAAGGCGACGGCAGGACCATGGACATCAAGGTCTACTTCGCCGATGACGACACAGGCGTGCCGGCGTACCTCGACGGCGTTGGCGGCACTCCGGTGGTGGACCCCGTAGACCCCAACAACCCGATCGATAACCCCGCCCACACCGGCATCTACGTCAACTTCGAAGACTCCGACGAGTCCTCTTCCTACGGCAGCAACGCGTGGACGCAGAACAGGAAGGGTGTCGAGTACGCGCTGGACATGCGCCTCATCGGCAACACCTTCGGCAAGTACTACTGGCAGGTGACGGTCAAGGACCGCGTCGGCAACTCCTTCACCACCGACGGCGACGAGGAGACCTCCGAGAACGAGCCCTTCTCCTTCACCATCGACGACGACGACCCCGAGGTCTCCTCGGCGCGCACCGGCATCTCCTACAAGCCCGGCAAGGGCGAGATCAAGGACCGCTCCTGGATCGCGCTCAACTTCTCGAACGAGAATGACGGCAGCGAGGACCGTATCGACGTCTCCACCGTCGACCCTGGCGACTTCACGGTCTCGGGCAGCACGGTCATAGGCGTCGTAGTCCCGACCGAGAAGGGGATCTGCAAGAACGACATCGTCCGGAGCGGCCCGTACACCGGCATCGTTTCCCAGGCCGTGGACGCTACTCTTACCCCTGCTGTCGCAACAGCCGTCGTCGAGGACGACTACTACCTCGGCACGGAGGAGAAGGAAGACGCCAAGAACATCACCGCCTTCGACGCGGATGACAAGGACGGGTCTGCCCTCGTGGCGCCCGTTCCCGATGACGTCGCTACCACCGGCGTGAACGAATACATGCGTGGAACGGCTGAAGTGAAGACAGCCAGCAAGTGTGACTTTGAGCCGCGTGCGCGCGTCTACCTCCAGTTGGCAGAGCCGCTCGCCTCCGACGCGACGCCGACCATCCAGCTGCTCGGCGGCGTCCTCAAGGACATCGCGGGCAACAACAACGTCACCCAGCAGATCAAGGCTGACGACAAGATCGCACCGGGCGTGAGCATCAGCATCTCCAGCAGCAGCGGGACCTCCAGTCGCGCCGCCACGGACGACGAAGGCTCCTTCACCGTGCGCGTCGAGTCGGACGAGGACCTCAGCAAGTTCCCGCGCCTCTTCTTCGCCACCCTCCAGGCCGGCTCGATAACGAGCGGCGTGGCGGATGAACTCACCATCCTCGACGTAACCGGCGGTGACGGCATCGCCATGAGTGAAGAGGACAACAACGTCTGGACGAAGAAGGTCAACGCGGACTCCGCCGACATCCCCGGCGGCAGCTCCGGCGACCGGATCGTGGCCCTGCTCGTGAACGCCACGGACGACGCCAACCCCGGCAACCCCGGCAACAGCCCCGGCTGGTCGGACGGCAACGCCAACGGCAAGCCGGACGCCACCGAGAAGCTCGACTTCGGCAAGCTGGACGCGGGCGGGTTCCTCATTGAGATTGACAACGCGATTGAAAACGCCACGATCGTGGTGCTGCCCTCCACCTCCTCCGGCGAGCCCAACGAGACGGAGAGCATGAACCCCTACATCCAGATCGACTTCGAGGAAGCCAACGAGTACGGCATCGAGGACGCCGACTCCAACCGCGCCAATAAGGTCGCGATCGACGACGACGGCAACTCGAAGGGCACGGACTCGCACCCGGACGTCACTATCACGTCCCTGACCCTCAACGGTGAGGACCGCCTCTCCGAGGTCGTCCGGGTCAAGGCGTCCCAGTATGTGCTTGCCGTCACCGGCCTCGCGATCGGCGAGTACACCCTCTCCTACTCCGCGATGGACGACGTCGGCAACGAGTACGACGACCCGATCGAGTTCGATTTCGAGGTGCTGGAGCGCAAGCCCTACGCGATCACCCTCAACCCGGGATGGAACCTCATCTCCCTCCCCGGCGACCCGTTCAACCCTGCCGTGGGCGAGGTCATCGGCTCCGACCTCAAGGCCGACACCGTCCTCGGCTACCAGGGCGGCGAGTGGGTAACCGCCGTCAAGAACGAGAGCGGTCGCTGGCAGGGCACGCTGGTCGACATCCAGGGCGGCTACGGCTACTGGGTGCGGACGACGGTGGTCGAGGACATCGAGACCGTCATCCCGCCGAACCTGCCGACCTCCGTCCTCCCGACCGTCCCGGTCATCTCCGGCTGGAACCTGCTGGGCGTCGTGGACGCTGAGCAGCGGAAGGCCGACACGGAGTCGGATGCGGACCAGTACTTCACGAGCCTGCCCGCTTGGCGCGTGGCCTACAGCTTCAACACCCAGCAGAACCAGTGGATGAAGCTCCTGCCCAGCCAGGACGCCGCCGTGGTGAAGAACGGCACCGGCTACTGGGTCTGGAGCAGTCAGCCCGGCACCCTCGTCCCGTAAACCACGGGCACAGGACACCGATAGCACAGAAGCCCCCTCCGGCAACGGAGGGGGCTTTCTTTCGCCCCCTCGCCCCCCCTCACCCGCCGCTGGCGCGGCACCCTCTCCCCAAGGGAGAGGGTAGGGGACCGGGGCCCCCCATATCCCCCTCGCCCCCTGGGAGAGGGTAACGCGCTTCAGCGTGTGGGTGAGGGTTGCCCCCCCTCGCCCCCTGGGAGAGGGTAACGCGCTTCAGCGTGTGGGTGAGGGTCCCCCCCTCGCCCCCTGGGAGAGGGTAACGCGCTTTAGCGTGTGGGTGAGGGTTGCCCCTCTCGCCCCCTGGGAGAGGGTAACGCGCTTCAGCGTGTGGGTGAGGGTTGCCCCCCTCGCCCCCTGGGAGAGGGGCACGCGCTTTAGCGCGCGGTGAGAGGTTGTGACACGGCCCCATTGCGCGGTCGCGCCCCCCTGCCGCATCATGGAATGCGACACCTGTGCCCCCCTCGCCCTCTGGGAGAGGGACACGCGCTTTAGCGCGCGGTGAGGGCGACACCCAACCGAAGGACCCGGACCACCCTCGCGGACGAGCCGCGGGAAAGGGCGCAGAGCCCCCTGAGACCAGGGGGCTTTTTCTGTTAACCCTCACCCGCCCCACTGCCGCGCGGCGGCCTCTCCCACTGGGAGAGGCAGGGACAAAAGCACTCGGAGAGGCCCCGTCCCCCCCCTCGCCCTCTGGGAGAGGGTGCCACGTAGTGGCGGGTGAGGGGTGCCGCGCCAGCGGCGGGTGAGGGCCCGGCCCCGCCTCCCCCCTCTCCCCCCGGGAGAGGGTGCCCCGAAGGGGCGGGTGAGGGGTAGCCCTGCGAAAGGAGAAAACCGACGTGACCGACGTACTCGACGCATACCGGGACGACCCCGTCCGCTTCGTCGAAGAAGTGCTGGGCGACAAACCCTACGCCAAACAGCGTGAGATGCTCGCGCTGCTCGGCGCCTTCCGCCGCGTCAGCGTCGTCGGCGCCAACGGCTCCGGCAAGGACTGGGCCGCCGCCCGCGCCATCCTCTGGTGGCTCGCAACCCGCCTCCACGCCGTCGTCGTCGTCACCGGCCCCACCCAGCGCCAGGTCGAGGAGATCGTCTGGCGCGAGCTCCGCACCGCCTTCAAGAACGCACGCGTACCCCTCGGCGGCCGCGTCACCGGCTCGCACTGGAACATCGCCGACGACCGCTACGCCATCGGCTTCTCCACCAACAAGGCCGACAACCTCCAGGGCTTCCACTCCCCGGAGCTCCTCGTCATCGTCACCGAGGCCCACGCCATGCCACAGGACCAGATGGAGGCCCTCAAGCGCCTCAACCCCACGCGCGTCCTCCTCACCGGCAACGCCTTCTCACGCTCCGGCGAGTTCTTCGACTCCCACCACACCAAGCGCGAGCTCTACAAGTGCCTCGCCATCTCCGCCTTCGACACCCCCAACTTCACCGGCGAGTTCGGCGGCATCCCCGGCATGCCCACCGACGAAGACATCGCCGAGCGCAAGATCGACTGGCAGGAGGACCACCCCCTCTACCAGGGCTCCGTCCTCGCCCGCTTCCCCGACGCCCTCGACGACTCCGTCCTCTCCCGCTCCGCCATCGAAGCCGCCGTCCAAAGATGGGAACAAGGCGAACCCTCACCCGCCACTGCGTGGCACCCTCTCCCCGAGGGAGAGGGTAGGGGGCCGGGCGACCCCGCAGCCGATCCTCCCGCCGGAACACCCTCACCCGCCACTGCGTGGCACCCTCTCCCAGGGGGAGAGGGGAGGGGACCGGGGGCCTCCCTGCCTGAAACCCCTCGCCCTCTGGGAGAGGGCAACGCGCCTCAGCGCGTGGGTGAGGGTGCCCCCCCTCGCCCTCTGGGAGAGGGTAACGCGCCTCAGCGCGTGGGTGAGGGTGCCCCATATCCCCCTCGCCCTCTGGGAGAGGGCAACACGCGCCAGCGTGTGGGTGAGGGTTCCCCCTACCGCCTCGGCGTCGACGTCGCCCGCTTCGGCTCCGACAAGACCGCCCTCTGCCTCCGCAGGGGATGGCGCGTCGAGGCCCTCCGCTCCTTCTCCCGCATCGACACCATGCGCACCGCCGGCGAGGCCGCCGTCATCGTCCGCGACCACGACGTCCCCGCCGTCTTCGTCGACGAGGGCGGCCTCGGCGCCGGCGTCGTCGACCGCCTCCGCGAGCTCGGCGTACCCGTCCACGGCGTCCAGTTCGGCGGCAAGGCCCCCCAGTCCGGACGCTTCGCCAACATGCGCGCCGAGATCTTCTGGGAGCTCCGACGCCTCTTCAACGACGGCCTCATCGCCATCCCCCGCGACGAAGAGCTCATCGGCCAGCTCCTCGGCCTCCGCTACGACGTCACCAGCTCCGGCCAGGTCAGGATGGAGAGCAAGTCCGCCCTGCGCAGGCGCGGCCTCCGCTCCCCCGACAAGGCCGACGCCCTCGCCCTCGCCTTCATGGAGCCCCCCTCCCTCGGCATCTGGACCGGCCCCCCCACTCCCGCCACTCCCGGGACCTCCTCCGTCGTTCCCTCTTCTCCCGTCATTCCCGTGCCTTCCTCCGTCATTCCCGTGGAAACGGGAACCCACCCCCGCCCCGTGACGCGGGGCACAGCCCCCGTCATTCCCGCACCGGCGGGAAACCAGAGTGCGCGGGCAGCGCACGCGGGGTGGGGTGCGGTGTGGGGCCGCCCCCGGCCTGCCTGGTGTAGGGGCATCCCTCGTGGGTGCCCTGTGTGGCGGGCCGCCCCGCCCGGCCCTGACGTTGGGGCGGTTCGCGAACCGCCCCTACACCCCGCTGACCAGCGCCCCCGCTCTCGGCCTGCCTGGTGTAGGGGCATCCCTCGTGGGTGCCCGGTTCGGCGTGGGGGTGTCCCCCACAAACATACCGGGCGGGTGGGTGGGAACAATTACGTCTCTTTGGGCCAGGCCCGACGCCCTCACAGGGAGCGTGGCTCGCCCCCTATCCTCATTGACACACGCGCCCTGCGCTGGTAGAAAGAACCTTGCGTGTTGACGCAGGGACATATACGAGCGATTGGCCGGAACTGCCTTGTGCATCCTATTGCAAGGGCGGCGCCTCTCGTTGGACAATAGCATCCCTGCAATGCCGCGCAGTACGCTGCGCGCACGCAGACACAGACGAATAACGGACCACCCTGCTCTCGGAGAGAGCGCCAAGCCCAAGACTACAGCTCCATAAGGGGGGTAGAAGTGAGATTCACCAAGATTCCGCTCATAGCGACATTGATGGCAGTGGCGCTCTCGCTGCTCATCGTTCTCCCGGGACTCGCACAGACCTCGGGCTACGACGACACCCGTGGCACGCTCTCCAGCAGCGACAGCCTGAAGGTTGACGTGCTGAACAACGTAGCCACCGACGACACCACCACGACGAACATCGACGAGAGACTGGCCGAGTCGTACTTCAACGGCAACCTGTACGTCTCGAATGCTGGCACGTACAACGATGACGACGTCCGTACCGGCGGTGCCTACAACCAGGTGCGCGTCAGGGCCGTCGGGGCGGACCGGGTCAACAACGCAACCGGTGTCGACCCTGACAACGACCCTGACAATAACAACAACGTCGCCGACCCGAGCCAGGGCTGCGCCACGGCGACGGTCAAGAACAACCGCAACGGCAGAAGCATCAAGGTTGCGGTGCCTGACTTTGACGAGGGCGGGACCGTCGACACCAACGAGGTGACCTTCGAGGTCATCCCGGCTGGCCGTGAGAGCAGGGCAGGCACGTGTATCCAGAGTGACCCCACCACCACTACTCTTACGGACCTCGCCGGGCTGGACGTGACGGGCAGGATCTCGGCGCGGCACGGCGACACGCTGACCATCACGGTCGCGGGCGTCACCGGCAGCGTCACGATCAAGGTCGACGGCGAAGGGCCGGAGTTCTCCGAGATCTCCCCGTCCCACAACATGCATCTCGGCTCGCAGACCGTCAAGATCCGCTTCGCCGTGACTGACGGCGACTCCGGTCTCGCGCACGACGGCGAGCTCGACTACACGGAAGGCGACAGCGACGCCCGCGCCTTCAACTGGGACGACGACAACTTCACCACGGGCGAGCCCCGGGCGGTGGAAGGCGGCAACGGCACGTCCCGCGACATCAACGTGATGTTCAGCGGCGACGAGAAGAGCAGTGCGGGCACCAGCGGCTGGGGACAGCGCGGCAGCAGGCCCGGCGTCTCCTACGACCTGGACATGGCCATCACCAGCGTGACCGAGGGTTCCCACGACTGGTACCTGAGCGCGACCGACCGCGCGGGCAACAAGACGCAGACCGACTCCGACTCCGACGAGAGCGGGCCCCAGCCCTTCGTGCTCATCGTGGACGTCTCCAACCCCGAATTCCGGAGCGCCCGCACCGGCATCTCCTACGACCTCGACAAGGGCCGGGAGATCGCGGACAGCTCCTCCATCGCGGTCATCTTCGAGGAGAGGGACGGCAGTTTCGACTCGGTCATGAACGTCGACGTCGACAAGTTCCTGGTCGATGGCGTCGCGGTGACCGGTTTCGTGCAGCCCGCCTCCAAGGTGGTCTGCAAGAACACCCCGCCGAAGAAGACCGACTACCCGGTCGACGTAGACAACACCTGTGGGTTCGACAGGAACCCGCTCTCCCGCGTCTACCTGCAGCTGGCCGAGCCGCTCGCTCCCGACGCGAAGCCGCTGGTCTCCATGTTCGGAGGCGCGGTGAACGACCTCGCGGGCAACCCCAGCAACCAGGACGAGGTGACGGCGCAGGACTTCATCGCGCCCACCCTCTCCGTCTCCATGAGCACGCCGGTGACCGGCCGGCCGGTCGTCCGCCACAACGGCGAGGTTTCGGTGACGATCACCTCCGACGAGGAACTGCGCCGGCTGCCGACGGTCTACTTCATCCCGCTCGTGGCGTCCACGGATGACAACGGCGACCTCGTGAAGGACTCCGACGGCAATCAGGTTGTGGTGCTTGGCGCCTCGCGCGCCGCCGAACGCGTGTCTGCGGGCACCGAGGACAACTCCTGGTCGCAGACCTACCGCACCAACCACATCGGCAGCAGCGACGACATCTACGCGGTGGTCGTCGTAGGCGAGGACGACAACGACAACGTCGGCTCGACCCCCGGCTACGAGCGGGCCCGCGCCGACAAGTCCCCGATGCCGGGTAACGATGCCGACGTCGCGGACCTCATGGCCGAAGGCCTGTTGGTGGAGATCGACACGAACGAAGACACGGACGCTCCGGCCTTCACCCTCACCCCCGAGACCGGCACGGACACGAAGACGACGGAGAGCAACAGCCCGTTCATCACCGTCGACTTCAGCACCGACGGCGACCGTCAGGGCGAGGACAAGGAGTACGGCCAGGCGTTCAAGGGCGACTCGCACAGCGCGGTGGAGATCGCGTCCATCACGCTGAACGGCAACAGCGTCGCCGACCGCGTCTCCTCGGTATCGAACAACAAGTACACGGTCGGTCTGCAGGACCTGTCGAACGGCTCGTACGAGCTGAAGGTCACAGGCCGCGACGACGTCGGCAACGAGACGACGGCCAGCTACAAGTTCACCAAGGCGCCGCGGGAGCCCTACGAGCTCTCCCTGACCCCGGGCTGGAACCTCGTGTCCCTGCCCGGCACCCCGCTCGACTCCAGCGTCCAGGCGGTGATGAGCGACTCCATGGAGGCCTCCATCGTGCTGGCCTACCAGGACGACACGTGGCTGACCGCGGTCAACGACAGCGGCACGTGGCGCGGCACCCTCACCGACATCGTCGGCGGCTACGGCTACTGGGTGCAGACCACCGCCTTCGAGTCCATCTCGACGTTGATCCCGGAGACGGACACCTCGTCCGTCCTCCCGACGGCGAAGGTCATCAAGGGCTGGAACCTGCTCGGCGTCGTGGACGTGCAGCAGGCAGAGGCCGGCGATCCGCCATCCGGCGGCTCGGACCCTGACGACTACTTCGACAACATCGACTGGAAGGTCGCCTACTCCTTCAACACCTCCAACAACCAGTGGAACAAGCTGATCCCCACCACCGGCGCGAACGACGGTATCGAGAACGGCAAGGGCTACTGGGTCTGGAGCATCAAGGCGGGCACACTGGTCCCGTAACCAAATAGGCTGACCCTATCCCCGCGGAGGTTTCTGCCTCCGCGGGGTAAGACCAAGAGATAAGAACGGACCACCCTGCTCTCGGAGAGAGCGCCAAACCGAAGACTACAGCTCCATAAGGGGGGTAGAAGTGAGATTCACCAAGATTCCGCTCATAGCGACATTGATGACAGTGGCGCTCTCGCTGCTCATCGTCTTGCCCAGCCTGGCCCAGGAGAACCAGAAGACCGACGGCCAGCTGAACAACGTTGACATCACCGTTGGTGTCTTTGCGAACATCGCGGACGCGGAGCTCGTGAAGATGGTGGACGGGAACCAGGACGACGAGGACGGCAACGACATCTTCGTCCCGGGCCCCCTGCCCACTCCGGCTGTGAGGGGTTCAGCAACGCACTCGGCGACTGGCGAAAGCGCCTGGCTGCTGACCCCTGCGTCTTCCCCCCAGGACACGTTCTTCAAGAACACGCTCTACGTCTCCAACAAGGTGGGCGCCTTCAACACGGTGCTCATCAACGTCGCGAACGACGCGACCGAGAACTGCGTGCCCGACGACACGAACACGACGCCCGATAACGAAGCCACGTTCGGCATACCCCGCGTAAGCGCGACGGTGAAGAACAACCGCTCCAACGAGTCCATCAAGATCCAGCTTGCCCTCTCGGGCACTGCCGGGAACTTCCAGGCGTTCTTCAAGGTCGTCGAGTCGGGCGCCACGGGCTCCGACGACGAAGGGACCCCGACTGACACCAGCGACGACACGGCGAACGTTGCGTACGGAGTGAACCCCAGCAGGGTCTACGCCGGCCCGACCTGGTGCGACGACGAGCGCGAGACGCGCCGCGTCGACGTTGACGACGACAGCGACCCCGCCACACCCTCGAACGACGACAGCAGCGCCAACGGGCAAACCCCCGGAGATGGTGTTCTGGACGTCGTCGCTCGCGAGACTGCGGCGCTGACAGCGGTCTACGGTCCCGTGCAGCATCCCGCGACCACCGCGCCGGGAGACCGGCAGGAGATTGCTACGATCTTCGCGAGGCACGGCGACAGGCTGACGGTCACGACCGACGGCGGCTCCGGCCAGGTGCAACTCCTGGTCGACGGCCAGGGCCCGGACATCTCGGCCGTCACGCCCGAGGACAACGCAGTCGTCCGCCCCGGCCGCCTCACCTTCGCTTTCGAGGTACGGGACGACGATTCCGGACTCCGCCACGACGGCGAGCCGGTCACCTCTCCGGACGGCGACCTGCGGGAGATCAACCCGGACGGCGACGCGAACCTCGCGTCCGAGCCGCTCTCCAAGGACCCCGGCACCACGCTTAGCTCGGTGAACGGCGCAGCCCAGGACATCGACGTGAACGTCCTGGAGAACCCCATGGACGGTTCCGTCACCCGGGCTTCGTACACCGACATCAGCGCGTCCGGCTCGTGGCGGACGGCGGCCAGCCGCGCGGGCGTCGCCTACTCCTTCACCGCCAGCGGCGCGGGCCGGGGCGATGACGACTACCTCTACCAGGTGGTGGCCCTCGACCGCGCGGGCAACGAGACGGTGACCGACGCCGACGACAGGGCGAACGGCGATCAGCCGTACGTCTTCCGCGTGGACGACGAAGACCCCGAACTGCAGTTCGCCCGCACCGGCATCTCCTACGACACGGAGGACAACGAGGAGGTCGTTGACCGCTCCTACATCATGCTGGACTTCGGCGGCGATGCACTCGGCGACGTGGACACGAACAACATCACGGTCGTCGGCAGCACGATCGTCGGCCTCATCCACCCGACCAAGGCGCCGCGCATCAACCGCGGCGAGACTCCGGCGACGACTCCGCCGAGCGGACCCGCACCCACCAACCCCGGCAACCCGCCGACAGTGGTGACGGACCCGTCGACGCGTACGCCAGCGATCGCCGCGCCGTCAGGCTGGAGTTCTACGTTCTTGGACGGAACCGACCTCAGCCCTGCGGACCCCAACCCGAACAGGGAAGACACTACCTACGTGTCCTGCACCAACGCTGACACAACCGATGACCCCGTCGACACTACCGTGTGTCCGGCATGGGCTGCGTGGACGGCGTATGAGAACTACGTATCGGCGAAGCGGTCCTACGACGACAACAAGTCGACTTTCGACAACTACAACCGCTACAACGAAGAGAACCCCGGCAGGGACATCGCGGATGAGTACATCACCGAGCCGCGCTCCCGCATCTACCTGGAGCTCGCCGAGGACCTGGCGTCCGACGCGGAGCCGACGGTGCTGGTCGTCGGCGGGGCGGTGTTCGACCTCGCAAGCAACACCAACCCTGCGAAGACGCTCTCGAAGGCGCAGGACTGGATAGCGCCGACCCTGACCGTGACGGCCACGGGCACCATGGACGACCGCCCGGTCGCGAACAGCAAGGGCTCGTTCACGATAGACGTGCGCTCCGATGAGGACGTCGCCCGACGCCCGACCGTGTTCTTCGTCACGGCCACTGCGGAGCTGAACAGCGCCGGCGACGGGTACGGCTACACGATCGCGGAAGTCGACATGGGCTCCTCGCTGACGCAGCAGGAGGACGACAACCACTGGGCCAGGAAGTACAAGTCCACCGCCATCGGCGACGGGGCCTTCTCCGGCCTGGTCGGAGTCGTGGTGCTGGCCAGGGACGAGAACGACAACTCCGGCGCGGCGGCCGGTTGGAGCCCCGGCATGCACCAGAATGCCGCCAACCCTGCCGCAGGGAACAAGCTGGACCTCAGCAAGATGGACTCCGCTGGCCTGTTGCTCGAGATCGACGACGCGCTCGCCGACGCCAGCAACAAGTTCGTGACGCCGCGCAGCGACGGCCAGGGCGCCGACAGCGGCAAGGTGACCGAGAGCGCCAACCCGTTCATCAAGCTCGAGTTCAGGGACGAGGCCAAGGAGTACAACTCCTGCGACTCAACTGACCCCGCTGACTTCGTGTGCGGCCGCCCGGCCTCGGCAGGCGTGACCGCCACACCGGGCGCGGAGTTCAAGGACTCCCACGGGAACGTGAACGTGACGGAGATCACGCTGAACGGCGACAACGTGCTGGCGAGCCTGGCGCGCGTGGACAAGAACCAGTTCTCGCTGGTGCTGCGCGACCTCGTTGACGGCTCCTACACGGTGGCCTACACCGCGACGGACGACGCCGGGAACGAGATTGAAGGTTCGTTCAAGTTCAGCAAGGAACCGCGTGACCCGTACGAGATCGAAGTGAGGCCGGGCTGGAACCTGGTGTCGCTGCCGGCGACCCCGGTGGACCCCGCGATCGGCAGCGTGCTGGAGGGCAACCAGTACATCACGCCGGTGCTGGGCTACCAGGACGGCGACTGGGTCACCGCGATCCAGCAGGACGACGGGACGTGGCGCGGTCGGCTGGAGACGATCGAAGGCGGCTTCGGCTACTGGGTCCACGCCCGGACGTTCGAGAGCATCGAGACGATGCTGTCCGAAGCCGACCCGGCCGGGACGCTCCCGACGGTGCCGGTGACGGCGGGCTGGAACCTGCTCGGTGTGCTGGACATCTTCCAGAACGCCGAGGGTGAGGCCCCGGGCACGGCAGGCGACAACGGTGACGAGGCTGACAACTACTTCAGCAGCATCCCGTGGAAGGTGGCGTACACGTACGACACCACCGCGAGCCTCTGGGTCAAGACGACTCCGGGCGCTACGGCGCAGGTGCCCGACCCCAGTGACTCGACTGGTGACACCATGATTGATGTTCAGGAGATCCTGAACGGCAACGGCTACTGGGTCTGGTCGCCCGAGCCGAGCACGCTCGTCCCGTAACACGGACGCGCACAGCAAGGGTACGCAGCAAAGCCCCCGCCGGTATTCCGGCGGGGGCTTTCGACCCCGCCGGACCACGAGTGGATGGGCCGCAACGATGCAGAACGATGCGGCTGACAGGGATTGAATGACGAGGTTCGCCCCCGAACCCGCATGACAACGGCACGGCCGCTCCCATAGAATCCGGCTATGCCTCGCTTCCACCGCTTCCCCGTTCCCTCCCTCCGCACGCTTCTCACGACCGCCGCAGCGCTCGTTGCGGCGCTCCTCCTCGTCCCGCCCCTCGCCGCCCTCGCCCAGGACGGCAACGGCGACGCCGACCGCCAGCAGAGCATCCCCCCGTTCCCCGTCGTCTACCTCGAAGGCACCGCCACCCTCGACGGCGCCCCCGTCGCCGAAGGCGAGCTCGTCGTCCGCGTCGGCGACTGGGAACGCGAGACCCGCATCCCCATCCGCAACGGCGCCTTCGACTGCGCCACCGACGCCGGCTGCCTCCTCGTCGGCCCGCCCGGCACCCTCATCGGCGACCCCCCGCGCTACGAGTACGTCGGCGAGCCCGTCACCTTCCACCTGAACGGCGAGTACCAGGCCGGCCTCACGTACCCCTTCGCCCACATGTCCGAGCCCTGCTTCATCGAGAGCGTCGAGCTGCGCTTCGGCGCGGGCTCGGAGCCGCGCACCGACGCGCCCTGCGGTCACCTCCCGCCGCCCACCGGCGAGATCCTCGTCGTCCCACCCCCGCCCACACCCACGCCAACCCCCACCGCCACGCCAACCCCGGCCCCCACGGCGACCCCCGTGCCGCCGACCGCAACGCCCGTGCCGCCGACCCCCACGCCCGTCCCCGCCGCGCCCCCCCCCGCCGACGACTCGGGCGGCGGCGCCGGCGCGATCATCGTGGCGCTCGTAGTCGCGGTCGGCGTCCTCGCCATCGTTGGCGTAGGCGTCGTCGCGCTGCGCCGTCGGCGGTCGTAGGCGCGCCATCCTGTATACTTCCCGTATGCAGACAACGGAAGCACGTCTCCCCCTCATCGATTGGATACTCCCCGGCAAAGGGCTGCTGCGCGACGCAGCGCTCGTGGTCGGCTTCGCGGTGCTCGTAGCGCTGTTCGCGCAGATCGCAGTGAAGCTGCCGTTCACGCCGGTCCCCATCACGGGGCAGACGCTCGCGGTGCTGCTCACGGGCGGTGCGCTCGGCGCGAACCGCGGCGCCGCAAGCCTCGCGCTCTACATGCTCGTCGGCATGGTGGGCCTCCCCGTGTTCGCCCCGTCGCTCGGCGAGGGGACGGTGCTCCACTTCATCTTCCCGTGGTCGGGCAGCGCCGACTTCGTCTGGAACCTGAGCAGTGGCGGCTACATCGTCGGCTTCATCGGCGCGGCGTGGGTCGTCGGACGGCTGGCGGAGCGCGGCTGGGACCGCAGCTGGCGCGTGCTGCTGGCGATGCTCGCGGGCAACGTCATCCTCTACGTGCCGGGGCTGCTGTGGCTCGGCTACTGGGCCGTGGACAACGGCTGGACGTCCGGAGCGAGCGTCGTCCCGGACACGCTGCAGTGGGGACTGTGGCCGTTCGTCGTGGGCGACCTCACGAAGCTGTATGTGGCCTCGGTGGCGCTGCCGGGCGCGTGGGCGCTCGTAGGGCGCAAGGAGCGTTAGGTTGGAGATCACCTGGATAGGCCACGCGGCGTTCCGCGTACGCACCGGCAACAAGACGCTCGTCATGGACCCGTTCCCACCGGAGTTGGGACTACGCATCCCGCAGGCGCAGGCCGACCTCGTGACGCAGAGCAGCAGCGATCCGCTCCATTCTGCGCTCGGCGCGGTGTCGGGCGAGCCGATAGCGCTCGACGGCCCAGGCGAATACGAGGCCGCAGGGATGCATCTGCGCGGCCTCCGCACGACTCGCCGCACGCAGGAGGGCGAGCCGCAGCAGTGGAACACGGTGTTCACCGCGCAGGCGGAGGGCCTCGCGTTCTGTCACCTCGGCAACCCGGACCGTCTGCTCACGAACCGGGAGGTAGACGCGCTGGGGTCGCCGCACGTGCTGATGGCGCCGGTGGGGAGCGATACCGGGCTCTCGGCGGCGGACGTGGTGGAGATCGTGCGGAACGTCGAGCCCCGCATCATCATCCCGATGCTGTACGCGCACAGCGGGAACAAGCATCCGCTGCGCGAGTTGAAGCCGTTCCTGAATGAGTTGGGGGTCCGCGAGCCGGAGGCGCAACAGCGCCTGACCGTGACGCGCGCGAACCTGCCGGAAGACACGCAGGTGGTGGTGCTGCAGCCCACCGCCGCGATGCTGTAGGCAACCCTCCCCCCCGGTGCGCTGGAGGCACCCCACGCCCCCGGCAAAAGGGGCTTCGCCCCTCTGCACTCCCTGTTGCCCGAGAGGTCTCCTCGGCTCCGCTCGGAATGACAAGGCTCCCACTGCCCACCCAGAACCGGAGCACCCTCTCCCTCATCCTCTCCCTGCAGAGAGAAGGGATTCAGGGGGGGTGCGTTGACCGTTTGCGCGTGGTGTTCCTAGAATGACCGCCGGAAGGTGTGCCATGCAAGAGATGCTCATCGACAGTATCCGCGTCAGCCTGATGAACTATCAGCGCGTCGTCATCCTGAAAGAGCGGGAGAGCGACCGCTACCTGCCGATACGTATCGGCTCGCCGGAGGCGGACGCCATCGCGCTGAAGCTGCAGGACGTCACGGCGGCGCGTCCCCTGACGCACGACCTGCTGGGCTCCGTTATCTCGTCGCTCGGGGCCTCCATCAAGCACGTCGTCGTCTGTGACCTCGAGAACGACACCTTCTTCGCCAAGCTCGTGCTGACGCTTGCGGACGGATCGGAGTCGGAGATCGACTGCCGCCCGAGCGACGCGATAGCGGTCGCCGTGCGCGGTGGGCAGATCGTGCGTGGGAAAGACGGCGAGGAGCACTGGTTCTCGTCGCTGCAGGAGGCCGAGGAGTTCGCGCGCCGTGAAGACGGCGACACAGCCGACGTTCGCTCCAAAGTGCCGATCTACGTCGAGGAAGTCGTGCTCGCGCGCGCGGGCGTGGTCGTAGACGGCAGTGTCGAGGAGGAAGGCGGCGAGAGCTCGCCGCGCCGCAGGCCGCGTCCGGCGAGGCAGGGGGTCACCGAGGAGGAGATGGAGAAGCTCTCCGCGTTCTCGGAGTTCCTGGAGGACCTGCCGGGACTGGAGGACCTCGGAAAGCCCGGCGAAACGCAGTAGGGGCCTCCTCCCCAACCCTCACCTCCGGGCCCTCTCCCACCATTGGGAGAGGGGAGTTGACAAGGGTGGTTCGCTTTGCTTGCGCGGCGTATTGTGATAGGATTCACGCAGCTCCTGTTCAGCGTATGAAACGCCGTTCGTGGTGGGTTTCAGTTGCCCAGTTCACCGGCCTTGGCTGGTACATCGCCACGGCGATAGTTCTCCCCACGCTGGCGGGGGTGTGGCTCGACGGCAGAGCGGGGACCTCGCCTCTCTTCCTCCTTGGGGGCCTCCTCTTCGGGGTCGTCCTCGCGTTCTACGGGGTCTACCGGATGGCGTCGGGTTACCTCACCGGCAGCAGTGACAGCGGCCGGGACGAAGAGGCTGACGGATAGTGAAGAGTCGATTGATCCTGTTGCCGGTCCTCGCGCTGGCCCTGCTCGGCCTGGCGCTCGGCCCGATAGGCGCCAAGCTCCTGGGCTTCGAGCGCCTGATCGACGCTCCGGCGGTGCACCTCGCGCCACAGAAGATATTCACTATCGGTGCCTTCACCGTTACCAATACGCTCCTTTCCGCCTGGCTCACCTGCATCGTCATCCTGCTCCTGTTCGGGCTGGGCTCGCGCCGCATGGCCATGGTGCCGGGACGCCTGCAGGGCCTCCTGGAGATGCTCGTGGAGGCCCTCTACGGCTTCATCAGGGGCATGGCGGGAGAGCGCTATGCCCGGCGCTTCTTCCCACTCCTCGCGACGATCTTCGTGTTCGTCGCATTCAACGCGTGGATGGCGCTGCTGCCGATCTACCCCACGGTGGGCTTCAAGGCAGAGGGCGCCGACCACGTCACGACGCACCTGCTGCGGAGCGCGGGCACGGACATCAACATGCCGCTCGCGCTCGCGCTCATCGCGTTCGTGTTCATCGAGGTGTGGGGCTTTCGTGTCCACCGGTTCGGGTATCTCCGGGAGTTCTTCCGGTTCGGGAACCCGGTGCAGACGTTCATCGGGCTACTGGAGCTCATCAGCCACTTCATCCGCATCATCAGCTTCACGTTCCGTCTCTTCGGCAACATGCTCGCCGGGGAGATCGTCCTGTTCATGATGACGTTCCTGACCTTCTTCGTCACGCCCATCATCTTCTACGGGCTGGAGATACTGGTCGGGGGCGTGCAGGCGCTGGTGTTCATGGGCCTGACGCTCGTGTTCACGGTGCTTGCAGTGGCCCCGCACGAGGGTCACCACGAGGAGCATGCAGAGGCCGGACAGCACTAGACCCGCCACCGTGCGGGCAGAGAAGGCGGAACGCGGGACGCGCCGCCTGAAGACCAAGGAGGTTTGGGGAATGAACGAGTACGGAGAGATGGGCAAGTTCCTCGCCGTGGGCCTGGCCGGGCTGGGCATGGCCGGCGCAGGCGTGGGCCTGGGTATCCTGGGCAGCGGCGCGATGAACGCCCTCGGCAGGAACCCCGAGGCCCGCGACGCGATCGCGCCGAACATGATCCTGGCGCTGGCGTTCACGGAGGCCATCGGCATCTACGGCCTTGTGGTGGCCATCCTGCTCATCTTCGTTGCGTAAGCGGCGCGGCGTGAGCAACGTAACGCATATGAGGAGGCGGGCGACGTGCTGGCAGCACCAAGACTAGCCGAAGAAGCAACCGGCATAGGAGCGCTGGGCATAGACCCGTGGAGCCTGCTGGCCTACCTGGTCACGTTCGGCCTGCTGGTGGCGCTCCTCTACACCCTTGCGTACAAGCGCATCCTGGGAGTGCTCGACGCCCGGTCCGGCAGGATCCGGGATAGCCTGGAAGAGGCCGACCGCGTGCGGCAGGAGGCCCAGGAGCAGCAGGAGTCGATGCAACGCACCCTGCTGGAGGGACGCGAGGAAGGCCAGCGCGTGCTCGCTGAAGCGCGCGAGGCCGCGGAACGCTACCGCGAACAGCAGGCGACGCAGGCGCGAGCCGAGGCGGCGCAGTTGGTCGAGCGCGCCCGCGAGGAGATACGGCAGGAGCGCGACGCTGCCCTCGAGCAGGTGCGCTCCGAGTTCGCAGCCCTTGCGGTTACGGCCGCCGAGCGCATCATCCACCGTTCACTGGACCCCGACGCGCACCGCGATCTGATAGATGAGGTGCTCGCGGAGGGGGACGCCCGCTCAGGGCGGAACTAGGAGCGCGGGATGGCGAAAGCGCCCATAGCGAAGCGCTACGCGCAGGCGCTCTTCTCCCTGGCCGAGGTTGAGGGGAAGCAGGAAGCCTGGCTGGACAGCCTCTCCGGCATAGCCCAGGGGCTGGCCGACCCGTCGGCGGCGCTGTTCTTCAACGAACCGCGCATACCGTCGGCGCGCAAGGCGGACGCGGCGACGCAACTGGCTGCGGGAGCGGACCCACTGGTGCAGAACTTAGTGGGACTGCTCGTGCAGCGGCAGGCGGTGGGCTCGTTCGGCGCGGTCGTCAGCGAGTACGGACGCCTGCTGAACGAGAGTCTCGGGCGGGTACAGGCCTCGGTGACGAGCGCCGTGCCCATATCGGCCGAGCAGCGGAGCACGCTGACGGCCTCGCTCGGAGCGATGCTGGACAAAGAGGTCGTCCTCGACGTCCAGGAGGATACGGACATCATCGGCGGAATCGTCGTGCGTGTGGGAGACCAGATCATCGATGGGAGCGTGCGCTCCCGCCTGAACGGTCTGCGGCAGAACCTGGAACGGCAGGGCCTCCCCCGCACGGCAAGCGAAACGGAGGAGCGGGCATGACGACTCGCGGACAGGACATCGCTGCCGTACTGAAGCGGCAGATCGAGGAGTTCGGCGGCGAGACTACCCTCACCGAGGTGGGGACCGTCGTAGAGGTTGGAGACGGTATCGCCACCATCCACGGCCTGAGCAAAGTGGGGTTCGGCGAGCTGCTGGAGTTCCCGAGCGGCCTCGCCGGGCTGGCGCTGAACCTGGAGGAAGACCTGGTCGGCGCGGCGGTGATGGGCCCGGACGTGGGCGTGAAGGAAGGAGACCTGGTCAAGGCGACCGGCGAGATTGCCCGGGTCCCCGTCGGCGACGCGCTCCTGGGTCGTGTGGTGAACCCGCTGGGCGAACCGCTGGACGGCAGGGGCGTCGTGCAGACGGACGGCATCCGCCCCATCGAGATCGTCGCCCCGAACGTCGTGGTGCGGCAGTCGGTCAACAGGCCAGTGCAGACAGGCATCAAGTCCATCGACGGCATGATCCCCATCGGCCGCGGCCAGCGTGAGCTGATCATCGGCGACCGCTTCACGGGCAAGACCGCCATCGCCATCGACACGATCATCAACCAGAAGGGCGAGGACCTCATCTGCATCTACGTGGCCGTGGGCCAGAAGCAGAGCAAGGTCGCCTCGATCCAGGCGACGCTCGAAGAGTACGGCGCGATGGAGCACACGGTCATCGTGGCGGCCAACGCGTCCGACCCGGCGCCGCTGCAGTACCTCGCTCCGTATGCCGGCTGCGCCATCGGCGAGGAGTTCATGGCGAGCGGCCGGGAGGCGCTCATCATCTACGACGACCTGACGAAGCACGCCTGGGCGTACCGCCAGATGTCGCTGCTGCTCCGCCGCCCTCCGGGCCGCGAGGCGTACCCCGGCGACGTCTTCTACCTGCACAGCAGGCTGCTCGAGCGTGCGGCACGCCTCGACGACGCACACGGCGGCGGCTCGCTGACGGCGCTGCCCATCATCGAGACGCAGGCGGGCGACGTGTCCGCCTACATCCCCACGAACGTCATCTCCATCACGGATGGCCAGATCTACCTGGAGGCGGACCTGTTCAACAGCGGTATCCGCCCGGCGGTGAACGCAGGCCTCTCCGTGAGCCGGGTGGGCAGCTCGGCCCAGACACGAGCGATGCGGCGCGTTGCCGGTCGCATGCGGCTGGAGCTCGCGCAGTACCGCGCGCTCGCCAGCTTCGCGCAGTTCGGCGCGTCCGACCTCGACGCGGCGACGCGTGCGCAGCTGGAGCGCGGTCAGCGGCTCACGGAGCTGCTGAAACAGCCGCAGTACCGCCCGCAGAGCCTTCCCCAGCAGGTCTGCTCCATGTACGCCGCGGTGAACGGCCACATGGACGACGTGCCGGTGGACCGCGTGCGGGAGTTCGAAGAGCGCTTCATCGGCTACCTGGAGACCTCCAAGCCTGAGTTGATGAGCGCGATCCAGGAGAAGAAGGACATAGACGAGGCGGTCGAAGAGTCGCTGAAAGAGGCGATAGCCTCCTTCAAGGCCACGTTCTAGGAGACCGGGTTGCCGAGCGTCAGACAGATACGCGGGCGCATCAGGAGCGTCCGCAACACCGCAAGGGTCACGCGCGCCATGCAGATGGTCGCCGCGTCCAAGATGCGGCGCGCGCAGGAGGCCACGACCGCCTCGCGCCCGTATGCGGAGAAGCTGCGCGAGGTGCTCGGCGGGCTCGTTGGAGCGGGCGCTGTGGATCCGGACATCTCGCATCCGCTGCTGGAGCGCAGGCCGGTGGTGAACAACGTGCTGCTGCTCGCGATATCGCCGGACCGTGGGCTCGCGGGCGGCATGCCGGGCAACCTCTCCCGCGCATCGGGCGAGTTCCTGCGTGCTCAGCAACAGCAGCATCCCGTGGCAGTCATAACGGTGGGCAAGAAGGTGCGCGACTTCATGGTGCGCGCAGGAGCTGATCTCAGGGCCTCGTTCACGGACATAACCGACAGGCCGACGATGGCCGACACCCTCGCCGTGACGCACCTGGTGCAGCAGATGTACACCTCTGGCGACGTGGACGAGGTGCACATCGCCTACACGCGGTACGTGAACACGCTCACCCAGCAGCCGATGGTGCGGCAGTTGCTGCCGATAGCCGCCGAGGGTCTGGAGGACGAGTCCGCCAAGGCAACGGACTACATCTACGAACCGGACGCGGGCATAGTGCTCGGCGCGCTGCTACCGCGTTTCTTCGAGATGCAGGTCTACCAGGCGTTCCTGGAGAACAGCGCAAGCGAGCAGTCCGCGCGCATGGTCGCGATGCGTAACGCGACCGAGGCGGCGGAAGACATGATGGACTCGCTCACGCTGGAGTTGAACAAGGCCCGTCAGAACATGATTACCGCGGAGCTGCTCGACCTGGTCGGCGGCGCCGCCGCCCTCGAAGGGTAGGGCGTCAGGAGGAGCGGAGATGGCCGCAGGAGCCGAAGGAAGAGTCGTACAGGTGATCGGGACGGTCGTGGACGTGGAGTTCCCGCCGGACCAGTTGCCCAGCATCTTCAATGCGCTGGACCTCGACCTCGCAGGCGAGAAGCTCGTTCTCGAGGTCGAACAGCAGGTGGGCAACAGCTGGGTGCGCTGCCTCGCGCTCGGCCCCACGGAGGGCCTCACGCGCGGCGCTGTCGCCACGGACACGGGCCAGCCCATCGCCGTCCCCGTCGGTGAGCCGAGCCTCGGCCGGCTGTTCAACGTCACCGGCGACGCGCTGGACGACCTCGGCGCAGTCGACGCCAAGGAGTTCTGGCCGATCCACCGCGACCCTCCCGCATACGAAGAGCAGAGCATGACGACCGAGGTGCTCGAGACCGGCGTCAAGGCGCTGGACCTCATCTGCCCGTTCACCAAGGGTGGAAAGGTCGGCGCGTACGGCGGCGCGGGCGTCGGCAAGACGGTCATCATCCAGGAGCTCATCCGCAATATCGCCGAGGAGCATAGCGGCTACTCCGTGTTCGCTGGCGTGGGCGAGCGTTCGCGTGAGGGGAACGACCTCTGGCATGAGATGCAGGAGTCCGGAGTGCTGAAGAACACGGTGCTCGTGTTCGGCCAGATGAACGAACCGCCGGGCGTGCGCCTGCGCATCGCGATGACCGGCCTGACCATGGCCGAGTACTTCCGCGACACCATGAACCAGGACGTGCTCCTGTTCGTGGATAACCTGTACCGCTACATCCTCGCGGGCATGGAGGTCTCCGCGCTGCTGGGCCGCATGCCGTCCGCCGTGGGCTACCAGCCGACGCTCGGCACGGAGATGGGCGACCTGCAGGAGCGCATCACGTCGACCAACAAGGGCTCCATCACCTCCTTCCAAGCGATCTACGTGCCCGCCGACGACTACACCGACCCCGGTGTGGCCACGAGCTTCGGGCACCTGGACGCGGTCGTCGCGCTGGAGCGCTCCATCGCAGAGCAGGGCCTCTTCCCTGCCGTCGACCCCCTCACGTCGTCCTCCCGGATCCTCGACCCGCTCATCGTGGGTGAGGACCACTACAACACGGCGCGCGGCGTGCAGGCCGTGCTGCAGCGCTACAAGGACCTGCAGGACATCATCGCCATCCTCGGCATGGAGGAGCTCTCCGACGAGGACAAGACGACCGTGAACCGGGCGCGACGCATCCAGCGGTTCCTCTCGCAGCCGTTCTTCGTTGCGGAGCAGTTCACCGGTCGAGACGGCCGGTACGTCCCCGTTACCGAGACGGTACGCGGCTTCAAGGAGATCCTCGAGGGCAAGCACGACGATGTTGCCGAGCAGGACTTCTACATGGCCGGGACGATAGACGAGGTGGTCGAGCGCTCGAAGGAGCGCGCGGCGGCGGGCTAGTGTGACACGCGGTGGTTGCGCGTTCGTCGAGTCGCGCCGCACAGTGAGGTCATGCCTTACTGCGCTTGTTTCCACGACTATACCCGCGAACCAGATGGTCGCGGACGGCCACTAGCTGTAGAAGATGCGGGCGGCCTGTTGCCGGGTGTCCTACATCTCTCAGATGGTGTGTGCTCACAGGATCTGCTTAATCTGCTGCAGAAGAAGGTCATCGTCGGGCTCAAGCCGCAACTGGACGAGTGCTATGCACTGGGGCCGTACACAGTCAAATCGCGCACGGGGCTGACTGAAGCACACTATGGGTTCCTGCTGTCGAAAGCCAAATACTGGAAAGACTCCCCTGAGGTACGGGGAGGTGCACAGAAAACTCTCGCCGCAGAGCTTGCTAGGTTCGTCGCGCGCCATCCTCGGTTGAGTTCCGTCAAAGCAGTTACGGCTCCCCCGAGTTCAGACTCGTCAGGGGAGAATCTGCTGCCGCTCAGATGGGCTCGCGCCCTCGCCCGTCAGCTAGGAGCGGAGGTCGTTGAAACTTCTTGGAAAGTACAACCGGATGGAGCTCAGAAAAACGGCGAGGGCAATGTCTGGGATAACATCCAAGCCGACCATCCAGTTACAGGCGACGTCCTTGCCATCGACGATGCGCTCGAATCAGGAGACACGTTGCGCGAACTCGGGAAGGCACTGCGGCAAGTCGGTGCCCGACGGGTGTATGGTCTGTGCATCGCGAAGACGATGAAGGGAATTCAGTACAAGCCTGACGGTTCATATGGCATAGACTTGTCCGAGGAGCGGTGGTCATGAGCGGAATCGTTGCGATCCATCCCACCGATGACGACTACCCGGAGCGGGTGCGCTCTGGGATGAAGTCACCCCCGACCCTTTATGCTGTTGGCAACGGCGATTTGTTGCGGCACGACGCCTTCGGGATATGCGGCTCGCGCGATGCCTCGGAAGAAGCGTTGAAGTGGGCATTCGACTTCGGCCGCAGAACTGCCTCTGAAGGGAAGGTGCTCGTCAGCGGCTACGCGAAGGGCGTCGACCGCCAGGCGCATACTGGTGCGCTTTCTGCGGGAGGTGGAACGATAGCGGTGCTGCCTGAGGGCATCAGGTGGTTCCGCGTCGTGAAGGAGTTGCAGGAACTTGCCGATGAAGAGAACTTCCTTGCACTCTCGATGTTTGCTCCCGACGAACGCTGGCAGACGTGGCGGGCGATGGAGCGGAACGGACTCATAGTGGCCCTCTCCGAGGAGTTGTGGGCGGTAGAGCCCGGAGAGCGGGGAGGCACAGCGGATGCGGTCAAGAAGGGCAAGAGCCTTGGCAAGCCAGTACATATCGAGAAGTGGGGCGGCGTTCCCGCCGCCTCTCAAGTGACGCAGCCGACGCTGCTCTAGGAGTGTAGAATATGCCCATGCGGCTCGAGATAGTAACTGCGGAGCGCGTGCTCTTCCAGGGCGACGTGGATGTCGTCGTCGCGCCCGGCATCGACGGCGAGATCGGCATCCTGCCGAAGCACGCCGCGCTGATGACGGTGCTCCAGCCTGGCGAACTCCGCTACCGAACCGGCGATAATGAGGAACACTTCGTTGTGACCGGCGGTTTCATCGACGTACACGGCGACAAAGTGTCCGTTCTCGCGGACGCGGCGGAACGGGCGGACGAGATAGACCTCGCAAGGGCCGAGGAAGCCGTCTCTCGCGCCCGTCAGCGCATCGCGGAGCGCCAGGGGGACGTGGACCTCGAACGAGCGCTGCATTCGCTCCGCAGGGCGCAGGTACGGCTCAATGTGACGCGCCGCCGCAGGGGCGCAGGCGTTCCGCAGCGCGAGCGCGGCTCACAGGCCTGAGACCTCTACCGCCTACTCCTCGTCCTTTGCCTCTTCCCCGGCGTGCGGGTTCAGGTAGTACGTCATCGACTGCAGGGAGACCACGGGATCGACGTTCTGTATGCGTACCCCGTTCGGGACGATAGCGGACTTTGGCGCGTAGTTGAGGATGGCCTTCACGTCCGCCTCCACCAGATGGTCGATCACGTCCTGAGCGACCCCCGCGGGCACGGCTACGATGGCGATCTTCACGCCCTCGGCGTCGGCCACCTCACGGAAGTTGGCGAAATCGCGCACGAGCAGGCCGCCCGCCATCTGCCCGATGACCTGCGAGTTGGAGTCGAAGGCACAGACGATGCGGAAACCCTCCGGCTCGAACCCCGGGTAGCTGATGATCGACCTGCCGAGACGTCCGACGCCCACGACCGCGACGTTCCACGTCTGGTCGAGGCCGAGGATGCGCCTGAGTTGCAGCAGCAGGTTGGGGATGCTGTAGCCGCGCCCCTGTTTCCCGAAGCGTCCGAAGTAGCTGAGGTCCTTGCGTATCTGGGCGGGCGTGGCCTGCAGGAACTCGCCGAGCTGCTGAGAGCTGATGACCTCCAACCCGATCTCCTGCAGGTGCGTCAGCGCCCGGAGGTACTGGGGGAGGCGTTCTACGACCACTCCGGGGACCTGAGGTTCGGTGGTCATCTGGCTCCGTCCTCCTCGGATTGTGAAGCGTTTGTGAAACGATAGTAACGTCGTTCACAAACGTCAAGTGAGGGGAGCCCAAGGGTTGTCTGCACAGCTGTCGGAGAGGTTGCTTGCCGCTCGGTCCGGCTTACCTCGTCGACTCGGACGAAGGCGTTTCGGTGCGTGAAGCACGGAGCGCCCTGTTTGGGAGCCCGACCACCAGGGCGAACAGGAGGACCGTCGTGGACCCGCCCACGAGGGCGAGGGGCGCACCGGTGAACTCTGCGATGGAGTTCAGGAGGGCTGCTCCCAGCGGCATGATGCTCCACAGCGAGTGGTACAGGCCCATCACGCGGCCGCGCAGCTCGTCTGGGACGAGCGTTTGGAGCAGCACGTCGCCGCCGGTCAGATAGGTATGGGCCGCGAAGCCGGCGAGGGACATAAGGGCCACTGCGATCGGGAAGGAAGGGCTGAGCGCGAAGGCGATGAGGGTCGAATTCAGCAGGATGATGCCTCCCAGGATGACCCTGCCCGGCCCGAACCTGTTCACCATCCTGGAGACGGTGAGCAGGGCGGCTATCCCTCCGATGCCGCCGAACGAGTAGAGGAGGCCCAGCCCTCGCGAGTCCACCTCGAATACGTCCGCTGCGAACACGGGCAGCATGAGGATGTAGCCCAGTGCCAGCAGGCTGTTCACGAACGCCATGCCGACGACGATGCGGAACACGTCGTAGCCCCACACGTACCGCATGCCCTCGGAGATGCTCTGCAGGATGCTCCCGCTTCTGGAACGCGGTATACGGTCGACTTTGAGAAGACGGACCGTGGTCATCATGAGGGCCGCGCCGGCTGCCGACAGGAAGAACGAGACTCCCGCGCCAGCCGCATGGATCACGAAGCCCGCGAGCGCAGGGGCGGTGAGACGCCCCACCTGCCACGCCATGCCGATCAGTGGGACGGCGGTCGGCAGCAGGTCCCGGCGGGGCAGCAGGTGCGGGAACAGGGACGCCCGGCTCGGCTCATCCATGGCATGGAAGAAGCCGATCAGCAGCGCTCCTGCGCCGAGATGCCAGACCTCGATATCCCCGGTCAGGGTCAGGCCGGCGATCACGGACAGGATGATCATCGACGCGATCTGGCTCAGGATGATGAGGGTCCGTTGGTCCCAGCGGTCGGCGAGCGCCCCTCCCACGAGGTTGAGGACGATGCGCGGGGCGGCCTGCAGGAGGTTGACGATGCCGAGCGTGAGCGGCGACCCGGTCAACTCGAACGCGAGCCATCCCATCGTGACCATCATCATCTGCTGGCCCGCCACCTGCGCAAGGAGGCCGGACCAGAACAGGCGCATGTTCCGGTACCTGAGAGTGTTGAAGACCTCGAGGAGTCGACCGATGCGGGTGGAGCCTGACGGGTTAGCGCTCATGTCCCAACTCTGCCGTTATCAGTGAGCCGAGTCACACCGCCGTTACAGGCTTCTATCCTAATCCTGCCGATGGCCGAGGTCATCCCCGGGCGTCACTTGACAACCTGCATGGCAGTGCTACCTTGTGCCCGTCTGTAGGGGATTCCAGGCGCTGCCCATCCATCGGACCCTTTCGCTCCGGCGCCGCACCGCATCTGGCTCAAGTAAAGGAGGCGGGCTATGGCAACAGCTGTTCGGTTCTCGGAAGAAGCCACGAGCAAGTACGCGCAGGCGGGGGATATCCGCATCCACTACAACGAGGTCGGGACGGGAGACGACGTCGTCATCTTCCTCCACGGGGGCGGCCCGGGCGCCACGTCGTGGAGCAACTTCTTCAAGAACGTGGGCGTCGTTTCCGAGCAGTACCGGTGCCTGTTGGTCGACCAGCCGGGGTTCGGGAAGAGCGACTCCGTGACGATGGCCGAGCCTCGCAACACCGTCAATGCCCGCGCGCTCAAGGACCTGATGGACGCGCTCGGGATAGAGAAGGCCAGCCTGATCGGCAACTCCATGGGCGGCGGCACCGCCATCACCTTCGCCATCGACTACCCGGACCGGATAGAGAAGCTCATCGTCATGGGCTCCGGCACCGGTGGGAGCCCGCCCATCTTCGCTCCCATTCCCACGGAGGGGATCAAGATACTGAACGAGGTGTTCGAGGAACCCTCTGTCGAAGGCCTGAGGCGTCTCATCAACGTGATGCTGTTCGACGGGTCGATGGTGCCGGACGAGGTGCTGGAGCAGCGCTACAGCACCATCATGGACAACCCGGACCATCTCACCGCCCGCCGGAACTCGGTGACGACGGTACGCGACCTCTCGGCGCAGCTCGCCGATATCGCGGCGCCGACGTTGGTGCTGCACGGGCGGAACGACCGCGTCGTGCCGCTGGAGAACGGGCTGCGGCTGGTGGGCTCCATCCCCAACTCGCGGCTGGTCGTCCTCAACCGGTGCGGTCACTGGGCCCAGTACGAGCACTCCGACGTGTTCAACCGGCTCGTCATGGACTTCCTCGCCAACGGATGAGGAACGAAGCCCGCTAGAGCGTCAACTCCAGGATGTAGAGGCCGCCCTTGAGCCGGTCCACGACGTACATGATGCCGTTCTCGTCCACGTAGACGTCGTTGATGCCGTTGGACGGCGCCCCCTCCGGTACGGGCGGTACGAAGTACGCCACCTCTTCCGGCCGGAAGGGGTCGCTCGTGTCGAACACCCTGACGCCCGCGTTGAAGAAGGTGCCGTAGATCAGCGTGTCCGACTGCGAGCAGGTGGGGACAGGCTGGTTCTCGTGGATGTTGTGCGCGCCGAACCTTCCGCCGCGACTGGCGAAGTCGTTGACGTCCGGCATCGGGAACGTGCTGATGATGACGGGGTTGGTCTCCTCGCGGATGTCCATCATCCAGATGAGCTTGGGGTGGTCTTCGCCGTTGTCCTTCACCGCCTCATGGGTCACGACCATCAGGTCGCGGCTGAACAGCGGCAGCGCCGTGTGGCAGAAGCCGGGGAAGGGCGGAGCGACGTTGATACTGCCTACCACCGAGGGAGCGGCCTTGTCGGCGATGTCGAGGATGAACACGCCGGAGTCCAGGTAGCAGCAGTAGGCCCGGTCGGGGCGCTGAGGGTAGACGTTGGCGTTGTGCAGCCGGTGGCCGGAATCGATCCGTGGATGGCGCTGCATGGGCGGGGCATCGTCGCCCTCGCGGGTGCCAGGCGCCCACCAGCGTCCGGCCTCCACCGGGTGCTCGGGGTCGCGCACGTCCACGATCATGTAGAACTGGTCGTCCAACTGATTGCGGGGCTGGAAGTCGGCGGCGCCGGTGGAGAGGTGCGCATACTCGCCGTCCACCCACCAGAGGCAGTGGCAGCCGCGTGAGTATGGGCCTCCCAGGTCCATGAAGCCGATGCGCCGAGGCTCCTCCGCGTTGCTGATGTCGTAGACGCCCATCCCCGTGCCGGGTTGGCCCGGTCGCACGGACTGGTAGGCCACCAGCATCACATCGCCCACGATGGCAAGCGAGTTGGAACGCAGGTGCGGGTAGGCCAGTTCGGTCTGGGACACCACGCGCGGGTTGGCGACGTCCGTGACGTCGACGGTGGTGATGTCCTTGGGCGCGCTCTCGTGGGCAAGGTACAGGATGCGCCGGCCGTCCCCGTTGACGTGGAGGTGGACGCCTTCGCCGATGTTGCCGAAGCCGTTGAGGTTGTGGTGGGAGATGAGCCGCATGTTGCGGATCTCCTGCGTCTGCGTCGCCATAGCGCCTCCTTCGGGAGCACCGTCTGCGTCTGTGAGGTGGAAGTTAGCAGCAAACCCGCACTCGCGCCATCTGCCTCTGGCACGCGTCAGGGCGCGTGCTATAGTGGCGGGCATCCTCCTTCTGCGGGGTGCGGCCCCTTGTACATCGGCTCCTGCCGCCTCACCTTCCGGTTGCACGGCAACGACTCGCTCAAGGGCAAGCGACAGGTCTCGCGCTCGCTCATCGAGCGCTTTCGGCAGCGCTACCACCTCGCTGCCGCAGAGGTCGCCGCGATGGACGAGCACCAGCGGCTCGTCATCGGCATCGCCTGTGTCAGCAACGAGTACTCCCATGCAGAGGAGATGCTGGACAAGGCCGTCGCCTTCGCCGACAACCACAACTCTGAAGCCGAGCTCGTCGACGTCGAACGCGCCGTCACCGCCGAGGACTGAGCGATGGACGCCGCGCGGTTCGTCGAGCACCTGCGCACCGGCAGCCTCGCCGGAGAGATCGAGCACGTGCAGGAGATGGCGGAGCGCGACGCCGCACACGGCGAACTCGCGAACGCGCTCGACCTCCGTCTCGAAGGTGCGCTTGCGGAACGCGGTCTGCTGCCGCTCTACACGCACCAGACGCGGGCCATCGACGCCGCGCTGGGCGGACGTGACGTTGCGCTCGCCACGCCCACGGCGAGCGGCAAGAGCCTCTGCTATCACGTGCCGGTCGCGCAGGCGATGCTGACCGACCCATCGGCGCGGGCGCTCTATCTCTTCCCCACGAAGGCGCTGACGCAGGACCAACTGCGCGGCCTGAAGGGTCTGCTGCCGCCCAAGCTCGCAGGCCGCGTCGCGATCTTCGACGGCGACACGCCGACCGGCGAGCGGAGCGCGGTGCGGCGCTCCGCGCAGGCTGTCTTCACGAACCCGGACATGCTGCACGTCGGCATGCTGCCCCACCACCGGGCGTGGGCACGGCTGTGGCAGTCGCTGCGCTACGTCGTCATCGATGAGATGCACGTCTACAGGGGCGTGTTCGGCTCGCACGTCGCAAACGTGTTGCGGCGGCTCCGCAGGCTGTGTGCGCACTACGGCAGCGACCCCGTCTTCATCCTCTGCTCGGCCACCATCGCCAACCCCGGCGAACTGGCGGAGCGTCTCACCGGCAAGCCGGTGGAGGCGATCGAGGAGGACGGCGCTCCTCACGGCGGTAAGCATTTCGTCTTCTGGAACCCGCCTGTCGACCCGGAAGGGATACGGATACGCGCGGGCAGCATGTCGTCGGCGCTGCTGGAGATGCTCGTGAAGCGCGAAGCGCGGACGCTCGTGTTCGTTCGCACGCGGCGGCAGGCGGAGGTCGTCTGCCTGGACGTCCGCAGGCGGCTCGCGCTGAACGACGCCGAACTGGCGGAGCGCGTGCGCCCGTACCGGGGCTCGTACCTGCCGGAGGAGCGCCGTGCGGTGGAGCAGGGGATGCTGAACGGCGACCTGGTGGGCGTCGTCGCGACGAACGCGCTGGAGCTCGGCATCGACATCGGCGGGCTGGACACGACCGTGCTCACCGGCTACCCGGGGAGCGTCGCGAGCACCTGGCAGCAGGCGGGGCGCAGCGGACGCACGCACGAGGGCGCGCTGAGCATCCTGGTGGCGCGCGACGACCCCCTCGACCAGTACCTCATGCGCCACCCGGACTTCGTGTTCGGACGCTCGCACGAGCACGCGCGCATACGGCCGGACAATCCCTACGTGCTCGGCCCGCACCTGAAGGCCGCGGCGTACGAACTGCCCCTGGCGCCGGAAGAGGGCGGTCTGTTCGGCAACGGCTTCGAGCCGCAGGTGGCCGCGCTCGCCGACGAGGGCGCATTGCAGGAAAGGAATGGGCGTTGGTTCATCTCGGCGTCGGTTGAATACCCCGCGGGCGAGGTCAACATACGCTCCGCGTCGCACGTGGACTACGCCGTCGTCGAGGCGCGGTCGGGCCGCGTGATGGAGCACGTCGACGAGTACTCCGCGTTCAGCCAGCTGCACCCCGGCGCGGTCTATCTGCACCTCGGCGAGTCGTACGTCGTCGAGGACCTCGACCTCGAGGCGCACGTCGCCTGGCTGTCGCGCAGCGAGCCCGCCTACTACACCGATGTGCACGAGCTGACCGATATCCGCATCGCCGAAACGCGGGCGACGAAGACGCTGAACGGCGCGACGGTCTGCTTCGGCGACGTGGAGGTCTCGCGGCAGGTGATCGGCTACCGCAAGCGACCGCTCTACGACGGCTCGCAGCGGCGCGGTGACAGTCTGAGCGAGACGGCGCTCCAACTGCCCGCGCGCGTCTTCTCCACCGCCGCCGTCTGGTTCGATCTGCCGTCGGAGGTGCACGACCGCGCACGCAAGGAGCGCGTCGACCTCCCGGGCGGCCTGCACGCGATGGAGCACGCTGCCATCGGCGTCCTGCCGCTGTTCGCGCTCTGCGACCGGAACGACATCGGCGGCGTCTCCACAGCGCTGCATCCGGACACCGGCGAACCACAGGTGTTCATCTACGACGGCCACCCGGGCGGCGTCGGCATCGCGGAGCACGCCTACGCGGTGATCGAAGAACTGCTCGACGCGACGCTCGGCGCGGTCGCTGAGTGCTCGTGCGCGGACGGCTGCCCGTCGTGCATACAGTCGCCCAAGTGCGGGAGCAACAACTACCCGCTGGACAAGGCCGTCGCGGCAGACCTACTGCGGGGGCTCTTGGGAAGGGGCGGGTAGGGCTCCGTATTCCAGCGAGGAAGGCTTGCGTCTGCCCGCCGCTCGGCATCTGGGCAGCGAGGCTTGCGGGACTACCGGCGCCGGGCGACACTGGCGGCGATAGTGGGAACGAACGGTGAGCAGCTGGTTCAGCCTGTTCGGCGCAGACGGGGGTGGCATGATGGCAACGATCGCCGGGTTCGTCGGGCTGGGGAGGATGGGCAAGCCCATGGCGAGGAACGCACTCCAGGGCGGCTTCGAGACCGTCGTCTTCGACCCCCGTTCCGATTCGGTGGACGAGCTTTCGGCCCTGGGGGCCACTGTTGCCGGGAGCCCGGGAGAGGTCTCGGCCACGGCTGACATCACCGGCATCGTGGTCAGGGGCGACGAGACGGTCATTGAGGTCATCGCGGGGCGGGACGGCATCCTGGAGACGGCCCGGCCGGGCAGCGTCATCGCGGTCCACACGACGGTCCATCCGAGGACAGTGCTGCGCATGGCGGAGGCCGCGAAGGAAAAGGGAGTAGAGGTCATAGACGCCCCCATCAGCGGTGGGCAGCGGGGAGCGGAGGCCGCCACGCTGTGCTACATGGCAGGAGGCGACGAGGCCCTGCTCGAGCGGTGCCGCCCGCTGTTCGCAACCTCGGGGTCTGAGATCCCGCACATGGGCGGGCTCGGCAAGGGGTCGGCGATGAAGGCGGTCCACCAGACCGTCGCATGCCTGCAGATCCTTGCGGCCAGGGAAGGCATGGAGTTGGCTGAGGCGTCCGGCTTGGACGTGCGCCAGGTACAGGAAGTGCTCCGGCTTACCGGCGCTCAGAGCAGCGCAACGGATGATTGGCTGGACCGTTTTCGCCTCACCGATGGCGCCGGGGACGGCGCAGGCATGTCGCGGCAGCAGTTCGCGCTCATGTTGCTGACACTGACGCCCGCCATCGAGCTTGCGCGGGAATTGGGCGTCGGACTGCCGGCGTCGGCGCTGCTGCAGCAGCTCTTCCCTCCTTCACCCGCTGGAGAGTTGGACCTCTAGGGCCGTTCTGCTGGCATTTCGTCATGTTCTTCGCCATTCCCGCCGGGTTTACGTTGACGCTGACTGTCACTGGTGGTACTTTCGCCGCACTCAGGGCGCTCCACAACGAATAATGACCGTGGTGCAGGTGCGCGGGGACGCGAACGGCAGGAGGGCTTGATGACCACCGAACGGCCTCCCACAGAAGCCGACAAGATCAGGATTGCCTACGACAGTTGGATGGAGTCCGAAGGCATTCCCGTGCATACCGCGAAGGCTGCCGTCGCCGACGTGGCGGAGCTACCGCGGGAACCGTGGCCCCGGATGGGCGGCAAGGGCACCTTCGTCCAACTCAACGGCATCCGCCAGGCGGACCGGGGATGCTACCTCGTCGAGATACCGGGCGCCGGGGCGCTCAACCCCGAGAAGCACCTGTACGACGAAGTGATCTACGTGATGGAAGGCCGGGGGCTGACCGAGATCTGGCAGGAGGGCGAGGGGAAGAGCATCTTCGAGTGGGGTCCAGGCTCAGTGTTCCCGATACCCATCAACGTCTGGCACCGGCTGGTGAACGGCTCGATCGAGCCTGTCCTGATCCTCGCGTTCACGCGTGCGCCGCGGCTGTTCAAGCTGTTCAACAATGCAGACTTCATCTTCAACTGCGACTACAGGTTCCAGGAACGCTACGGTGGCCAGAGCGACTACTTCAATGCCTCGGAGACCCGGGCTCCCGGGAGCCGTAACCAGTCCGCCACATGGTTCACCAACTTCATCCCCGATGTGAGCAGCGCGGCCCTGGACCCCATGGAGATGAAGGTTGCCGGTGGCGACCTGACGTCGTTCAGCATGGGCTATGGCTTTCCTCACGGTCACATCTCGGGCTGGCCCGTTGGCCGCTATCACAAGGCCCACTACCACGGCCCGGGAGCCATCATCGTCGGCCTCAGCGGCAAGGGGTTCGTTGTGCTGTGGCCCAAGGAGTTGGGGGTCCACCCGTTCCAGGACGGCTTCGAGGATGAGGTGGTCATGGTGGACTGGGGGCCCAGGAGCATATACGCCCCGCCCGATGCCTGGTTCCACCAGCACATGAGCACCGGCAAGGTGCCCGCGCGCCATTGGGCGATTCACGCTGACCCGCTCTCCTTCAGTTCTGTCAGCGAGTCGCGTCAGGAGGAGGGCAGGTCCGGTGTGATGACGAGCCTCCGCGAGGGCGGCCAGCTCATCGACTACGAGGATGAAGACCCGGAGATCCGGCGGCAGTGGGAGATACGGTGCAGGGCCGAGGGCGTGGAGCCTGCCATGCCGGCGGTCGAATACCGGACCGAGCCGCTGCTCACCAGGATATAGCGGGGAACAACCCATCCGCAGGGCGCGCCGGTGACCGGTGGACACGCGTCGCCCGGTGCTAACCAGAGGAGTCAGAACGATGACGACATCTCCCGCCGAGACTGAGACCACCGACTACGTTCACACAGGGCCGGATACGTTGTGCGGAAGGTACCTGCGAACCTTCTGGCAGCCGGTGTACCGCTCGCAGGACATCGCACCCGGGCGTGCCGTGCCCATCGAAGTGATGAGCGAACAATTCACCCTCTACCGGGGAGAAGAAGGCGACCCGCACCTGGTCGCCTTCCGGTGTGCCCACCGCGGGACCCAACTGTCGACCGGCTGGGTGGAGGGCGACTCGATCCGGTGCCGTTACCACGGCTGGAGATACGAATCTTCCGGTCAGTGCACTGAGCAACCGGGCGAGGCCGATTCGTTCGCCGCCAAGGTGAAGATCCGCAGCTACCCCGTACAGGACTACCTTGGTTTGGTCTACGCCTACCTTGGGGAGGGCGATCCTCCTCCACTGCCCCGCTTTCCGGACTTCGACGCTTCCGAGGGTGTGGTCAGCCCTGGCCTGCCGGAGGACTGGCCGTGCAACTACTTCAGCCGGATGGACAACGACCCTGCCCATCCGCCCTACACCCACCGGGAGTCGACGCTGAGGGCCGGAGGGACACCGCGGGCCATAGGCGCCATCATCGCCGAGGAGACCGACTACGGCGTACGTGTGGGCGTGGACCGCGGACGCTTCTACAACCAGAAGATCTGGCCCATCTGCACGATGATCTGCAGTGAGCACCCCGCGCAACGGCTGTTGGGTATCCCTGGCGACGACCGCATCATCAGGCAGGACCGGCTGCTCTACTACCTGCCGGTGAACGACGAGCGGATGGTGTGTTACACGGTGGACTTCGTCTATGTCACAGGAGATGACGCCGAGGCGTATCGCAAGCGACGCCAGGTGGAGCTGGACCGGGGGTTCGCACCCCTCGAGCAGATGGCGGAGGAGGTCCTGGCGGGCAGGATGACGCTCGAGGAGATGGACAGGTCGTTGTCGATCTATCAGACATTCCGTATCGAGGACTACGTGACCATCGTTGGCCAGGGTCGTGTCGCGCCGCGCGAGATGGAGCACCTGGGACGCGTCGACGTACAGAACATCCTCATCAGGAAGATCTTCAATCGTGAGATGAGGGCACTGGCTGAAGGCCGACCCCTGAAGGAGTGGGCGCTGCCCGCCGGTGCCTCCGGCATGCTGTTGCCGGAGACGATGATGCTTGGGAGGCAGTACTAGGTACAGGCCTCGGGGCCGCCTTCCGGGGGCTACTCCGGTTCGTTGCTGCGGTACGCGTCCATCTCAGAAGGGTCATAGCCCTTCCTGCGAAGTTCGGCCGCGAACGCCTCCCAGACCGCCGGGTCCTCGTCCGCGAACTCGATCTGCGGATTGGTATCGCGTCCTCCGCCGCCCAGCAGTTCCGGGTTGCCACGCCGCAGGACCACGTAGCGGATGGGCTCCTGCCCGGTGTTGAAGTGCTGATGGTACCCGTTGCCGGGCGTCAGCAACGACCACGCGTGGTAGTCGACCCGTTCGAATGGCACGCCGGGCGCCGGATCGACTCCGGGAGCCCACTGCAGGTCGAACCCCTCGCCGCTCAGGAAGAGGTATGCGACCTCCGAGTTGAGGCCGGCCCTCGTGCGGTTGTTGGTGGCGGTGTGGCCTTTCTTGTAGGTGAGGGCGGGGAACTCGGAGAGGTGACAGACGAAGTGGCCGTCGGCCATGAGCGCGTGCATGTTCGTGCCGGGACCGCGGTACTGCATGCGGTCCAGGGTCATGTTGCGCACGTTGGAGACGAAGTTGGTCCTGACGAGGCGCTCCCTGATCTTCTCGGACTTGCCGCTGAAGTAGGTCTCGTCGTATGGATCGAACCGCTCGGGGAAGGTCGCGTCGCAGTTGAAGATGAACCGCTCGCTGTTGTAGAGGTTGAACACGGTCGGAGCGTTGAAGGCCGCGTAGAGCCTGGCGGGAGTATCGCCGCTGCCGTTGTACAACTCGTGCCACGTGTTCAGCGGGATGGAGAAGACGCTCCCCTCCTGCCATTCGAAGGTCTGCTTCGGGCTGTCGGGGTACCACACGGTCGCGGCGCCCCGCCCCGACACGACGAAGAACATCTCCTCGTACATGTGCCGTTCCGCCTTGAAGGTGCCGCCCGGCGGAATGTCGCACAGGTATCGCGACGTTCCGGCGTTCGTCAGGATGTCGCCCTCCTGGACCGGGTATGGGGTCAGGTCGAGCAGAGCGGCGTCGCAACCGGTCCGTTCCCAGGGCTCCAGGTCGACCGCGCGGATGTCCGGGATGATCTGCTGCTGGATGACCTTGAGTCCTTCTGAGGCGACCCACCGCTCGAACGGCGTGTGTTTCTGGAGTTCGCGCTTCTCAGTGACCATGCTCTTCTTCCGTTTCTGCATCAGGCTATGGGGCTGGCGACTCTTCCATTTCAAGTCCCACATGGAGTTGCTCTGCTGGAGTCGACAGGATAGCACCGCCACACAGCTCGGGACGCTGCGGATGCGGCGGGGTTGTCAAGTGCGGCCTCGCCGGGTGTTATCATCCGGCGCGTGCACCGAGGCGTCCGTTTCTTCTCTATCGCTCTCCTGCTGGCTGTGACAGCGCTGATGTCCGCTTGCTCGACACAGGCGGACGAGGCCGTTGAGACTCCTCCGGCGTCCGGCGAGGTGCCGCTGCGCATCCTGGCGATCAACGACTTCCACGGCCACATCGCCACTTCCTCCGACTCCTTCGGCGGAGTCGGGCGCGCCGACTACCTCGCCGCCAACGTCGAGGCCGTGCGGGCCGAGGTCGAGCACTCCGTCTTCGTTTCCGCCGGCGACCTCATCGGAGGGTCGCCCCTCATATCCGCGCTCTTCTACGACGAACCGACCATCGAGGCGATGAACCTGATGGGGCTGGACTTCAACGGCGTGGGCAACCACGAGTTCGACGAGGGACTCCCCGAACTCCGAAGGATGCAGCACGGCGGCCCCCATCCCGTCGAAGGCGACCTGGACGGCGACCCCTTCGGCGGCGCCGACTTCCGGTTCCTCGCCGCCAACGTCATCGAGGACGCGACCGGCGACACCGTCCTTCCCCCTTACGCCGTCAGGCGCTACGAGGGCGTTGACGTCGCATTCATCGGTCTCACCCTCAAGGGCACTCCGTCCATCGTGTCCCAGTGGGCAGTGAAGGGCCTGACCTTTCTCGACGAGGCGGAGACGGTCAACGCGCTGGTGCCCGACCTGCAGGCCGAGGGTATCGAGGCCATCGTCGTCCTGCTGCACGAGGGCGGGAGGTCCGACGGCGGTCAGAACGACTGCGGCTCGGGCCTGACCGGCCGCCTCGCCGACGTCGCCGCGCGTATGGACGACGCGGTGGACGTCATCATCGCGGGCCAGGCCAACGACGAGTTCGTCTGCCAGGTGGGCGGCAAGTGGGTCACCATGGCTGACAACCGGGGGCGGCTGTTCACGGTCATCGACGCCACCCTGGACCGGGGCACAGGAGACCTCACGGTGCAGGCCGTCGAGAACGTTCCCAACTCCCAGGCCGGAGTCACGCCCGATCCGGCGCTCACGGCGCTCATCGACCGGTACGACGGCCTCTCGGCGCCGCTCGCCAACGCCGTCGTCGGCTCCATCACTGCGGACATTACCCGCTGGAGGAACGCCGCCGGCGAGTCCGCGCTCGGAGACGTTATCGCCGATGCCCACCTGGCCTCGATGCGAGCCGCAGACGCCGGAGGCGCCGTGGTGGCCTTCATGCATCCCGGCGGAATCCGCGAAGAGGTCCTCTTCGACAGCACCGGCCCGGAGTCCGACGGGGAGTTGACCTACGGAGAAGCGTTCTCGGTGCTGCCTTTCGGGAACAGCCTCGTTACGGTGACGCTCACGGGCGCCCAGATCGAAGCCCTGCTGCAGTCCCAGTTCAGCGGCTCTCCGGACGACACCAGCGACGTGCTCCAGGTTTCCAGCGGGTTCAGCTACACCTGGGATGCGGCGCGTCCGGCGGGCGCAAGGGTGGATCCCTCCACCATCATGATCGACGGCGTCCCGGTCGATCCCGAGGCAACGTACCGGGTCACCGCCAACAATTTCCTGGCCGACGGCGGCGATGACTACAACGTGTTCAGGCAAGGCACGGAGCGCACCGGCGGCGATGTTGACGTCGCCGCGCTGGTCGCATACTTCGAAGCCGCCGGCACGGTCGACCCCGGCCCGCAGGACCGCATAACCCGTCTCAACTGACCGCATGCTCCCCTCTCCCACTGGGAGAAGGCCGGGGGTGAGGGTTGCCCGGGCCGCTGGTAGACTGCGCCCCATGACGGTACCCACCGGGAAAGCGGCCTACGTCTACGACGACGTGCTCTCCGGCCACGTGCTGCGCGAGGGCCATCCGATGCGTCCCGTACGCCTGCGCCACACCTACGCGCTGCTGCGCGCCTACGGAGCGTTCGAGGACGAGCACGCGCTGCTCGTCCCGCCCCGCCCCGCGACGCTCGACGAGCTGACGACGTTCCACACCGAGGAGTACATCGAGACCGTCCGCCGCCTGAGCAGCGGCGAGGAGGCCGACGGCGACCGGCACGGCTTCTCCGCACACGGAGACAATCCCGTCTACGAGGGCATGTACGAGGCAGCGCTGCTCTCGACCGGCGCGTCCGTGCAGGCGGCGGAGCTCATCGCGGACGGTGAGGCGTCGTCGGCGTTCGCCCCGGCAGGCGGGCTGCACCACGCGATGCGCGGCTGGGCGTCCGGCTTCTGCATCTTCAACGACCCTGTCGTCGCCATCAACGTGCTGCGCAGGCGCGGCCTGCGCGTGGTGTACGTGGACGTCGACGCGCACCACGGCGACGGCGTGCAGGCCGCCTTCTACCGCGACACGGACGTGATGACGGTCTCCGTGCACGAGAGCGGGCGCTGGCTGTTCCCCGGCACCGGCGCGGTGAACGAAGTAGGCGCCGGCGAGGCGGCGGGCTACTCCGTGAACCTGCCGCTCTTCCCGTACACGGGCGACGACGTCTACCTCGACGCGTTCGAGCGCGTCGTACCGCCGCTTATCGAGGCGTTCGCGCCGGACGTGCTCGCCGTGCAGATGGGCGCGGACTCCTACGTGACCGACCCGCTGACGCACCTCGCGCTCAGCACGCACGGCTACGAAGCCGCGGTGCGCCGCCTGGGCGCGATGGGCTACCCGATGCTGGCGTTCGGTGGAGGCGGCTACGACCTCGACGCGACGGCGCGCTGCTGGACGCTCGCTTACGGCTCGATGCTCGGCCGCGAGTGGGCGGACGACCTGCCGCCCGGGTCGGACGCCTACCTGACGAGCCCGCACCTGCGCGACGCCGTGCTGCCGGAGATCGAACCGCAGCTGTATGAGAAGTCGCGCGAGTTCGTGGGGCAGCAGGTCGCGGAGATCGAGCGGCTCATCTTCCCGGCGCACGGGCTGGTGTAGGAGGCAACGCATGCGCATCGCGTCGTTCGAGACGATGGCAGTCCGCATCCCGCGCGAGCCGGGGCCGTCCGCGCCGCGCGAGGAGGCCGACTACGTCACGCTGCGTCTCCGCACCGACGACGGCATCGAGGGCATCGCCTACGCAGGCTTCGCGTCGACGCTCGTGACGAAGGCGCTGAAGGAGATGGTGGACGCGCTCGCGGCGGAGACCGTCGGCGCGGACCCCCACGCCGTGGAGGCGATCGGGCGCAACCTCGCGCGCAGGGCGGGCGGCGGGTCGCCCGCCGGGCTCGTGACGCGCGCCATCTCCGCTATCGACGTAGCGCTCTGGGACGTCCGCGGCAAGGCGCTGGGGATGCCGGTCTGGAAGCTGCTCGGCGCGGACTCAGGCTCGGTCCCCACCTACGCCAGCGGCTTCCTCTGGCGGCACTACGACCTCGAAGCGCTTGCCACTACTGCCGCCGACCTCGTCGCGCAGGGCTTCCGCGCGATGAAGTTTCGCATGGGCGCCGAGGCGTCGGCGCAGGCGGAACTGGCGCGGCTGCGCACGATGCGCGAGGCGGTCGGCGACGGCGTGGACCTCATGGTCGACATCAACCAGGGATGGGATGTGAACCGCGCCATCACGGTGGGACGCGGCATGGCCGAGTACGGCCTCTTCTGGCTGGAGGACCCGGTGCACTTCCAGGACTACGCCGGGCTCGCGCGCATCGCCGACGCGCTGGATACGCCCATCGCCGCGGGCGAGTACCACTATGGCGTCGAGCCGTTCCGCCACATGCTGGAGGCGCGCTCCATCGACATCGTCATGGTGGACCTGCTGCGCGTGGGCGGCATCACGCAGTGGATGAAGGCCGCGCACGTGGCCGAGGCCTACAACCTGCCGGTGGTGACGCATCTCGCGCCGGAGATACTCGGCCACGCGCTCGCCGCCGCGCCGAACGGCCTCTACGTCGAGCACATGCCGTGGGCTTTCGCGCTGTTCGAGGAGGTCCCGCAGGTGGACGCCGCGACGGGACGCCTCGTGATGCCGGACGAGCCCGGTCTTGGACTGCGGTTCGATGAAGCCCGAATCTCGGCCAGCGCGCTCTAGGATAGCGCTGAGCGGCGCGGTACAATCGGAGTTGAGATGAAGGCTGGCGACGTCATACCGAAGCCATGGGGCAGCGAGCACATCGTTGACCTGAACCGCGCGTACTGCATCAAGTACCTGCGCATCCGCCGCGGTCAGCGGCTGAGCAAGCAGTACCACGAGCAGAAGCGCGAGACGATGCTGCTGGTGCGCGGCAACGCGCTCCTGAATCTCACCGATGAGGGGGGAGGCGTACGGGATATCGTCATGGAGTTCGGCGAGCCGTACGTCGTCGAGCCGGGCATGGTGCACCGCATCGAAGGGATGTCCACAGAGCCGACGGTCATCCTCGAGGTCAGCACGCCGGAGTTGGAAGACGTCGTACGCTTGCAGGACGACTACGGCCGCTAGGCATAGCCAACGTGCGCCTGGAGACGTCCCGCCTCGTCCTCCGCGAGTACACGGAGGACGATATCCCTCCCGTGCTCGCCTACCAGAGCGACCCGCGCTACCTTCGCTACTACCCGTGGGACGGGCGCACGCTCGACGATGCGCAGCGGTTCGTCCGCACCTTCATCGACTGGCAGTCCGAGTCTCCGCGACGCCGCTTCCAACTCGCCGTCCTGCTGCGCGAGAACGGGACGCTCATCGGCAGTTGCGGCGTGCGCCGCAAGCCTGACGACGACACCGAGGCGGACATCGGTTTCGAGCTGTCGCCCGAGCACTGGGGCTGGGGCTACGCGACCGAGGCCGCGACGGCGATGGCGGAGTTCGCGTTCCAGGATCTGGGAGTGCGTCGTCTCTCGTCATGGTGCATCGCGGAGAACGCCGCCTCCGCCCGCGTCCTGGAGAAGCTGGGGATGTCCTTGGAGGGCAGGCTCGTTGGCGCCGAGCACTTCAAGGGGCGCGACTGGGATACGCTCCTCTATGGCATGACCCGCGGGCGCTGGGAGGGGCGTGTCTGATCGCTGCTCCGGCGGGCACACCGGCCATATACAATATATGCTCAGCCGGTAGTCACAGGCTTCCGCGTCGCATCACGCACCGGAGAGGGCATCATGAGCATCGAGCAGTTGAACTACTACCAGGCCAAGCTGGCGTATGAGACGGACTCGGCGGACCTGCGCGAGGCCATCGAGAACGGCGAAGCCATCGTCGTGGTCGATGGACGCGCCGCGGCTGCCTACGCTCGCGAGCACATCCCTGACGCGATAAGCCTCCCGCACCGGGAGATCAGCGCCGAGACGACCGCCTCGTTCGATAGGTCCAAGACGTACGTCTGTTACTGCGACGGCATCGGGTGCAACGCGTCGACGAAGACGGCGTTTAAGCTCCTGACGCTCGGGTTCCAGGTGCGCGAACTCATCGGCGGGCTGGACTGGTGGAAGCGGGACGGCTATCCAACCCACGGGTCCGGAGCGGTCGTCTCGGCGGGGATCAGGTGCGACTGTAACTGACCTTCGCCTATCCGGGCTCGTATATCTCCAGACCCAACGCTCGCTCACCGGGGCCGCTCGACCGGCCTGGGCAGGCTGAAACCGCGACGATGCACGGCATCAGTGCCCGCATGTCGATGTAGTCGCCCGCCTTCACGTCGAACGGCTCCTCCCAGAACGTCCGGCCGTTCTCGTCGATCCCCGTGCGCATGAAGATGTTGAACGGGTCGTGCACGTAGTTCCCATCGAGACCGAACGCCCCCACCGCCTTCGCGAGGATCTCCTGACATCCTGGTGAGTCGACGCCGTAGCGCTCCACCCTGCTCACGGCGCAGCATCGTCCGCTGAGCATGTCGTGCGTGACCGCGCTGCTGGGGGACGACTGGTGCGCCACGGTGTCCTCTGTGATCTCGAGCATCGGGCGCTCCCAAGGCGCACGTGTCCAGAGCGTGTTCCCCGTGGAGGGATGGATCGTCTCCCGGCGGCGCGTCACCGACGACCCTAGGTGTTCCCAGGGGTTCTCCAGGTTGAACGCGTTGAAGTCGATAACCTGCGGGCCCTCAGGTTGCGTCAGCCGCAGGAGTTGTCCCTGCCGCAGGACGACGGCCAGACCGTCATGCTTCCTGACTACGTGCTGCTCCAGGAGTCCCACGTCACCCTCCGAGGACACCGCCTAAGGCACGAGTGTACCCGGCCCCTTGGACCACACCCAGTAGCCCTTGCCGTTCACGATCTCCGGCGGCTCGTCGTCCTCTTCTTCGTCGTCCGTCTCCGCGTCGGCGGACCTGACGTCGTCCTCGGGCGAAACGCGCACCCAGCGGTGGTACTGAGCGTCGAAGGTGTAGGCGACGCTCCACTCGATGCTGCTGAAGTATGCGTCGGCCTCGCCGCTGCCGCCGCCGTCTGCGCCCGGCGCCTTCCCGGCCGCGTTCTGGAACAGGTCCACGACGCCGAGCAGGTTCCACCCGTGCCGCACGGGGACCGTCGGCGGCACCGATGTTGGCTCCGTCTCCGGGACCAGCGCCGCGAGCGTCGCGAACGTCGACGCGAACACCCAGTAGCCGTAACCCGCCTCGATGTGCGTCAGGCTGCCGCGCCACGAGTCGCTATCGTCGACGGCCGCCGTCAGCCAGTTGCCGTCCTGGTATGCCATGACCGCCGATATGCCGGCGCTGGGAGGTATCACGGCACTGAGCGACGCGTCTGCCGGTGTTCCCGGCAACGAGATCAGGTTCCAACCGGGCGATACGTCTATCTCGTAGGCGCCGCGCGCCACGACCGAGAAGGCGAACTCGCCTTCTACCTCGTTACCCGCCACGTCCACCGCCGTGTAGGCGACCTCGTGGCGTCCCTGCGAGAGGTTCCCCGCCTGGAGCGCGAACTGCGTGTCGTCCACCCTGCTCAACCGCGCCGAGGCGTCGCTGCCGTTGAGGGTAATCGCCGTGATACGCACTGTCGCGTGCGTGTCCGAGAACTCCGCATCCGGGTTGTCGCCGCCGCAACCGTCCGACGGGCAGGCCGCGTACTCGTTCGCTTCTGCCGAGAACAGCATGGCCACGATCGGCCTGGCGCTCTCCGTTTCGTCGTCCTGCAGGCCGCGTCGCGGCGTCACCCGCAACTCCGGCGCCACGCCGTCGTTGAACTCCGTGTCCAGCTCCAGCAGCAGCCCGGCCTTGTCCATCGCCGCCAGGTCGAGTGCATTGCCGTCTGATGGCCCGCTCTGGCCCGAGTCCGGCGTCCAGCCCGGTGTCGACACGGCGTTCCGGTCCTCGTCCTGGGCGTACACGATCACGCCGATCAGATCGCCCAGACCGCTCAGGCCGGAGGCCTTGTACGCCCTGCGCCAGTGGAGCGGGTCCTCCTGCTCCACGAGCGCGCTGCCCGTCTGCACGCTTCGTACAGAGTAGACATACTCGCCGGTGCCCTTGTTGTTCTTCATCTCTTCGACCGCGTCGATCCCCACGAAGTAGACCGACGGGCGGCGCCGAACCTCCTCGTCCGAGCGCACGTCCACCACAAACTCGCCCCGGCTGTTCGCGACCGGGCGCGGGTCATCTTTCTGCCTGGTTACGGCAGGGAAGAGGCCGGGCGTGAGGGTTACCCCCTCCGCGAGGGCTGCCACGCCCACCGCGAAGAGGGGCGCGACGCTGTCCTGCGTTCTGAAGTCGCCGGAGTCGTTGGGATTGCCGGCGAGGTCGTAGACGATCCCTCCGAAGAGCAGCACGTCCGGCGTCTCGTCGGATGCCAGCTCGTCCGCCAGCTGCAGGTAGATGCGGCTGCGGGGGTCGTCTATCGTTTCGCCGTCGATGCCCGTGGCGGTCTCATCGCCCGACAGACGTCCCGGATGGACGATGCGCACTACGCGATGGCCCGAGACGGTGAACTGCTCATGATCGATCCCCGGACGTAACGCCTCTCCGAAGTCCACCATGATGGACTTGCGGTCGGCGACCTCCTTGTCCTCGCGCGTGTCGTACCCCACGCCCGCCAGCACCGCACGAACGAAAGGCTCCGTGTCGTCTACGGTGAACGTGTACGGCTGAGGGTCGTCGTTGTCGTCGTACCACCCGACGCTCACGGTCTCGTTGCCGGCGCGGTCCCGAGCCGACACTTCCATGAAGTACTTGCCCTCGTCGAAGTTGTTCCCGCGCCCGGAGTACTCGTAAGCGACTCCGGGACGACTCCCCAGCAGCGTCCAGCGCCCGATGTCCGTGATGTCCGGCGCGCTGCTCAGGGAGCTCCCAACCTTGAGGTCTATGTCGGCGGCCTTGCCGTTCGGGCTGATCGAGCCGCCGGAGCGCACGGTGAGCGGTTCGCCGGAGGTCACCTGGTCGCGGTCCCCGTTGACCTGCGTGTCGTCGCCGTCCGCGGAGCGCACGAGTTCGCCGTCGTGGCGCAGACCCGAGTCGTCGTCGCGCACCTCGAACGAGAAGTCGAGGCGGCCGGAGCGCCACGCGCTGTCGTGCTCCGGCATGATCTCGTCCAGCTCCGGCCCCTCGCCGTCCACCTCCAGCGACACCTGCCCTGCGCCCGCGATGCTGATCGTGATGGTGTCGCCGTGCCGCCCGAGGATCGAGGCGATCTGTGATTGCGTCACTCCGCCCGCGTAGTTGGGGGGGGGAGTAGGGGTGATGCTGGTGTCCGCCACGCAGTCCGGGCCGTCACTGGACTCATAGTCCGGTGTTCCCTGTGGCAACTCGGCGCGCGGGTCGAGGACACGGACGAACGCCTGGTAGAAGGTGTTTCCGCCCGTCTCAGCCGTCGTCGGCATCTGCACCGTGATGGTGTCGCGCCCGCTGCGCGCTGTCGCCTCGGCGCAGCCGTCCGCGTTCGCCGTCGCGCGGTCGGCGACCGCCGTGATGAGGATCGTGTTGTGCGCGGCGGGGTCGTTGGAGACGAAAACCGTTCCGTCGAAGTGGGTGTACTGGGTCTGTGCCGCCGGGTTCGCCATGTACGCGGTATCGCCCGTGGTGTGCGAGCCGGATGTTGTTCCCAAGGTAGGTGTTGTGGGAACGGGGTGGACAGGGACGTAGGTGTTATAGGTGGTGTTCAGTACGTTCTTCTCGAGCTGCGCGTCCGAGATGTTGCTGAACACGCCGACGCTGAACCCGCCGCTTCTTGCTATCCCCTCTGTTTTGTCGAAGATCTGGCCGGACGCGGGTACCAGCAGGAGAGACGCGAAGGCGGCCGCGATGAGTGCTGCCAGCAGGATGAGGGGCGTGTGTCTTCGGATAAGCATGGCCTTCATACCATCGTAACCCGCTCGTCACCACCACGTCACCTTGATAAGGCAACCGAGAGGCGGCCTGGGAGGACAGGGAAAGCCGCAGGGGGCGGCCTTCGGGCCGCCCCCTGCGATGCCTTACACGGCGTAAGCGCGGTCTCTACACCTCGCGGTACTCGCCCTCGATGGTGTCGTCGTCACCGGCATCGCCGGAGTCGTCGGACGGCGGGGCGTCGTCCGGCCCGGACGACGCGGCTTCGGCCTGCTGGCGCTCGTAGACCGCCTGACCGATCTTCTGCACGGCGGCGGCGAGCGCCTGCGTGGCCGCCTGCAGCGACGCGGTGTCCGCGTCCTCCTGCGCGAGCACGCTCCGCAGGTCGGCGATGCGTGCCTCCACCTCGCTCTTCAGGTCCGCGTCGATCTGCTCGCCGAACTCCTGCAGCGTCTTCTCGGCCTGGTAGGCGCTGGTGTCGGCGAGGTTCCGCGCCTCGATCTGCTCGCGCTTGCGCGCGTCCTCCTCCGCGTGCGCTTCCGCCTCCTTCACGAGGCGTTCGACCTCGTCCTTGGCGAGGCCGGAGCTCGCGGTGATGGTGATGCGCTGCTCCTTGCTGGTGGCTTTGTCCTTGGCGGAGACGTTCAGGATGCCGTTGGCGTCCAGGTCGAACGTCACCTCGATCTGCGGGATGCCGCGCGGCGCGGGCGCGATGCCGTCCAGGTTGAAGCGGCCTATCGTCTTGTTCTCGCCGGCCATCGTGCGCTCGCCCTGCAGCACGTGGATCTCCACGCTCGGCTGGCCGTCCGCCGCGGTGGTGAACATCTCGCTCATGGATGTCGGGATGGTCGTGTTGCGCTTGATGAGCGGCGTCGCCACGCCGCCGAGCGTCTCGATGCCGAGCGTGAGCGGCGTCACGTCCAGCAGCAGGATGTCGGTGACGTCGCCCTGCAGTACGCCGGCCTGGATGGCCGCGCCGACGGCGACGACCTCGTCCGGGTTGACGCCCTTGTGCGGCTCCTTGCCGAACAGCTCCTTCGCCCGGTCAATGACGGCGGGCATGCGCGTCATGCCGCCCACGAGGACCACCTCGGCAACCTCGCTCGGGGCGATGCCTGCGTCCTTGAGCGCCTGCTGGCACGGGCCGACCGTGCGGGCGATGAGGTCGACGGTCAACTGCTCCAGCCGGGAGCGGGTGAGGCTCATCGCGAGATGCTTCGGGCCGGAGGCGTCCGCCGTGACGAACGGCAGGTTGATCTCCGTCTGCTGGGCGCTTGAGAGCTCTATCTTCGCGCGCTCGGCGGCCTCCTTCAGGCGCTGGAGCGCCATGCGGTCGTCGCGCAGGTCGATGCCCTGCTCGCGTTTGAACTCGTCGGCGAGCCAGTCGATGACGCGCTGGTCGAAGTCGTCGCCGCCGAGGTGCGTGTCGCCGTTGGTGGATTTCACCTCGAACACGCCGTCGCCGATGTGGAGGATGGAGATGTCGAAGGTGCCGCCGCCGAGGTCGTAGACGGCGATGACCTCGTCCTGGTGCTTGTCGAGACCGTAGGCGAGCGCCGCCGCGGTGGGCTCGTTGATGATGCGGAGCACTTCCAGACCGGCGATGGTCCCGGCGTCCTTGGTCGCCTGCCGCTGGCTGTCGTTGAAGTAGGCGGGCACCGTGATGACGGCCTGGTTCACCGGCTCGCCGAGTTTCGCCTCCGCGTCGGTCTTCAGCTTCTGGAGCACCATGGCGGAGATCTCCGGCGGCGAGTAATCGCGCTCGTTCATGACGACGGAGGCGTCGCCCGCCTTGCCGGCCTTGGTGACGTAGCCGAGCGTCTTGCGCTCCGCCGCGGTCTCCTCGAACTTCCGGCCGATGAGCCGCTTGACGGAGTAGACGGTATTCGTCGGGTTGGTCACCGCCTGCCGCTTCGCCACCATGCCGACGTACCGCTCGCCGTTCTTGGGGTTGACGGCGACGACGGACGGGGTCGTGCGCCCGCCCTCCGTGTTCTCGAGGACGAGCGGCTCGCCCGCATCCATGACGGCCATCGCCGAGTTGGTCGTTCCGAGGTCTATGCCTATTACCTTCGCCATCTCCGGTCACTCCTTCGCTTGCTAGTCGTTCCTTGTCGTGTCGCCTTCTATCGCGCCCTGCGAGACGACGACCTGAGCGGCGCGCAGCACGCGGTCCCTGCCGCGGTAGCCTGCGCTGATGGTCATGAGGACGGCGCCGGAGGGGTGCTCGGCGCTGGGCTGGGAGGCGATCGCCTCCTGCTCTGCCGGGTCGAACGGGTCTCCCGGCGCGGGTTCGAACCGGGTGACGCCCTCGGACTCCAGCAGTGAGCGCATGTTCTGCGCGACGAGGTGCAGGCCGCTGCTCCAGCTCTCCGGAGCGTCGTCCGGGAGCGCGTCAACGGCGCGCTGCAGGTCGTCGGCGATGGGGAGGAGCTTGCCGACCACACTGTTGGACGCGCTGCGAGCGAGCGCCCAGCGCTCCTCCTCCGCCCTGCGCTTGTAGTTGACCAGGTCGGCCTGCGCGCGCTGGGCGATCGCCTTCATCTCGTCCCGCTCGCGCTCGACCTGCGCGACGGGGTCTTCCGGGGCCTGCCCTTGGGTGGCCTCCGGCTGATCGACGTCGGTCTGCTCGTGTTCGCCTTCGGTAACCATGTGCCTCTACTGCTCGCGGGAACGTCCGCGTGTGGGTCTGTTCGTGCCGAGGAACATCTCCATGATGTCCTGCATCGCGTGCTCGAACGGCGTTGCCGGGCGGGCTGGCTGGGCGGGAGGGGCCTGCGACGCTTCCATCGCGGATGAGAGGCGGTCGAAGACGGCCATCGCCATCTCGACCCCGGCAAGGTTCAGCCGCATCTCGTCCACGAGGTGCTTGATCATGCGGAGCTTCGCGATGTCGCGCTCCGAGTACAGCCGCAGCATCCCGACCGTGCGGGACGGCCGCACGAGCCCCACGCGCTCGTACTTGCGGAGCGTCTGCGGGTGCATGTGCAGGATGCGGGCGGCCACGCTGATGATGTACAGCCCCTCCTCCGGGATGGGCACATCCTGTGGACGCTCCGCCGGGGCCTGGCGTTGCCGGGCGGGCGGTGCGGCGCGCTGCCCCTCGCCGGGCATCCGGAGGGACGACAGGAGCCGTTCAGTGGCCGTCGGTCTGCGTCGCTGTTGCATCTTGCATGCCTCGGTTGATTCTACCTCTGGAATCGCTACTTCGTATGATATGTATTGACACGGTTCATGTCAACTCTTATCATGCGGTCGAAGCGGATGAGAGGCTCCGCTGAGAACCGAGAGAACCAAACGCGGTCGACCAGCGTAGTTCTCTGTGAAGGAAGAGTGGGGAAGGAGGACACCGATGATACTCTTCAAAGCCTGCCAGCGGTGTAACGGGGACCTTTACGACGCAGCCGACATCTACGGGCCATACCTGGAGTGCATCCAGTGCGGCCACATGATCGACCTGCCGGACGGACGACTCGCCAGGGCCGAAGCGGAAGGACGCGCGCTCAGGGCGGCAAAGGTGGCGGCAAGAGCGGCGGCGTAGGACGAAGCGCTCGCCCCTCTCGCGGCACCTGGCGAACCCGGCGCCCCGCCTCTCCAGGAGGCGGGGCGTTCGCTTATCCGTCGGCATCGGCGTCCTCTCCGGCAATGACAGGGAACGGCGGGTCGAAATGTCCCTCGCCGGAAGCGGTCCGGGCCTTCACCTCGGCGATCAGCCGCTGCGTGTTCACGCCGGCGTAGGCCGGAGTGAACGGTCGCAGGATGCGCGCCGCCTCGGTCAGCTGGCTCCGCATCCCCTTCTCGTTCCTCCGCAGCGCGTGGGCGAACCCTGCGCCGAGCTTCGTGAGCGCCAGCAGGAAGAGCCGCTCCGGGTACGGCGAGTCTTTCCACAGCTCCTCCCACGTCTCGTGGCTCTCGCGGAACCGCCCGTCGTTGAACTCGGCGATGCCCTGCCGCAGCGCCTGGGAGCGCGACAGCGCTTCGCCGTCGCCGGCGTCGCCGCTGGCCGCGACGTACGCGAGCCATTGCGCGTCGGCGATGCGTCGTGCGCCGTGCGGGAACTCCTGCGGGGGACGGGTGAGCGGCTGCTGCGCCATCAGGCCGGGTCGGTGGCTGCGCCGTAGGGGTCCGCGTAGTCGTACGGGGCCTCGCCTTCGAGCGACTGGTACTTGGAGGCGCACTTCACGAAGACGCGGTCGGTCATGAACACGCCGCCCGGCTCGTAGGTGCCCTCGAGCACGATCTCCGAGTGCGGGTTGAAGAAGAGGTCCGGCAGCACGCCGTCGTACGTGGCGTCGATCTGCGCCCCGTTCTCGTGCAGCTGGAACGTCGCGATGGTGTTCTCGGTGCTGGCGCGGTGGAAGGTGCCCTCGACGAGCGCGCCCTTCACCTTGACCGACTCGCCGGTGGCGGGGCCCTGCTCGACGAGCTCGTCGACCGTCAGGTAGAACGACGTCGCGGCCTGGAACGCGGTGAACCCGAAGTAGCCGAACGCGGCGAGCAGCACGATGCCGACGATGATGAGCTTGCGCTGCTTCGTGAGGAACGATGGAGCGCTGGTCGCCGCGATGGGCGTGGCGGGCTGTTCTGCGGGCGTGTACTGCATGGGTCTGCGCCAGAGTCTGTGAACCGCATCACATTGTAACAGAATCCCCGCTCCTCAGAGGGAGCGGGGACTCGTAACTGCTGCGTTCCGAACGCCGTCCGGTGGGACGGCCGCGCCGTCACGCCCGGGCGGGGATGAACTCGTGCATACGCGACTTCAGGCCGCGCTTGGAAAGCTCGCCCTCGAAGAGCGCGTGGATGCGCGGGTCCTCGTCTTCGTACTCGATCTGCATGCCGCCGGCCTTCTCCGACTTGTCCATGTTCTCGTAGTTCCACATCTTGGACTCGAGCACCGGGTAGCGGGCGCCGCCGAAGTCGAACACGAGGTAGCGCGACTGCCCTGGCGAGACGTTGAAGTGCTGGTGGTAGGTCGGGCCGTCCGGCGGCGCGTAGAGCGTGCCCGGCTTCCAGTCGACGCGCACGGTGTCGACCGGGTTCTCGCCCTCCTTCCAGAGCAGCGAGTAGCCCTCGCCGGTGACGCAGAAGATGTGGGCGCCCGCGTTGTGGGCGTGCGCCTTCTTGTACGTGCCCTCGAAGAACTGCGAGATGTGGCAGTGCATCGACGAGTCGCCGAGCAGGAACTGGATGTTGTTCCCCGCGGCGCCGCGGGCGACCCACGGCGGCAGCTCGAAGTTGACCAGCTCCGGCACGAAGTTCGTCTCCCACTGGTGGCGTCCGGGCTTCACCTGCCGGAACTCGCCCTCGCCGTCGAAGTACTTCTCCGCGGCCATCCGCTCCGGGAACGTGAACGGGTTGTCGAAGACGAAGTCCGGGTTGCGGAAGACGTTGAAGATGATGGGCAGGTCCGTGACCGCGGCGAGCCGCGCGGGCTCAGTGCCGGAGCCGTTGAAGATCTGGTGCTTCGCGTTCAGCGGGATGGCGAAGATGGCGCTCGGCCCCCACTCGAACGAGTAGCGGCGGCCGTCCGGACGCTCGATGACCGTCGAGCCTCGGCCCGAAATGACGTGGATCAGCTCGTCGTGCATGTGCTGCTCGGGGTTGAGCTCGCCGCCCGGCGGGATCTCCACGACGTACGCCGAGAGGTAGTCGCTCTTGCCTGCGACGTGCACGTACGTGCCGAGGCCGCCCAGGCGCTCCCACGGCTCGACCGGCACAGTGTGGCAGTCGACGGCGTACCCCTCGAAGACGGGGATGTTTTCTTCTTTCAGGAAATCGCGGTAGGGGAATACCCCGTAATAGGGATTGATCTCGACTTCGTCGCCCATGAGGAACACTCCGTTGATGTATTCGGTAGGCGTGAGCCTACACGACGCGGCGCAGGCGTGCCACCCTCGGGTGTCTGCCGGTTGCCTCTGGCGGGAGGTCGTTCTTCCCGCCCACCCGCCCGGTGCGTTGTGGGGACACCCCCACGCTGCGGGCTAAAGCCCGTGGCATAGGGGCGTTGCCCCTATGCCACTCTCCGTTCTGGCCCCACTGGTCCACCCTCACCCGCCGCTGCGCGGCGACCTCTCCCCGAGGGAAAGGTGGGTTTTGTCTGCCCTGTGTTCTCCCCTCGTCCCCTAGGAGGAGGGGGCGCGCTAAAGCGCGTTGGGGTGAGGGATTGTCATTCCGAGCGGAGCGCAGCGGAGTCGAGGAATCTCTCGGGGGAACGCCTCATTCAGCGGGACGCCTCCTGAGAGATGCCTCGGCTGCGCTCGACATGACAATCAGCCCCTTGACCCCACGAACTCCCGCATCTTGGAGTTCAGGCCGCGTCGGGCGAGCTCGCCCTCGTAGAGGTCCAGCACGCGCGGGTCCTCGTCCGTGTACTCGATCTGGTGGCCGCCTTCCTTCGTGGACTTGTCCATGTTCTCGTAGCCGACCATCTTCGATTCGAGGACGGGGTAGCGCGCGCCGCCGAAGCCGAACACGAGGTAGCGCGACGGGCCGTCGGCGACGTTGAAGTGCTGGTGGTACGTCGGGCCGTCAGGCGGGGCGTAGAGGGAGCCCGGCTTCCAGTCGACGCGGACGGTGTCGACCGGGTTCTCGCCCTCGCGCCAGAGGAGGGAGTAGCCCTCGCCGGTGACGCAGAAGATGTGGGCGCCCGCGTTGTGCCGGTGCGCCTTCTTGTACGTGCCCTGCTGGAACTCCGAGATGTGGCAGTGCATGGACGAGTCGGCGAGCAGGAACTGGATGTTGTTCCCTGCCGCGCCGCGCGCCGCCCAGGGGGGCAGCTCGAAGTTGACGAGCTCCGGCACGAAGTTGGTCTCCCACTGGTGGCGTCCGGGCTTCACCTCGCGGAACTCACCCTCGCCGTCGAAGTAGCGTGAGACGTCGGAGCGCTCCGGGAAGGTGAACGGGTTGTCGAAGATGAAGTCGGGGTTGCGGAAGACATTGAAGATGATGGGCAGGTCGGTCACGGCGGCGAGCCGGGCGGGCTCGGTGCCGGAGCCGTTGAAGATCTGGTGCTTCGCGTTCATGGGGATGCCGAAGATGGCCGTCGGCCCCCACTCGAACGAGTACTTCTTTCCCTCGGGCGTCTCGATGACCGTCGCGCCCCTGCCGGAGATGACGTGGATCAGCTCGTCGTGCATGTGCTGCTCGGGGTTGAGCTGGCCGCCGGGCGGGATCTCCACGACGTACGACGACAGGTAGTCGGAGCGTCCGGCGAGGTGCACGTAGGCGCCGAGGCCGCCCATGCGCTCCCACGGCTCGACCTGCACGGTGTGGCAGTCGACGGCGTACGCCTCGTGGATGGGGATGCCCTCGCTCTTGATGAAGTCGGTGTAGGGGAAGTTGCCGTACCAGGGGTTGATCTCGAACTCGTCTCCCATGACTCACTCCTCCGTTGCGCCAGGATGCCGCGAGCGTACATCACCCGCGCCCACGCGCCAAGAGTAACCCTCACCCCGCGCTGAAGCGCGTTCCCTCTCCCAGAGGGCGAGGGGAGCCGATCCCGAGAGATTCCTCGACTCCGCTCGGAATGACACAACCCTCACCCCCAACCCCTCTCCCAGAGGGCGAGGGGAGCAAGGCAGGCCAGAGTTCTCTCATGAGTAGTAGGGGGAGGGGACGAGGACCTTGCGGGCAGGGCAGCGGCAGGGTTTGTCGAACGCGAAGTTCATCTCGGCGTGGCCGTGGACGATGGTGGTGACGATGCGCGCAGGGTCGGGGACGCGGTTGTCGCGGGCGCACCCGTCAAGGTAGGCCCTGAGGGGATGGAAGGAGAGTATGGGGACTCCGTTGCTGGTCGCGGCCTCGGCGAGATCGAGGGCGTCGGGCGGGGACTCGCCCACATCCGTGGCGTGCAGCCAGCGCGCGATGTAGCCCTCGACGATGGGCTCGAGGAGCACCTGGATAACCTGGCAGACGAGGTAGCGGTCCATGGTCCGGAGTGCGGCTCTCATTGGGTGACGCTCCTTTACGGCTGGTTCTTGAGGAGGTGGATGGCACGGTCGATGACGTCGAAGCGGTTGCGGAGGTCCTGGCTGTCGTTGGCGATGAACGCGTTGCGGAGTGCGGCGCGAACGGCGCTGAGACGTACAGCGGGGGTACCGTCGTCGAGGAGTTCGGCGAGGGTGTTTATGCTCTTGAGGACGAGTCCCTGGAGCTCGACGTAGGCGAGAGCGGCGGCGTCCTTGCGCATGCGTTCGAGCTCGGCGCGGAAGTAGGGGTCTTTCTGCCAGCGCACCAGGGTTGCCCTGCCGATGCCCGCGGACCTTGCGCCCTCGCTGACGGTGGGGGCGGCTGCGATAAAGGGCATGGCGAGAACCTGCTTCGGTGAGAGGGCGATATTCCTGTTAGCCGAATCATTCTGTGTCATCGTGCATCCTCCGTTCGTGGTCCCGGGTCTGCCGGTGAGCCAGGCGTGAGGCACCTCACTCGTAGCGTTTGACGCAGTAGTGAGGCAGTCTGAGCCAGAGTGAGCCACTTTGAGTCACCCGCCTCCCGGCCCGGCCGCGCCGCCGGCTAACCCGTCGGAGACAGGCTAGGGAGGGGGTTATCGTCCGCGCAATGGGCGCGTGTCACAGTGGTGATGACGCAGGAAGGGATGCGCAGCAACAGCAGGTAGGGGCATCCGCACCGTCGCTGGTATACTCTCGGCGAAGAAGAACTATGCTCAAACCGATAGCAGTCGAGGCCCGCGAGGGTTACCGCATCTGGGTGCGCTTCAACGACGGCGCTTCCGGCGAGGTCGACCTGTCCGACATGGCCGGGAGGGGTGTGTTCACCGCGTGGGACGATCGCGCCTTCTTCGAATCGGTTCATCTGACCGACTACCGCGCCGTTGCCTGGGGTGACGAGATCGACATCTGCGCGGATGCCCTCTACATGGAGCTCACCGGCAAGACGCTCGAAGAGATGGCGCTTGCCGAGCAGAGCATGGCGGCTAATGCCTGAACTCTCCCGGTTCTATGGCATCGTCATACGGATGTACTTCAGGGACCACGCACCACCCCATTTCCATGCTGTCTACCAAGATGACGAGGCGACCGTCGACATAGCGAGCCTCGCAGTCACGCACGGTCAACTTCCCGCGAGGGCGCTGGGGCTGGTCATGGAATGGGCGGCGCTTCACCAGCAGGAACTGAACGTAGCCTGGGAGCGCAGGACACGCCAAGAGATGCCGGGCAAGATCGACCCGCTCCCGTAACCTCCGTCATTCCCGCACCAAGCGGGAATCTAGGGTGCGCGGCCAGCGCACGCGGTGGGGAAGCGCGGCGTGGGGTGCCTGGCTCCCCTCTCCAATGGTGGGAGAGGGGCAGGGTGAGGGCTGATGCGGTGTGTCCGGTGTAGGGGTCTCTCGTGGGCGCCCTTTGGTGGCGTGGGTATCCACAAGGGGTACCCCTGCATCAAACCTACTCCCCGTCCCCCAACAGCCGCCGCAGCTCCTCCACCTCGCGGCGGAGGTCGCGGTTCTTGCGCCAGAGGTAGACGGCGTAGGCGAAGAAGCCCGCCCAGGTGAGGAGGGTCCCCGCGAGCAGGTAGCCGAGGTTGCTCTCGCCAGGGGCGTCCTGCGCAGCAGGTGCGGCCAGCGCGGCGGGGGCGGTGAGCAGAAGAACGACGAGGGAAAAGACGGTGGCGGTGACGATCCGGTTGCGCATGTGGTCCTCAGGCGGCGGCGAGCCGCAACTCCTCGACGGCGTCCTCGTCACTGCGGAGCGCGTAGCGCTCGGCGATGAGGGACGCGAAGAGCACGATGAAGGTGACGAACGAGAACAGAAGCGTGAGCAGCATCTCGCGCTCCAGCGAGCCTTGCGCGCCGGGGCCGGTAACCCGCTCCGGGTGCAGCCCGCCCCACCAGTCGGCCGCCATGTAGACGAACGGCACGGTCGCCGCGCCGATGATGGCGGTCACGGCGGACCAGCGCCGACCGCGCTCGGCGTCGGGGGCGTAGGCGCGCACCATGAGGTAGCCGATGAAGATGAGCCACAGCACAAAGGTGAGCGTGCCGTTGGCGTCCCACACCCACCACGTGCCCCAGACCGGCTTCGCCCAGACCGCGCCGGTGACGATGGCAACGGTGAAGAAGACGACGCCGACCTCCGCCGAGGCGTAGGCGAGCCGGTCCCAGGCGCGGTTGCGCTTGACGAGGTAGAGGACGCTGCCCGCCGCGGCGAGCGCGAACGAGAGGAAGCTGGTGAGGATGACCGGGACGTGGAAGTAGAAGAGGCGCTGGACGATGCCCATCGACCGCTCGGTCGGCGCGTAGCCGAAGATGAGGTACATGTCTATCAGCACGAGGACTCCCGCCACGAGCAGGAGTCCCAGTCTCCATGCGCCTGTCACGCTCACTCCTCCAACACGTACTCGAACACGAGCGATGATAGCACGAGGAAGACGACGTCGAAGGCGACGATGAGCTGCAGCCAGCCGCCGACGCCGCTCCAGCCCTCGCCGTCGAGCGCCTCCCGCGCGCCGGTGACCGCGCCGATGAGCAGCGGCAGCGCAACCGGCAGGAAGAGCATGGGCAGCAGCACCTCGCGCGCCCTTGTGTGGACGGCGATCGCCGAGAAGAGCGTGCCGACCGCCGCGATGCCGACCGTCGCGGCGAGCGCGATGGCGATGAACCAGACGTTGAAGAGGGAGAGGTCGTACAGGACGAGGAAGGCGGGCAGCATGAGCGCCTCGACCGTCACGAGCAGCGTGACGACGCTCAGCAGCTTGCCGAGGTAGAGCGCCTCGCGGGGGACGGGAGCGAGCCGCAGGCCGTCGAGCGTGCCGCGCTCGTGCTCCAGCAGGAAGGTGCGGTTCATGCCGAGCACGGCGGTGAAGATGTAGGCGACCCAGACGATGCCCGGTCCGATGGAGGCGATGAGTTGCGGCGACGGCTCGAAGGCGAACGTGAAGATGAAGGCGACGACGAAGGCGAACGCGAGCACGGAGAAGAGCGTCTCGCGCGTCCGGAGCTCGAGGCGCACGTCCTTGGCGTAGATGGTGAGCGCGGCGCGCAGCGTCTCCCGCATCAGGCCGCCTCCGCGGGAGCGCTGAGGAGCGCGGCGATCTCGTCCGGCGTCGCGCTCCCCGTCTCCCCTTGTGCGGCGATGCGTCCGCCGCGCAGGACGGCGAAGTCGTCGGCGAGCGCGAGGCCCTGCGCGGGGTCGTGCGCGGAGAAGACGACGGCCCCGCCGCCGTTCGCGACAGCCCGCACGATGGTGTCGACGAACGCCTGGCCCTCGACGTCGAGGCCGGAGTCGGGCTCGTCGAGCAGGAGGAGGGCGGGTCGGTGCAGCAGCGCCCGGGCGATGGCGACGCGCTTCTGCATGCCGTTGGAGAGGCCGCGCACGCGGCGGTGCGCCCAGCGCTCCGCGCCGACGTCGCGCAGCACCTCGCCGGTTCGCTCGTTGGGATCGGGGACGCCGTAGAGGCGGGCGTAGAAGCGGAGGTTCTCCTCCGGTGTGAGGTCGTCGTAGAGGAGGGTGCCGTGGCCGACGTAGCCGGTGGCGGCGCGGACGCGTCCGGCGTCCTTGTCGGCGTCGAAGCCCGCCGTCGTCACGCTGCCTGCGGTCGGCTTGACGAGCGCGGCGGCGACGCGCAGGAGCGTGCTCTTGCCCGCGCCGTTGTGGCCGAACAGCACGAGCACGCGGCCCCACGCCGCGTCGAGGTCGACGTTGCGGAGGGCGTGGGTGCTGCCGTAGGTCCTGGAGACGCCGCGCAGCTCCAGCGCGTGGCCGGAGCGCGTGGGGGCTGGTGCAGGCTGTTCTGTCATGGGAATCGGCGAACGGGGTCGGGGAACAGTGTACCCTGTTCACGAGGGGCAGGGCGGTTCGCGAACCGCCCCTACGGGGGGCACCCTCACCCGCCGCGCAAGCGCGTCGACCTCTCCCAGGGGGAGAGGTGGGGGGCGAGATTCCTGCCTCCGCAGGAATGACGAGAGGGATGGAGGTGTAAGCGTGCAAATGTTCCGACAGGTTGCGGCGGCGTTCGGCAGGCGCGGTATCCCGAAGGGGATGGAGGAGCGCGTGCCGCCCGGTCAGTACGTGACGCCGAAGATGCCGGTGATGAGCGTGTGGCCCACGCCGCAGATCGACCTCGCCACGTGGCGGCTGCGGCTGTTCGGCGAGGTGGAGCGCGAGACGGAGCTGACGTGGGCGGAGTGGGAGTCGCTCGCGCAGACCGAGATCACGGCGGACTTCCACTGCGTCACGCAGTGGAGCCGGCTGAACGTCGGATGGGAGGGCGTACCGGCGTCGCGGGTGCTGGGGCTCGCGCAGCCGACGGCGTCGGCGCGGTTCGCGATGCTGTACTGCTACGACGGCTACACGGCGAACATCGACGTCGAGGCGCTGCGCGCGCCGGAAGTGCTGTTCGCGCACCGGATGGACGGCGCTCCGCTGCCGTCACAGCATGGCGGGCCGCTGCGGCTCGTGGTGCCGTCGCGCTACGGGTGGAAGAGCGCGAAGTGGGTGAGCGGCGTCGAGTTCATGACCGAGGACCGCGCCGGGTTCTGGGAGGAGCTGGGCTACCACATGCGCGGCGACCCGTGGCAGGAGGAGCGGTTCGGGAAGTGGGGCTAGGCCTGTGCCCAGCGTAGTCCTTCCTACCCACCCGCCCTAACGCTTGTGGGGGACACCCCCACGCCCCCGGCAGAGGGGCACGCCCCTCTGCACTCCCATCGGGCTGCTAGGGCAGGCACCTCGCAGGGACGACGAAGGGCGCCCACGAGGGGCGCCCTTACAGGATGGTTATGAGGTTCCTGGCTATGCAGGAACGAGGGGGCAGGTTAGACGGAGAAGGCGTCCAGCAGGGCCTCGGCCGAGCGGGCGGTGACGCGCTCGCGGACGTTGCCCATGCGCTGGTCGAGCGAGGGGCGGGAGCCGTCCTCGTAGATGACGCCGAGGGGTACGCCGCCCTGCTCGATGACGTCTCGCGCTGCGCTCTTGCTCGAGGAATCGTGGTCGTCCGGGATCTCCCAGGCCAGGGGGTCGATGCCCTTCGCCTTGTTGCCCTTGAGGAGCGCGTAGGTGTCGTTGTAGGTGGTGCAGGGGGAGTTGACGTGGACGATGGAGAAGCCGTTGTGCTCCATGCCGCGCTTGATGAGTCCTGCGAGGTCGCGGGGCTTGGTGGAGTAGCCGGAGGCGATGTAGGTGACGCCCAGGGTGAGGTAGAGGTCGAGCGGGTTGAGGGAGGACTCGAGCTTGCCGTAGGGGGTGGAGCTGGTGACGGTGTCCTCGACGGTGGTGGGGGACGACTGTCCCTTGGTGAGGCCGTAGACGCCGTTGTCCATGATGACGGCGCAGATGTTGAGGTTCCGGGATGCCTGGGGCGCGATGTGCTCCATGCCGATGCTGAGGAAGTCGCCGTCGCCTGCGACGACAACGACGTTGAGGTCCTCGCGGGCCATCTTCACGCCGAGGGCGAGCGGGAGGGAGCGTCCGTGGATGCCGTGGAAGCCGTAGGGCTGCTCGCCCTCGTACAGGTGAACGAGGTTGCCGGAGCAGCCGATGCCGGCCACGACGACGTTGTGGCTCATCGGAATCTCGCGCTCGATGTTCCAATCGCGCATGGCGAACTCGAGTGCTCGGCGGACGCCGAAGTCGCCGCAGCCGGGGCACCAGAGGAAGTCGTACTCAGGGTTCTTGGCCGTTCCTGTCATGCGTTCACCGCCTGCGGTTGCCCGGCTCCGGCCAGGCGCGCCTTGATCCGCTCGCCGAGTTCCGTGGGACGGAACGGCAAGCCCGTGTATTGGGTAATGGCCTCGGCCTTGACGCCTTGGGAGCGCAGGACGCTCGCGAACTGTCCCTGGTAGTTGAGTTCGGGGACGATGACGAGGTCCTTGGAGCGCAGCTCGTCCAGCAGCGCGGGAGGCAGGGGATTGAGGAACATGGTGTAGTACCACGCGATATCGACGCCCGCGCTCCGGAGCTGCTGGAAGGCTTCCAGCGTGGGCCCCTTGGAGCCGCCCCACGGGATCACGGCGACCGACGCGGCGTTGTTGTCGCTCTCGTAGGCGCCTTCCAGCAGTTTGAGCTTGCTGAAGCGCCGTTCGGTCATGTGGATGTGGTACTTGGCGAGGTGGGTGGTGTCGCCGTAGACGTCGTGCTCGGAGCCGTTGGCGACGTAGGCGCCCGCGCCGCCGGGCACGGGGAAGGCAGAGATCTCCTGCGACTCGTATCGCAGGTAGCCGTTCTCTCCCTTGTAGACGTTCCTGCTCTCGACCGGGGTTGCGGCGAGGTCAGGCTTGGGGATGTTCTGTGCGCGCTCGGCGAGCGAGTGCTCGCTGAGGAGGATGACGGGGCCCTGGTAGCGCTCGGCCCAGTTGAAGGCGTGGACGGTGGCGAAGAAGCACTCCTCCACGCTGCCCGCGGCGATGACGGGGATGGAGGAGTCGCCGTGAGCGGGGCTGAGCGCGGCGTTGAGGTCCGACTGCTCAGTCTTGGTGGGGAGTCCGGTGGCGGGCCCGCCTCGTTGCACATCCACGATGACGCAGGGGATCTCGGCCATCCATGCGAGGCCTATGCCCTCGCCCATGAGGGTGAAGCCGGGCCCTGAGGTCGCGGTCATGGACTTCTTGCCGGCGAAGCCCGCGCCGACGATGCCGGTGATGGCCTCGATCTCGGAGCTGGCCTGGTAGGCGAACTTGCCCTCGCCGACGAGGTTGCGCTCCATGTAGACCAGGACGGGCGTCGCGGGAGAGATGGGGTAGCCGAAGTAGAAGTCGATGCCTGCGTGGAGCGCGCCAACGGAGAGCGCGTCGTTCCCCTTGATGAAGACCTGTTCGTAGTCCGGCTTCTCGGGCTCGCCGAGGTCGCTGATGGGGTCCTCCTCGGCCAGGTGGGCGAGTCCGAGGTCGAGGGCCATGTGGTTGGCCTCGACTACCTTGTCGCGTCCGGCGAACCGCTGGGAGACGAACTCCTTGAAGTAGTTGACCGGCATGTTGATGAGCCTGGAGAGCCCGCCCATGACCACCATGTTCGCCGCCCTGGACTCGCCGGTCTGCTTTGCGAGTTCGTCGAAGGGGACGCTCACACAGCGGAGGTGTTCGTCAGGCAGGGGGGTGATGGAAGGGTCGAGGAGGATGATGCCCCCGTCGTGGACCTCAGTGCGGTGCTCGTGGTAGGCCTCGTCGTTGAATGCGACGAGGATGTCGATGGCGTCGCCGGGGCTCTCGACGGGGGTCCGGGAGACGCGCGCCTGAGTCCAGGTGGGGCCTCCGAGAATCTGGGAGGGGAAGGTGGCGAAGGTAAGCGCATGGTAGCCGACGCCGGTGGCGGCCCGGGCCAGCATCTCCGCTGCGGTTACGACTCCCTGACCACCCTCGCCCGCAAAGCGGACGATAATCTCACTTCGGCTGGCCATCGTCTCAGTCCTCCGTGTAAGCCTCCCTGACTGCTTCCTGTCAGATGAGCCCGGAGACGGGTGGGTTTCGCAGTCAGGCGCCGTGCGCAGCAAGCGGCCAGGCTGACACACGCCAACTGAGTAGGTTACGGAGCATAGGGTGGGGTGTCAATCGATGCGATGCGGTGAACGCTCGCATGCGGGACAGGCGTTCCCGCCCATGCCAAGCCGTATTTCGCATGATTCAGTCATTCACTTCGGCAAAATGCGGCGGATTCCTCTATCCCGCGAGGCGTCGTGGAATCGCGCCTTCCCGGGAGAATGATACAGGGCTGAGTCATTCGCGTTGACACCACGGAGAAGCCAGCGGTATGCTCGCCAACAGGCGCGAGAGTCCGGTGAGAGCCGGGCTCTCGAAGCGAACCAGGCATCCGGTGCGAGGGAGACCCGCGCCAATGCAGCCCCGCCTCCGCATCCCTTGATGGAGAAGGGGCTGATTTATGCCTGAGGTCCGGGGAGGCAGCACGCGCCGCAGGCTGAAACACGGCGCATCCGGGCTGGCGCGCTTTATGCCCGGAACAACGGAGGTAGGGTGCATGGCCCAGAAGGAGATCGAGCTTAAGCGCGGGCTCAGGGACGTCTACTTCGAGTCCACTGAGTCCAGCCTCGTCATCGGTGACGTGGGACGCCTCATCTACCGGGGCTACGAGATCCACGACCTGGCGGAGCACGCGAGTTTCGAGGAAGTCATGCACCTCATGCTCGTGAAGCGCCTTCCGACGCGCGCCGAGCTGGACGCCTTCAACACCGAACTCTGCCAGAACCGTGAAGTACCGCAAGAAGTGCTCGCGATCATCGAGCGGGTGAAGGGCGGCCACCCGATGGACGTGCTCCGCACCGCGGTCTCCGCCCTCGCCGCCTTCGAACCGGACGTCGACGACGTCTCCCACGAGTCCACCCTGCGGAAGGGGATGAAGATCACCGCGCAGACGCCCACCATCGTGGCCGCGCACCACCGCATCCGTTCCGGCAAGGAGCCCATCTCCCCCGATACCTCTCTCTCTCACGCAGCGAACTTCCTCTACATGCTCCTGGGCGAGCGTCCCGATGACGAGACCGCCCGCCTGATGGACAAGGACCTCATCGTTCACCTCGACCACGGCTCCAACGCGTCGTCGTTCGCCGCCCGCGTCACGGCGAGCACGCTCGCCGACGTTCACGGCGCGATCGTGACTGGCCTCGGCACGCTCAAGGGTCCGCTGCACGGCGGCGCCGCCGAGGGCGTGATGAAGATGGCGCTGGAGATCGGCGAGGTCGACAACGTCGAGGAGTACCTGAAAGGGAAACACGACCGCAGGGAGCGCATCATGGGCTTCGGGCACGCGGTGTACCGTGCCGAAGACCCGCGCGCTCGGCACCTGCGCGAGGGTTCCCGTCGCCTGGCGGAGAGGATGGGCGATCCCAAGTGGTTCCAGATCCTCAGCCGGGTGGAGGAGCACATGCGCCCGTACGCGGAGCGCGGGATATGCGTGAACGTGGACTTCTGGGCAGGCTCCGTCTACTACCTGCTGGGCATACCCGAGGACCTGTTCATCTCCATCTTCGCGGTTGCGCGGGTGCCCGGCTACGTAGCACAGGTGCTGGAACAGCAAGACAAGAACATGCTCATCAGGCCGCAGATGAGATACGACGGACCGATCGACCTCGAATTCGTTCAGATAGACCAACGAGGTTAGACTGCCAGGAGAGGGAGGCACGGAGCGTTATGACCCAGCAGGGGATTGAGGTTGCCGAGGCGGAGCCCGGCTGTCCGCATCATTGGGCTATAGAAAGCCCGAACGGGCCCACCAGTTACGGCACCTGCAAGCGGTGTGGGGAGACCCGCGAGTTCAGGAACTCCATAAAGATCACCAGTTGGGAATCGGAAGGCAGCCACGTCAACCGCAACCCGCGTTGACGGCCTGCCGGACCTCGGGATGACTGCGCCAGGCGCAGCGTAGTTCTTCCCACCCACCCGCCCGAACGCTTGTGGGGGACACCCCCACGCCCCCGGCAGCGGGACAGGTCCCTCTGCACTCTCTGTCCATGCAGAGGCCACAGTCGACAGGCCCACGAACATGGCCGAGAGCAGGCCCGGTGCGAGACTGGCGATGCCATTTCCCGTAAGCCGACAACGAGGGTCCGAGCGAGGACTGCAGAGGCGCTCTTCGTCCGGGTACCCCGCATGACAGGGTTGTTCGCTCCCACCGGCGCTGACGCCGAGGCCCGCAGGTGCATCGCGCTGCGGGGGCCCATCACGTTCTCGGAGTTCATGGAGATCGCGCTCTACTGGCCGGACGGCGGCTACTATGCGTCGCGCCGCTCCTTCGGTCCGTTGGGCGACTTCTACACCGCGCCGCTCGCGCACCCCGTCTTCGGAGCGCTCGTCGCGCGGCAACTGCTCACGATGTGGCGCGCGCTCGGCAGTCCTGAGCGTTTCACGGCCGTCGAGGCCGGCGCAGGCAACGGCACGCTCGCCCTGGACGTGATCGATCACGCCGCGGCGCTGAGCGACAGCTTCGGGAACGCGCTGACGTACACGGCAGTCGACCTTCGGGAGCCGCCGCTGGAATTCCCGGCTCGCTGGGCGCGCTCCGGAGGCGTTCCGATAACCGGAGGGGGAGGCGTCGTGCTCGCGAACGAGCTGCTCGATGCCATGCCGGTGCATCGGGTGACGTGGGAAGGCGGGGAACTGCGTGAACTGTTCGTCGACGCTGCACCGGAGGGCGGCTTCGCAGAGGTGGCGGGAGCGCCATCCACGCCCGCGCTCGCCGAGCGACTCGAGCGTCTGGGCGTGAGGCTCTCCGAGGGCTTCCGGACGGAGGTAAGCCTTGCGCCTGAGGCGTGGCTGCGGGAGGCGTTCGCTGCCATCGAGCGGGGTTACCTGCTGCTGGTGGACTACGGTCATGAAGCGTCGGCGTACTACGACGAGTCCCGGCGTGCGGGGACGCTGCGCTGCTACTCCGGCCATACGCTGGGGATGAACCCGTACTTCAACGTGGGGAGGCAGGACATCAGCGCGCACGTGGAGTTCACGTCCGTGCGGTCGGCGGCGGTCGCGGTGGGGTTCGCGGAGGCGGGGGAGATGTCGCAGTCGGAGTGGCTGCGATCGCTGGGCATCGAGGGCTATCGAGTGGAGATAGCGGAACGGAGCGGGCCGGGCCGTGCGGAGCACGCGGCGAACCTGCAAGGCATCGACGTGCTGACGGACCACGAGGGGATGGGCGGGTTCAGGGTGCTGGCGTTCGCCAAGGATGCGCCGACGGACGGGGTGCTGGGGGTGGGGCCGCCCGAGTCGGCGCCTGCGCCGCTCGCGGGAGCGCGGCACATGCCGTTCGGGGCTGGGCGAGGGTAGGGCCCTCACCCTAACCCTCTCCTGAGGGAGAGGGGATCAAGCAGCCTGAGAGGATGCTGCGCGCCAAGCGCGGGCTCCGCTACGCTTCGCTCAGCATGACAGAGGGCGCGGGGGCGGTTCTGTGCGGCGGGCGGTGGCGATGAAGCCGGTGTGGCCGACCATGCGATGGTCGGGGCGGGCGCTGGTCTCGGAGAAGTGCCACGGACGCTCCAGCAGTTCGAACGCCTCCGCCATGTGCCAGCGCTCGTCGCGGGTGAGGAGCATCATGAGCTCGTGCACCTGCAGGACGGTCGGCAGGTATGCGGCGAAGACGCCACCCGTCCTCAGCACGCCTGCGGCGGCATCGAGCAGGCGTCCCGGCTCCGGCACGTCGGCGACGATGCGGTCGGCCTCGTCCGTTCCGAGCCCGTCGGCGTAGGCGTCGCCGAGGACGATACGGTGGTTGGCGGCGCCGGGCGCGAGGTGCGCGACGTTCCGCTGCGCCGCTTCGACGACCTCCTCGCGGACCTCGTGCGTGACGACGGAGCCGTCCGGTCCGACGGCGCGGAGCAGCGCGGCAGAAGCCGCGCCCGAACCGAGCCCGACTTCGATGACGCGCGCGCCGGGGTAGACGTCGGCGTGCATCAGGAGGGCGGCGAGGTCCTTGGGGTAGATGACCTGGCTCTGGCGCGGGAGTTCCTTCACGGCGTCGGCGAACGGGGGGCGGAGGATGAAGAGGCGGTGCCCCTTGTTCGTGACGAGGAAGAAGCCTTCGCACCGCCCGATGATCTCGTCGTGGGTGACGTAGCCGAGGTGGGTCTCGACGAGCGCGCCGGGTCTGAGTTCGACGCGGTAGCGGCGCTTGCGCTGGTCGTAGACCATGGCCACGTCGCCTTCGGCGAACGGAGCGCGCTTGAGGTCTGCTTCGCTGTAGGAGGTCATGCTCGTTCTGCTGCCGGGAACGAGAAGGGGCTGCGCCGCCGCAGCCCCCTTCCGCGTTGCTCGTTGCTGCTGTCGTCTATCCCTGAAGCTTGCTCAGCTCTTCCCGGATGACATCGGGGTCGGGGAGGACGCCCTGGTAGGTCTCCCTGTAACGGACGACGCCCTCCGGGTCGATGATGAAGATGGACCTGGCGCACATGCCGGAATCCTCGTTGAAGATGCCGTAGGCCCGGGCGACTTCGCCGTGGGGCCAGAAGTCCGACAGGAGCGAGTGGTTGAGCCCGCCCAGGTTGGTCCCCCATGCCCTGAGAGCGGGGCGGGCGTCGGCGCCGAGGCCGAGGACCCGCGCGCCCATCTCTTCGAACGACTTCAACGCACGGTTGAAGGTAGCGGTCTGAGTCGTTCAGCCTCCGGTGAATGCGGCGGGGAAGGAGTGGATGACGACCCACTTCTCGCCCTTGAATCCGGCGAGGGAGACGTCTTCTCCGTTCTGGTCCTTGAGGGTGAAGTCCGGGGCTTGCTGGCCAACGTCGACCATGAGGGGCCTCCTGAGAGATGGGGTGCGACGGCTAGGATAGCAGAACGGCGTGGAAGATAAATGGCGCGTGGGGCTCAGGGCTGGATGAGCCCCTCCTGGGGCTGCGTCCATGCCACCTTCGGCAGCATGGCGTGTTGCCTGGCCCGTGCGAAGGATACGTCGTGGACGGGCACATCGATGATCACCGGGGCCTGGCGTTCCAGTGCGAGGGGGAGCAGCCGTTCCAGGTCCAGAGGGTCGTCCGCCTGCATGCCGACCGCGCCGAAAGACTCGGCGAACCTGATGAAGTCCGGGTTGTGCAGGTCAGTCTCATAGGTGCCGGAGAAGAAATCGTCCAGGTCGCGTGCGACGTTGCCGTAAGCGTCGTCCCTGAAGACGATGGTGACCACGTTGATGCCGTACTTGACCGCGGTTGAGAGCTCGGCGGCGTTGAACATGAATCCACCGTCTCCGTTGATACAGACGACGGCACGGTCCGGCTGGGCGACCTTCACTCCCAGCGCCGTAGGGAACGCACCGCCGAGGTTGTAAGAGTAACCGGAGTCGACGTACGTCTTCGGGTGGTCCACCTTGTAGTGCGTGCGGGAGTAGTAGCCGAGCTGGGTTATGTCCCAGACGGTGAAGGCGTCGTCGGGGACACCGCGCTGGATCGCTTCGATGATGGGGAACTGCGGCTCGTGGAGGTGGATGTCGTAGTAGGCGATGAGGCGCCGGGCGGCGGCGACCGCCGGTTCGGGAGACGAGCGGTCGCCTGCTCCTGCCTCGGCGAGGCGGGGAAGGAGCGCTTCGATGGTCGCCCTTGCGTCGCCGTGCAGAGGGATGGTGTTGGCCTGTACCCGAGTAAGTTCGGAGTCGTCTATGTTGATGTTGATCAGGGTGGAGGCTTCACCTGCGGGGTTGCCCATCGAGAACCGCGTCCCGATGCCTATCACGACATCGGCGGACTGCATCACGTCGACGAGCTCGTTCATCTCCTGTACGTCCGCGCGGGGGCTGAGGCATGAGCCGTAACAGAGGGGGTGGCTGTCCGGGATGGCGCCCTTGCCGCCACCGGAGGTCATGACCGGGATGCGGGTTGCTTCGGCGAGTGTCACGAGGGCATCTTCCGCCCCCGACTGCGCCACGCCGCCGCCGGCGAAGATGAGGGGGCGCTGGGACGCGGCGATGATGCGGGCGGCTTCCTGCAACTGTTCCGGGCTCGGCACGATGCGCGAGGTGGGAGCCGGGTCCCGCAACTGAACGTCGTCGCGCTCCACCCCGGCCTCAGGGGGCATCTCGATCAGAACGGGGCGGGGCCGTCCGGTGCGCATCTGCCGGAATGCCTCGGACACGGCGGCCGGAACGTCCCGTGGAGTGAGCACCTGCCGCCGCCACTTGGTGACAGGGGCCAGGGTGGCCCCCTGGTCCATGATCTCGTGGACAGCTCCGAGGTTCTTGCCAACCTGGCCTCGGGGGATCTGGCCGGCGATGAGGAGCACAGGCGTCGAGCGGGCGTACGCGGTGGCCAGCCCGGCGGCTGCGTTGTAGACGCCCGTGCCAGGTACGACGAGGGCGACCCCCGGCCTGCCTGAGGCGCGGGCGTAACCGTCGGCCATGTGCGCAGAGCCCTGCTCGTGGCGGGTGGTGATCAGGCGGATGCCCGGCTCGTTGCGCATGGCGGCAACGATGCCGTTCAAGTGTATGCCGGGGATGCCGAATACGACTTCAACGCCCTCACGCACGAGGGACTGCACCAGGGCTTCACCGCCGCTCATCCTGGCCATGCTTTCACTTCCTCCCACGCAGGCTTACAAGCCTTCGGTGACCACCATGTTGATGTTGGCCGCCCTCGAGCGAAGGTCATCAAGCGCGGTGTACTCCGGGGAGTCCAGCCAGGCGCGAGCCTGCTCCATGCTGCCGAACTCGATGATCGCGAGGCGCTTGGGCGTCCAGGAGCCCAGCCTGACTTCGATCTCGCCACCACGCGCCACGAACCTGCCGCCGTGAGCTTCAACAGTACCTGTCACGCGCTCGAAGAATTGTCCAAAGAGGTCCGCGTCCGTTATCTCAACATCGGTTATCACGTATGCAGACATGCTGGCTCCTCTGGGATTCAAGGTTACTGGCGATGGCACGACTATACAGTGCCCCGGCGGGAGGGGAGCATATCACTATGACGGAAGGGGAAGGCTCGAGGTTGCGCGCTAAAGCGCGGGCCTCCGGAGGAACGACGGAGTTCAGTCCTCGGGGCGCCAGCGGAGTTCGGGGCGGCGGGCGGCGCGGGCCTCGTCGAGACGGGAGATGGGGGTCCCGTAGGGGGCGCCGCGCAGGAACTCCTCGTCCGCGGCGGCCTCGGCGTCGATGCGTTCGAGCGTCTCGATGAAGGCGTCGAGCGTCTCCTTCGACTCGGTCTCGGTGGGCTCGATCATGAGGGCTTCGGGCACGACGAGCGGGAAGTACATGGTGGGGGCGTGGAAGCCGTGGTCGAGCAGGCGCTTGGAGACGTTGAGCGCGGTCGCTCCGGCCCGCTTGCGCGCGGCGAAGACGACCTCGTGCATCACTGAGCGGTCGTACGGGAGCTCGAAGAGCGGGCGGAGTTTCGCGAGCAGGTAGTTGGCGTTGAGCACGGCGTTGCCGCTGATGTTCAGCATGCCCTCGCCGCCGAGGAGCGAGATGTAGGTGAGCGCGCGGATCAGCACGCCGAAGTTGCCTTGCGACGCGCCGCAGCGCCCGATGCTCTGTGCGGGCATCTCGCTGCCGTATGAGCCGTCGTCCCGCCGGACGACGATAGGGCCAGGGAGGAAGGGGGCCAGTGCCTCCGTGACGCAGATGGGCCCCGCGCCCGGACCGCCGCCGCCGTGCGGCGTGCTGAACGTCTTGTGCAGGTTCATATGAACGACGTCGAAACCGAAGTGGCCGAGTTTCGCGCGCCCGAGCAGTGCGTTCATGTTCGCGCCGTCTCCGTAGACGAGGCCGCCTGCCTCATGGACGATGCGGCACATCTCGATAGCGTTGCGGTCGAAAAGGCCAAGGGTGGTCGGCTGGGTGAACATCACGCCCGCGAGGTCTTCGCCGGCCTCGGCTCGGACGGTATCGAGGTCGATGTCGCCGCCCGGCGTGGAGGGGATGGAGATGACCTGGAAACCGGCCATGGCCGCGGACGCGGGGTTGGTGCCGTGAGCGGTGTCCGGGATGAGCATCTTGCGGCGATGGCCGTCTCCGCGCGCGTCGAGCGCAGCGCGGAGCGTGAGGATGCCGGCGAGCTCACCCTGCGCTCCCGCGAGCGGGGCGAGGCTGGCGCTCGGCAGGCCGCTGACCTCCTGCAGGTACGTCTGCAGGCGGTAGACCGCCTCCAGGCATCCCTGCACCTGCGCCTCGGGCTGCGCGGGGTGCGCGAGCGCGAAGCCGGGCGTCGCAGCGACGGCCTCGTTCAGCTTGGGGTTGTACTTCATCGTGCAACTGCCGAGGGGGTAGAAGTTGGTGTCGATGGAGAAGTTCAGCTGGCTGAGGTGTGTGAAGTAGCGGACGACCTCGCCCTCGGTGACCTCCGGCAGTTGCAGGTCGTCGCGGAGCATCGCCTGCTCCGGCATAAGCTGCGGCGGCACGTCGGAGGCGGGCAGCGTCACACCGGTGCGTCCGGGGCGGCTGCGCTCCATGAGCAGCCTGCGGCGGTTGTGCGCTTCCTCGCGGAGCGGAGCGTCCGGTATGGAGGTCATCAGCCTATCTCCGCTAAGGCGTCGACGAGGCGGTCGATCTGTGACCGGGTGTTGACCTCGGTGACGCAGAAGAGCATACCGTTCGGGTAGCGGTCGCTCACGTCCAGCCCGCCGACGATGCCGCGCTGCTGCAACGCCGCGCTGGTCTCCGCCGCGGGCTTCGGGCACGTAACGACGAACTCCTGAAAGAAGGGGTCGTTGTTGGGCAGGCTGTAGCCGGGCAGTTCGGCGATGCGGGACGCGGCGTAGTGCGCCTTCTGGTAGCAGAGCCCGGCGACGTGGCGGAGTCCCTGCTTGCCCATGAGCGAGAGGTAGATGGTGGCCCAGAGCCCGATGAGCGCAGTGCTCGTGCAGATGTTGGAGGTGGCGTGCTCGCGGCGGATGTGCTGCTCGCGCGGCTGCAGGGTGAGCACGTAGCCGGTCCGGCCCTCGGTGTCCACGGTCTTGCCCGCGATGCGTCCAGGCAGCTGGCGGACGTACTCCTGGCGGCAGGTGAATATGCCGACGTACGGGCCGCCGAAGCTCGCCGGGATACCGAGCGCTTGCCCCTCGCCGGTGGCGATGTCGGCGCCGAACGCGCCGGGCGGCTTGTACATGGCGAGCGCGGTAGGGTCGCACGACATGACGGCGAGCGCACCCTGCTCGTGGGCGAGGTCGACGAGCGCCTGCGAGTCCTCGAACGCTCCGAAGAAGTTAGGGTACTGGGAGATGAGGCAGGCGGTATCCGGCTGGAGATCCGGGGCTGCGGGCGACGTCAGGTAGATTTCGAGGCCCTGCGGCTGCGCGTAGAAGCGGATCGTCTCGACGTAGTGCGGGTTGACGGTGTCGAGCACGGCGACGCGCGAGCGTTTCGTGACGCGGCACGCCATAAGCGCGGCTTCCGCTAGGCTGCTCGCGCCGTCGTACATGCCCGCGTTGGAGACTTCCATGCCGAACAGCTGGGCGGTGAGCGTCTGGAACTCGAAGGTGCCCTGCAGCGTGCCCTGCGATACCTCCGGCTGGTATGGCGTGTAGGAGGTGAGGAACTCGCCGCGCGTGACCAGGGGCGCGACGACGGCGGGACAGAAGTGGTGGTAGACGCCCGCGCCGAGGAAGCTCGGGTGCTCGCCGGCGTGGAAGTTGCGCTGCGCCAGCGCCGTCATCTCGGCGCGCAACTCCATCTCCGGCACGGGCGCGAGCAGCGCGAGGCCGGGATGTCGGAACTGCTCCGGGATGTCGCCGAACAGGTCCTCGATCGCCGATGCGCCGACCTCCGCGAGCATGACAGCGCGGTCGTCGTCGGTGTTCGGGATGAAGGGCGAGGTGAGCGGCGAATCAGACATAGGGGCCGTGGTCAGACCTCATTCGACCAGCGCCGCGTAGGCGGCGGCGTCCAGCAGGGAATCGAGCTCGGCGGGGTCGTCGGGCTTGACGCGGATCAGCCAACCCTTCTCATGCGGGCTCTCGTTCAGCAGTTCGGGGGCGTTCTTCACTTCGTCGTTGACGGCGGTAACCTCGCCGGAGACGGGAGAGAAGAGCTCGGAGACGGCCTTGACCGACTCGACCTCGCCCATCTGGGCGTTCTGAGTCACGCGGTCGCCGGGTTTGGGGAGTTCCACATAGACAACATCGCCCAACTCGTGCTGAGCGAAGTCGGTGATGCCTACGAGGACGAGCCCGTCCGGCTCGGACAGCGCCCATTCGTGCTCCTTGGAATAGCGGCGGTCTTCCGGAACAGACATAGCTATCGCGACCTCTTGTAGAAGGGGAGGGCCACTATCTGCGCCGGTATCTGCCGTCCACGAACGTCCACGGAGATGGGGGTCCCGGGCTCGCTGGCCTCTCTCGGAAGATAGCCGAGGCCTATATTTGTGTCAAGGTAAGGCGAATAGCTGCCACTCGTAACTTCGCCGACATCGGAGCCCTTGACGAGGATGCGGTGATGGGCCCGCGGAGCGGGTCCGCGCTCTGCCGTGCGGAAGCCCGCGAGCACGCGCGCGGTACCGTTATCAGCGGCTGCGCGTACCGCGTCCGCGCCGCAGAAGTCGCGCTCCAGCCGCACGAAGCGGGCCAACCCGGCCTCGATGGGGTTAACGGTCTCGTCCATGTCGGAGCCGTGCAGGAGGAGGGCGGCTTCCAGCCGGAGCGCGTCGCGGGCCCCAAGGCCGCACGGGGCCGCCCCGGCTTCCATCAGGGCCTGCCAGAGCGCGGACGCGACTGCCGACGAAGGCATGATCTCGACGCCGTCCTCGCCGGTGTAGCCGGTGCGGGCGATGAGCGCGGGCGCGCCCATGACCTCCGTCTCGACGACGTTGAACGGGCGCACGGCGTCAGGGTCGAAACCGGCGACCTGTCCTGCGATGTACGTGCCGTCCGGTCCCTGGAGCGCAATCATCGCGATCTCGGCTGTGCGGTCGGTGAGCGTTGCGTTGGGGAAGCGCTCGGCGCGCCATCGTTCCAGCCATGCGAAGACCTTTTCGGCGTTCGCGGCGTTGGCGACGATCATGAAGCGCTCGTCGCCGAGCCGGTAGACGATGGCGTCGTCCACGATGCCGCCGGACTCATTGCAGAGCAGGCCGTATCGCGCGCGGCCCATGGGCATCGCCTCTCCGACGTCGCCGGTGTGTACCCAGTCGAGGAGGGCGCGGGCGTCCGGCCCATCGACGGCGAAGCGGCCCATGTGGGAGACGTCGAAGATGCCGGCTGCGGTGCGGACGGCGCGTGCCTCGGCGAGGACGCCCGCGTACTGGACGGGCATATCGTACCCGGCGAACGGCACCATGCGAGCGCCGAGGGAGACGTGGTCGTCGTGCAGGACGGTGGTTCGGAGGGGGGCGTCTGCCATGTATTAAGCGTAGCATAGGGGCGTTTTCGGCAGAGGAGGTATGCGCTCATGGAGCGACTCGAATTCGGCGTGTGGGACCAGATGCAGACGTACGAGGTGATGAACGCTGCGAGCGCAGCGGAGGTGTACGAGAAGCACATCCGGCAGGCGCAGCTGATGGAGCGCGTGGGTTTCGAGTACTACTGGACGCTGGAGCACCAGGGCTCCTATGTGGGAGCGATAACGTCGCCGCAGATGTTCCTGACTGCGGTTGCACGGCACACGGAGTCGCTGCGGCTCGGGACGATGATCTGGCAGCTGCCGTTCCACCATCCGATACGGCTCGCGCAGGACATCGCCATGCTGGACCACCTCTCCGGCGGACGTGCGGAGTTCGGCACCGGCATCGGCGTGCACGAGCACGAGTTCATGCGCTGGGGGCTGGACTTCTACTCACGGCAGGAGATGGGTGAGGAGATGCTGGACATCATCGAGCTGGCGTGGGGAGGCGACGGCACGGTGACGTACGAGGGGAAGTACTGGCAGATAGACGAAGCGCTGATACAGCCGATGCCGCTCCAGAAGCCGCACCCGCCGATATGGGCCGCGGTGCACAGCCCGCGCGCGATCGACTTCGCGGCGAAGCGCGGCTACCACATGGCGCAGAACATCGACACGGACGAGTCGATGACACAGAAGTTCGCGGACTGGCGCCAGGCGTGGAAGGGGTACGGGCACGAGGGGCCGATGCCGCGCCAGTTCCTGATGCGCGTCGTGCACGTGGCGAAGACGGACGAGCAGGCACATGAGCAGGCGCGGGCGTACCTGCTGGAGGCGAACACGCTGGGGCGCGACCTGGTCTCGTCCAGTCGCATCGGGTTCGGCTCCAACCCGCGCGGGATGGGCCACGAGGACAGCGAGGACATCCGCGAGCGCGGGCGGGTCTTCCGTGAGTGCGCGCGCTCCTACGAGTTCTGGCTCGACAACGGACTTGCGCTCGTGGGGAGCCCGGAATCGGTTGCGCGCCAGATCGCGGAAGGCCGGGAGAAGATCGGGTACGACCACTTCGCCGGGAAGTTCCACATCGGGCGGATGCCGCACGACCTCGTGGAGTCGTCCATAGCGCTGTTCGGGGAAGAGGTCATCCCCGCCTTCAGGTAGAGGAGAGATAGATGCCCCCTCTGGAATTCGGCGCGTGGGGCGCGGTCAAGATCAACGACATCAAGCGCCTCGGCTCGGCGGCCGCAGCCTACGACGAGCACATCCGCCAGGCGCGGATGATGGACGAATTGGGCTACCGCTACTACTGGATCATCGAACACCAGGCCTCCTACATCGGCGCGATCACGGCTCCCACGGTCTTCCTCACGGCGGTAGCAGCGGCGACGGAGCGCATCCACGTCGGCGCGATGATCTGGCAGCTGCCGTTCCACAACCCGATGCGGCTGGCGCAGGAAGTGGCGACGCTCGACCACCTGTCGAAGGGGAGGGTCGAGTTCGGCTCCGGCCTGGGGACGCACGAGCACGAGTTCATCCGCTGGGGCATCGACTACTACGAGCGCCACGCCGCGAGCGAAGAGGCGATGAAGGTGATCGAGGACGCGTGGACGAAGGACGAGGTGACCCACCGGGGGCGGTTCTGGCAATACGACGAGATGTTGCCGATGCCGAAGCCGTACCAGCAGCCGCACCCGCCCATCTGGATCGCCTGCCACAGCCTGCGCGCCTTCGAGTGGGCGGCGGAACGCAACAACGACGTGGCGACGAACATCTCAACGGACGATGAGCTGGTGGACAAGTTCGAGCACTTCCGGCGCATCTGGCAAGAGTGCGCGCACCCGGGCCCGATGCCGCGGCAGATGCTCGTGCGCGTGGTCCATGTCGCGGAGACCGACGAGCAGGCCCGTGCCGAGGCGGAGCCGTACCTGCTGGAGTACTACGGTATCGACCGGGAGCACGTGACCAACACCCGCATCGGGTTCGGGAGCGACCCGCGCGGGAAGGGGACGGACAACACGCGCTACACGCGGGCGAACGGGAAGATATTCGCGCAGGCGCGGCAGTCCTACGACTTCTGGATCGATAACGGGCTTGCCATCATCGGCAGCCCGGAGACGGTAGCGCGGCGGATCGCGGAGACGCAGGAGCGGCTCGGCTTCACGGTGTGGGCCGGCAGCCACCACGTCGGCCGGATGCCGACCGAGTACGTTGACAAGTCGATACGTCTGTTCGGCGAGGAGGTCATCCCCGCGTTCGACGCGCCGTCGGAGCCGGTCGTGCCGGTGAGCACGGTGCTGCAGCGTCAGGGCCCGTCCGGCCAGCAGGGGCCGTGGGCGGGGAGTTAGGGACGATTGGCTATAATCGGACTGTGCCTAACATGGAGTGTGGCCGTGACGGATGACAGCATCGAACGCAGCGTAGAGGAAGGTGAAACCTCTCCCGTGAGCCGTGGTCTTGGTACAGAGATCTACGAACTCTTCAAGCCGCTCGGCGGCGTGGAACTGGAGATTCCGCCGCGCTCACCGATGCGCGAACTCCCAACCTTTGACTGAGATCAGCCGTGATCGGACAGGTGAGACGCCCGGCCCGGCCTATCCCAGGACGGTGTAGCCGTCCGGGAGGGGGCCGCGGCCTGTGCCGGAGAGGGCGAGCGCCGGGCCTCTGCCGGACTCGAGCGCAAGGGCGGCCAGCAGTTGCAGCGTGAGCCCCATCGCCTCGCGTGACGGCTCGACCTCGACGCCGATGGCGTTCGCCAGATCCAGTGTGTGGACGGTGAGCTCGAAGACGCGCGTCTCCAGGTAGTCGCCGAAGCGGATGCCGCCGTTGTCGTAGGCGATGATCGTGTCCTCATCAGTCACGTCGAGGACCTGTTCGGAGCGTGCCCAGTCGGCGTTCATGGTGGCGAGCGGGTCGTCGCCCAATTCGCGACCGGCGATCCGCCCCCGCTCGGCGACGCGCTCGTCGTCGCTGGGCTGTCGGAGGGAGCGGCGGTAGTGGTGGACGGCGGACGCGATGTCGACCGAGGGCGCGCGCTGCGTGCCGAACTCCTCGACGCGCGTTATCGAACGGCTGGCGTGCCCGACGAGGTCGCGCACGGTCCATACACCAAGCCCTGGTGCATCCCACTGCTCCGGCTGCACCTTACCAGCCGTCTCCAGGAAGCAGACGACGGCCTCCCGGTAGGCGGTGCGGTTCACGACTGGCCCCTCAGCTCCTTCGCAGCATCCACCATGTTGAGGAGAGAGGGCTTCACCTCTTCCCAGCGCCGGGTCTTGAGACCGCAGTCCGGGTTAACCCAGAGCCGTTCCGCCGGGATGACGGCCACGGCCCTACGGAGGAGGTCGCTCATCTCGTCGGTCTCCGCGATGCGCGGGGAGTGGATGTCGTAGACCCCGGGGCCTACCTCATTGGGGTAGGGGTGTACACGGAAAGTGTCGAGCAGCGTGCCGTCGGAGCGGGAGTTCTCCATGGAGATGACGTCTGCATCCATGGCGGCGACGGCCTCGATGATGTCGTCGTAGGCCGCGTAGCACATGTGGGTGTGCATCTGGGTGCGGTCCTCGACGCCGCTGGTGGCGATGCGGAAGCACTCGACGGCCCAGTTGAGGTAGGCGTCCCAGTCTTCGTGGCGGAGGGGCAGCCCCTCGCGGACGGCGGGTTCGTCCACCTGGATGACGCGTATGCCGGCGCGTTCCAGGTCGCAGACCTCGTCGCGGATGACGAGTGCGAGCTGGCGGCACGTCTCGCTGCGTGGCTGGTCGTCGCGCACGAACGACCACTGGAGCATCGTCACGGGGCCGGTGAGCATCCCCTTGACGGGTTGCCTCGTGAGCGACTGCGCGTAGGAGATCCAGTCGACGGTCATGGGCGCTGGCCGGTGGAGGTCGCCGTAGACGATGGGCGGCTTGACGGCGCGTGAGCCGTAGCTCTGCACCCATCCGTTGGCGGTGGAGACGTAGCCTTCCAGCTGCTCGCCGAAGTATTCCACCATGTCGTTGCGCTCCGGCTCGCCGTGGACGAGTACGTCCAGTCCTGTCTCCTCCTGGAAGCGGACGGAGCGCTCGATCTCCTCGCGGATGAACTGCTCGTACTCGTCGTTGTTGAGTTCACCGCGGTTACGGCTCGCACGTGCCTTGCGTATCTCCGGCGTCTGGGGGAACGAGCCGATGGTGGTGGTCGGGTATGCGGGGAGGCGCAGCACCTGCTGCTGCGCCTTACGCCGCTCGGGATAGGGGCTCGCGCGCTGGGACATCTCCGGCGTCACGGCGGCGCTCCGCTCCTTCACGGCGGGGTTGTGGATGCGGGTGGACGTTCGACGGGAGGCCATCGCGGCGGCGTTGGCGGCGAGCGCGTCGGCGACGCGGGCGGACTCGCCGTTGAGGGCGCGAGTGATCGTGGCAACCTCGTTCACCTTCTGCTTTGCGAAGGCCATCCAGGACTTCATCTCCTCATCGAGGTTCTGTTCGTTGTCCAGGTCGACCGGGGAGTGCAGCAGCGAGCACGACGGGGCGACGAGGATGCGGTCGTTGCCGAGCACGGACGAAGCGCGCCGCGCGGTCGCGATCGCCTCCTGGAGGTCGGTCTTCCAGATGTTGCGTCCATCCACGAGCCCGAGGGAGAGCGATACCCCCTCGCCCAGCTTGGCGAGGATGTTCTCGAGGTCGGCGCGCCCGCGGACGAGGTCAACGTGGAGGGCGCGCACCGGAAGAGCGAGCGCGGCCTTGGTGTTCTGGCGCAGGTCGCCGAAGTAGACGGCGACGAGGATGTTGAGGGTGGGCAGGGCCGCGGCGAGCCGCGCGTAGGCACGCCCGAAGGCGGAACGCTGCTTGTCGTTGAGCGTGAGGGTAAGGGCGGGCTCGTCCATCTGCACCCAGTCCGCGCCTGCCTCGGCGAGCCGCTTGAGGATGTTCTCGTAGACGTCCACCAGTCCCTCGAGCAGCAGGAGCGGGTCGAACGAAGGGTCGTCCGACTTGGAGAGCAGCAGGTAGGTGACCGGGCCCACGAGGACGGGGCGGGTGTGGACCCCGAGTTCCTTCGCTTCCAGGAACTCATCGACCGGCTTGGTCGAGCGCAGGGAGAAGAGCTGTGTGCGGTTTATCTCGGGGACGATGTAGTGGTAGTTCGTGTCGAACCACTTGGTCATCTCCATCGCGGAGACACCGGGCCGTTCGTCGGTGGCGGTACGGCCTCGCGCCATGGCGAAGTAGGTGTCGAGGCCGATCTCGCCCTCAGGGGCGTCGTAGCGTTCGGGTATCGCGCCGACCATGGCGCTCGTGTCCAGGACCTGGTCGTAGAACGAGAAGTCGTTAGAGGGGATGTGTGTGATGCCGGCCTTGCGCTGGAGGGTCCAGTGCGTGCGGCGTACGGCGGCGGCGCGTTGCTGGAGGTCCTGTTCGTCTATCTTGCCGGCCCAGTACGCCTCGACGGCCCATTTCAATTCGCGGTTCGCGCCGATGCGAGGGAACCCGAGATTGGTTGACGTAGCCAAATCGCTCACCTCTGCCGAAAGTCAGGAAGACTCACGCCCATATTGGATACGGAGCCATGGAAGATCCCGCCGTGTAATCGCCGGGAATTACTCGGCTCGATTGTACCCTGTCAGGAGTACATGCTCAACGCTGGAGGGGGCTGGAGCAGGCCACGACCTTCCCGGACTATGCAGCCTGGCCCGCATCGAGTCTGAAGAAGTCTATCGCGTTGCCGCAGGTCATCTTGTAGCGCACTTCCTCGGGTGCGCCTTCGAAGGCCTCGTCGAGGATCTTCAGGGAGTCGGGCCAGTCCGACTCCTGGTGCGGGAAGTCGGAGCCCCAGATGAGGTTGTCCACGTTCATCTGGTCCCGCGCCAGCACGCCCACGCGGTCGTACTGGAACCCCCAGAGCGTGTGCTCCAGCAGGTACTCGCTCGGCGGGCGGGACAGCGGCTCGAAGCCCAGCAGGTTCTCCGCCCAATACCGGTTCCGCTCGTAGCGGATATCCGCACTCTGGAAGAAGAAGGGTATCCATCCGATCTGGTTCTCGGCGAACAGGATCTTGAGGGTAGGGAAGCGGTCGAAGAGGCCGGAAAGCGTCCACTGCACGGCAGGGAGCGCGCCGCTGCCCTTGATGGGGCTGAACCGGGCCATCTGCTCCGGGAAGCTCCGCCCCGGCGCCTCCAGTTCCTTCAGCAACTCCGGCGTGGCCTTCGGGTAGTCCAGGAACGGGCCATTGCCGGTGCGCTCCAGGTCCACGTGTACGGTAACGGGCATGTCGAGGTCGAGCGCAACCTCCCAGAACCGGTCATCCTCGACGGTTGGGAACTGCTTGCCAGACGGGAAGTCCATGAGCATGACGGCCTTCGCCCCGATCTCCTTGCAGTGCTTCAGCTCCGCGACGTGCGCGTCGAGGTCCTCGATGATGGGCATGATCGTCACGCCGATGAGCCTGTCCGGGTCCTCGGCGCAGTAGTCCTGTATGAGCCAGTCGTTGTACGCGCGGACTATGGTCAGGTAGGCCTCGTCGTCGTCGCACATGCGCCACATGCGCGGGCCGGTCGCCTGCGCAGGGAAGAGCACCTCGGCGTCGACGCCGTCGATGTCCTGCTCCTGCATCCGCTGCCGGGGGGACCCCGTTCCGGGCGTGCCCTCGTACTTCACGCCGGACGGCAGATAGTGCTCGCGGCCCCTGCCGCCGTAGAGGTCGGCGGGGTTCGCCTTACGCGCCTGCTTGCCGTCGATGAACCAGGCATCGGTGTCGTCGTTGAGGCGGACGAGCTTGGGGGCGCGGTCGCGGTACTGCTCCGGGACGCGAGGCGTCCAGTTCGCGGTGTCGACCTCCATGTGGGAGTCGCCGGAGATGTAGTGGTAGTTCATGCGTGCGCCTCCTGGGGCGTTCTTGCGTGGCCTGCTGGACATTGTACCGTTCGCGCCGCCTGGTCGACCAAGTCGTACGTGCAGACCCGCGCCTGCAGACTACTGCTGCCTCGTCTGCCGTCTGCGCGGGCCGCCCGTGGCTGCTACGTAGAGCGCCCACGTGAGCGCCAGGAGCACGGCTGCGACGAGGAATCCTCCCTCGAAGCCGATCCTGTCCGCGATGAGGAACCCGGCGAACGGGCCCAGCGCGGCCCCGAGGTCCAGCCACGTCGAGTACCTGCCGAGCACAGCGGCGCGCGTCGAGCTGGTCGCCGTTTCGCCTATGGCGGCGTCCAGCGCCGTGTTCACTCCCACCGCCGCGACGAACAGCACGGGCATCGTGAGGACCACGGCGACCACGGAATCGAACGCCACCATCACGGCCAGCGAAGCCACCATCGCGGCCATCCCGCAAGCGATGGACATCCGCCTGCCGACGCGGTCCGACAGGTGTCCCATCAGCACGCCGAGCGTTATCTCCGCGAGCCACCGGGAGCCGACCAGCAGACCTGCGAGCGTGACAACGGCGAACGCCCCGCCGAGCACCCTGTCGTTGTCGTCGGCGAACCCCGCGAGGTAGGGAGCCATGGTGGCGATAGCCAGTCCGTTCGCTCCGAACGCGGTGGCGAAGCGCATCAGGCTGATGGACAGCAGCGGGAGGCGCAGCTTCCGACCGTAACCGGGCAGCCGGGATATCGCGATGTCCCAGGCGTTCAGGCGCTCCCGCAGACCTCCCACGGAGGAGCGGATGCGCTCAGGCCGGAGGTCGGGCACCCGGGTGGCGATCAGCACGCCGATCAGCCCGATGGCCGCAAGGATCGTGAATGTCACTTCCCTCGAAGTGAGGTGAAAGACCATCGCACCCGCGGTGACCGCGAGGAAACTGCCGAACCGTTGTCCGGAGTTGAACACCCCCATCATCCTGCCACGCATCGCGGACGTTCCGACCGCGAACGCCGTCAGCTGCGCGGCGAGCCGCATGAACGAGTAGGCAACGCCCCAGGCGGCGCGGGCAAGCAGCAGCACCGCGACGCCGCTTCCCAGGCCGTATGCAAGCGTCGACAGGACACCAACGGCAATGGAGGCCACGAACGGCCAACGCACGCCGAACCGCTGGTAGACGGAGGCGGCGAGGGAGTTGCTCACGAGGCGGATGAAGCGGTTGATGCTGAGCGCGAGCCCTATCCAGAAAGACGCCGCGAGGCCAAGCTGTCCGTCGACGCCGAACTCGAGCGCCGCTACGGGCAGCACGACGTACATCAACGAGTCGCCCATGATGACCGTGCCGGTCGGGGAGACGGCGTAGACCATCTCCATGGGGACGACCCGTCTGATACGCATCATCGAAGTGCGGCCTCCCTTCTGTGGTGGCAGTCTGCCTGAGGCAGAATGGGTGCATGGTAGTATGGGGACGTGGCAAACGCTCCCCGCAACTACTGGATGGTCTCCGTCTGGCCGGAGTACTTCGACGCATGCGCGGAGAAGGATTTCTCGGTGCTCGCGATGGGGCGTCAGCAGCGGCGGCGCGTGCAGCGCATGGAGATAGGCGACCGCGTGCTGTTCTACGTGACGCACCGGCTGGTGTTCGGGGCTATCGCGTCGATATCCGGCACGCACTATGAGGACAAAACTCCCCTGTGGCCCGGCTTCGAGGGAGCGGACCCGCTGGCGTGGCGGGTGAAGACAAAGCCGGACGTTGTGCCCGACGACGACCACGTGCTGGACGCCCGGTTCATCGCGCCACGGATGGAGTACGTGAAGAGGTGGGCGCCGGAAGAATGGCCACTGGCCTTCCAAGGCCTGCTGCACCTGATCCCCAAGCGGGACTTCCAGCTGATAGAGCACGAGATGCGACGCGGTCGGCGACGCCCGGACGTCTCCTTCCTTCCCGACCCGCGACACGGCCCCGCCGCCCGTGAGGCGCAGTACGCCGGAAGGCCCGGGGAGAACGCCTGATATGGCGGTAGCGATAGACCTCTCCGGCCGCAGCGCCGTCGTGTTCGGGGTCGCGAACCAGCGGAGCATCGCCTGGGCCATCGCACAGCACCTGCACGCGGCTGGCGCGGAGCTCACGGTTACCTACCAGAACGAGCGCATGGGGCGATCGGTCCTCGGTCTCGTCGAGGGCATGGGGCGGACGCAGGCCGTGGAGTGCGACGTCCTCGACGAGGCGTCGGTGGCCGGGGCGGTGGATGCCGCTTCGTCCGCTGCGCCGCTCGGAGTCGCGGTGCACAGTGTGGCGTTCGCGAATCGGGACGACCTGGAAGGGGCATTCTCCTCGACGGGGGTCGATGGGTTCCGGACTGCGCTCGAGGTGAGCGCGTACTCGCTGCTGCCGGTGGCGCGCGCCGCCGCCGCGAAGATGGACGACGGGGGGAGCATCCTGACGCTGACGTTCCACGCGGCTGACAAGGTGTACCCGGGCTACAACGTCATGGGCGTGGCGAAGGCGGCGCTGGAGAACGAGGTGAAGCAACTGGCGGCAGAGTACGGCGTGCTCGGCGTGCGTGTGAACGCCATATCGGCGGGGCCGCTCAACACGCTGGCCGCTCGCGGCATCTCCGGCTTCACGAACATGCACGAGATACACGCGAGCCGCTCGCCGCTGAAGCGCAACATCACGCAGGAGGAGGTCGGCTCCGCCGCGCTCTTCCTCGCGAGCCCGCTCGCGTCCGGCATCACCGGCCACGTCCTCTACGTGGACGCCGGCTATAACGTGATGGGCGTCTAGCCGGCACGCTCCCGCCGGTCCTACCTCCGCAGCGGCTACAATCCCCGTCATCCGGCCCGCCGTGAAGGAGGCGCCCCATGCCCGGTCCGCTCGAAGGGATACGCGTCGTCGACCTCACCCGCATCCTCGCCGGCCCCTACTGCACGATGGTCCTCGCCGACCTCGGCGCGGACGTGGTGAAGGTGGAGCAGCCGGGTGGAGACCAGGCGCGCCGCAACGGGCCGTTCTTCGCGGGCAGGGACGGCAGGGAGCGCAGCACGTACTTCACGAGCGTGAACCGGGGCAAGCGCAGCATCGTCATCGACCTCAAGAACCCCGACGGCAGGGACGCGTTCCTGCGGCTCGTGGACAGCGCGGACGTGGTGACGGAGAACTTCCGTCCGGGAACGATGGCCAATCTCGGCGTGGACTACGCGACGCTGAGCGCCCGCAACCCGAGGCTCATCATGGCTTCGGTGTCGGGCTTCGGGCAGAACGGGCCGTTCGCGAAACGCGCCGCGCTGGACGTTATCGTGCAGGCGATGGGCGGGATGTTGAGCATCACCGGCGACGAGGGCGGCGGGCCGGTGCGTCCCGGCGTGAGCATGGGCGACATCACCGCCGCGCTGTTCACGACGATAGGCGTGCTGTCGGCCATCGTCGAGCGTGACCGCTCCGGCCTCGGTCAGCATATCGACATGGCGATGCTCGACTGCCAGGCGGCGATACTGGAGAACCCGCTGATGCGATACTTCGCCGTCGGCGAGATGCCGGAGCGCATCGGCACGAGACATCCGGTCACTGCGCCGGTGCAGGCGCTGCCGACGAAGGACGGCTACGTGGCGGTCGCCGTGTCGGACGGCCCGACCGGTCACTGGGGGCGGTTCGCCTCGCTCATCGGCAAGCCCGAACTCAAGGACGACGAGCGCTTCGCGTCCGGGTGGCTGCGGCGCGTCAACTACGAGGAGCTGCGGCCCCACCTGGAGTCGGCGCTGGCACAGCGCACCACGGGCGAATGGGTGGACCTGCTCGGCCCCGCGGGTATCGCCGTCGGCCCGGTGCAAGACGTTTCGCAGGTGGCCGTCGACCCACAGCTGAACTTCCGGGGGATGTTCGTGCAGGCCGAAGCGCCGCAGGCGGGGGCGGTGACGTTCACGAACACGCCGGTGAAGCACTCACGCACGCCGGGCGGCGTGCGGCGAGGAGCGCCGGAACTCGGTGAGCATACGGATACGGTGCTTGCCGAGGCGGGCGTCGGAGCGGCAGAGGCCGCGGCTCTGCGGGCGTCGGGCGCAGTGGCGTAAGGAGGAGCAGGCGAAATGAGTCCACCTGTCTACTGTCCGAGGTGCGGATCGGTGTTGGGCGCGAAGTTCGATGGAGGCCGTGAGCGGCCCGCGTGCCTGGCGAACGACTGCGGGTTCCTGCACTTCGGCGAGTCGTCGATAGGCTGCGGAGGCGTCGTGCTCCGGGACGGCAAGGCGCTCCTGATCCAGCGGGGGCTCAACCCCGGAAGGGGGACGTGGCAGATACCGGGCGGCTACGTCGAGGCCGACGAGGCGATCCCCGCGGCCGCGGAGCGCGAGGTGCGCGAGGAAGCAGGGATCATCGCAGAGGTGCGGGAGGTGATCGGCTTCCGTCACTCCGCGAGCATCCCCGACCGCCCGGTGGCCAATCTCTACGTCGTCTTCTGGTTGGAGTGGGTATCGGGCGAGCCGCACGGGGACGGAGTGGAGACGCTCGACGCCGGTTTCTTCACCCTGCCGGAACTCGAAGAGAAGATGGGGATGCAGGCGATGTCGCTGTGGGCGATCAAGCTTGCGCTCGCCAGGGACTACGGGAGCGGGTTCGTCTCACACCAGGACTCGTTCGAATTGCGCCCGGGCTGGTCGGTGTTCGGGGTGCCGCCGGCAAGCGCCTAGGTGACGCGTCGCAGTGCGCCCTCATCGATCCGTCCACGCAACATCCGGAGGTAGTTTGCGGTCGTGGCCGCGGCGACGGTCTGGACGTCGGTGCGCTGGAGTTCGGCGACCTTCTCAGCGACCTGCGGGAGATGCCACGGCTCCGTGCGGCGGATGGGGTTCTTCTTGAACGGCTGGGGGTACGAGTCGGTCTCGATGACGATGCGGTCGAGCGGGAGCTGTTCCACGGCGGCCTGCAGTTCGGGCAGGCGGAGCAGCGGCTTGGCGAGGGATATGTAGAAGCCGAGGTCGATGACGCGCTCGGCGAGCCGCAGGTCTCCCTGGAAGTAGTGCCACGCACCCCCGACCTCGCCCGCGCCCTCTTCGCGCAGCAGCCGGAGCGTGTCGTCGTCCGCCTCGCGGGAGTGGGTGACGAGGGGCAGGCCGAACTCACGCGCGATGCGAATCTGCTTGCGGAACGCGTCCTGCTGCACGTCGTAGGCAGGCGAATGGGGCATGTAGTCGAGTCCGGTTTCGCTCCACTCGACGACTCTCGGGTGCCGCGCGAGGCCCCGGAGCTTGGCGGCTGTGCGGTCGTCCACCCAGCCGGTGAGGTCTGCGGGATGCAGGCCGACGCCCGCGTAAACATCGGAGTGGGCATCCGCGAGCATCTGCACCTTGCGGCAGGAGTCCAGTGTGACCCCCGCTGCTATAATCAACCCCACGTTGGCCTCTCGTGCCCTGTCGAGCAGCGGGCCGATATCGTCGGATGCGAACTGGTCTATGTGGGTATGCCCGTCGATGAGCGGGTGGTCGCTCCGGGGACCCTCGTTCGCGGGTGCCTGCATGGACGGATTGTAGACGATGAAGGCTGAGGGAGGAGAACGGTCTTCATGCCTTCGTGGGCGCAGGCAGCGCTACGGCTCTCCAGGAACAAGTGGGCGCAGGCAGCGTTCGGCGTCGTCGCCAGCGGTTCGCTCGCATACCTCGCCGCACACAATATCGTCTGGAAAGAGGTAGCGGACGCATTCCTCGCGTTTCCTCCTGAACTCGCGCTTCTCGCTCTCGTTCCACTCGCCGCCGCTTTCGCGCTGCGTGCATCGCGGTGGCACGTGCTGTTGCACCGGGACCACGTCTCCTTCTGGCAGGTGCTGCTGACGCAGAACACCGGCCTCGGGCTGAACAACCTGTCGCCCGTGCGCATGGTGAGCGAGCCGGTGCAACTGGCGATGATCAACCGCCGCTACGGTGTGCCGTTCCCCAGGGCGTTCGCAACATTGGTGGGCGAGAACGTGCTCGACATCTTCACGACCGCCCTGATGATGGGGCTCGGCGTCCTGCTCAGTCCGGGCGTCCGCGCCAGCAACGCGAACATCCAGCTCATCGGCGCGATCATCATGTTCATCGTCAGCGCGCTCATCCTCATGGCCGTCGTGCGTGGCGCCGTGCCGTGGCAGAGCAGGTTCGCTTTCCTGCAACGCATCGTCATGGGTTTCACCGAACTCAAGGAGCAACCCCTGCGGCTCTGGCTCTCGCTGGGAGTGAACATCGTCCACTGGCTGTTGCTCGGCGTTGCGGGCTGGGTGCTGGCAACAGGGCTGGGCATGGACGTTCACCCGGTGACGATGGCTACCATCCTGGTGGCCGCGACGTTCTTCACGTCAGCCGTGCCGTCCGTGCCGTCAGGTCTGGGCACGTACCACTTCGCTGTCGTGACGATGCTGACCGAGTCGGGTGCAGACAACGCGGCTGCCCTGAACTTCGCGCTGATGATGCACCTGTTCATCGTGCTTCCCCCGACGGCCATAGCGCTCTTCATGACTGGCAGGATGAGCCTGAGCACTCTCCGCAATCCTTCCGCCGCCCCCCAGGGCGCGTCAGGCGAATAGCATTGCGTATCACCCTTCGCACCGGGAGAGCGGCGCTCTTCGCGGCCCTGCTGCTCGCAGTCCTTGCTGCATGCAACGGCTCGACGGTCGTCCCGACCGCAACCCCGACGCCGACCGCTGTGCGGACGATCGACCCCGTGCCTGTTTCGCCGCCGGAGGGCACGTTGCGCGTGGGCGTCACCGGCGCTGCGCCGCATAAGGACATGCACGCGCTGGTCTCCGAGTGGGCGACCTTCTTCGGCCCGGGCCCCAGCCACGGACGGCTCATGCGGTTCACACTCGACGCCTCCGGCCCTCCCGCGCTGGAGGTGGAATGCGGGCTCTGTGAGTCCTGGAGGTTCGTGGACGACCTCACCGCCGAGTTCCGGTTGAGCGCTGAGGCGCTCTGGCAGTCCGCCGAGGGATTCGAGTCGAGGCCGGTAACGCCCCAGGACGTGGTGTTCAGCATGAACCGCCTGCGAGAGCCCGGCATGCCGCACAGGTCGTTGCTCGATTCTGTCGAGAGCGTTGAGCCGGTCGCCGGGAACATCGTCCGGTTCAACCTTCGCTACCCGGACCCCGACCTGCCGATCAAGCTGGCGAGTCCTTATGCGGTGATACTGGCGCCCGACTCGCTGGATGGCGTGGACGTCAGCAGGAGCGGTGCGCCGGGTGCGGGCCCCTGGGTGTACGTTCGGGGCGGGACCGGCCAGGTGACGTTGACCGCGTGGGAGGACCATCACACAGGCACGAAGGTCGAGCGCATCGTGTTCCAGCCTGCTTCGAACCGGGAAGTGGTGACACAGTTGCTCCGGCAGGGCCGCATCGACGTCGCGCGGGTGTCGGAGGCCGAGTGGCCGGTCCTCGAAGAAGAGGGGTTCTCTTCAGCGGTGGTGCTGCGCTCCGGCAGGGGTGTGCTGTTCGGCCTGAACTCGGCGCGTGCGCCGTTCGACGACCGCGACGCGCGGCGCGCGGCCTTCCTCGCACTGTCCCCGGACGTCGCGCTGCGGCAGACGTTCGGCGTCGGTTGGGTCTCGACGGGGCTGCCGCTCGCGGATGGCACATGGGCCATCCCGCAGGAAGAAGTGGATGCGGCCTTCGGCGACCCGGGGCAGGCGCAGGCGCTGCTCGATGCCGGCAGCATCGAGCGGCCGGTCGCACTCATCGTGGCGAACTTCGGCCAGACGTACGTGGAACATGGCACAGTGCTCGCGCAGCAGTTGGAGGACGCCGGGTTCGACGTGGATGTCGAAGTGCTCAGCCGCGCCGCGTACCTCCGCCGCGTGTGGGAGGAGCGGGACTTCGACGCGTTCGCAGGGCCGGTGCCTCCCACCGATACCCCCAACGCATTCCTTCTGGGCCTCGTGCACTCCGGCGGCGCATTCAACGTGACGGGCGGGAGCGCGGCGCTCGATGCGCTCATCGAACAGCAGGCGGAACAGTTGGACGAGGGTACCCGGGCAGAAACGGCGCGGGAGATACAGCGCCTGATGCTGAGCGAGGCGTTCTTCTTCCTAGCGGCGGGCGCCGCCGAACGGTGGGCGTTCAGCGATCGAGTGGATGGATTCGCGCCGCACATGCCGATGGGGGCGGGCGACCTGTGGGCGCTGGTGGGGGTGGTCGACGACGGAGGCTGACGGGTCGCGGTTGGGGTATACTGAGCGTTGGATGAAGATTCAGGCTAGACGTACAGAGGCGCTCACGCCCTGGCGCAAGTGAACGGAGGTTCTGAGATGGCGAAGCCCCAGCCCGTAACCGATGCAGATTTCGCAACGGCCGTCCTCGAGAGCGACCAGCCGGTACTGGTCGACTTCTGGGCTGACTGGTGCGGCCCCTGCAAGATGATCGCGCCCGTAGTGGACGAACTGGCCGAGGAATACGAGGGCCGATTCGCCTTCGCGAAGCTGGACGTGGACTCGAACCCGCAGACGGCGATGCAGTTCGGCATCCGGAGCATCCCGGCCCTGCTGCTCTTCAAGGACGGCAAGGTGGCGGAGAACGTCATCGGCGCGGTGCCGAAGGCCGTCCTCAAGAAGAAGATCGACAAGGTGCTGGAGGAGTAAGCCTCTTCCTCTTCAGCAACCTCGCACAGGTAGACGGCGCCTGCTGAATGGACAGGAGGCGCCGTCTTTTGCGTTAACGCGTACGACATGTCGGCGTCGGGCAGGGGAGCCCGTATACTGCTGACTGCGTTCCATGCCTCGCGGGAGTGGATGGGTCCCGGTGGGTCTCGCGGTCTTCAAAACCGTTGCCGGGCCAGCTTCCTGGTTCGGGGAGGGTTCGACTCCCTCGCACTCCCGCCACCGCGACGGTCAGGCGACGCTCCGCGTTACGAATACCGTCGTGGAACGCCGCAGGTGTCCTCCGTTTGCGTCGCCAAGGCAGCACCGTGCTTGACGTTCATCCCGCGTGAAGGTAGCGTGCGTGCGACTTCCCTGAATGGCGCGGAGGTTGGTTGCTCCGATGGGAGGAAGAATGTGCCCGTTAACGACTCCCGTCGCGCACGCCAACATTGAGGAAGAACGATGACGACAGCCAGCGCAACGACCGGACGGAACGCAGCGGTAAAGATCGATGGCGTGAGCAAGACCTACCCCGGCGGACAGATCCCGGCGGTGAATGAACTCTCCCTCGACGTGGAGGACGGCGAGGTCTACACACTCCTGGGCCCATCCGGCTGCGGGAAGACGACGACGCTCCGCATGGTCGCCGGGCTGGAAGTGCCTGACGAAGGCGACATCTACTTCGGCGACCGGGAGATCGTGATCACGAGCAAGCACTTCCGGCTGCCGCCGGACAAGCGAGACCTCGGCATGGTCTTCCAGTCCTACGCCATCTGGCCGCACATGACGGTAGAGGAGAACGTTGCGTTCCCGCTCGCGACTCGGCACATGAAGCGCTCCGAGATACGTGAGCGCGTGGCGCACGTGCTGGACCTCGTGAACCTCCCCGGCCTGCAGAAGCGCCCTGCGCCCCTGCTCAGCGGCGGCCAGCAGCAGCGTGTCGCCCTCGCCCGCGCACTCGTGATCGAGCCCAAGATACTGCTGCTCGACGAACCGTTCAGCAACCTGGACGCGAAGCTCCGTGAGCAGATGCGCGTGGAGCTGAAGCTCCTGCAGAAGCGGCTCAACATCGCCGTGCTGTTCGTCACGCACGACCAGATCGAGGCGCTCAGCCTCTCCAACCGCATCGCGCTCATGAACCTCGGCATCATGCAGCAGCAGGGCCCGCCGCAGTTGCTCTACGAAGAGCCCGCCAACGAGTTCGTACGGGACTTCATCGGCAAGACGGTACTGCTGCGCGGCACGGTGCAGAGCAGCAACCCCTCGGGCCAGGTCTCCGTGGCCGTCCAGGGAGGTCCGGACTGCGTGATCTTCGGGCGCTCCTACAACCCGGACGGGCTCTCAACGGGGCAGGACGTCTACACCGCCATACGCCCGGAGGACATCGAAGTCCTACCGGCGTCCGGAAACAATATCCCGTCGGGCGCCATCGGCGGGACGGTCAGCGCGGCCCTCTTCACCGGCGAACGGTTCGAGTACCAGGTCGAGGTCGACGGGCAGGGGGTGCTGCAGGTCTTCGGCGAGCGCCACAATCCCGCCTCGGAAGGCAGCAGGGTGTCGCTCGTCCTGCGTCCTGACGGTCACAGCGTCTGGGCGTCGGACTGGACGCACACCGAGACTGCCGACGCCGATTAGCGCCGCACGACACAGGTTGCAGTAAGCAGCGCCCCGATTTCAGGGGCGCTGCTTCTTGACGCGCAGGTGCCATTACAGATAGCGTTCGCGAATCACGCGCGGGAGCGTTAACGCCCCGTTACCGAGGGAGGATGGTCGTGAGAAAGATAACGCTCTTAGTGAGCACGATACTCGCGCTGTTGGCGGTGGCCGTTGCATGCGGCTCCGACCCGACGGCAACCCCTGTGCCCCCCACGGCGACGCCGACGGCGGAAGCCATGATGGCGGAGCCCACCCCGACGGCGGAACCCATGATGGAGAAGTCGCTGGAGGAGCAGCTCTACGCAGAAGCGCTCGCCACCAACGACGGCGAGATCAACTGGCTGTTCCCGACCCGGGCGGCCCAGGCCGAAGAGATCATCGCGGCGTTCGAGGAAGACTATCCGGGCCTCTCGGTGGTCCACACGCAGAAGAGCACGAGTGAGGTGACGGAGACGGTCCTCCTGGAGCACCAGGCCGACAGGATCTCGGTTGACGTTGCCGACCCCGGCCGCGACAGCCGCCTGTTCGACAGGAACATCTTCGCCAACAGCAAGGACATCTTCGACGACCTCGGCATACCGGAGGGCGCCCGCTACGCGGACAACGCCGCCATGCTCTATGTGCCGCTCGCACACGGTGTCATGTACAACACCGACCGCGTGCAGGGCGGCGACATCCCGCAGACGTACGAGGACCTGCTCGACCCGATGTGGAAGGGCGACCTCGTGCTGGAAGACCGGCTGAAGGGCTTCATCTACCTGACCGACCTGGAAGAGTACGGCGGGCGGTACGACAACCTCTGGGCAGAGGACGATGTCGCCAAGTACCTGACCGCTATGGCGGAGCAAGACCCGAAGATCCTCCACGGCAACACCAGCGTCTCCAACGACGTGGCGAGCGGTGAGAGCGCGATCAGCCCGGACGTGAACTTCGCGTCCATCGGCAACGCGATCGTGCAGGGTCACCCGGTCGAGTTGGCGCCGGTAACGCCGAACGCCATCGAGCAGTGGCTCATCGGCGTGGTGGACGGCGGCCCGAACACACCGGGCGGCAGGCTGTTCCTGCGCTGGCTCGCCAGCACGGACCAGGGCATCCCCGTTCGCGTGGAAGTGCAGCCCGGTTCCAGCCTCGACCCCGCCTCGGGCGACCCGATCGCCGAGCGCGCTGAGCGATACGACCTGAAGATCGGTTACACCGGCATCGAGATGGCCGACCACTTCTCGCGCCTGCAGATCAGGTACCGCGAGATCCTGGGCATCCCGACCAGCTAAAGAGCGGAGGACAGTTGACGGGCCGGGCCTTGCAAGAAGCCCGGCCCGCAACTGTCCTGGCGTTCCATCGCCCCAGGGGACGCGGTAGAAGCGTCCCCCCGGACAGGGAGGAGCCATGGCGACCGCTACTCAGGCAGCACGGAGATTGCTGCCGAACCGCTTGACGAACCTGGAGCCGCAGTACGTCATCTTCGTTGGCGGACTGGGGCTCATCCTCGTCCTGCTGGTCATCGTGCCCCTGGCCATCCTCCTCTTCTACAGCCTCTGGAGCGTCGGCCCCGCGGACCCCGGCGGCTCGTTCACGCTGGAGAACTACCGCAAGACGTTCCTGTCCAGCACGACGTATACCCTGTTGTTCAATACCGCGGTCTTCGGCATCGGCTCCGTCGCGTTGGGCCTCGTGTTCGGCGTGTCGCTGGCCTGGATCGTGGAGCGCACGAACGCGCCGCTCCGGAACTTCGCCTTCGTCGTTGCCATCATCACGGCGGGCATCCCGCCCATCCTGTACGCGATGTCGTGGGTGTTCCTGCTCAACCCCCGCACCGGTGTGTTCAACATCCCGTTCACACAGTGGCTGGGATGGAGGGAAGGGATATTCGACCCCCACACGCTGGGCACCCTCGTCGTCGTCGAGTCGTTCCGGCTGACTCCCACCATCTTCCTGATGGTGGTCGGCCTGTTCCGCAGCATGGACCCGGCGCTGGAGGAGGCGGCCTCAACGTCCGGCGCCAACACGGCAACGACCGTGCGCAAGGTGACGTTGCCCGTGATGCTGCCCGGTCTGCTCGGGGTCATCATCTTCATCGGCACCGCCACCATCGGCCTCTTCGAGTTGCCGGCCATCCTCGGCATGCCGGAAGGGATCCACGTGTTCGCCACGCGCATCTACGTGGCGATGGACACCACGCCGCGGGACTACGGGCTCGCAACGAGCCTCGGCACGGTTGCCGCGCTCATCGGCATCATCGGCATCTACTACTACCACCGCGTGACGCGTGTGCAACAGAAATTCGCCACCATCACGGGGAAGGGGTACCGCCCCCGCCGCATAGACCTGGGCAAGTACCGCAAGTGGGCCGGCGGCGCCATCATCTTCTACTTCATCCTGATGGTCGTGCTGCCGACGGTCGTGCTGGTCTACGCGAGCACGCAGCCGTTCTTCAGACCTCCGTCCATCATGGCTTTCCAGGACGCGAACCTCGACGCGTACCGGCTCATCTTCAGGCAGGAAGCGTTCTGGATAGGCCTGAGGAACTCGCTCTTCCTCATCGCCGTCGTTCCCGTGTCCACTATCCTGCTGTCGGCGATCGTCTCGTGGGTCGTGGTCCGCTCGAGGGCGCCCGGGCGCGGGGTGCTGGACACGCTTGCGTTCGTGCCGTTCACGGCGCCGAGCATCGTGTTCGGCCTCGCCTTCCTGCTCATAGCGTTCTGGGTGGACTGGATCCCCATCTACGGCACGATATGGCTCATCGTCATCGTGCACGTGGCGCGCTTCCTCGCATATGGGACCAGGGCGACGAACGGAGCGATGTTCCAGTTGCACAAGGAGTTGGAGGAGGCGGGATCGGTGAGCGGCGTCGGCTGGCTCACGGTGTTCCGCCGCATAACGCTGCGCCTGCTCATTCCGTCGTTGGTGGCGGGCTGGCTGTGGGTCGCCATCCACAGCGGCCGCGAGCTGTCCATGGCGCTGCTCCTCACGACGCGCGACAACCAGATACTGTCCATCGTGACGTGGGGAGCGTGGGAGAACGGACGCATCGACGAGGCGACGGCGCTGGGCGTGGTGCTCATGGCGATGATGACGTCCATCGTCATCGTGGCGCGGTTCGTCACGCTGCGTCTCACGAGAGAACACGGCTAGGGGAGAACGTATGCCTGCAACGGTGCGAGTCACGGATCTTGAGAAGCGGTACGCTACGGACGAGGGCGCGGTGCACGCCGTCCGCGGCGTGTCGTTCGAAGTGGAGCACGGCGAGTTCTTCACGCTGCTCGGCCCGTCCGGCTGCGGCAAGTCCACGACGCTCCGGTGCATCGCCGGGCTGGAGAAGGCGGACGGCGGCGAGATCGTTATCGACGACCTCGTGGTCATCTCGCGCAGCGGCGCGCACGTTCCGGCGCACCAGCGCCCCATCGGCATGGTGTTCCAGTCCTACGCCATCTGGCCGCACATGGACGTGTACGACAACGTGGCGTTCCCCATCTCGCAGGGCAAGGGCAAGCTGCCCAAGGCCGAGGTCCGCGAGCGTGTGCTGGAGGCGCTGAGCCTCGTGCGGCTCGATGGCCTCGAGCGGCGGCCCGCGCCGCAGCTCTCCGGAGGCCAGCAGCAGCGGCTCGCGCTCGCACGGGCGCTCGTGCGTCAGCCGAAGGCGCTCCTGCTCGACGAGCCGCTCTCCAACCTCGACGCGAAGCTGCGCGACGACATGCGCGTCGAACTGAAGATGCTTACCGAGCGGCTGAACATCACGACGCTCTTCGTGACGCACGACCAGCTCGAGGCGCTGACGCTCTCCGACAAGATCGCGGTGATGCGGGACGGCGAGATCGTCCAGCTCGGCGGACCGAAGGAGATCTACGGCGACCCGAACTCCCGGTTCACGGCGGAGTTCATCGGCACGACGAACCTGCTCGAAGGGACGGTCGCCAGCAGCGAAGGCGGCGTGATGCGCGTCGACACCCCCCAGGGGACGCTGAACTGCGCAGCGGTCGAACTGGTGGCGCCGGGAGACAGCGCGGCCATCGCCATCCGCCCCGCGAACATCGGCGTCTCCACCGAGCGGCGCGAGGCCGACAACGTGCTCGAGGGCGAGATCGAGACCGTCGTCTTCCTTGGCGACTCGCAGGACTGCCGCGTGGACGTCGGCGGCGCGCTCATCCGCGCGTTCGTCCACGCATCGCAGCCGGTCGAGCGCGGCGACCGCGTGTTCCTGGCGATGGGCGCAGGGGACTGCCGGCTGCTGCCGGCAGAGGCCGCGTTCGTCGAGGACGAGGAGGGTGGCGGCCCGTCCATGCAGGTGACGTCGGGCGCGCCGCCGTCCGTGGCGTAGGGTTCTACCAGACGCTGCCCTGCAGCCCGGGGCTGGTGATGGCTCCCTCGCTGGCGGAGGCGACGCTCTGCGCGTACTTGGCGAAGACTCCCGTCGTGTAGCGCGGCGGCGGAGCGCTCCAGCTCTCGTGCCGGCGCGCCAACTCGTCCTCCGGCACCTCGGTCTCCAGCACGCGGCGCTCCACGTCCAGCACGATCATGTCGCCGTCGCGCAGGAAGGCGAGCGGGCCGCCGTTCGCAGCCTCCGGCGTGATGTGGCCGACCATGAAGCCGTGCGTCGCGCCCGAGAAGCGCCCGTCCGTGACGAGCGCAACGGTGTCGCCGAGGCCTGCGCCCTGGATGGCCGCGGTGACGGCCAGCATCTCGCGCATGCCCGGTCCGCCGACCGGTCCCTCGTAGCGGATCACGACCACGTCGCCGTCCTGCATCTGACCGGCACGGACGGCGGCGAAGCAGTCCTCCTCGCGGTCGAAGACGCGGGCGGGGCCGCGGTGCAGCCTGCGACCGTGTCCCGCGAGCTTGACGACGCAGCCCTCCGGCGCGAGGTTGCCGCGCAGGATGGCGATGCCGCCGTTCGGGTTGATGGGGTCGCTGGCGGAGACGACGACCTGCTGCCCAGGCTCGGCGACCGCCGCGGCGCCGATCTGGCCGAAGCTCTGGCCGCTGACGTTGGCCGCACCACCGTGCGCCAGCTCCGCGCCGACGAGCTCCTTCGAGACGAGGCCGTAGCCGCCCGCCGCGTACAGGTCCACCGCGTTGTACGCGCCGCCTGGCTTCATGCTCGCGACGATGGGCGTGCGCCACGCGATCTCGTCGAAGTCGTCGATGGAGAGCTCGACGCCCGCCTCGCGCGCTATCGCGAGCAGGTGGAGCACCGCGTTCGTCGAACCCGCGGTCGCCGCGACGCCCGCGATGGCGTTCTCGAACGCCTCGCGCGTCATGATGTCGCGCGGCGTGGTGCCGCTGCGGAGGAGGTCCATCGCGAGCCTGCCCGCGTTCCGCGCGGCCTCCGCCTTCGCATCGAAGACGGCGGGGACGGCGTTCGCGCCTGCGGGGCTGATACCGAGGAACTCCAGCGCCATCGCCATCGTGTTGGCGGTGAACTGACCGCCGCACGCGCCCGCGCCGGGGCAGGCGTGGTCCTCGACCGCCTTCAGCCGCGCGTCGTCGATGCGACCTGCGCCGTGCGCGCCGACGGCCTCGAACACGTCCAGGATGGTGATGTCCTTCCCGTCCAGCTTGCCGGGCAGGATAGAGCCGTTGTAGAAGGCGAGGCCGGGCAGGTTGAGGCGCGCGAGCGCCATCCCGCCCGCCGGGAGCGTCTTGTCGCAGCCGACGAGGACGACGAGGCCGTCGAACGAGTGGCCGCGCGCGACCGTCTCGATGGAGTCGGCGATGACCTCGCGGCTGACGAGCGAGCCGCGCATGCCCTCGGTGCCCATCGCGACGCCGTCGGAGACGGAGATGGTGTTGAACTCCATGGGGGTGCCGCCCGCCTCCCTGATGCCCTCTTTCACGTACTTCGCCAGCTCGCGCTGGTTGTAGTTGCAGGGCATCGTCTCGATCCACGTCGTGGCGACGCCGATGAGGGGCTTGGCGAGGTCGTCGTCGGTGAAGCCGATGGCCTTGAGCATCGCGCGCGCCGGAGCGCGGGACGGGCCGTCGGTCATCTCTGCTGAATGCTTCTTGAGCGGGTTCGTTGCCATGAGGACTCCTCCGGGTAGGTACGCTCTCGATTATAGCCTGCGCTGCTGGGGGCGCTGCGGACTGCTGCAGGTGGCCTCATCTGGCCTCGTTTGGCCTCACTCATTCGGGGGCCGCATGCCCCAACGAGGCCACGACGGAGCCGGATCGAGGCCAACCCAAGCGTGAACGATGCCGCGATGAGGCCAAATGAGGCCAGCGCCCCTGATTGCCGCCGAGGCTCGGCAGGGCGCCTGGTGTTCGACGCGTCGCTCACGGGAACAGGGTACGCGGTCAGGAGGCGGTGGGGTAAGGGGCGGGTGTCACACGTGGGGGATGCGTCACTCTCAGAAGATCAGAGAGGCCCACAGCTAAGGCTGTTTCCTCAACGCCCGGACAAGTTCAGGAATAAACACCCATATGGTTATTGCTAGCCCTGGAATGAGTGCCAAGACTATAGCCAATGGGAGATTGAAGTCGAGTGGGTGAGTCCCCTCCGCGTCGGTGAACCATAGATGGGCTGTGAAGAGACTACCCAGACCGATCATGGTATTTGGAGATATCCCCCAACTTGCATCTCTACTAACTCTGCTCCGCAGGAGAATCAGCAGTGCTGTATAGAGAGCGACTATTGGAGCGAAGGAGCCTGCCTGGCCTGTAGGGTCCGCTTCAGAGGACAGGATGAAAGGGGCAATGTACATGAGAACCACCGTTATCCCCAATGTCCTATACGACCACTTTGTCACTACTCTAAGCCAACCCATGTCATCCTCCTCCAGTTGAAGCCCTCTTGACCGAGCAGGTGCCAGAGTTGCCCCCTTCTGACGAAGTTTGGGGTCTCTATGCAGTTCCGAGCCTCCCACGGGTAGAACGACGGAAGCGCTGCGCTGCCCGCAGACAGGATACGTGGCCGGGATGCGGCATGGTAAGGGGCGTGTGGCACTGGGGGGAGGAGTGGGAGTCACCGGAGGAGAGGTAGTGTTACCATGATGCACAACAAAAACTAATCACTTGGCAGAGCAATGACAGAACTTCCTCCTACAACCGACGGAATGGAATCTAGCTTGCCTCAGTTGCCGAGGCTGATTTTTTTCGACACTAACATCGTTCAAAACCTTTATTCTTTCAGGGATCTCATACATGATAACTATCTCTCTCCCGAAGTGGAATCAAAGATAACGGCTTTGGGTTCTCGGAGTGCTGAGGATATCTACGCCTTAGCAACTTTCAGGACGCTAGGCGCGCGCGCCGGTTGGCCTATAGCAATTTCACCTAGAACACTAGATGAGATTGAGGCTACACCTAGGAAGAAGCGCTATGAACTGTTTCTTTTCGGTCAAGACTTGTCTACTTATTCCTCTTCGAGCCTCTACCCGGTGGAGGATGAGGTGGAAGCATCAATCTACAATTTCAATCGCTTCACCTACAGTCAAAGGCGTCGTCTGTCGGACATGTTGAAAGTCTTACCACAAGAAAGCGATCGCCAGTTGATCATTGACGCTCGAGAACTTGGATGTGACATCTTTCTTACTATGGACTACAGAACGATTTGGAAGCACCGTGATGAGGTTAAACGCTTGGGCGTGCTCGTGATGCGGCCAGTTGAACTCCTCGAATACATCAGGCCTTGGGTTGGCCTCCTAGCGTAATGCTATGCACCACACCGCCCACCACGAACAGTGGCTCGCTGCCCGCGCTCCCTCGATTTCCGCTTTCGCGGGAATGACGGAGGAATGCCCTACGTGTACCGGTACGGCGCGGGCTTGAACGTCTCCCAGATGGCGGGGTCGTGGCTGGGGACGAGGGTGCCCTTCGTGACGGCGGCGAGCATCTTCAGGCGGCGGATGGACTCGTAGGCGTCCTGGAGGTTGTAGAAGCCGTTGAAGGGACGCTCCTTCTCGGCGTTCTCCCAGACGTGGATGGCGTCGCCGCTGAAGATCATCGGGCCGGACGGCAGCTCCACAAGCAGGCTCTGGTGTCCCGGTGTGTGGCCGTAGGTCTGCAGCACCCATACGCCCGGTACGATCTCGGTGTCGCCCATGACGGTCTCGAAGTCGAGCGGGTGGTCGAAGTACTGCTTGCGGAGGACGCGGTCCATCCCCATGTCGGGGTGCATCCCCGCCCTGTACTCGTTGTTCTGCACGTAGACCTTCGCGTTCCTGAAGTAGCGCAGCCCGCCGACGTGGTCGTAGTGGAAGTGCGACATGATGACCGTCCGCACCTGGTCCTCGGTCGTGCCCGCGTCGCGCAAGCGGCTGCGGACGTCGTCCTCCTCGGTGAACGAGTGGAGATTGCGCGTGATGCCCTCGAGCGCCTTCGGATCGTAGGCGGCGTCCGGGTCGATGCCGGTGTCGTAGAGGATGTCGCCGTGGTCGGTGCGGAGCAGGACGCTGTAGACGGGCGTGAGGATGCGCTCGTCGCTCGTGTCGCCGTAGATGACGCGCGAGCGCGGCAGGCTCAGGACTCCGTTGGGGAGGAAGCAGAGTTCGTGTACGGCCATGGGAAAGACCTCCGTAGGGGGATGTTACACCGCGCAACCCGGCCCTTACGCATACGTGAAGGGCACCCACGAGGGATGCCCCTACCAGGCAAGTATGCGTTTGTACGGTCAGCCGCGAAGGTCGGAGGAAGGAGCGCCGTCTGCATCATGGGGCGCGTCGGTGGTGGCGGAGGAGGCGTCTTCTTCGGAAGGCGCGTCTTCGCCGTCGACGACGCGGAACTCGGCGGGGATGGTGTCGTCGCGCTGGCGCTGGGCGTTCAGCACGTGGTTCCAGCCCTTGTTGACGAACGTGCCGATGAGCAGCCCGCCGACGATGAGATCGTCGAGGAGTCCGAAAGCGCGGAAGTCGAACCAGAGGTCGCGGGGGAAGAGCAGATAGATGAGGGCGAGCACCGGCAGCGCCTTCAGGTGCAGGGGAACCGCCCGATGCGTCATCAGGTAGACTACCGTGAGGAGCCGCCTCAGGAGCAGGAGCATCGCCAAGCCAAGCCCTCCTGCCACGAGTATACGCCCCCTGGCGCTCTGCCAACCCTCACCCCTGCCCTCTCCCGTGCTTCGGAAGGAGAGAAGAACGCCCCCGTGATATACGTCCTGCACGGTGAAGACTCGTTCTCGGCTACGGAGGCGCTCCGCGAGCTGCTGGACGCCGTCGGGCCGGAGGATGTGCGCGACTCCAACGTCTCGGAGATCGAGGCGCGTGAGTTCTCGGTCGACAAGCTCGCCGCCGCCGCGATGGTCGTGCCGTTCCTGGCGGACCGTCGCGCGGTCGTCGTGCGGGGGTTGATGGGGACGGCGGAAGGTGGCCAGCGCCGGGGCAGGCGCGGGCAGGACGGCGCGCAGGCCCGGCCTCCGGCGGAGCTGAGCACGCTGCTCGGTGAGCTCCCGCCGACGTCGGACGTTGTCTTCCTCGAGGGGAAGCTCTCGCCCGCAAACCCGTTCCTGAAGGCGGTCGCCGAGGCTGGCGACGGGCAGGTGCGGGTGCGCGAGTTCGCCCCGCTCCGGCGGGACGCGCTCGCCGGATGGGTGTCGGAGCGCGCGGCGCAGAAGGGCGGCGCGATAGACGGCCGCACGGCTTCGATGCTGGCGGAGCAGATAGGGCCGAACCTGTGGGTGATGGACTCCGAACTGGAGAAGCTGACCATCTACTGCGACGGCAGGCCCATCGGCGAGGACGACGTGAAGGCGCTCGTGAGCAGCACGAAGGACGCCAACGTCTTCGCGCTGGTCGACGCCATCATGGACGGAAGATCGGGAGTGGCGCTCTCCGCGATGCGCCAACTGCTGGACGAAGGCGCGGCAGGCCCGTACCTGCTGACGATGGTGGCCCGGCAGGCGCGGCTGGTAGCGCTCGCGCAGGAGCTGCTTGCGCGCAGGGCGCCGCCGCAGGAGTGGCCCGCGCGACTGGGGACGTCGTCCGACTTCGTGGTGCGCAAGACGATGGAGCAGGCGCGGCGGTTCCCGCCGCACGCGGTGCGCGCGCTCTATCGCCTGTTGCTCGATACGGACCTCGCGTTGAAGAGCGGGACGTCTGACGAGCTGGCGCTCACGGAGATGCTTGCCCAGGCGTCGGCGCTGCGGGCCGCGCGCTAGGGTCAACAGGCCGTAAGAAGGGTAATGACACCAAAGAGTGACACGGCAGTGTTGCGCGCCCCTGCTCGCTCGGCGTATCGTGGGGACCGGAGCAAGGGACGGAGTAACGCACTATGACCACCGGATCCATGGAGCAACGCCTGGGACGCCTCGAAGGTGCCTACGAGCACCTCGCGACCAAGGCCGACCTTCATCAGATGGAGAGCAGGCTGCTGCGCTGGTTGGTGGGGACTATACTGGCAAGCGTTGGCATGGCATCGGGCATCACGATCGCGCTCAACCGGCTGCTCAACAGCTAGGCGTACAAGAGGGCGCGTCAGCCTCCTAGTCCCGCTCGTCCTGCAGGAACCACTCGGTCGGCAGTTCCCGTCCCAACCCGGCCGCTTTCGCCAACTCGTACACGCGGTAGGCGACCGCGGCGAACTGCAGCCCGGAGCCCGGAACGTTGTAGTAGCAGGTCAACTGGTCGTCGCTCGTGCGTCCCGGTGCTTTGCCGGATACCAGGTCCGCCAGCGTGGGAGAGTCGCCGCGGTTCACTCCACGGTAGGCGCCGTCGAAATGCCCCTCGGGCAGCCCCGTGTAGTCCTCGTCTCCGCCGACGAAGAACCCCTCGGCCCCGCCATTGTTATGCCGCACGATGACGTCGAACTTCTCGACCGACTCCTGTGGCAACTCTCTCGTCACCACCGGGGTCACGTGCATACCGGGCACGAGGTACTGCGGGTGGATGATGGGCTGCGTCGAGTCGGTGCAGCCGGCCACGATGTCCACTCCCTCGGTGACCTGCTCCGGGCTGTCCACTGCGACGACGTTGATGTCCAGCTTGTCGCTCATCTCCGCTGCGTACGCCTCGCGGTGCGCGCGGGTAGGGCTGTACACCCGGCAGTAGTCGATCTTCCGCACTCTGGCGAACGCTTCCAGGTACGTTCTCGCCATCCCTCCCGAGCCGAACATGCCCACCGACGTGGCGTTCTCCCGCGCCATGTAGTTCGCCGCGACGCCCGCGGTCGCGCCCACGCGCATGTGCTGGATGTGGCCGTCGTTCAGGATGGCCAGCAGCTCCGCGTTCCACACGCTGAACAGCATGATGAGGCCGCAGTACTTGCCCGGCTCGACGCAGTACTTGTCCATCGTCTGCCCGTCCGCTTCCCACGGATAGTGCATGATGTCCGACTTGAACCGGAGCGCGAACACTCCCAGGCTGCGGCTCGCGCCCTGCAGGGAGCCGAACACGTAGAACTTCTCGTCGCCGATGGGCACCCATACGTCCCACCGGCCTCCGGGAGGCGCAACGACCGCCTCCTTGTTCGCGAGGTCCTTGTAGGCGGCATCGAGGTAGTCGAGGCAGTCGTCCATCGTCAGCACGCGGCGCGCTTCCTCGGTGTTGATCAGCAGGGTCATGGATCACCTCCTCACGGTGGCCTGACACGTCTGGTCTCCCGGCGGAGCGCTCCACGCAAGGTAGATGCCGCGTGTCCACCTGGACGGAGCAGGGGCGGGCGCGGCAATCATGCGCCGGATCAGGTGAAGTCGCAAGGTCTTCGCAGCCGGGCGGCAGGCCGAGGTAGCCTGAAGGCGGCCCTTTCCCTGTGTGGTATCCTGAACGTGCTCGTTAACGAGCAGGAGTCTGCGCGATGCCATTCGGACTGGGCTGGCCGGAACTGACCATCATCCTCGTCATCGTGCTCGTCATCTTCGGGGCGAGCCGTGTACCCGAGATCGGCCGCGCGCTCGGCAAGGGTATCCGTGAGTTCCGCGGCTCCGTGAGCGAGGTCAAGGAAGGCGTCGAAGGCAAGGCCGCCGAGTCCGGCTCAGGCGAACCGGAGAAGGCCGAGTCCACGTCCGACAAGCCCTCGGCCTGAGTCCTGTCCCCCGCAAGCCGTCAGGCTAAGACGCCCACCGGCAACCGGGGCCGTCGCGCGAGCCCCATGATCACCGCCGCCGTCCCCGAGAACACCGCGAACGTTATCCACGCCGCTTCGTAGCCGAGCGCGTCGATCACCAGCCCGCCGATCACCGGCCCGCTGCCCAGCCCGAACCCCCGCGCCATGTGCACCGTACCGCCTATCGCGCCGATGTGCGCCCTGCCGAAGTAGTTGGCAAGGAGCATGGTCGGCAGCTGGATCGAGCCGCCCACGAGCATGCCGAACGACAGCGCCGCCATAAACGCCTGCCACGGCGCGTGCACCTGCAGCATCAGCATCATGGTCCCGACGCCGGAGAGGTAGAGCACCATGAGCATCGGGCGGACGGAGAGGCGATCGGCCAGGGGTGCCCACGTGACGCCCCCGAAGAAGAACCCGAAGGCGAAGCTGCTCACGACGTACGCGCCGGTGGACGCGTCGATGCCGCGCTCGACGTAGTAGGCGAGCTGGTGGAACCCGACGCCGGTCATCACCGCGGAGATGGCGAACACCGCGAGGACGATGGCCCAGAGCGCCGACGTGTGTATAGCCTGCCCCGCCGTGAAGCTCTGCCGCTGGGCCTGTACCTGCGGACGAGGCGCACCGTCCGGCTGGAGGCCGAGGTCCTCCGGGCTGCGGACGAGGAGCAGCAGGGACGGCACCGTGCCTATCCCCAACGCAAGGCAGCCGAAGAACATCCACGCCACAGCGATGCCGGGGCCGTCGATGAGCGCCTGCGCGACGGGCGGCGCGCCGACGAGGCCGACGCTCGATATGAGTGTGATGAGCGCGATGGCGCGTCCTCGCCTGCGTTCGAACCACTTGGCGGCGGTGATCTGGCTGGAGAGCTGCACCATCCCCTGCCCCGCCATGCGGAGCAGTCCGTAGAAGGCGATGTAGAAGAGGATGGACTGCGTGGCCGCGAGCACGAAGCAGGAGACGCCGACGAGCGCCGTCCCCACGGCGGTGACGAGGCGAGGGCCGCGCCTGTCCAGCAGGCGTCCCACGAACGGGCCGCCCAGCGCGCTGCCGGAGCTGCCGATCAGGGTGGGCACCGCGAGCAGGGTGGCGCTCCATCCGTACTCGGCCGTGAGCGCGGCGACGAAGACGCTCGCCGCCTCGACCGAACCCACGACCCGCGACGTGACCGCCGCCGCTCCCACGCCCACGACGACCCAGCCGTAATAGAACGGCAGGACTCCGGCGAGCCGCTCCGGCGCTCCCACGCTACGGTCCGCCGCGCCCGCGCCGGAAGAGCTTGCGCCACAGGAAGCCGGGCAGTCGCCAGAACGCGAGGCGGCGCCCGATGCGCCGCAGCAGGCCGGGGCCGCGCTCGGTCTTCTCTGTCCTTGCGCCGCGCCGCAGCCGTTCGCCGAACCGCGCCAGCAGGATGCCGAACAGGTAGAGGACGATGATGGGCACGGCGACGAACGTCTGGTTCACGGGGTCGAACGTCGGGGTGATCATCGCGGCGGCGATGAACGCGATCAGGACGGCGAAGCGCCACCGGCGCAGCAGCCATCGCGAACTGACGACGCCGAGACGTCCGAGCGCGAAGAGCACCAGCGGTATCTGGAAGACGACGCCCATCCAGAACATGAGCGACGTGATGACGTTGACGTAGCTGGCGATGCGTATCTCCGGGTTGACGTTCTCCGAGCCGAAGTTGAAGAGGAAGTAGAAGGCCGGAGGGAAGAGCACGTAGTAGCCGAACGCCACGCCCGCGCCGAACGCGATGAGCACGCCCGGCAGGAAGAGGAAGACGTACAGCCGCTCCCGCGTGGTGAGGCCGGGCGAGGCGAACATGATGACGTGATAAAGCACGACGGGGAGCGAGGCGGCGAACGCGACGAGGAGCGTCACCTTGAACGTCACTCCCACCGTCTCCAGCACCTCGGTGGCTATCGGCTTCTCGTCCAGTTGGGAGAAGCCGGGCTCGAGCAGAAAGGCGAAGATGGGGTTGCGGAAGGCGAACGCGACGATCATCGCGAGGATGACGAACACGACGACGATGACGAGTCGCCTACGCAGCTCCTCCAGGTGCTCGCGGAGCGTCATCTCCTTGGCGGCCATCGCTACCGCGCCTCCGGTGACTCGTCCTCGCCGCTTTCCTGGTCCCCCCTCCCAAGCGTGGGAGAGGGCGAGGGTGAGGGTTGGTCACGCGCGACCGCGTCCTCCGGCTCCGGCAGGGGGTCGCTTGGCGCGCTCCGAGGCGGGGGAGCGTCGAGGCTGATGGTCGCCGCGTCAGCCGCGGCCCGCAGTACGTGTTGGGCCTCGCGCCAGAACTTCCCAGCCGCACGAGCAGCGTCGACCATGCGTCCCGGCCCCAGCAGCACGAGCGCAAGCAGCAGTATCCAGATGAGCTCCAGGTTGCCGATGCCGAGGATGTTCATCGCTTGCTGCGTCCGCTGAGGGGTTTCGGGTACACCTGCCCCACGCACGCGGGGCAGCGTTCCAGCGCAGGCCACGGCTCCCATGATCCATTGAGACGGGGACGCAGGCGCAGCCGCAGGCCGAACCGGTCGGCCAGTTTGAGGGTCTCGCAGACCGGCAGGCCGACGACGTTCAGGTAGCAGCCCCGCACCTCCGCCGCCGGAGCGAACGCCTCGTCCTGCACGCCGTACGCGCCCGCCTTATCCATCGGCGCGCCGGAGGCGATATAGGCCGCTATCTCGTCGTCGGTGTAGTCGCGCATCAGCACCCGCGACGCCCGGTAGCCCTCTGTCGTCTCGCCGGTCGAGGCGTCGACGAACGCGACCGCCGTGACGACGCGGTGCTCACGCCAACGCAGGTCGCGCAGCATGCGCGCGGCGTCCTCTTCGTCGCGAGGCTTGCCGAGCACGATGCCGTCCAGTTCGACGACGGTGTCGGCGCCAAGTACGGTTCCTGCGCTCCTTCGGGATGCAACGGCACGAGCCTTCGCAAGTGCTCGCTCTCGCGCGATGCCTACCGGGTCCGCTCCGGGAGCGGCCTCCGGCTCGTCGACACCCGGCTCGTCGGCCTCGAACGCGAGCCCCAACCGGCCGAGTATCTCCGTGCGGCGCGGGGACGACGAAGCGAGAACCAACGCCTGCCGGCCACGGAGCCGTGCGAGCCGCTCGTCGTCGCGGACGAGCGTCGCGACGGCCTCGATGTGGTAGGTCTGCGGGAACATGTCGACGGGCCTCACCTGCTCGATGCGGAACGGTCCGGCGGTGAGGACGGCGAGGTCGCGCGCCAGCGTTTCGGGGTCGCACGAGACGTAGACGACGCGCTCAGGCGGAACGTCCAGCAGCGCGTCGAGCGTCCCCGGCATGCACCCGGCGCGGGGCGGGTCCAGCAGCACGGCGTCGACGCCTCCGGCGGCGAGCTCCAGCAGCACGTCCTCCGTGCGCGCCTGGCGCAGCTCCACGTTCGGGATGCCCTCGACGTTCACGCGTGCGTCGGCCACCGCCGACTTGGACTCTTCGACCGCGATGACACAGCGCGCGCGGTCGGCCATCAGCACGGCGAACGTCGCAACGCCCGCGTAGGCGTCCACGACGGTCTGCGACCCGTCGAGCCGCAACTGGTCCATGACGAGTTCGGCCATCTGCTCGGCTTGGCGAGTGTTGACCTGGAAGAACGATGGCGAGCTGACGCGGAAGCGGTGCCCGAGCAGCGCCTCATGGTAGTGCTTCTGGCCGGACGCCAGCGGCACGTCCATGTCCTGGAACGTTGGCTGCAACAGGTAGTCGCCGGTATGCACGCCGTAGCGGAGCGAGAGTTGGGTCGTCTCGGCAACGTGTCCCTGCAGCGACGCGAGCGCGTGGTTGATCCACGGCGCCATCAGCAGGCACTCCTCGACCTCGACGTGACGGCGTCGCTCCTTGTGGACGTAGCCGAGCCGTCCGCCCTGCTTGCTCACCGTGAAGCGCGCGTGATTGCGGTAGCCCAACAGGTCGGGGCTGGGGAGCGTGAGCAGGGGCTCGACGTCCAGCCCGCCCACGCGGTGGAGGGCGTCGGCCAGCGTCTCGCGTTTCATCTCCAGCTGGCGCTCGTAGGTGACGTGCTGCCACTGGCAGCCGGTGCACTCGCCGAAGTAGGGGCAGGCGGGCTCGACGCGGTGCGGCGACGGCTCTGCGACTCCCGTAACGCGCGCGGCGATGTAGCCCCGGCGGGTCGCGACGACCTCCGCGGTAACGGTCTCGCCGGGGATGCCGCCGAACACGAAGACGGGCTTGCCGTCGTGGGTCTCGGCGAGCGCCTCGCCGTGCCTGCCGAGCGCGCTCAGCGTCAGCGTAAGCGTCGTTGTCTCCTCGCCTGGGGGTGAAGCGGGCATGCGGGCATGGTATCAGCAACACCTCTCCCTTGAGGGGAGAGGTCGGAGCGCAGCGCAGTCGAAGCATCTCTCGGGTTGCCTGCCGCTCGCATGAAGTGTGACATCCGCCCCTTTCGCGGTCGCCACCTGCCCACGTACGCTGGTTCCAACGGCGCAGCGTCGGCAGTTGCGCCGAAGCGAGGAGGCGGCAGACAGGATGGGCGTAATGAGGCGGGAATGAGCGGCTTTGGGCAGCGAATGAGCGGAGATGAGCGGTCCGATCGCTCATGGCCAGACGCCGTTCCACGAGTGGACTTCGGTGGAATGAGCGCAGATGAGCGGTTTTTACCGGTGGGATTTTCGCTGCCGCAGCCTAGTCGCCCTTTGCGCCCCGGAACGCCTCCAGCAGCTGCGTTGCTGCGGCGCGGGGGTCGTCGGCCTGGGTGACGGCGGCGATGACGCAGATGCCGTCCGCTCCCGCGCGGGCGACCTCGCCGACGTTCTCCGGTGTGATGCCGCCTATGGCCAAGAGCGGCGGGCCGTCGGTCGGCATGGCATCGCGAACGGCGCGCAGCGTCTCCGGCCCCGCAGGGCGCGTGTCGGCTTTCGAGCCGGTGGGGAACATGCGCCCGACCGCGACGTAGTCCGCGCCCGCCTGCACCGAGACGTCCGCTTCGGTCGAGAGCGCGTTGGACGTGCCCGCGATCTGCCATGGGTGTAGCGAGGCGCGGGCAGCTGCGACGGGCATGTCGTTCTGGCCGAGATGGACGCCGTCCGCGTCCACGGCAACGGCAACGTCCGGGTGGTCGTTGATGATGAGCGCCGCACCCGCGTCCGCGCAGATGCCGCGCAGCGCCCCGGCGAGCGGCAGCCAGCGGCCCTTGTCGGTCTCCTTGACGCGCAGCTGGATGGCGGTCGCGCCTCCGGCGACGGCCTGCTCCGCGACCCAGATGGGGTCGCGGTCGAGGGTAAGCGACGGGTCGACGATGACGTACAGCCCGTGCAGGCGCCCGGCCCTGCGCCTGCGGACGAGGCTCGCGGCGGCGAGTTCGGCCTGCGCCATCGTCTCGGCGAGGTAGGTGAGGTGCGGGCGCTCCGGCGTGTGGTCGTTGAGAGCACTGCTCGCCTGCGCGAGCGTCTTCAGCGCACCGAGGAAGGCTGTGTAGCGCACCTCCAGCCCGCCGGGCCACTCGAGACGCGCGGCCTCGTCGACGGCACGGTCGATCGCGGCCATCGCCTCGTCCGCGAGCGCGTCCAGTCCCATCCGGCGCGCCATCTCCATGCGCGAACGAGCGCGGGCGTCGCCTTCCTCTGTATCACCGGAAGCGGCGGCTTCGAAGTCTCGCCGCACATAGCGCAGCGCGTCGATGAGCCACTCGCGCGTGAAGTGGGGGGCCTCGGTTGGACCGGAATCGTTCATCGTCATAGGCGTGTCCTCCAACGTTGCTACGCTACAATAGCCGCATGTCCGCGGCTCGGCCAGCAAGCAGCCCTTCCTCCTCCATTGACCCCACGCCCACGACTGCAGACCCCGGCGTTACGAAGTTCGGAGAGGTCGTCGAGGCGTCGGTGGACAGTGTCGTGGGGCAGTGCCACACACTGTACGACGCCCCGCCGCTCGGAACGCTCGTGCGTGTGGGCGCGTCCCTGTACGCCGTCGTGGACGGCGTGAGCACGGCTGCACTCGATCCCCAGAGGAACATCATCGCACGCGGCGCCGGGCTGGCGTCGGAGTCGGACGTGTACGCGGAGAACCCGCAGTTGGAACGGCTGCTCCGGACGAACGTGACGCTCACCGTTGTGGGCCACGAGGAGGGCGGGCGCTACTTCCAACACCTGCCGCCGTTGCCTCCGCGCATCCACACGTTCCTGTACGCCTGCTCCGGCGCTGAGGCGCGCGGGTTCATGGAGCGGAGCGACTGGACGGCGCTTGTGCTCGCGAGCGCGCTGCCGACCGCGGACGACGTGCTCGCCGCAGCGCTGCGCGAGGCGGCGCCGCACTTCGACGACTCCCGCGCGTTCCTGGTAGGTGCGTGCAGGACGATAGCGTCCCAACTGCCCACGGACGCCGCACGGCTTGCGGCCATCATGCGGAGGCTCCCACTGAGCGAGGACGCGTGACCACGAACGGCACGGAACCCGAGGGCCCGATCCGCATCGGAGCGGTCGTGGGTGGCTCGCTGTCGCGCGGACTGGACGTGCGACTGGGATCGGCGCGCGCCGTGGAGGACGTGAAGGTCGGCACGTTCGTCACGGTGCAGGGGCAGTTCAACCGCTTCTTCGGCATCGTCACCGACCTGCTGCTGGAGAGCAGCGATCCCCGGATGGCGTCGGCGGTCGCCGGAGGGGGCGCGGCGCTTGCCGAGGCGTTGTCCGGCACGACGGCGTACTCGACGGCATCGGTAACGCCGATGCTGACGATGACCGCAGGCGACGAGGGACCACAGCCCGCGCGCTCGATGCCGCCGCACTTCGCCACCGCCTACCGTGCTTCCAACGACGACGTGGCGGCGGTCTTCGGCAGCGAGGACGCGCGTCACATCTGGATAGGCAGCCCGCTGGACATGGAGGACACGCGCGTCTGCCTGAACCTCGAGGAGTTCGTGAAGCGCTCGAACGGCGTCTTCGGGAAGAGCGGCTCCGGCAAGAGCTTCCTCACGCGCATCCTGCTCGCGGGCATCCTGCAGCGCAACGCAGCCATCAACCTCGTGTTCGATATGCACAGCGAGTACGGCTGGCAGTCCACGTCCGAGTCCGGCTACGCGGCGAAGGGTTTGAAGCAGCTGTTCGGGAGCCGGGTCTCCGTGTTCACGCTCGACCCCGCATCGTCGCGCCGCAGGGGCGCGTCGACGGACTACGACGTGGTCATCGGCTTCGACGAGATCGAGCCGGACGACGTCGCTGTTCTGGCCTCCACGCTGCACGTGACCGACTTGGGCGTGCAGTCGTGCTACGCGCTGGAGCGCCGCTTCGGGCGGAACTGGCTGCTGGAATTCCTCGGTCACTCGCAGGAGGACCTGGCGTCGCTCGCCGATGCGATGGGTGAGAACGCCGGCACGCTCGGCGCGCTGCGGCGCAGGCTCTCCCAGCTCCAGCGGTTCGGGTTCATGTCGGAGCATTCGACCGGCGGCAGCGCCGTGCGCCAGGTGCTGGAGCACCTGCAGGACAACCGCCACGTCGTCTTAGAATTCGGGAGTCACGGCGACAACATCACGGCCTACCTGCTGGTGGCGAACCTCATCACACGGCGCATCCACGCCGAGTACCGCGAGCGCACCGAGAAGGCGCTTGCGGAGGGCAAGCCCCAACCGACACCGCTCCTCATCACCATCGAGGAGGCGCACCGCTTCCTCGACCCCGGCGTCGCGGGGCAGACGATCTTCGGCACGATCGCGCGAGAGATGAGGAAGTACCGCGTCACGCTGCTCGTGGTGGACCAGCGACCATCCGGCATCGACGGCGAGGTGCTGAGCCAGGTGGGCACCCGCATCGTCTGCCAGTTGGACAACGACCGCGACGTCGACGCGGTGCTGACCGGCGCACCGGGCTCCCGGGAGCTCAAGACCGTGCTCTCGCGGCTGGAGTCGCAGCAGCAGTCGCTCATGTTCGGGCACGCGCTGCCGATGCCGGTGGTCGTGCGGACGCGGGCCTACGACGAGGCATTCTACGCGGACATGAGCGTGCCCGGGCACGGCGCCGCGCCGGGTACGGCCTCCACTCCATCGAGGAGCGACCTGTTCGGCTGAGACCGCGCCCATGGCATTCCTTTCCATGCTCTTCACCGTCATCAGGAGCCCGCGCTTCCTCGTGCCGTTCGGGTTCGCACTCGGCGGGTTCTTCCTCTACCTGACGATACGCGGCATCGAATGGGGAGAGGTGGGCGAGCATCTGGCGGAGACGTCGCTCCTGGCAGTAGCGGCGGCCGTTGCGATCATGCTCTTCTCCAGCTTCCTGCGCGCGTACCGGTGGCGGCTCATGTGGACGTCCGAGCGCGTCACCTCCTGGCGGCTCTTCACCGTAGAGATGGCGGCGCTGGGGTTGAACAACTTCGCACCGGTGCGCCTGATGGACGAACCCGCCGTACTGACGATGCTCACGCTGCGGGACAAGCACCCCGCAGCGACCGTGGTGGCGACCATCGTAATGACGCGCGTGCAGGACATCATGTTCACGATGGCTTTTGCATTCACGGCGATCGTGTTCGAGCCGCGGATAGCGGACTTCGCAGGCCCCGCGATCTACCTGAGCGGGATACTCATCGTCTTCTTCGTGCTGCTGCTGAACCTGGGGCGGGTGGCGCGCCGCATCACCGTGGTTGGAAGGATACCGGGGATCCTCACCTACGAGCAGACGATAAGCGAAGCGATGCGGCGGAAGCGGGAGTTGGCGACCACGGGGTCGCTGACCATCATCTATTCGCTCATGCTGGGCCCTTGCGCCTGGGTGCTGGCACAGGGTATGGGGATCGATCTCTCGATCTTCCAGGCGACCATTGTGGCGCTCGGCGCGATCTTCTTCGCGACAGCGCTGCCGGGGCTGCCGGGCGCCGTCGGCACGTTCGAACTCGCGGTCGTGGAGATACTGGCGCTATGGGACGTGCCACGCGAACTGGGGATAGGGTTCGGCGTCATCCTCCACCTCGTGCTGCTGGGACCGACCACCGTCTTTGCTGTCGTGGTTCTGCCCCGTGAGGGCATCGGCCTCATGCAGGGCTGGCAGGGGCTCCTGCACGAGAAACCACACGATGAATGAATGATGGTTACGAGTGCACGTATCCGCCGAATATGCTACGATTAACATAGCAGTAGAGGGGTGTGAGTCATGGAATTCATCGATTACATGCAGGCGAGCGGGCACGAAGAGCTGGCCGTCTGGACAGACCCCGCCAGCGGCGTAAAGGCGTTCATCGCCATCCACGACCGCACGCTGGGGCCGTCGCTCGGCGGCACGCGCATCTGGCCGCACCCCACGGACGAGGACGCCATCATGGACGTCCTTCGCCTCTCCCGCGCGATGACCTACAAGTCCGCGGCGGCAGGCCTCAACCTCGGCGGAGGCAAGGGGCTCATCGTCGCCGACCCTCGCATCGACAAGACGGAGGCGATGTTCCGCTCCTACGGGCGCTTCGTGGAGTCGCTCGGCGGACGCTATGTCACGACCGAGGACGTAGGCGCGAACGCGCAGAACATGGTGTGGATAGCCGAGGAGACGCGACACGTCGTAGGTCTGCCGGAGGAGCTGGGTGGCAGCGGCAACCCCGCGGGGATGACCGGGTTCGGCGTGTTCCAGGCGATGCGTGCCTGCGCCGAAGCGGCGTGGGGCAGCGATTCTCTGGAAGGGCGGCGTGTCGCCATCCAGGGATTCGGCAACGCCGCGTCGTCTTTGGCGTCGCACTTGGTGGAAGCGGGCGCGGAGCTCATCGTGACCGACATCCACGACGACGCCCTGCAGCGCGCTGCGGGCCTTCCACGCACGTCGCTCGTGTCCCCGGACGCCATCTACGACGCGGAGTGCGACGTGTTCGCGCCCTGCGCGCTGGGCGGGACGTTGAACGAGGCAACCCTGCCCCGGCTACGGTGCGAGGTGGTCTGCGGTGCGGCCAATAACCAACTCGCCACGCCGGAGGACGCGGAGCGGCTCGTACAGCGCGGCATCGTTTACGCGCCTGACTTCATCGCGAACGCGGGCGGCGTGACAAACGTGTATTTCGAGATCGGGCAGCCGTACGACCGTGAAGGCGCGCACGCCCACACCGCCACCATCTACGAGAACATGCAGCGGGTGCTCGCGATCGCGGATGCGGAGGGCGTCACGACGGCGGAGGCGGCGAACCGTCTCGCCGAAGAGCGGCTCACGGCAGCGCGCGCCGCTCGCGTAGCGTAGAAGCGCGGCTACGCGACTCCCCAGGCTTCGAGTTCCACGTCCGTGATGCTGAAGTGGTGCGCGACCTCGTGCACCAGCGTCTGGCGCACTTCCTCCATCACCTCCTCCTCCGTTTCGCACATCTCCTCGATGGGCACCTGGAAGATGGTGATGACGTCCGGCAGGACCATGTTGTAGCCGTCGCGGTCAGTGAGCGGCACACCCTCATAGAGGCCGAGCAACGTTTCGTCCGGCCCCAGTCCCACCGACCTGAGTTGCCGCTTCGTCGGCTGGCGGCGCACCTGGATGTCCACGTTGTTGCCCAGGAGGTTCTCCACGAACACGGGCCACCCCTCCTTCTTCGCATCCGGCCAGTCGTCCGCCACTTCCTCGATGGCGCGCCGGACCAGTTCCTCGAACTGCCGCTTGCGCATCGTGGCTCAGCCTGCGTCCGGCGCAGCGCGCTCCCGCACCGACTTCATGGTAGTCACGTTCGGCTCGTCCGGCCCCTTGCCTTCGTAGCCGGGCACCTCGAGGTAGAACGGCACCTTGGCGAACGCGGAGTGGCCAAGTATCGACTCGAACGCGCCGATGCCCATCTGTCCCTCGCCGATGTTCTCATGGCGGTCGACTGCCCCGCCGAGCGGGGGCTTCGAGTCGTTGCAGTGCACGGCGACGAGATGCTCGACGCCGATGTCGCGGTCGAACTCGTCCATGACCGCGTCGACGCCGTCCGGTGTGCGGAGGTCGTAGCCGGCGGCGAACGAGTGTTGCGTGTCGAGGCAGACCTGCACGCGAGGGTCGTCCAGCTCGCGCACGAACGCGCCGATCTCGGCGAACTTGGAGCCGATGTGGTTGCCCATGCCCGCGCTGTTCTCCAGGATGAGCTGCACGTCCGGGGGCGACTGCGCCAGCACCTCGCGGATGCCCTCGATCACCTGCCCGAATACGCCGTCGAAGCCGCGCCCCTTGTGGCTGTTCAGGTGGAAGATGACGCCCTGCACGCCCATGTCGCCCGCGACGTTCATGTACTTGACGAGCGACGCTTTGCCGCGCTGCACGAGTGCCGGGTCGTCCGCAGCGAGGCTGACGAGGTAGATGCCATGAAAGACGTTCGGGCCGATGCCCTGCTCGAACGCCTTGCGCTTGAACTCGGCGACGACCTTCTCGTCCGGGACCTTGAAGCCCCAACCCTGCGGCGCGGACGGGAAGAGCTGGATGCATTCCGCGCCGATGTCCAGCGCCCTGTCTATGGCCTTGTCCAGCGAGCCCGATCCGGAAACGTGAGCCCCGATGCGCAATGCACCCCTCCCTGTAGTAGCGATAGCCCATTATCCCGGAAGCGCCGCGCGATGCGCCAGCGGGATATATCCTGATGCCATGACCAGCCCGACCGTCAACGTTCTCCAGGAAGGCCGTGCCTCCGGTGAACCGGGCGCATGGTCTGTCGCGTTCGACGTACGTAACACAGGGGATGATGCGGTCGGACTGCTGGAGGCGTGGCTGCCCCACGGACGCTTCCGGGCGGAGGCTGTCTCACTGACCGAGCACCCGCCGCTGCCATCAGGCGCAAGCGTGACTCTCGCATTCACCGTTGGGTTCGACGAAGCGCCGGGTGAACTCGTCGAGAATGCGTTCGTGATCCTGCGCACGCGCTGGCGGAACGAGGAGTGGCGGGTGCTCGCGCGTCTCGCGGTCACGGCTGACGTCGACGGCAGCCCTCTCGCGTCGACGGAGTTGACGACGGCCCATCCCGCGGGATTCTCGCGGTAGGCGTGAGACTTCCTCAGCCTGTGGATGCGGCTACAATGGGCGTATGCGTGAGGAAGACCGCTACTTCATGGAGCGGATGCGCGGCTGATACCGGAACTGAAGGGGAGACTTCGAGGAGACCACGGGTATGGTCTCGAGCGTGTTCCGGATGCCGGTCGAGGAGCTCGTGGAGCGTCTCGAGAGCATCGCCAGCGAGTATGCCGGCGACCCTGAGTACGCCGAGCTTCGGTCCGCGCTGCCCGACGAGTTCCCGTTCTAGGGTCCTGTGCCGGGTTGCTCTTCGCTGCTGGCTTCCTTCTGTTCCTGCCGTTTCGACCACACCACGACTCCCGCAAAGATGGCCAGCATCACAACGAACGTGAGCAAGGCGCCCCATGGCGAGCCGAGATACGCGCTGGCAACCCGTTCTACGAAGAAGCCTATGAACACCAGCGAGACGGCCTGCCCGAAGAAGCTCGCGACGTTGAGCTGTTTGTCCTTCATGAAACCATCCCGGGGTACGAGCGCATACGCTACAACAGGGGGACGCGCATCGGCGGGTTCGCGTGGACGAGCGGGTGGCCGCCGTCCCAGTGGTCGCGCAGGCCGGTCATCGCCTGAACGTGGCCGTCGTACTCGAGGTTCCACGCCGTCAGTCCGAGCCGGACCGCGCGACGCACCTTCGCCTGCATCTCCTCGGTGGTCGCGTAGCGCCTGATCACGTCGATCTGGCTCTCACCGTGCCCCACGTCCTGCTCGGCGTGGATGCGGTACGTCTCCGCCGCCCACTCCGAAAAGCCGTAATGGCCGACGAGCGCCGGGTAGGCGGATGCCGCTGCGCCGTCCGGTCCGCCGTGCTGGCTCTCCACGAGCGCCAGCATGGCGACGCCTTCCAATGCCGAGCGCCGCTGGCAGTGGCCCAGGATCATCTCGATCGCCGCGAGCGTCCCCGGAGCAGGCTGAGCATTGTCGGCATCCTCGCGGGAGACGCCGCCTTCCTCCAGGAACTGGAACATGATGTCGACGTGAGAGCGTTCGCCGGAGAGTTCCTCCATGTAGTTCTCCAGCACCGCTTCGGTGAGGCCTGGGAGGCGCTCCTCTGCCGCGTGCGCCGCGATGTAGCCGAAGTAGACCGGGTTCTCGCGCACGCGCAGGTAGTGCTGCACCTCACCCGCGATGATCTGCTCGCGCGTCCACCAGTGCTCTGCGATGCCGCGGAACCACGGGTGCTCGCGCATGGGGAAGCTGTTCGCGTACGTCCAGAGCTCCTCGATGAAGTCATCAACGTGCATGGCGCGCCTCCTCTACGCGGACATCGTACACCCGCCGCCAAGTCCGGTTAGAGTATCCGCATGGAAGCCGTCGTCCTCGATACCGCCGGGCCGGAGCCGCGACTGCGCGACGCGACCCTCCCCGACCCGCAGCCCGCGCCGGGCGAGGTGCTGCTGCGCGTGGCCGCGTGCGGCTTCTCTCACCACGACGCGCTCATCATGGAGGGCACGCTCCGGCGAGGCGTGTCGCTGCCGCGCGTGCTCGGCCACGAGGTCGCAGGAGTGGTCTGGAGCGTCGGGGACGGCGTACCCGAAAGCCTCATCGGAACGGAGGCCGTGGTCATGCCGGGCGACCTTGGACACCGGCGCGATGGTGGGTTCGCGGAGATGCTGACCGCGCCTGCGGAGTCGCTGGTTCCGACAGGGGAGGGAGTCTCGGCAGTAGGTGGCGCGCTGCTCGCCTCACCCATCGGGGTCGCACTCAAGGCGCTCGAAGCGTGTGGGGTCGGGGAGGGCGGGACAGTTGTGGTCACCGGCGTCAGCGGAGGCGTCGGGGCGCACGCGGCGCAGGCGGCCAGCGCGCTCGGCGTGAGCGTCATCGGCATCACCGGCTCGCCGGAGAAGGCGCAGCGGCTGGAGAGCGAAGCGTGGCTCGACGCGGTACTGCTCGACAGCGAGCCGTGGGAGGAGGTCGTCGCCGCGCTGACGGGCGACGCGGGCGCGGACGCCGCGCTCGACACGACGGGCACGGCGCTCGGACGTCTGGTCACCGCGATGCGGCGCGGCGGACGTATCGCGCTCGTGGGGCAGACGTCGCCGGACCCCGCGCCGTTCGCCCCCGCCGAGGCGGTCTTCCGCGAGCTGACGCTCGTGGGTAGCCTGGGGGTCGAGCGACGGCACGTCGAGCGTGCGGTGTCGCTGGTGGCGGGGGGACAGATGACGCCGCTAGTTCACGAGGAGCTGCCGCTGTCGGCGGAGTCGGCGATGGGCGCCTACCGTGCCGTGAAGAGTCGCGAGGTCGTAGGACGAGTGGTGCTGCGGCCGTAGGGCCTACGCGGTGGCGCGCTTGAAGCGGACGCGGCGCCAGAAGCGGCCTATCTCACCCTCGTCCCACGAGACGAGGAGCAGGCTCGCGATGAAGATGGAGCTGTACGTTCCCACCGTGACACCCGCGAGCAGTACGTAGAGCAGCGGGCGGATGGAAGGCCCGGCGAAGAGGAGCAACGCCACGACCACGACGATGAGTGTGATGGACGTGTTCAGCGAGCGGGCTATCGTCTCGCGGATGCTCAGGTTCACGAGTTCACGGGTGCTCGCCCCCGTGTAGCGGGCCACGTTCTCCCGCAGGCGGTCGAAGACGACGATGGTGTCGTTCACGCTGTAGCCGATGGTGGTGAGCACCCCGGTGATGAACATCGCGTTCACCTCCAGATTGATGGCCTCCCCCAGCACCGAGAAAACGCCCAGAACGATGAAGACGTCGTGCACGAGCGCGACCACCGCGGCGACGCCGTAGCGGAACGGCGACGGCACACGCCGGAATGCCCAGGTCACGTAGATGAGGATGACCAGCGAGGCCACGATAACGGCGATGGTGGCGTTGCGGACGTTCTCGGCGCCGATGATGCCGGAAACCGAATCGAACGAACCGATCTCCACGTCGCCGATACCCGCCAACGCGTCCCGCACCCTCGATTCGTCGCCGCGGCGCACCACGTTCCCCGCGGCGTCGCGCTCGTCGAGTTCGAGGATGCCGAGCCGGATGAAGAAAGTGTTGTTCCCCGCGCCTTGCACGATCGCGTCCGGCTGCCCCACGCGGGCGAGGGTGTTCGCGACCTGCGAGGGAGTGACGGGTGTCTCGTAGACGGCAGTGATGGCCGCGCCACCGGTGAAGTCGATGCCCGGTTTCAACTGGAACGAGATGAGCGAACTCGCGGAGAGGAGCACGAGTATCCCGGAGATGGCGAAGAACCATTTGCGGTAACTGGCGACGCGCATCAGCCGCTTCCTCCCGCCTGGGCGGCACGGTCGTGTCGACCGGCGTCGGGGGTGAACAGCCGTGCGGAGCGTCGCAACCACGTCGCCGCGGCGATGCTCAGCAATGTTCTGCTGATGAAGATGGCGGTAAACATGCTCATGAGCACGCCGATGAGCAGCGAGACTGCGAATCCGGTGACCGCCGAGTTTGCCGTCCCGCTCCCGAAGAAGAAGAGCACGAGGGCGATGAGTATGGTGGAGACGTTGCCGTCGCGGATCGACGGCCAGGCGCGGTTGAACCCGATCTGCATGGCCAGTTGCACGGTGCGGCCTATCTGCAGTTCCTCCTTCAGCCGCTCGAAGATGAGGATGTTGGCGTCCACCGCCATGCCGAGGGAGAGGATGAAGCCCGCCAGTCCCGCCAGTGTGAGCGTGACCGGGATGAGCTTGAAGATGGCGAGGACGATGAGGGTGTAGCAGACGAGCGCGCCCCCGGCCACGACGCCGGATACCCGGTAGTAGGCCGCCATGAAGAAGAGCACGAGCAGCAGCCCGACGCCTCCTGCAACCAGGGCCTCGTCCAGCGACTGCGCTCCGAGCGAGCCAGCCACGACGCTCGACGAGATCTCCTCGATGTCCACCGGCAGACGCCCCGACTCGATCTGTATCGCGAGCTGGCGCACTTCCTCCGGCGTAAAGGTGCCCTCGATGATGCCGACGCCCGCAAGGATGGGGCTGCGCACGCCCGCCGACACGAGCACCTCGCCGTCCAGTACGAACGCGAGCTGGTCCGGGTTGTCGGTGAAGTTCGTGGAGTTGATCCGCTGCGTCATCACCGCGAACTGCTGCGCCGCTTCCCGCTTCAATTCAAAGCTCAGGACCGACTGGCCGGTGGCCTGGTCCTGGGTTGGGAACGCGCGGGCCATGTCCGCGCCAGTGAGCCCGCTCGGGCGGTCCTCGAAAATGCTGCAGACGGCGTCGTCACAGACCCGCTCAACGATCTCCAACTGCGCGGTCTGGCCGATAAGGTCCTTTGCCTGCTGGGTGTCCTCGACGCCGGGCAATTGGATGAGCAGCCGGTCGTCGCCCAACTGCTGGATGGACGGCTCCGCCACGCCGAGGCGGTCTATGCGCCGCGTGATGGTGCCGACGAGGCCCTCCATCTGTTCTTCAGTGGGGGACTCGCCCTCAACGCCTGCCTGGTAGATGAGTTGCGTGCCACCCGCGAGGTCCAGGCCGAGCCGCAGGCCGAGGATGTCCTCCGAGCCGCGTTCCCCAAGGACCGGGATGTCGTAGTCAGGCACAACGAGGGCGGCGGTGGCGACGCCCACGATGGCGATGATGGCGAGGAGCGATTTCCAGCGGAGTTGGCGGAGCATTCTTCCAGTCTCACACGACGCGCCGCGCACAGGTGAAGCGCACGGCGCAACGAAACGTCATTCTAGCAGGAAGCGCGCCCCGGCGTGAACCACCCGCCGTGCGTCCCTGCGCCACACCGGTGACCTCACTGTCATCCTAAACCGGTGTGCTACACTCCCGACACTCCCATCGGAACCTGGAAGAGTCCCCTCTTGAGCAACCCCATGCGTCAGCTGTCCCTCACTCTCTGCCTGCTGCCCGTCCTCGTCCTGGGAGCCGTCGCTTGCGGCGACGACGACGGTCAGGACGAGCCGTTCACGATCGGCGTCCTGGAGTCGCTGACGGGCCCCGGCGAGACGTACGGCACGGTCGCCAGCCAGGCCAAGGAGATGGCAAGGGACGAGATCAACGCCGCAGGCGGCATCGACGGGCGCGGGCTCGAGTTCGTGGTCGAGGACTCCAAGTGCAGCGCGAAAGACGCCATCGCCGCGTACCACAAGCTGACCGACGTAGACGGCGTGAAGATCATTCTCGGCACCTCGTGCAGCAGCGCGATGCTCGGCGTTGCTCCCCTGGCGGAGGCGGACGGCGTGATCCTGTTCTCCGGGCTGGCGAGCAACCCGGACATCGCCAACGCGGGCGACTACATCTTCCGCACGCAGATCAACGACCTGGAGGTGGGCGTCGGCACCGGCAATGCCCTCTGGATGGACGGAGCCCGCACGCTCGCGACTATCACCGAGGCCACCGACTACGCCGAGGGCGTCCGCCGCTCCACGGTTGCGCAGTTCGAGAAGCGCGGCGGACGGGTCGTGGCCGCGGAGGCGTTCGCATCGGACATCACTGACTTCAGGACCCAGTTGACGAAGCTGATCGAGGCCGGGCCCGACGCCCTGCATATCGCGCCCCAGTCCGAGTTCTCGGCGGGCACCATCATGAAGCAGGCGCGGGAGCTGGGCTACGAGGGGCCCATCTACGCGGAAACGATAGCGGTGGGGACCACCGCCCTCGACATCGCGGGCGACGCCGCGACCGGCATGAAGGCCATCGCCACCGCTCTGGACCCGGACAACGAGAAAGCGCGACAGGTGCTGGCCGACTTCAGGGAGCGTTACGACTACGTGACGCAGCCATGGCACCTGAGTTCCGCGTACGACGACGTCTACATCGCAGCCGAATGCCTCAGCCAGACCGGCGACGACCAGGACGCGGACGGCTTCCGTGACTGTATGTACGGCATCACCTGGACCGGCGCGATAGGCGACAACTACAGCTTCGATGCCGACGGCGAGGTCGTCGGCCTCTCCCGCATGGTCCTGCAGGTGCTCCCCGTGGCGGAGCGCACCGCCGACCGGCAGTACCGGGTGCTCGGCCCTGCGCCGAAGTAAGTAGTGCCCCATCAGTTGGAGAGATCGGCCCGACCAGGCACCAGGAACGTCTTCTCTTGAGCCGGGTGCGGTTACGCGCCTATGATGGCTGCGGCACCCTGAGGTGCGAGGAGGTGCGGAGATGCAACTCGTCCTGGACCGCGCGGCGCTGTTGCTGGTAGACGTTCAGCGGGACGCGCTCCACCCGGAAGGAGCGTTCGGACGTGCAAGGCCGGCGCCCGGCGCTCCCGAGGTGTCCCGCCTCCTCGACGCGTGGGGGCGCCTCGTCGACCTCATGCGCGACGCCGGGAGGCCGGTTGTGTGGGTGCGGACCAGCCTCCGCCCCGACTTCGCAGACAGCACCTATGCACCTCTCTGGCTGGAGCGCCGCCTTTCGGAGACGGGTCCGTTCTTCATCGAGGGCTCGTGGGGCGCGGGGCTCATGGACGGCATGGACGCCGCGCCGGACGACTACGTCGTCGTCAAGAAGGGACACAGCGCTTACGACAACACGCACCTGGACCGGCTGCTCACGAACCTCGGCGTCAGCCAGTGCGTCGTCGCAGGCGGCGGAGTGACGGACTCGATCGCCGAGACCGCGCGGACCGGCGGACGGCTGGGCTACGAGCAGTTCGTCGTGGAGGACGCCCTGTACCCGCCGGACGCCGCCGAACTGCATGCGCCCCGCAAGCAGGCGGAGGTCGTCTCGCTGGAGGACGTGTTCGCCGCCGCCTCCGCCGAGCCGGAGCCTGCAAGACCCGGCCCCGACTACGCGATGGTGCTCGTGGACATGCAGAACGACTTCATGAACGCGGAGCGCCCGCATGTTCTCTACGGTCTCAGCGACCCGATGCCGGAGGGGAAGCGGCTGGACATCGTGGAGAACACGCAGAAGCTGAGCGCGGCGATGCGGGAGCGCGGCTGGCCCGTCATCTACGTGCGGGTGGTGCGGCGCCAGGACAACTCAGACGACGTTCACAGCAGGACCCACCGGCGGGCGCGCACGCTTCCCCCCGGCGTAACGCATTGCGCGATCGGTACCTGGGGCGCGGAGATGGTGGACGAACTGACCCCCGAGCAGGACGACTACGTGGTCGAGAAGAAGGGCGGCAGCGGCTTCGGCTATACGGCGCTGCATCGCATCCTGCGGAACCTGAACGCGCAACGCCTGATCATGACCGGCGGCGCCGTGACCGGATGCGTTTGGGCGACGGCGCTCGACGGTGTCGCACTCGGCTACGACATCACCGTCATCGCCGACGCCACATATCCGCCGGACTCGCCCGATCTCCCATCCCTCGCGGAGTGGTGTTCGGTGCGCCCGACCACCGAGGTGTTGGCGAACCTGGGCTCTGCCACGGCAGCGCGTCAGTAAAACCGGGTGAAAACGTCGGGCTCGCCGGTTTGCTTGTTGGGCCGTAGAATGATTAACATCCGGCTACCAGTCCTGACCCCTCGAGCGAGGCTCTCTTGGCAATAGGCCGCAGGTTGCCTGTCGTTGAGTCCGACGCTCCCCGCGAAGCTTGCGGGGTTATTGGCGCATACCTCCCCGGCTCCACCAACGATGAAGCCGCTCAGGTTGCCTTCTACGGGCTGTTCGCACTGCAGCACCGGGGACAGGAGAGCGCCGGCATCGCCGCCGCGGACGGGCGGACGCTCCGGAACTTCACCAACCAGGGACTCGTGTCCAATGTCTTCCGTCAGGAAGACCTGGAGCGGCTGCCCGGCCACATCGCCGTCGGGCACACACGCTATTCCACCACCGGCTCGAGCAGTCCGCTGAATGCGCAACCCATCGTCTCCAAGGGCCCACGGGTCGAACTGGCGCTCGCGCACAACGGCAACGTCATCAACGCCGCGGAGATACGCCAGCGGTTGCTGGATGACTGGGGAGTCAGCTGCACCACGGGCACGGACTCGGAGGTCATCGCGCACCTGCTCGCGTGGGCGCCCGGAGATTCGTGGGACGAAAAGACCGCCTACATCATGCGTTCGCTCAAGGGCGCGTACTCACTTGCGGTCTGCACCCCGGACACGCTGCTCGGCATCCGGGACCCCCTCGGCGTGCGGCCGCTCTGCATAGGGCGCATCGAGCAGAGCGGGTGGATCATCGCGTCTGAAAGCTGTGCGTTGGACCATGTGGGCGCTCAGTTCGTGCGCGATGTCGAGCCGGGCGAGACGGTCGTCATCAGCCGCACCGGCCTGAGGAGCATCCCGTCGCAGGTGCCCGACACACGGAGAGCGCACTGCGTCTTCGAGCACATCTACTTCGCTCGCCCGGACTCGATCCTGGACGGTTCCCTCACCCACGCATCCCGAACACGCATGGGGATGGCGCTCGCTCGAGCGCACCCGGTGGACGCGGACATCGTCATCCCGGTGCCGGAGTCAGCCAACTCCGCGGCCATCGGCTACGCGCAGGAGTCCGGCATCCCGTTCGCCTACGGGCTCATCAAGAACCGCTACATGGGACGGACGTTCATCGAGCCGGATCAGTGGTTCCGCGAATTGGGCGTGCGCAACAAGTTCAACCCACTGCCTGAGGTGCTCAGCGGCAAGCGCGTGGTAGTGGTGGACGACAGCATCGTGCGTGGCACGACCACGCCCCGCATCGTCGCACTGCTGCGCAAAGCAGGCGCCCGGGAGATACACGTGCGCGTCTGCGCGCCGCCCATCACGGACCCGTGCTTCTTCGGCGTGGACATGGCAACGAAGGCCGAGTTCATCGCATCCGGCAGGTCCATCCCCGAGATATGCGGAGAGATAGGGGCGGACTCGCTCGGCTACCTCAGCGTCGCCGACCTGCACGAGGCCGTCAGCGGCGACCGGTCCGGCCGGGGGTTCTGTGACGCCTGTTTCACCGGCAGGTACCCCATCCCGGTGCAATTGCAGTTGGACAAACTGTCGCTCGAACGTACGCTTCCCGCCGCGAACACCGCAGACACAACGCTTTGACCGCAGCCTCCGTGTCCTTGTCCATCCTGAACCTGCGCGAACAGGTTGACCGCCTCGCGGCGGACGACGCTGCCCGCTTCCGCCGCCTCTACGACGTGTCCGAGAGCGAGGGCCGCATGCGCGTCCCGTCGACGATGGCGCCGTGGGTGGAGCGCACGTTCGGCAGTGTGGAGGCGGTGGCATCGCAGCGCATCGTGCGCGTTTCGAACCTCGTCACCGGCGAGTCCGCCATATTCAACGAGCTGCGTGCGCGGCGTCCGATGCAGAACGCCACTGCGCTCGACATCCAGGACGAGCTTGCGAACGATGCCTGGGAGCGGCCTGAGGAGGCAACGCCGGAGGACGTGTTCGGGCGCCTTCGTAACGACACCGCTGTGACCGCCGCGAACGTGGCAAAGTACGACGCGCACCACAGCCTGCTCATCTTCTCCGAACCCGACCCATTGCGGTTCGACCGAGGTTCGGTGCGCGGGTGTGTGGAACTGGCGAACCGCTGGTTCGCCGCCGCGCACGAGGCCGACCAGGACGCGGTCTACCCGTTCTTCCTGTGGAACTGCCTCTGGCGGGCAGGAGGTTCCATCGTGCACGGACATGCGCAGGTACAGCTCGCGCGCAGGCGTCACTACGCACGGATCGAGTCTCTAAGAAGCGCTGCTGCCGCGTACCGGAAGCAGCACGGTGCGGACTACTTCAACGACCTCATTGCCACGCATGCCTCGCTCGGCCTCGGATGGGCGCAGGGGAACGCGCAGGTGCTGACGAGCCTCACGCCCACCAAGGACAAGGAGACGCTCATCCTCGCCCGGGCGTTCGATGCAGATGCTGCTGATGCGCTGTACGAGACGCTCGCGGTGTTCAGAGATGCGCTGGGCGTACGGTCGTTCAACGTGGGAGGGCTTCTGCCCCCGCTGCGTGAAACGACAGAGGACTGGGAAGGATTCCCGTGCGTTCTGCGCGTGGTCGATCGAGGCCCGCTCGATGCGAGGTCGAGCGACATCGGCGGCATGGAACTGTTCGCCGAGCCCGTCATAGCCTCGGACCCGTTCGCGGTGGCCGCAGCACTCATGGAGCAGCAGTAGCCGATGGCAACCGTTGACGTCGTCATACCCGTGTTGAACGAGGAGCACTCGCTCGGACGTTGTATCGAGACGCTGGGCGCGTTCCTGCAGGACAACCTCCGACACGATTGGCGCATCGTCGTTGCCGACAACGGCTCGACCGATGCGACGCTGGCGGTCGCGACCGGCTTTGCGGAGTCGCGACCGAATGAGGTGGGAGTGATCCATCTCGATGAACGCGGGCGGGGGAGGGCGCTGAAGCGAGCGTGGCGTGAGAGCACGGCGGACGTGGTCTCGTACATGGACGTGGACCTCTCGACAGGACTCGACGCGTTCCCGCCGCTCGTCGCCGCCATCACGGACGAGGGCTGTCACCTGGCGTGGGGCTCACGGCTCTCGCCGGGGTCGCAGACGGAGAGGTCGTTCAAGCGCGAGTTCATCTCACAGTCGTACAACCGCATCATCCGGCTGAGCATGGGGACGCACTTCCGCGACGCACAGTGCGGCTTCAAGGCGATGGGCCGTGCCGCAGCGGACGTGCTGCTTCCCCACATAGAGGACAACGGCTGGTTCTTCGATACGGAACTGCTCGTCATCGCTGAGAAGCGGGGATTCCGCTGGAAGGAGATCCCTGTTGCGTGGGAGGAAGACCCGGACACTCGGGTAAAGGTCGTGAAGACGGCGATAGACGACCTGCGCGGTCTTGCACGGCTCAGGTTCGGGGGAATACCGAGAATACAGGTCCCCTGATGCACACAGCAGCGCAAATCAGGAGTGGTCAGCGTATTGAAGCGCTGCCCTGCGCGTCATAGCATTTACTCGCTCCGCCCTATGGGTCTGCATCATGCAGGTGCGTAACCCCACATTCGAAGTGCGTCCGTCGGTAATCACCGGCGATACTGCCGACGTTTATCTGCACCGGACGCAACGGATCCTTCGGAACGAAGGACTGAACCCCACCGTGTCCATGCAGTTCTCTGCCAGCCGCGATGCAGTGCTCAGCGGATCGTTGGAAGTGAAGGCGCTCATCAGCAAGGTGACGTCCGAGGGCAATCGCGAGCTATGGGCTGTCGAGGAGGGGTCGCCCGTTTCGCTGAACGAGGTCTGTCTGGAGATCAAGGCGCCCTACTCGTCGTTCGGGCTGTATGAGACCGCCATCTGCGGCATCCTCGCGCACCAGACCGGCTGGGCGACCGCCGCGCGGGACGTCGTGAGGACTGCGAACGGAGTCCCCGTCGTATCGCTGGGAGCGCACAACGTACATCCATCGGTCGCGGCAGTGATGGACTACGCCGCCGTCGTGGGTGGATGCGTCTCCGGGTCGACGGTGCTGGGCGCTCAGCTTGCGGGCACCGCGCCCGTGGCCACGGTTTCCGGCGCGCTCGTGCAACTGATGGGCACCGCGGTGCAGGCGATGCTCGCCTTCGACAAGGCAGTCGCCCCGGACGTGCAGCGCATCGCCTATGTGGACCCGAGGAAGGACCTGGTGACGCAGGTTGAGCAGGTTGCCCGGGCTTCGGGCGCGAGCCTCGACAGTGTCCGCCTCGCGCGAACGGCGGGCGGGAGACCGGTCGCGGCGGAGGACGTGCAGCAGGTGCGGGAGAAGCTGGACAGCATGGGCGCCCGAAAGGTCAGCATCGTCGTGAGCGGACGGCTCGCACCGGAAAGGGTCTCGCAATTGCTGGACGAAGGTGCGCCGGTGGACGTATTCCACGACGTGAGCTACATCGCCTCTGCTGCTCCGGTGTCGTTCCTCCCGAACATCCGGACCATCAGCGACCGTGAGGTCCCTCAGGAAACGGAGCCGCCGCCACCGAACCCCAGGCTGCGCAGGCTGCTCTAGAGGAGCAGCTACTCCACGACATGGACGCCAAGGGCGAAGCCTGCGTCGTTGGCGAGCGCGGCAACGCTCGTGACCGGCTTCTCGAAGTCAGCGAACGCACCCCCCGTCACGGTGAAGAGGGCCGCCTCCGCAGCCGTTGAGGCGTCGAACGCGCTGGACCGGTCGTCCTGCACATCGTTCACTTCATAAGTCGCGACGTAGCGGGCGACGCCATCCTCCAGCGGCACCTCACGGACGACCAGCCCGTCCCGCCGCACGATGGCCATCCAGCCGGTGTCGCCGCGCAGGGGTACCGCTGCGGCGATGCGCGGGGTGTCGTAGTCGTCGTGCTCGTAGTCCATCGCCAGCAGTGTCAGCGCCATGGCGTCGCGGACCGGGACCCCGGCGTTCATCTTTTCGACGATGGGGTCGGTGTGGGAGCCGTTCGTGGCTACGGCCCAGTCGCCTGCCAGGCGGAGCGCGTTGTAGGAGATGTACGGGCTCCGCTGCAGGTCGCTCTCGAAGCCCGGCCGCGGAACAATGACCATCGTTCCTTCGCGGTCGACGGCCATACGGTTCGGGAAGGAGCGGCTGGAGACGCGATAGGCGACCGCGTTGTAGCCGCTGCGCGTTCTGCCCGCTGCGACGATGCGTCCGACGTACATGCGTTCAGTCCCTCATGCCAGGGCAAGGCTCGGCGCAACGTCGAGGTCGAGTCCGTGTGCCACGCCCCTGGCGTGCCGGTAATAGCCGGCGGCAGCAATCATGGAGCCGTTGTCCGTGCAGAGGCGCGGCGCAGGGATGAGCACAGGCACGTCCACGCGGTCACGGCACGCTTGTCGCAGTGGGCCGTTCGCCGAGACACCCCCGCCGAGCACGAGCCCTTTCGCATCGTGCAGACGCACCGCTTCCGCCGCCTTCGCGGAGATGACGTCCACCACCGATTCCTGGAACGCCGCCGCGAGTTCGGCGACGACCTCCGGGTTGGCGCCTCCCTCAGGGGCGGGGTAGACCCCCAGCTCCTGCGCCTTGTGCAGCAGCGCCGTCTTCAGGCCGGAGAAGCTGAAATCGAGCGAGCCTCTGAGCCACGCCCGAGGCAGTTGAAAGCCCGGCGTCACGCCTTCCGCGGTGCGTTGTACCACGGGGCCACCGGGGAAACCGAGACCGAGGAGGCGCGCCGCCTTGTCGAACGCCTCACCGGATGCGTCGTCGCGAGTGCGGCCCAGCAGTTCGTAGTCGCCGTGGCCACGCATGAGGATGAGGTCGGTGTGCGCGCCTGATGCGATGAGCACGATGAGGGGGAAGCCCGGATCAGTCGCAGGGTCGTCGTACTCCAGCCACGCGGCGTAAGTGTGCCCTTCCAGGTGATGGACGCCTACGAGCGGCAGGCCGCGCGCGAACGACAACGCCTTGGCCGCATTCACTCCCACCATCAATGCGCCTGCAAGCCCCGGCCCGTACGTAACCGCAACGGCGGAGATGTCGTCGAGGCTCACCTCGGCTTCGCTCAGTGCGCCCTCAATGACGGGGATGATCTGTAGCAGGTGCTGACGCGACGCTACCTCCGGCACGACGCCGCCGTAACGCGCATGCAGTGCGACCTGCGATGAGACAGTGTCCGACAGCACACGCCGACCGTCTTCCACCACGGCTGCTGCTGTTTCGTCGCAGGAGCTTTCGATGCCAAGGATGAGCATGTTCAATGAGAAGGCTGTGCGCCTCGTCTTATGCTACCATCCCGCCATGACAGATACGCACCGGCGCGGAACGTTAAGTCCGCGGCGGAGAGAGGTTTCCCACGATGTGGAGCGACGTTAGCGCCGCCAGCGTGATGCTGCTGGCGGTGTTTCTTTTGTTCTCGGCATTCTTCTCCGGATCGGAGGCGGCTCTGCTCTCCGTGCAGCGCGTGCGACTACGACGTCTCGTTTCCGACAAGACGGCGGGAGCCGCCCGTGTCGAGCGCATGATCGAGCACCCCGAGCGCCTGCTGCCGCCCATCCTGCTTGGCAACAACCTCGTGAATACCGGAGCGGCAGCCATTGCCACGAGCATCGCGCTCCTGCTGATCGCCGATGAGAACCTCGCAGTTGCGGTCGCCACTGCCGCCGTGACCATGGTGCTGCTCATCTTCGGCGAGACGATCCCCAAGACGGTGGCTGCGCGTCACGCGGAGCGCGTTTCGATCCTGGTCGCGCCCGTCATCCAGGGTTTCGGCTGGGTGCTCAAGCCTGTATCTCTCGTTCTGCAAACGATCAGCCTCGCCATTGCCAGGCTCTTCGGGGGAGGATCGCTTTCCCAACTCGTCACCGAGGAGGAGATCAAGGCGATGGTGGAGGTCGGGAGCGAGTCCGGTGCGGTGGAGCAGGGCGAGGCCGACATCATCCGGCGCGTGCTCAGCTTCGGCGACAGGCGCGTCAGCGAGCTGATGACGCCACGCCCCGAGATCGTCGCTGTGAAGGAAGGGGCGACCATCCGCGACTTTCTGAACCTGTATGGCGAGAGTTACCACACCCGATTCCCCGTGGTGCGAGACCAACTGGACGACGTGGTTGGCATGGTCAGCGTCAAGGACGTGATGCGCCAGTTGGCCGGCGGAGCTGATCCGGGTTCACCAGCCCCGATCGAATCGCGGCCCCCCCGTTTCGTCCCGGAGACCAAGAGCCTGGACGATCTCTTCGACGAGATGCGTTCCAACGGCGACCCCATCGTGATGGTGGCCGACGAATACGGCGGCGTTGCCGGCCTCGTCACCTTCAAGCGGTTGGTGGAGTCCATCGTAGGGAAGGTGGAGGAAGGCGAGGACGAGGAGAGCTCTGAGCCGCAGGTGGAGATACTTGATGAGCACACCGCCTACGTGGACGGCAGACTCTCTATAGCGGACGCCAACGAGCAGCTGGCGTTGGGGTTACCCAGCGGCGAGTACGAGACAGTCGCGGGCTTCCTGCTGGAGCAACTCGGGAGCATACCGGAGGTAGGTGCGGAGGTCACATTCGGGGTCCTGCACTTCGCTGTGCTGGAGATGCAGGGCGTCCGCATCGGGCGAGTACGCGTCAGGCGTGTCCCGGAGCCTGACGGAGAATGATGCCTCCATCCGCACGCAGCGCAACGCGGCGTGTGGCGATGGCGATGCGCCGTTCGCTTGCGCGCCATCGCGAGCGTCTGGGCAGCGGAGCGCTGCTTCTCGCCGTGTCCGGCGGTGCGGACTCGATGGCGATGCTGCTCTCCTGTGCGGAGATCGGAGCGCGGGCCAGGCGCCGCATGGTGGTCGCGCACTTCTCTCACGGCCTGCGCCCCACGGCGGACCGACGCGAGCGCGCGGCCGTTCGGCGTGCCGCCGAATCGCTGGGAGTGCCGTTCACGTCGGGCGCAGCACAGTCACCTTCGGACGAGGCAGGAGCGCGAGACGCGCGTTACCGCTTCCTCGCGCAGATTGCGGTGGAGCGGGAGGCCGTCGCTGTGCTTACCGCTCATACGCAGGACGATCAGGCAGAGACTGTGCTGTTGCGTCTGACCCGGGGAAGCGGTCTGCGCGGTGCGGGCGCGATACGCGAATGCTCCGAACGTACGGTGGACGGCCTGAGGCTCTCTCTCCTGCGTCCACTGCTGCATGTCACCCGCGCCGACACGGAGGCGGTCTGCGTGGAAGCGGGCATCCGCCCCGCTCGCGACGGGACGAACCGTTCGTTGCGCTACGCCCGGAACCGCGTCCGCTTGCGGGCGCTTCGGGAACTCTCCGTGCTCAACCCGCACGTCCGTGCGGCGCTGGCCGGCTTCGCCGAGCGCGCCGCCGATGACGACGCGCTGCTCGATCAACTCGCGGGGGATGCCGTTGGTGGGACCGAGGAGCGCTCGGCGTCCTCGGTGTCATGGCCGAAGAGCGCACTGCGAGCGCTGCCTCCCGCGCTGTTGCCGCGTGTGCTGGAGCGCGCGTGGCGGTCGCTCCACGGAGACGGCGCTACGCTGGGGCACCGGAAGCTGGCGCAGGCCGCGCATGTCGTGGCGCGAGGCGGACGGTTGTCGCTGGGGAGAGACGGGAGCCTGAGCGTGGGGCCTGGCCCGCTGGCGACGATGACCGTCAAGCGGGAGTGAGCAGGCTACTTCTTCCGGAACAGGTCCCAGAAACTCGGCCGGGGTTCCGGGGCCGGGGAGTTCGCGTCGGCTTCTTCGACCAGCTTGGTGATCGTGGCCTCCATCGCGCCCTCGCCATCTTCTTCCTTCGCATCCGGCTCTTGCGACTCCTCCCGTACCTCCGGCGGCGGAGGTGCGAAGGTCTGCATGGACGCCGCGCTCTCGGAGCTGGCCTGTCCGCCCCATCGCAGTTCGTAGATGCGCTGCATCGCTGTGTAGACGCTTTCGCGGGCAACGTTGGTCCGCAGCGGGAGGGCGATCGCGTGGCCCGGAGCGTACAGCTGGAGAACCCCTTCCCTATCCGGGAATGCCCAGCCGGTCAGCATGTAGATGCCCGCCAGGATGGGGAGTCCGCCCAAGATCACCGAGAGGACCTGGATCTCCAGTACGAACCAGCTGATCGCTCCCAGGACGAGTCCTACGGCTGCGAGCACGATGCCCTGCCCCAGCCGTTCCAACGAGCGCGTGTTGTCGGACACTTCCACCGCGGCGAGTGCACCGAGGGGGAACATGCTGACGACACGGGTGCCGTCGGCGACGCCGTCCCGGACCACGCGTTCGTTCGTAACGACGAGTGCGTCGTTGCGGGGGGCCGATTCTGAGACGAACCCGTCACTGGAGTCGAACACCATCTGGACGGATTCGCCCTGCAAGAGCGGGACCTGCGTAACGGTATCTGCGGAGTCGTTCATCATCGAGTGGCTAGCATACGGACGCGTCCGAGCGTGGTCAACGAGACAGGGATGCGGCTATTCACGGACACGGACGTGTCCCCGCAGCTTCTCGTAGGTGCCGGGGCCGATCCCGGAAACCGCCATGATCTGGTCGGTACGGAGGAAGGGGCCGTTCTCCTCGCGGTAGGCGACGATGCGCCCGGCGAGCGTCTCGCCGATGCCGGGGAGGACCGTCAACTCCTGCACCGAAGCGGTGTTGAGGTTCACCGAGAGGGGGAGGCCGCTGGTTGTTAGCGTCCCGTTCCCGGACGCATCCTGCGGCGGGGCTGAGTCCTCGGCTGGCGCAGGCCGCGATATCTCGACGCCGGGACTGGGCTCCGGTGCGATGACGAACCAGGCTGCGCCTGCGAAGGCCAGGAGCGCGATGAGGCTGAGGGCGATGCGGTAGGTGCTTGGCCAGTCCATGTGCTGATACGAGTGTATCAGACACGTGAAGGGAGCCTCTAGCGGCGGAAGTTGATGCGCCGGAACAGTTCGGCGTAGGTGAGGTCGTAGCCGTGCTCCGACGCTCGCTCGGCGGCGGTCTCGGCTCGGCGCTTCACGAACCCCTCGATGCGCGCCAGGTCCGAGGAGAGCTGGCTCTCATGGGCGGCGAGCGCCTGCATCTTGGTCTCGATGGTGTCCGCGATGTCGACCACGACGTCCGGCTTCTCGGAACCCCAGAGCAGGATGGAGCCGACTTTGTGCGGTTCCAGCCCCCATACGAGGTGCTCCGGGTAGTGGAGGCGGTCGCGGGCGTAGGGGAAGCAGGCGTCCATCGCCACCCGGCCTGAGATACGGTGGTCGCGATGACCGTGCCCTTCATTCCGGACGGGGTCTGTCGCCAGGACCACGTCCGGCTTCCACCGGCGCACCTGCTCGACGAGCCGCCCGCGGAACTCGCGGGTGTCCTCGAGTTCGCCGTCGCCGTAGCGGAGGAAGACCACCTCTTCCGCGCCCGCCGTAGCCGCCGCCTTGCTCTGCTCTTCCTCGCGTATCGCCGCGAGACGTTCGCTCGTCATCTCGGGGTCGGACGTGCCCTTGTCGCCGTTCGTGCAGACGACGTAGAGGACGCGGCAGCCGTCACGCGACCACTTCGCAACGCTGCCTCCCGGGCCGGACTCCCCGTCATCGGGGTGTGGTATCACGAGCATGGCTCGTTCGGGAGTGTCGATAGTCTCCATGCGTCTCCGTGGGATCGGGCAGGGGTCTGGTAAGATGATACGCGTTCCCTCGCGCTCATGCCGAACCCTCCCAGCATACGTTCCTACACGCCCGCCGACCTGGAGACGCTTGCCGCGCTGCGGCTCCAGCGTGCGCCGTCGGCTGCCGACACGGCGGCGCTCGGCCGCTGGCTGGGGCAGCCCAACATCGACGCGGAGCGCGACTGCCTACTCGCGTTCAACGACGACGGCTCGCCCGCGGGTTTCGCATGCCTCATCCGCGAGCCCGCCATCGGGCGGGGCGTGGTGGAGGTGAACGGCAGCAACCAGCACCGGGGCGGCGGTGCGGGCGACGCGCTGCTGCGCGAGGTCTACGAACGGGGACGGACAGCCGGGCTGGACGTCCTGCAGGTGGACGTGCCGGAGTCCGACGAGGCGCGCCGGAAGGCGTTCGCAGAGCGGGGCTGGGAGCACATCCGAACGCACCTCCATCTGCGTCGCGATGGCGTCGAGCGGACCAACGTTCCGGCGCCGGACGGCATGACGCTCCGGCTCGCCGGGCCGGCCGACGCTCCTGCCGTGACGGACGTGCAGAACACGGCGTTCACCGGCAGCTGGGGCTATGCGCCCAACACGCCGGAGGAGATCGCGTACCGCATCTTCGAGCTGCCGGAGCTGCGGCCCGACCCCGTCGTGCTGCTCGAGGAGGGCGGCGCGCTGGTGGGCTACTGCTGGTGTCACCGCGAAGCCGAGGACGCGCCGGGCATCGTGGGGATGGTGGGCGTGCTGCCGGGTCGCCAGGGGCAGGGTCTCGGCCGGGCCGTGACAGGGGCGGGGATGGACGCGCTGCTCGAACTCGGCTCGCCGGGGCTGGAGATCACGGTCGACAGCGAGAACCCGCCTGCCATCCGGGTCTACGAGAGCCTCGGGTTCGCGCTCGACTGGCGCTCGTTCTGGTACGAGTTCAGGCTGTAGGCCCTCACCCTAACCCTCTCCCAGGGGGAGAGGGAATCAAAGACACCGCCTCTCCCAGGGGGAGAGGGAATCAAAGACGTCGGCCTTCCCAGGGGGCGAGGGGTGCAGACCGGGCGCCCACGAGGGACGCCCCTACATCAAGCACCACCACCCCGCCGGTTCACCCTCACCCGCCGCTGCGCGGCGACCTCTCCCCGAGGGAGAGGTGTGTCCGAGAGATGCCTCGGCTGCGCTCGGCATGACAGGCCGCCTCTCGCCTCATCCCCGGAGTACCCTCACCCTCGCCCTCTCCCCTTGTAGGGAGAGGGATCAGACGTCGCGGGCGCGGAAGCCGTAGAAGCGCTCTGCGTTCTCGTGCAGGACCATCGCTTTCTCGGCGGCGGTGAGGTCGGCCTCCAGCACTTCCTCGATCTCGTGGCGGACGCTCTCGCGGTTCACCTCGTGTGGGAAGTCGGACGAGTACATGAACGCCTCCGGTCCGGCGACCTTGATGGCGTACGGGAGCGAGAACTCGCCGCCCTCGCAGCCGACGTAGATGCGTCCCTCGCGCACCTGCCGCACCGTGTAGTCGAAGATGGACTCGCCGTCCAGCAGGCGGATGTACTTCGCGTCCGGATCGAACGGGATGTGGGTGGCCCAGGACTCGTCGAGCCGTTCGAGGCAGAGGAGGAACCAGGAGACGCCGCCCTCCAGGAAGCCGATGCGGATGCCGGGGAACTTGTCGTAGATGCCGTTCATGAGGATGCCGGCGAACGAGACCATGATGCCGAACGGGTGGCCGAGGCCGTGGACGGCGGGGTAGATGTTCATGTTGTCCAGCCCCATGCCGCTGTGGCAGCCGCCGTGGACGCCCAGGCAGCAGCCGAGGCGCTCCGCCTCCTCGTAGATGGGCCAGTACTCCGGCGAGCCGACGTGCGCCTTGAGGCCGGTGGACGGCAGCATCGCGCCGACGAAACCGAGCTCCTCGACGGCGCGGCGCAGCTCGGCGACCGCGGCGACGGGGTCCTGCATGGGGATGAGGGCCATGCCCTTGAAGCGGGAGTCGTTCTGCATGTAGGCGTCGTAGACCCAGTCGTTGTAGGCGCGGCAGACGGCGATGGCCCAGTCGATGGAGACGATCTTGCCGTAGGCGAGGGCGGAGGTGGGGTAGAGGACGGATGCGCTGATGCCGGCGGCGCCCATGAAGCGCTTCCAGCCCTCGGTGCCGGAGCGCTCGAACGAGCCGGGCGGCAGCTGGATGAGCGACGCCGAGTGGAGGTGGTCGAGCGGCGGGAAGAGCCTTCCGAGCTCGAACGGCCCGCGCTCGCGGTAGCCGGGCGGCATGAGGGCGCTGATGCCCTCCGGGTCCTCGAAGAGGTGTCCGTCCGCGTCGATGATGGTTTCGAGGTCAACGCTCTTGGTTGCCATGAAGTGCTCCTCCTGCGCTCATACCGGTCTGCTGCGGGGAGTATAGGCGACCCCGCGCGCCGCCGCGAGCATGGGCGTACTCCTGAGGAAGGGCTGCCAGGGGCGCGCCGTTTTTCTCCCGGTCTCATCTGGTCTCATTCGGTCTCATCGCACTCCCAAGGCGCCGGACGGCTCGCGTCGATGCCGGTGCTTCGCAGCGGGAACCATGGTAGGGCGGGCAACCTCGACCGCATAAGGGGCGAGTGTCAGCAATCTCACAGGGGATGGGGAGGATGGGGGGATTGACGCTCTACGCCTTACCGCGATACCATTGCAGTAAGGAAGATTCATGATCGTCAAGGTCACATCGAAGCGTCAGGTCACGTTTCCCGCACGAGTGTTGGACGCGCTCGGCGTGGCGCCCGGCGACCGGCTGGAACTGATCGAGGGGCCGGACGGCTTCACGCTCAAGCCCCGGCCCGTCGACCTGTCCAGGCTCGGCGGACTGCGGGGCAAGATCTCCCCGGACGCTCCCCCGTTCGACATCCGCAAGTTCCGGGACGAAGGGTATGACCCCGCGGCATATCGGGATTGATACCTCCATTCTCGTGAGGCTGGTCACCGGGGATCCTCCCGACGCGTATGCGTACTGCGTGGAACGGCTGCACGCGCTGGTCGCGGGGGGCGCCGAGGTATTCGCGTCGAACCAGGTTATCGGAGAGGCGTTCATGGCGGTACGCCATCACTACGGCGTAACGAGCGCAGACGCCCGCGCCGAGCTCTCCAACACGCTCAAGAGCGGTCTGGTTGCTCCGTTGAACGGGCCGGCCGTTTTCGAAGCCCTTGCCGCGACCAGCGGTCCCGGGCTCTTCGACCGGCTCATCTCCAACGACTATTCGCGGTCCGGTCTGGAGACGCTCACGCTGGACAGGCAGATGGCCTCGCTGTCCGGCGCGCAACGGCTCTAGGCACTGGGGCCGTCATTCCCAGCGGAGGCTGGGGTCCAAGGGTGGGCGAGTGCGACCGCGAAAGGGGCGGGGTCACGGGTTGGGAGCGGGGACTGAGGTATCCTTGTGCAGTACAGGAGAGAGATGATGGCCCAGAGATACTACAATACCTCAGTGAGATTCCGCTCAGAGATTCAGCGTCTCCTTGAGATGGTAGGTCTCGCTCAGTACCAGTCCGAAATCCAGCGCATCGCTACGCAACTACTTGCTGCTCAGTCGTCCGATGAGAGGTATCCTGCCTTTCGGGATTTGGTGGTAATCGATAAGACTATTCCAGGGCTTGGGTTACACAATATCGATGAGAAAATCCTGCATAATCGGGAGATTAGTATTAAGTACCGAGCGATATTCAGAGGCATTCAGTATGTTGAAATGCATATAGGTAGTGTTTCGCTGGAATGGCTTGCCCGTGATATTGTACAAGAATCTTGCTATCATGTTGAAAGTAGCCTCAAGTACCGCTTCAATATAGAAGATCGATGGTCGGTAGGTATGATACTCAGCCGTATCCGACGAGGAAGTCTTGATAATGAGATGGTTGAGATATTGTGGCTTTTGAATAAGGCGGTCTACAATAAAGCAAAACATACTGTCGAACACCTTGATTGGGACAGCCACCTGTTCTCAGTGGCGGATGCGATTGCTGTGTATTTGGTGTGCCGAGTGATTGGCGCAAGGTTACTCAAGGACTCGGACGTTACTACAACCCACGGTGAGCCAGTGTTTTGATACCCCCCCCTCACTCCAGCAACTGCGCCACGAGCGCATCGATGCGCTTCGCGACGCCGTCCGCAGCAAGCGCGGCGCGAATCTCGCCGCGCGCCTTCACGAAGTGTATGGCGATTATCTAGTTGACGCAAGGGGAAGGAGCGGGTAGTATGGCCGCATGGAAGAGTTCCTGCCCGGGCTGGTGCGAGTCATGGAAGAACGTCTAGGGCCGTTCGGCAGGCCGCTCAGCACCATGCTCGTACTCGTCATCACGGCGGGAGTGATGACGCTCGGTATCGACTACATCGTCCGGACAGCCGTCATGCCTACCCTGTCGTGGCTAGGGCTGCCAGAGGGGACGACCATCGAACGGGTTGCGCCGCTCCTGTTCGGAATCGCAATCGCGGTCGTAGGCGTAGCGGCAATGCCGCTGGCCCGTCGTCACGAGCGGCGCAAGATGCTGCGCCGCAGGGAGGCAGAGGACCAACAGGTAGCCGAGATGGAGGAGCACTTCATCCAGAGCATCCGGGAGCAACTGGGCGATGACCCCATCTCTAACTCGCTCCAAACCGCCTTACGGATTGGTGCTGGCCTCCACCATGCAGTCCGCGAGCCGCCGGACAAGTCATAGCGTTGCTCCCTGCTTGCGTAGTTCGGCCAGCAGGTACTCCTGTGGCCTGTCTCCCTTCATGCGGTTGCAATGCGGGCAGAGCAGTTGCAGGTTGTCTAGGTGGTCCGTACCGCCCCGCGCTCGCGGGATGACGTGATCCACCTCGAATATCTTGAAGGGGAAGTCCATCCGGCAACCAGCGCACTGCCCCTCTTGCTGGCCGAAGAGCACATGCGCATTCTTCCGGTAGTTCAGGGGCGCATCGATATCCGTGCGTCGTGGCACGTCCGTACGCGCCGTGACGAGCCGGTTGTGAAACAGGTCTCCCATGAAACCCTGTAGGCGCACGTTCACGAGCTCGACGGCCTTCGGTGAGAGGTCGATGCCCACCCACTGCCGCCCCAGTTTCTCCGCTGCTACGCAGGCCGTAGCGCAGCCGCAGAACGGGTCAAGCACGAAGTCGCCGGGGTTGCTACTGGCCGCGATGATGCGCTCCAGCAACGCCAACGGTTTCTGCGTGGGATAGCCGATGCGTTCCTTCGATGAACCGGCCACAATCGATATGTCGAACACATCCCGTTGAGGAAGTCCCTTAGTCGGTTCGTCAACAACTAGTTTCCGCGTTCTGGTCTCCGGGTCAAGAATCTGCGTCTTGCCCTTGAATCGCTTGAGGTAACTTGCACTGGGTGGCTCGAAGGACACATTGAATGTGACGGCTTCACCATTTCCGTAGAACAGAATCACGTCATGCATGGACTGAAACCGCCTTGCTTGGGACGGCCAACGACGATACGACCACACGACCTCATTCAGGAATCTACGCCGCCCGAAGATGGCGTCCATGAGCAGTTTGAGGTAGTGGCTGGCGTAGGGGTCGCAGTGGAGATAGATGCTTCCGGCAGGAGCGAGGATACGGCGCATCTCAATGAGCCGGACGGCCATCATCGTCAAGTAGGACTGCATCCCCTTGCCGTGCACCTTGCCCGCTGTGTCCAGCAGGTACGCGATGGGCGGATGTTCGTCCGCTATCAGCCCCATCCAGGCAACATCCAAATCCGACAGCGTCCAAGTGTCCTTGAACGCCGCGCCGGCCGCCCTACTGCCCACCGGAGCCTCATAGTCCCTGTGCGAGTTGAAGGGCGGGTCTAGGTAGATGAGGTCAACACAATCGCTGTTGAGGCCGCGCAGTATGTCCAGGTTGTCGCCTGTCCAGATGGTCTTGTCGGTGAAGTTCGGGGCGGCCATCACGCAACCAGCCTCGCGTAGGTGAGGTGCTGGGTGTTGACGATGCGCCGGAGCGTGTCCATGAAGATGTGCTCGTTGTCGCGGTTGCTGTACCGCCACTCCAGTTCTTCGAGGTAGCGGTCAAGGTGCTTCTCGGAGACCTTGTGGAATGCGCCAACGATGCTGCGCTTGAACAGGCTCCAGACGCCCTCGATGCTGTTCGTGTGCACGTCGCCCACCACCCACTCCTCGATGGAGTGGTTGACGGTCTGGTGGCGGGTGTTGTGGTCGGCAATGCCGAGGTATGACGCCAGTTCGTCCGTGTAGATGGCTTCGGCCTCATCCTTGACCGTCTCGCGGACGAACTGGTGGAGCGTGCCGCGCCGGACGTTCGGGATGCGCTTCAACCGGACGGCGCCGCCCCGCTGGATCGCCCCGGCTACCCAGGTCTTGTTGCCCTTGTAGGCGCGGCCCTTGCCCTTCACCTTTCCGCCTATCAGGGTCTCGTCAACCTCAACGACGCCGAGGAGCGTCGGGCCCTCGAGCTGGTCGTTCCCCATAGCCTCGCGGATGCGGTGGCAGAGATACCAGGCGGTCCCGTAGGCCACGCCAAGCGTGCGCTTCAACTGGAGGGCGGAGACGCCCTTCTTGGACTCGCACATGAGGTACGTTGCCATGAACCACTTGCGGAGCGGCAGGTGGGAGTCGTGCATGACCGTCCCGACCGTGACGCTGAACTGGTAGCGACAGGCGTTGCAGTCGAACTGACCCCGGTCGTGGATCTGGTATACACTTGCGCCGCCGCAGCGCGGGCAGGTGACGCCATCCGGCCAGCGCAGCCGCTCCAAGAGTTCGCGGCACTTGGCATCGGTGTTGTAGTCATCGACCAGAGTGAGGAGGTTCGTAGTCATGGCTCAGGCTCCACGCGAGAGGTTGCTGCCCGACGACATCACCGAGCAGTCCGACCACGACGTGGCGGAAGCCCTGTTCGGGAAGGCCGCCACGGAGGAACTGGAACGGCTGGCTGGTGTTGAGTCGGAGTCCATGACTCAAGCCTATCCTACCTCTGCTCTTGTGTCAAGTAGATAATCACCAAGTGTATCCTCTCCTTCAGATTGACTGCCGTTGCGACTTCCTCCGCGCGCGACGCCTCCGCCGCCAGTTCCAAGTGTAGCGCTGCTTGCGCGTTGAAGCGCGGGATGGGGAGCGTGAGCATGTACCGGTCGAAGTGGCGCGCTCCCCACTGACCCCGCGCTTGCAGGTGCTCCGCCCGTTGGCGCGCGGTCTCGCTGTTGAGTATGGCCGTAAGGTAGCACCCTTCGTCAAGGCTAGGGACCGCAATCCAATAGAGGGTGTTCTCGATAATCGCCTCGCTGTCGCGGATAGTAGTAGCGGCTGGCAAAGTGCCAGATTTCGCATACACAACACGCAGTTCCGGCGGAGGCAACTGTGCCGTAAGTTTGCCGTAGAAGTCCCAGTTCCCGACGAGTGACAACTTCTGTGTGCGTGCTCTCGCTCCTTTATGTTGTTCCCATAGAGTTTCGGCCTGCCTCATCCACCTGCTTAGGTACAGATATCCGTTCATTGCCGCGGCATCAGCGTCCATCATCTCTTGCTCTTCGTTCCAGGGAATCACCGCCTCGACTGGCCCAAGTATGCGGAACGGCGCTATCGATTCACCCAGATACAGAGGCCGAATGAACTCCCGTTCTATGTTGTCCTGCAATCGAGGCAGGTTCTTCCATGGCTGGTTCTCCTGAGAGGTACGGCGGCTCCGCACGATAGGAATGTCCATATTGACGCCTAGTGGGCCTGCCGGAGGGCGTTCAACGACACAGAGGATTCGCGGAAATATCGTCGCTCCGTTGCGAAACTCCTTTCTATAAGGTGACTGAGGCGTCTCTCCACGGGCGGTAGGCCATTGCGTTGACCACCACGCCAAAGCCCTGCCTGCTTCCGATGTGGATGCATCCCGCTTGGGAAGCCTCCCTTCCGCTTCATAGACGATTGCGCCCCCTATGCCGGTTGGCATTCCGCTCCGTTCGGCGAAGAGCACACATGATGGCACCGGAAAGAGCGGCTGTACTGCATCCGGCAGCGCCCACGCTTCCGTGAAACTGAGCGTCGTGAGAGTGCTCTGGCCGCTCAGCCTCTGGCGCCCGCCGTTCTTTCCCGACCCGTTCACTGCGCGCGGGTACGCGCCTCCCCGGAAACCCTCGAACGCATGGCGGCTCATCGCCGCGTACGGCATGACGAATGCCATCCGTGCGCCCGGACGAAGGTAGAGTTCGGCGCACCGAACGTAGAAGTAAGCCGACAGGTCCTGCTGCGTTGCAACGCGCCCACCCGTCCAGAGGTGCATCTGCTCGCACTGTGAACGGAACCGCGTCTGCATCTCCTCGTCCATGTATCGGTAGGAGAGCCACGGCGGATTGCCGACGAGTACGTCTGGCTGTTGTTCCTGTTGGCTGAGCCAGACAGGTCGGACGAGGTTACGCGCCATGAACCCCCAGATGTGGTTGCGTCCCTCTTGACGCAGCGCGGCGAGTTGGTCGTAGGTCTGCGCCAGCACATCCCGTGTCTGTTCGTCTGCAATCCCTTGCTGGTTCAGCCAGGCTCCCAAACCTGCGGATGGTTGCGGGGGTGATGATGCGCTCATCTCCAGTATCCGAGTGATGACCCGGTCGAACAGTGCAGGATCGCGCGCCACTGCCGCTGGGAAATGGAGCGTCATCGCGTCCGCGCCGGTCGTCTCGTCCGGCGGTGCCTCTATCAGCACGTCCCGGTCTGCAAAGAATGGCTCCGTGTTCCACTGCAGCGAGTCACCGAGGTAGACAGGGAGTGTCACAGTACCGCGCTGCGCGTTGAGCCGGTTACCGAGCGCCAAGAGGTAGGTGACGCGCGCAATCTGTACTGCGACGGGGTGCACGTCGATGCCGAGCACACGGTCGCAGCATCGGGCGAGCGCGTCCGCGTTGTTCACGCCCGCCGCGTCCGCCGCCGCCAGCAGGCGGCGCACCGCGTGGAAGAGAAACGCGCCTGAGCCGCACGCGGGATCCACCACGCGTTCATTCAGCGGGTCACGTACCGCCGCCGCACAGATGCGCTCCGCGAGCCAGTCCGGCGTGTAGTACTCGCCCAGCACGTGGCGCTGCTCCGGGTCTATCAGTGACTCGTACAACCCTTTGAGCACATCGGTCTGCGCCTCCGCCAGGCGGAAGACGCTCACCTGTAGGGCGGTGCGCTCCACCAGCGTCTCTCCGCCGTCCGCCAGCAGCACCCAGTCGAAGAAGTCGGACTCCGCGACGCCGTAGAGATTGGCTTGTTCGAACAGGCGCCCAGAGAGCAGATCAGTGGGAGAAGGGTCGCCGATGCCGATGACGTGCGCGGCCATCGTTTTGGCGATGGTGGTGAGGTAGGTGTGCTGGAAGAAGAGGTCGTCGTCGTCCACGGGCGAGCCGTAGACGCGCGCAAGCAGTTGGCTCCAGAGCGCGCGCTTGGTGCGCACCTCGGGGTCTGAAGCGACTTCAGCGTACATGCGGTGCATGTCATTCCGAGCCAGTATCCAGGCGACGCTGCCCCGCCCCAGTTGCGCGCTTACGAGGTCAGGTTCCGGCGCGACCTCGTCTGCGGCGACGACCACCGAGGAGAGCCGGAGCAGCAGGCCGTTCGGCGTCTCTGTCTCCGCGCGGAATTCCTGCAGCGCGGTCAGCTGACCGTCCTGCAGGTCGTAGACGACGAACGTTGCGCCGTCAGTTGCAACGCCGACGTACCGCTCGCGGGTCGTGGCCTCGCGCTCGGTGAGGTAGCGCGTCAGCTGCTCCTCCGCGTCGGCGCGCTCCCTGCGGAGGTCGCGCTTGAACTCAAAGACTGTCCTGCCGACCAAGGCGTCGACACGCCCCCGCACCTCCTTGACCGGCTGCTCGAAGAGCACGTCGCCGGGACGTGCGCCAAGGCCGTCCACCAACAGGCGTGCTACGCCGACGCGCACCGCCTCGTGGCCGGGGCGCGTGGTAAGGTGCTGGACGAGGCCGTCGAGGCTTTCAGGGGAGAGGGGCACGGGCGTCTCCTTGGGGCGCTTACGAGTTTATACACTACACGGTGCGGATGGCGTAATGCTTCGCTGTCGGTGCGCCGCTGGGGCGCCCACAAGGGGGCAGGGCAGCAGGCTCCCTGCCTGCGCGCTGAAGCGCGGGCTCCGCAGGGTGGTTCGACAGCTCACCATGAGCGGGGAAGGGCCACGCCGCGCCAACCCTCACCCACGGCCCCTCTCCCAGGAGGCGTGGTTCGACAGGCTCACCATGAACGGGCATGGGGCACGCCCCTGCACCAGGCAAGGTTGCGCGCTGAAGCGCAGGAACGACGGGGCCCTGTGACACACGCCCCTTTCGCGGTCGAAGGCTGGCCGCGTACGCTGTCTCCGTGATGCCGCAGCGTCGTAACGACAACGGCATTGCGAGGCCGGCAGACCGCCGAGCAGGAATGCGCAGGGATGTGGGGTGGATGAGGGGGAATGCGCAGCGGATGGGCAGTTATGAGCAGTCGGACTGCTCACGCGGAAGGCCGGTTTCAGAGGTGAAATCAGGCCGGGTGAGCAGAAATGAGCAGCGTTTCCCCCGGAAACGTTCGCTGCGCTCAACTTTCCCCACCGTGTGACCTGCCCTCGCACTTCTCATACACCCGCAGGCTTATCGCATTGAGGGACGCGCTTCCGTGCCGGAGAATCGGTTGCCAACGAACGACCACCTCCCGTCCGCCCACTCCCCCACGGCGGACCGGACAGGCGGCGCAGGGGCCCGACGGGCGGTCCCCTGCAACATCAGAGCACAGGATCCCGACGCGAGTTCCGTGTCCCCAGGAGCAGCGTGAGACATCTGACCGCATCTTTCTCCAGCCTCGCCCGCATACTTCCAGCAACGTTCATAGCAGCAGCCTTCGTGCTGCTGCTGTTGCTGCCCGCCTTCGGGCAGGCGACCTTCAACCGCACGGACGGGAAGATCAGCAGCGTCGGCCTCAGCGTCGGCGTGTTCGCCGACATCACAGACGCTCAGCTCGAGAAGAACCGGGAAACGACCTACGACGGCGAGACGGTCTACCTGCCGGTGGACACTCCGCCCACGGCGCCCACCCTGGACCAGACGGACCACGCTCTCCGGATGAACGACACGGCCTACCTGGCGAACGGGAGATCCGCACCGCAGCACACGTTCTTCGGCGGGACGCTCTGGGCCTCCAACGACCCCGCGGCCTACAACACCATCCTCATCACCGTGGAGAGCACCAGTATTCCTGACCCGGGGGGTGACTGCGCGGTTGCGACGGTGCGCAATCCGCGTTCCAACGACTCCATCACTGTGCAGATGCCCCTGACAGCGCCGACCGGCGCGACGAACGGGACGATGAAGAGCTACTACCAGGCGTTCGTGCGGGTCCTCGATGAGCGAGCAGAGGACGCGAATGGAGACCTGCTGTACACCGAGAGCGCTCCCGGCCCGGCCTGTGCGGACTACAACACCACCGCGGGCGTCCTCCAGGATGCCACCCCGTTCATCCTCGCACGGCACGACGACCGGATCACGGTCGAGGTGGCGGGCGCAGGAGCGGTGACGCTGGACGTGGACGGCGAGGGGCCGGAGGTGACCGGCATCACGCCGGAGGACCTCAGTTACGTGCGTTCCAACAGCCTCCATTACTCGTTCGTCGTGCGCGACAACGACGCGGGCCTGCGCCACGACGGCGAGAGCGTCATCTCCACCGACGGCGACTACACAGAGGTGAACCGGGACAAGGACCACGACACGACCGGCGAACCACTGTCGGTATCCTCCGGCGGGCAGATCAACGTGAACGGGGAGGCCGCGGAGATAGACCTGAAGGTGTGGGCCACGGACACCGACCCCAACGCGGCGGACGACATCACGGGAACGGGGAGGTGGACGCTCCTGGGGAACGTGCCGGGAGTCGCGTACTCGTTCTCGGCGGGCGGGGGCGGGATGGACGAGGGATCGTACTTCATGGAGGTGTCGGCCTCCGACCGCGCCGGCAACAGGACGGTGAGCGAAGCGCCGGACGACGAAGTCAAGGGTCCGTACCTGTTCACCGTCGACGACACGGACCCGGCCACGCTCGAGGCGTGGACGGGCATCGCGTACGACCCGGACCTCAGGATGGGCGACAAGGTGGTAGGCGGAGAGTTCGCCGACCGTTCATGGATCATGGTGGAGCTCACCGAGCCGGTGCGCCCGGGGATCAACCCCCAGCGGACCAGGGTCGCCGGGCATGAGGTGGTCAGAGTTTACCAGCCGAACTACGCACCGCCGTTCGCGAGGACCGTCCTGGGCCGCGGCACGAACACGTTGCCGTCGGGGACGGAGCGACCGACGTTCGGGCCACCCGTGCCCCGGGCCGCCGCTTCGCTCGCGCCCCAGGCGCAGGTGTGCACGGATACCTCCACCGACAGGATAAGCGGTCTCCGTTTCGTCCACAGCAGCACAACGGGCGACACCACGATCTCCTGGAACCGGCTCAGCAACGCCGACTGCGACGGCTACCGGCTCGCCATCCTCTCGGGGCGGACGGTGCTGCTGGTCGCGGACCTGGAGCGTCCCACATCCGGGACGACCGTGTCCTTCAGCATACCGAGGGCGTCCGAACTGGGGCGGTACATCGAGGCCGACATCGGGGACTCAGACGCAGACAGTCTGACCATCCTGGTGGGACTGCGATACGCCTCCACAGGCCCGAATACCGACAAATTCGGATACAGGTCGACGAGCGCGACCGTGGACCTCGCCAGCCTGACAGCGCCAACGGCGGCGGTGACCGGCAGCGTGGTTGCGCCGTTCCTGCTGCACCCGGCGTCGGCGCCCGCGGTGCTGCCGGCGATCGCGGCGAGCGACGCCTCGCTCAAGTGTGGCTTCACCTCCGGGGACCCTTCCTGGGATGAGGTCGTGTTCTCCTTCACGCACACCCCGTTGACGATCGGCGGGTGGGAGCTCATGGGGTACTACCGGCAGCTCTTCTACCCGCCCGACTACGACGTGCGCGAGGAGCGCCTCTTCGAGTACACCGCGGTCGGGGCGGACGGCTTCGAGACGAGTGTCAGTTTCCAGCACTACTACAACTCGAGCCCGGAGGTGTACAACGCCAAAGGGGAGGTTGTGGGGGTGTACGAGAAGGACGGCAGGAGGCTCGCGGGCGCGGTGCGGACCGTCGGGTGCACCGGCAGTTCGATCACCAACCCGAACGTGGACAGGAGCCCGCCGCTACTCCAGACGGCAGCGGTCGGCGGCACGACGCTCAGGCTGACCTACAACGAGACGCTGGACGGGGGGTCGACGCCGGACGGCAACGCGTTCGACGTCCGCGTGGACGGCGAGCAGCGCGCGGTCGACGACGTGTCGGTGATCGGCAGGCAGGTGGTGCTCACGCTGGCTTCGCCGGTCACGGCCGGGGAGCGCGTGACGATCAGCTACACGAAGCCGGGCACGAACCCGATCCAGGACGTCGCCGGGAACGATGCGTTCAGCTTCCGGCTCTGGCCCGTCTCGAACGTCCTCGGAGGGGGGGACAACGCCTTCGACATCGTCGACATAACGGGCCTCACGCACGAAGAGGCGCTGGCGGAGGCGGGATACTGGCCGATAGACATCAACGGCGAACTCATCGAGGACACGCGCACGCGCATCTACATCGAACTCGCGGACGAGTTGCGGGCAGACGAGACGCCGGAGGTGACGATCTTCGCCGGTGGCGTCCTCGACCTCGCGGGCAACTCGATCGCCACCGAGGCGTTCACACCACGCGACGGCATCGCGCCGCGCTTCACGGTCACCGTGACCGCCACCGCGCAGGACCGGCCGGTCGCAAATGAGCGCGGGGAGTTCGTCGTGGACGTGCGCGCGGACGAGGACCTCCGGCGTCGGCCGGTGGTCTACTTCACCGGCATCGATGCTGCGAAGGTGACGGTGGACGGCGCCGACGCGTACGCCTACGACACCGGCGTCCTCCAGTCAGGCCGCACGCTCACCGTGCAGGAAGACGACACCCACTGGGCCGGGACGTACCCCGCATCGGGCCTGACCGGGCTCGGCGAGCTGTTCAGCCTGGTGGTGTACGGGTTCGACTACGAGGACAACATCGGCGAGTCGGCCGGCTGGGAGCCACCCAGGCACCAGCGAACGCCGGAGATAGGCCCGCCCGATGAGGGCGATGTCCTGGACCTCACGGAGATGCACGAGGCCGGGGTGCTGCTGGAGATAGACGAGGAGATCAACGGCGGCGAAGCGCCGGAGCACGCCGTGACGCCGAGCCGCCGGATGAGGAACGACGAGACCGAGAGCCTCAACCCGTTCATCAGCATCCGTTTCTCCAGAGAAGCGGATGAGTACGCGGTCTGTCCCGCGGACGGCTGCGGAGGCTCCAACCCGGACGCCGAGTTCTCCGACTCGCACGCCAGGGTGGACATCACGGCGGTCACGCTGAACGACAGGAACGCGATGTCCATGCTGAGCAGGGTGAGCGCCGACCGGTTCGCGCTCGTGGCGAGCGACCTCGAGCTGGGGAGCCACGAGATCGAGTACATGGCGGTCGACGCCGCAGGCAACGTGGACACGTTCGAGTTCGAGTTCTCCGTGGTCGAGCGTGAGCCGTACGAGCTGAACGTGCAGCCCGGCTGGAACCTCATCTCCTTCCCCGGCACGCCGGAGGACCCGTCGCTGGGCGGCGTCATTCCGTCCGGCACGCGCGTATCGCCCGTGCTGGCGTACCAGGACGGCGACTGGCTGACGGCGGTGGTGAACGATGCGGGCGAGTGGGGCGGGAACCTGAAGCGGTTCGAGGCGGGCTTCGGCTACTGGCTGTTCACCACGACGTATGCGACGCTCAACCCGGTGATCCCGGAGCATGAGCGGACGGACCCCCCGCCGACCACGCCGGTGCGGCACGGCTGGAACCTGCTGGGCGTGATGGACGTCTTCCAGAACCCGGCGGGCACGCCTCCGGGCGCGGACGGCGGCGACGGCGAGGCCGACGTTTACTTCGGCAGCATCCCGTGGCGCATCGCCTACGGCTACGACACGGTACGCAGCCTGTGGGAGCGGAGCATCCCGGGCGCCGACAGGGCTGCACCCGAAGGCACGAGCGCGGACGAACGCGGGTACCGCCTGGTGGACGGCGAGGTGGTAGCGCAGGAGGTCCTGAACGGCAAGGGTTACTGGGTCTGGTCGGCGGAGCCGGGCACGCTGGCGCCGTAGGGCGCCCACAAGGGACGCCCCTACACCAGGCAGCACCCCACACCACCCCGGAGTACCCTCTCCCTAGCCCTCTCCCCTTCTAGGGAGAGGGGACCAGGCCCCCGAGAGATTTCTCGGCTGCGCTCGAAATGACAAGCCCGCCGCTGCACCTACGCACCATCGTGTGATCTGCCCGGTCACTCTGAATTACCGGCGGTGCGGGAATGACGGAAGACGGGGGCTGCGAGGTTGCGCGCCAAGCGCGGGAACGGCGTGGTTGTATCCTGTTCGAAGCCCCGTGCCCTGCGAGAGCCAACGAATGTCGACACTGACGAACGAGTTCGGACAACCCATCGAGCCCCCGCTTCCGGGCTGGGCGCCGCCTGCGCGTCCCGCCCGCACGACGATGCGGGGGGCGTACTGCACGGTGGAGCCGTTCGACATCGAGGCGCACGTGCCGGACCTGTTCGAGACCCTGTGCGCGATCGAGCCGGACTGGACGTACCTGCCGTACGGCCCGTTCGCAGACCTCTCCGCGTTCCGGGAGTGGGCGCACGCGCGGTGCCTCGGGGACGATCCGCTGTTCTACACGGTCCGGGACAGCGAGACCGGGAAGGCCGGCGGGGTGGCGAGCCTGATGCGCATCACTCCCGAGTCCGGGACGATAGAAGTGGGGCACATCCACCTCGGCCCGGACCTGAAAGGCAGCCGGGCAGCGACCGAGGCGATGTTCCTGCTGATGGAGCACGTCTTCTCGCTGGGGTACCGGCGGTACGAATGGAAGTGCGACGCGCTGAACGCGCCTTCTCGTAACGCGGCGCTTCGGCTGGGGTTCACGTTCGAGGGCACCTTCCGGCAGGCGACCGTCTACAAGGGCCGCAACCGCGATACGGACTGGTTCTCCATCATCGACTCCGAGTGGCCCCGCCTGCGGGAGGGATTCAGGCGCTGGCTCGACGCCGGCAACTTCGACGCGAGCGGCCGCCAGCGGCGGCGGTTGCAGGAGTGCGTGGCTTCGGGGGAGTAGGCGCCCGCGAGGGACGGAAGGTGTAAGCTCGCGCCATGTTCGGTATGGCGTTCGACTGCTCTCCGGGCGAGAGGCGCTAGATGGACGACCGTTTCGCGGGGTTCCCGCGCAGGCGCGTCATCTGGGGGCAGTACTTCATGTCCTTCTCCTGGAGCCTCGGCCTGTGGGCGGCGGTGCCGGTCGTCCCCATCCTCTCGCTGCAGTTGGTCGATAACATCGCTCTGGCCGGGCTGGTGGTCTCGATAGGCGGCGCAGGGCGGTTCTTCGTGAGCTACATCACGGGGGCGATGCTGGACCGGTTCGGACGGAAGGGAGTCGGCGCCCTCGGCATATTCATCCGGATGGTGTTCTCGTTCCTGGAGGGAGTGTCGCCGACCTACCTCGCACTCGTCGGCTTCCGGTTCGGGTCCGGCATCGGAACGTCGATATGGGGAACAGCGCACCAGACGATCACAGCGGACGTTTCCACCGCCGAGGACCGCGGGCGGATCAGCGGCCGCAAGCAGGGGTGGATGCACTTCGGGGCGATCGTCGGGCCAGTGGTGGGCGGCGCAGCCTGGGCGATAACCGGAGACATCCGTGTGCCGTTCTTCATCAACGGGTTCAGCAAGATGGCGTGCCTGATCGTGATGCTCTTCATCATGGTGGAGACGCGGCACCTGTCGGCGGGCACCGCCGCGACGACGGCGCCGGCGCCCGCCCGGGAAGCGGCCCGTGCAGCGCCTCCGGGTCTCGCCGTCCGGCTGGCGAGCGCGGTTGTCAGGCTGGGCAGCGCGCCGTCGGCGATAGCGTCCATGGCGGCGACGGGGCTGTTGTACGCGCTCATCGGGATGTTCGCAGTGAACCTGATGCGCTCCACGGTGCAGGACCTGGTGCTGCCGGTGTACGTGGAGGACGTGCTGGGGCTGGCGAAGTCGCACCTGGGCATCGTGATAGCGGCGATGGGAGTCGGCGGCCTGCTGACCTCGGTTACGGGCGGTTGGGCGACAGACCGTTGGGGGGTGCAGACTGCGCTCGTGCCGGGCGCGCTCGTGGCGGCGGCAGGGCTGGCGCTCATCGCGCAGGGCCCCGGCCTGGCCGGCCTGGTGCTGCTGGCCGTTGCAGTCGGCGGCGGAGCGAGCCTGGTCATGGTCGGCACTCAGGCGTTCTCGATCGACGTTTCGCCGCCCGGCGCGCGGGGGCGGTTCTTCGGCCTGACGCATGCCGCCGGGCACCTGGCGACGTTCGCAGGCCCGGTCGCCGTAGGGGGTATCGCCGACCTGTTCGGACTGGCGGCCGCGTTCTACACCATCGGCGTGGTGTTCCTGCTGATGGCGCCGGTCGGAGTGCTGATGGGCGTCGTGGGGCCGCGGGTGCGCGCCCGGTACGAGGAGGAGGCGGGGCTGCGGTCGTGACAGTGCGGTGCGTCCGCCGTCCACCCTCACTCGCTGCGCAAGCGCGTCGACCTCTCCCCGAGGGAGAGGCACCAGACAGGGCGCCCACGAGGGACACCCCTACATCAGGCTGTCATCTGGTGTAACCTTGCCGCGATTCCCCATGGGGGAGGGGCGCAGGCATGCCGAAGTTCGACCTCACGGGCCGGGTCGCCGTCGTGACCGGCGGGAGCCAAGGCATCGGGCGCGGGATCGCGCTGACGCTGGCGGAGCATGGGGCGGACGTCGCCATCGTGGCGCGCGAGCCGGAGGCGGTTGCGGGCGGCACGGAGCGCATCCACCGCCCCGTCGACCCGGTCGTGCAGGAGATCGAAGCGATGGGCCGCAGGTCGCTGGGCGTGCTCGCCGACGTGCGCGACTCAGAACAGGTGCAGGGCATGTCCGCGCAGGTGACCGAGGCGTTCGGGCGCGTCGACATCCTCGTGAACAACGCGGGCGCGACGTGGGGCGAGACGTTCAAGATGGCGCCGCTGCTGGAACTGACACCGCGCGATTTCCTGGAATGCCTGCGGCTGAACCTGCTGAGCCAGTTCCTGTGCAGCAGCGCGTTCGCAGCGGGGATGGTGGAGCGCGGCGAGGGGTGCATCATCAACCTTGCCTCGATATCGGGGCAGGGGCCGAGCCCCGGCAACGGCGCTTACGGCGCAGCGAAGGCGGGCGTGCTGTCGCTTACACAGACGATGGCGGTCGAGTGGGCGCCCGTGCGCGTGAACGCGATCGCGCCCGGCAGCGTGGAGCACGCTGACCGCGCCGCCGTCCATCCGTACGCCCGGGGCCGCGCGCCGGTCGCGCAGACGACCGCGGTGGGTCGCGGGGGCACGGTGGACGACATCGCCGCCGCGGCGTTGTATCTTGCGTCGGACGAGGCGTCATACGTGACGGGGACGGTGATCAACGTGAACGGGGGACGCCAGCCCGGATAGGGCCGTCCCGGATGGGACCGGGGGAGCGAAAGGAGCAGCCATGACGACCGAGGTAAAGACGCTGGTGGTGGACGCGGACGCGCACGTCGTGGAGTCGCCGCATACGTGGGACTTCCTGGACGCGGACGAGGAGAAGTACCGCCCCGCGCTGTTCAGCTCGCCGGACCGGCCGCAGACCGAGTTCTGGGTGATCGACGGCAAGCCGCGCGGCACTAAGCTCCCGACGCTCGCGGAGAAGCAGCTGGAGGAGCTGTCGAAGCGCTCCGGCTACAACGTCGTAACCGCCGTCGCCGCCCGCGAGATGGACGACGTGCAACTGCGGCTGGACCACATGGACGAGCTCGGCGTCGACGTGCAGGTGCTCCACAACACGCTCTGGATCACGACCATCGCGGAGCGGCCGGACACGGAGGCCGCGCTCACGCGGTGCTGGAACCGCTGGATGGCGGACGCCTACCACAAGGGACAGGGCCGTCTGCGCTGGTCGTGCGTGCTGCCGACGATGACGATCTCCGAGGCGATCGTGCAGATGCGCTACTGCAAGGAGAACGGCGCGGTCGCGGTCTGCCTGCGAGCGCACGAGGGGAACCGCCACCTGATAGACCCGTACTTCTACCCGCTGTACGAAGAGGCGCAGCGCCTGGACCTCGCGATCGTCGTGCACGTCTCGAACGCGGACGCGTGGCTGTCGGAGCGTCTGAAGTCGTCGTACGACATGGGGTCGAGCTTCTCAAACCTGCGGGTGCCGACGGTGACGAGCTGCCACGAGTACATTATGAGCGAGGTGCCGACGCTGTTCCCGGAGCTGCGGTGGGGGTTCGTGGAGGTGAGCGCGCAGTGGGTGCCGTGGCTGGTGAAGGAGGCGCGCCGCCGCGCGCGGAAGCTGAGCCGGGACGTGCCCTACGACATCTTCCCTGAGTACCGCATCTACGCCGCGTGCGAGACCGACGACGACATCCCGTTCATCCTGAAGTACGCGGGCCCGGACAACATCGTGATCGGGACGGACTACGGTCACACGGACATCTCCAGCGAGACGGACGCGATCGGCATCTTCCGCTCCACCGACTACGACATCACCGAGGAGGAGAAGATCAAGATCCTCTCGGACAACCCGCGGAGGCTGTACGGGCTGTAATGCAACTTACGCAATTCACGAACACGATTGCAGACGTCCTGAAGGAATACGATGGCGAGTTTCCTATCCACAAGACCTTTCAGCCGGGGATAGGGCCATTTGGAGAGCCACAACTCGTGCAAGTGATTGCAGAGAGACTGAATGCTCGTGGTGTGAGAGCCGAGACAAAACGAACACCGGACATGGCTGTTCAAGGTGAGATTGCCGTTGAGTTCAAGATCGCTCGTCCGTTTGGGGACAATGGAAAACCAGCGGAGAGTTGGTCAGTTAACTTACTTCACCCCTACGAAGGCAATACGAGCCTAATTGGGGACGCAATGAAGCTGTCCGATTTGGCAGGCTATTCTCAGAAGGTCCTATTCGTGATTGGATACGAACACAATCCTTCTAAGATTAGCTTGGATCCATTATTCGACTCATTTGAGGTAATCATGAAGAAAGTGGTTAGAATTGGTATCAGCGAAAGATGCGAAGAAATGCGAATGGCGCTAGTTCACCCAGAGCATCAGATCCTTAGGTGCTTAAGTTGGCAACTGCTATAGCTGTCCCTCACTCCCCGGCAGCGCCGCTCTCGAACATCTGCGTGACGGTGGCATCGTCGAGGCCGAGGACCTCGGAGAGGACGTAGCGCGTGCCCTCGCCGTAGACCGGGGCCGTCGCCGACGGGTAGTGCGGCTCCGCGTCGCTGAGGATGAACGGCGCGCTCTCAACGACGCCACCGTCAGGGAAGCGGCGGTAGAAGCCGCGGCTCGCCATCTGCGGGTCGTCGTCGATGAGCTGTCCGGCGTGCAGCACCGGGCTCGCGGCGACGCCCGCCGCCTGCAGCGCTTCCGCCGCCTCGTGCGGGCCGCGCTGTGAAGCCCATGCCTCGATGGCTTGGTCGATCTCGTCGTGGCAGGCCATGCGTCGCGCGGCGTCGGCGAAGCGGTCGTCGTCGGCCCAGGTGTCGTGTCCGATGAGGCGGCAGAGCGCGGCCCACTCCTCGTTGGAGGCGACGGTGAGCGCGCACCACTGGTCGTCGCCGTCGCAGCGGTAGACGCCCTGCGGCGCGAGGTGACTGGAGCGGCTGCCGGTGCGCGCAGGCTCGTCGCCGTTCGCCTCGTACTCGAGCAGGGCGGGGCCGAGGTAGTTGATGGTGGACTCGAGCTGGCGGAGCTCGATGTGCTCGCCCTGCCCGGTGACGTTGCGCCGGTGGAGCGCCGCGAGCAGCGCGACGAGCGCGTGGCCCGCGTTGCAGGTCGTGTCGGCGTAGGCGAAGCCGACGTCCGTGATGTCCCGGTGGGGATAGCCGATGAGGCCGTCCAGCGCGGCGCGCGCTTGGAAGTAGGATCCGAGGCCCTTGTACAGGCGGTGTGGGCCGGTCTTGCCGAGTGCGGGCATGCTCATGGTGATGATGCGCGGGTTGATCTCGGCGAGGCGTTCTGGCGTGAAGCCCCAGTTCGGCAGGACGTCCGGCCCGAAGTTGTCGACGACGACGTCGCTGCGCTCGACGAGCCGCACGATGGCGTCGCGGGCCTCCTCGAAGCCCATGTCGAGCGCGAGTGAGCGCTTGCCGACGTTCAGGTTGTTGAAGCTGACGACGGAGTCCGGGCTCATGTTGCCGCGGTTGAGCGCCGCGCCCTTCTTGAAGCGCTCGACCTTGACGACCTCCGCGCCGTAGGCGGCGAGCCACTTCGTGTGCAGCGGCCCCGCGATGACCCACGTGAAGTCGCAGACGCGGAGGCCTGCGAGGGGCGGAGTGTCCGAACCTCCCACGGCCCCACCGGGTACCCTCACCCCAGCCCTCTCCCCTTGTAGGGAGAGGGAGTCAGACGCTTCGCCAAGGGCGGGGGCGGGGGCGCCTTCGCGGAGGCCGGCGGCGAAGCGGTAGGGCGGGCCGGCGTCGGTGAGGGTTGCGCCGCCATGGGGGAGCGTGCGGAAGAAGCCCTCACCCGCGAGCTGGGGGTCGGTGGTGAGCTCGCCGACGCTGTTGAAAGCCATGAGCATGATGCCGCGGTCCTGCGCCTCGTGCATCAGTGTGCGTGCGTCCATCGTGCGGAAGAAGCGGTCGAAGACCGGCTCCAACTCGTTGAGGCCTGCCGTGCGCGCCGCCGGATCGAGCCAGCGCTCGTCGCGCAGCCCCTCGCCGTGGCCGTGCGATTCGAGCCAGTCCAGCAGCAGGGGCCACTCACGGTCGGAGCTCTGGCTGAGCAGCTGGAAGCGGACGAGGCCGGGGTTGCACTCCCAGATGCGGCGGTAGCGCTTGCCGCTGGAGCCCTGACCGTGGCCTGCTCGCTTGATGAGCGTCTTGTGCGTCACGTACATCGGCATCACGTCGTACTGCATGAGCGCGATGCCTTCCTGCAGCGACACGTCCACGAAACCGCCCTCGCCGGTGGCGTCGCGCCGCGCGAGCGCGAGCAGGATGCCTCCCGCCGCGTGCGCCGAGCTCTGGTGGTGCGCGAAGCCCTCGCCCATGCTGTTGGGCGGGTCCTCAGGGAAGCCCATGCGGTACATGAGGCTGCCCGCTGCCTGCGCCACGAGGTCGGACGACTTCCAGTGCGCACGGGGACCGCTAGCGCCGAAGCCGGAGATGCGCGCGTGGATGAGGCCGGGGTTCACGGCGCGCAGGGCGGCGTGGTCGAGCGAGGGGGAAGACTCGTCCTCGACGAGCACGTCCGCAGACGCCACGAGCCGCTCGAACGTGTCGTACCCCTCGGGGGTCCCGCGGTCAAGCACGACGCTCTGCCTGCCCCGGTGGAAGTGGAGGAAGTGCAGGCTCACGGACGGGTCGGAGCGCAGGAACGGCGGAAGGCGGCGCTCGTCCGAACCGCCCGGCGGTTCGACGTCGAACACGTCGGCGCCGAGGTCGGCGAGGAGTTTCGCGCAGTACGCGCCGCGCTCGCCCGTCAGGGCGATGACGCGGATGTCGTCGAGCGGGGGCATGAGGAACGCACTCCAGTCAGCCCGTGCTCAGCATGAACACCCAGCTGGGGACGGCGTCGAAGCCTAGCGCCACGAGGCAGTTCTCCAGCCCCGGCACCTGGCGCTCGCCGGCGCGTCCCATCACCTGCATCGCACCCTCGCGGACGTGGCCCATGCCGTGGAGCCGCCCCTCGCCCTGGCTGCCGCCGAACGTCGTCACCGGCAGCGCGCCGCCGTGCGCGATGCGTCCGTTCCGGGTGAACTCGTGCGCCTCGCCCTTGCCCGCGAACCCGAGCGCCTCCAGCCATATCCAGACCACCGGGCTGAAGCCGTCGTAGAGCTGGGCGGCCTGCACATCCTCGCGTCCGATGCCGGACGCCTCAAAGATGGCGTCGCCGCGCTCGCGGGTGCTCACGAACCCCGATATATACGCGGGCCTGTGCGGCAGGTCCTTCGCGCGGTCGGCAGTCGTGAGCACGACGGCACCCGCGCCGGTGACGGGGATGTCGTAGTCGTAGAGGCACATCGGCTCGTAGACCCAGCGCGACGAGAGGTAGTCGTCGAGCGAGAGCGGCTTCCCGCGCCAGTAGGCGTACGGGTTGTGCTGCGCGTGTCCGCGCAATGCGCTGACGACGTCGAACAGCTCCTCGCGGGTCGCGCCGTAGTCGTGCATGTAGCGCTGCAGCCACATCGCCATCGCGCCGATGCCGACGCCGTACGGCGCGGTGAACTGCTCCGGCCCGCCCGAGGCGGACGATTCAGACGCGGCGTAGCGCACGCCGGGGCGTTCGTACATCGCGCGCAGGCAGACCACGTAGTTCGCCGTGCCGGTGACGAGCGACTGTATCCCCGCCGCGACGGCGTCTCCGACGACGCCCCGGTTGAAGTCGGACGCCCAGCGCAGGTTGAGGCCGAGTGCGCTCGCCATGTAGCGCTCGCTGATCTCGTCGACGCCGTCCCAGTGGAAGGCGGAGGCGTTGGGCGCCTTCGGCGTTCCGGCGTAGCCGTCGATGTCGGCGGGCGTCAGTCCCGCGTCGGCGATGGCGTTCTTCGCCGCTTCCATCGCGACGTCCGGCAGGCTGCGCCCGGACTTGCGCTCCATCGCGGTGTAGCCGACGCCCACGATGGCCGTCCTGTTGCGAAGGGCGGGGTCCATCACGCTCCTCCCTCAGCGGGACGGAACTGCGGCACCGCGACGCTGTCGTCTCGGTCCTCGAACGCGGCCTCCACGCGCATGCCGATCCGCGCGTCGTCGACTTCGCAGTCGATGAGGTTCGTGGTCAGGCGGAGGCCGGGCTGCTCGTCGAGCTCGATCTGCGCGACGAGGTAGGGCGGATCGAATCCGCGCATGTAACCCTCGTGCATCACGGCGTAGGAGTAGACCGTGCCGCGTCCGCTCACCGCGGCCCATCGCAGCGGGCCGAGGCAGCGCGTGCAGGCGGGGCGGGGCGGGAAGACGTAGCGCGCACAGACGTCGCAGTACGGCAACTCGAGCGCGTGCCGCGCCGCTGCGTCCCAGTAGGGCTGCGACTCCGGGTCGGGGACAGGGATAGGGCGGGCGTTCGTCGTCATCGCGGTTGTCCTACAGCCCGTAGAACGCCTTGGGGTTGTCGTAGAGGATCTTGTCAACGGTGGACTGCGGGATGTCGCCGCTGTCGGCGCGCTGCTGCAGGAGCTTCTGGAACTCCAACTCCTTCGACTGGTCCTGGTGCGTGTAGTCGGAGCCGGCGAGCAGGTTGTCCTCGCTGATGTAGCGCAGCGCGTAGGGCAGGTCCTCGTCCACCTGCACGGTCACGTAGATGTGGTTGGCCTTGAAGATGTCGTCCGGCAGTTCGAACGACGGGTCGCTGCCGATGTTCGACTCCTGGCTGCGAGCGAGCCTGCGGCGCAGGTCGTAGTCGACGAACGGCACCCATGAGACGCCGGACTCGATGCAGCCGAACCGCAGTTTCGGGAAGCGCTCGGGCACGCGGTGGAGGATGAGCGAGTAGATGCCGTGGATGGCGGGCATCCGCAGCTTGATGAACGCGCCGTAGGAGAGTTCGCGCGCGGGCGTGAAGTCGGGCGTGCCGGAGCCGAGGTGGAAGCAGATGGGCATGTCCAGCCGCTCCGCCTCTTCGTACAGCGGGAAGTAGTACGGATCGACGGACCACTTGTCGGCTTCGAGGTCGCCCTTCTTGAGCACGCCGCACGCGCCATTGTCCTTTGCGAAGCGCAGTTCCTCGATCGCGGCTTCGATGTTGCGGGCCGGGGGCACACACACCCAGCGCAGCCGTCCGTGCGACTGCGCACAGCGATCGGCGAGCCAGCGGTTGTAGCTGCGCGTGATGGCCAGCTCCGTCTCCGCCGAGTCCGCGGGCTCGACGAGGAAGAGCGACGGGTAGATGACCTGCGTCTGCGTGCCGAGTTCGTCCATGTGGCGCAGGCGCGTCGGTACGTCCAGCAGCTCGCGGGCCTCCAGCGGCGTGCCGCTCTTGCCGTCGTCGCGTATGCGGCGGTGCTTGCGCTTGCCGTTGACGAGCCAGTAGCGGACGGGCGGACGATTAGGGTCCGGGTTGGAGGGGTACTGGGTCGTGGGCTTGTAGGCCTCGTCCTCCGGCAAGATGAAGTCCCACGTATCGTCGGTCTCGTCGACGTGCGTGTCGCTGTCGATGACTCGGAACTGTTCCGCCATGCTGCGCCTCCCCCGTGCGGTGGGGCGCAGTATAGCCTGCAGTATTTAACCTGTCCTGCCGCGCGCAGATGGGTAGAATGTGCACCCTGCTCCGGGGTTGGTCGACGCTCGACTAGCTGGGCGGCTGAAAGGCAATTCAGGCAGCTATGCACAACATACTTGGGTGGGTGAGCCGACTGGTCACGGCGCGACCGTGGCTCACGCTGCTCGTCCTCCTCGTCGTTACCGCTCTGATGTTCACGGGGTCGAACCTGCGCGAGCCCCCGCTGGACACCGAGGGGACGCTCCCCAGGGACAGCGCCGTCGCCAGGGCGATGGCCGAGATCGACGAGCTCTTCGGGGACTCCGGCGAGGTCAGAGTGGTGACACTCCTCTTCCGCGGTGAGGCGCTCACGCCCGGTGGGCTCGCCCAGATGGACGCCCTCATCGCCCGTATCGCCGGTGATCCGGACGTAGCGGGGATACTGGCGCCGACCGCTCCGTTCTTCGCACCCTCGCTGCTCGTCATGGCCGGGCTCCAGGCGGCGAGCCTAGAAGGCGTCACACAGGAGCAGATCGACGCTGCCCGGAACATCCCCGGGATCGGGGAGACGCTTGCCGTCATGACCGGCACCGACACGGACGGCACGCCCGTCGCGGTGGGGAGCATCCGCCTGCACGACACGGGCGACGAGCGCGTCGTCGACGCCGAGCGGAGGATCAACGACCTGGCGGTCGGGGACGAGGGCCCGCTGCGCGTGAGCAGCATCTCGTTCGTCGTCATCGAGGACGACTACAAGAAGGGCACCCAGGGAATGGGGCCGCTGATCGGGCTGGCGCTGCTGCTCATCGCGGGGCTGATCGTGCTCTTCATGCGCTCCATCTCAGACCTGCTGCTCACCCTGCTGGGACTCTTCATCGCGATGATATGGATCGTGGGGGTGGAGGGCTGGCTCGGACCGGGAGGACTGGGGCTGGTCGGCGCTCCGAACACCCTCACGGCGATGGTGCCCATCATCGTGATCGGCCTGACGGTGGACTACGCGATCCAGGCCGTCTCGCACTACCGGGAGCAGCGCGTTGACGGCCAGGCGGTTGCGTCCGCCGCACAGGTGGGACTGCGGAACGTCATCGTCCCGCTGATGCTGGCAGCCGCGACGACGATCGTCAGCCTGCTGGTGGGCCTGTTCTCCCCGGTCGAGATCGTCGGCGACTTCGGCATCGTCGGCGGGCTGGGCGTGGGGTTAAGCCTCATCGTGATGCTGACGCTGATCCCCGCGGGCAGGACGATCATCGACCGCCGGCGCGAGGCACGCGGCAGGCTGCAGCCGCCCCGCCCGATCTCGCAGGCGCTGCCCGGCATCGACCGGCTGGCGGAACTGCTGGGCAGGCAGGTCACCCGCAGACCCGCCCCCTACATCATCGCTGTGCTGGTGGTGACGCTCGCGCTGGGGTTCGCGGCCAGGGGCCTCGAGTCCGAGTTCAGCATCAGGGACCTCCTGCCCAGGGGCGGCACCGTGCTGGAGGACCTGGGTACGCTCGACAGGTCCGTCGGCGGCTCGACAGAGAACACGAGCGTCCTCCTCAGGGCAGAGGCCACGGAGACCCGCACGCTCCTCAACCTGCACGAGTTCCGGGACGCCTTCCAGGACGAGGGAGCCCGCCCGGCGGCGGCAGCGGGGCCGGTCCAGATATCGTACGAGCTACTCATCGAGGACTGGACCCACGACAGCGGGCAGCCCGGCGACAAGTACGACCCGCGGCTCGAAGCGCTCTTCCGGGAAGCCACTGCGGGCGTCCGGCTCGACGGGGCGCTGATGCAGGAACTCATCGACGAGATCGAAGTGAGAGACCCTGCCCTGAGACACAGCCTGGTCAACGATCATGCCGGCGTCGATACGATACTGCTCCAGTTCCCGGCTTCCACCGGCGACCCAAGCGCGTCGAAGCGGTTGCAGGAGGACGTCGAGGCGGTCTGGGCCGGCGACGACGATGCCCTCACGGCGACCTCGGACAGCATCATCTCGTTCGTGGTCACGGACACCATCAGGGACCGGCAGACGGAGTCGATCGGCACGACCATCGCGGCGGCCCTGGTAGTCCTCACGCTCTTCTTCTGGCTGACGGTCCGCCAGCCCGCGCTGGCGGTCATAGCCGTGGTGCCGACGGTGCTCGTCCTCATCTCGGTGTTGGGCACGATGGCGCTGCTGGGCATCCCGTACACCATCACCACGTCCATCATCACGGCGCTCTCCATCGGCATCGGGGTGGACTACACCATCCACATGATCCATCGCTACCGCGAGGAGTTCACGCGCCTCCGCAACCCGGAGCGCGCGGCGGTCCGGACGCTCTCGATCACCGGCTCTGCGCTGCTGGGCTCTGCGCTGACGACGGCGCTCGGCATCGGGGTGATGGCGTTCTCGCCGCTGGCCGCGATGCAGCAGTTCGGCATCACGGCTGCCATCACCATCGCGTACTCGCTCCTCTTCTCGGTCCTGCTGGTCCCGCCCGCCATGACGGTCTGGGGCGCGTTCCAGAACATGCGGCTGCGCTCGGCGACGGAGCGCCAGTGGGCCGAGCTCGACGTGGCGATCGAGGAGATATACCACCGCCACGAACATGACGAGGACGCGTCGTAGGGTCGGCGTACCGAGTGGGAAGGCGCTGCGCCCGGCGCCGCGAGGGCGGGTTCACACCGGGATCACGCAGAGGGTAGCACGCTCGCTCTCGCTGGCCAGGGCTGCCAGCCCACTGTCGAGCGTGGCGAGTTGTCCGCCGTTGTGCATCGCGGCGGCCAGCAGTACCGCATCGGTGATCTGCCGGTACCCCTGAAGACGCGCGGCGATCCCCGGAGGCAGCTCAACGATCGAACGGTCAAGGGGCCAGAAGGAATGTGCGCCCAGTTGCCGGAGTTCGTCCAGCAGTGCGATGGCGTCGCGAGGCGTGACGGTGTAGCGAACGACCGACGGATTGCAGGAGACCCGGATGAACCCGGCCTCCGTGAGCGCACAGGTTGCCCAGCCTTCCGCCCTGTTCTCCCTGAACCATGAGAGCGCGGCCTGGTGGTGTACATGGTTGGGCCAGGCCAGAGCGACCAGAACGTTGACATCCAGAAGAGCAGTCACGGCCACTCGCTGAGCGACCGGTATACGTCCTCGCTGGTGAAAGGTTCAGCGTCAGCGGCCACACTGAATACCACCGCGTCTTCATCTGCCGTGATGGTCGCCCCTCGGAAGCCGCGCCTCGCAAGTTCCGACAGCGCACTGCCGAGACTGCTGCCGTGCTGTTCCGCGAGCGCTCGCGCGACCGCCAGCACATCATCGTCTATGGTGAGGGTGGTCCGCATGGATGCATCATCACATCATCGCATCACCAGGTCAACCCGGTCCACTACGCACCTGCTCCGGGTGCGGTATCCTGTAGAGCGCAGCGAGCAACGGACCTCATCGAGCGGCGTCCGCCACGCGGACGCCGACGCATGTAACGCACCGGACGGCACATGACAACAGCACCCCAGCCCCACCTCCGCAATATCGCCATCGTGGCCCATGTCGACCACGGCAAGACCAGCCTCGTCGACGCCATGCTGCGCTACAGCCGCGTCTTCCGCCCCGATCAACAGGTGGAAGAGCTGATCATGGACTCGGACCCGCAGGAGCGGGAGCGCGGAATCACCATCCTGGCAAAGAACACGGGCATCCGGTACGGCGACGTCACGGTCAACATCATCGACACGCCGGGCCACGCCGACTTCAGCGGCGAGGTGGAGCGCGTCGTCAACATGGCCGACGGCTGCCTGTTGGTCGTTGACGCGGTCGAGGGCCCGATGCCGCAGACGCGCTACGTGTTGCGCGTTGCGCTCCAGCAGGGGCTCAGGCCCATCCTCGTCATCAACAAGATCGACCGCCCGACGGCGGATGCTCCTGCCGCCCTGTCTGCGGTGCAGGACCTGTTCCTCGAACTGGCCACCGACCCGGACCAGTTGGACTTCCCCGTGCTGTACACGTCCGCCCGCAACCAGTACGCGCTCGCCGAGGAGACTGACACGCCGAAGGACATGGGGCCGCTGTTCGACGCCATCGTCGAGCGCGTGCCGCCTCCCGTCGCCGACCCCGGCGCGCCGCTCCAGATGCTCGTGGCGGCGCTCGACTACGACAACCATCTCGGCCAGATCGCGGTCGGGCGCGTGTCGCGGGGACGCATCTCGAAGGACGAGCAGGTCGTGTTGCTCGGGCACGACGACAGCGTGCTGCCGTACCGGGTGGAGCGCCTGTTCACGTTCCGGGACCTCGCGCGGCACGAGACAGACTCGGCCTCGGCGGGCGAGATCGTGGCGCTCTCCGGCCTTCGCGGCGTGCGCATCGGGGACACGGTTGCGTCCCCGGCCGCGCCGGAGCCGTTGGAGCGGATGAAGGTCGAGGACCCCACGGTGCGTATGACGTTCAGCGTCAACACGTCCCCGTTCTCAGGCAAGGAGGGCCAGTACGCCACCTCCCGGATGCTGTGGGACCGGCTCCAGCGCGAACTGCAGACGAACGTGGCGCTGCGCGTGGAACGCACCGACAGCGCGGACGAGTTCCTCGTGAGCGGGCGCGGCGAGCTGCACCTGTCCGTCCTCATCGAGAAGATGCGGCGGGAAGGCATCGAGTTCCAGGTCTCCCGCCCCGAGGCCGTCACCAGCGTCATCGACGGGAAGACGCACGAGCCCTACGAACTGCTCTTCCTCGAAACCCGCGACGACTACATCGGCCCCGTCACACAGGAGCTGTCGTCGCGACTCGCGCAGATGATGGATATGCAGAGCGACGGCTCCGGCAACGTGCGCCTGCAGTTCCGGCTCCCGACCCGCGGCCTCATCGGGTTCCAGAGCTTCTTCATGCGGGCCTCGCGCGGCAACGGCCAGATGAGCACGGAGCTCAACGGGATGGAGCCGGTGAGCGGCGAGGTGAAGGCCGCGCGGGCCGGGGCGGTCGTGTCCGCGGAGAGCGGTGTTGCGGTTACGTACGGCCTGCAGAACGCGCAGGAGCGGGGAGAGACGTTCGTGGAGCCGCAGACGCCCGTCTACCAGGGCATGATCGTCGGCCGGCACAACCGGGAGCGCGACATGGACCTGAACGTCTGCAAGGAGCGCAAGATGACCAACATGCGCTCCGCGACGCAGGAGATCGTGGAGCGGCTTGCGCCCGCCGTGCGGTTCAGCCTGGAGGAGGCGCTGGGCTTCATCAACGACGACGAGCTCGTCGAGGTGACGCCGAAGAGCATCCGCATGCGGAAGCGCATCCTGGACCCGGACGAGCGCTACCGCGTCAACCGCGCCCGGGCCAAGGCGACCCGGTAGGCGTTCGCCCTAACGGGCCACGTAGACGCTGTCCGCGTGTCGTCCGTCCTTCTGACGGTCGCGCAACTCCTCGTAGTTCACGCGCTGGTTCTTGACCGCCGGGTCTGTCGCGGCGTTCCGCATGATCTCCAGCGGCTCGTCGCTCGCCGACTCGAACCAGTAGGGCGTGCCCTTGGGGATGAAGAGCGCATCCTTCGGCCCCAACTCGACGGACTCTCCGTCCTTCCCGTGGAACCTGGCGCGGCCCGCCAGTACGAACCAGACGGCGTCCTGCGCGGAGTGCGCGTGGAGGTTGGTCTCGCCGCCGTCCTTGCTGACGACCTGCACGTTGACGCTGATGAGGCCGCTGTTGGCCAGCATCGAGCTCCGCTTGGGCGAGTCTCCGAGGTCAGGCGTCTCGTACCTGATCGCTTCCATGCCGCCGATGCTCTCCCGCTCCATGGACATGCGCCACCTCCGTCCGCCTGCGTTCATCTGCGCTCACCATACTCCTTCCCGCACCGCGTGTCGTATAGTGCGGGCACCACCCGAGGAGGCGCGCGATGACCGACGGCGACCTGAAGATAGGGTTCATCAAACCCGGCGCGGGGAACACGCACTACGACGAGTTCGCCGCCATGATCCCCGCAGGCATTGACCTGGAGATGGTGGAGCTCGGCGTTCTGCGCACCGCGCTCACCGACTTCGCAGGGCGGGCAGACGCCATCATCGAGCGCGCCGTCACCCAGACGCGCGAGTCCGGCTGGCAGGGCGTCATCGTGCCCGGCGCGCCGGTCGAAGTGCAGAACCCCGGCCTGCGGGCGCGGCTGGCCAACGCGCTGGACGTGCCGTTCACGACGGCGCTCGGGGCAGGGGAGAACGCGCTCCGGGCCTTCGGCGCGAGCCGCATCCTGCTGCTGACGCCGTTCGACTCCTACATGAACTCGCTTGTTGTGCCGCACCTCACCGCAGCCGGTTTCGACGTACAGCTCGCCGACCTCGGCTTCAACAGCGAGCAGGAGGCGGTCGATCTCGATGCGAGCGTCGTGTTCGACATGGCGCGAGGGGCGGTGCAGGCCGCGGACGGCGTGCAGGCACTCTACTTCCAGGGTGCCGTGCTGAACCCGCTGCCGGTCATCGACGAGATGGAGGCCGAGTTCGGCCTTCCCGTAGTGGCGAGCAACCCCGCGATGCTGTGGTCGGTCGCTTCGCAGCTGGGCGGCACGTTCAGCATCGAGGGCAAGGGCCGGCTCGTGCGCGAGTGGCCTCCGCTGCCGTAGGCGCGGGCACAGGAGCGAACGAACGATGAGACTCGGCATAGCGCTACCCATCGACTTCGGCAGCCACCCCGCAGGGGACGTGCTCTCTGAAGGCGCGCGGGCGGCTGAGGCGAACGGCTTCGACAGCGTCTGGTTCTTCGACTCGATCGGGCGCGGTCGGATGTCGCTGGACCCGCTCATGGGCGCGGCGGTGGCGGCTGCTGCGACGGAGCGTATCGAGGTCGGGCTTGGCATCCTGCAGGTGCCGCTGCGCCACCCGGTCGAACTCGCGCAACGCGTCCTCACCGCGCAGGTGGTCTGCGGGCAGCGCCTGCTGCTGGGCGTCGGCTCCGGCTCGACGCGCGGCGACTTCGAGGCCGTTGGCAAGCGGTTCGAGGACCGGATGACGCTGCTGCGCGAGGGCCTCGCGATCATGCGCCAGTTATGGGACGGCGAGACGGTGAACGGCGTGAACCTCGCTCCGTCGAGCGCGGTGCGCGGCGGGCCGCAGGTGCTCATCGGCAGCTGGGCGGGGCCGCGCTGGATCGCCTCAGCCGCGACGGACTACGACGGCTGGATAGCGTCCGCGTTCTTCTCCGGCTACAACACGCTCAAGGAGGGGCTGGACCGCTACCGCGCGGCTGGAGGCCAACGCGCCGTCGTGACGAACATCTCGCTCGATCTGAACGCGCCGACGGAGTGGCTGCGGGATACGGAGAACGCCTATCACCTGCGCTGCGCGCCGCCCGATGCAGCGGCACGGCTGGAGCGACTCGCGGACGCCGGGTTCGACGACGCGGTCGTCGTGTACCGCGGCGGCGCCCCGCCGGACCTCGCCGCGATACGCGCGCTGCTGCCGTAGATGGCGGGGCGAGAGATGCAGGCGGACCCGGCCGCGCTTACGCGGGGACACCTCGTCCAACGGACGGCAAGGCGGCTCGAAGCCGCCGGCATCGGCGACGCCCGGCTGGAGGCCGACCTCATCTGGACAACAGCGCTCGGCATCGATCGCGCCGCGCTCTACGCCGCGTTCCGCGATGTGCCGTCCGATGAGGAGATGCAGCGTGCGGAGGCGCTCTGCGCGCGTCGGCTCAGTCGCGAACCCGTCGCCTACCTGATGGGGACGCGCGAGTTCTATGGACTGCCCATCGCCGTTGGCCCCGGCGTGCTCATCCCCCGCCCCGAGACCGAGACCGTCGTCGAAGAGACGCTGCGTCTCATCGAGGGCGAAGCGTCGCCGGTGCTGGCGGACGTGGGCTGCGGCAGCGGGGCCATCGCCGTTGCGCTGGCGGTGGCACGTCCGGACGCGGTCGTCTACGCGCTGGACGTCGCTCCGCGCGCGCTCGAACTCACCGCGCACAACGCGGAGGCCAACGGAGTGAGCCAGCAAGTGCGGGTGCTGGAGAGCGACATGCTCGCCGCGCTGCCGCGTCCCGTGCACGTCATCGCGGCAAACCTGCCCTATGTGATGTCCGACGAGATACCACTGCTGGAGCCGGAGGTGTCGCGCTACGAGCCTCGCGAGGCGCTGGACGGCGGACCGGACGGACTCGTGCTCATACGCCGCCTGCTCGCGGAGGCGGGCGGGCGCCTGCTGCCGGCCGGCTCGATCGTGCTGGAGATGGACCCGCGCCAGATCGCCGCGGCGAGCGATGCGGCTGCCGCTCACTTCCCCGGCGCGCGCATCCGCGCCGTGCGGGACCTCGCGGGACGGGAGCGCGTACTCGTCGTTCAGACCGCGCGCCGTTGACCGGCGGCGCGATGCTTGGCACACTCTGCATCGAGGAAGGCGGAGGGAGGAGAACCATGAGCGATCACGATCACCACGACCACGATCACACGGAGCCCCCGTCCGATATCGAGCTGCGCGTGAAGGCGCTCGAATCGCTGCTCGTGGAGAAGGGCCTTGTCGACCCTGAGGCGCTCGACGCGCTCATCGACCTGTACGAGGACAAGATCGGCCCGTCGAACGGCAAGCACGTCGTGGCGCACGCGTGGGCGGACGACGACTTCAGGCGCTGGTTGTTGGACGACCCGAACGCCGCGATCACATCGATGGGCTACGTGGGGTCGCAGGGCGAGCAGGTGCGCGTCGTCGAGAACACGGACGACGTGCACAACCTCGTGGTCTGTACGCTCTGTTCGTGCTATCCGTGGCCGCTCCTGGGGCTGCCGCCGGTGTGGTACAAGTCCGCGCCGTACCGCGCGCAGGCCGTCGCCGACCCGCGCGGCGTGATGCGGCAGTTCGGTTCGGAGATAGCTGAAGAGAAAGAGGTGCGCGTGTGGGACTCAACGTCCGAGATGCGCTACCTGGTGCTTCCCCAGCGCCCGGAAGGCACGGAGGGCTGGAGCGAGGAGCAGCTCATGGAGCTCGTGACGCGCAACTCCATGGTGGGCGTAGAGGAGGCGCGGCTTCCGGCAACGGCGGGCACGGCATGAACGGCGTCCACGACCTCGGCGGCATGCAGGGGTTCGGGCCGGTACACCCGGAACCCGAGTCCGAGGAGCCGGTCTTCCACGCGGAGTGGGAGAGCCGGGTGTACGGCATAACGCGGCTCATGGGCCGACTCGGGCTGTGGAACCTGGACAAGTCGCGCCATAACAGGGAGCAACTGCCCCCCGCCGACTACCTGAGGTTCTCCTACTACGAGAGCTGGTTCGCGGGACTGGTGAAGCAGCTGGTCGAGGCCGGCCTCATCTCTGAGGAGGAGTGGCAGTCGGGCCGGGCATCGTCTCCCGTGCCGGGGCCCATCATGGAGCGGGTCGTGAATGCCGAGCAGGTGCGGGCGGTGCCCATCATGACCACGAGCTACCTGCGGCCGGCGTCCGCGCCGCCCCGGTTCGCTCCGGGCGACCGCGTGCGAGCGCTCAACCGCCACCCGCGCGGGCATACCCGCGAGCCGCGCTACGTTCGGGGCCATGTCGGAGTCGTGCACGAGCACTACGGGTCACAGGTGTACCCGGACCTCAGTGCGCACGGCGTTGATGAGGGACACCATCTCTACAGCGTGCGTTTCGACGCGGGCGAGCTGTGGGGCGAGTCGGCGGACGCCAACAGCGTCGTGTACGTCGATCTGTGGGAAGACTACCTGGAGCCCGCGACATGACGGACGCGCAAGCCCCGGGCGGCACGAGCGGTCTCGGCGATATCCCCCTGGGGGACGACGGGAGGCCAGTCTTCGCCGAGCCGTGGGAGGCGTCGGCGTTCGCGCTCGCGGTGCGATTGTCCGGGGAAGGCCACTTCACGTGGGACGAGTGGGCCGCGACCCTGAGCGAAGAGATACGCGCGGCGCAGCAGGAAGGCGACCCTGATCTTGGAGATACGTACTACCGGCACTGGCTTCGCGCGCTGGAGCGTCTCTGCCGGGAGCGTGGGCTCGTGTCGGGGCCTGAGACGCTCGACCGCAAGGAAGCATGGCGCAAGGCGTACCTCAACACGCCGCACGGCAAGCCGGTCGACCTCGCAGCGGGCGGCTGAAGCGCGAGGGTCCATGGACGGATGCGGGTCGTCTGTGAGAGAGGGCCGGGTGCCGCGTCCGTGCACCCCTCCCACAGACGCCGCAGCGGCACTACCCCAACACGGCACCGCGGCACACGAGGCTTGCTTCTATTTGAACGGGTATCTGTTGCGCCGGTGTTACGGACGCGTTACGCAGCTGTAACGATTCGGGCAGCCGGAGCCGGGTGCCTGCCGCGAGCGGGCGGGACGGAGTACGTATACTGAACTGATGCGTCACGGAAGAATCGCACCCATCAGATCGGAGACGGCCCTCGACAAGGGCAACCTCCGGCGCATCTTCGGGTTCCTCGTCCCGTACTGGCCGCGGCTCCTTCTGATCCTCGGCACGGTCGCCGCTGCGGCCATCATCGGGCTCGTGCCGCCGTTGCTGGTCCGTGGGCTCATCGACTCGGCGATCGAGGGCGCGGACAGGCAACTGCTGCTGTGGCTCTCCGTGGCGCTTTTCTCGGCTGCGGTGGCATTGGGGCTGGTCGGCGTGCTTCGAAGCTACCTGAACACCGTCGTCAGCCAGCGGATCATGTACGACCTCAAGCTGCGGATGTTCTCGCGGCTGCAATCGCTCTCCCTCCGGTTCTACACGGAGGCGCGAACGGGCGAGCTGATGTCCCGCCTGACGAGCGACATCGCAGGCATCGACACCATCATCTCCGGCACGCTCGTGACCGTTGCGCAGAACTTCCTCATCCTGGCGACGACGCTGGTGGCGATGCTCGCACTCGACTGGCGTTTGACCATCGTTTCCCTGATGGTGCTGCCCTGGCTCATCATCCCGACGCTCACCGTCGGAAAGATGCGACGGCGCCTGCGCACGGAGCGGCAGCAGCGGAGCGCGGCGGTCAACTCGCTCATGGCGGAGAGCCTGGGCATCAGCGGGCTCATGCTCATCAAGACGTTCACCCGCGAGCGGGAGGTGCTGGGGCGGTTCCAACGCGAGAACTGGGACCTGATGCACCTGCAGGTGCGCGAGGCGCTGGTGGGGCGCTGGTACTTCATGCTGCTGTTCATCGTGACGACGGGCGGCCCGGCGGTCATCTACTGGTTCGGCGGCGGGCAGGTCATTTCGGGATCGTTGACCATAGGAACGGTCGTGGCGTTCGTGGCCCTCCTCAGCCGTCTCTACACGCCCGCGACCGACCTGATGTCGCTGCACGTCGACGCGGTCACGTCCGCCGCCTACTTCGAGCGCATCTTCGAATACCTGGACCTCGAGCCGGACATCACGAACGCGCCGGGAGCGGTGGACGTGGAGAGCGCTGCGGGCGCCCTGGCGTTCGAGAACGTCGTCATGGAGTACACGCCGGGCAGGAGAGCGCTGGACGGGCTGGACTTCTCGGTGATGCCGGGCGAGATGGCGGCGCTGGTGGGCCCCAGCGGGGCGGGGAAGACGACGACCACCTACCTCATCCCCCGACTGTACGACCCCACGCAGGGACGAGTGCTGCTCGACGGCTCCGACATCAAGGGGCTGACGCTGGAATCGCTGCGGGAGCAGATCGGTTACGTCTCGCAGGAGACGTTCCTCTTCCACGACACGGTGGCCGTCAACCTGCGCATCGCGCGTCCGGACGCGACCCATGAGGAGATGGTGGAGGCGTGCCGCGCCGCATCCGTGCTCGACGTGGTGGAGAGTCTGCCCGACGGGTTCGACACCGTGGTAGGCGAACGGGGCTACCGCCTCTCCGGAGGCGAGAAGCAGCGATTGGCCATCGCGCGGATGCTGCTGAAGGACCCGCGCATCCTGATACTGGACGAGGCTACGTCGTCCCTTGATTCGTACTCGGAACGGGCGGTGCAGATGGCGCTGGCGATGCTCACGGAGGGCCGCACGACCATCGTCATCGCGCACCGGCTGTCGACGGTGCTGGCGGCGGACGTGATCCTGTACATCGACGAGGGCAGGGTGGTCGAGCGCGGCACCCACGCGGAGTTGATGGCGCTGAACGGGCGATACGCCGGGCTCTGCCGTGCGCAGTTCGCGACAACGCTGTCAGGGACCGGTTGGCTGGACTAACGGGCGTTCCCTGCGTGGAGTGACGAAGAGGCGTGGAGTAACGAAGAGGCCCCGGAACTTCCGGGGCCTCTCCTGAATGAATGCGGTCTGCCAGGGCTACTGCTCGAGCCAGGCGTTCTCGAATATCTGGTGGTACATCTTGTTCGTGCCGCGCCAGCCGACGTTCTGCACCTCCGGCCTCGCGACGATGCCGTTACCCCACACCGGGCTGGTGATGCGGTACTGGGCGCTCGCCACGTACTGCTGCAACTGGGCCAGCACTGCATCGCGGTTCTCGGGCGTGGACGCCCACAGGTCCGCTACCAGACGGTCCAGCGCCTCGTCGGGTGCAAGCGACAACCCGTTGGGCGGCTGCATCCCGCTCCAGTAGTACGTGGAAGCGAGGTCGTTGAAGTCGAACGAGTTGTTCCATCCGAAGTACAGGTCGTCCCACGTCTGCTGGCTTCCCATGCCGAGGAACGGGCCGTACTCCTGGATGTTGAACTGGGCGTCGATGCCGACGGCGCGGAGCATCGTGAGCATGATCTCCGCCACGCCCTGCCACGGGTCGCCGTACGCGGGCGTCCAGACGACCGTGGTGCTGAAGCCGTCGGGGAAGCCGGCCTCCGCCAGCAGCTCCTTCGCCTTCTCGGGGTTGTACTGCATGTACTGGGCGATCTCGTCCGGGTAGTCGCCCAGATCCAGCGTCTCCGGGTCGAGCGGCCAGCCCTGCAGAACGATCTCGCCGTTCCCGCGCAGCGCCGTGTCGATGATGGCCTGCCGGTCAAGCGCCATCGAGACGGCGCGGCGTACGCGGACGTCGTTCCACGGCGCCTTGTCGAGCCTCATGCGGATGCCGAGGTGGAAGAGGCTCGGGCAGGACTTCACGAAGAAGTCCGGGTTCGTCCGCTGGATCTCTTCCTGCACGCGCGGCCCTGCCGCGGGGAAGATGTTGATCTGGCCGGAGCGGAGCGCCGCGATGCGCGTCGCCGCGTCCGGGATGATGTGCGCCTCCACCGTGTCCGCGTAGGGCAGCCCTTCCTTGAAGTAGTTCGGGTTCCGCTCGAACACGACCTTCGTGCCGGTCTCATGCTCGGAGAACATGAACGGCCCGGTGCCGACCCACGAGGCTTCGGGGTCGTTCAGCCCCTCCTCGGCCGACGCTTCTTCCGCCACGATCCAGCCCTGCCGGTTACCGGACGTGACGCCAACGACGAAGTCGAACGGCTGCTTGAGGTTGATGCGGACGGTGTGGTCATCCACCGCCTCGGCGCCGTCGAAGAAGACCTGGCCGACGTATGCCTGACCGGCGAGCCCCTTGGCGTAGCGCTCGTTGTAGGTGTAGGCGACGTCGCCCGCCGTGAGTTCGCGGCCGTTCAGCGGGGCCTTGTCGTGCCACTGGATGCCTTCCCGGAGCTTGAACTCCAGCACGGTGGGCTCGACGTACTCCCAGCTCTCCGCGATCTCCGGCTGCAGCTCTATCTCGCAGCTGTCGCCCAACTGGGGCGCGGGCGAGTAGAGCGGGTTGAACACGAGTTCAGCGATCTTGCGCGTGGGGTCCCAGAAACGGGTGCGGCCCCACGGGTCCCAGCCGGGAGGGTCGCTCCGGATCCAGTAGGCCAGCGTGCCGCCGTACTGCCCCTCGGGCTTCTCCATCATGGAGTCGTCCTTCTCCTCCATCGCGGAGTCGTCCTTCTCCTCCATGGCGGGCTCTTCCGTTGCGGGCATGGCGGGCTCTTCGGTCGCGGGCATCTCCGGGGCGCTCGACGCGGTCGGCGTGGCCGTCGGGTCTTCCGACGTACACGCAGCGAGCGCCGCCATGGCGGCGATTGCGAGAGCGAGCAGAGCGAACGCCCGCAGTGTCCATCCTCTGGTCATGTCTTCCTCCCGGGGCACAACTACGGATAGCAGCGGAGTGGGCTCCGCTGCGCGAGCGTTTGTACGCTTTCTGGGGCGTCGTGTCAATGAGCGCGCCCGCGTACCCTCACCCCAGCCCTCTCCCCGGGGGAGAGGGGGTCATACAGGGCACCCACGAGGGATGCCCCTACACCTGGCGAGGGGGCAACCCTCACCCACGCGCGAGCGCGTCTCCCTCTCCCCGGGGGAGAGGGGGTCGAATAAGAATCTCAACCCCCCGCCCGTTGAGATTCTTAATGCCCGATCTTACGAGTAACGGGCCATGCCGTTCTGACATTCTTAATCGGCTGATGACAGGCATTTTCATGGCCGTGGCCTGCTTCCCTTGGATAAGGCAATAACAATCTCATCCGTTTGAAGTTCTGCTCCGGCGCCACCCTCACCCCAGCCCTCTCCCACGGGAGAGGGGGTAGACCGGCTGGATTGTGAGCTACAGACATTCAACCAGCGTACTGCCCGGAGGGGTGGCGGCGGAAGGGGCGGATGTCACGAATGCGCGAGGGGAGCCCTCACCCGCCGCGCAAGCGCGTCGACCCTTCGACAGGCTCAGGGCAGGCTCTCTCCCAGAGGGCGAGGTGGCCCATACAGGGCACCCACAAGGGATGCCCTTACACTTGGCACCCGAGAGATGTTTCGGCTGCGCTGCGCTCCGCTCAACATGACATTACGGCTGGGCGTCGATCAGCACGAAGGCGATGACGCACGGCGCGTCGCCCCGGTTCGCCCAGTTGTGGACGGTGGCCCGCTGCACGAGGACGTCGCCTGCCTGCAGGTGCACCTCGACCCCGTCGTCCAGTTCCATGTCTATCTCGCCGGAGATCACGACGGCGTAGTCGATGGTGGGCGTGACGTGCATGTCGTACTGGTTGCCGGGCGAGAACTCGATGATGCGGAAGATCGTCCCCCGGGAGGAGGGTGGGCGGTCGACGGTGCGTGCGCCGAGGTCCTCGCGGCCGGTCAGCTCGGCAGGCGTGGAGTCGGTCATCCATGCGAGCACGGTCTCGACGCCGGGACGCGGGTTGCGCTTGTTGCTCGCCGTGTCGTCGATGAGCACGACGGCCTTCCCGTTGTCGTCGTGGCCGGTGACTACTCTGCGGACGTTCAAGGCCATGGGGTTCTCTCCTTGCCGTAGTGCTGCGTCCTGCATCCTACGGCGAGCACGCGCGCCCTGCCAGAGCGCGTTTATCTTGTTCGGGGAGGGAGGCGGATGCTATCCTGCTCCCATGCTGAGCCGGGCTCTCCGGCTCGTCCCAAGCGTGGGCCTGTGGCGCAGTTGGGAGCGCGCCTCAATGGCATTGAGGAGGCCGGGGGTTCGAATCCCCCCAGGTCCACCACGCAGACCCTCACCCCAGCCCTCACCCTAACCCTCTCCCAGAGGGCGAGGGAACCAGACGGCGGCCCTCTCCCGGGGGGCGAGGGGGCAGACCGGTCCACCCCTTCCAGTACCCTCACCCCCGCATCAAGTGCGGGGCGCTTCCAGTGCCCTCTCCCTGACCCTCTCCCTTGTAGGGCGAGGGGACCAGACCCGTCCGAGGCAGCCCTCACCCGCCGCGCACGCGCGTCTTCCCTCTCCCAGGGGGCGAGGGGGCCATGCAGGGCACCCACAAGGGATGCCCCTACACCAGGCGAGGTTCCTGCCTTCGCAGGAACGACGGACCTGCGCTCCGTCCGGTTCGCCCTCACGTGGTGCGCTTTTCTCCATACCTTCTCCATGACTCCCTGTGCTGCCTGCATGCTTTTCCATATTAAGGGGACCGCCGGCTGCGAGAGAGCTGCCGCGCCTGTGCCTGTGGCGGGACGTTCAGATTCTCGCTCATAACGCATCAAACGGGGTTGACAGCCCCCGACACTAAATGTGTAGAATCGCTCACGTGACTCTACGTGTGTATAGAAATCTGCACGGATTCCCTAGCACGCGGGGAGTTGCAGCATCCCTGTGAAGGTGAGGATTGACATGATCGACGCGTTGTACCGCTCCCTCGGCTCCCTCCGGGCTTGGGTTACCTTTATTATAGGGGCCGTCGCCGCGACGGCGACCTGGCGTTCACCGAGCCGGGCGAACGCGGCAGCCCCCCTGGGGGCCGCTTCTTCTCTCTCCCACAGGAAGCACACCCTTCCTCTACTCGCGCTTCTCGCGGCCGCGGCCCTCGGGCTCTCGCTGCTGCTGCCGGGCGGGATCCTCCAGGCACAGGACGGCACCATCGAGTACGCCGAGAACGGCAAGGACCCGGTGGCGACCTTCACGGCCGACGACCCCGAGGGCTCCACGTCGATCACCTGGTGGATCGCGGGCGCCACAGGGGCACCCACCCTTCCTACCACCGGCTTTGCCGCTACTGACAATGAGGATTCCGCTCTCTTCGAGATCGACGAGGACGACGGGACACTTGAGTTCATAGACTCGCCCGACTACGAAAACGCGTTGGACCAGGGCACCAACAACACCTACCAGGTGGTGGTGGCGGCTGCCGACGGCGTCGTGACGGCGACAGGCACAGAGGTGGGCTTCCACAAGGTCACCGTCAAGGTCACGGACGAGGACGAGGCGGGTAAGGTGACCTGGCTCGTCGCTCCAGACGGCAGCACCGACCAGGACGTAACGCAGTTCGATGTCGGTGGCACACGCCTGACCGCCAGCGCTACCGATGGCGATATATCAGGAGCGACCAAGACCGTAACCAATGCCATATGGCGGTGGTACAGGTCGTCGGACAAAGCCTCGATGGGGACGCTGATAGACGACGCAAACGCGGCCACATACACCACCACGCTCGACGACGCAGGCATGTACCTGCGGGTCGTGGCGCACTACGTCGTCGCGGGCAACGTGGACCAGGAGACTGCCTCTCTGACCTCCGACTACCCCGTGCTGGCGGAACGGGTCGGGAGCCACGAGCTCGAGTTCGACCCGACAGCGGTCTCCAGGTCGGTGGCTGAGGGCGACGAGGGCGCGAATGTCGGCGCCCCGGTGACGGCCACGGGCAACCACGGCGCGGTGTACTACACGCTGGACGGCACGGACCAGGCCAAGTTCGAGATTGACGCGAAGAGCGGCCAGATAACGACCAACGCTGACCTGAACTACGAGGCGGCTGCGGGCGACCCGGCCAATTGCGTAGCCCAGAACAGCTGCGTAGTCGAAGTCACCGCGAGGGACGCCTCCGGCGAGGCCACCGCCACACCGGCGACCGTGACCATCAAGATTACGAACGTAGACGAGAAGCCGACGTTCCCAGCAGCCGCACTAACGGCTGTAACGCTGCCGGAGAACCGGACAGACCTGTTCCACGGGTCGGACAGTGGGTTCAGTGCGACAGCGGAAGCCAGCGTCACCTACACGGCGACGGACCCGGAGAGCCGAAACATTGCCTACACGCTGATGGGATCGGACGCGGCCAGGTTCAAGCTCAGCGCCGCCCAGGTCCTCTCCTTCAGGGTAAACCCCGACTACGAGACTCCGACGGACAGGGACAGGGATAACGTATACGAGGTGACCGTGCGGGCCTCGGATGGCACGCTGTACGCTGACCGGGCGGTCAAAGTGACCGTCACCGGCGTCGACGAAGCCCCTGATGTCATGGGCGTAGACAGCGTCAACTATGCCGAGAACGGCAAGGGCGTGGTTGCCACCTTCACGGCCAGTGACCCCGAGGGCGCCACATCGATCACCTGGGGAATTGCGGGCGTCGGGGCGACACCCGTCCTTCCTAGCACCGGCTTTACCGCTACTGACAATGAGGATTCCGCTCTCTTCACGATCGACGATGAGGACGGGACACTTGAGTTCTCGGCCTCGCCCGACTACGAAAATGCGGGGGACCAGGGCACCAACAACACCTACCAGGTGGTAGTGGCGGCCTCCGATGCTGCGACTGGCGGACAGACGGGCTTCCACAAGGTCACTGTCAAGGTTACCAACGTAGCAGAGGCGGGTAAGGTGACCTGGCTCGTCGCTCCGGACGGCAGCACCGACCAGGACGTAACGCAGTTCCAGGTTGGCGCACGCCTGACCGCCAGCGCTACCGATGGCGATATATCAGGGGCGACCAAGACTGTGGCAGCAGGCGGCGCCACGAACATTACGTGGCGGTGGTACAGAGGAAACACCCTCATCAGCGGCGAGACAGGGCTCACATACAACGTCGCTCTCGCCGACGTGGGCCAACGCATCCGCGCGACGGTGACCTACCAGGTTGGGACCAGCACAGCCCAGGAGACCGCCTCTCTGACCTCCACCCACCCGGTGCTGGCCGCCCGGGTCGGGCCCAACGAGCTCGAGTTCGACCCGGACGATCCTTCCAGGTCGGTGGCTGAGGGCGACGAGGGTGCGAATGTGGGCGCCCCGGTGACGGCCACGGGCAACCACGGCGCGGTGTACTACACGCTGGGCGGCACCGACTCGGATCAGTTCGAGATCGACGCGAAGAGCGGCCAGATAACTACCAGTGAGGATCTGGACTACGAGGCGGACACTTCCAACACCACGAATCAGTGCGACACTGCGAACGACTGCTCAGTCACCGTCACTGCGAGGGATGCCTCCGGCGACGTCACCGGCACGCCGGCGACCGTGACCATCAAGATCACGGACGTGGATGAGAAGCCGACGTTCAGTTCCGGAGCCGAGACGGTGACCGTCGACGAAGGCGTGGAGATAGTAAGAGCCGACAGCAACAATGACGGCACCTTCGACGCCAGCGACGATGCAAATAACTACGTGGCAACGGACGAGGATGGACTCAACGTCAACCTGTCGCTGACAGGGCCGGATGCGGCCGACTTCAGCCTCAGCAATGCCGGCGTCCTCTCCTTCGTGCAGAAGCCTGACTACGAGAATCCGGCGGACGCGAACCGGGACAACCTGTACGAGGTGACGGTCCGGGCCTCGGACGGCACACTGCACGCCGACCGGATGGTCAGAGTGACCGTCGAAAACGTGAACGAAGCTCCGGCGGTCATAGCCGGCGGCCTGGTGGTGACGGGGTCGGCAAACCCCTCCGTCGCGGAGAACACGCCGACGACCACCCCGGTGGCGACCTACACGGCATCCGGGCCCGACGCGGCCTCGGCAACGTGGTCGCTGTCGGGAGCCGACGCTGCGGACTTCACGATCTCGAGTGGCGAGCTCCGCTTCAAGAGCGTGCCCAACTACGAGCGCCCGGCGGACGCCGACACCAACAACGTGTACGAGGTGACGGTGACTGCCAACGACAGCACGAACACCGCGGAGCGTGACGTAACGGTCACGGTCACAGACGTCGAGGAACAGGACCCCTTCAACGCCTACGACGCCAACAACGATGGTGAGATCGATGAGAGCGAGGTGAGGACCGCCATACGGGACTACCTCATACAGCAGACGATCGCCGAGGACGTTGTCCGCGGAGTCATACGGCTCTACTTCGGCCTCTAGCCGAAGGGAGCTGTGTCGACCCGCGCAAGCGAGACGCTGTCCTGCTTCCAACAGCCAGGGTGGGACCTCCCCCCGTCCACTGAGGCTGTTGGAGCAGGCAGGGGTCTCAAATGAAACCAAGGGAGATAGAGGCTTTGTTCAGAAAGCACCTCGCGTTGATGACAGCGATCGTGGTTGCGGGTCTGGTCGGACTCCTCGGCTTCGGCTTGGTGGCTGCTCAGCAGACCCCCAGCGCTACCAGGTCGTTCGATCCGGCATCAGTAGCCCCTGGCGGGCAGGTGGACGTCACCGTAGCCGTTTCGGGCTACGGCTCCGCGGGAGCCTTGATCGAGACACTGCCTGCCGGGTTCAGCTTCGTGTCGAGCAGCACGCACTCCGGGGCCGAATCCAGTGGGCAGGAGGTGAGCTTCACCCTGTTCGGTGACAGCACGGTTACCTACACGGTGACAGCCTCCGAGACGGCCGGAGAGCACAGTTTCTCCGGCGAACTGCGCGACTTCAATCAGAACACCCACACGGTCGGGGGCGCAATCGACGTGACGGTAGGGACTGTGTCGACGCCTACCGCTACTCCGACACCCACCGCTACGCCCGCGCCGTCTTCTTCGGACGGCAGTCCGAGCGCAAGCCGGTCCATATCCCCGTCATCGGTGACGGCAGGCGGGCAGGTGGATGTCACCGTAGCCGTTTCGGACTACGGGACTGCGGGAGCCCTCGTCGAGACGCTGCCTGCGGGGTTCAGCTTCGTGTCGAGCAGCACGCACTCCGGAGCCGTATCCAGCGGCCAGGAGGTGAGTTTCACCCTGCTCGGTGATAGTTCGGTTACCTACACGGTGACGGCCTCGCAGACGGCCGGAAGGCATACGTTCTCCGGCGAACTGCGGGACTTCGATCAGGGCACCCACACGGTCGGGGGCGCAACCAACGTGACGGTTACCGCTCCCGCCGGGGGCCCCAGCGCAAGCCGGTCCATCTCCCCGTCATCGGTGGCGAGGGGTGGTCAGGTCACGGTGACGGTGGCTGTGTCGGGCTACGGTACTGCGGGCGCCCTCATTGAGACGCTGCCTGCGGGGTTCAGCTTCGTGTCGAGCAGCACGCACTCCGGGGCCGTATCCAGTGGGCAGGAGGTGAGTTTCACTCTGCTCGGTGACAGTTCGGTTGCCTACACGGTGACGGCCTCGCAGACGGCCGGAAGGCATACGTTCTCCGGCGAGTTGCGGGACTTCGATCAGGGCACCCACACGGTCGGGGGCGCAACCAACGTGACGGTTACCGCTCCCGCCGGGGGCCCCAGCGCGCGGAGGTCGTTCTCCCCAGCGTGGGCGGCTCCGGGCGGCCAAGTCACGGTGACGGTGGCTGTGTCGGGCTATGGCTCCGCGGGGGCCCTCATCGAGACGCTGCCTGCGGGGTTCAGCTTCGTGTCGAGCAGCACGCACTCCGGGGCCGTATCCAGTGGGCAGGAGGTGAGTTTCACCCTGTTCGGTGACAGCACGGTTACCTACACGGTGGAGGCTCCCCAGACAACCGGAACGAGGACGTTCTCCGGCGAAGTGAGAGACCTCGAGCAGAATTCCCGTACGGTAAGCGGCACTTCGAGCCTGAGGGTCGGCGCACCTCCGCCCACGCCCACGCCTAGGCCGCCCAGCACCGGCGGTGGCGGGAGTAGCGGTGGTGGTGGCGGCGGCACGTTCACGCCCGTGAGCACGCCGACGCCCGTGCCACCGACGGCCACGCCGGTGCCGCCAGCGCCGACGCCGGTGCCTCCTACGGCAACGCCGGTCCCACGGCCCACGGCGACGCCAGTCCCGCCCGCTCCGACGGCCACGCCGGTGCCTCCCACGGCGACACCGGTGCCTCCCACGGCGACGCCGGTCCCACGGCCCACGGCCACACCAGTCCCGACAGCGACGCCGGCGCCACCGACGGCCACGCCGGTCCCGCCTGCTCCGACGGCCACGCCGGTCCCACCGGCGCCGACGGCCACACCCACGGCCACGCCGGCGCCGACTACACCACCGGTCGTTCCGGAAGATGGGGGCGGCATCCCGGTCGGGGTAATCGTCCTGATCGTCCTCGGCCTGGCAGCCGTGGTGGTAGTCGGAGGCCTCGCAATGCGGTCGCGGCAACGGTGAACCGCGCGTTGAGACTGAAGTGATCTGAACAGGGGGCGGATACGCCCCCTGTTCTGCTACGGCACGGACACCCGCAGCATGGAAACAGAACGGTCACGGTACTGGTCCAGGGCGAGGCTTGCACTGGCGGCAGTCGCGGCCCTGGGGGGCCTGGGGCTGCTCGGGCTGGGCGTCGTTTCTGCGCAGCAGGGGATCGGCGGCGCCAGGACTTTCGATATGCCGACCGTGGCCCCAGGTGGCCGGGTGGTGGTTACCGTGACCGTAACCGGCTATGGGGCCTTCGGAGCCCTCATCGAGACGCTGCCTGCCGGGTTCATCTTCGTGTCGAGCACCCACTCCGATGCTGTAGCTAACGGGCAGGAGGTGAGTTTCACCCTGCTCGGTGACAGTTCGGTTATGTACACGGTGACTGCGCCAACGTCCGAGGGCACGTACCGGTTCGCGGGGACGTTGAGAGACGACAACCGGAACGACCACCCGATCGGCGGAGTGTCGGAGATAACGGTCGGGGTTGTCACGCCCACGCCCACGCCGACGGCGGAGCCAACGGCAACGCCCACAGCGGCGCCTGCGCCCACGCCAACGGCCCCAGCCGGCCCGGGGCCCATAGTCCCCACGCCGACGCCGACTACGGCGCCTGCACCGACGTCTACGCCCACGGCGGCGCCTGCGCCGGAGCCCACCGCAACGCCGACGCCTGTTCCGACGGCTACGCCAACGGCGACGGCGACGCCGGTACCGCCGGAGCCGACAGCGACGCCAACGTCCGTTCCATCCGCGACACCGACGCTCACGCCGACGCCGAGCCCGACGGCCGGGCCGACAGCGACGCCGATACCCAGGGTGCCTGTCGTCCCTTCGGTGGACGAAGGCGGCATGCCGGCCTGGGTGCTCCCCGTGGGGGTCGTCGCCTTCTTCCTGGTACTGGTCGCCGTCGCGGGCGTGTTCATCACATCGAGGCAGCGATGATGATGTTCGGAGGCATCCCTCCCGCAGGCGCGTGGTACACTTCCGCCGTCGTTTCCCAAGCAGGGTGGTCATCTGAGGTAGGCGCGTTGGACGAAGCCGAACGGTTGAAGGCGGAGAACGAGGCACTGCGGGCCCGGCTCGCAGGACTGACCGGGGCTATCCTCCGCATAAACGAGGCCCTCGACGTGGACTCCGTCCTGCAGGAGGTCGCGGACAGTGCGCGCTCGCTCTCCGGCGCCCGCTACAGCGCGATCACCACGACGGACGAGGCCGGCGCGTTCCAGCACCTGGTAGTATCGGGCTTGACGGAGGAAGAGTGGGGGAGGATGTACTACCAGACGCCCGACGGGTGGGACGTCCTGTGGTACTTGAGCGGTCTGCGTGAGCCGCTGAGGACGCGGGACTTCGTCGAGCACCTGGCGTCGGAGGGGTTCTCGGGGTTCCCGGTGCCGATCGGGGCGTTCCTGGGTCTGCAGATCAGGGAGGGCGAGCGGCACGTGGGGCACATCTACCTGGGGATGGAGCCGGGAGGGCCGGACTTCACCCAGGAGGACGAGGAGACGCTGCAGATGTTCGCGGCGCAGGCGGCGATGGCCATCACCAACGCGCGCATCTACGGGGAAGAGCAGCGCGTCAATGCCGATCTGGAGGCGCTCGTCAACACGTCCCCGGTGGGCGTGCTGGTCTTCGACGCGAAAACCAGGGGCGTGGTGCGATTCAACCGGGAGGCGCTCCGCATCGTCACCGGCGCTCGCGGGACGGCCCTCGCGTTCGATGAGCTTCTCCGTACGGTGTCGTACCGGCGGATGGACGGAGGCGCGATCGCCCCCCAGGAGCTCCCGCTGGAACGGGCGGCCACGAGCGGGGAGAGCGTCCGAGCGGAGGAAGTCGTGTTCCGCCTGCCGGACGGCACGGAGACGAGCACGCTCGTCAACGCCACGCCCATATGGTCGGAGGACGGAGAGGTCGTGTCCGTCGTCGTCACGGTCCAGGACATAACGCCCCTGGAAGAGCTGGAGCGTTTGCGGGCCGAGTTCCTGGGCGTGGTCAGCCACGAACTCCGTGCGCCGTTGACGTCAATAAAGGGCTCCGCTGCTACGGTGCTGACTGCCTCGTCCCCGCTCGACCAAGCGGAGATACTCCAGTTCTTCCGCATCGTCGAGGAGCGCGCCGACCACATGCGCGACCTCATCAACAACCTGCTGGACCTCACGCGCATCGAGGCGGGAACGCTCTCCATCGCCCCGGAGCCCACCGACGTGACTTCGGTGATCGAACTGGCGAGGAACGCCTTCCTCAGCGGCGGTTACAAGAACAGCGTCGAGATCGGCACGGCGCCGCACCTGCCCCGGATCCTGTCGGACGGCCGCAGGATCGTCCAGGTGCTGCACAACCTCTTCACCAATGCATCGCGGTACTCGCGCGAGTGGTCGTCCATCAGGGTCGCCGCGTGGCTGGAGGAGCTGCACGTTGCCGTCTCCGTCACGGACGAGGGCACCGGCATACCGACCGAGTTCCGGCCGTACCTGTTCAGCAAGTTCGCGCGCGCGGAGTCCGGCGGCAGAACGCACGAGCTGGACGGATACGGTCTCGGCCTTGCCATCTGCAAGGGCATAGTGGAGGCGCACGGCGGCCGGATATGGGCGGAAAGCCCGGAACAGAGCCCCGGCACCCGGGTCGTCTTCACGGTGCCCGTCGTGGATGAGGCCGCCGGTGACATCGCATCACCGGGAGAGGACGCGATGTCCGGTCCGGCACAGGAGGCGCTGCAGTCGGAGCGCATCCTCGTTGTCGACGACGACCCGCAGATACTGCGATACGTCCGGAACACGCTGTCGCAGGTCGGCTACGTCCCCACGGTCACCGCCGACCCGGAGGAGATGAAAGGTCTCCTGGAGGCGGTGGACCCCGACCTCGTGCTGCTGAACCTCGTGTTGCCCGGAACGGACGGGTTCGAGTTGATGAAGGGCATCCCCGGGGAGACCCCGGTCATCTTCCTGTCCGGCCGCGGCAGGGGACAGGACATCGCCAAAGCCTTCGAGATGGGGGCCGCAGACTACGTCGTCAAGCCCTTCTCGCCCACCGAACTAGTGGCGCGGGTCAGGGCAACCCTCCGCAGGCGTTCGTCCATCTTCCAGCGGCAGCCGTTCGCGGTGGGGGAGCTCACCATCGATTTCATGGAGCGCACGGTTTCTGTGGCGGGCCGTCCCGTAGCGATGACCCCGACCGAGTACAAGCTGCTGTACGAGCTCTCCGCCAACGCCGGACGGGTCGTGACTCACGATCAGATCATCCAGCGGGTCTGGGGCGAAGATCACACGGTCGACGAGCGCTTGCTGCGGTCGTACATAAAGAACCTGCGTCAGAAACTGGGCGACGACGCGAGGAACCCTTCCTACATCTTCACTGCGTCCCGCACCGGCTACCGGTTCGCCGAACCCGGCGCCGCCCGGGCCGGCGCAGCGGAGGCGCGAGGGGACGCCGAAGAGACGGCCTGAAGCGGCCTGCCGCATCAACCCGCGATAGCCATCGATGCCATGAGTCGACGAAGGTCGGTCTCCTCGTCGAGACGCCAGAGGCCGTCCAGCGCCGCCCGCTGACGGGACTCGTCGAGCAGGCCGGCCGTGAGCCGCCGGAACTTGTCCTCGACGTCGGCATCGCTCATGGGCTTCTTGAAGTGCCCGGTGTAGTAGGGGACCGACGCCGTGTGCTCGCGGCCGTCCGAGGTCCGGACCGTCAGGATGTTGAGGATTGCCTCCGGCCAGGCCGCGTCGCATTCCGGGTCCTGGACCACCTCGATGCGCTGCATCAGGTCCAGCAGCGCCGGGTCGCGCAGGACGTCGTCCTCGAAGTGGGCGGGTTCGAGCGTTCCGAACCGGAGGGCGCAGGCGACAACGAAGGGGATGCTGTGATCGGCGGTCTCCCGCGTTTCAGGGCGCCAGCGGGTGGGGTCGCCCGCCATGATGCGCTTGCCACTCTCGAACGTGCGGATGTGGACGTGCTCGACGTCGTTGGCGTCGGCGATGCCGAGCACTTCCCGCGCCTCGATGGCGCCCTCGATCGCCGTCTGGGAGACGAACCCCGCCGGGAACCGCTTGAAGCGCGATTCCATGAGCCGGAACGCGCGGTCGTTGCCATGCTCATGCGCCAGGGGAGCAAGCTCGACGAGGGAGCCCGTCACCCCGGCGAGGAACCCGTGCGAGCCGGAGAACACCTCCGGTGGGCCCGTCATCCCACGCCGGGCGAGCATGGCTGCGAAGACGCCGTTCCTCCCCGCGTTGGGGACAGCCGCTGCCTTCCAGTGGGAGATGGTCCCTCGCCGGGCCTCGCCGAGCGTCATGCTGCTGACTACGGAGATGCGCAGCGCTTCCGCGAGCTGCTCTTCCGTGAGGCCGAAAACGCTGCCTGCTCCAAGCGGAGCGGAGATGGCTGCATAGGCGGCCTGGTCCCAGACGCCGCCCGAGGCGAGATGGAAGCTGTCCGCCCAGGCGGCCTGCACCTCGTAGGCGAGCGCGATGGCCGCGATGAGACCGCGGCCTGAACTGCCATGGGCCTCCGCGGCAGCCATTGCCGCGGCGATGTTGTCGGACGGGTGAGCGATGTCCTTGCCGTTGTAGGAGTCGTTGAAGTCCAGGTAGCGCACCATGGTGCCGTTCACGAAGGCGGCCATATCCGGGGTGGTCGTCTCGGTTGTTCCGAGCACCGTGGCCGGCGACGACCCCTGTACCTCGCGGGCCAGGTCGCGGGCTGCGCGCACCGGAGACGCGTCTCCGGCCGCCAGTCCACAACCCATGGAATCGATCACGAGCCGCTTGACCTGGTGCACGACGTCGCCGGGCAGGTCCTGGTACTCGAGGCCGGCGGCGTATGCCGCGAGACGTTCAACGACGGGATCGCTCATGCTCCCACACCTCCTCCGGGACTCGCAGGCGGCGAGTGTAGCCCCCCGGAGGGGCGGGTGCCACACGTTCCCCTCGGACGCAGGTTGCGCCTCAACGCGTTTGGGGGATAATGCGGCCACTACGCCGGAGGGGAGGCGAGCATGATCATCGACGCGCACCAGCACCTGGTTACGGGGTCGCAGATCGGCCAGTATCAAGCGTTCCTCATCAACGGTCGCGGGTTCCACGGCAAGGGGCACCCGGGCGTTACGGCAGAGACCGTGGCAGGCTGGAAGACGGCGGGCAAGAGCCACTCGGAGTTGTTGGACGACGTAGGGACGGACGTGGCCTTCCTGTCTCCGCGCCCGTATTCCCTGATGCACTCCGAGAAGCCGGACAAGATCGTGCACTGGTTCTGCGAGGCGAACAACACCGCGATCTCGCTAGCGGTGCAGAACGAGCCCGACCGCTTCCGGGGCGTCGCGGGCCTTCCGCAATGCGACGGCGCGCCGGTCACCGACACGTTCGAGGAGATCGACCGCTGCGTCAACGACCTGGGGTTCATCGGCATCATGATCAACCCTGACCCGAGCGAGGGGCAGCACACGACGCCGACGATGGGCGAGGAGTACTGGTACCCGCTCTACGAGAAGATGGAGAAGGAGGACATCCCCGCGCTCATCCATCCGGCGAGCTGCAAGGACCTGCGCGAGTCGTTCCACAACCACTTCATCACGGAGGAGAGCATCGCCATCCTGTCGCTCGCCAGGTCGACGGTATTCGACGACTTCCCGGACCTCAAGATCATCATGAGCCACGGCGGCGGCTCGATCCCGTACCAGATAGGGCGCTGGCGGGCGCGGATGCGCGGGCCGAACGGGGAGGAGACGTTCGATCGCCACGTGAAGAACCTCTACTACGACACCTGCCTCTACAACCAGGAGTCGCTGGAGCTGCTGTTCAAGATCGTGGGCACGGACCGCTGCCTGTTCGGCACCGAGCGTCCCGGCGCGGGGTCGGCCGACAACCCGCGCACCGGCGAGTGGTACGACAACACGAAGCCCCTCATCGACGACATCGACTTCCTGTCGGATGAGGACAGGGGCGCCATCTACGAGGGCAACGCCCGGAGCGTATACGGCCAGCGGTTCTCGTAAGGGGGGCGCGTAGGGGCGGTCCGCGAACCGCCCTTACGCTGTATCTTTGGAAGGGGAACTCCTACGTCCTCCGCTCGTCGGTGACGCCCGCGACGCCGGTGCAGTAGGGGATGAACGCCTTCATGTTGCACTGAGCGCCGGACCTGGCGAGCTCGGCCTCGAAGATCTCGTGGATCTCGCGGTCCTCATCCTCGTATTCCACCTGGATGCCGCCCTCCTTGATGCTGACGTCGCCCCCCACGGCGGTGTTAGGCGCGATGAAGCCGCCCTTGCCGTCGCGCAGCGCCATGTAGCGGGCGCGAGTCGTGCCGGAGTTGAAGTGCTGGTGGTAGGTGCCCTCGCCGGGGATGATGACGATGGTGCCGACCTGCCAGTCGCACTTCACCATGTCGGAGCGGTCAGGCTTGGTCCAGAGGAGGGAGAAGCCGGAGTCGCCGCTGAGGAGGAAGAGGTGCGCGCCCGGCCCATGCCGGTGGGCCTTCTTGTAGGTGCCGATGGGAAACTCGGAGATATGGTTCCCCATGTCGTTCTTGCCCATCTGCAGCATGGCGTTGATGCCGCCGGCTCCGCGCTCCTTCCAGCCATAGAGCGCCATGTCGGGCGCGTTGGGGATGAAGTTGCTCTCCCAGACGCGCTTGTTGTAGAGCGTGCCGTTGCCGGAGAACCAGGACTCGTCGTCGGAGTAACGGGAGCGGAACATGAAGTCGTTGTTGAACATGAAGTCGGTGTCGCGGAACAGGCGCATCATGGGCGGAGCGTTGGTGGTGGCCATGTAGCGCACCTTCTCGTCGCCGGAGCCGTTGAAGTGCTGGTACCAGGCGTTCAGGGGGATGGTGAAGAGGGAGCCGGTCCTCCACTCGAACGTCTGCTTGCTCGACTCGTCCATCCAGACGGTCGTCGCGCCGCGCCCTGAGACGATGTAGAAGTTGATCTCGTACATGTGGTGCTCGGGCTCGGACTTGCCGCCGGGCCTGATGTCGACCACGTGGAGGTCGTTCGGCAGGAGAGCGTTGTCGATGTGGACGACTGCGCCCTCGCCGCCCTTGCGCTCCCAGGGCCCGACCTCGACCTCGTGCCAGTTGGGGATGTAGTAGGTCTTGTGGACCATCACCCCTTCCTTCTCCAGCCAGTCCTCGTAGGCGTCAGGGATGCGGAAGTCCTCGAGTTGGCCGGTTGGCGTCTCTGCCACCTTCATGTCGGTGCCTTGCATTACCATCGCGCGCCTCCCATGCGAGATGGCGCGAGCCTATCTCACCTCGCGCCGGGTCTCAAATGGCTATCCGGGATGATGCGGGGGCAAGGCCCGTGGAACGACTAGTGAGGGCTCAGGATGCCCAGGCGGATGCCCTTCATCACGGCATCCAGCTTCGTGGAGGCGTTGAGTCGCTGCCGCAGGTTGCGGATGTGGTTGCGCACCGTGTGCCGGCTGATGCCGAGTTCCGTGGCGATGCGCGTCGTTTCCCATCCCCGCGCCACCAGGCGCAACACCTCGAGTTCCCGCCGGCTCAGGGCCGGGGCCTCCGTGGGGACATCGGTCACGTCAGGATTGTCGGAGATGATGTCCGCGCCGCCGGCAGTCAGGGCTTCGCGCACCGCTTCACTGGCAGAGTCCACGTACTCGGCGCTGTCGTCGAAGAGATGCACTATCACCGGGGCGCCTCCCGAGATGCCGGTGACCACCATGGGTGTAACGGTGACCCATTTGCGTTCACCTGATGAGCAGAGCACGCGAAGCCTGACGGGCGCCGGCACGAGTCCGGCCCGAAGGTAGCGTATGGAGGGGCATCCTCCCAGGCACTCGGGGGTCAGGCCAGTGGAACTGAGCCCGGCGACAACCTCGTAGCACCTGCGTCCCAACACGTCCTCTGAAGCATGGCCGAGGATGCGCTCCGCGGCGCCGTTCCAAAAGACGATGGTCTGGTCTATGGAAACGGCATATGCTCCGTACGGGGCTGTTTTCAAGACCGAAAGAAGGGCTTCTGCGGTTACGGTCACGGGAACTGCACCTTGATACGCTGGGCGTATGCGGAGACGCTACTATCCGTCCGCATCGCTAGTCCATGACATAACCTTATTAGGTGAACAACGAGCCAACGGAGCGGTAAAGCGGCGCTCGCAAAGCATACTCCACTTCGGAAGCAAGGTGCCGGAGTCGCATCGTCGCTCGTAGTACGAATGTATCGCAGAGCAATGATGGTCGGGAGGTTACAGGGGGCAGGGTATCGGAGGCCGATAGGGCCAACGTCCTTGGTGAGGCGTTCACCCGCTCGGTCCATAACCGGAGGGTGTACACTCCGCTCGGACGTACAACAGGGAGGTGAATCATGGCAGAGATCGTTCTCGGGATGGCCTCCTCCCACGCTCCGCAGTTGGAGATGCCGCCTGAGCATTGGCGGGCCTATGGGGACCGCGGACGCACGCAGGCGGTCCACTGGTTCGCGGGCAATACGTATGGGGGTTATATACCTAACTCACCCTGCGCCTAGTCCGATAGAGGGCGGAGAGGTCTTCCGGGGCGATGCGGAACTTCGTTCCGTGGTTCCGTACCGCTCCGCTCTCTTGGATGTAGGCGTCGAAGTCGATGCACACAACGCCCCGCGCGATGTTGCGGATGAACCGCGTGACCTGTGCATCCGACAGGAACTCCGCCGACAGGTAGCGCACAGTCCGTCCGTGCTTCTCTCCGCGCACGAGAATCAACTTGCTCAACTTCCGTGAGAACGACGTGATGAGGGTGTCGTGCGGCCAGTACGGGGCGAAGTCGTCATAGCCCTTGCGCCGGACCCGAATATCCCCAGCGTCGTCTACGACTTCGCAGCGATCGGACTCGCCCCAGATGGTATGCCGGAAACTCGGCCTGCCGTTGCGCCCCGTCCAGCCCCAGCGGTTGATGATGCTCCGCATCGCCACGCCGCGCGGGTACGGGTCTTTGTGGAAGAGCGTCAACGGCGCACTGCCGCTCGTGAACTTGACCTCCCACGCCCCCGCGTCAGGAATGTCAGCGTTCGATGTCTTGAGCCCCAGCAGGTGTTCCAGGTACAGACCTGGTGCGCCGGTTCCGCTGATTCGCTGCCCTTCCACTTCGTCCGGCATCTCGTAGGTCTGCTGCTTCAAGATGCGTTCCAGCGCCGCCTGGATGCGCCTGTCGGGTGTCGTCATTGCGCCGTCCTCGCCTGTGAGCTGCTACCCGTTCGGTCGCAACCTTACAGTACGCCTTCGACAGTTCCAACCCGATCCAATCACGCTCCGCGAGTTCGGCGGCGATGGCCGTCGTGCCACTTCCGAGGAACGGGTCAAGCACGACGCGGCCAGTTGTGGACTCGATGCAACGCTGCGCCAGTTCGACGGGGAACGCGGCGGGGTGCGGGTTGTTCGACTCTTGCGGAATCGTCCACACGTCACCGCGCTTGTTCGCCCCCGGCGCGAGTTTGAAGTCCGGCTTGGCAATCAGGTAGATGACCTCATAGGTAGGCAGGAAGTAGCCCTTGTTGAAGTTGAGGCCGCCGGAGCGCTGCCAGATGATGATTTGCCGGACTGGGAACCCTGCCAGTATGTCCGAGCGGTCTTGTAGCAGGCCGTCTTGGACGCGCCACTTGTGGTTGTAGAAGATGGCACCGTCCGGCTTAAGCACGCGCATCATGGCGCGCAGGCAGGAGCGTTGCCATTCGACATATTCATCATGCGGCATGGCGTCATCGTGCTCATCGTAGCCGTTGATGAGTTCGGCCTTCGGCCACTTGCCGCCCCGTCCGTTCTTGAGTCCGTTCCCCGTGCTGTTCTTGATGTTGTAGGGCGGGCTGGTAACGACAACGTCAACGCTCCCCACCGGGAGTTTGGCCATGAGGTCAAGGCAATCTCCCTGATGGATGCGGTTCAACCAGCGCACCATATCGGCGGGCTTGCCCTGTACGGCTGCTGCGAGCAGGTCGTCGAACGAGATACCGGAGAGCGGTTCGAACGTCGTCATGCTGTCAACCGCTCATAGGTGAGGCGCAGCCCCGCCGTGGACTCTAGGACCGCGTCCACGCGGTCGGCGTTGTCCATATCGCCGAAGTTCCAGCGCGTCTCAAACTCGTTGAGGTAGCGGTCAAGGTGCTTCCAAGTGAAGTGGTGGAACACTCCGATGTAGCCCCGCTTCAAGAGGCTCCAGAACGACTCGATGTTATTCGTGTGGGCGATGCCCCTGACGTACTCGCCGACGCTGTGCTCTACCGCGTGGTGCTGGTAGCCCATCTGCGCGTAGGCGGGGTGTCCGTCCGTGTAGAGCACTGCGTCCGGCGCGATGTTCGCGCGGAGGAACCGTTCAAGGGTGGGGCGGCTGGCGTCCGGTACCCGCGCGGTGCGGACGTTGCCCGTCCGTTCTATCGCGCCTACCACGGCCTGCTTGCCCGCCGTGCCGCGTCCGAGATGCTTGCGGTCGGCTGCGTGCTTGTTCTTCTCCTTGCCGCCGATGTACGTCTCATCAGCCTCGATGCTTCCATCGAGCGGCCCTCCGGTGCTGTTGATCTGGCCGGCCACTTCGCGCAGCCGTCCGAGCATGAACCACGCAGTCTTTTGCGTCACGCCTATCTCTCTTGCGAGTTGAGTGCTCGGAATCCCCTTGCGGTTCGAGGTCATCAGCCAAGCGGCCACGAACCACTTGCGGAGGGGAAGGCGGCTCTCCTCGAATATCGTCCCCTTCCGTACTGAGAACTGCTTGCCGCAGTCCCCGCACTTGTAAATCAGGCGGGTAGCGTAACGATGTATCTTGCGGCTCTCACCGCACAAGGGGCAGATGACACCGCGCGGCCACCTTAGCGTTTCAAGGTGGCGCACGCAAGCATCCTCTGAGGGGAATCGGTCTAGCAGGTTGAGTAGGCTGTCGTACTTCATGCACCTAGTATAGCACAGATTCTAGGTGAGTCAAGTATATAAGCCCCATACGTATTCCTTCGGCGAGCTTGCAGAGTTGCGCGCCGGGGAGCACTTCGAGCGTGAGTGCACGGACGAGAAGTTCCAGACCCGCTGGGACGCGTGCCAGGGCGCCATCGGACACCTCGAAGGAACACTGGCAGCGGTGAAACCCGACGTCTGCATCATCCTGGGCGACGATCAGAAGGAATCATTCGACGACGAGAACATGCCCGCGCTCTCCATCTTCTACGGGGACGCCATCGACGACATCCCCAACCCCGGAGGCGCACGCGGTATCTACAGCGATCCGGAGGTCGCGCGCAGGCCGGCGGGCCAGCTGACGCACCCCGCGGACGCGGCGCTCGGCGAGTACCTCATCGAAGCGTTCATCGAGAACGAGTTCGACGTGGCTCGGTCGAGCAAGCTTCCTCCGGGACGCGACGGCGACGGCTCCATCGGCCATGCCTTCTACTACGTCTACCGCCGCCTGATGAATAACGTCGTCACTCCCAACGTACCGGTGCTCGTCAACACCTACTACCCGCCGAACACGCCGACGGCTTCCCGCTGCTACCGCTTCGGCCAGACGCTTCGCAAGGCTATCGAGGACTGGGACTCGGACAAGCGCGTCGCGGTCTTCGCCTCCGGCGGCCTGAGCCATACCGTCATCGAGGAGGAGCTCGACCACCGCATCATCGACGGCCTGAAGCACGACGATGTGGCGAAGCTCACCGACTACCCGGACGCGCGCTTCCGCGCCGGAACGTCCGAGATCAAGAACTGGATAGCGCTCGCCGGAGCGATGTCCGGCACCGGCCTTGCCCTGAACATGGTGGACTACGTCCCCTGCTACCGCACGGAAGCGGGGAACGGCTGCGCCATGGGCTTCGCCGAGTGGGTCTAGGGAGGAAGCATGCCCGTCAAGGACAAGGTCGTCATCATCACCGGCGGCGCCATGGGGATCGGCCGCTACAACGCTCGTGCTTTCGCCGAGGCGGGCGCCCGGCTGGCTATCGCGGACATCGCGCCGATGGAAACAGTTGCCGCGGAGGTGGCAGAGCGCGGAGCGGCAGTCTTCCCCGTCCAGTTGGACATCCGGGACGAGGAGCAGGTGCGTCAGATGCTGAAGCGGGTGCACGAGCACTACGGGCGCATCGACGTGCTCATCAACGATGCGGCTATCGTGACCCACTTCCAAGCGGGTTCGCCCCGCTGGCCGCGCATCGCAGACATGGAGTCGTCGTTCTTCGAGAACGTCATCCGCACGAACCTCATCGGCACGTTCCACTGCACGAAGCACGCCATCCCTTACATGCGCGAGCAGGGCGGCGGGCACATCATCAACTTCGGACAGGGCAACGTGCGCAACGACCGCATGCCGGACTCCATCGGCGCATGCGTCTATCGCACCTCGAAGGTCGCCATCCGCGCCTTCACCGCGGACGTCGCCATGGAGGAGCGCGACAACAACATCTGCATCGTCAGCATGGGGCCCGGCGGAGCGCCGCCCGGCAGCGGCCTGCGGGCAATCGCCACCGACGAGACCCCTGTCGAGAATCGCTCGAAGATGCACTGGGTCGGCGACATCGTCCAGGACCGGTACATCCTGGCCTGCGACACGCCGCTGGAACTCACCGGCAAGCAGATAACCGTGCAGGACGGCAGGATCGTTCCGCTGGACGACTAGCCGCCGCATTCCTCTGGGTGGCGCTCTTCGTAGTTCCTGCGGGGCAGGAATCACGCAGCCTCGCGGGAGGAAGGGGGCCTGTCATGTTGGGCGCAGCCGGAGGGGAGTCGAAACATCCTCGGGGATGGCTCCGTTCATGGTGAGCTGTCGGACCACCTGTGGTGCTCAGGACGAGGGAGTGCAGAGGGGCGGAGCCCCTATGCCGGGGGCGTGGGGGTGTCCCCCACAACGTCTGGGCGGGTGGGTGGGAATAACTACGCCGCGCTGAACGCAGTATGCAAGGGTCTCTCGAGGGAAGAGGGGAGTGCGCTTCAGCGCGCGGTGAAGGAGAACCGGTGGAGCGGCATGCCCCTACTGCGGCAGCACCGCCATGATCTGGCACTGCATCAACATGCCCCCGCCGAGTTCCGCCGCCTCCGCGTGCCGCGCCGGGCGGTCCTCCGGGTCCGGAAACATCGCGAGCCACTCCGGGTCCACGAACTCGCGGAGCGCGCGGTCCTTCAGCCGCAGTTGCATGTAGATGATGTCGTCGGTGGAGCCGCCCGCAGCATCCATCATCAGCCTGATGTTGTGGAACATGCACTTCGCCTGGCCCGCGGCGTCCTCCGGCATCTCGTCCTTCTCGGTATCCCGCCCGCTGATGCCGGACGTGTAGAGGACGTTGTCGATCCGCACCCCGAGCGAGATCGGCGCGCGGTGCCCCATTCCAGCGAGATCGATGACCTGTCTGCGTCCCATATCTGCCTCCTGCTCCGGCGTTCGCCATCGTGTGATGATGGCCGGAGTCTACAGCGCGGCGCACCAACATGCCGCGCTGGACGACACTGTCGCCGCTTCGAAGATGGGGGGCAAGCGACAAGGACCCGGACGGGTCGTGATCGTCCTCCTGTACCACATAGACTTGTGGCAGTTATGACCGTTCGAAAGGATGCAACATGACCAACACACAGGCTGAACATGAGTGGTTCATGCGCCTCGCCATGGCTGAGGCCGCCATGTGCGCCGCGGCCGGAGGCCGCCCCTACGGAACAGTTGTGGTGCACGACGGTATCGTCATCGGCCGCAGTGGACCCCGGATAGACTCCGGCAGGAACCCCATCGGTCACGCCGAGATAATCGCCATCCAGGAAGCCGCCCTGCGTCTGGGGACCGCTGACATGACGGGCTGCACGGTCTATAACAACCAGGGCAGTTGCATGATGTGCTGCGGGGTGATGTTGGCGAATAAGGTTTCCCTCGTAGTTTCAGGGATCAGGCCCGTACCGGAAGGGAACGACAACCTGGACAAGCTCATCGCCCTGATGAACGTGGGAGACCATACCAGGGTACTCAGAGGCGTTCTCGAGCAGGAGGCTGCGGAACACTTCCAAGCGCACTTCAAGGGGTAGGGGAACAGTGCCGGAACGCGTAGTATCCGTGTGCCGAAGGGAAACAAGGAGGGACCAATGAAGTTCGTGATGTACAACGACAACCAGCCGGGTATTCTCACCGACGCGGGCGTGGTAGACGTCGGTGACTTTTGCCCCGGCGGCGGTCAGGCTGCGATCGTCCACCTGATCACCAACTACAACGACCTGAAGCCCCGGCTCGAAACCCGGGCGGCCGAGGGCACGCCGGTTGCCGGGGCGCAACTGCGGGCGCCGCTGCGCCCCGGCAAGATCCTCTGCATGGGCGGCAACTATCGCGAGTTCGGTGCACGGGAGCCTTCACCGATGTGGGGCTTCATCAAGAGCCTCCACAGCGTCCTGAGCCCCGGCGGCACTGTGGTCCTCCCTGACGTAGACGCCAACATCTTTCACCACGAGGCAGAGCTCGTGTTGGTCTTCAGCAAGGGCGGCAAGGACATCCCGGCGTCGGAAGCCATGGACCACGTCTTCGGCTATACCGCGGGCGTGGACGTCTCGGCGCGGATGCCTGCAACGGGCGGCGGCCGGGTGCCCAATACACTCCCCGTCGCGGAGCACAAGTCGCACCCCACGTTCTGCCCCCTCGGTCCCTGCATAGTGACCAGGGACGAGATCGCGGACCCGGAGAAGTTGCAGGTCACCTTGAGCGTCGACGGCGAGTTGCGCGTCAACTACAACACCGACGACCTCGCCCACTCCATCGCCGAGTCGATCGAGTACGTGGCGGCTATCGAGGAGATCAGCCCCGGCGACGTGCTTTTCATGGGCACCAACCACCAGGGGCTCGGCGCGATGCAGGACGGCGACACCATCGAGATAGGGGTCGAGGGAGTGGGCAGCTTCACCTTCACGGTGAGCGACCCGCTCAAGCGCCGTTGGCCCAGGGGCATTGACGAGGCGTCGGCCAGGGACGTGCGCGAGGGGGCCGGCGGCCCCGGCCGTCAGGCCCGACCCCTGCCATCCTCTTAGGGGAAGTACGCAGCCCTGCCACGGCCTTGGAAACACCTTGGACCAAGGGGGCCAGATCGGCAGCCCCCTTCACTCGTGATCGCTGACCAAGGGGGCCAGATCCCGAAGAGGGTTGGCCGCCTTGGTCAACTCTGTTCATTCACACCTGCTGAGTACGTGCTACAAGTTGACCCTCTCGGGCGCTGGGGGTATCTTGTGCGCGGATGTGTACGCCTGTGGGCGCACTCCGAACGTGAAGGAAGATGCAATCTATTGTGGGAGGCGAGGCGCGATGACTGAGAAGGCACTGGTGGCAGCGAAGGTGGGCCCGAACCAGACCGAGCAGATGGAGTTCGAACTGCCGGACATCCCGGTTGACGGAGCGCTCCTGAAGGTCGAGGCCGCGGGCGTATGCGGCAGCGACGTGGGCGGCTACGAACGGGAGATGAAGGGCGGCCCCGTCATCATGGGACACGAGAACGTCGGCTACCTCGCGAAGGTGGGCCACGTCTTTGGCGAACGCTGGGGAGTGAAGGAGGGCGACATGGTCGCGCTCGAGGAGTACCTCCCGTGCGGGCGCTGCGAGTTCTGCCGCGTCGGCGAGTACCGCCACTGCTTCGCCACCGACGCCTCTGCGAACGCTGCCGCAATCCGCTACGGCTCCACGTCCGTGGAGGTCGCGCCGTCGCTCTGGGGCGGCTACGCGCAGTACCTCTACGTTCCCCCGAACGCGCCGCTGCACAAGGTGCCGGAGAACCTCACCGCGGAAGAAGCGGCGATGGCGCTGCCCATGGGCAACGGCATCCAGTGGGCGCTCATCGAGGGTCAGGTCAGTTACGGAAAGAGCGTCCTCATCCAGGGGCCCGGCCAGCAGGGGCTCGCCTGTGTCGTCGCGTCGAAACAGGCCGGCGCCGACTGCATCATCGTCACTGGCAAGGGTGCGAAGGACGCGAAGCGGATGGAGGTTGCACGCGCGCTTGGCGCCGACTTCACCATCGACATAGACGAAGAAGACCCGCTCTCCCGCATCAAAGAGATCACGGGCGGCGGCCCGGAGGCCGGCGTGGACGTGGTGGTGGACTGCACCTCCCACGCGGGCAAGGCGCCGACGCTGCTTGCTATCGAGGCGACGAAGCGCAAGGGCGGCAGGATGGTCGCTCAGGCGGAGGACCCAATCTTCCCGGACTTCCCCATCGGCAGGCTCACGCGCAAGTACATGACCCTCGCCAGCGCTCGCGGCCACAGCTTCGAGGCCGTGGAGATGGCGCTGCGGCAGATCGCGTCGCACCGCTTCCCGCTGGAACTCATGCGGACGCACACCTTCGGGCTCGTGGACGTCCACACCGCGATCCGGGCGGTGGCAGGCGAAGGCTTCGACAACGCCATCCACGTCTCCGTCCTGCCCTGGGAGTAGGCGCGGGCACGACATACGATAAGGTCTCCACCAGGAGGTAACGGCAAGATGCTGTCGATAACAGAGAACGAGAAACTGACCCAGGTCGGTCCAGGGACACCGATGGGCGACTACATCCGCCGCTTCTGGCTGCCCTTCCGGCTCTCCAGCGACGTGCCGGAAACCGACGGCGAACCCGTACGAGTCCGGCTGATGGGTGAAGATCTGCTCGCCTTCCGCAGCACGAACGGGAAGGTCGGGCTGGTCCAGCGCAACTGCCCCCACCGATGGGCGGACCTCTTCTTCGCGCGGAACGAGGAGAACGGCCTTCGCTGCACCTACCACGGCTGGAAGTTCGACACTGAGGGCCACTGCGTCGACATGCCCACCGAGACCGAGGAAAGCACCTACAAGGACAAGATCAAGATCGTCTCCTACCCGGTGGAGGAGGTCTCGGGGATCCTCTGGGCGTACATGGGGCCGAAGGATCTCACGCCCGAGATGCCGGACTTCGAATACCTCCGCGTACCCGAGTCCCACCGCTTCGTCTCCTGGAACTGGCAGCAGACCAACTACGCGCAGGCGATCGAGGGCGGCATCGACTCCGCCCATTCCAACTACCTGCACGCCACGCTCGACGCCTACCACCTGACCGACGCCTGGCGCTCGACGTGGGAGCGCTCCCAGAACCTGCGCGACAAGTACCACGCGCGCGACCAGCACCCCAAGTTCTTCGCCGAGGACACCGAGTACGGCGTCATCACCGGCGCAAGGCGGGACACGGGAGAGGGCGAGTTCTACTGGCGCTACAACCTGTTCCTGCTGCCGTTCTACACCATGCCGCCGTCGTCCCCCTCCCAGAAGTTCTTCCACGCGTTCGTGCCGATCGACGACCTCCACAACATGCGCTGGACGTTCGTGTGGAACCTCAAGAGCGCGCTCCCATCGGGCTCGATCGAGGAGTGGCGCAACGGCTCCGGCCTCCACGCCGCGTCGCTTCCAGGCTTCTTCCGCATCGGCTCCACCTCCGACTCCGTGCCCGTCTTCGCGGAGCACTTCCCCCTCCGGAACAAGGAGAACGACTACCTCGTCAGCCGCGACTACCAGAAGCGGCTCACCTTCACCGGCATCACCGGCACCGGCGAGCAGGACCTCTCCGTGCAGGAGGGCATGGGGCACATCACACCCCGCAACAAGGAGCACCTCGGCACCACGGACATCGGCATCATCAAGTCCCGCCGCCGTCTGCTGAAGGAGGCCACCGCCCTGCAGGACGGGGAGGAGCCCTACGCGGCATCGAACGGCAGCGTCTACTACGTGCGCGCCGGGGACATCCTGCTCTCCCCGGAAGAGAACTGGGTGCACGACCAGAAGATCAAGGACCTCCAGACCGCTACCTGGTAGCACGTTCAGGCAATACCGGACGTTATCGCGGGGGCAGGGGCATCTCTCCTGCCCCGCGATGTTGTTGCGGCTTCCGGCCAGGCTTATGATGGCGCCGACCCGGATACCCACGGAGGGACTCCATGAGCACCCTGGAAGCCTCGCCCACGGAGCTCCGCATCTCCGCCGACTCCCATATGGGGGAGCCGCCAGACCTCTGGGAGAAGGAACTCCCGGCGAAGTTCCGCTCTCATGCGTTACGGCACGACGAAAGGCCCTTCGAGACGAACCACCTTCTTCGTGCGGGTTGCTGGGACCCCCACGAGCGGCTGAAGGACCTCGCGCTGGACGGCGTCAGCGCCGAGGTGCTCTACCCGACCTTCGCGGTCCGCGCGTGGCTCATCGACGACCTCGAACTCCAGGAAGCGCACCTGCGCGTCTACAACGACTGGATGATCGACTTCTGCAGTGTCGCCCCGCACCGGTATTGGGGACTGGGGATGGTCTCGCTCCGGGACGTGGACAACGCCGTCCGGGAGATGCGGCGCTTCATGAAGGCCGGACTGCGGGGCGTGGACATCTGGATCGCGCCGCCGCAAAGGATGCCGTACAGCGACGAACGCTATGAGCCGTTCTGGGCCGCCGCCGAGGAGTTGGGCGCGACGGTCAACATGCACATCAACGGACTCGCAGAATCCCGCGAGCGCGACCCTGTCGGCATCCCCATCCACTCGATCAATGGTCACAAGAACGACGCGATGAACTCTCTGCTGCACATCATCGCCTCGGGCGTGCTCGAGCGTCATCCGGGGTTGAAGGTGGCGGTGGCAGAGGCGGGCGCCGGCTGGGTCCCCTTCTGGCTCCAAGAGGCCGACCACTACACGATGAGCCGCCGCAGCACGCTGGCCATGCCGCCCAGCGAGTACTTCAAGCGGCAGGTGTTCTGCACCTTCATCAGCGATGCCGTCGGCGCGTATCTGCTGCGGGACTTCGGACAGGACAACTTCATGTGGTCCAACGATTACCCGCATCCCGCGTGCACGTGGCCCGACTCAGGCTTCCTCATCCATGAGGAGCTGGGGAGTCTACCCGGGGATGTCCAGCAGAAGGTCGTCTGGCGAACGGCGGCAGTGGTGTACAACAACGGTGAGCGTCCCGTCGCGCCCGATCCGCCCGGCGACCGCACGGAGGTCGAGCGCTGGCTGGAGCATCACCGCAACTTCGGCGCAAGCGCGCGTCCGAAGCATCGAATCGTTTGAATGTTGAGGAACCGCCGAGCGTGGAGTAATCTGCCACTGACGTCGTGCAAGGAAGGAGTAAGGGTATGGCAACCACGAAGCGATGGGGCCGTGACAAGCTCTCCCCCGACGAACTGATGGACGGACTCGAAGACATCCGGGCCGAATGGAAGAAGGACCACCCGGCCCGGCCGAAGGCGGCCACCATTGAGGCGATCGCCGAGCGGAAGCGCCGCACCCACCAGGGTGGTGACGGCAACCACCGCTTCGAGGGTGAACGCTATATCAACACCACCAACAAGGAAGTACGCCGCTTCCAGCTTCGCAAGCTCATAGACGAGGGCGGGCAGGACACTGTCGGCGGGCCTGTGCCCAGCCACCCGACATTGAGCCGGTGGCACTCCGAGGAGTTCGGCCTTCCCAAGGAAGAGATCGACGCGCTTGAGAAGAGCGACTGGGCGCCCGAAGAGCTCGTCTCCAATGGCTGGTACTACTGGATGCACCGCACCGAGCCTTGGCCGGTCCTCCTTGGCAGCGCCCTGGTGGGCGAGGGCGAGAAGCGGTTGCCTGAGGTCCGCGAGCAGATGGTCCAGGACCTCGAAGAGACGAAGCAGCTCTACGAGAAGCTGGGCATCAAGAACATCGAGCGGGCGATGCTCAACCAGCATGAACACTCGCCGATCGGGGCGGACGCTGACCACGTCGTCTTTGGCGAGGACGTGACACGGGCGTTCGTCGACACAGCGGACCTGCAGGAACGGCTGCGGCGGGTATTCGTCTTCAGGTTGCAGCGTCGATAGCCGTTCACCTTGGCCTGCCGGCAAGTCCTGCACGTGGCGCTGCCAGCATGCGCTCAATCGTCATGCGGCTCATCGTGCACACAGACCCACGCGGGGGTATAGCGAATGCTGAACCATCCTCCCTATAACGCCGACGATCTGAAGGACCCACCCCTGCCAGGGCCGGAGTTCATCGCCCTTCTCCACCGCCAGAGAGCGGAGCGTTATCCCGAGCCCCCGCCCCTCTACCAGCTCCTCTACGATGGTTCTCTGACCCGGGACGACTTACAGCTGTGGGCGAAGAACCACTACTACTACCTCGACCACGGCCTGCAGTTCAGCACGGCGGCGCTCTACATCAAGAACAACGACGAAGCATCCCGTACGCACGAGTTGAGGAAGCTCATCAAGATCGAAGGCCGGGACATCGTGAACGACCTGGTCGGTTGGACCACGCCCGCCTACGAGGAGCTATGGATGCGCTTCTGCGAGGGGCTCGGCCTGGAACGGGAGGAGGTCACGGCGTGGCGTAACTTCACCCGCTCCTACTTCGCCGTGTCCACGCTCTCGCTGTGCACGCGGTGGTGGGAATGGTCGTGGCTCGACGGCATCGCCGGATTGTTCGCCAGCGACCTGCTTGCCAGGGACACCATGGGCAAAGCGGGAGAGGCCCTTCAGGCACAGTATGGGATCGCGGAGGAGCACCTGGAGTTCTTCGAACGCTTCGCCCAGGACTCCGAAGAAGACCTGGGCTGGGAGGAGGCGACCCTCGCCGAGTGGGCCTGCACAACCGAGCGCCAGCTCACCGCCGCCAGGGCGTTCCGGTACAGATTGGACATCGACTACCAGTACGTCCAGCCCGTTCATGCGGCCATCACGACCGGTGAACTCCCGGTCCAGGTACCGGTGTCGGTCTATGAGGAGGCCCCTCCCTCTCTCTGACGACACATTCCGGGAGGGTTCCCCCAAGAGCATCATTTGGGTCCCCGGACCTGCCCGCGTGCCTCACTGCGGCATGCCGGATAGACCGGCGTCGGTTAGAATGACTCCACGCCATGACCAACCGCCGACACCAACGTTCCGCACCCGTCCCTCCTCCCGATCCTGCGCTCGTGGAGAGCAGCGCGACGGAGGTACGTCGCCGGTTGCAGCAGGCCGGACGCAGGGACGTAGCCGACCGCATCCGGAAGGAGACAGGGCGGGACGTGCCCTGCTACGGCGTGCCGCCTGCAGACGTCTACCGCATCGGCCTCGACCTCGTTCGCCGTCTACGGGCGGCGGGACTGCCTGCCACCATCGCTATCGCGGACAACCTCTTCCGCACCGGCAACGTCGAGGAAGGCTTGGTGGGTGCGCAGATAGTCGGCGCGCTGGCGCGTCTCATCACCGGCGATGACTTCCAGCGGATCGAGCCGTGGGGAGATACGCTCACCGCCCCGCAAACGGCAGATGCTCTGGGCTCGAACTGCCTCAGTCCGGCCCTTGCCGCCAAACCCTCCCTCGTCAAGACGATGCGCGAGTGGGCGCGCTCCTCCAACCCTTCCAAGCGGCGCGCCGCCGTCTCCGCATTCGGACCGCTCGTGCGGGAGGGACGCTTCATGACCGATGCCCTCGAAGTGGCCGAAGTCGTCATGCGTGACGACAGCGAGGAGGTGCAGCGCGGCGTGGGCACGATGCTCATGGAAGCCACGCGCCTTAAGGCTGACCGCGTCGTCGAGTTCCTCGTGGAGTGGAAGGAGGAGAGCCCCCGGCTCATACTCCAGACCGCCACGACCAAACTGCAGCCCGGGCAGCGCTCGGACGTGCTCGGCTGATGGCGGGAGCCCCGGAGGCGCATCCCGCTCCCAGCATCGGACGACGACTCTATCGGGGGTTCGCCTTCGCACTCATCGTCGGGTTGGCGGGAGCAGGTCTCAGCGGTGTCCCTGCCCTCTTCCTGCAGTCCGTGTTCGTCGGTGAGGCCCAGCGGTGCATCGAGGCTATCGAGAAGGCTGAGGCCGGCGGAGACGTCACACTGACCTGCCCTGACCAGTTCATCAATCCACCGGTCTGGTTGCCGGTAATCATGGTCACCGGAGGAGCGGCGCTTGGCGCGGTCGGCGGGCTCGCATACGGTGTAGCCTCACCGGGACGCCGAGCGCGAGGCTCGAGACCTTCGGAACAGCCTCCCTGGTTGCCTTTCTGAAGCGGAAGGACGGCGGCGGATTCCGCGCAACTGCCGTCGCTAAGGCGTCGCACCTGCCCAATTCCCCGTGTATCCTTAAACGTGGTTTCTCTCATGCGGTATCACTTCGTTCGCGTTCCTATCGCCTTGTTCATGACCGTCCTCCTTCTGGGGATGGCGCTGTCCGCATGCACACCCTTTCCTGAGCCCGATTACATCACCTATACGTCGGGGCTTCCGGGTGCTCGAGACATCGCCGTCGTCCACCCGGACGGCACCCACGCGTTCATCCTCACTGACGATGCCGACAACTATGAACCCGTTTGGGGCCCCAACCGCCAGCGCATCGCTTTCCTGAGCAACCGGGACGGCAATGTTGAGATCTACTACGCGGTGGCTTCGGAGGAGAACCCCAGCGCCATACGCGTGACCAACTCCGTGTTCGAAGAGTCCCAGATCTCCTGGTCGGCGGACGGCAGACGCATCGCCTACACGTCCGAAGACTTCGATGGCCGCCGGACGGTGCAGCACGTTGACGTGGGCACCCTTGCGGGCGAGGCGGTCGTTTTCGGAAGCGATGGTGAAACAGACCCTGCGTGGTCGCCCGTCGATAATCTCATCGTTTTTGCGAAGCTGGATGCTGAGGGACGATCGACCGGCATCTTCCTGCGCGACCCCTCTAACGTGAACATCGTTCAGCTCACTGCCGGCCCTCATCACTTCCCCGCCTGGTCACCGGACGGCAAGCGTCTCGCCTACATCTCCACCCAGAACGACGGCCAGCAGGATATCTACATCATCAACGTCAGCCCCCTCGGTCCAACCTCTGAGCCCTACCGAGTCACCCAGGACGGCGCTGAGGATTACGGCTTGGAGTGGTCGCGGGATGGCAGCAGGATAGCGTTCATCTCCGACCGTTCCGGCAACGCCGACGTCTACACCATCGCTCCGGACGGTAGCGGGATCACGAAGATCACGCAGAACGCCGTCGACGAACTGTCCGTGGCGTGGGGACCTGAAGGGAGCCTCGTGTTCCCGTCCGGCCCTGAGAACCAGACCTCCCTCTTCATCGCGGAAGCGGGTGCCCAGAAGCAACTCACCGGCGCGCCTGCAACCTTCCCCGATTGGTAACCTCCTTTCGTGGGAATCGACGCCCTTACGCACAACGACGCCGGCATCCATGCCGCTCCTGACACCCCAGAGGCATGGGAGGGCTGGGTTTCCGCAACACGACTCAGGGGCTACCTCCTCAGAAACACCCTCGGCGACTGGCTCAACATGTATGGGGAGGCCCACGGGTTCCGGCGCGACGATGCCTTTGATGACTACGACGAACGCCTCGTATTCCCACCCTTCATCATGGAGCAGGGGAGCAGGTTCGAGGAGGCAGTTGCGGCCCACCTTGCCTCCTTCCACGAACTGACCACGATCTCGCGCGAACGGGACGACGTGCGGGAGTTGGCTGTCGCTCAACGCACATTCCAGGCGCTCGCTGACGGGCACCCCATCATTCACCAGGCCGTTCTCTGGAACCCGGAGTCGAGGGCCTACGGAGCAGCCGACTTCCTCATCCGCTCCGACATCTTCGACGCCCTTTTCCCCGGACACCTGGCTCCCGGAGAAGCGGCGGAAGCGGCGCCGGACCTCGGCGGACCCTGGCACTACATCGTTGTGGACGCCAAGTTCACTACGATCCATCTCTCAGCACAGGGCGAGGTTGGAAACAGCGGCTCTGCGCCTGCCTACAAGGCCCAGCTCTACGTCTACAACGACGCTCTGGCTCGTCTGCAGGGATACACGCCCCGGCGTGCTTTCCTGCTCGGACGCGGCTGGGAGCAACGCCCCGATCGCGGGACAAACGCCATGGAGCGCCTGGGCCCCGTCCACATGGGCGCCGACCTCCAGGCGCAGGCAGAGGCTGCCGCGACCTGGGTCCGCAAGCTGCGCGCGGAGGGTGCGCAGTGGCACGTCCTGCCCATTCCCTCCGTTCCGGAGCTGTGGCCGTCCGATGCGGACTGGCCATGGGAGCATGTGGTCAAGGAGATCGCGGAAGAGCTCGACGACCTTACCCAGCTCTGGCAGGTAGGCGTCGAGAAGCGCAACAACGCTGTGCGGGCAGGCATTACGTCCTGGAAGGACCCGCGCGCGACCGCCGAATCGCTCGGAGTTACCGGCCCCACCTATCGTCCGGTCCTCGAGGCGATCCTCGACGTGCACCGGAACGATGGCCCGCCCGTTCGTCCCGCTCGCGTTCGCGCTGCGGAGCGGGAATGGCGGGAGGAACCTTCGCTCGAATTCTTCGTTGACTTCGAGTACGTCACTGACCTCGACGACGACTTCTCCATGTTTCCTGAGCGCGGAGGGCGAACGATCATATTCATGATCGGGTGCGGACACGTGGAGAACGGCGAATGGAAGTTCGAGCAGTTCATAGCCGACAGGCTGGACGAGCCCAGCGAGGCGCGCGCGATAGACGACTGGCTCGCTCACATGCAGCAGACGCAGTCCCGTCTCGGCGCTGGGGATGAGCCGCGGCTGTTCCATTGGGCTCCTGCGGAGGAGATCAACTACGAGACTGCCTACAACTCAGCGCGGAAGCGGCACCCGGCGAAAGGGTGGCCCGTCGTCAATTGGTTCGATCTCCTGCGCAGGGTCGTGCGCAAGGAGCCGGTCGTCATCCGGGGTGCGATGGGCTTTGGACTCAAGGCTGTCGCCCGGGCGTTTCGAGAGCACCAACTCATCGCTACCGACTGGGGCAGTTCCAAGGTGGACGGCATGGGAGCGATGGTCGGTGCGTGGCGCTGCGACAAGGAAGCGGCCCAGCACGGCGTGCGTCTCAGGGACACTTCGCTGATGAAGGATATCGCTGAATACAACGAGGTGGACTGCAAGGTGATGATGGAGATACTCAGGTACCTCCGGGCGCATCACTAGGGATGCCGATGCATCACGCGGGTTCTTCAATCTCGACAAGGCGGAAAGCCACGCTGCCGTCGGGGTACTCAACAGTGTGTTTCGTCTGGATGTCGTAGAAGGGTTCGATCGTGTCGATCTGGTGCGGCTTGAGCGCGAACAGCTGCCGTTGAGAGGGATCGAAGCGGTCGGCCTCACCGATGATGCACTTGCCGCAACCTTCGGGTGCGTAGAACCAGAAGAACATGTGAGGGGCATTGAACTCGCCGGTCATTATGAGCTGGTCGTAGTCGGCCTCGACTGATTCGAAATACCCGATGATCTCCTCCGGCCCGTCCTGCCACCCCCAGTAGTCTGCCGATAGCTTGGGGTAGTCGCTGTACTTGTCCAGGTAACCGCCGAACGCGTAGAAGGACAGAAGGATGGCCACGACGACCGTGCCCGCGATGGCCGTCCTGGCGTATCGATAGTCGAAATTGGCAGCCCATCCGGCCAGGACGAGTAATCCGTAACCGGAGAGGATGGCCATCGCTGCGGTGCCCAGGATAGACCTGCTGCTCACCGGACTGTCGGTGCTCAAGGCTCCGCCCAGGGGGAAGAGGAGCAGCAGGGCAAGGACCAGTGTCTTCTCCCTGCTGGGTTTTCGGACGGCATCTACCAGCCCGAACAGGATGAGCGGCAGTTGCACAAGGTGAAGATGCCCTGCTCCGGGAAGGTAGTGCCTGGTGATGAAGTGTTGGTCGCCTTCGAAGAACAGGAAAGAGAGCGAGAAGTGCGAGAGGTACTGTCGCACAAAGAGGTTCAAGGTCTCACCCATTCCCAGCCCGAGTTTCAGTATCCCCGCGTCCTGCGAACGGTCGCCGCTGTCCGACAGGAGGTGCAGCAGTATCGGAATGGCTATGACGCCGAGGACAGCGGCACCGGCAAGGGAGTGGTTCCTCTTATCCCACAGGTCCCGCCAGTAGAGCATGACGATAAGGAGCAGCAGGATCGGGAGCACAACCCACGCTGCGCGGTACGTGTACAGCGTCAGCCCGAATGCTGCTCCTGAGGCGATGATGAACCGGCTGTCACCCCGGACCCCCTTGATGAAGAGATAGAGGGAAAGGGTGATGAAGGGGACGAAGCTGATCAGTTCTCCGAAACCGGTGCGACTGTAGTGGATGTGCCAGGGCATTATGGCGAGGAAGAATGCCGCGGCCAGCGCCACACCGCGGTGTCGGAACACCGCATTCGCCAGGAGGAAGACTGTCACGATGGTGGCGATCCCGAAGGTGGCAGAGGCGAGCCGGATGGCGAACTCGGTCAACCCCAGGACCATGATGAAGGGCACAGAGCCATAGATGTAGACCGGGAGTTTGTATTCGCCGAAGGCTTCGAACAGCACCGGCCACGATTCGCCGTGCTCGTCTACGCCATGCTTGAGGATCGTGTAGGCGTTATAGCCGATGGACGCTTCGTCGGTGAAGAAACCGGGCGGGTTGTCACTGATCCCGATGACACGGACGAGGGCACCGAGCAGGACGATGGCAGCCAGCGTGATCAGGGCCGTAGCCTGGTAGGGGTCCGAGCCGATGCGAAGGGAGACGAGCAGGTTCGTTACGGACGCCGGAGCCTGAACTCCGATGTTGGCGACGGTACTTCGTGCGCGCCGGCCGGCCGAGCGGCTCCGTGCTCGCCGTGCCCTGTCGGGGCGAAGCGGCTGGGGTGGGTTCTCAGCGAGCAGCGTGTTCCCGCAGGAAACGCAGAAGCGGTGGTGTACCGCGTTCAGAGCGTTGCATCGGGGACAGGTGATGTTCAAGGTGCGGGCTCTCCTGAGCGACTAGGCGCTCGCGGTCTTGTGGCGGCACAACCGGGGTGCTACTATCCGATTGTGCTTTCTTTCTCAATCTCTTCTGGCACCGATACCGGGCACAGCGAGGTCAGGCACCTATGACACTACACATAGTGGTGACTGCCAAACAAGTGCTCGACCCCGAAACCCCGCTCTCCGCCTTCAATGTCGTCGACAACGCCGTCTCCACTGCCGGCAACATCCCTCCGGTGGTCAACGGGTACGACGAGCAGGCGGTGGAGGCTGCTCTCCGCATCAAGGAGGCGCACGGGGACGCCAGGGTAACTGTGCTCTCTTATGGCACGGACTTTGCCCTCGACGTCATCAAGAAGCCGCTCGCGATGGGGGCGGACGAACTGGTACTGCTCCAGGACGACGCTTTCGAGAACTCGATCGACCCCACTATGGCTGTCGCAGCGCTCACGGCTGCGATACGCAAACTCGGCGACGTGGACATAGTCATCTCGGGGCGGCAGGCGAGCGACTGGGACAATGCGCAGGTGCCCCTGGGCGTCGCAGAGTCCCTCGGTTGGGCGGTCGCGACCATCGGGCGGAAGGTTGACGTGCAGGACGGCACGGTGCGCGTCGAGCGCGTCCTGCCGGACGGCCACGAGACCGTCGAGGCGCCGCTGCCCGCAGTGGTGACGGTCTCGAACGAGCTCGGCACACCACGGTATCCCAATATGCGCGGCATCATGGCGGCGCGGCGCGTGCAGCCCACTGTCTGGACAGTTGCTGACCTCGACCTCGACGGCAGGGCATCTCCTGCGTTCGAGCTCGTGTCGCTGCAGAAGCCGGAGCGCTCGGTCCAGACCGAGATGATCACTGGCGACGACGACGCGGACGCAGGACGCAAGCTTGCCCTGCGTCTCCGCGAGGAACGTGTGCTCTGATGGCGGAAGCGCTCATCATCGGCGAAATAACGGACGGCGCCCCGGCGTCTGTCACTCTCGAAGGCATCGCTGCCGCACGTGGCCTCGGGGTCGACCAGGTGGCCGTGCTGCTGCCGGGCGCTGACGCCGCAGGCGCAGCCTCCGGAGCCATCGCAGGCGGCGCTGACGTTGTCTACACCGTTGTCGACGGCCCCGCAGCCGACGGTGAGTTCGATGCACTGGTGGACGCTGCGCAGGCTGCTGTAACGCAGAGCGGCGCACGCTACGTCATCGGGGCGAAGACGCTCACCGGGCGGGACGTGATGCCCCGGCTCGCGTTCCGGCTGGGCACCGCGCTGGCGTCGGACTGCTCCGCCGTTTCTCTCGATGGTTCAGGACGCCTAATCGCGACCCGTCCCGTCTACGGCGGCAACGCTGAGGCGTCGGTGGCGTGTCTCGGTAGTGTTGCGGTCGCGTCGCTGCGACCCAAGAGTGTGGACGCGCTGGAACCAGACGCTTCGCGGATCGGCGAGGTGCTGCCCCTTGCTTTCGATGCGAACGTTCGCACCCGGGTGCTGGAGCGTGCTGAGGAGGCAGGCGAGGGGGTCCGGCTGGAGAACGCGCGGGTCGTCGTGTCCGGCGGGCGCGGGCTCGGTGGCCCGGAGCCGTTCGACTCGCTTCGGGAGCTTGCGGACATGCTCGGTGGTGCGGTGGGTGCGTCCCGCGCGGCGTGCGACGCCGGGTGGGTGCCATCCGGCTACCAGGTAGGCCTCACCGGCAAGACGGTCACCCCGGACCTGTACATCGCCGTCGGCATATCCGGCGCCAGCCAGCACATGGCGGGGTGCAGCAACTCCCGGACACTCGTGGCCATCAACAAGGATTCAGGGGCCAATATCTTCAAGGAGGCCCGCTTCGGGGTCGCCGGAGATTGGCAGAAAGTGCTCCCCGCCTTCATGGAACAACTGCATGAGCTGTTGGGGTAGGATTAGGTAAGAGGGAGGTTGGACGATGGCAGACCAGGAATACGACCGCGAGATGGCCGAAGCGATCGAGCACGCCGAGACGTCGGAGGTCGTCTGCATCATCCTTCCCCTGATCAACCAGTGCCTGGTCTACGACAACCGGAGCACGGCGGACGACCCGCCGCGCATCTCGGTCTCGCCCCCGCTGGGCTCGGCTGAGCGCCGCCTGCGCCACGTCAACCGCGCCCGTCCCAACATGCCGCACGCGCGGGAGCTCGCCGCCATCCCCTGGGTCGGTTCGATACGGAGCCTGGAAGAGTCCGGCGTATGCGACATGCTGTACCGCCGCGTCAGCGGCTCCGGCTTCGACTCGGTGCAGCACCAGTACGATGAGGCGCTGGACGAGTTGCGGCAGTGGGAGCGGCGCTCCACCATCGCGATGATCCGCGGGCAGGGGCCCTACCACACGCTCTGGTCGCGCAGCGGCTCCTGACGGGGAGCGGTTGCCGCCGCCACACTTTAGAGCTTAGCCGCTCAACCCCAGACGAGTTGTGCTGTGTCCGCGATCACGCGGAGTTTCGCGTTCTGCTCAGCGATGCTGAGCTTGTTGCCGACGATCGACGTCCCGAAGCCGCACTGCGGGCTGATCCCAAGCTGCTCCCGGGGGAAGTGCCGCGCGGCCTCGGCGATACGCTCCGCAAGCCCCTCCGGCGTCTCGGGGCGCGGTGACTTGGTCGTCACCAGCCCGAGTACCACCGTCTTGTCATCGGGTACGGAGCGCAGCGGTTCGAACGAGCCTGAGCGTTCGTCGTCGTACTCCAGCATGAGCCGCTGTGCGTTCACGCGGCGCAGCACGGGTTCGATGAGCCGGTCGTAGCCGCCTTCGGCCAGCCAGCGGCTTCCCTGATTGCCCTTGCAGAGGTGGAAGGCGAACGTCACATCCGAGAAGCCGTCCATGACGGCGTTGTCCAGCTCGACGCCCTGTGCGACCCAGTCCTCCGCCGTCCAGCCACGGCTCCGGTAGAACTCAGCCCACGTGGGGTCCAGTACGAGCGGGTACTGCGGGGCATCGAGTTGGACGTACGTTGCGCCGAGCCTGACGAGTTCCTCGATCTCCTCCCGGAGTATCTGCGCGACGTCAGCCAGGAACGCGTCGAGGGTCGGGTAGGCAGCGGCTGACTTCGCAGGAGACCAGAAGTTGGCGAAGAGGCTGGGGCTTGGCAGGGTTACCTTGGGGATGCGCGATGTCCGGCCCCGAAGGTAGGTGAACTCCTCGGCCGAGAGGTGACGCTTGCGCCGGAGCGTACCGGTAACCCCAAGCGTGGATGGGCGCTCCCTGTTCAGGTCCCCGACCCGCTCGTCGCCCTTCCAGTCGCCCCAGAGGAACGCGTCGATGTTGAACTCGCCGAACCCCTCGACTGCCTCGGGCATCTGACTCTGGAACGAGAGCCTGCGCAGTTCGCCGTCGGTGAGGACCTCCAGTCCAGCTTCTTCCTGCGCGAGGACTGCCTGGTCGACCGCAGCGTCCTCGATGCGCTTGAACGCAGCGGGACCGGTCCGCCCGGCATCGAAGTCCTCGCGGGCGGCGAGTAGTTCCGGGGGCCTGATCATGCTGCCGACGACGTCGGCGTGGGGTAGCTCCGTCATCCTTCAGAACCTCGTGTTCCAAGCCTACGTTGCCTGCATGTCTCTCACAAGGGACGGCACTATTCCAAGCGTGCATCTTGTTGCCCTGGCGTTCCTGTGCTGCTGTCCACTTGGCGGACAGGCCATCGCCTGCGATAATGATGGTGATTCCCCACCGGCGTGAACGCTCAGGAACGCAGCGGCGCGAGCACGCTGAGGCGAGGCATATGTCATACCAGGTCTATTTCGCAGATCTGACCGAGGAGAACCGCGGGCTCACCATGACGCTCCTTCGGTTGAAGGAAGAGGCGGGTGAGATCGAGCCTGACGAGGCCAAGCTCCTGGAAGAGTTGCGCGGCAGTCCCACGCCCTGGCCCGCGATAGCGGAGGAACCCCAGCCCCGGCAGCACTTCAACCGCGGCGGCGGCCGCCGCGGCCCGCGACGCGGCCCCTCCAACGGGCGCGCCTATCGCGTCGAGGGCTGAGCAAGCAGAGCGCTCAGTTCTCCTGCACGCTCCCTGAACTCGGCAAGCCGCTCCAGCACTTCCAATAGCGCCTGACCCCAGGACGTCTCAGCCTGCGCGAGAGGGACGTGCACCTGTTGGTTCCCCACCGTCGCTCCGTTTCCCAACGCGCGCTCCAGTGCGATACGCGCTCCTCCCACCTCGTCCACAAGCTTGAGCGTAACGCGGTCTCCGCGCTTCGTGACGGACTCGACTTCGGCAACTTTCGCCAGCACGCGCACGCGCACGCCGAACAGCAGGTTGTGCAGTTCATCCGGAAGCCGGTGGCCGAAGCGTTCCATGAACTCGCGCGGCAGGTCGTCGACGTCGGCCACAGTCGTGGCGCGCGCCAACCGCTGGTACATCGCCATCCGCCCGGGCATGTGCGGCACGAGGTCCTCCGGTATCGAGGCAGGCAACCCCAAGTCAATCACCGGGTCAGGCGCTTGCTGAGCGGGCGGAGGGCCGCCTTCACGAAGCGCCCGCAACTCTGCCACGGCCTCCGAGAGCAGGCGCGTGTAGAGGTCGAACCCAACGGCCTGGATGTGACCGCTCTGTTCACCACCGAGCAGGTTGCCTGCGCCGCGTATCTCCAGGTCCTTCATCGCGATGCGGAATCCCGCGCCCAGCTCTGTCGCCGCCATGATGGTCTCCAGCCTGCGCTTCGCCGTATCGGTCAGCCGTCGCCCGCGCTCCACCAGCAGGTAGGCATAGGCGCGTTGCGACCGCCGTCCGATGCGTCCGCGCAACTGGTAGAGCTGGGCCAGCCCGAATCGGTCCGCGTGGTCCACCACCAGCGTGTTGACGTTCGGGATATCCAAGCCGGACTCGATGATGGTCGTGCAGACGAGCACGTCACCCTCCCCGTCGGCGAATCGCTCCATGATTTCGGCGAGTTCGTCCTCCGGCATCTGCCCGTGCCCGACCAGCACACGCGCCTCCGGTACGAGGTCGCGCAGCGCGGCCGCGGCCAAGTGGATGCTCTTTACACGGTTGTGCAGGAAGAAGACCTGGCCGCCCCGGTCCAGTTCACGCTGCACGGCCTCCTTCACGAGGTCGTCGGAGCGCTCGGCGAGGTACGTCTTGATGGGCAGGCGCTCCTCGGGTGGAGTCTCGATGGTGGAGATGTCGCGTATGCCCGACATCGCCATGTGCAGCGTGCGCGGGATAGGAGTTGCCGTGAGCGTGAGCACGTCCACTTCGGTGCGGAGTTCGCGCAGGCGCTCCTTGTGCGCCACTCCGAAGCGGTGCTCCTCGTCGATGATGACGATGCCGAGGTCCTTGAAGTCCACGTCCTTCTGTACGAGCCGGTGCGTGCCGATGACCACGTCCACCTCGCCGCTCTTCAGCCCGCGTACGACCTCGTCCTGTTCTTTCGAAGTGAGGAACCGGCTGAGCATCTCCACCCGTGCGGGAAAGGGACCCAGACGCTCTGCAAAGCTGCGGTGGTGCTGCTGCGCCAGGACGGTCGTCGGCACCAGTACTGCAGCCTGCTTACCGCTCATCACGGCCTTGAACGCTGCCCGCAGGGCGACCTCCGTCTTGCCGTAGCCCACGTCGCCGCAGACGAGCCGGTCCATCGGGCGGGGTATCTCCATGTCCTCCTTCACGTCGTCGATGGCCCGCTGCTGGTCCGCTGTCTCCACGTAGGGAAAGGCATCCTCCATCTCGCGCTGCCAGGGCGTATCCCCGCCGTGGGGGAACCCGTCTGCAGACTCGCGCCGGGCATACAGCGCCAGCAGGTCGATGGCGAGCCGCTTCGTCGACTCCCGTGCGCGTGAAACGGCGCGGGTCCACTCCTGCCCACCCAGGCTCGTCAGCGAGGGCGGCTTCTCCTCTCCTCCGGCGTAGGGCGAGAGCCGGGCGAGGTGCTCCATCGGGACGTAGAGGCGGTCGCCTCCCGCATATTCGAGGATGAGGTACTCACGTCCTCCCGCTGCGTCAGCGTCCTCCGATCGCGAACCGGTTCCGGCGAACCGTCCGATGCCATGGTCGACGTGCACGACGTACGCCCCCGGCGTCAGCTCTTCGACGGTCGTCGCCTGGAACCGTTGCGCGTGCCGCCGTGCGCGAGTGACGCGCTGCTTCCGCGCGCCGAACACTTCTGCGTCGGAGAGGAGTGTAACGAGCGGCTCGCCGCCTTCCTCCGCGGCAAGGGTCCATCCTCCCGCTACGGTTGTGTGCACGACGGTGACGCCCCGCGGTGGCGCCGCATCGAGCGTCCGCTCCTCCGCCGCGCCGACGTCGGCCTCGGCCAGCAACTCCCGCAGGCGCTGCGAGTGCTGTGTGGCGATCACGACCGCGCCGCGATGTCCGGCCTGCACGGCCTCGGCCAGTTCCTCGATCGCGCCCTGGTAGGACGGCGCAGCGTCGAACGGCAGGGCCAGGGCAGCGCCGCCCGTCTCCGCCTGGTGGTAGCGGCTCAACTCCAACCGGCAGGGGAGCGTTTGCAGCGCCTGAGACACAGTGTCCCAGTCCGAAAGCGGCGCCGGGAACCCCATCGGCAGGGTGCCGCGTTCCTCTTTGGCGAGGCGGAGTTTCTCTGCGCCTCCTTCCACGTGCCGGGCCGCCTCATCTGCCTCGGCGGGCTCGTTCACCACCACGACGACGTCCTCCGGCAGGTGATCGAGCAGCGTGTGCTGCAGGAGAAAGCCCGCGTAGAACGAGGCGTTGTCCATCGACACTCCTGCGAGCAGGTCGGCCAGTTCGTCCTGGATGCGGTCGCGTTCTGACGTGCCGGTGTTGGCGAAGTCGAGGCCGCGGATGAGTTCGTCGATACGGGCGTGGTCGGCCAGGGAAGGGAGCGCCTCTCCGGCAGGAAGCACCGTGATTGACTGCAGGTGCTCCCCGGAGCGCTGCGTGTTCGCGTCGAACTCCCGGATGGAATCGACTTCGTCGCCCCAGAGGTCTATCCGGGCCGGCCGGTCGTGGCCCGGACCGTAGACGTCGACGATGCCGCCGCGCCGGGCGGCGGCGCCCGGGTGATCAACCAGAGGCCCGACGGCGTAGCCCATCCGCGCCCAGTGCTCCAACATCGGTTCGACGGCGAGCCGTTGGCCGCGCGTTATGGTGTGCGCCGCATCACGAAGCACGGCGGGAGGGAGCGTCTTCTGCAGGATGCCCGTGACCGAGGCGACGATCAATGGTGGCGGACCATCTGTCCCGCGCAGTGCCCCCAGCGCACGGATGCGCTCGTGCATCGTGCCAGCTTCCACCGAGAGCCGCTCGTAGGGCAGCACTTCCGCCTCCGCGAAGTGCAGCAGTGGTGCGTCTTCGCCGCAGTACACCTCCAGTTGGTCGAGCAGGCGCCGCGCGTCGTCCGGGTGGGGGCACAGCACCATCATCGGGCGTTCGAGGTCGCGCCAGAGCCCCGCGATCACGAGCGGCTTCGCCGCATCCGGCGCCACTGCGGCGTGAGCGCCGCCGGGTACCATCGCATCCACCGTGCGCCTGTAGGCCGACGCCTGTCTCAGCATGTCGTGCAGTCCCGTGAGACTCAAGGAACCCCTCCGCGTAACTTCGATAGACGCAGACAAGCGTCCCACGCCCGGATGGCGAGGGACGCACGTGTCGCCGGTTGGTCCCGGCCCGGTTGAGTGTAACAGGCCGCGCTGTCTCGTTGACTGAGGGGAACGGCGTCGCTAATGTTCCTTGAGGGTCATGTTGCTTACACGCACGCTCCCCATCGTGCGCCTCGCGGCCGTTGCCTCGCGGCGTCCAGTGCTATTCACCGCGCTCGCAGGCTTGTGCGCGGTGCTTCTCGTTCTGTCGGCGTGCAGGTCGACCGAGCCGACTCCTCCGCCGCCGACGGATACGCCGGAGCCTACCCTGACGAGTGAGGACGCGACTCCTACGCCGACTTCGACTCCGATGCCGGAACCGACGCCCACTCCTGTCCCTCCGACGGTCACACCCACGCCGATGCCGGCTCCGACCGCGCCTCCCGCCCTGACGGCGACCCCTACTCTCGTTCCACCGACCCTCACACCGACGCCGACAGCGAGACCGACGTCAACGCCCATCCCCACTGCCACGCCCACTCCTGTCCCTCCCAAGCCGTGGACAGCGTTCAGGCCGGGCAGGTGGCGCGTGGCCGTCGACATCGTCCCCGGTGTGTATGTGAGCCAGAGGCTTACCGGGAACTGCGAATGGCTCCGCGCGCATAACGTTCGAGCACGCGAGGGAGAAGTCATCGCCTCCGGCTCGGCGAACAGCGGGGTGCTGCGCGTGGCGATCCTGCCCACCGACGCGGCAATCATCACCTCGCTCGGCTGCGGTACGTGGACGCTCGAATCGCCCGCCAGCGATCCTCCGCCTCACGATTCCACCTTCTCCCGACGCAATCAGCCCACGACCCTGAGCAGCAATGCCGACCATACGTGTGCGCTCCGCCCCGACATGACCGTCGTATGCTGGGGCAGCGACGTCTATGGTCAGTCCTCGCCCGAGGACCTCAAGGACGAGGACGACGAGCCGCTTCCGCCAGAGGAGTTGCTGTTCAAGTCCATCAGTACGGGTGGTTTCCACACCTGCGGACTCCGGAACGACCTCACGCTGCTCTGCTGGGGCGACGACAGCGAGGGGCAGTCCACGCCCCTCGCTCGCAATACCCCGGGGATCGGCGATTTCTTTGTCGACGTGGACAGTGGCACACTTCACTCGTGCGCCATCCGTCGCGACAACGCGCCCATCTGCTGGGGGAGCAATGGTCCCGTGCTTGCGGGCGTACCAACTCCTACCCCCGTGAGCACCGATCCGGACTACTGGGATGGTCTGAAGCGGGCCGAGCCACCGCCGAATATGCGGTTCGACGTTATCAGCGGCGGCGGCCAGCACACCTGCGCGCTTCGCAGGGACGGCTCGGCCGTCTGCTGGGGTGACTCCCGTTACGGGCAGACTGCGCCTCCGGAGGGCATGATCTTCACGTCCATCAGCGCCGGTGGCCTGCACACCTGCGCCATCGACACCGAGGGCAGGGCCGTGTGCTGGGGTTCGGACGAGATGGGGCAGGCATCGCCACCGGAGGGGATGACGTTCGGTGCCATCAGCAGCGGCACGAGGCATACCTGCGCGCTCAGGGCGGACGGCGCCGCCGTCTGCTGGGGCAGCGACAGCCAGGGGCAATCTTCGCCGCCGGACCCGGACGCGCGCTACGCCGCTATCAGCAGCGGGTCCCTGCATACCTGTGCGCTGGAACTGGACGGGACGGCCGTGTGCTGGGGGCGCGATGCGTACGGACAGGCGTCGCCTCCTGAAGGAGAGCGTTTCGCCGTAGGCCGCACAGGAGCGGTGGCCGTCGGGCTGTCAACGTGACATCAGCCCGTTGCGCGTTCCAACGCCCGCCGCTTAGCATGGTGTAGGCAGCAGCGGACAGGGACAAGAGATGCATCGGGGAGAGCCCCGGTCTTGAGAGAGACCGGGGCTTTTCGCGTTCTATGACCGGCTGCTGGCCATAATCATGAGCGAGGAGGACGAGGATGCTCAGGACGTTGCGGGAAGTGATGGACGGGATCGCGCCTGTGCGGCGGGCAAACGCACCGCTTGCCGCGTCGCTGCGGACGCTTGCGCCCGACAGGGGTGTGGGGCAGGAGTGGCAGTCGACAGGCTACGGGGAGTACTACGCGAGGAGCGCCGACGTATACGCGGCAGTGAAGCTCCGCGCGGAGGCGGCATCGCGCCCTCCGCTGCAGGTGCGTGAGGTCGACGCCTCGGGCGCATGGCGCTGGGTGGGGCCGGAGCACCCGGCGCAGCGGCTGCTCGATACGGTCAACGGCTGGTGGAGCAGGAGCGACCTGCTCATTGCGACAGAGACCTATCTCTGCCTCTGGGGAGCGGCCTTCTGGTACCTCGGGCGGACCAAGGGCGCCTCCTCCTCAGCGATGCCGGACGAGATATGGACGCTTCGGCCTGACCGCGTACGGGTCGTCAGAGACCCTGACCGCTACGTGGCGGGGTTCGTCTACGAAGAGCGGGGACGGGAGACTGCGCTGCTGCCAGAGGAGGTGGTCTGGTTCCGCTACTTCAACCCGCTGGAAGAGTTCGCGGGGTTCGCGCCCATGGCAGCCGCCCGGCTCACCGCCGACATGGGAATGGACGCGCTGCGGTTCAACCGCGAGTTCTTCCGCAACGGCGCGCAGCCGCAGGACCTCGTCTTCCGGGCGAGCGGGCCCGTCACCGACAGCCAGATTACGGAGTTCTACTCGAAGCTGGAGGCGCGCCATGCCGGACCATCCCGCGCGCATCACCCGCTCGTCACCGGCGACGGCTGGGACGTGCAGCGGCTGGGGCTGAACCAGCGGGACATGGAGTGGCTCGCCGGGCTGCGGTGGAGCCTGGAGGGCGTCGCCCGCGTGTACGGCGTGCCGCTGCCGCTGCTCGAGGACTTCAGCCACGCGACGCTCAACAACGTGCGGGAGGCGCGCCGCATGTTCTGGGAGAAGACGATGGTGCCGGAGCTGACGTTCCTCGCGGGTGCGATCAACGAGGGGCTGATGCCGAGGCTCGGCCCCTCGGGGCGGGGACTGTCCGTGGCATTCGACCTCACGCAGGTCGAAGCGCTGTCGGAGACGGAGAGCGAGCGCACGAAGCGGCAGGTGGCGTTGGTGCAGGCAGGTATCCTCACTCCGGAGGAGGCGCGACGGGAGCGGGGGTTGTCCTAACGCTGTTGCCGCTTGCTCACCCAGGGGCCGGGCGGGCCGTCCAGCGGCGTGCAGACGCGGCACGGGCGATACCCCGCCGAGGCTGCCTCGTCTTCGTCAGCGAACGAGACACGGTGGTCCGGCCTCGTGCGTCGGCCCGGCGGACAGTTGAGACGGCAGAAGATGCGGGTTGTCGTGCAGCCGTTCAGCATGGAGTGCGTGCGAACAACCCCATCATACGGGGACGTCTTCGGCAGAGCAGAGGTGGTCATACGCGCTCTTGAAATCCGCAAGGGTGTCGATGTCCGTCCAGAAGAGGCCTTCGATGTCGCGTGTCGTGACCCCGCCGCGCGTGCCTGCCAGGTGCTGCATCACGCGGCTCAACTCCAACGCTGAACCTACCCGCGCATAGAGGCGGTCCAGGGTGGCGAAGACGGACGGCTGGAACACGAAGACGCCGATGTCCACGGCGTTCCACCGCCGCAGCCCCTTGCCGATCCTCCGGAGGAACCCGTCGTCGTCCACGAGCACCTTGGTGGCATCGCTCAACTGACTCTCCATGCAGGCAGCCGAGTCAACCCCGAGCATCGCCGGGTGCTCCGACTCTTCCATCAACCGGACGGCAACGCCGGGTTCGATGATGTGGTCGCTCATCGCCAGCATGAAAGGTTCAGCTCCGGCGAATTCCCGCGCGGCGCGCACCGAGACCGCGTTGCCGCCTTCGAACTCGGGGTTGTGGATGAACTCCAGGCGCACGCCGTTCGGCGCCCATCCAGTGAGCCCTTCAACGATCTGCTCAGCGCGGTAACCCACGACGACACCGACCTCCCGGATGCCCGCCGTGGCCATGGCCGTGAGCGGGTACCAGATGAGCGGTCGCTCTCTCAGTTGGATGAGCGGCTTCGGCGTCCGATACGTGAATGGCCTGAGTCTGCCGCCGTCCCCGGCGGCCAGGATCACTCCTCGCATAGGCATGCTCCTTCGCCAGTTGTCCAGATGCCTTGTCCGCCGGGGGAGAACGGAAGGCGGCGCCCTCAGCTTGCCCAGGGCGCGAAAGCGAAAACGGCCTGAGGCAGTTAAGCCTTGGCCAGCTCCTGTGACTCCTCCACTATCCTCGGAGTCAGGTGCGCCGGAACCTCGCCGTAATGGTCGAACTGCATGGAGAGCGTTCCGCGTCCCTGGGTGAGTGCGCGCAGGTGGGTGGAGTACTGCTGCGCCTCCGATTGGGGCACTTCGGCCTCGATGTGTGCGACGCCGCCCACCGGGGTCATGCCCGATATGTGCGCGCGCCGTGTATTCAGGTCACTGACCACCGCGCCGGCGAACTGCTCCGGCGTCTCTATGGCCATGCGCATCACCGGCTCCAGCAACGTGGGGGAGGCTTCCACGACTCCCTTCTTCATCGCCATGCTGCCGGCTATCTCGAAACTCTGGCCGGACGAGTCCACGGAGTGCGAACTCCCGTCCGTGAGGACGACTTTCACGTCCACGATGGGGAAGCCCGCGAGCGCGCCTTCCTCCATCGTCTTCTGTATGCCCTTCTCTACGGCAGGGATGTACTCACGCGGCACGTTCCCGCCTACGACCTCAGAGGCAAACTCGAACCCTTCGCCCCTGCTGCGGGGCTCCAGCCGAAGCAGCACGTGCCCGTACTGCCCGTGGCCTCCGGTCTGCTTCTTGTGCTTGTATTCGACTTTCGTGATGCGGGAGATGGTCTCGCGGTACGCTACGCGTGGGGCCGCGAGCTCCAACTCGACGCCGAACTTCCGCTTTGCGCGCTCTGCCATCACTTCCACGTGCGTGTTGCCCTGGCCCGCTATGACCAGTTCGGCTGTCGCCTGGTCCCGGTTGAGGACCAGTGACGGGTCTTCTTCGGTGAGCCGCGCGAGTGATGAGGAGAGCTTCTCCAGGTCCGCCTTGCTCTTGGGGTGCACCGCGATGCGGAAGACGGGCTCCGGATACTCCACTCGGGGCAGCGATACTGCGTCCGCCTTGGACGTGAGCGTGTCCCCGGTGACGGCATGCGCCAGCTTCGACACGCTGCCGATGTCGCCCGCAGCGAGGCTCGGCACGCTCTCCTGTTTCTTGCCAACCGGAACGAACACCTGCCCGATGCGCTCGGACTCGCCCGATCCGCTGTCGAACACCTCGCTGTTCGCGGAGAGCGTCCCGCTCATCACTCGGAAGAAGGAGAGCTTGCCGACGAATGGGTCGGCGGTCGTCTTGAAGATGAATGCAGCGAGCGGGCCGTTCGGGTCGGCGGTCAGTTCTACGTCTGAGCCGCCCTTCGTTGCCTTCATGGCGGGTGCGTCGGCAGGGGAGGGTACGTAGCTTACGATGGCGTCCATCAGCTCCCCGATGCCCAACTCGGTTGTCGAAGAGCCTGCCAGCACGGGGACGGTCTGCCCGGACCGGACACCGATGCTCAGCCCCTGGGCTATCTCATCGTCGCTGAGTTCGCCTTCGTCCAGGAACTTCATCGTGAGGTCGTCGTCGGTTTCCGCGACGGCCTCACCAAGCTGGTCCTTCGCAGTTGCGATGGCGTCTTCCATCCCGGCGGGCGCGTTCCCCGTGACGCAGCTTGCGACACCGCTGAAAGAGGACTCCGCACCGATCGGCAGGTTGATGGGCGCGCACCGGCTCCCGAACGCTGTGCGGACCTGCGCCATCGTGCTCTCGTAGTCGGCGTGTTCCCGGTCCATCTTGTTGACGAAGACGATGGTGGGGATGCCCAACTCGCGGACGCGCTGCCACGCAATCTCGGCGCCGACCTCCACGCCGCTGGGAGCGGAGAGGACTATCACCGCGGCGTCGGCGGCGCGCAACGCGGACACTGTCTCGCCCAGGAAGTCCGCGTACCCGGGGGTGTCGATCACGTTGATCTTCACGCCCTTCCACACGCACGGGAGTACAGCGAGCTGCAGGCTGGTCTGCCGGCGCTGCTCTTCGGGCTCGAAGTCGGAGGCGGTGTTGCCGTCCTCGACGCGTCCCGGGCGGTTGATGGCCTGGGTCGAGTGGAGCATCGCCTCTGCGAGCGACGTCTTGCCTGCACCTGAGTGCGCCAGAAGTACTACGTTGCGGATCTGCTGCGTCGTGAATTGGTCCACGATAGGCGCCTCCCCTTAACGCCGGAGTGGGTTGTGCAGCGCATAATAGTTATCCGGCCGTGAACGTGCAACGCAGAACCGGCAGAACAGCCGTAGGCGTTCAAACATGAGGACAAGGCTGGTCGATGCGCGTGCTGACAAGGAACTACATGCTGGCCCTGTGGACGCTGGCGGCGCTGCTGCTCATCACCGCCGTCATAGGGCGCGGCGACTCCATCAGCCAGCTGCACCGCACGTCTGCTCCATACGAGCAGGACCTGGTGCGGTGGGAGATAACCCATTTCACCGACAAGTGGTTCCACCTGGCCGTGGGCATCTTCAGCACGCCCGACGCCGAAGACCGATTGGAGCGAGTGCGTGAGTTCTTCAGGGTCGGTGAAGAACTGGGTTCGTTGCGCAGAGACACACAGCGTGCGCTCGCCGGTGGGGCTTCGGACAGAGAGATAGCGTCGTTGGAGGAGGAGCGGGCGCGTCGGGAGCACCGTCGCGCGGAGCTCTCGTCGGTAGTTGAGGAGACGCTGGAAGGAGCAATCTCGCAGGCCGCCGATGACCTGGGCGTCATCGCGCGGTTCGGTCCCGTGCGCTGGCCCCCGGTGGATTTTGCGTTCCAGGCGGGCGGACACGTGCTGGTGCGCTCTCCGCGAGACGCTATCGTGCGGCTGGACGACCGGCTGTTGACCTCCGACATCAGCCTTCCGGAGCAGGACGCCTTGGAGCGTAAGGTGGAATCGCTGGACGACAACATCTCGGCGATCGTTGCCCGCATCGGCGGAGTGGCGACGTATCCCGCGCAGGTAACGCCGGATACGTCGCTCCATGGTGCGCTGTCGGTTGCCAGCCACGAGTGGGTCCACCACTGGCTCATCTTCCACCCGCTGGGGCGCGCATGGTTCGCTGGGGGCGAACTCACCAGCGTGAACGAGACCGTTGCCAATATCGCTGCGGAGGAATTGAGCGACAGGGCGCTCGAACTGCTCACCGGCGAGGTGGTGACGCGGGAGCCCTGGCAACCGCCCAGGGCGGGAGAACCCCGGCCCACGCCGGAGCCGGGCGTGTTCGATTTCCGGTACGAGATGCGGCAGACGCGCGAGCAATTGGAGGCGCTGCTGGAAGACGGGAAGGTGCCGGAGGCGGAGGCGTACCTTGAAGAGCGGCGTCTCGAGTTCGTGGAACAGGGCCACAGCATCCGCAAGCTGAACACGGCGTGGTTTGCGTTCCATGGGACGTACGCGGACAGCTCGGCTGCACCAGAAGGGAATCCCATCGAGGTGCACTTACGCACGATACGCGCCGATTCAGCCAGCCTCGCCGAGTTCCTGGACCGGGTCGCCGTCATCGACGAGGTTGGGGAACTGGAACGCCTCGCACGGGAGGCGGGCTGGCGTCCGTAGCGCCGGGCCGCGCTGCTAGAATCCCACCATCCCCGCCGGCGCGAGGCTGCATTGCTCCCGATAAGCCTCTCACTCTCCAACTTCCTCTCCTACCGTGACGCCGCTCCAACGCTCCATCTGGACGGCGTCCGCGTCGCGTGCCTGTGCGGGCCGAACGGCAACGGCAAGTCCGCGCTCCTGGACGCCATTACGTGGGCGCTCTGGGGGAAGGCGCGCGGCCAGCGGCACGAGCAACTCCTTCACCACGGCCAGACCGAGATGCGCGTTGAGCTGGTGTTCGATGTCGGTAGCGAGCGCTACCGCGTATCGCGTCGTTACTCCCAGGCGAGGCGCAATCCGCAGAGTTCGCTGGAGCTCGCGGTGCAGACTGCCGGTGGGGACTTTCACGCCATCACCGAAGACACCATCCGGGCGACGGAAGGGAAGATCGAGCGCATCATCAACATGGACTACGGCACATTCGTGAACAGCGCCTTCCTCGTTCAAGGACGCGCCGACGAGTTCACGATGGCCACTCCCGGCGTGCGGAAGGACGTGCTGGCCAGGGTGCTCGGTCTCGGACGGTACGACGAGCTCGCGGAGCGCGCACGCCTCCGTGGACGCGACGCACGCGCGAAGCTCGACGCCAACGCCCTCAACGTCGACCGCCTGCGCGAGCGCGCCGCGAAAGCGGAAGAGACGCGCACCGGGCTGGCCGATGCGGAGCGTGCTCTCGCCGAGGCGGTAGCGTCCGTGAACGGCCTCGCCGATCGGCTGCAACTCCTCCGCGACAAGGTGGCCCACCTCGAGCGTCGGCAGGCGGAGCGAGAGGAACAGGATGCACAGGCCCGCCGCGCGCGCCAGCGGCAGGCGGAGGAAGAGGCTGAGGCCGGAGACCTGAACCAGCGTCTCGTTGGCTGGCAGCACACCATTGAGCGCTCAGGTGAGATAGATCAGGGAGTTGCTGCGTTGCGGGAGGCGCGCGAGCGCGTGAGGTTGCTGACGGACGCAGCGCAGCAGGCGCTCACGCTGCAGACGCAGCTTGCGCCGGTCGAGAATGCGATAGGGCAGGCACGCGCTCGTCTGGAGAGCGACATCCAGACGCAGCGGCAGCACATCGATACGCAACTCACGCCGAGGGCCGGATCGTTGCCCTCCATCCAGAGGCAGCAGGACGAATTGACGGCGCGGCTGGCGGCAATGGAGAACCGTCGGAACGAGGTTGCGCAGGCTGAGGAATCTCACCGGCAACTCGTGCTGGAGGTACAGACCCTCCGTCGCGACAACGAACAGGTGGAAAGGAGCGGCAGGGAGTTGAGTGGCAAACTCGGTATGCTCGACCACGAGCATACCGACGGCGCAACCTGTCCGCTCTGCAACAGCGAACTCGGGCCTGACGGCGTCGCGCGGATACGCGCGTCCTACGAGAGCGAGAGAACAGCCTTGCGGCACCGGTACGCTGCGCAGAAGCAGCGTGCGGAGGAGCTGGAGCAACAGGCGACCCGGGCTGCGGCAGGGGCGGAGCGCGCCCAGGGCGAACTGGCCGTCGAGCAGCAACGTATCGCGGAAGAGCAGAGCCGCCTGAACGTGCAGCGGGAGGAGGCCGAACGGGCCGCAGAACAGCTGAAGCAGGCGGTCCCGCTGCTGGGGGAGAACGAGGCCGCGCTGGCGAACGGCGCTTACGCGCAGGATGAGCAGGCAGCGGCACGAGGGCTGCGGGAGCAGTTGACGGCGCTCTCGTTCGATCCGGCGGCGCTCAGCGCGGCTGAGGCCCGGGTGCAGGAGCTCGTCCACTGGGAGGAGGAGCGGCAGGCGCTTGCCACGGCGCGCGAGCGCATGACCGACGATGCGGCAGCCCTCGACCGGGCGCGCGTCCGAGCATCGGAGGCGGCGACCGATGCCGCCCGCGCCGAGCAGGCGAGCGCGGCGATAGCGGAGGAACTGGCGGAGTTGCCGTCGTGGACCGCCCAGCGAGGGCAGGTCGAGGAAGAACTGCGGGTCGCTTCTGCGACGCGCGATGGGCTGCAGGCGCGCAAGGGCTCGCTGGAGAACGAGATGCTCCAGATCGAGCAGGCTGCTGCCGACCTCGCGCAGGCGGAGGCGCAGCGAAGTGTGTTGACTGACGAGGTGGGCGCTTTCACCGAGCTTGCACTCGCCTTCGGCAAGGGAGGCGTGCAGGCGCTCCTGATGGAGGCTGCCATCCCCCGTCTGGAGGACGAGGCGAACGACCTGCTGCGGCGCATGACCGATGGCAGGATGACGCTGAAGCTGGAGACACAACGCGAGCGCAGGACCGGCGGCGACGCGGTCGAGACGCTGGAGATCGTCATCGCGGACGAGCTCGGCTCGCGCGCCTACGAGATGTTCAGCGGCGGCGAGCGCTTCCGCATCGATTTCGCCGTCCGCATCGCCCTCAGCAAGGTGCTCGCGTGGCGGGCGGGAGCGCCGCTGCCCACGCTCTTCATCGACGAGGGGTTCGGCACGCAGGACGCCGAGGGCCGCGACCGCATCCTGGAGGTCATCCAGGCCATCGAGGACCGGTTCCAGCGCATCCTCGTCATCACGCACATGGACGACATCAAGGAGGCGTTCCCAGTGCGCATCGAGGTCTCGCGCGGGCCGAACGGCTCGACGTTCTCGCTCTCCTGACGCACCGAAGGGGCGCCGTCTCGTGTAGCATCGCGCCGCTGACATCCCACGTCACACGTTCACTGAACAGGAGGACTGCCCATGACGCTGCACCAGGCGGAGGAGAGCAAGGCGCGCGGTCGCGCGGTACGGAAGGCTATCAGCGGATCGGAGGGCTCGCGGAGCACCGGCAACGCCGCCGGGCTGGACATGGTGCCCGGGTTGGAGGACTTCGTCATCGGCTTCAACTTCGGCGAGATATGGTCGCGTGAGCGCATCGATCTCAGGACGCGCTGCATGATCGTTCTGGGGATGATGACGGCGCTGGGGCGCACGCCGCAGGTTGTGGCCTACACCCGCTACGCCCTGCACCTCGGCATCACGCCGGAGGAGATAGCGGAGGTGTTCATGCAGGCGATCCCGTACGCCGGGCTGCCTGCCGCGTTCAACGCCATGCAGGCCGGCAGCGACGTCTTCAAGGAGCAGGGCGTCACGGTCAACATGGAGGCGTAGCCAGCCCATGACCACCTCCGGTTCCCGCTGGGACCAGAGCGCGATGGTGGAGCGGATGTCGTCGGACTTCGGACGCCGCTACCCGCTCGCGTTCTGGGAGTTCTTCGAGTCCCAGGTGCGCACGCGCACCGGCGACGCTCCCGCCATCGCCGACCTCGGCTGCGGCGCCGGGCTGCTGCTGCAGGAGCTGTCGTCCCGTCTGCCTGACGCGACGCTGCGCGGCATCGATGTGTCCAAGGCGATGCTGGCGAACGCCAAGGGGCTCGACTACGCCACCGTCGCACCGTCGTTCACGCTGCACGATCTGAACCACGCGCCGTATCCGGTGGAGGATGCGTCGCTCGACCTCTGCATCAGCGCGAACGTGGTCTGCTTCCTCGACAACCCATTGGTGCTGTTCGCCGAGGTGCGCCGGATGCTCCGGCCCGGCGGGGTGTACCTGCTGTTCGACTGGAAGCGGCAGGCGCTCCCGGCCTACATCGAGAACCGGGGCGGGTTCGGCGACAACCCCACGGCGCTGATGGGCCTCCAGCCGTACCACAACCGCTTCACGCTGGACGAGTGGCGATGGCTGCTGGCGGAAGCCGGGTTCGACCTCGTCGGCGAGGCGCACCCGCGCACCAGCCACGTTGCTCTCGCGGGGGTGCCGCGATGACGCAGCGCGACGAACGGGCCCTGCGGCGCCAGTTGGAGCGGTACACGCTCCGCTTCAACGACGGCTTCTGGCGCTTCTGGGACGAGCAGGTCGCGCCTGCATTACCGCCCGCGCCGGTCATCCTGGACGTGGGGCCCGGCCCCGGTCTTTTCCTGCGCGACCTCTCCGAACGCTTGCCGGATGCGACGCTGCACGGCGTCGATGCCAACGAGGCGATGGTCGAGAACGCCCGCACGCTCGACTACGCCGGGCCTGTGCCGGCGCTGGTGCTGGCGAATGTGGAGAGTTCGCCGCTGCCGTACGACGACGGGTCGGTCGACCTGCTCACGATGGCGGCGGTGCTGCACGGGTTCGACGACCCGTTCTCGTTCCTGCGGGAGCAGGTCGCGCGCGTGCTCAAGCCGGACGGGCGGATGCTGCTGTTCGACTGGTTCCGCCAGCCGATGCGGGAATACGTCGAGCGCAGGCTGATCGAGCCGGGCGAGCCCGAGGAGACGCGCTACGAACGGGCGCTGGAGCAGTTCCGTGTCCACAACAAGTACACACTGGACGACTGGCGCTGGGTGTTCGCGCAGTCGGGGATGACCGTCGAGGCCGAGACCTCCGACCCGCACCCGTTCGCCCGCGTCTGGATGCTGCGCCCTGAGTAGGAGAGGCGCTACCCGCCCAGCCGGGCGCGGATGACGAGCAGGATGACGAACCCCTCCGCACCGAGAGCGAGGCTGTACCAGAGTTGGTCCGCCCCCACCGTGAGGACGAACCCGACGATGCCGGGAGCGTGCGCCAGCACTAGGAGCGTCTGCGCGAGCCGGGCGGGAGGCCGTTCCGTCGCGAGGGCGTTCGCCGTCACGAGGAGGGCGGCGATGGGCACGGCGATGCCGGTCGTGACAGCCACGATGGTCGCGAGCCGCGTCCCGAAGAACGGCTCGCTGTCGACGAGTGCGAAGTAGATCACCGCGACGGCGACGTAGACGAACGGAGCGGGGAGCATCCCTCGCACCAGCATCTGGAACCTGCGGCGTTCGATGGGGTTCATCGTGGACGCCCCCCCGGTGGCTAGCCTTTGACGACGACGCTGACGAGGTAGCGGCCGGGCACGAAGACGACCTTGTCCACGCTCTTGCCGTCCGTCCAGGCGAGCACCTTCTGCGAGGTGAGCGCGGCCTCCTTGGCATCGCTCTCGCTGATCGAGGCGGGGACGGCGATGCGGTCGCGAACCTTGCCGTTCACCTGCACCACGAGCGTCGCCTCTTCGATGGCGGCGAGCTCGTCGTCCCACTCCGGCAGCGGCTGGTTGTGGACGCTGTAGGCGTGCCCCGTGTGCTCCCACAGCTCCTCCGCGAGATGCGGCCCCATCGGTGCGAGCAGCAGGAGCAGCGATTCGACAGCCTCGTTCCACGCGCTGCGGGAGACAGCGCCGGCGTCGTAGGCAGGCCCCATCTCGTTGGTGAGTTCCATCATCGCCGCGATTGCGGTGTTGTACTTGAAGCGCTCCAGCCCCTCGATGACGGCGCGGATGGTCTGGTGCGTCTTGCGGATGACTGCGCGGTCGGAGGCGCCCTCGGATTCAGGCAGCGCGCCGGTGTCCCGCAGGCAGAGGTCCCAGAAGCGGTTCACCCAGCGGGCGACGCCGTTGATGCCAGAGTCGCTCCAGTCGCCGCCGCCCTCCCACGGGCCCATGAACATCAGGTAGAGGCGCACGACGTCCGCGCCCAGCTCCTGCACGTACTCGTCAGGCGCGACGACGTTGCCGCGGCTCTTGCTCATCTTCATGTGGTCGGAGAGCACGACGCCCTGGTTGAAGAGGCGGAGGAACGGCTCGCCGAAGTCGATGAGGCCGAGGTCGCGGACGGCCTTGGTGAAGAAGCGAGCGTAGAGCAGGTGCATCACCGCGTGCTCCGCGCCGCCGGTGTACTGGTCGACCGGGTTCCACGAGCCGACGCGTGAGGGGTCGAAGGGGCCCTCGGCGAAGTCCGGGCTGACGTAGCGCAGGAAGTACCACGACGAGTCCACGAACGTGTCCATCGTGTCGGTCTCGCGGGTTGCGGGGCCGCCGCAGCTGGGGCAGGTCGTGTGCAGGAAGCCGTTGTGGTAGCGGAGCGGCGACTCGCCGGTCGGCTTGAATTGGGCGTCGTCCGGCAGCACCACCGGGAGCTGGTCGTACGGCACGGGCTGCGCGCCGCACTTGCTGCAGTAGACGATGGGGATGGGCGTGCCCCAGTAGCGCTGGCGGCTGATGAGCCAGTCGCGCATCCGGTAGCCGACGGTGCGTTTGCCCCAGCCCTGCTGCTCGACGTGGTCGGCGATCCCCTCGTACCCGGCGGCGTTCGGCATGCCGTTGAACTGACCGGAGTTGACCTGCGAACCGCTCTTCTCGACCCACGCCTCCCGGAGCGGTGCGCCGTCCCATCCCGGCGGCGCGACGACGACGCGGATCTCCAGCCCGTACTTCAGCGCGAAATCGAAGTCGCGGGAATCGTGGGCGGGGACGCCCATCACCGCGCCGGTGCCGTAGGTGAGCAGCACGTAGTCGCCCACCCAGATAGGCACACGGTCGCCGTTGAGCGGGTTGACCGCGTAGGAGCCGGTGAAGACGCCGGTCTTCTCACGCTCGACGGAGAGGCGGTCTATCTCCGTGGCCTCGCGGGCGCGGGCGACGTACGCCTCAACAGCGCCGCGCTGCTCCGGCGTCGTGAGACGCTCGACGAGCGGGTGCTCCGGTGCAAGGACGACAAACGTGACGCCGAAGATGGTGTCGATGCGCGTCGTGAAGGTCGTGATGTTCTGCTCGTCGAGGCCGTACTCCGAGATGTCGAACGAGATGTCGACGCCCTCGCTGCGGCCGATCCAGTTCGTCTGCATCGTCTTGATGCGTTCTGGCCAGTCGACGACGCCGGAGAAATCGAGCAGTTCGTCGGCATAGTCGGTGATGCGGAGGAACCACTGTTCCATCTCGCGGCGGATGACGACGAAGGAGCAGCGCTCGCATTTGCCGTCGACGACCTGTTCGTTGGCAAGGACGGTCTGGCAGGTGGGGCACCAGTTGACGGGGGCGGATGTTCGGTAGGCGAGGCCTTGCTCGTACATCTTGAGGAAGAACCACTGGTTCCAGACGTAGTAGTCCGGATCGCAGGTGACGACCTCCCTGTCCCAGTCGTAGACCGTGCCCATGGAGCGGAGTTGATCGCGCATGCGCTCGATGTTGCCCATCGTCCAGCGCGCGGGGTGGACGCCCCGGTTGATGGCGGCGTTCTCCGCCGGGAGGCCGAACGCGTCGAACCCCATGGGGTGGAGGACGTTGTAGCCGCGCATCCGCATGAAGCGGGCGTGAGCGTCGGACGGGGCCATGGCGTACCAGTGGCCGATGTGAAGGTCGCCGGAGGGGTAGGGGTACATCGTGAGGGCGTACCACCGTGGGCGAGGGTCGCCGTCATTCACCTGGTAGAGCTTGTCGTCGGCCCATCGCTGCTGCCACTTGCGGTCGATCTCCCGCGGGTCATAGCGGAGGGGGGACTTGCGCTGGCGGGTAGTCATGCGTCGCTCCGAGAACAGGAACTGTGAGGTATCAGTTTAACCGAAAGCGGTCAGGCATGTGGCGGGCTCGGTCGTTCCTGCGTAGGCAGGGACCTCGCAGCCCCTTGGAGTGATACGGTGATCCTGTGTGATCAAGAATGCCAACATGCCTGAATTCCGGCACTCTTGATACCAGTTCTACGAGTAAACCGCCCAACCCGTTTGGCATCCTTGAGATTCTTGATCGGAGCGTTTCCATGGCTGTGGCCTGCTTCCCGGGCTCCGAAGCATCAAGAATCTCAAGATTGCCATGCTTTTGAAGTTTGGCGGCGCTCACCGGTGTTCATTCCGTTGCATCGTGTCTCATCGGTCCGCTACTGGCTGAAGGAATGGTCATGCAACCAGCGTACGGAGTGAAGGCTCGACCACGAAAGGGGCGGGTGTCAGCAATCCGACAATCAACGGAGATGGACAGGGTGGGGTTCCGTCACCGGGTAGGGTGGAGTCCAGTGGTCGGGCGCAGGCGGGCGGTTGGGGAGGGGGCGCATTGGAATACGGGTTGTGCAAGGCTACAATTCCAAAGGGAACTGAGTACGCGTGCGCTAAGCATCAGACCTGCGACCTGTCAATGTCGCTGTTCAAGTCGAACGGTGTCAGAGGAGCCTGAAGTAGCCATGAAGAGGATGCTGCTCAACCTGCTACTGACGCCATTGCGGGTAGCGTTTTGGATCTGGCGACTCGATAGAGATGCACAGGAGTGCCAGCGGAACATCGAACAGTACCAACGTCAGGCGTTGGACATCGATCGTGAAATGCGCAAAGCGAATGGGGGCAGACGCGGGCGGCAGTACCAAGGCTTGCGCGGTAACTGGCCTTCCCCTTGACCTCCGGCTAACCAATCAGGCAGTTACGACGCGGTGGGCGGCAGGCTCTTCTCCCGGTGGGGCGCCCATAACTGCATGTGGTCCAGCGACTACCCGGCAACTCCACGTGGCCAGACTCCGGGCAGATCGTCGCCCGCGACATGGGCAACCGGCCCGCCGACCTGCGTGCCAGGCTGCTGCGTGACAACGCCTCAAAGCTGTACGGGCTCGAGGTGCCTGCCTGAGCTAGATGGCGCCGGGGCCGACGCGGATGCAGGCGGTCCAGTGGCCGGGGCTCGTCTCCTTGAGCGGAGGGACGGTGGCGCGGCACTCGTCGACGGCCATGGGGCATCGCGTGTGGAAGACGCACCCCTCCGGCGGGTTCTGCGGGCTGGGGATGTCGCCCTGCAGCACGATGCGCTCGCGGACCTCCTCTACGGTGGGGTCGGGCACCGGCACCGCGGAGAGCAGCGCCCTGGTGTAGGGGTGCTGGGGGTCCTCGTAGAGGTCATCGCACGGCGCGAGCTCCATGAGCCGTCCCAGGTACATGACTGCGACCCGGTCCGAGATGTGCCGGACGACGGAGAGGTCGTGCGCGATGAGGAGGTACGTGAGCCCGAACTGCTCCTGCAGCTCCTGCAGGAGGTTGATGATCTGCGCCTGTATCGAGACGTCGAGCGCGGAGACGGGCTCGTCGGCGACGATGAACTCGGGCTCCGCGGCGATGGCCCGGGCGATGCCGATGCGCTGGCGCTGTCCGCCGGAGAACTCGTGCGGGAAGCGGTCGGCCATGTACGGATTGAGCCCGACGACCTCCAGCAGTTCCTGGATGCGCTCCCGCATCTGCGCCTTGCCCTGCACCAGCCCGTGCACGCTGACCGGCTCGCCGATGATGCCCCCGGCGGTCATGCGGGGGCTGAGCGACGAGTACGGGTCCTGGAAGATGGCGTTGATGCGCCTGCGCATGGTGCGCAGCTCCCCGCCGCTCAGTGTGCTCATCTCCACGCCGTCGAACCTGACCTCGCCCTCGGTCTGCTGATGCAGCTGCAGGACGCAGCGCCCCAGCGTGCTCTTGCCGCTGCCGCTCTCACCCACGAGGCCGAGCGTCTCGCCTCGCTGTATCGTGAGCGATACGTCGTCGACGGCCTTGACCTCGCCGATGCGGCGCTTGAACACGATGCCGGAGGTGACCGGGAAGTACTTCTTGACCCGGTGCACTTCGACGAGGGGGGAGTCCGCGGAGGTCGTGGTCATGCGGCGCTCTCCGTCTCCGCCGCCCAGCAGGCGACGTGGTGCTCGGCGGCTGCGCCGCGCACGTGCCGCACCTCCGGCACGTCGTCCGCGCAGCGGTCGACGGCGAAGGCGCAGCGCTCGCGGAACGCGCAGCCGGGGGGCAGGTTGCTCAGGTCGGGCGGCATCCCTTCGATGGGGATGAGCCGCTCGCCCTTGGGCTTGTCGAGCCGGGGCACGGAGGCCAGCAGCCCCTTCGTGTAGGGGTGCTGCGGCTCGTCGAACACCTGGTGGAGGGTGCCGCGCTCGACGATCCGGCCCGCGTACATGACGTTGATGCGGTCGACGTAGCGCGCGACGACGCCGAGGTTGTGCGTGATGATGATGACGGCGATGCCCAGCTCCTGCTGCACCTGCTGGATGAGCTCCAGGATCTGTGCCTGGATCGTGACGTCCAGCGCAGTGGTGGGCTCATCGGCGATGAGGAGCTTGGGGTTGCAGGAGAGCGCCATCGCGATCATCACGCGCTGGCGCATGCCGCCGGAGAACTCGTGGGGGTAGGCGCGGAGCCGGTTCGCGGCGTCCGGTATGCCGACGAGCTCCAGCAGCTCCGAGGCCCGGGCGTGCGCCGCGTCCGCGTCGTAGCCGAGGTGCCGCTGCACGGCCTCACCCAACTGGCGTCCTATCGTGAGCACCGGGTTCAGGGAGGTCATCGGCTCCTGGAACACCATGCCGATGCGGTTGCCCCGGATGTCGCGCATCGTCCTCTCGTCCTGCGCGAGGAGGTCGTCACCCATGAAGCGGATGGTCCCGCCGAGGATGCGCCCCGGAGGGCTGGGGATGAGCCGCATGATGGAGAGCGCGGTGATGCTCTTGCCGCAGCCGCTCTCCCCGACGAGGGCAAGCGACTCACCTTCCATGAGGTCGAAGGTGACCCCGTCCACGGCCTTCACCACGCCGGCAGACGTGAAGAAGTGCGTGCGCAGGCCGTTCACTTCAAGGAGAGTCGTCAAGTAAGTCCCCCGCTCCAGGGCGCTTGAGCGCCACCCGATACGGCGCCAAACTAGCCTACGGAGGGGTTGGGTGTAAAGTGCGCTCTCCCCTACGCCTTCCGGGGCACCTTGTAGCGGCGGCCGCGTTCGCGCACGGTGCGCTGAGCGCCGAACGTCATCACCGGCACTCCGTAGCCGCAACTCGTGACGGTGCTCTCGACGTCGACCACGATGGCCTGCCGCTCCGGCAAGGCGATGTCGTCCGCAGGCGAGGCGAGGAGTTGGTCGGCGAGCGGCGACTCTGCGACCGGCGTCACGGTGGCATGGCCGTACAGACGTACTACGGCTGCGTCTTCCCGGTCGAACGAGCAGACCATGACGGTGATGGGGCCGCCCGCCGTAGAGTGGCGCGCGGTCTCGTTGCCGCTGCCGGTGTAGTCGAGGTATGCGACGCGGTGCTCGTCCAGCACGTGAAGCGGCACGCCGCCCTTCGGCGAGAGGTTCACCGCCCCGACGCCGTGCGCTCCGGGCTCGAGGCCGGGGTCGGCGGTGGCGACGAAGAAGAGCGGCGCCTGCCGGATGAGGTCGGCCTGCTTGTCCGTGATGCGGTCGAAGTAGTCGGCCATGGCGCGCTCCTAAAAGGCCCTCGCGACCCAGACGAGGTCTTCGGACTCCCCGGTGACGGGCCCGCCGTCGAAGTCGCCGTGGACGGCCTCGAGATCGAAGCCGCACAACTCCAGCAGATGCTCCATCTCGTACCGGAAGGTGTAGCGCTGCTCGAAGTCGCGCATCAGCCTGCGCTCCACGACGCCTTCGTCGCTGACCTCCTCGATGATGAGGCGGACGTCGTTCACCTGCGTGACGGGGTCCCAACCGTTCTGCCCCCAGACGACGAGCGTTCCGCCGTTCTCGCGCTCGACATCCTTCAGATGGTAGGCGAGCCGGGAAGACTCGTCGTCGACGAGAGAGCTCACGTCCGGGTTGAACGTGTCCATCGCGAAGACTCCGCCGGGCGCGAGCCGTTCCCGCACTCGGGCGAGGGCCTGCCGCTGCTCCTCGGTCGTAAGCATGCTCTGGAAGGAGCGGAACGGCATGACGACGAGGGGGAAGCGCTCCGCGAGTTGCAGGGTCGCCATGTCGCCTGACTGGAAGACGCACCGCTCCGCGAGCCCGCGCTTCGCGGCCTTCTCCTGCGCGACCGCGATCATCCGGGGCGAGATGTCGATGCCGGTGACGGCGACTCCCTCCCTTGCGATGGCGAGGCTGATGCGTCCCGTGCCGCAGCCGAGTTCCAGGACGGGGCCGCCGCACCCGCGCGCCAGGTCCACGTAGAAGTCGACGTCGTGCGTGAGGTCGGCGTAGACCGCATCGTAGATGTCGGCCCAGTCGTCGTAGGGGAAGTCGAATGGCATGAGCGCCAGCCTCGGTCAGGCGATGGATCGTTCCGAGTGTATCAGCCGCCGCCCATGCGCTGGAGCGCGCGCCTGACGCGCTCGTCGGTGGGGGCGTCCGTTGCGCCATCCTCGGCGGCGAGCGCCTGCCGGGCCTCGAGGGCGGAGTAACCGAGCGCCATGAGCCACTGCAGGGCAGGGTCGCCCGCAGCGCCTGCTGTCGTTGTGACGCCCGCGGTGGTGACCATCGGCGCGCCGATCTCGTCCTCCAGCTTGCTCTTGAGGTCGAGGATGATGCGCTCGGCGGTGCGCTTGCCCACGCCCGGCGCGCGGCTGATGGCGGTGGCGTCGCCGGCGACGATGGCTGTGGCGAGGTCCTCAGGCGGCAGCACGCTCAGCACGGCGAGCGCGGCCTTCGGGCCGACCTGGCTCACGCCGAGCAGCATCTCGAAGAGGCGTCGTCCGTGCTCGGTGGCGAACCCGTACAGTTGGAGGTCGTCCTCGCGGACGATGAGGTGCGTGTGCAGCCGCACGGGGCTGTCCGCGCCGGGCAGTCCGCCAAGGTCGTGCGCTGGGACGAAGACGCGCAGGAGGATGCCGCCCCCAACCCGTACGACGACGGAGTCGGCGTGCTTCGCCTCGATCGTGCCTTCGACGCCGGCAATGATGCTCATCGGGCGCGCACCCGTTCGGCGGCGCGGAGGGCCTGCGCGTGGCAGAGCGCGATGGCGATCGCGTCCGACGCGTCCTCCGCCATCGGCCCGTCGCCGAGTCCCAGGAGGATACGGACAGAGCGCTGTACCTGCGCCTTGTCGCCCGCTCCGTAGTTGGCGACGGCGCTCTTGACGGACGCCGGGGAGTAGCGGTGGATGGGGATGCCGGCGCGCGCCGCGACGAGGAGGGCGACGGCCTGCGCCTGTCCGACAGCGACAGCGGACTTCGCGCCGCGCGCCGCCGCGACGAACGGCTCCTCTATCGCGAGCTGGTCCGGCGCCCAGCGTTCGGCGAGCGCCTGCAGTTCGCCGAGCAGCAGGTGGAGCCGCTCAGCGATCTCCTTCGAGCGTCCGCCATCGAAGGTGCCGTAGTCCAGGCATCGGGGCGTGTCCACGTCGTCGTCGAGGTCGAGGATGCTGTAGCCCATCGTCCGGGTGCCGGGGTCGACGCCGAGGATGCGCATGGCGCTCGTGCCCTCCACTACCGCAGGGCGTAGCGGTCGTTCTCTTCGGCGACGACCGCCTGCTCCTCGATGAGCTTGGTGAGCGTGGTGACGAGCTGCCGCTCGGCGAGGCGCTCGCGGGACTGCGGGAGACGCTTGTAGATGCGCACGCGGAGTTCGGCGGGCGAGAGCGGGCCGTCGCGCAGCGCGTTCAGGATGGCCTGTTCCCGCTCGTGCCGGTGCTTGATGAGGGCGGTGAGCCGCACCTTCGGCCGCTTCACCGGCCCGCCGTGCCCGGTGTACATGATGCGGGCGTCCACGTCCTTCAGCATCTCCAGAGTCCGCATGTAGTCGGCGAGGTTGCCGTCCTGCGGGCCGATGCTGGTGGTCGAAACCGCAAGGACGGTGTCGCTGGTGAAGAGCGCCTTGCGCTCCGGCGCGAAGAGGGCGAGCGAACCCGACGTGTGGCCGGGCGCCCAGACGGCTTCGAGCGAAAGCCCGCCCAATTCGCGGCGGTCGCCGTGCTGCAGGTCGTCGGCGACGTGCAGTTCGCCGTGGAGGCGGTCGTTCTCGATGGCCTCGCGGTCGTTGGGATGGCAGGCGAGCGGAGCGCCGGTCTCGCGGTGCATGTGCAATGCGCCGCCTCCGTGGTCGGGATGGCGGTGCGTGATGATGATCTCGGAGACGGGCGGAGCGTTCACCTCACGGATGTAGGAGGCGCGGGCGCGGTGGTCGTCTTCGTTCTCCCAACCCGTGTCGATGAGGACTGCGGTGTCCGAGCCGAACACGAGGTAGGCGTTGGGCGGTGGGAAACCGGGCAGCGGCTCCCGTCCGAACGTGAGTTGGTGTATCCCCTGCTCCAGTTCCACGGCGCGCCCATTCTAGCGCACCGGCGGACGCCCCCGTTGGTGCGCCAACTGCCTTAGACTATGGGCGACCTCCCTCTTCGGTAAGGAGTGCTCAGTGAGCGACGTTGCGTTTCAAGACATGCTGGCCGGCAACCACTGTTGGGGCTGCGGGCCGGGCGCGAAGGACGGTCTGAAGCTGCGGAGCTACTGGGACGGCGACGAGACGGTTTGCACGTGGATGCCCCGCCCGGAGTTTGCCGCGGGGCCGAGGCATATCCTCTACGGAGGCATGATCGGCAGCGTCATCGACTGCCACAGCATCTGGACGGCTATCGCGGAGGCATACAGGGTCGAGGAACGCGAGATCGGCTCCGGGCCGGTCATCTGGTACGCGACGGCGTCGCTGCACGTGACCTACAAGAAGCCGACGCCGTTGGGCCAGCCGCTGACGATGCGGGCACGGGTGACTGAGCTGGTGCGGCGCAAGGCGCTGGTGAGTTGCTCGCTGTCCTCCGGAGGCGTCGAGACGGCAACGGGCGAGATGGTTGCGGTGCGAGTCCCGCCGGAGTGGTTCGAGGACGATCAGGAAGGAGGATGAGGCGATGGCAGTTAGCGTTTCAGGACTGGTAGGGCGTTCCCTGGAGTTGAGTCACGCGGACCTCGCGGCGCTGCCGGGACAGGTCGCCGACGTCTCCGCACTCGCGCCCGGACGGGAAGGGTCGGCGGTGCGTTTCACGTCGGTGCTTGAGGCGGCGTCGGTGCAGACGGACGCCGAGTTCCTCACGCTGGAGGCTGAGGGCGGTTTCGCGGCGAGCATCCCGCTCGCGGCTGTCATTGATCAGGCGTTGCTGCTGTATGCACTGGACGGCGAGCCGCTGCCGCACGACAAGGGCGGTCCTGTACGCTTCCTCATCCCGGACCCTGCTGCGTGCGGCACCGCGGACGTGGACACGTGCGCGAACGTGAAGTGGCTGAACTCGATCAGTCTCAGCACAGAGCGGGGACGCGACGTGCGTCCGACCACACTGCGCGCGCACGAGGCGCTGCACGAGGCAGAGCGCGAGAAGGAAGGAGGCGCGTGATGACTCGACTTCCGGAGGTAACGCGGGAGGCCGTAGCCGAGGAGTTGCGCGACGCGTTCGACGCGCTCATCGCCGACAGCGGCGGGGAGGTGCCGCTGGGCCCGGGGGCCGTCGCGGCGCTGAGCCCGGAGATGGCGCTGCGACGCCGCCCGTTGAGCAACTACGTTCGCTGGGAGTTGACGCTTCCGCAGCACGTGCAGGAGCTGGCCATCCTCGCGACGGCGCGGCAGATGGACTGTCCCTACGTGTGGAACGCGCACGCACCCATGGCGCGGAAGGCCGGCGTGAGCTCCGAACTGGTGGACGCGATGCGCGAGCGCGCGCCGCTTCCCGCGATGGCGGCGGACGAATCTACTGTCGTGAGGTTCGTGACGGAGATGCTGAGCGGGCACCGCGTATCGCAGGAGGCGCACGATGCGGCCATAGCACAGTTCGGGGTGCGTCAGACGGTGGACCTCATCGCGCTGGCAGGGCAGTACATGACCAACGCGTGCTTCCTGAACGCTTTTGAGATACCGTTGCCGGAAACGGCGGAGCCGGTGTTGCCGGTCTGAATCGAGGGAGGCAGACGATGGGCATCATAGACGCAGACGCGCACGTCATCGAGATAGACCAGACGTGGGAATACATGGACCCTTCCGAGCGTCGCTACAAGCCGGGCACGGCGTACCAGACGCTCGAGAGCGGCGAGGTGATGAAGTACTGGATCATCGGCGGCCGTGCCATCAAGACGGCATGGCCGGGGGGCGGCCCGCGCGGCGAGTTCGGCGTATTCGTCGGGAACGTCGTGCTGCCGACCGACTCCAAGTTCATGCTGGACGTGCAGGCGCGCATCGCCCACATGGACGAACTCGGGACGGACCTGCAGGTGCTCTATCCCTCCATGTGGACCGGGCCGATCACCAACAATCCCGCGGAAGAGGTTGCCCTCTGTCGGAGCTACAACCGCTGGATGGCCGACATCTACGCGGAGGGCAAGGGGCGCTTCCGGTGGGCGGCGGTGATGCCCGTGCTGGATTTGGAGGAGGCAGAGCGCCAACTGCGGTTCGCCAAGGACAACGGCGCGGTCGCCATCAACCTGCGTGGTGTCGAGGTCGGCAACCGGCTCATCAACGACCCGTACTTCTACCCGGTCTACGAGTGGGCGGCTGAGCTGGACATGCCCATCTGCCCGCACTCGGGCACCGGCAGCTTCGAGCTGGACGCCATCTTCGGCAGCCCGCTCACCGCGTTCGAGCGCAACAAGTTCAGCGGCCTCTCCGCCTTCCACACGCTGTTCATGTCCGGCTTGCCGGAGCGCTTCCCGAACACGAAGTGGGGCATCATCGAGTTCAGCGCCGACTGGATCCCCTACATGCTGAACGACCTCGCCCGGCGCATGGAACGCCGCGGCGACGGCCTGAGCGACGATCCGCTCACTGAGAACAACATCTGGGTGACAGTGCAGTTGAACGACGACCTGGAGCAGATCCACAACTACGTGGGCGGGAACCGGCTCGTCGTCGGCACCGACTACGGGCATGCGGACTCCGCGACCGAGATCCACGCGCTGAAGACGTTTGAGAACGACGAGCGCATGCCCGCGGAGAGCCGCTCCCGCATCCTGTGGGACAACCCCAAGGAGCTCTACGCGATCTAGCGGCTCAGGACTCCAAGCCGAGGAACCGCAGGGCGTTGTTCGAGCTCATGTCCTCAACCTGCTCCGGGCTCAGTGAGAGGCCGCTGAACTCGTCTGCCAGAGGCGGCATCATCGCCCGCGACATGAAGGGGTAGTCCGACCCCACGACGATCTGCGTGTGCCCGATCGTCTTCATCAGCAGGTGGAGCGAGTCCACGCTGAATAGGATGTCGTCGTAGTAGAGCATCTTCGCGTAATCGATGGGCGTCTTGGCGGAGCCTTCGAGGTCGCTTCCGGCCCGCCGTCCCCACAGCGCGTTCATGCGGGGCAGTATCTGGGCGAGGACTCCGCCTCCGTGGCTGAGGCAGATGCGGAGGCCGGGGCACTCCTCGAGCAGGCCGCTCGTGATGAGTGACGCGCCAGCCAGCCCGTTCTCTATGGGGAACCCCACGGAATTGGTCAAGGCGGGAGGGCCGATGATGCGGTCGAGGAAGGTCGGTCGCTGGGCGTGGATGAAGACGGACAGCCCCAGGTTCTCTATCTCCTTGAAGAACGCCCTGAAGTGTGGGTCTCCCGGGCTCTTGCCGTTCACGTTGGTCATCATCTCGATGCCGTGGAGCCCGAGGTCCTTGACGCCCTGCAACTCGGCCGTCGCCAGGTCTGCGTCCTGGAGGGGCACCGTGCCCAGCCCGTAGAACCGGTCAGGGACGGCGTCCATCATCCTGGCGATGGTCTCGTTGAGATGGCGGGAGAGGTCCCTGCCGTCTTCAGGCGGCAGCTGGTACGCAAGCAGCTCCGGCATCGGCGACAGCACGTGACGGTCGACCCCTTCGCCGGGCATGTCACTTATGCGGCGAGAGACGTCCCAGCACCGGGAAAGCACGGTGCGGAAGTTGCGCCCGCCGATCATGACGTTGGCTTTGCCTTCCTCGGTGTGGTCCATGTGCGGCCACTGATCGCCGGCGATCCGACCCACTCCAGTTGGGAACTGCTCCGGCACGATATGCGTGTGTACGTCGATGATCATCTCGTTCCTCTCTCGGAAGCCCCGGCGGCCGTCACCTGGCGAGCGTGGATCAGGCCTGTGCCTGCACCGCCTGCTCCACCAGGTTGGGGAGTTCCGGCCGGCGGGTGGAAACCCCGGCCCAATCTGCGGTCTTCCTGCTTACGATGCCGTCGCGCAGGAACTCGAGGAACACCTGCGCGAACATCTCCGGCTGGTCCGTCTGTCCCTGGTGACCGCAGTCGTCCGGGAAGAAGAACTGCATCCTGGGGAGGATGTCCTCGAGCTCGTAGCCCATCTCGACGGGGGCGAGGACGTCCTGTTTCCCCCAGAGGAAGATGGTGGGTATCTCGATGGTGTCGAGCCGTCCCGCGAAGTTGATCGCCTGGAACAGCGTCGGGTCCTCCAACTCCTGGCGGGACCACTCCATGCACGCAGCGAGCACCTCCCTGCGGGAGTTGGCCATTGTCGTCCGCATGGTGATCAATTCGTCGGTGATGGCCGCATGGTTGCGGATGATGTGCTCCATCTGGCTGCGCATCCATTGCTCTGAGCCGTCGAACGGGCCCGCCCGCAGGGCAGTCCCCCGGCCCATCCCGTTGCCGAGCCCGATGCGGCGATGGAACGCCGGGCTGGCGATCAGGATCATGCGCTCCACGCGTTCGGGGTATTCGACGGCGTAGGAGGAGCCCATCTGCGCTCCCTGCGAGTTGCCTGCGATGAAGAACCGGTCTTCGAGGACCATCGCCTCCGCGAACAGGTCCAGGAACTTGACCTGATCGCGCACGCCCTTCTCCATGAAGAACCCGGGGCGATTGTCCGAAAGCCCGAAACCGGGACGGTCAGGCGCGTAGACGCGGAACCCGTGCCCGGCCAGGAAGGGCATCATCATGCGCCACCCCGCCAGCCCTGAAGAGCCGGCGATGCCGCCGTGCAGGAGGATGACCGACGGGCCTGATTCACCGGCTGTCCAGTAGTGGGCACGCACGCCGTTGCTCAGTGTGACGTAGCGGCTGAGCACTCCCGGTATGTGGATCGCTCCTTCTTCCGTCAGCATGGGAACCCTCCTGCATCCGAGGATTGGACGCTATCGAGCGCGCGGCTACGATACCACAGGCTGCCGCAGGACACGCGTGTTTCGTCGGCTACATCGCAGATGAGAGCGGAAAGCGTCTATTGATGGTATCGTCTGCTACAGAACCTCTCGTGGAGGAGAGCAACAGAGGAGGGAACCATGACGACAACAACTACACCGACTCCGTGGGTAAAGACCTGGGACTCCATCTACTGCGAGTTGCTGGGTACGCAGATCCGCATGGTGCAAGGGAAGAAATACGTGACCCGGGCGATAGAGTACGGCTCGGGCGACCCGCTGATCCTGATCCACGGTTCCGGGGGGAGCGCGGAGTCGTGGTTCCGGAACATGCGACGCCTGGGCGAGACCTTCCACGTCTACGCGATAGACGCGCTCTATCACGGGTTCTCGAGCAAGGAGCCGGCGGACGTTGAAGACCGCACCGCGCAGCAGGTCGACCACCTGCTGGACTTCATGGACGCAGAGGGCATCGATAAGGCCAACATCGAGGGCGAGTCCATGGGGGCGCACATCACGTTCAGGTTGGCGTTCGAGCACCCCGAGCGATGCAATCGCATCGTCCTCAACACGGGGCAGCAGGTCGATTTCAAGCGGGAGTTCGCTCCGCAGTTGAAAGGTATCAACGCACTTGCTGAGTTGACGAAAGCGGCGCTCGCCAATCCGAACCCGGACACTATCAGGGCCCGGATGGAGTGGTTGATGTCAGCGCCTGACCGGGTGGACGACGAACTGGTCGCGTTGCGGCTGAAGTTCTGGAGCCTCCCCGAGCTGAGAGAGTCGCTGTCGCAGACCGGGCCCGGCTCGAGCCGTCCCGCCCAGGTGCGCCGATTCTCCGAGGACGAGGTGCGCCAGTTGAGCGTCCCGACGCTGGTGTTCTGGACCGAGTTCAACCCGAGCGGCGGACCCGATATCGGTGAGGCGCTTGCCGAACTCATACCGGGGGCGAAGTACTACCTGATGAAGGACGCCGCGCACTGGCCGCAGTACGAGAAGCCGGAGGAGCATGATCAGGTCATCACCGACTTCATCCTCGGGCGGCTGTAGCCCGCCCCACAGGTTTGCAGTGGGGTTGGAGCCTCAGTAGACTGCGCCTGCTCGTAGAGGAGAATCGACTCGCTAACTGAACAGGCCGCTGGAACAAGTCAGGGATCGGAGGTACTTATGCCTGCCACGCTACGCTCTCGATTTGTCATGGCTGGGAACGTGAAGACCCACTACACCGAGTCCGGCGACGACGGTCCGGTGATCGTGGGGTTGCACGGCGGGGGATCGGGCTCTTCAGGCGAGTCCGGCATGGGACCGCTCATGCCCGGCCTCGGGGAGGAGTTCCGGTACATCGCCCCGGACTCGGTTGGCGGCTACGGCCTGACCGACGTCGATGCCCCGGTGCCCTACGGGGTCCATAGCCGCGTGGAGCATCTCGAGGACTTCGTGGATGCCCTGTGCCTCGACCGGTTCAGTATCATGGGCAACTCCCAGGGGGCATGGGTGGCGGCGAAGTACGCCATGCTGCACCCCGACCGCATCGAGAAGATGATCCTGGTTGCCAGCGGCACTATCGTGAACGCCATGGGGATCTCCCGTCCTCCGACGCCGGGCATGGCGGCGCTCGCCGCCTACGACGGCACCCGGGAGAAGATGGAAGACCTGCTGAAGGCGATCGTCTACAGGCACGAGAAGATCACCGATGCGCTGGTCGACCGCCGGAACGCCGCCGCGACCCGCCCGGGGGCTCTCGAGAAGTTCAAAGAGTTCGGCGCGAACACCCGGAAGTTCCAGCGTGAAGAGCCGTTGAACGTGAACTTCGGCATGAAGGAGTCGCTGCCGACCCTCACCAAGGCGATCCCGACCATCTTCATCTGGGGTGAGAACGACGAGTTCGCTCCCCCGGACGCTGGCCGCGAGATCGAACCGCTGCTTCCGGACGTGAAGTTCCACTGGATACCCCAGGCCGGCCACCAGGCGCAGACGGACCAGCCCGAGATCGTGACGGAGATCATCAGAGAGTTCATGCTGGCGCCAGTGTCTGCCTGATACCGCCGGAGTCAGCAGCGGGTGGAGCGAGGTATGGCCGACAAGGTAAGGGCAGCGATCATCGGGTCGGGAAACATCGGCACCGACCTGATGTTGAAACTGGAAGACAGCGACGTCATCGAGTTGGCCGCCGTGGTCGGCATCGACCCTGATTCCGAAGGACTCGCGATGGCGCGCTCACGCGGGTTCAGGACCACGCACGACGGTTTCGAAGGGTTCCTCGACTTCGAGAAGGACGTGGATATCGTCTTCGAGGCCACGAGCGCAAAGATCCACGCTGCCAATGCTCCCAGGCTCAAGGAACTGGGGAAGCTGGCCGTGGACATGACCCCCGCCGCGGTTGGGCCTTACGTTGTGCCGTACGTCAACTTCGGTGACGTGCTGGGCGAACCGAACGTCAACCTCGTCACCTGCGGAGGGCAGGCGACGATCCCCATCGTTGCCGCCGTCAGCAGGGTATCGACGGTCCCCTACGCCGAGATCGTGGCGACGACTGCGAGCAAGAGCGCAGGGCCTGGCACGCGCCAGAACATCGACGAGTTCACCCGCACCACCGCTGACGGCGTCATGCGCATCGGCGGCGCAGGGAAGGGGAAGGCCATCATCGTCCTCAACCCCGCGGACCCGCCCATCACGATGCGGAGCACCGTCTATACGCAGGTGGAAGAGATGGACCGTGAAGCGATCCTCGAGTCCATCCGCGAGACCGTGGAGCGCGTGCAGACCTACGTTCCCGGATACCGCCTGCGTGTCGATCCGGTGTTCTATGACGACTACCTCGTCACGACCATCGAAGTCGAGGGCGCGGGGATGTACCTGCCGAAGTATGCGGGGAACCTCGACATCATGACGGCGGCCGCCAAGGCGGTCGGCGAGCAGTTCGCCCGCCACATGCTCGGCCTGCCGGTCGAGTTCGGAGTCGGCCGTGACTGAGAAGCGCTCGATCCGGGTTATCGATTCGACGATGCGCGACGGCTCCCACGCGATGGCGCACCAGTTCACGCTGGAGCAGATCGAGAAGATCGCGCAGGCGCTCGACGAGGCCGGCGTCACGACGATGGAGATCTCGCACGGCGACGGCATGGGCGGCGCGTCCTACAACTACGGGTTCCCGAAAGAGCCGGAAGCGGACTGGCTGCGTACTGCGGCCAGGGTAGTGAAGAACGCGGAGCTGGCCATCCTCCTGATCCCCGGGATCGGGACGCAGGAGCAACTGCAAGAGGCGTATGAATTGGGCGTACGCGTAGCCCGCATCGCGACGCACTGCACCGAGGCGGACATCTCCCAGCAGCACATCGGCCTGGCGCGAGACCTGGGGATGGAGACCATAGGCTTCCTGATGCTCTCCCACATGATCTCGCCCGAGGACCTGCTGGAGCAGGCGAAACTCATGGAGAGCTACGGCGCCCAATGCATCTACGTGGTCGACTCGGCGGGCGCGATGCTCCCGGACGACTACCGGCGCAAGGTGAGCACGCTGCGGCAGGGACTGAGCATTCCGGTTGGCGCGCATTGCCACAATAATCTCGGTCTCTCGATAGGCAATTCGCTCGCGGCCATCGAAGAGGGGGCCGAGTACATCGACGGCTGCACGGTCGGCCTCGGCGCCGGCGCCGGGAACACGCCCACGGAAGTGCTGACCGCGGTGCTCGACCTGCAGGGCTACGATACCGGGATCGACCTGCTGAAGATCCAGGACGCTGCGGAAGACGTGGTTACTCCGATCATGCCGCGTCCGCAGACCATCGACCGGGCGGGGCTTACGTTGGGCTATGCGGGCGTCTATTCCAGCTTCCTGCTGCACACGTACCGGGCGGCGGCCAAGTTCGAACTCGACCCGCGGGACATCCTTATCGAGCTGGGCGCGCGCAAGGTCGTGGGCGGCCAGGAAGACACGATCATCGACCTGGCAGCTGAGATGGCCCAGGCCCGGGACCAGCAGGCCAGGAACTAGCCAACGACTAACGAGAGGTGCGGCCTCATGGCGCTCACGGCTGAACAGGTGAAAGAACTCGCTGAACTGCTGCTCCATGCCGAGCAGTCGTCGGACCCGGTACTGCCCCTGACCGACAGCTTCCCCGACATGACCGTCGTGGACGCCTATGAGGTCCAACAGGAAATCATCCGCAGGCGCATCCAGGGAGGCCGCCGTGTCGTCGGCAAGAAGGTCGGCCTGACGTCGGTGGCGATGCAGCAACTGCTCGGCGTCGACCAGCCCGACTACGGGGTGATACTCGATGACATGACCATAACCGACGGCTCGACCTTCGAAGCGGGCAGGCTGCTCCAGCCGCGAGTCGAACCGGAGATCGCGTTCATGCTTGCCGCAGAGCTGAAGGGGCCGGGCGTAACGGTCGCCGACGTGCTCGCCGCGACCGAATACGTCTTCCCTGCGCTCGAAGTCGTGGCCAGTCGTGTCAAGGACTGGAAGATCAAGCTGCAGGACACCATCGCGGACAACGCCTCTTCAGGCGGAGTGGTGCTGGGAGACGCACACTCCGCGGTCTCGGCGGTTGACCTCGTCAACGAGGAGCTCATCTTCGAGAAGAACGGCGAGGAGCTCGCCAGGGCGACCGGCGCTGCCGTCCTGGACAATCCCGCGAACGCGGTCGCGTGGTGCGCAAACAAGCTCAGTGAGTACGGGGACTCCCTGGCCGCGGGTGAGTTCATCATCCCCGGGGCATTATGCGCGATGACACCGGTCGCGCCGGGCGACACGGTCGTGGCCCGCTTCTCCACGATCGGTTCCGTGTCGGTGACGTTCTCATAGGAAACGGAGCGCCCCATCGGGCGCTCCGTCTCAGCCCTTCCGTGTATGGGGCCGGCTAGCCGAACCGCATGCGCGGGTACTCGTCCGGCTCGACCTCTTCGCCGTACATCTGCGGCTTGTTCTGATCGATGTAGTCACCGATGTTGACGCCCGTGAAGAGCCCCGGCTGCCATGCGGGGTACTTGAACCGGGTGCCGCCGTCGCACGGGATATCCACGCCGGTCAGGAATTCCGCCTCGTCCGATGCCAGGAAGATCGCGGCATACGCAAGGTCGGCCGCTCGCGGGAACCGTCCCATGGGGATGGAGCGCAGGAAGTCGTCCGGGGTTGCCATGTAGCGAGTCCGGAATACCGGGCCCGACGAACCTCTCGCGCCGAAGCGGAAGAGGTTGTGCTCCATGAAGTACGGCGTGATGGTGTTCACGCGGATCCCGAGGTGGGCGAGGTCCATAGCGGCAGCGCGGGAGAAGTACAGGAGCCCGGCCTTCGCGGCGGAGTAGCCGGAGTTGCCCGCTTCACCGTAGTGCCCGGCAGACGAGATGATGTGCAGCATGCACCCCTTGCGCTCCTTCTCGATCATCGCCCGGGCCACGTGCTTGGTGGTGTACATGCCTGCCGTCAGGTAGGTCTTGATCTCCCGTTCCCAGTCGTACGGGTTGATGTCCGTGACCGGCCAGCGGAACTGCCTTCCCGCCAGGTTGACCATCGTGTCGATGTAGCCGAAGTGCTCCACGGCCTGCTGAACGATGGACCTGACCTCGGATTCCTCAGATGCGTCACCCGGCAGGGCGATGGCGTCGTAACCCTTCTTCTTGAGGAAGTCGACGGTATCCGTGGCGGCCTCGGGGACGATGTCGTTGACAGCGACCTTCGCGCCTTCGCGCGCCATGAAGTGTGCGATCGTCCCGCCGTTGTTGGGTCCAGCGCCGAAAATCAGTGCGACCTTGCCGTCCAATCGTCCCATCGTTTCAGCCTCCCTCTCGAACAGGATGTCGTCCTGTCACGTGGAATGTCTAACGCGGATCGAAGATGGTGTTCACCCAGTCGCTGTTCAGCACAGTGTTCGTGTGGATGTCGGTGTGCTGCACGGTGCCCCCTACCTCGGTCATCGCCCCGGCGAGGACGATGCTGATGAGGCACTCCCACTCGGCGTTCTCTTCCATCTCCTCGTGTGTCCAGCTCTCTCCCCAGTCAGCGAAGTTGCTGCTCTTCCACTGCTCGAACCGCTTCAGGTCGTTCTCGCGGTAGGGCATGAGCGAGCCTCGCTCGGAGTTGGTGTTCTGCGAGTTCGACCAGTTCGTCGATGCGAGGAGCGCGACCTTGTAGGGGCTCTCCTTGGCTATGGCGGCTATCGCGCGCCCGAGTGCGAACCCCTCGCCTGGAGTCAACGGCGGCTCCTTGCTCTTGTCCCAGGGCCCCAGCCCTTCCGGCACGCGCGTGCGCTCGTAGCCGAACGGGTCGAACCCGATCGGTACGACAGGGAGCGAGAAGTCCTGCTTGTCCCAGTTCGTGTGGAAGATGCCCGCCAGGCAGTTGTGGCCGATCTGCAGCGGGTTGTTGCTCGGCTCCGTTGCGTAGACCGGCGCCAGGCCCCGTTGCTCCAGACCCTGCCCCAGGAGGTTGGCGAGGTCGGTGTTGATGGTTACGCGGTCGACACGGTCGGGGTCCTCTTCGAACAGGTTATCCCTGCTCCCATGGATCTGGTAGAACTTCGTGTCGAACCCGTCGTGCGTGTGGACCCAGTACTTGGGGCGGTCCGGCGGACGGAACGTCTCGCCGAAGTCCCGGTACATCACGACCATGACGTCCGGGTCGAAGTCATCCAGAGCGCTGCGCAGTTTCCTGAACTGCTCGACCTGCCTCGCCTGCGCCAGCCTGCCGGCCGTCTCGCCCTGATCGTCGCCCCATTCGGCGAGCATCTCTTCCGGCCAGTTGCCCAGGTCGCGGAGATCGGGCCTCTCCAACCAACCCCGCATCAAGAGCCCCCTGAGCACGTTCGGCATCACGAAGGGCTTCATGCGGACGTACGGGAAATGACATACGCTCAACCCAAGAATGTCCCCCACGGCGTTCCTCCTTCAGGGTTTCTATCCGTTCGTAGCGCACAGCCGGAACCCATCCGGGCGGTACCATACCGCAATCCCCCGAGATGCGTTCCGGCCTGCGTTGGAACCAGCCTCTACCACTGCTCCGGCGTCAGCCCCAGATCTGCCTGCCTGCTCTGCGAAAACTCCTCTGCAGGGGTTGCCTGGTGCTCGTCGGCCCCCAGAGGGGACATCCCCCTTGCCTTGAGGAGCAGGCGACGCCAGATGATGAGGTGCGAGTCGGTGCTGGACAGGTGTTCAGGGGTGTCGTAGCGCTGAGGGCCGGCCGCCCGGAAGTCCTGCACGGAGAAGTCTGAGTACATGGCCCACCGGTGCCACGTGTGGAACAAGACCTTCTCACGCAGCTTGGAGAACCACCCCGACCCCCGGGTGAAGTGCCAGTAGATCTGGCGCGTGTTGTCCTCATCTATGGGGATGTTTACTCGGGTGTAGAGGTGGGTGTGGTAGTCCAGCCGGACCATCGACGGTAGGTGGTGCAGCATCCCCGCCCATTCTTCGTGGGTCTCCATGGGGGGCTTGCTGTAGCGCCGCCTTCCGGTCCTCCTGGTGAGCCACGTCCACACGAGACGGCGGCGGTGCTTCGGCCACTTCTCCCCGAGGGCGGGGAAGTCGTACTGGTATTCGACCGGACGTCGGAACGCCTGGGCCCCGGCCGCGTGCCCATTGCTGCCGTTCTCGGATGGAGGCTGGGGCACAGGCCGTGACCCGAAGGTCGCCGCACGTCCATTGATGATGTTGGTCCTGGGGTTACGGTTGCCGACCATGGTCATGGGGTTGAGGAGGACGAGAGCAGCGTCGCGGTGTACGTAGGGAACGTGCGCGTCTCCAGCGTTCTCCACCGCCACCCGCCAGTTCACAGGCCACACCTCCCACGCGTACAGCATCTGCCCCTCGTCCGTGAAGAACTCCGGCGGTACGTCCTCCTCTATCGGCGCAGGCTCTTCCTCCCCCATCCACACGAACACCATCCCGCGAAGCGTCCGCGTCGGGTACGAACGCTGCATCACCTTCCCCGGTACCTGCGAGTCAGGCCCCTCAGGTAGAACAGCAAGCACGTTCCCCTCCCCGTCGAACGTCCACCCGTGGTACGGGCACGAGATCGTCCCCTCGAAGTGGCAGTCGCCGTGCATCAGGCTCCCACCCCGGTGAGGGCACACGTTCCGCAGCGCCTTCACCTGCTTGTCCTTGCCGCGAAAGAAGACCAGTTGCTCGTTGCAGACCTTCAGGCCGACGGGCTTCCTGCCCACCTTCCGGTCCTCTATCACGGGGTACCAGTATTCGAGCAGCCCGGTGGCGGGCGCCAGGGGGCGTACATCAGGGCGCGGGGCGCGCTCGCGGTATACACCCTGGGTGGTAGTGCGTTCTCGCGTTCGGGTCGTCATGACCCACCTCCTCAGGCGACTCACATACCGGATGCTCTCGCCCGCTGCCTGCGCGGAGCGCCGCGCTCTCCTTGTACCCGCGGTCAGTCGAAGATCGCGATCACCTTGCACGAGTTGAACACGTACGATTCCACGAACTCGGTATGCGCCGGTTGCTTCCCGAGTTCCTGCATGGCGCCTGCAAGGCACATCCAGTTCAGCATCTCCTGCTGGCCGCACTGCTCTATCTGGGAGAGCGGGATGTTCCGCCAGGCCTCGAAGTCCCCTGCGGTCAACTCCTGGTACCGCGCCTTGTCCGAATCGACGTCGGGCCAGAGGCCGTGGAACTTCGGCGTCAGGAAGGCGTGCGACCAACTCGAGGAGCCGATCAGCGCGACCCTGTACGGGCTTTCGGCGAAGAAGCGGGCGATAGAGGCACCGAGCTCGAAGCAGCGCGCGGGCGTAGGGCCGGGTGGGTCGGGCTCGGCGTCATCGCCTGACCGCGCCGCCGGTGTGAACTTGCTTCCGTAGCAGTTGACGTGGAAGGGGATCACGGGATAGTCGAAGCCCGTGCGGTCGTAATCGAGGTGGGCGATCGTGCGCCAGTAGGCGTGTCCCATGTCGTGATGCAACGGCTTGTAAGACCACGCCACGTCGAACCGGTCGGAGAGCAGGTGGACCGCAAGCTCTTTCGCGGCCCTGCGGGCGCCGGGCACCGTCAGCCACCAGTCCTTGGCTTCTCCCCAGACGTTGTTCTCGGCATTGAGGCCTCCGCCACGCGTCCAAGGTTGCGTCTGGAACTCGTCGCTGATGTAGACACAGTAGGCTGGCACGACCTCTTCGTGGAAGTTCTCGTACTGGTCGTCTCCCCAGATCACGACGACGTCCGGGTTGAACTCGTCCAGTTTCGCGCGCGCGCGCCGGAACCCTTCCACCAGCTTCATGCGATGCTCATGCGCGGCGGCCAGCCCTTCGTCGTCGCCCCACTCCTGCTGCATGCGCTCAGGCCAACTCGCCGGGTCCTTCAACTCGTCGGGTACCTGCGGTGAGCCCAGGCGTCGCTTGAGGATGTTCGCCATCGACTCTTCCGGGTACAGAACGTAAGGCCCGTGGGTTACGCCGAGTCCAAGCACCTCTCCCATGTCTCTCTCCTTCCGGGTCCGAAGGGCGCCCGGCCCCCTGTACGTCCTGGCCCCATCCTCCTAGCGAACGTTCATGGTTGTCCCGGGAGGTTCGCCGTACACCACGTCAGGTTTCCCGAAGATACTTGCCGCGAGGAATATCAACCCCACTGCCAGGTGGATAACGTTGTCCGTGGGGTTCTCGAGGTTCATGACCCATAGATTGGGAGCGTCGCGCCCGGCTACGATCAATCCTGCCACTGCTAGGACAAGGAAGAGGGCTGCGACGTAGACGGTCCATATCCGCCGCAACTCGGGGTTCCAGGTGGTGCCGATCCACGTAACGAGCAGCCCGATGCAGAGGAACAAGGCGTTGTAGCCGGTGTCCGTGTAGAAGGACTGGCCCTCATCGAAGGGAAGGAACCAGCTTGCGATGCCCCACGCGAGCAGGAGTACCCCGGCTACTTTCAGGAAACGACCAATCCGCATAGCTTCACGCCTTTGCTTACGAATTCAGGTCTCTGCTGCCCCTGAGTTGAGCATAGTCAGCGACAGCATGGGTGTCAAACGCCTGTACCACGCTATACGCCTTGACACCTACCAGTGTGCCGCGTAGATTCGCCAGAGGTAGATGCGTTGTGAGGGTAGAGTCGCCTGAGGAGGTGGAGCCATGGCGACCCGAACGCAGGAACCCGGCACGACCCAGACCGTGCATCGCGAGCGGGCAACCCGCGTGGACGTTCGCCAGCTCGCCCCCGCGACCGGACTCCGCGAGTACTGGTACCCCGTGATAGAGGACCGGAAGGTTGGCAGGAAGCCTGTCGGCCTGAAGGTCTGCAACGAGCAACTGGTCTTCTTTCGCGGCAAGGACAAGCAGGTGAAGGCGCTGCGGAACGTGTGCCCCCACCGGGGTGGGAGCCTGATGCACGGTGACTGCCACTTCGAGGGGACGATCTCGTGCCCGTACCACGGGTGGACGTTCGACGGGGAGGGGAACGTGCTTGCGGTGTTGCCTGAGGGGCCTGATTCGCAGGTACCGGGGAAGGTGATGCAGCGTTCGTACCCGACGCGGACGCTTCGCGGGATGGTGTTCGTGTGGATGGGGGAGGAAGAGCCTGCGCCGATAGAGGAGGACGTACCGCCGGAGTTCTTCACGGACGAGGGGCAGATGCTGTACGCGTGGGAGGTGTGGCCTGTGAACTGGCGAGTGGCGGTGGAGAACGCTGGTGATGCGCACGTTCCCTACGTACACCGCGACGCCGCTCTCGTCCTGCTCAATCCCTTCGGCATCATGGGCCCGCGCGGGGTCAAGACCAACATCATCAACGGGCGCACCGCAACCTTCGGCGTCCGCATCAGTGACTTCTTCAAGAAGCAGCCGGAGGGAACCGACGCCTCTGCGAATGGCGCTCAACCTGCCAAGCCGGCCCGGCCCCGGCAGGTATTCCAGTACCACTACCCGGCGCTGGAGGCGAAGTGGCCCAAGCACATGTGGCGACACAGGTGGAAGTGGGCATCGGCCTGGGCCGGGAAGCGCCGCTACAGCGGGAGGCCGAACGATCTGAGCGAAGAGTGGGGAGGGATGATCCATCACCTGCCGGCGATGGTCCGGCTGGACTACTTCACGCACTCGTACACCCGAGTAAACATCCCCATAGATGAGGAGAACACGAGGCAGATCTACTGGCACTACACCCGCCGATCGAACTGGATCGCCAAGCTGTATGAGAAGCTCCACTTCCACACGTGGCACCGATGGGCGATGTACACGGACTTCTCGGTGCAGGACTTCAACGCAGCGGGACCCCAGCGTTACGACACCCCCGAGCACCTGTCCAGTACGGATGCCCACCTCGTCATGTGGCGTCGGTTGCTCTTGAAGGCGAGAGGCATGGACGCGATCCTCAATCCGCCTGAGACAGTAGCCGAGGAATCGTCGCGCGAGTACCAGGCCAGCCTCGGGGTCGAAACCGAGTGGGACGAGCAGGGCGCGCTGGCGGGCAGGACATAGCCCGCTGTCGGACCTGCGCCCGTAAACCCAGCCCACTGACGGTGCAGAGGGAACGTTGAGCACGACGGCAACCCCGATAGCCCAGAGCGTTGGCGTAAGCCTGCGGAACATCTCCAAGACATTCCCCGGAGGAACGCAGGCGGTCGCAGACCTCTCTCTGAGCATCTACCCCGGCGAAGTGTTCACCCTGCTCGGGCCGAGCGGCTGCGGAAAGACGACCACGCTCCGCATGGTCGCGGGACTCGAAGCGCCCGACACTGATGGCGGAACGATTGAGTTCGGCGACCGGCCCATCGTGGACGGCTCCCGGAAGCTCTACGTGCCGCCGGAGAAGCGTCAGGTGGGGATGGTCTTCCAGTCGTACGCGATCTGGCCGCACATGACGGTCGAACAGAACGTGGCCTACCCATTGCGGTTGCGCAAGATGTCGCGCGCCGAGAGTCGTGAGCGGATCGCCGGCGCGCTCGAGTTGGTCGGCCTCGAGGGCATGGAGAAGCGTCCTGCGCCGATGTTGAGCGGAGGCCAGCAGCAGCGCGTGGCGCTCGCCCGTGCGCTGGTGTATGAACCGGAGATCCTTCTGCTCGACGAGCCGTTCAGCAACCTCGACGCCAAGCTGCGCGAACAGATGCGGCTGGAAGTGAAGGTACTGCAGAAGAAACTCCAGATCACCGTCCTGTTCGTCACCCATGACCAAGTCGAGGCGCTGAGCCTGTCGGACAGGATCGCGGTCATGGACTTCGGGCGGGTCCAGCAGGTCGGCGTCCCCAAGGAGCTCTACGAATCGCCTGCGAACGCTTTCGTCCGTGACTTCCTCGGCAAGACTCTTCTGCTTACCGGTGTGGTCCAGAGCAGCAGTACGGAAGGGCAGGTCGCGGTTGCGGTGGACGGAGCCCCCAACTGCGTGCTCTTCGGGCGGAGCAACCGCTCTGAGGATGTCGCGCCCGGCGTTGCGGTGCATATAGCGGTGAGGCCGGAGGATGTCGACGTGATGGAGCCCCAGGGGGACAGTGAACTGCCGCAGGGAGTCGTCAAGGGCGTCGTGCAGACGACCCTGTTCACCGGCGACCGAACGGAATATCAGGTCGAGGTGGAGGGTCAGGGGACGCTGCTCCTGTACGGCACCAGGCAGCACATGTTCGGTGACGGTTCCCCGGTATGGCTCAAAGTGCACCCTGAATCGGTGAGCGTCTGGCCCACCTAGTCGACCCGCGGGAACGGTAGTCCTCGCAGGTCGCCCCGCTGTTTCGATTCCCGGCGTTGACACCCCTCAGACCGCTGTGTAGGCTGCCTCCACCGGGGACACCGCATCGGAATCCGTTTCAATCGGGCATTCTGCCGGTCGTGTTCCGTGTTCGTGGTGCTCCCCTTGCGCAGGCCTGATGGCCGAAGCGTCATGAGGAGGGAGAAATGGTCGTTCGGGCGAGACTGGATACAGACTTCCCCTACCAGGAGTTCATGGCGAATGAGGGGATCCCTCTGTTCGAGGAGGTCGCCGGCAGCGGAGATGTGACGCAACTTCCCCGTGAACCGTGGGCCCGTACCGGGGGGAACGCAACGTTCATTCAACTGTGGGGCACGTTCCAGTCTGAACGGGGCATCTACGTTCAGGAGATCCCCGGTGGACAGGCACTCAACCCGGAGCGGCATATCTACGAGAAGGAGGTCTTCATCCTGGAGGGGCGCGGCCTGACAGAGACCTGGCAGGGCGACGGTCCGAAGATCACCTTCGAGTGGGGAGCAGGCAGCGTCTTCGCGGTCCCCAAGAACGTTGAGCACAGGCTGGTCAACGGAAGCCGCGAGCCCGTCATCTTCATGGCAGTCACCAATGCGCCTCGCGTCATCAACGCCGTCGACGACCTGGATGCGGTATTCAACTGCGACGTCCCCCTGTTCGACCTGTACGGCGAGGGCCGCGATTACTTCAACGCTTCCGACGTGCGCTCCGCGGAGGGCCGCTATCAGAGCGTGATCTGGCACACCAACTTCATCCCCGATTGCCGTGGGGCGCTCCTCGACGACCTCGAGCAGAAGGTGTCGGGTGGCCAGCTCACGGGTTACCGCATGGGCAAGCGGTTCCCTCACGGGCATATCTCCGAGTGGCCGGCGGGGCGTTACCACAAGGCCCACTTCCACGGCCCGGGCGCGATCCTCCTGGGGCTCGACGGCGAGGGCTACGTGCTGGTATGGCCGTCCGAGCTGGGGACGCATCCCTACAAGGATGGCCACGGGGACAAGGTACTGAAGGTGCCGTGGGGCAAGCACAGCATCTACAGCCCGCCCAACGCCAATTTCCATCAGCATCTCAACACCAGCCCGGGACCGGCGAAGCACATCGCTGTCTACGGCGACAAGCTGCCGCTGGGCGTGCACAACCTCCAGGACGGGAGCGACGGCTTCGTTGGCTTCGTCAGTCAACGAGAGGGGGGCACGCTCATCGAATACGAAGACGAGGACCCCCAGGTACGCGCGGACTTCGCAGCCGAGCTGAAGCGAAAGGGCATCGAGTTCGCCATGCCGCCAGTGACTTACCGCGAGGACTAGTCCCGTTGCCCAGAAGAAAGAGATGGGGCGTGGCTCATTGCTCACGCCCCGTTTCGTCTGGGGCCATAGCCTGAGGATCAAGCCCGGAGGAACCAACGTGCACGACGACCCAAGCGAGCACTACCACGGCCATGACGGAGAGGCCACGGGGGAAGAGGTCTGGACCCCGAACCCCGACGTTCTCTCGCTCACCAGCGTCGGCATCGATATCGGCTCCTCTACCTCCCACGTGACCTTCTCTGAGCTGGTCCTGCACCGGCAGGGCGACAATGCGATGACGAGCCACTTCGAGGTGGTGGAGCGCAACGTGCTCTACCGCTCCCCCATACTCCTCACTCCTTACTCCGACGCCGACACCATCGACATGGATGCGCTCTCGGACTTCCTCGACGCCTGCTACCACGGCGCCGGCATCGATCCGACACAGACGAACACCGGCGCGGTCATCTGCACCGGCGTGGCGGTCCAGAAGAACAACGCAGAAGCCATAGTCCGGCTCCTGGCGCAGAAGGGAGGGAAGTTCGTCTGCGCGACTGCCGGGCCTCGTCTCGAAGGCCTCCTGGCGGCACATGGTTCCGGCACCATCGCCGCCTCTCGACAGGACCCCGGCCGCACGTTCATGAACGTGGACATGGGCGGGGGCACCGCAAAGGTGACGACCGTCTGCGACGGTACCGTCGTCGAAACCGGCGCCATCAACATAGGCGCGCGTCTCGTTGCATGGGACGAGAATGACGTCCTTGTCCGTATCGAGGAGGGGGCGAGACGTATAGCCAGGGAACTTGGCTTCGCTCTCGATATCGGTCAACCGATCACATCGGACCAGCGTAGGGCGCTGGCGAGGAAGCAGGCTGCGGTCCTCATCGAGTACATCACCTCTTCGGAACTCTCGCCCCTGGCTGCCGATCTCGTCGTTACCAACCCGCTGGAGCACGCTGCGCCCGTGCAGGCCGTTCTCTTCTCGGGTGGCGTGAGCGAGTACATCTACGAGCGTGACGACAAGGACTACGGCGACCTCGGCCCTATGCTTGGCGAGGAGATGCGGGCGCTATTGACCGAGAAGCACGGGGTGGTGGAGGTCCCAGCCGAGATGATACGTGCAACGGTCATCGGTGCCTCCCAGTACACGGTGCAACTCTCCAGCAGCACCATCTACGTCTCGGACCCGGGTGTCCTTCCCGCGCTCGACCGCCAGGTGATCGAGCCGTTCATCGATGAACCGATCGCCAGGAGCGGGGAGGCCATCGCGAGCGCGATCCGGCGGGCTATCGAGAATGCCGACCTCGACGACCTCGACCACCACCGCTCCATCGCTCTGTATATCCGCTTCCCCCTCCCTGCCACTTACGATTCCCTGCTGGTCCTGTCGCAGGGGATCGTCGGCGGTATGCAAGGGCGTGAGGACGATCCATGGGTGATCGTCTTCGACACCGACATCGGGGCGCTGGTGGGAGCGATGGTCAAAGAGGAGTTCAGTATCCCCCAGGCCGTGGTCGCGACTGACGAGATCCAGGTCAAATACCTGGACTACATAGACATCGGGCAGGAAGTGAAGAATCGGAAGGCTGTTCCTGTTGTCGTCAAGTCCCTTGTCTTTGGATGAAAGCGTCATACATCGCCTGATTTATTTCCATTTTCGTTCATTTGACAAGCAGGCGTAGCGTTTTTAGACTAGCGCCGTTCGCAGCCCCGCCGTCGGATTGCGAGGTTAGGGGTGCAGTCTTGTCTGCACGAGCGGCGTGGCCGTAGATCACCGTGGAGGGACGACATGAAACGCGGATTCAAGCGGCTGATCAGACGGTGCGCCAAGCCCCTGACCCTGAGCATGGGGCTGGTGGTGGTGTTGCTGGCGTCTTCTTGTGGTGGTGACGACCCCACCCCCACCTCCCCCCCGCCAACTGCAACGCCTCCTCCTGCTGCCACGCCCACGCCTGTGCCTGCGGGAGAGCCGGCGCCGACGCCGACACCAGCGGACACGAGAGAGGCTTGGGAGATCGAGTGGGACGAGACCCTGGCGGCTGCCAATGAGGAAGGGAAGCTCGTGGTCACGGTGTTCCGTGCCGAGGACCGCGAAGCAGTCGAGCTCTTCGAGGACTTCTTCCCCGAGATCGACGTTGACGCGCAGATCATCGGTGGACGCGACTTCACTGCCCGTGTGCCGCCGGAGCGTGCGGCCGGGATCTACGACTACGACGTGTACATCAGCGGAGGGACGAGCGCCATCACCCGGGTGATCCCCGCCGGGAATGAGGCGAATGACCCGATCCTGGGCGACACCCGGTCGCTCCTGTTCCGCCCTGACGTCGTCGACGATTCGAACTGGATCGGCGGTCTCGACGCCCAGTTCATGGACTCCGGGCGCAAGGTGCTGTTCAAGATGATAGCCAACCCTGGCTCCAGTTCCCTGTACGTCAACACGGAGAAGGTCGACCTCGACAACCTCCAGTGGCCCGGAGACCTGCTCCGGCCCGAGTACAAGGGCAAGATATGCGCCGACGACCCGTCAACTCCCGGCTCTGGTGCGACCTTCTTCACCGAACTCCTCGTGACCCAGGGAGAAGAGCTCGTCCGGCGCATCTTCCGGGAGACGGATATCGTCATCAGCAGAGACCACCGGAAGATGGGTGAGGACATCATCCGCGGCGACATGCACATCTGCATCGGGCCGTCGGTGCTGGACTTCCACCAGGAGGGCGTAGGTCTCCACGTCGTACAGCACGAGTTGAACTTCGGCCCCATCTCGCCGGAGTTCGAAGATAAGCTGGACGTCACGTGCTGCGGCGTTACCTCGGGACACATCCAGGGCTTCTACAGCGCCGGCGTCGGCGGGCCTGCCATCGTGACCAAGGGACCCAACCCCAACGCAGCGAAGCTCTTCATCAACTGGCTCCTCTCACCGGAAGGCGCCAGGACCTGGTTCGAGCATCAGATCACGGACTGCAGCCCGCGGCACGACCTCGTGGACCTGTGCAGAGAGCGCAAGGACTTCGTCCTCGAAGAGGGCAAGGCGTACATCACGTTCCACGATGAGAAGAACGTGGCGCACCGCAGAGCTGCGCAAGCGATCGCTGGAGAGGAGCTCAACTAGGGGATCTCGCGAGCAACACCTGGTTCACCCCGGTGGGTCACCGGCCCGCCGGGGTGAACTTGCTCAGGGTTCCAGTGTGGCTTCTCCGTGCGGGGCAGGGATCTACCCATGAATAGTGTCTCAGGTAGCCGGGATACCGGGTCCGCGCTGGTTCGGGTGAGGTAAGGACGATGGCGTCGATACCAGCTGTTATCAGGCCGCGTGGTTTCTCGCTTGAGTTCAAGGTCCTGGTCTTCGCTGCGGCCATCATCACGCTCGGCTTCTCGGTCATCTACCCGATAGTGCTGCTGTTCATCAACAGCTTCGTCACCACCAATCCCCCCTTACCTGCGGAGTATGGCCTCGACTCGTGGCGGTTCGCCCTCAGCGACCGCGGCATGCTGATCGCGCTGTGGAACAGCATGGTCGTCACCTTCCTGCGCCAGGGCATCTCGTTCCCGGTTGCGATCCTCCTCGCATGGCTCATCGCCCGAACAAACCTGCCCGGCGCCAAGTGGCTGGAGTTCGGCTTCTGGATCGCCTTCTTCCTGCCGGTCGTCTCAGTGACGCAGGCGTGGATACTGCTCGGCCATCCGTCTGCGGGTTTGCTCAACGAAACGCTCGAACTCCTCCCCTTCGTCGAAGAAGGCCCATTCAACATCTATTCCCTGTGGGGCATCATCTGGGTGCACCTTGCCACCAACTCCATCGCCATCAAGGTCATGCTGCTGACGCCGGCGTTCCGCAACATGGACGCCGCGCTGGAGGACGCCTCGCGGCTCTGCGGCGCCAGCGCCCTGGGGACCTTGCGCAGGGTGACGGTACCGGTGATGGCGCCGATCATGATGACCCTTCTGTTGCTGTCCATCCTGCGCGCCTTCCAGTCGGTAGAGATTGAGGTGCTCCTGGGGCTGCCCATCCGTTACTTCGTATTCGGCTCCAAGATCTTCGACCTCGTGCAGAACGAGCCCCCCGACTTCGGAGCGGCGACAGCCATGGGCATCATCATCCTGGCCGCGATCATCCCGCTGATCATCGGCCAGTACTACATGACCAGCCGGCGGAACTACACGACGCTCAGCGGCAAGTACTCGGCACAGGTCAACGACCTGCGCAGGTGGAAGTGGCCGGTCTTCGGTTTCGTCCTCTTCCTGGTCTTCCTGATGACGATCTTCCCCATGATCTTCCTCGTCATGGGCAGCTTCATGAAGTTCTCCGGCTTCTTCTACGACGTTCCGGGCGGACCCTGGACCACACTTCACTGGACGAGGATACTCACGGACAGCACGTTCCTGCTCTCGATGCGCAACACCTTCGTCATGTCGCTGGGCGCTGCTACCCTGTCCACCGTCTTCTTCACGATCCTCGCCTACATCATCGTGAGGATGAGGTCCCGGTTGGTGCCCATCCTGGACTTCCTCACCTGGGTGCCGTACGTGCTGCCCGGGATCGTGCTGATACTGGCCTGGCTCTGGATCCTTCTGGGGACGGGAGGCATCTTCCACCCGCTCTACGGCACTATCTTCGCCCTGATTCTGGTGTCAGGACTGAGCGGCATCACGCTGGGCGTCCAGATAGTGAAGTCCAACCTCAGGCAGATCGGCGCGGAGCTCGAGGAGGCTTCCGCGATCGTGGGGGCGCCCTGGCTGGTCACCTTCATAAAGGTCGTTGTACCGCTCATGGCCCCGGCCATGGTGGTGGTATGGGTCCTCAACTTCGTGGCCGCTGCCGGCACTGCCATCCTTCCCGCCCTGTTGGCTTCGGCAAGCAGCAAGACCCTGGCGCTGCTCCAGTTCGAGCAGGTGACCTCGGGGCGCTTGGAGGAAGGCTCTATCGTCGGCATCTTCGTCGTGCTGCTGACGGTTGGAGTCGCCATCGTGGCGCGGGTCCTCGGCTTCCGTGTCGGCCTTGGCCGGGACAACCCTCGGAACTGAATGCAGGTGTAACGGATGCCCGCTAACGGCCATGCTATTATCGAAACGGCGCAGGTCCGGGCACTTCAGGGTGACCGGACTACCGGTTGGGATAGCGACAGGGCCTTGCACCCGTAGGCGTGGCCGTTGGCAACGTGAGTCGCCTGAGGAGGTGAGTCATGGCGACCCGAACGCAGGAACCCGGCACGACCCAGACCGTGCATCGAGAGCGGGCAACCCGCGTGGACGTTCGCCAGCTCGCCCCCGCGACCGGACTCCGCGAGTACTGGTACCCCGTGATCGAGGACCGGAAGGTGGGCAGGAAGCCCGTCGGCCTGAAGGTCTGCAACGAGCAACTGGTCTTCTTTCGCGGCAAGGACAAGCAGGTGAAGGCGCTGCGGAACGTGTGCCCCCACCGGGGCGGGAGCCTGATGCACGGCGACTGCCACTTCGAGGGGACGATCTCGTGCCCGTACCACGGGTGGACGTTCGATGGAGAGGGGAACGTGCTTGCGGTGTTGCCTGAGGGGCCTGACTCGCAGGTACCGGGGAAGGTGGTGCAGCGGTCGTACCCGACGCGGACGCTTCGCGGGATGGTGTTCGTGTGGATGGGGGAGGAAGAGCCAGCGCCGATAGAGGAGGACGTACCACCGGAGTTCTTCACGGACGAGGGGCAGATGCTGTACGCGTGGGAGGTGTGGCCTGTGAACTGGCGAGTGGCGGTGGAGAACGCGGGTGACGCGCACGTTCCCTACGTACACCGCGACGCTGCCCTCGTCCTCCTCAACCCCATGAACCAGAGCGGGCCGAGGCGCGGACGCACGCAGATAGTGAACGGCCGCGCCGCCAAGAACGCGCCGGCTGAACCCGGGGCAGGGCGGGCTGGACGTTCTCCCTACCAGTGGGAGTTCGAAGCCCTGGGATGGAAGTGGCCGCGGCACACGTGGCGCAGCAAGTGGACGTGGGCCTTCCGTTGGGCGGGCAAGCGCCGCTATTCAGCGCCTCCGCTCGACACCACGGATGAATGGGGAGCTGGTGTAGGCGCCATGCACCATCTCCCGGCGATGGTCCGGCTGGACTACCACACCCACCTTTACACCCGGGTGAACATCCCCATAGATGAGGAGAACACGAGGCAGATCTATTGGCACTACACGAGGGCGTCGAACTGGGTTGCGAAAACTCGGGAGAAGCTACTCTTCCACACGTGGCACCGGTGGGCGATGTACACGGACTTCTCGGTGCAGGACTTCAACGCGGCTGGTCCCCAGCGCTACGACACCCCCGAGTACCTGTCCAGCACGGATGCACGGCTCGTCATGTGGCGCCGTCTTCTCACCCGGGCACGAGGACTCGACACGGAAGCCCGGAATGTCGCGGTGACACCCGCCGAGCAGGTGTCGTTCGAGTTGCAGGCGGACGTCGGGATGGTCCCCGACACGTGGGACGACTCCTCGGACTAGGGTCGCCGGGATTGTCTCGCTTGCTACCGGTCGTCGTGTTTGGGTAGCCACCCCCAGGGATGCGGCCCCCAGTCGGGGCTGATCATCTCGCCGGCCCGGATGGTGTGTACGGGGACGATGGCCTGGTCGCCGTAGAACAGGTTGCCCGAGCAGTCCTCGAACTCCCACTTCCCGGTGACGCATTCTAGGATGGTCATGTCCGCTTCCCTCCCGGTATCGAGAGCACCCAACGTATCTTCCGTGCCCAGTACCTGGGCTGCGTTCGTCGTGGTCATTCGGATGACGTCCTCGAACGAATACCCCATCGCCAGGAACTTGGACATGAACTCCGTCAGGCTGTAGACGATCTCCCGCCGTCCGGGGGTCGACATGTCCGTACTGATGGTATGCGGATGGAAGCCCTGGTCGGCCAGCCTCTGGCACACCTCGTAGTTGAAGTTGTTCCTTCCGGTTGCCGAATCGAAGAACACTCCGCTCGATTCCGCATCGCGCAGCTCCGTGATGACGCGGTTCTCCGAGTCGAGCACTCCTCCGGGGTGCGCCGTGCATACGTGCGTCACGATATCGCCGGTGCGGAGTGAACGGAGGAGGTGCCGAGTGAGATCGGGGGCCTTCTCGCGGTCGCCGGTCAACGTGTCACCGATGTGGACCATCAGTGGCAGACCGGTCTCCTCGGCGGCCTCCTTTGCCCGAGCTACCAGGACCTCCCCGTGTTCGCGGATCACGGGCCCGACGAGCCGCAACTTGATGCCCTTGATGGTGTCCGGGAACTCGGCTGCCGCCTTGATCGTGCCGTCGAGGTCGATCTCGTCCGGGTGGTACATATCAGGCTGGGCACGGGGAAGCCCCAGGATCCCGACGCGGCCGATGTTCAGGAAGCAGGTGAGCCTCGTTTTCGTTCGTCCCTCGAGGTACAGCGGGAAGATGCCGAAGTTCCATGCTCCGACGGTGCCTGCGTCCAGGATGGTCGTAACGCCCGACAGCACTCCGGCGATCTCGGGAGGCGAGGCCTGCCAGTTCACCCCCGGCGTCTGCGAACCGAACATGAAGTGCGTGTGGACGTCGATGAGTCCGGGGACGACGTACTGGTCATCTCGAAGCTGCATGATTCGCGTCGCGTTGCCGTCAGCCTCGAGCTGGCCTCCGACGCTGACGATCCTCCCGCCCGTGACGCCGATGTCGCCGACAAGGTCGATTCCACGGCCTGGGTCGAAGATCCGTCCACCCTTGAGGATGAGGTCGTAAGCCATGGGGTCCTCCTCTTGCCTAGCCTCCGGTCATGCCTTCCTGCCGTATGCCCTGCTTGGAGACGAACCACCGTACGAAGAAGGCGAGCGTCGCTACCAACACAGTGAACATCACCCCCATCGCAGCGGCCTGTGGTTGCGATACGGCGCCGCCTCCTGTCGTGCTCAGGCGGTTGAACAGAACGACGGGGAGCGTGTTGGAGTCGGCGTCCGCGAGGAAGACCGCGATAGTGAACTCGTGCGAACCCAGCAGGAACAGCAGCAGCCACGCAGCGACTGCGTGCGGCAGCAACAGTGGTATGAGGACGCGGCGGAACGTAGCGAACTGGCTGGCCCCGCTCGTGGCTGAGGCCTCTTCCAGCTCGCGGTTGATCTGCAGCACGCCGGCGTAGCTGTTGCGGTACGCCACCGACGTTCGGAAGGAGTACGCCAGCACCAGGATCCAGATGGTGCCGAAGATCGGTATCCACTTCCCCACGACGATATAGAACATGAAGAAGGCGAAGGCCGCGACCGTGGCCGGGATCGCAACCGAAGAGGACGCGAACAGGTCGAGCATCCGGTTCACGATCCCCCGCTTTCCGCGCACGACGGTCCAGGCGATGATCATCGAGAGCGTGACGGCGATCGTCGCACTGAGCGAGGCGACCACGAACGTGCGCCACAGGCCACCCCAGAACTGGGAGTCGTCCAGCACCACCCGGTAGGCATCCAGCGTAGCCCTGTTGAAGAGGTGGTCCCAGGTCATCTGGACGAAGAACGGGAAGAAGCTGGCCCAGACAAGGACGATCAACGGGATGACGAATGCAACCATGAGGTAACCGAAGAGGAATGCGTAGGCGGCGTACTTCCAATTCCCCAGCCGCAAGCGCCGCGGGCGGTACCCTTTGCCCGTCACGGTCGCGTACTTGTTCGCCTGCCGGGTCAGCCTGGAGTAGACGAAGAACAGGCCGTAGGTGATGACGAGGAAATTGAGTGCATAGGCCGCGGCGATGCCGTATTCCGGCAGGCCGTAAGCGCCGCAACACAGCGGCAGCCATATGCGCAGACTGAAGATGTTGGCGCCTGCGCCGACGCCGAAGAGCAGGGGCACCTCGAACTGCCCGACCGTGATGATCATGTTGAGCATGACGACGGCCAGGATGCCCGGGATCATGATGGGGAAGGTCACGCGCCTCAGCGTCTGCAGCGTGCTTCCCCCGGAGGTGGCGCTGGCTTCCTCCAGCGCTCCGTCCATGTTGCGCAGCACCGCGCTCAGCAGCAGGAAGAAGAACGTTGCCCCGCCGATGCCCTGCACGAGGATCATCCCGGGGAACGAGAACGGATTGATGGGGCCCTTGTCCCAGAATGGGAGTACCGCGCGGATGGCCTGGTTGAAGAGGCCCGTTGAAGGCGCCAGCATGAGCAGCCAGGCCTGGGCCCGGACCAGCCCCGGCATGATCGCTGGCATGAGGATGATGACGAAGGCCAGGCGCCGGTAGGGCAGGTCGGTCCGTTCAACGAGCCACGCGAGCGTGAAGCCGATGATCAGCGAGAGGAACACCGAGCCGCCCACGAAGTACGACGTGTCGACGACCGTGGCGGTCATGCCACCGCTGGTGTAGACCTCTCTCAGGTTGTCGAGGGTCGTATACGCGGTGGACTGGAACGGAAGGGACGTCGGCGGCCCGCGGAATGCTGCGAAGATCTGAACGGCAAGCGGCACGATGAGCAGGTAGACGAGGAGCGCCACCGCCACTCCCGTGATCAGGGTCATCGCACTGATGCGAGGGGCCAGTTTCCCTATCGGGGGGAGCCGTCTTGCGGAGGTGTTGACGACGGCCACGAGCCTCTCCTCTCACTCCGCCTTGCACCTGCCTCGGACAGCACTTTGACTGACCGGGGCTGGTGCAAAGCGGCGTTCGCCGTACCTGCCAGCCGTGCGCTGGGCCGAACTCTAGCGGGCCCCTCGAAGCACGATGTCCTGGAAGAGGCGCAGCATCCTGACGCGCTCAGGCAGCCGCTCCAGCGTGAGCCAGGTGGGCCAGCCCTTCTCCAACGACTCCAGGCTCGCGAGCATCTTCGGGTTCCCCTCGATGGTGTCGCGCGGAAGGCCGAGGTGCGGGGACGGTATCGTCAGGTGTGCGTGTGCATAGCGCGCGGCCAGCCAGTCCGGGTCGAAGGCGCTCCACAGTTCGTAGAGGATCCCTCCGTTCGGGTGCTGTGCGTTACGCATGATTCCCGCGTTCTGGGCCCAGACGCCTGCGCCTTCGTACGACAGGACGTCGATGGGAGCACCCTGGCGGTGCTCGGGCGGGATCGCAAAGGTCGGGAACATCACGGGGCGCTCACCGGATATGAGCAGCGCCTCCGGGTTGGATGTGATCAGGAGGCCGTGCTCGTCTATCAGCTTGATCGCCAGCTCCTTGGCCCGCTCTTCGCCGAACTTGAGCGCGATGAAGCTGAACCCGCCGAAGAAGTAGGGCGGGCTGGAAGTCAGCATACCCTCCCACTTGGGGTCGAGGAACTCGAACGGGTCGGTGGGCAGGTCGCTCGCCTGCAACTGGTCCGTGTTGTACCACATGACGTACGCGTTGCTGGAGTCAAACATCATGCCCGGCTGCGCCGGGTCCAGGAACTCTTCAGGTACGCCGTACTGGGTCCAGTCGAACTCCTTGTTGAGCAGATCGTTGTCGTAGACGGGGCCGTAGATGTTGTACGCGCCACCGAATGTATCGGTCGTGAACTGGCCGGCAGCGGTTGCCGTGATGATGGCTCCGGCTGTGGCGAACTGCCTGCCCTGGCTGGTGATGGTCATGCCGGGGTAAGCGCCCGCGAAGGCGGCCTTCTCCTCGGGCCCTACTTCACCGAACCCCCAGAGGGAAAGTTGTCCTCCCTCTTCATCTAACGCCTTCTGGTAGAGCTCATCCATGTGCTCCTTCATCGTCGGCCAGACGTTCTCGTAGAAGTCCGGCACTTCCACGATGCCGGATAGGATCAACTCCTCGGATAGCGGCACCGGCGTTGGTGTTGCCGTGGGTGGCGGCGGGGGAGTGGGGGTCGTTCCCGGTGCGGGAGGAACGGGGGTAGCCGTAGGCTCCGGTACCGGAGTCGCTGTTGGCACGGGCGTTGCGGTAGGGTCGGCGTCACACGCGACCACTGCGAAAGCGGTCAAGGCGAGAACTAGTGGCAGAATGCCCTTGGCTGGGAATCTCATGACGCCTCCCTCTCCAGGCGATTAACCCTACTGCGGGTGGCGCGCATTATGAGAATACGAGGTGAGGTTGTCAACGATGCGAGCACCTATCTGCCGAATCTGTGATGGATTCCTGCATTTTCTCGCCCTGGATAGCCTGAAACTTGACGCCGGACGCCCTGTGATGTAACCCTGCCGCCCTACAGCCAGACGGAGCGAAGCAGGAGACCAGCCCGTGACAACCTCCGCCACAGACCAGCCCAAAGCCCTCGCGATCGAGGGCCTCTCCAAGACTTTCCGGTCGAATGACGGGGATGTCCAGGCGTTGAGGTCTGTCGACATAGAGGTAGCTCAGGGGCAGGTTGTGACGCTGCTGGGCCCCAGCGGATGCGGGAAGACGACAACGCTCAGGTCTATCGCCGGGCTCGAGCGACCTGATGCAGGAGCGATAGCTATCGACTCGCAGGTCGTGTTCAACCACTCGCGCGGCACGAACGTCCCGACTCACCAGCGGCCCATCTCCATGGTCTTCCAGTCCTACGCGATCTGGCCTCACATGACGGTCTTCGAGAACGTCGCCTACCCGTTGCGGGTCGGCAAGCAGAAGGTCAGCAAGAGCGAGATGGAAGAGCGCGTGATGAGGGTGCTCGAGATGGTCCGCATCCCGGAGTTGCTGGGCCGGAGCGCAACGATGCTCAGCGGGGGGCAGCAACAGCGAGTGGCGGTTGCCCGGGCGCTGATCAAGGAGCCGAAGCTCTTGCTGCTGGACGAGCCGCTCAGCAACCTGGATGCCAAGCTTCGCGAGGAGATGCGTGTCGAGTTCAAGGAGTTGTTCAGCCGGGCGCAGGTCTCAGCGGTTTACGTGACGCATGACCTGCTCGAGGCCCTCGTGCTGTCCGACACCATCATCGTGATGAACCGTGGCCGGATAGCTCAGCAGGGCACTCCGCGAGAGGTCTACTCGAACCCTCAGGACCAGTTCGTTGCCGACTTCATGGGCGCCGGAAACATCGTCAGGGGCGTTGTCCGGACGAGCGATACCGACCCGATCCTCGTAGACGTAGGGTTTGCCGAACTGTACGTCAATGCGCTGTCCACCTTCCAGGTGGGCCAGGAGGTACTCGTTGCCATCCGGCCGGAAGGGATCGAACTGAGCCCCCGGGGCTCCGATGGAGATGGCCAGGTCCCGTGCTCGGTTGAGACCGAGGTGTTCCTCGGAACTCTCATGGAGTACCGCGTGGCCCTGGGCGAGCATCGGCTGCGCGTGAGGACCTCCGTGGACATGCTCTCCGTTGCGGAAGGGGCCAGGGCTTACGCGAGGTTCCCGGCATCGGCTTGCCTGGCCTTCTCCGCTACCGAGGCAGGGGGAGTGTCCGGATCTGAAGGTGACACGTAACATAGAGACGACACCGTCAGGCCGGGAGCTCCGCATGCTCAGCGAATTTGTGAAGGTTGCAACGGTCGGAGATATCGCACCGGGAGAGATGCGCACTATCGAGGTCGGCGAGGAGTACGTCCTTCTCGCCCGTATCGGAGACGAATACTTCGCACTGGACGGCTTCTGCACACACGCGGAGGGATTCCTGGCAGAGGGCTACCTCCTCGAAGAGTACTGCGAGGTTGAATGCCCCATCCATGAGGGCGCGTTTGACCTGCGCACCGGCGCAGTGACGAACCCCCCGGCCGAGGAACCCGTGGTCGCCTACACGGTGCGTATCGAGGGCGACGAAATCATCGTAGGGCCGAGGAGCTGAGCGGAACGAGGCCAACGTGCCCCTTCGCTGTGATGCGGCGTTGGGTTAACGTGCGGATGGAGTGCGGCGTTTCCCTGCTCGCGTATCGTTGATGTAAGAGGAAGCAGCGTCGTAGATCGCCTTCCCAACCTGGCCATAGACCGCCGTTGGGTTGTCCACCTGCGCCTGTGCGTAGCCGATCGTCGCGGGGAACCCGAGCAGGATGTCGCACTCGTCCCCTGCCAGGTAGCCGGCGATGGTCGGGATCTGCATCTCCTTCGTTATCTGCTCCGTCAACGGCGGACGGATGCCTGTCAAGACGAGGGAGAACGCTCCCGCGTCCTGAAGCGACTGCGCGTCGTCCCAGATCTGTTCTTCGGGCAGCGTGGCGCCGCCGGTCATCCCCCCGATCGCCATGCTCGTCATGGGAGTGACGCCCATGTGCGCCATCACCGGGATGCCGGCTTTGACGATCGCTTCGATCGTGGGAGCGAAGTATGCACCGCCTTCGAGTTTGACCCCCGCGCAGCGCGTCTCCTTCATGATGCGTCCGGCGTTCCTGATCGCGTCCTCGATGCCGGTGTGGTACGACATGAAGGGCAGGTCGACGATCACCGGCACGCGGTCCGTTGCCCGGCACACTGCGCGGCCCATCACGATCATCTCGTCGACGGTCGTGTCGTTGAGGTCGGGGTGTCCCAGCAGGAAACGGCTGCCGCTGTCCCCCACGAGGAACATATCCGGCTGCGCCATCTCGATGATGGCGGCCATCTCGTAGGAGTACGCGACCCACATGACGGCCTTCTTGCCCTCGGCCTTCATGCTCTGGATGTCAGCGATGGTCAGCTTTGCCATGGTGTGCCTCCGTCGGAAGGTTGCTGCGCTCTAGTCGGAGAGTAGGAAGGGGCGGGCTAGCTCGACGAACTCGGCGGGCCAGCCCTGCATCGTGAAGTGGCCGGCGCCGGGTATCACCTTCAGCTCGGCGCCCGGGATCATCGCCGCGACCTCCTGCCCCGTGGTCAGGGGGAACAACGGCGGGGCCTGGTCGCCCCAGGTCACGAGCGTAGGCACGAGTATCTTGCTCAGCTTCCGCTTGAGATAGTAGCGGCGACGCATGGCCGGATCGTTCAGGTGTTTCGTGATCTGCCGGAACGCCGTTTCGGCCCCGGGCTGTTGGGCGTTCCTCCAGTAGAAGGCAGCCTGCTGCTCCTGGTCCTGGGCACGGAACTGGTTCTTCACCTGGGCCTTCACGTCCTCTTCGTTCGGCACCTGGAAGTTCGAGACGGACTCCGGCGGGGTCGGGTTCATGCCGGCGATGCTGTCCAGCACCAGCTTCCTCACGCGGTTGGGGCTCTCGTAGGCGAACGTGGCCGCGACCCAGCCGCCCAGGGAGTGACCGATGATGTTCGTCCTCGAATAGCCGAGGCTGTCCTGTATCTCGCGAATGTGGTCTGCCAGGTAGGAGATCGAGTACTCGAAGTCCATCCTGCTGCCCATCCCCCACCCGACCTGGTCTATCGCGTAGACGTGCAATCCGTCGGCGAGGCCTTCCCGGATGGACGGCAGCCACGAATCGGCGCCGTTGGTGTAGCCCACGCCGTGGATGCAGATGGTCGGTATGCCCTCACCTGCTTCCAGGAGTCGCGCCGTGACTTCCTGGAGCTGGAGGTATCGTTCTACCGCTGGCTCGATGGAAGGACCCGCCATGCAACCCTCCTTCGCCGTTAACGGCTCCGGGTGTGATTCTGTGTGCAAATGCTGCGAAGTGCAACATCTGGATGGGTGTAGCAACCCTTATCCGCAAATTGACCCGGGGAAGATGTTGCCCTATCGTCCCGTCTCAGGGACGCAATGGCCTCCCATAGGGGAATGGCAACTGGCCGAATCGCGAGCTGAGACACTTCAACCGGCGGCAGGAGGGCAACATGGCAGAGCACACGATCACCAAGGAAGCGACCGATCGTTTCACGGAGGTGGATGGCGTAAGTATCCACTACAACGAGGCCGGTGAGGGACCGGCCCTCCTCTGCTTCCACGGCGGGGGCCCGGGCGCCAATGCGTGGGACAATACGAAGCACAACATCGATGCCTTCGCTGAGCACTTCCGGACGTTGCTGGTCGACCTGCCAGCCTACGGCGAGTCCGACAAGAGCATGAAGCTTGGGGACACGCCCCTCGACGTCTATTGGGCAAGGACCGTCATCGGGCTCATGGACCAGTTGGGGATCGACAGGGCGCATCTGTTCTCTTCGTCACAGAGCGGTCCCATGAGCCTGCGCATGGGTATCGACTACCCCGATCGCGTCGGCAAGATAATCCTCCAGTCAAGCGGCGCAGGCGGCGGCCGGCTGATGTTCCAGCCCTCGCCTCCGGAGGGCATCAAGGCGCTGGGGGCCTTCGCGCAGAACCCGACCCGCGAGAACATGGAGAAGATGATGCACCTGTTCATCCCCGACGATGAGCTGTGCACCGAGGAAGTGATCGAGGCCCGTTACCAGGCGGCCATCCGGCCGGGACACCTCGAAGCGCGCGCTGAATTCTCCGCATCAAAGAACTCGGACCTGTTGCCGCTCATCGGTCGGTTGCAGGCTGAAGTGCTCATCGTCTGGGGGCACCAGGACCGGATGGTGCCGGTCGAGGGAGCGATGCGCGCCCTGGCGGCGATACCGAATGCGCGCCTCCACATATGGGGCGGCGGCGTTGGCCACTTCATCGAGTACGAACGTGCCGACGAGTTCAGTCGCCTCGCCATCGACTTCCTGACCCACTGAGGGCCGCGCGTCGTTCAGGTCCCCAGCGCCAGGTTCGGCAGGAACAGGACGATCTGGGGGAAGGCGACGAGGATGCCCAGTGATATGAGGTCGAGCACGACGAACGGTATCGCGGCTTTGTAGATCTCCGTGATGCTGGCCGTCGGGATGACGCCCTTGAGCGCGAACAGGACGAGGCCGAAAGGCGGCGTCTCGGCTCCGATGGATATCGCCACCAGGAACAGCATCCAGAACCAGATGGGATCGAACCCCAGCGGGCCGATGATCGGTGAGAAGATCGGTATCGCCACCATCATCATCGAGATCTGGTCGAGGAACAGGCCCAGCAGGATGATCGCCCCCAGCATGGCGAGCAGCAGCACCGTCGGCGGCAGGTCCAGGCCTACCAGCACATTCAGGAAGCCCTGTGTGGCCCCGCTCAGCGCCAGCGTCTGGCTCATGGCGATGGACCCGCTGATGATCAGGAGGATCATCCCGGCGATGCGCATGGCGTCGCGGAGTGCGTCGCTGAGTACGCGCGCCGAGAGGCGTCGGTAGATGAGCGCCACGATCACGGCGCCGATGGCTCCTGTGGCGGCCGCCTCGCTGGGGGTCGTGATGCCGAACAGGATGAACCCCATCACCATGAAGAAGACGATGGAGAACGGGGCGAGTTTCACCGTGGCGTAGAGCTTGATCTTCATGGGCGCGGGAGGCGCGTCGTAGATCGGTGCGAGGCCCGGGTTCAGGCGCACGCGGATGAACACGAAGATGACGTAGGTGGTGGCCATCATCAGGCCGGGGAAGAAGCCGGACACGAGCAGTTTGCCCACGGGTATCTGGGCGAGCGTAGCGGTGAGCACTGCGAGTCCGCTGGGCGGGATGATGGCGGCGAGCAGGCCCGAGTTGAAGATCGTCCCCAAGGCGAGCCGGGGCGAATAGCCGCGCTTCTCCATCTCCGGGTAGAGCGTCGAACCCAGGAGCGCTGTGTCGGCGATGCCGGCGCCGCTCAGCGTGGCGAGGATGGTGCCGGAACCCATCGTGACGTAGAGCAGGCGCGCTCTGACCTTGCCGACCCATTTATCGACCGCGTCGATGATCAGTCCGAATGCGCCGGAGCGGTAGAGCACGGCCCCCATCAGGAAGAACATCGGTGCCGCGATGAACCGGAAGTTGGCCACCGAGTCCACGATGCTGCCGGTGAGCAGCAGCAGGCCCTGCGTTCCGCCCGTCACCCAGATCAGCCCGACGATGTTGAGCCCGGCGAACGCGAACGCAACCGGGATGCCGGACATGAGCAGCAGGATCAGCAGCGTGAAGCCGATGAGCAGGACAGCCCACCACTCCATGGCTAGCCTCCTGCCCTGGCCGGGTAGAGGGCCCGTGCGGATGCCGTGTGGATGGGCGGGGTCATATCTCGGCGAACTCCGACGGGGAAACCGCCTCGCCCTCGATATGGTCCCGGTTCCGGTACCCTGCGTACGCGTCGCGCAGGAACTGGATACCGAGCGTTGCGAACCCGAACGGCAGCACCCACCAGATCCAGGCCTGCCGGATGCTGAACGCGTCGCCCCGGATGATCGTCCCCGCGTCGAAGCCCTCCCAGACGCGGCTGCCCGTCTTCCACACGAGCATGCCGCAGATCGCGGCTGCGAGGATGGAAGTGCCCACCCGCATGAGGCTGGCCGTTCGTGGGCTCACCCGTTCCATGATCAGTGTCAGGCGCGTGTGCGCGTCCTGCTTGAGCAGCCAGGCGCCGGCGAGGAAGGGGATCGCCATCACGGCGTACTCGTTGATCTGGATCACCCAGGGCAGCGAGTCGTTGAACACGCGCCGCATGAGCACCTCCAGCCCGATGGTCAGCGCCATCACCGCGATCAGCCAGGTGGCGGCGAAGGCCCCCATGTCGACCACGATGTCGAACGCTCTGCCCAGCATGTGCAGCGTTCGCTTCAAGGGCTGCGTCTCCTTCCGGGACGGCGGCAGGCCGCCGTCCCTTCGCGGGCGCCCGGCGGTCCGGCTGAGGCCGGACCGCCGGATACTCGTGCCGGTTATCTCGACCGGGACCCTAGCCTGTCGCGTTCTGGACGCAGGCAGTGGCCTCCCGCAACCGCTGCACGTAGGACGCGGGCTCGTTCTCCTCGAGGAAAGCGAACTGAGCTTCCAGGTTGACGCTGTCCACGAATGCGGCAGCCTCCGGAGTCAGCGTGACGATCTCGACGCCGGAGTCGGCCATCACCTGGAGCGCTTCCTGGTCGAGCCGGAAGAACTCCTTGGCGGCCCAGTGGTTGGCGAGCGTCACGCCGTCGAGCACGCCCTGCTGGAGGTCGGGCGTGAGGCTGTTCCAGGCGTCCAGGTTCATCACCCAGGCCAGCTGGCCTGAGCCGACCGACTGCTCCACCACGTACTTGAAGTGCTCGTGCCAGCCGAACTGCACCGCGAGCTGCGCGCCGCCACCGATCGTTCCGCCTTCTACGAGGCCGCGGTCGAGCGCTTCGTAGAGCTCGCCGATCGGCATGGCGACGGCGGTGCCGCCCAGTTCTTCAACGAATGCGGTCGCGGTCGGGCCTGCTGCCCGGAGCTTGATGCCGTCGAGCCGTCCGGTTGCCGGGTCGATAGGTTTGGTCAGGTAGGTACGGCTGCCGACGCGGGGGCTGACGCCGCCCAGGTACTTAACGCCGACCTCGTTCACGTAGACCTCGTCAATCAGGTCCCACATGCCGCAGGCCACCTTGCTGTCCAGCGAGCCCTTGACGGCGTTCCACCCGCAGGCGAGCGACGTGAAGTCCGGATGGTAGGCGCAGGTCGTCGAGTTCACCTCGAACAGGCCGTCTCTCGTCGGCACGAGCTGCTGGAACGTCGGGACGGACTCAGGGCCGCCCGCGCGGACTATCCGCACACGTCCGCCGGTGGCCTGCTCGACCGCATTGATGACGTTGCGGTCGCCGAACTCCTCCAGGGAGATGCCCTCGGCCCAGGCGCTGATCATCTGCAACTCGAGCACCTCCGGCTCCGGCGTGGGGGTCGGCTGCGCCGGCTGCGGCGTGGGCGTGGGGTCATCGCTGCCGCATGCGGCCAGTAGCGCGATGAACAGTACGGCGCCGATCAGGAACTGGAATCTTCGTAGCATGACATCCTCCCTTTCGTCTGTGCGTGGGGCCGCGAGCGGCTCCTGGGTTAAGCGACCGCCTCCTCGAGTTCGTAGAAGCGGATGGTGTTGTTCCGGAAGATGTTGCGCTTCTCATCGTCGGAGAGGTCGCCCCGGTTCCGGAGGATCTCGATGTCCTCGACGATTTCAGCGGGGTGCTCGTGCCAGTAGTCGCTGGCGTAGAGCACGACCTGGTCGCCGAGGCGGTCGATGGCGTAGCGGAGGCTCTGCTCGCCGCTCTGGCAACTCAGGAAGATGCGGCCGCTCGTGAACAGGTCGACAGGGTCGGTGACGCCTTCGCGCGTTCGCCCGGTGAACCGGTCGATGAGGTACGGCACCCAGCCCGTGTCTGCTTCGAGGTAGGCGACACGCAGCTTGGGGTATTCGTCGAACAGGCCGGACATCATCATGCTGCTCGCCTGGATCATCTGGGCGAGCGGGTGCTCCAGCAGCACCGCCTCCGTGCGGGCGAGGAAGTTCGTGCCCAGCCCTATGGACGGCGCGCCGTGGACCGCCAGCGGGATGTTCAGGCGCTCTGCCTCGGCGTATATCGGCCAGAAGCACGTGTCGCCCAGCGGCCTGCGCACGCCCATGTCCGCGCTGTTGGCCGGGAGCATCGCGCTGACCATGCCGAGTTCGGTGACGCTGCGGCGCAGCTCCTTGACCGCCTCGTCCACGTCTTGCAGGGGCAGCAGGGCCACCCCTTTGAACCGGGGGCTCCTGGTAGTGGCTCAGTTTGAAATCGCATGTATCTGCCCTTTACGCTGGGAAGGAGCGGTGCTAGAGTGGCGCAGCCCTGATAGAGGAGGTAGCCGGATGGACTTCATGCAACGTGCCAAGCGTGTCGTGGACATAGCGACCGGACAGGTTGACGAGCCGAGGAAGCAGCCCTCCGCGAAGGCCAGAGGCGGCAATGCCCGCGCCGACGCGCTCACGGCAACCCAGCGGAGCGAGATAGCACGCAAGGCCGCACAGACCCGCTGGCAGAAGCACGACGCCGCGTAGGCCCCATGCCACGCGCGCGCGGGAACGCGACCCCCCCCCCCGACAGAATTGGGCTAACCAGACCATCTGGACGGGAGACAATCTCGCCGTCATGCGAGGCATGAACAGCGAGAGCGTTGACCTCATCTATCTCGACCCCCCGTTCAACTCGAACCACGACTACGCCGCTCCTATCGGCTCCAAGGCCGCAGGAGCGGCGTTCAAAGACACGTGGGGACTGGACGACGTGAACATCGCATGGCACGGGGAGATCGCGCACGACTACCCCGGCCTGTACGCGCTCCTGTCCGCAACGCGCCAGGTGCACGGGGACTCGATGATGAGTTACCTCATCTACATGGCTATCCGGCTCATGGAGATGCGCCGCATCCTCGCGCCTGACGGAAGCATCTATCTCCACTGCGACCCCTACGCCTCCCACTACCTCAAACTGCTCATGGACAGCATCTTCGGCGCGCGTCGCTTTCGGAGTGAAATCGTCTGGCGTCGGTATGGCGGTTACAAGAACACGGCGTCACGGAAATTCACAGCGGAGACGGACTCACTTCTCTACTACACGAAGGCCGACGACTTCACGTTCAATCAGGTATTCCGTCCACTGGGGCCGAGCACACTCAAGGAGTACAAGCACATCGATGACGATGGCCGTCGCTACGCCATCCCGCGCGGGCGCATGTACCGGCAAGGCATCATCAAGCGCGTCTACCTCGATGAGAATCCGGGCGTTGCTATCGGCAGTCTGTGGGCTGAGAAAGAACTGACCATGCAAGGCCGAGACACTGAGCGGACGGGCTACCCGACGCAGAAGCCGCTCGCGCTGGTACGGCGGATCATCGCGGCAAGCAGCAACCCCGGCGGTATGGTCCTGGACCCGTTCTGCGGCTGCGCTACGGCCTGTATCGCTGCGGAGCTGGAGGGGCGGGAGTGGGTAGGGATAGATATCGCGCCGATGGCGGCCAACCTCGTAAAGACTCGGATGCGGAACGAACTCGGTCTGTTCTATCGGGGGAAGCACCGCGAGGACGTACCCAGCCGGAGCGACCTCGGCGTGCTGTTGCGGTACAACGACGAACGGAACAAGCGTTACCTGTACGGCGAACAGGGCGGGTATTGCAACGGATGCGAGCACCACTTTGAGTTGCGCAATCTGACGGTTGACCACATCGTGCCGCAAGCGCACGGCGGGACAGACCACATAAGCAACCTTCAACTGCTTTGCGGAGCATGTAACTCGATGAAGGGAACGCGGTCTCATGAGCACCTGCTAGCATGCCTCACGGATAAGGGGTGGGTCAAGCGTAAATATGCCGCATGATGCTTGCATTATCTCTCACTTTCAAGTAATATTATCAGTATGAACACGCTACCACGACACAAGAAGATTCTCATCCTGAAGTGCCTCGTTGACGGCATGAGCATCCGCGCCACTTCCCGCATCGCGGACGTGTCCCGGAACACCGTTGCACAGTTGGCCGTGAACGCGGGCAAGGTCTGCGCCGCATATCAGGATGACGCGCTCCGCGAACTGAACTGCCAGCGCATCGAAGTTGATGAGGTCTGGTCGTTCATCTATGCGAAGGCGAAGAACGTTGGCCGCGCCGTGAGTGCGCCGCCGGACGCGGGGGATGTGTGGACGTGGGTAGCCATCGACGCGGACACGAAACTCGTTCCGTCGTGGTGGGTGGGTGACCGCTCCGGCGCAACCGCTATCGAGTTCCTGGACGACTTGCGCGGGCGGCTGGAGCACCGCGTCCAACTCACGAGCGACGGACACAAGGCGTACCTTGAGGCCGTAGAGGGCGCGTTCGGCTCCAACGTGGACTACGCGATGCTGGTGAAGATGTACGGCAAGTGGGGAGACGAACGGCAGCAGGAGACGCGCTACAGCCCGTCAGAGTGCATCGGGACCCGGCAGGAGATCGTCATGGGGAACCCGAACCCCGACCTGATAGGCACGTCCTACGTGGAGCGGCAGAACCTGACGATGCGGATGAGCATGCGCCGGTTCACGCGCCTGACGAACGCCTTCTCGAAGAAACTGGAGAACCACGTCCACGCCATCGCCGTCTACTTCATGCACTACAACTTCTGCCGGATACACGGAACGTTGAAGCAGACCCCCGCTATGGCGGCAGGCATCACGGACAGAATCTTCGAGGTGGGAGACATCGTGGACATGGTGGACGCCGCCGTGCCGAAGCCCAACCGCCCGTCCACCTACCAGCGGCGAGTTTCAAACTGAGCCACTACCGGGCTCCTGCGCGAGTAGCGGTCGTGGAACCAGTTGTTGTAGGCGCGGCAGAGCAGAACGGCCCAGTCGGCGTCCTGGATCATGCCGACCGACAGCCCTGCGGTCGGGTAGAGGACGGTGGACTCGATGCCGGTCTCGTCCATGAAGCTGAGCCACTCCTCGGCGCCGACGTAGCCGGGGTGCATGCCGGCAGCGGCGCGGAAGACGTCCCGCTGATAGCCGTCCAGGGTCGGGAAGAACGGGAAGTTGGGCCCGTCTTTGATGCCGCTCCTGACAGGCTCGTCCAGGTATTCCCGTATCTCGTCGTCGTGTTCCTGTATGTGTCCGTCGCCGTCGATGATCAGGTACTCGTTGTCCGCCATACTCCCTGTTCCTTGGGTTCTGAATCTTGCGGGGCCGCCCTGCCTACCCCGTCCGGGGCAGCACGACCGGCTTGACCTCTCTGAACTCCGACATCGCCTGCAGCGCGTCGGTCACGGTATCCAGCGTGTATGTGCCGCTGATGAGCCGCTCGAACGGGAACCGGTCGCTGCGTGTGGCGAGGAACTGGAGCGCCTTGTAGAAGTGCCGTCCAACCGCACCGATCACGCCGTTCACCTGGAGTGATTTCACGGTGATGAGGCCGCCGGGCAGCGTCATGTCCTTACCCTCGACGCCGATGGCGACGAACCGCCCGCCCCGGCGTACCATCGTCAGGCCCTCGGGGTTCGCCGCAGACGTCGCGCACTGCACTACGATGTCCGGCCCGATGCCCTGCGTTCGTTCGCGCACCCACGCGATGCGCTCGGCTGCGTCGGGGGTCTCGTCGATGTTCAGGGTCTCGTCCGCGCCCCAATCGGTTGCGACGGCGAGCCGTTCGGCGGGAGCGCCTATCACGATGACCTTCGCGGCCCCCCGGTCGCGTGCGAGCGCTGAGGCGTACAGCCCCAGCGGGCCGCATCCCTGCACCACGACGGTCTCGTGCGGTTCGATCGCGCCGAGCCGCTCGAAGCCGTGCACGACGGTCCTCAGGGCGCAGGCGGCGGATGCGGCCAGCGGCGAGGAGACCTCCTCGGGCACCTTCACGACGTCGCTCTCCGGCGGGTAGTAGTGGTACTCGGCGCAGCCGCCCAGCAGGTAGGGGAATGTGTCGGTGCGGTGGCGTCCGAAGGCGTAGCTGTTCATGCAGAGGTTGGTCTGGTGCGCCACGGTGCAGAAGTAGCAGTGGCCGCAGTGGGGATAGCTGACGATGATGCGGTCGCCCTTCACCACCGGCTGGCCGAGTATGTCGCGACGGTCGCCGCGCACCTCCTCGACGATGGCCGCGGTCTCGTGCCCCGGCACGTACGGGGTGGTGCCCGGCGGGATCAGGTCGCCCTGCCAGTAGTGGACGTCCGTCCCGCAGAGCGTCGCGGCGTCGACCCGTGCGATGATGCCCTGATCGTCGAGGTCGGGGAGGGGAACGCGCTGCAACTCCACCGGGGCGAGCACGCCCGTCACCACTGCCGCCAGACAATCGCTCATGTCAGGGCCTCCCTCCCTCTGAACTGCTGACGGAAGCAGCTTATGCGCGATTCCATCACAGCATGCGCGGAGTATCGGAGCCTTCGGGAGGAGTGTCAAGTTACAGATACGATAATCTGCGTTATCGCGGAGAAACGTTACGATTTACATATCTCTGCCTGCCCGTCGTGCAGTCTGCGCTGAGCGGCGTATGATACGGGCACGTTCGGGACAGGAGGCATGCGATGCCGGTTATCGACGCCGATACCCATGTGGATGAGACCGAGTTCACCTGGCAGGCCCTTGAAGGCGCCCTGGCCAGGTACACTCCCACGACGATGACGCCGCCCACGGAGGCGATCGAGCACGCGAGTCTCGACCCCCACCGGAGCCGGTTCTGGCTGGTGGAAGGTCGCCTGCAGGTCCGGGCTGTGCGCGACGATGAACACCACCCCGCGCGACCCCGGCGTGAGCTCGAGGACCTCGAAGGGCGGCTGGAAGACATGGACCGGATGGGCGTGGACATCCAGGTGCTGTTCCCCACCTTCTTCATCCGCTACATCTCGCTGAACCCGGAGCCTGAAGCTGCGCTGGCGAGCGCCTACAACCGCTGGGTGGCGGAGAGATGCGACCAGACCGGTGGACGCCTGCGCTGGGCGGCGGTGCTGCCGTGGCTCGACACCGATGCGTCCATCAAGGAGTTGCGCTGGGCGAAGGAGAACGGCGCTTGCGGGATCTTCAAGCGGGGGCTGGACCTCCTGAAGCCGGTGGGCGACCCGCACTTCTACCCGGTGTACGAGGCAGCGAACGACCTGGATATGCCGCTCTGCGTGCATACCGGCCACCCGGGCAGCGACGGTGACCGCGGCTTTCCCATCATGTCCGCCTTCCTCTCGGTCGTGCGGTCGAAGCTGCCCACCAGGTTCCCCAACCTCCGGTTCGGGTTCATCGAGGCTGGCGCGTCGTGGATCCCCTACGTCCTGTCCCAGATCGCCATGAACGAGCGGTCGGACACCCTCCATGAACGGACCGTCAAACTGGCAACGTCGGGAAGCCTGTTCCGGGACAATCGCCTCTACGTCTCCATCGATCCCGTGGACGACGTCGAATACCTGCTCACGCTCGGTACCGAGGACAACCTCATGATCGGCACGGACTACAGCCACTCCGACGTCTCCGCAAACATCAGCGCGTTGAACGAGGTCCGCCGCTGGGCAGACTCCGGCATGATCGGCAACGACGTGGCCGGAAAGATACTGGAGGACAACCCCCGGACCTTCTACGGACTGTAAGACAGACGATGCTCAGGAGGAGGGCAGGATGACGAACCGGGTCGTGGGCGCCCCGACGGCGCGTGTCGAGGGGCCGGACAAGGTGACCGGCAGGCAGCGGTACTCAGCCGACATGGAGATGGAAGGGCTGCTCTGGGGCAAGATTCTCCGCAGCCCCTATTCCCATGCGCGGATCGTGCGCGTTGACGCGTCCAGGGCACGGGAGGTGCCCGGAGTACACGCCGTCATCACGGGAGCGGACTACCCCCGCCTCATCGGCCGAGCAGTGAAAGACCTCCCGGTACTGGCTTACGAGAAGGTTCGCTTCATCGGCGAACGGGTCGCCGCCGTCGCTGCCGAGACCGCCGCCGCTGCGAAGGAGGCGCTCGACCTCATCGAGGTCGAGTACGAGGAGCTGACTCCTGTCTTCGATATGCAGGAGGCGATCACGCCCGGTGCGCCCATCGTCCACGACGACCCAACGGCGTACACGGGTGCGTTCGTTCACCCGGAACGTCCCGGTCTACCCAACCTCTGCTCCTTCGACCGCTGGTCGCGCGGTGACCTGGCGGCAGGCTTCGCGGCGGCTGACCATGTCTCGGAGAACACCTTCCGCACGCAGAAACAGCATCACGTCTACATGGAGACGCACGCCTGTGTCGCGTCGGTGCAGAAGGACGGTACTGCTGAGATCTGGGCTTCGAACAAGAGTCCGTACGCCCTCAGGGGTCAGCTCGCCATGTCGCTCGGCGTGGAGCCTGCGTCGATAAAGATCTACCCCATGGCGGTGGGTGGCGACTTCGGCGGGAAAGGCTCGCCCATGGACACGCCGGTTGCCTATCTGCTCTCGCAGGTCTCCGGGAGGCCGGTGAAGATCGTCATGGGTTACGACGAGGAACTCCTCGCCGCCAACACGAGGCATCCGAGCGAGATCACCGTGCGCACCGGCGTCACCAGCGACGGCATGCTGACCGCGTTGGAGGTCAGCGCTTGCTTCGACAGCGGCGCCTACGGCGCGTTCAAGGCGGTGCCCAACATCAACCTCCATGCCATGGAGCAGACTGCAAGCTGCTACAGGGTGCCGGCCTTCGACGTGAAGAGCTACGTGGCGTACACGAACGTTATCCCCTCCGGTCACATGCGCTCGCCCGGCGGGCCCCAGATTACCTTCGCGGTCGAGGCGCAACTGAACATCGTGGCCACCGAGATTGGGATCGACCCCGCCGAGTTGCGCATGAAGAACCTCGTGCAGCCCGGCGACACAGCCCCGAACGGCGAGCAGTGGGTCATCATCAAGGCGACCGAGACACTGCAGGCTGCGCTGGACGCCGTCGGCTGGAACGAGCCCAAGCCTCCGTTCGTGGGTCGTGGCATCGCGATGTACGAGCGCGGCCCGATCGGTGGCGACTCCAGTTGCAAGCTGGTCCTGCACGCGGACCGCTCGCTGAGCCTGATCCTGCCGATACCCGACCCCGGGCAGGGTGGCCCTACGGTGATGCAGCAGATAGCAGCCGAGCACCTCGGCGTCGAGTCCAACCGCGTCGCTGTGCGGCTGGTGCCGACCGACCAACTCCCATTCGACATGGGTGTGGGAGGAAGCCGCACGACATTCGCCGTCGGTGTGGCGGTCGCGCAGGCCGCGGAGACGCTGATGGCGCGGCTGAAGGAAGCAGCGGGCGATGCTCCCTTCGACGAGGCTGCCGCAGCGCTCGTGGCTGCGGAGGGTGGCGATGTCACCATCGACGTCTACCGCAAGACCCCCTTCATCCCTGACCCCGCCACGACCGAGTTCACCGCTCAGGTGGCAGAGGTGGAGGTCGACCCCGAGACCGGTCAGGTAACGGTGCGCCGCGTCATCACATCCCACGACGTCGGCACCATCATCAATCCGGCGGGTCATCAGGGCCAGATAGCGGGTGGAGCTGTCCAGGGTTTCGGCATGGCCATGATGGAGGAGTTTGCGATAGACGACGGCAAGCCGGTCGCCCTGAACCTCGCGGACTACAAGATCCCGACCATCATGGACGTTCCAACGCTCGAAACGGTGCTGGTCAGTCGCGACGACGGACCGGGCCCCTTCAACAGCGGGGCTATCGCGGAATCGGCGAACGTGCCTACGGCGGCAGCGGTCGCCAATGCGGTCAGCGACGCCATCGGCAAGCCCGTGCTGCAACTCCCGGTCAGCGCGGAGTACGTCCTTGGGCTGTTACGCGACGAGTGAGGGTAGGGCGGCTCCACGGAAAGAGACCCCGTGTGGCTATACCTGGGTCAGCCCCATCCTCTTGGCTGCCTCGAGATAGGGCAGTCCCTCGGCTAGCCCCTGCTTGAAGGCGTCTTCCTTCGCCTTGATCTTGTCGATCTCGCTGACGGTCTCCTCGTACAGGCCCTGCGGGACCACCACGACGCCGGTGTCGTCCGAGAATACGAAGTCGCCGGGATGCACCGTCACCCCACCGACGGTCACCGGCTCCTCGTCGACCGACCCCAGGCGGAGCCGGGTTTTGCCGGCTCTCGGCAGCACGTGTCGGCTCACGACCGGGAACCCCAGGCGCCTGATGATGTCGACGTCTCGGACTGCCCCATCCACCACCAGCCCGGAGACGCCCTGGGCCTGCGCGGCCATCGTTGTGAGCTCGCCCCACACGGTGATGGGTTCTCCACCGATGTCGACGACGATAACGTCGTCTGCCTTCGCTTGTGAGAGTATCTTGCCGAGCGCTATCTCGTCGGCGGAGAAGCTTCCGGACGTGCCGACCAGCATACGCACCGTCAGGGCCCGGCCGCAGAATCGCTGCCCCTCGGCAACGGGAGTGAGGCCCGTCATCGAGCCGTCCACCCCGAGGATGTCCAGCGCGTCGGCGAACATACCCGTGTCGATCCCTTCGAACATCACGGCACTCTCCATGCGGACAGGCTGCGCTCATCCTAGCACCATGTGACACGCGCCCATTTCGCGGTCGCACCCTGTCCACGTACGCTGGTTCCGGGAGCACGACGCTTGAGGTCCACGCCGGCGAGACACCCCGCGAGACCGGTGAGCGATTGAGAGCAGGAATGAGAGGGTTAAGCACAGGAAAGAGCAATGGATGAGCAGTTATGAGCAGTCGGACTGCGCACGCGGAAGGCCGGTTTCAGAGGTGAGACCAGGCGGGTGAGCAGAAATGAGCAGCGTTTCCCCCGGAATGTTCCCTCGCCACGCTGCGAAGCGCGCCCAGCGGGCTGCGGTGGTATCGTTCGCACAGCAGGGGAGGTGCAACGCCATGAAGGTCATAGACGCGGACGCGCACGTTGACGAGACCGACGCCACGTGGGACTTCCTGGAGCCGGGACACGAGAAGCTGCGCCCCATCACCGCGGTCGCGGTGGAGGACGCGGCCAGCGCCGGCATAGCGAAGAACTTCCTCCGCTACTGGAACATCGACGGCCGTATGCGCCTCCGCCGTATGCGCGACGACGTCCGCACCGGCACGACCGAGGCCACTCGTGAACTCAAGGACGTTCCCGCTCGACTGCGGCAGATGGACGAACTCGGCGTCGACGTGCAGGTGCTCTACCCCACGACGATGCTGAGCGCTGTGAGCGAGAAACCCGAGGTGGAACTGGCACTCTGCCGCTCCTACAACCGCTGGATAGCCAGCCGCTGCGCGGAGTCCGAAGGACGCCTGCGCTGGGTCGCGTCCATGCCCGTGTTGAGCATCGACGCCGCGGTCGAGGAGATGGCGTGGGCGAAAGAGAACGGCGCAGCGGGCGCCATCAAGCGCGGCGTCGAGGCGGGGCAGCGGTCGGCGGGCGACCCGTACTTCTACCCGCTCTACCGGCAGGCGGAAGAGTTGGACATGGCGATGTGCATCCACATCGGCGCGGGCGAGGTGACGGAAGGCATGACGAACCCCATCTGGCAGCACCGGCTGCCGCCGATCGATGCATTCGTCTCGCTCGTGCTCGAGCGCGTCCCGGAGAAGTTCCCACGGCTGCGGGTGGGGTTCGTGGAAGCGATGTCATCCTGGGTGCCATTCGCGCTCGCGGAGCTGGAGGCCCGGAAAGAGCGGATGGCCTGGTTTACGGACGTCCACCTGCAGCAGGACCTGCTGCGCGAGTGCCGCTTCTACGTCGCCTGCCAGACGCACGAGGACCTGAACTACATCGCGTCGCGCGCGGGTAGCGACAACCTCGTCATCGGGACGGACTACGGCCACGCCGACCAGTCGGCCGAGATTAACGCGTTGAGCATCCTCCGCGAGAAGGGCGAGCGCGAGGAGATCCCCGCGAGCCTTGCGGAGAAGGTGCTCACCGCCAACCCCGCCGCGCTCTACGGCATCGACTAGGGCTCGCCGAAGAAGCGGACCGCGTTGTCCCACATGAACTTGCGCATCGTGTCCGGGCCGATGCTCGGCCAGCCCTGCACGATGGCTGGTGAGTCCGGGAACTTGCACTCCGCGTGCGGGTAGTCTGACGCGTACATCAGGATGTCGTCGCCGAGGAAGTCCATGACCATGCGCACCATGTCCTCCTCTTCCGTCATCTCGATGCTCGCGAAGAAGCGCCCGTTCGCGACGTACTCGCTCATCTTGTGCTGCAGGTCCGCCGTGAAGCCCACGTAGGCCGCGTTCACGTCCATGCGCCGCACCCAGAACGGCAGCCAGCCGACCCCCGACTCGAGGACGCCGAAGTTGATGGGGTAGCGGTCCATGATCCCCGCCCCGATGAACGCTGCCATCGTCTTCATCGCGCCCCAGGGGTGGGAGCACAGGCGCGCGAGGAAGCGGTTGTTGTCCATGTCCTTGTAGCCGGGGAAGTACGGCGGCGCCCACGTCATGCTGTGGTGCACTGCGCCGAGCCCTCGGTTGGCGGACGCGGCCCAGACAGGCTCCATCCGCGGGTGGTCCATCGGCTCGCCGACGCCCGCGAACGGCAGGACGCCCGCGGCCCATCGCTCCTTCCCCCAGCGGTCGACCTCTGCCACGGAGCCCTCGACGTCGGTGCCGGAGACGGCGAGCAGCGCCTTGAACCGCCCCGGGTGCGCGGCGGCGAGGTCGTTCACCATGCGGTGGTAGGCGCGGATCAGCCCCATCTCCAGCGCCGGGTCGCCCAGCAGCGAGACGCCGATGGCGACGTCCGGCACCATCATGTGCACGTCCGTGCCTTCCTCGTCCATGTCGGCGATGCGCTGCTCGAAGGCGTCGTCGATGACGCCGACACCGGGCAGCTTCGCGCCGGTGTACTCGCCGAAGTGCAGGCGCGAGTGCGCGTCCTTCGGGACCTCGCGCGGCTCGGCGTCGCCCAGGTGGCGGCGGTACGGGCTGAGGCTCACGGCGTAGTGGTGGCGCGACGGGTCCTCGCGGGGCGTGGTCGTCTGATCGGAGCGTGCCCCGACTTTGTACTGCTCGAGCTCAGGGAGCCGCTCCCGGAACTCGCTGTCGAAGTACGGTTCCAGCGCCTCCACTGAGGGGTGGATGTGCGTGTCAGCGTCGAAGACTCTCTGTCCGTTGAGCATTGCGTCCTCCGTGAGAGAGGAGTATATCCCTCATCTTATGACGGCGACTCCCCGAACCGGCAGTCCGGACGTCGTGGAAGTCCACGAGGTGGATGCCGCGCGCTGGCCCGACTTTGAGCAACTGTTCGAGTCGCGCGGCGGGCCACGCTGGTGCTGGTGCCGGATGTGGCGCAGGGACGCGGACGGGAGTATGCCGCACGACCGAGCCCACATGAAGGAGGCGATGCGGCAGAGGATTGCCTCGGGCGGGCGCGTTGGCCTGCTGGCCTACGTGGACGGCGAGCCGGCCGCATGGTGCTCGGTGGCGCCCCGCGAGACATTCGTACGCCTCGGTGGGGTCGAGGTGCCAGGAGAGGACGAGAGCACAGTCTGGTCGCTGACCTGCTTCTACGTGCGGAATGCGTTCAGGCGTCGCGGGCTGATGGACCTTCTCATCGAGGAGGCATCGCGGCACGCCCGCGAGAATGGAGCGGAGGTCATCGAAGCGTACCCCGTTCCGCCCGATGGCCCGAGTTACCGCTTCTGCGGGTTCATCCCGGTCTTCGCAGCGCACGGGTTCTCGGAAGTAGGGCGAGCGGGCCTGCGCCGGCAAGTCATGCGCCGGACGTTGGAGTGACCCTCAGAGGATCTGGTCGAGGAAGGCCTTGGTGCGCTCTTCCTTGGGGTTGGTGAAGAAGTCCTCCGGCTTGCTCATCTCCACTATCTCTCCCTCGTCCATGAAGATGATGCGGTCGGCCACGTTCCGCGCGAAGCCCATCTCGTGCGTGACGCAGAGCATGGTCATGCCTTCGCCCGCGAGTTCGATCATGACCTTGAGCACTTCGTTGATCATCTCTGGGTCGAGTGCGGAGGTTGGCTCGTCGAACATCATGAGCCGTGGGCTCATGGCAAGGGCCCGGGCGATGGCGACGCGCTGCTGCTGGCCGCCGGAGAGCTGGCCGGGGTACTTGTCGGCCTGTTCGGGGATGCCGACCCGCGTGAGCAGTTGGAGCGCGAGTTCCTCCGCCTGTTGCTTCGGCATGTGGCGCACCTTCTGTGGTCCCAGGGTGATGTTGCGCATGACGGTGAGGTGCGGGAAGAGGTTGAACTGCTGGAACACCATGCCGATCTCGGCGCGTATCTGGTGCAGGCTTCGCGCGTCGTCGGTCAGTTCGATGCCGTCGACGACGATCCGGCCCTGGTCGTGCTTCTCCAGCTGGTTGACGGTGCGCAGCAGGGTGGACTTGCCGGACCCGGACGGTCCGATGATGACCACGACCTCGCCTTCCTGCACGGAGAGGTCGACGTCTCGGAGCGCGGTGAAATCTCCGAACCGCTTGACGACCCGCTCCAGGCGGACGATCTCGTTGGTTGTCTGGTGTTCCATCTGTTACCGCCTCTCGCCCACGCCCAGTCTCTTCTCCGCGGCCCCACCGAGCCGTGACAGGACGTAGGAAACGCTCCAGTAGATGAGGCCGACCACGATGTATATCTCGAAGAACGCGCCGTCCGCGATGTCCGTCTGGCCGGCGAGGATCTTCTTGGCTTGCTCAAGGGTATTGATCAGGGATATCGCCGCGAGGAGGGCAGTGTCCTTCCACAGGGCGATGAAGCGGCCGATTATCGCGGGGATGACGGCCTTGATCGCTTGGGGCAGGATGATGAACACGTACTTCTGGAAGGAGGACAGGGCGAGCGCGTTGGACGCCTCGTACTGTCCGCGCGGGATGGACTGCAGTCCTCCCCTGATGACCTCCGCGATGTAGGCGCCGCCGAAGAAAGCGAACACGATCATCACCCGGAAGACCAGGGAGATGCTGCTGAACGCTTCGCCCAGTGGGCCCAGTTCGTCCTTGAGGAAGGTTGCGAACAGGAGCCAGACCAGGAGCGGCGCGGCACGGACCACTTCTATGTATCCAACCGAGACGAAGCGTATGGCTCGGTACGGAGAGATACGCCCGAGTGCGAGCACCAGACCGATGAAGAACGAGAAGAAGCCCCCCACCGCGAAGATCAGGATATCCAGGAACGCGCTTCCCCAGCTGTTGATGGAGACCCCTATCTGCAGCAGTACTGCAGCGGGTACGAGCAACACCCATCCGGCGCCGACGGACTGTAGCAGCACCGGGCTGCTCTTCCACCTGCTCAGGACGTGCTTGCCAAGCAGCGCGCCAAGGACCAGCATCACCAGCAGCGCGGCCATGATGAGCCAGGTGCCGCCGAAGGGCAGCGCGAGTCCCAGCGAGAAGGCGTAGAGCCAGCGGGGCGCCCAGCCCTGCTCCCATACCAACTCACGGTCTATGCCACTGATGGTGGTAGTCTGGCCACCGGACGTTATCTCCTGGGTGAACGGCGTCTCCTCGATGTAGAGGTTCGTCCCCAGGCCCAGCGTGAGCACAACGACGGCGATGACGCCGACGGTGATGAGGTAGGGCCGCATCCTGCCGACCCAGATACCGTAGGAGACCGAGGCCAGTACGGCAGCGGCGAAGACGGCTATCCATATCCTGTAGACGTCCTCGCCCGGATAGCCGCCGACGAAGAACAGCCTGCGGTTGAGCGATACCAGGGCCCAGTTCGCATCCAACAGGACGAACTTCGCGACCAGGAAGACGATGAGGAGTCCGACGCCGATCGTGACGGCGCTGATGAGCGAGTTGAGCTTCGAATTGAAGAGGTTCGCCCGCGCCCATTCGATGCGCTGCGCTACTGGTGAGTAGGATGCAGTGACAGCGCTCATTTGACCTGCACGTTCCGGTTGATGGTGTTCATGATGAACGAGATAACCAGGTTGGTCAGCACGAACACGACGAAGATGAAGAAGTAGGTCTGGAGCAGGCTGCCCTCGTTATTCACGATGCGGTTGGATATGAGGACGATCTCGCCGTAGGCGATTGCGTGGGCCAGCGTCGAGTCCTTGTTCGTGTTCTGGTATTCGTTGTTCAGCGTGGGGATCATGATGCGCAGCGCCTGCGGCAGGATGATGAGGGTGAGCTGCTGGTACGCGGAGAGGCCCAGCGCCGCCGCCGCTTCGCTCTGTCCTCGCGAGATGGCCTGTATGGAGCCGCGGACGATCTCTGCGATGAATGCGCTGAAGTAGAGCGAGAGTGCGATGAGAGCGCTGACGTACCCGAGTCTGAGCACGTTGCCGCCCTCGTACCCATAGAAACCGGATGCGGCCTGCACCACCTCAGGGAGCGTTATGCGGACCGGCAACAGCAAGGCGAGATAGCTGACGATTGCGATGAGCGTAAACGTCCCGGCTCCCCATGCGTTCGGACGAGTGCTCTGTCCGGTCTCGTTCTCCAGTCTGGCCCGCCTGCTCCGGACGAGAGACCCGGCCACGAGGCCGACCACGAGCGCGATCAGCCAGAAGGGCCACAGCCCATTGCCCGCTTCCAGCCAGGGCACCGCCATTCCGCGGTTGCTGACAAAGAGCACCCCGTTCAGCCCTGCGCGGTCCTGTATCTGGGGCAACTCCCTGAATACGGCGAACGCGAAGAAGAACATGATCAGCAGGAGCGGGAGGTTCCTGAAGAGTTCTACGTAGGACTTGGCCATGCGGCTGAGCAGCGGGTTAGGGGTCAGGCGTGCCACGCCGATGAAGAGGCCTAAGAACGATGAGACCGCTATTGCGAAGATGACGACCGAGAGCGTATTTCCGGCGCCCTTGAGGATGGCTTGCCAGCGGGGGTCTCCCGCTTCCACGTTCAGGCCGGGGAAGATGGAGCTCCGGTCCGGGCTGCCGTAGGGTTCGAAGAGGAAGTCGAAGTCGAAGAAGTTGGCTGCGTAGACGGAGTTCGCGACGTAGAAGACGAAAGCCGCAGCGAAGCCGCCCACCCCCACGTTGATCACGAGATGGCGGTACCTGTTCCGGTACCAGATGCCCGCACCGAGGGCGGCGACGATGGCCAAAGGCTTGGCGAGCACGGCAGGGAGCCTGCTGCTGCGCCGGGTATCGGGTAGGCGTTCTTGCATTGCGTTGAACCAGCTGGGTCTCGCGCTCACAGGCGGAGCTTGACCGGCGCTATTTGACAAGAGCGGGCAGGAATCGTCAATTCCTGCCCGCTCGTTCTTGCTCTATGCGCGTTGGACTAGCGCATCGGTGGGGCGTAGATGAGGCCGCCGTCCAGGTAGGAGGCGTTCGGGGATCCCGCACGCGTCAGTCCGACCCTTTCGAGCGTGGCGTCGTAGGCCTCGCCGTAGTTGCCGACCTGGGCGATGACGTCCTGCATGAACGTGCCCTTGATCTTCCCGTGGCCGATGCCGAGGTTGCTCGGAGCGCCGCCGTCAAAGCCAACGCCGAGCAGGCGGGCAACGGTGTTGTTCGGCGGGTTGCCAGCCATCTGGCTGACGTTGCCGGAGGTCACGCCCTGCTCCTCAGCGATGATCATGCCGTTGACGACCCAGCGCACGAGGTCTTCCCACTCGGAGTCGTAGTCGCGGACGCTGGGGCCGAGGGGCTCCTTGGAGAGCGTCTCGGGAAGTACTACAGCCGAGATGCTGTCGTCGGTCTGGAGCGTGAACTGGTGGCCGCCCAACTGGGACTTGTCCGATGACCAGGCGTCGCACTGGCCGCTGATGAAGGCGGCGCGCAGTTCGGGGTTCTGCTGGAAGGTCAGCTCTTCGTAGCGCAGGCCCTGCTCGACGAAGTAGTCGGAGACCGCGCCTTGGGTGCTGGTGCCGTCTAGGATGCAGATGGTGGCTCCGCCGAGCTCGCTCACGCTCGACAGGCCGGCGTCGGCCTTCACCATGATGCCCGCGCCGTCGTAGAAGGTGGTGGGCGCGAAGGCGACGTTCAGGTCGGCGTCCCGGCTTGCCGTCCACGTGGTGGTGCGGATGAGCACGTCGATCTCCCTGGCGGCGAGAAGCTCGAATCGGTTGGCCGACGTGGCCTCCTTGAACTCAACCTTGCTGCTGTCGCCAAAGACAGCGGCGGCGACGGCGCGGCAGTAGTCCGCGTCGTTCCCGTCCACGGAGCCGTCCGGGTTGAAGACTCCGAATCCGGGAGTGTCCGCCTTGACGCCACAGATGAGGTTGCCGCGGTCGAGCACGACGCTCAGCGTGTCTTCCGCCGCCTGTCGTCCCTCAAGTGTGGAGATCTGGCCTTGCAGGGAAGCCACTTCGGCTTCGAGCTCGGTAACTCTTTCTGACTCTCCATCGTCGCCACAGGCGACCACCGCGGTCAATGCGAGGGCAAGGACCGCCATCATCAGTAGCATTCGCGCTTTCATCGTAAACCTCCCAAGTTGCGCTTTTCCCCATCCACTGCCGGACGCGGCACGTCGGATTGTGCGATAGGCTTTGCGGATTGTATTACATCCAACAAGCCATTGACTACAGATGCTGTCAATCCGATACAGTATCTCAAGACCCCGCGCGGCGGAGTTCGTTCAGGGATCCCAACCGGAGTCAGCTCACCGTTCCTTGTCCTGTTCCGGCACTGCAGGGATTCGTGGAGGGAGGCCTTTCGTGGACATCGTCAGCCGCTACACCGTGGAAGAGTTCGGGCATGATGTTCGGCAGTCACTCGATGCCGATCGGGCCGGGATGGAATCGATCCTGCAACTGGGGCATCTCTTGCAGCGCTTCGGTGGGGAGAACAGCAGGGACTACTTCTGGAGTATCGGTGAGCCGGCCACCATCAGTTCAGGTCTGCCTGGACAGAAACTGTACGACGACCCTGACGGCATGTTCCGCTTGCTGCTGGCCCAATACCCGCCGAACACGCCGACCGCCATCCACAGCCACGAGGGGTGGGTCGTGATCGGCCTGCTCGAAGGGAGCGAGCGCTATACGTCCTGGCGCCGCGTCGACGACGGGTCCACGCCGCTCGCGACGTTGGAATTGGTGCAGGACCACCACATCCTGCCAGGAGAGTTTGGCTACCTGTACGACGGCCCGTTCAACGTGCACCGGCAGGCCGCGGAGGCCGAGGGTGCAGTGGAACTCGTGCTCATGAAGGGCCGCGGACAGCGGCTGGAGCACATCGATGAGGCCACGGGTGAGTGCTCGCAGCCCATGGAGTTGAACCGCTAGGGCTGCGTCAGGGCGAGCGTGCTTCCTCCGAGGTGGATTGTGGCAACACGTCCACGTTCAACCATCTGCCGGTGAAGTAGTAGCCTCCGTAGAGCGCGAAGCGGATGAGCATCGCGACAGCGATGGCGATAGCAACACCGAGAGCTTCGGCTGGGGTCCACCGCGACAGTACGAACGCAAGCGGCACCTCCATCACCCACATGCTCATGAACGTCACGAGCATGGGCGCCAATGTATCGCCCGCGATATTGAACGATTGCTGGAACACCTGTCCGCCGCCGAGCAGGGTGCCGGCCACTGCCTGGATGCGCAACCAGACCACGGCCGTCTCGACGAATTCCGGTTCGCTGCTGAACAGTCCGATGAAGAACGCTGGGAAGACGATGAGGAGGATGCCCGCGCCGCCGCGTATGGCCATGACGTAGGCCACAGCCCACTTTATGGTGCTCCGTGCACGGGCTGGTTGCTCCGCGCCGAGGTTCTGTGCAACCAGGATGCCGGACGCCCGCCCCATCCCCTGGCTGCCGATGTTCGTGAGCCGTTCCAGCCTGCGGGTGAGCGAGTACGCCGCCAGCGCAATGTCTCCGAAGGGGGAGACGAGCCTGATGAGCACCATCTCGGAGAGTCCGCGCTCCATCTGCGTCGCTGTGGCGGGTGCTCCGATCTTGATGATGCGCCCCATCATCGGCAGGTCGACCCGGTAGTCGAGCAGCGAAAGCTTCAACCGCGAAGAACCGGAACTGAGCGCGTACAGGTTCCAGATAATGCCCACGACATGTGCCACAGCGTTGGCTGCCGCTGCCCCGGCGATGCCCATGTCGGGCAGACCGAACCAGCCGAAGATGAGGAACGGGCTGATGATGAGGTGCAGTACCCGTGACGCTATCGTGGATTTCATATGGGTCAGCGTGTCGCCGGAAGCTTGCAGTGCTGCGCCCGTCGTCTGCCGGAAGCTGTGCACCCCGGCCGCGGCGAACTGGAACTGCAGGTAGAAGACCGCCACCTCGGCAACAGCCTCGCTCACGCCCACTATACGGAGCAGGAACGGGGCGAACACGATTCCAATGATGGCCAGCACGAGTGAGAGGAGGAAGGTGAGGGTGAATGCCTGCAGCATCGCGTGGTTGGCAAGGTCGAGCCGGCGTGCGCCTACTGCGCGCGCGATCATGGCCTGCATCCCCACGTCCAGCCCCATGCGCGCCATCATGATGAGTTGGCCGTACGCCTGAGCGACGCCGATGCCGCCTATGGCGTTGAACCCCGCGACCTTCGCGGCCCAGAAGATGTCGGCCAGCTGGTCCGACGCGTTGAAGACGCCGGCCACCATCTGTGGCCACGCTATGAACCAGAGATTGCGCCGGACTCCGCCCTTCGTTAGGTCGCGCGTCGCGTAAGCCGAGCGCATACGTCCCTGCCGCGGGGAGCGCATGCTCAGGCCGCCTGGGCTCGCAGGAGAAGGCCGGAGGCCGCCCCGACGAGCATGGAGGCGACGGATGTCCAGAGGAAGATGATGCCGTTCACTCTGCGCGCAGTGTCTTCACCCCAGAATCCCCGCAGTGAGAGTCCCGTCTTGAGCGCGAGCCAGGCGATGCCCGCCACGACGGCATCCTCGGGAGAGAGGAAGACGACTCCTGCCATCAGCAGACGCTCGATGATGCCGTTCCCGATCCCGACCCAGAGAGGGGGGACCGTCCAGGATGTGGCGCTGTAGCCTCTCAGTTCTCGGGTAGCCCACCTGCTGATCGGTCGGACCGTCAGGAATACAACCACAGCGACGAGTTGAACGGCGCCGAAGAGGAGCCATGCTTCGCGGGTGATGTCGGAGAATGATGGTTCCATGAGTACTCCCGTCCTGTATTACCGGAAAGTAGGGGGTCGCGCAAGCAGTACATCCGCCGCCGATTCCCCCGCTTCTCCGGTGCGCTACGACGTGTCCAGCACGTACGCCGCGTACAGCAGTACCCCTCGCTCGTTGCTCTCATAGGAGAGGCGTCCGCGTGGGAATTCCGCTTCCAACTGCGGGATGAGGGTAAGGTAACCCTCTGACAGTAACCACACGGTCGGTCCCTCCACGCTCTCCGCGTCGATGCCGCCGCTGCCGCCGTAGACGATGCTGCCGTCTGTAACCTCCACGTCGCTCAGGGACCACTGCACCAATGCGCTCGTGCTCGGGACGCGGTCGCTGTAGAGACGCACCTCGTAGCCGCTCCCCAGGGCCTGGGCGAAGCGGACCGCTTCCACCTCCTGGTGTGCGAATGCCCGTTCCGACTCGACGAGCCAGTCGTCGTAGTCCCTGCTCTGCTGGGCGGCGAAGAACAGGAGAAACGCGCCCAGCGCCAACGCGGCCACCGCATTCCCGGACCATCCTGCCAGTATCGGGATGGGCAGCGTGCTTGCGTGCTTCTTCCAACGGTTGTGCGCTAGCGACAATACCGTGTCCAGACCGATGGCGGCGATGGCGAGGACGAAGAAGATACCGAGCAGGTAACGTCGGCTTTCAGCGTCTGGTACGAGGACTGCGGGTACGAGCGCGACGAGCCACCCCGCGAGCAACAGTTGGCCGGAGGGTCTCCTGATGCACAACAGGAGCATCGCGAGCCCTGCCCAGAAGAAGACCTCCGTGCTGAAATGCAGCAGCGGTATCCCCCCGGTCCCGAGCTCCCCTTCATAGGGCAGCGGAGCGTGTGCGTACGTGACCACCTCCCAGGCGCGGCTGACCAGTGCCAGCGGCGAAAGGGACGTCCGGTCGTACAGCGCCAGGGACGCCTCGACGGCGTCCGACGCGACGTAAAGGAAGATCATGGGAGCGCTGATCACCACCGACGTCCCAAGGAACCAGAACGCCTCCGTTCGGCGTGTGTCCCTGCGTATCAGCAGGAGGAGGATGAGCAGCCCCCACACCGCTGCTGCGTAGAGCGGAAAGGCCTTGTAGGTGTACCAGCCGAGCCCGAACAGGGCCCCGCCAAGCCCGGCCATCCACGGTCGATTGGAGCGGGCGCCCGCGATGAGCAGCCAGCTGCTGGCCGCGAAGCACAGAACGACAGGCATCGCTGGTAATGCGACGCGGCTCATCACGAGGAACCACACGTGGAAGGTGAGGAACGCCACGGTAAGGACAGCGGTCCGGGCGGAGAAGAGCTGCCGCATGAGCAGATACGCGACAGGGATGAGTGCAACACCCGAAAGCGCGGCGCTCATCCTCGCGGTGGCGATGCTTGCGTCGGAGAACAAGAAGAACAATGCCTGCAGAAAGACCGTCCCTGCGGGGGTGCCCATCGCGGCGCTGGTCCACGCGCCGGGCCAGCTTTCGCCCCGGGAGGCCCGCAGTGCCTCGAGCGCCAGCTCTGCTTCGCCGCTGGCGATGCCGGCCGGCGCGGTCTCCAGTCCCTGGACGCGGAGGAACAGTGCGACGGAGGTGAAAGCGGCGACGACCGCAACTTCCCACAGGCGTATCCGGCTTGCAGCCGCTTCTCCCGACAGCCCGGAACGTCCGGGGAACGCCGCGGCCAGTAAGGCGAGCGCTTCTGCCGCCAGTCGGCTGGTCTCTGCCGCCGCGGAGGCCAGCAATGCCTGGGCCCCGTCAACGACGTCGGTGGCGACCTCGCCAGGAGTCCGGCGCGGAGCGGCCTCAGCGGGCGGGAGGATGTCGGCCGCAAGCTCGAAGCCGCAGAAATGGCAGAAGAGATGTTGGACGGCGTTCGCCGTGCCGCATTGCGGGCAGGTGGTATTCAAGCGAAGTTGCTCGGGCGGGGTGATGGTGGGAGTTTGCGGTTGCATCGTACCGCATCGGCGCGGGGGTTGGACGATTGCGGTGCGCGAGGCTTGCCCGTGCGTGGGGCTGGGAGTATCGTGCGGGAGAGTCCACAGTGCGAGGGTGTCAGAACGATGCTCACTGCTCAGCAGAACGAACTGCTCACCAGGGTCGGCCCCGGCACGCCGATGGGAGAGACGCTAAGGCGCTACTGGATACCGGCGATGCTGGATTGGGAGCTGCCGGAGCCGGACTGCCCGCCCGTGCGCCTGCGGCTCCTCGGCGAAGACCTCGTTGCCTTCCGCGACACGAGTGGGCGAGTGGGCGTGCTCGACGAGTACTGCCCGCACCGGCTGACGTCGCTCTGGCTCGGCCGGAACGAGGAGAACGGCCTGCGCTGCGTGTACCACGGATGGAAGTTCGACGTCACGGGCCAGTGCGTCGACCAGATGAACGAGCCGAAGCAGTTCGCTTCCAAGGTCAAGATCGTCTCCTACCCTGTCGCCGAGGTGGGGGGCGTGCTCTGGGTATACATGGGGCCGAAGGAGAAGCAGCCGCCCCCGCCGAACTTCGCGTGGACCAGCGTTCCTGAGGAGCACCGTGTGGTGACGAAGGTGGTGGAGGAGTGCAACTGGCTCCAGGCGCTGGAGGGCGGCATAGACACGTCCCACGCGCCCATCATGCACCGTGCGCTGCGCCTGAACGCCTCGCAGCCCGGCATACCGGTGAACGACGCCTTCGTGCAGGGCGCTGCGCCGTCGCTCGAGGTGGATGTCACGGACTACGGCTATCGCTACTTTGGCGTCCGCCCTCTGGGCGCGGACCAGCAATACGTGCGTGGCTACCACTTCGTCATGCCGTGGACGCAGTTGCGTCCGGCGGGCAGGGGCATCCAGAACCAGACCCACGGTCACCACTGGACGCCGATAGACGACCATCACTGCCTCGTCTGGAACTGGTACTACAACGAGGAGACGCCGCTGGAGAAGGGCAAGGCAGGCCCGGAAGAGACCGGCAACATGTTCGGTGTGGACGTGGACTGGGAGAACGGGTTCCGCTCCGTCCGCAACCGTGCCAACGACTGGATGGTCGACCGCGCGGCCCAGAAGACGGAGACGTTCACCGGCATCGTGGGCATCAACACGCAGGACCGCGCGGTGCAGGAGATGATGGGCCCCATCGTGGACCGCTCCCGCGAGCACCTCGGCCCCGCGGACAAGGCGATCATCGTTGCGCGGAAGTTGTTGGAAGAGGCGGTGCGCACCGTGCAGGACGGCGGCGACCCACCGGGTGTGTCATCCAGCTACTACGAACTGCGGGCAGCCGAGAACGTCCTCTCCGCTGACGACGACTGGCGCACCGACCTCATCCCGCGCATGGACCCTTCCCTCGCGAAGGTCTAGGTACGCCAACTCCTCGGGACCTCCTTCCTCTGCGGCTCGGGCAGACCGAGCGTTGACGCTCTGCCCGTCGGGTGTTAGGTTCCCGCTGGGTAAGCCGGACCTTGCTGTTCGATGTGGGAGCCCGGATATTGCGGCACTCGCTGAGCCAGCGTCGGGACAGGCGTAGCCTTCATTCGTCACAGGGAGGATGACATGAGAGGGAAAGCTATCCGTGTCCTTACGCGCGCCGTTCCGGCAGCGTTGGTCGCTGTGTTGATAGCGGCGTTGTTCGCCGCCTGCGGTAGCGACCCGACTCCGACGCCAACCCCGCGCCCGGCTGCCGCCACGGCGACCCCCACGCCGGTCCCGAGCCTGCTGGACCAGCTGTACGCGGGCGCCCAGGAGGAAGGCGAGGTCGTCTGGGCGACGACCGATCAGGAAGAGGTCACCGCCCTGTTCATCGAGGACTTCCAGGAGACCTACCCGGGAGTGAAGGTGAGCCTGATCCGGGCGACGAGCGCCGAACTGCGTGACCGGCTCTTCCTTGAGGCGACGGCCAACAAGATCACGGTGGACGTGACGGACCCGGGCCGCGACAACCGCGTGGTCGAGGAAGACCTCGCCGTGGACCTCACGGACATCATCGAGGAATTGGGCGTCGACCCGAACCTGGTCTACTCGGACAACCGCATCTTCCTGAAGGTGGGTGTGCCGCACGCGCCCATGTGCAACACCAACCGGTTGGAGGGCGACGACTTTCCGTCGTCCTACCAGGACCTGCTCGACCCGCGCTTCAAGGGCGAGATCGTCGTCGAGAACCGGCTCAAGGGCTTCATCTACCTCACCAACATCCCGGAGTACGGCGACACGCGTCCGGATCTGTGGTCGGAGGACGACGTTGCTGCCTATCTGTCGGCGGTGAAGGCGAACGACCTGCGCGCGCTGCGCGGCAACACGGGCGTCGGCGACCTTGTGGCGTCCGGCGAGGTGCTGTGCGCGTTGGAGATCAACGTGGCCTCGTTCGAGCGGCTCTGGCTGGCGGGAGCGCCGGTGGAACTGGTGCCGGTGGAGGTCTTCTCCGTTGAGCCGGTCTACCACTTCGTACCCAAGGGCGCGCCGCACCCGAACGCGGCGAAGCTGTTCGCGGCATTCCTGCTCAGCGATCGCGGCCAGGAACTGTGGGCGCAGGCGCGTCCGACGTCCGACCTGACGCTCTCGCAGGACACGCCGTACGCGAACTACGCCCGTGGACTGGGCTCCAAGGTCGTCCCGAGTGGCACGGAGCTGAACGACCACTTCGGGCGCTTGACTGATAAGTACGTCGAGGCCATCGGTCTCCCGACCGGATAGGACTCGAAGTCTGATGCAGCGGGGCGCCGGGACGATGCTGTCGTCGTCCCGGCGCCTGTGACTTATGTGGTGTAGCTCAGTGCTACCCCGGGAGTGAGCGGCGCGTCATGATCGGCCAGCAGACAACGTTGGGGCGCACCCTGCGCCCGAGGCTGCGGACGGACCCGCAGGTCCTTGTGGTTGTGGCGTGGCTCGGGTTGCTGCTGGCGTTCCTGGTGGTCGCCCCGCTCATCCTGGTGCTGTGGTTCAGCTTCCGGACAGCCGGGCCGGGCGAGCGCGGGGGAACGTTCACACTCTCCAACTATACGGAGACGTTCCTCAATCCCCTGACCTACGAGTTGCTGCTGAACACGTTCTGGTTCTCGCTCGGCTCCATCATCATCGGTCTCATCATCGGCGTCGGGTTCGCGTGGCTCATCGAGCGCACGAACACCCCGATGCGCACCTTCGGGTTCGTGTCCATCGTCATCAACAGCGCCATGCCGGCGAGCATGTTCGCCATCGCGTGGGTGCTGGTGCTCTATCCGCGGACGGGGCTCATCAACCAGCCGTTCATCCTGTGGCTCGGGTGGGACCGCGGCCCGTTCAGTCCGGACAACATGGGCGCGATGATCTTCGTCGAGGGGCTGCGGCTGGCAGCGACCATCTTTCTGATGGTCATCGGGCTGTTCCGCAGCATGGACCCGGCGTTGGAGGAAGCGTCGGCGATGTCGCAGGTCGGCACGTTCAAGACGGCCCGCCACGTCACGATCCCCATCATGGCGCCAGGCATCCTGGGCGTCATCACCTACGTTGCGACGTCGACGATCGGCATATTCGAGATCCCCGGCGTCATGGGACTGCCCGCCGACATCCACGTGCTCGCGACGCGCATCTTCGTCGCCACGAGCCAGACCCCGCCCGACTACGGCCTGGCGACGAGCCTGGCGACGATCGCGGGGATCGTGGGCATCGTCGGCATCTGGATATACCACCGTGTCACGCGGATACAGCAGCGGTTCGCCACCGTCACTGGCAAGGGCTATCGTCCGCGGCGCATCGAGCTGGGCCCGCGGGGACGGGCGATCAGCGCCTCGCTGATCATCCTCTTCTTCATCCTTACCTTCGGCTTGCCCATGCTCATCCTGGTCTGGGCCAGCCTCATCCCGTTCTACCAGGCGCCGACGCCGGGCGCGTGGGGCTTCGCCTCGCTGGACTCGTACCGGTGGATCCTGTTCGGAGCAGGGCAAGGGGAGTTCATGCAGGGGCTGCGCAACTCGCTCCTGCTGATCCTGGTTGTGCCCGCGATCACGATGCTGCTCTCCGCGGTCGTCTCCTGGTTCGTGGTACGCAGCCAGGTGCGCGGCAAGTCGCTCCTCGACGCGATGGCGTTCATGCCGCACACGGTGCCGGGCATCGTCATGGGTCTTGCGTGGCTCATCATCGGCCTGTTCATCCTCGTGCCGACGTACGGGACCATCTGGCTCATCGTCATCGCGCACGTGTCGCTGTTCATCGCATACGGCACCCGCACGACGAACGGGGCGATGTTCCAGATCCACCGCGAGCTCGAGGAGGCCGGGGCGATGAGCGGGGCGGCGTGGTTCGCCACGTTCCGGCGCATCGTGGTGCCGCTGCTGATCCCCTCGCTGGTGGCCGGCTGGCTGTGGGTGGCCATCCACAGCGGGCGGGAGTTGACGGTGGCGCTGCTGCTGCAGTCGAGCTCCAACCGCATCGTCTCGGCATACATCTGGCAGCAGTTCTTCAATGGGCGCTTGAACCTGGCGGCGGCCGCGGGCGTGGTGCTCGTCCTGCTCATCATCCTGCTCGTGGTGCTCACGCGCGTCGTGGGCCAGCGGCTCAGCCGGCAATAGGGAGGTCAACGTGGCGGTAGCGCTTCAGGTGAGTCACCTGTACAAGCAGTTCGAGACAGACCAGGGCGAGGTGCATGCGGTCGTCGACGTTTCGTTCGACGTCGAGGCCGGCGCGTTCTTCACCCTCCTCGGCCCGTCCGGCTGCGGCAAGTCCACGACGCTCCGCTGCATCGCGGGGCTCGAACGTCCGGACGAAGGCGACATCACGCTGGAGGATGCCGTGCTCGTGTCGTCGAACCAGGGCATGTGGACGCCGCCGCACAAGCGCCCGATGGGCATGGTCTTCCAGTCGTACGCCATCTGGCCGCACATGAACGTCTTCGACAACGTGGCGTTCCCGCTGAAGCAGGGACCGCAGAAGTTCTCGAGCGCGGAGGTGCAGGACAAGGTGCTGCGCGCGCTCGCGCTCGTCCACCTGGACGGCTTGGAGAAGCGCCCCGCACCGCAGTTGAGCGGAGGCCAGCAGCAGCGGCTCGCGCTGGCGAGGGCGCTCGTGAACGAGCCGAAGGCCCTCCTGCTCGACGAGCCCCTGAGCAACCTGGACGCCAAGCTGCGCGAGGAGATGCGGAACGAGTTGAAGCAGCTCACTTCCTCGCTCGGCATCACGACGCTCTTCGTGACGCACGACCAGTTGGAGGCGCTGACGCTCTCCGACCAGGTCGCGGTCATGGACAGCGGACGCCTTGTCCAGTACGGCCCGCCGCGCGAGATATACGAAGCGCCGCGCAACCGGTTCGCGGCCGAGTTCATCGGCTCGGCCAACTTCTTCGAGGGCACCGTGACGGAGGCGGTTGAATCGGGCGGCGTCACCGGCGTGGAGACCGCGCAGGGCGTCCTGCGCTGCACGGCGGCGGAGGCGGTGCCGAAGGGCGCGCGGGTCGCCGTGGCCGTGCGTCCGGAGAACGTGACGCTGCACGCGGGCGGCGCGCCCGCCGGGGAAGACGCCAACGTGCTCTCCGGCACGGTACGGAGCGTCGTCTACCTCGGCAATACGCTCGACTGCCAGGTCGAGGTGAGCGGCGCGCTCGTGAAGGCCGACGTTCATCCGGGCGAGGCGGTACGCGAGAACGACGCGGTTGCGCTATCGTTCAAGGTGTCGGCCTCCCGGGTCGTGCCGTTCGGAACCGACGGCACAGCGGCGGCGTAGGCCGGTTATCCCCATCAGGAGCAGACGCATGAGACTGGAGAACCAGGTAGCTATCGTTACGGGCGCGGGACGGAACATCGGCGAGTCCGTGGGCCACTACTTCGTCGAGGAGGGCGCGAAGGTCGCGCTCGTCGACGTTCGGCTGGAGGCGGCTCAGGCCGTCGCCGACGCCATCAATGCCAATCACCCCGGCTGTGCCATCGCGGTCCAGGCCGACGTATCGTCCAGCGAGGACGTGCAGCACATCGTGAGCGCCACGGTCGATGCGTTCGGCGGCGTCGACATCCTCGTGAACAACGCCGCGATCACCGACCACACGCCCGCGCTCGATCTGCCCGAGGACGAGTGGGACCGCATCATCGACGTGACGCTCAAGAGCGTGTTCCTGACGGCGAAGTACGTGGGTCGGCAGATGCGCGACCAGGGGCGCGGCGGCAAGATCATCAACGTCGCCTCCACGTCCGGACACCGGGGCCGCGCCGACGCGACGGCGTACTCCGCGGCGAAGGGCGGCGTGCTCAACCTCACGCGGTCGCTCGCCATCCAGCTCGCGCCATACGGCATCCGCGTGAACTCGCTGACTCCCAACCGCATCGGCTCGCCGGTGGGGAGGGAGGAGTTGCCGGCGGAGGGACGCGGCGTGGCGAACCTCGTGGGACGGCAGGGCATGCCGCCCGACATCGCCAGGGCGATGGTATTCCTCGCCTCCGACGACGCCGACTTCATCGCCGCGGCGGACCTGCTGGTGGACGGCGGCTCACTCGCGGGCGGACTCCCCTTCTCGACGCAGCCCCCGAGCCAATAGGCACCCGTCACCCCTGCCTGTTCCCGTCATTCCGCCTGTTCCCGTGATTCCCGCCTTTCCCGTCATTCCCGCGAAAGCGGGAACCCAGCGCGCGCCCCTACTCCAGCCACACGCGCAGCAGCACCGACTCCGACGCCGGCAGCGGAACGAGCGTCCGCGCGACCACGCCCCGCGACGCCAGCGCGCGCTCGACCTCCGATGGATCGTCGACGCCGCGCACGACGTCGATGCGCGCTTGGTGCTCGCGGCCCCGGTAGTAGACCGTCGCCGGAGCGCCGCTTGCGATGTTGCGCCACCAGAGCGCGCGGACGCTCGTCATCGCGTGGAGCGCCCCACTGCTGGCCGGCCGGCACGTCACCGGCACGAGGTACGTCCTGCCGGTCCGCCGTCCCTCGCAGCGCACGACGAGCACGCTCCCGCGCAGCAGCGGATGGAGCCGCGAGCGCACTGTCCACGCCGTGACCGCGTTCACACGACGGAACACGGCCGGGATCGCCGTCCCCACCATCCACCGTGCGAATCCAATCCTGACTGCCCGCATGGGCCGAGGCTATCGGGGGCGGATGGGGTACGCCAGCCCCCTGTTGACAACTGCCCCCCGATCCGATCAACGATCAGCGCATGGCCCTCACCGATACAGCCGCCGCCTCACGCGAGCTTGACATACTGACACCCCTGTGGGCGTCCCCTGCTAGGGATTCCATGCTCTACGTTGGCGATGCGCTGGACGTTCTTGCCACGATTCCGCCGGAGACGGTCGACTGCGTTTGGACAGATCCCCCGTACAAACTATCCAACGACGGCATCACCTGTGTGGCAGGGCGGATGGTGAGTGTAAACAAGGGCGAGTGGGACAGGAGCGAGGGACTCGAGGTTGACCACCAGTTCAACCACGACTGGGTGGCTGCGTGCAAGCGGGTGCTCAAACCGACCGGCACCATCTGGGTGTCCGGCACCTTGCATCTATACCCGAGCGTGGGGATGGCATTGCTGGAGAACGGCTTTCGTCTGCTCAACGACATCATCTGGGAGAAACCGAACCCGCCACCGAATATGGGACGTAGAACGTTCACGCACTCCACCGAGGTTGTGCTGTGGGCGAGCAAGGCTGAGAAAGGCAGCCGGCATAAGTACACGTTCAACTACGATCTGATGCGCGAGGAGAACGGCGGCAAGCAAATGAAAACGGTCTGGGGCTTCCGCACGCCTGGCCGCGAAGAGAAGCGCTTCGGGAAGCACCCGACGCAGAAGCCGGTTGCGCTGATCGCTCGATGCCTGCGCGCCAGCACCGCCCCGGACGGTCTCGTGCTCGATCCGTTCGCCGGTGCCGGAAGCACGGGCGTTGCCGCGCTTCAAGAGGGGCGGCGGTTCATCGGCATCGAGGCTGTTACAGAATTCGCCGATATCGCGCGCAAGCGTTTAGAGGCAGTACTTTCTACCCCCCCCCCCCCCCCCCCCCCCCCCGATTTTCGTCGGACTTATGCCAAAAATACCTCAAAAATCCAACCTTTCCTTCTCGAAAATACGAAAAACGCAGAGAAGGGCGAGTAAGGCGTGGATCGCGGGGAGGCATTGGAGCGACTACAGGGGCTGGTGGGGCAGGATTTGCGCCGGATCGCCGACGGCTACCACCAGAGCGTGACGGTGTGGAAAGACGGGAAGCTGAACAAAGGGTGGGCAGGTCACACGATAGAGCGGTACCTCGGCATACCAATCAACTCCTCACGCAGCCCCAACCTTGGTTCATGGGAGTTGAAAGTCGTCCCACTAACACGACGAGCCGATGGGAGCCTCGTTCTCAAAGAGACCATGGCCATCACCATGCTCGATCCGGACGAAGTACTCGAACGGCCCTTCGAGCAGAGCCATCTGTACACGAAATTGCGGAAGATCATTGCAGTATCTAGGATTCGCGAAGATCGAGAGGAGAGCCGCTCAATCTGCGAACGTATCCATGCATTTGACCTCGAAGAGACTGCGCTGTACGACGCGGTTGCCGAGGATTACGAGGACATACGCACAACTATCAGAGAGCGGGGGTTTCACTCGCTTACGGGCAGGATGGGCGTATATATCCAGCCTCGAACGAAGGGGGCGGGGCATGGCAGCACTTCGCGCGCGTTCTATGCGCGGAAGGAATTTGCCGCGTACATCACGGGTCGGAAATCCAGCCCTCGAAGGGTGGTGACACTCAGTCCAGTGGATTGCCCGATACACGCGGGCCAGGCGAATGAACCCAACCGCGCGCTGGCGGAAGACCGCATGGCCCGTCTCCCCGCAAATCAGTCAGGTGCTGGCAGGCATAAGTGCCCGTACTGCGCGTACGAGGAAGGCTACCGGCAGGCGCTTCTGGACGCCTCCACGGCTGTAGAACGTCTCCGGGCTTGAAACAAGGGAGGGTGCTCAACGCCAGGCCATCACACGATTAAATCGTGTGATGTATGCATTTGATCGTATCCTCCTACACCCCCACCTTGGCGCGCTTGCGCGCCTTCGGGGCGGGCGCTGCCGTCGCCTCCTCCGGCGTGATGCCGTGCTTCGCGAGCACGTCGCGGAGGAAGGCGGCCGTGCGGGACTCCGGGTGCGCGGCGACGCGCTCCGGCGGCCCCTCGATGACGATATCGCCGCCATGGATGCCGGGGCCGGGGCCCATGTCGATGATCCAGTCCGCGTTCTTGATGAGGTCCAGGTGGTGCTCGATGAGCAGTACCGTGTTGCCGCCGTCCACCAGCCGGTGCAGCACGCGAAGCAGGTGCGCGGCGTCCTCGAACGACAGCCCGGTGGTCGGCTCGTCCAGGATGTAGAGCGTCTTGCCGGTCGCGCGTTTGGAGAGCTCGGTGGCGAGCTTCACCCGCTGCGCCTCGCCCCCGCTGATGGTCGTCGCGGGCTGCCCGAGCCGGATGTAGCCGAGGCCGACCGCCTCCAGCGTCTCCAGTTTCGACTTGATGCGCGGGATGTTGGCGAACAGCTCGTGCGCTTCGGTGACGGTCATCTCCAGCACGTCGGCGATGCTCTTGCCGCGGAACGCTATCTCCAGCGCGTCCTCGTTGTAGCGCCTGCCGTTGCACACCTCGCACGACACCGTCACGTCCGGCAGGAACTGCATCTGTATCTGCACGTAGCCGTCGCCCTGGCACGCCTCGCAGCGTCCGCCCTTCACGTTGAAGGAGAAGCGGCCCGGCATGTAGCCGCGCGCCTTCGACTCCGGCAGGGCGGCGAACAGCTCGCGGATGGGCGTGAATGCGCCGGTGTACGTGGCCGGGTTGCTGCGCGGCGTCCTCCCGATGGGTGACTGGTCGATGTTCACGACCTTGTCCACGTTGTCCAGGCCGTCGACGCCGTCGCTCGCGCCGGGGCGGTCCTTCGCGCGGTAGAGGCGCTGCGCCAGCCACTTGTAGAGCACCTCGTAGACCAGCGTGGACTTGCCCGAGCCGGAGACGCCGGTGACGCACACGAGCTTGCCGAGCGGGAAGTCCACGTCGACGTTGCGCAGGTTGTTCTCCCGCGCGTTCTTCACGCGCAGCCGCTTGCCGTTGCCCTCGCGCCTCGCGATCGGCGTCGAGATCTCGCGGCGCCCCGAGAGGTACGCGCCGGTGAGCGACGCCTCGCTCTCCTCGACGTCCTCGATGGTGCCTTCTGCGACGACCCACCCGCCGTGCTCGCCCGCGCCGGGGCCGAGGTCCACGAGGTGGTCGGCGGAGCGCATCATCGCCTCGTCGTGCTCGACGATGAGCACCGTGTTGCCGAGGTCGCGCAGCCCCTTGAGCGTCTCGATGAGGCGCGCGTTGTCGGTGGGGTGCAGCCCGACGGACGGCTCGTCGCAGACGTACAGAACGCCCATGAGGCCGGAACCGATCTGCGTCGCGAGGCGTATCCGCTGGCCCTCTCCGCCGCTGAGCGTGCCCGCGGCGCGCCCGAGCGACAGGTACTCCAGCCCCACGTTGAGCAGGAAGGAGAGGCGCGAGCCGATCTCCTTCAGTATCTGGTTCCCGATGGTCAGCTCGCGCTCGGTGAACGTCGGCGCGTCGGCGTGCTCCGGCCAGCGCGGCTCGACGGGCAACGCCGGCGCGAGCCCCTGCACCGACAGCGCCCACTCGCTCGCCTCGGCGACGGACAGCGACGTCACCTGCATGATGGAGCGGTCCGCGATGGTGACGGCGAGCGCTTCCGGGCGCAGCCGTTCGCCGCCGCACGCCTCGCAGGGCAGGGCGGTCATGTACCGCTCGATCTCGTTGCGCATGTAGTCGGACTGCGTGTCGCGGTAGCGTCGTTCGAGGTTCGGGATGATGCCCTCGTAGCGGGCCTCCCACTCGAACACGCGTCCGTGGTGCGTGCGATGGCGCACCTTAACCCTGCGCCGGTCCGGGTAGCCGTAGAGGAGCACCTTCTGCACGCGCTCCGGCATCTTGCGCCAGGGCATCTCCATGCCGACGCCCTCCGCCTCCGCGACGCCGCGCAGGATGCTGTAGTACCACGCGGTGCTGGACCCCGCACGCGCCCAGGGGTGTATCGCGCCGTCGTCCAGGCAGAGCGAGACGTCCGGCACGATGAGCTCGGGGTCGACGACCAACTTCTGGCCGAGCCCCGAGCAGGTCGGGCACGCGCCGTGTGGGCTGTTGAACGAGAACGTGCGCGGCTCTATCTCCGCGAAGCTGATGCCGCAGTACGGGCAGGCGAACTGCTCCGAGAAGACGTGCTCCTCGCCGGAGTCCACGTCGACCGCCAGCATCCGCCCGTCGCCGTAGCGGAGCGACGTCTCGACGGAGTCGAGGACACGGCTGCGCTCCGTCTCGCCGTCGAGTACGAGCCGGTCGACGACGATCTCGATGGTGTGCCACTGCTGCTTGTTGAGCTCGATGCTCTCGTCGAGGCTCCGCACCTCGCCGTTGACGCGGACCCGGACGAAACCCGCGCTGCGCGCCTCCTCCAGCACGTCCTTGTGCTCGCCCTTCTTATGGACGACGCGGGGCGCGAGGAGCATCAGGCGTGTGCCGCGCTGGGACAGCACGGCCTCCGTCACCTGCTGCGCCGTCTGGTGCTGCACCGGCCTGCCGCACCGGTAGCAGTGCGGGCGTCCGACGCGGGCGAAGAGCAGGCGGAGGTAGTCGTACACCTCGGTGACGGTGCCGACCGTCGAGCGCGGGTTGTTCGACACGCCCTTCTGGTCGATGGAGATGGCCGGCGACAGCCCCTCGATGTACTCGACGTCCGGTTTGTCCATGCGCCCCAGGAACTGCCGGGCGTACGCCGAGAGCGACTCGACGTAGCGCCGCTGCCCCTCGGCGTAGATGGTGTCGAAGGCGAGCGTGGACTTGCCGGAGCCGGACGGGCCCGTGATGACGACGAGCCGGTCGCGCGGGATGGTGACGTCTATGTTCTTGAGGTTGTGCTCGCGAGCGCCGCGAACGACGATGCTTTCGAGGGCCATGGGGTTAGATGGTACCACCTGCGAGGCGTTCGCCCTATCCCTGCCTTCGCGGCAGCGGACGCCCCGGCAGGCGCGCCCAGACCTCGTCGTCCCGCACGAACGTCTCGTAGGCGACCGCGTCGTACGTGTAGCGGTCGAGGCACTCGCCGGTGACGATGTCGAAGATGGCCGAGTGCAGCGGGCAGACCACCTGCCCCGGCTCCACCGTGCCCCAGGAGAGCATCGCGCCCTGGTGCGGGCAGAAGTTCTCGAGCACGCCGACGCGCTCGCCGTCCCAGAAGACGGCTATCTCCCATCCGCGGTACCTGGGGTGCTCGATCTCGATGGCGAGCGCGCCCTTCTCCTGCAGTTCGCTCAGCGAACAGAGGTGGTACTCGTTCAGCGTCGTGGGGACCTGGCCGACCATGGACTTACTGGATCTCCAGCAGCGGCTGACCGGCCTCGACTGCCTGGTTCTTCTTCACCTTCACGCCCTTCACCACGCCGCCGCGGGCCATCCGCACGCTCTGCTCCATCTTCATCGACTCCAGCAGGCAGATCTCGTCGCCGGCCTCCAGCTCCTGTCCCTTCGTGATGGAGACGGAGACGATCTTGCCGGGCAGCGGACACCGGATGACGCGCTCGTCGCCCTGCGTCATGCCGCGCAGCCCCGGCAGTTCCGCCTTGGCCGGCGCGGAGCGGCGCACGGGCACGCCTGCGTCTGCCGGGTTCCCGACCTCCACGAGATACGACTCGCCGTCCACCACGACCTCGACGGGCCGCTGGAAGAGGTCGCCTATCTCGACGTCGTACCAATCGTCGTTGACTCGAACGCGCAGACGTTTCACTACAACACTCCGTTGCTGAGGCGGTTCACCATCGCCATGCGGCGACCGTGCGCCCGCCACTTGCTGAACTGTATCTCCTGCGGGGGCTCCTCTTCCAGCGCGATCGCCACCGCTATCGCCGCGGCCAGTGCGCTGTTGCGGGCCGGCTCATTCAGCATCCGCTCCAGGAACGCGTTGTCGAACGCGGCATCCCGGAACTCCCGGTGCTCCATCACCCGACGGATGAGCGGGATGTTCACGACCGGCCCCTCGATGACGTACTGGTCCAGCGCCGCGAGCATGTTCGCGACCGCTTCCTCCCGCGTCTCGCCGTGCACGATCAGCTTCGCCATCATCGACTCGTAGTACGGCGACACCTCGTAGCCCTGGTACAACGCGCTGTCGACGCGGATGTTCGGCCCCTCCGGCTCGACGAGCACGTCGACCGTGCCCGCGGTCGGCAGCAGCATCACCGGGTCCTCCGGGTAGATGCGCGCCTCGATCGCCGCCCCGTGGTGGTGCACGTCGTGCTGGGTGAGCGGCAGCCGCTCGCCCGCCGCGACCCGCAGCTGCAGCTCGACGAGGTCCAGCCCCGTCACCATCTCCGTGATGGGGTGCTCGACCTGCAGGCGCGTGTTCATCTCCAGGAAGTAGAAGCGCTCCTCCCTGGCGTCGTACAGGTACTCGATGGTGCCCGCGTTCGTGTAGCCGATGCTCTTCACGAGCCGCACCGCCGACTCCAGCAGCGCCTCGCGCACCTCCGGCGTCAGCTTGGCGCACGGCGTCTCCTCCACCACCTTCTGGTTGCGACGCTGCACCGAGCAGTCGCGCTCGAACAGGTGCAGCGCCTTGCCGTAGTGGTCCGCGATGACCTGCACCTCGACGTGCGACGCGTTCTGGATGCGGCGCTCCATGTAGATGCGGCTGCTGCCGAACGCGTTGAGCGCCTGGGAGCGCGCCCGCTCCACCGCTTCCCGCACCTCCGAGAGCTCGTTGACCACGCGGATGCCCATCCCGCCGCCGCCGTCCGCCGCCTTGATCATCAGCGGGAAGCCGATGCCGCGCGCCATCGGCTCCGCCTGCGCGTCGTCTATCTCGCCCTCCGCGCCCGGGCTGATCGGCACCCCGGCCTCGCGGGCGAGCCTGCGCGCCATGATCTTGTCGCCCATCTGAGCGATGACCTTCGACGACGGCCCGATGAACACGAGCCCTTCCTTCTCGACCGACTCGACGAACGCCGGGTTCTCGGAGAGGAAGCCGTAGCCGGGGTGGATAGCCTGCGCCTTGACCTTCTTCGCCGCCTTGATGATGTTCTCGCCGTTCAGGTACGACTCCGACGCCGGCGCCCCGCCTATCTGGATGGCGCGGTCCGCCATCTGCACGTGCTTCGCCTTGGCGTCGGCGGACGAATAGACCGCGACGGCCTCGATGCCGAGCCGTTGGCACGTGCTGATGACGCGGCAGGCGATCTCGCCGCGGTTCGCTATGAGGACGGTGTCGAACATAGACGCCTAGTTTACAATCCCGCCGTGGCAAGGCTCTACCGCTTCTCCCGGTGGGACGGCTCCCAGGAGCCGTTCGAAGCCGACGCCGATGCGCTCCTCGACGCCATGGCCGAGGACGTCATCGACCACGGCGACCTCCGCCGCGCGCTCCGCGACCTCATCCGCCGAGGCGCACAGAACGACGACAGCCGCCTCCCCGGACTCGACGACCTCCTCGAACGCCTCCGCTCACGCCGCAACCAGACGCTCGACCGCTACGACCCCGACTCCATCATGCGCGACCTCAAGGAGCGGCTCGAGGACGTCATCCGCACCGAGCGCGCCGGGACCGACCGCCGACTCGGCGAGATCGACGACGACCTCAGCCGGATGAGCGGCGAGGAGGCCGGGCAGGCCGCGAAACTCCGCGATCTCTTCAAGCAGCGGGCCGACCGCAACCGCGAGCGCCTCGACCAGCTTCCTGAGAGCACGGCGGGCGCCCTCCGCGAACTCCAGGACTTCGACTTCATCGACCCCGAGGCGCAGCGCAAGTTCCAGGAGCTCATGGACGAGCTCCGGAAGGAGATGCTCGGCTCCGTCGCCTCGGAGATGCGCCAGCAGATCGAGAACATGGACCCCGAGCAGATGGCCGCGATGCGGGAGATGCTGCGCGACCTCAACCAGATGATGCGCGACAAGCTCGACGGCCTCGAGCCGGACTTCGAGGGCTTCATGGACAAGTGGGGCCCGATGTTCGGCGACGACCCGCCCCGCACCTTCGACGAGCTCATGGAGATGCTCGCCCGCCAGATGGGCCAGATGCAGTCGCTCCTCGACAGCATGTCGCCCGAGCAGCGCCGCGAGCTGTTCGAGGCGATGAACGCCGCCATGGACCCCGACACCGCAGACGAGTTGGCCGAGCTCGCCGCCAACCTCGGCCAGCTCATCCCCTTCAACGAGTTCGCCGACCAGCGCCTCTTCCAGGGCGAGGAGACCATGACGCTCGAAGAGGCGATGGAGGTCATGGGCGACCTCCAGTCGATGGACGACCTCGAAGCGCAGCTCCGGCAGGCGATGCGCCGCGGCGACCTCGACGAGCTCGACGCGGAGATGCTCGAGGCGCTGCTCGGCGAAGAGGCCCGGCAGGACCTCGACCGCCTCGCCGAGATCGCGAAGCGGCTGGAGGAGGCCGGCTACCTCCGGCGCGACGGAGACCGCTTCGAGCTCACCCCCGCCGGCGTGCGGAAGATCGGCCAGAAGGCGCTCCGCGACCTCTTCGGCAGCCTCCGCAGGGGACGCGCCGGCGACCACGAGCTGACCCAGCGGGGCACCGGCGGCGAGCACACCGACGAGACCAAGCGCTACGAGTTCGGCGACCCGATGGAGATCCACCTCCAGCGCACCATCATGAACGCCGTCGAGCGCCAGGGCGCCGGAACGCCCGTCAGGGTCGGCATCCAGGACTTCGAGGTCCGGCGCACCGAGCACATGGTCCGCGCGGCCACCGTCCTCCTCATCGACCAGAGCAAGTCGATGGGCATGTTCGGCTCGTGGGGCGCGGCCAAGCGGGTCGCCCTCGCGCTGGAGGCCCTCATCCGCGGCAAGTTCCCCCGCGACCGCTTCTGGATGGTCGGCTTCTCCGACTACGCGGTGCCCATCAAGACGGACGACCTGCCGACGCTGACGTGGAACATGTGGTACTCCGGCACCAACATGCAGCACGCGCTCGCCATGTCGCGCCGCCTCCTCGCCCCCTACAAGGACTGCTCCCGCCAGATACTCATGATCACGGACGGGGAGCCGACGGCGCACCTGGAGGGGTCGCGCGCCTACTTCAACTACCCGCCGACGTACCGCACGATCCAGGAGACGCTGCGGGAGGTGCGCCGCTGCACGGCGGAGGGCATCACCATCAACACCTTCATGCTGGAGACCAGCTACTACCTCCTGGACTTCATCGACCGCGTGACGCGCATCAACAACGGCCGCGCCCTCTACACCTCACCCCGCAACCTCGGCCAGTACGTCCTCGTCGACTACCTCAACAACCGCAAGCGCCGCATCACCAGCTGACAACCCTCACCCCCGCGTGCACTGGCACGCGCACCCTCATCCCAGGGGGAGAGGGAGCAAACACACCTCGTCCTTGAGGGGAGAGGTCGCCGCGTAGCGGCGGGAGAGGGTGCCCCCGTCGTTTTCTGCCGGTCTCATTTGGTCTCATTCAGTCCCAAACCACTCCTGCGCCCCGTCCCCGGCGCCAGGCTGTCATGCCGAGTGCAGCCTGATGCAACGCTAGGCGGCCCGTGTCCTCAGTTGTCCTTCGCACACCTCCTTGTTCCCCTCGCCCTCTGGGAGAGGGTGCCGCGCAGCGGCAGGTGAGGGCGCCCCCGCGTCCTCGGTCGTTCCAGGGGTGCCATTTGGTGCCATTCAGTGCCAAACCACTCCTGCGACCCCACCCCGCTCATCCTGAGCTTGTCGAAGGACCGTGGCCGCCAGTGCTCCGTCGCCACCGACCAGCGTACGCGCCCCTGCCGCGACCGCGAAAGGGGCGCGTGTCAGTGGGTTGGGGGCTACGCGCTCCGAGGTGCGACCGGCAGCCCGCGCACCGCTGCTCCGGCGTGCTGCTCTGCGGCGGCGAGGTCGAACTGCGCCTGGAGGTTCATCCAGAACTGCGGCTCGACTCCGAACCAGTGGCCGAGGCGGAGCGCGGTGTCGCCGGTTATCGAGCGCTTGCCCGCGATGATCTGGCTGATGCGGTTGGGCGGCACGTCGATGGCGCGCGCGAACGCCGTTGGACTGACGCCCAACTCGCCGAGCTCGTCCCTGAGGATCTCTCCCGGGTGTACGACGCGCCTGAACATGCCTCACCTCCCCCTAATGGTAGTCAACGGCCACCGACCAGCGTACGCGCCCCTGCCGCGACCGCGAAAAGGGCCGCGTGTCACACGCCCCCTGTCCCCTCGCCCTCTGGGAGAGGGTGCCGCGCAGCGGCAGGTGAGGGCCCCGCGTGGCGTGGTCAGGTGTAGGGGCGTCCCTTGTGGGCGCCCTTCGTCATTCCTGCGGAGGCAGGAACCGCGCCCCTTCCTTGTCATGCCGAGCCCCGCCGAGGCATCTCTCGGGAACATCCCCTCTCCCCCCGGGAGAGGGTGCCGCGCCAGCGGCGGGTGAGGGCGCGGCGGGTGAGGGTCACCCCCGCAGCACGCTCCCGAGCGCCGACGCATAGTCGCGAGGCTTGATGTGCGGGAAGAGCGACCGCGCCGAGTCGTCGGTCACCACGACGTCGTTGCGCAGACCCTCCACGAGCGCCCGCGTGATGCTCGTGGGGATCGGCGTGAACCAGTGCACCCAGTACGACGAGAGGCGCGGCGTCAGCACCGGGACGGGAAGCAGCAGCCGGCGGAGCCCCCGCGCCCTCGCGTAGTCGAGCATCAGCCCCTCGTACGTCGTGACGTCCTTCCCGCCCACCTCGATCGTCCGCCCTCTGCACGACGGCGTGTCGAGCGCCGCCACGAGGTAGTCCAGCAGGTCGTCGACCGCTATCGGCTGCACGCGCGAGTACAGCCACCGGGGGCAGACCATGACCGGCAGACGCTCGACGAGGTACCGGACCATCTCGAATGAGATGCTGCCCGCCCCGACGACCACGGCGGCGCGGAACTCCGTGACCGCGACCCCGCCCGCGCGGAGCGCCTGCCCGCACTCCTGTCGCGAGCGCAGGTGCGGCGAGAGGTTGGCGCCCGACCCCAGCCCGCCGAGGTAGATGACGTGCCCGACGCCCGCCTCCGCGGCGGCCTGGCCGAAGGTATGGGCCGCCTCGACGTCCAGCTCGTGGAACCCCGGGCCGCTCCCCATGCTGTGAACGAGGTAGTAGGCGGTGTCGACGCCCGCGAGCGCCTCGGCGAGCGTTCCGGGGTCGAGGACGTCCCCGACGGCCACCGCGACCTGCTCGGACCACGGACGCGAGCGCACGCGCTCCCGGTCGCGGACGAGGACGCGAACGCTGCGCTCCTCCTCCAGCAGACGGGGCACCAGCCTGCCGCCGATGTACCCCGTAGCTCCGGTGACCAGGATCGTTCGAGGAGCGGCCATCCGATTCCTGCCCTGTGTGGCGCCCATAGCCCCGGCAACCCCTGGGGCGTGACGCTCCCACACCTCTATTCTACGAGGCGCGCGGGCCGTCGTTCCTGCGCAGGTGCCCCTGCCGCGACCGGCCAGCGTACGCGGCCATGGGGCGGACCGTGACAGGGGCGCGTGTCACGGGGTGGGATTGGGGACGAATGCGCACCGTTGGCCCTGCGCTTCCTATGAACCCGTTCAATGAAGACCGAGCGCTGTTAGTTCTTGGCATTTTCAGGCTGCTAATGGACTGCTCAAACCGGCTAAAACGGAGTGGGTTCTTCATCGGGTCCATAGAACTCCACAATGATTATGTCTGAATCGTCTCCAGTGTGAGCTCCGACCATCTGAGATAAAGGTCTGTTCAATGAAGTCATTACGGCTCCTATTTCACGAAAATCAGGCGACAGAACTGTCACGCCTTCATCAGTTCGACTTTGTTCAAGAACTACACTACTGCCAGACGCAGGAGGAGTGTCGTACCAGTTCACATCAGCTTCCACAATTGCTCGCCTCCAGATTCTCGCTCGACGTTGACTCTCGTGTTCATAGAACTGTTCCCACTCATGGCGAGTCTGAGGACTCGGCCAGTCTTCGTTCAGTGCTTGAGATTGAACAACCTCTGAACTGAGCCATGCTTCCATGCCCAACCGGTCATTGAAGGATGCTCCGGTGCTCTCAACTGCCTGTCGAGCTGCCTCCCTAGACCGCAGCCCGTTACTAATTAGTGTATTGATGCTGAGGTTTGTGCTTCCAGCTTCTGTAGCTGTGGCAACCAACCCCTTCAAATCTTCAGCGCGTGTAATCCCGACAGCCAATGCATGTACACGTACCGCTTCCATCGCCCATGGTAAGCGGTACGTAAGCCCGTCTTGCAAAAAGTCTACACCATCCTTGCCTAAGGCAGAAATTACTGATGAGGCGGGACGGCCCTCAAGCCACCCCGCCACTCCTTCTTGCCATTTCTCAGGCAAGGATCGTTGTGGACGGAATGGAGCCACTTGGAAGATAAGTGATGCAAACCGTAAGACAGCCTCGATAACCTCCGTGAGGTTCCCATCCACGATACCCTTTTCCGCATCGAGCAGCAGATCGACGAGGTCGTCAAGCAGAGAATCCAAGTAGAATCCCGCTTGATAGCCGATTCCCGAAACGTACAACCCACGCCTTTTGCCCTCGTTAGTTCTGGTCCAGATAAAGCGTGCTCGCGCTGCCAAGAAGTTTGGTAGCAGTGACTGTTCATTCTGATTCCGAGCAGACAAGACTCTTGAGAAAAGAGCATTGTCGAGAGCTTTAGCCATATTCATTTCGATATCCGAGTCTTCGCCTTCAGGACCCAATAACGCTAGAATAGCTGAATCGAGAGAGGCGATATCTGCTTCCCAGTCGGATATAGTGACATCATTACCAATATTGGAACTAGGATTGAAATTCCAAGCCTCCTCATCTGATGTAATGTAGTCCAATACGTCTTCGAACGGCACATTGGCCTGATCTGCAATCCTAGTGCAAATCAGAGCAGCTAACTCCAACAAGCCACTTGTCACGCGTATATTGCCTGAGGATTGCACTAGATTATTCCAATTTCGGAGGGCGTATCTTCTCTTCCATGGCAAATCTTCCCAGATTATATGAACAACTAATCCTTCAAGGTCAACAAAAGCACGTCCAGCCCGTCCAGCAACATTTGCAAACTCTGTGGGTGGAACAATATGTTGCGCTCGCCAAATTGATGGGACGATGAGCACACTAGCCGATAGATTAAGACCCTGAGCTAGAGTTGGTGATGCGACAACTAATGGACATTCATCTAGTCTGAGCAATCGTTCGACTTCACTTAAGAACGCCCTTGGCAACCCAGCATGATGCAAGGCGACACCATGTTCCAGGCACTGAACTGCGGGATGATCTTCACCGAGCCATTCAATGCCGGTGTTGATTGCCTCTTGTAGTCTGCTGTTGCCTGCTTTAAAAGGTGCTAAGAATCCTTGTCGAATGGCGCTTAGGATTCCTCGCCCTAAAGTTTCTACTGATGTGCGGATAGGACAGTATATAAATACTCTCCGACCTTGCTCAACGAACAACCACGCAGCGGCAAGAGCGAGCTCATTCTTGTCATCAGGAAAAGGTTTCTTTCTCCGAGAACCATCTGGCGGGTTACGCTGTTCAATAAGGCGAGGAACAAATGACCGTTGCCCCTCCACCATCATGTCGAGCCGTGCAGCATTGGATAACCATTGAATGGTGCCGAAGCGCTGCCTAGTTGGCCTCCAGGTAGCGTATATTGGTTCACCTGGAGTGTCCTGGCGTATCCAGGAAACCATGTCAACCATTTCCTCAGGGCTAGGGAAAAGAGCCGAAAGAGATACTATTCTGCGATCTACAGCATCTTCTCTATGCAATAGACTTTCTACTAGGACTTCATAACGAACCTCTCGCTCACTAGGTCCCAACATATGCCCTTCGTCGAGAATTACGAGTCCAACGTTGTCAATGAGAGTTGCATCATTTCGCAGAGCAAATGTCAGCTTTTCTGGAGTTGTGACAACAATGTGACCTTGGCGTAACGTCTGTCCATCACCGCTGTCGGCGTCTACCAAATTGTAAAGAGAGGATACCGAAAAACCAAGGGGAACAAAGGTTTGAGCTAGGTCTCTCTCCACTTGCGCAGAGAGAGCCCGTAGAGGAGTTACGTAGATGACACGGCGATGAGATGCTACTGCCCGCAGAATGCATAGCTCTGCAATGCGAGTCTTGCCTGCGCTGGTCGGTAGGGCTACGACCAAATTGTCTGAAGGGTCGATAGCTCTACGTGCTGCTGTGAGTTGCGATGGCCATAGTTCAACGGAATGAGTAGTTACGGGCTTGACAAGGTGAATCACGCCTAGTAACCTCTGCGTACCGGAGGTGCGGGCATGAACATCATCACGGTATTCCAGCGGTTCCCAGACCACGAATCCTGTCTCGAACACCTTGAGAAGGTGCGCTGGGGACATTCCCCGGCCTGCCCCTACTGTGGCTCCCAGCACGTCGCGCGCAAGGCCGATGGCTTCCGCACCGGACGTTGGAACTGCCACGCCTGCCACGCCTCCTTCAACGTGCTCGCCCACACCATCTTCCAGAAGACGAAGATTCCCCTCCAGAAGTGGTTCCTCGCGATCTCCATCATCCTGAACGCCAAGAAGGGCGTTTCTTCCCACCAGCTGAGCCGGGACCTGGACCTCAACCAGAAAACCGCCTGGTACATGGGGATGCGCATCCGGCGCGCGATGGGGAACGATGGCGCGCTGCTCTACGGCATCGTGGAAGCGGACGAGTCCTACATCGGCGGGAAGCCCCGCAAGGCCAACGACCGCGACAACGACCAGCCCCGCCCGCGCGGACGCGGTACGGACAAGATGCCGGTGCTTGGTGCGGTGGAGCGCGGAGGCCGCGTCGTAGCCGCAGCCGCGAACCAGGTCGACGCGGCAACGATAACCGGTTTCCTGATGAGCAACGTGTCGGTAGACTCCCTTCTCATGACGGACGAGTTCAGGGGCTACAACAGCATGCGCAAGTTCATGCGCCACGCAACCGTAGAGCACGCGGTGCGCTACGTGGACGGACTCATTCACACGAACACCATCGAGGGCTTCTGGGGCCTGCTCAAGCGGGCATGGTACGGCTCCCACCACCGCTACACCCGCGAACACGCTCCGGCCTACATCGCGGAGGCTTGCTTCAAGTACAACGTCCGCCACCAGCAGAATGCGTTCGGAGCGTTCATTCAGCGGACGGTCACCGTATGAACCGCCTCTACTACGGGGATTGCCTCACCATCATGAGCGAGTGGCCGTCCGCCTGCGTAGACCTCATCTATCTCGACCCGCCCTTCAACTCCAACCGCACCTATAACGCCATCTATCAGGATGAGACGGGCAGGCCGCTACCCGACCAGATAGAGGCGTTCTGTGACATGTGGGAGATGGACGACGAACGCGATCGGGCGATCCGCACGATGCCCGTCCTGATGCGCGAGGCGGGCATTGAGGACTCTATCGCGGAGTTCTGGCGGCTCTGGATGCAGGCCCTCCGGGGAACGCAACCGCGCCTGCTTGCCTACCTGTCCTACATGGCGCAGCGGCTCCTCATCATGAAGCGGCTGCTCAAGCCCACCGGGAGCCTCTACTACCACTGCGACCCTACGGCGAGCCACTACGTGAAGCCGCTCCTGGACTCAGTGTTCGGCCATCAGAACTTCCTCAGTGAGGTTATCTGGAAGCGCACATCAGCTCATAACAGCGCGCGTCGGTGGGGGCCAGTGCATGACACAATCTTCCTGTACGGCAAGAGCGAGCACTACCGATGGAATCCCATCTATGCCGACTACGACGCCGCATACATCGAGCGGATGTACCAGTACGAGGATGACCGGGGCCGGTTCCAGTCGAGCGGGTTGACCGGTCCGGGAGTCCGCTATGGCGAGTCCGGCGAGCCGTGGCGAGGAGTAGACCCTTCTACCGTTGGCAGACACTGGGCCGTTCCTCAGTTCCCTCCAGACATCCCCGCACCGCCAGGCTATGATGAAATGCCTCTGCGTGAACGCTTGGACGCCCTTGATGCCGCCGGACTGATTTACTGGCCTCCACGTGGCAGCACTCCCCGATTCAAGAGTTACTTGAGCAATGCCAAAGGTGTACCAGCGCAGGACGTTGTGACCGATATCTCCCCTGCGCTTGGCGGCGAGGGGCTGGGGTATGCCACTCAGAAACCCCGCGCACTGTTGGAACGCATCATCGAAGCCAGTAGCGACATCGGAGACGTGGTCCTTGACCCATTTGCTGGTTGTGCGACGACCCTGGAGGCCGCGCACAACCTAAACCGGCAATGGATCGGAATCGATATCGCCATCCATGCGGTGAAGCGCGTAGCCCGCATACGGCTCGCGGAGCGGCTCGGGCTCATCGAGGGGCAGGACTTCACGGTTGAGGGCGTACCGCGCACCTGGGAGGGCGCACAAGACCTGTGGGAGCGCGACAAGTACCACTTCCAGAAGTGGGCGGTGGAGTCGGCGGATGGCTTCGTGACGACGAAGCGGACGGCGGACGGCGGCATTGACGGGCGTATCTACTTCGCCGTACCGCACGCGCAAGACCTCCAGAGCATGGTCGTAGAGGTGAAGGGCGGACGGAACGTCGGGATAGGTGATGTGCGGGCCCTGAAGGGCGTCCTGGACTACGACAGCGCACTGATGGCCGGCATCATCATCCTGCACCCGCTGGGAGACGCGAAGGAGCGGAACTGGAAGAAGTTCATGGCGGAGGCCGGGGAGTTGGAGATTCTAGGGATACCGTATCCACGGATGCAGGTGCTGACGGTAGAGGAGTTGCTTGAGGGGCATCGGTTCGCCACTCCGACAGTGGCAGGCCGCCACTCGGTAGCCCCCAGACTACCCGGCCTACCCCGATAGCGCAAGCCCGTAACTACTCATTCCGTAGTTCAATAGTAGGACGGCTGGAGTTGAGCAGAGCTTGAATATAGTTGCGCCGAAGTTCATTCCACTCATTATTCTCCGGATCGTCGGAGGGTAGAGTCGGCAACCTTTGATGAAGACCCAAGTCCCACAAATCGTCCACTAAATGAGAGGCCAGTGTACAGGTCCACCAATGGTTAACGAAATCCATGCTGGCTGCTATGCGAGCTGTACTTTCGAAGAGTGTCCTTGCGGCGGTAGCTGAATCCGGCTCACCTGAGCTGATTGAATGGTCAAATAGGGCTAGACCACGCATGAAAGAAGTGATGATCAGAGTGTGAGCAGCATCCTCTTCACCAAACGCGATATCTTCACGAAGGCGACGTGCAACCCCACGGTCGAGATTTTCTTCATTACGTAGCCAATTCGAATAAGTTCGCCTCATCTCTGATAGGCGCCTACGAAAGAGCATACTCAATGCTTGTTCTGTCGGTGCAAAATTGGCTTCAGCAGTATTTGTAGACACCATCGAATATGCCATCGCAGAGTATCCAGCTAGGTGATAAGCAACAGCCGCGTTTATTCTATGGAACCCTTCAGCCAATGAACCTTCTGGCCCCCTATGGACTGCTGCTTGTATGGATTCGGCCGCCGTAAGAAAGGCATCTTTTATAATATCATTGGTTCGGTCTTCTGAACGAAGTCGCAGGGCCATTGTCATTACGGAATAGGCGTAATCTAGTAAGTCGGCTGTAAGGCTCTCTGCGAAAGCTGGTGCTCCTTCTGGAAGATTTCCATCATCCCAGATTAGACTACGTGCAACACCGCGGTCCAGAAGGCGACCACGAAACCCAGGGACAAGAGCTTCGCCTAGGGTGTTTGAGAGTTCTTGGTATTCTTCAACCATCTAGAGGCCCTCATACAGATGCCGGATGAACTGGGCGTGGTCCGGAATCCAGATGCCAATAGCATAGCGCTTGGGTTGGTCTCCCTCGATTCCTTTCAAATGTGTGGCGAGAAGACTCTTAGGGTAGTTCCCGCTGACTACGAACAACATGTGCTCTACTTCGTCGCTATTGAAGCTTCGCAAGACCGCTTTCTCTAATGCTGTTGCCAAATCCGCTTCTCCTAAATCCCGTAGGCGATTGGCGACAAAGAGCACAGCGTGGCGACTGGGCCGCCCCATTTCACGTCCCAAGGCCTCACTGGCGTCTCTTATCGCGGTGGCACCAAGCCTCATCCTACTCTTCGATTCGCCTTTCAAGAATCGGAGTTGCCCGCCGGGCAGAGAGATAACCCCTACAATGTCATCCCCCCGAAGAGCTGCATCTCGGCCGTCCTTCCAGCGAAGCCTCCGAATGGGAACTCTGTAGTTGAGTTTCTCTTCAGCAACTTGAGTTGCTAGAATTTCTCCAGTGTCGCCAGAGCGTGATTGTTTGGTCTTTGGAAGTAGCTCCTGCAAGAGCTGTGCTGTTTCTGGCGCCCCCAGTTGACTAATGCGGTCGCTCCAAGCCTCGGGAGACATATAGTGGCTTCGGAAGGTGCCGTTCAGTTCTTCGGCGACCTGAGCCCGTGCACCACAATTCTCTGTAAGCACCATCACACTGTGTTGGCCAACATCAGTCTTGCTGTCACGTAGCCAACGGGTCATCAGGGTTTGTTCAACAGCGGTCATTGGCGATAGCATGCTTTCCGCACTTTGCGGAGTCCTAGGTTGTTCTGTCTCGATTGAGTTGTTTTTGCGATCCAAATCTATAGATGAAGTAATGGTTATCGGGTCCTGGGATTGTGATTCGTGGGTAATGCAGCGTAGGTAGGCAACTAGCTTACAGGTCCTCATGCGCAGAGCGCGCTAGCACCAGCCCAAGAGGGATGGTATCACGAAATGTACCTGGGCTTCGCCCCGTCACCCTTCCCCTGACACACGCCCTCTTACCCGATTGTCCCCAGGGCCGCGTAGGTTCGTTGTAACGGGGGGCTTTGTCATCGCCGGACTGTGCGGCACCAGTGCCGACGGTTACAGATCCTCGAAACCGTCCTCGGTCCGCCAGACGACAGACGCGGGGACGGAACGAATCAGATCAATGACATCTCGGGCAGGCTCGCGGGGAAGCAGGACTGCCACACCGGTCGAGGGTGGTTCGAAACGACGGTAGTCAAAGAGTTGGCCGATGGCCATGCGCACTGACGTACGCCGGACGTCTCCCTTCGCTTCGTAGAGCACGTGATCGGTCTCATCCACGAGATCGCATACAAGCGGAGGGATGGAGCCGCCTGGGTGGTACCAGCGCCTCATTACTGTGTGGCCCTGGTTCTTTAGGTGTTGCGCAAACGCCAGAACGAGGCTCTGCTCGCGCCTGGAAGCGTCGATGACCCTCCCTCGGACCGAGACCCGGAACTGTTCGATGTGCTGAGCTTCGATCTCAGCGTCGGTCACAGATACAGGTGTAGGTTCGACAGGATGCACGGCTGACAGTCCGTGGCCCTCTCTGATTGCTGAGGCAGTTGCTGCGAGGATGTCTTCGTCCAGCGCGTATCGCTCCCAAACCTCGATGTCGCGCTTACCGCCTCGCGTCATACCTCGGCCAGGGTAGTTGGGGTCGCGTGCAGCGAAGTTGGCGAGTTTCAGGGCGACGCCGTTCGGGTTACGGAAGCGGTCCGCATCTGGACGTTCGGTTTGAATCTCGAGCGCGTTGAGAATGTGCGAGAGCTCAATGACCGCCGGATCAGTGTCGTCGAGAAGGCCCGACCGGAGGTAGAGGTCGAGTGCGAGGACCAGTTCTTCCTCAGCCCACGGAGGATTGCGCCGTCCCTTCGCTCTTTGAGGCCTTGTGGACTGCATCGCGAGAACGATAGCAACCGAGGTATGAGCGGCCTATCGTCCATTTGTGTGACACGCGCCCCTTACCCGATCGACGCCTCCCCGCGTACGCTGGTTGGATGACCGTCGTACGCACAGCAGCCATAGAGCGCGTCTATAGCTCGGGGTCCAGCCATAGACAGGATCTATGGGTCGCCGCTGCACACACCATATCGGTGCTGCGGTTGAACGGAAGAACGCGGAAGCAGGCCACGGCCTTGGCGATATAGATCTTCTAGATGACGAAATGCCCCGTTTCACTCGTGAGGCGAATGAAGAACAGCATCAAGAACGCACGGGCGGCGCCTGGCTCCCTCTCCCCCCGGGATGAGGGTGCGCCAACCAAGTTTGGCGGGGTGAGGGTTCCCCTACAGCACCGCCATCATGTGGTGCTGGACGCGGTTGCCGCGCTGGACGCCCAGCTTCAGCACCTGCCGCGCCGGGCGGTCGTCCGGGTCCGGGAACATCGCGCTCCACGCCGCGTCGATCGCGGGCAGGTCGTCGTAGTCCTGGATGAGCAGCTGGATGAGGCCCACGTTGTCGATGCTGCCGCCGCCCGCCTCGACCAGCGTCCTGATGTTGCGGATGCCGTGGTGCGCCTGCCCCGCGATGCCTGCCACCGGCTCCAGCTTGTCCGGGCCCTCCGTGTCGACGCCGGAGACGCCCCCGGAGCAGAAGAGGTCGCCGATGCGCGCGCCCATCGGGATGGGGTCGTGGTGGCCGTGCCCCTCGATCTCGTGGTTCGTGCGCTCGCCGTTGAGCCTGCCGATCACCTGTATCTGGACCTGCCCGCCCATGGGGTAGCGGAACGTCTTGCGCGCCGCCTGGTACTGGCCGATGGGCCACGCCTCCAGGTACACGTCCACCATGTACGGCTGGTACGCGAAGTCGTTGAGGTACACCCACTGCAGCACCACGTCGTCCACCGTGCCGCCCGCGTGCTCCATGAACACCCGCATGTTGTCGAAGCACTGGTCCGTCTGCGCGTCCTCGCCCACGACCGGCAGGGAGGTCGAGAGGTCCCACGGCACGATGACGGACGAGAAGACGTAGTCGCCCATCCGCACGCCGTTGGGGAGCGGGTCGCGGTGCGTGAGCCCGGCGACCTCGATGCACTGCCGCGTCTGTCCGGCCACGCCGATCGCCTGCAGTTCGACGCCCTCGCCGGGCGGCAGGGGATAGGACGTCGTCTTGCGCGCGGGCCGGTTGTCGGCGTCCGGGAAGAGCTCCAGCCAGCCGGTGTTGATGTGCGGCCGGAAGTCCTGGCTGTCGATGAAGTTCGTGACGAGGCCGATGTTGTCGGTTGAGTGCCCGGCGGCCTCGACGAGCGTGCGGAGGTTGCGCCACGCGTTGAGGAACTGCTCCGCGGGGTCGTCCGGCATCACGCCGGTCTCGAGGTCGATGCCGCGCACGCCGGAGGTGAAGAACAGCCCGCCGACCTCGACGAGGTCCGGCGCCGCGGCGTCCGGTGCGCTGAGGCCGGGCAGGCGCGTCGTCGTGCGCCGGTTCGGTCTCCCGGGCGCGCCCTTGTCGCTGAGCGCGGGGCCGGGCGCGCTGCGGAACTTCGGACGTATGGCGGCGTTCGCAAGTCGCGCGTCGCCCGCGGGCTTGACCATCGCCTCGGCGCCCGCGAGCGCGAGCCGCTCGTCGCGGTCCTCGTCGCCGGTGCCGCTTACGCCGATGCCGCCGATGACCTCGCTTGCCCGGTGGAGCGTCAGCCCGCCGTGCAGCGTCGTGATGCCGTCGTTCGACCAGTCGGCGACGGTGCGGCCGTCGTGCGAGATCTGCTGGCGGTAGATGACGGTGTCGCGCCCGATGAACGCGGCGGTGTACGCCTTGCGCTCGGCGTTCCGCACGTCGGTCGCGGACGCGCCGTCGCGCCGCGCGAGGTAGACGAGCGCGCCGCTCTCGTCTACGACGGCGATGGCGAACGGTCGCTCGTTGGCCCGCGCGGCTGCCGTCGCCGCGGCTGCGGCGCGCTCGGCGTCTTCCAGGCTGATCGTCTCTCGTGCGGGCATGGCTTACACCCCCTCGACCGCGGTCACGGACGTCGTTGCGGAGCGCAGGCGTATCGGCAGGATGGCCTGGTAGGCGTCGGAGTCGTGCCACGCCTTCAGCGTCTCCATGTCCGGGAACTCGATGACGACGATGCGGTGCGGCGCCCACTCGCCCTCGATTACCTCGGTCGCGCCGCCGCGCGCGAGGAACCGCCCGCCGTACGCTTCGAGCGTCGGGGCGACCTGCACGCTGTACGTCGCGAACGTATCCGGGTCGTGGACCTGCACGTCGGCCATGAGGTACGCGGCCATCACTCCACCCCCATCGCTTCGAGGCCGATGCGCGCCAGCGCCTCGTCCCGTATCGTCGAGTTGCCGCTCATCGCGATGCTGCCGACGACCTGCCCGCCCGAGCGGATCGCAAGCCCCCCCTGGAGCGTCGTCAGCTTCGGGTCGCCCCAGTCGTCGAGCGTCCGCGCGTTCGCCTTTACGACGTGGTCGCGGAAGTCGACGGTGTTCATGCCGACGCGTGCGGCGGTGTACGCCTTCGCGCGTGCGCGCCCGAGCATCCGGGCGGGGGCGCCGTCGACGCGCGCGCAGAGCACCTCGACGCCGTGCGCGTCGGTGATGCAGAGCGCGCCGGGATTGTCCGTGCCGTCGGCGAACTCGGCGAAGATCGCCTCCTTCGCCTTCAGGGCATCGTCCAGGCCGATGCTTCTCGTCTCGAACATGGCTACAACTCCCGCAGCAGCCGGCCGAAGCCGGGTATCTTGTCGTCCACTCCGGCGAGGCGCAGCGACTGCCACGCCATCGCCTGCATGCTGCTCACGACCGGCACGCCGAGCTCCTGCTCCAGCGTCTCGACGACAGCGACGCTCGGCATGAGCGCGCCCGTGATCCAGACGCCGCCGCAGTCCGGCGTGGCGCGGAACAGGTCCGCCGCCATCCGCCGCACGATGCCGAGGTCCATCGTCGAAACCTCGTACGCGCGCAGCTCGCCGCCCGCGACCTCGCCGACCACCGAGCCCGCGTTCGCGACCTCGATGTCGGCGTTCGCCACGTACTCCGCCAACTGCGCGTGCGTCTTGTCGTCGAACGGCGTCAGCATCGCGACCCGCGTCATGCCGAGCGCGTTCATCGCCTTGATGCACGAGCCGAGGTCGGTCGCCGCGGGCGTGTCGGTCACGCTGCCGATGCGGCGTAGCACCTCGTCCTCGAACTTCCACCCGCGCGTCGCGATGATGGGCACGCCCGCCTGCATGATCGACTGCGGCCGGCGCGTCATGATCTCCTCGGTGGCTGCGGGCAGGCGCTCGACGGCGTCGGCGTACGACCGCTCGCCCTCCGCGAGCACGACGCCGAGCGACGTCATGACGATGGTCACGCCCTCGGGCGCGATGAGGTAGAACTCGTAGGAGTTGTTCTCGTGCGCGGGCGACGGGGTGATGAACCCGCAGCGTGCGCGCCAGCCGTAGGGCCGGTCGGCGGTCGCGTTCAGCGCCATGCGTCCTCCTCCGGTACCGGGGTGCGTCGGGAGTGTAATCGGCAGAGTGGCCCCGCGCCACTCAGGGAGAGGGGGCAGCTCAGAGTTGGGGGCTTGTCATGTTGAGCGAAGCCCTGAATGACAACCTCTGGCCTTCGGCCGCTACCCGCGGCGCTTGCGCAGCTCCGCCCAGACGTCGTCCGGCGAGAGGCCCGCGTCCGCGAGCAGGACGAGCGTGTGGTAGAAGAGGTCGGCGACCTCGCCGGGAAGGCTCTCCGTGTCCTGCGTCGCCGCGGAGAGCGCGGCCTCCACGCCCTCCTCGCCCACCTTCTGCGCGATGCGCGACGTGCCGCTCTCGAACAGCGACGTCGTGTAGCTGCCCTCGGGCCGCTCCTGCTGTCGCTGGCGGATGACCTGGAAGACTTCCGAGAGCACGCCGGGGCCCGCGTCGCTCCGCTCGTACTCCGGCTGCTCCGGCAGCGTCGTGAAGAAGCACGAGCGCTTGCCCGTGTGGCAGGCCGGCCCGTCCGCGCGCACCTGGAACAGCAGCACGTCGCCGTCGCAGTCGACCTGCGCCGACGAGACGTGCAGGAACGCGCCGGACGTAGCGCCCTTGTGCCAGGGCGCCTGTCGCGAGCGGCTGTAGAAGTGCATCTCGCCCGACTCCAGCGTGCGCGCGACCGCGTCCGGGTTCATGTACGCGACCATCAGCACCTCGCCGGTGGCCTCGTCCTGGCATATCGCCGGCACGAGCCCCTGGGCGTCCAGCTGTATCCGTGGGTTCTCTGCGGTCGTCATCGGGTCCCTCCCGCGTTCGCGGCGCGTCAGTCCAGCAGCGCCGGGATCTCGGACAGATCGCTCACGATATGGTCCGGCGGCAGCAGCGCGCCGTTCTCCGGCGGCGGCGTGCGCCCCGGTGTGTCCTGCGTTCGTTGCACGAGCACGGTGCTCATGCCGGCGAGCTTCGCCCCGTGCGCGTCGTCGTAGGGGGCGTCGCCGACGTAGAGCACGGCCTCCGGCGCGACGTCCATCTCCCGGAGGAAGCGGGCGAAGATGCGCGGGTCCGGCTTGTAGGCCTGCGCCTCCTCCGACGACATGACGCGCGCGAAGCAGTCCCAGCCGTTGTGTGCGACCGTCCCGTGCAGGAAGCGGTCGTCGGCGTTGGAGAGCACGGCGAGCGTCCGCGTTCTCCCCAGCGCGTCGAGCGCGTCGTTCGTCTCGGGAAAGGCGTTCTTGGCGGACAGCGCCGTCACGCTGTCGGACGCCGCCTGCTCCGCGTCGCCGGTCAACCCCATCGCCTCGAACGTCTGCACGAAGGCGTCGCGCCACGCCTCCCAGTACGTCTTGAACGGCGGGCTCGACTCGGGGTCGGCCATGTTCGTGCGCGCCTTGCGGAACTGCACCTCGTGCCTGGCCCACTCCGCCCAGAAGGCGAGCGCGTCGACGGGCAGGCCCTGCTGCTCGACGATGGCCTTGTGCGCCATCTGCCATTCGGCGGTGTCGTTCTTCACGAGCGTGCTGAACATGTCGAAGGCGACGACTTTGATGTTGCGGAGGTCCGTCATCGTCTCAGTGGACCTCGCGCGTGGGGATGCCCTGCGCTGCCAGCGAGCGCTTCACGTCCGCGATGACGTGCTGCCCGTAGTGGAAGATGGAGGCTGCGAGCGCCGCGTCGGCGTGGCCGTCGGTCACTGCCTGCGCGAGGTGCTCGATGCAACCCGCGCCGCCGCTCGCGATGACGGGGATGGGGACAGCGTCCGCCACCGCGCGGGTGAGTTCGAGGTCGTAGCCGTCCTGGTGGCCGTCGGCGTCCATGCTCGTGAGCAGCACCTCGCCCGCGCCAAGCTTCGCCGTGTACTCCGCCCATCGCACGGCGTCGATGCCCGTCGGCGTGCGTCCTCCGTGGATGTACACCTCCCACTGCGAGTCCGGGTCGACGGCGAGCGCTCCCTTGCCGGGGTGGCCGTCCGGCAGCAGCGACGGGTCCGCCGCGGGACTGTCCGGCCCGATGCGGCGAGCGTCGATGGCGATGACGAGGCACTGGTTGCCGAACGCCCCCGTCGCCGCCGCGAACGCGTCCGGGTCCAGCACAGCCGCCGTGTTCATCGACACCTTGTCGGCGCCCGCGTTCAGCAGCTTCCGCACGTCCTCGACGGTCCGAACGCCCCCGCCGACCGTCAGCGGGATGAACACCTGCTCCGACACGTGCTCGACCACGTCGATGATCGTGTCGCGTCCGTCCGAGCTGGCGGTGATGTCGAGGAAGACGAGCTCGTCCGCGCCCTCGCGGTCGTAGAAGGCCGCGAGCTCGACGGGGTCTCCGGCGTCGCGCAGGTTGACGAAGGACGCGCCCTTGACGACGCGCCCGCCGGTGACGTCCAGGCACGGGATGATGCGCTTGGTGAGCATGGCCCTAACAGGATACCGGACGCGCGATGAGAGCGGAGCGACTTACGCTGTCCACTGCACGTTGCCGTGCAGGTCGGCGGGTTGCGGCTTGCTCTTGAATACGGCGAACTCCGCCTTCGACGTCGCGATGGTCGTGTCTGCGCCATGGCCGGGGAGCACGAGTGAGCCCTCAGGCAGTGTGAGCAGCCGCTCCTCGATGCTCTGCACGACCTGCCGGAGGTCGTCGGGAGTGTTCGTCCGGCCCGGTCCGCCGGGGAAGAGCGTGTCGCCGGAGACGAGTGTGCCGTCGGCGAAGAGGCACACTGCGCCAGGCGTGTGCCCCGGCGTGTGCAGGATGCGGATGCGCGTCGCGCCGACGTGCAGTTCGTCGTTGTGGGCGAGCAGCGCGTCAGGCTCGCCGGGCAGCCTGCGGGCGTCGCTCTCGTGCACCGAGACGGGGAGGTCGGTGAGCCGCTTCAGGTCGCCGTAGCCCGCGATGTGGTCCGGGTGCGTGTGTGTGACGATGACGCCCTTCACCTGCAAGCCGTCCGCCTCGCTCAGCAGCCGCTCGATCTCAGCTGGCGCGTCGACGAGGTACGCCTCCTTCGTGGCCGGGTCGGCGATGACGTAGCCGTTATTGTCGTACGGCCCCATGCCGGCGACCTTGAAGACGAGATGCGGGCCATCGTAGACGAGCGCCATGCGTAACTCCTCGGCTGGTGTCCGCACAGGATACCGGAGAGCGCGGTGCGGGGTGCTATGCTCGTTGGCACGACGGTACGGAGGAACGGAACGTGGAGAGTCCGCTGAAGGACGCGGTGCGCGAGTATGCGCTCGGGCTGCCCGGGGCGTGGGAGGACCACCCGTGGGGCGAGAGCGCGATCAAGGTGGGGAAGAAGGTGTTCGCGTTCCTCGGCGTGCCGGGCGCCGGGTTCGGCATGGGCGTGAAGCTGCCCGAATCTTCAGGCGCGCTCCTCTCGATGCCGTTCGCGCGTCCCGCAGGCTACAACCTCGGCAGAAGCGGCTGGGTGGAGATGCGGTTCGGCGAGGACGACGCCGACGCTCCGCCACTCGACCTTCTGCTGGAGTGCGTCGAGGAGAGCTACCGCGCCGTCGCGCCGAAGACGCTCGTGCAGGAGTTGGACGCGCGGAGCGGGTAGGGCGTCAGCGAAGGACCGGCGTCGCCTGGTGGAAGAGCAACCGCCAGCCGTCCTCCGTCCGCGACCAGAGCGAACTGCGGTTCGCCACTTGCTCATCGCCCGCGTAGTCCTCGACGGTGGTGTAGGTGACCTGCGCGACGTCCGGGCCCAGCAGGTGGACGTCGAAGTCCTCGATCCGGGCATCGATGGCACGCGCCGGCATGGCGAGTGTCTCCTCGCGGTTGTAGATGCGGCCTGACCTGCCGAACTCGAAGAAGTCGGGCGCGAGGACGCCCTCGATCCATTCGCGATCGAACCGCGTCTCGGTGCGCCACAGGCTGTGTTCGAGCGACGCGAGGCGCTGCTTATCCTGCTTGGTGAATTCCATGCCGGACTATCGCCTACCGCAGCGCGGGGAGCACCTCGGCGGCGGCGAGGCGTATCGCGCCCTCGACGATGTCGCGCGGCGTGCCCGGCCACCCGAAGCGCAGCGACGCGTGCGTGACGCCCACGTCGGCGAAGCGCTGGAGGTCGGCGGTGACGTCGTCCGGGCTGCCGACGATGAAGCGCCCCGCGGCCAACTCTTCGAACGGTTGGGTGAAGTCCTCCTCGCCCGGCAGCGCCTTGTCCTGTCCCCACGCGGCGTAGGCCTTGTATTTGCCCTCCAGGAATGGGCGGGCGGTGGCGATCGCCTGCTCGCGTGTGGGCGCGACGAACGTCTCGCGCGACATCGGCATCGTGTCCGGCGGCGGGTGGCCGTGCTCGGCGCGCACCGTCTTGTACAGCTCCACCTGCCGCGCGAGCGTGTCGAACGGCGCATGCGGGTTGAGGTACCACGTGTCGCCGTTGCGGGCGATGCGGCGCACCATCCCGTCGCCGTTCGCGGCGATCCAGATGCGCGGGTGCGGCTGCTGGATGGGGCGCACGCCGATGTGCACGCCGGTGACCTTCGTGAAGCGGCCCTCGAACGTCACCTCGCCCCCCGCCCAGAGCTGCTTGGCGAGGCGCAGGTTCTCGAACATCCGCGCGATGCGGTCTTCGTGCGTAACGCCGAACGCCTCGTACTCCTCGTCGCGGTAGCCGAGCGCGGCGTTGATGATGACGCGCCCGTTCGTGAGCACGTCGAGCGTCGCGACGTCCTCCGCCATCTGCACCGGGTTCTGGAGCGGGATGAGGACCGTCGAGAGCAGGTCCATGTCCTCGGCCTCGGCGCTGATGCGGGCGAGCGCGATGAGCGGCTGCAGCATCTGGAACGGGTGCGAGAGGTAGTGCTGCCCGGCGTAGATGTAGTCGAATCCGAGTTCGCGACCGATGCGTACGAGGTGGAGCACGTCCGCGAACCGTTGCACCATGTCGCCGTCGCCGGAGTGCTGGAGGAGGCCTGAGAGGGAGAGGCCGAACTTCACGATGCCGCGTCCAGCCGCGCGATGTCGGCCTGTATCTCGGCAATCACGCCGAGTATCTCGCTGACCCGGTCCCCGTGCCGCCGACTCTGTTCCCGGAGTTCTTCTATCCGTTGGTTATGCGACCGCAGCCATTCGTTGTGCGCCAGTAACCATCCTTCGTGTGCCTGTCGCGACTGCTCGATCTGCTGTTCCCACTCCTGCACCCGCTCTTCGTGCTGCTGCATACGCACGTCATTGGCTTGCCGCTGGCGGTCCATCTCGTCCATGGCAGCCATGATGTTCTGGATGGCCCTCGCGAGCATCTCCATGCGGTCTGGTGAACTCATGCAACTCCTCTGTACGCGGCGATTATAGCAACGGGCGTCCGCTCCAACGACCGCCGCGTGTCACTTTCGGTCCCCTCTCCCTCGAGGGGAGAGGGCCAGGGTGAGGGTGAACCGGCGGAGCAAGGGCCGCTGCTATGATTTCCCCACGCACTCTCCCCCACGGAGGCACGACACCCGATGGACCGCACAGCCCACATCGCGCAGCGCATCGTTGGCGCGCGCCTATTCGAGTACGGCATCATCGCGCTCATCCTCGCGAGCGGCGCGCTGCTCGGACTCGCCACCTCACCCGCTATCGTCGACCAGTACGGCGACGCGATCGCGATGGGCAACCGGGTCATCCTCGGCGTGTTCATCGTCGAGGCCGCGCTGAAGATGCTCGCGCTCGCCCCGACCTCGCAGCGCTACTTCCGCGACGGCTGGAACGTCTTCGACTTCGCCATCATCGTCTTCGCGCTCGTGCCCGCGACCGGCTCATTCGCGATGGTCGCGCGGCTCGGACGGCTGCTGCGGGTGCTGCGCCTCATCTCCGCGATCAAGGAGCTGCGGCTCATCGTCGGGGCGCTCGTGCGCTCCATTCCCAGCGTCGCCAACATCATGATGCTCATGAGCATCGTCGTGTACATCTACGCCATCGTCGGCTACCACCTCTTCCACGAGGCCGACCCCACGCACTGGCGCACGCTCGGCATATCGCTGCTGTCGCTCTTCCGCGTCATCACGCTGGAGGACTGGACGGACATCATGTACGCCGCGATGGAGCACCACGGGCTCGCGTGGCTCTACTTCCTCAGCTTCGTGGTCGGCGGCACGTTCGTTGTGGCGAACCTCTTCATCGCGGTCGTCATCAACAACCTGGACAAGGCGAAGGTCGACCAGCTGAAGACACTGGAAGAGCCGCCCTCGCACGAGGAGCTCCTGCGCGAGCTGCGCACGACGCAGGAGACGCTCCGCCGCCTCGAGGACCGCCTCAGCGGGTACGGCGGAGAGCGGCGGTAGGAGGGTAGGGCCGGAGCGGTTAAGGATGTCAACGGGCGTGGGGCCTGACATCCTTAATCCCCGTTTCACTCGTAACCCGGCCGCGCCGTTTGACATTCTTAATCCCCTTGCGCAGTGCGTTTCCATGGCCGTGGCCTGCTTCCCGTGATTAAGGAAGTAACAATCTCATTGAAAAACAAAGTTGTGCGGCCTGACCAATAGACCATATCTATGGCTGGGCGCCGAGCTATAGACGCTCTCTATGGCTGCTGTCCGCACGACGGTCATGCAACCAGCGTACGCAGTCAGAGGGCGATGGCGTAAGGGGCGGGTGTCACCAATCCGACAGCCCGCGCAGGGCATGGGCTATTGACAAATCATCCCTAAATTCTGATATAATGTCCCGTTCTTTTTACGCATCTTCCACAGGAGGCCAGCCATGACAATGGTATCGACTATCGCAGAAGTAACAGAGGAACCGCTGGTTGTTATCAGCTGCGCTATCGGTGAGGGTGGCCTCCGTGCGAGCATCAGTGAACACATCGACAATCCCGGACGCGCCGAGCGGGCTGTGCTTGCCTGCCATTGCGGCTGGAATGACCTCGCGGTCCAGTGGGCGGAGACGCCTGATGTGCAGAGCGCCTTGGACTATGAGGCCGCCTTGCTCCGTGCGTACTTTGAGCAGCACCTTCGGATGCCATCCGTCACGGGTCTTCCGGCCGGAGACAAGGCGGGGATGGTCCCAGCTGATGCGGGTGCGGCGTTTCTGATCTGGTCGGGCTGGCACGCGCTGGTGGAGCAGAACAAGGAGAACCTCCCAACGGGCTATGGCGTTTACGTCATCGCCGCCGGGAAACCGGAAGACCCTGCGCATCGGAAACTGCCCAGAGGGACCATGGCTCCGGGCGCCTGCCAGTTTGCGAAGTACGAGGACCCATGCCGTCTTTCGTTGAGGCACATAGTGCCGCGGGGTTCCTGGATTTGAGGAGGCCTTCGGCTTGGAGGAGATGCAGCATTGACGATTAGCGCGCGCACTATCTACACCTGCGACGGCTGCCGAGAGCGATTCGAATCCCGCATCACACGACTGGAGGGTGAGCGGTACTGCGGGCCGTGTACTGGAATACTCCGGAAGGCTGGCCTTGGGCTAAGACAAGCCCCGGACAGGACCAGAGAACAGATAGAACAGCCTTGAGGGCAGCATGGGAACGTGCTGCTGTAAACAACCGAGGCCACAACCCAGAGGGAGGCAACATGACAGAAAACCTGTACAGGACACCTATTGAAGATTTCATCTGTGAAGTACCTGAGTGGCGCGACAAATACCTCAAGAACAACAAGTCCACGTTCAGAGTGGAAGCCTTCATCCAGAGGAATTGGGGTAGCCAGTACTTGAACTCCCCTGTGTACGAAGACAGATACCGAGAGGTGAATGCTCTCATCAAAGAACTGACGGGGAAGGAGGACTTGGAGAGACTGGAAGATGCCATGGAGGTTGTGTACCGCTGGGGAGGCGGGCTCGGGCCTAGACTCTTTGCCCAAATCAAGAAGAACAACGCCCCGGATGAGATTCAAAAGCAGATAAGAGTCGCTTTCGATGTGCTTGAGGAGGGACAACCAGCGAAAGCCTTGGAGGAGTTGAAACGCCTCAAGTACTGTAGCGATGCCTTCGGCAGTAAGGTACTGGCGATGCGCTCCCCGTGGAACGCTCCTATCTGGGACAACATCGCCCAGCATTGTCTGAGGGAGTTCAGGATCGGCGGCAAGAGGGTCAGGAGCTACGAACAGTTCATCACGTTCTGCAATCACGTCGCGGACGAACTGAAGTGGCTGAACATACCTGCACCGCGCGGCGAGCGCTGGTATCTCCGTGACATCGAGATGGCGCTCTTCCAGTTCGGCTGGGACAACGGCAAGTTCAACGGGCGCATCACGGGACAACTCCCCTAAACTACCTGTGCGCTCCCTCCGTTCCTGCTAGCTTCTGCCACCGGTCAGATTTGTGACACGCGCCCCTTACGCGGTCGCCCGACCTCCGCGTACGCTGTCCTGCATGACGGCATACGCTTGCCAACTTGTACCTCTGACCCGCTTCTCGTGCACCGTCGCGTTCGCGCCGCATGGCGGACGCATGGAGGCGCATGGCAGGCGTGGGACGCCGCGAACGGGTCGCAGATGGGCGGTCAGTCCCACGAGTGAAAAGGACGGAATGCGACACTTCGCCACAGCCGAAGAAGTTAACGGAGCCCCCTCCCTAGCTGCGCGGGGAGCGGGCGCCCCGGCGGGACGAGGACTTGCCGTTGCGCGGCGCGGGGCCGCCCTTTGCAGACCCGCCGTTGCGCGATGGGGACCTTGGTGGCGGCTTGTGGGCCGTGCGGCTTACGCTGCGGACGCCGCGCACGCCCTCGATCCGCGTGAAGAGGCGCGAGAGCTGCTCGATGCTCGTGACCTGCGTGTTCAGGTGGATGACGACCATCCCGCCCTCGGTGGGCTCCGTCGTGGAGCCGGCGATGTTGACGTGCTCGGCGGAGGTCGCGCCGGTGATGTCGTGCAGCAGCCCGACGCGGTCGAAGCACTCGACGACGATGCGGGCAGGGAAGACGTTGCGGCTCTGCCCCCACGTCACCGGCACGATGCGGTCCGTCTCGGTCACGCTGCGGACGTTGGCGCAGTCCACCTTGTGGACGGTGACGCCCCGCGTGCGGGTGATGAAGCCCTCGATCTCGTCGCCGGGCAGCGGGTTGCAGCACTCGCCCATTCGGGTGAGGAGGTCGCCGACGCCGAGGACACTGACGCTGCCGAGCACCGGGGCGTCGGGCATGTCCGGCGCTTCCCGCGGAAGCGCGCGCTCCGCCGCCGCCTGCGCCGCGGAGAGCCGTCCGGCGATCTGCGCTATCGTCACGAGGCCGGAGCCGATGGCCGCGTACAGGTCGTCCGTGGCCTCGTAGTGGAACCACCGCGCGACCTCGATCTCGTCCACCTGGGCGGAGAGGCGCTTCAACTCCTTCTTCAGGATGGCGCGTCCGCGCTCGATGTTCGTTCCGCGCTCCTGGTGGCGGAACCACGAGCGTATCGCCTGCCGCGCGCTCGCCGTCTTCACGTAGTCCAGGTGCGGGTTCAGCCAGTCCAGGCTCGGTCCGCGCGCCACCTTGCTGGTCAGCACCTCGACGGTGTCGCCGTTCTTGAGCGGAGTGTTGAGGGCGACGAGGCGCCCGTTCACCTTCGCGCCGATGCACTTGTGGCCGATCTCCGTGTGGATGCGGTAGGCGAAGTCGATGGGCGTGGCGCCGGCCGGCAGTTCGCGGACCTCGTTCTTCGGGGTGTAGACGAAGACCTGGTCGCCGAAGAGGTCGCCGGTCACGTTCTCGAGGAACTCGTCCGTCCCGCTCACGTCGCGCTGCCACTCCAGCAGCTGGCGCAGCCACGTCATCCGCTCCTCGAACTGGCTGCTCTTCGCGCCGCCCTCCTTGTAGCTCCAGTGGGAGGCCACGCCGTACTCGGAGATGCGGTGCATCTCGTGCGTGCGCACCTGCACCTCCACCGGCAGCCCGTCGATGGAGCGCACCGTCGTGTGCAGCGACTGGTACATGTTCTCCTTGGGGTTGGCGATGTAGTCGTCGAACTGGCCGGGAACGGGCCGCCAGAGCGAGTGGACGAGGCCGAGCACGCCGTAGCAGTCCTGCACGGTGTTGACGAGGACGCGGACCGCGAAGAGGTCGTAGATCTCGCTCATCTGCTTCCCCTGCGCGGCGTAGGACTGCGCCTTGCGGTGGATGCTGTAGATGTGCTTGGGGCGACCGGTCACCTCTGCGTCGAAGCCCGCGTTGGCGAGCTCGTCCCGCAGCACGTCGGTCACTTCCTTGATGTACGCCTCCCGCTCGGTCCGCTTGGTGGAGAGCAGGGTGGAGATGCTCCGGTACTGGTTCGGCTGGATGTACCGGAAGGCGAGGTCTTCCAGCTGCCACTTGATCTCGCCCATGCCGAGGCGGTGGGCGAGCGGCGCGTAGATGTCCAGCGTCTCCTGCGCGATGGCGACGCGCCGGTCCGGCGGCAGCGCCCGGAGCGTCTGCATGTTGTGCATCCGGTCCGCCAGCTTGATGAGGATGACGCGGATGTCGTTCGCCATCGCGACGAGCATCTTGCGCAGGCTCTCCGCCTCGCTGTCGGTCCTGGCGACGAGCGGCTCGGCATCGCCGGTGATGGTGTCCATGCGGGCGAGCTTGGTGACGCCGTCGGCCAGTTTCGCCACGTCTTCCCCGAACTCCTTCCGCAGGTCCTCGGCGGTCACGTCGCAGTCTTCGATGACGTCGTGGAGGAGCGCGGCGGCGATGGTCGGAGCGTCGAGGTTGAGGTCGGCGAGGTACTCGGCGACGGAGATAGGGTGCTCGACGTAGTCCTCGCCGGACTTGCGTTTCTGCCCCTCGTGCGCGGCGGCGGCGAATTCGAGCGCCCGTTCGATCATCTCGGCGCGATCGCCGGGGAGATAGTCACGCACTTTTTCGAGAAGGCTATGCACACCCGCATTATACGTGCTGCCTTCGTGAATAGCGCGTGCTTACAGGGACACATCGCCCCCGTGCCTGGCGGATTGGGAAGAAGGCTTGTCATGTTGAGCGAAGCCGCAGGCGGAGTCGAAACATCTCTCAGGGAGCGTTCGTGTACGGCGGGGCGCGCCGGAGAGATTCCTCGACTCCGCTGCGCTCCGCTCGGAATGACAATGACCGACCATCACCCGCCCCATGAGGGTTGGCGTGGGGTGGAGGGCCAACCCCTATAATGAGCCGCACTCCGTCTCTTACGAGAGGTCAGATGCACCAGGCCCCCAGAGGAACCGCCGATATCCTGCCGGAGCAGCAGCGGTACTGGTCGTTCGTGTACGGCACGGTTGCCGAGGCCGCCCGGGCGTTCGGCTACGACCGCATCGACACGCCCGTGTTCGAGGATACGGCGCTGTTCGCCCGCACCGTCGGCGAAGAGACGGACATCGTCCAGAAGGAGATGTACAGCTTCCAGGACCGGGGCGGGCAGGAGGTAACGCTCCGCCCGGAGGGAACGGCCGCCGTCTGCCGCGCGTACCTGGAGCACGGCCTGCACAACCAGCCGCTGCCCGTGCGCCTCTACTACCTCTGCCCGATGTTTCGGTACGACCGCCCGCAGGCCGGACGCTACCGCCAGTTCCACCAGTTCGGCATCGAAGCGATCGGCGACCCGGACGCGACGGTCGACCTCGAGGTGCTGCAACTGGCGATGGAGAGCATGGAGCGGCTCGGCCTCGGCGGCATGACGCTCGTGCTCAACAACATCGGCGACGCGGCCGACAGGCCGCGCTACGTCGAGGCGCTCCGCGAGCACTTCAGCCCGCACGCCGCCCACCTGGGAAAGGACGACCGCCGCCGCCTCGACACGAACCCGCTGCGGCTGCTCGACTCCAAGGAGCTTGCCGGCGAGTCGTTCATGGCCTCCGCGCCGCGGAGCGTCGACTACATCGGCGACGAGGCCCGCGAGCACTGGCAGGAGCTGCTCGGCTACCTCGACTCGCTCGGCATCACGTACCGGCTCGACCACACGCTCGTGCGCGGGCTGGACTACTACACGCGTACCGTCTTCGAGGTGCACCCGTCGCGCGAGGGCGCGCAGAGCGCGGTCTGCGCCGGCGGCCGCTACGACGGCCTCATCGAGCAGCTGGGCGGCCGCCCCACGCCGGGTATCGGCTTCGCCGCGGGCATCGAGCGCCTCATCATGAACCTGCGCGAGCAGGGGACAGAGCCGCCCGGCGCGGCGTCCTCACCGCTCGTGATGGCCTACCGGGGGGAGCGCGCCAAGGCGGAGGCGGTCCGGCTCGGCGCGACGCTCCGCGCTGGCTCGGGCACCGCTGTCGTGGTCGCGCCGCCGCGCAGCCTCAAGGCGCAACTGCGCTACGCGTCGGCCATCGGCGCTCGGGGCGTGTTCATCCTGGGCGATGCCGAACTCGAGAACGGCACGGTGACGTACCGGGACATGGCAACGAGTGAGCAGCGCGAGGTGCCGATGGCACAGGCGGCGGATGCCCCTGCCTTGTCATGTTGAGCGCAGCCGAAACATCTCTCGGGAAGCGTTGGTGTAGAGCGGGGCGCGCCTGAGAGATTCCTCGACTCCGCTGCGCTCCGCTCGGAATGACAATCCTTCTCAGAACCGCAGGTCCAGGGTGTGGATGTTGTTGCTTCTGCGGGTGACTTCGGCAGTCACGAGAGAGGCTTCCGCGTTCATCCAGAACTCTATGGTTGCCCCCAGGTACGTGGACACGTTCAGCGATATCGGTACGTCGTACTCGCCGTTGTCCAGGACCGTCCGTGTGAACCAGAGGGTGGGACGCCCTTCCTTGCTCACCTTCGCGTACAGCCGTGAGCCGACCGGAGGAGCCTGGCCGTCCACTGTGACGCTGCCGATGAACACGATGGGGATCTGGGGCGGCGCGCCCGTCGGGCCGGAAGTGTCCGGCACAGGCGGGCTGATCTGGACGTGGCCGGAGCGTAGCTGCGGGACCAGGAGGCCGCCGATCTCGGCAGAGGAAGCCGCGTAGACCTCCCGCGCCTCGCCGACGTTGTTCTCGAGCAGCCACGACGCCGGCATCCGGATGCCCTGCAGCTTCGCCTCGTCGTTGATCAGCGCTGCGCTGTCGAAAGCGGAACTCTCCCCGATGTGCAGTTGAACGTAGCCGTACCCGATGAAGGAAGTGGTGTATCCCCGCACGTTCACCGGACGCGGGTCCAACGCGCCGTTGAACGGGTCGTACTGGAGCAGCGCCATGCGCTCCCCGATGGCGGGGACGCCGGCGGATAGCTGGAGGAAGTCGTAGGTGCGCGGCTCTCCGAACGGCGTGAGCAGCGCCAGTCCCTGCTCGTCGTTCCTGCCGGTCACCCACGCGAGCCCTTCGGTGCCGTCCGGCAGTGTGAAGGTGACCTGGGGGGAGTTCCCTAGCGGGGCGGATATGGTGAGTATCTCGCCGTTCTCACTGATGACCGCACCGGTCCAGATGGTCTCGCCGAGTGTTAGCTTCACCACCGCGCTCGAGGCCTGGGCCATCGCCTCTTCGAGGGTGAGCATCGGCTCCGGCGTGGGAGTGGGCTCAGGCGTTGGCGTGGCCGTCGGGACGGGGGTGGGCGTCGGCGTCGGGGTGGGCGTTGGTGTCGGCGTCGGCGTTGGGGTGGGAGTGGGTGTCGGAGTTGGGGTTGGTGTCGGCGTCGGCGTTGGGGTAGGAGTTGCGGTGGGCGGGGCCTGAACAGGAGTAGGCGTGGGCTCAGGCGTGGGAGACGTCTCTTCCTCGGAAGAGCTGTAAGCGATCGCCAGGGCAAGCGCAAAGATGCTTGCCAGGATGATCAGGGTTGGGATGCGCAGAGATTTCCGCATGGTCTATACACGCTGCGTGCAACCTGCCCGTGCGTCCTTCCGAGCGCGAGCCGCACGGCTAGAACGCGAGGGTCAAGTCCACTACGGACCCCGCGGGCCGGTTGTAGGTCTCCGTTTTCCCGGCCATCTTCGCGTTTGCCCAGAACTCCACGATGGCTCCGGCGTAGCTGTTGGTCGGGGCGGAGACGTTGAGGACCACGATTCCGCCAGCTATCACCGGCGCGGAGGTCCAGTGGTCGAGTTGTCCGGACTTCCTCAACCTGGCGTACACCCGCGTCCCCACCGGTGCGGCCGCGCCGTCGATAGTTATGTCTGCATTGAAGATGACCGGGATCGCCGGCGGGCTGTCGCCCGGCCCCTCGGTTGACGGCGGCCGGATGTCTATCTGGATACGTCCGGACCGGAGCGCGGGGATGGCCGTGACGCCCACTTGCGCAGCGTCGACGGCGTAAACCTCGCCCGGGTTACCTATCTGGTGGTTGAGCAGCCACAACGATGGCATGCGTATGCCCTGGATCTTCCCGGAATCGTTTATCAGCATCGCGCCGTCTGCAGTCGTGTTGTCCGCGGCGCGGATCTGCATGTAGCTGTAGCCGATGCCGCCGGGTTGGTACCCGCTCACACTCGTGATCCGCTGGTCTATAACCGGCGAGAACGGGGAATGCTGGACCAGTCCGAGCTGGTCGCCGATGGTCGGGGCCTGAGCGGAGAGCGGGATGAAGTCGTAAGGAGGCGCCGGGTTGATGGGCCGGAGGAGGGCCAGTCCCGCATCATCGTCCCTGCCGATCACCCACGCCTCGCCTTGGCGCACACTCGCCTGGTTGTCCGCATCCAACTGGAAGCTCACCACAGGAGCGTTTCCCAGCGCCTCGGAAGTCGTGAGGATCTCGCCGCTGTCACTGATGATCGCGCCCGTCCAGACGGTCTCGTTCCCCGTCACTCTGACGGTGGCCTTCCTGGCAATTATCAGGACATCTTCAGGGCGTGGCGTAGCCGTGGCCGTCGGCGTTGCGGTGGGAGTGGGGGTGTGCAGTGGGGTGGGGGTTGCGGTAGGAGTGGGTGTAGCCGTGGGAGTGGGGGTTGCGGTAGGAGTGGGTGTAGCCGTGGGAGTGGCCGTTGGAGTAGGAGTGGGAGTGGAAGTCGCCGTGGGCAGCGCGGTGGGCGTCGATACGACAGGCACAATGGTCGGCTGCTCTTCGCAGGCGACACTGATCGTCATCGCCAGCGCGACAACGAGGATGACGAGCGATGAGATAGCCGGAGGTATCCGCATAGGCCTCACACGGTAAGCAAGCTATATCGTCCACAGTACGGACAATGCACAGATTCTATGCCGCAAGGGGACTATCTCCAATGAGTTAGGGTTGCTTGTTTGGAACGGTGTACCGGCATGAAGGTCCGGCATGAACGCTGTGCTATGCTCAATAATACGTCCCCCGGCTTTCCGGGGTTCCATCCCGAGATGCCCCGCCATGTTCGAACGCCTCGACAACCTGCTGAAGCGCCGGGAGGAGATCGATGTTCTCCTCTCCTCGCCGGAAGTTGTCGCCGACCCGGCCCAGCTCACCAGGCTTGGCAGAGAGCGGGCCGCTCTCATGCCTGTCGTGAGCGCTTGGGAGCGGCTTCAGGCGGCCCAGGACGAACTCGCCGACGCGCGCTCCCTTGCCTCAGACCCCGACCCGGAGGTTGCCGCGCTTGCGGAGGAGGAGGAGACGAGCTTGGCGTCCGAAGTGGAGCGGCTGAACCAGGAGCTGCGCGAGGCACTGCTCCCGAAGGACCCCAACGACAGCAAGAACGTCATCATGGAGATCCGCGGCGGCGCCGGCGGCGATGAGGCCGCGCTGTTCGCCGGCGACCTCTTCCGCATGTACCAGCGGTACGCACAGCGCCACGGCCTGCGCGTGGATATCGTCAACACGAGCGAGACCGAACAGGGCGGGATGAAGGAGGTCGTCTGCGAGATAGAGGGCAGCGATGCGTACCGCCTGCTCAAGCACGAGAGCGGCGTACACCGCGTGCAGCGCGTTCCCGTGACCGAGGCGCAGGGACGCATACACACCTCCACCGCTACGGTAGCCGTGCTGCCGGAGGCCGACGAGGTTGACGTCGAGATCAAGCCTGAGGACCTGCGGGTGGATATCTTTCACTCCGGCGGCCCGGGCGGCCAGAACGTGAACAAGGTGGCCACCGCCGTGCGCGTCGTGCACAACCCGACCGGCATCATGGTCGTCTCACAGGACGAACGCTCGCAGCTTCGGAACAAGACGAAGGCGATGGCGGTGCTCCGCTCCCGCCTCTACGAGCAGCAGTTACGCGAACAACAGGCGGCGACATCCGCAACGCGGCGTTCGCAGGTCGGCGCCGGTGACCGCTCGGAGAAGATACGCACGTACAACTTCCCGCAGGACCGGCTCACGGACCACCGCATAGGCATGTCCGTCCATGGGCTGCAGGAGATCATGGCGGGACAGATAGACGCGGTCGTGAACGCGCTGCTGCAGGATGAGCAGGCCCGGCTCCTCGAGGAGGCCGAAGCCGGCGTCTGACCGCTGCGTACCGGGAGGAGGCTAGGCGGCTATCGGGTCGGTGGCCTCGGCGCTCGTACCGGGAGCCGAGGCAGCGGGGAGGGACTCGTCCCATTCCATGCCGCCACGTTTCCACTCGTAGGCCCACCCGGCAACCATCACGGCGGTGAAGAAGAGGATGGCGCCGAAAGCGGACCATCCGAGAACACCGGCCTGGGATGCCCACGGGAAGAGGAAGACGACTTCCACGTCGAACAGCAGGAAGAGCAGCGCGAACCGGTAGTAGCGCACATTGAAGCGCTCCCAGCGTCCGCGTTCGGGCTCCATGCCGCACTCGTACGGGGTGTACTTGATGGGGTTGGGCCGGAACGGACGGGCCTTGACCCGCGTGCTTACCTGGGAGATCACGAGCACGCTCGCGGGGATCACAACCGCCACCGCGGAGAGCATGAGGACGAACCCGTACTGCCGGAGGTAGTCTTCCATGGCGTCATGCTATGGATGCCGACGACTGAGCGTCAAGCCTGGCCGTGTGAAGCCGTCGGGCCGAGGTGTGTCTGCTTGCACCACGTACGTGCCAGGTGCTAGCATGCGCTATTGTGTCCGCTTGTTCCGACAGGGGAACTCCGCAAGCGGTACTTTCCGGAAAGGGGGGCTGCTTGATTGGAAGCGCTGGGTCGCCACGTTCTGTTGGAGCTCCGCTCCTGTAATCCCGCAACACTCGATGACCTTCCTTTCCTGGAAGGCATGATGCTGCGCGCCGCAGAAGAGACCGGCGCGACTGTCATAGGCAAGATATTCCATCAGTTCAGTCCTCAAGGAGTCACCGGCGTCATCGCGATCGCCGAGTCCCATCTGTGCATCCACACCTGGCCCGAGTTCTCCTACGCCGCGGTAGACATCTTCACCTGCGGCGAGAACTTCGACCCCACTGAGGCGGCCAAACTCATCATCGCCGGTCTCGAATCGAGCGATTCGGAGATAACGGAGATCGAGCGCGGTGTCGATGTCTTCTCCGCCGTCACCCCCGTCTGATGAACGGGCTGTCCCCCCGCACCCTCTGGTACCTGGAGCACTTGTCGCCTGACCTCGTACAGGCGTCCAGCGTCCGGCAGGTCATCTACGAAGGGGACACTCCCTATCAGCACGTGCAGGTGCTCGAGACCGGCTCCTTCGGCCGGATGCTCGTACTGGACGGCAAGACGCAGTCGTCCGAAGCCGACGAGTGGGTATACCACGAGGCGCTCGTTCAGCCGGTGATGGTTGCTCACTCGAACCCGCGGCGCGTGATGGTGGCGGGCGGCGGCGAGGGCGCGACCATCAGGGAGGCGCTGCGACACGGCTCGGTTGAGGAAGTCGTCATGGTCGACCTGGACAAGGCCGTGGTCGATCTCTGCAAGGAGCATCTCCCGGAGCATCATCGCGGGGCGTTCGACGACCCGCGCGTGACGCTGCTGCACGAGGACGCACTCGCTTACCTGGAGCAGCGAGAGACGCCGTTCGACGTCATCATCATCGACGTCCCGGACCCGCTGGAGGGTGGGCCGGCGTACCTGCTCTTCACGGTGGAGTTCTACGAGCTGGTGCGGGCGCGGCTCGCGCCCGGAGGCCTGATGGTCGCTCAGTCCGGTCCGACGGGGCCGACGAACGTGCGCGAGGTCTTCACGGCCATCGCCCGGACGATGCAGCGCGTGTTCGACCACACCTCCGGGTATCACGCTCACATCCCCAGTTTCGGGATGACGTGGGGGTTCATCGCCTGCGGCGGGGCGGACGCGCCGAACGTTGGAGCGATGAGCGAGGCTGAAGTGGACGCGCGCGTGCGCGAGCGCGTGGCGTCGCCGCTGCGCTTCTATGACGGCGCGGCGCACCGGGGGATGTTCGGCCTGCCGAAATACGCGCGGGAGGCTATCGCAACGGAGACGCGCATCATCACGCGGGACAACCCCATCTACGCGGTCTGAGCGTTTCCTCTCACACGTCGGCGGAGAGTCGAAAGGGGCGCATGGCGCGCCCCTTTCTCTGCGGGCTGCTGCTCCGGCTCAGGCGGCGAAGTCCTTGCCCCAGGACCTCCTGCCATGCCCCCGGAAACCGCCCTTGCTGCGGTGGTGGCCACGTCCGGAAGCGAACTTCTTGCCGAACTTGCCGGACGCCAACTCCGGAGGGTCCAGGTACCAATCGAGGTACTCGTCCGCCTGCTCCTGCGTGATGCTGCCGTCCTCGACCATCGCTGCCAGCTTGTCGCGCAACTGCTGTTCCCGGGCAGCTTTCCGTTCGGCCTGCAACTCCGCCTTTGTTTCCTCTATCGCCGTCTGAACCTGGTCCTCGTCGATGCCGAGCTTCTCCGCGAGTATCTCCGCGAAGCGCGACACCGAAGAAGAATCGTCGTCCGACTCGCCCTGAGCGAACGCCGTGCCCGCGATGGTTGCGGTCAGCAGCAGGGCTGCGAGAGCCGGGACCAGTACCCTCTTTCTGCGCATGTTTGCCTCCTCGATCGTGATTCCGGACCGTCACTCCGCACGCGCGCTACAGGACACTACGCGCCGGATATCGGGTCGGATTCATCGGGACGGAGAACAGGGTTCCTGTGAAGGACGCAGCGCTACGTCGTTGAAGGCGCAGTGTCGCCGGTGCATAGTTGAGTCGCATGAACGCGATAGACCTGGTCATCCTCGTGCTGGTGGTAGGCGGTGGTTTCCTCGGCTGGGTGAACGGCGTTGTGAAGTGGCTGTTCACCTTCCTGGGGCTCATCGTGGGCGTCGTTATCGCCAGCAGGCTCTACAAGACGCTCGACTGGGCGGTCCCGATGGTGGACAGCGACGGGATGCGGCAGTTCGTCATATTCATCCTCATCGTCGCCGCCGTATCGGTAGGGGCGTGGATGCTCGGGCGAGCGGTCAGGACGATGCTGGGCATCCTCATGCTGGGATGGGTGGACAGGGGCGCGGGTATGGTCATAGGCCTGCTCGCCGGCCTGCTCGCCGGGTCTGCCATCGCCCTCGCCGCGAATGCCGTGCCGTCCGACGAGGTGCGGCAGGCGGTCGAGGAGTCGCTCCTGGCGGAAACGCTGCTGGATGCCACCTCGTTCCTGCAGGGGCTCATGCCGTCGGAGTTCGACGTGCGGAGCTCGCTGTTCGGTGGCTCGGGGAGGGCGTAGGGGTCCTCGCGGCGAGCCGGTTAAACGGCCACAGGTTGCCGGATGCTCCGCTACCCTCTTATGATTTGCGAGTGCGGGCCTCGGAACGGACGGTGGGCCCGCTGGGGTGGACGCTCTGAGCGAGGCTGTTCTCATCCTGAACCAGAACTACGAGCCGTTGAACGTCTGCGGCGTGAGGCGGGCGTTGCTCCTCGTCCTGGGGCAGAAGGCGCAGCCGCTGGAGCTGGGAAGCGGCGAGTACCATTCCGTGTCCCAGAACTTCCCCATCCCCTCGGTCATCCGCCTGCTCTACATGGTCAAGCGGCCGCTCTTCACGCGCCGCCTCTCCCGCCGGGAGGTCTTCTGGCGTGACCAGTTCTCGTGCCAGTACTGCGGCAGGCAGACGCGGGAGTTGACGCTCGACCATGTCGTGCCCCGGGTGCTGAAGGGCCCGCATACCTGGGAGAACGTCGTGGCGGCCTGCGTGCCGTGCAACCATCGCAAGGCCGGTCGCACGCCCGCTCAGGCGAACATGCGCCTGCTCCGCGAGCCGACACCGCCCAGGGCGAACCCGTACTACCACCTGATGCACCGCAGCCTGCCAGACGAGTGGAGCATCTATCTGCCCTGGATGGCGCAGCCGCGCCGAAGCCTGGAGAGCGAGCTCGTTCAGGTGTAGGAGCGGGGGTCCGCTATCGCGGTGCGACCCTTAAGGTTCTCTTCATGCCGGTGTGGTCAGTGCTGGCGCTTCCAGCATGAACACGTCCAGGGCCAGGCGCACGTTGGCGTTCCGCTCCAGCGCCTCGATGGTGCGGGTGACGTTGTGGGCCCAGCCGACGACGTCCGCGGATTGGAGGGCCGTGGCCTGCCGCTCCAGCATCTCCCTCCATGAGAGGTTGGTGATGCTCGAGCCGTGCCCTTGCTGCACGAGCATGATGTCCCGCAGCCACCGCAGCCACAGGAACAGCTCCTCCCGTCCCGCGCTCCGGTCGCGGTCGAGGCGGCGCGCGAGTTCGCCCGCGTAGGCAAGGCGTTCCTCCAGTCCACCCTCGATAGCGTCGACGATCTGCTCGATCCGCTGGTGCACCGACGCATAGAGCGCGTCGTCTTCGCTCGCCGCGACAGCCCAGCCGATGCAGCCACGCGAGAGGCGGGCGAGCACATCCGCCTGTTCCGCGCTTACACCGCGCTCCTCCTGCAGGATGCGCGCGACCTCGCTCACCGGCAGAGGACGGAAGTTGAAGGTCTGGCAGCGGGAGCGGACGGTCGGAAGCAGGTTGTCCGCACTGTTGCCAACGAGGATGAGGACGACATCGTCCGGAGGCTCCTCCAGCACCTTGAGCAGGGCGTTGGCCGCGTCGCGGGTGAGGAGGTCGGCCTCGGTGATGATGAATACGCGGGTGCGTCCCTCGTATGGGCGCAGGTGGGCTGAGTTGATGATGTCGCGCACCGCGTCGATGCCGATGGACGCGGCGTTGTCACCGAGGCAGACCAGGCGCACGTCCGCGTGGTTGCCGTCGGCGATGCGCGTACAGCTCGCGCAGACGCCGCACGGCGGCGTGTCCGCGTCGCAGTTCAGGGCCTGCGCGAGCTGGACCGCGAGGGTTGCCTTCCCCAGGTGCGCCGGGCCGATGAAGAGGTAGGCGTGATGGAGACGACCCTCCGCCAGTGAGCGTTCCAGGGTCTGAACGGGGAGTTGCTGGCCGTGCAGGCGGAGCATCGGTCAGACGACGTCCTGCGCGATGAGGTCCTCGTACGATTCGCGGCGCCGCATGAGGGTCGTCGCGCCCTCCGACGCCATCACGATGGCGGGCCGGCCGTTCATGTTGTAGACACTGGCCATGGAAGGAGCGTACGCGCCGGACGCGGGGATCGCGATGATGTCGTTCGCGCGGACCGGAGCGAGCGAGGCGTCGTGGATGAGCACGTCGCCGGACTCGCAGTATTTCCCGGCGATGGTGACGGTCTCTGTGGCAGCGTCGTTGGCGCGGTTGGCGACGGTGGCGATGTAGCGGGAGCCGTAGAGCGCGGGGCGGATGTTGTCTCCCATGCCGCCGTCTACGGAGACGTACGTGCGTACGCCGGGCACTTCCTTGATGGCGCCGACGGTGTAGACGGCGACGCCGGCGGGGCCGGCGAGCGAGCGTCCAGGCTCGACCGTGAGCTCCGGCTGAGGGAGGCCGTTGGCGGCGCAGCCGTCCGTAAGCGCGCCGACGATAGCGTCGGCGTACTCGTCTATGGAAGGAGGCTCGTCGTCCTCGGTGTAGGCGATGGCGAAGCCGCCGCCGGGACTGAACCGGCGCGTCTCCAGCCCGTACTCGCCCATGCGGGCCGCGAAGCGCAGGACGCGCTCGATGGCCTCGGTGTACGGCTCCAGTTCGAAGATGGGCGAACCGAGGTGGAAGTGGAGCCCCTGCAGGTCGATGTTGGATGCCGCCATCGCCTGGCGAACGGCCTCCTCGGCGTCGCCGGTCTCGATGGGGAAGCCGAACTTGCTGTCCAGGACGCCGGTGGTGGTAAGGCGGTGCGTGTGCGGGTCTATGGAGGGCGAGACGCGGATGAGGGCGGGCTGCACCCGTCCTGCGGCTCCGGCGGCCTCGTCCAGCAGGCGCAGCTCGTGGAAGCTGTCTATCACGAAGTGCCCGACGCCCCAGGCGACGCCCTGCGCGATCTCCTCCGGCGTCTTGTTGTTGCCGTGGAAGTCCACTGTGGCGAGGTCGACGCCCGCGGCGCGCAGCACGGCAACCTCACCGCCCGAGACTACGTCGAAGCCGACGCCGAGGGCCGCGAGATAGCGCGCGAGCGGCACGTTGATGAACGCCTTGCACGCATAGACGACGCGGCTGCTGGGGTAGCGGGAGCGGAAGGCGTCCAGGAAGCCCTGCGCCTGGCTACGGAGGGTGGCCTCGTCGAACACGTAGAGCGGCGTGCCGAACTCGCGGGCGAGCGACGTCACGTCGCAACCGCCGACCTCCAGGTTGCCGTCGGCGTTGATGGCGGTGGTGATGGGAAAGACTTTCGAGCCAAGAGGGACGGACATGGGGTTCTCCTGTCTGTGATCGGCGCGTCCGGCCCAGGAGCGGAGGTCGCGCTGGTTAAGTGTGCCATCTCGCGCCGCCGTGCGCCATCGGTGGATGCAGAACGAGCAACGCGGAGAGATAATGTACCGGTATCCTCTGCGAACGGAAGGAATGCTGATGACGCGACTGCTTCAAGAGGCGTTCGAGCGAGCGGCTGAGCTCCCACAGGCGGAACAGGACAGACTCGCCCGCTTCCTGCTGGCTGAGTTGGAGTCGGAGCGGCAGTGGGCGGAGCTATTCGCCAGCCCCGGATCGGAGGACTTGTTGGAACGCCTGGCGGATGAGGCGCTGGCGGAGCACCGTGAAGGGCGGACGCCATAGGCAGGCGTGACGGTTCGCGAACAAGATGTCGCCAGGAGAAGTCATGCCACGCATCGAGATGATCACCGACAAGGCCCAGGTCCCCGAGGACCGGCACGCTGAGTTCGACGCGATCGTCGAAACGCTTCACGGGGTGCGCGGGCCCTTCGCCGTCCTCATGCACAGCCCCGGCCTCGCTCAGAAAGTCATGGAGGCCGGCGCGCAGGTCAGGTTGGGCTCGACCCTCAGCCCGGTCGAGCGCGAACTGGCCATCATCGCCGTCGCCAGGGAGAAGGACGCGACCTACGAGTGGGCCGCGCACGTGAGAGCCGGGCGTGCCGCCGGCATGCGGGAAGAGGCCATCGAGGCCGTCAGGCACAGGCAGGACACCAGTGGCCTCGAAGAGGACGAGCGCGACATCATCGAGTTCGTACGGCAACTCCTGCAGAACAACAAGGTGGAGCAAGACCTCTTCGACGCGCTGGAGGGCCGCAAGGGCGTCCGATGGCTCGTCGAGCTCGCTGCCACCGTCGGCCAGTACCAGTACATCTCGGCGATCAACACCGCGTTCGGCGTCGTTGCAGCCCCGGACGCCGACCAACTCCCTGTCTGAGGTGCTCCGGCCCCGCTCGACATGACAGGACTCGTCATGCGGCATCGTGCTGCGTTGCGCTAGAATCCGGCCATCCGGAGTACTGGGAGGAAGCGTATGAAGGCAGCGGTATTGCAGGGCGCCGACCAGGACCTCGTGATCGAGGACTTCGAAGCACCCGACGTTGGCGACGACGACGTGCTGCTCGAGGTGACGGCGTGCGGCGTCTGTCATACGGACCTGAAGGTGCAGGACGGCTCGATACCGACGGCGCTGCCGGCGGTGCTGGGGCACGAGGTCTCCGGCGTGGTCGTGGGCACGGGCAAGAACCAGCGGGACCACTTCAAGGACGGCGACAACGTGACTGTCGGCATGCGCTTTCGCTGCGGCCGCTGCGAATACTGTATGACCGGGCTGTCGAACCTCTGCCAGCAGATGCCGCTCGGCTCGCCGTACCGCAAGTCAGGCGGCGAGACGGTGACGCGCTGGAACGTCGGCGGCTTCACGCAGATGCTGTCGGTCCCGGCCTACATGGTCTTCCACCTGCCGGACGGCGTGGGGCTGGAGGAGTCGTGCATCGTCGGTTGCCGGGTGACGACTGCCTACAACGCGGTGAAGAACGGCGCGCAACTCGCCCCCGGCGAGTCTGCGATGGTCATCGGCTGCGGCGGCGTGGGACTGAACATCATCCAGATGCTGCGACTGTTCGGCGCGTACCCCATCGTCGCGGTGGACATGATTGGCAGCAAATTGGAGGCGGCGCTCTCCTACGGCGCGTCCCACATCGTGAACGCAAGCTCTGACGACCCGGTGGAAGCGACGAAGGAGATCACGAAGGGCGGCGCGCGCAAGACGTTCGAGGCGATCGGCAACCCGGTGACCGCGGACCAGATCGTGCGGGCGACGCGGCCCACGGGCACGGCCACCATCGTTGGCGCGATGCCGCCGGGCCCCATCACCATCAATGACTCGCGCTTCCCGTTCAAGGAGATCAAGGTGACGGGCGTGGCGATGCGCCGGACGAGCGACGTGACCGAGGTGCTCGACCTCGTGTCGCAGGGGCGCATCGAGCTCGGATCGTTCATCACCAAGCGCTACGGCTACGAGCAGATCAACGAGGCTATCGAGGACGTGCACCACGGCAACGTGCTCATGGGCATCACGCTGTGGAACTAGAAGCGTGAAAGGCGAAAGGAGGGCGGCATGACACAGGCGTTCGGAGCGCACGACGTCGGCACGGCGAAAGGCATCGGGGAGCACCTCGCCTTCCTGGAGCCGACACCCAAGCGGATCCGCGTGACCTTCGGCGGCGAGACGATCGTCGACAGCAGGCACGCGGTCCTCATGTATGAGACGCGGCACCAGCCGGTCTACTACTTCCCGATGGCGGACGTGCGGATGGACCTGCTGGAGGAGACCGATAAGAGCACCTTCTGACCGATCAAGGGAGACGCTCAGTACTGGAGCGTCAAGGTCGGCGACCGGGTGGAGGAGAACGCGGTCTGGGCATACCAGGAGCCGTTGGAAGGCTGCCTGGACGCCCGCGACTACGTGGCGTTCTACTGGAACCGGATGGACGGCTGGTTCGAGGAAGAGGAAGAGGTCTTCATCGGCCCGAAGGACCCGTACACGCGCGTGGACTGCCTGCAGAGCTCCCGCCACGTGCGGGTAGAGCTGAACGGCGTCACCGTTGCGGAGACGCACCAGCCGGTGATGCTGCTGGAGACCGGACTGCCGCACCGCTACTACATCCCCGGCAAGGACGTGCGGAAGGAGATGCTGCGTTCGAGCGAGCGCGTGCTGGGCTCCACCTACAAGGGGCTGGCGAGCTACTTCCACGCGGACGTGGACGGCGAGACGTTTGAGGACATCGCGTGGACCTACCGCGACCCGACGGCGGAGTCCGCCAAGATCGCGGGGTACGTCTGCTTCCCGCAGGGCAAGGCGGACGTCTACGTGGACGGCGAGCTGGAGCCGAAACCGAACACCCGCTGGGACTAGGGGGCACCTCCCGGCTCCCCCAGAGTACCCTCACCCTAACCCTCTCCCCTTGTAGGGAGAGGGACCAGGCAGGGCTAGTCCGTGAACTCCCCGCGCAGTTCGCGGTAGAGGCGGGACATGAGCGGCGGGAGGCGGTCCTCCTGCCGTCCCCAGCCGGAGAACGGGCCGAGGTCAAGCGACGCCAGCGCCTCCTCCTCGGAGCGCCCTTCCGCGAAGCTGCGTCTGCCCTGATCGGTGATGCGCAGCAGGCACTCGCGCATCTCGGCCATGTCGGCGCGCGTCCCAAGCGGCCCGTGCCCCGGCACCACGACGTCGCACTCGACCTGCGCGGCACGGTCGGCGGTGTCCGCCCACGCGAGCGGGAAGCCGTCGCGCGCGTTCGGGATGTACTGGTGGAAGGAGAGGTCGCCCGCGAACAGCACGCCCTCCGTCGGCAGGTAGACGGCGATGTCTCCGCGCGTGTGCGCCTTGCCGAAGAAGCGCAGCTCAACGGGCCGCTCGCCGAGATGGAGCGTGAGCGTGTCGCTGAACGTCAGGTTGGGCGGGGTCTGCGGCAGGTCGCGCCACTCCTCGTAGATCGCGGGATAGAGGTCCCGCAGGAATGCGCGGTGCGTGTCCCACTCCGTGGCGAGGTCTTCGCGGCAGGTGTCGTGCGCGACGATGGGCGCCTGCGGCATGAGCGCGTTGCCGAAGAGGTGGTCGCCGTGCCAGTGCGTGTTCACGACGTAGCGCACCGGCTTGTCGGTCACGCGCCGCGCTTCGGCGAGCAGCCGCTCCGCGAGCGCGGGCGTCATGAGCGTGTCGATGATGACGACGCCCTCCTCCTCGACGAGGAAGCCGGCGTCCGTCGCACCGCCCGCCTGGATGAAGGCGTACGCGCCGGGGGCAACCTCGATGGCGCCGGTCTGGTAGTCGCTTTGCGTCATGATCGCAACTCCGGTACGACCTTCGTGCTCAGCAGGTCGATGGTCCGCTGGACGTCGGCGAGGCTTCGCGCCTGCGGCAGGAAGACGAAATGGCTCACGCCCGCCTCCGCATACTCCGCGAGCGTCGCCGTGATCCGCTGCGGCTCGCCGGTGAGCGCGCCGCGCTTCTCCGCGCCCGGCAGGTCCGGCTCGCTGCGCAGGTCGACGAGCACACGGAGCGAGAGCGCAACCGCGTGGTCGCCGCGTCCGTGGGCGGCGGCATCTTCGTTCATGGTTCTGTGCGCCTCCGCGAGCGCCTCGGCCGTCGTGGCGAACAGTGGCGGAAACCATGCGTCGCCGTATTTCGCGGCGCGGCGCATGACCGGCTTCGAGTGACCGCCCACCCAGATGGGCGGATGTGGCGTCTGCGCCGGGTGCGGGTACGACTGGACACCGCTCGCGTTGAAGAAACGCCCCTCGAACCGTATCTCCTCCTCCGTCCACGCAGCGCGTACGAGACGCAGGCTCTCGTCGAGCGCAGCGCCACGCTGCTCGAAGTCGAGGCCGAGCGCCTCGAACTCCTCGCGGAGCCAGCCTGCCGCGACGCCGAGGATGCTCCGTCCGCCGGAGAGCACGTCCAGCGTCGCCGTCGTCTTGGCGGCGGCGAGCGGGTGGCGCAGCGGCAGCAGCGTCACTGCGGTGCCGAGCTTCACCCGCGACGTAAACCCCGCCACCCAGGCGAGCGTCGTGAACTGGTCGAGGAACGGCAGGCCGGGCGCGATGAGGAACTCGCCGTCGGCACTGTAGGGGTAGGTAGAGGTGTGGCTGGTCGGCAGCACGATGTGGTCGGCGGCCCAGACGGAGTCGAGACCGGACGCCTCGGCCTGCTCGGCGACGAGCCGCACGGCTGAGGGGTCGTCCATGCCGATGGTGGGGAGCGACACGCCGAACTCGATCATGGGGCGCATGGTACAGGAGAAGGCGGGAGGCGCGTATACTCTCGCCCGCATCCCCCATCACACAACGGAGGCATATCGATGGCGCTCGATACCAGAGAGTTTCTCGCGGAGATGCAGCAGCTGCAAGAGCAGAAGCACAGCCGCAAACACCCGCTGTTCGAGATGATCGAGGAGGGGCAACTGACGCGCCCTCAACTCAACGGCTTCATCAAGCAGTTCTACCTGCTCTTCCCCAAGCCGTTCCCGAAGCCCATCGCGGCGATGTTCGCGCGCGCTCCGCAGGATACGGAACTCGAGCGGATGTGGTTCGAGAACCTGTCGGAGGAGGCGGAGGGCGGCGAGACCGGCACGGCGGGCCACAAGGAGCTGTACATCCGCTTCGCCGAGGCCGCCGGCATCCCGCGCGACGAGCTCAACGCGACCCAGCCGCTGCCGGAGACGCGCGGCCTGCTGAACTGGCGGGAGCTGCTCATCGGCCAGCGCTCGTGGCTGGAGCTGTACGCGTCGCAGGGGCTCGCACTGGAGGGCACGGCCAGCGGGCGGATGCACCGCGTGGTCAACGGTCTCGTCGATCACTACGGCTTCGAGCGTGACAGCGACGACATCCTGTACTGGACGCTCCACATGTCGGTCGACGAGGAGCATATGAAGGTGGGCCCGTACGTCATCGAGAAGTACGCGGTGAGCGACCTGGAGCAGCAGTCCGTGCGCGAGTCGCTGAACGCGACGCTGGACATCTTCTGGCTGGTCTACGACGGCATCGTGCGCGCGTTCGTGGACGAGGACCCGCTGTACGAGGAGTGGCGATAGAGGGGAGCCGTCGGGGCGTGTCCGTACAACCCCGTTATCGTGACGCGGTGGGCCTGATACCCGCGGGATACCTCGCGACCACCTGAGACCACTCGCAGTTGGTGCACTCGAACACCAGCTCGACCCACAGCGTGTTCTCCCAGTCCAGAAGCTGCCGGGGCTCCGTCTCCCGCTGGGTCACGGTCGTGTCTTCGCAGCGAGGACAAGCATAGGCGATGACCGGCTTCAGACCCTGCGGCATCGGTTGGTTCCCTCCGTAGGACGATACCTCAGCGCACCGCGCCGTAGGCCTCTTCGACCCGCCGGTGCAGCTCCTGCACGAGCTCGTTCGCGGGAGCGTACCGGCCGACGTCGTCGCGCCAGTAGCCGCGATGGTACTGCTCGCGGTAGCCGCCGATCCTGCTGCCGATGCGCCGGAGGGCCTCCTCTTCGTCCCGGTAGCGGACCTGCGCGACGATCTCCTCCATGTGGTCCGGGTCGCGGAACACGTTGAGGGGGTCTCCGCCGTCCTCGACGATGCGCATGTTCTCCTCCAACTGACGCCGGAGAAAGACGATGGGTATATCGGTGCGGCCGAGGTTCTCGGCGGTGCGGTCCGTTATGGCGCCTTGCGACCACCAAGCGATCATGTCCTGGGTGAAGGTGTGGTCGAGGATGGCCTTCCCCTGCCGGTCCCAGAGAGGGACCTCGTAGAAGGGGACGATGTCCTGCCGGGGCGTGTCGACGCCCTTCGGTGCGGCGGCTATCTCGTAGTGGATGTAGTAGGTGTTGGTGTCGTCGATGGGGACGCGCACCTGGGTCCTGTTGTACATAGTGTTGCCGATCTCGCCGCCGGTCATGACCGGAAAGATGACGGTCGAATGTCCCGCTTCCCCGTCGAAGTCGGCGCCGAGTGCCCTGGAGTAGCTGATGCCCTTCTCCATGCCATACGGGGTGGGCCGGGCGTAAAGCCCCTCTATGCCGACGCCGGAGCGGATGGAGGTGAAGGCCCGGTGCGTCTGTTCGTCCGGTACCCGGTCCTCCAGCAGCCCGTCTTTCTCCAGCGCGTACCTGAAGAGCTCGCCGTGCAGCCACGGGTTGTGAGCGGGGTCTCCGGTGTTCTCCCAGCTCTGCAGCCAGTTGCAGGGCAGGACCGTGCAGGCGATCTGGCGGATGGCGTTGGGCCATACGAAGACGGGCCAGGGCGGCAGGAGGGGCGCCGGTTCGGGGCCGAGGTAGGCCCAGATGAGCCCTCCCATCTCCCGGATCGGATAGCCCTTGAGCTTGATGCGGCCCGTGAAGGCGCTGTCATGCGCCTCCAGCGGGGTGTCGAGGCATCGGCCGTCGGTGCCGTAGAGCCAGCCGTGGTACGAGCAGCGCAAGCCGTCTTCGTCCGGGATACCCCATTCCATGCCCATCGAGCGGTGGGCGCACCTGTCCCCGATGAGCCCGCTCTCTCCGTTCAGCGTACGAAAGAGCACCAGGTCTTCGCCCAACAGGCGCACCTTCATGACCGGTTCGGAGAGGAGTTGGGCGTATGGCCTGAGCGGCAGCCAGTAGCGGCGCAGCAACTCGCCGCCCGGCGTTCCCGGGCCTACGCGCGCCAGCCGCTCGTTGGCTTCCGCTGTGAGCATGCCGCCCTTTCTGTGCAGGTCCCCCTACGCCCGGGTGGGCGTGGCGCCGGGCGCCGTCCAGCGATGGGTGGGCTGCTTCTGCCAGACGTCCTCGTCGATGTTGGTGTCGACGATGGGGTGGTCAGGGTCGCGGATGACGCCCAGCGGGTCCTCGCCGCGGGCGACGCGCTCCATCTGCTCGAACATCGTCCGGCGCAGCAGGACGACGCCCCGGTCCGAGTAGGAGAGGTGCTCGACCGAGCGGTCGGTGATGGGGCCCTGCGTCTCCCACGCCATGTGGTCTTGAGAGAGCACTGAGCGGCGGTCGTACCACGCGTGCGGGTGGCTCTTGTCCGCGGGCTCCTTGTAGGGCTCGATGTACTCGACGGGCGGGTCCCACGTCGTCTCGTTGGGCTGGCCGTCCTCGGTGAGCCAGAAGTTGATGTGGACGTGCCAGGTGTGCGTGTCGTCTATGGGCGTGCGGAACTGGGTGCTCGGCCCCTGCCGGAGGATGGAGGGGAAGAGGACGGGGTGCTCGTCCACGACGCCATTCACGTAGGTGCGCTTCTTCATCAGGCCGTAGCTGGTGGTGTAGAACTCGAACGAGTCCACGTCGTCGGTGAATCCGCGCGTCGTGTTCACGGGCTCGCGCTGGCCCCGCGCGTAGTACTCCTGGTGGAGTATCTGCAGGTGCGCCGGGTCCATGGAGTTCTCCATGGCCTGGAACCAGTTGCAGTCAAGGACGGGGTGCAGGAGTATCTTGCGGCGTCCGTCCTCCCGGACGAGCGTGTCGAACGGGGTGAAGACGGGCGCGGGCTTCGGCCCCATGTACGCCCAGACGACGCCGAGGTAGACCTTGCAGTCGTAGGCCGGTTGCTTGACGGAGCGCATGATCGCCTCGTTCTTCTCGGGCGGCGTCTCCAGGATGTTGCCCTCCGTGTCGTACAGCCAGCCATGGTAGGCGCAGGCGATGCCGCGCTCTTCGACCCGCCCGTAGACGAGCGAGGCGCTGCGGTGCGTGCAGTGGTCGGCGAGCAGCCCCCACCGTGCGGACTTGTCGCGGAAGATGACGAGGTCCTCGCCTAGGATGCGGACGGCCTTCGTGGGGCGCTCGTCCGTGATCTCGGAGGCGATAGCGATGGGGTGCCAGTAGCGTCGGAGCAGTTCGCCCGCGGGCGTGCCCGGGCCGACGCGGGTGAGCTTCTCGTTGTCCGCTTTCGTCAGCATGACGCTCTCCTCCTGCGTTCGGCTAGACGCTCTGTCCCACCATCTTGCGGCGCTCGATAGAGTCCGCGCCGCCCTCGACGCCACGCTGGTTCAGGATGGGGCTGTACTTACTCGCCATTCCCTGGCGCCTGATGCCCTTTGCTCCTTCGCCGCGCTCCTGGTATTGCTCGTTCCGGCGGGACTTGTGCTCGGTGTCCATGCCGAGGTAGACGTTGGACGCCGGGTCCCGGAAGGTGTTGATGGGGTCGCCCCCGTCCTCGACGATGCGGATGTTCTCCTCGAGCATGCGGCGGAACATGATGATGCCCTTGTCCGAGCGTCCGAGCGACTCCTTGGTGCGGTCGGCTATCGCGCCCTGCGTGATCCACGCGGCGACGTCCTGCGCCGAATTGGAGTCGAGTATCTCGAAGCGGACGCGGCCGTCCTCTGCGAGCTGGATGAGCGGCGGGAAGAACAGCGGCACGTCCTCGTCGCGCTGCTCGGGGTCGTCAGCCGACAGCTTCGGGTGGCACATCACCCACCAGTGGCCGGTGTGCGTGTCGTCCAGCGGCACGCGGATCTGGAACGACGGCCCGACGCCGACGCCCATGCCACCGCCGCGCCTGCCGTCCCAGGTATCGATCGCGGTGCCGCTCCCGCCCTGGCGGAGGAAGTAGGGGAAGACGATGGGGTGGCCCTGCGCCCACTCGCCGTCTTCGTAGCTTCCGCCCTTCACGAGCCTGCGCTTGTAGATGCCGTACTGGAACTTGTCAAAGCCGATGCGCTCGTTCTCGTAGCGCTTGCGGACCTTGTCGCCCTCGCCGCGCATCTCCAGGATGTAGTTAGCCCACTCGCCGTGCAGCCACTCGGAGTGCACCGGGTCGAGCGAGTTCTCCTGGCACTGCAGCCAGTTGCTCGGAAGCTCGGTGTAGCCGATGTCCCGTACGACGTTGTCGAGCGCGAAGACGTCCCAGTTGGGGAGCAGCGGCACCGGCGCCGGGCCGAGGTAGGCGAAGATGAGGCCCGCCTTGACCTCCAACGGGTACGCCTTGATGCGCACCTTGTCCTTGAAGCGGTTGTCCGGCGCCTCCGTCTCCTCGTAGGGCTGCTCGAGGCAGCGGCCGGTCTCGTCGAACATCCAGCCGTGGTAGGGGCAGCGGATGCCGTCGTCGGTCGGGATGCCGTAGACCATGCCCATGCGTCGGTGGGGACAGTAGTTGTCCACGAGTCCGAAGACGCCCTTGTTGCTCTTGTAGAGGATGAGATCCTCACCAAGCAGCCGGATGGGCTTGGTCGAACGGTCATTCATCATGGCGACGGCGGCGATGGGGTGCCAGTAGCGGCGCATCAGTTCGCCGGTTGGCGTGCCGGGGCCGACTCTCGTCAGACGGTCGTTCTGCTCAGCGGTAAGCATCAGTGTTCCTCCCTGGTTTGAAGTTGCTCCGGTTGTGTTCCTATCCGGCAGTCCCGGCGAGAACGGGGGACTCGACGGTGATGCCGTAGAAGTCCAGGGCGTTCTGGCCCATGATGTCGTCGATCACGTTCGACGCGAGGCCGCCCTCCTCCTTGATGATGCGCATGGCCTCAATCTCGCTCGACTGGTCCTGGTGACCGTAGTCGGTGCCGATGAGGATGTGGCGGTGGTTCACGTACTTGAGCACGTCGGGGAGGTTGTCGTCGGTCTGGGCGGTGACCCAGATGTTGTACGCGCCGAGCACGTCCTCCTCCAGTTCGCGGCCCCGGGTCTCCAGCCTGCGGCGCAGGTCGTGGATGGCGTAGGGCAGCCACTGGCTGCTCGCCTCGATGTAGCCCCAGCGCAGGTCCGGGAACTTCTTCGGCGTGGCCGTGGTGATGAGCTGGTGGAAGCTGGCGACGGACATGAGGCGCAGCCCGCCGAACGTGCCGCCGATGCCGTCGTTGGCCATGAGGTTGCGGATGTAGGCGTTGGAGTTGCCGATGTGGATGGCGATGGGCTGGTTGAGCCGCGCGGCTTCCTCATAGACGGGGTAGAAGTACTCGTCGATGAGCAGGCGCTCGTCCTCGATCGTGCGCATCGTGACGCCGCATGCGCCGTGCTCTGCGGACCAGCGCAGCTGCTCCAGGGCCTCGTCCATGGTGGCGAGGGGAAGTATGGACGTCCAGCGGAGACGTCCCTTGCTCTGCTCCCAGATCTCGGCGAGCCAGCGGTTGTAGCTCTTCGACAGCGCGACCTCCGTGTCCGGGTTCTCGCACATGCGCCCGATATACATGGTGGGGTAGAGCACCTGCACGTCGATGCCGAGCTCGTCCATGTGGGCGATGCGGCCGGGGATGTCCTCCATGTAGCGCTTGGAGTCGTCCGTCACCATGTTGCGCTTCACCTTGTCGGAGAGGCCGAAAGCAGCGACGGGACCGCGTGCGCGGCCGCGTATCTCGCCGTCTATCTTCCAGAACTTTGCACCCGTGCCGTCGTCCACCACCTGCGGGCGGTACTTCTCGTCGCCGGGGTCCATGTAGTCCCAGGTGTGTTCTGTTTCCACCACGTGCGCGTCAGAGTCGATAACCGGCATGGCTGCCCTCCTTGCCGTTCCGCCGTTCCCGGCGTCCGCTCTGTGGAGCGGTATGCATACTTCGACAGATGGGACGCTAGCACCGCGCGAACCGGGTGTCAAAGCCGACGACGCCTGCCGGCGCGTGCCTTCGCTACAATGCGCGCATCCGATATCCGGGAGGCTGCGCCATGCTCGAACTACCCCCACGGGAGACGCTAGCTTACGTCTGCCACGACATGCAGAACGACTACCTGAAGGAGGGCGGGCGAACGCCCGAGGCGGGACGCAATTCCCGCGCGCCGCAGCTCATCGAGAATCACGCCCGTCTTCTGACGGCGGCACGCGCCGCCGGACTGCCGGTGTTCTTCACCGGCCACTTCCTCCGCGAGGACTACCTGGACGCCGCAAGGCACGGACGCGCGCGCTCGCTCGGCTCGTTGCGGGACGGCACGTGGGGCGCCGACGTGATCGACGAACTCGCCCCGCTCCCCGGCGAGTTCCTCATCCGCAAGGGCGGCGGGATGAGCGCGTTCACGGGCACGGCGCTGGAGAAGTGGTTGCGGCGGCTCGGCGTGTCGACGCTCATCGTCGCGGGCATCGCCACGCAGGCGGGCGTCGAGAGCACAGTGCGGGACGCCCGTGAGCGGGACTTCGACAACATCGTCGTGGGTGATGCGTGCGACGGACGCACGGAGAACCACGAAGCGTCGCTGCTCAACATGGGGACGTTCTCGCAGGTGGTCTCGACGGAGGAGGTTGTGGCGGCGCTGGCCTGAGCCGTCACTCTTCGAGGCGGTCGAGACCGTCCAAGGCGGCTGCCACGTAGGCTTCAGCGAGCGTTGGGAAGCTGGTGACCGTCTCCAGGAAGTAGTCGAACCTGCCGCCGTGCGCGATGACGGCCTGCCCGATCTGGATCATCTCCGCAGCGCCTTCGCCGGCGATGTGGACGCCGAGCAGTTGGCGCGTCTCGACGTGGAACAGCAGTTTCAGGATGCCGGAGACGTCGCCTTCGATGACGCTCTTCGCGATCTCCCGGTAGTTGGCCTTCCCCACCTCGTAGGGGATGCCTTCGTCGGTCAGCTGGGACTCCGTCTTGCCCACCATCGCGACCTCAGGGGTCGTCTTGACCGCATAGGGGAAGAGGCCGGGGACGCTGTTGGTGGGTATGTCGAACGCATGACATGCGGCGAGCCGTCCCTGCATCTGTGAGGTCGATACGAGGTCGGGGAAACCGATGACGCCTCCGGCCGCGTATATGCCTTCCACGCTCGTCTGGTAGTTCTCGTCGACGCTGATGCGGCCTCTCTCATCCGTCTCCAGGCCTGTGGCCTCGAGGTTCAATCCCTCCGTGGCGCCGGTCCGTCCCACGCAGTACATCACCGCGTCGCTGACGATCTGCTTCCCGCTCTTCAACAGGACGCGCACGTGGTTGCCCCGTTCGTTGCGCAGGTACTCGACGTCGAAGACGTCCTCGCTCAGGCGGAACGTCACGTCGTTCTGCTGCAGGTGGTAGACGAGCGCGTTCACGATCTCGTCGTCGGCGAACGGCAGCAGTCGCGGGCTCCTGTCCACGAGCGTCACCCGCACGCCCAGCGCCGCGAACGTGCTGGCGTACTCAAGTCCTATCGCGCCGCCCCCTACGATCGTCAGCACGCGCGGGACCTCGGGCAGGCCCATGACGTCGTCGCTGACGAAGATCAGCCTGCCGTCAGTGTGGATGGTCGGGGGTTGGGTAGAGTACGTCCCCACGGCGATGATCGCCTTGTCCGTGGTGATCGTTCCGTCCGGGGTATCGTCGTCATCGTAGTCCATGTTGATCGTGTGGCGGTCGGCGAACGATGCTTCGGCGTGGAACATGTCCACCCGGTTCCGGGCGAGCTGGCTGCGGAGCATCTCCGCCTGCTGGTGCATCACGTGGTTCGTGCTGACCATCAGGTCGCTCATCGTGATGTTGTCCTTGACGGTATAAGACTCGCCGTAGAGGGTCCGCTCCCGGAATCCGCTGAGGTGGAGGGCGGCCTCGCGCAGCGCCTTGCTCGCGGTCCCGGTGGTGACGTTGAGGCCGCCGATGTGCGGCAGCCGCTCGACCACGGCCACGCGCTTGCCGATCTTCGCCGTCTGGATCGCGGCTCTATGCCCGGCCGGGCCCGAGCCGATGACCACCATGTCGTAGTCGTAGTCAGGCATTGCAGTTGCTCCGCTCGTGTGCGGGCCGCAGAGTTACGGCAATCGTGTCGTAGTGGGCCGGACGCGTCAAGGGCGCTCGCCGAAGGTCTGCTCTGCGCCGGGAACGAACCACTTGTAGAGCATGGGGAAGAGTATGCCCGCGGCGAGGAAGAGGGCCCCTGCCGTCCAGAGGCTTGCCTGGAGGCCAAACGCTCCCGCCAGTGCGCCGAAACCCAGCGGCGCCACGAGTTGCGCCGTGCCCCAATACAGGCCTACGTAGGCCATCGCCATGCCGCGTTGGTTAGGTGAGCTGTGGTCTGCCCCCGCTATCGGGTAGAGGATGCCGAGTGATGAACGGAAGACTCCGTAGAGCAGCATGAGCGGCACGAGCGTTGCGTATGCCCCGCTTCCCGCCGATATGCCGAGCGTCACGAGGCCCACCATGAGCAGGGCTATCGTGTACGTCCACTGCCTTCCCAGCCGGGCAAGGACGTGGCCGAACACCATCCCGATCGCCACGCTGCCCCCCACGCCGACCGCCTGCATCCCGCCGATGACGTCCTCGGTGTACTCGAGTTCGCGGAGGTAAGGGATGAAGAGGATGCTCGTCAAGATCATGGACATGGACGCGACGAACGAGGCGAATGCGGCGAGGCCCATGCCGCGGTGCCGCGCGATGCCCGGGATGTGTCCCAGCGGCGCGCGGAAGCCGCGCCGGGCGGGCCGCACCGCGAGCGGTGGCAGGGCGAGGCAGCCCAGGAACCCCGCCAGCGCGATCGCCCCCGTGATGCTGAACGCCGTGCCGTAGCCCAGCGAGATGACGAGTATGCCGCTCAGGAATGCCCCGATCAGGCCGCCCGCGCTGCCGAAGGCGTTGAGGCGCCCGTAGATCTCGCCGGAGCGCTCCGGGTTGATGCGGCTGACGTAGGACTGCGTCGCGGTCCAGTAGGTCGCTCGCGAGTAGCCGACGAACGACTGGGCGAGGATGAGCATCCAGAAGAAGCCGGAGGCGACGAAGAAGATCATGCCCGTGACCATCGTCACGAAGCTGGCCCACAGCACCCACCGCTCGCCGAACTGGTCGGCTATCGCGCCGGCGAACAATCGCAGCATCAGCCCGAATACGGCCTGCGACGCCACGATGACGCCGAGCAACGCGAGGTCGTACCCGAGGTGCAGCGCGTACAGCGGCACCAGCACCTGGATGAGCCCGAGCGTTATCTGGTACGAGAACGAGGAGCCGTAGATCAGGAGAGTAGCGCGGGACTGCGTGCGCCTGTCCGGCTGCGCTTGCGGTTGTGCATTCATGTGGAGAAGCGGTCCGGTGCGTGGGGCGCGAGGTCGATGGCCGCCGCGCCACCGGCGATGAGGTCGGCCATCGCCTTCCCCATGCCCGGCCCCATCATGACGCCCTGGCGTCCGCCGCCGGTGGAGACGTAAGCGCCGTCCGTGCCGGGGACCGGGCCGAGGGTGACCGCGCCGTCCGGCGTGACGGGGCGCAAGCAGGCCGTCTGCAGCACGAGTTCCGCATCCTCGAGTGACGGCAGCATCCGCAGCGTGGACTCGATGATGGCGTCGCGCGCCTCGGTCGTGCGGGCCTCGTCGAAATCGGCGTGCTCCTCCGTCGTGCCGCACCAGACGAGGCCGTCGGACGGCTTGGTCATGGCGTAGTTCCCGAGATGCCCGATGCTCAGCGCGTACGGCGCGCCGGGCGTCTGCAGGCGGATGATCTGCCCCTTGAGCGGGTGCACCGGCAGGGGTACGCCGAACCAGTCCGACGCCCGCTCGGTCCACGGCCCCATCGCGACGACGACCGTGTCGCAGGCGATGCGCTCCGCGTTCCCCGCCCCGGTCGCGATGCTGACGCCGTCGACGCGCCCATCGTTGCGGTGGACGTTGGTGACCTCCCCGGAGCGGAGCGTCACGCCCCGCTGCTCCGCCGCCTGCCCGAGCGCGAGCGTGAGCCGGTACGGCTCGACGTCGGACGACCCCTCGACGTGGAGCGCGCCGACGGTCTCCGGCGAGATGCGCGGCTCCAGCGCGCGTGCCTCGTCCGGCGTCAGCCACTCGACGCGGTAGCCCGGCAGCGCCTGCTGCCAGTCGAGGTGCCGCGTGAGCGCTGCGGCCTCGTCGTCGTTGAGGGCGAGCCGAAGCAGCGGGCGGGGCTGGTACTGGATGTCCACGTTGGTCTCGGCGGTCAGTTCACCGGCGAGGGCGGGGTAGAGCGACATGCTGTATTCGATGAGCGGGGTGTTGACGTGCGGGCCGTTCGTGACGCCGCCGGAGAGTCCGCCGTAGGCGAAGCCGGATGCGTGGCTCGCGATGCCGTCGCGCTCGATGACGGTGCTGCGGACGCCCATCGCCGCGAGGTAGTAGGCCGTGGCGATGCCGGCGATCCCCCCGCCGACGATGACGACGTCCCGCTCTCCCGCCGTGGTCATGCGCGCTATGCCGCGCCGAGCTTGCGTACGGCGTCGCCCACTCGAATTACGCCGGACTGCACGACCTTCGTGTTGATCCCGCGAAGGGAGAGTTCCTGCCCCATCGCAGAACTCACAAGCCGAAGAGCGTCCTTGCCGAACCGCTCGCTGAACTTCGCACAGCCCGTGTGGGGCTTGGCCGAAACCTCGAGCACCGCCTCCCCGATGGCCAGCCGCGCGCCCGGCGGGAGGTTCGTTCTGCTGATGTCCATGTCGACGTACAACTGGTCGCCCGCCACGTGCCAGCGCTCCCGGCCGCCAGCCACGAGGTCGGCGGCGCGTGAGTTCATGAGCGTCACCTGCATCTCGGGGTCGGGGGACCCGTCCGGCGTGACGGTGCTGCCACGGGTGCTCCAGTTGTCGCCCACCAGCCCCACGGCAACGTCGAGTTGGCCCTCGTCGACCAACTCGCGTTCCAGCCTCTCGGGACGCCGCGCGATGAGTTCCAACGTGCCTTCGTCCTTCGGGGACTGGCGGACGCCATCGAGCCCCGCCTCCAGTTGCGCCATCGTCCGATGCTGTTCCGCGGTTGCCACTCTTACACCTTGTAGCCGCCGACGAGGGCGAGCGAGAGGTTCTTCCAGAAGCACTCGACGTGGGCGAAGCCTGCGGCGCGCAGCCATTCCAGGTGCCGGACGAGCGTGGCGTTGCGGTGGTGGTGCATCGCGTCGTGGGCGATCTGCTCGGGCGTGCGGCGCTCCTCGCGGGGCGGACGGTCCTCGTCGCGGCGGCGCGCCCCGCGCATCGCGTTGCGCAGGTAGTCCGTCTCCGGTGACGCGGTGTCGAGGTTGAAGAACGCGCCGCCCAGGTTGAGCGCGCCGTAGACGCTGGCGTAGAGGCTCGCCATCAGCTCGGCGGGCAGATGGTGGATGGCGCGCGCCGAGACGACAAGGTCGTACGGCCCGGCCTTGATGACGTGCGGCGGCAGGACGCCGTCCGCGAAGTCGCCGTGCACGTAGGCGAAGCGGTCGCCGAACCGGGCCATGCGCGGTTTGCCCGCTTCCATCATCGCCTCGGAGACGTCGAGGCCCACCGCGGTGGCGTTCGGAAAGGCGTCGAGGCACGCCGTCGCGACGGGGCCGTAGCCCGTGCCGACGTCGAGGATGCGGATCGGCGCGTCAGCCTCCGCCTGCACGAGGCGGGTCATCAGGTCGAAGACGACCTGCCGCTCGTCCTGCTGCTCGTCCATCCGCTCGACGTAGTCGGCGACGCGGTCCTCCTCGCGCCAGGAGTGGCCCCACCGCAACTCCTCGTGCTCGCCGTGGCCGCGGTGCTCGTGCTGGTGCGTCGTCATGGTGCTATCTCCCTTAAACGTTCGAGGAGGCCTGGCACTGCCCATACGTAGCGGCTTCGCCACTGGCCCCTTGAGCCTGTGGTCATTGTTACTGGAGGGTCAATAGGCACGTAAGGGCCAGTAACTACGTACGCGCCCCACCAATTCTCTCCCTTACCGTTATCGCCAAAGCGGGACGCATAGGTCTTATAGGTTGCATACCCGACAATCTCTCTTCCCTCGACGAAATAAACGCGCTCTCCTGGCCTGACCTCTAGCGCCGCCCCGCGAAAAAAGAATCTCTCTTGGCCGGATTGCAGGTCAAGCAAGTCTTGGCGCGTTCCTCCCATTGAATCCGAAGCCCGCAGAAGGATGTGTGCCATCTGTTCCCCGCTTGCGGTTGATTGACTGTCTCTAGCCCGACTGGCGCATGGCGAGGTTGCCGCCGTCGACGGGCAGGTCCGCGCCGGTGATGAAGTCCGCGTTGTCGGAGACGAGGAAGAGCACGGCCTGCGCCTGGTCGCGGGGCCTGCCCCAGCGTCCGCGCGGCACACTCGCGGGCACCTCATCGTCGGGGCGCGCGGGCTTGCCGCCCACCGGCATGCCGGTCTGCGTCGGCGTGAGCGAGTTCACGCGGATGTTGTGCGGCGCCAGCTCCATCGCGCACGCGCGGGTGAAGTTGAGGATGCCCGCCTTGGCCGACTGGTACGCGATCGCGCCGCTCTTGCCGCGGTGGCCGGACGTGGAGGCGACGTTGACGATCGCACCACCCGTGCCCTGCGCCACCATCTGCCGCGCGACGTGCTGCGTGCAGTTGAACGTTCCGGCGAGGATGACGTCCACGATCTTTCGGAACGTGCCGAGGTCCTCGTCGAGCAGGCCGGGGGTGCTGGTGATGGCCGCGTTGTTCACGAGGATGTCTATGTGGCCGAAGGCTGCGAGCGACTGGGAGACAAGGTTCTCCATGTCCTCCGGCTTCGTGATGTCGCCGTCGACGGCGATGGCCTCGTAGCCGCGGTCCACGACCTCGCGTGCGGTGGCCTCTGCCGCGTCACGTCGTATGTCCAGGCAGACGACGCTCGCGCCGTTCTGGGCGAGTGTCCCCGCTATCTCGCGTCCGATGTTCGGGCCCGCGCCCGATACGATGGCAACCTTTCCTTCCAGCATGTGCGCCCTCCTTCTGGGTGAACCCTCACCCCGGCCCTCTCCCAAGGGGAGAGGGGGCGGAGTTTATTCCCCACGCCCGCGACACTATGACGGGCAGGGTGACGTGTCAACTTGCGGGTGGGGAATCAACATGGATGGACAGGATGGACAGGATAAGCACGAGATCGGCGTGCCGGTCCACTCGTACGGACGGGTCCGGCAGAGGAACGCCCACGAAAATCCGGTCTCATCTGGTCTCATTCGGTCTCATGTCACCTCTAATGACCTTTCCTATCGCCCCGTGGGGTCCCGCCGGACGCGTCAGAGGTGTGCCAAAGTGTGCCATTGTGTGCCAAGGCACTCCTGAGGAGGAAGGTTGGTCCGCCTTGACCGCAGAACTCGCTTCAGCCGGAACCATGGTAGGACGGGCAGGGGCGACCGCGTAAGGGGCGGGTGTCACTCGAGTAAAGAGCTGCTGTCTATCCCTCCCCGAACCGGTGTTACAGTATTGTGAGCATGGCAACCAGCAAAATGAACCCACAGAGCAGCACTGGAACCACTCGAGAGGAAAGCGTAAATGTTCTTCTCGCTCAACTACTCCGCGACCGGGGCATTCCTGCTAAGGCTGAGCGGCGCAGCAGAGAAGGCGTGCCCGACATTCGCGTGGAACTGACGAGCGACGACCTCATCATCTTGGAGTGTAAGTGGGAGGGTTCGGCAGACCAACTGGAAGGCCAACTCCAAGGACGGTTGAAAGGTTTCTCCGGTGCCCTCGGAACGATCGGCATTCTTTACCCCGAAAGACTCAAGCATGCGGAAGACACGCTTGCCGTGCTCGATGCCGCCTCTGACCTGCAATGGTGGGTCCATGGTTCTCGCGGAGCAGTGACAAACGAGGCACGAATGCGCACTGGCTCTGTGGCTGAACTGGCCGACCACCTGCGCATCCTCCCGCTGGAGTTGGAAGGCGTAGACAGGGTGTCCGCCGCTGCGGTCACGGTCAAGTACGCACTGGAGCAGGCGGCGAAGCAACTCACTGGCCACGCCCGGATATCTCGCCGCATCGCTGATATCATCGCCAGCACTGACCAAGAGAAAGACCGTGCCGCTGCCCTCCGGATTGGGTGCCTCGTCCTATTCAACGCTCTCGCCTTTCAAGACCGTCTCGCCACCGCTAACGAGGGCGTTCCGACTGTCAAAGAAGCGTTAGCTCGGGGCATCCTTGGCCTGCACGATGCCTGGCGCTCCATCTGCGACAACATCGACTATGTCCCCGTCTTCGACTTGGCGGCCAACATCCTTGATGTACTTGGCGAAGGGCCAGACGAAACCCAAGCGCCCGTCATTGCCCCCCTCGTCCGGGCGATGAATGACACGCGCAAGTTGGAGGGGCACGACCTATCCGGGCGACTCTTCCACACGCTCCTGACCGACGCCAAGTTCACGGGCGCTTACTACACTTCCGTTCCGGCAGCCACGTTGCTGACCCGACTGGTCTTCAACGGCTGGCCAGCCAATGTGGACTGGCGCGATTACGAATTCCCTGCATCCATCAACGTAGCCGACCTCGCCTGCGGCACCGGGACTCTGCTCATGGCGGTGGCCGCCGAGGCGGAGCGCCTGCATACCAGCAGCGGCGGACAGAACGCCCCCGAACTGCACAAAGCGATGGTCGAAAAGGCCCTGCACGGTTACGACGTGCAGCTCTCCGCCGTGCACTTCGCTGCCACCAGCCTGGCCATGCTCAATCCCGATATACAGTTCGACCGCATGAATCTGTACGTGATGCCGTTGGGCTCGGAAGGTTCCGCTGTGTCACTCGGGTCACTGGACTTCTTGGGGACGAACGAGGCTGCGATCCAATTCGCGCTTTCCGCCGAAGACTTGGGGATAGTCGCCATGGACGCCGAAAGAGTGTCGGGCGGGGGACCCCAAGGCGCGCAGGAAGGGGTGACCGCCAAACTGCCAAACCTTGACCTGGCAATTATGAACCCGCCGTTCACCCGCTCCGTCGGGGGCAATCTACTCTTTGGCAGCCTTCCTCCGGCAGAGCGACGGAAACTCCAAGATGAGCTGTCTCGACGGCTGAAGCCAATGGCGGGGTACTCACGACAAGCATCCGCAACCGCAGGGCTCGGGGGCGCGTTTGTGGCAGCGGCCTCACCCAAGCTGCGGCCCGGCGAGGGACGGCTGGCGCTCGTCTTGCCCATCACCGTGTGCACAGGGCCATCCTGGGGCACGACTCGCGCCCTCATAGAGCGTGACTTCACCCTGGACACTGTCATCACATCCCACGACCCGCAGCGCTGGAACTTCTCTGACAGCACAGACCTCTCCGAAGCCCTGCTCATTGCGACTCGCCGTGCCGATGACGACCCCGCGGAGCGGCGTACAACCTTCGTCAATCTCTGGCGGAACCCGAACGGTGTAGTCGACGCACATCGAGTCGCTCAGGCGATCACAGCGACGACTCCCGCGAGACTTGAAGAAACAGGCACAGCACTACTGGAAGTTGACGGCCAGCATGTCGGCGAGGCTATGTCTGTCCCTGAATCGAGAATCCAAGCCCGGAAGTGGGCCGCAGTGCAGTTCGCCCGCGCCGACCTGATTCGCAGCGCGTTTAGGTTGTTGGATGACAGTGAGGTATGGATTCCCGGCGGCGAGTCCTCAGGCAACGTCCAACTCTGCCGCCTTGACGCGCTCGGCCAAATCGGCCCTGACAGACGCAGGCTCGTCGACGGTTTCGATAGGACAAGTTCCCCAACAGCCTATCCCCTTGTGGAGGGTCATGATACTGATGAGAGAAAAACCTTAGTATGTTCGCCGAACACCTATCTCTCGCCATTGGCAAAACCGCGGGGCGGACAGAAGCCAGGCTATGGTAACCATCTCTGGCAACAGGCGGGCCGCCTACTCGTAGCCGAACGGCTCTGGCTCGAAACTACTAGGGTAGTAGCCATGTGGTCGGGAAGCAGGGTCTTGTCCAATGTGTGGTGGCCTATCCGAGTTGAGGATGTTCTGCATGAGAAGGCACTGGCCATCTGGTTGAATTCCAGCCTTGGCCTGCTGACCATCCTGTCCCAGCGAACCAGCACAAGAGGCGGCTGGGTTGGCACGAAGAAGGCTGACTTGGAGGAGCTACCCGTCCTAGACGTTCGGCGCCTCTCCACCTCACGGATCGAAGCCCTGTCACGCCTCTTCGATGAACTGGCAGAACAAGAGTTCGAACGACTGTCAGGTATGGCGCATTGCCCTTCGCGGCGCGCCTTGGACGATGGACTCTCCAAGATTCTTGGGCTGCCTGACCTGGCTAAGCTCCGCGACCTGTTGGCTTCGGAGCCTGTCGTGTCCAATCGGCGTCTGTGAGGACTAGTCCCCGCATTCCATCTAGTAGTGCAACAACGATGCGGCAACCAGCCCCTATGTGACACCCGCCCCTTACGTGGTCGCGCCGCTCTCGCGTACGCTGGATGTGTTACTCCACGCACCTTCCCAACCTATAGACCGGACCGCTGACGCTCGGCGCGGCCGTGGACGCGCTCCATCGCTGGAAACGGTTGCACACCCACTTACCATGCGGAAGTTGAACGGTTGAACGCAGGAAGCAGGCCACGGCCTTGTCGATCAACTGTTCAATGAACGGGAAACGGCTCCCGCTCACTCGTAAGTTCGTGCGGTTGAACGGACAGTTGAACGCGGGAGGGGTACGGGGATTGACCCTCCGCGCCGTATCCCATAGGTTGCGGGGTAACCCTCACCCCCAGCCCCTCTCCCAGAGGGTGAGGGGAGCATATTTGAATATGGAGGCGCGAAGATGCTGAAGGACAAGTCCGTGGTCATCACGGGTTCCGCAAAAGGGATAGGACGCTACATCGCCCACGGGTTCGCCCAGGAGGGCGCGAAGGTGGCGATAGCCGACATCGACGAAACCCGCCTGCAGCAGACGCTCGGCGAGCTGGGCGAGTTGGGCGCGGAGGCGATGGCCGTCCCCACCGACGTCACGAACGAGGACGCGGTCGCGTCGCTCATGGCGCAGGTCAACGAGCGCTTCGGCGGCATCGACGTCCTCATCAACGACGCTGCCATCGTTCCGCACTTCAACTGGAACGACAAGCCGCGCTGGCCGAAGATCCAGGACATGGACAAGACGTGGTTCTGGGACACGGTGATGGGCGTGGCGCTGCTCGGCTCGTTCCTCGCCTCCAAGCACGCGGTGCCGTACATGGAGGCGGGCGGCGGCGGAAACATCGTGAACCTGCACGGCGGCGGCGGCCTCACCCCGCCCGGCGCGCTCGCCTACGCGACGGCGAAGGACTCGCTCATCACGTTCACGAAGTTCCACGCCGAAGAGGTGCGCGACTCGAACATCAGCGTCGTCATCATCTCGCCCGGCGCCGCCATCGCGACGGAGGACGCGCCCGAGGAGGCGCGGAACCGGATGCCGGGACCGGACTATGCGGGAGAGCGCTTCCTGCTGTGCGCCGAGGCGTCGATGGAGCTGTCGGGCCACCTGCTGGACCTGCAGGACGGTCAACTGGTGGTGCTGCGGTAGCGATGCTGACGGTGACGGACACGGCGCTCGCCGAGTTGCGAAAGGTGGCGGACGCGCGGGCGCTGGAGCCGGGGAGGCTGCTGCGCCTCGCGGTGCCGCCGGTGTGGACGGGCCAGGGCGACTGGGGCATCGTGATCGACCAGCGCGGCGCTGCGGACGTCGCCTACGCGCACGACGGGACGACGGTGCTGGTTGTCGAGCAGATCGTTGCGGACGGGCTTGCCAACGCGGTGCTGGACTACAAGACGAGCGGCGTACCGAGCCCGCGCTTCACGCTGGACATCTACTAAGTCTCGCGTTCGCTGGTAGGGCCGACCTCGCCGGTGCAGTAGGGGATGAAGGCCTTCATGCGGCAGGTCGCGCCGGCCTTTGCGAGGTCGGCCTCGAAGATCTCGTGGACGACAGGGTCCTCGTCTTCGTACTCGATCTGCCAGCCGCCTGCTTCACGCTCTTGTCGGCGAGCCATCCGCGGTTGGCGCGCGGCTTGTGCAGGCCCATGGTGCCGTTGTAGATGGCGAGGTAGCGGGCCCGGGTCGCGCCGGTGTTGAAGTGCTGGTGGAACATGTCGTCGCCGGGGACGATGACCATGCCGCCGACCTTCCACGGCGCCTTGCGGTACTCGGTGCCCTCCTGCCAGAGCATGGAGAAGCCCTCGCCGCTGAGGATGAGCAGGTGCGCGCCGGGGCCGTGACGGTGCGCCTTCTTGTAGGTGCCGACGGGGAACTCGGAGATGTGGGCGCGGCTGTTGTTCTTAGCCATCTCCAGCATGACGTTGATGCCGCCCGCGCCGCGCTGCTTCCAGCCGTAGAGCGCCATGTCCGGCGCGTTGGGGATGAAGTTGGACTCCCAGACGCGGCTCTGGAAGAGCTTACCCTCGCCGCTGAAGAAGTTGGACTGCGCGTCGAACCGCCCGGTGAATGCGTGGGGCGTGTTGAAGATGAAGTCGATGTCGTTGTAGAGGCGCATCATCGGCGGGGCGGTGGTGACGCCCAGGTAGCGCGCGGGCTCGTCGCCGCTGCCGTTGAAGTGCTGGTACCAGGCGTTGAGCGGCAGCGCGAACAGGCTGCCCGTCTTCCACTCGAACGTCTGCTTGTTGGACTCGTCGAACCAGATGGTCGTCGCGCCCCTGCCGGAGATGACGTAGACGAACTCCTCGTACATGTGACGCTCCGGCTCCGACTTGCCGCCGGGGCGTATCTCGACGAGGTGAGAGTCGTTCGTGAGGTGGTCGTTGGGGATGTTGATGACGGCGCCGCTGCCGCCCTTGCGCTCCCACGGGCCGAGTTCGACCTCGCCGAGGTCCTCGAACGCGAACTCGGTGATGACCGTGACGCCCTCGCGTCCCAGCCAGTCGGCGTAGGCGTCGTACACCTGGTATTCGCTCAGGTCGTCAGGCGTCTCCGCGATCTTCATGTCCGTGCCCTGCATCACCATGGCCTGTCCTCCTCCTGGCTACTCCGGGCCACCCTCACCCGCCGCGCTACCCGCGCGTCGACCTCTCCCAGGGGGAGAGGTGGGAACTATTCGACGACGGCGACGACCTCGATCTGTATCTTCATGCCGCCGGGTGGCGGCTCATACTTGGACGTGTGCCGCGACGGGCGGTCGTTCTCGTCGGGGAAGAGTTCGAGCCAGGGCTCGTTGAGCGCCTGGCGGTCGCCGAGGTCGGCGAGGAAGCAGGTGAGCCGCACGATGTCGTCGGGCGTGGCGCCCGCGTGCTGCAGGAACGTGTGCATGTTGCGGAAGCACTGCCTGGCCTGCTCGTAGACGTCCTCCGACAGTTCGCCGGTGTCGGCGTTGATGCCCTGTATCGCGGAGCTGTAGACGACGTTGCCGACACGCGCTCCGTAGGGGATGGGCGCGTTGTGCTGCACGCCGGGGATGTGGATGGTCTGCCGTCTGCCCATGGCCTCTCGTCTCCTGCCGTTCATGCGGGGTTGGTTGTCGAGGGGGATGGTACGACAGCGCGGCGCGGCGTGCGCTACCGGCCCTGCAGGCCGAACTCTTCAGCGACGAGCTCGTAGGAGCGGATGCGGTCTTCGAGGCGGTAGGTGATGGTGACGACGCCGACGTCCGTCGTCTCGTAGCGCTCGGCCATCGCGAGCAGCGCGTCCTTCACCTGGGCGGGGTCGCCGTCGATGTAGCCCTCGGTGAACTGTGCGACGTACTCCGTTGCCGCCGCGCTGAGGTCGACCTGCGACGCTTCTTCCGGCGGGACGAGTCCCTGCATCTGCTCGCCGCCCTGGGCCTGGATCGCGCGCCGCGCGCGGTTGAGGTTGCGGCTCGACGCGAGGAAGCGCGCCTCCTCCTCGGTCGGAGCGCAGACGACCTGCGCGGTGACGTTGACGCGCGGCTCCGGGCAGAGCGGGGACGGGCGGAAGTTGCGCCGGTAGACCTCGGCGACGGCAGGCCCGTGCTTGCCGGTGTGGCCGAAGAAATCGGCGAAGGCGAAAGGCAGGCCGATGTAGGCTGCGAGATTGGCGGAATAGTCGCTGGAGCCGAGCAGCCAGACCTCAGGCGCGGAGTCGGACGGCGGGCCCGGCCGCGCCTTCACCGCCGCGAACGGGTGGTCCGGCTGGAGTCCGTCGTGCAGGTAGCCGATGAGGTCGACGACCTGCTGCGGAAAGGTCTCGATGTCGGCGGGGCGCTTCGGATAGGCGAGCGCGAACATGGTGGTGTGGTCGCTCCCCGGCGCCCGTCCGATGCCGAGGTCGACGCGCCCGGGGTAGAGCGACTCCAGCACCGAGAACTGCTCGGCGACCTTGAGCGCCGAGTAGTGCGAGAGCATGACGCCGCCGCTGCCGACGCGGATGCTGGAGGTGTTCGCGAGGAGTTGGCCGACGAGTATCTCCGGGCTGGTGCCCGCGTACGTGCCGGTGTTGTGGTGCTCGGCGACCCAGTAGCGGGCGTAGCCAAGGCGCTCGGCGGCCTGCGCGAGCAGCACGGTGTCGCGCAGCGCGCTCGCGGGGGACTCGCCGCGCCGCATCGGCGACTGGTCGGTGACGCTGAGCGTGAGCTGCATGGGTCTAGTGCTTGGCGAGGAAGGCGAGCACTTCGCGCGCGATGGCCTCCGGCTGCTCGGGCAGCAGCGCGTGGCTGGCGTCAGGCAGGTCGACGACCTCGACCCGGTCGGCGCCCAGCTGTTCGCGCAGGACGTACCCGTTCTCCGGAGTGGCCATCGGGTCGTCGAGGCCCTGGATGGCGAGCACGGGCGCGGAGCCGGCGTGGCCCCACTCGGCGTAGGGAACGGAGTCGCGGGCGCTCCACTGCATGTTCTTGGTCTCGGGCGACCAGCCGTCGAGCCAGATCGAGGCGTCGCGGCCGGGCGAGAAGAAGACCCGCTGCACGTCGGCAAGCCGGTCCTCGGCAGGACGGTCGAGTTCGAAGATGCGCATGAGGGTGGGCGGGATGTCCGGCGCAGGCGGCGCCTGACCGCCGGGTGCGATCAGCGTGACGCTGCGGGTGAGGTCCGGGCGGTCGGACGCGAGGCAGCGCACGATGCGGTTGCCGAACGCGTGGCCGATGAGGTGGGCGGGCGCGCCCCCTACGTGCTCGATGGCTCGCGCAACGTCGTCGGCGAAGTCGCGGAGCGTCAGGCCGTCGAGGGCGGGGGAGCTGCCGTCGATCCCGCGATGGCTCACGCCGACGGCGCGGTACCCGGCGGCGTCGAGGTCGGCCATGAGGGCGTCGAAGTCGCCGATGCCGCGTCCGAGGGATGAGACCAGCACCACGAGGTCCCCGTCGCCTTGCACGGTCACGTTGACCTCCCCGTCTTTCACCGGTACGAGCATGAGTCCTCCTTTGGCGACAGGTGGAGTGCTGAGTATAGCAACCCTCACCCCCAGCCCCTCTCCCACCGGGAGAGGGGAGCCTGAGAGGATGCTGCGCGCTAAAGCGCGGACTCCGCTGCGCTTCGCTCAGCATGACAAGGGCTACCAGCCCCACGCCCCCGCAGTACCCTCACCCTAGCCCTCTCTCGTGGTAGGGAGAGGGGATCAGACAGACTCAATAGCCGCGCTGCCAGTCGACCTCGTTGATGAGGGGCTCGCCGGCGAGGAAGCTGGCGATGTTCCGCTTGAGCACGTCCATGGCGAACGAGGTCGCCACGTCGACGTGGCCGGAGTTGTGCGGGGTCATCAGGACGCGCGGGTGGGCGAGCAACTCGGGGTCCGGCGGACGGAACCACTCGTCCACATAGACGTCGAGGTACGCGCCGCCGACCTTGCCGGAGCGCAGGCCGTCCTTCAGGGCGCGCTCGTCGATCAGTTCGCCTCGCCCGACGTTGAGGAGCACGGCGCCGTCCTTCATCGCGGCGACCGCACCGTCGTCGATCATGTTGCGCGTCTCGTCGGTGAGGGCAGTCGTGAGCGCGACGTAGTCGCACTCGGCGAGCATGTCGCGTAACTCGTGCGCGGTGTAGAGCGTTTCAACCCCGTTCCCACCAGGTTGGCGTTCCGTGATGGAGAGGCGGGATGCGACGACGCGCATGCCCATCGCGCCCGCGAGCCGTGCGACCTCCAGCCCGATGCCGCCGAGACCGACGACGCCCATCGTCCTGCCTGCGAGCATGCGGAGGTCGTACCCCGAGGCGTCCATCCCGCCTGCTACGGCCTGATCGACAGCGACGCGGAGGTCCTTCGCGAAGTGGAGCGCGGCGGCCATGACCATCTCCGCGATGGGGGTGGTGTCGACGTAGCCGCGCGACGAGGTGAGGCGGACGTGCCCGCCCCACAGGTCGGAGTGCTGAAGGTCGGAGATGCCGGCCCAGAGGTACTGCGCCCAGAGCAGGTTGGGCATGCGGGGGAGGAGCCGCTTCGGGTAGGGTAGGGTGAGCACGAGGACGTGGGTATCGCGGAGGGTCTGCTCGCACTGCTCCGGCGTGAGGTCGGTGCTCCAGGGGCGCGGCTTCCAGAGGCCGGTCGTCGAGGGGAGCATCCCGGCGTCGTCGACGAACGCCTGCGCGGGCACGGCGGTGATCTTGAGGCGTCCGGGCGCAACGGCCTCCAACTCGGCGACGGGGGCGTTCTCGGTGTCCATGAAGAGGAGGATGTTCAGGGGGTTGGGCAGGTCGGTCATGCGGAGGATTCTACACAAGGCGCTCGCGAGGGCGGCGGGGAGCGACCATCAGCGGGGTCATTGACGCTGGCGGCCCCGTCTGCCTAGAGTGGCGTGTCGGACGAGGAGAGGACCCGCGATGAGCGGCGATCACCACCACGACCATGACCGCGGTCACCACCACCACGACCACCACGGCGAGCATGAGCATCGTCGTCGGCGGGGGTGGAGAGACGCCTTCTCGCCCGAGGCTTGGGCTATGACCCTCGCCAATTTCCGGGAGAGCGAACTGCCGTGGCACAGGAGGCTCCTCGTCGCAGCCGCCAACTACGGGCGGAAGTTCAAGGGAGGAGAGCAGGAGTGCTGCGGCAACCCCGGGCAACCGGGTTGCTGAGTGAGGTAGCTCGCCGGGGTGCCCGGCGACCGCGAGAGAACAGAGGGAGGACGCTGCGCGTTGTCGGAAGCGCCAGGGTCCGGATAGGGTGGCCGCCGTGAGACACATCATGGGTTGGACGGAGAAGCAGTTGGGCGGCTGGTCCCTGCTGATCGGGACCGCGGCAGTGGCGGTGGGCGCTGCGCTCTCGCCGGGCCGCGGCGCGGTGGACACCGTGCCTTCCACCAGCCTCAGCGACCTCACGCTGGCGATGGCGCGCAACGAAGCGCTGTCCTACACCGTGCCCATCGTGATCATCTTCGGCGCCGCGCTCATGCTCTACGGCCTCCTGACCCTGCGCCGGTACGTGGCCCCCGTACCGCGTCTCGGCCTCCTGGCTATGGCAGTTGCCTTGATCCTGCAGATGGTGATGCGCGGCTTCGACTACATAATCACCGGCATGGGAGTTGCGTCGCTGGAGAGCAGCGGGATGGAGTCGGAGGAGTGGCTCCAGTCGGCGCAGCATCTGCAGCGGGTGGTGTGGGGATTGCTCTTCACTTCCAACGTGGCCGGCCTTGCCGGGGTAGCAGTCCTGGCGCTGGGACTCGCTTACCGGCCTGAGCCCCTGCGTCTTTCCCCCGTGCTGAACGGCATCGTTGCGGTGCTGGCCGTCGCGTCGCTCGCGGTGTTCGTCATCGCGTGGCATTCCGACAGACTGGAGCTGGCATTCGCGCCGGTGTTCGCGGCGATGGCCGTAGCCGGACTCGTCTACATGGTGTTGTTGGGGTGGGGGTTGGTATCGTCGAAAGACGGCCAGGCGGGCGAACCGGACTCGGAGGACCTCTAGTCGGCGAACTCCGCTGGCACTAGGCCTGCCTGCACGAATAGCCAGACATAGACGCGTGGCCGTACGTCCAGGAAGGTGTAGGTGACGATGTTCAGCGCGGCGACGGCGAGGACCAGCGCGGCGATGAAGTATATGCGCCGGAGCATGGCGGACATGGTGTCGTCGCTCACGATGATGGTCCCGTCCTCCGTCTGCCGGTGCTCGCTCCCGAGTGCATGTGCAAGCAAGCGCCCGGGGAGATTGCTCATGAGAACGGGCAGGGCCAGCGCGGCAACCGCGCCGACCGCACCGACGGCGAGCGGCGCGCCGTTCGCGCCATGCTCCTCTAGGTGGAGGGCGATGTCGACGAGGTAGACGGAGGGAAGACCCCAGATCGGAACGGCGAGGAGACCGAACGGCGAGCACCCTCGCCTGGGCCTGGGCGGTTGCGGAGTGAAGTGCTGCACGGAGAACCCCGGGCGGACGCTACGCAGCCGCAGCGGCAGGCGCAAGGGACGGACTGTTAACGTGTGCGGGCGGGAAGACGCCCTCTGGCGCCAAGCGAGGCTCCTCCTTGCGCAGGAACGACGGCCCCGCCATTCCTCCCCGGAGGTACCCTCACCCTAGCCCTCTCCCCTTGTAGGGAGAAGGGACAGAGGCTAGTCCTCTTCGAGCGTGGAGGTGTCGCCCTCGTCGAGGCCGAGTTCGCGGGCCTTGAGGAGGCGGCGCATGATCTTGCCGCTGCGCGTCTTGGGAAGGCCGGGGATGATCTCGATCTCGCGCGGCGCGACGGCGGCGGCGAGCTTCTGGCGCGCGAAGCCCATCAGCTCCCGGCGCAACTCGTCGCTGGGCTCGTAGCCGTCCTTGAGGGAGACGAACGCCTTGACGACCTCCATCGCGATGGGGTCCGGCTTGCCGATGACGCCGGCCTCGGCGACGGCGGGGTGCTCGATAAGGGCGGACTCCACCTCGAACGGGCCGACGAGGTGCCCGGCGGTGTTGATGACGTCGTCGGAGCGTCCGATGAACCAGTAATAGCCGTCGGAGTCGCGGACGGCCTCGTCGCCGGTGATGTACCAGCCGTTGACGAAGCGGGAGTCGTAGCGCTCCTGCTGCTGCCAGTAGGTCTGGAACATGGAGGGCCAGGGCGTGCGGACTGCGAGGTTGCCCTCCTGTCCATCCGGCTTCTCGTTGCCCTCGGCGTCGATGATGCCGGGGTTGATGCCGGGGAGCGGCCTGCCCATGGAGCCGGGGCGGATGTCCATGCAGGCGTAGTTGGCGATCATGATGCCGCCCGTCTCGGTCTGCCACCAGTTGTCGTGGAACGGCATGCCGATGGCCTCGACGCCCCACTCGACGGCCTCCGGGTTGAGCGGCTCGCCGACGGACGCGGCGAAGCGGAGGTTGGAGAGGTCGAACGTCTTCGGGAGCTCGACGCCGGACTTCATCAGCATGCGGATGGCCGTCGGGGCGGTGTACCAGACGGTGACGTTGTAGTCCTCCAGTATCTGGTACCACTTGCGGGCGCTGAAGCCGCCCTCGTAGATGACCTGGGTGACGCCGTTCGTCCACGGGGCCGACATGCCGTAAGACGTGCCGGTGACCCAGCCGGGGTCGGCGGTGCACCAGTAGATGTCGTCCGGGTGGAGGTCCAGGCACCACTTGCCGGTGAGGTAGTGCTGGATGACGGCGTTGTGGCGGTGGACGGCGCCCTTCGGCTTGCCGGTGGTGCCGGAGGTGTAGTGCATGATGGAGTAGTCGTCGCGCGTGGTGGCGATGGGGCCGAAGTCGTCCGAGGCTTCGTTCATCAGGGCGTAGTAGTCGAGGTCGCCCTCGGCGAGGGGCTCGGTGGAGCGGCCGTTCTTGTTGACGACGATGACGTGTTCGAGGTCCGGGAGCTGGGGGATGATCTCCGCAACCTTCTTCCGCAGGTCGGGCTGCGTGACGAGCACCTTCGCGCCGCTGTCCTCCATCCGGTCGCGGACGGGGTCGGGGCCGAATGCGGAGAAGAGGGGTCCGATGACGCACCCCGCCTTGAGCGTCCCGAAGACGGTGAAGTAGATCTCCGGCACGCGCTCCATGAAGGTGAAGACGCGGGTGCCCTTCTCGACGCCGAGCGAACCGAGGACGTTGGCGAACCTGTTGGTCTCGCGGCGCATGTCGTCGTAGGTGTAGGTCTCCTTCTCGCCGTTCTTGCCCTCCCAGAGCATGGCGGGCTTGGCGCCGTTGCCGTGGGCGACGTGGCGGTCTATGGCCTCGTAGGCGAGGTTGAGCCCGCCGCCGGGGAGGAAGTCGATCTCCTTCTCGACCTCGTCCCAGTCGAACGAGGCCCGGGTGGCGTCGTAGTCGGCGAGGTTGGGGTTGTCCCGCGGGGTGGAGGGTTTGGTGATGGTCTCGTGGCGTTGCATCGTCATGTCGCGCCTCTTCTCGTTTGATCCCCTTTCCTGAGGGAGAGGGTCAGGGTGAGGGCCCTGCGTGTAACGGGTAGCGGCGCAAGTGTATGGAGGGGCGGGTGGGGTGGCAAGTGGTTGTGGTGGGACCACTCGTGTCCAGCGCTGTCACGCCCGCGTTACTCCTCTGTGTTCCCTCCGCAGGCGTGGAGCGCGCGAGATGAGCGGATTGCCACCAAACTGCTCGCACACAGCAGAGTATCCCGCATCCGAATAAGGCGAGCGCAGCGGCAAGCACCCACCCCAGAGCGTCCTCACTCATAGAGCGGAGCGACCGAAGAGCAGAGGGCTCCCGTGTGCTTCCTCATTGCTCCGCTAGCCATGCCTCATACCGGGCCCGCGCCGCCTCGCGCGCCTTACGCTCGTCAATCGCTGCGCGCCGCGACGTGTCCTCGTCCAGCCATGCCTCATATCGAGCTCGTGCCGCTTGTCCCTCCTGGTACTCCTCTAACCCTGTTGGAGTCGGGAATGGCTTCTTCACGATTTCCCCGGCCTCCAGGAGTCGCCAGTATTCCCTTACGCAGTCCACGTAGGTGTCCGCGAATACTGGGCGCTCGCAGTCCGCGCGGCTCTCAATCGGCACAGGGGGAGTGTAGCTGCTCCCCCTATAGACGTAGGCCGCCGTGCCCAGTACCAGCAGCAGGGTCGCGGCTGCAACCCCCCATCGTTTCATCGTCGATTCCTCCTATGGGGTCCATCCTCGCGGGCTGTGCAGCCATAGTTTCAATCTTCAGGCGACGGTTACCCATACTAGCCCACTCCTGATTACATAGGAGTGACGTATCCACCGGTAGACATGACATTTCGATGATATTTCGCGCCAGTCGCCAGACTCGCCCCGAATCGACGGTTTCGCGCGTCACAAACGGGGGCACGTTCCACTAGAATCCGCAGGTCATCCGGTGACGGGACATGACGAACGCTGAACAGGCAAACGGGAGCATCGAGCGGCGGCACGACCTCGACGCGCTGCGGGCGTTCGCGATGCTGCTCGGCATCGTGCTGCATGGGGCGCTCGCGTTCATTCCCGGCGCGTGGGCGGTCAGCGACGCGTCGGTCGAAGGCGACGGGACGCCATACGCCATCCTGGTGACGGCGATCCACGGGTTCCGGATGCCGGTGTTCTTCCTGATGAGCGGCTTCTTCACGGCGATGCTGTGGCGGCAGCGCGGGCTGCAGGCGCTGGTGCGCCACCGGGCGCGGCGAATCCTCTTGCCGCTGGTTATCGCGATGATCGTCGTGATTCCGCTGACGTGGGCGGCGTGGGGCTACGCGGAGAGCGCGTCCGAGGCGGTCGAAGACGGCGCTGTCGCCGAAGAAGGGGAGACCGTGCCGGAGGACGACGTGTGGAAGGCCGCGGCGCGGGGCGACGTCGCCGCGCTGGAGCGCCACGCGGAAGCGGGCGCGCCGCTGGACGTTCCCGACCCGGCCTTGGGCACGACGCCGCTGGGCTGGACGGCGTTGCACGGTCACGTGGACGCGGCGGAGTGGCTGCTCGACAACGGCGCGGCGGTCCACACGCTCAACGGCGACGGGAGCACAGCGCTGCACTCGGCAGCGTTCATGGGCCGGGCGGAGGTCGTGCGGCTGATGCTGGAGCGCGGCGCGGACCCTCATGCCAGACACCCGAACGGCGCCCTTCCGATCCACAGCAGCCTTGCGGACGCCGGGACGACGGCGTACTACGTGGGCCTGCTGGGGCTGTCGTACGAGCAGGCGACGCTGGACGCGGGGCGCAAGGAGGTCGTGCAACTCCTGACCGAAGCGATGGAGCGGCCGAAGGAGGCAGCCGGCGGCGAGGCGGCGGGAACGGAGGAAGAGGCCGACGTTGCGGGGGAGCGGACGGACGCAGCGGGCGGCGTGGCGCCGTACCGGGACGACCCGCATGCGGACGTAGACGAGGGCGGAGCCCTGCTCGTGCCGTGGTACTGGGAGGCGCTGTACGTGCAGCAGTGGGGCGGGCTGTTCACCTACGACGTCTTCAGCCACCTCTGGTTCCTCTGGTATCTCGTCTGGCTTGTGGGCGCATTCGCCCTGGTCGCGTGGGTTGCGGCGCGGCTGGGCCTCAGCCTGTCCTGGCTGCCCGAGCGGCTGGTGGTGACGCCGGCGCTCTACCTGTGGGCGGTGCCGGTGACGATGGCGACGCAGTACTTCATGGGAGTCGAGGGCGCATACCCCGAGTTCGGGGCGGACACCTTCACGGGGCTCCTCCCCGCGTCGCACGTGCTGGTCTACTACGGCGTCTTCTTCGCGTTCGGGGCCGTCTACTTCGGCCGCAACGAGGGAGGAGCGCGCATCGGACGCTGGTGGCAGGCGACGCTGCCGCTCGCGGTGGTCGTGCTGCTGGCGGGCCTCGTTCTGACGTTCCCCGAAGACGGCGGCACGGCGCAGGGCGGCGCGCGCTGGGGCTCGCTGTTCTTCCAGGCCGCCTACGCCTGGATGATGGCGCTCGGGCTGATGGGGCTCTTTCGCGCGGTGCTGGGCGCGGGGAACGCGCGCGTGCGGTACCTGTCGGACGCCTCGTACTGGCTCTACCTGGCGCATCTGCCGCTGATCATCGCGCTGCAGGGGTTGTCCTTCGAGTGGGCGCTGCCCTCGGTGGTCAAGCTGGTGTTGCTGATCGTGGTGACGACGGGCGTGCTGCTGGTCGTCTACGAGTGGGGCGTGCGGTACACGCCGGTGGGGACGCTGCTCAACGGGCGGCGCAGGCGGGCGGGTTCACCCTCACCCTAACCCTCTCCCCTCAAGGGAGAGGGGACCAGACACCTCACCCCACCCCCGGAGGGCCCTCGCCCTCACCCTCACCCTCACCCTCAGGAGGGAATCCAAACACCTCAGCGGTAGACCGCGCTGACGTGGTTGCGCAGGGCGGGCATGACCTGCTCCGCGATGCGCTCCATGTTGCCGACCGCCTGCTCGTGCGGCATCGAGCCGAACTGCGGCAGCAGGACGAGCGTGCCGATGCCGGACTCGTCGATGCACTCGCGGAGTCGGCGTGTCACCGTCTCGGCGGAGCCGATGACGATCTGCGAGTTGCCGTCCAACTGCTCGATGGTGGTGCGCTGCGTGCCGATGGCGGAGAAGGCGCGCAGGACGTTCTTCGCGGAGTCGTCGGAGAGGTAGCCGGGCGGGAAGAAGACCGGCAGCGGGCGGCGCACGAGTTGGTTGAAGAGGTACTCTGCGTGCGGCCTCGCCTCGTCGATGGCGGCCTCGTCGGTGGCGCCCACGTAGACGGGCAGGGCCCATCCCATCTGCTCCGGCGCGGCGTCGTAGCCGAACGACTGTGCGGCCTCGCGGTACTGTCCCATGAACCGCGCAACGTTGCGGAACGGCGTGAACGTGACGATGAAGGTGTAGCGGCGCTCCGCCGCCCAGCCGATGGTCTCGCCACTGCCCTGCGACGGTATCCAGATGGGCGGGTGCGGCTGCTGGAGGGGGCGCGGCCACGGGTTCACGTACTCGAAGCGGTAGTGCTTCCCCTCCCAGCGGAACGGGCCGGGGCGCGTCCACGACTCGACGATGAGGTCGTGCGCCTCGCGGAAGCGCTCCAGGCTGGTGGCCGGGTTCATCGTGAAGTTGTGGTACTCCGGTCCGATGCCGCGCACGAAACCGCAGATGACCCTGCCGCCGCTGATGACGTCCATCATCGCGACTTCCTCAGCGACGCGCAGCGGGTGGTCGCGCAGCGGCGTGGCGTTGCCGAGGATGGCGATCTTCGCGCGCTGCGTGCGGGCGACGAGGTACGAGGCGATGACGTCGGGCGAGGGCATGAGGCCGTAGGCGGTCTGGTGGTGCTCATTGACGGCGATGGCGTCGAAGCCAAGCTCCTCGGCGTAGACGAGCTGCGAGAGGTACTGTTCGTAGACCTCAGCGCCGCGCTCCGGGTCGAAGTGCGCGTTCGAGTAGGTGACCCACGCGGAGCGCTCGCTCTCGAACGACTCGTCGAGGTGCGGCCAGGGCATGAGGTGGAAGTAGACGAACTGCATGGGGGACGCCCTCACCCTGACCCTCTCCCAAGGGGAGAGGGGAGATCATCGAGGAAGCCTGCTACGAGCGCGGCAGTCGCCTCGGGTTGCTCGCGCGCGGGGAAGTGGCCTGCGTTGTCCACGACGGCGAGCCGACCGTCCGGCGCGCCGTTCGCGAGAGCTTCGCCATGGGCGCGTGACAGGAAGCGGTCGTTCGCGCCCCAGACAACGAGGGTCGGCGGATGCAGGCGGTGGAGGCGTCCGGCGAGGGCGGGATTGACGTAGCGCGGTTGCCAGACGATGCGCGCCGTCATGCTCTCGTTGCGGATGGCGGAGTCCTCGTCGACCTCCGGCGCGCACTCGGGGTTGTCGAAGAAGAGGGCGGGCCGCTCGTCCTGCCGCAGGACGAAGTAGTCGGCGGGCGGGTCGCCGGGGATGTCGATGCCGGGCGCGCCGATGGCGACGAGTGCGGACGCGGGCGCGCCGCGTACGGCGGCCTCGACCGCGAGCCATCCGCCGAGGCCCGCGCCAACGATGGCCGTGGGGGCGAGGGCGTCGGCGAGGTCGGCGAGGATGAAGGCGAGGTCGTCGAGCGTGTCAGCCCACTCCGGGCGCTCGCTGCAGCCGAAGCCGGGCAGTTCGGGCGCAGTGACCTCGAAGCGCTCCGCGAGGAGATCGAGGAACGGCGTCCAAGCGGAGGAGAGTTCGTCGTGGATGAAGAGGAGGCGCGGGCCGTTGCCGGCGCGGAGAGCGGCGACGCTCAAGGTGGGGATGTCGATGGTGATGGGGGTTGGCGGCATGGGGCTAGAGCGGCGACTCGACGGGGCCGAAGGGCACCTCGATGAGGGTTGGGGCGTCGTTGGAGGCGATGGCGTCGCGGAGGGCAGCTTCGAGGGCGGAGGCGCTCTCGACGCGGAGCCCGCGCGCGCCGTAGGCCTCGGCGAGCTTCACGAAGTCCGGGTTGTGGAGCCTGGAGCCGATGACGCGGCCGTTGAAGCGGTCAGCCTGATCGCGCATGACGTTGCCGTAGGCGTTGTCGTTGAAGACGACGGCGATGGCGTTGATGCCGTGCTGCACGGCGGTCGCGAGTTCCTGTGAGTTGAAGAGGAAGCCGCCGTCGCCGGAGATGCAGACCACGGCCTTGTCCGGCTGCGCCGTCTTCGCGCCGAGCGCAGTAGGCCAGGCGTAGCCGAGATTGCCGAAGTAGGAGGAGGTCAGGTACGTGCCGGGCTGCTCGACGGCGTAGAAGAGCCTGCTGTAGTAGCCGAGCTGCGTTACGCCCGCGACGAGGATGCCGTCCGGCGGGATGGCCGCGCGGACCGCGTTCATGTAGGCGTCCAGAGGGTCGATGCGGAGCGTGGGCCCGAAGCGGGCGGCACGGACCTTGTCCAGCATCTCGCGCTTGCTCTCGGCTGGGGACATCGCGCCGGCGAGGGCGTCGGCAAGCTTCTCGAGCGAGCCCTTCGCGTCGCCGAGCACGCCGACGGTGTTGGCGAAGTTGCGCCCGATCTCGTCCGGGTCCACGTCTATCTGCACGACCTGCGCGTCGTGGGTGAGCATGGCGGTGGCGAACCGGGTGCCAACGGCGAGGAAGACGTCGTGGTGCTTGAGGTGGTCGCGGAAGGCGTCGCCGCGTGACTTGAGGGAACCGACGCTGAGGTAATGCGAGTCCGGTATCGCGCCCTTGCCCTCGTGGGTGGTCATCACCGGGGCCTGGAGGTGCTCGGCGACGCGCAGCAGGGCTTCGGAGGCGCCGGAAGACATGACGCCGCCGCCTGCCCAGATCAGCGGGTTCTTCGCCTGCGCGAGCACCTGGGCAGCGCGTTCGACGTCGGCGTCGGACGCGGCCTCGCGCCGGTAGTCGCCGGGTTCGATGAGGTCGATGTCGGCGACCTCCGCGAGCGTTTCGGGCGGGATCTCGATCTCCACAGGTCGCGGGCGTCCGGTCCGGAGCTGGCGGAACGCCTCGTGGACGGCGGCGGGGACATCCGCTGCGTTGAGGACGCGGTAGGCCGCCTTGGTCACGGGACGGATGGCGTCCATCTGATCGTTGACCTCGTGGAGGATGCCGCGGTCGACGCCGATGAGGTCGCGGTCCACCTGGCCGGATACGACGAGGATGGGGGACGATGCCGCGTAGGCGGTGCCGATGGCGGCTGAGGCGTTGAGCAGGCCGGGGCCGGGGACGACCATGGCGGTGCCGGTGCCGCCGCCCGCCCGGGTGAAGCCGTCGGCCATGTACGCCGTGGCCTGCTCATGGCGGACAGTGATGAACCGCATCCCGGGCTCGTCCAGGATGGGGTCGACCGCATGGTACATCTGCACGCCGGGGATGCCGAAGATGACCTGAACGCCCTCGCGGTAGAGGGAGCGGATCAGGGCCTGACCACCGGTCATCTCGGGCATCGGCTTGCTCCTGCGCTCGGGCGCGCGTGGCCGCGCCCATAAGGACGCGGCGGGCGCATTATAGCGCGGGGGAACGCCTGCATGAGCGGCTTGTCGCAGGCGTACCGGACAGGATGCACTGGAGCACGCACAACGCACGCGTGCTTCTTTGTGTACAATGCGCGCGCTTTCTGAGCAGGGTGGCTTTTCAGTAGAGGAAGAAGAGTGAAAGGAGATGGCTTCTATGGTTGGGGAGGTAGCTGTTTTCATCGATCTGGAGAATCTCCGCTACGGTCTCTTGAACCACTACGGGATGGAGCCGGACTTCAGGCAGATAGTGGAGAAGGCGCAGCAGTACGGGCGCCCCACGATGATGCGCGCGTACGCGGACTTCAGCGAGCATCCGTCCGAGATAACGCGCCAGTTGTCCATGTGCGGTATCGAGGCGATCAACATCCCGGTGAAGCGATCGCTCGTAACGAAGGCCGGGCAGCAGATCGAACGTGTAAAGAACGCGGCTGACATGGCGCTTGCGCTCGACATGATGGTGGAAGCGTTCGACGCCGACACGGGAGGGAAGGAGAAGGTCTTCCTGATGGTGTCCGGCGACGCGGACTACATGCGGCTCGTCACGCAGGTGAAGAACCGCTTCGGCCAGCGCGTCATCATCTGCAGCGTGCCGGAGAGCGTGAGCAACGACCTGGTCGCGGCGGCGGGCAACGAGACCGACCACTACGAGACGCCTGAAGTGGAGAGCGTCGACCCGGACGAGTTGAAGGCGGCCATCGTCGCGATGGTGCAGCGCGGGCCGGCGCCCCTGCACTACTGGAGCCTGCGCATCATCGATTCCTGGTGCCAGGACCCGAGGCAGGCGATCCCCGGAACGGCCAAGGAGAAGCGGGACGCCATCGGCGACCTGTGCGACGAGGGCGTCCTGTACCGGCAGCCTTTCCACGACGAACGCTCCGGCAGACAGGTTTCCGAGGCGCTGCTGGACGAAGAGCGGGCGATGGAGCTGGGCTACCTGTAGGCAGCCGGCCGGCCCCGGAAGAAGGAGTACCCCATGGCGCGATTCCCGCAAGTCACCACCCGTGAGCAGGTGCTCCCGGAGCACCAACAGCACTACGACTACATCGCCGGGAGCCGGGGGCACGTGGTCGGACCATTCACGGTGCTGCTGAACAGCCCCGACCTCGCGCAGCGCATCGCGCACGTGGGGACCTACGTCCGCTTCGAGAACACCCTCGACGGCGCCCTGCGGGAGCTGGCGATACTGACGGTCGCGCGAGAGTGGAACTGCCAGTTCGAGTGGACCGCGCACCAGCCGATCGGCGAAGGCGAGGGGCTGAGCGCTGAAACGATCGCTGCCGTGCGGGACCGGACGGCGCCCGACGGACTGTCCGGCGACGAGGCTCTGGTCTTCCGCTACGTGAGTTCGCTCCTGGAGAACGGGCGTGTGCCGGACGACGTGTTCCAGCAGGCGCAGGAGCAGTTCGGGACGCGAACGGTAACGGACCTGACCGCGACGGCCGGCTACTACTCGATGCTCGCGTGCGTGCTGAACGCGGGGCAGGTCGTACCGGACCCGGGCGTGCCGCGCCTGCTGCCCGACGCGGAGTACTAGTACCGCTCTCCACGGGACCACCCGTTCGACGGATGAATCCGAAGCCGCCCCGCTTTCGTAGGTGAGTTTGCAGCGGAGTCCGCCGCACTCGCTGCGTTCAGGACGGTATCATCCTCCGCGCAGGTCTCGAGGAGCACGGCATGCGTTTCTTGTCCGCGAAGGCAGGACCCTTCTACGTCTGGCAGGTCCCGATACTGATCGCAGTCCTGGTCGGCGCGGGACTCGCCGCCTACTTCTACGCGCCGGAACGGTCGACTGCCCCCACGGGAGGACTCGCCGAGGGAGAGCAACTCGTGCCGGTGCAGCGCGGGACGCTGACCGACGCCATCGCCACGAGCGGGACTGTGGTGTTCCCGCTGCGCGAGGATGTCTCGTTCCCGGTCGCGGGCGAGATTGGCGAAGTGCTGGTGAGCGTGGGGAGCGTGGTGCGCGCGGGCGACGTGCTTGCGCGGCTCGACGCGGCAACGATGGCGTCGCTCGAGCGGGACGTTGCGAAGGCGGAGGTGGACGTCCGGGACGCCCAGGAGGCCTTGGCCGACGCGCTCGGGTTACCGGATGCTACCGAGATAGCACAGGCGAGCGATGCGGTAGCGCTCAGCCGCCGGGGGCTGGAGAACGCGCAGTCCGACCTGGAACTCACGAAAGAGAACGCAGCGCGGGACGAGTCCGACGCAAGGGACGCGATAGCGTCGGCGGATGAGAAGGTGCAGGACGCGCTCGACGTGGTGGATGAGATGGCGGAGGAGTACGCGGCGACGTTCACGCAGTGGCTGGGCGTTCCGGCGTCGAGCGTGAACACGCAGCACGAGCCCTCGGAAGTGCTCGACGGGTGGCAGTTGGACCTCGACGTGCTGTTCGACGACCGCCAGGTGCTGGACCACGATCTGTCCTGGATGGACCCGCCGGACGACGACCCGGCGACGCTGTGGGACGAGTTTGTCGTCTTCGCCTGGAAGACGCTGTACGTCGGCAGGCTGGCGGGCACGTGTCCCGACGGCCCGCCGTACGAGGGCCGGTGCGCGGAGCACGAGATGGACGAGGCGTGGATGGCGCTGGAAGACGCTCGTGCAGCGGTAGATGACGCCCGTGCAGCGGCGGACGACGCGCGCGCGGCGCTGGAGAACACGCTGGCGAAGGCAGCCCGGGACGTCCTGTCGGCTGAAGAGGCAGTGGAGAAAGCGGAGAACGCGCTGGCCGCAGACGAGGACGCGGCGGCGGAGTTGACCGCGGAGGCGGAGTCGCTGGACGTAGAACTGCTGGGTTCGGAACTTGCGGTGGCGGAGCACGCCCTCGCCGAGGCGCTGGAGAACGCGGAGAACGTGGTGCTGACCGCGCCGGTGTCAGGCATCGTGGAGGACGTCTCGATGGAGGTAGGGGACCGCCTCAACGAACAGGGCGGGCAACAGCAGCCGTCCATCACCATCCTCGACCCGTCCGTGGTGGAGGTCGATGGCTCGGTGGACGAGGTGGACGTGCTGGCGGTGTCGGTGGGGATGCTGGCGTCGGTAAGCCTGAGCGCGCTCGAAGGGCAGACGCTGACCGGTGAGATCGTGGAGATCGGCGCCGCATCGTCGTCGGGGCAGTCGGGCGTGGTGACGTTCCCGGTGACGATACGGCTGGACGTTCCCGCCGGGCTGACGCTGCGCGACGGGCTGAGCGCGGTATCGGAACTCGTGCTGGCCCAGCACAGGGACGTGCTCCTGATACCGACCTCGTCGGTAACCGGAAGCATCCTCTCGCCGGTAGTGCGGGTATCGGTCGACGGCGTTGTCGAAGAACGCGGCGTGACGCTCGGGCCGAGCGACGACTTCTGGGTGGTGGTGCTGGAAGGGTTGTCCGAGGGCGAGCAGGTGGTGATGCCGGAGCCTGCGTCGGCAGACACCGGACCGGGAGGCGGGTTCAGGGCCGTGTTCGGCGGCGGACAGGGACGCCCACGGCAGGGCGGAGGCGGATAGCCGTGGCGGGCCTGATAGAGGTGACCGACCTGCGAAAGACGTACCGGCTGGGAGCGCTGGACGTACCGGTGCTGAACGGCGTGAGCCTCGCGGTCGAACAGGGGGAGATGGTCTCCATCATGGGGCCGTCCGGCTCGGGCAAGTCCACGCTGATGAACATCATCGGGTGTCTGGACGCGCCGACCTCCGGCAGCTACCTGCTGGAGGGCGAGGAGGTGAGCCGCTGGGGCGACGCGCGGCTGGCTGCGGCGCGCAACCGCAAGATCGGCTTCGTTTTCCAGACGTACAACCTGCTGCCCCGGCTCTCCGCGCTGGCGAACGTGGAGCTGGCGCTGCAGTACGGCGACCGGCGGAACGCGCGCGCTCGTTCGCTCCGGGCGCTGGAGTCGGTCGGGCTTGGACATCGCTACAAGCACCGTCCGTTGGAACTCTCCGGCGGCGAGCAGCAGCGGGTTGCGATAGCGCGGGCGCTGGTGAAGGGCCCGGCGATCATGCTCGCGGACGAACCGACGGGAGCGCTCGACAGCCGTTCCAGCGGCGAGATCATGGCCATCCTGCAGCGGCTGAACCGGGACGAAGCGCTGACCGTGGCGCTGGTGACGCACGAGGCCGACGTGGCGCGGCACACGCAGCGCATCGTCTCCCTGCGCGACGGGCTCATCGTGGGCGACGAACGGGTCGCGGAGCCGCTGCAGGCGCAGGAGGGCGTGACGGCATGACGCCCTTCGCCCTCATCGGTACGGCGTGGTCCTCCATCGGCGGCAACCGGCTGCGCACGGGGCTGACGCTGCTGGGCATCATCATCGGTGTCGCGGCGGTGATCGCGCTCATGTCCATCGGACGCGGCGCCCAGGAGGACATAACGAACCGCATCGAATCGCTCGGCTCCAACCTGCTCTACGTGCGGCCCCTGGACGGCGAACTGACCCTGGAGGACGCGCTGGCGCTGGAGGACCCGGTGTTCGCGCCGTCCATCGTGAGCGTTGCCCCGGAAGTGTCCACGGCCGGATCGGTGACGTACCGGTCCACGGAGTCGTTCGCGCAGGTTGCAGGCGTAACGCCGGAGTTCGCGGAGGTGCGGAACTTCGAGGTCGCGTCGGGCGAGTTCATCTCACCGGCACACGTACAGAACCGGAAGAACGTAGCGGTGCTGGGTTCGCAGACCGCGGAGGAGCTGTTCGGCGAACGCGACCCGGTGGGGGTGGACATCGCCATCTCAGGCCTGCGCTTCACGGTCGTCGGGGTGCTGGAGAGCAAGGGAGCGAACGCGTTCGGGAACGAGGACAGTCGCGTGCTGGTGCCGCTCACCACGGCGTTCTTCCGGCTGAGCGGACAGCGCACGACAGAGGGCGCCATCACGGTCGATCTCATCAATATCCAGGCGGACGGCGAACGGATAGACGAGGCGCAGCAGGAAGCGACGACGGTGCTGCGTCTCCGGCACGAGATCACGGATACGGACGACTTCACGGTCGATACGCAGCAATCGGTGATCGATACGCTGAGCGAGGCGACAGGCACGCTGACCGTGTTCCTGGGGGCGGTCGCGGGCATCTCGCTCATCGTTGGCGGCATCGGCATCATGAACATCATGCTGGTGTCGGTGACGGAGCGGACCCGGGAGATCGGCATCCGCAAGGCGCTCGGGGCGAAACGGCGCGACATCCTCGCGCAGTTCGTGACGGAGGCGGTGCTGCTGAGCCTTGGCGGGGGTCTGCTGGGCGTCGGCGCAGGCGTGGTGGCCTCCCGGGTGCTGGACGGGTTCTCGCTGGCGGGCTCGGAACTCATGACGGTGTTCAGCGGCGACATCGCGGCGCTGGCGCTGGTGGTGTCGGCGGGGATCGGGCTGTTCTTCGGCATCTATCCGGCGGCGCGGGCCGCGCAGCTGCACCCGATAGAGGCGCTGCGGCATGAATAGCGGAGGTGCACACTGATGGGTGCGAGAGGGTTCATCCTGACGTTGCTGCTGTTCGCCCTCGTGGGGGCAGGAGTGGGCTATGGCGCTGCGCAACTGTTCCCGACGACGGAAGAGGAACAGGCGCCCGAGACGGCGGAGCTCGTTGCGCCGGGCGCGGATGGCGAGGAAGTGGAGACAGGGGCCGGGACCGGGCGCGCCCGGCCGACCGGCGGGCAACCCTCGGTGGACGACGTGCTGGCGGCGACACTGTCGGACGAGCAGCGGCGGCAACTGGAGAGCAACCCCGAAGCAGCGGCGATGGCGCGCGCCCAGGTACAGATGGCCATCGATTCCGGCCAGATACCGCCGGAGGTCCTGCAGGGACTGGCGAGTGGAGGAACGCTAGGTGCCCCCGAAGCCGGAGCGGGAGCGGGCACGCAGGACGCGGGCGCGCGGAACGCCGAGCCGCTGGCGGGTACGGTCGTCTCGTTCGAGAACGGGACACTGCGGCTGGAGACGCCGGACGGCGAGGCCGCCGTGGCGGTCCCCGACGATACGCCGGTCAACGCGACGAAGGCGGTGTCCGACTCCGGGGCCTATCTGGTGGAGGGCGCCGAGGTCTCCGTCGTCGCGCGTCCGGATGAGTCGGGCGGACTGGCTGCTGCGGCCATCGTGGCGGGTGGGGCCGGACAAGGAGCAGGCGGCGGGCGCGGCTTCGCCGCGGTGGTGATGGGGTCGATCGCATCGTTCGCGGATGGCGTATTGACCCTCGAGGCAGAGGATGGTTCGGCGGAGTTCGCCGTTTCGGACGACACGCCGGTGCGCATCACCACAACGGCCGCCGAGGCGCCTGGCGAGTTGATGGCAGGTGCAAGCGTGACCGTGTTCGTGCAGCGCGAGGCGGACGGCAGCCTGTCCGCCGCGAGCGTGCGGACCGGCGGGGGAGGCGGCGGCTTCGGGGGAGGGTTCGGCGGCGGCCAGGGTGACGGGGAGTCCGGTGGCTGAGACGCTCGACCACGTTGGCGGAGTGAGCGTTCTGAGGAACGCCGTCGAAGGGGCGGGTTGGACGTTCGTCTACGCTCCCGGCGCGGGGTCGAACCTGCGCGACCCGTTCGGCCGGCGGCTCGCTGAGCGGCTGCCGGATGCGGGCATATCGCTCGTGCGTTTCCAGTTCCCCTACCAGGAGGCGGGCAGCCGCAGGCCGGACAGCCCCGCAACGCTCCTCGCAACCTGGCGCGCAGTGCTGGAGTCGGCGCGCCAGGACGGCACGCGAACCGCGATCGGCGGGAGATCGCTGGGCGGACGCATCGCGTCGGTGCTGGCGTCGGAGGACGCATCAGTGGACGCGCTGGCGCTGTTCGCTTACCCGGCGCATCCGCCGGGCAAGCCGGAGCAGTTGCGCACCGCGCACCTGCCCGGTATCGCGTGTCCGACGCTGTTCTGCTCCGGCACGCGCGATACATTCGCCACGCCGGATGAACTGGCCGCCGTCGCGGCGCTCGTGCCGGGTGCGCGTGTGCACCTGCTCAACGGCGCGGACCACGGCTTCGCGACGCTCAAGTCGAGCGGGCGCTCGCGGGAGGACGTGTGGGACGAGGCGGCGGGCGTGCTCATGGACTGGCTCGGCGGGTTGTAGGGGCGGTTCGCGAACCGCCCCACCCCGGAGTACCCTCGCCCTCACCCTCTCCCCTTGTAGGGAGAGGTACCAGACCCGTGCCCACCCGCAGGGCCCTCACCCTAACCCTCTCCCTCAGGAGAGGGGATTGCTAGGACGCGAGTGAGAGCGCGTCGCAGTCGTGTGGGTCGATGTCCGGGCGGAGCGAGCTGAAGACGAGGAAGCGGAACGTGCCGTCCGGGGAGCGCTCGCCGTATTCGACCTCGACCGCTAGGGACGGCTCGCACCAGTGGGAGAAGAGGCTTACGCGGGGCTCCTGGGTGAAGGGGCAACGGTCGGAGTGCAACCGCGAGAGCGTCTGGTGCAGGAGGCGCTGGTCGCCGCGCGCCGTGCCCGCGCCGGCAGCGCCGGTGAAGCGGAGCCGTCCGTCCTCGAAGACGCCGAGCAGGAGCGAGTCGAAGGGCCGCTTGCTGCCGCCGAAGGTATAGCCCCCAACCACGAGGTTCATGGTGCGGGCGTTCTTTGTGGAGAGCCAGTGGCGGGAGCGCTTGCCGGGCTCGTAGAGGCTGTGCTTGTCCTTGGCCACGATGCCGTGCAGGCCGAGTTCCCGCGCGGCGGCGTACATCGCCACGCCCTCGCCCTCCTCGAAGTGGCAGACGTGGACGGTGGCGTTAGGCCTCAGTGCGTCGTGCAGGCTTGCCTTGCGTTCGTAGAGCGGGCGGTCCAGGAGCGACCGGCCGTCCAGGTGGAGGATGTCGAACACCTCGTAGTTGACCGGCGTGCGGTGCACGGCGTCAGTTCCGGCGAGCCAGCGTTCGACCACGGCGTGTCGCTCCGGGATGCCGTCGTCGCTGAGCGCGACGAGCTCGCCGTCGAGCACGGCGCTGGCGCCGCCGACCGCATTCCGCAGGGCGTCGGCCACATCAGGGAAGGCGCCGGTGATGTCGGTCCCGCCGCGGGTGTGCATGCGCACCTCATCGCCGCTGACGGTGGAGATGGCGCGGATACCCTCCCACTTGATCTCGTAGAGGCGGTCGGGTGCGTCGGTCGGCTCCGGTGAGGGCGTGGGGACCATGGGTTCGATCACGCCGAACGCGAGCGGCGTGCGCTCGGAGTCGACGTGGGAGGTGGTCGCCATGGGGGTCAGGAAGCCTTCCTCGCCTTGCCTGTGGCGGCGGGCTCCTCTGCTTCCGCGTCGGAAGTTGGCGCGCGGGCGGCTTCTATGGACGCGCGCAGGGCTTCCATGAGGTCGCGCACCTTGCCCTGCGGCGCCTCGGGGGCAGCGGAGATGGGCGCGCCGGAGCCGAGCTTGGCCTCGATCACCTGCTGGAGCGCGTCGCGGTACTCGTCCCGGTACTCGGCAGGCTGGAACTCGCCGGTGAGCTGGTCGATGAGCATGACCGCCATCTGGAGTTCGGCCTCGCTCAGCTCGACCTCTCCGGGAAGGTCGAGCTCGGCGGTGCCGCGTATCTCGTCCGGGTAGTACATCGTCTCCATGATGAGGCCGTCGACGTACGGGCGGATGAGGCAGAGGTGCTCCTTGTTGCGGAGCGCGACCTTGGCGACGGCGACGCGATCCGTGGCCTCCAGCGCCTTCTTCAGGAGGGCGAACGGCTTCACGCCCACGCTCTCGGGTTCGATGTAGTAGCTCTTCTCGTAGTGGACGGGGTCGATGGTGGCGATGTCCACGAACCGGAGGATGTCGATGGTGTGGGTGGTCTTGAGCGGGAGGTTGTCGAAGTCCTCCTGCTCCATCACGAGGTACTCGTCGCGGGCGAACTCGAAGCCCCGGACGACCTCGCTGTACTCGACCTCGTCCTCACAGGAGGGGCACCAGCGCCTCTGCTTGAGGCGGGTGTGGCAGGAGTCGTGGAGCTGGACGAAGCCGATGTCCTTGCTCTCGGTGGCGATATAGAGCTTCATCGGGATGGCGACCATCCCGAAACTTATCGCGCCTTTCCATATCGCACGGGCCATGTGCACCCCCGGAGCAGGTTCAGTCTAGGTGTGCGGAGCGCGGCGGGTCAACGGGAGAATGGCACCCGGTTTGCGCTACGCCTGCGCCTCCTCCAAGTAGGAGTGGTCCAAGTAGGACGCGATGTCCGGGCCGTGGGGCGGGGTGAGGCCGAAGCGGAGGCGTATCTCCAGCGGGATGGCGAACGTCTCAGGCTCCGGGCGCATGGGGCTGGGGATGTCGTCCAGTTCTCGCGCGGCCCGCTCCTCGCTGAGGTCCGACGCACCGGCCACCAGCGCAACCGCCGCGCTCCGACGCGACGGGTCGGCCGCCCAGCGGGCGGCGTCGAGCAGCGCCCGGAGAAAGCCGACCACGATGCCGCGGTTCGCCTCGCCCCACGGACGGCTGACGGCGATCACGCCGCCGGGGTAGCCGGGGACGACGTCCGAGTGGCGGGCGATGAGCCGCATCCCTGCCTCCTCGGCGCGGGCGTTCCACGGCGGGTTGAGCACACCCGCGAACGTCTCGCCCTTCTCCATCGACTCGAGCCGGTAGCCGGTGGCGCCGGCGGGGACGAACGTGTAGTCGCGGTCGAGCTCCAGCCCGTGCTCCTGCAGGATGCGGCGCAGGACGAGCCCGTAAGCGGTATCGACTGCGTCGACCGCGAGCGCCTTCCCGCGCAGGTCGTCCCACGTCTGTATCTCGGGTCGGACGTAGACCGGCAGGTTCACGCCGGTGCTTGCCCTGGCGATGGCGACAACCTCCGGCCCCTCCCGCTCCGACCACGCGAGGACGTTGTCGAAGGCCGTCGAGGCGATCTGCCAGCGCCCCTGGATGAGGCCACGCATCTGCTCGGTGGAGCTCGGGGTGCGGGTCACCTCGACCTCGAGCCCCTGCGCTTCGAAGAGGCCGCCCGTTCTGCCGAGCACGACCGTTGCGTTCTCCCCGAACGTGATGAGGCCGATCTTCGTGAGGTCTGGCATCTGCGTTCTCCTTGCGTGGCTCCGCTTGGCGAGCCGCCTCTCACCCGCCGGTTCACCCTCACCCCAACCCTCTCCCCTCGAGGGAGAGGGGGTCAGACACCCGTCCCCGGCGTGGCGCCTGGTTACTATATCCTGTCGCTCCAAGACTGGCGGGGCGCAGAGGACGGAGCATGGAGATAGGCCAGTTGGAGGCGTTCCTGACGGCGGTGCAGATGCACTCGTTCAGTCGCGCGGCCTCGGCTCTGGGCATCACGCAGCCGACGCTCAGCACGCGCATCCTCCTGCTGGAGAACGACCTGGGCGAGCCGCTGTTCAGCCGCATCGGCAGAGGAGTGCGGCTGACGGAGGCGGGGCGCACATTCCTGCCGTACGCGCAGCGGGCGCTCGACACGCTGGAGCGCGGGAGGGAGACGGTCACGTCGAGCCGCACTGCGGCGACGGGACGGCTGCACATCGGGGCGGCGCGCGGCATATCGTCGGCAGTGCTGCCCGGCATCCTCGAGCAGTTCCACGAGCGTTACCCCGCCGTGGACGTGGCCATCAAGACGGGGCGTTCGTCGGAAGTGCTGGAGTGGGTATTGTCGGAGCAGATACAGGTGGGCGTGTCGCGGGAACTGAACCATCCGGAGGTGGAGACGACGCACCTGTACGACGAGGAGATCGTGCTGGTGACGCACCCGGAGCACCGGTTCGCGCTGGACGGGCGCGCAAGCATCTACGAGGTGGGGTCGGAGCCGCTCATCATCTACGACAAGGAGAGCACATACTTCGTGCTGATGGACCGGGTCTGCCGCGAGGCAGGCATCGTGCCGAACATCGCGATGGACCTGGACAGCATCGAGTCGACGAAGCGGATGATCGAGCGCGGGCTGGGCGTGAGCTTCCTGCCGTACAAGTCGCTGGAGCGTGAGTTGCGCATGGGCACACTGGCGCACGTCCAACTGGAGGAGGGGCATCGCATCACGCTGCCGACGGCGGCAATGGTGCGGAAGGCGTCGTCGTACGGCCCGCTCGTGACCGCGTTCCTCGACCTGCTGCAGAGCATGTACGGCAGCGCGGAGCAGGTTGAAGCGTAACCCTCAAGTGGAGAGGGACTGCTTTGATAGACTCGACCCATGAGCACGCTCGAAGACCTGCAACGCTATCTCGATAACCCGCTGACCGCTGAGGTGGGGGAGCGCTCGCTGCTGTCCGGCTCGATGGGCGAGTCGCCGTCCAAGTACTCGCGGAGCCCGGCGATGTGGAACGCGGCGTTCCGCGACATCGGCCTCGACGCGGTGCACTGCCCGTTCGACGTGCGCCCGGAGAACCTCGCTGCGTTCGTGGAGGCGGCGCGGGCGTACCCCGGCTTCATGGGCTCCAACGTCACGGTGCCGCACAAGCTGGCCATCATGCCGTTGCTCGACGAGATCGACCCCATCGCGCGGGAGATCGGCGCGGTCAACACGTTCATGCAGGCCGAGGACGGCAGGCTCATCGGATTCAACACGGATGCCGACGGGCTCATCGCGAGCATGCTGCGGACGCTGCCGGGCCAGTCCGGGCCGTTCCTGCCGACGCTCGCGGGCAAGCGGGTGCTGCTGTTGGGCGCGGGCGGCGCGGGGCGGGCGTCGGCGTTCGCGCTGGCGCGCGAGGTGGGCGACGGCTCGCTGCTGCTGACGAACCGCTCGCTGGAGCGCGCCGAGGAGCTGGCGAAGCAGGCGGCCGCGGCTACCGGCGCGAAGGTGTCCGCCACGAACCAGGAGCTGGCACTCGATGCGGCCTGGAGCATGGACGTCATCGTCAACGCTTCGACAGTGGGCCAGTCCGGGGTACGGCGGCTCGGTAACGGCGAGGCGATGTCGCTCGAAGCGTTCTCATCGCTTGCACCCGCCACACCCACGGTCGTTCCGGAGGGCGACGGCGGAGCCTCGTTCTGGCAGACGTGGTTCGCAAAGTCGTACAGGGCGATAGCGGAGAACAACGCGCGGTCTGCTGCGGCGATAGCCATGTGCAAGCCGGACGCGGCGTTCGTGGACGCGGTGTATTCGCCGGACGAGACGGTGCTGCTGCGCCAGGCGCGGCTGTCGGGTCGCAAGACGCTGAACGGCAAGGGGATGCTGGTGATGCAAGCGGCGTTCTCGTTCGTGAACCGGATGACGCGTCGGCACCTGCAGGCCGCGGGCCACGACCCCGACGCGCTGTACGACCGCGTCGTCGAAGTGATGGCGGCCGGGTTCTGAGGCGTCCCATGGAGATACCGGCAGGCGGTTGTGTGCTACGTCCCTGGCGCGATGGGGATGAGCCTGCGCTGGTGAAGTACGCCAACAACCGCAACATCTGGATAAACCTCAAGGACATCTTCCCGTACCCCTACACGATGGAGAATGCTGCGTCGTGGGTGCAGTTGCAGCAGGACCGAGACCCGCCAACGGACCTCGCCATCGCGAGCGCCGACGAGGCCATCGGCGCGATCGGGCTCAGGCTCCAGAGTGACGTCTACCGGCGTTCCGCGGAGGTGGGGTACTGGCTGGGAGAGCCGTTCTGGGGGAAGGGCATCGCCACCCATGCGCTCCGGGCGATGACGGAATACGCGTTCGCCACCTTCGACCTGGTCAGGCTCTACGCGCTGGTCAAGGAGTGGAACCCGGCTTCGACGCGCGTCCTCGAGAAGTGCGGCTTCACCCTGGAGGGACAGTTGCGGAAGAGCGCCACGAAGGACGGCCAGACGATAGACGTGTTCCTGTATGCGCTCGTGCGGGAGTAGGTGCGCCGCGGCATCGATGTGAGAGTAAGATAGGGGCGCAGTACACCGGCAGGCGGAGGCGCAGCATGGTCGACACAGCCCCCCAGCAGACGAAGACGCGCAGGATAGACGGCGACAGCCACTTCTTCCCGCCGCCGGACTTCACCGGCGTGAGCGAGACGATAGGCGTCTCCGAGCAGGCGCTCGACATGCTGCTGCGCGACGCACTGTTCTTCTCGGACCGGGAGGCGCGGCGGGGCGGTTTCCGCGCGTCGGCGGCGGGGCAGCGCACGGGCGCGATCAACCCCACGGCGGCGGTGACCGGACAGCGCGGCGGGCCCATCGGCCACGGCGTCGCCGACCAGCGTGTGAAGCTCCTGCCGGAGACCGGCTTCGAGATGCAGGTGCTCATCCCGGACGGCATCTATGGCAACCCGTTCGGCTCTCCGGTCGAACGCGAGTGGGACCCCGGCCTGCGGCTGGCGCTCTGCATGGCCTACAACAACGCTACCGCGGACGCGCAGCGCCAGTACCCGGACCAACTGATAGGGACGGGCGTCGTGCCGTTCGGTACGGAGTCGGTGGAGGCGTGCGCGATCGAAGCGCGCCGCGCCGTGAGGGAGCTGGGGCTGCAGGCGTTGACCATCAACAGCAACTGGCGCGGCAAGAACTGGGACAGCATCGAGCTCTACCCGTTCTGGGAGGCTGTCGCAGAGCTGGACGTTCCGCTCTACGTGCACGGCAACCCGTTCCAGTGCCAGGTGAACGACCACATCCCGACGAACTTCACGCTGGGCTGGGAGCGGATGCGGCGGCTGCACATCAGCAACTACCTGGGTTTCGCGTTCGAGTACATGGTGTCGATGGCGAGCCTGACCCTCGGCGGAGTGCTCAAGGAGTTCCCCAACCTGCGCATGGCGTTCTTCGAGGCCGGCGGCTCGTGGCTGCCGTGGGTCATGTACACGCTGGACCGCGTCTACCAGATCGAACCGCAGTGCGCACGCTGCGACGAGCCACCGAGCGAACTGCTCGCGAGGAGCTGCCTCGTGGCGGTCGAGCCGGACGAGCAGGCGATCGTGGGCGCGGTGCACACCATCGGCAGCAAGAACTTCATCGTCGGCAGCGACTACCCGCACCCGCCGTCGACGTTCCCGAACACGGCGTCCGGCATCGAGACGATGGAGGGCCTGAGCGACGAGGCGAAGCGCGACATCCTCGGCGACAACATGGCGCGCTTCTTCCGGATGGCGTAGCGCCTAGAACAGTTCCGTTTCACCCTCAGCCACGTCTTCCTCGATGCGGTCGGGGCAGTCGGCGGCCGTGATGTCGCAGAAGGCGCATTCGGACGCGCTGGGAGTGCGAGGCGGCGGTTGGTCCGTGTCGGCGAGCCGCTTGATGAGGTCGGCGACGCGGTCGATGAAGGTGGTGTCGATGGCGGAGGCCGGTACCTCGACGGCATGGTCCTCGTAGACGACGCGCCCTGACACCGGCATGCCCGCGTACTCGCGCCGCGCGAGCGGGAACGCCCACATGTAGAGCATCACCTGTATGGCGTGGTAGGCGTGCGGCTCCCCTGACTTCACGTCGTGGATGACGACCTGTCCATCCTCGAGCGACACGATGTCCGGCATGCCGCTGAGCGTGGCGTACCAACCCCTGAGCCGGAACTGGTTCTGGCGCTCCGTCTTCACCGTAGCGCCGTCAGCCTCCAGCCGCTTCTGCTCGACGCGGAGGAGCGCGGTGTGGTCGAGCGCCCACCGGGTATGGTCGAACGTCGACGGCGCTCGCTGCCAGCTGGAGCCTTCGTACTGCGCCTTGAACCACGACGCCCACTCACACCGGTTGTTGCCGGAGAGCAGGCGCGGCAGCCACGTCACCCAGACGTAGGGGCGCTCACGTGCCTGCGGTGCGTCAGAGACCATCAGCAGCTGTTACTCCTCACTAGGCACAGGCTCTTCGCTCTGCAAATCGATCATAACCTTCTCCAGATATGGAGTGAGAACGTTCTTGAGTCCCGGTAGATGCTCAAGTATCCAAGCCTCGTGTTCCTTGAGTTTCTCTTGTGGGTCGTCAATCGAGCCTTCTATTTGGATCCCGCACGAGGCATACCCATAGTTTCCATGCCTATTCCAAAACCATTCCACACTTAGTTGGTTCTGTAACTCCTCCGCGTATTGTTGGAGGGCGTCAAAGAATCTGTGTTTCTCCTGCCCGCTTCCCATATTGACCCAGATGTATGCTCGCACATGTGTACCCAAATCCGCTGTGTAAGATATGCCGTAGAACCCCGAAGGGAAGAAACGCGGAACGCCTTGATATCTTTCGACACGGTCGGCAAACCCATTTTCACGTAGCCGTTGGCTCAGTGGAATAAAGAACTGGCGCAGTTTTTCTTGCTGACTTGAAAGTGCATTTGATGATTTCTGCTTTGCTTGCTTTGACCAGCCGTTCGGGAACGCTACTGCCCGAAATTCTGGAGCGGGGAGTGAGTCGCCGATTCTGATTGCGCTAACCTCCACACCGAAGAAGGCAATCTCTTCAGGCGTCCAGTGATTTAGCCAGTCTATGGCGGCGCGGTGCTCTTCTCGGAACTTGGGCGTTACCCATATTACGATACGCGCATCGTTCCCTGCCGCATACGTCAGAATCTGGCCGAGGTGAGTATGGTCGGTCCATTCAAGCTGGTTTTCTATCGCAACTACTTCGCCACTGTTTCGGTTTCGCGCAAGGATATCCAAAGAGAAATCACCGACCGGTACCTCTCTCTGGACGTACTCGAGGTCTAAATCGAGTGATTTGCTAAGCAAGTCGAGGTTCTCAACAAGCCATGGTGTGAAATCATGGGCCTCATGGGGCCAAACCTGGCGGACGTCCACTGGCTCGACTACACCGAGTTCAGACATCTGCCTGCCTAATTCATTCACAGCCATACGCGCCTACTCCCTGCGTTTACCAGTGTCACCAACTTGGATGATGAAGCCTCTGCGGTCACGGTAGAGCCTCGCACGATTGAGGACCTCCTCGCCCGCGTCCAAGTCTATGTCCGAGCACTCCGTCATCGTCCAGTATTTGTAGTCACCCAGAAACAGGTATGGCCGTTTCTGGTGGAAGAACCAGCATTCGACGCCTTCACCCCGCGTGATCCGTTCGCAGAACGCAGCGAGCAACTCCTGTTGGCAGTCCCTCTTGATCACTACGTACTCGTGAGGCCAGGTTCCGCGGTAAGTAACGGCTTCGCGCCATGGTGCTCGGGCTTATCAAATCCATTATCCCTGGCACACGCCGCATTACGGATACCCTCCTCTACGTTCTTCAGACAGGGCATCCCACCTTACCTTTAGCATTGGGGCTATCAGATGCCGTGATGTGTGGTATTCGTGTGTGTCTACCTGAACGCGTAGCGCTCTTCGCCGGTGAGGGTGCGGACGCCCTCCCACTCACTGAGCGCTGCGCCCTCGCCGGAGAGGACGGCCTCGACCTCGGCGGGAGCGGGGCGGAGGTCCTTGAACGGCCCGCCGGTGCCCTCGTAGCCGGGGTACTGGAAGTACTCGCAGGGGAGGATGATGATCTCGTTCTCCGCCTCGTCGCGGTGGATGTTCATGGGCTCGCCGCCCTCCTCCACGACGCGGGCCTGCTCGTCCAGCAAGCGGCGGTACATGATGACGCCGACGTCGGTGACACCCAGGCGTTCGGTCGTCCTGTCGGAGATGGGGCCCTGGATGATCCACGCGAGCTGGTCCTGGGCGAGGACGTAGTCGTAGCGGATCTTCCCGTTGTCGTCGAAGACCGGCATCTCGGTGAACGGGACCTCGGTCTGCGGCGTCTCGCCTGCCTCGTACGGGCGGAACGTCATGGAGACGTGGAGCGTGTGGGTGTCGTCGGCGGGGGTGCGGAACTGCATGCCGTGGGCGACGCGGAGGATGTTCGGGAAGAGGACGGGGTGGCCGATACGCCAGAACTCGCTCTCTTCGGTCTCGTCGCCGACGAGCCTGCGCTTGATGACGCCGTAGTCCGTCACGTCGAAGCCGATCTTCTTGTGCTCGCGGCCCTTCGCGCCGGTGGTAGCGTTCCAGGCGTCACGCTCCTCGGGCGGCTTGCCGCGGTTCATCATCCAGCCGCCGAAGTAGCGGTGCAGCCACTGGAAGTGGAGGGGGTCAAGCGAGTTCTCCTGGCACTGGAGCCAGTTGCAGGGCAGGTCGTGCAGCTGCCACTCGCGGTGGCCTTCCCACTCGAGCACGTCCCACCGCGGGAGCAGCGGCGCGGGCGCAGGTCCCATGTAGGCCCAGACGACGCCTGCGTACTCCTGCACGGTGTACGCTTTGATGCGCACCTTCTCCTTGAACTTGGAGCCCTCCGGCTCGGACGGCTGGTCGACGCACTGGCCGTTCTCGTTGAATATCCAGCCGTGGTAGGCGCAACGGATGCCGTTCTCTTCCGGGATGCCGTAGGAGAGGTTGGCCTTGCGGTGCGCACATGAGGGTTCGATGAGGCCGACGGTGCCACTGGCGTCGCGGTAGAGGACGAGGTCTTCGCCGAGGAGGCGTACCTCCTTCGTGGGGTTGTCGGCGTTCAACTGCACGCTTCCGGCGATGGGGTGCCAGTAGCGGCGCATCAACTCGCCCATCGGGGTGCCGGGCCCGACACGGGTTACGCGGTCGTTCATCTCCTGGGTGAGCATGTCAGCCTCCCTGAAGGACGGATATGGGTCAGTGCTGTTGCTGCGACTCCCGGACGTGCATGACGTACGCCAACGCGGAGAGCGTCGCGGCGATGACGAACCAGATCATGAACGCGACAACGTAGCTCTTGTCGAGTGGACCTCCGAGCCAGACGACTCCGAGCAGATAAGGGAAGATAACCAGGGTCAGCCAGATAGCGGCTGTGATCGCAAGCGTGCGGACACTCATCGAGACGTTACCTCACAAGTCATAGCGGATATGCATACTTTAGGGAGTAGACGCACCCGGCGCAAGCGGGACGCGTCCGGTTGCGCGCCGGCGGGCAGAGGCGGCGAAGGGATAGTCGCCTGAGATAGCATCAGGAACGCGATGACGCTGGAACGGTACGAAGAGAAGCGCGACTTCAGCGAAACGAACGAGCCCGCGCCGCACGCGCCGGAGCAGCGGTCGGGCGCGCTGACGTTCGTCGTGCAGAAGCACGCCGCATCACGCCTGCACTACGACTTCCGCCTCGAGTTCGGCGGAGCGCTCAAGTCGTGGGCTGTGCCGAAGGGTCCGTCGACGGACAACAGAGAGAAGCGTCTCGCCGTGCTCGTCGAGGACCACCCGCTCGACTACGCCTCGTTCGAGGGCGTTATCGGCGATGGGAACTACGGCGCCGGGCAGGTGATCGTCTGGGACATGGGCATCTACTCCCCCGACGAGGGCGGGCTCAGCTGGCACGACCGCGAGGAAGCGGAGCGCCGGATGCTCGCTGGGCTTGAGGCAGGGAAGCTGTCGTTCACGCTGCGCGGTCACAAGCTGCAGGGCTCGTGGACGCTCGTGCGGACGACCCGCGGCCCGAACGAGTGGCTGCTCATCAAACACAGGGATGCTCACACCGACACCGAGCGCGACGTCCTGGACGACGGCACGTCGGTCGTGTGCGGGCTGACCCTGGAGCAACTGAAATCTGGCAGGCTGCCGGACCCGTCGCTCGCCGCCGGCGTGGTCTCGTTCGGCAAGCCCGCGCGCATGCCGCGGACGCTCAAGCCGATGCTCGCGCACGCGGTCGACGGCGTCTTCTCGTCGCCCGGCTGGCTGTTCGAGCCGAAGCTGGACGGCTTCCGCGCGCTCGCGTTCCTGCAGGACGGCAACGTGCGGCTGGTGAGCCGGACGGGCAAGGACATGACGAAGAACTTCCGGGGCATCGCCGACGACCTGTCCGTGCTGCCGCACCGCGAGATGGTCCTGGACGGCGAGATCGTCGCGCTTGGAGAGGACGGCCTGCCGGACTTCGTGCTGCTGCAGAACAACGCAGGCATGTACAAGGTGCCCGGAGCGGAGAGCGCTTCGGCGAAGGTGGCCCCCATCGCCTACTACCCCTTCGACATCCTCTACCTGGACGGGCGCGACCTGCGGCAGGCGCCGCTCCAGCAGCGCAAGCACGCCCTGCGGTTGGCCGTCGCCCCAAGCGAGCGCATCCGCTCGATGGAATACGTGGAAGGGGAGGGCGAGGCGTTCTTCCGCGTGGCGGAACAGGTGGGACTGGAAGGCATCGTCGCCAAGCGCAGGGACTCGCGCTACGACTCTGGTCAGCGGTCGCGCGACTGGCTGAAGATCAAGCAGGTGCTCTCGCAGGAGTTCGTCATCGCCGGGTACACGAAGGGCGAGGGCGAGCGTGCGGAGACGTTCGGCGCGGTGGCGCTGGGCTACTACGACGGCGGGACGCTCACCTACGCCGGACGCGCCGGGAGCGGCTTCACGCAACAGACGCTCCGCAGCACGCTGGCGGCGCTGGAGCCGCTGCAGACGGACGCATGCCCGTTCCCTGCCGTCCCCGCCGACCTCGAGTCCCTTCAGGTGACGTGGGTGCAGCCCGAGCGGGTGGCGCAGGTGAAGTTCTCGCAGTGGACGGACGAGGGCGTGTTGCGCGCGCCCGTCTTCCTCGGTCTGCGGGACGACGTGCAACCCCGGGCTGTCGTACGGGAGGCGCCGGAGCCGGTGGCATCCTTCACAGCGGAGGCAGCCGCGCCGGACGAGCACGCCGAGTCGCGTGACGTGGCCGAGCAACTGGCGCACATCCGCAAGAACGGCCACGTCGAGGTGGGAGGACAGCGGTTCGCGGTCACCAACATGGACAAGGTGTTCTGGCCTGTGACGGAGAGCAGAGCGGCGGTAACGAAGGGCGACATGCTCCGCTATTACGCGCGGGTTGCGCCGTACCTGCTGCCGCACCTGCGGGACCGGCCGCTGACGATGACGCGCTATCCGAACGGCATAGACGGCGGGAGCTTCTACCAGAAGCGGTGGGAGCACGACCTGCCGCCGTTCGCGGAGACGGTGCGGCTTTTCTCCTCAGCGGCGGAGGGCGACGTCGACTACCTCGTCGTGAACAACCTTGCGACGCTCATCTGGCTGGCGCAACTCGCCGACCTGGAGCTGCACCCGTGGTTGTCGCGCACGGCCATCGAGCCGGACGCAGCGCACCTGCGGGAGAGTTTCACCGGCTCCAAGGAGGAGCTGCGGCAGAGCGTCCTGAACTACCCGGACTTCATCGTGTTCGACCTCGACCCGTACATCTACTCCGGCGAGGAGAAGGCGGGGGAGGAGCCGGAACTGAACCGGCGGGCGTTCGCGAAAGGCGCAGAGGTCGCGCTGTCGCTCAAAGACCTGCTCGACCAGCTGTCGCTGTCGTCGTTCCTGAAGACGTCGGGCAAGACGGGGCTGCACATCTATGTGCCCATCCTGCGGGAGTACGACTACGCGGTGACGCGGAAGGCGTGCGAGCTGATCGGCCGGTTCCTGCTGCGGCAGCGGCCGCGCGACCTGACGATGGAGTGGAGCGTGAGCAAGCGGGCGGGGAAGATCTTCCTGGACCACAACATGAACGTGATGGGGAAGAACATGGCGTCGGTCTACTCGTTGCGTCCGCTGCCGGGGGCGCCGGTGTCGGTGCCGCTCCGCTGGGACGAACTGAGCGACGTCTACCCGAGCGACTTCAACATCGACACGGTGCAGCAGCGGCTTGCCGAGGTCGGCGATCTGTGGGGGGACATCCTGGAGGCGAAGCATGACCTGAGGCGCCTGCTGGAGGTGGCGGGGGAGTGAGCCTACTTCCCTCGGGCCCCCGGGCTCACGCCTGGCCGCCCGCCCGTGACGTTGGTAGGGGGCCTTCCGTGGTTCGACAAGCTGACCATGAGCGGAGTCAAGGGGCTGCGAGGGCGCGTGGTGAAGCGCGGGCCTGCGCATGAGATGTCCGCCCCCAGCCCCGCCGGTTCACCCTCACCCTGACCCTCTCCCCTCAAGGGAGAGGGGATGATGGACGCGAACGACGAAAGAGCCGGGGCAACGCCCCGGCTCTCCCGGTGCCGTCTTGTTCGTGGCGACCTACGCAGCGGTCTTCCGCTGCTCCATGATGAGGGCGGCGGCAGTCTTCAGGTCGAGCGCACGGCCGCACTGGAGGCAGCGGCACTCGATGCCATCGATGTCATTGCGGCACTGAACGTCGCCGCCGCAGTTGGCACAAGCCCTGAGCAGTATCATTTTCGCCCTCCTTCCTTATCGAATCGTCACCCTGCGGAGCGCGGGGCCTAGGCGGCCACCCGCTCCTCCACCTCAGCGGCGGGGGTGAGCGTCACCGCCGCTACCGCCATCTCTCCTGCGGCGAAGTTCTCTCGCCAGGAGAGTGCAGCGCGGATCGCGTCGGCCATCGTGGCGGGGTTGCCGGCATGGCGCTCTGCTACGTGCGCCAGGGCGGCTCCCTGTTCCATCGCGCGGTACATCCCTGTGATCAGTCCAAACATCTCTCCTACCTTGCCCTTTCGCTATGCGCTTGTCTTCGGTTTCCGGCAGTCCTCTGGTGGCGCCACGATTCAGCCGACGGTGACAGTATACGACATCAGAATGGCGGAATCAACCATTTCTGTTACGAATCTGTGTAGCCTGCTTTAACGGTTGCGTCAGGACTGGGCATCGAGCCTGAGCAGCGCCCCTGCGAGCACCCGCGTACCGGTGACGATATCGTCCAGCTCGGCCCATTCTTGGGGGCAGTGGCTGCGGCCGTCCCTGCACGGGATGAACACCATGCCCACGGGCGCCACGGGCGCGAGGCGGGCGGCGTCGTGCGATGCCCGGCTCGGCAAGCGCAAGGTCCGCAGCCGCTGGCTTTCTGCGGATTCCGCAACGACGTCCTGCATGTGAAGGGGTATGGGGACGGGTTCCTCCAGGTGCTGCCACTCGAGCGTCGCGTCGAGCCCGCGGCGGTCGGCGAGGTCCTGCAGCGCACGCTCGATCTCCTCGCGCGCCCAGAGCAGCGCCTCGGTCTGCGTGCTGCGCACCTCGACCGTGAGGTCGACGCGGCCCGGTATGACGTTGACCATGTTGGGGGTGACGCGCAGGAAGCCGACGGTGCCGACGCTTTCCTGCACGATGTCCGGCGCGCTGACGGTGCGCTCCACCGCCAGTGTGAGCTCCGCCGCGCCGGCGAGGGCGTCGCGCCGGTCCGCCATGGCAGTTGCGCCGGCGTGGTCGGCGACGCCGGTGAGCGAGACGACGGCGCGGCACGGAGCGGCGACGATGGTGACGACGCCGACGTCCATACCCGCGCGCTCCAGCACGGGGCCCTGCTCGATGTGCATCTCCAGGTACCCGTAGATGTCGCCGGGGCTCCGGCGGGCCTCGGCGAGCCGTGACGGGTCGCCGCCGAGGCGCCTGATCGCGTCCGTGAGCCTGCTGCCGTCGGGCGTCGTGGCCAGCGCGACCATGTCGGCGGTGACGTCGCCCGCCATGATGCGGCTGCCGAGCGGGCTGAGGTTGACAACGGACGGCTCCTCGCAGACGAAGTCGACGACCTCCAGCGGGCGCGAGAGCGTGACACCGGACTCGCGCAGGCAACGAACGACCTCCAGCGCACCGAGCACGCCGACGATGCCGTCAAAGCGTCCGCCGGACTCCACGGTGTCGGTGTGGGAGCCGAGCATGAGGACGGGGCCGTCGCCATCTCCGAGTCGCCCGATGAGGTTCCCGGCAGGGTCGACGCGGGTGTCGAGCCCAGCGTCGCGGAAGCGTTCGGCGAGCCAGACGCGCGCCTCTTCGTAGTAGCGCGAGAACGCCCGGCGCGTGTACGGCAGGTCCGGATCGGTGAACTCCGCGATGCGCCTGAGGTCGGCATCGATGCGGTCTCGGTTGATGTTGAGGGTTGGCGGGTCTGTCACGGTGGTTCTCCGTTCGCTATGTCATGCCGCGCGCTTGCGCTCGGCATCCTACCGGGGCTCATGTCCGGCGTTGTCCTCCTCGGGCCACTCTTCCATGTCGCCAGCGCAGGCGTGGACCGCGCGACCGTTGTCGTTCCAAGTGGGACATTCTGAGACATTTGGTGACATTCCACTCCTGCTGCCCCCTCTGCCACCGGGGGTGCTCGTTCAGGCGTCGAGTAGCCTACGCGGCCATGGGGCGACCGCGAAAGGGGGGCGTGTCACGGAAGTAGTGCCGCTGGCTTCGTCCGGCTACGCCTATGCTAGACTTGCCCCCACTTCGCCGATCGGAGACACCCTCCCTTGCGAGCCCTCACGCTCCTCGCCCTGACCCTGCTTGTGTTCGCGCTCGTCGCCTGCGATTCCAACCCATCCAACCAGAAGGCCTCGGACGAAGAGGCTCTTCGGGCCGAGGTGGTTGCTGCCCTCGATATCCTGGCGTCGGAACTGGCGGCAGAGCGACCGGCCGATGCCGCAGCGTATAACGAACGCTTACGGGCCTATCTGGAGGAGCACCCTGCGTTCTACGGCAGCGCGGCAGCGCTGCTGGACCGAGCCGGCAACATCACCACGAGTCCCTACGTCCATCGCACAGATGACGGCTACACCACTCTCGACCTCGCCGTGCCGTCCTACAGCATCGAGACGCAACCCTGGGTGGCCGAGCCATTGGCGGCAGGTGCGGGCGTCTGGACAGCCCCCTACTTCGATGCAGGCGGCGGCGAGATATGGATGGTGACCCGGTCCGTCCCTGTGCGCGATGCCGAGGGCGTCTTCGCCATCGTTACCACCGACCTGCCCGTGGACGCGCCCTCCGAGTAGCGCCGGGGGGCCAGCTCCAGGAGGATGCTGCGCGCTGAACCGCGGGCTTCGTTGAGCGTGACAGTCCCCCCGCGGACCTCGCCGCAGGTACACCCCCATCCCCGCATCAAGTACGGGGCAGGCTCTAACCTTCCCCCATCAAGAGGGAAGGGACCGGACACCCCGCCCCACCGCGTGCGCTGCCCGCGCACCCTGGATTCCCGGCCGGTGCGGGAATGACGGTCTTACTAGCCTGTGCGGCCTACGGCTGCGTCGATGCGCGCGATGAGGGCGGGGTCGAGGGGCGCGGCTGACTCGGCGTCGATGCACTCGCGGAGTTCCTGCCGGTTCTTGACGCCGAGGACTACGGTGCCGATCCCGTCCATGGAAAGCGAGTAGCAGTGGGCGAGCCAGGCCGCGGACCTGCCAGTCTCGGCGGCAATGGCGCGGAACGGCGCGGCGCGGTCGTAGTCGGCGAGTTCGGAGTGGCCGTCGGGCAGCGGGCGGTCGATGGCGTCGGTGAGCGCGCCGGCCTGGACGGCGCGGATGCCCATGACGGCGGTGCCGTTCGCGTTCGCGGCAGCGATGATGTCGCGCGGCCGGGCGGCGATGCCGCCGCGCAGCAGGCCTCCGGGGGAGTCGAGCAGGTTGGCGATGCACTGGATGTAATCCGGGCGGGGGCCGTTGTTCAGCAGGTGGATGAGGGCGTCGGGCTCACCGATGCCGGTGAGGCCCCAGTGGCGGACGCGCCCCTCGGCTATGAGGCGCTCGAACGCGGGCGCGATCGCCTCGGCGACGACGGATGCCGGGGTGAGGCGCTCGTGGCCCTCGCTGTCGAGAGTGACGGCGTTGTGGACGAACATGACGTCGACGTGGTCGAGCCGCATGCGTTCGAGACTTCCGTCGAGGCTGGCCGAGAGGTGGTCGTAGACCTGCTCAGGCGGAGTATCGCCGACCCTGCACTTGGTTGTGATGCGCACGCCGTCGGGCACGTTGCCGCCGAACGCCTCGCCGATGACCTCCTCGGCCTCGCCGTTGCCGTACGACGGCGCGAGATCGAGCAGGTCGATGCCGGAGTCGACGGCCTCGCGGACGGTGGCGACGCACTCCTCGCGGTTAGTCTCGCCCCATATGCCGGCGATGCCGCCTCCACCGAGAGTGAGCGCGCTCGCCGTGCCGATCCTGCCGAAGGGGCGTTGTCGCATGGGGGGTCTCCTCTGCGGGGCGGGGTGCGGGAGAGTATTTCACATGGATGGACAGGATGCACAGGATGGGGGCACCCTCACCCCCGGCCCCTCTCCCAGCGGGAGAGGGGAGTCAGACATAGAGACGCATCGGGGACACCCTTATGAGGGTTGCTGCAGCCGTTTCAGGTATCCGGTCAGGACAACGGCTACCAGAGCGGTCAGCACGATGGCCGACACTTTCGCAAGCTCGAGGGCGATCCCGAGGTGCAGCCAGAGCATGAACGGCAGGACGACGAGCGCGTTCATGCCGAGGAAGGTTGGGACCACGACATACCAGTGTTTCAGTTGCCGCCAAGAGCCCACCACCATCCCGAAGCCGAGCACGAAGGCCGGGAGGCCGAGGATGAAGTTGATCACGAAATAGTTGCTGAATGCTTCAGCGTCAGAACCACCGAACATGAGCACCAGGGTAGCGGACGCCATCAGGGCCGGGATGGCCATCAGTATCCCCAGGCTCTTTCGCATTCTGCTCTCCGGAGGGAGGATGCTGAGGGCAACCCCTCCAAAGATGACGGCGAGTATGAAGAGGGCAGGGGGAAATATGAGCAAGAGATTCAGATAGTTCTCGTTCCCGGTCAGGACGAGGGCGGCAGGCAGGCCCACCAGTACCGCCACGGCTGCCAGGACGACGCCCAGCAGCAGCGGTACGTCGCGCATGCGGTATTGTGAAGCGACGAGGGCTGCTCCCGTCATGACCAGCGCGAGGGCGAGCATTCCCGCCAGGAAGCCAGCGTTGGACAGCAGTTGACCGGTCTTGCCCGAGAAGGAGAAGTCCGTGGGTGTGTAGGGGCCGACAGCGTACGGCGTCCATCGTCCGTCGGGAGTGCCGACGAGGACACCCTGGATGCCCATGGCGGCGACCACGTTCCCGGTGGGCTCGTGGTAGGCGATGCTGTACGGTCCTGTTGCAATCTTCCTGACGTCCAGGTGCGACGTAGCATGCTCCTGCACCCAGACGTTGGCTTCCTCCCGGAGATAGGCGGCAGAGTAGACGAGCGCCCTCCGACCGTCGGAACGAGACAGCAGGATGCCAGCGTCGGTGATCGTGTAGGTACCCGCAGGGGTCTGAGCGCTCGGGCTGCCCTGTACCCTCCCGCCCTCGGCGTCGTCGACCCTCGTCCAGGTGAACCCTCCGTTGCTGCTCTGGTAGTGGTACGCGTACCAAGGATAGTTCTGGGCGTAGACGGCGCCGTCTGCCCGGACCGCTACGTCCGTGATGCCCTGGTCCGGATCCGGGTAGCTCGTGGCGACGCTCGCCAGTGCGGCAACCGCGGCGGCGAGCAGGCCCCACCGCAGGTGCAGACTGTCGGAATGGAGGATGGGTGCGCGCCAGACCCATACCGCGATACTCATCGCAAGCGGGATGACGATCGAGTCGGTGGCGTCGAGCGGGGAACCCGCGGTCCCGCCGGACACGAAGGAGATACCTCGCAGGATGCCGTCGTGCACCGGCGTGAAGGTGTTGAACGCGGCGTACAGCAGGGGCAGGCCGGCGTAGGCGGTGAGGAACGCGGTCCGCTGTAGAGCGACGTGCTTGCCGGCGGCGAACGAGAGCAGGAACGCCAGGAGGGGAGGCGCGAAGATCATCCATGCGAGGTCGCTGAGCTTGCCGGCGAACCACGTACCCGGCCACAGCGACTTGAACACGATGTCGTTCGCCAGCAGGACAGCGACTGCCGCGAGGGTCGCGGGGTGCATGAGAGCGGAAGCGCACCGTTGTCGGAAGGTGTTGTTCATGTCGAGCTTGCCGAAGGGGCGTTGTCGCATGGGATGTCTCCCGCGTTATCAGGGCGTGGGGAGTATCGCATGAGGGTGGCTGGGTGCACAGGATGGAGAGAGAGGAGGAGCGTGTTAGCATGGCCGTTGGCGCCGTCGCGTGAGAGCGAGGCATGGTTCCGCCTGCACGTTCACGGTCGACTCTCCATCGGAGCGGGCTATGACCTGGGTCACGGCGGTGCTCATCAGCACCACCCTCTTCGCCGTCGTCACAGTGCTGGACAAGCGCCTGACGACCGACCTGTATCCGAGCGCGGGCGCGTTCAACGTCGGGTTCGGGGTGATGCAGGCGTGCGTCTCCGCCATCTATTTCGCGTTCGTGATACCGACGGTAGGTTTCGACGGCGGCTCGGGCATCCCGTGGGCCATGGCGAGCGGCGTGCTGTGGGGCCTGGGGCTGGCGCTCTTCTTCCATGCCCTCCGGTTGGAGGAGATGTCCCGCGCGGTGCCGGTGCAGCAGATGGCGCCGGTGTTCGCGGCCATAGTAGCCGTGCTGTTCCTGGGCGACGTGCTCATGCCGTTGCAGTGGGCGGCGGTGCTGGTGGTGGTAGCGGGAGCGGTGCTGGTGTCGGCGAGGCCGGAGCAGGGGTTGTTCCGCATCGCACGCGGCCGGGCGTTCTTCCTGCTGCTGGCAGGGAGCTTCTCACTGGGGATGGCGTTCGTCGTGAGCGAGCAGGCGACCCGGGAGATGAACGTGTGGGCGATACAGGCGGTGCGCTCCGCGACGATGAGCGTGGCCATCTTCCTGCTGGCGGCGCGCCCCGTGACCGTCCGCCAGTTCGCCACTGCTTCGCGGCGGCTCTACACGTTATGGACGCTGGTGCTTGCGGAGGGACTGCTCGCGCCCCTGGCGGCACTGGCGTTCATCATCGCGCTGGACCTTGGGCAGGTGTCCTCGGTGAGCGTGGTGTCGGCGTCGCGACCCCTGTTCACACTCATACTCGGCGTGGCGTTGAGCACGCGGTTCTGGAATGTGTTGAACGAACCGCTGGACAGGGAGACGGTGGGACTGAAGACGCTCGCAGTTGTGATGATCGTGGGGGGCGTGGTGGTGCTGGCCCTGGGGTGAACACCCTCACCCGCCGCTGCGCGTCGGCCTCTCCCTGAGGGAGAGGTGGTCAGGGGATCGCTGCGCGTCGACCTCTCTCAGAGGGAGAGGTGGTCAGGGGGATCGCTGCGCGTCGACCTCTCTCAGAGGGAGAGGTGGTCAGGGGGATCGCTGCGCGTCGACCCTTGACAAGCTCAGGGCAGGCGCTCTCTCGTCAGCCCCACCGCGTGCGCTGCCCGCGCACCCTGGATTCCCGTCGGTGCGGGAACGACGAGGTTCAGCCGCCGCCGACGGGACGTACGATCTCGACCCGGTCGCCGTTCTCCAGCGTGACGCTGGCGAATGTATCGCGCTCGAGAACGTCGCCGTTGCGCGCGACGGCGACGTAGCGCCCGGCGAGCCCGAGCGTGTCGAGATACTGCGCGACGGTCAGGGGTGCGTCGAGTTCGTGGGTGGCTCCGTTTATCGTGAGCGTAATCATGGCGAGCACAGCCTTCGCTCCGTAGCGTAACGCTTGGGGAGGCGTTATGCCATCTGGCTTGGAGGGCAACCCTCACCCCCGGCTCCTCTCCCAAGAGGAGAGGGGAGTCAGACGATCCACAGCCCAGCCCACGGGTGAGAGATGCTTCGACTCGGCTGCGCTTTGCTCAGCATGACACACCACCTCTCCACCTGTAGGGAGAGGGGATCAAGCAGAAGGGACGGCCGTGCTGACAGCAGAGGCGAGTTGGAACGCGGCGTCCGCGGGATCGTCGGAGCCGAGGATGGTGCTGATGACGGCGACGCCGGATGCGCCCGCCTGCATGACGGCGCTTGCACTCTCTGCGGTGATGCCGCCGATGCCGACGACGGGAACGCCTGTCTGCGCGCACCATCCGACGAGTCCTACGCCGGCGGGCGGCTGGCCGGGGTGCGTCGGCGAGTCGTAGACCGTGCCGACGATGAGGAGGTCTGCCCCCTGCGCCGCCGCTTCCCGCGCGGCGTCGACGCCGTGCACGGAGCGTCCGACGAGGAGCGGACGGGCCATGCGGGCGCGGGCTGACGCGATGCTGCGGGAGTTCTCGGTGAGTTGGACGCCGTCCGCGCGGGATGCCTCGGCGATGCTGACGCTGTCGTTTACGAAGAGGAGCGCCTTGCCGTTCGTGACCTCGCGGAGACGCTGCGCGAGCTCGAGTTGCACGGCGTCCGGGAGGTCCTTCTCGCGCATCTGCACGAGGTTCACGCCGTTGTCGACGGCCCGTGCGACGGCGTCGACGAGAGCGTCCGGCCCTCCTGCGAGATTCCTGTCCGTAACGAGTGCGACGATGGGGCGAGGGAGCGCGGAGGAGGAAGCGTTGTTCAAGGGGAGTCCTTCTCTAGGTGGTGGATCGGATGACGCCTTCCAGCGGGCTGCTGGCCTGGGCGTAGGGCTGGGGTTGGATGCGTCCGGCGAGGTAGGCCTTGCGTCCGGCCTCGACGCCGAGTTTGAACGCCTCGCCCATGAGCGCGGGGTCCTGCGCCCGGGCGATGGCGGTGTTCACCATCACGGCATCCGCGCCCATCTCCATCGCCTGCGACGCCTGGGAGGGGACGGCGAGCCCGGCGTCGACGACGACGGGGACGCTCGCCTGCTCGATGATGATGGTGAGCTCCTCGGCGGTATGGATGCCCTGGCCGGAGCCGAGCGCCGAGCCGAGCGGCATGACGGTCGCGCAGCCAACCTCTTCCAGTTGCTTCGCGAGCACCGGGTCCGCCTGGATGTAGGGGAGCACCGTGAAGCCGTCGGCGATGAGGGCCCTGGCCGCTTCCAGCGTGCCGATCGGGTCCGGCAGAAGGTACTTCAGGTCGTTGATGACTTCCAGTTTGACCCAGTTGGGGAGTCCGAGGGAGCGAGCGAGGCGCGCGATCATGAGCGCTTCCTCCACGGTCGCGCATCCGGCGGTGTTGGGGAGGATGGTGTAGCGGTCGGGGTCGAGCAGGTCGAGGATGGTCGGCTCGGAGGGGTTGTCGAGGTTGAGCCTGCGGATGGCGACGGTGACGACCTCGGCGCCGGAGGCCTCGATGGAAGCGACCAGTTCTTCGCTGCTCCGGTGTCGTCCGGTGCCGCCGAGGAGACGGGACGTGAAGGAGAAATCGCCTATGTGGAGGCGGTCGTCGGTCGTCATGGGGATATGATACCGCGCCGCGCGGAACCCGGTCAGCGGAAGAGGTCCTTGCCCCGCTCGCGGATGACGGGGCGTATGCCGGAGTCGCCCTTCTCGTACGGGTAGCCGCGCACGACGGCCACCGGAACGCGGTGCAGCTTGTGCATGACGAGCTCCGACGCCGCGGCGAGCTCGTCGGCTACCGCGATGACGGTCGAGCGCAGCTCCCGCCCATCGCTGTCGACGTCGCCGCGATAGTCGAGCAGCGGTTCGATGTCTGCGCAGCCTATCGCAACGTTGAGCGCGCCCTCGCGCCACGGGCGCCCGAACGTGTCCGAGACGATGACGGCGACGTCCGCTCCGGTGGCGTCTCGGAGGGTGTCGCGGATGCGGCGCGCCGACGCGTCGGGATCGATCGGGAGCAGCACGACGTAGTCGCCGCCCCTGCCGACGTTGGAGGCGTCGACGCCGGAGTTGGCGCAGACGAAGCCGTGGCGCGTTTCGGTGATGAGCACGCCGCCCTCCATGCGAACGACCCGGACGGCCTCGCGCAGGATGACCTCGACGGCGCGCGCGTCCTTCTCCCACGTGAGCGCGAAGTCGCGCGCCTGCGCGGATGGCTCGACGCCCCGCAGGTCGGCGACGCGCCCCTCGGCCTTCGAGACGATCTTCTGCGTCACGACGACCACGTCGCCGTCCGCGAGCGGCGTCTGCTGGACCGCGCAGGCGTTCGCGATGAGGCGTCCGAGGTCGTCACCTTCGGCGACCTCCGGCAGCCCGTCAACGGGGATGAGGGTTACTTCGGGAGGCATAGCGGGGCGATGCTAGCAGAGAGAGGGGTGTAGCAGGAGAACGTCAGGCAGAGACGGGCTGCGGCACCTCGACGTCGACGTAGACGACCTGCGCGGTGGGTTCGGGAGGCCGCTTGCAGTGCCAAGCCAGGTAGTTCTCGATCGTCTCGCGGATGAGCGCCTCGACGCGCTTGCGGGTGTCCGCAGCGGCGACGACGGGGAACAGGTCGGGCGGCTCGGCGCAGTAGCCGTGGGGGGTTTTGGAGATGGGGACGGCGTAGCCCTTCACCTCTATGGCCCACGAGGTCGGCTCCGGGATCGGTTCGCCGCGCTCAACGAGGTCTTCCAAGGAGTACCCGATGCCTTCGTGCAAGAGCCGGGTGGTCTCTTCCGCGGTCTTGCCAGTGGCGATGCAGCCAGGCACGTCGGGCGAGAACGCGCCGTAGTTGCGGGGAGTCTTCTCAATGACGACCATGTATCGCATGGTTACTCCTTGAGGCCAGCCTGTTTGAGGATACTATGCCAAAGGCTCTGGGGCACATCCTCCCCGGGACGTCCGCGTATGACAACGTTACCGGGTTTCTCGGGGTGGTTGTAGATTCGGTGGCTTCCGCGGGTGCGGACGTGCACCCAGCCATCCTGCTCCACGCGGCGTATGGCCTCTCGTATTTTATGAATCATATGTATTACTCATATGCATCATAATCCAGCGTCGACGTAAGCGCATAACGGGCGTATGTGGTGTCAGGGAAGATGTGACATCTGCCCGTAGACGCGGGCGGTAGGGCTGGTAGCATGCGAGGCATGAGCCTCGATGCGTTCCATCCCATCGTGCGGACGTGGTTCGAGCGGCGGTTCGGCGCGCCGACGGACGCGCAGTCGCTCGGCTGGCCCGCGATAGCGTCGGGCCGGCACACGCTCATCGCCGCGCCCACCGGCTCCGGCAAGACGCTCGCGGCGTTCCTCACGAGCCTCGACATGCTCGTGAAGCAGGCGCTGGGGGACAGCCCTCACCCGCGCGTCGCCAGCGACACGCACCCTCTCCCAGGGGGAGAAGGGAACCAGCCGAGGGGAGTGGATTCCCGCCTTCGCGGGAATGACGGAGAAGGGCTGGCGGATGCGACGCAGGTGGTGTACGTGTCGCCGCTGAAGGCGCTGGCGAACGACATCCAGCGGAACCTGCTCGCGCCACTGGAGGAGATACGAACGCTCGCCGAGGAGATGGGGCAGCCGCTGCCGGAGATACGCGTCGCGGTGCGGACGGGCGACACGCCCCAGAAGGAGCGGACGCTCCACGCGCGCAGGCCGCCGCACGTGTTCATCACAACGCCGGAGTCGCTGTTCATCCTGCTCACGTCGGAGCGGGGACAGCACGCGCTCAGGACGACGCGCACGCTGATCCTCGACGAGTTGCACGCGGTCGCGCCGAGCAAGCGCGGCTCGCACCTGGCGTTGTCGGTGGAGCGCCTGTGCCACCTGGCGGAGGAGCCGATCACGCGCATCGGGCTGTCGGCGACGCAGAAACCCATCGAGGAGATGGCTCGTTTCCTGACGGGGGGGCAGGGGGGCGAGGTTCCTGCCTCCGCAGGAACGACGGAAGGGGCAGGAACGACGGCAGACTGCGAGATCGTCGACACGGGGCACCGACGGGCGATGGACGTTGCCATCGAGTTGCCGCGTGATTTCGAGCTGGGGCCCATCGCGACGCACGAGCAGTGGGCGCAGACGCTCGACCAGGTGGTGGAGCTCTCGGAGCAGCACCGGACGACGCTGGTGTTCGTGAACACGCGCCGCCTCGTGGAGCGCGTCGCGCACCTGCTGTCGGACCGGCTCGGCGAGGAGAACGTCGCGGCGCACCACGGCAGCCTGTCGCGGGAGACGCGGTACGACACGGAGCAGCGGTTGAAGGAAGGGCGCGTGCGCGTATGCGTCGCGAGCGCGTCGCTGGAGCTGGGCATCGACATCGGCGACATCGACCTCGTCTGCCAGATCGGGTCGCCGCGTAACATCGGGGTCGCGCTGCAGCGGGTCGGGCGGTCCGGGCACTTCCTCGGCGGCATACCGAAGGGGCGCTTCTTCCCGCTGACGCGCGACGAACTCGTGGAGACGGTCGCGCTGCTGCGGTGCATCCGCGACGGCGCGCTGGACGCGCTGCACATCCCACCCTGGCCGCTGGACGTGCTCGCGCAGCAGGTTGTGGCGTCGTGCGTGATGGAGGAGTGGGACGAGGATGCGCTCTATGCGCTGCTGACGCAGGCGTACCCGTACCGTGAACTGTCACGTGAACGCTTCGACGAAGTGGTGCGGATGCTGTCGGAGGGCGTCGCGGGGCGCTGGGGGCGCACCACGGCGTACCTGCACCGCGACGGCGTCAACCACAAGGTGAAGGCGCGCCGCGGCGCGCGGATGATGGCCGTCTCCAACGGCGGCGCGATACCGGACACGGCGGACTACCGCGTCATCGCGGAGCCGGACGGCACGATGGTGGGTACGGTCAATGAGGACTTCGCCATCGAGAGCATGGCGGGCGACATCTTCCTGCTCGGCAACACGCCGTGGAAGATACGCCGTATCGAGCAGGGGACGGTGCGCGTGGAGGAGGCGCAGGGGCAGCCGCCGACGATCCCGTTCTGGCTGGGTGAAGCGCCGGGGCGCACAGTCGAGCTCTCGCACGAGGTGTCGGCGCTGCGTCGCGACGTCGACGAGCGGCTGCACGCGCGGGACACGGCGGTGGCGCTCGTGATGGAGAGCGGGGCGTCGCGTGAAGTAGCGGAGCAGGTGGTGGCGTACGTAGAGGAGGGGAAGCGTGTGCTCGGCATCGTGCCGACGGCGGAGAAGATCGTGGCGGAGCGCTTCTTCGATGAGGCGGGCGGCATGCAGCTCGTGGTGCACTCGCCGCTGGGGAGCCGCATCAACCGCGCGTGGGGGCTCGCGCTGCGCAAGCGGTTCTGCGCCGGGTTCGACTTCGAGTTGCAGGCGGCGGCGACGGACGAGGGCATCAACATCTCGCTTGGGCCCCAGCACTCGTTCCCGGTCGAGGAGGTGTTCAGCTACCTGAAACCAGCGACTGCCGAGGACGTGCTGACGCAGGCCGTACTGCAGTCGCCCATCTTTCCGCTGCGCTGGCGGTGGACGGCGTCGCGGTCGCTCGCGCTGCTGCGCCAGGTGGGCGGCAAGCGAGTGCCGACGCCCATCCAGCGGATGCGCTCCGACGACCTCCTCGCTGCGGTGTTCCCCGCGGCGGCGGCCTGCCAGGACAACATGCCGGTGGGCGGCAGGGTCGAACCACCGGACCACCCGCTCGTGTTCGAGACGCTGCGCGACTGCCTCACAGAGGCGCTGGATGCTGAGGGGATGGTGGGCGTGCTGCGGGCCATCGAGAGCGGCGAGATAGAGGTGTTCGGCAAGGATACGCTCCAGCCGTCGGCGTTCTCGCACCAGTTGCTGAACGCGATGCCGTACGCGTTCCTGGACGACGCGCCATTGGAGGAGCGCCGTGCCCGCGCCGTCACGCTCCGGCGGGCGCTGCCGGAGGACTCGCGTGACCTCGGCGCGCTCAGCCCCGACGCCATCGCCGAGGAAGAGGCGTACGCCTGGCCCCCGATACGCGACGCCGACGAGCTACACGACGCGTTGCTGTCGTTGTTGGTGCTGACGGAGGACGACGTTGCGGAACACCCGGACGACGCCGCGTCGTGGCGGGAGTGGTACGCGGTGTTGGCCGAGGCGGGGCGGGTGCTGACGCTGGCGGCGGGACGCTCGCTCTGGTACGCAGCCGAGCGCGCGGAGGTTGTGAGCGCGGCGTACAAGGACGGCGACGTCGAGGCTGTGGCGGAGATCGTGCGCGGGCGGGCGGAGTCGTCCGGACCGTTCACGGTAGGCGGTCTGGCGCAACGGCTGTCGTTGGAGGAGAGCGCGGTATCGCAAGCCGCTATCCGGCTGGAGTCGGAGGGAGTACTGCTGCGCGGGCGGTTCCGGCCCGGCGCGGCGGGTGAGGAGTTCTGCGACCGCCGGATACTGGCGCGCATCCACCGGAGCACGATCGGACGACTGCGGCGCGAGATCGAGCCGGTGCCGGTCGCGAGTTTCATCCGCTTCCTGCTGGAGTGGCAGCACGCCACGCCGGGGACGCGCCTCGCGGGCGACGCAGGGCTGATCGAGGTTGTCGAGCAGTTGCAGGGGTTCGAGGCTGCCGCGGCTGCGTGGGAGAGCGAGCTGTTAATGAACCGGCTGACCGACTTCCACGCGTCGACGCTCGACACGCTGACGCTCGGCGGCGAGCTGGCGTGGGGACGGTTCGCACGCCGCACCGGGCCTCCGCCGTCGGCTGCGCTGTCACGGAACGGCCCGGTGACGCTGGCGGTGCGCGAGGACGTGCCGTGGCTGCTCGACCCGCCCGACCCGGAGATGGCGTTCACCGGGGCCTCGGCGGACGTACTGGCGTACCTGGAGTCGAGCGGAGCGTCGTTCATGCCGGACATCGTGCGCGGTTCACGGCGGCTGCCGTCGGAGGTGGAGGAGGCGCTCTGGCTGCTGGTCGCGGCGGGACGGGTGACGGCGGACGGGTTCGGCGCACTGCGCGGACTCGTCTCCGGGGTCGCGAAGCGCGTGCAGCGCAGGTCGCGCTGGTCGGGCGCGTCGCGCGCTCGTGCGCAGGCGGCGCTCGGGCGCGCGGGGAGCCGATGGTCGCTGCTGCAGTCGCCGGCGGTCGAACCGGATGAGGACGTGGTCGAGGCTCGGGCGGCGCAGCTGCTGCGGCGCTACGGGGTGATGCTGCGCGAACTGCTGGCGCGCGAGCCGATGGCCCCGCCGTGGGGCGCGCTCGTGCGGACGTACCGTCGCGCCGAGGCGCGGGGCGAAGTGCGCGGCGGGCGGTTCGTCGCGGGGCTGGTGGGCGAGCAATTCGCGCTGCCGGAGGCGGTCGACGCCCTGCGCGCAGTGCACCGCCGAGCTCCGTCCGGCGAGGTCGTACGCGTGTCGGGGTCGGACCCGCTGAACCTCGTTGGCGTGCTCACGCCGGGGCAGCGGGTGCCGTCGGTGGTCGGCAACAGCGTGCTCTACCGCGACGGCTCGCCGGTGTCGGGAGAAGAGTTGGAAGCGGCAGCGGGGTAGGAACTAGTCCTTGTCCCGCATCTCCGGGTCGTCCCAGACATAGTCCGGGTCTTCGTAGATCTGCTGGGGCATGAGCGACTGCAGCCCGTTCTCCGCGAGCGAGGCCTCGAACTGCTCGCGCACCCAGGGGTCTTCCTCGTAGAAGGGTATCTCCTTGTTCAGCCCGCCGTCGTAGCCCATCAGCGCCTTGGGGGGGAAGACGCGCAGTTGCCGGTTCTGCGTGCCCCCGGGGTTGAGGTGCTGGTGGAACCAGTTGTTCGGCGGGACGAAGACGCTCGCCTCCGTCCACGGGCAGACGATCTTCTCGCCGCCCTCCGGGTACATGACTGCGAAGCCGCTGCCGGGCGCGACGCCAACGATAGTGACGCCGGGGCCGTGGCGGTGCGCGGCGCGGTAGCGCTGGGGCGGAAGCACCATCATGCCGGTACGGATGGCGGAGTTGGGGAAAGTGATACCGGCGCCGAAGGCGCGGCGGTTCTTGCTCCCGTAGGCGGTGAGCTTGTCCCAGACGTTCAGGTCCGGGAAGAAGTTGGCGTGCCACTGGTGGGTCTGGTGCTTCACGCCGCCGCGGTCCACCGTCTCGCTGACGGCGTATGCCTCGGAGGAGAACGGGTTGCCCTCGCTGCCGTAGAGCTCGGTGGGGTCGACGAACGAGTTATTGAAGAAGAATTCCTCGCGCGGCTGGATGCCCATCGCCAGCGGCAGATAGCTGACGTGAAGTGTGAGCGCGGGCTGGTCTCCCCGCGCGTTGCTCAACTGGTAGTAGTAGTTGGACGGGATGCGGAAGAGGCTGTGCTTCTGCCACTCGAAGTTGATCTGCGGGTGGCCCTCCGCCCAGACGGTGGCGATGCCCTGCCCCTCGACCACGTAGACGATCTCTTCGGTGGCCATGCGGAAGGGGGGGATCGTCTCGCCCGGAGGGACCTGGAGGACGTGCGCCTCGGTGACGCCCTGGTGACCGACGAGGTTCAGCACCGCGCCGGGGCAGCCGCGCAGCGACCACCAGCCGAGCTCGATGGTGCGCAGGTCTTCCACGTAGTAGCCGGTGAAGACCGGCACGTCCTGCGCGACCAGCCAGCGGTCATAGGGGGACTGCCACCAGCTGTTGGTGGACTTCCTCTCGGCAGGCGCCGTCGTCATGACAACCCTCCTTCGTACGTGTGCTGCCGCGCGCTCAGGCGTGGACAGCACATCCGCGCCGGGGGTCGGCATACGGCCGGCCCCCGGTCAGGACGTATCTCAGGACATCACTCGATAGGAACGAGTTCCGAGGCGACGTTGCACCACGGCTCCTCGAGTGCGGGACCGCAGAGGACCGCCGGAGCGACCGCCAGCAGGTCGTCCGTGACGGCATCGTGGAGGCGGAACGAGACGGCCTCCCACTCTCCGTAGAAGACGAAGTCCCTGGACGTGCCCCGGAAGCCTCGCTCGAACGCCACGGCGATCGCGCCGTGCTCGTTGGCGAAGAGCCCGCCGAGGTCTTCGTCATAGCCTACGTCCAGGACGGAGGTGATGTCCGTCTCGAGCCCAGCGGCGCCCCACACCATGCGGATCTTGACTTCCTGTTCGGCCGCAAGCCCTGCTCCGACGAACCAGACCCCGTGGTCGCGTATGCGCTCCTCCGGGTACCTGATGAAGGTGGGGTGGACCTGGAAGACGACGCTGGCCTTTGACCCTTCCTCCATCATCTGGGCCCTCGATGCTGCGTCAGGCGATCCGCTCGCCGGGAACGCAGGCTGCAGCGCAAATATCGCTGCGACAAGCCCCAGCAGCGCAACGGCGCTTACCAGCAGTCTCCTCGAACGCAACCACGTGATAGTCAATACCTTGCTCATCAGAGCACCTCCTGGTTTCGATGCGTTACCGGGGAACGGCGCGGCGAACCGATGATGCGTAGCGTTCGCTCACCGGCCCTTCCTCCCGTCCGTCGCTCGTTATTCATCACGCTCTCTCCGGAGCGGCGATAGACCTGCCCTGGACGTCGCGGGCGCGCATGTCCTGCCGGAGCCCCACGCGCAGCGCGAACGCCCGCATGACCAGCGCCACGCCCATCGTCATCGCCATGATCACCAGCGTTATGATCCCTGCTCTCTCGACCTGACCGAGGTCCGAGGAGCCCAACTCCAGCGCAAGGATCGACAGGGTGATCGTATCCCGCGCAGAGAGCAGGATGATGCTGGACGTGGTGTTCGCGGCCGATATGAAGTTCAGCATCCCGATCAGCACCATCGTCGGCATGATGACCGGGAGGACGATGCGGAAGTAGGTGCGGAACCATCCGGCCCCCGAAACGCGGCCGGCCTCTTCCAGATCGGCCCCGAGTTGCACCAGCACGCCCTTGAAGATGTTGGTGCCCGTGGTGTTGCCCGAGATGATCACGACCAGGACCAGCGCCCACAGGGAGCCGTACAGCCACGACAGGCCGGGCACGCTCAGGAAGAGCATCAACAGGCCCAGGGAGGACAGGATGCCGGGGAAGGCCGCCGAGACCCAGATGATGGAGTCCAGCGTCGTTCTCAACCGCCACTTGCTGCGCACGATGAGGTAGGCGATGAACGAGAAGAGCAGAGGGCTGCCCACGCCAGCCACAACCGCCAGTATCAGCGTCGTCCGCAGCCCGGTGAAGAAGAGTTCATCGGAGAACGTGTCGCGCCAGTGGTTGAGCGTCCACGTGGGAATCGCGTTGAAGTAGCCCACGTGGTTCATGAAGCTCCCGACGATCAGCACGAGGATGGGCAGCGCCGTCAGGAGGAGAAGGAGTCCAAGGATCGCCGAGAAGAAGACCCACTTCCATCCGCCCAGGTCGATGAGGCCCGGGCTGAACTTGCCGGTTATGGTGGTGTACTGGCGGCGGCGCGTCACCCAGCGCTGTATCGGGAAGATGAAGCCGATGACGACCAGCGTCAGGCTCGCGGTGACGACGGCCGGCGCGTAGTTGGCAACCTGGGCATCCAGGTAGATGAGGGTGGAGTAGACGTAGAACCCCCACCGCTGGCCCAGCAGCCACTCCGTCTCGAACCCCTGGAAGACGCGGATGAGGTGCAGGGCGAACACCAGCATCAGCGGCGCCGCCATCACCGGCAGCGTCACCTTGATGATGGTGCCGAGCTTGGACGCTCCGGAGACGCGCCCCGCCTCCTCCAGCGCCTGGTCCATGTTGCGGAAGGCCGGCGTGAACAGGATCACCTTGTAGGCGATGCCGTCCGCCATGATCCTCGCGAAGACTATGCCCTCGAGGCTGAAGATGTTGAAGGGCCCCTTGTCGATGAACGGGAACGTTTCCAGCGCCACGTTCGCGAGACCGCTGGTGGGGGCGAGCATCATCATCCAGCCGATGGTGCTGGCGAGGGGGGGGAACATGAAGGCGATCCAGAAGAAGAACTCGAGGCCCTGGGAGAAGGGGATCTTCGTCCGCGCGATGACCATCGAGATCGCCACGGAGATGGGGAAGGCGATGATCATCACGAAGAACCAGACGAGGAAGGAGTTCCACAATGCCGTCGGTATGCGCGGTTCGTCGAACGCGCCGGTCCAGTTGTCGAAACCGACCACGCGGGGCGGGACGAGTACGTCCCCGGAAACGTCGAGGCTGAACCAGAAGAGGATCAGCATCGGCAGGATGAGGTAGACGCTGAGAGAGATGATGATCAGCGCCATGATGAACGTGCCCATCTCCGCCCTGAAGAATCTCCTCAGGGGAGAAGCGGGAGCAATCGTCGCAGGCGATGTCATCACTTCTTCTGGTCCCTCGTCCCGGTGTTCCTTGCGCTGGGTCTGCCGTGTGCAGCGTGTCCGCGTCACGACGGCCAGGGATGTAGTACACACCCCTGGCCGCCGTGACGCACGGTCGCTCTAGTTCGACGTGTAGAGGATGCCGAGTTCGTCGTAAAGCGCCTGCAGGTAGTTGAGCGATGCAGTCCGGTCGTCGTCGTACTCGGGGACGCCCTGGTCGACGACGAACACCTTGCCTGCATCAAGCAGGTTCTGCAGTTCTCCCACGCGGTCCCACAGCAGATCGTCGACCTTGCCCTGCGAAACGTCAGAGCGCAGTTTCGGAGACGGGTTGAGGTTGCGCGTGTAGTTGATGTCCGTCTCCATGCCGTCCTGGCTGTACCACCAGTTCAGGAAGAGCTGGGCAGCCTTGGGGTGGGGCGCCTTGTCGAGCACGGTGCCGGTGCCGCCGACCTCCGCCGACAGGCCCTCGTCCATGATGATGTTGTCGGTGATGGAGGCAACGGGCAAGCCCGACGCCGCCAGCGGACGCAGAGCGACGTCGCAGCCTACGGCGATGCTGACTACGGCGCGAGCGACGAGGTCGGCGCAGCCGTCGGCGGCCGAGAAGTCCAGGACGTTGTTGCCGACGGCGGCGTTCCTGGTGACGGCCTCCCAGAACTCCTGCCCGACGCCGCGGTGTATGCGCACGCGCGCCGTAGCGCCGGTCCCCTGGGTCGCGTAGCCGGTCATGGCGATCTCGCCCGCCCACTTCGGGTCGGCCAGGTCCCACCACGACGTGATCTCCGCCGCTTCCGCCGGGCTCAGCCTCTCAGTGCTGTACCAGATGTCCTCGAAGTTCTGGATGGAGAGCTGGTCGGACATCGAGTACGTGGCGGAGACGTCGGACCACCACACCTTCGGTGAGAGGTGCCACGTTTCGGGGGTGCGGTTCAGTATCGTCGGCTCGATGATCAGCGGCGTGACGGGGACCAGCGCCTCGGCGTCGATCAGCCGCTGCGTGGACGAGGTGCCCGCGACGCTGTAGTCGACGGTGTAACGCCCGCGGGAGCGCTCGGCCAGGATACGGGTGGTGTTGGCGTTGCCGCTGCCCGTGCTGGCGATGACCCTGATGTCGAACTTCTGCTGGAACTGCGCCAGCGTGTCCCGGATGTGCCGGGAGTCCGTCCCGCCCAGGCTGATCACGATCTGGCCCTCGGCCTGTGCGTCAGCGACCAACTGCTCCCACTGCGCCTCGAACGACGCGTCAGGCGTGGCCGTGGGCGCAACCGTTGGTGCTGGCGCGGCCGTTGCACCGGGCTCCGGCGCCGGCATGGGCGTTGGGGTGGCCGTGGGAGGCACAGGCGTCGGTGTAGGGTCTTCCGACCCACAGGCCGCCAGGCCTACCAGGAGCCCCAGAGCAGCCAGAACCGGCCAGACTCGCTTGCTTCCCCAATGAAGTGTGCGCATGACTTTCCTCCCACTTCCGTTTTCCGCAATCGATCGCGGTGAACATGCCACACTATCGGCATGTATACATGGCGCGCGGACGCTATCACTCCGCATGGTGCAAGTCAACGTTCGCGGACACGTGCGCAGACACCCGAAGGCCCGGTTATGAGCACGGGGGGCCGGCTCGTGGCATACTGGGCGCGATGGCGACGTACAGCGAAGCAGCAGCCCGGATGACACCGGAGGAGCGCCGCATCGTCGCGTCCACCGGCGTCGCCCACGGTCTGAACCATGCCGTCGATCTCGTGTACGGCACGGTGCTCGCCGTCATCCTGATCGAATTCGGCACCACCGAGGTCGTGCTCGGGGCGCTGGCGACTGTGTCCTGGCTCGCCTACGCGTTCACGGCTGTGCCCGCGGGCGAGATGGCCGACCGGCTCGGCTCGCAGCGCACCGTGGCGCTCTCGATGGGCGGGGCAGGGGTGGCGGCGTTGCTGGCGGCGTTCGCGCCTAACGTTTGGGTGCTCGGCGTTGCGCTCGTCCTCATCGGGATACTGGGCGGGTTGTACCATCCGGCTGGGCTCTCGCTCATCACCCGCAGCGTACGGAGCCGCGCCCGGGCGCTCGGCATCCACGGCGCCGGGGGAAACCTGGGGACGGCGCTGGCGCCGCTCCTCACGGCAGCTGTCGCGGGCGCGTGGAGCTGGCGTGGAGCGTTCGTCGTGTTCGCCGTGCTGTCGATCGCCGTCTCGATCTCGGCGTTCCGCTCGCCGCCGGACGACGTGGAAGGGAGCAGCCAACGTCCGCGCCCGCGCCTGCGCGCGCAGAGCCTGCTGGTGCCGCTGGCGCTCATGTTCGTCATCAACGGCTGCTTCGGGTTCGTCTTCCGCGGGCTCACGCTGTTCCTGCCGCTGCACCTGGGCAAGAACCTCGGCTTCGACGTGCTCGGGTTCGAGCCTGTGGTGATCGGCGGCGCGGCGGCCACGATCGCACTCCTGTTCGGCGTAGCCGGACAGTACGCGGGCGGCGAGTTGGGGGAGCGCTTCCGGCGCGAGCGGCTGCTCGTTCCTGCGGCGGCGCTGACGGTGCCTCCGCTGATCCTGATGGGCCTGTGGGACGGCTGGCTGCTGCTCATCGGAGCGTCGGCGTTCGTGTTCTTCAACTTCCTGGCGCAACCGACAGCGGTCGCGATGATCTCGGATTACGCTGCTGAGCGACTCCAGGGGCGCATGTACGGCCTCACCTCGTTCACCGGCTTCGGCGTCGGGGCGTTCGCTGGGATCGGCGGAGGGCTGCTGGCCGACGGGCCGGGCGTCGGGTGGGTGTTCGTGATGCTGGCGGGCGTGGCGTTGATCACGGTCGTGTGCGCCCTCGCTATCAACGTCTACGTGCTGTCGCGCGGCGACACGCCCGAAGGGTTGTCGTCCGTTTGACCCTGTCCGGCGTGCGGCGTACCGTTGCGGCCATCGGGGAGGTGAGCCATGACGAGCAGCGCGGGTGAGAGCCGGATCGAGGAGATGGACCTGCTGCTGGAGGAGGTCCGCAGCCGGAACGCCATGCCGCTGTGGGAGGTGAACGCGCAGCGCGGCAGGCCCACGGTGCAGCCGTTCATGTGGCGCTACCTGGACTACCGCGACCTGCTGTACCGCGCGGCCGACCTTGTGCCGATGGAGCTCGCGGAGCGCCGCGTCTTCGTGTTCAGCAACCCCGGCATCGACAAGCACTCCGCCACGTCGTCGCTGTACGCGAACCTCCAGATCATCAAGCCGGGCGAGATCGCGCCGTCGCACCGACACTCGCCGTCGGCCCTGCGGCTCGTCATAGAAGGGCAGGGGGCGTACACCGCCGTCAACGGCGAGAAGAGCTACATGGACCCCGGCGACTTCGTGACGACACCCAGCTGGACCTGGCACGACCACGGCAACGAGGGGGACGCCCCGATGGTGTGGCTCGACGGCCTCGACGTGCCGATCGTGCAGTCGCTCGACGCCAACTTCTACGAGCAGCACCCGGACAGCACGCACCCGCTCACGAAACCGGACGACATCTCGCTGCGCTTGTTCGGCGCGGGGAGCCTCAAGCCGACGTGGGAGCAGCGCGATTCGCCGAACTCACCCATCCTCAACTACAAGTTCGAGAGCACATACGCAGCGCTGAAGGCGCTGGCAGAGGACACGGACGGCAGTCCGTACGACGGCGTCACGGTCGAGTACACGAACCCGCTGAACGGCGGGCCCGCGATGCCGACGATCGCGTGCTTCGCGACGCTGCTGCGCGCCGGTCAGCGCACGCAGGCGCACCGGCACGTCGGTGGGACGATCTACCACGTCATCCAGGGCAGCGGGAGCAGCGTCATCGCCGGAACGCGGTTCGACTGGGGTCCGAAGGACACGTTCGTCGTGCCCTCGTGGTACTTCCACGAGCACGCGGCTGAAGAGGAGGCGGTACTCTTCTCCTACAACGACAGCCCGGTCCTGCAGGCCCTCAACCTCTACCGCGAAGAACCGATGGACGCCCCGCACCAGGAAGTGGCAGGAGTGTTCGGAGGCTGACATCTCCCTGAGGGTGTGTGAGCAGTATCGTCCAAGGGGCGCCCGCGAAGGGCGCCCTTTCCATTCAGCGCGAAGCGTAACAACCACGTAACGCATCCGTAACGGGCTCGATACACCTTGCACCTACCCTGATAGTCAGCACTGTCCCAGGGAGATGAGCCCACATGAAGGAAGTGATCGCCATCATTCGGCCCGAGAAATGGCAGGCGAGCGTGGAGGCTGCGCATGCACTGGGCGCGTCTTCCTACCTCCACCAGCGTGTCATGGGCCGCGGACGCCAACGAGGGCTCCGCTACATGCGTCCGGTGAACGGGCACGACGATGGCGTCATCCAATTCCTCCCGAAGCGGATGCTCGTCTGGGGAGTGCCGGACGAACTCGCCACGCCGCTGGCGAATGCGCTGATCTCGGTGAACCGCTCGGACAACTACGGCGACGGAAGGATCTTCGTCTGCCCGGTGGGAGAGGTTGTGTGTACGGCGTCGCGAGAAGAAGCGCTCGCGGGCGCGGAAGCGGTCTAGTCCATGGTGCTGCGCCCATACGTCAACTACCCGAAGTTCAAGGACCAGTTTGCGGCGATGGACTTCGAGGCCGAGCCGCTGCCCGTCCTCTCGCTGTTCCCCATGCCGGCCCCCCGGGCGCAGGCAGACTGGGAGATGAACCTGAGCGACCTCACCGGCAGAACGAGCGTCGTGCGATGGAGCGACATCGAATGTCTGCCGACGGTCCGCGAGGCGACGCCCCTGGTCTGCCAGATCTTCAACTGGTCTGAGACGCCGCTCGTAACAGGCGTACGTCTCCGGGCGGTGCTCGAGTCCGCAGGTGTGGACCTCTCCGGGGCGAAGTATCTCTCCTTCTATTCAGCGGACGGCATGTACTTCGAGAGCCTGCCCAGCACCCTGGCGCTGGACCCGCGCGTGTTGCTGGTCTACGAGATCAACGGTGAGCCGTTGCCGCACGAACTCGGGGGGCCGGTCCGGCTGTGGGTGCCCTTCCTGCAGGGATACAAGAGCGTGAAATGGCTGCAGCAGATCAGGTGCTTCGTGAGGGACCCACAAGGCATCAAGCGTCTGCTCGGGCAGAGCAAGACCTCCGTTCTCGGCGCCCCGGGGCAGGAGAAGGCGAAGGTCGTAGTGGCCAAGGTCGGCAGCGGCGAGGCGTCAGCCGACGTCTGATGCCCGGAGCGCTGCGTGGGACGACGAAAACGACGAGCTAAGGACGAGCATGAGGATCGACCCCCAGACGCACAAGGCGGCGAGCATAGACCTCTTCAGCGCGGCGCGCCCGCACATGCGCGCCTTCCACATGAGCTGGCTCGCCTTCTTCCTCGCCTTCTTCGGATGGTTCGGCATCGCGCCGATGATGGCCATCGTCCGGGACGACCTCGGCCTGACGAAGACGCAGGTCGGCAACACGGTCATCGCGTCCGTGGCGGTGACCATCGTTGCGCGGCTCTTCATCGGTTGGCTCTGTGACCGCATCGGTCCCCGGACCACCTATGCCGGTCTGCTCATCATCGGCTCCATCCCGGTGATGTGCATCGGTCTCGCCACGAGCTACGAGTCGTTCCTCCTGTTCCGCCTGGCCATCGGCGTCATCGGGGCGTCGTTCGTCATCACGCAGTACCACACGTCGGTCATGTTTGCGCCGAACGTCGTCGGCACCGCCAACGCGACGACCGCAGGGTGGGGAAACCTCGGCGGCGGCGTCACCCAGATGGTCATGCCACTCATCCTCGCGGGGATCATCGGGCTCGGCATCGGCGAGGCGCTCGGCTGGCGACTGGCCATGGTCGTCCCCGGTATCGCGCTCCTGCTCATGGGTATCGCGTACTACCGGCTCACCGAGGACACGCCGGACGGCCCACACCGCCTCCCGCAGGCGGATGGAGCCGACAGGAAGGGCGCATTCCTGGAAGTCGCTCGCGACCACCGCGTCTGGGTGCTCTTCCTGGTCTACGGCGCGTGCTTCGGCGTCGAACTCACCATGCACAACATCGCCGCGCTCTACTTTCACGATCGTTTCGGGCTCAGCGTCGCTGCTGCCGGTCTCATAGCCGGGCTGTTCGGCCTGATGAACCTCTTCGCCCGAACGCTCGGAGGCGTGTTCAGCGACCGGGTGGGGCGGAGTTTCGGCCTCAAGGGCAGGACGCTCTTCCTCGGCATCGTTCTGCTCCTGGAGGGCATCGCCCTGGCTGTCTTCTCGCAGATGGCGGTCCTCTTTGCGGCGGTCTCGTCCATGCTGGTCTTCAGCCTCTTCGTGCAGATGTCGGAGGGCGCCACGTTCTCGGTGGTCCCCTTCATCAACCGGCGCGCGCTCGGAGTCGTCGCGGGCATCGTTGGAGCAGGCGGCAATGCAGGGGCGGTCGCCGCGGGGTTCCTCTTCCGCATCGAATCGCTCGACACAGAGCGGGCGCTCCTCTATCTCGGCGCCATCGTCACCAGCATGTCGGTACTGGTCCTGGTGGTGCGCTTCTCCCCCCAACGCGAAGCCGAAGAGCGCATCGCGATGGAGCGTGCGCTTGGTCGTGGGGCCGTCGCGGTGGCTCCCGCGTATGCAACACGAGTGCCGATGGCGCTCTTCAACGAGACCTAGTGAAGGAGACTCATGGCGGAGCAACGCGGCAATCCCATCGAACGGCTCAAGGCTGAGAAGGACGGACTCGACATACTCGAAGATATCGACGAGCTCGCGGCGCAGCACGGCGGCTGGGAGACGATGGACCCGGGGGACCGCGAGCGGCTCAAGTGGGTCGGTACCTTCTTCCGCAAGCCCACTCCGGGGCGCTTCATGATGAGGCTTCGCATCACCAACGGCCAGCTCACCTCCCGCCAGCTCAGCACCCTTGCCTCTCTTTCCGAACGCCTCGGGAACGGTGTCATGGACATCACCACGCGACAGCAGCTGGAACTGCGGGCAGTGCAGATCCGCGACGTTCCGGAGATACTCGAGGCGCTTCGAGGGATAGACCTCACTTCCCTCCAGACAGGCATGGACAACATCCGGGGTGTCAACACCTGTGCGCTGTCCGGCCTCACCCCGCACGAGCTGTTCGACGCTGCACCCGTCGGCGAGGAGTTCACGCAGACATTCCTCGGGAACCGCGCCTACACCAACCTCCCGCGGAAGCTGAACGTCGCCATCACCGGCTGCCTGGAGAACTGCACCCACAGCGAGACCCAGGACATAGCCCTGACGCCAGCCACAGGCCCGGCAGGAGAGAAGGGCTTCAACCTCGCGGTGGGGGGCAAGATGGGCTCCGGCGGTATGACCGTCGCCCAACCACTGGACGTGTTCATTCACCCCGAAGCGGCAGCTGCCCTCGCTGCGACGGTCACCCTTCTCTTTCGCGACGAGGGTGCGCGTGAGCAGCGCACCAAGACCCGCCTGGCCTTCCTCGTCCAGGATTGGGGAGTCGATCGATTCAGGAACGAGTTGGAGAAGCGCTGGGGCGAGGCGCTTCCTCCTTCCGGCAGGGACGTCAGGATGCAACACAGCACTGACCACCTCGGCGTGGCTCCCCAGCGCCAGGAAGGACTGTACTCAGTGGGACTCTGCGTCCCCACGGGCAGGACGCAGGCCGGAGAGATGGCGGAGCTCGCCCGGCTCGCGGACGCGTTCGGCTCCGGGGCTATACGCCTCACGACCGGCCAGAATGCGATCGTCGTGGGAGTACCGGAAGAGGATGTGCAGCCTCTCCTCGATGAGCCGCTCCTCTCCCGCTTCTCTCCGACGCCACACGCGTTCGAGCGCGGTCTCGTGAGCTGCACCGGCAAGGACTACTGCAACCTGGCGCTGATCGAGACAAAAGCACTCGGCAGGCAACTCGCCGAGAGCCTGGCGGCCCGGTTCCCGGATGCCGCTCCGCTCACGATGAACTGGTCGGGCTGCCCCGCGGGATGCGGCAATCACCAGGCAGCCGACATCGGTTTCCAGGGCGCCAAGGCGCGTGTGGACGGCGAGATCGTGGATGCCGTCAGCATCTTCGTCGGAGGACGCACCGGCGCGGACCCTCGACCGGGAGAGAAGATCATGGAGCTCGTTCCCGTGAGCATGCTCGACGACCTCATGCCCGTCGTCATCAACAACCTCGCTACGCTGAAGCAGATAAGGCGGGACCAACAGACTGAAGATAGGGTGCTCATGGTGCCCGCCACCTAGTTCCCCGCCAAGGAGGAGAATCATGAAGATGGTCAGAGCAGTGATCCGTCCGGAGAAGGAAGAGGCCGTCGCCTCGGCTCTTGCCCAGAAGGGCTTCCCAGCGATGACGAAGTGGGACGTGCTCGGGCGCGGCAAACAGCAGGGTGTGCAGGTGGGCGGCCAGTTCTACGACGAACTCCCCAAGTCCATGCTGATGATCGTTGTCGAGGACGACCAGGTCGAATCGGTGACCGAGACGATACAGGCGACGGCAGCCACTGGGTTCCCCGGTGACGGGCGGGCCTTCGTCACCGACGTCGAGACTGCCTACACGATGCGCACCGGCCAGTCAGGCCTGTAACAGGCCGTCTGCCGTCTGCCTTGCAGGGGCACGGGGACGGGCCTAGCCCCAGACGCGGGACGCGGTCTCCAGGATGACGTCCAGCTTGCGCCACTGCACGTCCTCGGGCACCGTCTCGCCGCCTCCGCCGCTGGCGAACCCGCACTGCGGGCTGAGCGCGAGCTGGTCGCCGTCGATGTAGCGTGCCGCCTCGTCGATGCGCCGCTTCAGGTCGTCCATCGTCTCCACGTCCGTGCTCTTGGTCGTGACGAGGCCCAGCACGACGATCCTGTCCTTCGGCACGAAACGCAGCGGCTCGAAACTCCCGGCGCGCTCGCTGTCGTACTCCAGCATGAGCCGCTTGTGGTTGAGCTGGGTGAAGAGCTGCTCGGCGATGTCGTCGTAGTGGCCTTCCCGGTGCCACTGCGCGAGCATCCTGCCGGTGAGCGGGTCGATCGCCCGCGAGTTTCCCCGGCAGAGGTGGATGCCGCACGTGGCCTCGACGCCCTCGATGACGCGGTTGTCGGCAGCGATGGAGCGCGTGAGGTTCTCAGCCGGGTCCTCGCCGCGCGAGCGCATAGCCGCGAGCGACGGCTCGTCGACGTACGCGGTGTAGCCCGGCGCGTCGATGTGGATGTACGGGCACCCCGCCTCGACCAGCTGGCGGACCATCTCGCGCTGTATCTCCGCGACGTGCTTCGTGAAATCGGCGAGCCCTTCGTAGACGCCCTCCGACGCCTGCCAGTCGAAGCGCTGCGCCACGCGGTCCGGGCCGATGAGCGTCACCTTGGCCGAGGCGTGCGCGACGCCTGCCGCGAACAGGTACTCCTCCAGCGGCAGGTTATGGGTCAGCGTGAGGCGTTCGACCGCGGGGATGCGGGACACGACGGGCGGCCCCGCGACCTGCGGGCCGGACTCGACCCGCTCCTGCCGCTCGGAGCGGCTGCCTTCCCGCCAGCGCTCGTACTCCTCCCGGCTGTCCGGAGTCGCGTAGCCGGAAACGGCGGCGCCGAAGCTGTCTTGGAAGTTGCTGCGTCGGAACTCTCCGTCGGTCACGATGGGGAAGCCGACACGCTCCTGGTGCGCGATGACCTCCTTGATGAGCTCGTCCTCCAGCTCCGCCAGCTCCTCGGGTGTGGCGTCGCCGCTCTCGAAGCGGCTGCGCATATCGAGCAATGCCTGCGGCCTGCGGAGGCTGCCGATGTGGTCGACGCGCAACAGGTCCAGTTCGCCCATGGTGTGTCTCCTCGTCGTCCGGTTGGGGTGAGCGTATCATGGCGCTGCCCGATGCCGTCATTCCCACGGAGGCGGGAATCTCGTCAAGAGGGCTGGGCGTGCTGAAATGATACATACGTATGCTATAATCGCGGCATGACGACGATGGAAGAACGCGTCAGCAGATTGGAAGGCGCCTACGAGCAGCTCGACCAGCGGCTCGGCGATCTGACCGGAGCAGTCAGGGGCCTCGATGCGAAGATCGACTCTCTGCGCACGGACATGGACGCCCGCTTCGCTGCCTCGCGTGGGGACGTGGATTCCTTTCGCTCTCATGTGGACGCCCGCTTCGATGCCCTGCATCGCGACGTGAGCGCGAAGTTCAATACGCTGATCGTCTCCATGTCCACTGTTGCCATTGCTATGGCCGGGGCGATATTCGCACTCGCGCTCAGGATCTGATCCCCTCGCATCTTCTTGCTGCCCCCTGACCGAGGCCTCTTCCGGCTGGCCTGACCTTCGCAGGCTTGCACCCTCGCGGTAGAATGCGCCCATCGTCTTGCGAGAACGTTGGGAGGGTCAGCGATGCTCACTGCCGAAGAGAACGAACTGATCACGAAGGTGGGAAGAGGCACGCCGATGGGCGAACTGGCGCGCCGCTTCTGGACGCCCATCCTGCTCGCGGAGGAGCTGCCTGCAGCCGACTGCGCGCCCGTCCGCGTGCGGATACTCGGCGAGGACCTCGTTGCGTTCAAGGACAGCAGGAACCGCATCGGCGTGCTGGAGCCGTGGTGTCCCCACCGGGGCTCGGACCTCTTCTATGGGCGGAACGAGGAAGAGGGCCTGCGCTGCGTCTACCACGGATGGAAGTACGACGTCGAGGGCAGGTGCATCGACATGCCGAACGCGCCGGAAGGGGCGACGTTCAAGGAGAAGATACAGGCCCGCGCGTACCCCGCAGTCGAGCGCGGCGGCGTCATCTGGGCGTACCTCGGCCCGCGCGAGAACGGCGTCCCGGAGTTCCCGGAGATGGAGTGGACGCGCGTCCCGGACGACCAGCGCTACGTCTCCAAGATGTTCCTGGACTGCAACTACCTCCAGACGATGGAGGCGGACATCGACTCCAGCCACCTTGGTTTCCTGCACAGCTACGTGCAGGGCGGCTCGGTGATAGACGGCCGCGACAACGGCATCCAGGGCTTCACGGCGGCGGACAAGGCGCCTGTGTGGACGGTGACCGACACCGAGTACGGAGTGATGCTGATGGCCCGCCGCGACGCCGGGGAGAACTACTACTGGCGCGTGAACCAGTGGATGATCCCGTTCTACACGATGATCGCCGCGCGGCCCGGCGACAGCGTCCTCTGCCAGGTGAAGGTGCCGGTCGACGACGAGCACGCCGTGGCTTTCCGCGTGCGGTGGCATGCCGAGCGCCCGCTGACGCCGGATGAGCTATCGGTCTACCGGGACAAGGGCGTCCTCTTCCCGGAGATTATTCCCGGAACCTTCCGGACGAAGGAGAACAAGTCGAACGACTACCTCATCGACCGTGCGATGCAGCGGAGCTACTCGTTCACCGGCATCAAGTCGATACCGGCGCAGGACTTCGCCGTGACGGAGGTTCAGCACGGCGGGCCCGTTTCCGACCGCACGCGCGAGCACCTCGTGAGCAGCGACACCGCCATCATCCAGATGCGGCGACGTCTCATCCGCTCCGTGCGCCAGCTCATGGAAGGGCAGGAGCCTCCGGAGGCCCGCAACGGCGGAGCGTTCCGCGTCCGCTCGCTCGACATCGTGCTCCCGAAGGCGGTCGCCATCGAGGAGGGCGGCCAGGAGTACATGGTCTCGCGGGTGTAGAGGCGTTTGCGTAATTTCGGTATGCGGTCCCGTCACTCCCGCACAGGCGGGAATCCAGAGTGCGCGCGCAGCGCAAGCGTTAGGAAGCGGGGTTGCTCCAGTGCCGCCACGCTCGCCATCCTCCTGCTCGCTCTCCTCCTGCTGACCTCCTGCGTCTCGTCGTCTCCCTACGACCCCGAGGCCGTGTCCAGAGGGAAGGAACTGTTCGCGGCGAACTGCGCGACGTGTCACGGGGCCGGAGGCGAGGGTCAGGCGAACTGGCATATCGAGAAGGACGACGGCACGCTGCCTCCGCCGCCCCTGAACGGCGACGGCCACACCTGGCATCACGGCGATGGCCTCCTCTACCGTGTCGTCAGCAAGGGTGGGCAGGAGTTCGAAGACCCCCGCTTCAGCAGTTTCAAGAGCGCCATGCCGGCCTTCGGCGACCGGCTCAGCCACGACGACATCGTCGCGGTGCTCACCTACGTCAAGAGCCTCTGGGGCGACAAGACGAGCCGGGGCATCTCCATCGTGGAGTCGCAGGCGCGGGCGAGCGAGGACGATCCGTTCCCGCCGAACGGAGGGTAGGGCACAGCACCGAGGGCTAGGTCTCTAGCGGCTTGTGTAGAATGGGAGTAGCGCCGGTCTCCGGCGCGATCCCCCCCAGGAGAGCCCATGGCAAGCACGCGAAAGAAACCCACGACGAGGAAACCATCGAAGAACGGACGCCCGGAGACGCTCGGCGCGCTGCGCGAGAGCGGCTACGCCGTCACGTCCGTCCGCGACGAGCTCCGCCGCAATCTCATGGGCCGCCTGCGCAACGGCGAGCCGGTCTTCCCCGGCATCGTGGGCTACGAGGACACCGTCATACCGCAGGTGCAGAACGCCATCCTCGCGGGACAGGACATCATCCTGCTCGGCGAACGCGGCCAGGCGAAGTCGCGCATGATCCGCGCGCTCGTGGAACTCCTCGACGACGAGATCCCCATCGTGCGGGGCAGCGAGGTGAACGACGATCCGCTCGCTCCCATCTCCCGCTACGCCATCGAGCTCATCGAAGAGGAAGGCGATGACACGCCCATCGAGTGGATAGGCCGCGACAAGCGCTACGGCGAGAAGCTGGCGACGCCCGACATCTCCATCGCGGACCTCGTCGGTGACGTCGACCCCATCCGCATCGCGGAGGGGCGCTACCTCTCGGACGAGCTCGCTATCCACTACGGGCTGATCCCGCGCACCAACCGGGGCATCTTCTGCATCAACGAGTTGCCGGACCTCGCGGAGCGCATCCAGGTGGGCCTGTTCAACCTGATGGAGGAGCGCGACGTCCAGATCAAGGGCTACCTCGTCCGGCTGTCGCTCGACGTGCTCGTGGTCGCGAGCGCGAACCCGGAGGACTACACGAACCGCGGGCGTATCATCACCCCGCTGAAGGACCGCTACGGAGCGCAGATACGCACCCACTACCCACGGGAGATCGCACAGGAGATCTCCATCATGGACGTGGAGCGGAACGAGTTCCCCGGCGCGGCGGAGCCCATCCTCGTGCCGGAGTACATCAAGGAACTCATCGCGGAGTTCACGTCGCTCGCGCGACGGCACCCGGAGATCAACCAGCGCTCTGGCGTGAGCGTGCGCGTCTCCATCGCCAACTACGAGACGGTGTCGGCCAATGCGCTGCGGCGCGCCATCTCCCAGGGCGAAGGGCAGGCCGTCCCGCGCATCACGGACTTCGCGTTCATCATCGCGTCCACGCTTGGCAAGGTCGAACTGGAGACGATGGAGGAGGGGCGCGAGGCCAAGATCATCGACGAGCTCATCAGGCGCGCGCTCCTCAACGTGTTCGACCGCCACTTCGAGCCCCACGAACTCGACGAGCTCGTGATGGCGTTCGAAGCGGGGCAGACGTTCGACACCGGCGCCGACCTCCCTGCCAGCATCTACCTGGAGGAGATGGGCCAGCTGGAGGGGTTCGCGGGCGCGCTGAGCAAGCTCGGCGCGGGCAGCAGCGGACCCGAGGCGGCATCCGCGGCCGAGTTCGTGCTGGAGGGCCTGCACCTGAACCGCCGCCTCAACCGCGACGAGGTGGAAGGGCGGTTCCGCTACCGCGTCTAGGATGGGGGTGAATATGTCCGACGAACCGCAATACGACGTCATCATCATCGGCGGGGGCGCAGCCGGCCTCGCCGCGTCCATCTACTCGGTGCGCGCGATGCTCAAGACGCTCATCATCGAGAAGAAGGCGGTGGGCGGCCAGATCCTGCTCACCGGCGAGATCGAGAACTACCCCGGCTTCCCTGAGCCGATAGACGGCCCGGAGCTGGCGATGCTCTACGAGAAGCAGGCCGAGCGCTTCGGCGTCGAGTTCGAGTACGACACGGTCGTCAGCCTCGACGTGGCGGGCGACGTGAAGCGCGTTGTCTGCGAGGACGGCGAGTACACGGGCAAGGCGGTCATCATCGCGACCGGCGGCGAGCACAACCAGCTCGGCGTGCCGGGCGAGGTGGAGTACTGGGGGAAGGGCGTCTCCTACTGCGCGACGTGCGACGGCAACTTCTTCCGCGGGATGGACGTGACGGTCGTGGGCGGCGGCGACGCCGCGATAGACGAGGGACTCTACCTGACTCGCATGACGAACAAGGTGACAGTCATACATCGCCGGGACGCGTTGCGCGCCAGCAAGATCCTCCAGCAGCGCGCGTTCGACAACCCGAAGATGGAGTTCGTCTGGGACACGGTCGTCGACGAGATCAGGGGCAACGGCGACGTGAACAGCGCGGTGCTGCGCAACCTCAAGACGGGCGAGGTCACGGAGCACACCACGCAGGGAGTGTTCATCTTCATCGGCTTCCACCCGGTGAACGAGTTCATGCAGGGCGTGCTGGACCTGGACGCGGCTGGTCACGTTCTGACCAACCTCCAGATGGAGACGAACGTTCCGGGCGTGTTCGCGGCGGGTGACGTGCGGCAGTTCTCGGACCGCCAGCTTGCCAACGCCGTCGGCGACGGTGTCGCGGCAGCCCTCGCGGCCTACCGCTACATCGAGGGATAGGCTGTGTCGGGTCCCCTCTCCCTACAAGGGGAGAGGGTCAGGGTGAGGGTACCCGGTCCGGCGGCGTACGCCCTTCTCTCGGCCTGAGGCGTCATCGGTCGGCTCTCCTGTCGCCCCTGCTATCCTTGCCTCCCACGTACTCTGAGGAGGGATAGCGCATGACCATCGGTTGGGGCATCGTCAGCACAGGGAGGCACCCGGACACCAAGATGGCGCCCGCCATCAACGAGGCGGAGGACGCATCGCTCGCCGCCGTGATGAGCCGGGACATCGGACGCGCGGAGGCATTCGCGCAGAAGCACGGCGCCGCCACCGCCTACGACGACCTCGATGCGCTGTTGCGCGACCCCGCCGTGGACGTGGTCTACATCGCCTCGCCGAATGCGCTTCACGCGGAACAGACCGTCCGCGCGGCGGAGGCGGGCAAGCACGTGCTGGTCGAGAAGCCGATGGCGCTCTCCGTGGACGACGCCCAGCGGATGATCGACGCATGCGAGTCGGCCGGCGTATGGCTCGGAGTCGGGTTCCACCTCCGCGCGCACGAGGGGCACCAGCGTCTCCGGGCGCTCATTGCCGATGGGGCGCTCGGCAGAGTGGCGTTCGCGCACGCGGACTGGTGCCGGGGCGTTCGTGGCCAGGAGGCGCCGCCGCCGCGCGAGGGCCTGCAGGCGTGGTGGGACGATCCATCGCTCATCGGCGCGGGGGCGTTCATGGCGACGGGCGTGCACTGCGCCGATCTGCTCCGCTACGTCCTGAACGACGACGTGGTGGAGGTCTCCGCCGTAAGCGACGCTACGCCGGAGAAGCCGCTCGAGGAGCTGGTGACCCTGGCGTTGCGCTTCAGGAGCGGGGCCATCGCGACCCTGCTGACGGGCCGCCGCACCCCTGACTACGAGCGCAACGACGTCACCGTCTACGGCACGCTCGGACGCGCCGGACTCAGTGCCAGCATCGACATGAACCAGGCCGGCGCGTTCGCGGTCCGCACCGATGCGCTGATGGAGGACGAGACCTACCCGGAGCACCCCTTCGCCCTCTACACGAAGCAGGTGCAGGCGTTCGACGCCGCGGTCGAGGGCAACGGCGAGCCGCTCGCCACGGGCCTCGACGGCCTGCGCGTCGTCGAGATCACCCTCGCGATGGTGGAGTCGGCACGCACGGGGACCCGCGTGTCGCTGGAGTAAGGTAGCCAGGGTCCATGCCGATACAGGACCGGGACTACATCAAACTCTCTGTCACCCAGCCCGAGCGGTAGACGTGCCGCAAACCATGCACCCCTACCTCGGTCAGTCGGCGGTGGGGCGCGTGTTAGCGTTAAAGGCTGAGTCTCGCGACAGGCGCTCTCGGGCGCGGAGGCACACAGCAAGGAAGCATGACGTCGAGCGCAGGGCACATCATCACCTGTTCCCGCTGCAACAGGGAGATCCCTCTCGTGTTCTGGCGGGCGCACGTCCACAGCCCGGGCCACGCGCAGTGCGGCGAGTCCGGCTGCGACCGGATGGCGGCGGGGTTTGCCATCCGCGGCATGAGCCCGCTCTGCGGGGCCCATCTCGTGCAACGCCGCCGCCGGGGCCACGAGATCCGGTTCGTGGACGGCGGCATCTGCAACCTGTGCGGCGGCTACGGCCAACTCGAGCTGCCGGACCCCGCTGTCGGCCAGCCCCCGGGCAATCGATGGGAGCGCTGTTCGTTGTGCAGGGGGTCCGGCTACCTCGACGAGGAGGTACTCGACTTCGAGCGACGCCGCGTGGAAGACGAGCAGCTGTCCGAATACCGCCGCCGATCGGAGTTGCGCCGGGAGATCGAGGAGGGGGTGGCCCGCCGGCGGGCCGAAGAAGAGGAGCTCAACGAGCGGCGGCGTGCGGAGATCGAGCGTGCGAGGCAGTACGAGGAGAACCGTCTCAGGGCGCTGGCCGGGCAGCCTCCACTGGGCGGTCCCGACGATGGATCGGGTGAGGGTGGTGATGGCGACGATGGCGCTGGAGGCGACGACGCAGGAGAAGCCGGGGGCGAGAGACGTCACCGCCGGGGCCGTTGCCGCACCATAGTGCTGGTGCTGCTCATCGTTGGGCTCGTGTCGGCCGCAGGCGTCGGCGGGGCCGCTGCACTCTTCTTCGTGGGTTTCGGTGGAGAGCTTCCCGGGGCGACGCCGACACCTGCGGAAGCGACGGCGACACCCACACCCGTGCCTGTACCGACGCCGACCGCGACGCCTGTGCCGCCCACCGCGACACCCACGCCGACGGCGACACCGCAACCGACATCGACGCCGACGCCGATACCTCGTCCAACCGCAGTGCCGACTGCTGCGCCGACGGCTGAACCGGCGCCGACGAGCACGCCAACACCGACGCCGGAACCCATCGACCTCGAAGCGCTCGCCGCTCTGGTGCGTCCGAGCGTCGTGAAGGTGAGCACGGACGCCGCCTCCGGCTCCGGCGTCATCATGGAGGTCGACGACGCAGGCAAAGCGGTAGTGATGACGAGCTATCACGTCATAGAGGACGACCCCGACAACGTCCGTGTGCTCACTGCGGACGGCGGCTCATACGACGCAGCCGTACTGGGATCGGACGGCACGAAGGACCTGGCCGCGCTGAGTGTCTGCTGCTCGGAATCGTTCCAAGCCGCGGGATTGAGTGAGACGCGCCCGGCGCAGGGGGCCGACGTGTTCGCGCTGGGCTATCCGTCGGACGACGAATCGGCGGTGCTGACGCAGGGCATCGTCTCCAGCGTGAGCTACGAGGCATCGCTGGACCGGTGGGAGGTGCAGACGGACGCGCCGCTCAGCGCTGGCTACAGTGGCGGCGCGCTGGTCACGGAGGACGGGGAGGTCGTGGGACTCACGGCGTTCATCGCCCGAGGTTCGGGGACGTCGGGCGTCGGCTTCGCGATAGCGTCGGAAACGGTGCTTGCCGCACTGCCGACGCTCAAGGCGGGGGCCCGTGTGGACGACCCAGAGGGTATGCGGGACACGGTGACGGACACCCCTGGGCCGTTCGGGCCGGTCGAGGGTTATCTGCAACATGACGGGGACGAGTTCATCGAAGAGTATGGCGCGGGGATACTGCGCGGTGACTTCGTGGCCTCGGCGATGTTCCACAATCCTTATCCCGCAGTGATCAGCGGGTGGGACTACGGGTTCCTCTTCAGGGATGCGGGCCAGAACAACTTCCACGCGGTCGTCGTCGAGAACGTCAGCGGGATGTGGTTCCACTATCTGCGCGACGGCGCGGATGAGGGGCGGCTCGTCGGCAGCGGCAGGGCGTCGGGGTTGATGCTGGGTTCGGAGGGGATCAACGACCTGCGCCTCGTCGCCCTGGGGGAGCAGGGCTGGCTCTACCTCAACGGCAAGATGATCGGGATGCTCGATCTGAGCGGCGGCGTGACCGAGGGCAACATCGCCGTCATCACCGGCTACCGTGACGACAACGAGGTGGCCGGCCGCTCGACGCGCTTCCGCGAGTTCACGGTGCACGAACCTCAGCCTCTGGGGAACAGGACAGGTACGCTCGATCACACCGAGGACGGGTTCATCGAGCGGTCGCTCCTCCCGGGGAGCCCGCGCGACTTTATCGCGACTGCGACGTTCACCAATCCGAACGCCGCCACCGCGGGCTGGTGGGACTACGGTTTCACGTTCCGGGGTGCAGGGCCGGACAACTACCACGCCGTGTACGTCGACAGCGAACGGCAGTGGAACCACATCCTGAGAGGGGGAGGGAACACGGCTTCGTCCAGGATGTCCGGCAGGGCGTTCAGTGTGAACACAAGGGCGGATGCCCGGAATACGCTGCTGCTCGTGGTCGTTGGTGGGACCGGGCTGCTGTACGTGAACGGCGAGCTGTTGCCGGGCCTGGACCTGCGCGAGAACGTGACGAACGGCGTCGTCGGCATAGCCTCGGGGTTCGAAGGTCCCAGGCTGCCGGGACAGCAGACGCAGTTCGAGGAATTCCGGGCGTGGTCGCTCGATCCACCCTCACCCTAACCCTCTCCCTCAAGGGAGAGGGAACCGAACGCCCCTGACCCTCTCCCTCGAGGGAGAGGGGACCGAGCTCCCCAGTTTGAAAAGCGCCCCGCTCAGGCGGGGCGCTTCGTTTGTCTACTGGTGTGTGGTGTGTCTACTGGGCGCCGCAACCGCAGCCGCCGGAGCCGCAACCGCCACCACAGCCGCCGCCACCACAACCGCAGCCTCCGGCGCTGGGGGCGATGTTGGGGTTCTCGATGACGAACCCGCTGCGCATCAGCCCTTCCGAGTAGTCGATGGACGCGCCGTGCAGGAGCGGTGCGCTGTCCTCGTCGGCGATGACGCGGATGCCGGACTCGTACAGGACGATGTCGTCCTCCGCGATCGCGTCCTCGAGCGAGAGCATGTACTGCGCGCCGTGGCCGTTGGGAACGACGATGACGCGCAGCGCGGCGTCGGGCTGCCCCTCTTCGGCCAGGACCTCGGCCAGTTTCTCCGCCGCGAGGTCGGTCACGGTGATGACGGGCTCGCCGCTCTCCGTGCCTGCCGCGCCGGTGTTGGGGATCGTGTTCGTCATGCCGTCTGCTCCTTGGTGGCGGACTTCCGTGCAAGGCTAGCAGCACCCCGCTCGCGGGTCAAGGCAGGTACGGCGCGTTCGTTCTGCACCACCGTTCATCTCGGTACATGGCCTCATTTGGCACCATATGGCCTCATGCACTCGGGATTCCGGCTCATTCCTGGGGCCAGGCCGGGCCAGAATGGGGCCGTTCAGGGCACCGATGGAGCCGAAATGATGCCGAATGAGGCCAGGGTTCTGACAGCGTGCGAGGCATGACGATGCGATGTGGGCATCCCTGCATCACTCCCGGCGAAGGCGTGAGGCGAGCCAGACGTACCAGCTGAGCGCCCATGCCGCTGCCAGCGCGAGCGCCTCCCATGCGAGCCCTGCATAGCTCGACGCGAGCAGCGGGGCGAGCGGCAGCACGGCCAACGCAGCGAACACGAGCCCCAGTTCGGACAGCGCCCTCTTCATCGGACGGCCTCCCGTGTTCGCGCAGGGAAGGGGCCTGAACGACCGCCCGGCTGTGCCGGGGCATCGCGCGTCGCGCGGATGCGCCCCCGCTCGCACCACGTGTGCCTGCAGAACGGACACATGAAGATGGGATGTCCTTCCTCCGGGAGGCTGGTCAGCTCCCGCATCCCGCGCGCCGCACATCGCGGACAACGCACCTGCTCATGCACGATCGGCTCTGCCATCGGTCGCTCCTCCTGTCCGACGCTTCAGCGTCAGAATGATGTTTCTCTTATGACATGATGACGCAGGGTCTGTCGGGCGCGCAACAAGGCGGTGTCACAGATCGTGAAATGCCCAACCGGGACAGCAGGGTCACGCAAATGGTGACACCACGTGATGCGCGGGTTATGTACAATCACACCATGACGACGCAACAGCCGGGCGACACGCTCGCCGCATACATCAGACGCTGGCTCACGGAGCGTGAGGTCTCGCAACTGGCGCTCGCCCGGCGCGCGGGAGTACCCCACGCGTCGCTCAGCGTGCTGTTCAACCACGGGACGGTCCCGATGCCCTCGACGCTGCGGAAGGTCGCGGAGGCGATGGGCGTGCCGCTGGGGCGCCTGCTCGTCCTCGCCGGGCACCTCAACGAGGAAGAGTACGAGACCCCTATCAAGGAGTCGGACCTCGCCCGGCTCTACGAGGTGGGCGACCTCGACGCCGACGAGTGGGAGCAGGTGCGGGACTTCGCGCGGTACGTGCGGAGCAAGCGGAAGCCGCGTCCCCTGACTTAAGGCCAGGGGCACCCCGAGAGGATTCTGCGCGCTAAAGCGCGGGACTCCGCTGCGCTACGCTCGGAATGACAGAGAAGTGCTGACACGCGCCCCTCGCGGGTGCGGGACCGGATTGCGAGAATGGCTGGTATCCCCCTCGCAGGAGGAGTTGCCATGCACGCATTCCGGCTGGGGCGCGACCTTGCGGAGCGCCACGCCATCCAACCAGGCGGCGACCTGGACCCGGTGCTGCGAAGCCTCGGCCTGGAGGTCGTGCCGTGGCGCTTCCGCGGCCGACTGCGCGAGGTCATCTTCGAGGGAGCGATAGGTATCGACGAATCGCTGCCGGACAACTGGCAGCGGTGGCTCACGGCGCACGCCATCGGCCACCACGCGCTGCACACCGGCACGAGCCTCTACCTGGCGTCGTGGCAGTGGGTGAACCGGGTGAAGGCGGAACGGCAGGCGGAGGAGTTCGCAGCCGGGCTGTTGCTGCCGCCCCACGCGATGGCCGGCGTTGGCGAGACGAGGCTCGCGGCGCGGTGCGCTGTCCCACGCGAGAAGGCGCGCTGGGCGCTGGAGAAATTGGGGCAAGGGACGTAGGGGCGTGGTTCGACGAGCTCACCACGAACCGATCCCATGGGGTTGCGAGATTTCCGCTCAATCCTGGTAGGGCTGAGAGATTCCAGCTTTCGCTGGAATGACGGATGTTGGACTACGAGAGGTAGTAGAAGCGGGAGGCGGCTTCGTAGAGGACGCCGCGCCGCTGGGCGTCGGTGAGGTCCTCGCGGGAGCGCATGTACTGCAGCGAACCGGGGTAGTCCGAGTCCCAGTGCGGGTAGTCCGACGCGTACATCACGACATCGTCGCCGACGAGATCGAGCACCTGGCCGAGCATGCGTTCGTTCGGTTCGCAGCCGACGAAGACGTTGCCGCCCTTGTGGACGAACGTGCTCGGGGCACGGGTCAGCAGCGGGGCCTCCGCCGCGCCGCGCGCCTCGTACTCCTCGTCCATGCGGTCGAGCCACCACGGGAGCCAGGTCGCGCCTGCTTCGAGGAAGCCGAAGTTCACCTCCGGGAAGCGCTCGAAGACGCCTTCGAACATCATGCTCGTGAAGTGCCGGATGATGCCGTATGGATGGGCGACGGAGTGCGCCTGGATGAACGTGGGGAATATCTCCGCTCCCGGGGCGAACGGCGAGCCGGACGCATGCACCGCGACGGGAAGCCGTGCCTCTCGCGCGGCCTCGTAGACGACGTCGTACCGGGCGTGGCCGAGGAGGTGCGGGCCGTCAGCCGGGAACATGACCCCGGCGTGGCCGAGTCCGGCGGCGCGGCGCAGTTCGGCTGCCGCGGCGCCGGGGTCGTGTGTCGGGAGCAGGGCGACGCCGAGGATACGTCCGTCGCACCGGGGATAGAACGTCTCGGCCAGCCAGTCGTTGTAGGCGCGGCAGAGGGAGACCTGGTAGGCCGCGTCCTTCACGTAGCCTGCGTAGAGGCCGAGCGTGGGGTAGACCGCCGACCACTCCAGCGGGCCGCGGTCCAGCGCGGCGAGCCAGTCGTCCGCGGAGTTGGCACGCCCGCCGACGCGGGTTGCGCCAAGGCTCCGGGGCATGCCGTCCAGCGGGACGAGCGGCTCGATGGGCATGACGTCCGGAGAGTTGTTGGCGCCGATCCGGTGCCCGCGGTACGGCTCGTCGAGGAGCTCGGCGATCCGCTTCGCGTTCTCCAGTACGTGACCGTCGCCGTCGGCGGCTGGCATGTCGCTCATGGCTACGCCTCCGTAAGCGGCGCCCCGGCCGCCTCCTCGAACGGTCACACGAAGTCGTCATCGGGCTGGCCTGCGGCGCTCGCCTGGTCCGACGACGCCACGGGCGCGTCGCCCAGCAGTTCGTCGATGAGGTCGTTCAGTTTCTCCTCGTCGAGTATGCCGCTCCACTTCCGCATCACGCTGCCGTCCGAGGCGATGAAGAAAGTGGTCGGCATGCTGAAGACCTCGAACCCGCGCACGACCGTGTCGTCGAACGTCGTCCCTGCGGGGAAGGAGACGCCGAGCTCGGTGAGGAGCGCCTGCCCCTCCTCGCGCGTGCCGAGGAGTTGCTGCGGGCCGATGTCGATGCCGAGGATCGTGACCTCGTCGCTGCGCTCGTGGTGGACGCGCTCGAACTCCGGCAGCTCCGCGCGGCAGGGCGGACAGAGCGCCGCCCAGAAGTTCAGCACCACGGGCTTGCCCTGGCCGACGACCGCCGACAGCGTCGTGTCCTCGCCGCCGAGCGCGTCCTGCCCCTGGTAGGCGCTGATCGCGATGTCGGGCACTTCCAGCGCGACGGAGCCGGACGACGAGCCAGGCGCAACGGGGTCGTCACCGCCGCCGCACGCGGCTAGCGCCAGCAGCGCCGCCATCGCGGCGAGTGCGAGCAGGGCGCGTTTCAGTGGGGAACCGTTCATACGTACAGGATAACGGATTTCGGAGGGAGGATGGATTCATCAGGGATGGACAGGATGGGAGTGGGACTGCCGTTGGTATAGTGTGCAGCCCGATGGAGGTGCGGCCTATGGCTGAGCAGATTTTTGTGAGGAAGGGCATCGAAGCCATTGCTGCCCTGCCGGTCAAGAACCTGCCCCTACGAACGCGGACAAGCGTAACGGATGGATTCTACAGCCGGCTTCCCAGGGAACCCGTACGCGCGGCCGCGAAGCACCTCCTCGATGTTGCTCGCGAGAGTGGTGCGAAGGTTGTCCGGCGTGGGGAGGGACTGTCGATACAGGTAGACGTGCCGAAGGAGATATGGAATACCCCTGTAGCGGTTGCATGGTTCTTCCCGGAGCCGGGCAGGGTCTATTGGGCAGGGCTCCGGGACTTCTCATTCGGCGCCGCGTATCCCGACTACGGCCACGAGCAACTGAACGACATCATGAGCAGGTGGGCCGGCTATTTCTCTTTCGGAGAGGGGATCACGTTCGACGGCGAGAACGGCGGGGGGCGGACGCTCACGCATGACCAGGTCGTGGAGCACCAGAATGCCCTGGCGAGCGGCCTCGCGTCTGTAACCGCCATGTTGCGGAGATTGCGGGAGTGAGCAGGCTGCCTCTCCGCTGAAGCAAAGAAGCCCCTGCGAGCGCAGGGGCTTCTTCATGTGAGCCGTGTTGGCGTTGGACTAGAAGTCCATGTGGTCGCCGTGCGGCATGGCGGGGCCCGCCGCGGGCGGCTCGGGGATGTCCGTGACCACGGACTCGGTCGTGAGCACCATGGCCGCGACGCTGGACGAGTTCTCGACCGCCGCGCGCGTGACCTTTGCCGGGTCGACGATGCCGCGCTCGATCATCGGGCCCCAGACGCCGGCGTCGGCGTCGAAGCCCCAGTCGTCCTGGGATACCTTGGCCTCGGCAACGATGACGTCGCCGGAGTGTCCCGAGTTCGATGCGATGGTGCGGATGGGCTCCTCCAGCGCACGGCGGACGATGCTGGCGCCGGTGAGCTCGTCGCCTTCCAGCGCGAGTTCGCCGATGGAATCGGAAGCGCGGACGAGAACGGTCCCGCCGCCGGGAACGATGCCCTCCTCAACCGCCGCGCGGGTGGCAGAGAGGGCGTCCTCGACGCGCGCCTTCTTCTCCTTCAGCTCGACCTCCGTGGCCGCGCCGACCTTGATGATGGCGACGCCGCCGGACAGCTTGGCGAGCCGCTCCTGGAGCTTCTCGCGGTCGAAGTCGCTGGTGGTCTCCTCGATGCGGGCCTTGATCTGGGCGATGCGGTCCTGGATCGCCTGCTCGGTGCCGTGGCCCTCGACGAACGTCGTCTCGTCCTTGGTGGAGACGACCCTGCGGGCGCGCCCGCAGTCCTCGATGGTGGCGGAGTCGAGCTTCCGGCCGACCTCTTCGCTCAGGACCGTGCCGCCGGTGAGGATGGCGATGTCCTGCAGCATCTCCTTGCGGCGGTCGCCGAAGCCGGGCGCCTTGATGGAGAGGCAGTTGAGCGTGCCGCGGAGCTTGTTGACCACGAGGGTGGCGAGCGCCTCGCCCTCGACGTCCTCGGCGATGAGCACGAGGTTCTTCGTGGTCTGCAGGATCTTCTCCAGGGCGGGGAGCACGTCGCTCACCGCGGAGATCTTCTTGTCGGTGATGAGGATGCAGGGGTCGTCGACTGCGGCTTCCATGCGCTGCGAGTCGGTCAGGAAGTAGGGGGAGATGTAGCCGCGGTCGATCTGCATGCCCTCGACGTACTCGGTCTCGTAGCCGAGGCTCTTGCCTTCCTCGACCGTGATGACGCCGTCCTTGCCGACCTTCTCCATGACCTCGGCGATGAGGTTGCCCATCTCGTTGTCGTGGGCGGAGAGGGACGCTACCTGGGCGATCTGCTCCTTGCCGCTGACTTCCTTGGCCTGCGCGGAGATGCTGCCGCGAACGGCGCCAACGGCGGACTCGATGCCGCGCTTGATGGCCATGGGGTCCGCGCCGGCGGCGATGTTGCGGAAGCCCTCCGCGATCATGGCCTGCGCGAGGACCGTGGCGGTCGTCGTGCCGTCACCGGCAACGTCGTTGGTCTTGGTGGCGGCTTCCTTCAGGAGTTGCGCGCCCATGTTCTCGTAGTGGTTCTCGAGCTCGATCTCCTTGGCGATGGTGACGCCGTCGGAGCAGACGTTCGGCGGGCCGAACTTCTTGTCCAGGATGACGTTGCGACCGCGGGGGCCGAGCGTGACCTTGACCGTGTTGGCCAGGGTGTCCATGCCGACCTTGAGCGACTTTCGCGCCTCGTCGCTGAAAAGGATCTGCTTTGCCATGTGATTGACTCCTCCTGTGGTGATGCGCGCCCGTCGGGCGCGGGCTGCACGGGCCTAGCCGACCTTGGCCAGGACGTCCGTCTCCTTCATGATCAGGTACTCTTCGCCGTCGTCCTCGAACTCGGTGCCGGCGAACTTGGAGTAGATGACGGTGTCACCCACTGCGACGGACATCTCGATGCGATTGCCGTCGTCGGTTACCCGGCCGGGGCCCACCGCGACCACGCTGCCCTCCTGGGGCCGCTCCTTCGCGCTGTCCGGGATGTAGATACCACTCTTGGTCTGGGTCTCCTGCTCCACCGCCTTCACGACGATGCGGTCGCCCAAGGGCTGCAGATTTCGCGCCACGACTACCTCCTTTTCGGCATTCGGCGAGTGCATCTGCTAGCACTCGCCTTAATGGTCTGTTAGCAGTCGGATAGCCTGACTGCTAACCCGCCGCGCATCGTACGGGCACTTGACTCGTGCTGTCAAGCCTCGCCTGGCAAGGCGAGGTACTCGTCTGCGCGGAGAGGGCGCGTAGAATGTAGGCAGGGACCACGCATGACCACTGACAACCTCAACCCCATCGCACGGCTATCGCTCGACGCGGACGCCGCCGGCTTGGCGAGCGCCCTTAGAGAACTGGACGCCGACCCCGGCGCGCGCGTGCTGCTGCTCTCCGGCGATTGGAGCGCCATCGGCACAGGCGTGCGTGACGGCACGGACGACGACCCCGTCGCTGCGCTCGCTGCGCTCCGAATCCCCATCGTGGCGTGGGTGGACGGCGCATGCCACGACGAGGCGCTCGAACTGGCGCTGGCGGCTGACATCCGCATCGCAGGCGAATCGGCGGCGTTCCGTATGGGACACGTGCGCGAGGGGCGCGTCCCCTCGCACGGAGGCACCCAGCGGCTCACGCGTGCGGTGGGACGCGGGCAGGCGCTCCGCCTGCTGCTCACCGGCGAGACGCTCGACGCGGACGACGCACTCCGCACCGGGCTCGTTCACGACATCCTCGACCTGGACGAGGCGGAAGCCCTGGCGGCGGACATCGCTCAAGCGGGGCCCATCGCGGCGCAGTATGCGAAGGAGGCCATCGCCGCATCCGGGGACCTCCCCCTTCGCGACGGTATGCGGCTGGAGGCCGACCTGAGCTTCCTCCTCCACTCGACCTCCGACCGCGCCGAGGGGCTGCGCTCATTCGCGGAGAAGCGCAAGCCCCGGTTCGAAGGTCAGTAAGGGGATCGAGGGGCGATGAGCGGCTTCGACACGCTGCGCTACGAGAAGCGCGACGGCATCGTGGTCGTCACGCTGTGCCGTCCTGACGTCATCAACGCCTTCAACGTGCGGATGCGCGACGAGCTGTACGAGGCGTTGAGCGCGGTGCGCGACGACACCGACGTGCGCGGTCTGCTCATCGCTGGCGACGGCGAGCGCGGCTTCTGCGCGGGCGCCGACCTCACTGAGTTCGGCTCGGCGCCGTCCCAGGCTGTCGCTCGCTACGTCCGGTGGGCACGCGACATCTGGAGCGCCCTGGTGGAACTGCCGAAGCCCACGATGGCCGCCGTGCACGGCTGCTGCTTCGGCTCCGGTCTCGAGATCGCCGCGCTGTGCGACCTCCGCATCGCGTCGCAGGACGCCGTCTTCGCGCTGCCGGAGGCGTCGCTCGGCCTCATCCCCGCCGCGGGTGGTACGCAGTCGCTCCCGCGCATCGTCGGGCTCCCGCGAGCGATGGAGCTCGCGCTCACCGGCAGGCGGATGACAACGAGCGAGGCGGTGCGCGCCGGGTTCGTCGACTGGCTCGTGCCGCGCGAGCAGCTCAAGATAGTGGCTGAGGCCCGTCTGCGGGAGGTCGCGTCCGCACCGGCGGAGGCGCTTGGGCTGGCGAAGCGGGCGGTCAACGAGGGGGCCGACCTCACGCTCGCGGAGGGGCTGCTGCTTGAACGGCGGCTCGCCGCTCGGCTACGCTAACCCGCCACGGACGCGTTCGCCCATCGGAGACCCACGCTGCACACTCACGACATCCTCACCATCGCTGCCGCCATCGTGCCGGAGCGCGCCGCGCTTGTCCACGACGGCGGAACGCTCACCTACGCCGGACTTGCGGACCGTGCCAACCGGCTTGCCAACGCGCTCGCGGCGCAGGGCGTCGAAGCGGGCGACCGCATCGCCGTGATGGACGTGAACACGCCTGCCCACTTCGAGGCGTACTTCGCCGCCGCCCGGCTGGACGCCGTCTACGTGCCGCTGAACTTCCGCGGCCACGGCGAGGAGATCGGCTACCCGCTGCGGCATGCGTCGCCCAGGGCCGTCGTTGCGGGCGAGCGTTACGCGCCGCTCATCGCCGGGCTCGGCAGCGACGCCGCGTCCGTGAGCATCCTCGCCGTCGTCGGCGATGCGCTGCCGGACGGCTGGCGCTCCTACGAGGAACTGCTCGCTGATGGCGATACGGACGAGATGCTCTTCCCGGAGGGTTCGCCCGACGAGACCGCGGTGTTGCTCTACACGGCAGGGACGACCGGCCAGCCCAAGGCGGTCATGCTCTCCCACGACAGCTTCACGTCGTTCATGCTCGCGAACATGGAGCCGCCGGACCCGGAGGCGGAGGAGCGGACGCTGCTGACGCTGCCGCTCTACCACATCGCCGGACTGCAGGCCGCGCTCGCGAGTGTCTTCGGCGGGCGCACCGTCGTCCTGCAGCGCCAGTTTGAGCCGCGCGAGTGGATGGCGCTCGTCCAGGAGCACCGTATCGAGCGCGCGCTCATCGTCCCCACGATGCTCAAGCAACTGCTCGACCACCCGGAGTTCGCGCGGCACGACCTCTCCTCGCTGCGCGTGCTGACCTACGGCGGGGCGTCGATGCCCCCGCCGGTCATCGAGCGGGCCGTCGCGGCGATGCCTGGCGTGCAGTTCATCAACGCCTTCGGGCAGACGGAGACGGGCTCGACCATCGCGATGGTGCCGCCCGAGGACCACGTCCTGGACGGACCGCCGGACGTCGTTGAGAAGCGGCGCCGGCACCTGCGGAGCATCGGCAGGCCGCTGCCGGACGTCGAGGTGCGCATCGTCGACGAGGACGGTCACGAACTCGCGGCAGGCGGGCAGGGCGAGATCGCGGCGCGCGGCCCCCGCCTGATGCGCGGCTACTGGGGACAGCCGGAGGCGACGGCGCAGACCGTGCACGGCGGCTGGCTCTTCACCGGCGACCTCGGCTACATGGACGAGGACGGCTACATCTACCTCACCGGACGCGCGAAGGACTTCATCAAGCGCGGCGGCGAGATGGTCGCGCCCGAGGAGGTCGAGCAGTTGCTGCACGCCTGTTCCGGCGTCGAGGAGTGCGCCGTCATCGGCGTGCCGGACGAGACCTGGGGCGAGCGCGTCATGGCGGTCGTCGTCGCGACGCCCGGCGCCGAGCCGTCCGAGGGATCGCTGCTCGACGCCTGCCACACCCTCGCGCGCTTCAAGCGCCCGGAGCAGGTCGCCTTCGTCCCGGAACTCCCGCGCAACGCGCTCGGCAAGGTCCTCAAGAACGACCTCAGGGCCCGCTTCGGAGGTTAGCCCGTCGGTTCCTGCGAAGGCAGGGACCTCGCAGTCCCTCGCCCCTTGTGCTGTCGCCCCGGCGCAACGAACATGGGGCTCACCCGTCGGCGAGGAGGCTACCCATGGCTGGACGCTTCGATGGACGCGTGGCGCTGATCACGGGAGGCAACTCGGGCATCGGCCTGGCGGCCGCTCAACTGTTCGCGCGGGAAGGGGCGAAGGTGGTGCTCACGGCGCGACGTGAGGCGGAAGGCGAGGAGGCCGCGCGCGGCATCCGCGAGGACGGCGGCGAGGCGTCATTCGTCCGCGCCGACGTGGGCAAAGCCTCCGAGGTCGAGGCGATGGTGGCCCGCACAGTCGAGCTGTACGGGCAGTTGGACTACGCCTTCAACAACGCGGGCGTGCTGGGCGCGGGGAAGATGATCCATGAACAGACCGAGGACGAATGGGACACCGTCATGGACATCAACCTGAAGGGCGTCTGGCTCTGCATGAAGTACGAGGTGCAGCAGATGATCCCCCGCGGCTCGGGCGCCATCGTCAACGTGTCGTCGCCCGCGGGGCTCGTCGGTTTCCCTCGTGGGTCGGGATACGTGGCCAGCAAGCACGCGGTGCAGGGGCTGACCAAGACCGCTGCCGCGGAGTACACGCCGATGGGGATACGCGTGAACTGCATCCTGCCCGGCGCCGTAGACACGCCGATGCTCAGGGGCCTGTACGCCCGCGACGAGGCGCTGGACCCGGACCGCAAGGAGCGGACGCTGCGCATGCAGCCGATGCAGCGCTTCGGCAGGCCCGAGGAGATCGCCGAGGTCTGCGCGTGGCTCTGCAGCGACGCCTCGTCGTTCGTCAGCGGCGACATCATCGTCGCGTCCGGCGCCGCGACGATCCGTCACTGACATCCGCCCCTTCCCCCATCCCCCCACGACCGCGTACGCTGTCTCCATGACGCCGACTCTCCCTTCCTCCCGCTCTTCGGGGCGTCGTCGCACTCTGCCGTATCCCAGCCGCACCTCGTCTTGGCGCAGGCGAGATACACCGCAACAGGGTCGCAGGCGGGCCGTCGGAACCACGAGTGGAAACGACGGAATGCGACACTATGCGCCACTCAAATGTAATAGGAAACCCCGCGCCCGGCATGACAGAGTCCCATCCTGTGCATCCTGTCCATCGATGTGAGATGCCGGGTCGGGATTTGTGACACCGGCCTCTTACGAGGTCGGGCAGGGCGGATGTAGGCTGGTTGCATAACCTATACGGCGTGGGGATGACCCCACGCTACTGCGCGAGGGGACGAGCCCCCGGTCATCAGACGAGGCCGGGGGCTTTCTGTGTCTCTGCGCAGGGAGGAGGAACTGCGATGGCAGACGAGCAACGAAGAAGGAACGACTACGCGCCCACGGTGCGTCCGCGGGCCGCCAGGCAGGATGGGCTGCGTCGGTATACGCCCGGCTACCTGGTGGACCTGTCCGATACCCAGACGCTGTTCTTCAACGATTCGGTCCGCTCGACGGACCGTTTCACCCTGCTGACTCCCGGCCAGGGCAAGCGGCTGCGCCTCATCAACCTCACCGTCTACCAGCCGACGTCCGACAACCTCCACTTCTGCGAGGTCTACTTCGGCAAGGGCTCCACGATCGCGTCGAGGCCGCGGAAGGCGGTCGGCTACGTCCGCATCCCGGACCACAGCCAGGGCTCCACGCGCACGTGGGGCCGGGGAGCGGGCCCGGCGGGCGAGCGGAACGAGCCGTTGAGCATCCGGTGGATAACGCGGCCGACCACGTCCCACAAGTTCGTCGTCGAATACACGGAGGAGCGCTAGTCATGGAAGCATACCGTTCGCTGTACGGAGACCTCACGAAGCTGAAGGACCGGTCGTTGCTGGACAACCCGGCGGGTGGCAGCGGCGCGGATACCGCGCTGTTCAGCCTGCTGCTCGCTGCGTCGGAGGCCGTGGACCGCTTTTGCAATCGTCACTTCTACGCGCTCACCGAGACCCGCTACTTCGACGGCCCCGGCGAGGCGGTGCTCCCGCTGCCGGACGCCATCGCGGTCTCGTCGCTGCGCTCGGACGACGACGAGAGCGGCCACTACCGGACCTCGTGGCGGTCGTCGGAGTACCACTTGCTGCCCTTGAACGCTTCGCCGGAGGAGCACTGGGGCCGACCGCACAACGCCCTGCGGGTGCGGGGCAACGGCCCGCGCCAGCGGTTCGAGCGCGGCCCCGCCCGCTACGAGGTGAGCGGCAGGTGGGGGTTCGGCGAGCGCCTCGAGTATGGGGGAGCGCGTCTGCGGAGCAGCACCCTGGAGACGACGACGCTGCTGGAGGTGAGCGGCACCTCCAACTTCGCGGTAGGGCAGACGATAGCCATCGGTTCGGAACGGATGCTGGTGCGCAGCCTCTCCCTCAACCGGCTCACGGTGACGCGGGGACTGAACGGCACCGCCCCCTACCGGCACGGGTCCAACGGCGTCATCTCCATCGTGCGGTGGCCTGCGCCGGTGGAGCGCGCGGCGCTGATCAACGCGGCGCGCCTGTGGACGCGCGCCCCCGCCTTCGAGCCGTTCTACGTCGACGCGGACCTCGACACGGACGTCCGGCTGCTGCTGGAGCCGTACCGCGTGGGAGGTGTGGCGTGACCGCTGTGCTGACGCAGAAGGAGCGGCTGGCCGCGCTGGAGGCGGAGAACGAGGCGCACACCCGCGAGCACGAACTGACGGAGCGCGTCTGGGCAGCGAAGCTCGACGCGATAGACGCGCGCCTGCGAGGCATCGAGCGCTTCCTGCTCGACACTCCCTCCCACGACGCCGACATATACGAAGGCTGGCGCTTGCACCGCCGCGACCTCATGATCATCAGCGGCAGTGCCGGCATCACCTCGCTCATCTGGCTCTTCGTGGAGATCGGCCTCCGGATCGTGTAGGAGGAATGTCATTCCGAGCGGAGTCGAGGAATCTTCGGGCCCGATGGGGTGGGGCATGTCTGTCAGCAGGTGGTTGTAGGTGGCAGTACGGTTTAGTATCGTGGTGCTACATACTTGATACAGAACGATGAGAGGGAACCTGATGACGACTACCGATAAGCCCGCCTGGTTCAACCAGTTCGAGCAAGAGAACACTGCTCAGCACGCTGAGCTTCATGAGCGTATCGATGGGCTGGGAGAGGACATCAGGCAGCGGGACCACATCATCATGGCAGAACTCCGCGAGATCAAGGAAAGGCTGCCGCAGTAACGCACGGAGGGTGCAACGGCCTGACTCCCTCTCCCGATGGTAGGTGGACCTGCGGCGCTGGTGCCGCATGGTGTAGGGGCGTCCCTTGTGGGCGCCCTGGTTCCCCACCTCGCCCTCGGGGAGAGGTCGACGCGCTTGCGCGGCGGGTGAGGGCTGCCCCCTACGCCGCCAGCAGCTTCTCGAACCGGGCCTGCGACCGGTACGGCCCCACCGCCGAGAGCCGGTACGCCCCGGTGCCGAAGTAGCGCCGCGCCGCCGCCGTCATGTCGTCCGGCGTGATGCCGCGTATGCTCGCGACGACCTCCTCCGGCGTCCGGACGTGGTTGCGCAGCAGCTCCTGGCCGCCCATCCACCCCATGACGGCGCGTGTGTCCTCGAGGCGCAGTCCCAGCCGTCCCACCGCGTACTCCACGGCGCGCGACAGCTCCTCGTCCGTCACCTCGCGCTGGATGCCGTCCCACTCCCGGAGCACGGCCTGCACCGCCTCGTTGGCGTTCGACGTGTCGACGCCGCACGTCACGAGGAGCGCGCCGCAGTCGTGGTAGTGCATCGCGCTGCTGTGGACGTCGTAGGCGAGGCCGCGCCGCTCCCGCAGCTCGACGAACAGCCGGCTGCTCATGCCTTCGCCCAGCACCGTGTTCATCATGTCCACGGCGTACCGGTCTTCCGAGTCGGCGGCGGGACCGTCGACGGCGATGCAGAGGTGCGCCTGGTCCGTCCTGCGGTTGGCGACACGGACGCGCACGCCGCCGTCGTTCCGCTGCACCGGGTGCATCGTGAGCGTCTCGCTATCCCGCCCGTCCCCGAGCAGCGCGGCGACGCTCTCCACGACCTCGTGGTGCTCCACGTTGCCGGCTACGGCGACGACGGTGTTCGACGGGACGTACTGCCGGGCGTGGTAGGCGGCGAGTTGCTCCTTGGTGATGCCGCCGACGGACTCCCGGGTGCCGCCCACGTCGCGCCCCATCGGCTGGTCGGGCCAGAGCGCGTGGTCGATGAGCAGGTCGGCGAGCGAGTCGGGATGGTCGTACGTCATCGCCAGCTCTTCGAGGATGACGCCGCGCTCGCGCTCGACCTCGTCCGGCTCGAAGAGCGGGGAGTTGTACATGTCCGCGAGCACGTCGAGCGCGATGTCGAAGTGGTCGCGGGCGACCTTGGTGTAGTAGAGCGTGGCCTCGCGGTCGGTGCTGGCGTTGAGCACGCCGCCGACGGACTCGATGGCCCGGGAGATCATCTGCGGGTCCGGGCGCTTCGCCGTTCCCTTGAACAGCATGTGCTCCAGGAAGTGGGACGCCCCGGCGACGTCCTCGTCCTCGTAGCGGGAGCCCGCCCCGACGAAGATGCCGGTGGAGACGGAGCGGACGTGCGGCATGGTGCTGGAGAGCACGCGGAGACCGTTCGGCAGGACAGTGCGTTCGTACAAGATCTCCTCCTTGGAGCGATGCTATACGAGCGCTGCGGGGCGGGCAATCGGCGGGCGTCAGAGCGGGTCGAGCGTCTGCTGGCCGCCCATGTAGGGCACGAGCGCGTCCGGCAGGCGGACGGAGCCGTCCGGCTGCTGGTACGTCTCCAGCAGGGCGATGAGCACGCGCGGCAGCGCGAGGCCGGAGCCGTTGAGCGTGTGCACGAGGTCGGGCCGCGCGCCGTGCTCCTTGCGGTAGCGGATGTTGGCGCGTCGCGCCTGGAAGTCGGTGCAGTTGGAGCAGGAGCTGACCTCCAGCCACTCCTCGCTGGCGGGCGTCCATATCTCCACGTCGTAGCTCATCGTCGACGCGAAGCCGAGGTCGCCGCTGCACAGCTGCAGGATGCGGAACGGCAGGCCGAGGCCGCGTACGATGTCCGACGCGTGCTCGACGAGTTCGTCCAGCGCTGCGGGCGACTGCTCCGGCTCGACGAACTGGTACATCTCCACCTTCTCGAACTGGTGGAGACGCTTGAGACCGCGCACCTGCGACCCTGCGGCTGCGCGCTCGCGCCGGAAGCAGGGCGTGTGCGCCATGTACTTGATGGGCAGCGCACCCGGCGGCAGTATCTCGTCGGCGTGCAGGCTGGTGAGCGGCACCTCCGCCGTGGGGATGAGCCAGAGGTCCTCCTCCGCGTCGTGGTAGAGCGCGTCGGCGAACTTCGGCAGGTTGCTGCTGTTCACGAGCGTCTGCCCGAGGACGAGGAACGGCACGCCCCGCTCCTCGTAGCCGTGGCGCTCCCGGTGCAGGTCGAGCATCCACTGCACGACGGCGCGCTGCAGTCGTGCCCCCGTCTCGCCGAGCGCGTAGAACATCCGCCCGGAGAGCTTCGCGCCGCGCTCGAAGTCCGTGACGCCGAGCGATTCCGACAGTTCCCAGTGCGGCTTCAGTTCGAAATCGTAGGAGCGCTTCTCCCCTTCCTCCCGGATGACGACGTTGCCGGTCTCGTCCTCCCCGTCCGGCACGCCGTCCGAGACGATGTTGGGGACCGTGAGCATCGTGTCGCGGAAGGACGTCTCGAGCGTGCGTGACTCGTCCTCCAGCGTCTTGAGGCGCTCGCCGAGGACGCGTACCTCCTCTTTGCGGGCGTCCGCTTCGGCGGCTGCGCCGCTCTTCATCAGGTCGCCGATCGCGCGGCTGGCCTCGTTCCGCTTCGCGCGCTGCTCTTCGAGTTCGCTCAGCGCCTGCCGCCACTGCTCGTCCGTCCGCGCCAGCTCGGCCACGACGCCGGAGTCCTCGCCCCGGCGTTCCAGCGAGCGCACGATGGTCTCCGGGCTGCGGCGCAGCAGGTTCGTGCTAAGCATCCGTCTCTCCCATGTGGCGCACCTGCGGGAAGAGCATCACGTCGCGGATCGTGGTCTGGCCGGTGAGGATCATGACGAGCCGGTCGATGCCGATCCCGAGCCCTCCGGTCGGCGGCATGCCGTGCTCGAGCGCGGTGAGGAAGTCCTCGTCCATCCGGTCGAGGTCCTCGCCCTGGTACTGCTTGCGCAGCTCCTCCTGCTCGACGAGCCGCTCGCGCTGCACGTCCGGGTCGTTCAGCTCGGTGAAGGAGTTGGCGATCTCCATGCCCGCGGCGAACGCCTCGAACCGCTCCGTGTAGCGCGGGTTGTCCGGGCTCGCCTTGGCGAGCGGCGACATCTCGACCGGGTAGTCGACGAGGAACGCGGGCTGCACGAGCTTAGGCTCCACGAACGTGCCGACGAGCTTGTCGATGAGCCTGCCCCGGCTCTCCGCGTACGTGGCGGGAACGCCGATGTTGCGCATCTTGTCCGCGAGCGACGCGGCATCCGGGTGGTCGTTCAGGTCCACCCCGGCATACTGCTCGATGGCGTCGTGGAGCGAGATGCGCGGCCACGGCCCGGTGAGGCGGATGACCTCGCCGCCGTACTCCACGTTGGTGCCGCCGGTGACCTCGAGAGCAACCTGCGGCACGAGCGTCTCCACGAGCCGCATCACGTCGTTGTAGTCGGCGTACGCCTCGTACGATTCGAGGGAGGTGAACTCCGGGTTGTGGGAGGCGTCGATACCCTCGTTCCTGAAGACGCGGCCGATCTCGTAGACCTTGTCCATGCCGCCGACGATGAGACGCTTCAGGTAGAGCTCCGTAGCGATACGGAGGTAGAGCTGCCGGTCGAGCGCGTGGTGATGGGTGACGAACGGCTGGGCCATCGCGCCCGCGGGTATCGGCACGAGCATCGGCGTGTCCACTTCTAGGAAGCCGCGAGCGTCGAAGAAGGCGCGTACAGCTGAGATGATGCGGCTGCGGGCGCGCATCGCCTCGTGGACCTCGCGGTTGGAGATGAGGTCCAGGTAGCGCTGCCGGTACCGCTGCTCCACGTCGCGCAGGCCGTGGAACTTCTCCGGCGGCGGGCGGAGCGCCTTCGCCAGCAGCGTGAGGCTCTCAACGGCGAGCGATATCTCGCCCGTCTTCGTGCGGATCAGTGTGCCGGACGCGCCTGCGAAGTCGCCGAGGTCGAGGTCGTCCACGAGCGCGTAGTCGTCGCCGAGTGCGTCGCTGCGGATGAACAGCTGGAGGCGTCCCTCCGAGTCCTCGATGTCCGCGAACGACGCCTTGCCCATCCGCCGAAGGCGCACGATGCGTCCGGCGACGGTGGCCGCAGGGGCCTCCGCTCCCGCTGCCTCGGTTTCGGTGAAGGCGTGCGCGGCCTCAGCCGTCGTGTGGGTCCGGTGGAAGCGGGCGGGGTAGGGGTCTATGTCGCGCTGCCGCAGCCGCTCCAGCTTGGCTCGGCGGCTGGCGAGCAACTCGTCTCCGCGTTGGGGCATGAGCGTCTCCGTGGAGCGGGTCCCGTTCTATCGAACGGAGACGACGGTGATGGACTGAGAGCCGGAGGGCGTCTTGAACTCCACCTTGTCCCCGGCCTTCTTGCCGAGGAGTGCCTTGCCAAGGGGGGACTCGTTGGAGATACGCCCGTCCGTGGGGGAAGTCTCCGTGCTCCCGACGATGGTATAGGTGGCCTTCTTGCCCTTCCCCATCTGCACCGCGACGATGGAGCCGAGTTCGACGACGTCGGAGCTGGCCCCGGCCTGGGTGTGGTCGGGGATGATGACGGCGTTGCCGATCATCATCTCCAACTCCTGGATGCGCCCCTCGACGAAGGCCTGCTCGTTCTTGGCTTCCTCGTACTCGGCGTTCTCCAGTTCGCCGACTTCCTTGGAGTCCTGGATGCGCTCGGCGACCTCCTGGCGGCGGACGCTGCGGAGTAGGTCGAGTTCCTCTTCGAGCTCGTGCAGGCCGGCGGTGGTCAGGTATGTGCCTTCTGAGGCCATGCAACACCCTCCAAGGTGCAGGAGAAGGCCGAGCGTCCCGTGAGCATCTCGCGGGGGCGCCCGGCTTGCCTATTCTACCCCCCAGCCTACAGGCAAGTAAACGCTGAGGTACATATCCTCCTACTCCTGACCACCTGCGCACGGCCTCGGCTGCCGGCTCATGCCCCAGAGAGGGATCCCGTTCGGCAACGTGGACTCGGCAGTCACCTTGAAGCCGAACCGCTCGTAGTAGCCGAGGTTGTCCGGTGCGGAGGTATCGAGGAACACGGGCAGGGCGTCGCCATCGATGCGTTCGAGCATGTGATTGATGAGCGCGCTCCCGATGCCACCGCGCTGCGCCGCAGGGTCGACTCCGATGGCATTGAGGTACCAGCATGGGCGATGGTGCTCCAACCCTGCCAACACGGACCCGAGTGCGCTCCGCCGACGCCAGGCGGGTATGCCGAGTCGGAAGGGCGCGGCCCACAGGCCGGACCGCAGAAGGGTGACCACGCTGTGTGACCCCTGGTACGGAGAGTCCCATATCGCTGCGCCCAGTACGGCGCCGTCGGGCCCCTCTTGAGCCACGTGAACAACCCCACCGGACAAGATGCACGCGCGGATGCTCGCTGCCCAGAACCAGCGCAGTTTCGCCGGCCGCTGTGCGTCGTCAGGAACGAGGAACCTGAAGCGTGGAGCGTCCGCGAAGGCAGCGGCCATGGCACACGCGGCGGCGGAGACCTGGCTGGCGCGGATAGGCGAGACGAGCGGCTCTGTCATCCGAACAGGTTATCCGCTGATGACACCGTCGCGCATGACCTCCGGGGTGCTCTCACGGTGTCTCTCAGAAGCGTTCGGGCGGGTGGGTGGGAAGAACTACGCTGCGCCGGGCCGGGCAGGCGGGAAACCCCGCTAACCGGCGAGCTAGTTTCATTGAACAGAGATTCAAACAAAGTCTAGACTCTGTGCAAGAGTTTCAAGGCGGCAGGAGACCTGCCGGACGGGGGCGCGGCGCTGCGGATAACGGGCGGAACGGCAAGAGGCGTACCACTGAGTTCGCCCAGGGCGCCCGGTGTGAGGCCAACGACCGACAGGGTGCGGAGCGCATTGTTCAACATCCTTGCGCGGTACGGGCTGGAGGACTCCTATGTGGCCGACCTCTTCGCGGGAACCGGCTCTTTGGGCATCGAGGCTCTCAGCCGGGGAGCAGCCCATTCCGGCTTCGTCGAGGCAGACCGGAGGCAGATAGCAGTGATCAGGGCCAATCTGCAGGCAACAGGGTTCGCCGACAGGGCGGACGTCCATGCGGCGCGTGCCGAAGACGCACTCGACCGCTTGGAGCGCTGCGACTTCCTGCTGATGGACCCCCCGTACACCCAGCCGTTCCCCACGACGCTCATCAGGCGCATCGGCGAGGCAGGGCTGCTGCGCGACGAGGGCATCCTCGTCTGCGGCCACTCCAGCCGCACGCCTGCCGATGACCGCTGCGGCACGCTCGCCAGATGGGACGACCGCCGCTACGGGGACGTTTCGCTGGCGTTCTACAGCCACACGGAGGCTGGGGCATGACGACGGCGATCTACCCCGGCCGCTTCGACCCGGTCACCGCGGGGCACCTGGACATCCTCCAGCGGGCCTCCTACCTCTTCGAGAAGGTCATCATGGCCGTGTTCGAGGCACCGCAGAAGCAGACGATGTTCTCCACGGAGGAGCGCGTGCAACTGATACAGGAAGCCGCTGCCGGACTGCAGAACGTGGAGGTACGGAGCTTCAGCGGCCTGGTCGTGGACTACGCGCAGGCCCAGGGGGCGACGGCCATCGTTCGGGGCATCAGGATGCACGCGGACTTCGAGTCGGAGTTCGAGATGGCTCTGATGAACCGGAAGCTCGCCCCCAACGTGGACGTGGTCTGCCTGATGACGGACGGACGCTACCAGTTCGTGCGGGCCTCTCTGCTCAAGGAAGTGGCCATGCTCGGTGGCGACATACGAGGACTTGCGCCGGACAACGTTATCGAAGCGCTCGCCGAGCGCTTCGGACACTGAAGACAACCCAGGACGAGAGTTCAAGGAGGGAATCATGGAGTTACTGGACCTGGTGGACAGGCTGGAGAGCATGGCGGCTCAGACCAAGAAGATGCCGATGACGAACTTCTCCATGGTGGACACGGAGCAGATGTTGGGTCTGATAGACCAACTCCGGGTCGCCATCCCGCGCAGCATCCACGAGGCGCAGGAGCTGATCGAGCGGCGCGAGCAGATCGTGAACCAGACGATGATCGACGCTCGCCGCATCCGCTCCACCGCCGAGGGCGACGCCCGCCTGCTCGTCGACGAGACGGAGCTGGTGAAGGCCGCCCAGCAGCGCTCTGAGGAGATCGTCCAGGACGCCAACAGCAAGGCGGACCGGATCATCAGCCTGGCGGAGCAGGAGGCCCAGCGACGGCGCGACGGCGCGGACGACTACAGCCGCGACTGCCTGCACACGCTGGAGGAGCATGTCTCCAACATGCTGAACGAGATCCACGCCGGCCAGCGCGCCCTGCTGCCCGCGGTCAGCCTGTCCCGCTGAGCGACTCTCTCCTTCACCGGAACGCGTGAACCCTCCCGGCCCCGGACGGCCGGGAGGGTGCCGCGTGCCCGTGGGGCACACGTTCCCCACTGACTGACCCTGCACCCGATATACTCCCTCCGTACTTTTCCCTACGGAGGCCCAGCATCCATGTCTGCCACGAGATCCCTGGCCGCTTACGTCGCGAGCGCGAACACGGACGACCTCCCGCCCTGGACGCTTCACGAGGCGAAGCGCACGCTCATCAATATCCTCGCTGTCTCGCTTTCAGCATCGGCGGACTCCGGCAGCCACGCCCTGATCGGCTGGGCCCGTGACGAAGGCGCCGCCCCGAAGGCGTCGGTCGTAGGCTCGTCCCTGCGAACGAGCGCGTTCAACGCGGCGATGGTCAACGGCTTCCTGGCACACCTGCAGGACTACGACGACACGCATTTCCCGACGGTGCTGCACCCGACCGCGCCGGTATGGCCGGCGGTGCTGGCGCTCGCGGAGGAGTGTGGGACGTCCGGAAAGGACACGCTTGCGGCATTCGTTCTGGGAGCAGAGGCGGCGTGCCGCGTTGCGATGTCGGTGCACCCCTGGCACTACGACATGGGCTGGCACATCACCGGCACGGCTGGCGTATTCGGAGCGGCGGCGGGGACAGGAAGGGTGCTGAAGCTCGACACGGACGAGACGAACATGGCGATAGGCATCGCGGGAACGTTCGCGGCGGGCGTACGCGAGGTCTTCGGGAGCCACGCCAAGGCGATGCACCCCGCGAAGGCGGCCAGCAACGGGCTGCAGTCCGCTCGCCTCGCGACGCAGGGCTTCACTGGTGCGGACGACATCCTGGGCGGGCGCCGCGGCTTCTGGGAAGTGCTGTCGCCGAACGGACACAGCGAGGAAGCGCTGCTCGCCGACCTTGGCTCCCGCTGGGAGCTGGGCAACAACGGCCTCAAGCCGTACGCCAACGGCGTCGTCTCCCACCCGATACAAGACGCGGTTATAACGCTGCGCAACGAGCACGGCATCGCGCCGGAGGACGTCGCCGCGATACAAGCGGAGGTCAACCCCCTGGTGCTGGAGTTGATGAACCGTGCCGAACCCAGGCGGGGGCTTGAGGGCAAGTTCTCCTTCCAGCATTGCGCCGCTGCGGCGCTGGTGGACGGCGCGGGGCACGACGCGCAGTTCTCCGATGCCCGCGTCGCCGACCCGGTCATCAGCGCGGTCCGGTCAAAGGTCAGTGCGACGGTCGTCGGATCGATGCGCGAGGACGAGGTGCGTCTCTCCATCACGCTGACCAGCGGGGAGGTGCACTCCATCTACGTGGAGCATGCGACCGGCTCGCCCGAGAACCCGATGACCGATTCGGCGCTGGAGGCGAAGTACCGCTCGCTCGCGGGCGAGGCGCTCCCGGCATCGCAGGTCGAAGAGCTGCTTGGCGCGGTCTGGGAACTGGACTCGGCGCCGAACGTCGAGCAGGTAGCGCGCCTCATGACGAAGGCGGAGGGGTGAGCCGATGACTGAGGAGATCTTCCATCACGACGCATACGTGCGCAGGTTCAACGCGCAGGTCACGGCGTCGGACGACAACGCGGTGACTTTCGACAGGACGGCCTTCTTTCCCGGAGGCGGCGGTCAGCCGTGCGACGTGGGAACGATCGCGTGCGAAAGCGGCATCGAGCGGCGGGTCGTGGCCGTGAAGCGCCGCGACGGCGACATCTGGCATGAGTTGGACGGCTCTGCGCCCTCGGTTGGCGAAGCGGCGATGTGCACGCTGAACTGGCAGCACCGGCACGAGCTGATGCGGACGCACACGGCCCTGCACATCCTGTGCGGCGTCATCTGGCGCGACTTCGGCGCCCACGTCACGGGCGGCAACATGACCCCGCTCGCCGCGCGCATGGACTTCGAGTTGGAGAGCATGAGCGCGGACTTCGCCGAGCGCGTCGAGGAGTTGGCGAATGCGGAGATAGCCCTCGCCCGCGAGATCAGCATCCGGTTCCTGCCGCGCGACGAGGCGATGGCGCATCCGGACCTGATCCGCACGAAGATCAACCTCCTTCCGGAGGGCATCGCCGAGGTGCGGGTTGTGGACATCGCCGGGCTGGACGTGCAGGCGGACGGCGGCACGCACGTCGCGGACACCTCGGAGGTGGGCCGCATCCGCGTCGTCGGCCATGAGAGCAAGGGCCGCATCAACAAGCGCCTGCGCATCGCCGTCGAGGACGCGTAGGCGCCGGATCCCCTCTCCTGGGGGAGAGGGTTGGGGTGAGGGCCCTGCGAGGGTGGGCGGGGAGGGGCGTATGAGCGTGCAAGGGCCCATATCTGTCCAGCTTGATGGTGCGCCAATAATCCAGACAAGGAGTACGTTCGATGGCAGACGACGCGCAGACGTCTGAATACACGATGGGCTACAGCGAGGAGTTCCTGCGGATGCTGCACCGGCGCAGCGCGCAGAGCCACGCCGCGTACCTGCTTCCGCACCTCGAACGCGGCATGCGCCTGCTGGACTTCGGCTGCGGGCCGGGCACTATCTCGGTCGGCCTGGCCAGGGCGATCGAGCCCGGGGAATTACACGGCATCGACTTGGAGGAGTCGCAGATACTCATGGCGCGGGCCGCCGCCGAGGCGGGGGGACACGCCAATGCGACGTTCCATGTCGGCGACGTCACGGCGCTGCCGTTCGAGGACGACTCGTTCGACGTCGCCCATTGCCACGCGGTACTGATGCACGTTCCGGACACGCAGGCGGTCCTGGCCGAAGTGAAACGGGTGCTGAAGCCCGGCGGCATCATAGCCAGCCGCGAGATGATCGGTACGGCATCGTTCATGGAGCCCGACTTCGGAAGCAGCGAGGCATGGGCTGCGTTCGTGCGGCTCATCGCCGCCAACGGAGGACACCCCCAGATGGGGAAGGAACTGACAGACGTCCTGTTGGAGGCGGGGTTCACGGATATCCGTGCAGGCGCATCCTTCGATTTCTTCGGCACCCGGGAGGACGTCGCCTTCTTCCACGCCGTCGCCACGGGCTGGTTCTTCTCGGACGAGGTCATTGGAGCAGCGACGAAGTACGGGCTGGCGACTCAGGAGCAGTTCGAGGCCTGGCGCGTTGCCACGGACCGGTGGCGGGACCATCCTGGGTCGGTTGGCGCCATCGGCTTCGGCGAGGCTGTCGCCTTCAAGCCGTAGCGTCGGGCGCCCACAGATTGATGGGCTGACTGGTGCTACAATCCCGCCAGTTGATACGGGACGCAGACGTTGGAAGAGGAGGACGAGTCATGCTGAACCAGCAGGAGAACGAACGCCTCACGCAGGTCGGGGCCGGGACGCCGATGGGCGAGCTCATGCGCCGCTACTGGCACCCCATCGCCGCCACCGCCGAGCTCGACGACCGCCCCACCAAGGCGGTGCGCATCCTCGGCGAAGACCTCGTCCTCTACAAGGACAGGTCGGGCACGCTCGGCCTCATCGACCGGTTCTGCCCGCACCGCCGCGTCGACCTCTCCTACGGCATCCCGGAGGAGCACGGTCTGCGCTGCATGTACCACGGCTGGATGATGGACGAGACCGGCCAGTGCATCGAGCAGCCCTTCGAGGAGACCGTCCACCCGGACGGGCGCTTCAAGGAGAAGGTGAAGATCGCGGGCTACCCTGTCCAGGAGATGGGCGGCCTCATCTTCGCGTACATGGGCCCTGCACCCGCGCCGTTCCTCCCGGTCTGGGACCCGTTCCAGTGGGACGATGCGGTGCACGACGTGGGCATCACGATACTGGACTGCAACTGGCTCCAGTGCATGGAGAACTCGCTGGACCCGGTGCACGTGGAGTGGCTCCACCGCTTCTACACGAACTACCAGCAGGCGATCTCGCCCGACCTCATCGCCACGATGCCGCCGCGCATCCCGCACCAGGAGATCGGGTTCGACGTCTTCGACCACGGCATCATCAAGCGCCGCGTGCTGGAGGGCTACACGAAGGAGAGCGACGACTGGAAGATAGGCCACCCCATCCTCTTCCCCCAGATCCTCTACGTGGGCGGCTTCCAGTCCAAGACGCTGCAGTACCGCGTGCCGATAGACGACGAGCACACGCTGCACTTCATCTACTACTCGTGGCGGGTCGCGCCGGGGCAGCCGGTGCCGAAGCAGGACCGCATCCCGTACAAGTACGTTCCGCACCGCGACGCCTCAGGCCGGTACGACACCACGTTCACGGTGGACCAGGACAAGATGGCCTGGGAGACGCAGGGGCCGGTAGCCAAGCGCTACATGGAGCGGCTCGGCAAGTCCGACGTCGGCATCATCCTCTACCGCAGGCTCCTGACCGAGCAGATGCAGATCGTCGCGGACGGCGGAGAGCCGATGAACGTCTTCCGGACGAAACAAGCGGCGGAGAGCATCAACGTTCCAACGGAGCACATGGCGCTCGGCAGGGACAAGGTGCCGCGGATCAAGTTCATCCCGTTGGAGGCCGGCATCAGCGGCGCGGAGGACGACATCCGCTACGCCGTCGAGTCCTGGTACGTCGGGGAGACTGCGAAGACCTAGGCGGGTCGCACGCGGAAGAACCGCTTGAACATGGCCCAGCGCAGGCTGCCCCATGACCACTCCGCGTCCCGCAGATCGCTGAGCGGCACCCTGCCGGAGGCATAGCGCCGCATGACGTAGGCCCGCGTGATGCGCTGTATATGCCGGTGCTGCGCTGGCATCGCCTCGGAGAGCATCGCCGCATACTCCAGCGGCGTCTGCTCGGGCCGTTTCCTCAGGCCGAGCGCTGCGCCGAGCCGGCACATCTTTGCGAACAACTCGTCTGAGCGGGGAAGCCTGCCCAGCTTCCACCACCACTCCCTCCACAGCAGTACGGGAGTGGCGACCACAAGCGCCCCCGCGATGGCGAGCAAGGCGACTACCCACGCGGGCAGTTCCCTGCGCGGCGTGAAATCGATGGTGAAAGCCTCTTCGTCTTCGTCCTCCAGTATCTCGCTCAGCTCACCGATGTCGATGTCTTCCGTGAGCAGAGGGGACTCACCGATATCCAGCCCGCCGAACTCGATGGCGTTGGGTGGCGTCGGTTCGAAGCTTACCCAGCCGTAGCCCGGGAAGTACGCTTCGGTCCAGCTGTGGTAGTTGAGCTCCAGCACCTCGTACACGCCGAGCGTGGTGTTGAGGCGTCCGGGAGCGTAACCCAGGACGTATCGGGCAGGTATGCCGACGGCGCGCAGCAGCACCGTGGCAGCCGAGGCGTAGTAGTCGCAGTAGCCCTCTTGCAGGGAAAAGAGGAAATGGTCCACGCCGTCCGCGTCATCCGCCGGGGCAGCTATGTCCAGGTTGTACGGGACGCGGCGCAGGTAATTGCGGATCGCCACCGCCTTGTCGAAGGGACTGTCTTCGTTGGCGGTGAGGGTTTCCGCAAGCACGCGTACGCGCTCCGGCAGCGTCTCAGGCAGTTGGAGGTACGCTTGTGTCCACTCCGGGTAGTCCTCGCCTGCCAGGCGCAGTTCGAACGGCGTGGCTACGGATTCGAGCCCGGTGCTGATGTAGCTCATGTTGACGCGGGTGGGGAAGTACTCCCGGCCCTTGGAGAAGCGCACCTGCACGGCGCCCGGCCCGGTCGTTGGAGTCGTCAACGCTTCGGCGGGTTCGTCGAACTCCAAGGGCAACCCGCCCGCGAAGAGCGTATCGGTTGCCGCGGAGACCCGGAACGCGTTCGTCCGGGGTGCGAAACGACTCTCTTCCCAGGGCGGGATGTCGTCGAACGGGACGAACTCCGGGTCCTCCGCTGTCTCCCATCCGCTTCCGGTATAGACCGCGTAGGAGCGGGCACGCCAGTACGCACGGGGACCGCTGACGGTGAAGAGCAGCGCGTCGGTGAGATCCGGGTTCCCCTGGAACCGGGTCTCGTTCTCGAACGTTATCGTCTTGTAGTTCTTGCGGGATGGCAGCGCGCTGAACAGCCGGCTGAAATGCGCTCCCACCTGGATGGCCGTATCGTCCATCGCACGGGAGACCACCCCGAGCGGGGCGACGCCGGGCGTTGGAAGCGCTGTCACGGCTGCGGTAACCAGCATTCCGAGGGCCAGCACGATACCAGACTGCGCGAGGACCGTTCGAGCGTCGAACACTGCGCCGCGGCCTCTCCATCCTTCTATCCGCCGCACTGTGCTGAGGTGTATGAGGAGCATGACGCTCGTCGCCATGAAGATGCCGAGCCGCCACTCCAGCCCCTCGGGAAGATTGGAGAGGGCGAAAGCCAGCACGACTCCGCCGAAGAGGACCGTCGTCCAGCCATGCGCGCTCCGGAGCGCCAGCCAGATGCCGGAGACGCTCAGCAGCCACACGGCTAGCGTGAGGAACATGGCGAACTCGATGGCTCCGGGTTGCGTTTCATCGGTGGATATGGCCGCTACCCATCGTGTGATGTCCTCTATCGCGTGGACGGCGCGAGCCGTGATAGCGAAACCCTCGGCGGTGGATGTTCCCGCGTATGCCGCGAACAACAGGCCGGTGCCCCAGGCGGTGAAGAACGCGCGACGCGTCGTCCATTCCCGCTGGTGCATCGCCCAGCCCGCGGCGCCTCCCAGCACGGCGATGAGAAGCGGTGCGGGCATCCCTGGCACCCAGTTGCCCTCCTGCAGGGTCATGACAACGGAGAACAGCACGAGCCCGGCCAGCGTGAGCGTGAGCCCGGTCCCGCCGATGAAACGCTCCCAGAAGGTGATGACGCGAACGGAAGAGATGGCCCGGACAGCGCGCGCTCTTGCAGTGAAAGTGGTCACGGCAAGGCCCCTTGCAGGTCCTGGACCGGCGCCGCCAGGCTCGGCGGGGCGGAGTGGTAGTCCAACCGCCTGTCTATCTCATCTCCCATGCGGATGACGTAAGCGTCGAAACCGGCGCCTCGAGTCATGGCTGAACCGCGTGCTCGCTCGAAGCTGGGCGCGTCCATGAGTACCGGGATCACGGCCGCGCCGGTGGCGCGGAGCATGTCTACGGAGGCGGATGCGGCGCTTGGAGGTGCAGCCGTGATGAGCACGATGCTCGCGCCCGCGCTCAGCTCGTTCCTCACCGCTTCGGATACTTCGCGTACGCCTCCTGCGCTGCCGGGTTCGATCAGCGCAAGCGCCTGGAAGATGCGCCCCAGCTGCGCGATGCCGGATGCAGCGGGGATGATGAGTTGCTCTTGCCCGGAGAACACCGCACCGACGCTGCGGCCTGAGTCGAGGAATCGCTTGGCCACCGATGCCGCGGTCGTCACGGCGTACTCCACGGTGCTTTCGGTGCCCTCGCCGGCCTGAACGCGTTCGTCGAGATCGAGAACGACCCAGATGGCATCGGCCGGGCCGGACGGCTCGCGGTCGAACTCCTTCACCATGAGCCGTCCGGTATGCGCGGTAGCGGGCCAGTGCACCCGGCTCACCGCATCGCGGGACGTGTAGTCCCGCACGCTGGACGCGATGGGGCTGGGAGTGAAGGTGCGTCCCCGGATGATCCCCTCCGTCCAGCCTCTGCCGGAAAGCACGAAGAAACCCGAGAGGTCGACTGTCGCGGGGTAGATGAGTGCGGTCTGTGGGCGTCCCAGCCGCATCGTCCTGCTGAAGAGGCCGAACGGGTCCCGGCTGGTTATCTCCAACTCTCCGAACCGGTAGATGCCTCGGCGCTCACAGTGGCTGGACGACGTCCACACTGTCGAGCCGTACGGCCAGAGCGTGGCGATGCGTCCGGCGCGTCCGAACGGCTGCGTATCGTGCTGTACCTCCAGCAACAGCTTCGGCCACCAGTGGGTGTTGCGGAGGGCGATGCGCTCTTCGAGTGTGTCGCCTACCTGGAGGTAGGACGTGAGCCGTTGCACACCGCCTTCTATGCGGCGGGCCGAGAGAACGCTGGCGACGAACCCGAGCGCCGGGACAGCCAGGAGTCCGAGGAACAGGCGGTAGTACAGCGCCCCACCGGTGGAGAGCGCCAGTATGAGCAACAGCGCCCCAACGCTCGCCAGCAGGATTCTCGTTTTCACGTCGGCATCCCGGTTGCGGACGCTGCTCCTGGCGCATCACGCGCCGGGGAGCGCCCCCGCTACAGGTGTCTGTTCGAGTACCTCCGCGATCGCGTCCGCCGAGGTGGTGCCCTGTATCCGGGCCGCGGAACTCAGGATGACGCGGTGTCCCAGAGCAGGGTAGGCGAGCGCCTTCACGTCATCCGGCAGCGCGTAGTCCCGCTCTTCAAGGAGCGCCTTGGCCTGAACGAGCCGGAAGAGCGCCAGCGAGCCACGTGGCGACGCGCCGAGATAGAGGCTCCCGTGGTTCCGCGTCGCATCCGCTATGTCGACGATGTACTCCTTGACGTCGTCCGAGACGTGGATCGTGCGCACCGCGCCCTGCAGCGCGAGAAGATCGTTCCCGTCAACCACCGCCTCCAACTGCTGAACCGGATGGACGTACTGCTGCGCTTCCAGCACTTGTATCTCGTCCTCTTTCTCCGGGTAGCCGAGGTGCAGGCGAACGAGGAACCTGTCCAGTTCGGTCTCGGGTAGCGGGAAGGTCCCCTCGTATTCGATGGGGTTCTGCGTCGCCATGACGATGAAGGGCTCCGGCATGGGGTGCGCCAGGCCGTCGACGGTCACCTGCCGCTCTTCCATCGCCTCCAGCAGCGCCGCCTGGGTCTTGGGGGACGCGCGGTTGATCTCGTCCGCGAGCACCACCTGCGCGACGATGGGGCCCTCCCGGTACTCGAACTCGCCGTTCTTCTGGTTGAAGACGGAGACTCCCGTGATGTCGGCCGGGAGCAGGTCGGGCGTGAATTGGATGCGCCTGAAGCTGCCGCCGATTGACCTGGCGATGCTGCGCGCAAGCATCGTCTTTCCGACGCCCGGCACGTCTTCGATGAGAAGGTGACCGCGGCACATCAGCGCCATCACGGCCAACTGCTCCTCATCCCCCTTGCCGAGGATCACCTTGGCGAGATTGTCCAGCAATCTCTCGGCGATGCCCCGCGCTCCTGCGATGTCCAGGGTCTGCCCGGTTACTGCCACGCTTCCTCCTGAGTGGTCTTCCTGTGTGGCCCTTAAACGTCGAAAGATATAGAGCACACAGGCGGATGCGTCAAATCGGCGGGGCTGAGATGCATGTATGGCGGCTCCCCGCAGCACGCCTGAAGCCGTGCGCACCGGGGGCTGGTGCTGTACGCTAGTGTATCGAGAACGATTGCAGAGGCTGCGGTTGACGCAATACTACCCTGCCTATCTGAACATCACGGGAAGGCGCGCGGTCGTCATCGGCGGCGGTGAAGTAGCCGAACGCAAGACCGTGCAACTGCTCGCCTCCGGCGCGGACGTTGCGCTCGTCAGTCCGGACGTGACTTCGGAGTTGGAGCGCCTCGCTTCGGAGGGCCGTATCCGTTGGGTCCGCCGTGCCTACGCTCAGGGCGACCTTGCCGGCGCCTGGCTGGCCATCGCGGCCACGGACGACCCGGAAGTGCACCGCAACGTTCACGTGGAAGCGGAGCGTGAGAAGACATTGCTGAACGTGGTCGACGTAACAGAGTTGTGCGGTTTCATAGCGCCGTCCGTGGTGCAGCGAGGGCCGGTTGCGGTAGCGGTCTCAACCAGCGGGGCCAGTCCGGCGCTGGCCCGGAAGATACGGGAGCTGATGGACGGGACCCAGAACCCTTCCCACTACGACCATGATGAGTTCTGCCGCTGCATCGCCTGGGCGGATGCGGCCGACGCACTTGCCGACGTTCGCGCGGAGTTGAGGTCGCAGGGCAGGAGCACGCCCCCGGAAGCCTGGCAGGACGCGATGGACGAGCAGCTCCTGGAACTGGTCCGTGCCGGGAAGGGCGACGAGGCGCGGCAGCGATTGCGCGCCGTACTGCTCTCGAGTGCGGAGGCGTAGGGCCATGCGCATCGTCATGACCGGCTTGAGCCATCACACCGCGCCGCTGGAAACGCGGGAGCGGATGAGCATTACAAGCGAGACGCTCCCCGTAGCGCTGGAAGTGCTGCAGCGTCACGCTGGACACGGCGTGATCGTCGGCACCTGCAACCGGACCGAGATATACACGCTCGCATCGTCCCTCGAACACGGCGAACACGCCATCGAACGGTTCATCGAGGAGCAGTTCGACCTGGACGTCGAGTCCGTACGCAGGCATCTGTACACCCTGGAACAGAACGAGGCGGTAGCGCACCTCTTCCGCGTCGCGTGTGGACTGGACTCCCAGATTCTCGGGGAATCTGAGGTGCTCGGACAAGTCCGGGACGCGTTCAGTGCCGCGAGGCAACAGGGCGTACACGGCGGAGCGATGGCACACCTCTTCCACAGTGCGCTCCGCACTGGCAAGCGGGCGCGCACGGAGACAGCCATCGGGCGCAATGCACTCTCGCTGAGCCGTGCGTGCGTCGCGCTGGCACGCCGGGCCATAGGGACTCCTGAAGGCATGCGTGTCCTGATCATCGGCGTGGGAGAGGCTTCGCGCCTTGCAGGCCTTGCGCTGCGCGACGCCGGAGCGGCCAGCATCGTCGTCGCCAACCGGACCCCCGCGAATGCTGCCGAACTCGCATATGAGTTGGATGCCGAGGTAGCTCCCCTGGACAACCTCGCATCCCTGCTGGCGCAGGCCGACCTGGCCGTTACCGCCACGGCGGCTCCGGACTTCATCCTGTCGGCGTCGCTCATAGAGGAGGCGGTGAGCAAGCGGAACGGTAAGCCACTCGCCATCATGGACATGGCCGTCCCGCGGGACGTCGACCCTGCGGCCGCCACGGCTCCGGGCGTGCACGTCTACACACTGGACGATGTCGAGTCGCTCGCTGAAGCCAATCGGCAGCAGCGCGAAGCCGAGGCGCGTCAGGTGGAGGCCATCGTCGCGGAGGAGACGGCGAACTTCAAACAGTGGTGGAAGGGCAGGGGAGTCACCCCTACCATCGCGGCGATACGGCACGAGGCTGAGCAGATACGCGCATCCGAAGTCGCTAGAACCGTCGACCGCATGGATGGGCTGTCGGGGGACGATGCCAGGCGCATCGAGCAGATGACGAAAGCGCTGGTGAAGAAACTCCTGCATCAACCGACGGCACACCTGCGCGAGCGCAACGACGAGTCGGTGACGCAGTCCGCCCGCCGGCTATTTGGGCTGGACGAGTAGCGCGTCCGGCCATGCCGCGCACGATCACCATCGGGACACGCGGGAGCAGGCTGGCGCTCGTGCAGACACACGCAGTCGCAGATGCGCTCTCGTCCGTTTCCACGGACTGGGACATCCGGATAGAGACGATCGCGTCGACAGGCGACGACCAGCCCGACGCCCCTATCGAGTCGCTGGGACTTGGTGTGTTCACGTCCGCCATCGAGCGGGCGCTGCTCGACGGGCGGATAGACGTGGCTGTACACAGCCTGAAAGACCTGCCTACGACCCAGCCGGAGGGGTTGCTCGCCATTCCGGTACTGGAACGGGAGGACCCCCGGGACGTCCTGATCGATCGCTGGGATCTTGGCCTGCTGGACCTGCCTGAAGGGGCGCGCATCGGCACGAGCAGTCCTCGCCGGGCAGCGCAGGTGGCTCATGGACGCAAGGACATCTCGTTGCTCCCCATCCGAGGGAACGTGGAGACGCGCATCGGCAAGTCGGAGGGGCCGGACTACGACGGCGTCATCGTCGCGGCGGCAGGCGTGGAGCGCCTGGGCATGACGGAACGCATAGCGGAGCGCCTCTCTCCTCACGTCTGCACCCCCGCTCCCGGACAGGCCGCGCTCGCCGCCGAGGCGCGCTCGGACGACAGTGAAGTGATCGCGCTCCTGCGGCGACTCGTACACGGGCCGACTGCGGCGGCGGTCGAGGCGGAACGCGCCCTGCTGCGGGCCGCGGGCAGCGGTTGCCGCCTGCCGCTCGGAGCGTTTGCGGAGGTTCGGGGGGACCAGGTGCGGCTCTTCGCGACGGTTACGCCGCCGGACGGTTCCACCAGCTATCGCGTCGAGGTGACGGGCGACGCATCCGAACCTGAACTTCTGGGGAAGACCGCCTACCTCGCCTTCCTCGAACAGGGGGCAGCAGGGCTGTTCCAGGAGTCGGGCTCATGACGGCGAGCGGCACTGTCTACCTCGTGGGCGCCGGTCCTGGAGACCCCGGCCTCATCACGGCAAGAGGTGTGGAACTCCTGCGCAGGGCTGACGTGGTGGTGTACGACCGGCTCGTCTCGCCCGCGTTGCTTGCGCAGGCGCCGGATGCCGAACTCATCTACGTAGGCAAGGAGCCTGATACGCCCGGTGAGTTCCAGTCGTTCATCAACGAGCAACTCGCGGTGCATGCCCGGGAGGGGAAGATCGTCGTCCGGCTGAAGGGCGGTGACCCGTTCGTGTTCGGACGCGGTGGTGAGGAGGCGATGGCCCTCGCGGAGGCGGGCGTCCCGTTCGAGGTCGTACCGGGAGTTACGTCGGCTATCGCGGTGCCCGCATACGCCGGTGTGCCCGTTACGCACCGGGACGTCGCAGCGGCGTTCACGGTCGTTACCGGTTCGGAAGACCCTGGCAAGCCGGACCCCCAGGTGGACTGGAAGGCGCTCGCTCACGTGGGCGGAACGCTCGTGGTGTTGATGGGGTGGCAGAGCCTTCCAGCGATCGTGCAGGCGTTGCTCGGGGAGGGACGTTCTTCGGACACGCCTGCCACAGTGACCCAGTGGGGCACCCTTCCGAACCAGCGGACAGTGAGTGGGACCCTCTCGGACATTGTGGAGAAGGGTGAGGCAGCGGGGATCACCTCTCCGGTCGTCACGGTGATCGGTGGGACCGCAGCCTTGCGCCCCGCACTGCGCTGGTTCGACCGGACGCCGCTCTTCGGAAAGCGCGTGCTCGTCACACGCTCCCGGACGCAGGCAGGGACGCTCAGCGCCCTGTTGAGTGCCCAGGGTGCCGAGGCGGTGGAGCTGCCCACGATAGCGGTGAAGCCGCTCTCCGATACGTCGGCGCTGGACGCCGTGCTTGCGGACCTCACGGGTTTCGACTGGGTCATCCTGACGAGTACGAACGGGGTCGACGCCGTATTCGGTCGCCTGGCGGCAGCCGGAAGGGACGCGAGAGCATTCTCGCAGACCAGGGTAGCGGCCATCGGGCCGGCCACGGCGGCCGCGCTTGCGGGTCGTGGCATCATTGCAGACCTCATGCCAGCGGCATTCACAACGCGTTCCGTCGCAGACTCGTTCGCGTCGCTGGATATCCGCGGCGCGCGCATCCTGCTGCCGCGAGCGGACATCGCCCCGCCGACGCTGCCTGAAGGACTCCGGCAGTTGGGAGCGCTCGTGACGGAGATCAGCGCCTACCACACCGCCTTGCCCGAAGAGGCGGGGGTGGCGGCCAGGGAAACGCTCGCCTCTGGTACGATAGACGCCGTGACGTTTACGAGTTCCTCCACGGTGGGGAACCTCGTAAGCCTGCTCGGGGGGCCAACTCTCATCAATGAGAGCAAAGTGGTGTCCATCGGGCCGGTGACCAGCAAGACTGCATCCGAGCTTGGCGTGCGTGTGGATAGAGAGGCTACGGAGCACACCGTGCGCGGCGTAGCAGACGCCGTGTTGGAGGTTCTGGGCGATGAGTGAACTCCTGACCGGACGGCTGGCGCCCTCGGGGACCGCGGGGTTCCCGGTGGTTCGCCCCCGCAGGCTCCGGCGCACTGCCGGGCTGCGCGACATGGTGAGGGAAACGTCGCTGCGCCCCGCCGATTTCGTTTACCCCGTGTTCGTAACGCACGGGCGCGACGTTCGTGTGCCCATCGACCCTATGCCGGGGCAGGCGCAGCTCTCCATAGACAACCTCATCCGCGAAGCAGCGGAAGCGGAACAACTCGGCATCCGTGCGGTGCTCCTGTTCGGCCTGCCGCCGGGCAAGGACGGACTCGGCGCCGGCGCGTATGACCCGAACGGCATCATCCAGGAAGCGGCGTCGGCCATGAAGCAGGCCCTTCCCGACATGCTCGTCATAACCGACGTGTGCCTCTGTGAGTACACGGACCACGGCCACTGTGGCGTGCTGCTCGACGACGGCACCGTCGACAACGACGCGACGCTCGACCTGCTTGCTCGTACCGCGGTCTCGCAGGCCGACGCCGGAGCGGATGTCGTCGCACCGTCCGCGATGATGGACGGGCAGGTGGGGGCGATCCGCTCTGCCCTCGATGCGGCCGGCCATACGGACGTGCCGGTCATGGCGTATGCATCCAAGATGGCTTCCGCCTTCTACGGGCCGTTCCGCGTCGCGGCTGAATCCACTCCGCAGTCAGGGGACCGCAAGGCCTACCAGATGGATGGCGCGAACGCGCGGGAAGCGATGCGCGAACTGCAGCAGGACGCCGCCGAGGGCGCCGACATCCTCATGGTGAAACCCGCCCTCGCGTACCTGGACGTGATTTCCCGGGCGCGTGAAGCGTTCGACCTCCCCATCGCGGCCTACAACGTCTCCGGCGAGTACGCGATGCTCAAAGCTGCGGCAGCCAACGGCTGGCTCGACGAACGGGCAGCGATGCTGGAGACGCTCACGAGTATCAAGCGCGCCGGAGCGGACATCGTCATTACGTACTTCGCGAAGGAGGCCGCCCGGCTCCTGCGGAGCGAAGCCTGACCCCATGACCGACGCCAGCGCCAGGCAGTACGTTGTCGACAACCTCATAGAGCGGCACGCAGCCGTGTTCGAGCCTGTCGGAGGCTCGGCAGACGTCGACCTCGCCGTGAGGACCGGCGACGGGCAGTACGTCGAAGTCATCGTGAGGGAGCCTGTTGCGGAGGGAGAGGGCCACTCCTTCCTGATGCGTCGTTTCCGTCCGCGCCCGCACCTGTTCATCATGTGCGTTGGGCCGGGGCCGGAAGCATGGCTGATGCCCTCCGCCGTGTTCGAGCGGTTCGCCACAGGCGCGCCCGGCGAACCTGAATGGGTACTGGAGTTGGACGCCCCGTCAGACGAGCCTTTGAGCGACCGGCTCTCAGTGTACCGGGAGCGATGGGCGCTGATCGCCAACTACTCCGAGTACCGCTCAACGTTGAGCGACCCGCTGGCCTTGCGGGTCAGGATCGCGATGCTCTGATGCGGCTAGATAACTCGGAACGACTCTTCGCACGCGCTCGCAGGCTCATCCCCGGCGGGGTCAACAGCCCCGTCCGCTCGTTCGGTGCGGTCGGCGGCACGCCTCCCTTCATCGTCAGCGGCAGCGGCGCCCGCATTCGAGACGCCGACGGCAACGATTACCTGGACTTCGTCGGCTCGTGGGGGCCGCTTGTGCTCGGACACGCGCATCCGGCTGTGGTTGAGGCGGTGCAGCGCGCGGCGGCGGACGGCACCAGCTTCGGCGCCCCGACGGAGCGCGAGCTGGAGCTCGCTGAGCTCATCACGCGTGCGATTCCGTCCATCGAGATGTTGCGCCTCGTGAACTCCGGCACCGAGGCCACGATGAGCGCGATACGGATCGCGCGTGCATACACGGGCCGCAGCAAGCTGGTCAAGTTCAACGGCAACTACCACGGCCATGCCGACGGCCTGCTCGTGAAGGCGGGCTCCGGCGCGGCGACCCATGGGGTTCCAACCAGCGCAGGCGTTCCTCCGGGCTATGCGGCGGAGACGCTCGTCGCTGAGTTCAATGACCTTGCCTCGGTTGAGGAACTCTTCGATGCGAACGTGAACCAGGTCGCGGCCGTCATCGTCGAACCGGTCGCGGGCAACATGGGCGTCGCCCCTCCTGCGGACGGCTTCCTGGCGGGCCTGCGCAGGCTCTGCGACGACAACGGCGCGCTGCTCATCTTCGACGAGGTCATCACCGGGTTCCGCGTGGCGTACGGCGGAGCGCAGGAACGCTACCGCATGAGGCCGGACCTGACGTGCCTTGGCAAGATTATCGGCGGAGGATTGCCCGTAGGCGCCTATGGCGGACGTGCCGACGTGATGCAGATGGCCGCCCCGCTCGGCCCGGCCTACCAGGCAGGCACGCTCTCCGGCAATCCGCTCGCCACGGCTGCAGGCATCGCCTGCCTCCGCGAACTGGCGAAACCGGGCGTTTACGAGGCGCTGGAAGCGCTCGGAGCCGAGGCCGAGGCCGGACTGCGCGCTGCCGGAGACGCTACGGGTGTCGAGGTCACCGTGAACCGGGTCGGCTCCGCCCTCACTGCATTCTTCACCGGGTCGCCGGTAACCACCTGGGAAGAAGCTGCGTCCTCGGACACGGGCCGGTACGCCGGGTTCTTCCATGGCCTGCTGCAGCGCGGGGTCTATGTCGCGCCGTCGCAGTTCGAAGCGGCGTTCGTCTCGCTTGCGCACACGCCGGAAGACATCGCGTTCGCTGCGGAACAGGCCCGCGAGGCGATGGCGCCGCTGTAGAATAGGGCTGTGAAGACGCGAGTCACTCCAATCCTTGCCCTCATCGGACTCATCGCTGTCGCGAGCATCCTTGCCGGATGTGGTCCCTCCGGCCCCACCCCGACACCAGCCGTGGCTGTCGACGGCGTGATGGACGTCGACATGCGGAACTACGTCTACGAACCCAGGTCGTTCGAGTTCAAGGTCGGTGAGACGGTCGAATTCCGCTTGATATCGGAGGACGAACCGCATACCTTTACCGTGAAGGAGTTGGGTATCAACTGGGTCGTCCCGAAGAACGAAGAGCCGCAGGTGGAGACCTTCACCTTCGACGAGGCTGGAACGTACAGGCTCGTGTGCACGGTGGCCGGACACGAGGGCTCAGGGATGGTTGGCAAGATTACCGTCGTGGAGTAATCTCGCCGGACAAACTGCCGGGAAAGGAGAAAGGCATGGAGATATACTACGACTTGACGCGCTATGGTCACATCTTCAGCGGCATACTCTGGATAGGCCTGCTCTACTTCTACAACTTCGTGCAGGCGATCGCTCTCCCGCGGATGGAAGCATCCGCCAGGCCGCACTACCAGATATCCATCTTGCCATTCTCATTGAACGTCTTCCGTTGGGCGGCGCTCTCAACGCTGATCTTCGGTCTGCTCTACATCATAGGTGCGGAGATAGACGCGGCGGATGCGGGAACAGGGTCGTACTTGCTCGAAACCGCGGCTGGGAACTCGATCCTCATCGGCGGCATCCTGGGCATCATCATGGCCTACAACGTCTGGATGATCATCTGGCCGAACCAGCAGAAGATCATCGCCGCCGTGAGGGACACCGTAGAGAACGGTACCCCTGCCCCGGCTGACCAGCCCAAGTGGGCGCGCACTGCGCTGCTGGCTTCCCGCACGAACACGATGCTGTCCATCCCCATGCTCTTCTTCATGGTGGCGGCAAGGAACCTGCCTTCGCTCTGGAGCTGACCGCCGAGAGCACTCAAGCCAAAGAAGAGGAAGGACATAGAACATGAACAACCCACTGAACACCGTCAAAGGGACGCTGACATCCGGCGTCATAATCACCATCGTTCTCGTCGTGCTCGTCCGCATCTACGTCGCTGCTACGTAGGCCACGGATAGAACGAACATGGAGAGCGGGGGCCCCAGGCCCCCGCTCTCTCGTTAACCCCGTTGGTGGGAGCAGGGACTACTTCGCCAGCAGACGCTCCCGCAGCGCCGGTGTTTCCGCCATGTCCAGCATCGTCCAAGCCATCGCGACCGCGCCGTCGTACAGCGCCTGGTCGGCGGCGGGCGTGGCGCACGCCGCGGCGAACTCCGGCTGGTGGTTCACCGCCGGCAGCGAGTCGATCCCTATCGCCGGATGGATGGAGGGCAGGGCGAGCGAAACGTTGCCCATGTCCGTTGAGACGGGCGTTGCGGGGCTCGGCTCGTCGGGCGTCGGGAACCGCCGTCCCAGCAGTTCAGCGTTCCGCTGGTACGCCGCCGCCATCTCGAGGTCGTGTTCGAGGTGTGAGAACGGCCTGTCGCCGCCGATGACACTGAGTCGCGCACCGGTCGCCAGCGCGCCGGCCTCGAAGCAGCGCATGACCTTCTCGTAGACCTCGGTCAGATTGTCGAGCGTGATGGCGCGCACCGCGTAGTCTGCGGAGGCGTGTGCGGGGATGATGTTGAACGCGTCGCCGCCGTGTGTCACGATCCCGTGCACCCGGTCCGTCGAGCGGATGTGCTGCCGCAGCAGCCCGATCGACGTCTGCGCGATGGTCAGCGCGTCGGCGGCGTTGACGCCTTGTTCCGGGAAGCCGGACGCGTGCGCCGCCTTCCCCTCGTAGTGCACCTCGAAGAACGACGCCGCGACGATCGGCCAGACCGCCACGTCCCACGGCGCGGGATGCGTCATCATCGCGGCGTGGGCGCCCTCGAATGCACCGCCCTCCAGCAGACGTATCTTGCCGCCGGAGCGCAGCACTTCCTCCGCGGGCGTGCCCATCACCGTGACGGTCAACCCTGCGTCGTCAGCCACCGCTCCTGCGCCGATGCCCGCGCCGACGGCGCTGGCTGCGATGATGTTGTGCCCGCAGGCGTGGCCGATGCCGGGAAGTGCGTCGTACTCCGCGCAGACGACGATGTGCAGCGGGCCGGAGCCCTTCGTTGCACGGAACGCCGTCGGCAGACCGCAGATGCCGGGTTCGACGGCGAAGCCAGCGGCGTCCAGCGTCTCCTCCAGCCAAGCGGACGCCTGCTCCTCTTCGTAGCCAAGCTCCGGGTTCGCGTGGATGCGCCGACTCAGCGCGGTCAGATCGTCGCGCGCCGTGTCGACAGCGCTTCGCGCAGCCTCCTTCGCGTTCGCCATCAGTCGTCGTGTCCCTTGTACAGCAGTTGGAGCCTGTGGCCTTCCGGGTCGTTGAAGTAGATGCACGTCGGGTCGCCGGTACGGCCCTGCACCTCTATGCCTTCCGCCTCGATGCGTGCCTTCGTCTCCTCGTAGCTCGCGGGCTCCATGCGCAGCGCCATGTGGTTTAGCTCGCGCCCGCTGGATGCTCCGTCGATCCGTGCTGCGTCGAACAACGCTATCTGGTCGTGCTCGCCGCATCGGAGGAAGCACTGCCAGTCGTTCTCGTGCCCGACGCTCATGCCGAGCACGTCGATGTAGAAGCGCTTCGCGCGGGGGAGGTCGTTCACCCAGAGGACCACGTGGTCTATCCCCGTCGTCTTGATCTGCAACTTCTCCGCTTGCCGCACCATGTTGGCCTCCTTGCCCGTTCCCGCTGCCTCACGTGTCCCTGGATCCGTCCCGACGATGATAGCGTAGCACCTTCCGATGGGCTTCGCGCGAAGCATCATGCGTAGGCGTATACTCCGGCCACCCGAGGAGACAGCAGAGGAGGCGCGGCATGGTCTCTATCACCGAACGCTACGAACCCTGGAAGTTCACACCCTACGAGAAGTGGGTGGCGGACGAAGGGCTGAAGGTGCATACCCAGCAACTCGTCGAGAACATCCACACCGTCGGTGTCGAACCGTGGGAGCGCACCGGTACGAAGGCCGCCCTCCTCGACCTCACCGCCGACCCGCTCGACGGCGCGTTGGTCAACAACCAGGGCACGATCCGCTTCGTCTGCGAGATTCCACCCGGTGGGACGTTCAACGTCGAGCGCCACATGTACGAGGAGATATTCTTCGTGGTGAAGGGGCGCGGTGCGACCTCTGTCTGGTACGAGGGCCAGCCGAAGCACACCTTCGAGTGGCAGGAGGGGAGCGTCTTCTCCATCCCCCTCAACGCCTGGCACGAGCTCTACAACGCCAGCGGCGAGGAGACGGTGCGGCTGTACGGCGCGACCAACGCCCCGACCGCCTTCAACCTCTACGGCAGCCCCGAGTTCATCTTCGACTGCCCCATGACCTTCCCTGATCGGTTCGACCCCACCGACGAGCTGTACTTCAGCGGCAAGTCGTCCAAGTTGGAAGACCGGTTCATGGAGACGAACTTCATTCCGAACGTGCACAACGTCGTGCTGGACCGGTGGACCGCCCGGGGCCCCGGCGAGAACATGATGATCAACATGGCCAACGGCCACTTCATCTGCCACCTCTCCGAGTTCCCGGCGGGGACGTACAAGAAGGCGCACACCGGCGAGGCGAACCGCAAGAAGGCGGGACTCGTTTCTGACGTTGCCTACCTCTTCCTGAGCGGCGAAGGGTATGACCTGCAGTGGCCGGAGGGGGTCTACCCGTCACCCGGCACCGAGTGGGAGCAGCTCGACTACACGGCTGGCACGCTCATGTCGCCCGGTACCGGCTACCACCAGCACTTCAACTGCAGCGCAGAGCCCATCCGGTATCTCGTCCTGCGCTACGGCAACCCCAGGTACGCTGGCTACGTCGGAGCGCGCTACAAGAACACAGGCGGGCCCCAGGTCCAGTTCGCGGAAGAGGACCCGGCCATACGCGCGCACTTCGAAGATGAGTTGGCCAAGCGGGGAGCAAGCTCTCAGATGGCGGGCTACACCGACGAACCCTAAGCGTCGCCGAGGTGGTAGTGGTCATCCTCTGAGGCCCACTCGCCCATCTCGGCGCGGGCCTCTTCGACGAGCTCCTCCACCACCGGCTTCGCCACGCCTACGTCCAGCAGCGAGACGCGCATCATCTCCAGCGCCGCTTCGAGCTCCGGCCAGACAACCGCGTCCGCGCCGACGCCCTCCAACGCGTGCACTTCCTCCTGCCGTCCGGCTCGGCTGACGATACGTATCTCAGGATTGAGCCGACGTGCGTGCTGGACCGCCACCAGCGCCGATACGTGCTCCGGGAGTGCCGCGACGAACAGCTGTGCATGCTGCACACCTGCCGCCGTCAACACCGCGTCGTTCGTCGCATCGCCGTAGATGAGTGAGTCATCGTCCGCGGCTCGCGAGATGATTGCAGGGTCGGACTCGATCGCGATGTAGGGCAGGCCGAGTCGGCTGACCTCCTGCACGATGAACGCCCCCACGCGCCCGTAGCCTGCGATGACGACGTGCCCCTGGAGTACGGGTCCGCGTTCCAGCGCTGTCTCCGCTCCCGTAGCGCCTGCAAGGTGCCGTTCGAAGAAGGTGGAGCGCGTCCGCAGGGACATCAGCGTCTTCGATGTTGTAGCCACGAACCCCGGCGTGACGCCCATCGTGACCACTGCCGCCGTGATGATGACCGGCAGCACCTCGTCCCCGGCGACGCCCAACGCTACCGCCGTGCCAGCGATGATGAAGCTGAACTCGCCTATCTGGATCATCATGGACCCGGTCCGGGTTGCAGTGTCCGGCAGGTATCCCAACGCCCGGGTAAGCGTGTAGATGAGGAAGAGCTTGACCACGATCGACGCCCCGATGAAGAGCGCCACCTCCCCCAGGTGCGATGCGAGGAAACCGACATCGGTCAGCATGCCCAGCGATACGAAGAAGAGTGCCGCGAAGACGTCGCGGACGGGTATCACCTCCGAGAGCGCCCGCCGCCCGGCCCAGTCCGACTCGCTCAGCACCAGTCCCGCGAGAAACGCTCCAAGCGGCGCAGACAGCCCGGCCCAGGACGTGAGCGCGGCTGCGCCGAGCGCCGCGGCCATCACCGTGACCACGAACGACTCCCTCGCGCCCACCAGCGCCACGCGCTTGAGCAGCCACGGGAGGCCGAGCGAACCGACGAACCACACACCTACGAGGATGACCGCTGCCTTCGCGGCGCTGATCGCCAACTCGGTAGCCAGCGATTCTCCCTCTCCTCCCAGCGCTGCGATGACAGCCATCATCGGCACGAAGGCAAGGTCCTGAACGAGCAGCATCCCTGCCGCGAGACGTCCGTGCAGCGTGCCCAGCTCACCGCGGTCGTTCAGCGTCTTCAGCGCGACCATGGTGCTGCTGAGCGAGAGCGCGAGCCCTGCAGTGAGCGATGCGCGTGCGTCCCAGCCGAGCGCCGTACCGATGCCGTAGCCCACCGCGATCGTCAGCGTTATCTGCCCTCCGCTGGCAACCAGTACCCGCCAACCCAGGCGGCGCAGGTCGGTGAGCGATATCTCAACCCCGACGGCGAACAGCAGCAGGATGACGCCGAACTCGGCAAGCGTCTGCACGTCCTCGAGCTGCGTCACCATCCCCAGCGCGTGCGGGCCCACTATGGCGCCCGCAACGAGGTAACCGATGATCGGGGGTAGACGCAGCAGGCGTGCGCTGAGTCCGCCGACCCCCGCCGCTACGAGGATGACGACGATGTCGTCGAACAGCTCGGTCCCATGTTCCATCGCGCTCGGTTCGCCTCGGCCTCAGGCCGCCTGCTCCAACTCTATGAGCATCACGTAGACGTGCTGCGGGTCGGTGATGAGGCTGATCCTTCCTATGTTCGGTATGGACATAGGCTGTATCTGCATGCTGCCGCCCATCGCCTGCACCTGCTCCAACGCCGTGTCGAGGTTCTCCACCCCGAAGTAGACCGTCCAGTTCGGGGGCACCTCGCCCCATATCGGTTGGATTGCGAGCATCCCCGCTGCAGGCGCTCCGCCGCTCGTGAACAGGTTGTACGGCATGCCGCCCGCGCCCGGCACTTCTTGCGCCTCCCACCCGAAGAGACCGGTGTAGAACTTGCCCGCCGCCCCGGTGTCGTGGGTGTACAGCTCGGCCCAGCAGAACGCGCCCGGCTCGCCGATGAGGTCCGCGCCTATGTGTGCCTTCGCCTCCCACAGGTTCACGACGGCGCCGGTCGGGTCGATGATGCTGGTCATCCGCCCGAACTCCATCACGTCCATCGGCGGCATGATCACTGTCCCGCCCAGGCCGGCTGCCTTCGCTGCCGCTCCCTCCACGTTCGCAACTGCGACGTAGGAGTTCCAGTGAGGAGGCACGCCCTGCTCGAGCATGTCCGGCATCATGGGGGACAGCCCCGCTATGTTCTTGCCGTTCCGGCTGAAGAGGGTGTACACGAAATCGTCGCCCACCGGATTGTCGACGGTCTCGCAGCCGAGTATCCGGGAGTAGAACTCCCTCGCGCTCTCCACGTCGGTGGTCATCAGGTCCACCCAGTTGAACATGCCGGGCTCGTGTTGGGAAACTTCCGCCATCAGTCTCTCTCCTTCGGGCGCGCCGTCATCGGCTGCGCCATCGTACTCAAGGATACGCTAACTCTCCCTCCCGTCCTCGCTTGGCGAAGGCCCTTTTTGCGTGCACGGCTACTTGATGATCTCCCGGTCGCGCATGCTCACGTAGCCGTCCCGCGCCACCACGACGTGGTCCGCCAGCTTGATATCCAGCGTCTTGCCGATGGCGGCGATCTCTTTCGTCAACGCCACGTCCGCTGCGCTCGGGTCCGGGTCTCCGGATGGATGGTTGTGCACCATCACCACGCTGGGCGCGTTCACCTGAACGGCCTGCCGGAAGACCTCGACCGGACGCACGCTCACACTGTTCACCGTTCCCACGAACACTGTGGACGTGGCCAGCAACTGGTTCCGCGAGTTGAGCGACAGCACGCGCAACTGCTCCTGCGGAAGAAACTCCATGAGCGGCTTCATCATCCGCGCCACGTCCACGGACGTCTGGAGTACGGGCGGCCCCTCCTCGTCGTTCGACGCGGCGACGCGCCTGCCCAACTCCAGCGCGGCCAGCAGGTGCGCCGCCTTCGCTTCGCCGAAGCCGTGGAACGCGCACAACTCCCCGTGCGACACCCGCGCCAGGCGTTCCAACCCTCCCGCCTCCGACAGCAGTCGGCTCGCCAGCGTTACGGCGCTCTCCGCTCTCGTCCCCGTCCGCAGCAGGATTGCGAGCAGCTCCGCGTCGCTCAGCGCGGCTGGCCCGGCGTCGCGCAGCCGCTCCCGCGGGCGCTGCTCGCCGGGCATATCGCGGATCAATACGGGGCGCCGCCGTGGCTCTTGCAGTATCTGTTCAGCGATCGTCGTTGCGTTCAGGTCGTTCATCGCGGGTATCATCCGGGAGAGGATCGCGAATGCGCTACATGCTGGTGTCACACTGATGAGTCAAAGACCGCCTGAAAACGAGATAGCCTACTGGCGAACGCTTCCGCGCGAGCGCCCGACGGATATCGAGACGCCCGGCCCTGGACAGGAGTCCGTGTGGGACTACCCGCGACCGCCCCGCCTCGAGCCGGTCGATGCGGCTCTGCGCGTCGAGTTCGCCGGCGCGACCGTCGCGGAGACCACGCGCGGGATGCGTGTCTGCGAGACGGCTGGCGCCCCCGTCTACTACTTCCCTCCGGAGGACGTGAAGCGTGTGTTCCTGCGTCCCATGACCCACACGACGCTCTGCGAATGGAAGGGCGTGGCGTCCTACTGGACACTGAGCGTGCGCGGTCGCGAAGCGCAGGCGGCGGCGTGGTGTTACTCGTCGCCGTTCGAGGGCTATGAGGCGATAGTGGGATGGTTCGCCTTCCACGCAGGAAGGGCGGACGCATGCTATGTTGGCGATGAGCGCGCGACCCCGCAGCCGGGCGGCTACTACGGCGGCTGGATAACGTCCAACGTCGTTGGCCCGTTCAAGGGCGGGCTCGGCACCGAGCGCTGGTGACGGGTGACGCAAGGATAAGGAGGACTGCATGCCGGAGCCGGAACTGTTCGAGACGCTCTACGCCCAGCGGGCCATACGCCGCTTCAGGCCGGACCCTGTCCCGAAAGAGACCATCGAACGCATCATCGAGGCCGCGACGCACGCCCCCTCCGGAGGCAATCGGCAGCCTTGGGCATTTGTCGTTGTGACCGACGCGGGGAAGAAAGCGCGTATCGCGGAGTGGTACCACGAGGGGTGGGTGTCGATGTACGCCTCCGATCCATCGCGTCCGCGCAACGCCGTCTACCGCTCAGCGGAGCACCTCGCGGAGCACATGGCCGAAACGCCCGTGCTCATCTTCCCCTGCATCGCCGCGGGCGGTGGCCGGAGGCCGTCGTTCCAGAGCGGCTCGTCGATCTACCCCGCGGCGCAGAACCTCATGCTCGCGGCCACTGCCCTGGGTATCGGCACGGTCATCACGACGTTCCACATGAGGCGGGAAGGGGAGGTGAAGGCGCTCCTCGGCATACCGGACGACTACGCCACCGCCTGCATGATCGCGATGGGCTACCCGGCAGAGGGGGAGCGGTTCGGCGGAGCGCGCCGCAGGCCCGCGTCGGAGGTCACCCACTACGAGTCCTGGGGCGGGTGATTCTCTCGTCATTCCCGCGGAGGCGGGAATCCAGCCCTATCTGTTCAGCCAGCCCCGTCCCTGCAGCGCGCCTCGCGCATAGCAGACCTGTCCCCCGTGATGGATCGACTCCACGATGATGCCCGGCAGACGCTCACGCAGCGGCACGAGCTCCGTGCCGCGCACCGGCGGCACCATGCGCCCCAGGTCCGCCTCGGTCAGCGAGTCGAGGAAGGCGTCCGTGTTGGCCCGCACGGCCCTGTAGTAGTCCAGCAGCGTCTCAGCCGGGGGTGACACGAACGCGTCCACCTGCTCGTTGGTGTCGCCGTTGCCCCGGTAGGACGGGTCCGGCGCCATGCCGAAACGCTCGTGCCAGCCGTCGCGGACCCAGACCGTCTCCTGCCCGCCCATGCTCGACACCGCGAAGTCCTGCACCCGCGACAGGTGCCACATGAGCCAGCCGATGGGATTGGACTCCGGCGCCGGTCGTTGGTGCAGCTCCTCCGTTGAGAGCCCTTCGACCGCCGCCAGCATGTACTCCTCGTTCCTGTTCAGCGCGTCCTTGATTACCTGCCCCAGCGACGACATGGCGTCCTCCCTCTGCTATGCGGAAAGGGCGGCCTCACAGAAGACCGCCCCTTCGCTCCGTCGTTGTGTCAGCGGGGAACCTACGCGACCGCAACCGTCGCGCCGGACTCCTCCAGCTTCTTCTTCGTGTCGTCGGCCTCTTCCTTGCTGATGCTCTCCCGCACCGCGACAGGGGCGCTCTCCACGAGCTCCTTCGCCTCGCGCAGGCCGAGGTTCGTCAGCTCGCGCACCGTCTTGATGACGTTGATCTTGTTCGCGCCGACGTCCGTGAGCGTCACCGTGAACTCGAACTGCTCTTCGCCCGCATCGGCTGCGCCGTCGCCGCCTGCTGCGGCAGGTGCGGCGGCCACTGCCACCGGCGCGGCTGCGCTCACGCCGAACTCCTCTTCCAGCGCCTTCACCAGCTCGGAGAGCTCCAGCACGGAGAGGGACTTGATCGACTCGATGAGTTCTTCCTTGGTTGCCACTTGGTCCTCCTGTTCTCGGTTCCCTTTTTTCTGTACTGCGATCAGGCGGCGCCCAGCTGCTCCGCGCGGCGCTGCAGCACGATGGCCAGCGCCCGCGTCGGGCCGCTCAGCACGTTCACCAGCCCGCTGATGGGGGCGTTCATCTGCCCCAGCAGCTTCGCCACCAGTTCATCCTTGCCCGGCAGCGCGGCCAGCGCGACGACCTGCGCCTCGCTGATGAGCGCTCCGTCCATCACACCCTTGCGCACCTTCAACTCTGCGCGGCTCTGCCGCACGTAGTCGTTCACCGCCTTCGCTGCCGCTACCGGGTCGTCGTAGCCCAGCACCACGCCGGTCGCGCCTTCCAGGATGTCCCGGAAAGCGTCGACCCCTGACTCGCTCGCTGCGATGGACGCGATGCGGTTCTTGACGACCTTGTACTCGACACCCTGCTCGCGCAGCCGGTGCCGGAGTTCGGTCATCTGGTTGACCTTGAGTCCGGAGAAGTCCGTCGCGATGACGATCGCCGCCTTGCTCAGGCGCTCCGCCAGGTCTGCGACTGCTTCCCTTTTCGCTTCCGTCGGCACTGTTCACCTCTCCAAAAAGAAAAACCCGCTTCCGAAGACGCGGGCTCCAGGTCCTCACCGTGATGTGAGGAGGATCGGACGCGCCTCGGTGGGCCCTTCCGGCTTAACCCCGCGATGCGGGGACCCACGGTCTTCGGCTCGGCTGTTTGCTTGGTACGTCTAGTCTACTCCACCTTCATCGCCATCGTCGAGGTAACGTCCAGGGGGACGCTGGGCCCCATCGTGGTCGTGAGGTGCGCTGTCTTGATGAACTGCCCTTTCACCGCGGTGGGGCGCAGGCGGTTCACTGTGTCCATAACGGACGCCACGTTCTCCAGCAACTGCTCGTCTCCGAAGCTCGTCTTGCCCACCGGCGAGTGGATGATGGCGGTGCGGTCCATCCGCAACTCCACGCGTCCCTTCTTCGCCTCGCGCACCGCGTCCGGTATGTCCTGCGGCTGCACGACGGTGTTCGTGCGCGGGTTCGGCATCAGGCCCCTGCGCCCCAGCACCCTGCCGAGACGCCCGATCTTCCCCATCATGTCCGGCGTCGCGATGGCAACGTCGAAGTCCAGGAACCCGCCCTCGATGCGCTCGATCAGGTCGTCTGCTCCAACTACTTCCGCTCCGGCTTCCTGCGCCTCGAGCGCCCGCTCGCCGGCGACGAATACCGCCACGCGCACCGGCTTCCCAAGGCCGTGCGGGAGCGAAGCGACGCCCCGTAACTGCTGGTCCGCGTGGCGCGGGTCTGCGTTCGTTCGCAGGTGGAGCTCCACCGTCTCGTCGAACTTGCTCGTGGCCGTCTGCCGCAACAGGCCGATCGCCGCAGCGGGCTCGTACCGCTGCTGCCGGTCTACCGTCTCTGCTGCGGCGCGGTAGCGCTTGCCGTGCTTCGTCATGCCTGGTCTCCCTCTACCGCAACGCCCATGCTGCGAGCCGTACCCTCGATGATCTTCATGGCGGCGTCCACGTCCGCCGCGTTCAGGTCCTTCTGCTTCGTCTCCGCTATCTCGCGGATGGCGGAGCGTGGGAGGGAGCCTGCTCGCTCGTGGCGCGGGCGGCTGGAGCCCTTGTCCGAGCCCATCGCTTTTCGGATGAGTTCCGACGCCGGGGGCGTCTTGGTGACGAACGTGAAGGAGGCGTCCTCGAACACCGTTATCTCGGCGGGGATGATCGTGCCCACCTGGTTCGCGGTACGGGCGTTGTACTCCTTCACGAACCCCATGATGTTGATGCCGTGCTGGCCCAGCGCCGGCCCCACCGGGGGTGCGGGAGTCGCGCTCCCGGCCGGGAGCTGTAACTTCAGGATGGCCTTGACTCGCTTCGCCACTTAAGCCCTCTCTACCTGCAGGAAGTCCAGTTCCACGGGCGTCTCCCGCCCGAAGAACGATACGAGAACGCGCACCTTCCCCTTGTCCTCGTCCACCGTGTCCACTGATCCCATGAACTCGGCGAACGGTCCGCTCGTGATGCGCACCATCTGCCCCGGGGCGAGCCCCACCTTGATGCGTGGCGTAGGCTCCTCCATCCGGTTCAGGATGTGCTCCACTTCCCGCTCTTCCAGCGGGACTGGCTTCGGACGGCGCTCCCGCTCGTCCTCGGACGAAACGAAGCCGGTGACGCCGGGCGTGTTCCGCACCACGTACCAGCTCTCGTCGTCCATCCGCATCAGGATCAGGATGTAGCCGGGGAATATCTTGCGCTGGACGGACTTGCGCTTCCCCTCCTTCATCTCGATCTCTTCTTCGGTCGGCACCACCACCCTGAAGATCTTGTCCTTCACGTCCATGGACTCGATCCGCAGTTCCAGGTTCCGCTTTACACGGTCCTCCTGCCCGGAGTACGTGTGAACGATGTACCAGTGAGATTCGATCTCTGGTATGACGGACTGTTGCGTCATGGCTCTCCTAGAGGAACAACCGCTCCACCAACTCGCTGAAGCCCAGGTCCCAGAGGGCCAGGAACACCCCCACGACAGCGGACACGCCCAACACCAGCAGCGTCAGGCGTGCTGCGTCCTCTCGTGAAGGCCAGGTTACCTTCGTCAGCTCCTCGAATACCTCACGGACGAATGCCAGCCGCCTGCCTCTGCGGCGGACCTGGCCCTCGTCCATCATCGAGCGGAGCGGGTTCCGGCCTCGAGCCTGTGCCACGCTACCGCACCTCGCGGTAGAGGCAATGCGCCCTGCAGCGGGGGCAGAACTTGCGCAACTCCATCCGGTTCGGATCGTTCCGCCGGTTCTTCTGGGTGTGGTACGTCCGCTCCCGGCAATCTGTGCATGCCAGATTGATGAGCTGGCGGACGTCTCCTCGCTTCTTCGCCACGATCGCTCCTTACGAGACGTTCGTGATGACGCCCGCGCCAACGGTCCTGCCGCCCTCGCGGATGGCGAACCGCAGGCCAGGCTCCATCGCCATGGGGCTGATGAGCTTGATGCGCATCTGCGTGTTGTCTCCCGGCATCACCATCTCCACCCCTTCGGGCAGACCGATCTCGCCGGTGACGTCGCTCGTGCGGATGTAGAACTGCGGCTTGTAACCGCTGAAGAACGGCGTGTGCCTGCCGCCCTCGTCCTTCGCGAGCACGTACACCTCGGCTTCCGCCTCCTTGACCGGCTTGATGGAGCCGGGCTTGGCGAGCACTTGGCCGCGCTCGATCTCGTCGCGCTCCACGCCGCGGAGCAGCGTGCCGACCGCGTCGCCGGGCTCTGCCTCGTCCAGCAGCTTGTGGAACATCTCCACGCCGGTGACCGTGGTCTTGTGCGTCTCCTTGATCCCGACGATCTCCACCTCGTCGCCCGGGTGAACGACGCCGCGCTCGACACGGCCCGTGACCACGGTGCCGCGGCCCTTGATGGAGAACACGTCCTCCACGGGCATCAGGAACGTGCCGTCGCGCGGGCGGTCGGGGACGGGGATGTACTCGTCCAGCTGCTTCACCAGCTCCTGGACGCCGGCGTACTCGGGGGCGTTCGGGTCGGCGCTGTCGGACTCGAGCGCCTGCAGGGCGCTCAGCCGCACGATGGGGGTGTCGTCCCCGGGGAAGTTGTACTTGCTCAGCAGCTCGCGGACTTCCAGCTCCACCAGCTCCAGCAGCTCCTCGTCGTCCATCATGTCGACCTTGTTGAGGGCGACGACGATGCGCGGGACTTCCACCTGGCGGGCGAGCAGGATGTGCTCCCGCGTCTGCGGCATCGGGCCGTCGGGGGCGGAAACCACGAGCACTGCGCCGTCCATCTGTGCCGCGCCCGTGATCATGTTCTTGATGTAGTCGGCGTGGCCGGGGCAGTCCACGTGCGCGTAGTGCCGGTTCGCGGACTCGTACTCGACGTGGGCGATGTTGATCGTCACGCCGCGGGCCTTCTCTTCCGGCGCGCTGTCGATCGAGTCGAAGGCGCGGAACTGGCTGCCGCCGCCCAGCGCGAGCACCTTGGTGATCGCTGCGGTGAGCGTGGTCTTCCCGTGGTCAACGTGTCCGATCGTGCCGACGTTAACGTGGGGCTTGGTTCGCTCGAACTTCTGCTTTGCCATCTAACCCTCTGCCTCCTGGTTTCTCTCTTTGCTTGCTTTCTTTACTTCTCTACTGTCATCGGCCCGGAGCCCCTTTGGAACGCTCCCGGCTCTTTGCGGTCGCCTGGAGCCCACAATCGGACTTGAACCGATGACCTCGTTCTTACCAAGAACGTGCTCTACCGCCTGAGCTATGTGGGCGTGTGCTGGTCTTTCATGTGGCGCGGCGTGGTGGAGGGAGCAGGATTCGAACCTGCGTAGCCCTGAGGGCGTCAGATTTACAGTCTGATGGATTTAGCCGCTCTCCCATCCCTCCACGGAGGCTTGCGCTCATCCGGTGAACGTATCCTATCACTTCAGGGCCCTCTCCCGGTGAGACTGGAGCCCGAGGAGGGAGTCGAACCCACAACCTGCCGATTACAAATCGGCTGCGCTGCCGTTGCGCCACTCGGGCCAGGACGGCATTCGCCTCAATCAAAAAAGACGGCCCGCAGGCCCGTCCAATCGCAGATTATCCTACACCTGCCCAGGGCAGTCAAGCGCGGCGCCGTCGTTCCAGGCCCCGTCATCCCCGCACCGGCAGCCCTTGTCATTTTCGAGCGAAGCGCAGCGGAGTCCCGCGCTTTAGCGCGCAGAGTCTTCTCGGGGCGGTGGAGTGGCGCGGCGTTGCCATGTGCATCCTCCCCTTCGATGCCCGCTATCTGCATTGTGACATCCGCCCGTTGCGCGGACGAACCGCGCCTCCTTACCCTGTTTCCGACGGCCCGGCCCGACCGGCAGCATCGCCGGGGCGCCAGGCCGAATCCGTAGAGGAGGAATGGCACCGAATGGCACTGAATGGCACCACCAGAAAAGAAACGGCCCTCAGCCCCCGGCAGGCCGCGGCGCTCCCGTACATCGCGTCTGAACCCACCCTCACGCGCGGCGCGCAATCTGCCCAGATAGGCAAGCGCACCCTCATGCGCTGGATGAACGAACCTTACTTCCGCGCCGAACTGGAGCGCGTCCGCAGGAACATCGCGGACCTCGCCTACACGGAGTTGGAAGGGCTCACCTTCAAGAGCGTCATCCGCATCGCTCAACTGATGGACAGCGAGGACGAGAGCATCGTCCACCGCGCGTCGAAGACCGCGCTCTCCATGTCCCAGTCGTTCCGCGAGCAGCGGGAACTGAGCCGGCAGCTCGAAACGCTGGAGAACGCCATCACCTACATGAGGCAGCAGCGATGAGGGCCCGCGTCAGGGCGCTCGATCGTTACCTGGGCTGTCTCGCTGCGCAGGCGAAACTCGCGCCGATCGCCGAGGACTACGTCGAGAGGTGGATAGACGCAGTGGAGGGCGGCTGGTCACCGCCGGACCCTACGGACCTCTTCATGGCGGCTGCAGCCGTGAACGTGCCCATCCTCAACCCCGGCCCCATCACCGGCTACCTCCAGAGTTGCGCGAGGAGAAGGGAGATTCCGGAGGAGGAGCGCATCGTCCTCGCCATCGTCCACGCCTACGCGGAGAGCAACCCTTTCGAGAACATGGAGAAGACCTGCCACTGTCCCGCGAAGCGTCCGCTCGTCGGGCTGGGGAGGTCTAGGCCGAACCCCTTCCATGGGCCGTGATGAAGCAGGAGCAGACGGTCTCGTCATTCCCGCGAAGAGGGAATCCAGTGCGCGGAGCGCCCGCATCCCACCTCTCCCTCGGGGAGAGGTCGACGCGCTTGCGCGGCGGGTGAGGGTGTATCTCCGGTGCACTCCCCTCGTTTGACCCTCCCCATGCCGTATGCTAGCGTGCATTCGCTCGGATGCGCCTCTGTGGGAGCGTTCAGACCGTTTGGCCGGTGCATGGTCGCGCTCCTCTCCCTGGCAGGACTCCACACGATGGGCGGCGGGTACGGGCGCATGTGGCGCGCGGAAAAGGCTACCTATGCAAAGTACCAGCCCATCGAATGCTCGCGACTCCCTGAAGGCGCTCGCAGACGACCTGCTTCGCGACCAGCGCCTCATCCTCGTATCCAATCGCGGCCCCATGGAGTACCACGTCGCTCCCGGCGGCGAACTGCAGGCGCGGCGTGGCAGCGGCGGGGTCGTCACTGCGCTCAGCGGCCTCACGAACCACGTCGACTTCACTTGGATCGCCTCCGCCATGAGCGACGGCGACCGTCGGGCGGCGCGGGCGAGCGAGGGCAGGGCGGTCCCATCTCCGCTCCCCGGCCAGCGCGTCTCCGTCAGGTTCATCAACACCCCCCGCCGCGCCTACCACAAGCACTACAACATCATCTGCAACCCCCTCCTCTGGTTCATCCAGCACTACATGTGGAGCTCTCCGTACACGCCCCGCGTGGACGCTGCCGTCTACGACGCCTGGGAGAACGGCTACGTCCACGTCAACCGCGAGTTCGCCGACGCCGTCGTGGACGAGGCCGCCCGGACCGACGCCAGGCCGCTGGTGATGGTGCACGACTACCAGCTCTACCTCGTCCCCGGCATGGTGCGGGAGCAACTGCCGCACGCCCGCATCCACGAGTTCGTCCACATCCCGTGGCCCACCGCGAGCTACTGGGAACTCCTGCCGGCCTTGATCCGCACTGCCATCTGCGACAGCCTCTGCCAGGCCGACATCGTCGGTTTCCAGGCGCCCCGCGACGTCCGGTCATTCCTCGGCAGTTGCGACTCCTTCCTCGATGGCGCAGTCGTTGACCGTACCGGTTCGTGCGTCCATTACAAGGGACGTACCACCCTCGTTCGCTGCTACCCCATCTCCATAGATGTCGATGAGGTGCGCGAGATCGCCGACTCTCCGCGCGCCGACGAGTACGCACAGCGCCTCACTCCGCTCCTCGGCAGGCAGACCATCGTCCGGGTCGACCGCGCCGAGCCCAGCAAGAACATCGTCCGAGGCTTCGCGGCGTACGAGACACTGCTGGACAGGCGTCCCGACCTTCGCGGCAACGTGCGCTTCCTCGCATTCCTCGTCCCCTCCCGCACCCACATCCGCCAGTACCAGCGCTACACGGAGGAAGTGGACGACGCCATAAGGCGGATCAACGAGCGGTTCGGTACGGACGACTGGACTCCTGTCGAGGTCTTCTACGAGAACAACTACACCCAGGCGATGGCAGGCATGCGCCTCTACGACGTGCTCCTCGTCAACGCGGTCATAGACGGCATGAACCTCGTTGCGAAGGAAGGCCCCATCGTCAACCGCAGGGACGGTGTGCTCATCCTCTCTGAGTCCGCCGGGGCCTACGCGCAACTGCGCGTAGGCGCGCTGCCTGTCGCCCCCGCCGACGTCGAGGGCCTGACCCGCGCGCTCGACGAGGCGCTCTCCATGCCGCCGGAGGAGCGCAAGCGCAGGGCCGACCTCATGCGGGAGTGCATCGAACGCGAGGACATCACGGACTGGCTCCGCCGCCAGCTCCTCGACCTCAATGCCCTCGACAACTGAGAACGGAGGCGCGATCGTGACCACGTCCAGCTCTTCCTCGAACGAACAACCCGTCCTGCGGTTCGGCGTTATCGGCGTCGGCAATGCCGGCGGCGGGGTGCTGCACATGATGCGCGACGAGCCCAACGTCGAAGTCGTTGCTGCAGCCGACCTTCGTCCGCAGGCCCTCGAGGCTTTCCGGCGGGACTTCGGAGGAAAGACGTACGACACCGTCGAGGGGATATGCCAGGACCCTGACGTCGACGTGGTCTGGATCGCGACGCCGAATCACTACCACTGCCCGCACACCGTGCTCGCCGCCGAACACGGTAAGCACGTGGTCGTCGAGAAGCCGATGTGCCTCTCGCTCGAAGAAGCGTCCCTGATGGTTGAGACGGCAGAGAGGAACGGCGTCAAACTCCTCTCGGGCCACACCCGTGCGTTCGACCCGCCTGTCCAGACGATGTGGCGCATCGTCCGCTCCGGCGAGGTCGGCGCCATCAGGGCCATGAACGTGATGTCGTTCACCGACTGGATGCTCCGGCCCCGCATGCCGGAGGAGGTCGACGCTGAACGTGGCGGAGGCGTCGCGTTCCGGCAGGCCCCGCACCAGATCGACTCTCTGCGTTTCCTGGGCGGTGGGCTCATCCGGAGCGTGCGTGGCACGACGGGCGTCTGGATGGAGGGCCGTTCGGGTGCTCCCGGCTACTACGCGGCGTACCTTGAGTTTGAGGATGGAACGCCCGCCACGATCGTCTACAACGCCTACGGCTACTTCATGGCGTCCGAGTTGCTGCCGTGGGAGATGGAGGCAGGAGCGCAGGCGGAGGGCCGTGCCCGCATCAGGAACGGCATCAACACCGGGACGTGGGACCAGGCCCGGGCGAAGGACGAGATGCGGGTTGCCAGCATGCAGGGGCAGCGCAATGCGTTGGAGGGTGGGGGAGACCCGGGTCCTCCCCGGCAGCGCTTCCAGAGCGACCTTGGCCTGCTGCTCGTCACCTGCGAGCGCGGGCTGTTGCGCCAGTCGCCCAACGGCATCTACGTCTACAACGACGATGGCCTCCGGGAGGAACTGATCGATGTACAGCAAGGCGGCGGCGATCCGACGATTGAGGAGGCGTACAACGGCATCGTGCTGGGGCAGCCCATATTCCACGATGGGCGGTGGGGTATGGCGACGCTGGAGGTCCAACTCGCGTTGATGCAATCGGCCCGTGAACAACGTGAGATAGTGCTGGAACACCAGGTGCCGGTGCCGCCGGACCTCGCGCACTAGCGGCGAGGCGCTTGGCAGACCTGGGGAGAGGGGACGCTTCGATGCCGGACATCCAGATGAGCCTGATCGGAAGCCCCGCCGATATCGTCAGCCCACTGTTCGATGGCGAGGTCAAACCGGAGGGGATAGAGCTTTCCGTAACCCGTGCCGACGGCTCGACCGGCTACTGGCGCCAGTTCACCTTCAACGAGTTCGACGTCTCCTCCCTGTCCGTGGCCTCGTACATCATCGCCAGGAGCAGGGGCTACGACGCTGTGGCGCTGCCCGTGTTCGCGTCGCGCCGGTTCATGCACACGGAGCTTCGCCATCATGCTGACTCCGGGATAAGCGTTCCTGCCGACCTGAAGGGCAAGCGCGTTGGAGTCCCCGAATACCAGATGACCGCATCGGTCTGGCTGCGCGGCGTGCTCGAGCACGACTTCGGCGTCTCCCAGTACGACATCCACTGGTTCATGGAGCGGAGCGAGGAGTTCAGCCACGGCGGCGTCACCGGCTTCGAGCCGCCGGAGGGCATCTCGTTCCAGCGCATCCCTGAGACGGAGAGCCTTGCTTCCATGATCCTCGGCAACCGGATCGACGCCGTCTCCGGGCTGGGAGCGGGCGCAGGCGTTCAGGGCAACGTCATCGACCGCTCATCCCGGATTCGCGGCAGCGGCGACTGGAGCAGGGTGAGGCCTCTCTTCCCCGGCCTCATCGAGGAAGGTTCCCGGTTCTACGCGAAGTACGGCTTCATCCCCGCCACGCAGATGTACACCATCAGGAGGTCGACCTACGACAAGCACCCGTGGGCGGCGTTCAACCTGTACGACGCCTTCGCCCGAGCGAAGCGCCGCGCGGAGGAGACGCTGAACGAGCGTATCCCCTCGCAGATGGTGTTCGGCCGGGAGTACATGGCGCAGACTCGACGGCTGCTGGACGGCGACCCGTTCGCCTATGGAGTGGAGGCCAATCGTCCGATGCTGACCACCGTTATCGACTTCCTCCATGAGCAGCATCTCATCTCGGAGAAGCCGAAGGTGGAGGACCTCTTCGCGCCGAGCGTCCTCAGTCTCTAACCTCGATAGCTATCTGAGGCCTGGAGCATCTTGAACCCGTCCTCGGCCATCTCTCCGCAGTGCAACGGCTCGAAGTTGTCCGGGTTGCCGCAGACTCCCTCGTACCGTTCCCACCAGTCCCGTAGCCGCATGTTCCACGCGGTTACCTCTTCGGACGACGGCCTCCCCGCGAAGTCGGGCATCGTGTCCAGCAGCTCGTTCTTCTGCACCAGAAGCTCCACGAGCAGGGTCGTATGCGGTTTCGCCGGGTCCGGGGTGGGTACGGGTCGCGGGGTGGGTGTCGCGGTGGGCCAGGCTATCTGTACGCGGCGCGGCGTCGGTGTTGCCGTAGGAGCCGGCGTCGGCGTTGCGCTGGGGAGTGGCGTTGCCGTCGGAGGAGGCTTCGGGGTTGGCGTCCCCGTAGGGGTGGGTGATGGACGCGGCGTCGGTGCGGCTGCGGTTATCGTGGCCACGATGTCTTCCCGCTCCTGGGCGGCTGCCGCAGTCGCCTCGGCCGCCGCTGCAGCGAGGGCGGTTGCCTCTGCGTCCGGCTCGTCGCTCTGCGAGCACGCTACCAGGGTGAAGACGATGACCAGCAGAAGGAATACGTGACGTATGACCATACTCGTGAAGGGATAATACCGTTCGCGTTGCACGGCTGCTACAACTCGGACGACAGCCAGGTGAGGAATCTGCCCACTGCCTCGGCATCCGCCAGCGCATAGTCGGCGGACTCCAGCAGCTCCGCTGGAGCGTCATCGGTGGCGACTGCTACGCAGAGTCCGCGCACGATCCCGTCCTCGCGCATCCCTCCCAGGACAGCGAAAGCCTCTGCGTCGGTCCTGTCGTCTCCCAGCACGATGGCTGCGGCGAGCCCCTGTCGACGGATGTAAGAGCGCACCGCCTCGCCCTTGGAGAGGGCAACCGGCGGACGCACCTCCACCACCATCTTCCCTTCCCGGATGGTCATTCCCTCTGCATGCGTACCGAGGAAATCAAGGATGAATGACCGTGCCGCATCGGGCTGTGTGGCGTTCCGGTAGTGCACGGAGAGGCTGACTCCCTTGTCCTCGAGGAGCGTGCCCGGCGTGGTGATGCCCCGCTGCACTGCCCCGGCGACCTCCCGTACCCGCTCCAGGTACGGCTCCGCTGTGGGTTCAACGTGTACGGAACCGTGTTCCCACCATTCGGCCCCGTGATTGCCGGAATACACCACCGTGTCGAGACCGAGCATCCGCTTTGCGTCCGTAACGCTTCTTCCTGTGAGCGCCACCACCGCCGTTCGCTCCGCGAGTGCCGCAAGGGCCGAGCGTGTCGCATCGGGCACCGTGGCAGCGCGGGGGTCCGCGATGATGGGCGAGAGCGTGCCGTCGATGTCGGTGAAGATGCAGGCAGGATGGTGCGCCAGCAGCGCGGTCGCCTCGGTTCGGTGTGCGAGCAGGTCCGGCAGGCTGCTCACGGAGCCGCCAGCCCCGGTGGCGCGTCGGATGAAGGAGCGGAGTCGAACACCACTTTCCGCACGGGGTAGTTGATCTCGATCTCTTCCTGCTGGAAGCGTGCATGCAGGCGCTTGATCAGGTCGTTCGTGACGATGAAGGAACCGATCCTGTCGTTCGCCTGCAGGAACACCCAGAAGTCTATGTTGGAGTCACCGAACCGCTCGAAGCCGAACCACGGCTCCTCGTTCTCAGCCTCGGGGTTCGCAGCGATAGTTTCGCGGGCGACCTCCAGTGCGATCTCGTTTACCCGTGCCAGGTCGCTGTCGTAGCTCACGCCGCAGGTGATGAGAACGTTCATCCGCGGGTCGGGGCGGCTGTAGTTGACCATGATCGAACTGGACAGGACGGAGTTAGGGATGATGACGTCGTTGTTCAGCCAAGTGCGTATCCTCGTACTCCGTAATCCTACCGACTGCACATACCCCGCAGGGCCGCCCTGCAACTCGATGTAGTCCCCTTCTGTGAACACTCCTTCCGAGAGGATATTCGTCCCTGCAAAGAAGTTGCTGAGCGTCGGCTGCAACGCCAGCGCGACCGCCAGACCAGTGATGCCGAGACCGCCCAGCAGCGGGCTGATGCTGATGCCCAGCATATCCAGAACGATGAGCCCGCCGATGGCGTAGACGGACAGCGGTATCACCCGTTTCGCTACCGGGAGTATCCGGTCGTCCAGATTGGTCTTGGTGGATATCGCTACGGTCAGGCTGTACCAGTTCGCAACGGCTATGAAGATATTGGACAGGGCAAAGGCGCCCACGATCACGAGGGCGGCTCCGCCGATGGTCGTGATCTGGTCGTGCCAGGGTTCTGCGTCGGGCCAGAGGAGCAGGGCGATCAGTGCTCCCAGGATGAGGAGGAAGAGCGCCCCGGGTCTGGAGGTGGCGCGCATGATGGAGTGCGCCAGGCGGTAGGTGCGCCCGCTCGCCCCGATGAGGTACTTGCGGGTGATGAACCGCGTGATGAAGAGAAATGCGAATGCAATGACCGCAGAGGCGACGAACACGCCGCCGGCGATCAAGCGTTGGACCTGGAGGTCGGTTGTCAGTGGATCGAGAGGCACGTCTCACCCTTGTAGAAGTCTGCTGTGTAAACGATACCTCTCCAACTCCAGCGCGTGCAGCCCGTAACGATGCGCCCTTGCTCCAACCGACAGGTTCGTGTAGTCCGCGATGCCTTGCAGCGCGCCGCCGCCTATAGTAGCGTTACGAAGACGGTTCGATACTATCCTGATGCTCTGCTGGAGGCCCGATCACCCATGTCCGTAGCAAGCGCCGCACCGCGCAACGCTCGCGTCGTATACCTCTCGCTCATTATCCTCGGACTGCTGGCCGCCATTGTGGCCGCAACCACCATCGGTGTTATCTCCTACAACTACGTGACCCGCGACGAGTTGCGGAACCCGGTCCCCAAGGAGACGGACCACGGAGGCGGTCACGCCTCGCTTCCGGCCGGGTTTACTTACCTGTAGGTCTGGGCCTGTCCCAACGCCTATAATCTCCTCCATGACAACGGGACCATTCAGACTGGACGGCATGGTCGCTGTCGTGACTGGCGGCAGCCAGGGCATCGGCGGGGCTGTCAGCACAGCGCTTGCACAGGCAGGCGCTACCGTTGCAGTAACCAACCTGCCCGGCAAGCGGGCCGACGTGGACGCGTTCGTACGTGAGGTTGAGGCTGCGGGAGGCGCGGCACGCGGCTACGATCTCGATGTGACCGCCACCTCTGACATAGCCCCGGTCTTCGACGCCATCGCCGCCGACCTCGGTGGGTTGCACATCCTCGTGAACAACTCCGGGGTCAGCTCCCGCCTGAGCGCTCTGGACGTGTCAGAGGAGCATTGGGACTCTGTACACGGCGTGAACCTGAAAGGCGTGTTCTTCGCGGCGCAGGCCGCAGCGCGGCACATGCTGAACGCGGGCTATGGGCGTATCGTCAACATCGCGTCCCAACTGGTCGTCACCTCCGGGCCGAACCGGGCTGTCTACGTGTCTGCTAAGGGAGGCGTCGTCGCGCTCACCAAGTCTCTTGCCACGGAATGGGCCACGCAGGGCATCACTGTCAACGCGGTTGGCCCGGGCCCAACCGATACACCCATGACGCGGAACCCCGACTCCGCTCGCAACGATGCCGACTTCCTGCGCCATTCGCCCATCGGCAGACGGCTGCAGCCGGAAGAGATCGCGGGCGCAGTGGTCTTCCTCGCGAGCAGGGAAGCGGGCGCCGTGAACGGCCACCATCTGTTGGTGGATGCGGGCTGGAGCGTCAGCTAGCAGAGGGTGTCCTATCCCTCAGGGCGGACTGAGTGGGCTATTGATCGACCGGCGGTAACCGAAGGTTGATGCCGCGCTGTTCGAGCTCGGAGTAATACTCTTCCCTGATGTTGGGGTCTTCCATCGTGAAGCTCAACTTGTACTGCAGGTCGTTCGGATTGTCTCCCCGCGCAGCCCCACGTGGGTCATACGTTGAGCCGGAGCCGTACCTGGCCGGACCTCCGCGAACAGCCAACTGGCGGAACGGTTTCCTCGCTACATTGAAGTGCTGGTGGAACTCTCCGGTCATGGGAGCGATGACTGATCCTGGCTGGACCTCCACCCTCGTCCGGTTCTCCGGGTTCATCTCATCCCCCGGCATGAACAGCAACTCGTAACCCTCCCCGTCCACGACGATCACGTGCGCGCCGGCAGCATGCCGGTGGGCAGTTGTATACGTCCCTTCGGAAACTTCCAGGATATGCAGACCGAGGCTCGTGTTCGCCATGGAAAGACGCATGATGTACGTCCTCTCCGCGCGTTCGGGCCATTCGTCGAGATCGAAGTTCCTGATGTCGGGGATGAAATTGGTTTCGAACAACCTCAGGTTCCACTTCTTGCCTTCGCCTGAGAAGTAGTTGGGTGAGGACGAGAACCGGTCCTCGAACACATAAGGACAGTTGAACACGAAGTCCAGGTTGTGAAAGTGCCGGATGATCTCCGGCATGTTGGTGCCGAAAAGGAGGCGGCAGGGCTCGCTGCCCGAGCCGTTGAACTCCTGATGCCATGCATTCAACGGGATGGCCAGCAGAGAACCCTCGTGCCACTCCACGGCGTGTTGCTGTCCGCCTTCCTGCCAGAGAGTGCTCGCTCCTCGCCCTTTCAGCACGTACATCACGGCGTCGTACATGTGGTGCTCCGGCTTGAGCTGCCCCCCGGGCGGGATCTCCACGATCTGGAGATTGTTGGTCTCCTGGTCGCCTAGGCGGGTGTACGCGGCCTTGCCTCCTCGCCGTTCCCAGTCTCCGAGTTCAAGCGTGGTCAGGTCCTCGAGGTAGCTTCCCTGGTAGAGGGGGACGCCTTCCTGGCGTACGAAGTCCTGGTACGCGCTGGCCACGTACCATTTATCGAAATCGGGGTCCTTCTCGCTCTGGCGTCCCGCGCCGTTGTTCTGCGTCATCGATGCTCCGCCTGGTGTTGATTGTTGCTGTGAGCGCTCATCACCCCATTCGCCTCCGTGCCGTTCTGCGTGCCCTGTGCCTCTGCTTCTGCGTCCGCCATATACCGGAACGATAGCTCCTCGGCCTCGGTCCTGGGGATAGCCTCCACCTCTTCGGGGCGCTTCATCCCTCGAGCCTGTAGTACCAAGCGTCTCCAATACACCTGGTGCAGGTCGGTCGCCGACAGGTGTTCGGGCGTGTCGTAGCGTTGGGGGCTGACTGCCTTGAAATCCTGGGTCGAGAAGTTGATGTACATCGCCCAGCGCCAGTACAACCTGAAGAAGATGCGCTCGTAGACGCGACCGATCCAGTTCTTCGGGCGCACGGCCTTGTAGTAGATCTGTCGCGAGAGGTTCTCTGTCACGGGGATGCAATTCCGCGTGTACAGGTCGGTTCGATGGTCGCCGCGGTACATGCCCGGCAGGTGATGGCCGCTGGCCCACTCTTCAGGGCAGTCCCACGGAGGCAGCTTCGCCACGCGCTTCCTGTTCAGGCTCCAGATCCACGTCCACCACAGGCGGAACGTGTGCTTTGGCCACTTGGCATCCAGCAGCGGGAAATACTGCTGGTAGTTGTTGTCGGCGGAAGACCTTCGCTTGTTAGGTGGCCCTCCGATGGCTACCACGGCACGCCCATTGACGATCTTCTGGCGGGAGCCTGTTGGAGAAGACCACATCATCGGGTTCTGCAGCTGCCGGAAGGAATTGCGGTGGACATAGGGAACGTGCGCATCCCCGCCGTTCTCCAGCGCGACGTTCCACTGCACCGGCCAGTACTCCGTGTGGTAGAGGACCGTCGTGATGTCGTCGAAGAACTCTGGCGGCACGTCCTCCTCGATGGGCGCAGGGTCGCCTTCCCCCATCCACACAAACACCATTCCCTTGTAAGTCTGCGTTGGGTAAACGCGGGCCTTGACCTTGCCGGGGACCTGCGACTCAGGCCCCTCCGGCAGGACGGCGAGGACATTCCCGTCGCCGTCGTATGTCCAGCCGTGGTAGGGACAGGAGACTGTGCCCTCGTAGTGACAGTCCCCATGCATCAGGCTCCCGCCGCGGTGAGGGCAGACATTCCATAGGCACTTCACCTGACCATCTCCGCCACGGAAGAAGACCAGGTCGACTCCGCAGATCTTGACCCCGACCGGCTTGCTCTTCACGGCCTTGTCTTCGAGGGCAGGGTACCAGTACTCGATTAAGCCAAGGTCCGGGATGAGCGAGCGCATGTCGCTCGCCGATATGCGTCTCGGACGTTGTGGACGCCCCGCTTCTTCGGTTGGACTCTGAGGCCGGTCTTTGGTCTCAACCACAGCGCACCTCCCACAGCCAGGACCGCTTACCTGAACAGCACAACCGCCTTGCTCGAATTGAAAATGTAGGTTTCCGAATACGCAAGTACCTCGGGGACCTGGCCCTCGGTTGCACCCGCGAGGCAGACCCAGTTGAGCAATTCGTTCTGCCCCGATTCCCTGAGTTGTTGAGGGTCGAGGTCTCGCCAGAGCCCTTGTCTGCCTGTGCGGAGCTCTTCATACCGCCGGCGGTCCTCATCGACGTCGGGATACATGTAGTCGTGCTTCTTCGTCAGCGATGCATGCGACCAGCTCGACGACCCCACCAGGACTGCCCGCCAGGGACTCTCCTCCGCGATGCGGCGCACAGCCTTTCCGACGTCGAAGCAGCGCCATGGACTTGGGGATGGAGGAGGGATATCGGGCATGTTCTCCTGGAGTCGGCCTACCTCAGTCTGGTTCCCCGTGCCCGGGACCCGGAGATCGCTTCCGTAGCAGTTCACGTGGAACGGGATGATGGGGTAGGGGAATCCGGTCCGGTCGGGGTCCAGGTATTCCACTGTCCTCAGGAACGCATGGCCCAGCCGCTTCGCGTGAAGCAGGCCCCAGGCGCTCGGCATGTCGAACCCCTCAGAGATCAGCTCGCGCACGAGGTAGTTTGCCGCCTCCCGATGGCCGGTGACGAGCCGTTCGGTGTCCGGACCCTCGTTCCAGATATTGGGCAGACGTTGGCCGCCAGTGCAGACCAGTTGGTCGAGCCCGAAGACACAGAACGGCGGGAGAAGGTCCTCTTTGAAGTTTTCGTATTGATCGTCGCCCCAGATCAACACGAAGTCCGGAGCGAACTCGTCGATGGCGGCGCGGGCAGCCCGAAAGCCGTCCAGGACGGTGGTGCGATGCCGGTTTGCCGCTGCCACGCCTTCGTCATCCCCCCACTCCTCACGCATCGGCGCAGGCCAGTTGGCGCGGTCCTGCCATCGGGCAGGCGTCCGGGGGTCCGCCAGGTTCCGTCGAAAATACACGTTGGCCATCGTCTCGTCGGTCATACCGACGTGTGGCCCGTGTGTACAGCCGATTGCCAGCACCGCTCCCATACCCTGCTCCTCGCTCGGCGCTGTGGCCGCTTCGCCGTCGCTGCACTTGCTCCAACGACCTTATAGCGTACAGGGGCGCTTTGGTCAAACAAGAGCAACCCGATTCAGCGAATGTCGTTCACTGCAGGCCATATTGCGGTGGTAACCGCCGGTTTAGGCCTGTGCAGTAGTGAATCCAGAGCGTCATCTGGCCGCGTATATCGTTGTGTGCGGTTGGAATGCCGACCAGCATGACCAGAAGCTGTTGACGTGCGGGTGAACGCTCAGGCGGCTACCGATGAGCGGCCCGCTCAGCGCCTCTCCCGTTATGCTCCACGTCGAGCCTGTCTGCTCGTCGATGAACGTACCTCTTTCCGCTCTGAATGTGAGCGTCCGGTCTTCAAGCCGGGCATCGAACGCAACGGCGGCGCCCACGTCCCGGCCCTGGGCGACATCTGCACTGCTGAGTGGAGAGGATGTTCCCCGTTGCCAGAACACGGCCACGGGCTCGCCGCCGACCGTGACGTTCACCGCTGGCGACAGGTCCAGCGCCGAGAATGGCACTGCGAGCGCACCACTGCCGCGCACCAGCCCAAGCACTCGCGCTCGAGGCTGCTGCCGCCGGTCGGTCTCATCTGGAGAGGGTGGCGGCTGGCTGAAATCGACGTTGAAGTACGGGTTGAAACCGTAGTCGAGATCGAAGCCCGATGACTGCGAGAGGACGGTCCCTTCAGGGTGGGCTTGCTTGAAGTCGCTCCACGAGATGAGGGCGCTCGCGGCCGGTCGCAGCCGGTACCCTGCTAGCTCCCCGGCTATAGACTCTCCGGTCGCCTGCTGCCACCATGACTCTGTGGGTTCGTCGAACAGGATACGGTTCTCGGAGCGAAGCGCGCTGGCGGCCCCGAACTCCAGAGTGAGCGTGCCAACGGTGCGCTCGAACACCGCCGCGCTGTTGCAGCGCGGGCAGTATGTGACCAGCAGCGGGGAGTCGTCCAACCAGTCGTTTACCGCCTCGTGCCAGAGCAGGAGCCGCAACGGATATGCCCGGGCCTGGTCTCCCGCGAACGCCGCCAGCACCGGTTCGTTACTGCTGAGCCATAGATCGGCATGTGCGACGGTCTCGTAGCGCGCTTTGGTGATGACCGGGATAGGCCCGCGCCCGTCCGCAACCACGACTGCATCGCCCAGGTCCTCGGTTACACGGGAGAAGTCGGTGCGCCACGCAGCGGCGGAGATGGACGCCTCGACAAGCGTGTTTGCTGTCTCTTCGGGCGTGAGGTCGCGCACGATCGGTTCGCCGCCGAGCTCCATAGTCGGCAGGCGCCACCATCCCATGGCCTCGATGCGCTCACCGGGTCGTGTGAGCGTCCACGCGAGCCGCGGCGCGGGGTCGTCTGTTGCTACGAGGAAGTGGCCCTTGACCAGCTGGCACGTTACGCCGGTGTGTTGGGTGCCGGGGCATACTTCTGTGCGCACAGTCCTGGACTTGCGCAGGAACCAGCCATCGAATGAGGCGGCGTGGAACCCGAGCGGCAGGCCGAGCTGCGAGCCGTCCACCGACTCCACACGGACCTCCCCGTAGACGTACTCGTAGCCGTGTTGTGGGGGTGCAGGGCTGACGCCTCGCTCCGTTCTGGTGAGCGTAACGGTGATCGCGCGTCCTTCTGGCGAGACTGCATTGACCGGCGTTCCCATCGTCAGGGGATGTTCGAAGGAGCCGCTGCTTTCGACGGCATAGCCGGGGAACGGTGCGTTCTCCTCGCTGACCTCGCTGCCGCAACCGGGCGCGACGGTCTTGGGGTCCAGCCACCATGCGCCGCGCACAACGACCCAGCGGTCGTCGTGCAGAAGGGGCGGGGCAGCGGCGCGTCCGAGGGCTTGTGCCTGGCGCTGCACTGCGGCCTCCTTGCTTCGCACCTCCACGTCGACGATGCGCCACTCGACGGCGGGCAGGCGGACGAGTTGCACACGTGCCGCGTCCTCACGAGCGATGGCGGCTTCTATCGCTTCCGCAACCTGGCGCTGCGCTCTTCCGGCATGGAGCCCGAGTGATTCGGGCCCGCATGTCGTCTCGCTGCTTGGAACCAGCGAGCGCGCAAGGCCCTCCCAGTCCCCTTCAGCTAGATCGGCGTACGCGAAGCCCGCGAACTCGCGCAGCGCTTCAATCGTGGTGAGAGGTGATGCCTCGAGCGGCACGATCCGCAGACGCGCCTCGGAAGGCTCCTTCAGCGCAGAGTTCACTCCCATGATGAGGCCCAGTACGGATACGGCCAGCAGGGCGGCAGCGAGCAGGCGGCGATTCATCATCCGCCGTTGCGATGGCGTCGCAACTCCTCTACGAATGCGGGGATGAATTCCTGCCAGTCTGCCATGATGCCGATGTCGGCCTGACCTCTGAAGAATGCTGCGCGGCGGTCGTTGTTGACCGCGAGCACCGTGCCAGCACGCTGTATCCCCACCGCGTGGTTGAAATCGCCTCGTACTCCGATGCCAACGTAGAGCCGGGGGGCGATGGAGCGTCCGGTCAGGCCTACCTGCCGCTGCCTCGGCATCCATCCAGCCTCCACCACGTCCCGCGTGCAGATAAGGTCAGCGCCGAGTAGAGTCCGCAACTCGTCCAGTTCGCCGATGTGGTCCGGCCCGCCGACGCCCATTCCGATGCAGACGACTGCGTATGCCTTGTCCAGCGCCGCCGCGTCGTCATCCGGCGCTGCTCTGAACTCGACCCGCGTCAGGCCGTCGCTCGGTGCATTTGCTGGCTCCAGCATCTCCACTGGAACGCTCCTGGTGGAGTTGGGGCGCAGCGCGCTGAACACCCCCGGCCGCACTGTCGCCATGTTCGGGAGCGTGCGCGAGTAGATGGGCGCGACGATGTTTCCACCGAACGCGGGCTTGAGTTGGGCCAGCCCTGCGTCGTCCACGTCGAGCCCGATGCAGTCGCCGGTCAGCCCCAGGTTCAGCCGTGCCGAGACTCGCGCTGCCAGGTCGCGCCCGTTCGGTGTGGATGGCAGCAGAACGGCGAACGGTTGCCGTTCTGCGATCGCATCCGACAGCACTGCCGTGTATGCCGCGGTGGAATACGTGGAGAGCTCGCTCGCTGAAGCGGTCCTCACTACGTCTGCGCCTGACTGCCCGAGAACCACCGCGTGGTCTGAGGCGTTCTCTCCCCCGATGACGAACGCGACGACGCGACCACTGAGAGCGTCCGCTACGTGCTGAGCTGCGGCGAGCATCTCGGAAGTGACAGGGCGTAGCCCGCCCTCGTCGGTCTCCGCGACGACCCAGATCTCCGGCCCTCCGTCTGGACGGAGGGCATCGCTTGGAGTGCCGGAGGAGTCTGTCTCACTGGCATCCTCGTCGAGTGCTCCCCGTTCCGCGAGCGCTGCGATCGCCTCTCGTGCCATATCGGCCATGGTGCCTTCCTGGATGAGCCTGCCCTCTCGGGACGGTTCGATCTGCCGAACCTCTGCCACCCATGTCGGAGAGCCAGCCACCCCGAACTGCGAGACGTCTTCAGCGAGCACTGCGGCGGCCAACTCGGTTATCTCGCGCTCTTCAGCGTCACGTACGGCCTCGCGCGGAGCCTGGGCATCGTGTGCGACTCCCTCCACTACCGAAACGAGCAACGGCAGCGCACCTTCAACGACTTCGGTTCCGTTCTCCAGCGCGCGCTCCGCATGTACGGAACCGTCTTCTGCGACCTCCAGTTTGTTGACCGCCGTGATCTGGGGGATGCCGAGCAGCTCGGCGACTTCCGGCCCTACCTGCCCTGTCTCTGCGTCGACGCTGTTGTTGCCGAAGAGGATCAGGTCGTAGCCCTCGCGGGCGAGCGCCAGCGCGAGCGCACGGGAGGTCGCGAGCGTGTCGGCGCCCGCAAATGCGATGTCGTTCAGGTGGAATGCGTCGTCCGCCCCCATCGCCAGGCAGCGCACGAGCCCGCGCCGCGCTTCCGGCGGCCCCATCGTGTAGACCGCTACGCTCCCACCCAACTCCTGCTTCAGTTCGACCGCGCGGTTGACCGCGAGCACGTCGTAGGCGTTCAGTTCGCTTGGCACGCCCTCCCGGACGAGGCGCTTCGTCTCGGGGTCGAGGCGGATGCGGGATATCGCGGGGACCCACTTGACGCAGACGGCTATTCGCACGCTTCCCCCTGGAGCCGCTATGGCGGACTGCTGCACAGTTTAGCGTTGCGCCGCCCCACGCGTGGCGCACCTATTCGGCCCCGCGCTGCCGGTACTGCACCGCTTCAGCAAGATGCGGCATGCCGATTACGTCATCCCCGGTGAGGTCTGCAATGGTACGAGCCAGCTTGAGCGTCCGATGGAACGCCCGTGCGGAGAAGTGCATCCGCTCCATCACGGCCCGTGCGAGGCCTTCCGCTTCATCGTTGAGACGGCAGTACTTCCAGACGTCCGACGGTCCCATGTCCGCGTTGCACTGGACGCACGACTCCCGGAACCGCGCCTGCTGCACCTGGCGCGCCTGGCAGACGCGCTCTCGGATGCGTGCCGAATGCTCTCCCGTTGCATCGCCCGTGAGCTTCTCATACTCAACGCGCGGGACGTCGATGAATATGTCCATCCTGTCCAGCAATGGGCCAGAGATGCGCTTCTGATACCGGCTGAGGAGCTGTGACGAGCACGTGCAGGCCTTCCTTGGGTCGCCGTAATTCCCGCAGAAACACGGGTTCATGGCGCCGACAAGCATGAAACTTGCCGGATAGGTCACCGATCCGTTCGCCCGGCTGATGGTGACGACCTTGTCCTCTATCGGCTGTCGCAGCACCTCGAGGACGCTGTGCCCGAACTCCGGTAGTTCGTCAAGGAAGAGTACGCCCCTGTGGCTGAGCGAGACCTCGCCAGGTCTGGGTATCCGACCGCCGCCGACCAAGCCGGCATGCGAGATGGTGTGGTGCGGTGCGCGGAACGGACGCGTCGAAACGAGGGGCGTGTCGTCGCGCAGCATTCCGGCGATGCTGTACACCTTTGTCGTTTCGAGCGCCTCTGTTGAAGTGAGGGGCGGAAGTATCGAGGCCATCGCGCGGGCGAGCAGCGTCTTGCCGCTGCCGGGTGGGCCGGTCATCAGCAGGTTGTGTCCGCCTGCGGCTGCTATCTCTATCGCGCGTTTCGCCTGGTCCTGCCCGCGGATGTCTGCCATGTCTATGGCGTACTCCTCCGGCGCGATGCTGGAGAGTTCCAACGTGGGTGTATGCGTCAGGATGGGGGCGTCTCCTCTGATGTGCTCAACGAGTTCGCGGAGCGTGCGCGCCCCCAGGACGTCCATCTCATCCACGAGCGAAGCCTCGTCAGCGTTCGTCTGCGGCACGACCGCCGTCCGCATCCCACGGTCGCGTGCGACGCCCACCATCGGCAGGATGCCGTCGGTATGCCGCAGGTTCCCCTCCAGCGACAACTCGCCGATGAGCACCGTTTCGCCGAGCATGATGTCGATCTGCCCGCTGCTGGCGAGGATACCCACCGCGATGGGAAGGTCGTAGGAAGGCCCTTCCTTGCGCAGGTCGGCAGGGGCGAGGCTCACCGTGATGCGGCGCATCGGGAACTCGAACCCGGAGTTGCGTATCGCTGCGCGGACCCGTTCGCGCGATTCCTGCACTGCGGCATCCGGCAGTCCTACCACGACGAAGTGTGGCAGACCCGGCGCGACGTCCACCTCCACTTCGATGATCTGCCCGTCGAGTCCGGTCAGTGCGCAGGTGTTTACCTTGGTCAGCATTGCTCATCACCTCTTTCGCCGCCCGCGTTTGGCTGCTGGGGGCTGCTGTTAGAGAGGTTAGGAATCGCATGCCCGACCGCGAAAGAGGCAGATGTCACACCGTTGTATCAGTCCTTGCCGCACTCGGAGCAGGTGGTCGCATGGCCAGAGTCCTTATCGCGTATGGCCAGGGGCGGGCCGGATCGACGCGCAAGTCCTATCATGTGATCACAGCCGGACAGGCACGGGCGTTCACTGACCTCTTCGGCCCGTGCGACGAGCTGTACTTCAGTGGCCAGACCAAGGAGGAGAGCAATGACACAGTCAGCGTCCGGCCAGCCAAGCGTTGAGCAACTGCGGGAAAAGGTGGCGCTCGCGTGCCAGATCCTCGCGCAGCACGGATTGGTGAAGGGTTCCACTGGACATGTGAGCACCCGGGAGCCTGGCACCGACAACATCCTTGTCAGGGGCCGTCCCGGTACCGACAGGGGACTGCGATTCGCCGAGCCGTCGAGCATCATGCGAGTGGACCTGGAGGGCCAGCCTGTCGGGGACAATGGTGACGTCAATCGCGTCAGCGAGATCTACCTTCACACTGACCTGTACAAGTACCGCTCGGATGTCAACGCGGTCATTCATGCACATCCTCCCGGCGTCCTGCTCTGCACAATGAACAGAGTGGAACTGCGGCCCATCTTCAGCGGCTACGAACCGGGAGCGATGCGCATCGCCCTGAACAACGAGGCGCCCGTCTTCGATCGCTCGATCACCCTGCAAACGCCTGAGGAGACGGAGCCGTTCCTGGACCTCATGGCACATCACAATATGGTGATGATGCGCGGTCACGGTATCGTCGTTGCCGGCAGGACGGTGGAGCAGGCGGTCTCGCGTGCCCTTGCGCTCGAGAGCCTTGCGCGCATCAACTGGCTTTCGCACCTGGGGGGCGGAGCGCCCGAAATCTCCGACGAGGACAAGGCGGAGTGGCGTCGGCGCAGCCGAAACCCCTCGCGTGCTGATCGCGAAGGCGGCGGCTGGACAGGACTGGTCGCCATGCTCGAGCACGGAGCCCTCCGCGCGGACGCTGTCGGCCTGGGGGTACAGTTCGGGTAAGAGGTGGTGGCCTTCGATCGTAGGTCTGCGCGGCTCTGCGCTTCCTATCCTTCGAGCGCCAGCGTGCTTGGTTCGAACGCTTCCTCGGGGTGGATGGCCTCCGGGATGATGCGCTGGTCGAACGTGAAACCGATGAAGGCCTGCAGGGAAGCCTTGTTGGCTTCGATGCCGAAGGGCAGGGGATCGCTGCCGAGGGCATGCCGCATCTCCCTGGCGCGAGCGTCTTCATTCGCAGGGGCTGCTGCTGTATCGAGCGCCGGAAGGAACGACTCCTTCGCCTGCTTGAACAGTTGGAACAAGTCGACGGCGAGCCACGGGTGGGCTGCCAGGTGCTCGTTGCGCACCACCAGAGTGTGGTTGATGGGGTAGACCCCGGTTGATCGCAGCCAAGAGAGTCCTGCTTCACGGGCATTCGGGATCAGGGGTACGAACCCCGCCTCTTCCGACGGCGCCACACCGATGGCGGCATCGATCTCCCCGTCGCTCAGGAGGTCAGCGAGGCTGCGGTCGAAAGGCCCCGGTTCGACGTTAGGCGGAGCCTCGTACGCGGCAACGTGCTCGTCGCTATTGATGACCCATGTGACCTTGTCGAGGTCCACTCCGTACTGTGAGCGGAGGATGCCGCGAGCCCACACGCCGGTGGTCACCGTATAGGCGCGGACTCCCACTCGACGGCCATGGAGATCAGCCGGGCCTTGGATGCCGGACTTCACGTTGTAGACGATCGAACCGTGGTGCAGTGCCCGCACGAGGAAGACGGGAAGGGCTGTTATCGGTATCCCGTGGGCGCGGGCACAGAGATAGGTGGACAGCGCCATTTCGCAGACGTCGAACTCGAGGCCCCGGATCATGCGGCGGAACGCGTTGATGATGCTCGGCGTTTCGACGTGCTCGAAAGCGACCCGCTCAGAGGCGATGGTCCCATTCTTAAGCGGACGCGTGTGCCCGTAGTCGCCGGTCGCCATCTTCAGCAGCAGAGGTGCCATGCCGGTTCAACTCCTGCAACCCGATATTTGGAAGGAGTCAGTCCTCCTTCAGCCACTCCTCGTCCCATTCGAAGTCCGGGTTCGTGTATGCCTCCTCCGGCATCAGCGAGGTGAGCCCACGTTTGGCCAGCTCCTCCTCGAACTTCCGGCGGATCCACGGGTCCTGCTCTGCGAAGGGGATCACGCGTCTCGGGTCGGCCGACGGGTTCGCTCCCGGCCGCGGCGCCCGGATGCGCAGCTGCCTGTTCTCGACCGTCCCTGAGTTGAAGTGCATGTGGTACCAGTGGTAGGGCGGGACGAATACGGAGCCCTCCTGCCACGGGGCGACGAGGTAGTCGCCGCCCTCCGGCCACATGAGTACGAACCCGTCGGCCTCCTGTATGCCGACGATGGTGACGCCCGCCGCGTGGCGATGGCCGGCGCGGTACCTTCGCGAAGGGAGGACCATGAGACCTGTGCTGAATGCGGAACCCGGGAAGAATATCCTGCCGCCGTAGGTGAGGCGGCCTGCGCCCCCATAGACCTCGAGCTGGTCCCATACCGACAGGTCCGGGAAGAAGTTCCCGTACCAGCGCATCGGGCCTGCGTCGGAGGGCGTGGACGTGTGCTGCATCGACCTGGCCCCCGACGAGAAGCTCGCCTGCCCGGCAACCCGCACGGGTCGTGCTGCTGCTGAGTAGAACTTCGCCTCGTCCCCGTAGAGCTGGCTGAGGTCCACGTAGGGGTTGTTGAAGAAGTAGTCCTCGCTCGGGTTGGTTCCCATTGCCATCGGAAGCAGGTTCACGTGGAGCGTGAGTGCGGATTGGTCGCCTCTCGCATTGCTCAGTTCGTAGTTGTAGTTGACCGGTATGCGAAACAGGCTGTGCTTCTGCCACTCGAAGGTGACCTTCTCCTGACCGTCAGCCCATACGTTCGCGATGCCATTGCCCTCGAACACGTAGATGATCTCTTCCAGCGCCATGCGGAACGGAGGGATCGTCGCTCCGGGAGGGATCTCCAGCACGTTCACGTGCTGGATGCCGCGGTGTCCCTCCAGGCTGATGACGGCGCCCGGGCACCCCCGTAGCGGCCACCACCCGCGCTCGAGCGTGCGGGCATCCTCGACGTAGTAGCCGGTATGGACCGGCACGTCCTGCTTGGCCAACCAGCGGTCGTAGGCGTGGTTGCGCCAGAAATCGATCACCTCGGGGAGAGCTGCCTCTGTGGCCATGAGACCTCCTGATGCAGGTGCTGGGCGTGGGCGAGTGGCATGGGACTGGAGCACGCAGTGCTTGCTCCCTGGTCGGAAGGTACGGCGGCTCTCGGGTAGTGTCAAACGCGAGCTGCGCCCGCGCGTCCGTCCCCGCGGGACCTGCCCTCATCCCGCGATTGACCCTACCGGGGGAAAGTGGTATCTACGCCGCACGACAGGTGTCCAGGCCCGCTGCCCTCGAAGGAGGTGAGTCTTGAGGAATGACGAAGAGCTCGAGATGATTCAAGTGGGGCCGGGAACGCCGTCTGGTGATGTCTTCCGACGCTATTGGCTGCCCGTGGAGACTTCGGCCAACGTGGGTGGCGGAAGCAACCGTGGCGTGAACAACCCCGTGCGCGTCACCGTCCTCGGAGAACACCTCATCCTGTTCCGCGACTCACGGGGCGCTCCCCACCTTCTCGGCGAGCACTGCAGCCACCGTGGCACGTCTCTTTCGTATGGCAGGGTGGAGAACGACTGCATCCGCTGCCTCTACCATGGCTGGCTCTACGACGGAGACGGCAACGTGGTAGAGATGCCCGGCGAGCCGCCCGGCAGCCGGTTCGCTGAGAAGGTCACCCACCTCTCGTACCCGTGTTTCGAGGTCGCGGGCTTGATATTCGCCTATATGGGCCCGTCGGAACTCCAGCCGCTCTTTCCTCGCTACCACCAGTTGTTCAGCGACGACGGTGTGCGCATCACCGGGAACGGGGGCTACGTCGAGCGCTGCAACGTATTCCAGGCTCTCCACGACAACAACATGGACCCGTGGCATGGAGAGATCGCCCACGGCTGGTTCAGGGACCCGCCGAAGAGCGGGTCGATGTACTGGGCCCCTGACGGCCAGCTTGCGACGCCCGTGAAGTTCGAGCGCACACAGTGGGGCACACGCATGAAGGTGCTGAAGGAGATGTCGAAGCATCCCGGCCAGTTCATGTACCACGAAACCCACACCGTTTGGCCCACCCAGCGCTGCAACCAGGACAACGCCGGCAGCATGAAGTGGGCGATGCCGGTCGATGACTACAACACGCGCTGGTTCACGGTCGACTTCTACCCGTTCGAGGACGGGAAGATCTCACAGGAAGGGCAGGCGGCGATCGATGCGATGAACAGCCCCCTGCCGAGCATCGGCAGGACGCGGGACCTGCCGCCCGACTGGGCGCAGCAGGTCGGATCCTACTGGAACTACGGCCACCCGTGGCGTCAAGGCAACCTCTGGGAGGACGAGGTCGCCCAGCAGACGCAGGGGCCTGTGGAGCGGAACTACCTGCCTGATTGGGAGCAGTGGCATCTCGGCACCACGGACGAAGGCCTCATCCTCAACCGCAGGGTCTGGAGAGAGCAGATGGTGCGCGTGAAGGAAGGACAGGACCCCATCGGGATCATCCGCGCTCCTGAGGACAACGGCATTATCCGCATCACGTCTGACAACATCGCCGGCCTCTCCCGGGACGAAGGGATGCGGCTGTTCAGCATGGACCAGCAGGAGCGGTCGGCGATGGTGGCCGGCCGACCCTTCCACACCAGCGGCAGGTCCAGGTTGGGGCACGAGTGAGTGGTAGCCCCGCCTCGTCCAGAAGCCATGCCTGAGACGGTCCGCATCGGCATCGTGGGGGCCGGTGGCTTCACGCGACGCCGCATGCTTCCGAACCTGCTCGCGGTGGAGGGTGCGGAGATCGTGGCTGTTGCCAACCGCAGCCTGGAGAGCGCCGAGCGGGTCGCCGCAGAGTTCGGGATCCCGGCTCCGATGGGCGATTGGCGGAAGCTGGTAGCGCGAGACGACATCGACGCTGTCCTTATCGGTACTCAGCCCTACTTCCATTACGAGGCTGTAATGACCGCGCTCGATGCGGGGAAACATGTGCTCTGCCAGACGCGGATGGCAACGAGCCTCCTCCAGGCGCGGGAGATGCTGGCAAAGGCTGAGGAAACGCGACTGAAGGCTCGCTTGGTGCCGCCGACCTCGTACGAGCGGGCACGCCGCTACGTCAAGCAACTGCTGGACGATGGCTACGTGGGTCGGGTTCGCCAGGTGTTCGCCTACTACTTGATATCAGACTACGCCGCCGACGCCTCGCCGCTGCAGCGCCGCCAGGACCACCGCATGTTCGGGGCGGTCAATCCGCTGCATCTCGGCTTGGACTGGGACGTGCTGCGTCTCTGGTTCGGCGACCCGAAGCGCGTCCTCGCGTGGGGACGCACCTTCACGCCCCATCGGGCCGACGGTCCGGGCGGTCAGCCCATCGAGGTCGAGATGCCGGACGCCCTGACCGTCATCGCCGAGATGCCTGGAGGAACAACCGTCGCATGCGTTCAGAGCGGCGTGACGCTCTTCGGACAGGAGCGCATCGAGGTCTACGGCGACGAGGGAACGCTGGTCTACCCGCGAACGGGGGAGTTGATGGGCGGCCGCAGGGGCGAGGAGGGATTGGCGCCGTTGCCGGTTCCGCCCGGACTGGAAGAGACCTGGCACGCCGAGGAAGACTTCGTGCGCCTCGTGCGCGGCGAGGATGTTGGAGAGCGTGATACCTTCCTGGACGGCGTCAGGAACATGGAATTCCTGGAGGCGTCCGCGCTCTCGCTCACTCGCGGGTCATGGGTCGGTCTGCCCCTGCCCTGAACGTAGGGTGCCGGACACAGAAGGCGCGCAACCGGCACCCGGGCAGGCGGAGTGCTACACTCCTTCCGGTTCTATGTGCGGGATATTCGGATACACCGGTCCTCGGGAAGCCTCCGGCATCTTGCTGGAAGGGCTCACGCACCTCTCCTACCGCGGGTACGACAGCGCAGGCGTCGCTGTCGTCGACGACTCTGGCCACCTCTCGATCCGGCGCGCCGTGGGCAAACTGGACAATCTCCGGCGGCTTGTGGAGAACGAGCCCGTTATCGGGCATCAGGGCATCGGCCACACGCGGTGGGCCACGCATGGCCCGGCTTCCAATGTGAACGCGCATCCGCACACGGACGGAACGGGCGAGGTCGTCGTCGTGCACAACGGCATCGTCGAGAACTACGCCGAGCTCAAGTCCCGGCTGACTGCGAACGGCCACACGTTCCTGTCGCAGACGGACACCGAGATCATTCCACACATGATTGAGGAGTTGTTGGAGGATGGCCTGCCGTTCGATGAGGCGGTGCGCCTGGCGGCGGGACAGTTGCGTGGCGCGCATGCGATAGCCTGCATGCACGCTCGCACTCCGGAAACGCTGGTCGTCGTGCGCATCGGTAACGCGGGCGGCATCGCCGTGGGCGCGGGGGACGGTGAGATGCTCATCGCGAGCGACCTCCCTGCGTTGGCGCATGACGCGTCCACGGCGATCTTCCTGGAACCTGGCGAGTCCGCAGTGGTGCGGCCCGAGGGCTTCGAGCTGCGAACGCTGGACGGCCGGCTTTCTACGCGTGCGCTGTGGCCCGTGGTTGTGAGCGGCGGAGCCGCCGCCAAGGGTGGCTACAAGCATTTCACGCTCAAGGAGATACACGAGCAGCCGGACTCGGCTATGGGAGCGCTGCAGGGGCGCATCGGCTTTTCGCAGGGCGAGGCCCGGCTGGATGAGGTCCTGTTGCCCTTCACGGACGCTGAGGCAGCGGCACTGACGCGTGTCATCTTCCTCGGCATGGGCACGAGCATCCACGCGGGCATGGTCGGCGCGCGCTATATGGAGACGCTGGCACGCATTTCTGCGTTCGTGGAGAGCGCCGCGGATTTCCCCTACCGCGACCCGGTGCTGGACGAACACACGCTGGTGGTGGGCGTTACACAGTCCGGCGAGACAGCGGACACGCTGCAGGCGCTGCACGAGGCGCGTGCCCGTGGCGCACGGACCGCTGCCATCACCAACGTTCCCGAGAGCGAAGCCACGCGAATCGTGGAGCACCCGTTGCTGATGCACGCGGGTTATGAGGTCGGCGTCGCTTCAACGAAGACGATGATTAACTCGATGGTCGTGATGTACCTCACCGCGTGCGCGCTCGGGCGGCAGCGCGGCACGTTGAACGAGAAACGTACGGCCCACCGCGTGGATGAAGTCACGCGCCTGCCGGCCTTGCTTGGGGCTGCCATTGAGATGACCGAACTTGGTGCCGAGGCGATCGCACAGCGCTATCTGGATGCGCGCCGCTTCCTCTTCCTCGGGCGCGGGCTGATGGAGCCGGTCGCGCGCGAGGGAGCCCTCAAGATGAAGGAGACCAGCTACATCCACGCGGAGGGCATGTCCGCAGCGGAGATGAAGCATGGCCCCATCGCGCTGATAGACACGGAGACGCCCGTCGTTGCTGTCGCGCCGCGCAATCCGCTGTACGAGAAGATGCTGATCAGCATGTCGGAGGTGCGCGCTCGCGATGGAAAGGTCATCGCCGTTGCCACGGTTGGCAGCACGGAGATGGCTTCACACGCGGACGACGTACTGTGGATACCGGAGTGTCCGCCGCTACTGCAGCCCATGGTGGCAGTAGCTCCACTGCAACTGCTTGCCTACCGCACGGCAGACCTGCTTGGCAACGACGTAGACCAGCCGCGCAACCTGGCGAAGAGCGTCACCGTCCAGTAGTGGCGGCTGGGACGACAGGCGCGTATGAAACTGGGCGTCACGTACCTCGGTAACCGATTCGTCCGGCATTACGTTGAACGAGACCTTCCCGAGATTGTTGAGGCTGGGTGCGATTACGTCGTTCACACCTTCAGCGAGTATGACCTGGCTTTTCATACCGGTGAGATTGCCGCTCTGGTGGACGCCACGCACCGGGTCGGCCTCGAGGCCTGGTTGGACTGCTGGGGACTGGGAGGCCTGTTCGCGGGCGAGGCGTTCAGCGATTTCTTGCTCCGGCATCCCGAGTCCTGGCAGGTCCGACCTGGTGGCGCGCGGATCTCCGTAGCCTGTCCAAACTCGCCGGCGTTCCGCGAGCTGCTTCAGACCTGGATCGAAACGGCAGCCGGGACAGGTGCCGACGCTGTGTTCTTCGACGACCCGACGTCGCCCGTGGAGTGCGTCTGCGGCGGCTGTAAGGATGTGTGTTCAGCCTCTCCCGAAGCGCCGACGGACGGACGGGCGTTCCAGCAGTGGAGTCTCGCCCGCTTGATGGAGGACGCGTGCGGCAGCGCCCGCGGACTTGGACTGCGCACCGCGGTCGGCGTGCTCCCGGGGCCAAGCCTCTCGGAGCAACTGACGGCTGCCCGCGCGGCTGACGTGGTCGCGGTGTCTCCCTTGTGGCGGGCGCATGGGCAACCCGCCTCTCCGTACGTGTACGACGCTTGCGAAGCGGTCGTCGCTGCATGCCGTGATTCCCGGCAGGAGCCCATGGCGTGGCTGCAGGCGTTCTCGATTCCCGCTGGTCGTGAAGACGAGATCGCTCAGGCCGCGGCGGCGATGGCCGCAGCCGGAGTGGCCAACATCTCGACGTGGTGCTACCGCGCGGGGGAGCAGATGACCGCCATTCGCTCGGAGCAGCCCAACATCGCATGGGAGGCGGTGGTCGTGGCGTACCGTTCCCTTAAGGCTGCGGCCGCAGGATGACACCTCTCATGGACGGGCGAGCACCAGGGCGAACATCTCCTCGGGGTCGGTGAACCAGCGGACGCTGCCGAAGCCCGCTTCACGGAGCGTCTCTGCGAAGCCGTCCTTCGTGAACTTGTATGAACTCTCGGTCCAGATCGTTTCACCTGCGCGTATGCGAACGGTGTCGCTGCTCCCGGGCAGCGTGAAGGCGACGTCAGCCGTCGCTTCCAGGTGCATCTCGATCCGCGAGTGCTCGGTGTCGAATAACGCGCAGTGTCTGAAGAGGCTGGTGTCGATTTCGACGCCCAGCAAGTCGTTCACCGCCTGCAGGGAGTTGAGGTTGAACAGCGCGGTCACGCCCTTTGCGTCGTTGTAGGCCGCCTCGATGACGCGTGTCTCCTTGATGAGGTCCGCGCCCAGGAGCAGTGCGTCCTCGCTCCGAGGCATCAACGCTCGGACCTCCCTGAGGAAGCGGCTCCGCTCCTCGGGATGAAGGTTACCGATCGTAGAACCCAGGAACGCGATGAGCCGCGTCCCCTGTGGGTGGGGGATGGCGGAGAGGTGACGCTCGAAGTCGCCCACAACGGCGGCGATCTCGGCGAGGTCCGGGTACGCGTCGAACAGCGCTTGCGCGCCCTCACGGAGCGCCGACTCACTGATATCGAACGGGATGTAGCGCTTCAGAACTCCCGCTTCCAGGGCGGGCCCGACGAGCGTCCCGCTCTTGGCGCTGTTGCCGGGCCCCAGTTCGACGATCTCGTGAGGCCGGACTTCGCGAATGATTTCGGCGCCGAAGCCGTCGAGCAGCGAACGCTCGATACGGGTGGGGTAGTACTCCTCCAACCGCGTGATCTCGTCGAACAGGCCGGAGCCCTCCTCGTGATAGAGGAACTTGGGGCTGAGGGTCTTCGGTTCAGTTGTCAGGCCCCGGATGATCTCCGCCACTGCGGAGACGCGCTCTTCCTCCGCGGACGTGTGGACTGTAACGCTGAGTAGTCCCGCCATCAGGAAAACCTCTGTTCTATCGTTTCGCGCCCTTTTGCGAGGCGGGCCAGCACCCAGTCCCCGAAGGCCTGGGCGACGGGTGAGTCGAGCGAGGTCAGCCTGACCATGTACAGGCTGCGTGCCGTGTCGAGGCCGGTCAGCCGCGCCGGGTAGACCTGATCGAACTCGTGCTCGTGGGTCGCGAGAGACGAGACGATGCTGAACCCGAAGCCGTTGTTGACGGCTGCCAGGGTCGCGTGGGTCGAGTTGACGACCATCACCGGGGTGTATCCCGGCTCCTTCACTCCTGCCTTGTCCAACGCGCGGCGGAGACCGGTCCATGTGCCGGAGCCCGGCTCCCGTTCGATGAACGGCAGCCCCTGCAGTTCAGTCACGTCAACTGACGCCCTGCCTGCGAACGGATGTCTTCCGGGCACCGCGAGCACCAACTCGTCTTCCGCGACTACTGTCCATTCGAAGGATGAGTGCGCCACTTTCATTCCTACGAACCCCAGGTCGGAGTGGCCGTCCGCGACCTGCGCTATCGCCGATGCCGAGTCGGTGACCGCGACGCGCGGCCGCACATTTGGGTAGATCTCCGTGAACTGCGACAACAGGCCTGGCAGCAGGTACTCCCCGGGCGCGGTGCTCGCCGCGATGCGGAGCTCGCCTTCCACCGCTGCGTCATCGCGCGCGAGGGACTCGATGACACGGTCGTGGGCGGCGATTGCGTCCACGGCATAGGCGAACAGCCTGCTGCCCGCCGCGGTCGGCACCACCCGCTTCCTGTTGCGCACCAGTAGCGCCACGTCAAGCTCCGTCTCGAGCCGCTGTACGTGCCGGCTCACGCCCGGTTGGCTGACGTGCCGTTCGCGGGCCGCGCTCCGGAAACTCCCGGAGCGGCACACCGCCACGAAGCTCTTGAGGGCGCTCACGTCCATGTGCTCGATGATAATTCGTAATCGACATCGCCGCCAACCATCACGAGACGGTATCATCCCTTGCATCCCAGTCCCGATCTACGGAGAACCATGCGAAAGATACTGATTGCCCTGACGGCCCTGATGCTTGCGGTGTTCGTTGGATGTTCGAGTGAAGAAGAGCCGGAGTTGCTCATCGCAGGCATCCCCGATCAGGATGTGAGCCTGTTGGAAGCGCGCTTCAATAACCTCGCCGAGTACCTTTCCGAGGAAACGGGCCTGAAAGTCCGTTACGTGCCGCAGGCAGACTACGCCGCCGTCGTCACCTCCTTCAAGCAGGGCGACGTCCATCTCGTGTGGTACGGCGCAGTCACCGGCGTGCAGGCGCGGATCGCCGTCCCCGAGGCCGACGCGATTGCGCATCGCCCGCGCGACGGCGAGTTCCATTCCGTCTTCGTCGCGGCGCCCGGCTCGGGCATCAGTAGCCTCGAGGACCTGCGCGGCAAGACGGTGACGTTCGGCTCCGAAAGCTCCACCTCCGGGCACCTGATGCCCCGCTACTACCTGAGCCAGGCGGGAGTCGACACGGAGACGGAGCTCGGCGCCATCAGCTTCAGCGGTGCACACGACAAAACGTGGAAGCTCGTGGAGGCTGGCTCATTTGACGCCGGCGCGCTCAGCGAGGCAGTGTGGGAGAGACGCGTCGCGGACGGCGAGGTCGACCTGTCCAAGGTCGACGTGTTCTACCGAACGCCGGCGTATGTCAACTACCACTGGGTTGCGCACCCCGCGATCGGCGACGAGTTCGGCGAGGACGCGTTGGACAACATCACCGAAGCGCTGCTCACCGTCGACGTTGATCGAGGCGGGCAGGCGAAGGAGATCGCAGAGTCCTTCAACGGCGAACGGTTCGTTCGCACGAGCAACAACAGGTACCAGGCGATTGAGGATGCTGCGCGCCAATTCGGCATTATCGAGTAGCGAGACGGCCGTCGCAGCGACTGCGGCCCCCGCCGTCCGCTTCGACGGCGCCTCGATGCGCTACGGCCAAACGACCGTGCTGGCGCCGCTGGACTTCGCCGTCGAGCGCGGCACCCGGGTGGCCGTGATCGGGCCGAGCGGCGCCGGAAAGACGACGCTCCTGCGCCTCATGGCGGGCGCCGTCGCCCCGACCACCGGCGTTGTCGAGCTCTGCGGGCGTGACCTCGCCAGCCTCCGTCCTGGCCGCGAACTCGCCCGCCTCGTTGGCATGATCGCGCAGCAGTTCGACCTCGTCCCGAACCTGTCGGTGCTGCACAACGTACTGGCAGGGAGGCTCGGCGAGTGGAGCTTCGGCGCATCGTTGCTCTCGCTGGTCTGGCCCCGCGATCAACGGCTGGCGTTCGACGCGCTCGACCGCGTCGGCGTCACGCACCTCGCGCACCAGCGCGCCGGACGCCTCTCCGGCGGGGAGCAGCAACGGGTCGCGATCGCACGGGTGCTCGTCCAGCGCCCCACCGTCGTCCTCGCGGACGAGCCCGTGGCCTCGCTCGACCCCGCGCGAGCGAGAGAGGTGGTCCGCCTGCTCACCGACGTAACCGAGGAGCAGGGCGAAACGCTCGTCGCCAGCATCCACTCGATCGACCTCGCGCGCGAATTCTTCGACCGCATCGTGGGGCTGCGGAACGGGCTCGTGCAGTTCGACGTGCCCGCGTTCAGCATCCGCGACCACGTGCTCGAGGAGCTGTACGAGATCGAGGGGCTGCGGAGTGAGATCTGAGCCGCCCGCATCTTCGGCGCGCCCTCGCGCGATCGAGAGCCGGCGAGTCATCACCCTCATCCTCATCGGCGCCTTCGCGCTGAGCCTCCTCGGGGTCGACTGGACCGACGGCGTCTTCAAGCCGCGCGGAGTGAGCGCGATCGGCGAAACGCTCGGTGCGTTCGTCCGGCCCGACCTCTCGCCGGACCTGCTTGGCAAAGCGGCGGCTGCCGCGTGGCAGACGGGGGTCTATGCGGTCGCGGGGCTGACGGTCGCCCTGCTCATCGGCATCCCGTTGGGCGTGATTGCCTCCGGAACTCTGGCCCGATCGCGAGCAGGAACCGTCACGCAGGTGGGCGTCGCGCGAGGCATCCTCGCCTTCTTTCGTGCCATCCATGAGCTCGTCTGGGCGCTCCTGCTCGTTGCCGCGGTTGGCCTCTCGCCGATGGCCGCCGTGCTGGCGCTCGGCATCCCCTACGGAGGCATCCTGGGCCGCATCTACTCTGAACTGTTGCAGGACGTGCCGCAGGCCCCGCTCGACGCACTCCGGCGCTCCGGAGCGTCCGAGTGGAGAGTGTTCCTGTTCGGACGCCTGCCGATGGCGCTCCCGGACATGGTCTCCTACACGTTCTACAGGCTGGAATGCGGCATCCGGTCGGCAGCCGTGCTCGGCTGGGTCGGGCTCGGGGGCCTGGGGTTCCAGGTGCAGATCGCCCTCGCAGACCTCGCCTACTCCCGCGTCTGGACGTTCCTCTGGGTCCTGGTGGCCATGGTTGTGCTCGTGGACATCTGGAGCTCCCAGGTGCGACGGAGGCTCGCGCCATGAGCTCGAAACCGATCAGCGCTTATACCACTGGGCGCACGCCTCCCAGGCTGACCTTCCTCTCAGGTTCCGTCCTTGTGATGGTCGTCCTCATCCTCACCTCGTGGACGTACCTCATCTTCGGGCAGTCGTGGCCGAGCCACGGCTTCTTCTCCGGGGAGACGGCTTCGCGGGCGTCGTCGTTCCTCGGCGACCTCGCAGGCGTGGGCCGCGAGGCCGCGCCCGCGTACTTGGAAGGCGAAGCGTGGGCCGAGGCCGGGCGGCTGGCGCTGTCGACCCTCGCCATGAGCGTCCTCGCGGTGGGGCTGGCCGCGGTTGGGGCGCTGCTGACGTTCATGTTCGCGGCGCGCAACGTCATGGCGGGCGAGCTGGCCCCCTACCGGAGCCCATTCTGGACGGCCTGGCTCGGGATAGTTCGCCTTTTCTACGCACTGAGCCGCTCGGTACCCGAGCTGATATGGGCGATGCTCCTCGTTTTCATCTTCGCGCCCGGCATCATTCCTGGAGCGCTGGCGCTCGCCATCCACAACTTCGGCATCCTCGGCAAGCTCTCAGCAGAAGTAGTCGAAGGCCTCGACACCCGCCCGGCACGTGCCCTGAGGACGTCCGGCGCAGGCTGGTTCCAGGTCATCGCCTACGCCATCCTCCCCGCGGCCTTGCCGCGCTTCATCACGTACCTCTTTTACCGCTGGGAGGTCATCATCCGCACGACCATCGTCGTAGGACTCGTTGCGGCGGGTGGCCTCGGCATGGAGTTCCGGATCGCCCTGAGCCACTTCCACTACACGACCGTGACCCTGCTCCTCATCTGGTACCTGCTGCTGGTGCTGGGCGTTGATCTCGTGTCGGCGGCGATGCGCCGCTTCGCGCGCTAGCGAGGCACGACCTCGTCGAGGAGCGCCGCCCAGTCGGCGCACTCGTGTTGGGGGGCGAGCAACGAACGCAGCGGCGCCTCGGCTTCCCGAAGATGAGCGAGGAACGTGGGGTCGTTCTCGCAGCAGAGCAGCAGACCCCGCAGTTCCGAGCTGTCGCCCACGGGGAAGTAGCCGGGGTAGTCGTTGCCCAGCAGCCCCACGTTGCCCGGCATCCGCGACGCCAGTATCGGGACGCCGTCAACTGCTGCCTCCGATACCACGTTGGCCCCGCCTTCCGAGAGCGACGAGATCACCATCACCCGCGACCGTTTGAGCAACCGGCGGGCGCGCCACGCAGGCAGCCCGCGCATCCATGTGTACCGCGGATGGTTCACCGAGAGCGCATTGGCCCGGCGCGTCATGGCGGGGCCCATCGAGTCGCCGAGCTGCAGGACGCGGATGCGGGACTCGCGCGGGAGGCGGCGCGTTGCGTCGGCTGTGAGAAACGGGTCCTTGACCGGTCTCAGGTGCCCCACGACGCTCACGTCGAAGTGTCGCGCATCCGGCGACGGGCCGGGCGTCGGTGTGGGCCTGGCGGACTGCACGATGGTGCGTACCTTCCCCTTGTGCTCTGGCCTCAGTTCGTCGACGGCGAGGCGCTGGAGCGTTACGAGCCGTTCTGCCATGTCGAGGACGGGGCCGCCGCCCTCCTCGTACAGCGGACCGTAGACGTCAGTTCCCGCGAGGAGCACGACGACGGGGCTGTCCGGGTGGCGGGCCTTGAATGCCGCGACGGACTCCGCGCTCCGCAGCGCGTGGATGGCCACGAGCAGGTCGAAGCCCTGCCCGTCGTAGCTCTGGCTGATTGCGACCCGGTGGCCCAGACTGCGCAGTATCCCGGCCCAGCGGTTCGCCGTGACGCGGTTGCCGTTCCGGCTGTACGGCGGGGCGGGCGTCACGAGGCCGATGTACACGGCGTTGCCTCCGGCGGCTCAGGCCGCGCAGGTGCGGAAACCGCACATCACGTCGCGGCGGTCGGGCGTGTAGAAGTTGCGCCAGGTGTTGCGGATAAGGCGGCTCCGCGTGCTCCACGCTCCGCCCCGGAGCACCTTGTGACCGCTGAACCACGGCTCTGAGTACTCCTTGTACGGGTCTGCCACGAACCCGGGGTACGGGCCGAACTCGGTTGCCGTCCATTCCCACGCGTTGCCCACCATCTGGCGGCACCCGGAGGGTGTGTCTCCCGCGGAGTGAGCGCGCACGTCGACGGTGCCCCGGCCCCGGAAGTCGAGGTTCGCACGCTCGGGTGTCGGCGGCTCGTCTCCCCACGGGTAGCGGCGCTTCGGAGCGCCGTCCGCGCCGCCAGCCGCCGCCAGTTCCCATTCGGCCTCGGTCGGCAGCCGCCTCCCGGCCCATGTGCAGTACGCGTTCGCCTCATGCCAGTTGACGTGGATGATCGCGGCGTGCGGGTCGATCGGGACCCAGGCGTCGTAGCGCCTCACCAGCCACGTGCCGTCGCTCTCGCGGCGCCAGTAGACAGGGTGCTCTGCCCCGAGCGCCTGCCGCCACCACCACCCCTCGTCGGTCCAGCACGAGCGGTCCTGGTAGCCACTGGACTCGACGAACCGCAGGAACTCGCCGTTGCTCACTGCGGTGGCCGCTATCGCGAACGGTCCGACGTGGACCGCGTGCCCCCACTTCTCGTTGTCGAAGACGAATGGCAGTTCGCCCTCGACCGCGCCCAGCGTGAACATCCCTCCGGGAACGGCCACGTCGTGCGGCTCGAAGCCGGGCTGCGGCGATGGTGGCGCCGTCGGTGGGAGCGCAGGCTCGGAGAACCCCAGCGTCTGCCGCGTGTAGGTGAACGCTTCGGCGTGCATGTCGGTGTGGAGGGTGGCGAGTTGGATGAAGTACTGCTCCAGCGCATCCGGCTCGCCCACCCCGAGGCGGCCTGTCGCATCGCGCGCCGCCTTCTGTGCGAACGCCCGCGTCTCCTCCCATGACGGGAAGCTCAGCCGCCAGCGCGTGTCGTGCGCGATGGCCGCCGAGTCGTAGAGCGCGTCGGAATGAGGGATCAGGCTCTGCGCCTCGTACAGGTTGCGCAGCGTCCACTTCTCGAAGAACCACCCCACGTGTCCGACCTCCCAGAGCGCGGGGTTCACGATGGGGATCATGGGCCCCTGCTGCTGTCGAGAGTCGAGGTCGGCGGTCAGAGCGAGGACCGTCTCGACCGAGTCCAGCGCCTCAGCGACGAGGACATCCGTTCTGCGAGGCGGGGCAGGCGGCAGGTCATACGCGCTCATTGCGACGGATGCCCCACGGCTAGGCTGTAACCTCGACCGTGTTGGCGGCCTCTTCTTCCGCGACAACCCGCCCGATGATCGCTCCTGTCACCCCCCGCTGCGCGAGCCCGTCCAGCACCGCCTGCGTTGAAGCGGACGGCACGGAGATGAGCAGGCCGCCCGAGGTCTGCGCGTCGCAGAAGATGAGCTTCTCCTCGTCGGTGATGCCATCGCCCCAGTCGATCTGCGCGTCGAACGCATTGAGGTTGTTCCGCGTTCCGCCCGGAACGACGCCTCGTTCGGCGAGTTCCCGCACGCCGGGCAGCAGTGGAATGTCGGAGAAGCGGAGTTTCGCGGCGGTCCGGCTCGCCTTCAGCATGCCAAGCAGGTGTCCCGCCAGCCCGAAACCGGTGATGTCGGTCGCGGACTTCACCCCCGCTTCCACCATCACCTCGCCGCCTGCCCGGTTCAGTTGGCGCATCGTGGCGACGGCTCCCGCAAGCGTCACGTCGTCGGTGACCCCGGCCTTGGCTGCGGTCGTGATGATTCCTGAGCCGAGTGGCTTCGTCAGTACGAGGTCGTCGCCGGCTGCGGCGTCGGCGTTCGTGACGATGCGGTCAGGCCGCACGAT